>NZ_CVPD01000001.1:2485000-3160000 GCF_001049835.1 Paenibacillus sp. Mc5Re-14 | reverse complement strand
GCCGCCAAGAGGTTATTGGCCTTTTTCTCACCAAACCGCTCCAGCTTCACAAGATCATCATATTGCAGAGTATACAGATCCGCAGGTTCACGAACTCCCAGTTCATCATGCAGTTGGATGGCTGTTTTGTCACTGAACGTCTCAATGTCCATGGCATCACGTGATGCAAAATGGGAAATGCGGGCCACAATTTGTGGTTTACAACCTAGCTTATTGTCACAAAATAAATGGGCGCCTCGCTGCTGCAACGGAAATCCACAAGCTGGACAATGCTCTGGAACAACAATTTCCTCCCCATCGTTCTCAGATGTTACTTTTCCCAAAATCTCAGGAATAACATCGTTTGAGCGACGAATAAACACACGCGCCCCCAAGGCAAACTTCAGGTTCTTACGCTCGATATCACCAGCATTGTTCAGCGTACAATTTTGTACAGTGACTCCCGCCAGCTCTACCGGTTCTACCCTAGCCAGTGGAGTGATCTTCCCGGTTCTTCCTACATTCCACTCGACCGAGTTAAGCACCGTAGTCGTTTCCTCTGCTTCGAACTTATATGCCACCGCCCAGCGTGGGAATTTATCGGTATATCCGAGAACCTCACGTGTGCGCATATCTGTAATTTTCAATACTGCCCCATCAATAAGATAATCCAAACCGGCACGGGATTCTTCAATCTCAATTAACTGCTCCATTACATCATCAAAATTATCAAAGTAAGTTAGGTATGGGTTTACCTTGAAATGATTTTCACGCAGGAAGGTCATCATCTCCTGGTGGCTGTTAAACTGAATACGGTCCGCATAGCCTACATTATAGAAAAATGCATTCAAACGCCGCTCTGCTGTTACTTTGGGATTCAAGTTACGCAAAGCCCCTGCTGCGGCATTTCGTGCATTTTTAAGAGGCTCTACGGCCTTCTCATTATAATTGGACAGTACGGAGAGATTCATGATCCCTTCTCCCTGCACCTCAATAGTTCCATTTTGAAAAGGAATTTTAAGTGGCACGGATTTAATCGTCTTTACCTGTGCCAGTATCCCCTCACCTACCACACCATTACCACGGGTAGAAGCCTGCACCAGTTGTCCATCCGTGTACGTCAGGTTCAGCGTCAGTCCATCAAATTTTAGTTCTATCGCATAGCCTGGAGATGGCAAGGGTTGCTCCGGGTTCTTGGTATTGTAATCATTGACCAGCTTCACGACACGCGCGTTCCATGCACGCAGCTGCTCCATATTCTGAGCTTTATCAAGGCTCCATAATGGAGCGAGGTGGCGATGCGGTGTGAAGCCCTTGAGTATCTCCCCACCCACACGCTGTGTTGGCGAATCCGGCAGTACAAGACCGCTTGTTTGTTCAAGTGCTACCAGTTCGTCATAAAGCACATCATATTCTTTGTCGCTGATCTGGGGGTCATCCAATGTATAGTAGTGATAGTTATATGTGTTCAGTTCAGCAACAAGCTGCTCCATCCTGTGCATTGGGTTCATGCAGGCGTATCCCTCCGGGAACTTCATTAGGGCAGAGGCCTAAGCCAAGCTGCCCTATGAGGTTCGAGATTTAATGAAATTTGAGATTTAAGATTTATTCTACTTTTGTAATCGGCGCAAAGCCAGCCAACAGTCGCTTAACCCCTACTGGAGCCGGGAAAGCAATTTGAAGTTCCATATCATTGCCCGTCCCTTTTACAGCTACAATGGTTCCAATTCCCCATTTGCCATGCTGTACCTTGTCTCCGGCAGCAAAAATGGATGGACCTCCTGTCGAAGCAGTCGAAGTTGGTTTTGCGGGCGAGGAAGTGGTCACTGTTACGCGGGGCGACGCGGAAGCAGACGAGCCACTACGGCTCATCGTATCAAACGAGCGCTCTCCACCAAAGTTGCTGCCACTGCTTTTGCCCAGTCCGCGGCCACCATAAGATCCGCCTACATTGCCTGAACGACGGTAGCGGTCACGCTTGATGATCGTATCCTCTTTTAACTCATCCGGAATCTCTTCGAGAAAGCGGGAAGGCGGGTTAGCTGTGGTACGTCCAAACAGAGTGCGCATCTGTGCGCATGTGAGGAACAACTGCTCCTCAGCACGGGTAATCCCGACATACGCCAATCTGCGCTCTTCTTCCAGCTCTTCATTATCCAAAAAGGCCCTGCTGTGAGGGAATACCCCCTCCTCCATACCGACGATAAATACGATAGGAAACTCCAATCCTTTAGCGCTATGCATGGTCATTAATACAACCGCATCACTTTGCTCCTCTTCATCGTCATTCATGGAATCAATATCGGCAATCAGAGCAAGATCGGTCAGGAAGGAGACAAGCGACTTGTCTTCCGTCCCTTTTTCAAATTCCATGGTTACCGACAGAAACTCATCAATATTCTCCAAACGCGAGCGTGACTCAAGTGTATTCTCGTTTTGCAGTTCCATTCGATATTGAGTGGTTTCCAGCATTTTTTCGGTCAGCTCAGTAACTGACAGATAATCCACCATCCGACTTAAACCCTCGATCATATCGTAAAACTCTACAAGCGCATTGCGTGTGCGCCCAGCAAAGCCCAAGTCATCCACCACTTGAAGCACACGGAAAATCGAAACCCCACGTTCCGCCGCGGCTGCCTGTAATTTGCCAACCGTTGTGTCGCCGATGCTTCGTTTGGGTACATTAATGATTCGGATCAAGCTGATATCGTCGTCAGGATTGGACAGTAGGCGAAGATACGCCAGTAAATCCTTAATCTCTTTACGATCATAGAACTTGATTCCGCCCACGATTTGGTAAGGAATATCCGATTTAATCAAAATTTCCTCGACTACCCGAGACTGGGCATTCGTTCGGTACAAAATAGCATGATGGCTATAGGTTTTGCCCGCCTTTATATTCTTATGAATTTCTGAGGCGATAAAGTAGCCTTCGTCATGTTCGGAGTCAGCACGATAAACCTTAATCTTGGCACCGCCTTCTTTGTCGGTCCATAGTTTTTTCGGCTTACGGCCTGTATTTTGGCCAATGACTTCGTTAGCCGCATTAAGAATATTCGAAGTTGAGCGATAGTTCTGCTCCAACAAAATAGTACGTGCTTCTGGGTAATCCTCTTCAAAGTTCAAAATGTTGCTAATATCCGCCCCCCGCCACCGATAGATGGATTGGTCGCTGTCACCTACAACGCATAGCCGGTGATGCTTGTCAGCCAGCATTTTGCACAGCATGTACTGCGCACGGTTCGTATCCTGATATTCATCAACATGAATGTATTGAAATTTCTTTTGGTAGAAATCAAGCACCTCAGGCACTTCTTTAAAGAGCTGAATCGTTGCCATGATCAGATCATCAAAATCAAGAGAGTTGTTATTTTTGAGCCGTTGTTGATACTTGGTATATACCTTCGCCACAATTCCTTCAAAATAATCGCCAATCTTGCGCTCATACATTTCGGGAGTGACCAATTCATTTTTAGCCGTACTCATCATAGACTGAACCGCTTTGGGTTCAAACTTCTTAGTATCTATATTCAAGTCCTTCATGCAGCTCCGAATGACAGACAATTGATCCGTAGAATCCAAGATGCTGAAATTGGAGGTAAAGCCGATCCGCTCAATATCCCGGCGTAAAATACGCACACACATGGAGTGAAAGGTGGATACCCACACATCTCTCCCCTGCGGGCCAATTAGCTTGGATACGCGATCCTGCATTTCACGCGCGGCCTTATTCGTAAAGGTAATCGCCAAAATCCCCCATGGAGCCGTCTTGCGGGTCGCAATGAGGTAAGCTATTCGGTGCGTCAACACCCGCGTCTTACCACTGCCTGCGCCAGCCATAATCAGCAGCGGACCATCTACAGCCTCCACGGCCTGACGCTGAGGCTGATTAAGGCGTGCTACCGCCTCGTGTATATCTATTGATTGCATGCGTGCATGCTCCTTTCTCTAAGCCTTCATAAAATTCACGATCTATACTTCCAATTTCACAGCTACCGTCTCCAGCGCTTTCGCCAAATCACGATAAATAATGTTTCCTACTACAATGGTGTCACAAACAGCTGCTGCTTGTAACGCGGTAGATTTATCCACGATCCCTCCTCCGTATAGGACACGAGATCGCTCCATACCACGATGTATTTGTTGTACCAGCTCCATATCTCCAAAGACACCGCTATATTCCACATATACAATCGGTAGATTCATAAGCTTGTCAGCAATCTGTGCATATGAAGCGGCAGCAGAAGCACTCAGCGAAGTATCCGCACTGGTAAGCTTAGCGACGGTGGAATCACCGTTCAAAACAATATATCCTTCCGTCACAAGCATTTCCCAAGGGATCATATAACCAAATTGCTCAATCGCACGTTGGTGCTGGCCCATGATCCAATTACTGTCACTGGTATTCAGCACCATGGGAATCATATATAGATCAAACCCCGGCACTACAGCTTCCAGATCGGATACCTCAAGCACACACGGCACCTCGTAACGCCGAACCCGTGACAGCAAATCCACCGTATTTTCATACGTTACGCCCGATGAACCGCCTACCATAATGGCGTCCGTACCAGACATACACACGGCATCAAGCGCTTCATCATTCAGTTCCTTGTCAGGATCAAGCTTAAATACATGCCTCCATGATTGAATTGAATCTGCCAACACACATTCCTCCAGCATCCATTGCTTTTATCATCATCCAGACGAGCCGAATTTTAATATCCAAAAGCGTTCTATGCTAAGTCTATGACAGTGCTTAAAAGGTGTCAATGTTCGTATCAAATGGGAACACCGAGTTCAGACAGCTTATGGTCTCAGCGCATACAACCAACTGCCTCTACTAAGTTCTTTTTCCGTTAAAACGTCTGTATAGAAACCTCTTACACCCATCTGTTCGTACTCAGTAGCATCCTTCAACTCGTTAATCGTATTTACATAGCACACTGCCCCTGCCTGACGCAAACTTTCAACTAAGGCACCATTCACGCGATTTTCCGGTAAAGTTACTTCCGTTATATCATGTTGTTGAACAAATTGAATGATCTGGTCATCCGTATCTTCTGTAGCATAGAGCGTATAAATAATGGATGTATAAGGATAGATACTCCGTAACGTTTGCAGCATTTCCTCATTATAAATTTGAGGGACAATACGAGATAAAAGTTCGGGATTTTTCTCCTGAGCCTGACGGGTCAGTTGCGCAAACAACCGTTTGATTTGGGCAGAGTCCTGTTCTTTCGTATCGGTCACAATATAGGCATCCGGGTACTTTTCCAATAAATCCAATACATCCTTCCAATCTAGTGGAGTATAGGAACCGTGTATAGGGGTGTTTTTAAATTGATGATAGCTCCAAGGCTTTCCGCCCTGCTCTGTAGCAACTGCGTGTTCCTGTTGCATTTGTTTTGTAAAGGATTCTGTCCATTCATGGCGTGCCACCAAATGTCCATCCGAAGTAAACATCAGGTCGACCTCGAATACACGGCTGCCTTTTTTATAATTTTCTACAAACGCTTCACGCGCATTGGTATAAGCCAAACCATCAACGGCTCCCATGGCATGCGAAATTACGCGGTGTGTGGTAAAGCCAGTATGTTCTTCTGTAGATTGTCCTTTGTAAGCCAGTAAAAATGTACCGATTAACATTAAAAGAATAACCGCAGCAATCACTCGTTTCATAGGGTGTCACATCCTTTTCGTACAGGTCAATACCCTACATACACCTACTCAAAACAGCTCTATATCAGCTGAACTAAAAAATGTACATATAAGTAGGCAAAATAGTACTGAACTGGTGAAGCGCGTATTCATTGGCCTTATTATTGAAATCTCGGGACGTTGGCTATGGAAGTGTAATAGACACAAAAATACCCTCCGGCTAAGCCGAAGGGCGCTCTGAATTAATAAGCGTTTTTGAAGCCGTTACGGATTGTACGAAAAATAATTTTAATATCGAATAAGAGCGACCAGTTCTCAATATAGAAGATGTCGTGCTTAATCCGTTCCTCAATAGATGTATCTCCACGTAAACCGTTACTCTGTGCCCAACCTGTAATTCCAGGACGAACATGATGCTTCACCATGTATTTTGGAATTTCCTCACGGAATTGATCCACATAATAGGGCCGTTCCGGACGTGGGCCAACGACACTCATATCACCTAACAGTACGTTGAAAAACTGTGGCAGCTCATCGAGACTCGTTTTACGAATAAAAGTACCAAAACGTGTGCGTCTTGGGTCATTAGCAGTCGTCCAGCCCGTATCTTCAGTTCCAGGTGGCAGTACCCTCATCGAACGAAATTTGTACATCCGGAAGGTGCGACGATTCAAGCCTACCCGCTCCTGCTTAAAAATAATGGGGCCTCTCGATGTAACCTTCACACCAATCGCCACGGCCAGCATAATGGGAGAGGTCAGAATAATGGCGAATAAAGAAAATAAAATATCAAACAGACGCTTAAACAATCGATTCCCTGCTACATCCAGTGGGATATCTCGTACATTGATCATCGGCATACCTGCAAAGTTGTCAAAGTAAGGTCGTGCCGGCAAATAATCGAAGAAATCGGGAATAATAAGCGTGCGTACTCCAGCCTTTTCACACATGTTGATAATCTTGGGATACTTATCATGAGCATCCAGCGGCAGCGCCAGAATGACCTCATCAATCATCAGGCGTGACAGCGTTGCCTCCAACTGATCTAATCCTCCAAGAATCGGACGAAAATGAGCTTCCTCCTCTTCGTTCCAATGCCGTTTATCATCCAGAAATCCCACTACTTCATAACCTAAATCAGGATACTGTCCAAGGTTATGATAAAATCGTTGGCCTAAAGAACCTGCTCCAAGAATGAGCATGAATTGCTTATTGTATCCTTTTTGACGGAGAATTTTAAGAATTTGCTTCAAAAAATAACGATAAAACAAAATAATCAGCACATTACCAACCATATAGATCGCCAGGTAGGACCGCGAGATGTCGATTTGCTTTACGAAAAACATTACACTCAACAGCACAAACAGGCCAACAATGTGAATCTGGGTTACGCGAAATACATCATCTGCAAACCTCTTTTTGCGCTTTGGCGAATAGAGTGAGAATAACATCCCCAGCACTACAGCAATCAGACCGTATATTAAGCTCCACCCTCCATATACTTGAATAGGAAGCGGCTCTTTATAAGTGATCCATTCACTTTCAAATTTGAAAAACCAAGCGATCAGAAAAGATAACTGAATGACCGCGAAATCCGCCACAATATATAATTGGGTTAAAAAACGCTGATTTCTGCGTATCATGCTTTCACCTCAGTACGAGATTGTTCCCCGCCGTCCGGCTTAACCGGTGCAGACAACTTATTTTTAAGAAAAGCCATTCCAAACTTCACCGTAATTCCCGTATATACAGCCATGTTGGTGATCCAGCTGTATTGCTGTTTATAATGCTTACGATGAAATACCCACATCGCTCTATGAAACTCATAAATAATTTTCAAAGGACGACGGCGAGCACTGCCTCCTTTGATATGAATAATATATGTGCGTGGGTAGTAGTAAATGCCCCAACCGGCTTGTTTAATCCGATAACACCAGTCTATATCCTCACCATACATAAAAAAGGTTTCGTCCAATCCGCCGACCTGGTCAATCGTCTCCTTACGCACCAGCATAAAAGCACCAACCAGTACATCTACAGGATACTCATCATCGGGGCTTAGATGCCCAAGCTGATATTGGTTGTACTTCGGGTTATCCGGGTAACGCTTCGACCAGCCGAAAGCATAGTAAAAAGACGCCGACGGCGTTGGAAACCCTCGCTTACAAGCCTTGTCTAGCGAGCCATCCGGCAGAATGACCTTACAGCCCGATGCCCCCATCTCCGGGTGTGTATCCATAAACTGAATCATTGTATCCAGCGTATCCGGCTGCACCAACGTATCGGAGTTCAATAGCAATACATAACGCCCGCTAGCTACTTCCATCCCCTGATTGTTCGCCTTGGCAAACCCTGTATTATCCTTATTAGCTATCAATGTAATATCCGGGTACGCAGCACGAATAGCCTCAACAGACCCGTCACTGGAGTGATTATCGATAACAATCACTTCATATCGATACTGCGTCTTTGACGCATACACTGACTGCAAACAATCCAGCGTCAATCGACACGTATTATAGTTGACGACCAGTATGCTTACATCCATATTTAAAACGCTCCTGACAAATTCAGTAATCTATTCTACTATCGCCTATTATAGCATACCGTGCAGGCCACGGGGCGCAAAAAAGCACATAACTTGTAACCTTGCATAGTTAGTAGAATTTCACAAAATTCGATTCCAGTCGCTCCAAAGTGCAAATATAGACAAACGAAACCATTTCGATCTATATATTGTTCATTGGAAGTCGTTTATTAGATTTTTGTAAAATCCTCGGTTGAGGTCTAAATTTCATCGTGGTAAGATATACATGGAAAAAGGGCTGGTGCCAGCCAGCCCCGCGCAACCAACGCTCCAAGAGCGGACGGTTTTAGAACAATCAGGCCGAAAATAGACCCTTCCTTGCGGGGGCGGTCTATTTTCGTTTGTTAAACTCTAACAGTGTGACGATTAACGCCCCGAACGTCAGCATTAAACTGAGCGCCTCAAACACTGTCACAGGCTTCACCCCCCTCCTCGGGAGAGTTAGCCGACCGCCCTTGCCAGCTCTATCGGTTGCACGCTTCAATTATACTATATATTTCCAAAAAGGAACACGCATTCGATGGTATTTCAATAAAATAGTTATGTCTAATAAAAAAGTATAAGCTTGAACAATTATCAAAATGAAGCTTTATATTTTCATTTAATCCCCACTGAATTAACAAAAAACCACCGATGAATTACGATTTGCCATAAGTATTGAACTTCAGAACTTGTTTATCATTATGCAGAAAATATTTACTTATGTTTCCAATGTAGATTGTAGTAGTATGACATATGGAGTATGTTAAGAGAAAAGAAAAGCCCATGCTGATTTCGCGTAAAATGATAATATACACCATTACACAACAAACCATCATGAGCTATCAGCATTCTAATTTAACGTAGTTAATTAGAATGCCATGCGCAGAAAGAGCGCTTGCCATATTTATATGGAAATTAGTTCATCTTAATTGTATTCATGAAAATCCTGTAATTAATCGGAAAGCGTGACAATTCCCAATAATTTAGTCACTTGTTCTTTTCATAAATACCAAGTATTTGCTTGCCAAGTAATTCACTGCTATAACTATAAAGTTAACAATAATTTTTGCTAGAAAATCATCCATCCTTACATTTTGGATAAGCACAATCATTAAAATGAAGTCCAGGCAAAGAGATGACAATCTGATCAGGAAGAATAAAGAGAACTCTTTAGGCAACGAAGTTAATCGAGAGTCATTTTTTTTAAATACATATAGCTTGTTCGTTACAAAAGCAAATATCATAGATATCAACCAAGCTACAGTGATAGAAAGCTTATAATCTGCACCCAATACTTTTGTAAAGAGGGCATAAATAATCAAATTTATAATAGTTGTAAGAACTCCAAAAACAACGTAATTGACAAGTTCCTTACCTAATTTCATATCCGACCCCGAGAGAATCTATTTTCCATATATTTTTGTTCCGAGATAGCACCCTTACCATTGTTATACTCTTTGACAAAATACAGTGGTCTACTTTTGGTTTCATTAAATACTCTGCCTAGATATTCACCAATAATACCGAGAGACAACAATTGTATTCCTCCAAGAAATAAAATTACTGTCATAAGTGAAGCATAACCAGCAACAGAGCCTCCAAAAATAAGAGTCCTAATTATGATAAAAATCATGTAAAAAAATGCGCCTATCGAAATAAATACCCCCAGCATTGCAGATAATCTTAAGGGTGCCGTTGTGAAAGAAGTAATTCCTTCAATAGCCAGATCTAAAAGCTTATAATAATTCCATTTTGTTTCTCCCGCCGCACGAGAGTCACGATTGAATAAAATCTCCTTCTTGTTAAATCCAATCCAACTAAACATACCTTTTGTATACCTTTGTGTTTCTCTCAACTGTTTTAATGCCTCGATACAACGCCTGTCAAGCAATCGGAAATCCCCTGTGTTTTCTTGGATAGGAATTCTACTCATTCTTTGAAGCAATTTATAAAAGCTGGATGCTGTCCATTTTTTAAACCAGGTTTCCCCCGCTCTGGTTGCCCGCTTGGCATATACATCATCATAGCCCTGCTCCCAGTATTTAATCATCTCAACAATTAACTCAGGAGGGTCCTGAAGATCTGCATCAATAATCACAACAGCATCCCCCACGGAAAAGTCTAATCCAGCAATCATCGCAACCTCCTTTCCGAAGTTACGTGATAGGTCGACTAATGAAATTCTTCTATCCTTCTTACCTAAATTTTTAATAATTTCAACCGTGTTATCCTTACTTCCATCATTTACGAATAATAATTCAAAATTATAACCAGTAATAGAATCAATCACTTTAGTTAAGCGAGAATAAAGTTGGTAAATAACTTCTTCTTCATTATATGCAGGTATAAGAATTGTTATAGTTCTAAACATAGAGACCCCTTCTTTATAGCATATTTATTCAAATTGAAAACCATTATAATTCTAAAACCTTCCGGCCCCAAAAAAAACAACAATATTCTAAAATTTATTTTATTGATAGTATGGTTGATAGTTTAATAAATCAAAACATCATTTGAATTTAATATCTTTAATCTGAGTAGTATCGCTATTATTCGAATATTTCCCCTTATCAACCTGAATCACCACTTTTTTATATTGAGAAATATCTACATCGAATACTTTGGGGTTATTAATTGTAATATACTCTTTTTTTAACTGTTTCCCATCCCCTAAAATTGTTAAATATACTTCTGCAGCTTCTGGCATTTTAGCTATATCCTTATCTACCGTTTCCATAGAAGCAGTAAAGGAGAGTCCTTTAAGAGATTTTTGTGAATCTACTTCTATATAGGAAACACTTTTAGCATCGTTGGTTTCTCCAGGGTGAATTGCTATTTTATCCGGCGTTAACCTAACTTCAACATTAGGCAATCCAGAGTAAGTTTTTGAGATATTAACCCTATAATCAGAAAATTTATATAGTTCTTTTTTGTCAGAATACTTGTCAAAAAAATCTTTTTGCATTTCATTTAGAGCTTGCAATGATGAATTAGAAAATGGCCTCATACGCTCAAAAATAGTGACCTTTGTATTGCCAACTAGATTAACTGTTTTTATTACGGAATAATTATCAAATCGACCATTGAGGAAATACTCAGCGGTTGTTTTTACAGTCATTTCATTGGATGCGATGGGTTCAACTACTACAACAAACCCAGACCTGAATAATAAATCTGGAAATCCTAAAGCATCATTGTAGGATGAACGTACTAAATAGTTCAATGCATTTTTTTGTTCAGGAAGATACAAATTATTGAAAATATCATCATAACAGCAGCTTCCCGAGATTACATATACAGGTTTACTTGGACTTGAAACACTATTTAAAAAATTAGTTATTTCCGTGAGCTTATCAATATCATTGTTAACTCTAGGCTCTATGTGTTTTGGTAATAAGGTCACTTTGCCAACATTGGTTTGCAAATTAGTGAAATAGCCATTAGCTATAAATAGTGTGCTTACCGCTAAGCAAGCAGTAAGCAATAGCTTGAAGCACAAATCTAATTTAGATATAGACAAATTAGCATAGCGTTTTTTTATTAACAACACATAATTGAAATTCATAAAAACAAGCACCATCATACCCGTTGAAACTAATAAAATATGCTGAGGTGACATCCCCTGCTCCATTGTTATTAATAGATAAGCAAAGCAGCTCTGCAATATTGAAAAAATGGCGAAATATCGAGTCCTTTTTAAAATGACACCAATAATTGCTCCAGTTAGTACTAAAATCATGGTAATTAAACCGAAATAATTAAGCATCTCAATAAATTTATCCAGAGGAGGATGGTTGTTATACTCATACACCCCTTTGCCTACATCACGTATACTCAGTAAAATAAAAGACCTAAAAAACAAAAATAATACTAACAAACATCCTATTCCAATTATAAACAGCTTAAAAACACTACGAATGAGGTCCTTTAACCCATATTGCTTATCCCAAAAGTTTTTAATAAGTTCAGTGACAAATACTGCTGCGAAAAAAGATACTACAAAATAAGAATACCATCTACGCAAAAAGGGAAGTGAGATCAGCAGGATAACCATAATTATAATTTCCTGAACACTAAGTGATTGGATTCTCTTTTTATACAGAAGAAGATACAACATCATAATAGGTATGAGGCCTACTCCATCAAGGTAACCAATCAAGCTGGAATACACCACGCCGCTAAAAGAAAAAATCATAAGCGTTACAACCAATAGGATCCCGCCTATGTGTACATTATTCTCTTTATACTCTTTAATATTTCTAATAAGATTACTGGACAATATAACAAAGAAAAATAACGCTGGTAGGATAAAGGCAAAAAATACACTTAATATGTAGCCTTTATACCCAAAACCAAACACTTTAATCCAGGGAGTTAAAAACAAAAGAACCAAATCATTATAGTCTTCATGAAGGACAGACTGATATACTTTATAAATTATTTCAAAAAAACTCTTATCGAGGCCTTGGTAAAAAACATTGCTCTTACTCCAATAAAAAGCATTATCCGAAAAGTATATCGTCCGTTCAATAGAATAAATATAGCTTATAATCACGGTTCCGAGTAAAGCTATACACATAAAAGATAATGTGTATAGAATCGCCTCTTTTCGGTTTCGTACAAAATTCTGTTTCGACAAAATGTACAGAAAGAACGCAAAAATAAATATATCGATATAAGCCAAAAAAAGTATATTACGATCGCTTGTGTCATTAACAAAAAAAGCTACTACCGCTGCTATAAAAATAAAAATTAGACTGTATATAGTCTTAAGTTTCTTGCTTATGGGTAATAAATGCATTCAGGTTAACATCCTTTCAATAGTTCAGGTATACAGAATAGCCTTATAACAAAACCGTGGTCTTTATTACATTAAGCAAGCATTTTAAGATCCCATTTAAAATAAGCATCATCATTTTATAACTTACCTATTATAAAAACAAATTTGTAAATCAAATTGTCAATTGCAGACTGCCTATAAAATGGTGCTCTAAAAATATATATCGCACGCCCAATTATATTTTTGCTTTGAAAACTAAGAAATTCGGAAATTTCCTGTTGTTTTTGATAATCAAACCTCTGTTGAAATGTATCTGCAAACTCTTTAGCCTGTTTACTTAAAATATAATGATTTTTTCCGTTTAAGAATCTATTCCATCTTTTGCTCCACTTGCTTCTCCATCCATCTCCTGCTCCCCCCAGAACGTTATTATTGTGTTGACGATAGAGAAGCCTCGGCTCGGGATCGAAAACTACCCTTCCAAAGGATGAAACGCACAAGTAAATCCACCAATCATGCATGATGACATTATTTATATTTAATGGGGGGGTTTCTTTCACCAATTCCATTGTGGTTTTATTGAATACCATTGTACAACCAACACATACGTTCTCAATTAATGCATTGTAATGAGATAAGGGTCTTTGCGGAGCTACAGGCCATTTTTTCATAGGAGATAGCCGCTGATCCACCATTTGGGTTGCAGAACAGTACATTAAAGGAACGTTATCAGCTAGTTTATTCAAACAGGATACTGCACTTATTAACTTATCCTTATTCCAAACATCATCTTGATCACAGAATGCATAAATATCAAACTCATTGGAAGACATTAGTACGAGGTCAAAAAAACTCTGCACAACCCCTTTATTCTCACCCTTAAATATAACAATTTGTTGAGGATACAGCCTTTTTAGATGCTCCAGCTTACCCAAAGTATTATCTGTTGAACCATCATCACGAATCAATATTTGAACCGACACGCCTTCTTGTCTAATCAAGCTTAAAATTTGCTCGTCAATATACTGTTCTCCGTTGTAAGTAGATAATAGGATCTGAACTCTGGAAACTAGCAGATGATCTCCCCCTTGTAAAACACTCTCGTGTCCTTACTATATGAATATACTCTGGCTATTATATACACTATAGACTGCCCTTCTTACTAAGCACAAGAAAAAATCCCCCAATTTCTGTAGCTTATAGGGGGATCTCTTTAACATTCTAATTATCATTTCAAAAATCAGCTAGTTCTTTTATAAAACAATGTAAACCTTCCCGCCAATGGCGAAGATCGTTCAAACCGTTGGTACGAATTGCGATATGTTCCATGACCGAATTTCTTGGACGTGCTGCCGGTCTTGGAAACTGATCAGTCGTGCATGGCTCAAGTTTGGCAATTATCGTAGCATCTAATAAGCCTACTGCTTCTTCAAAAATAGCTTGCGTAAACTCATACCAGGTGCAAGAACCGCTATTGGACGCATGATATACGCCGTACTTCTCAGTTTGAACCAATTCTGCCAAAAAGCGAGCCAAATCCACCGTATAGGTAGGTGATCCTTTCTGGTCGTTCACAACCTGAAGGTGCGGCTTTTCCTGCCCAAGCTTCAGCATTGTTTTTACAAAATTATTCCCGTGCAATCCGTATACCCAAGAAGTACGAACAATAAAATATCTGGAGGAAAGTGTATGGGCCAGTATCTCTCCGGCCCGCTTAGACTTTCCGTAAATACTCTGCGGATTTGTATTGTCATACTCATGATATGGCTGCTCCGCTGTTCCATCGAACACGTAATCCGTGCTGATATACACCAGCTTGGCTCCTGCTTTTTCCGCAGCCAACGCCATATTTCGTGTTCCCGACGCATTGACTTGGTAAGCCGCATCTATATCAGACTCGGCTGCATCCACTGCCGTATACGCTGCACAGTGGATGATAGCATCAGGTTGGTACTGTCCCACGATCTTTACAGCCTGCTCCAAATCCGTTATATCCAGCTGTTCCCGATCGTATCCAAAGACATCATGTCCCTGGTTCTGAAAAACGTTCAATACATCTTTGCCAAGTTGACCGGATGCTCCAGTAACCAGCACCTTCATCTTACGCATCCCCCAAGCGGGAACCGTACTGCTTAGCATAATATTGTTGGTATTCGCCGGATTGAATACGAGTCCACCATTCTTTGTTGTCCAAGTACCAACGGATTGTTTCTTTAATGCCTGTTTCAAAAGAGTGCTTTGGCTTCCAGCCCAGCTCATTCATGGTCTTCGTTGGATCAATACCATAACGGCGGTCATGACCTGGGCGATCCTGCACATACGAAATCAGAGATTCTGGCTTGCCCAGCTCCTCCAATACCGTTTTGACAATATGCACATTTGTCCGCTCATTATTTCCACCGATATTGTATACCTCACCGAGCTTCCCTTGATGAATGACCAGATCAATTGCACTACAATGATCCTCTACATATAACCAATCGCGAATGTTCAAGCCATCCCCGTATACAGGTAGCTGCTGATCACTCAACGCACGCGAGATCATCAGTGGAATGAGTTTTTCTGGAAACTGGAACGGACCATAGTTGTTAGAACAACGCGTGATATTCACTGGCAAACCAAAGGTTTCATGATATGCACGAACCAACAGATCGCCGCCTGCCTTGGAAGCAGAGTAAGGACTATTAGGCTGTAGCGGTGTTTCCTCAGTAAACAAGCCTGTTTCACCCAGAGAACCGTACACCTCATCTGTCGATACCTGTACAAACTTAATCACATTAGATTTCTTAGCTGCGTCCAGCAGTACTTGAGTACCCAACACATTTGTTTTAACAAATACTTCCGGTTCTAGAATACTCCGATCCACATGCGACTCTGCCGCAAAATTCACTACCACATCGATTCCCTGCTGCATCAGCTGATCAATCGCTTGCGCGTCAGTAATATCTGCTTTCACGAAGGTATGATTGGGATGATTTTCGATGGATTTCAAATTTTCCAGATTACCTGCATACGTAAGCGCATCTATATTCACAATTTGGTAATCTGGATGCTGTTTTAACATATACAATACAAAGTTACTGCCAATAAATCCGGCACCGCCAGTGACAAGAAGTTTCATAAAGGCCTCCTAAAATAAATTCCGATATATACATAACACGCACTTAAAACAAGAAGGAACCATCAATAATGGATAATGCCCCCACTTTGTTGTTTCCTATCTATTCGAAACTAATCTCCGCGTTTGCTAATAAAGGGTGCTTCTGATCTTTCTCCGAAAGAATTGCATGGGAAGTAGGCCAATCAATCCCAAGTGCGGGATCATTCCAGAGTATACCACGATCATTCTCAGGTGAATAATACTCATCTACCTTATAAAACACCTGAGTATTAGGCACAAGCGTACAGAATCCATGAGCAAAGCCTTTAGGGACCAGTAATTGATGTTTATTGTGCTCACTCAAAATCACCCCAACCCATTGACCGAATGTCGGGGAACTTTTACGAATATCCAGAATCACATCATAGATGGCTCCTGAGATCACACGAATGAGTTTTGTCTGTGCTTTTGGTTCAAGCTGATAATGCAAGCCACGAATAACTCCAGTCTCTACAGATAACGATTGATTATCCTGAATGAAAGCATGGTCAATACCGTTGTCTTTCATGATCTGCTCATTGTAGCTCTCCATAAAATAACCACGATGATCACCATGGGCTACCGGTTCTATCAATTTTGCACCTTCCAGTTTCAAAGGGATTACCTTCATATGTCCGCATCCTCCCTTTATTTAAAGCTTTAATTTTCCAAATTCTTCACCAAAGACGATATCCTTGGCTAATTCATTAGCACGTGCAAGAGATGGGTGGGTTCCCGCATCCGTCCACCATCCTTGGAGAACATCATATGTCAATGTTCCATTAGCAATATATGCATTGTTGACGTCAGTGATCTCAAGTTCTCCACGAGCTGAAGGTTCAAGTGTTTTTACAATTTCAAACACACTATGATCGAACATATAAATTCCTGTTACAGCATAATTGCTTTTTGGATTTTTAGGTTTTTCTTCAATAGACACAATTCGTTCCCCTTGAAGCTCAGCCACTCCAAAACGGTGTGGATCTTGTACCTGCTGAAGAAGGATCTTCGCACCCGTGATTTGATTGCGGAAATTGTCCACAAATGGTGCAATGTCATCTTCAAATACATTATCACCCAAAATAACAACCATTTGATCATCGCCTACAAATTGTTCTGCCAGGTCGAGCGCTTGCGCAATCCCACCAGCTTCGTCTTGGACTTTATAAGTGAATGTTACGCCCATTTCACGACCACTACCAAGAAGGTTAACGACATCTCCCATATGTTCTTTACCTGTAACGATAAGAATATCGTGTATGCCAGCTTGCTTGAGCTTGGATACGGAATGGAAAATCATTGGATATTTACCCACTGGCAGCAGATGTTTATTTGTTACTTTGGTTAAGGGGTAGAGGCGAGAACCTGTACCTCCTGCAAGAATTATACCTTTCATAAAAAAAACCTCCCGATATAAAAAATAGACTTTATATAAAAAACAATTTACTTATTTTATGTTTCTTTCTTAATTACCTTTAATAATAGAGGCTATTCCATCTTCAAGAGTAGTTGATGGATAATATCCCGTTAAACTATTTAATTTATCTGTATTAACCACATTTTTCATAATTGTAGTTTGCCCTGTATTTTTATATGCAATGTTTATTTTCTGATTTGTTCTCTGCTCGACTATTGAAATAACCTGACTTATAGATGTGCCTACTCCACTGCCAACATTTAATATCTCTTGGTCAGCCAGCTTAATCGCACGGAAAGTTGCTTCCAGAAAATCATCTATAAATATAAAATCACGAACAGCCTGAATATTACCCCAGAATATAAATTCTTCCTTATTTAGCGCTTTATTAATTAGGACTGGGATGATTCCTTGTTTCTTATTGGGATTTTGGAATCCCCCATAAGGATTAGTAACCCTCAAAATAAGATAAGGCAAATTATTAGTTTCATTGTGCTTAATTTTAATTAAATTTTCAAAAAAGACTTTTTGTAACCCATATATATTGATTGGATTCATGGAATCATCCTCTTTGGCTCGGGCCAAGGTATTGCCATATACTGTTCCTGCAGAGGATAAAAACACAAATTTTTTCACTTTAACATAGCTACAGAATTCAATAAGCTTTACAAAAGAAGTATAATAGGACTCTATGTCTGGTAACACATCTGAAAACATATTTGTTGCGTTTATTGAACCGGCTGCGTACAAAACAATGTCATCTTGCTTAATATATTTCTGGAGTTCTTCCATATCGTTTATGTTAGCTCTAACAAATCTTATTCCTTCTGAAAGCAAATGCGAGTACTCTGAGTCTCTGCCTATAATTGTCACAGACCAAGCTTTTTCATGAAAATAATTGGCCAAATGTGAACCTAGATATCCACAACCAATAATCACAACATCTTCCATTTAACCCTCCAATATTTTAAAGAGATACGTTTGAATTTTTCCCGCTTCTATTTCCCAGGATGAGTTCTCCAGCAGATCACTTGCATTATCCATTAAAATCTGAACATCTACTTTTTTATTAACAACTTGATCGAGAGCCTCCACAATTTCATTCACATCATCTTCCACATAAATGAACATATTCTTATCGGGATCGATCCAGTCATTATTTCTACCCTGATTAATTACAACCGGGCATCCAGACGCCATCAATTCCAAAGGTAATAAAGACAGATTTGTAAAAGATAGAATTAACGATACATCGCACTGAGCATACAAATGTGATAATTCTTCAATTCTGACTACACCAGCATTAAAATGCTTAAAAGGAATCTCATACTCAGAAACATCCCAACCAGCCATAACAATCTCAACGTCTGGATTTTTCTTACAGAATTCGTTCAAAGCTAAAATCCCCAGCTCGAAGCCTCTCCGCTCTGTAGGTGGCCGAGAGTAAAAGAACACTCTTCGTATGTCCTTATCCCGTTTTTCCTGTGGCTTATAAAGATCTTTTTCATATGAAAAACTAAAACTTTCACATACCATGCCGTAATCTGACGCCAGCTTTTCTTTAAGCCAGTCACCTGCCGTTATTCCATAGAAGCCAAATTTATAGGTTTGTTCTGCAAATGAATATGCACTTCCTGGAGCATAAAAATAAGGTTCAAAATCCTGCACAAAATATACTTTTTTCACACAATTATCAAAAGATCTAACATAATAGGCTGTTTGCCAAGAAGTCGCAACAGCAGCATCATATTCGATGTTTACATCAACTTTATCATCAAGTATATAAACATTTGACTTTAACGGAAAGAAGTAATTCCCAATAACCCCTTTAACACTGGCTGAATCCCCCCATTGAGATCCACCACAAATATATATATCTGATTTAACACCTAATTTTTCTAATAAATATACAATTCTAAAAATATTCAGATGACCGCCTGATCCAATCCCAAAGTCAGGAATAAACCATGCCAGGCTCAACTCATTTCCAAGCCTATTAATTAATTTAGCTGCTTTATTTTCCAGTAACAAATAATGATAGAACTTAAAAACATTTTTTTTATTTACAGCAATCTCATTTTTTTTCTTTATTTTTGAGATCACGGTTCTGCTGCCTTTTATAACTCCTTGCGACTGAATAATCTTTGCTGCTTTTTTAGCATTATAAAGAAACACATTATACATGATCAGCCCTCATTATTACTTATTTATTAATTTGTATTCTCTTGAAAACAACCGATTAAGTGACGTATACTTGTTTCCCAAAACTCCTAAATAGGCGCCTGAGTACCTTACTGTATTTTTAACTAAAGAGTAAGCTGCCCAGTATAGTTTTCTTTTTCGACTTATATTGGTGTTGTGTCGCAAAAACCTTACGTCACTTATAAAGTGCTTAGCTATATATGCCGGCAATAAAAAAACACTCTTAACAGAAGCGTAATTATAGATATGGTACAGACCCTTATACTCATCATAATAGCGTTTAAACTGCTGCTTAAACGTGTAATTATGAGAATGGTAAACTACTGATTGGGGAGAATAAGCCTTCTTGTACCCTCTTTCAATTATTTGCCTTGCCCACAGCTGATCCTCGGCAAAATCAACTTCTGGATAAGGAATTGTATTCCAAATCTCTTTGCGCATTGCAGAGGAATTATCGGAATAATAACATAATAAATGTCTGTATCCTTCTTCCCTGTTGTATCTCTCTTGATCATCCAAATAATATATGGTTGTCTCTGTACCAAAATTGTTGAAATGTGTTATGATGTTATGCTTTTCAAAAATATCACAATCATCATAAGGCAAGTGTCTACCAAATACACCCACTATGCTCTCATCTAAATCAAAGCACGAAACCAAGTTTTTCAACCAAAACTGATCATAGGGCAAAGCATCTTGAGTAATAAACACAAGGTATTTACCACTGGCCAAAGAGGCTCCTAGATTCCTTGTTTTCCCATGTCCAAACTCTTTGGGCATTATTTGCTTTAGAAGAATGTTTTCATTTTGGTTTTGCAGACCTTGTATAAATTCAACTGTTCCATCAGAAGACCCCGAATCTACTATAACAATTTCAAAAGGAGCTCCCAAGTCCTGATTCAGAACTTCCACCAATACTTTTTTGAATATATCTCCTCCGTTTTTTGTGGGAATAATTACAGAGGCTAATTGGTTTAATTTATTCATATGTCATAGTTCCTTTTTTCAACAGATTTTAGGCCACTATCTTCTAAATATTTTTTTAATCCTATTCTTAAACTTCATAGATTCGATTCTTTCGTTTAACTCATGAATTTCGCAAATCTTAATATCAAGTTTTTCTATATAAATATCATTTTCCTGCTGTGTAAACTGCAAGCTATCCTGAAGCGTTTCAATTTGCATGTTTTTGTTTTCAATCAACTGAGATAACGATATTTGTTCCTCTAGCAGAACTTTCTTCTCACTATTTAATTTAGTGTTCATATCAATTATTTCCTTATATCTCTTCATAAAAGGCAAATAATAATGACTCTCAGTGATTTCAACATCTACGATTGTATAATCAATGATTAGATTAAATTGAAAATCTCTAGATACTTCTTTTATGTTGTCAAGATATATATAAATTTGAGGATCCTTTGACAAAAAGAGCATTCTGTTCTCATCCACTAAAAATGCATTCATATGTGAATAGGAGAGCGAATATTTGCGTTCATCAATAACACAATACACATTATTGATTTCCACCAGACAAGAACTATTTAATGGATCAAAACGAAATCCGTAAGTTTCGGAAAAATTCAAGCCATCAAATACTTGTGAAATTTGTTGCGGGCTATTTCCTGGAAGAAGGATTGGCTTTTTCAAACTGTTGTTTTCAAAGATCATTCCATCACTATTTACTATATATAACTGACTGTAGTAGTCCTCTCCTGACTTATGCAAGGCAGTCTCAAGGTCAAGATTCACACTTTTTTTAGAAAATCTATTTAACGAATATGATTTGTCAGTAATAGTTTTAATAAAATGTTCATCCATGTTTTGAAACGTTTTAACTTCTAAATCCGTGAACTCCAAATGGTCTAATATTTCCTCAAATAAGATAAACTCTTGTAAAATCATAGAATTTGCCGTATAGAAATACAACAGACTCCTAAATTGAATATATCTGATAGGTACAGGAAATGAATATACCCATTCATAATCTACCATGTACCAATTAAAATCTTTGTCACTTTCAATAATATTATCAAAATTGATGTCAATATTACTGTGTAGAAAACTTTCCATTTTATAGTCATTCGGCATTTCTTTCAATTGATCCCCAAATACCTCTGAAAATTCTGCCGAGTAACTAAATGGAATTTTATCACTTATACGGTAAATCCGCTCTATAACAGATGCAATTTCGGTAAGAAATAAATTCTTATTATAAGAATTCGACAGGTTCAGCAGACGTTCATTTAATGTTTGCCCGGTAATGTACTCGAACTCAATATACTGGTCATGCAGAGAATTACGGCATAGGCTAATGTTATTATAAGTCTTAAGAAGCAAATTATAGTTTTCAGCCATCTTCTTAATATGCGACATTCCTTCAGCATATACAGGATGCTTTTCAACTTTGTTATTTCTTATAATTGTTCTAATTTGGTATTGTTTTTTACGATGATACGAGTGTTTAACATATTCAATGCTCATATTCAAACCCATCCCATATTAAGAAAGTTTGGAGAATATTAAAAATGAATTCGAAAAAACATCAAAATATCTACTATTGATAATATTGTTTATAGACTTCACCGCATTAAAATAACTTACTCTTGGGCTATCATAATTGGTGACAATATCATTGACTTGTCCTATTCTCGGTAGGTAATTATCTGAAAAAATTTGTGAACAGAATTTATAATCAGGAACCGGATAGTAAAATTTTGTATTCACAAATCCGCTACGATTAAGAAGGGTCACTAATTCCTGCTTAGAATATGTCTCTATTCCCTTGCTACGGTCATAGCCCTCAATACTCAAAAAAAGTTTCCCAAGATGGTCCTCAACAGCACCAGCCCAGTATTTAAAACCTAATTTATTCTCAATAGCAATAATAAGTTGTCCACCCGGTTTCAAAAGGTTTTTAATATTTTCCAGAAAATCAATTGTTGTATATTTACCTTTACTGATTAATCCAGAATATTCAAAAACCCCTATCAAGGTTATATAATCATATTTTTTTTCCAAATGAATATCATTAAAATCGCCAACTATTATCTCCAGATTTTTTGCATTTTTATTCCGATAGGCATTTATTAATGCTCTTTTGTGTGAGTATTCTATTGAAGTAACGTTCATCTCTTTTTTCACAAACAATTCTGTCACTGCACCACAGCCGGCTCCGATTTCAAGGATATCTGCTTTTTTTTCAAATTCATACCAGTTAAGCAAATTATGACGTTTTTCCGATAAATGGTAAAGTAAAGCCCATTCATTGCTTTCTTCCAATATACTATTATAATCTTGCCCGTTCTTGAAGATATCCAGCAATCTGTCTTCTACTTCTCCATCACTGTATAAATTATCATCAGGAGCAAATTCCATATTAAGATAAACTTCTTCCACATGATAACTTTTCGTCATATTTTCACCTTACATCTTTTTATTTTTTCTTAACGTAATCACTGAGTCAATATTAAAGAAACCAACGCTATCCTTTTCAGTAATAACATTTAGGTGCAATATATCATACAACCTATGATATATCTGAAATTCTCCGTTATTATAGCCAGTACATCCGAGGGAGATAAGGTAATCACCATTTTGGAGAGGCACTTTCTGTTTAAAAGAAATCTCGTATATATCCCCCTTAACCGCAGTTCCAGTATTCACTTTTTCGTATATGGTATTGGTTCCCGTAATTTCGTTACCCTTAACATCTTTTATCGTGAAAGCAAATATGGGATCAATAACTTTGGAATTAAAAGCCACTCTCATATTAATTAAAAAAGAGTCTTTTCCCATCACAGTGCTGATCGAGGATTGTTCAAGATTAAAAACACCATAATCAAAAATTGTTGCATCTTTGTTGCCATATTCAATAAAGTTGGGGTTTTTATTTGTGAGCTGATCAGACCATTTAACTTGATTGTCCTTGCCATCATCTGTTAAGGGCATCAAATGCTCATCTTCAATATTGTTCATTAGCTTTTTGTAGATATCAACCATTTCTCTGGATGGCCCTTCAGAAATTAGTTTACCTTGATGCAATACAATCGATCTTTTACAGTACTTAATAATGCTCCCCATATCATGACTGACAAACAATATTGTCTTTCCTTTATTGGAGAACTCCTCGAATTTTTTGTAACATTTACTTTGAAAAAAAATATCACCTACTGATAGCGCCTCGTCTACAATAAGAATGTCTGGTTCCACATTTATTGCTACAGAAAAAGCTAATCTGGCAAACATCCCACTACTATATGTTTTTACGGGTTGATTGATAAACTCCCCTATATCGGCAAAATCGATGATATCTTGTACCTTAGAATCAATAGCTTCCTTGGAAAAACCCATCATCGTACTATTAAGATAAATATTCTCCATTCCTGTATACTCAGGGTTAAACCCTGTCCCCAATTCCAATAAAGCAGCAATTTTGCCGTTCACACTAATAGTTCCGTGCGTAGGGGTAAGTACTCCGGTAATTAACTTAAGCAGAGTAGACTTCCCCGAGCCATTTTTTCCAATAATCCCAATAGACTCTCCTTGTTCAATAGCAAATGAAATATTTTGAAGAGCATGGTGATCAACGTGCAACTTTTTTTTTTGTATACTTAATGTTTCTTTCAACCGATCAACAGGTTTATTATATAATCTATACACCTTAGAAATATCATTAACTTCAATTACTGAGCCCATAGTTCCTCCCTCTCACCTACAATACATCAGAAAAGTGAGGTTTAAGTTTTTTAAATACAAGTATCCCGCCAAATAAAATAAAAATGTTTAATAACCAAAAATATAGAGTATAGTAAGGTTTATCAAAAAACCATTGATGATATATAAAAGTATCTCTAAAACCATCCACTATATAGATCAACGGATTAAGTTTAAAAAAAACAATAAACGACGGTGAGATAATATTCATATTCCAAACAATCGGTGTAAGCCAAAAACCAAATTGTAAAAAAATGCCGATTACCTGACTCAGATCTTTAAAGAAGATCATAATAGAAGAGGTAACTAAGGTAATACTAAAAGAAAGGACCAATAAGCAAAAATAGTAATAAAATATCTGAAGATTCGAAAAGTGGAAACCGTTGCCATATGCAAAATAGAATATGAAAGCAATAACAACAAAAAGCAGATTGATTGGTGTAAGAGACAATAACTTTACAATTGGCAAGATGTTGATTTTAAATACCATTTTCTTAACTAGGTAACTATACTCCATAAAGCAACCGGTCACTGCTCCTAATGCCTCAGAAAAATAGAACCACGGAATGATTCCGGGAATAAACCACAAAATAAATGGCACGTCTTCAATATTGGATGTTTTAAAACCAACCTGGAATACAAACCAATATACCAAAACGGTAAGTAAAGGTGATACAATCGCCCAGGTTACTCCAAAAAAAGATCCTTTATATCTTGCATTAAAATCATTTTTCGATAACTTAAGTATTAAGCCTCGGGACGTAATAATGTCTTTTGTAAATCCCTTCAGGTATCCGTAGCCAACTGAATTGATGATCCGAAGCAGCAATAAAGCATAGGCAGTGATTGCTACACTCGGAAGAGCAACTTGAAATGCATTATTAATACTGTTGTGCTTAAGTTCATTAATTAAACCCCTTATATCTCCTAAAAGAAAAAAAGGATCTTCCCCTGTAGTAGTGACTTTCAAAGCATCTCCAGATAAAGCAGTTGAGGATATTCCAGACGATTTGACCTCTTTCTTCAATAGCATGCCGAGATCAAGTTCAGCAGAAGCCAATCCGCTTTTCACAGTAATCTCGTCAATATTGATTATTCGTGCTTGTTCACCAAGGTCTAGTCTTAGTATTTTGGCATTCGAAGGCAGTTCAAAGGTAAGTGAATGTTTTTTGTTCGATTCAACAATTTTGGAAATCGTTTGTCCCTCATTATAAGGATATTCTTTTTTTTCCTTATAATAGAGCTTAATTTCCGTGGCCACATTAGACTTAACCGTTAAATTCACAACCAACTTGACATTAAAGTCTGTTTGGTTTTTATGATCATAATAATTATAAAAAAACATAACGCTGCAGATAAGGAATAATATTCCGGTAAGATAATAAATTTTTGTTTTTTTCATCTTCATGTCCTTTACAAGCTATTAGTAATATCTAATAGATATTTATCCTATCTCTAATCCCCCCTTGCTAAGGGGGCAACATTTTTTTATGACATCCTATAACACAATTGTCATAAGATCAAAGTACTGGAGTATCATAATTAAACCTTGGCTTAAGCAGTTTTTCTCGATAGAAATGACATTCTTATTTTCATTAAACTCCACAATAGGCAGCACTTGTTTAGATCTGACTTCATTAAGGATACAACCTCGTGCCTGATCCACCTACTAATACAATTCCCTTCAATTAAACCAAGCCTCTTTCTATAGATTTTAGCGGTACTACTCCCTATGACCATGCAAAAATTCAAACTATCTAGCTTACAAGAAACACCCATAAATTAGTTTACTGCCTCACTTATAATTAGAAGTAAACAAATATTAATCTTTGAAATTATATAATGCATCAGGTGACCTAGCCTCTTCCTTGTTCGGTGTGCTAAAATATTGACGTATCTACAAGAAAAGGAGATTATAAACCTTGTCGAATCCAGTATACGGGAAAAAAGCCCCTACGTCGACCCGTGACGATAAAAGGCCGGCTATATTTTGGGTGTTAATTGTTGGCATGATTTTGTTCTTAGCTTGGGCCCCCTTCCAGGCTGCACTTTTTAATGGTCAAATGCTCGACTTTGAGAAGCCTCTGTATTGGGCTTTGATCATCAGCACGATTCTATTAATTTTAGGAATCGTAACCTATTATAAAAAATTCAAGCTAGAAGAGCAAAGGGATTGGCTAGTTGTACTAGTATTACTGCTTCCTCTGACCTATGTGCTTTCACTGACGTCAGCAGCTTCGCATTACCTGGCCATGAATATGGTGGTGGTACAATGCGTATATGCTGCCCTGTTTATCATCTCAATCTATCTACTTCAGGATCGTTTAGGCAATAAGATTATTCACAACCTGATTATGACTATTGCCTATATCATCGTAGGCTTTGGCTTCATTAACTGGTTCGGACAGTGGGTGCTTGCCGGCAAGATGGTGGGCTGGTTTAGCCAATATGTGTATCAATATCGCTATATTAATGCGGTTATGACAGATACAAATGGTCTCCGGCTGACATCAGTGTTTCAATATGCGAATACATATGCCGCCTTTCTAATGGCTTTCCTGTTCGCTGCCGTTTTCTGTCTGATGAAATCAAAACTATGGTATGGCAAGGCTATTCATGCCTTCATGTTGGTGCCTATTCTGGTCTCGCTGTTTCTAACTTTGTCACGGGGCGGTCTGGTTATGCTGCCTGTCGTGTTCGTGCTGCTCTTGCTTTTCCTTAACCCTGCACGCCAAATTATATGGATTTTACATTGCGCCATTGCTGGTGTAGCATCAATATCTATCTTGGCGCCGATTACAAATATGGGATTACAACTCAATAAGACCTACAACGGTGGAGAGGCGGCTAAAGGATGGGGATTACTTATTGGAGTCTCTCTGGCTGTAGCTGTTGTACTGTGGCTTGTTGAACGCTATCTGGCACCAAAGCTGGAAAATGCCCTCAAAGGGTGGAACTCACGAAAGTTATCCAACCTGTGGTTGCCTGTCGGGTCAGTTGTGGTGATTGGCTTGTTAGCTTTTCTGTTAATGGGAACTGGCTTGCGCAGCGTACTGCCGGAGAACGTTCAAGTTCGGTTAGAAAACATCAATTTCCGCCAGCATAGTGTGCTGGAACGACTTGTATTCTATGAGGATGCTGCCAAATCAATTAAAGATCACCCTATTATCGGAAGCGGTGGTGGCGGGTGGGCTACCTTGTACGAAAGGTACCAGGATTATCCTTATAGCAGCCGCCAGGCCCATAACTTTTTCATGCAGTACCTGGTTGAAGTAGGCATCTTCGGTTTTGTAATTTTAATATCATTCATCATATATATTTTCTACAAATATATTCGCAGCTATATTAGACAAAATGATGAAGAACGGGATTCTCACTTCCTATATCTCATTTTGGCACTCTCGATCTTACTTCATAGCTTGCTGGACTTTAATCTGAGTTACGTGTTTATGGGCGTACTGGTATTTGTGAGTCTAGGCGGCATGGCCGCTGCTATGGACAGCAAGCCGCTTAAACGTCTGTCTATGAGTGTTTCAGGATTCCGGATCCTGTATAGTGCAGTCATTGGCATTCTAAGCATCGTTGTGCTTTTTGCAGGACTCCGCTTTGTGCAATCGGCCAATGCTGCCACAAATGCCAAACAGATTATGGCGGTAAGCACATCATTTGAAGAAATTCAAAGTGCTATTAATAAAGATTTGGAGCTTCGCCCTACACATCCGGATTCGGTAATAAGACTGGCTGCACTGTACAAGAATGTATATGATCAAACGAAAAAAGAGGAATTTTATAACGCGGCAATAGAGGTACTTAATACGGGCCTGAAGGCAGAACCGTATAATAAAATCATGTTAAACTCCAAAGTTAACCTTTTACGAGCAAAAGGTGAGAATGAGCAAGCCTTCAGTATTTTGGAAGATAACATTTCCAACTTTAACTGGGACAATGACTGGTACAATATGTTGATTACCCAAGCTTACACTGTTGGCATTAAGGCACGTGAGCAAAAAGACACCACCAAAGAACAGAAGTTTTTCCAAGCAGGTCTTGTTACTTATCAGCAGGTTTTGGATAGGGTAGCCCATATTAAGACGCTTCCACCTGAAATTGAGTTGCCACGTACTTTTGAAGTAACTCCAAGTATTGCACTCAGTACTGGCAAAATTGAGTTCATGTCAGGTAAGCCTGCTGAGGCTGCAAGCATCCTCAAAAACGCCTTGAAGGACGACTTAAGCGATGCTACGAATCGTGAGGTTGCTCGCTATTACGTTGCTGCCCTACAGCAGCAGGGACAAGATGACAAAGCTTTGTACGATAAGCTGATTAAGGCTGATCCGAAGGAAAAAGAGCAAATTGCTCAGTTGAAATCGGAGAAATAGTTAATAAAAAGAGACTATCAGATGACGTTATATCATCCGGTAGTCTCTTTCTTATATTAAGGAAGCATAGTTGGGTTTAGCGAGATGTTTATTTTTGTTGGTCAATCTCTTCAATAACCCGTCTCATATAAGCCAGTACTTCACCCTTAATCTCATTATGCTGTAGAGCATAATGAATGGTCGTTTCAATGAATCCTAGCTTCTCGCCAACATCATGGCGATTGCCATCAAATTCGTAGGCCAGAATAGGGTTCTCTTCTCCCAGTTTAGACAATGCATCCGTCAACTGGATCTCCCCACCTACCCCGGCGGATTGCTGACCCAGAATATCGAAAATATCGGGTGTCAAGATATAACGTCCCATGATCGCCAAATTGGATTTAGCTTCTTCCTTCTTTGGCTTTTCTACCAATCGTTCCGCCTCAGAGATTTTGGAAGTAAGTGCGTGGCCTTCAACAATCCCGTAACGATGTACCTCGTTCCAATCGACTTGTTTTACACCTACAACGGAACGCTGATACTCATCAAACACATCAATCATCTGTTTGAGACATGGATTCTCAGATTCAACAATATCATCTCCTAAAAGTACGGCAAAAGGTTCATCACCAATAAACTTGCGTGCACACCAGATGGCATGTCCCAAGCCTTTAGGTTCCTTTTGACGAATATAGTGGATATCTGCCATCTCTGATGGTTTGCGCACTTCATTAAGCAGGTTCCATTTTTCCTTCGAGGTCAAATTATGCTCCAGCTCGAAGGAGTAGTCAAAATGATCCTCTATTGCCCTCTTGCCTTTACCAGTAACGATAATGATATCCTCTATACCAGATGCAACAGCTTCTTCAATGATATATTGAATTGTTGGTTTATCTACAATAGGAAGCATCTCTTTGGGCATCGCTTTCGTAGCAGGAAGAAAACGGGTCCCTAATCCCGCAGCAGGGATAATTGCTTTACGGATTTTCATAGGTTAAAACTCCTTTGTCTTCAATATAACGGTTAGGTATACTGTCTATGATTATAACAGGTAGATGGATAAATTTAATAGGTTAAAGAAGAAGACATCTTCCCTTAAAGAGAACATGTCTTCAATCTCTACTTACTATATGATTATATTATGCGCTAAAATCTATTTGGCTCCTGAACAAATATACAGTTGTTTACTTCACCAGTTGCCCACGTGTAACCCCTAGCTGATTCGTCGCTTTCAGCGTCTTCCATACTTGTGTTCCGCTGATTTCACCGCGCAAGGCACGGTTATAGAGATCAATAACCTCATGAACTTGCTCCGGCGTCTCCTCCAAAAATTCCACGCGGTAACGGGATACGCCTAATTCTAGGAAGTTAGACAGGTATTCCGCGCCTGATTGCTCAATCGCGTTATACACTGTATTACGGCATCCTTCGTCCACGCGAACCGGATGAGACATCCCAATACGATCACGTAGGGATGCGCGATGATCCTCACACGGACGACCACAGTTAGTGTAGTCTGTGCCTTCACTCATAAAGGTACAATATACGCAGTGTTCAGTATGGAACATCGGCAAATGCTGCTGGATGACGATCTCCAGCTTGTCGGTACGTGTACGTCCCAGCATATCGACCATCTGTTGGATGTTCAGGTCATATGACGGTGTTACCAGGTCACAGCCGGAATCCAGGAACAGATCAGCCGCTTTATGGTTGGCAATATTTAGCGAGAAGTCGCCAATCAATTGCGGATGATGTGCATCCGGGTTCTCCAAGCGATGACGCATGTAAAAATACAAGGCTCCCGGATTGCGTACCAGCACAGCATCCGGTTTCAGGCGCAGGATATTGTTGTGATATCCATTTTCGCCCGGCATGTGAATACGCGGAGTCACCAACGCAATTCGGCGCCCAGCGCCGTGCACAGCCTCTACAGCTGCCGGGAATTGCTTGATGAACTCGAAGTCGGCGTAGATGAACTCCACGCCGGCCTCAAGCGCAGCCTCTACCTGAGGGAGGCTGCGGCACAGCGCGGTCAGCTCTGCCTGACCGCGTGCCACAGACGATGCCGGAGCCGAGGCATCGCCATACACCTCTACCGCCCGTTTCGTGTATACGGGTGGTTTGGGGCGTTCGCCCGCGAGCAGTTCCACCGCCTGACGGCGGATGCTGTTCAGCTCGCGCATGGGCACGATGACGTCTCCATGCAGATGGACGTCCAGCTCTTCCAGCTGGAACACTGTTCCGCCCAGTCGGCCGAATTGCTCTTCGAGCAGTTCGTGCGTCATCGGACGCTTCTGGGCGATTTCAAGCTCCAGCTCGGAGTCCACGCGGACCGTTGTGCCCTTCTGCACATCGGTCCACCACGTTGAAAGCGGCTGTCCTGGGGAGCCGCTGACCCGCACATGTACCGGGAAAACTCGGTACGGCTTTTCGGTTTCATACGACTGGCGCAGACGCTTATCCAGTGCCGGGTCGTTGGTCTTCCAAATACGGTCGCCTACGTGCACACGGCGCAGATCCACATCATTGCGTCCTGCTACGATGTCAACGATCCAGCCTTCTCCGGCTTCGCCTTCAATCTTCACACCCTTGCGGCGGATATCGTATACGCGTCCGCCTTCTTCTTTTTGCGTAGGATCTCCTGCATCAAATACAATACCATCGCCACGCTTGAGCGGGGCATCGATGCGGCATACTACCCCATCACGAAGAATTTGTTCCACTCGGCCCAGGTACACGCCCCGGCTTTTCGGGAACGTACCGTCCACCAGCTTTTTGTTATTCGTTCCTTCCAGAAAACCGTGCGTAAAGCCGCGTGAAAAGCTCTGCTGCAGCTCGCGGATATCTTCTTTGCTCGTCTTGGACGTATCGCCATCAAAATACTTGTCAATGGCCTTGCGATATTTGCTAACCACATTCGCTACATACTCAGGCGTTTTCAGTCGCCCTTCAATTTTAAAGGAAACCACCCCGGCATCAATGAGTTCTGGCATCAAATCAATGGCCGCCAAATCCTTGGGGGATAGCAGGTATGTCACATCGGCCATCGGCTTTTGCTCTCCATCCACCATCAAATCGTAAGGCAAACGGCATGCCTGTGCACACTCACCACGGTTTGCAGAGCGTCCGCCCCACATTTCTGAAGTCAGGCATTGGCCTGAATAAGATACGCATAACGCTCCATGCACGAATACTTCCATCGGAAGTCTCGCTTGATCGCCAATTTTTTGAATCTGTTTTAGATTATTTTCACGACCCAGCACAACCCGTTCCATGTTGTACGGCTTTGTAAATTCTACAGCCTCCGGCGAGGTGATCGTCATTTGGGTAGAACCATGGATCGGGAAATCCGGTGAAATGTCGCGGATCATTTTCACCAAACCCATATCCTGAACAATTAGGGCATCGACTCCGGCATCAATACAGGCATCAACCAGCTCTTTAGCGTCCTCCAGCTCGTTTTCAAATACCAGTATATTGAATGTCAAAAAGCCCTTAACCCCGTAGCTATGCAAAAAAGCCATAATCTCGGGCAGTTCATCCATGCGAAAATTATTCGCCCGTGCTCGTGCGTTGAATTTTTCCACCCCAAAAAAGATCGCATCGGCTCCGTTCGCTACCGCTGCACGCATACAATCCCAGTCACCTGCTGGTGCCAGAAGCTCGACATCTTCTCTTCGTACTGCTGATTTCATTATTGCCCTCCCTATATGCTGAAAACGAATGACCCCTCATTGAATCTCGTTGTTTTCAGGGCAGCTATGCTGCTTACTTGGTCATCTCAAGAACGTTCCATCCACTCATTCCAAAGCTGGTTATGTTCAGTCAGGGGAATGGAAACTTACTAAGAATCATATTATTAAGTCCTATCTGTCTCTATCATCTTGTCCGATCATTCACACACCGAATCATCGGTCCTCCGCATGAATCGCACCCAACTCAAAAAATCCGCATCACAAACATCTGCGGCAGAAATCATTCTTATCTTGTAACTAATCTAGTGTACCAGACTGCGCCCCAAGCTTCTACACTTTCCAAGCGATTCCTTTAAAAATATAATACTAAAAGCACAAAAACACCTCCAATCCCGGTCAGCGGTGCTTTGGAGGTGCGTCATCATATCATTAACTAAGCAAACCTATACTTCGCAAGCATTTCTCCCCAGGGTGATATTCCTTCCTCCCTGAAACCAGATTTTCTGTATAGCTTTCTAGCTAGTTCATTGTCTGGTTTATATCCAATCATGATAACATCAGTCCTATCACTGGCTTTCCTGATTTCGTCGATAACCAGCAACATTGCATGGTAACCATGACCTCGACCTTGAAATCTTTCGTCAATCATAAATCGGTAAACCCAGTAGTTTCCGTCATCCGGGTCTAAACCAAACATCGTAAAGCCAATCAATACGTCATCATTATAAATTGCTTTAGATAAAAATCCATCTAAAAACTGACATTCGGCAATTGAGTAAAGATTAGATACCATAAATCTTTGTTGTTCAGGACTCGGTTCAAGCTCAACACATTCTTCCCAATTACTTTTATCGACTGCCTTTAATGTAATTATTTTTAGATTCCTCCTATATAGAACAACATCTTCGATCTTCCCTGCTTACTTCACTCTTTAAAAGATTAGTGGTATTTGGCGGTCGTCAGCGAAGCGGGCCATTTGAATCCGAAGAAGCGCCAGCGATCGTAGGAACAAATGGTACGCGTAGCCTCTACCGACTACAACTCACTAATCTTTTCCCCACACCCTCTACTTCACAAAATGAAACGAATTCAGCGTCGAATCTAGTGCATTAGACTGTGCCGCTGTGTTGTTCGCATCGTTCAATGTCGTTGTCACGGTATAGGTTTTACCGTTATGCTCCAAAACGATTTGGCGACCTGTATAACCGATACCTTCCTCTACACGGTGGAATGTAAAGGACACTGCTGGAACTCCAGCAAACGTTACGTCCTTCACTTCCTCTACTTTGAGGTTTTTATAGTTCTTGGCTTGCTTATCATAGAAGTCCTTAAGCTGAGACACCGTTAATTCAAAGGATTGGTCGTTGTCGATTTTGATGGAAAAACGTCCTCCGGTAAATTGATACTCTATATCTCCCAATTCAAATTGATCGCTAACCGCGGTCCAATAGCGTGGGATATTCACTGTATATTCATATGCTTTAGACGTCTTTTTAATCGTTTTCGTTTTGTCGGCCAGGTAGTCATCCTCTTCCAATTGTCCGAAGTTATTTGCTACCGTTTGAAAATCAATTTGAAGCGAGGAGATGATCGCGTTGAACTGGTCATTTCCCTTGCTTACTTTTTCAGGCACTGCATATTCAGCCAGGTAGCGGTATCCATTTTGCTGAATCAGCACATTGTACTCTTTGACCCATTCATCTCCAAAATTATAGCGGTACTCCTGCACTAATCCCTGAACGCCTGCAACTTCCAGCGGATATGTCTTTTGTGCCTCATAAGCAGTGGACACAAATGAATCGCTCAGCCATTTTTGCAGCTGCTGACCCCAGTTCTCCAATTTTCCATCCGCAGGAGCTGAGGTGACTTTCATGTTGAAGCTTGATCCGTCATTGCTTTCATATTGCATTCGCTGGTCGTCCATTTTCCAGCCTGCGGGTATTTTGAGTGACACACCATAGTCTGGGTTCCCGGCCTCGCGTGTGCCTCCGACAACAGTGGACAAGTCTTTAATACTTTTATCCTGTGCGTTAAAAGAGGTTTTAAAGGAGTTCAGCAGTCCGGCATACTGGGCCAGATCTTTATAGTTCGTTGCTTTAGCATCGGAAAAATATATTACATACAGTCGTCCATTGTCATAGTACTGACGATTTTCCCATAGTACGCCGTCCCCATCCTTCGTAATAACACGCGCATAAGGCACTTTCGCTTTCGGGAAGGATTTTCGGTCCACCACAGTTTCTCCCGTTTCCTTGGCTGCCTGCACCAATTGTTGCAGCAGATCGTCTGCATTCAATGGAACCGGTTGTATTGTTGTGTGTACTTCCATATAGTATGCACTGTTCTCGTCCATAAATGTGGAAATGCTCTCATCTCCACCTCCCTGACCGATGACGAGTCCTGTTGGATAGTTCATGGACCAATCGTAGTAACTGTTCCCGATCTGCGTCTTGCCCTCATCATTATCAATGTTCGGTGTTTCTTCAGCTACCGTACCCACCTCTTCTTGGGCTTGCATCCGAATGATGATTCCTGCGCCATTCTTCTCCATCTTACCGCCAAGCCCTTCTGCTACTTGACGCAAAGGCACCATGAGGATCCCTGATGACATTTCTGGCGGAGCCGGAAGTGTTACCTTGTGGCCCCTCACCCAGGCTGTACGACTACCAATTGTCAGCGATACGACGTGAGTGCCGCTGGTGATCTTGACCACATTATCTTCAGCTAGGCGAATTTTGCTGTTAAATGCCTTTTTAAACACACCAGCCGGAACCATCAGTGCACCACTTTTGGAATAGGGCTTCGTAATATTCGCATTTTGACCGTTCACGATGGCTGTATTGCTGCCACTTTGCAGCCGCAATTCCAATATGTTTTTATCTTGATCTGCTGCAACTGCTGGTAAAGCGGTAAGCAGAAGGGACAATGCGACAGCGCCGACCCCCAGCTTACGCATCATTTTTCTTTGCATATGGTTCACAGTAAATCTCCCTTTAGCTTTATTTTATAGATTCATGAGCCGTTATCGTTCATTTTCCCGTAGCTGAATCTGATGCTTCTTTCGAAGGCGCTATGCCGTCATCTACAGTAGCTCCTGATTCATTCGAATCCTCAAGATCTTCTCCAGACTGAATGGAATCATAAATTTCACCATTATCCTGTGTCAGTACCAGCTTGCGCTTTACAATATCACCGTCCGATTGCATAAGTACACTTATCGTTTGCCCTGGTTGATAGTTTTTAAGCAGCTCATTGACATCAATGGCAGAGGCTACACGCTTGCCGTTAATACTATACAGCTCATCGCCTTCCTTGATTTTGGCCTGTACGGCATTGGCTGAAGTGATTTTCGTGACTTTCAAAGGATCCTCGGTAGGCAATCCGACGATAGCTGACCAGCTCTCTTCGAGCCCTAAGCCAAGACTAGCACGCCGAACCTCGCCATATTTGAAAAATTGATTGATGACATATTTCACTGTATCTGCCGGAATCGAAAAACCCATATTTTCAATTCCGACCGCTGAGAATTTCATTGTATTAATCCCGATGACCTCGCCCTTGAGGTTGACCAGCGGACCACCGCTGTTACCAGGGTTGATCGCGGTATCACTTTGGATCAGACGATAAGCAGCGTTGACACCACGGTTCAGCCCGCTAACAACACCTGAGGTTGCCGAGTTACGAAGTGAGAAAGAGATCGGCGTACCGATAGCCACTACCTGCTCGCCTACCTGTAAACTGTTCGTAGAAGCTGCAAAGGTAGCAGGCTTAAGGCCGCTTGCTTTAATTTTAATCAACGCCAAATCACTGATCGGATCGCTGTAGCTGTCGATGATTCCGTAAGATTTTCCGTCCGAAGTTACAACTACGGCATCACCTAATCCTTCGATAACATGCGCATTCGTAACAATCCATCCATCTGCCCGAATGATGACACCCGTGCCGTGAGCCAGGTTGTATCGGTCTCCCCCTGCTACGGTCTCTCCTGTCGCTGAACGGCCAATGATACCGACTACAGAAGGAGAAACATTTTTAACGACCTGTGGCACACGATCGGCCGATAACGTATATGTACCATTTGCGCTGTTATACGCGCCGTTGGTTCCTAATGCTTTATTCATATCACTTACGTTAACATAGACCCCACCATTAATGACCTTGGCCTTTAACGCAGTTCCACTGCTGGCTGCACCTGCCGTTCCAGAAACACATAGAGCGCTGCCCAAAGCCAACACAGCCACCCTTTTCCCCATCTTACGCATATACTCACCATTTCCTCTCTAACATGACCCTGTTCTATCAGTTAGTCCAAATCTACCATAGAGGGGACACGCATACAATCGCTTTAAGCCCTATCTTTTTCTAAAAAAGCGCCGTTTGCTGCATCCCTATCCTCTCATGCTATTTATATTATAAATTTTCCAAATCCTTATATCAAAAAAATAAGCAAAAACAATAAAAAATCGTTATACCTTTTAGACCATTCCTTCGTTTACGGGCATAACCAACTATGATACCATCACATTATATCTTAGTTATATTGTCGGAAATAAAAATAAAATCGTGAGTTCTATATCTAACATCTCAAGTATAAATAAGACACCTGAAGGAGGTTAAAAGGATGGCCTATGAACCAATCTGGAATGCTCATCCCGATAAGCTTAACAAGTTTGAGTTAGTCAAGCTGGAAAAGGACGGTCTCGACGTTATACGCACCATCATTGAAAGCTATGCGCACAAAGGCTATGACTCGATCACTGCGGACGATATGGACCGATTCAAATGGGCTGGGGTTTACCAGCAAAAACCCAAGGATGGCCATTTCATGATGCGCGTCCGCATCAACACAGGGATCATGACTTCAGCCCAGGCACGTGCCTTAGCGGACATCTCCGCGTTGTATGGGCGTGGTCTCGTAGATGTCACCACCCGTCAGGCGATTCAATTTCACTGGCTGACCGTTGAAAGCTTGCCGGATATTTTCGAACGATTGGAAAAGGTCGGTTTGTATTCCTTTGAAGCCTGTGGGGACTGCCCGCGTACCATTGTCGGCAATCCGCTGGCTGGCATTGATCCTAATGAACTGGTGGATACTCAGGAGATTGTAGATGAAGTAAACCGCTTTTTCTTATTAAATCGTGACTTTTCCAATCTTCCGCGCAAATACAAAATGTCCATCTCCAGTAATACCTACAACAATGCACAGGCTGAAATTAACGACCTGTCCTTCACACCGGCCACCAAGATCCTTGACGGAAAAGAAGTGGTTGGTTTCCATGTGATGGTTGGCGGTGGATTATCTGCCAAGCCGCATTTGGCACATCCGCTGGACTTGTTTGTCCGTCCTGAGGAAGTGCTGAAGGTTGCTATTGCTGTCACAACCATCTTCCGTGATTACGGCTATCGGGAAAAACGGCACCATGCCCGTCTGAAATTCCTCATTGCCGATTGGGGCCCGGACAAGTTTTTGACCAAGCTTACCGAGTACACTGGCGAAATGCCAGGACGAGGTGAAGATAAAACCATTGGGTGGCAAGCCGCCTATTTTGACGGTATACATCCCCAAGCCCAAGAAGGTCTGAACTATGTCGGTCTGAACGTACCTGTCGGTCGCCTCAGTGCTGACGAGTTGCACGAACTGGCCGACCTGGCTGATCTCTACGGCGATGGGCAGATTCGTACCACGATGTCGCAAAATATATTGCTGAGCGGTGTGCCGGATGACCAAGTAGATGAGCTACTGAAAGCTCCTGTGCTGCAACGCCTGACACCACAGCCCAAGCATTTTATGAGCCGTACGGTATCGTGCACAGGAAATGAATTTTGCAATCTGGCGATTGTGGAAACGAAAAAGCGAGCGGTTGACGTTGCCGAGTATTTGGATCAGCACGTACAATTGGATGAAAAGGTGCGCATCCATTTTATCGGCTGCCCGAATTCCTGCGGTCAAAAGCATATTGCGGATATTGGACTGCAAGGCTCGCTCCTTAAGACACCTGAAGGCATGGTTGACGCGTTCGACATCGCTGTTGGCGGGGCGCTTGGAGCTGGTGCCCAGTTCAACAAGACACTCAAAGGCCGCGTACGTGGGGACCAGGTTGGTCCTGTATTGGCAGAGCTTATTCTGTTCTACAAAGAAAATAGGATTGCTGGCGAAAGCTTTTATGCGTATGTACAGCGTGTAGGCATTCCGTCTTTCCAGGAAAAGCTGTCCGCCATTTTACAGTCCAGCCACGTTGCATCCTAGACATTAAGTCCATTAACAGCCTGCTTGTATTTTATATACAAGCAGGCTGTTTCTTATGCCATAAACCAGCGCCATACCTACTTCCTACTTCTTTGATTGCATAAAAAAGACACCGGATTACTCCGGTATCAATATTTTCGCAAAATCGAGTACTATTGGCTTATGAGCGCCTGTTGTAGATGTCACCACCGCGTAGCCTGAAGGTATCTTATATATCAATCCCGTATCATATCGGATGCCGAAGGAGTTATCTTCCTTATAATGAGTCTTCGTTTCCCATACCTTCGTACCGTTTCCTTTTAAGCCTGTGATAGTGATGCCATGCATCTTCGTGGTTTTACCCAGTGGGTCATATTGATCACTGAACTGGACGTACAACTGCTCCTCGGGCAGATATACCCGGTCAGCCGCATAGTCCTCTGTGTTACTAAACAATTGCAGACCATTACTTAACACCTGGGTGCGTTTGCTGTTTCCTTTAAGCCCTGTTACAGCAATATGACCGCTAGACAACTCATGTACCGCGGCAATTTCTTTACCTGATCCTAAGTCCAGATGGACATCACGGATATTGCGACCATACACATCGGCTTGTACCCCCACGGGACCATCTGAGCTGTTCAATAGCGCATAATATCCATTGTGATTGCCGACCAGCCAACCCGAGGTCACTCCGTTTGTCGTTCGATTCCATTGTATATCGCCAGTTTCAGTGTATTTGAGTACAGTGAAGGACTGCTCCGCAGGGTTCAGCGAGGACACTAGAAAACTACCATCCTCCAGTGGCTCCAATCCTACCTGAGAATTCTCCCCATAGGATATCAAACCGTCAGTGGATAACGTTTTGGACCACAGGGGGTTTCCATCCGCATCCAATCGTGAAGCCTGCACATCTCGCATTCCGTTCGGTTGGGTATAATCAAGCAGAAACAGCAAGCCACCATCCGACGTCTCCCGCTGGACTCCCTTGCTGCTTGTTCCCGGTTGTACGCTCAGATCTTGCTGGTGTTTCCATACTGTCTCCAGAGAACTATCCAGCTTGCCATACGTGACGTGTACTACACTTGCTTCTGTATCGTCTTCGACGTTCAGCATTAAGAACCCGCCCTTTGCTGCGGGCTGAATGTAATTGTGAGCGCTCTCGGAATCCTTAATACTGCCAATCGCTGCACTAGTTTCGATCTCGGCTTGTTTGGGCGCATACGCCTCGGACACCTCGGATGCATAGGCCGGTACAGCACTATAACCCAACAACCATGCCGCTAAAGCGACTCCTGCTGCCCATGAGTATACACGTGTACGTAGAACTCTACTTTGCTTAATCTTCAAACGTTCCAGCTCCCTTCATGACTTCCTCAGAGATGTGATATAAACCTTAGATGCAATTTAACTATAAACGGTCGCTTCAACTAGTAATGGTTGTCACGTGGGCACGGAACCTCGTATGATGCTAGATAATCATAAGTTATATATTAACCTCTTCAAGCCCGAGCCTAAACATCCAAAACTCTAAAATGTAGAGATTACTCAGAGACTTTCTATCGAAGAATATACCTATAGATTTATTATTCCAGCGCTTGGTAAACTATGTGTCACATGCTTTAACGCAGGAATTTAATAAAAGTTTTCTTTTTTTACAAAAAAAATAAACCCTGCCAACGGGAAGGCACAAATACGCTAATTTGTATTCTGCCTTCCTGTCTGTGCAGGGCTTTCACAACGTACGTTAAAACTGTATCTATAGATCGACGGTCTGAAGCGCTTGACTGCGCTGTGTATCCCGTTCAAGGATCGGCTTTAAGTATCGGCCTGTATAGGATTCCTCTACTTTTACAAGTTGTTCTGGTGTCCCGGTAGCCAAGATCGTTCCACCGCCGCTTCCACCTTCGGGCCCCAGATCAATCAGGAAATCAGCTGTTTTAATTACATCTAGATTATGCTCAATAACCAGTACGGTTTCGCCTGAATCGACCAAACGATGCAACACGGTCAATAATCGGTCAATATCGTGAACATGCAAACCGGTTGTCGGCTCATCCAAAATATAAATGGTTTTGCCTGTGCTGCGACGATACAATTCGGAAGCCAGCTTCACACGCTGTGCTTCACCACCAGACAGGGTAGTCGCTGGTTGACCCAGCTTGATATACCCCAAACCTACATCCATCAGCGTCTGAATCTTGCGATGAATCTTCGGGATATTTCCAAAAAATGCTGTTGCATCCTCTACCGTCATCTCCAGCACATCAGCAATACTCTTCCCTTTATACTTAACCTCAAGGGTCTCCCGATTATAGCGTTTGCCTTTGCACACTTCGCATGGTACGTACACATCAGGCAAAAAGTGCATCTCAATCTTGATGATCCCGTCGCCTCTGCAAGATTCACATCGGCCTCCCTTAACGTTAAAACTAAACCGGCCTTTCTTGTAGCCTCGAACCTTAGCCTCGTTCGTCTGCGAGAATAAGTCACGGATATCATCGAACACACCTGTATAAGTTGCAGGATTGGAACGCGGGGTACGGCCGATTGGCGATTGATCGATCTCAACAACCTTTTCGATATGCTCTAGCCCGCGAATTTCTTTATGTTGACCTGGGCGTACTCTCGCACGGTTCAGATCACGCGCCAACGTTTTGTACAAAATTTCGTTGACCAGCGTCGATTTTCCAGACCCGGATACGCCAGTAACAGCCGTGAAAACACCCAATGGAATTTTGACATTCACATTTTTGAGATTGTTCTCCTTGGCTCCGCGAATCTCCAGCCACTTATCCGCAGGCTTGCGCCGCTCGGTATTGACCGGAATAAACTTGCGACCGCTCAAATATTGCCCGGTCAGGGAATTCGGATCTTCCATAACTTCCTGTGGAGTCCCTTGCGACATGATCATCCCGCCATGGATTCCGGCTCCTGGCCCAATGTCAATGATATAGTCTGCCGCCATCATCGTATCTTCGTCATGCTCCACCACGATCAACGTATTGCCCAGATTCCGCATATGTTCCAAAGCACTAATCAGACGATCATTATCGCGCTGATGCAGCCCAATACTTGGCTCGTCCAAAATATAAAGCACGCCCATCAGACTAGACCCGATCTGTGTCGCCAATCGGATACGTTGTGCCTCCCCGCCGGACAATGTACCTGCTGCACGGCTTAAAGTCAGGTATTCCAGACCAACGTTCACAAGGAATCCCAGTCGGCTGTTAATTTCCTTTAAAATGAGGTTGGCGATCGACTGCTCTTTCTCACTCAGCTCCAGTGTATGGAAAAAGTGAGAAGCCTCCCCGACAGACAAAGCTGTCACATAAGCGATATTGCGCTCTTGAATGGTTACCGACAGGCTTTCTTTTTTCAGTCGGTGCCCCTTACAGGTGTTACATGGCTTTGCACTCATAAAGCCTTCAATAAATTCACGTATTCCCTCAGAAGCGGTATCACGGTAACGACGCTCCAAATTCGGGATAATGCCTTCAAAGGTCACATAGGCTTCCTTACGTTGACCAAAATCATTTTCATAGCGGAAACGGATCTTCTGGTCACCTGTTCCGTGCAAAATAAGATTCATTTGTTCTGACGTCAATTGGCTTACAGGAATATCCTGCGGAATACCGTAGTGTTCGCATACGGACTGTAAAAATTGAGGATAATAAGTGGAAGTTCCTCCACTCCATGCCTGGAACGCCCCATCTTCTACACTTTTTTCTGGATCGGGTATGAGCAGATCAGGGTCAACGACCATTTTGACTCCTAACCCATCACAATCTGGACAAGCGCCGAACGGACTATTAAAAGAAAACATCCGTGGAGATAGCTCATCTATGCTAAAACCGCAAATCGGACACGCAAAGTTGGAGCTAAATCGCAACTCCTCTTGCCCTATAATATCTACAAGCAACTGTCCGCCTGAAAGATTCAGTGCCGTCTCAATAGAGTCGGACAGACGCGCACGTACATCTTCCTTGACTACGATCCGGTCTACGACCACTTCAATCGAGTGCTTCTTGTTCTTCTCCAGTTCAATCTTCTCGGACAATTCACGCAGTTCGCCATTCACACGTACCCGTACAAAGCCCTGCTTGGCTATATCAGTGAACAGTGTTTTATGCTCACCTTTACGACCGGATACCAATGGAGCCAGGATTTGCAGCCGCGTCTTTTCAGGATACTGCAAAATGCGGTCTACCATCTGTTCGACGGTCTGTGAAGTGATTTCAATGCCATGTTCAGGACAATGAGGATGACCCACTCGGGCAAATAACAACCGCAAGTAATCATAGATTTCTGTAACTGTTCCGACCGTAGAACGAGGATTCCGACTTGTCGTTTTTTGGTCAATGGAAATGGCAGGAGACAGGCCGTCAATCGAATCGACGTCCGGTTTCTCCATTTGCCCGAGGAATTGACGGGCATACGCAGATAATGATTCCACATACCGCCGCTGTCCTTCTGCATAGATCGTATCGAAAGCCAGTGATGATTTACCTGAGCCGCTAAGCCCCGTCAGGACGACGAACTTGTCCCGTGGAATCGTCACGTCGATATTTTTGAGATTATGCGCGCGTGCGCCTTTGATGATGATGCTTTCATTCGCCAAATGTTTCATCTCCTTAGCCGTAATTCACGTCATCCTATATCGCATTAGATTATCCGATGGAAGTGATATATCGCAAAGAGAACGACCACGTCGGCCGTCCTCACTATTTCTTAAAAGCAATCAAACATTTTATTATCAATATGTTTTGCTTATAGCTTATTCCCGATGTTTAATCAGCCCGCAACTCCAGCAAAGCATCACGCAACTCGGCGGCCCGTTCGAATTGTAGATTCTTGGCCGCGTCCTTCATTTCTGCTTCTAGGCGCTGAATGAGGGATTGACGCTCCTTCTTGGAAAGTTTACCCGTCTCATTAGGAAGGTAATCATTTTTGGACTCTGCCGTCTTGGTTGCTTCAATGACATCACGAATCTTTTTACGGATGGTTTGCGGGGTAATTCCATGTTCTTCATTGTATTGAATTTGAATCGCACGGCGACGTTCCGTCTCCTTGATCGCTTTATCCATAGAATCGGTAATCTTATCGCCATACATAATAACACGTCCGTCACTATTCCGTGCTGCCCGCCCGATCGTCTGAATCAGAGAGCGCTCAGAACGCAGGAAGCCTTCTTTGTCCGCATCCAAAATCGCAACCAGCGATACTTCCGGCAAATCGAGACCTTCCCGCAACAGGTTGATCCCGATCAGCACATCGAAGGTTCCCAGACGAAGATCCCGCAAAATGGCCATCCGCTCCAAAGTCTTAATCTCAGAGTGCATATATCGAACTTTGATGCCCACTTCTTTTAAGTAGTCAGTCAAATCTTCAGCCATTTTCTTCGTGAGTGTGGTGACCAGTACCCGTTCTTCACGTTCTATGCGCTGCCGTATTTCATTAATGAGATCGTCAATCTGCCCTTTGCTCGGACGCACCTCAATAATAGGATCAAGGAGACCGGTGGGACGGATAATCTGCTGCACCATCGTATCGCATTTTTCCATCTCATACGGGCCTGGAGTAGCCGATACATAGATAATCTGATTCACTTTGTCCTCGAACTCTTCGAACTTCAGCGGACGGTTATCCAAGGCAGATGGCAAACGAAAACCATGTTCAACCAGCACATTTTTACGCGCCTGGTCCCCGTTATACATCGCACGAATCTGCGGCAATGTAACATGAGATTCGTCGATGACGATCAGCATATCATCTGGAAAATAATCCAAAAGTGTATATGGTGTTGCTCCGCGCTCGCGGAATGTCAGTGGACCCGAGTAGTTTTCGACACCGGAACAAAAGCCAACCTCTCTCATCATCTCGATATCATAGCGGGTACGTTGCTCCAAACGTTGCGCCTCTAACAGCTTCCCTTGTTCCTTCAGCTCTGCTAACCGCTCTTCTAGCTCACGTTCAATGTTAACCAATGCTACCCTCATCGTATCCTCATGAGTAACAAAGTGAGACGCCGGGAAAATAGCGATATGTTCACGTTCACCGATCAATTCACCTGTAAGCACATTAATCTCAGTAATTCGTTCAATTTCATCTCCGAACAATTCTACCCGTATTGCATTTTCTCCATGGGAAGCCGGGAATATCTCAACAACATCCCCCCGTACACGGAAAGTACCCCGCACAAAGTTGATATCGTTCCGCTGATATTGAATATCGACCAGGCGGGACAAAATCTGATTGCGGGGTTTCTCCATGCCGACTCTAAGCGAGAGCAGCAAGCTTGAATATTCTTTCGGGGAACCCAAACCATAAATGCAAGAGACACTCGCTACAATAATAACGTCACGACGCTCAAACAGAGAGCTTGTGGCTGAGTGGCGAAGTTTATCAATCTCCTCATTGATGCTGGAATCCTTCTCAATATACGTATCGGAAGAAGGGATGTACGCTTCCGGTTGGTAGTAATCATAGTAGCTGACAAAATAATCAACTGAGTTGTTTGGAAAAAATTCTTTAAACTCACTTGCCAGTTGAGCAGCCAAGGTCTTGTTATGCGCAATAACCAATGTAGGCCGATTCAGCTTGGCAATGGTCTGAGCGATGGTATACGTCTTACCTGTTCCCGTAGCACCCAATAGAGTTTGATGCTTCTTTCCTTCTGCAATTCCCTCTACCAATTCAAAAATGGCCTGGGGTTGATCGCCTTGAGGTTGGAATTCCGACTGAATTTCAAAAGTCTTATCGCTAACAACGATATCACTCATTGCCCTGCATCACCCTTATCGTCTAAAATGGAAACATCATGTTTTTACACCAATCGAGCTTTAACGTCTTTGCCTGTAATTCTATGTCGATATTTCCCGAGCAATGATACTTGGGAAATATGGTTGAATAAGAATGTTTGTTCCCGTATTATACCTCTTTCTTACCGCGGATGCAAACGATAAGTCTTGAATAGGAGTGAATTGAATTTTGGATATCACCATCGTATTGGGCATCATCGCCGGAATCATAGCATTAATCGGTGGCTTCTTGTGGGAAGGCGGAGAATTCTCAGGGCTGCTTCAAGGTACATCAGCTCTGATCGTATTCGGCGGAACTTTCGCCGCCGTTGTGATCAGCTACCCTGCCTCCAAGCTGAAGACTATACCCACCGCTCTGCGGATGGCTTTTAGTCGTGAGGATAATCCTACGGAGCAATATATAGAAGATTTGGTTTCCATGGCCGCCACCTCCCGCCGATCCGGTGTGCTTGCGCTAGAACGCATATCATCGGAGCATCCGAATGCATTTTTGCGGGAAGGTCTTCAACTAGTCATTGACGGCACTGAACAGGAACAGATCAAGCAAATTTTAGAACTAGAGTTAGATGCTATTGGGCACAAACATGAGGGGTACGCCAAAATATTTGAATCGGCAGGTGGCTATGCCCCTACGATGGGGATTATCGGTACAGTCATGGGTCTGATCCATGTACTTGGGAGCCTAACCGAGCCTACTGCGCTCGGACCGTCGATTGCTGTAGCTTTTATCGCAACATTATACGGCGTTGCTAGCGCCAATCTGATCTTTCTGCCCATAGCGTCCAAAATAAGAGCAGCCAGTGAGAGTGAAATTATTACGATGGATTTGCTGCTGCAAGGTATCCTGGCTATCCAAAACGGAGAGAACCCTAAGCTTGTACGCAAGAAGTTGGAGTTCTTTATCCGCTCAGAGCAAAATATAGATCGCAAACCACCTCGTCGCTCACGTACAGAGAGCGCTACTCCAAAGGAGGACTTCCATGAGAGCGCGCGCTAAGCGCCGTGGGCGTCAAGGTGGCGGCGGAGACCAACGAGATCGTTGGATGATTACCTATGCCGATCTGATCACCCTACTGCTCATTTTTTTCGTCGTGATGTATGCCATGAGCAGTCTGGATGCTAAGAAATACGACGTCGTTGTTCAATCCCTCCAGGATACGTTCCACAAGGGAGATTCTATTTTGGAACAAGGCTCGGGCATTACAGGAACTGCCGATCGTTATACCAGCAAGAATCCACCCGCGACGAAGCAACCGGCCTCTAATAAAAAAGAAGCGGGATCAACCAAGCTCACCGAGCGTGAACAAGCATTTCGCAAGCAGGAAAAAGAGCTGCAAAACCTAATGGGTGTCATTCAGGAATATATTACAGACAACAAGCTACAAAACCAGATTTTCGTATCCGATCAACCGCGTGGCATTGTCATTACGCTGAATGACCGCTTTCTATTCGACCAAGGCAGAGCGGCACTCAAGCAGGGTTCTGCAAACACGTTATCCAAATTAGCCAGTCTATTTCGAGATTTGAAAACACCGATTAGCATTGAAGGTCATACGGACAACATTCCATTCACGCGTTCCTCTAACTCGTCGACCTACAAGGACAACTGGGAGCTTTCCGGCGCTCGGGCACTGTCTGTACTCCGGTTTTTTATCGACCGAGAGCAGTTATCCCCATCAGGCTTCCAGTATGCGGGTTATGCAGATACCCGTCCGGTTGGTGACAATAGCACCGAAGCAGGACGACAAAAAAACCGCCGTGTCGAAATCACTGTGCTGCGCCAGCTGCAGCAGTAAAATCCAAAAACCTCCCGAGTCACGCAATAACGTGAATGGGGAGGTTTTTTTAAGATGTATCATCATGTTACGTGGCTTCCGCTCTGATGTAGACGCAGAACAATAAACTGTACGAACAACGTGGATAAGGGCGGCGTACAAGATGCAATAGAGATTATTTTGTTTATGCTATATCTCACTATGTATTAGAAGCCAAGGTGAAGTTAGGTTTTATCTTGTCATGATGCTTGATGTTAATAAGATAGGACGAGCTCGTGTTGCTTCTCTTGGATCTGTGAACTTTGAGGTACGCTCTGTTGTCTACGATAGCTATATTTCCAGTCGCTGTACTTATTAAGGAGCCGATCCAACTCCATAGACTTGGTCAACACCCGTCGATCCTTCAATCCCACCTCTTTCGCCAAATCATTTAGTTCTTTTCGCTTTTCTTCGATGCACTCCTCCAATTGTTGCCATTTCACATCAATAAACCTCCTGTTCGGTGTGGTATTTACATTAGTTTACAAGCTGATACCTTCCCTACAGGTTAAAAATATAATAAAACCCATTTCATCCCTTTAACGGAATGCATTAAAAAAGCCAATCCGAATGAATTGGCCTGAGGAATTTATGGCTGTAATAAGCATAAAACCTTTTGTATAATGACTAAGCGCCGATACCATGTGCAAATATGATTATTTTGCTTCCTAAATCACTAAGGCTGCTAAGTCCTATAAACAGCACGATGAACATTGCTTTTTTGTGCATTGTTTAGTACCTCCTCCATAATATACTGATACTCTGCTTTCTGAACCGGAGTAGCAGCATGTCTGTATTTTTCGAACAAAGCAGTGCCTTGCACAAAATTGGGCTTATCATTTATTTTTAGATAGGTCCTTAAACTTCTTAATAAATAGTTTATCCCTAATACATAATTAGAATGATTAAAATGATATACAGCGATTTGATAAAATAAATTAGCACATGTATCTAAACTTGAAGACTCTGGATAGTAATTACCATCCATCGAAGAAACATCATCAAAACCTTCTATCTCCTGAGAAAACTTAAGCAGTGTCTCATTTATTGAGAACCCATTTATATTTGCTGATTCTACTATAGTAAGTAGACCAGGAATTATTTCTGGAGGGTTTTTCTTGAGAAAATCTTCATAAAGATGTAATCTGTTGACATCTCCCATAAGAATATAAAGATTAAGCTTGTTAGCCTCAGCCCAAACTTTAAACTTTTGGACCTCTTCTTCGCCAACTCCATCTAAGTCTTCAAACCAACTTAAATCCTCATAATAACGGATATAACTCATAGCCTCTTCAAAGAATCCTTGCTTTTCCAAAGCAGCACTTTTGATTAGATAGCCCTGTCCATAATAAACTACCAAATGTCGTTCTGTGTTAAGTCGTTTCTTACCTTTGTAAATTTTCAATGAAAGAACAGTACTTGTAAGATTTCTTAATTCGTCAGCGTATCTTTCAGCTTCTTTCCATTGATGAAGATAAAAATATATATTAGCCATCTTTAATAAACCATCTAATTGATAGTCTACAGGCAAACGATTCCTAAAGGGTACAAACCTTAAGACTGCCTCTAGGTTCGTTTCTAAATTTTCACTAACTGAAATTGAAAAAATTTTGTAATGACTGATTGCCAATCTCTCAGAGTGTTGGTACTTTTCATTTTCAATTACACACTCATAAAAAGGAATTGCCTCTTGTAGTTTTCCTTCCTCATAAAGTTCCTCTGCCAAAGCAAAGATTGTTGGAATGTGGTTTAGATCTTCCATTAAGCGTGATAGCACTCTTTCCACGCATCTCAAGTTTCCTACTTCAACACAGCGTATAAGAAATGGCTTAACTCTTTTCCAATGAGGTCTTCCATCGTAAAAGCATTCATCAACGTACAAGTCATACAACCAGTCCTCTGGATAATTAAGCGCTTTAGTAATCAAGTCCATTTGTCGTACGGAGATAGGTTTAGGTGGATTTCCATTAAGCATAGCACTAAAAATGCCCCGGTTAAGTCCCGTAGCTTGTCCAAAACTATTAAAAGTGTAGCCACCAAGTTTTAATTCTTTCTCAATTTCCGAACGAATCGTGGTTGTATTTTCCAATAAAAACACCCCCGGCGTATTCAGATGATTTTAAAAAATCACCCTCCTCGACAATCAATTACAATATACTAGAAATTATATGAATAAATTGGATAACGGTCAATCCTTTATTCTACACCATTTCAATATATTATGGAATTTAATGTGTATAATAATCCACCAATCCTAAAAAATCATGTGTTGTTAGCAGAAACATCTGATTCAACAAGCTCCTATATCGGCAAGTTGGAGCGTGGTGGGATCAATGTACAAATTAAAAATTTGGAGAAAATTGCCGAGGCACTCAACACAAACGTTTTTGCATTTTTTGACTTCAATCCCTATGAAGAACTCAAAAGTCAGCCTTGGATATGGGAATGCATTCATATTCTTTCACAGCAGAGTGAAACGGAGCAAAATAAAGCTTATCGCATTTTAAAGGAACTGTTTACAGAGAGTGAGCTTCTTAAAGATAACTCCGATGATTCCAAAGGCAAGAGATGAGTTTAATATTTTTATTATTTGTTATATATTCTACGAAGAATAAAAAGGCTAGGTACTTTTCTACTTAATAAGTAAAAAAGTACCTAGCCTTTTTGTGATTTAAGGAATCATCTGGTTTACATTATGCTGTACTTCTTCAAGCAATTTTTCATATTCCTCCCGTTGTCCGTTCGTGGAATGATCTTTATACTTCTCAAATAATAGTGTTATAGACTTGATATAGTAGGCTTTATCATTCAATTGAGAAGATGCTTTGAAGCTTTTCAACATAGCATCCATGGCTTTCAAATAAGCTCCTGTATTGAAATAATAACGACTAAGCTCAAGAAAAAAACGAGAATAAGTGATCAGATTATAATTCGTATGATAGTAAGAAATATTGGTATTTAATTCTCTGAATTTATCAATTTTTTCGGCAAAGAGAATTAAGATTTCATCTATTGGATAATTGTAGGCATTAGCTGACTCAACAATAGTCAATAGCCCGTGTAATATCTCTTGCGGGTTATTTCTAAGAAGCTCAACATAGGCTGGTAAACTATCCATTTTCCCCATTAGAATTTCGAGACTTAACTTGTTTGCTTTCGCCCACATTTTAAATTTTTCTGCCTCTATCCTCCCTATATCGTCAAGCCCTTCAAAACCAGTTAACTCTGCGTAATAAGGAATAAAACCCAGGGCCTTTTGATATAACCTTTGTTTCTCGTAGGCATTTCCTTTCAATAAAAAGGATTGACCATAATACACGATTAGACGCCTTTCTGTGTTTAGTGGCTTAACTTCACGACTCTTCAATTTTTCTCTGACCTGCTGTTGATAGATATTCGTAGCTAGTACTCTTAGTTCTTCAGCATACTGTATAACCGTCTCACAATCATCAAGTTGAAAATAGGCATTAGCCAATTTTAATAATGCATCTAATTGGTAATTATCGGGAAGGTTTCTTCGAAACGGAGCAAACTTTATAGCTGCTTGACGATTATTATCCAAGTCAGTATTCAGAGAGTTACAAAACAATCTGTATTGACTAATAGCCAACCGCTCCGAGTAGTAATATCTTTCGTTTTCTATCACACACTCGTAAAAAGGGACCGCTTCGTTTTCCTTCCCACCTTCGTGCAGTTCTTCTGCAAACTCAAATACCGTCGACACGTAGGACAAGTCCTCCGTTAGTCTCGACAATACCCTTTGAATACACTCCTTCCTCCCCAACTCTACACAACGCAATAAAAAAGGTTTGATCCGTTTCCAGTGCCCTTTCCCCTCGTGAAAGCATTCATCTATGTACAGCTCATACAGCCAGCCTTCTGGATATCCTAATGCCTTAGTAATCAAGTCCATCTGCCGAACGGAGATCGGCTTGGGTGGGTTACTGTTCAGCATGGTGCTAAATGTACCACGATTAATACCGGATATTTTACTAAAACTGCTAAATGTATATCCTCTTTGCTTTAGTTCAGTCTCTATCGTCGAGCGGATCGTAGGTGTATGTTCCATGTTAACACCTCATTTTCAAATAATACTGTTAGCTCAAAATCGACTTCATATTCCTTGATCGTTGGCTTAAAACGCAAAATTAAAGTCCTTCCCAAAATTCTCTTTATGAATTGTAAGTTCATTATACTGACACTCTGTAGCAAAATTTTTGTACTTCTCAAACAATATAATAGATTGTGCAAATACACTTGAATTATTCACCACTGTAGCCAGTTTTATATTTTTAAGAATCGTGTTTATTCCAGCCGTATAATCGTTAAAATTAAATTGATAGATGGCTAATTGCAAATTAAAATTACAATAATCATCCATATATAATGCATCTTCATTTTCAGAGAACTTTTGAATGTAACCACTAAAACGCTTTAATATATTGTCTATATTAAAAGATTGCTTATTTGCCACCTCTAATAATGTGAGAATCCCTGGTAATATCTCTTTCTCATTCTCTTCCAGTAGTAAAATATACTTTTCTAAATTACTTTTATCCCCTATTAATAAATCCAGTACATACCCATTAGCTGTTGCATACATTTTTAATTTCTCAACTTCTCTTTGGCCTACCTCATCCAAACCTTTGAACCAACTTAAATCTGCGTATCTCAAGACAATTTTTTTAGCCTCCTGATACAATTCTTGCTTTTGTAATGAGTATGCTTGCATCAATAACGCTTGTCCATAATACACTACTAATGATCGTTCACTGGAATATGGCTCTATATCTTCATGATTTATATTATCTTGAGCTACCCTATATTCGTATATACGTTTTGTGAGTTCCAGCAATTTCTGGCTACAAAAAATGGTTTGACTCCACTTGTGCAAAGAAGAATAAATATTAGCCATTTGCAATAAAGCATCCAACTGATAAGCTTCAGGTAAACGATCTAGAAAAGGAGAAAATAAGATAGTTAGTTTTAAATTCTCTTCTGCATTGGTACCTAATTGTATGCGAAACAATCTGTATTGACTAATAGCCAGCCGCTCTGAGTGGTAATATCTTTCGTTCTCTATCACACACTCGTAAAAAGGGACAGCTTCGTTTTCCCTCCCACCTTCATGCAGTTCTTCTGCAAACTCAAATACCGTCGACACATAGGACAAGTCCTCCGTTAGTCTCGACAATACCCTTTGAATACACTCCTTCCTCCCCAACTCTACACAACGCAATAAAAAAGGTTTGATCCGTTTCCAGTGCCCTTTCCCCTCGTGAAAGCATTCATCTATGTACAGCTCATACAGCCAGCCTTCTGGGTATCCTAATGCCTTAGTAATCAAGTCCATCTGCCGAACGGAGATCGGCTTGGGTGGGTTACTGTTCAGCATGGTGCTAAATGTACCACGATTAATACCGGATATTTTACTAAAACTGCTAAATGTATATCCTCTTTGCTTTAGTTCGGTCTCTATCGTTGAGCGGATCGTAGGTGCATGTTCCATTTCAATCCCCCTCAATATAGTTGCAGATATATCGTAAATCATACTTAACATGTGATTTCTGTCGTAAGAACTTCATTTCATTACAAAATAATTAAAATAGTGAAATATATGGTCTATAAAGTCATTTTATTTTATGATGCCTTAGAAGGAAGCCTTTTTTTACGAATTCCGTGATAATTGAAAAGCTGAATGAGGTACATCTGGAGAACCATTAAAAGCAAACTTCAAGTTTCTTTGTTTGAATGTCACAAATGCATATCTTTTTCAGTTATATAGGCAGAAGGGAGGGACGTTAATGGAAAAGCTAAATACAAATAATCAAAATGCAGATATCAATCTTGTCATAGAGCAGGTCCAAACAGGCGACAAACAAGCATACACACATATCATACGACGTTATCAACAACAGATCTTTTTATACTGCTACTATTTACTTAAAAATCGGGAAGAAGCGGAAGATGCTGCTCAAGAAATATTCATTAGAGGGCTAGAACATATACATCATTTTGTACCGACCGTCTCTTTTTCAGCTTGGCTTTACAAAATCGCTCAAAATCACTGTACTGACTTATTAAAAAGAAACGCTAGATCATTCAAATCCTTCATTCAGTACAAACTGAATCTAAAGCAACAGCCAATGCACGAATATACAAATTTAATTCACGAGTTACTGGACCAGCTATCATTAAAAGATCGTCAAATTTTATTACTACGTTCGCTTGAGGATTACAACTACGAAGAGATTGCTACAATTATGGGGCTAAAATCATCCACGATCCGAAAAAGATATGAGCGACTCCGTAAAAAGCTAATCAACTACAATGAAAAGGGAGGAAAACAAATTGAGCACTCATTTAAACCCGGAAGATAAAGAAATTGAGCACTTACAAAAGCTTATTCGGAATACCCCTTTCCAAGTGGATTTAATTGATAAAACTATGGAACGCTATAGTAACAAGAAAACAAGACGCTATAAGCAATCTAGCTCTCGTTCAAAAAGGGTTCGTAATACCTTTTTCGGAACCTCCGCTGCACTTGTAGTAACGTTTGCACTTGTCATTAGTACTGGATTTATTTCACCAACAATGGCTTCGTCCTTAAAACAAATTCCAGGTATAGATTCTATATTCCAGCTTGCTGGTGATCTTGGTTTACAAACAGCAGACGAAAAAGGGCTAGTATCAAAGCCAAATCTTAGTGATACTCACGATGGCCTGACTCTCAGCGTACCAGAGGTCATGTTTGATGGAACACGTGTATCCATTGCCTTAGAACGACAAACCACTGACAAAAGATTTACAAAGGAAGCAGTATCATCACTGATCAACGATATAATACTTACTATTAACGGAAAAGAAATAAACTCTTATGCACCTGCTAATACAAGCAACTCCATTGATCCTTATATGATTCCTGGAAAAAGCTCCAACTCAGTAATTATACAGTTCTCAGATTTACGTAACCAGGGAGGGAAATCCTTTCCAGATAAGTTTGATTTAACACTTTCCATGCCCGTAGCAGGGGTTCAACAACCGTTCAAAATTCATATCCCTGTCGAGAAGAATACTAAAAACAACATAGTACAGACACCTGGCCTTAAGCGTCAGTATGAGAAAATTCATTATACATTGGAAAAGATTGAGCTGACCCCAATTACAACTAATATAACTACACGTATTGAATTACCCAAACCCCTAAAAATCTCTAGTTTACCTTTACTAAGTTATGAACTTTACGATGATAAGGGAAATGAAATAAAACAAATCTGGGGCAGAGGTTGGAGTGCAACAGACGGTAATGTTCAAATGACTGATTCTCAGTTTGAACCCTTTATATCCCCTCCAAAAGTTATTACTATTAAAGTTTATAAAAACATTTTTAAAGAAGGGAATAAAAGTCAGTTTGAATTGGATAAGGACGGTAACCCAATAAAGGAGTATTTCCCTGATCTAGAGATTAGCTTACCAATAAACTCATAAAAATAGCTGTCGAGAGGAATCTCGACAGCCTCAGTGAAGAAAGTGAAAATATATTTCTCTTTCTTCACTAGCTTATCTTTTAACTATAAATGTATAAACGCCTAACTTGTCACCATTAGATTTATATGCCGCCACTTGGGCTGTACCATAACCAATAACTGTAGCTTTATTACCAGTGAGCTTAATAACGTTACTTCCATACAAAAGCATCCAGTTTGAACCTTCCATGTAGTAGTCACTTCCCATACTAAGAGGTACTTCTGTGTCTTGTAGTTTAATAGGTGCCTTTTCTCCGTTAGCAGGCACAAATGTTACTTTCACTGTGGCTGGAGCTCCAACAGATATTGTTGAACTTACTGGTGAAGCCGAAGCTACTCCCCCTAAAGATAAAGCTAACGCGGAAATTGATAGTGCTAAGATCGCTCTTTTCATTTGTCATTTCTCCTCTTTAAGTATTTGTACTGATTAAACATTAGACTTCCAAGCAATTGTAGACAGTAGACATTATCAAAATACGAGTTATTTCATTTTTTTCATCTCCTTCCTTCTAATTAATTCCAGTCTAATTCTTGATGTGTTACAAAAAGAATAGAAATAAACATATCATTTCATTTTTTACAAAATAATCATATATGAGTTTTCTCGTATAAAAAAAGAGCAGATGGGATATAAATCCCCTGCTCATTTCAGCAATGTTATTTATATAAGTTTAAAATGGCGGGATCTCCCCATCGGCGCAAAAAATCGGTTGATTGCACATGTCACCGCACATCAAACATTTATTTAATTAGCTGTCGGTTCAGTTCCCCAAACAAGTACACCGTTATGATACAAGGTAGCTTTCATATGATCGGCATATGAGGTTTGTGTGCCTTTATAGGAGTAATCGTCACCTTCGTTATAATTTGACCAGTCTGTTTTATGAATACGGGTTTGGATTTCGCCCGTGCTTCCTCCAGGTGCTAACACGCCTGCGTCCGAGTTGAAGCTGACTTCCAAATAATAATCGGCACTGGTTGCAGGCTTCTCCATTTTAACCAGTTTACCGTTCAGCTTCGAGCAGCTCAGCGCCGCATAGTCGCAGTTGAAAGTCTGCTCACGGTCACCGTCGATCGTGTAGTAGTAACGAATTTTCAACTCGTTGAGCGGTACGGGGGTTGTGCCTTGGTTTACAATTTGGAAATGCGGATTCAGGTGATTGTCGTTCACCTTGGTATCCGCTGTGCGATACTGGAGCAGCAGTCCTGTTGTTGGCTGCTGAGTATCCGCTTTTGGCGCTGCGCTAGCCGTGTTCGACAGCGTCTGTCCTGCATCGTTCTTCGCTACGACTTGGTAGTAGTATGTCGTGTCTGCCGTTACAGCTGTGTCAGTGTAGCTACTGCCATATACATCACTCACTACAGTGGCGAACGCGCCGTTTTCAGCCGTCGAACGCTTCACTTCATAGCTTTTTGCATTCGCCGATGCTGTCCAGCTTAGCGATACTTTCGCCGTTTCGCCCGCGGCGTTCAGCGTGAAGCTGCCCGGTACTGACGGCTGCTCGGTAATGCCATACGTTTTTAAGTTCGTTGGAAGCTCATCAAGCGTAATAACGTTCGGATGATTATACACTTTTTTCAGATGCTCAAGGCTGTTTTGTTTACCGTCTCTCAGGAAATCCCCATACCATGTAGCGAACCAGCTCCAATGGGCTTGATACGCCTTCATTAGATCAGGGTCTGGGATCGGTCCGTTTTCGCTCATGGCAACTAACTTTTTGTCCTTGCCCAATGTAACAAGGTCTTCGTATTTTGCAATTTGCGGGCTGTAATCACCTGCTTGCGGATAAGAATCAAAACTCAAAATATCCACATACTCGTCTCCCGGATACCAGTCTGGAGCAACAGAATTCCATACCCATATCAGATTGTTCAATTTGTGCACATTCGTCAATCGGTCGTGCATTAAAATATACAATTTTTTAACAGGCTCAGGGCCTTTGGCGCCCCACCAGAACCATTTGCCTTCTGCTTCGTGCAAAGGACGGAACAGGACAGGAACCTTCGCATCCTGCAGCTTCTTTAATTGCGCTGCGATCACATCGATGTCGCGAATGAGTAATTTATAATCCTCGGACTCTGGATGGCTCATCGCATATTCTATATCAAATGTGGTCGAATCGGCATAGAAGCCTCTCCACCATTCTTTTCCCTGCGTATCGATCAGACCTTTCGGCGCGTTCCAGTGCCATGCAAAGGTAACGATGCCCCCTTGCTTATCCCATGCAATCGCCTTTTCTGCCTCTGTAGAACTAAGACCATGCTCTGCTCTGCTTGGCGAATAGTCGATCAGATCGAGCGCTGCAATCGCCGGCTTTTTACCTACATTAGCTTGAAGCCAATCAATTTCGTTTATTTCCTCTTGACCAGAGAGCATATTCTTCCCGTATTGATCAACCAGGTAGTTCATCAATGCTTTTGCTTCTACCGTCGCATTCGGATTAGTGAGCGTTTTGGTTACCGCATGGGGTGGGCGATCAGCAGCAGGCTCCAGCCTGACATAGTCGATATCGTACCAGCCCCAGCCTGTTTCAAAACCGATCGTATTCGCGCCTGCATTCAACAGAAGCTTGCCTCCGGAAGTTTCTTTGAAATCAGCCGTTTTCCCGAGCACCAGTTCTCCAAACGCTTTGCCGTTTAATGAGAAATTCGTGCGTTTGTCATCATGAGGAGAACGATAGCCGATTGTAAGATTGTACAGGCCTGCCGTGGGAGCCTGGATCGTCATCGTTAGAGAATCCCCTGCATTGTGAAAATTCGTTACATAACCAGTACCGGAGTAGCCAGTTCCACTGGATTCTACAATGGTTCCCTTCAGCGTGCCGTCTTCAGCTTCATAGCGAACCGGATCGTTCACAGACACCTTCGGAACCGCTTTCAAAACATTAGATTCGCTCGTTCCCTTATTTGTCTTGGCGGTTACTTTGTAATAGTATGAGGAGCCGTTCGTTAGGTTAGTATCCGTATAAGACGTTTCGATCAAGTTGGATGCTACAGTAGTAAAAGGACCGTTTCCATCCGTTGCCCGCTGTACACTGTAGCCCACAACTCCGTTGGAAGCGTCCCAGGACAAATGGACTTGCCCATCGCCTGCCTCTGCTTTCAGCTTAAAGCCCTCAGGATTTTCCACTGGTGGCACAGACGTATCTTTACCGGCAGTCAGTACGATATGATAAGCCGTCAAAGGCGGTACGGTATAAGTAAAACGGTTTCCTGAAATTTGCGTGATTGGCGCTGCTTCTTTAATTTGCGAGCTAGTTTTATCAAAGCCCCATACTTTACCGGAGCCGTAAGTCGTCTCGCCAGAAAGATCAAATTGGGCGTCGAATGCGCTGTCTATGCTTTTATTCATGACTACGAGGTGCAGTTCCTTGTCGGATGCATTCGCTATGGAAGCATGCACTGAGCTGTTGACAATATCCGACGTTTGCGCACTAACACTGGTGTTACCAAAAGTAGAGCTTTTTCCGTCATAATTGCGGTAAAGCTTGTAAGCGGCACTAACGTAGTTGTTGGCACCATCCTGTAACTTCCAGTAGTTTGCCATATAGACATCATTTTTGCCTAAAATGCCGAGCACATCGGTCATCGCGATCCCGCCGGAAATATCATTTTCGCCGCCATAGCTATACTCGGTCATTGCCAGCTTGGTTCCTGGATAATATTTATCCACCGACTGCTTCAATCGAGGCAGTATAGGCAAAAATTCGCTGTTCCATTGGGCGATCCAGCTATCTTCCTTATAGGTCGGGTCCCACAAAGTACGAGGTGCCTGCATTCTGGCTTTCTTCGTTTCGTCATTGCCTACCTCATTCGTAATTCGTATGCCTCCGCCCATCGCTTCGGGATACCAGTGCACATCGAAGACATCCAGCAATCTCTTGCCTTCGGCTTGCGAACTGAGGCGCATTTGATCCAGGTAATAGTCCACAAACCAGCTATAGCTGCCTTTTACAGAGTCCCAATCAGGTGCGGTTTGCAGATCTTTATAAGCGCCAAAACCGTAAAGAACCGGCCCAAAAATTTCTGCACCCGCGTCAACCGCCTTCACAGCTTTGGATAAGCTTACTGACCGGTCTACCAACTCTTTCGCCCCAACCTTTTCGCCATGAATACGCGGATGTGTATGCGACCAGAGAGCGGGTTCATTGTCGAGTGCATATCCTTTCACACCCGTCTTTGTTGAAGCAGCGCCATACTTGTTCACTAAAAAATGGACGAACTCATCCGCATAGACCCGATTGTCATTCAGATCAGGCTGTAGCTGAAACGGTGCATTTTTGGCGTTTACGACCTGATTCCAACGAGCGGAAGGGGCTTTTTCGCTTTCCTGCACACTGCCGTTTCCATCCTTGGCCACGTAGCCGGCCATCGGCAACGTAACTAAAGAATAAGCGCCTAGCTTCAGCGATTGATCATGAAACGAAGTCGTCACCGCTCCCGGTTTTTCGCATTCTGCTCCTGTCAGGCCACCGTTATTACATAAAAAGTTATCGCTGGATTGCTGCCAGTCACTTCCTGCATTGGACATATTGTTTTCCCAGTTGTATCCGGTCATTCGATTGCCACCAAGTCGTCTGGCAGCCATATTTTCATCGCCTGCCAAATCCTGATTCGTACCGTATATATAAGGACTAATAGGCTTACGATCCTTGGATGTATCTACTTTAATGGTAATAGTTTTTGCCGTTTGACCGTGAACTACAGTTGGAGCTGGTAGAGCCCCTCCTACTATCATTATGCATGCCATGACGACAGGCAGCCATTTGGAACGTTTGAACAAAAGATTACTACTATTTTTCGCCCTCATACCACTTTCCTCCTTTACATTTGAAAAGAGCAGCACCCCATACGAGTGCCGCTCCATCAGGCTTTAAGGCTCCTGATTCCTAACGAGTTAATCGTTCCGGTACAGCGTCTCGAAGCTCCAGGTATTCGGTTGATTACACTCTCCTCTCCGTCCGAAATTCAGAATTGCTCGGATCTTCAAATGTTGTAATACAGCTTTGCTATACGTTCTACCGACCAAATCTTCATATCGAACCATTTATGGGACGTAATGTCCATATACTTAGATTATTCCATATATCCATATAGCAGAACATTGACTAGAGTTAACTTATTAAATAACTTTATAGCCTGAGTATAGAAAAAAGCCCCTTAGTCAAGGGGCTTTTTTATCTCTACCGTACTTTATCCTTTTGAATAAGCTCATAGTAAATTCGTGCAGGCTCGGCATCTCCAGTAGATAAAATGTATTCTGCTAAAGGTGCACACAGCTTTTGGAGATAGAAGGAGTACAGCAGTTCAGCCGTGTCAAAATGAATGTTCAACACTCGTTTCATCAGTTCTTCAAATTTGTTATAATCCAGTTCTTCCGGGCTAATATCAAACGGGTATTCTGGAAAGGTTTGTTTTTGAATCTCAACAAATTGCTCTTTAAGTTTTGGTTGATTGCCTGATCGTGCAGCTGAAAAATTCATCATAAAAAAAGATACAAAATCTGTCTCACGGTCGCTTAACCCATAATACTCACACCAGCGCATGAACATCAGCGGTTTTACCATATATAAATCTCCTTTAACAAAAGTTCAGATTTATTATGAATCCTACAAAAATCTAACAGGTTCCAACTTATGTAATATATAGGTTAAGCCCCATTTTAAAATATGATTCCTTAAAACAATTTTGCTATTTAACATATCCATTCTCTTATATTTCCATAAAAGTAGGCAACAAAAAAGACCGTTTCAACATCTTAATGATGCTGACCTAGTCTTCTCATATTCATCCGCATATGGATATTCGTATTTATTCTAATCTCCTACATAGCTGAAGGGTCACAGGCTGCAAGTGAACACATAGGCTGGCGGAACATTATAGTTTACCTTTTTAATCTGGATATCTGCAAAAAAAGTACGGAAGAAATTGTGCTTAACCTTGCTGTACTGGAACGTAATAAACTTGCCCTCCTGGCCTAACACCTCAGCCGTTTGTCCCAAAATGAGACTGGATAACGCAGCGGGTAAGCTGGTAAATGGTAGCCCCGATACGATATAATCCACTTTCGAGACATGATACTGTTTCATATACCGCGCTACATGCTCGGCCGATCCATGAATAATGTGTACCCTTTCCAAGTGTCCGTATTTGCTTTGTAATGTTTTATAAAACGATTCATTAGCTTCAATCACTAACAGTAACGTTTCTGGACGCTTGTTCAAAATCAACTCCTGCGTAAACACACCGGTCCCTGCCCCATATTCAATAATGCATGAGGCTTTATCAAAGTAAATCGGTGTGGCAATTTGCTTGGCCAGCTGTCTTGAACTGGGTATAACAGCGCCTACGCTGCGTGGGTGCCTGATGTACTCTCGAATAAAGTGAATCGCGTTCATCTTTTCCTCTCCCTGCTTGACACACATGATAGGCATTCGGTTCATCAAAGGTTTCCATTACATATTCATTGTATACCGATGAGAATATTGATTTCAAGCAGGCTACTGTCGCCATATACAAAAGAGGATAGCCTTATTCGATTCTAATCAAATAATGACTACCCTCTTGTTGTAATATCTATTGGTCCATGGTGTCCAAATGCGTACTCTCTGCCTTGGATGCTTGTTCCGCTTTACGTCGTCGTGCGCCTATGTGCATGGCCACAATTCGGTAGATGGAGGCCGGTTGTATGGATACGGCCCAGCCTGCGTGTTCATCCGGTGCAAGAACAACCCCTAGCTGGTGATGATCGCCATCGTACATGCCTCGCTGTACAAACTTGCTCTCACCTTGCAGATTGCGTACCTCCAGCTTACAAAAAGCAGAGTTGATCCGCAAGGCCTGGTGCAGCTCGGCACGGCTGTTCACAACCATGCCATTCACACGATAAATGGCCTCGCCTGGTAGTATGCCCATGGCTGTCGCCGGGCTATCTGGCAGCACAGCGAGAACACGCATCCCTTGCTCTGGATGTACAAACATCGGGCTAAGACGGCTTTCCTCTATATTTCCGTACCAAATCAGCGCTTCATGGGCCAGGAAGGAAAATAACGCTGACAGCAAGATTAGCGGACTCCACCAGGCCGCTAACAGGCTTAGCAGAAGCAAAGCCACACTGTACAGGAGCAATCGGTTCGAAGTGAGTACTGCCTTCTGTCGTGGTAGCTGGCCGAGCGTCACACTGCTAAAGCCCATCAGGACTGGCAGAGCTGCTAGCATATACCCCGTTCCGGCATCGCCGCCGAACAAAGGTGTCCAGGGAAGCATGAATCCTCCCTGAGCGGGTACCAGCAACAGCAACGGAATGGGCCAGAGATCTTCCATACGATAGCCACCGACCAATCTCCCCCGTTTGCCCTCAACAAACAGTGGCATAGCTGCCTTTCCTCCTTGCCAGCGAACCAACAGCGCTTCAGCCACATGCAGCACAGCAACGAGCACTAAGAGTGCTGGAATATCCAATCCGCGGATAGCTGCTACCGATGTCCCGAGCGCTCCCCCAGGCTGCCAGCCACTGGCTACGTTTAGAAAAAATTGAACTACACCTAGCAGACCTACCGAATAAGCAAGACACAGGTAGCGGACGCGTACCAGCATGAGCAATAATGTGGCTATCCACAGGCACACGATGGAAGTCGGGTTCAGATGCACGCTGACGAACATTCCTAGAGCGGATAGTACCATCCCGGCAAGCAAGCCGCTCCATACGACACGCCAGGTCTCTGCAGCCCAGCTATGAATTCTAGTATGAAATAGCTTGCGCTCTAGTAGCATTTGCCGACGATAGCCAAGCGCGACAATGAGTATCGAGATATAATAAAACGGCTGCAAAAGCAGATACAAGCAAGCATTCAAGACGCTCCATCCCCATTGTAATGCCCATTCCAAGTCCATTCACACTCCTTATGCCCCTGGCCCGCTATATAGCGGATCACGTACATTTCATATCCATTTATTCTATATGAAATTGCCAACGTAGGGAAGACAAACCGACAGACTGCAAATAAATCCCAATAACAAAGGAGGCTGTTTCCAGCCCCCTTGTTGTAGCTTCACTATTATTTCGCTGCGCTTGTCTTCATTTCCTTCCGAATCTCTTCAATCCCCTGCTTGAGTTGATTATCATTTTTCGGATCGCGAATTTTTTCAATCAGCTTGGCTTCCATTGCTGCTGCTGTCTTGGCATCAATGATGCCGTTAGCCGTCAGCTTCGCCTCTTTTTGGAAAGCCATAACAGAACTTTCAGTCACTTTGTCAAAATAGCCGTCCTCACGACCTGGTTTGTAGCCCAAGCCTTGCAGAATGATTTGTGCATTTTTTACATCACTGCTATTCATATTGTATTTCAAGGATTTTTCCTTGTTCAGCGGCGCGGCCGTGAAGTATTCAGGCTGATCCACCGCGATATCCGGCTTAATCCCTTTTTTATGAATCCATGTTCCGTTTGGCGTTAGCCACTTGGCAATCGTGATTTTGAGCAGGCTACCGTCACCCATTTGCTTGTCATAGCTGGTTTGTACAGTACCTTTACCAAAGGAGTTTTCCCCGATCAACACTGCGCCAGCGGATTGCTGGAGAGCACCTGCCAGAATTTCGGACGCACTTGCGCTACCTTTGTTCATGAGCAAAGTCACCGGATAATTTTTGCGCGAACCTTTGGATTTTTCTTCCTCACGTTTCTGATTTTTATCTTCAACTTGTACAATCGTTTTGCCGGAAGGTACAAATTGCTCTGCAATATTAATAACGACAGAAAGCACTCCACCCGGGTTATTACGCACGTCAATGACGAGTCCTTTAAGCCCTTGTTTTTCCAGCTTGGCTAACTCTTCCTTGAAGCGTTCTGCCGTATTTAAGGAGAACTGGGTGATCGTAATGACACCTACACCGTCGCCTTCCATATGAGCCGTTACAGTTTCCATATCAATGTTGTCACGGGTAATCGTGTATTCAAGTGGATCCGGAGAACCGTTACGCTGAATTTTGACTTTTGCCTGACTGCCCTTTGGTCCACGAATTTTGGAAACGGCCTTGTTCAGATCCAATCCGTCCAGGGTTTCACCGTTAACAGACAATATAATATCCTTAGCGCGTAGTCCCGCCTTCTCAGCCGGAGAGCCTTTAATTGGTGTGACTACGACTACTTTCCCATTTTCAGCTGCTACTTCGGCTCCAATCCCGGTAAAGGAGCCTTCTATGGATTGCTCGAACTGCTGTGCAGTTTCTTTACCCATATAAGAGGAATACGGGTCGCCAAGCGACTCCATCATCCCATTAATGGCGCCATCCACCAGCTTGGTTCGATCCACATCCTGATAGTATTGTCCCTGAATTAAGTCCATCGCTGTCTCAATTTTGAGAATATCACTTCTGGAGGAGGAACTACTCCCTGTTACACTCGCCAGCAGTCCTTCGCCCAGAGCGCTGTTCCCAACTGTGGTTGTTCCAGTATAAGCAAAAGTGAGCAGACTGCCGCCAAGCAACCCGATCACCATCAAGAGTACCGCTGTACTTTTTTTCAACATCTAATCGTCCACCGCCTTCTCTTTATCTTGTATCCTATTTCCTCACAACGCATCCATTCACGAAGTATACGTCTAGCTTGTACGGAATATGTTAATTGTATCCTACTCCGTGTTTCAATGCACATGTTCTTCATTGAATATGAAGCATTAAAGCAAAACCCTATCTACAACCGGATTGGTTACAAATAGGGCTTACCTTATCTATTATAAATAGTTCATCGGATTTACAGGTTTGTTATTCTCGCGCACTTCAAAATGACAGTGAGGTCCTGTGGAATTCCCCGTCGAACCCACTTCCGCAATTTTTTGACCACGTTTCACCGTTTGCCCCGTATGAACCACCGTACCACCGTTGCGAATATGTCCGTATAGAGTCCATAGTCCGTCTCCGTGATCAATGACAACCGTGTTGCCATACCCGCTCCACCATTCAGCAACAATGACAACACCGTCTTCGGCTGCATGAATATCGGTTCCCTGCGGAGCCGCCAGATCAATACCTGTATGGCCTTTAAGCTTGCCGGTTATCGGATGTACCCGCATGCCAAAAGTAGATGAGAGTCGGTAATGGGCTACAGGCGTAGCCAAAGTACCTGATCCGCCTGTATACGTACTGGCTGCCGTATGACTGGAATTCGAGGCGGCGCCTGAGGATGAAGATGCATATCGCTTAGCTGCAGCTGCACGTGCAGCCGCTCTAGCGCGTGCTGCTTTGGCAGCCTGCTCCGCTCTGAGCTTGTTCTTCTCCTGCACAAGAGCCACACGTTTGTTCGCGAGGGCTACCAGCATATCGTTTTGCTCTTCACTGATTTCATCGGATTCAGCAATATCATGATCGTAGTTGGCAATCAGTCTTTGCTTCTCTTTTTCCTTCGAATTCAATTGAGCTTTGGCGTCCTGCTTGAGTGCATACAACTTCTTGGCATTTTTATATTCCGTGTCGAGCTGCTTCTTCTTGCTAACGACCAGAGCCTTGTCCTTTTTATGCTCGTCCAACAGAATTTGGTCCTGCTCCACGATCGTTTTCAGAGAATCCACCCGGCTGAGAAAATCACTAAAGCTGGTTGAGGACATAAGCACGTCCATATAGGATACCGTTCCATCCGTATACATGAGACGCACACGAGTTTCCAGCATTTTTTCCCGCGAATTGATGCGATCAATCGCTTCGGCTAAATCTTTTTTAGTCGCACGCAGATTATCTTCCGTTTGATCGATCTGAACCGCTACACGAGTCAGTTGATCACTGACGCTGTTAATTTGAGCAAGTACCGTTTTCAGGTTTTGCACGGTTTTATTTTTATAATGCTGAGCATACTGTTTATCTTGAGCAGCCTTTTGCTGCTGTTGCTTCGCAGATTTGGCTTGCTTTTCTAATTGGTTCAGTTGCGAATTGATTTCACTTACGCTTTTGGCATATCCGTCAGAAGGCTGGATTAGCAATGCAGCTACCAACGTAGCAGCCAACACAGATCCTATTTTTTTCAACTTGCACTCCCCATCCTTTATCGCAAAATAACACCGGGCTTCCCCGTTCTATTAAATCGACCACGACGTTCCACCAAATGCTTCTTAGACTTTCAAGAACTTGCGCATGGACAGGGTACTGCCAATAATTCCGACCAGCATCCCCAAAATAACCAGCAGTGCACTCAGCTGAATCCAAATGCCTTCAAGCGGCATAAGCTTCAACATATTGAGAGCGATATCTCCTTGAACGGCTGTCAGCAAACGCTGATAGCCTGTAAATAAAATTCCTACAGTAATAAGAGAACCAATAAGACCAATAAGCGCGCCTTCGATAAAAAACGGCCATCGTATGAAAAAGTTGGTCGCACCGACCAGCTTCATAATGCTGATTTCTCTGCGTCGTGCCAATATCGTTACTCGAATGGTATTCGAGATTAAGAACATAGACATGATCGCCAGTCCGGCGACAAATATAAAACCAACATTGCGGATCAGCTTGGTAATGGTAAAGAGCGTCTCTACAGTGCCTTTTCCGTAACGAACCTTTAAGATCGGTTTTTCAGGATGCAATGTATTCAGCTTCTCAATTTTCTCAGCCACAAATGGAACCGTCGTTGGTTCAATAACCTCTACCACGATTTTGTCCGGCAGTGGATTGCTGTCCTTGTCAAAGCCCTCTAGCAGATCCTTGCCACTGTCTCCCAAATCTTTGCGCAGCTCCTCCAAACCTTGAGCTTTCGTCACAAAGGTCGTTTTGCTGATTTCCGGCATTGCCGCGATTTCTTTTTGCAGCGTTTCACGCATGCTCTGATCGACATTGAGCTCCAGAAACACGTTAACTTCCACCTGACTATCTGCTTGATCAGCCAAGGAGTTGACGTTAAGCACCAGCATGATAAAAACGCCCAATATGAGCAGTGACACAATAATTGAGGTGACGGATGCTACGGACATCCAGCCATTGCGGAATATGTTTTTGAAACCTTCCCGCATATGACGCAAGAAGGTATTAAAAGTCATATCCGTACTCCCCTCTTACCTGGTCTCTTACGATATTGCCATTTTCGATCGCAATGACGCGTTTACGCATGGAGTTCACGATGTCCTTATTGTGTGTCGCCATCACAATGGTCGTGCCCCGAAAATTAATTTCATCCAGCAGTTGCATGATCTCCCACGATGTTTCGGGGTCCAGATTCCCCGTTGGTTCATCAGCAATGATGACCGAGGGATTGTTCACGATGGCCCGTGCAATCGCTACACGCTGTTGCTCCCCACCAGAAAGCTGGGCAGGCTCACGATTCATTTTTTCTTTCAAGCCAACCAATTCGAGCACTTCTGGAACCCGCTTGCGGATCAGCTTCTTGGGAGCCTCTATAACTTCCATAGCAAATGCCACATTCTCATAGGCTGTCAAACGCGGCAAAAGCCGGAAATCCTGAAAAATGACTCCGATGTTACGACGAACGTAGGGAATTTTGCGCTGCTTGAGCTTCCCGATATTAAAACCATTGACTGAAATTTGTCCCTTGGTCGGTACTTCTTCTCTATAAATAAGCTTCATAAAAGTCGATTTACCCGCTCCAGACGGGCCGACTACGTATACGAATTCATTACGGTCAATTCTGACCGATACTCCTTGAAGTGCGTGGGTCCCGTTCGTATAGGTCTTCCACACATCCTGCATTTCAATCACTCGATCACTTCCCGCTGCTTAATCATATTACGTATAACCTAGTATCCATTCGACATATTCCATGCATTTCCTTTAAAAACTTCTGTATTTCATCATACCGTTTATCATTGTAACAAATTTGTTACCTAAATAGTACCGAAAGTTTTCTGCTTTTGGCACATATATATGAATATTGTGGCACACGAAACGCTATCAAGCTTATCAGACAGGAGACATCTGCATTATGAAAAAAATTCATTTATCTGTCATTTGGATATGGTCTGGTGTTCTGGCGCTGGCCGTGCTGTGGGGTGGACTTCATCTGTACGCCGACAGACAAACTCTACCACAGGGAGTGCGAGTCGGAGGAGTCAACGTAGGCGGTATGTATAAAACGGATGCTCTTCGGCTGGTGGAGAAAAAACTGGATGCATTGAAGCAACGTCCTCTGCTCCTCACGGACAGTGACAGCAGTGCACAGGATATAAAGCTAACACTCGCGGAAGCAGGGATTAGTTATAAAGCGGATGCATTCCGAAATGCGGTGAAGGCACTAAGCGCGAAGCATCTATGGACTCGCGTACAGACACGTTTTAGCTTTGAGAAGGAGTGGTCTATCATACCTTTCCAGCAAGAGAAGATCTTGAAATCCAAATTTGGAGCTGATTGGGAGGAGCAACGGTACGGCATGCCTATCAATGCGGTGCGTCAGATTGATGCAAACGATCAGGTTCGTTATATTCCGGAGCGCTCTGCCCGGCGCCTGGATTGGCCCAAACTGGACGTCGTAATGAACCAGGCACTCCCTAAGGATTTTACGGCTTCTGAGGAGCCGATCCGGGTGGAATTACCGTTCTACCAGCTGGAGCCGAAAATTACAGTCGACAGTCTGCGCAGCGAAGGTATAGAGCGAAAAATCACCCAGTTTTCTACCAGTCTCGGCAGCAGTTCGGAAGGACGTGTGTATAACGTTAATTCAGCGGCAAGCACCGTCGATGGTTTAATTCTCAAACCGGGTGACATATTCGACTACGGCCAGGTGATTGCCAAGGCTGAGCTCACCCATGGCTTTCGTGAGGCTCCAGTGATCGTGAACGGACGGCTGGAGTCCGGCATTGGCGGTGGGATTTGTCAGGTATCCAGCACGGTGTATAATGCAGCGCTGCGAGTCGGCTTGGACATTGTCGAACGCCGCAACCATTCCTTGCCAGTCAGCTACTTGCCCAAAGGTCAGGATGCGACTTTTGCTACAGGGTCCATTAATTTTCGTTTTAGAAATAATACCGGCAAACATTTACTCCTTCGCGCTGTGGTCCAAAATCGAACGCTTACTGTTAAAATTTTTGGTACATTCCCATCCAATATTTCGTATGAACTTGAATCTCACACCGTTCGCGTACTGCCTATACCGGTAAAAAGAATACGTAATGACTCCCTATCTCCCGGCTTCTATCAAGTCATTCGACAGGGCAAAGAAGGGTATGTGGTAGAAACATTTCGAATAAAAAAGGTAGATGGAAAACCCGTCGAGCGCACTCGAATCAGCCGCGATACGTACCGAGCGCAGCAGCGCATTATAGCTAGTTATGGCGGTAGCACATCGTCTGAGCCACAAACACGCGAACTGGAGAAACCTATTGTGGAAGATGGCATAAGCGAATAAACGAAAAAATCCCCCTTCACTACTGGCTGGATTGGTTCCAGACAGAGTGAAAGGGGGGGGTTTTTTTCTAAATTACTCGCTACGTTTACTCAAAACCGAAATTTCTACAGGCTCACTTTCATGGCCGTCTGTATCTTTAGCTTTGATCACCAGTCTAACTGTCGCTTTTTGAGTAAGCACACTGATACTAAATGTGCCGTCATCCTTGGCTACTGCACTGCCGATAGGCAGATCGTTGGAATAGGCAGTTACTGTGGAACCAGCTTTTGCTGTTCCTGTAATTGTACCTTCACCATCATGCACATCGTTGACTTTCAGTGTACTCGAAGCAGCATTCGAAGTAGCATCCGCGTCAGCGGAAGTGTCAGCATTGCTGTCTGTAGTCGTATCCGTAGTTGTGTTGGTATCAGTGCTTGTATCTGTTGTTGTAGAGTTGTCTGTAGTAGTCGCAGACGTGCTATCTGTGCTAGTACTTGTGCTGCTATCTTCTGTTTCAGTTCCAGAAGTAGTCGACGTATTACCGTAAGTGGAATCTGTCACGTTACCGTACGTGGAATTCGTTACCGTTCCACCAGGAGTCGTCGTCAGATTATCGACAGAGCTCAGGTTGTACCCGGATGCAGCATCCAGAATAGCAACCGCCTCTGCACGAGTCAGCGGCTTCAGCGGCTGGAATTTACCATCCGGATAACCGTTGATGATTTTTTGCTCCGCAGCTGCCGCTACACTTTTCTTCGCCCAAGATCCGATTTTGTCGGAGTCAATGAATTTAGTAACATCTGCTGCGTTACCCGCAGTCAGTCCAATAGCTTTGCCAATGATCGCAGCTGCTTCCTGACGAGTTACCTTACCATTTGGTTTGAGCTTGTTATCTGCATAGCCGCTTATGTAGCCTGCATTCACGGCACTTGTCAGTTCGTTGTATGCCCAGTGGGATGCCGGAACATCTGTGAACGTTCTGCTTCCATTACCGTTTACCTTCACACCGCCTGCATACGTTACGTCTGTCACTGCTGGAAGTTCCTGCGTGAACGTTCCCAAGCTGCGGTTCAGAAGAACGATAAATTCTGCGCGTGTGATCGCCGCATCCGGTTTTACCGCTCCATTCAATTGCCCTGTAGCTGACCAGCGTTGCACCTGATCTCCTGCCCAATGGCCGCTTGTAGTTTGAGGAGCAGCTGCCGCTGCGCTGAATGCGCTAAGAATAAGACCTGTGCTCAGTACACCTGTAATTGTGTTCCTTAACTTTTTCCCCATGCTATAAATTCCTCCCTCAGATTGGATTCATCAATCTTTTTTAAACACTTTACCAGAAATCAAACCCAAATAACCCCTAAATTAAAAAAATCGTCCCATATAACCATACCCCCTCCTAATGTAGGATAAAAAAGAAACAGGACTTAATACCTAGCCATTCACTTGGATATGTATATTTGGACAGGTCACTGTATACTGGATGAATAATCAGTTGTATGCTGGAACAGGTCAATGAGGTCACATCCCCCTAGGAAAAGAGGTTTTCTTATGGCTCTTATTCAATGTCAGTTTTATTCGGAAGTTCTTGGTCTAAGCACATCCATGAATGTTATTCTTCCGCAGGCAACCCGATCACAGATTGGAATGGAGGGCAAGCAAGGAATAGGACCACATCCGACACTGTATTTACTGCATGGCCTGTCAGACGATGATTCAACCTGGCTGCGTCGAACCTCCATTGAACGCTACGTCGCCTCCATGGGCCTAGCGGTCGTCATGCCTCAGGTACATCGGAGTTTCTATACGAATATGGAGCAAGGAGCAGCTTATTGGACTTTTATCAGTGAAGAATTGCCAGCTTTGGCACGTTCATTTTTTCCTCTGTCCGACAAGCGTGAAGACAATTTTGTAGCCGGGCTTTCTATGGGTGGGTATGGCGCCTTCAAACTGGCACTTCAGCATCCAGAGCGCTTTGCAGCCGCTGCCAGTCTTTCGGGGGTCATGGATTTGCACGCATCACGCACCGATCCTAAGCAAAATGCTATGAGTCCAGCGGAATGGCTTAACATTTTTGGACCAGATGAAATACGCGGAACAGATCACGACTTGCTGGAGCTGCTACAACGTCATGCCACTGCGGGGACCTCACTCCCCCAACTCTATCAATGCTGCGGTACAGAGGATTTCTTATATAAGGGGAATCAGACTTTTCGTGAAACATGCACCTCTCTTGGAGTTCCGCTGACCTACGAAGAAGGTCCTGGAGCTCATGAATGGGGATATTGGGACGCTAAAATCCAGGACGTACTGGCGTGGCTACCGCTTAAAGGACACTAAAACAGGCAAAAAAATCCCCGGAGCCTTCCTCCTCGCACCATACGAAGGGAATAGGCTCCGGGGATTGTTGTTATGCCCATCAGGGATTTGTCGTTGTCTCCGTCGTTGGAGATCCATTAGTTAGTGCCTTAGGCAGTACTTTATACAAGCGCCACTCGCCGTTAAACTCACGTTCAAGCTGAACCCATGGGGCACCATGCTCATATAAATTCGGATATACCATATTAATCTTACTCAGCGGCATGCCTGACATAATCTTAGGTACAAGGATATAGTCCACATGATTCTCCTGCGGATAACTTAATGCCTTATTGAACGCATAATCACTGGTGATCAGAAAACGTTTGGAATATTGGCTGTAGACGATCATTGTGTAGGCTGAAGCTGAATCAGTCATAATGGTAGACTTCGGCAGATGCTCATCCAGCCAAACGGCAATCTTACGATCTGATTCCTGTCTCACATAGTTCACATTCCCTGTACGTGTGAGAAAGCTATTCTCATCCGGTGCAATATCCGGGCGAGTCAACGCATAGGAGAGTAATCCAGCGGTAAGTAGCAGACTGACGGACACTAGACCAAAGGCCGCCCTCCGCCATCGTCCCTGAAGCTGGCTCAACTCATAAGGCAACCAGGCTACGGTAATTGGGAATACATACATAAAGTAACGAAACCACCCGTACGAGGATTGTCTCATCATAAGTAAAAATTGCAAGCCCGGCACAGACAGGAACAATAACAAAATAATCAGGGTTCCCCACCGGAATAAGCGTCCACTCAACAGACGGATGAACAGAATAGCAAACAATGGTACAGAGTACCAGATGGTTTTGGAAGCAATAAACTTCAAGGCTACCAGTGGATTGGAGAAAATCTCTACAAATTTATCATCATTCAGCAACTCTGCCGATTGGGCCGTGTTTGAATACTCTGAATTCAGGAAATAAAAGGCATTCCCCATAATGAGATAGTTAAAGAAAATCCACAACAGCCCGGAAAAGACCACAGGAAGCAAAAGAAGTAACCAGGTTGCCTCGACTTTATGCAGCTTTTCCCGCAGGGCCAGCTCGCGTCTACCCAAGTTGCGATGAAGAAATAAGATCGCCAAGACTACGCCAACAGCCATTGCCACGCCTAGAGGCACCGCTTCATAACGAGTCCAGAACGCCATGGCAAGCGCTAATCCAGAAACAATCAGACTTGCCGTCATGCGGTCCTTGAGCCACAGCGCAAATTCAATCACTGTCATCATAATAAAATATATGTATAACGAATCGCTCAGACCGTTGGCACCAAACAGTAAAATAAACGGATTCAGTGCATACAACAAAGCCAGCAGCAAGCTCATCCTAGAGCTAAGCCCTGTTCTGACACCTGCCCGATATAGCAACATTGCGGTCAAAGCAGAAAAGGTAGCACTCAGAATAACAGCAGCCAATCCATAGGAGGCTAATGCCGGAAAGATTGGATACAGCAATAGAATTACCATTTCCAGAAGACTGGGTAGTGGATTCCAGATAAATCCGATGGCGCCCAAATGCGGGTCACGGCTGTACAGCACATAAAATGCGTTAGCTACGCGACTGAGCGCATCTGTGTGCATATATCCCAGAACATAGCTAAAATAGATGCCCGCAGACAGCTCCAATGCAAGTATAAACACAAACAGACCTATAGCCATCCATCTGCTTGCAGACATTTTTCGAAAGGACATTCCTCTCGTTCCCCCTCAAACTTCTTGCGGCGGTGCAGCTGCAGGGAAATTACGCCCGACAGCTGTATCCTTTCCTCCGCTACGATGCACTAAAATACAATAAAATCATTGCAGTCTTCATGCTTTATCTTGTACAATCGCCACTCCCCGTCAAAGTCATGCACCAACGAGGCCCATGGCGCCCCCTTTTCAAACAAATCAGGATAGTTCCGGTTCACCTGATCCAGCGGTACCCCTTCTACCAAGCGCGTAACCAAAACATAATCCACCTTGGAGGCGGGCAGATCCGTTAAAGATTTTCCAAAATCATAATCACTCGTTATCATAAACTTCTTCGGAATTTTACTGCTCAAAATGATCGGATAGGCCGTATAAGAATCAGTCAAAATGAGAGATGAACCATAATGTTCATCCAGCCATGACCCTATTTTCCGTTCAACAATTTGCCGAGTATAGCTTTCATTGCCACTATGCGTCAGATAGCTATGCTCATCCGCCGCAATTGCGGGGTTCGTCAGTGCGTAGGATAACAAGCTTACTGTTACCAACATCCCTGCCGTTACCAGTGAGATTCCGATCCCCCGCATTTTCCCCTTCAACAGACTAAGCTCATACGGCAGCCAAGCAACCGTAATTGGGAATACATACATAAAATATCGGAACCAGCCAAACGAAGAATGCTTAAGCATAAGTAAAAGCTGAAGCCCGGGTACCGATAAAAAGATAGCCAGCAGCGTTAACGTGCTCCAACTCCACAGACGTTTGTCCAATAGGCGTATAAGCAAAATGGCAATTAACGGAGCCGCATACCATAAGGTTCGTTGCCCGACAAACTTTAGCATCAGCACAGGATGAGCAAACATTTCCACAAAGCGCTGATCCTCCAGCAAAGCCGCTGATTGTGTGGAATTGGAATACTGCGAACGTAAAAAGTAAAGCGGGTCGCCCATGATAATCCAGTTAAAAAAGAGCCACAGCAAACCGGAAAAGACAAGCGGCAGCAACAATAGAAGCCATGTCGCTTCTACCTTGTACAGGCGCTCTTTTAAAGACAATTGCGTTCTAACGCTCTCTCTGTTTGTACGCCACCGATGCAGAGAAAAAATCGTCAGTAATACGCCCAAAGCCAGCGCAACCCCCAGGGGAACTGCTTCGTAGCGAACCCAAAATGCCAATGCAAGCGCAAAACCGGATACGATCAAATTCGCCGCCTTGCGATCCTTAAGCCACATACAGAATCGACTCACTGTCAGCAGTATAAAAAAGATATATGGCGAGTCACTTAAGCCGTTGAAGCCAAACAGAAACATAAACGGATTCAGTGAAAATAACAGCGCAATCAGCAAACTGGTTGCACCGTGAAGCCCTAGTTCTTTTCCCGTCCCGTACAATAATGCTGCACTCGCCCCAGCAAACAGGCTGCTCACAATCACTGCTGCCAGCCCATGGGAAGCGAGTGCGGGAAATAAAGGATAGAACAACAGCACAATGAGTTCCATCAAACTCGGTAGCGGATTCCACACAAACCCAATAGCACCCAAATGCGGGTCACGACTATAGAGTACATAAAATGCATTAGCTACTCGACTGAGCGCATCGGTATGCATATAGCCAAGATGCCATGCAAAATAAACACCCACGGCTAATTCTAGAGCAGCAATACAAGCAAACAATGACAACAACTTTCCATGTTTCCTTACGATCATGAAACCTCTTTCTGACGCTGTTGCGGAACGGAGAAGATCCAATAGCGGTTCCAGATATAATTATGAACTGGCACGATGATGGTAGTTAAGACTTCACCGATCAGATATGACCAACCAATCCAGTGAATGGTTACGTACATCAGAGCGGCATTCAGGAGCAAGCCGCAGGTACAGACCAATAAATATTTAAGAAACTGAGTGCGGCTCCCTTCGCCGGTAGGCTCGAACGTCCAGTTACGATTCAGCACATACGAAACGAGCAGCGTAACGATAAAACCTATGGTAGTAGCCGTTACTGCAGGTATCGCAAACAACTCCACTAGCAGCACAAGCACACCGACGTGAATGCCTGTACCCAGCAGTCCGACAATACCGTATTTAATGATTGGATACTTTAGATACGAACGTCTGATCATGTTGATTAAACTCCCTATCCACCCACAATCGGTCAGCATTCGCCCGTTTGTCTGCAATTAGATAACGGGGTCTGGCTTTGACTTCGTGATATATGGCGGCAATATATTCTCCTACCACTCCAATCGACAGCATGAGTACACTGCCGATAATCAAAAGCAGTAAAATGACAGTGGTAAACCCGGTCACAGCGTCACCCGTTATTTTGTGCATTAAGGTTTGAATCCCCAACACGACCGAAATCAGCATGAAAATGAGACCCATTAAACTCACTACCCGCAAAGGTACCGTCGAGAACGAAACGATCGCTTCCGCGGCCAATCGAAACAGCCCTAACGGACTCCAGCGGCTTGGACCCTCTTCTCGTGGAGCCACTCGGAATGTAATCTGGGTTTTACGAAAACCGAGCCAGGCGGTCATCCCGCGAAAAAACGGCATACGCTCTGGCATCGCCATCCAGGCATCCACCACTCGTCGATCCAGCAGCTTATAATCGGAGGCATCCTTGAGATTAAAGCCCGTCAAACGATTCAAAGTCGCGTAGAACAAAGAAGCTCCGAGCTTTTTGCCTACAGACTCTTCTCCCCGAAATTCTTTCACACATTCAACTAAATCATAACCTTCGTTCTGCCACAAACGCACCATTTCCCCGATCATTTCAGGAGGATGCTGCAAATCACCGTCCATGACAATGATCGCATCACCCGAGGCGTTTTCCAAACCTGCGCACAACGCCAGCTCCTTACCAAAATTCCGACTCAGCCGGAGTGCGAGCAAAGAGGGCATACGACGGGACAATTCGGACAACTTGAGCCATGTATCATCTTTGGAACCATCATCTACAATAATGAGCTCATAACGTGAGGTGACAACAGACAGCACCCCATCAATCACCTTAAGAGAACGTTCGAGGTGTGAGCCTTCATTGTACATAGGAATGACGACGGATAAAAAAGGGTTTTTTGTCTCCATTCTTGCTCCTTCTTTCTTCATATTCAGGAGGACTGTGCCGGGGCATCATCCAAGTCATGCATATCGGTCAGACCATGCGTCGTTTTCTCCCAATAGAACGGCTTGGTTATAAGCTGCCAAGCTGCTTTTATCGCAGCTATACTCATAAGTACCCAATATAACGGCGAGAGTAGCCCATATTTGACCATCGCGTATGAAAATGTTCGTTCACCGCGCTCTTCCAGCTCACCGATGACCCAATACATGCCAGCCACATTACTGAATACGAACAGAAAGTTACCGATATAAAATTCCGCGCTGGCTAGGTAGTACACATAACCCGGGAACAGCTTGGGAATAAAGGACAACTCCCAGCCAAACCATAAAATAAGCAAGCCCCAAAAAATCGGGTTCAGCAACGGCAACATCGGAGTCGCCAGAATCATTACCTGAAAACCGAAAAAGCCTTTCCAGCCCACTTCGCGCACTAGCTTAACCGGATTGCGCATATGAACCAGCCATGTCTGCATATATCCCTTGATCCAACGTGAACGCTGACGAATCCAGTTGCCCACGCGGCTGTTCGCTTCCTCCCATGTGCGGGAATCAACAATGGCCGTTTTGTAACCACCTTTATACAGACGAATGCCCAGATCGGCATCCTCGGTTACATTATAGGGGTCCCACGCATTAATATCTTTCAATACAGATACCCGAAAATGATTGGACGTACCGCCCAACGGAATAGGGGTATCTAACTGCATAATTCCTGGCAGCAGCAATTCGAACCACATACTGTATTCTTGTGTGAACCAGCGGGTCAGCAAATTTTGTGTACTGTTAAAATAATTGAGCTTCGCTTGAATACACGCATAATTCTCAGGGAGTGAATCAAACGCTGCAATGACTTTTTTAAGTTGGTCAGCATCGGGACGATCCTCAGCATCGTAAATGACGACAAACTCGCCGCGGGCGCGAATAAGTCCATAATTACATGCCTTCGGCTTGGTTTTTGGCAAGCCATCAGGCACGACCAGTGTCGTGTAATAGGCAGGCAGCTTCATTTCACGCAGCAGCTCAATCGTCTCAATGTCGTCCTCTTCAATCAGCAGCCGTACATCCAGCTTGGACTTTGGATAATCCAGCTGCTCCAAATTCCGCAACAACATCGGAAGCACGCCCGCTTCCTTATACATCGGTACAAGAATCGTATAGATCGGCAGTCTTTTTTCATCCATGGCGTCTACTTCTTCCTTCGTAAAGCGAAGCTGAGCCCCACGCCTGGAACCGAGATAGATAATACCAAATTTGAATAGCGTCATAGCAAAATAAAACAGCTGGATCATCATATTAATGATCAACACCGTCTTCCAGCTGTTCCAGAGGAGGCCGAGCAGCGTAATCATTCCCATAGCTGCAAACACCCAGAGCTGGCCCTTGGTAAAGGTGGTCCGCGCCGAATTGTGCGGTTCCTTTTCCAACAACCCGGTTGTGCTTTCCTGCATCATTTCCTCGCCGTAGATTTTACCCCAGAGCTGCTCCATCTCTTCCTTTGTTGCAAGCACTTGCTCTACCGGCATACCCAGAATTTCCTCCAGCTTCAAGCGTCGCTCTTCTGGTAATGGATCACTGACCGCTACAATATAGCGGTTCATATATTGATGGATGACGACCACGCCATAAGCCATTGCCACTTGCTCGGGTAGCTTGTACGCCGCATCCAGCGCCAGCTCCTCACCAATACGCCCGATTCGGTTCTGGGTAGCAATCGCGCGGTACAAATCCGCAGGCTCCAGCATTTGCAATGATAGCAAGATGTCGCCGAGCAGCCCGCCGCTCTTCGCCTGGAACTCGAGCGCTCGCTCTAGCTGCTCTGGTGTAATATAGCCGGAACGAACCAGCATGTCGCCCAGTCTCTCCTTGGATTCATCACCGTCAATTTGCTCTTGTAGCTGCTCAGCTGTAATGAAACCCATCTCTACAAGAATATCGCCCAGTCTACCACCGTAACGCTTCTGGTTGCGGATAGCATCTGTCAGCTGATCCCGGGTAATCATCCCGTTCTCCACCAGCTGATCTCCCAGACGGGCCTTGCCGTTTCGTCCGGTCTGCGTTCCTGCTGCCGCCTCTCCGCCTTCTGCACCAGGGATACTGGAAGCAAGACCCATGGCTGCTCCTGCCGCTGCCTGTTCCTGCCCAGATGCATACTGGACTTGCGCCTCCTGCACCTGTCCATCCTGTATTCCTTCATCCAGCAATTGTTCCACAGCTGCTGCTGTATCATTGGCATTCTGTATAGCCTGAATACGAAGTTCTGTATCCCGAAGTCGCCGTTCCAACTCTTCGATATGAAAATCAAGCTTGTACAGTATCGGGGCCTGCTCTGCACGCTGAGCCTCTAGCTGTTGTTGCAGTTGTTCGATTCGCTGACGCTCTTCTTTTATTCTTCTCTTGGTTTGGCGAATTGAAACTCCTCCAACCTGCCACCTAAGCTTGTCACCCATGAATTCCCGCCCTTTCAATCCAGCGCCGCTCTTCCGCAAGCGCATCTGCAAGCAGCTGCTTTAACTCGGTATCCCACTGCTTTTTCCGCTCCAGCGCCGCATGGAAAAGCTCCCACTCCTCACGTAGCAACCTCTCTGCCTGGATTCGCTCCTCATGCAATGAGGATACCAATCCATCGGCGTCAGAAGCGCGATAACCGATCCAAGCGCTCTTTAGCTGACGCGTCGTTCGTTTAGTTCTCATAATACCTCCCTGGATCGTCCCGACTCTGACTTTTGCTATGTCGCTACTTCAATATTTTTACTGGCTTTCTTCCAAAACCAGGACACACCTGCTTTCTCATTCAAGCCCTTCATTTACACATTTATGCAATTTCCCTGGTCAAAAAAACCAATAAAAACTTGAAAATGATTTATCGCATATGCTTCTTGTTCTATCGAATTGGTAATTCAATGAAAAACTTAGTGCTATTCTACCATAATCCTAGTAGGTGTAGTATACAAAAATGTAAATTCTAGAAACTTTCACACTAATGTATAGATAGGTATATAGAACTAGATATTAAACATCTTGAACGATATTCTTCTAATAAATCTATGTAGTTCATGATTATTCTGATCATAAATCATTCAAATACCTCAGAAAACACAAAAGACACCGCGAACGGTGCCTTTGAAAACATAGATGGCAAATATTCTTAAAATCTGATTTTACACAGCATCCCGTTGCTGTGCAAGAGAATAATTCTTTCTGTATGGATTATTTTTTTGGCTTATGATTTTCATACCATGTTGACGTGTTCACTAGAAGCTGTTCACTGCGTCCAATGGCTGCCTGCACCTGACCGGTGGCGGTTCCGCCATACACATTCCGAGCATTGACTACCGCTTCTGGTTGAAGCACCTCATAAATGCGCTCGTCGAACAGATCCGAAAACTGCTGGAATTCATCCAGTTTCAAATCAAGCAGATATTTGCCCTGCTGGATGCAATACAGCACCGTTTTGCCGATAACCTCATGGGCCTGACGGAACGGAAGCCCCTTGCCGACCAGGAAGTCCGCAATATCCGTTGCGTTGGAGAAATCCTGGTTGACCGCTTGACGCATCCGATCCTTGTTCACCTTCATCGTGGCGATCATTGGAGCGAACAATTGCAAGGCTCCCTCCAGCGTAGCAACCGTATCGAACATCCCTTCCTTGTCCTCCTGCATGTCCTTGTTGTATGCCAGCGGCAAGGACTTCAGTACGGTCAGCAGACCAACGAGGTTTCCATAGACACGCCCGGTTTTGCCACGTACTAGCTCCGGTACGTCCGGGTTTTTCTTCTGTGGCATAATGCTGCTGCCTGTGCAGAAAGCATCATCCAACTCGACAAAACCAAACTCTGTGCTGCTCCATAGCACCAGTTCTTCGCTCAGACGGGACAAATGCGTCATAATCAGCGAGGCCCCGGCCAAAAACTCCACGATAAAGTCCCGATCACTGACAGCGTCCAGGCTATTTTCATAGACTCCGTCAAAGCCTAATTGCTCTGCTACAAAATGACGATCGATCGGGAAAGTGGTTCCAGCCAGAGCGCCAGCGCCCAGCGGCAACACATTGATGCGTTTGTAGCTGTCCTTGAGTCGGTCAATATCACGCTCCAGCATAGACACATACGCCAGCAAATGATGCGCGAACAAAATAGGCTGCGCACGCTGCAAGTGTGTGTATCCAGGTACAATTGTGTCCAGATTGTCCTTGGCCTGCCCAATTAATGCAACTTGTACATCATGCAGCATACCCACCAGTGATACGACACGTCCGCGCAAATATAAGTGCATATCCGTTGCTACCTGATCGTTACGACTGCGTCCAGTGTGCAGCTTACCGCCGACCGGACCAATGACTTCGATCAGGTTTTTTTCGATATTCATGTGAATATCCTCATCCGAAACGGAAAATTCAATTTCCCCACGGCGGATACGCTCCAGAACGGTGTGCAGTCCTCCCTTGATCGTGTCCGCATCCTCCTGCGGAATAATACCGCATTTGCCCAGCATGGCCACATGAGCCAAACTGCCTTGAATATCTTCTTCCGCCAACGCCTGATCAAACCCAATAGAAGCCGTATACTCCTCTACCAGCTTGTTCGTTTGCTTTGTAAACCGTCCGCCCCATAGCTTACTCATTGCATGATCCCCTCTCTGCAATAACAAGCCGCCCTCGTCGTTTGGACAAGAACGGCCCGCATTCCGTACATTTTTTTAGATTACATCTTATTTATGATTTTGTGTTACGCCCGCGTTGACCTTCAAACGCAAAGCATTCAAGCGGATAAAGCCTGTAGCATCGCCTTGATCGTAGGCTTGTGTCGGATCAGCTTCCATGGTTGCAATGTCTGGGTTGTACAAGCTAACCGGACTTTTAACGCCTGCACCAATAATGTTGCCCTTATACAGCTTCACGCGCACCGTACCACTGACATTTTTCTGGCTCTCATGAACCAGAGCCTGTAAAGCGACACGTTCCGGCGCGAACCAGAATCCATTGTACACCAAGGTAGCATAACGGGTAATCAGGCTATCACGCAGATTCATAACCTCGCGATCCATTGTGATCGATTCCATTTTGCGATGAGCAGTGAACAGGATTGTACCGCCTGGCGTCTCATAGACTCCGCGGCTCTTCATACCCACAAAACGGTTCTCCACCATATCTACACGTCCGATCCCGTGCTTGCCGCCCAGTTCATTCAGTTTTTCCATCACTTGCAGCGGAGTTAACTGTTCACCGTTCAAAGCAACGCAGTTGCCTGCTTTAAATTCCAGCTCCAAGTATTCTGCTTCATCAGGCGCGTCCTCAGGCGCGTTGCTGAGCAAGAACATTTCTTTATTTTCAGGAGCGCTCGGATCAAACCAAGGGTCCTCCAGCACGCCGCTTTCATAACTGATATGCAGCAGGTTGCGGTCCATGGAGTACGGCTTGGCTGCAGAAGCCGTTACCGGAATACCGTGTTTTTCCGCATAGGCAATCATTTCTGCCCGACCCGGGAACTGATTGCGGAACTCTTCCAGCCGCCAAGGTGCAATGACTTGGATGTCCGGCGTTAGCGCCGCCGCGTTCAGCTCGAAGCGCACCTGATCGTTACCCTTGCCTGTTGCGCCGTGAGCAATGGCTGTTGCTCCCTCGGCAATCGCAATATCGACCATCCGCTTAGCGATCAATGGACGTGCAATACTCGTTCCGAGCAAGTATTGCCCTTCATATAAAGCACCCGCCTGAAACATCGGGTAAATAAAATCCTTGGCGAATTCATCACGCAGATCATCGATGTACACTTTAGAGGCTCCTGTAGCAAGTGCTTTTTCCTCCAAACCGTCCAGTTCTTCCTTTTGTCCGATATCTGCGGTGAAAGCAATAATTTCAGCATCATATGTTTCCTTGAGCCATTTCAGAATGACCGACGTATCCAGACCGCCGGAATATGCGAGTACGATTTTTTCTTTTGCCATTGTTGAAGTCCTCCCCGAATGCTTATACCTCTATCTTCTTAACGATCAACCTTATCCCATTAAAGCAACTAGCAACGCTTTTTGTGCATGCAGACGATTTTCCGCCTCATCAAAAATGACCGAGTTGGGACCATCGATTACTCCTGCACTTACTTCTTCGCCACGATGCGCAGGTAGACAATGCAAAAATAAATAATCTGGCTTTGCGAGCTTAACCAGCTCCTCATTCACCTGGAAGTCAGCAAAAGCAAGCTCACGCTCCTTCTGCTCTTCCTCAAAGCCCATGCTTGCCCACACGTCTGTGTAGATCGCATCGGCATCTTGTACTGCTTCCTGCGGACTTTGCGTGATCACAATTTCACTCCCTGTCTGTTTGGCAATCTCACGGGAAACCGCGACCACACTCGGGTCAGGCTCGTATCTAGCCGGACTTGCAATGGAGACATGCACTCCGAGCTTGGCTCCACCAATTAAGAGAGAATGCGCCATATTGTTGCCGTCTCCGATATAAGCCAGTTTGAGCCCTTTTAGCTTACCCTTTTGCTCATACAAGGTTTGATAATCAGCCAGTACCTGACACGGATGCGCCAAATCGCTCAAGCCATTGATTACCGGAACGGATGCATAACGGGCCAACTCTACGACATTATCGTGCCCGAAGGTACGAATCATAATGCCATCCAGATAACGTGACATGACTTGGGCCATGTCGCTAATCGGTTCACCGCGTCCCAGTTGAATATCATTTTTGCTGAGGAAAAGGGCATGCCCACCCAATTGATACATTCCGACTTCAAAGGATACCCGTGTGCGTGTGGAAGACTTTTCGAAAATCAGTCCAAGTGTTTTCCCCTTCAGCGGCTGATAAGCTTCTCCGTTTTTGTGTTTACGCTTAATTTCAATGGCGAGATCAATTAAATACTGGATTTCCTCTGGCGAGTAGTCGTCCAGTTCTAGAAAGTCCCGTCCTTTCAAATTCACCTGTTGCAATGCGCCGCCCTGACTCATGCGATCCTCTCCTTTTACACTCTAATCTCGGATGCCTCTGGCTCTACACTAAGCTACGTGCTCCCGAATCAATTCAGCAATCCATGTTACAGCCTGATCTATTTCGTCTTTCGTTACATACAGGTTAGGCAACAGGCGAATCACGTTCGGTCCTGCTGTAATGAACAGAATGCCCTTCTTTTGTCCTGCCAAAACAAGCTCAGCTACCGGCTCCGCACACTCAATCCCGACCATCAGACCTTTTCCGCGGATATCCTGGACAAAAGGAATATCTTTAAGCTGTTTTTGCAGACTATGAAAGAGATAATCTCCCATTTCAGCAGCACGTTCTGGCAGCTTGTCATCAATAATCGTTTCAATGGTTGCTTGAACTGCTGCCATAGCAAGCGGTGTACCCCCGAAGGTAGAACCATGACTGCCCGCTGTGAACGCTTCACGCAAATATTCTTTGCCTAGCATTGCACCGACCGAAAAGCCACTGCCCAATCCTTTCGCCAATGTAAAAATATCCGGTTCTATTCCATAATGCTCAAAGGCAAACAGCTTACCTGTCCGCCCCATACCTGTTTGGACCTCGTCAATGATCAGCAGCAATCCATGCTCATGGCACAGCTTGGTAATCACGTCTACGAAAGCAGGGTCTACCGGATACATGCCACCTTCGGCCTGCACCATTTCCAGCATAATTGCCGCTGTATTCTCATTGATAGCTGCTTCGAGCGCAGCCTGATCATGAAGCGGAACGCTTTTGAATCCGGCGGGAAGCGGTAAAAAACCTTCTTTCACTTTGTCCTGACCCGTAGCAGTCAAGGTTGCCAGCGTCCGTCCGTGAAAGGATTGCGTGAACGTAATGATTTCATAGCGACCGGTCTGCTTCACCTTCTGGTGGTAACGACGCGCCAGCTTAATGGCAGCTTCGTTCGCTTCAGCTCCGCTGTTGCAGAAGAACACGGCATCTGCGCTGCTATTGGCTGTCAGCAAGGCAGCGGCCCGTTCCTGCCCGGGAATATGAAACAGATTGGATACATGCCACAGTTCATCGATCTGTTTTTTCAAACGCTCCGCTACAGCTTGAGGCGCATGGCCTAGATTGGTAACGGCAATACCTGACATGAAATCCAGATAACGTTTGCCCTGATCATCCCACAGCCAGCTTCCTTGTCCTTTCACCAGTGTAAGCGGATATCTTGCGTAGTTTGGAAAAAGAGAGCTATCTGCCTGCACTTTTGCCGCTTGCGCTCCGCTTCCATTCGTACTTGGCATTTCCTCGCTCACCAGCGTATTCGGTTCCTTACTCATATCGTTCACGCCCCTTTATCGTTTGGTTATATAGGTTGAGCATATATCGCAATTACTGCATACGCACAATGCGTGTTCCAATTGATTCTCCGCCCAGCACACGGCTGAGTACCTGCGGTTCGCTGCCGTCCACAATGACAACTTCCTTCACTTTACCGTGAATGCAGGCTATAGCCGCTCTCACTTTCGGAATCATACCACCGTAGATTTCACCCGTACTGATCATATCTTCAATTTCCTGTATGGTAATTGACTCCAGCACCTTCTTTTCTACACCATTCTTTTTCAATATACCGGGTACATCCGTCACAACAATCATTCGACTGACGCCGAGATGAGAAGCCACCGCGCCCGCCGCTGTATCGGCATTAATGTTGTAACGCTGACCGGATCGATCAATGCCAATAGGCGCAATAACTGGCATATAGTCCATATCCAGCACACCGGTAATAATCGAAGCTTGAACATGTGTTACCTCTCCAACCCAGCCGACCTCTGCGGCATTCGTCACAGGCTTTGCTTCAATTAAATAGCCATCACTGCCTGACAAACCCAGCGCTCGCCCTCCGTGCATCCCTATTCTGCGAACAATCTGCTTGTTAATGCTGCCTGCCAGCACCATTTCCACGACATCCAGCACGGGTTCAGTCGTTTTACGCAATCCATGAATGAACTCCGTTTCGATTCCCAGCTTCGCCAAATTGTCAGAGATCGCAGGCCCACCGCCATGTACAATGACTGGTTGAAGGCCTTCCGACTGCAGACGGGCCAAGTCGTCAAAAAAGGAATCAGGCAACGCAGCCAGCGTACTTCCTCCGCATTTCATCACAAAATTACGACGTGCCACTCCCGCATGTTTCGCTTGATCCGCGTGTCCCACTGCCGATTGCATATCATCTCTCCTTTTCTCCTCTGCACAATTTTGTGCGATTTTCAAATGATGCCGAAGCTATATTCGCTCGCTTCTTCTATTAACTATTAAATATCCATCCGTAATTAAATCGGGTATCTATGTCCGATAAGCCGCATTAATCCGCACATAATCATAGGTTAGGTCACAGCCCCATGCTGTAGCGGTCCCGTTCCCATGATGCAAATCAACGATAATTTGCACCGTATCTCCACGTAAATAGGAAAGCGCCTCGGCTTCATCAAAAGCTACTGGACTTGATTGGCTTAGCACGATAATATCCCCCAGGCGAATGTCTACCGTATCCGGATTCACCGGTTCTCCGGCACGTCCGACGGCTGCAATAATCCGTCCCCAGTTGGCGTCTGCGCCAAAAACGGCTGACTTCACCAGACTGGACCCGATCACAGTCTTGGCTATCGCCTGGGCAGATGCATCGCTTATCGCTCCGCTTACAGACACCTCTACCAGCTTCGTAGCACCTTCTCCATCACGGGCAATCGCCTTCGCCAGCTCACGGCAGATATAAGTGAATGCCTCGGCAAAAGCCTCCCAATCGGGATGCTCTACGTTCAACTCGCTGTTGCCTGCAAGTCCGCTTGCCATAGCGATTAGCATATCATTCGTACTGGTATCCCCATCGACCGTAATCATATTAAAGCTGGTATCCGTGGCCTGCTTTAATAGTTGATGAAGGGCCGTCTGTCCAATGGCTGCATCACAAGTTATGAAAGCGAGCATGGTTGCCATATTCGGATGAATCATACCCGATCCCTTTGCCGCCCCGGCGATGTGCACAGTCACACCATCCACTTCAACTGACACGCACGCTTCCTTTTTAACCAAATCCGTTGTCAGAATGGCTTGGCTAAATTGCTCCGCCCCATCGCTTGCCTCGCTCATCCGCTCAGGTAGTGACGATATACCGCCAAGCACACGATCCATTTTCAGATGCTCGCCAATTACACCAGTCGAGGCAACGGCTACATCGCTCTCCGCCACACCCAGCTGATGAGCAGCGGCCGAACGCATAGCGTAAGCATCCTGCTCCCCTTGCTGTCCCGTACAGGCATTAGCGTTCCCGCTGTTCACTACTATCGCCTGCAATCGACCGTCTGTCAGGCTCTCGCGAGTCACCTTCAGCGGCGCAGCCTGAAACACATTGGTGGTATACACCGCAGCAGCTGTCGCCTCTACCTCACAGCGAATCGCGCCGATATCGTTGCGATTCGTATTTTTTAATCCACAGTGCAATCCCCCAGCTGTAAAGCCACGCGGAGTTACGATGTTGCCCTCATGTACTACTGTAAAGCCTACTTTGCCCATAATATGTGCCCTCGTTCGCAACATATAGGAGTCATGACAGCTGGACGCTTGCGTTCTCCAACCTGCTCGCTGTCGTCCCCGCAGCCTGTTGCGTTTACGTGCTACTTACGGATATACCGGTATGAAGCCCAGTCCGAGGTTCTCCTCCCATCCCATCATCAAATTTAAATTCTGAATCGCCTGTCCGGCGGCACCCTTCACAACATTATCAATGACAGAAATAATGGTAAGACGCCCGGTACGAGCATCTGCTGCAAAACCGATGTCGCAGTAGTTTGAACCAAATACTTCTTTCGTTGCCGGCCATATACCTTCGCCACGTACACGGACAAAAGGATGACCTTTATAATAATCCCGGTATAACCCGATAAGATCCTGATCCGTATGATCACCTTTCAACGTGACATAGATTGTACTCATAATTCCTCGCGTCATAGGCACAAGCTGTGTCGTAAACGTAATCGTAACATCCTCGCCCGCAACATCACCCAGTACCTGCTCGATCTCTGGGATATGCTGGTGCTTATTGACCTTATAAGCCTTAAAGTTTTCATTCATCTCCGCATAATGCGAAACAAGACTTGTTCCCCGACCGGAGCCAGATACCCCGGATTTGGCATCCACAATCAGTGACCGATGGTCGATCCACCCCGCCTCCAAGGCAGGAATAATTCCTAATAGTGTTGCCGTTGGATAGCAGCCTGGATTCGAAATGAAAGAAACTCCAGCAAGCTTTTCTGCATACACCTCGCTGAGTCCGTATACTGCTTGCTTGAGATACTCAGGTGAAGCCGCAGGCTTTTTATACCAAGCTTCATACACTTCCCCGCTTCGGAGCCTAAAGTCCCCGGAAAGGTCAATCACCTTCAGTCCGGCATCCAGAAGCTGTGGCACTAACTGGGTACTAACGCCTGATGGCGTAGCTGTGAAAACCAGATCAGCCTTGGCAGCAATTTCATGGATATCGACACCGTCCAAATCCTGCATCACAATATCCGTTAGATGTGGAAACCCATCACTAATCGGAACACCCGCGCTGGACGAAGAAATAACAGATACAATCTCCACCTGCGGATGATGAACCAAAAATCGAATCAGCTCCACCCCACCATATCCAGTGGAACCGACAATTGCCACTTTTAGCTTACTGCTCACAGACCTTCCTCCATTCCGTCCCTATGAAATATGTATTATTATACGACTCTATTCATATAAATACAACACCTCATGTCATGTTATTCTTCAAAATTTAAAATATGCATTCTTGCCCATTCTTTTGACCGACAAGCTGTACAGGCTATAACTGAGGAAACCAAAAAAGACAGACCCCCTTGTGAATCCAGTCTGCTATTTTGCATAAAGAAAAAGATCGTTCCTTTTTTATATTATCTTGTATATTGGTATTCATCTGGATTATCTATTTGCTGCACTTATGTATTCGTTGAACATTGAATAGGGTAAAAAGAGTGAGTATGTTCGAAAATAAACCTATACGTTAGGAGTGTTACACATCGAAACCTATACAGCGAATATAGTGATGGATGCTAAAGCCAAATTAGGCGAGGGTCCTAGTTGGGATCACCAGTCTCAACGTTTATTTTGGGTCGATATTGAAGGCTTTCAATTGCACATCTACGATCCATCTATAGGCACAGATCGTACTATAGATGTAGGCGAACATATTAGTGCAGTTGTACCTTATCTTAAAAATAAAGTAATCGTAGCAATGATCAGCGGTCTATACTGTTTGGATATAGAGACAGGGACCAAAGTATTGATCCACGATCCTGAGGAAGGTCGGCCAGGAAATCGATTTAATGATGGTAAATGCGATCCTGCAGGACGGTTTTTGGCTGGAACAATGAGTCTAAATGGCGAACGTTCGCAAGGAGCATTGTATAGTCTGAGTACAAAAGGAAATGTCTCCTTACTGGTTGATAAAGCTTCCACATCTAATGGCTTAGCTTGGAGCTCAGATCACCGTACCATGTATTATATTGATACTCCGACCTTAGAAGTGGTCTCCTTCGATTACGATGTGACACAAGGTACTATTAGGAATAAGCAATTGGTAGCTAGATTGGATGAAAGTGAAGGATATCCCGATGGCATGACCATCGATGCAGAGGGCATGTTGTGGATCGCGCGTTGGGGCGGTAAACGTGTATCTCGTATCCATCCTGTTCAGGGAGAAGTGATTGCTGAGGTGTTACTTCCAGTCAATCGTGTGACTTCGTGCGCTTTTGGTGGTGAACATCTGGATGAGTTGTATATCACAACTGCTCAAGATGACGATAATACCAGCCAACCACTTGCAGGTGGTTTATTTATGGTCAAAACCGGGGTAAAAGGAGTACCAACCTCATATTTTAATCAAGGACAACCGGCAAATTGGCTTGATCTATTACTAAAAAGGAATTGATAAAGCGGTTCTGAAAAGAGAAGAGCCCACTACATCAGTGAGCTCTTCTACATTGATTCAGTTAAGAGCAAGCGTTCAGAAGGTCACATTAAGTTAGCCTTCCCTTTTGAACCCTTCACCCAATACTTCACGTGTGTTACTAATAATCACAAAAGCTTCCGGGTCTACCAAGCGGACGAGCGTTTTGAGGCGGGTTACCTCGTTTTGCCCGACTACAACCATAAGTACAGGACGTTCTTCGTTCGTGTAACCCCCCCGTCCTGCAAGCTCTGTCAAACCCCGATCCAAATCCTGTAAAATCGTTTGCGTAATTTTTTCTTTTTGATTGGATATGATATAAGCTACTTTGGAGTAGCCCAGCCCCATTTCTACAGCATCAATGACTTTGCCGGTTACAAACAAGCCAATCAATGCATACAGGGCCCGCTCCGGCGATAGGGCGAAACCAGCTAGCGTGATTACCGTGCCATCCATGAGCATGACACAAAGAGAAAGACTAAAACCGGTATACTTTTGAATAATCTGCGCCAAAATAGCCAGTCCACCCGTTGAGCCTCTGCCCCGAAACACAGTGCCCAAACCCAATCCTACTCCGATTCCACCATACAGCGAAGCCAGCAACGGATTTGTTGTCGGTACTGCCCAATCCTTCGTCACATAAACGAATAGTGGCAGCATGATGCTTCCCAGCAGGGAACGCAAGCCATACTTTTTTCCTAACAGCAGTACTCCTGCTATAAATAACGGAATATTCATTCCCCACTGCGTATAGGCCGGTTCCAGGCCAAACAGGTCCTCACCCAAGATAGACAAGCCAGATACACCCCCGGATGCAATCCGGTTGGGCAGCAAGAACATGTTAAAGGTCAGCGCTGTAATAAAGGAGCCGAGTATAATCAGCAGGACATCGGTCACGTTACGCGCTGGTCCACTGGCGGCAATCAGAGGCTTACGCCTTCTTCGGCGGTAAGCGGGAGGATTCAATTGAGACATCATTCATGTTCTCCTTTAATAAAAAATACCGTCACACAAAAATTCCTACAGGCCGCAGGCACATGGACTGCGGTTCTGTAGGAAAACGTACAGGCAATTATTCTGCGTCCAGCTTAATTTGGCTGCGCAGGTAACCATCGATGAACGGATCGAGATCGCCATCCATAACAGCCCCTACATTGCCAGTTTCCACACTGGTACGATGATCCTTAACCATGCTGTATGGATGGAACACGTAGGAGCGAATTTGGCTGCCCCATGCAATGTCGGACTGTTCACCACGGATTTCGTCCAATTGCTGCTGTTGTTCTTCAATCTTGCGCTCGTAGAGCTTGGAACGAAGCATAGTCATCGCACGTTCACGGTTTTTGATCTGGGAACGTTCATTTTGACAAGTCACGACAATACCAGTAGGCAAATGCGTAATCCGAACAGCTGAGTCAGTCGTATTAATATGCTGACCACCTGCACCGCTGGCCCGGTACGTATCAATTTTAAGATCTTCCGTGCGGATTTCAATATCCACATCATCCGCAATTTCCGGTACCACATCACAAGACACGAACGATGTATGACGACGACCAGAGGAATCAAATGGAGAAATGCGAACAAGCCGATGTACGCCTTTCTCCGCCTTGAGATAACCGTAGGCATTGTAGCCTTTGATCAACAGGGTTACGCTCTTAATTCCCGCTTCATCCCCTGCCAGATAATCCAGGGTCTCCACCTTGAAACCTCGTTTTTCTCCCCAGCGCGTATACATACGCAGCAGCATTTGACCCCAGTCCTGGGACTCGGTACCGCCTGCCCCCGGGTGCAGCTCCAGAATAGCATTAAGCTTGTCATAGGGCTGATTTAAAAGCAATTGCAGCTCAAATTCCTCCAGCTTGCTCAGCAGGGATTTGATACTGTTTTCAACTTCTCCAACCAGCGCTTCATCGCCTTCCTCTTCAGCCAGTTCAACCATCATACCTGCGTCTTCATATTCCTGACGCAACTGTTCATAGCTGTCCACAGAAGACTTCACAGCATTCATTTCAGCAATTACGCCTTGGGCCTTTTCGTTATCATCCCAAAAATCAGGCGCTGCCATCTTTTCCTCAAAGTTCGCGATCATTTCCTGTTTGAGATCTAAGTCAAAGAGACCCCCTAAGGTTTGTTAGTTTCTTGCCTATTTCTCGTAAATCATGTTTTACACTTGGATCAATCATGATGTCATTCTCCTTTTAATATAGGGTTAGGGGGAATAAAAGCGTTGTGAGTTACGGCTGGTGGGTAGGCGCTGCGCGAATGATTTGATCTTACGATCGCTGTTGCAGCGAGATTCCCTGATTAAAATAACACATTCAAAGGTTGGCATCTCACTGCAAAGGCGAACGCTGGCGCTTCTCCAGATTCAAATCCTCCGCTTCGCTCCCAACCGCCGTAAAGTCAAACTGCTTTTAAATAACAGGCTCTGGTATGTGAGCCAGATCAACTGCGGAATTGACTGACAAGCAAGCAGGGACCTGCTTGCTTGTCATAATTGTTTTAAAAGTACTAGGAGAGCACAGTCATCGCCATATTCAACCTGACCATCTCACAGAAGAGATATATTGAATACATCAGTGTCGTCCCCTGATGGCACAAAATGGCCGACGGTCAGTGGTTGAACTGCCGCCTGCCATTATATGCATTGCAGGGGATAGTGTATATCAAGAGCTATCCCTTAATTTCAATCCTTATTTTCTACGCGGACGCGAAGGAGCGGATTTCTTTTTAGGAGCCGCAGGTTCGCCACTTGTAGAGATTTTATCTTCATCAACGACAGCCTGACGCTCTTGGTTGGATTCGATTTGTGCTTTCATGATGTATGTCGCAACTTCCTCTTGGATGCTGGCGATCATAGCATGGAACATTTCGAAACCTTCAAATTGGTATTCACGCAATGGATCAGTACCGCCATAAGCACGCAAGTGAATACCTTGACGCAATTGATCCATAGCATCAATATGATCCATCCATTTGCTGTCAACTGCACGTAGTACGATAACCTTCTCGAACTCACGTACCATTTCTTCGCCGATCATCTCTTCACGACTGTGGTATCTGTTGGTAACTTTCTCGAAGATCATATCGACCATCTCTTCTTTTTCCTTACCCCACAGATCGTCGCGCGAAAGTGTGTTTTCCTCAAGCAGATTGTTGTTCACATACTCTGCTACTTCATCCAGTTCCCAGTTTTCAGGGATATCATCACCACAGTGAGCTTCCACTACACGCTCAATGACAGGCTTGATCATGTCGAACACAATTTCCTTGATGTTCTCTGATTCCAGTACCTCACGGCGTTGTTTGTAAATAATAGCACGCTGCTGATTCATCACGTCATCATATTGGAGAACGACTTTACGCTGATCAAAGTTATTCCCTTCGACACGTTTTTGAGCTGATTCGATAGCACGTGAAATCATACGGCTCTCGATAGGTTGATCTTCCTCAAAGCCCAAGCGCTCCATCATATTCAGTACGTTGTCTGCACCAAAACGCTTCATTAACTCATCGCCCAGCGATAAGTAAAATTGCGTGGAGCCTGGATCGCCCTGACGTCCTGCACGTCCGCGAAGCTGATTATCAATACGACGGGATTCATGACGTTCTGTACCGATGATGTGCAAACCACCGAGTTCTGCAACGCCTTCGCCCAGTACGATGTCAGTACCACGTCCAGCCATGTTAGTAGCGATGGTAACCGCGCCAGCTTCACCTGCACGAGAAATAATCTCAGCTTCTTCGGCATGATACTTGGCGTTAAGCACTTTATGACGAACGCCTTTGCGTTTCAACATTTCAGAAAGAAGCTCGGAGTTTTCAATAGAAACCGTACCTACCAATATCGGTTGGTTCTTTTTGTTACGCTCCAGGATTTCGTCTACCACAGCATGGAATTTACCTTTCACGCTCTTGTACACTACGTCAGGCATATCTACACGCTGGTTAGGCTTATTCGTCGGAATTTGGAGCACTTCCAGACCGTAGATTTTTTTGAATTCTTCTTCTTCTGTTTTCGCTGTACCCGTCATCCCCGCCAATTTGCGGTACATACGGAAATAGTTTTGGAATGTAATTGTCGCCAGTGTCATGCTTTCGTTTTGTACAATGATGTTTTCCTTCGCTTCAATAGCTTGGTGCAAACCATCACTGTAACGACGTCCAGCCATCAGACGACCTGTAAACTCATCGACAATCAGGACCTCACCATCAGCCACGACATAGTCCACATCCAAACGCATAATAGCGTTAGCTTTCAAGGCTTGTACGATGTGGTGATTGATTGTAACACTTTCCTGATCATACAGGTTTTCAAGACCAAAGAAATTTTCAGCCTTGGATACGCCGTTTTCGGTCAAAGCAACTGACTTCACCTTAATATCCAGCGTGTAATCTTCTTCAACATTCAGACTCTTTACAAAACGATCAGCCGCAAAATACAGCTCGGTCGATTTTTGAGCTTGTCCTGAAATGATCAATGGTGTACGAGCTTCATCGACGAGAATGGAATCCACTTCATCAATGATACAGAAGTACAACGGACGCTGTACCATCTGTTCTTTGTAAAGCACCATATTATCGCGCAGATAATCAAAGCCGAACTCATTGTTTGTACCATACGTAATATCACATGCATAAGCTTCCTGTTTGGCAGCATGATCCATATTGGCCAGGTTCAGACCTACGGTCATTCCCAAGAAATTGTAAATTTGTCCCATTTCTCCACTGTCACGTTGTGCCAAATAGTCATTGACTGTAACCACGTGCACACCTTTGCCCAACAGAGCGTTCAAATAAACCGGCAGTGTTCCCACCAGTGTTTTACCTTCACCGGTTTTCATTTCTGCGATTTTTCCTTCGTGCAACGCAATACCGCCGAGCATCTGTACGTCATAGTGACGTTTGCCCAGCACCCGCTTGGACGCTTCACGAACCGTTGCAAAAGCTTCCGGCAGCACTTCTTCAGCCGTAGCACCTTGTTCAATCCGCTCTCTAAACTCCGCCGTCTTGGCTTTCAGTTCCTCATCCGAGAGCTTCTCAAAATCAGGCTCTATTTTATTGATCAGTTCAACCGTCTTCATTAAACGTTTGACGTCACGTTCATTTGTATCCCCAAAAATTTTTTTGACAATTCCTAGCATGGTTTACCCCTTTCGCGCAAAACAATTAATAGAATCAATTTCACAATAAGAAAGGGTCCATGATGAAATTGATTCCCGATATGTTTGACAGGCCCGGCTATACCAGCCCATCGTGCGATGTTCTTTGCATAAATTGTAACAGTTTGTAGGACATGCCGCAACACAAGCAGCCTGCAGATTTGCATCCGGTTAAAGATACCAAAACAATTGACGCACGAAATACACAATTGGTTACATCGATCTAAGTTTAAATTTCCATTCATGTTTACAATAAACATATAAAAGAGCCCTATCCCGCCAGGTTCGCAAGGATAAGGCTCGTGTTATTATCATTTTCCTGATATCCATGAAGCATGCTTCAATCAAAAAGTTCTATTCATTTTAAAATGCAATAAGTTCTTGCTTTACAGGCTATTCCCGTTCGATCAGACCGTATTTACCATCATTGCGTTTGTAAACTACGTTAACTTCTTCATTATCAATGTTAGCAAATACGAAGAAATTATGTCCAATCATGTTCATTTGCAGAATAGCTTCTTCCACATCCATAGGTTTCAATAAGAAACGCTTGGTGCGGACGACTTCCAGCTCATTCAATTCTGCATCCTCATCTTCAGCAACAGCCACACCACCAGCCGGATCTTCCACAAAAAGGGTTTTTAAACTGCCTTCCTGCCGGAATTTTCGGTTTAATTTGGTCTTGTGCTTGCGAATTTGCCGTTCTAGCTTGTCTACCACGGCATCAATGGATGCATACATGTCATCGCTTTCGTCTTCGGCACGGAGTACAAGCCCCGGCAAAGGAATGGTTACTTCTACAGTGTGCAAATCTCTGGTTGTGCTTAACGTTACACTTCCATCAGACGTCGGGGGTGCATCGAAATACTTTTCAAGTCTGCTGAATTTCTTTTCAACGTAGTCCTTCAAAGCGTCGGTAACCTCGATCTGTTGACCTCGTACTGTTAAGTTCATAAGGCACGCCTCCTTTGCCTCTTCAGTATAACACATATGTTAACGCCAAGTAAAAAAGGAGATCAACATTTCGGAGATTTTTTACAATTTTCCTCATGATTCGACAAAACGCTTCCCATAACGCCATTCTATGAAAAGGGTCATGTTTAAATTCAGCTCGCATACATATGTGAATAATGAAGAGAAATTTAAAAAGTTACTCTGCTGGTGTCATGACAAATCCACTATTTCGAGTTCATGCTATGTATTTTATCGACTGGGGAGGGAGTTATTTGTCAGACTGAATCCGGTATAGAACCTATGCTAAAAGCAAGACCTGACTATCATGCAGGCAATTTATACGAAAGGATCATTACACCCAGCCCAGCTGGCTCTTCCCCTGCAAAAATCCTAAGACAGCTAATTGGGGAGAGATGGAAAGTAGGAAGTTAATCCATGGCTTTTATTCAGCGTTATGCAACGAACCAGACCGGGGCTATTACCTTTATAGGAAATACACTCGGGCTGGCACGCTCTGCTTCGGCGGGGGTGCCAGGTACAGTGACCAGCATTGGCGCTTTCATCACAACCAATACAGCCTCTCGCTTCGGCACATATCCATTCGGCACGACTTCTGCTTTTGCCAGTAACTCATCGACGGCATTCCTTGTGCTCCCTGCGGGCAGTACCGTGCTATATGCTGAACTTATTTGGGGAGGAAGCTATGCCAACGGCAATACCAATGTATTGTCCAGCGCCAGCAATCCGATCACATTTCAGACGCCTGCTTTATCTACTACAGTCAGTCCCGAATCTGCAACATCGATCAACGTCACCAGTCTCAGTACCTATGTGTGAACCGCAAATGTAACAAATTTGGTCATTCAAGGCGGCGCAGGGGTCAGCAGCGCTACTGGCTCGGTCAACGTGGTAATAAGCGGGTTTGCCACGCCTGTACAGGGGACTTTGCGCGGCAGGGCGTTAATTAGCGCCCAAGAGGGTGACGTAGATATCACCGGGGATCGTGCGTTGTTTGGACCTACCACATCCAACTTAACTGCGCTGTCTGGGCCCAACAATTTTTCGACTAATTTTTTTGCGTCCCAAATTAACGGGGATGACGGCACATTGGTCACGACGGGGACCTTCGGTACCACTAATACAGTTAATGTCGCTGTGTCTGCACCTAATATTCAGGTGACTAAAACATCCAGTCTGGCAGCTGCTGTAGTTGGAGATACGATCAGATATACACTAAGCATTACGAATAACGGTGTGGATTCCGTCACAGATACCGTTGTGACCGATACAATCCCAGCAGGTACTTCCTTCGTTCCGGGTAGTGTCCTTATCGACGGTGTACCTTTCCCTAACGCCTCGCCAACTGCTGGAATTGCCATTGGAAATGTCGCACCTGGAAATACATTTATCGTGAGTTTCCAAACTTCTGTCCAAAGCTTGCCGCAAACATCTCCACAGACCATAAGGAGGCCCAAGCAGGGGAAAACCTGACCTACACGGTACTCCATAATAACTTTGGCAACATTGCTTCAGAAGTTATTTTTCAAAATTTTGTCCCTGCCGGAACCCTTTACATTCCTGACAGCCTCCAGTTGAACGCTCAAACGTTTGCAGAAGCCAACCCTGCTGTCGGAGTTAGTCTTGGATCTGTGGAACCTGGTCAGTCATTGACCCTGAATTATCAAGTAACCGTATCCGAGACGCCTCCATCTGGCTACATCGAAAATCAAGCTGCCTTTACCTACTCATTTACATTGCCTGGAGGAAGAATCGTACCGGGCACATTGACTACAAATACCGTGACGATCCCAGTGGTATTCCCACTGCTCGAATTGGTGAAACAGGTGAACACCTATGACGCCTCTGTAGGAGACACACTTACCTTCACCATTCAGATTACAAATAAAGGAGGAATCTCAGCGCAGTATCCATTGTTCACCGACCCATTGCCGCATGGACTTGTTTATGTACCCAACAGCCTGACTATCCAAGATAAAACGCAGCCAGGCGCTAATCCTGGCACTGGTATCACACTCCCGGATATTGCACCAGGGGAGACGCTTACGCTTACTCTCCAGGCACAAATTCGTGAAGCACCTACAGATGGAACATTCAGCAACCAGGCCACCATCGAATATAGCTCACGTCGTAGTGGTGGAGAGACCCTGAAGGAAACCATCCAAACTAATACCATAGATTTGACTGTCATCGCAGCTATTCCTAAACTTACACTTAGCTCCAGCGCTTTGCGTGTCGCGCAAGAAGATACCCTGTCCTTTACACTCCAGGTGGAAAACATCGGAAATACTCCATTGGAAGAGCTATTGCTCACAGCACCATTCTCAGCCGAAGATTTCCTTGTACTGAGAACCGTCACCGTGAACTCAGTGCCGCTTCCGCATCCTAATTTGCTCCAAGGTATCCCATTAGGCCAGCTTGATCCTGACCACAAAGCCGTTATCGTCTTCTCATTCGATATCGAATCTGCACTCCGCGCGTATCTGATCGCCCAGGCCATTCTGCGCTATCAATTCCGTTATCCAGACGGAGGCGTAGAGAAACAATCTGCCTCCTCCAATACCATTTTTGTAGAGATGGCTGGCTTTGACGGTTCTCTAGAGTAAAGCATTTTGTTATACTGAGCTCCTTACCCGGTGGTAAGGGGCTTTTTATGTATTTAGAAAACATAAAAAAGCCCTGAAATATATTCCAGGGCAGTTGCTAGCGCGTTATCCATTGCTAACCATCTTACCAATTATGTAGGTCGGCTATGCCGGGGATGATTATAATTTGGTTACGTTAGCGGCTTGTGGTCCACGTGCGCCTTCGACGATGTCGAACTCCACGTCTTGTCCTTCTTCAAGTGTTTTGAAGCCTTCTGTTTGAATTGCGGAAAAATGTACAAATACGTCGCCGCCGTCAGCCGTTTCGATGAAACCATAACCTTTTTCTGCGTTAAACCATTTTACTTTACCTTGCATGCACTAACATTCCCTTCGTCATCAAATGAAGTGAAGCTCTCGCCCACATTTTTGACTATACCACCCAAAGTTATCCATTGTCAATTGGAATTGATAATGTTTTCATACATTTATTTGCCATCAATATTCTCCTGCTAATACAGTTGAATATCGTTACAATGAATTCTTAATGATTGTATAGAGGTTATAATATAGTAATAACCCGCTTCCCTGTATGCTGAAACAGGTGAAACGGGTTAGGGAAAATATTTTTATTTTCGGCGATCCATCAAAATGGCATCAGAAGAATAGGCGGTTTCGTAGGCATTGCGCTGAACTTTGGCCACGTTACGCTGTTGGAGCCAGTCGGCTGCTTCTCCTTTTAAGAAATTCATTCTGCTTATGATGGCAGTATCATTACTTAAAAGATTCTTTATACGATCGGTCTGTCCTACGTCTGCAGCACTTAGCTTAAGAAGTTCCTCTAGTTCATTCACTAGCAACTGACGACTTTCAACAAATCTCACCATCTCTTCATAAGATGTTACATTCAGTCGATTCATTAAATCAGCAGTAAGGTTCTCCAGTTGACCGATAAGCTCATCCATGGTTGGATCCTATCGCTGTATCCGCAGCGCCAGCCGTCAACTTACTTGCCTGTACCCAGGTTTCGCGTAATTCGGTGAGATATCCTAGAGCTTCATTGGCTGGATCTGCACTTTTTTTTATGTTGGCTTGAATTAAAAGATAATTCATGTATTCGTAGAGAGCAAATAAGCTTTTAGAAATATCGTAGGAGTGATCCAATGTCGACATAAGCTCACTAATGATGGTCTGTGCTTTACCAAGGTTTAGGTTAACCTTTTGATAGTCCTTAGAGTCTAAAGCAACCAGCCCCGCCTTAACAAAGCGAATGGCTCCATCATATAACATAACTACAAGTTGAGAAGGAGTAGAGGTTTGAACCGAAGACTGCCGATATTTTTCATAAGGAGATGTAATCAATCCACTCACCCTTTACTTTCTATTGTAAAAAACTTGTCAGACTGGACGACTGGGATTGGTATTTATTCATAGCTTCTTCCATGGCTGAGAATTGTTTGTAATAGCGTGTTTCCATATCACTAAGTCGGCTTTTCATGTCAGAAATTCGTTTATTGTAATCCGCAAGCTGCTTGCCCATAATACTTTCTGTTTTAAATATACTATTTACATCAGAACTATACTTGGATGTACCTGCCTTCTTAGCTAGTAAGTCCAATGTTCCGTTCATTTCGTCACTGATTTTACTGTATATCCCTGGAGTAGCGCCGTCTGCACTACCCTGAAAAATATTCATGACTTTTTGAGGGTCGCTCTGTAAAGCAACCTTGAGCTTCTCCTCATTGATATATATTTTCCCATTTTCATAGTATTGTCCAGTTGTAATGCCTATTGCGCTTAGATCACCGAGACTTCCTGTAATCACTGAACGCATCGAGGAGACTGCAGAGGATAGGATATTATCGTTTTTGAGAAGGCCACTTTTAGCCTTTTGTTCCCAAAGTGTAATATCATTCTCTTTCATGTCTTTCTTTTGTTCATCTGTAAGTGGCTGATAATCACGGTATTTTTCCTCTTTGACTTTCTTACTAAAGGTGTTGAGTAAGTCATTGTAATTTTGAACGAAATTTTTGATCGTATCTAGCGCTTTAGCTGGATCTGTTTGAGTTTGAATTCTCGCAAGATCTGTAGATGTGTTCGTTGATAAAAGGGTGAGCGTGATACCATTGACAGTAAGAGAATTGTTATTAGTGGTAAATTCCTTAAAACTTGAACCACCGTCCGTACTAATTTTTACTGTTCCTGCTGTAGCGTTTTGTATTGTACCCATGCCCAATAATGTTTTCAAAGTACCTGAACCATCTGTAAGATTCGTTCCATAATCTTTTGATGTGATGGAAAATTTACCCGATACTTCATCAAAACTCGCATTAACCTTCATATCGGCATCCGTACTAATTGTATTAATAACGTTAGCTATAGTTTTATCGCTAGAAAAGGTTAAAGATTTCCCATTAATGGTGACTGTATAATCTGCAGCACCTGTACTGGTGGATAGATCTCCAATTTTTGTTGTTAGCGTAGCATCTGTACTAGAGCTAGTCAATTTACTCTCACTTGTCATATTCGATTTCTGCGCAAGGCTTGTAACTTGTACAGCCATCGCCGCACCGCTCGCATTAGCATTTGCGTCTGCTTTGATTGCGGTCGTATTTCCCGATACAACCGCCTGTTGTGTATTCATCGCTGGTGATAACTTAAACTCCGAAAGCTTAGTTCTGAAATCAACAATTTTGCTGTTTAACTCTCTATAGCTGTCCCGTGTCCATTCCAAGATTTGTTTCTGTTGATTCAACTTGTTTAATGGTGCTTTTTTGGCAGTCATTAAATTTGTGACCATACTGTCAATATCCATCCCCGAAAATCCGTTAATACGCATTATATAATTACCTCCTTACACTTTTTGGTCTACTAGGATTCCTGCTATTTCCATCATCTTAGCTACTAGGTCCAATGTTTTTTCTGGGGGAATTTCACGTATCAATTCACCTGTATCTTTATTAAGGACCTTCACCATAATTTGGTGTGTCTTTTCATGTACGCTAACTTCTAATGTTGTAGAAGGGCCTTGTAGAGCCTTAACTGCTCGATCTATTGCCTTAATTAGCTGTTCCTCACCAAGTGACACTGACAGCCCTTGTTTTTCATGCTTTGTTAATTCAAAATCGGTCTTAATAGTTTGTATTACCGCACCACTATTAGTATTGTGAGAACCAGTGTACTCACTCTTTAAATTACCACCTTTCACTCCATCCACTGTGGTACTTGTCGAAACAGAGAACTGCAGATTCATCTGACAACCTCCGATACATGTTTTTATAATATATATCGGCTAAACGACCAATGAACTGAATAGAGTATAAATCTGTAGATTATAAATTTCGATCCCAAGGATGGTAAGCAGTTATCTGCATAACTCTTTATCAATCATTCTGGACAACTTATCCCTGCCATTAATGTTTAGGTGAGAAGCATCATAAAAATCCTTCTCTTCAAAATTACGACTCCTAAAGTAGTCTAATAGCTTAAAGTCATATTCTTCCTTCATCTCTCTAATAATCGAATGAAACTCTCTTTCTAGCTTAGGGGAAAACGCGTCACTATAACACTTTGCTACAGGACATACAACAAATACAGGCGTGATATTATTCTTTTGCAGCATATTAAGATACTGTTTAAGTATTGCTTTATTCTCTTCTACAGTTTTCGGATAATTTTTGTTGCTATCTTTTTCTGCTAAAACGGTAGCATTGAGTTTATCATCATTAGACATTTTTCGACTTCTAAGAATAGTATTTTCTTTTTCTTTGCTTTCTTTAAAAGCCTCGAAAACTTTTGTTGTTATATCATCTAGCAATAACTTCTTACTAAGAGTTTCAAACTGATCATAGTCTTGTTTAGCTTTCTTCTCTTCATGATAGTTATGCATTGTTTGAAAGATCGGATAATACATGCGTGAACGATCTTTATAGATACTTAAAGATAGGTCAAAATGAAAACTATAATAACTAAGCCCAATAATAAAATTGCTTATTGTTTTATTAGGGTTAAAGTAATTAAGTATCCACTCCGCAATCTTATAGTCATAAAAAAGATCTTGACTAGATAAAGCCATATTTTTATAGTTCTCGCCCAATAACTCTGTATTAATTCCTACCTCATGGTATGAAATACCTGTAACTATACCAGTTATGTCATTCTGGTTCTCAGTTATGCTGTTAATATTTTTATGATACTCATATAGATAATAATTATTTAAGGCACCCACCAAATCAATAATTTTGCTGGCGTCGAGCGAACTAAGTAAGCTGTTTGCTTCAAGCTTAACAATATAATCATATTCAAGAAACTTGATCTCATTAAGACCTATGATCTTAGTATTTCTTATAAATGTCCCAGCATATTGTCCACTAGAATCGACGATTGCCTCAACTGTGCATTTGTTTGGATCAGTAAGAAGATAAGCAAACTCTGTTAAAGTGTTAACTCCAAAAATTATCACTTTATACTTCCTGCTCAACCCACCCTGACCTTTATTATCTGTTTGTAACAAAGAGGCTTCCAGAGGAGACTCTTTATTCTCTATATTTAACTTGGAACAGAGTTCACTAACCAATTCATTTAGATTTCCTATATAATCTGGATAGAAATATGAATTATCTATTGTAAGAAAATATTCGCAAATAGCAGCCGCTCTATCTCTAGCTCCTAGTCCATAAAGCACTCTAGAAAGCAAGTACCAAAGTTCCATGTTCATCTTGTGAATTTCCAAAGTAGATGTTAGAAGTTCAAATGCATTTGAGTACATTTCCAACTCAATGTAACATAAAGTAATCCAACGTATGCACACTGGATACTCTATCGATTCTTTACTAGTGACAGACAAAACATCTTTTAAAAACCTCAATACTTCCACATACTTTTTATGCTCAAATAAGGCCGCCACTGTTTTGTACTTAGTATTTGTTAAATTAGGATTTTTACTTTCAATTAATATTTTTTCAGGAAACCCCTTCTCTAGATAGTTCCTTCTTTTATAGAACAGCTCCCAAGAAATATTACTTATTCCTTGAACGGTTGAATATTCTACAGGCCTCCAAATCTCGCTTGCTTTCGTAGTGCCTAGAAGGTGGTTAATACAAAGTAATTCCTCATTAGAAAGTTGATCCTTATCTTCACAAATTATATCCCATTCATTGTTTACTTGGATTTGCACCCCATGAGCAGCTACACTTTTATAAAAATATAATAATTCGGATAATATTGTATCCCAGCTAAATGAATTTGCAGTATCGATACCATTTTTTTTCAACTTTCTATATAATTCCTCATCATTTAACAAACGTATAACCTGATCGGTAATCCCCTGTATATCACGAACATTAGTCACCAAGCTATTATGCTCATTAACCGCGTATTCCATAACACCGTTACTATCAGTTACTACTACTGGTGTACCACAAGCCATGGCCTCTAACGGTGGAAGGGAAAAAGACTCATAGTGCGATCCTGACACATAAACATAAGCATCTCGATAGAGTTCCGCAATTTTGGTTTGCGGAGGATTAATATATACTTGTCCATAAGGCTGTAATGGCTCATTCGGAGTTATCCAAACAAAATCAAGATCGTAACCTCTATCAACGATATTTTTATGCACCTGCTTTAATTCATCAATACCTTTAAACTCTACCCTATCACTACCAACGACAATCATTTTTCTAGCTTCCAAAGAGTTAGAGGACTTCTCATAAAATACATTTCTATTGAGAGCATTGTGAAATACCTTTGGTCTACGTTTGTACTTGCTCTCTATAATCCTTGATACACGCTCTGATACTGTCGTTATATATGCAGGCAGCGCAAAGAGATGATTTAAGGTGATTGACAATTCTTCGCTCACATCCGTGAATAAGTGAAAATCTCCCTGCTCAAAATAAACAACTGGTGCAATACATGCATCGACACAGACATTAATTTGATCCCAATAAGTTGCGACTATAACGTCACAATCAGGTATAAACTGAGCTATATTAACTTGAAAGGGTATCTTAATATAATTGACATCAATAGGAAACCAATCAGGTTTAGGGAAATGAGAAATAATGGAGATCTGGGTTCCCAGCCTTTTCAGTCCATTTGCGTGTTCAAGTATTATCTTATTCCCCCCGCAAACATTAACGTGCCCTATCACATAAACAATATGAATGTTTTGTTTAGGCTCTTTAGGGACAAGTCTTTGAGTCTCAGCATATGCGAGGCGCTTCATTCTGGTTCTATATTCTTCAGATCTAGCTTCACTAATAATTTGACTTAACATAGCTGAACTCCTCTCAAGTGTAAAACTAAAATTTCAGCAAAACCTTAAGGATTCACCCAATCTGAGAATCTAAATTTCTTTTTAATTTCTGCTTTAATCACTCCCATGCCTTCAGAGTCATTCAGTGCCTCGTACAAGTTAAAACATCTTTCATAAGACGAATATTCGGGTTTCAATTCCAATAGCCTAGAATAGAATAATTGCGCATCCTGTAAGTAGCCAGATTTAAGACAAACATCGCCCAGTAAACGCACTAACAATGAGTTTCTAGGTTGTCTTTCAAAGCATTTAGAAAGCACATCTATCGCTACTTCATTGAAGCCATAATTCACTAAAACTTCGCCCAATCTAATATTTATGTCAATATCTGACTTGAGGATCATTGTCGAGACTCTCTCAAAAACGTCAAATTCCTGTAAGCTTATTAAATGGGTTATTACTTTCATAATAATATCTTCTATTCTAGTAGTTATCACAGGTTTCTTACCATTCTCGCCATCCATTAAGAAAGTGCATAAGGTTTTTTGCTCTTTACTACTAAGATTAAGAAGCGGTTGAATTAATTGAAATAGTTTCTGATCATTTTGTATGGTCGCAAGCACAAGGACGTCCAATGCGTTTTCTTCACCAACTGATATTTGCTCCCAACAGTGCTTAGACTCTTCATATTTTTTATCAAACAGCAGAGCAACTGCTCTGATCTTATCTTCAACTGTCAAATTGTAACTATTCAAATATTCATTAAGAAGCGGATGACGCAAAGAATACATAGACTCCATGAGCCAGCGTAATTCTTCTACATTTGATATATTGTAAATATTGTTTATATTTTGCTTTACGTCCTCGAAAGGAATATTGCCTTTCAAAATGATCTCAAAGTAATGATTCAGACCAGGTACAAACAGCTTTTTTTCTTGAATAACTTTAATGATCTCGTCATAACTTTTTGCCAGCTCACCTTTTTTATAATAAAGCAGGGATAGATAATAGTGAGCTCCGTAACCCCCAGCTCCCTCAGTTACAGTTATCCCCTTATCACCCATCACTATGCATTTTCGAAATGTAAGTTCAGCATCTTTAAAATAACCAGCTTCAAAATAAATTTTACCTTGTGCATAACGCAAATCCACTGTATTTGGAAATATCTCAACTGCATCTTCTAAAACTCTCAAACCTTCCTCATGTTTGTCCAAATAGCTCAGGCATGTTGCTATTCTAGTTAAAAGTTCTGGAGTATAAGATTTATCCTTACTGAGTGGGTATGATCTTTGATAGTACTCTATCGCCTTTTTATAGTTGCCCAAGGAGTAGTATACATTCCCTGTGTTAAACAAATTGTAGCCATTTGGATTTTCAGCGACTTCTTTTAACATAATAGGCAGGTTTCTGGATAGCTTATCTTTTTCCGCTAAGGTTTCATTCATATAACCGGTATGGAGAATAACAAAGTCCGCCATTTCATTTGAATACTCATAATTCTCGTTCATAGTATCTAAATGCTCGTGCAGACGATTTTTATATTTCAACTGTGGTTTATTTACAAACAATCGAATTGCAGTATGTGTATGCGCCCAACCAAAAGATAGCAAATTTCTAATTCTTATTAGGTAATAATCCTTACCTGACCCGACAACTGTTTTTAAGTCCGCATTCGACTCCAAATACTCATCTGCATCCAGTACTAGAATGTAATCAGATTCGGCATATTCTAATGAACGATTACGGGCTGCTGCGAAATCATCGGCCCAATGGTAAGAATATACTTTCTCTGTATATTTCCTTGCAATTTCCATCGTTGAATCTGTTGAGCCAGTATCTATTATGATAATTTCGTCAACTTTGTTTTCAACACTGCTTAAACATCTATCTAACACTTTCTCTTCATTTTTCACGATCATGCACAAAGAAATAGTTTTGTTCATGGTAAAACTCCTTTTTTAGTAAGTGCGTTATACAACTTTTATCGGCTGTTTCTTAAGTCTTCATTAGCTTTGAAAAAGGAGTTCTCACTAACAAAAAAAGGAATCCCATAAGAGGGATTCCTTTTTGACGCCAGTAAAAATTAACGAAGCAATTGCAGAACACCTTGAGGCTGTTGGTTAGCTTGAGCCAACATAGCTTGAGCAGCTTGTGCAAGAATGTTGTTCTTCGTTTGGTTCATCATTTCTTTCGCCATATCTACATCGCGAATACGGGATTCAGCTGCAGACAGGTTTTCGGAAGAAGTGTTCAGGTTGTTGATTGTGTGTTCCAGACGGTTTTGGTTCGCACCCAGTTTCGCACGCTCACCAGAAACTGTTTCGATTGCGGCGTTGATTGTGGAGATAGCTGCGTCGGCTGCAGTTTGAGTAGAGATATCGATACCGCTTGTAGCAGATTGTGCAACACCCAGAGTACTAGCATCCATAGAACCAATGGACAAGCTAATGTTTTGACTTGTGTTAGCACCGATATGGAATACTACACCAGAAGCAGAACCATCCAACAATTTCTTAGTGTTGAATTCAGTAGTGCTGGAGATTCTTGTGATCTCTTTGGAGAGTTCATCAACCTCTTTTTGAAGAGCGCCGCGGTCTACAGTAGTGTTAGTATCGTTAGCGGATTGAACAGACAATTCACGCATACGTTGAAGGATACTGTGTGTTTCGTTCAATGCACCCTCAGCTGTTTGGATCAAGGAGATACCATCTTGAGCGTTCTTAGAAGCCATATCCAAACCACGGATTTGACCGCGCATTTTTTCGGAAATTGCCAAACCAGCAGCATCGTCACCAGCACGGTTGATACGCAAACCGGAAGACAGTTTCTCGATAGCTTTGTTAGTGTTGCCTGTGTTGACAGCCAGCTGACGGTGAGTGTTCATTGCAGCGATATTGTGATTGATAATCATTTTAAATTTCCTCCCTGAAGGTAAATGTCCCACATCCATGTGGTTTATTGCTGTTACAGCTATCCGTTGAAGTCGGCCGCCCCTCCGCAATAGCTTGTACTATATATATCGACATTCTCGTCGAACTTTTAATAGCATTTTAGGATTTTTTTTATTTTCCGTTGTTTTTATTTATCATCTTGCGCAAAGCATCCAAATTTGGCTGCGTATGGGCAGCAGATTCACGGTTGGACTCTTGAATGGATAAATAGATTTCTTTGCGAAAGATGTCCATCTGTTTGGGTGCTGAAATCCCTATACGGACGATGTCCCCCTCTACTCCGAGTACCATGACCTCAATGTGATCCTGAATGATAATAGACTCGCCTTTTTTACGCGAAAGCACCAGCATACTTATTCACCTTCCTTTGAACGGATGGTTTCGTCTTCCTTAATAGGTTGCAGTGAATGCTTGGTTAGATACGAAGACTGGTACAAAACAACCTGCTTGGCTTGCCTATTATCGGGATTGAACACTAGAGGTGCCAATAGATTGATCGTTGAGTTCTCTACCTGCTCATGTAATGTTAGTATGCTGCGAACAACTAAATTAGATTCAATCCCCAGTTCTTCCGCTTCACTATCCGGGAGTTCGAACTCGTATTCAGGATAAAATATAAAAGGGTCAACTAGGACAAAAGATAGTTCTTTCTGCTGAAGGGACTGGAGATAGTAAAAGGGTGCCTCATCTTGATCGAGCAACACAAATTCAGTCGTCTCCTCAAATCCTGGAACTCCTTTTTCAAAACGATATATTTCTTTATCATTAACTTCAATGTCACCCCAAATAGATGTGGATATAATCACTATTATTCCTCCAATATTCAATTAGATCTATACGTTTTATTAAAAAAAGGCTATAGACGGCTTGAACAACCTCTATAACCTTAACTTATTTTACATCATGACATCAATTCCAGGCGGAATATAGGCCACAGATGGATATTGCTGCATATAAATCTCCAGTTTCCCCCGAGTATACTCAATCTCTGGACGATTAACGGTCACATGCATTTCCGATACAGCAGGTGTATATGTAATATCAGGTGCACGTGTTTCAACATGAATATCGACATTATCCATAGATGCCGGACCCCTAAATTCAGGAAGCACATGCGTTTCTGTATCCTCTCCATAAACATTGGCTACAGTATTACCAGGAATGTGAATCGCCGCCATTCGGTTGCCTTGCTCCACTTTATGCGCAATAGCTTGTAAAAATATCTGCGGCAATCCGGAATAAATTCGATTATTCATCTCAAGGTAATTGCCACCATTATAGGCAGAGAAGGCCGCACTTTGATCTATGGTTAGCTGTGGCTGATACTGGTGAATTTCCAGTTGAGCACGTCGTGTTTTTAATTCCATATCAGCCGAGGGCTGTCGAATCGAATACTGCCCAGGGTCTGCGTCAATATGCAGGATAGCCGGAGTTTGCCGGATCTGAAGCATCGGAATAATGGGCATCTCTCCCCCTCCTTAGACTACCTTAAGAAATCAACTAATGATGCGGATATGATCTTCGCTCCTGCTGACAAAGAAGCATTGTAAATATTCTCTTGGATCTTGGAATTCATTAAAAGCTCAGCGTAATCTGCATCTTCCGTTTTAGATTGCAAATCCGTTAAGTTTACCTCGAGATCACTCAAACGGCTCTGCATTAGCTCAACACGATTAGATTTAGCACCCATTTCCGACCGAACTTTTAGCATTTTTTCCACACGTGAATCAATATTAGCTAGTTGATCCCCACTTGTTTTAATATCACCACTTGCCAGAGCTGAAGAAAGCTGATTAAAAATAGTAAACAAATTGTCGGCATCCGCACTTGTTCCTACAACTTCATTACCAGTAACATTAATGGGTAAAGCTACATTTTCCCCTACTATAAAATTAACATTCCCAGTGTCCGTCACAATAGACGCTGCTCCAGAGATATCATGCGTATTATCTGCATTTAGAGGAAGGTCGTAAGGCTTCTTGTCATAGGTCTGACCATTGAATATATATTTTCCGTTCAACTGGCTGTTCACAACATCAATCATTTGTTCCTTAAGCTGACCGATTTCTTTGTTAATGCTGTCCAACGCTGATTGTGGATTAGTTCCCGTAGAGGCCTGCACTGTAAGTTCACGTACTCTTTGCATAATTTGGCCAGCCTGATCCATGACCGTATCATTAAAATCAAGCCAAGACACTGCGCTGTCCACATTCCGCTGGTATTGTTCATTTGAAGACAGTTCAGATCGGTACCTTAAGGAATACGTAATGCCTACAGGATCATCAGAGGGTTTGTTCAACTTACGTCCAGTCGACATCTGGTTCTGCGTATTATTCATACGCTCAGAATTTCGATTTAAATTAAGCAAAAGCTGTGAGCTTAGCATATTGTTAGTAACGCGCATAGTTATATCCCTCCGTAATTAAATATCCAGCTGTATATAAACATCAGATATTTAATCCCAATTCTTATCTTCCCACTACACCTGTGGAGTTAATTAATTTATCTAATAATTGATCGAATGTGGTCATAAACCGAGCAGCGGCACTGTAGGCATGCTGAAACTTAATCATATTGGACATTTCTTCATCCAGTGAAACACCGCTCACAGATTGGCGCATAGTTTCTACTTGAGATACGAGAGCTGTCGAGTTTTGTGTCTGTCTTGTAGCCTCTTGAGCCTCTATCCCCAACTGACCAACCATAGAACTGAAGAAGCTATCAATAGTAGCTGTATTCCCCGTAGAAACTGAAGTGAAATTGCTTAATTTCAAATTGGACATCAAGGATGCCAATGTATTATTACCCTTAACCAATTCCTCAGAAGGAGCAGTGCCTGTTACCCGAAGGGATGCTGCAATAGCGTTAGGATTATCTACTATAGCAGTGTTTAACGTGATATTGCCTGCTGTTATTGTCCCACCATTATTTGAAGTTACAAAAAAAGGTTTACCTGCAACCATATTACCGTTAGCATCTTTATCTTCTTGGGTATAACCCAGTTGATGCAAACCATTAAGACCTTTAACTGTAACTGTTAAATCCGATTGAAGTGTTCGGCTGGTCCCTGTGTAAGTCACTCCATTCAGTACAGTACCTTCTGGCAAAACTGAGCCTTTAGGTAGCGTTACAGTAATATTACCTGTCGCCAATGTGTTGGCGAGGTTATCCATTTGGGCTGTGTAATCAGCTACAAATCGATCCCTTGAGAAAATCATTCCATGCACTTCGCCACCTTGTAAATCATTAGAGGCAAAAGCTGCTTGTAAAAAAGCGCCGTTAATTCCAGTAGTCGGTTCAAATCCAGTTACTAATGCTTGACCACCCATATTAACATTGTAGCCTTGATCGGTATCAGTCACCGTTACATTAACGATTTTTGAGATTTTATCGACAATCAAATCACGTTGGTCACGTAGATCGTTAGCGTTATCGCCCAAACCTTCAATTTTAGTAATCGATTGGTTCAAATCAGCTATGGAGTTTACATAACTTTGTAGCTCACTAGACTTAGCCTCCACATTAGAAGTTAAGTCCGCAGATAAATTATTCAACTGTTTACTCATATGATTCATTGCATCAGTCAAAGCAAGTGCATTTTCTTTAACAATAGTTCGTGCAGTCACACTTTCTGGGTCTTTACTTAAGTCAGACCAAGATTTATAAAAGTTATCTAGAACTTTCCGAATCCCTGTATCGGACGGCTCATTTATAATCTGTTGTAGTTTATCAAGCGTATTACTACGGATTGTCCAACTACCCAGTTCGGTATTTTCTCCGCGATACTGGCTATCCAAGAACTTTTCGCGAATACGTTCAATAGCGTCAAATTCAACACCTGTTCCCAATTGACCAGGTACATTAGAACGGTTAATACCGTAAGCCTCCATGGGGATGGAAGCCTTCATTTTGACCGTCTGCCGTGTGTAGCCTTCCGTGTTAGCGTTAGCTATGTTGTGTCCTGTTGTATTTAAAGCTGCTGTTTGTGTAAAAAGACTTCTTTTAGCTGTTTCTATGGAATGAAATGTGGATGGCACTCTATTTTCCTCCTCGGCTCAAGCCTTAGTGTCGAACAATCCAGGTCGTGCGTGTTGATTACTCTTCTGATCAGGATGCATATAAGTCATTTCCTGATTAGGACGTCCTACAAGTAGATCCAAAGAGTAATCAATAAACACCAACGATTGCTCGATGAGTTTTTGGTTGATTCCATTAATTTCCTTTAATTCTGAAAGAGTGTGGGATAAGCGACTCTGGACACTGAGGAGTTTGTTCTTATCTTCTGGATCAAAGACAAGGCGCGCCAGCTCGGTTATAGTCAAATTAAGCTGAGACTTAATACCACGTTCACGAAGAAGCTCATACGAAACCTCCATACGAGCTTCTTCCAACTGTTCTACTTGTTTAAGGAGTCTGGATTCCTGGTTCAAATGCTGTACCAGACTATCCATATCATTTTCCATGACAATCTTTTTTTTACTTTTCGCCAGTTCTAATAAAATAAGATGCTTTTGATCTAGCTGTTCCAGCACACCAATCAAACGCTCTAAAGGCATATCCTTCACCTAGCTTTCGGAAGACTGCTTAAAGAAAGGTAACAGCTTCTCTGCAATTTTATCAGCATCTACACGATAGGTTCCAGAAGCTACTTGCTGCTTAAGCTCCTGAATTTTCTTAACGCGGTCTGCATCACTGCTGCGGTTCAGCATTTCCATTGCTTCTGGAGAAATGGAAACCTCGTCCTTGCGGCGGGATTTCTTTTGCTCCTCCTGGCGTCCTGTTTCAATATTTCGCTGATATGGATTAATAGCTCCGATGCGGTTGGTCTCGTTAATTTTCATAACTTCCACCTTCCTTAGTTATTTGATATGGTCAGAATGTATCAGACGACATAGCGTCGAACATGGTTCGTATTATGCCTTACTTCTTTATTTTGTGCATGGTTGCTAAAATAAAAAAACCGATAAGCTCTATAAAGATTATCGGCGGTATTTGAAACTTTTTGAATAGCTGAATGCGTATTTAATTCCCCTGTACTAGTTTCCGCGAAGTTTATCCATCGCGCTGTAGGTACCTGAGCCCATATTATTACTTTGATCCTGATTACTACTTTCGCGTATGGCCTGATTCAGGTCTTTAGTCAGACGTGTTCGACAAGAATCGCACATATGCCCATCACGAATCGGTATCCCGCATACCTCGCAAGGATACGTCATATTGGGCGCATTAGCAATGGAAATACGTCCCTCACGTATAAATGTCGTGATTTGTTTAACAGAGACACCTGTAGCTTCCGAAAGCTCATGCATATGAACACCTTTATTTTCACGTATATGTTTGACACAGTGCTCGTATTCAACCTCAATTTCTTTAATACAGTTCTGGCAAATCCCTCTGACATTCTTAACAAACAACTTTCCACAGCGAGGACAGTTATCCAAATTCATCCTCTGTAGCGCCCCTTTCCAAGTTCCGGTCTTTAATTACTATTATCCTTACATTAACTTATAGTGAAGAGCCTCGTCTAGCAAATATTCCAAATTTTTTTTTAGTTTTAACACAATTCTACATTTCGTTCGTTATCATAGTAAAAGTTATAAGAGAGGAAGATTAAACGGGTAAAATCTTTCCCAACTCTAGCACATTAATATGCAACAATATAAAGTGTAGAGGCAAATAAGTCCTTCTAATCCAGCCTATTACATGTGAGTATTTATCGTCAAACATCCCTCCGTACTTTAGATAAAAAAATAAAATAAGCGCCATTCCTGTTATTCTCGGGAATAGCGCTTCATTATCATTAAATAGCTATATATGAATATGGTTAAAATGTAGAAATAAAATGAGGGAAAAACCGGGCGAAACAATCCTCAGAAGAATTCATGTTCACCTGTGCCCCGATGCATCAAGAAAATGCTATAAATCCGGGGGATCGGCGTCCATACGAATGCTCCGCACATGGAGTGTGGGTATTCATAAATCTCATACACCTAACATCATTTCAACTTATAACCTATCTGAAATTAAGCAAGATGTACCATTGGAAATTTGCAGCCCAAAAAAACAAACAATTTTACAAATAATTATTCAAAAAAGCATTGTTTTAATAGAGGCCTTCCCGTATACTATAGTCAAACGCTTGGTTTAATAAATACATTTTATAAAACAGTTTATAATGTTAATTATTTATTTGTATTTGTTTGTGGTACTTGCAGTTCTTGACCGACTTTTACCAGGTTGTTGATTTTAACCAGTTCTTCAACAGTTACACCGTATTTTTCAGCAATAGAAGCCAGTGTGTCGCCTTCTTGAACATTAACAGTGATTGTTTTTACAGTTGTTGCTGGTGTTTCAGTTGTAGTTGTTGCTGGTTTTGTAGTTGTTGTTTGGTTGTTGTTCTCTGTTGTCGATTGAGCAGGTGCTGCGTTCTCAGTAGTTTCAGTTTTAAAGAATTTAGCTTCAAATGCTTTTTGTGCTGCTTCTTGTTGTTCTCTCATGATTTGGTCTTCCAATTGTTGTTTTTCATAATCGGAACTAGATTGTGCAGATACACTACCTGTAGCAAGTGGGCTCAACAAAGATACTGCGCCTAAACTAACTGCCAACATGCCAGAAACTGCTACTTTTTTCATTACGTTTTTCATGATTTTGTTCTCTCCTCTTTTTAACTTTAAATTTTAATTAACTGCTTTACTACTGAGCGAGACACTCCCAATGTCCGCTCTTTTGTCGTTAGCCATCACTTATTACCAATCATGTTAGCTATCAACAGATAGAAATTGTACTCCTCTTTTCCAAAAAAATCAACCTCTAAATTGAAATATTCTGATTTTATCCCTCACTTCCTAACTTTTTGTTCGTCTCTATATTTTTATTATATACCTCTCTCTAGCTTGTTGTCAAATTTTGCTGATTGTACGGATTAAAAAGCTTCTGCTCTATCATTTAAGCCTTCTTTCAAAAGAATTATAACCTTTTTTTCATAGTTTCAAGCACAAAATTATGGAATATAATAGAAAATTGAGCTCATGATCTCGCTAAGGATAGGCAAAAAATAGCCAAATGTACTCCTTGTTCTAATGCCTTTTCTCTTAAAACGCGTGCACATGCCTGCAATGTACTCCCCGTCGTATAAATATCATCTACAAGCAAAATTGTAACGGAATACATATTCTCCACAGCGCGTTGAGATTCGACCTTTAAAATAAAGGGTTTCATCAAACTCACCATATTGGGGATAACGGAAAATGCATTATCCATTGTATTCATACGTTCATTTTTTGATTTAAAGCTTTGTTTGCCTGTATCTTGCGGGCGAACAAGCAATGGTAGAAAGGGGAGCTTATTTCGCTTTGCAATCTCTTCTGCCAAAATTTCAGCCTGATTAAAGCCTCGCTCCGTCAGCCTCTTTTCACTTACCGGGACACAGGTCACTATATCTACATCCCACAAAGATCGCTTGAAACGAGTACAATTATGACCCGCAAACTCATGTCTCATCGCCTGATAGGCTCGGTTCAAGATCTCGCCCAGCAGGGGACCAAACTTTTCATTGCCACGATATTTGAACTGCCCAATCCATTCTCTCGCCATCGGCGTATAGCTGATCGCACTCCGATTGCATATATAGTAACGCGCTAATCGGTCGGGCCTGACGCAATCCGGACAAAACGTCGGACGTCCACAATGTACACAACGAATGTTGTAAATCCAAGGAATTTGAATCGAACAATGAGTACAAAGCCCAGTAAATTCGAAAAAATGACCTGCGAGCTTGCCACAAGCAACACATGTTTGCGACTGACGATGGAATAACCAATTCAAAAACAGACGGGTTCTTGGAATCATCCCCATACCAAAATGCACCTTTCCTGGTAGTTTACGTACCAACTTTGTTTCAGGTTTCACATTTCCAAAAAAACTTTTTTTATTTAATGCATTTAGTGCTTCGTCAATTTCAGATATCCTTTTTTCCGAGCCAGTGCATTCATGCGTTTAATCTGCTTAATCGCTCTCTTTTGACCGCTAGTCCATTGAGGGGATATAAAAATAACACTACCAGATGGATCATCCTTAGATCTTCCCGCGCGACCAGCCATTTGGACAAGGGATGCTTCATCAAAAAGACTGCTGTCCGCGTCTAGTATATACACATCACTTCGTGGAACAGTCACACCCCGCTCCAAAATAGTGGTTGTGACCAACACACGTATTTCAGTAGCTCGAAACAAACGCACCTTAGCGGTTCGTTCTTCATCCTGCGATGATGTGCCGGCAATAGGTATATCAGAAAATTGTCTCATCAGCAGTTCCACAAGACCTTGAATATATGAGATTCGTGTCACAAATAGAAAGACCTGCGCCCCTCGTTGAATGGATATGTATAGGCGCTGAATAAATGAAGCAGGAAGCTGGTCTTTTTGCAGCCAATGATGCACTGGAGCAGTCCCCAAACGAATTGGGACAGGTAGGGGATGACGATGAAAACGAACGGGAACCTTGGCATGTGGCAGTTGACCACGTGCGGCCTCTTTCTGCAAAGGAGGCGGTGGCGTCGCAGACAAATAAATAAATTTCCCTTCCTGCTTACATACTGCTTGGGCAGCAAAGGCAAGCATTGGATCATTGTGATAAGGAAATGCATCAATCTCGTCGATTACAACCAAATCAAAGGCCTGGCGATAACGCAACAGCTGATGTGTTGTTGCTAGTGTCAGTTGTCCCCTTTGCCACCGTTCTGCACTCCCTCCATAAAGTGTCACCATACTAACTTGAGGAAAGGCAACTGCCAATCGAGGTGCCAACTCCAATACCACATCTCGGCGTGGTGTTGCTACAAGCGCTGTCCCTCCGCGCTCCAACACATGCTGTAAAAGCGGAAACATCATTTCCGTCTTGCCTGCGCCAGTCACGGCCCAGAGCAGAAAACGTTCGGCCGCAGAATCAGGTAATTGCCGGCCAGTAATCTCCCAAGCACACTCGCCAGATTTGGGCGAGGACTGCTTGTAGCCGGCAAGAGTGCTGCCATGCGCAGCGGCAGCACCTAATTCCTGGCGCACACGCATGCTGCGCCGGAATAATTCGCGCGCTCGTTGCCATTGGCCTTCCGGGCGGGAGCATTTTCGCACCCTGCGGGGTGGTGCGGCCAAAAAACTCAGCGCTACTTCGGCGGCAGCACGTTGTGCAGGACTCAGCCCCCAGCGGTCGAGGTTCTCCGCCAGCGCTGCCTCTGCCGTGCGCGGCATGGCAGGTTTCGCTGTACCGCGCAGCAGCAGCGAGCACTCACGGCTGCGCCCAAGCGTGAGACATGTCTCGCAGTAGGCGCAGGCCTTACGGCCGCACGATGCGCAGCTTGTGCGGTGCACCTTTCCACTACCACAACGGTTGCAGCGGAGTTCATGTCTACGCGCGGCAGACCAGCGCGTGCGTGGTGATGGAGCCAGACCAGCAGCAAAGCTGAGTCGGCCTTGCAGATATGCAAGTTGCGCAGCTGAACGCCAAGTAGGCTCCAAATCCGGGGCTGCCTCTGCTAGCAGTGCTTCAGCTTCAGGTACGAGCAACTGGCGTCCTGCCAACAAATGAGTCAGCCCGTTCGCTTGTCGTGTTAAACATTCCATATCCAATCCATCTACTCCCGTAGCGAGCTTCCTGTTTTGAATAGAACGTACAGTTCTTATTGTTTCCCGTCCCTCATTTCCATGTTTAGTGCGAGAAACCCACCCTTGTTGACAGTCCCAAATGCATATATTTTCTACTCCTCCAGATAAGATTCGTTCTCCATTAGAAGACTCAAGAACCAGTTCATTCTTTAGCTGTGAAAGAATATAAGCCCACCATTGCCGATCCCCCCACCGCTCCATTTCTGCTAATCCCTTAAATCTTCCACAAAGGCTTACTCCCCAAGACAAGGGAAGCTCGTCTCCTAGTAACACCCACCTTTCGACAGCATTCTCCTGGTCCTTAACTTGGCGCAACCACCATGTCATATCTACTCGAATATCCACAGATAATCGGAGACTCCATTTCCCTTTATACCTGACTGCATATACTGCAATTTTCATGTTCAATCTCTCCTTTCATTCATTTTTCCTAGTGCTTATCACCCCAGAAAACAGCAAAAAGCACACTTCCATGGCTGTTAGCCTGAAGTGTGCTTCACATCAAACAGATTTCAACGAAATCCCTATTGTCTTGCATATGCAACTGTCTATAAATATTTATATCTGATTTAAACCACGATGTCCACAGATCCCTGTCACTAAGGAACAAGTGGGGCGCCCGCCAACGGGTTTGCTGTTCTAAGATCAATAACAACCTGTTTTTCACCGCCTGACTTCGGCAAAACCGGGTTCCCCGGTGAAAAACGACATGAGATGACTGAAACATCCATATGACTATAGCGCACCAGCCGGGTCAGAATCGGTAGCGTATCGTCTATAGATTCATCATCCAGTACCGTTACATGTAGCGGCCTCCGGTGTAGCCAGGCAAGGATACTCAATGAACGCATCACCCATTCCACACGATCTCCATCATTGGATGTAATCACAATGTAGCGAGTCGCACGATGATCCAGCGATGTCGTGTGTGCATCTTCGCCATTGTGATAAGCCTGAACCGCCTGTCGTATATACATGAGATGCACGACTGCAGCTCCCACACCGTATATAAGCAATATCCAAACCAAGTGAGCCGTCACGAGGGTTCCACCTCCTCCTATAGCGACAATATATGCCGTATAACAGGAAGAGGTGTCACGGTTATGTACTGGACTTCCATACGAGCGGATATCTCGCTCTAAAAGAAAGGCGGTACAGCATTCATATCTAGGCAGCTGCATCGTCTAATGCATGAAAAGACTACACTTTACAGCGTAACCCATCCATATTTGATGGAGTTAATAACTGCTTGTGTACGGTCATCAACTTCCATTTTTTGCAAAATGCTACTAACATGGTTTTTGACTGTTTTCTCACTAATGAATAAATATTCACCAATCATCTTATTGCTCTTGCCTTCAGCCATCAGACGCAACACTTCTGCTTCACGGCGGGTCAGTGGATTATTTTCACCTGCGACAAACTTCACGCCTGCTTCCTTAGTATGACCTTCCGCCATAGCCCCTGTTTCATTCAGGTAAGTCATCCGACGGAGCTGCTGAATAAGCTTACCCGTTACCTTCGGATGAATGAATGCATATCCTTCATGTACTGAACGAATAGCATTAATGAGGGATTCGGCCTCCATATCTTTTAACAGATAGCCATTGGCCCCCTTGCGCAACGTCTCGAATACATAGCTTTCATCATCATGAATGGATAAAATGATCACTTTGACGTCCGGAAACATCTCACGTAGTTTTTCAGTTGCCTCTACACCATTTTCAATTGGCATATTAATGTCCATCAGAACAATATCCGGTTTCTCTACGTTGCAGAATTCCAACACTTGAATGCCATCGCCACATTCTCCGATGACCTCAATGTCGTCCTCCATATTCAAAATACGTTTAAGTCCTTCACGGAACAACTGATGGTCGTCCGCTAAGAGAACTTTAATGGGTGCATTACTCATTTCCTGATTTTCCATGTTGTTACTCCTTTCCCTTTTCCACGTTGGTTGGGATATGAATCACTATCTTGGTGCCTTGATTCTCAGCTGATTCGATCTCCATTCTCCCCTCGAGCAGTTCAACCCTTTCCCGCATACCAATCAGACCAAAGTGCCCATGGTCCTTGCTTTTTTGCTGAAAAAGCTCTGGCTTAAAGCCCAGACCATTATCCTGCACAACAATTTTCACAAGCTGTGCCTGGTAGGTAATCTCAACAAGCACATAGGTAGGGTAAGCATGCTTGGCAGCGTTAGTCAAAGCTTCCTGGATCAGACGGTAAATGGCTGCTTCCATCGCGGAAGAGAGACGGTGTTCCTTGCCCCTTGTTTCAAAAAGCGCTCTAATCTTCGTTTTTTCTTCAAAATCCTGCACATATTTCCGGAGCGTCGGAATAAGCCCCAGGTCATCCAGAGCCATGGGACGCAAGTTGAAAATGACCTTTCGCATTTCCTCAAGACTGGAGCGAACTTGTTTCTTCAAGTCTACTATTTCGTCCTGAACCATCTTAAATTCCTGCTTGGCGATCATTCTTTCCACAATTTCCGTCCTAAGCACTAGATGCGCAAGGAGTTGCGCAGGTCCATCGTGAATTTCACGGGATATGCGCTTACGCTCCTCTTCCTGAGCCAAAATAATTTTCAGACCAATAAACTGCCGATTTTTGGCCGATTCAATGATCCGCGTCACTTGTCCCAATTCACCCGATAAATATTCCAGCACGACCCCCATCTGCGAACCAATAGTTTCGGCCCGCTCAACAGAAGCCTCGACACTTTTGGCCCGCTTTTGAAGATCATCTCTTCTGGCTTTGAGATACATTTCCTTCTCGCGAAAAATCATCACATCGAGTTGAAGCTGTGTTGCCTTCTCATAAGCCTGCTTGATATCCTCTTCCGAGTAGCGGACGAAATCACGACTGACCTCAGTCAACCGAATTCGGGACCGCCGATAGTTCATTTCCAGCTGGTCCACTTTTTCGATCGTTTCTGCCGTTTCCTTCAATACGCTCTGGAGCTCTTGATTTAACGTGACCAGCTCGGTCCGGGCCGTGTCCAATATTTCGAACATCTGATATTTGCTGTTCTCCATCACCTGGATGGCATTTTTAATGACTCGGTCTATGATATCGGCTTGAAAGTCCACAAATGTTCTACTCCAATCCTAGCATTTCAAGTATATATCATACCATATCATGACTGGAGGGTGATGGTCTTCGTTTCTTGTTCCCATTTTACAGTCATTCCTAACTGTTCAGACACAAGTCTTAATGGGACTAAAGTCCTTCCTCCTAGTACAATAGGTGCAACTTCAGAGCTCTTACGCTTTCCGTTTAGAATCAGTTCTTTTTTTCCTACAGTCAAATCCATCAGCACACCACCGCGCATAATGGTGATCCGTTGATCGCCCGCATTCCATTTGGCTTGCCCGCCAAATGCGTCCAGCACATACTTGATTGGAACATACGTCGACCCATTGCGAGTCATCGGAGCTGCATCAATCGTTGTTGGCGTTCCATTTACCGTCATCAATTTTTGACCGATCGTCATCTGAGCTGTTCCCTTTTTAAGTCCTTCTGTGCCGACTGTTCCTGGTGTATTAAAAGAGATATTATCAAAAGCGACCTTACCTGTCTTAGCACGCTCATCCTGGCCTTCGGCTACATTGACCACATAGAGACGTTTCAGCTTCGCCGGATACGAAATATTCAAACCGCTCATATCTGCGTTAATCGTTTTCCAGCCGTTCCAGTCGATCACTTTGGCAAGATCAATATATGCAGTTTTGCCTTGGGCATCTTCCAGCTCTGCACGCAGCCAGTTCAGACTCTTATCTCCTTTGACATCAATCGAGATGGATGTAGCTGCCTGCTCCAGCGTCTTGCCGGATGTGCCGTTTAATTGAGCGTAAGCATACATTTTACCACTGCCGTTCGTCATGTCGTAGCTTAGCTCCAGCACTTTGGAATTGGCATGGTCTCCATCCCCTTGTACAACAGTCGCTGTACCGGTAACACCTTCCGCATTTGAAGTAAAATCAACCGGATACGAAACATTTTCGAAGTTTTCCCAGTTATTTGTACTTGCCCCGCCAGCAGATAGGAAGACAACTGCACTGAAACCATCGTAGCGGCCAATGGCGTAGCCTGTTTTCACGCCCGCATCCACTGTATTTACCATAAGCTGATTGTCCTTAACGCTTCCCTTAAAGCCGATGAACTCCCATTTGAGCGCATCTGATGTAATGCTGACACTCTGTCCATCTTTCGTCTTGGCCGTTATCGGTACTGCGATTTTTGCTCCTGCAGTAAGCGAGCCTGTCCCACTTCCTGCAGTAAGTGATGAAATTTCATCTGCCCCAAGCACGGTGACCTTGGTTGTCGCACTGGCTGAACCACTGGATGCTGTTAAGGTAGCAGTTCCCGGTTGGGCCCCCTTCACAACACCGCCGCTCACGGACACAACAGCAGGGTTGCTGGACTTCCACGTCACTTGTACTTTCGATGTATCAAACGGATTGTAGTAGTTGTCGTAGCCTTTGAAGGAGTAGCTTCCGGTCTGACCAATCAGCAGCGTTTTATTGCCCTTGATGGTAAAGCCTTTGAGCGTCCCTTTAGGAGCAGTGGTATATACTCCCACTCCATTTACGATGCTACGTTGCTCTGTACCATATTCTGTATTGAATGTAAGCCCCGCTGTCGTATCTCCCAAATCACGAGTGACCATAGTGGTAGAGCCGCCACCATCGAGGTTCATCCCCTTCCAGACACCGATATCTTTCATCAGTGTTTGCAGCTCGCTCAGGGATACACCAACGCTGTTCCCATTCTTCTCAACGGCAATGACATATGCGTATCGTTTGTCACGGGAATATCCCAAAGCCGTACGCGCACGTGTCCCGCCAATACTTGTTGTACTTCGGGAAAACGAAGTCTTCTGTCCGTCATTTACTAATATGGTATGTCCACCGATCATCATCTGAAGGTTGGAAGGATCTACTTCACTCCCTGTCGATTTGACGCGAAGATGATAGTTCGTTTCTACGGTCTGTCCCACAGTCAGATGCGCTTTGGCATATTCAGCTGCTTTACCGTGTGTACGTAAAATATAGCCATCCTGCGGAACAGTCATATTCAATGTAGCATTTTCGGAGACTTGCGTAACCACGCCATTTTGTACCAATATTTCTGTAGGCGTTGTCGAACTGTTTTTAGGTCGCTCAATCGCTTTCCAAGCAGATGTATAAATATACATAGCATTGGAGTGACTGTAGCTGCTCCCACTCGTCTCTGGCGAGTACGAAGCCTTGTTCATCCCTGCCAAGGAGAAGGAAGACCCATCCCCAGCTTTTACTGTACCTTCGAAAGTAAATTGCTCAACCATCGGCGAGCCATCCTTCGTAACAGCAAAGGCATACATCCCTGTTAAATCAGAGGGTGTAGACATCAGCACACCTTTGGATACCTGTCCACCGATCGGTGCTCCCTCACTAGAGGTATTAAAATAGTCCCCGTTCACTCCAGCAACCGCACCGGTCTCTTTTGCCATACCGCCTGTGCTCTGGCGGGTCGTAAACTGTCCGTTCTTCCCTGTCATGACATCCAGCTTTACGTACGGATTTTGCAGGTCTACTCGAATGATATCAGCCAGCGCTGTTCCTTTAGACCCTTTAAAGCGATATTTCAATAATGTTGCGCCCGAAGTAATAATCTCTTCACCCAATTTTACCGTTGAACCGGAGGCAGCACTCGCGATTGGAGCAGATATCCAATTGTTTAACGGGATTAGAACCCCAGTTCCAGCAACCGGACCGACCCATAATACTCCTGCCAGCGTTAATACAGCCCATCTTTTAGCGATTCCTTTGCCATCTACTTTCACTTTGCTGTGTTTTCTATTACTTAAAAACATTTGGATAATAGCTCCCATCTTCTTTGTATTCAAACGGATTAATCCGAACATGTACTCTACCAATAAACAAAAAAATCCTCTTATGTTAATAGACTTATTATAAAGGCAAAAGTTCCGAAATCCCGCCAACTAATTCATAAAATCCAAAACAGTGAATTGACGAATACAATATTGGCGCACTATAATACATATGAACTTATGAGTTCAATTTAAACCAGTAAGTTTAAACAGAAACTTATGACCCTATCGGAAGGATGGATAATCATGAATAAACAACGGGCCATCATCATACTCACCTTATCACTGAGCCTCGCCATCGCCGGATGCTCTACCGGAAAAAAAGATGCTGCTTCAGGTTCATCCGCACAGCCGACCGTTGTGCGCACTACAGTCGTCAAAAACACACCACTCCATACCGCCTATGACTTGTCAGGTACCCTTCAGGCCTATGAGGAACGTACACTAGCCTTTCAAAACGGAGGTACCGTCGCTAGCGCAGAAATCACGACTGGAACTCTTGTCCAAAAAGGTACAACCATTGCCCGTCTCGATGACGCCGACTACAGGCTACAGGTTGCACAGGCTACAGCCTCGATCCAAGAAGCTCTAGCCGGTATAGATAACGCACAGGCTAACCTACAGGCAGCTACCTCTGCCATTCAATCTGCCGATGCTGGTATTGCGAATGCTCGTGCAAATGTTAGCAAGGTCAACAAGGGTGCGCGCGCTCAGGAAAAACAGCAAGCTCAAACCACTGTCGATAAGGCACAAAGCGCCTATAACAAGGCCAAGACGGATAGCGAGCGGACACAAAAGCTGTTTGAGGCGGGGGCAGCTACCGCGTCGGATAACGAGAACGCCCGCCTGAATGCTACCACTGCTCTTCAAAATCTGGAGCAAGCGAAAGCTTCCTTATCTCTTTTGCTGGAAGGAGCCACAGCCGAAGAGCATCAATCTGTCCAAGCTTCCTTTCAGGATGCGATTGCAGGTAAAACTAAAGCTCTTGCAGCCAGCGAACAGGCTGAGGCTTCCCAAAAACAAGCGCGCGCCAACTACGAAAAGGCGCTTGTTGCCAAGGGCCAGGCAGAGCTGGCACTGTCACGCACCCGTTTAACTTCTCCTGTGAACGGCGTAATCCTAGACAAAATCGTGAATACAGGTGATTTGGTCGCGTCGGGCCAAGCCGTCTATCGCATAGGCTCCATCGACCGTCTTAAAGTACTCCTTCCCGTACCAGACAGTGAAATTAAGGATTGGAAAAAGGGACAACAGGTAAAGGTGGCGCTCTATGAAGAAACTCGTCAGGGTACGGTGTCCAACGTCTATCCTTCAACCAGCACCGATACAGGGAGGGTTAACGTAGAGATTGTCATTGCCAATCCACAGCGAGACTGGTTACCCGGCCAGGTCATCAAAGCTGCGCATCAGGTGACAGACAAGAATGGTATTCTTGTGCCTGCTGAAGCAGTCATCAATACGGGAAGCAAGCCTTTTATTTTCAAAGATGTTCAAGGAAAAGCGGTTAGAACCCCTGTGGAGCTTGGCAATCAGGTTGTAGATAATCAATTGCAAATTGTATCCGGGCTTCGTGAAGGAGAACGTATTGTCATTAAAGGGGCAGAATCCCTATTTGATGGAAATGCGATTCAGTCGGAGGAAGGCGGACGTCCATGATTGAGTACATCGTAAAAAAACGAAAAATAACATTGCTGTTTTTTGTCATGCTGATTGTAGTTGGAACTTTTGGATTTTTCCAGTTACCACAGCAGGAAATGCCCGATGTGACCATACAGAATGCTACGGTCACAACCGTCTATCCCGGCGCTTCACCACAAAAAGTAGAACAAACCGTAACTAAAGAGCTGGAGAAACGCATCAAGGAGGTTGAAGGTGTTAAAACGATTAATTCGACTTCTGGGAACGGATTCTCCTCTATTTTAATCGAATCCAAAAATGGAGTCGATCCTCAAACGGTTTGGGATAATATGCGTAAAAAAGTGCAGGATGCACAAGCTGATCTTCCTCAAGGTGCTGAGGTGCCTGTTGTAAATGACAAGCTGACCAGCTCGTTTATCGGCTCTTATGCCCTGACCGCCGACTCATCTGCCCCACTGTATAAACTAAATGATTTGACCACCACCTGGAAAGATCAACTTAATACGATTTCCGGCGTATCCAGTGTTAAATTCAATGGTCTTCCCGATCAAGAAGTACGTGTCCATATCGACAACCAGAAGCTTCAGCAATATCAGTTGTCGTGGGGACAAGTGGCACAAGCGATTCAATCTCAGATCGATCGGGTTCCTACTGGTAATATTGAATACAACGGACGAACCTATCAACTCGTTGTTCGTGAGACCGAAAAAGCTGACGAATTAAATCAGGTCATCTTGACACGTACAAAAGAAGGTAATCCTGTTTATTTAAGAGATATCGGCACAACTGAGCTGACACATCCTGAGGCAGAATATTTCGCTTACGTAGAGGGTAAACCGGCCATTACACTAAGTATTGGGGCGGAAACAGGCACAGACATCCCTTCTATGAGCGCAAAGGTCAATAGCAAGCTCAAAGAGCTGGAGAAAACACTCCCTGCGGGTGTTCACTTACAGACTCTCTTTGCACAAAAGGATCAGGTAAGCCATATCTTTGACGACTTAAAGCGTGAAACGATTCTGGCCATTGCAGCGGTTATTCTTGTTTGTATGTTGGGCTTGAATTTACTCACCTCAGCTTTTGTCGCGCTGGCAATCCCTATTTCGGTTTCGATTGCCGTTATCTTTTTACCTATGTTCGGCATTACTCTAAATCAGATTTCCGTTGTCGGTCTGATCATTGTACTCGGCATACTCGTGGATGACGCTGTAGTGGTAAACGATAATATTGAGCGCAGACTTACGGAATTAGGAGAGCCACCCTCCGTTGCAGCTATAAAAGGTACCAAAGAGGTCATGCTATCTATTTTGATTGCAACATTGGCCACGATCTCTGCCTTTGCTCCATTGTTGTTTCTGCCCGGAAATGTAGGTGCCTTTATTAGACCCATTCCCACCATTGTTTCTCTGTCCATGTTAGCTTCTATGATCATGTCTCTCACGATCATCCCTATTTTTCGAGAGTGGTATGAGAAACGCAGACAGACTCATCATCCTCAGAGGAAATCTAAACCAGTAGGCTTGCTCGGTCAGCAGATTCACTCTTTAAACAAGCTTTATTCACAAAAGCTGATGCCTAAAGTCATTCAGCGTCCCTTGCTGACGGCTATGGTTGGACTCATGCTTGGAACAACCGCTTATGGATTAGTTCCCTTTACATCGGTTGAGCTTTTCCCTGAATCTGAAGATCCTCATGTTGCATTAAATGTAAAAATGCCTGTAGGCACTTCCATTGCGGAAACCGACCAGGTCGTTAAAGATCTTGCAGGCTGGATTAAGAAGCAACCCGAAACTTCCAAGGTCGTTTACAGTGCAGGTGGGACTGCCCCCCAACTGTTTAGTGACATTAATAGTGCGGGTGGAACTATCAGTTATAACGAAACCGTAGGTCAGATTGCTGTTGTCGGAAAAGAGAACGTATTCGATCTCAATTCGACAGTTGATGCTTGGGAACAACATGTTAAGAAATCCTACCCTGGCGTTACGGTTACCATGTATGTTCCCCGTCTTGGGATTCCAGTAGGTAAACCCGTTTCTATTCGTATCTCAGGTCAGGATCTGAATGAACTGCAAACCCTTGCCCAAAAAGCAAAGGAGCAGATCGCGACAGTTGAGGGCACAACGGGCATCGTAGATGACATAGGAATTGAACGATATGCCCTCGAGCTTGAGGTTAACAAACAAGCCATGGATCAGTATCTAGTAAGCTATACAGATTTGACTCGTACCCTTCTTCTGTTAAAAGAAGGAGCTCAAGTCAGTCAATTTGATACGGGAAGCAGTCTGGTAGATATCAAGATGTATTTGAATCACAGTAACGAGGAGCCAAGTAAGCTTTTCCAACAATTAAGTGTAGTGAATGCAGCTGGCAAGCAAATTCCATTAAACCAGCTTGTACAGATTAAACCGTCATTTGCTATTCAGCAAATCAAGCATTACAATATGGAGCGGACGATTACGGTCGAAGCTGACTTGAATGGAAGAACTGCAAGTGAAGCCATGGTAGATGTGGAAGGCAAACTGGCACAAATGAAGTTCCCTGAAGGCTATAAATGGGAGGTAGGCGGTGAAACATCCGATCAGTCCACCATATTCGGAGATTTAGGGAAGCTGGCGATTGTTGTAGTCTTACTCATTTTACTCTTGATCACGATGCAGTTTTATTCACTCTCCATTCCTATTATTATTATGACGACCGTGTACCTAGCAGCTGCCGGCGGGATTATTGGTATTTTTCTAACTGGTATGCCCATCGGTTTTATGAGTATCATGGGAATTATCGCACTTGCGGGTATTGTGGTACGGAACGGGATTGTCTTAATTGAATTTATCGAGGATGCAAGATATGAAGGAGTGGAGTTAAGGGAAGCCGTAATACAAGCCGCCGCTGCTCGCTTCAGACCGATTTTGTTGACTTCCCTGGCTGCCATTGTAGGTATGATTCCATTAGCACTATTAGGGAGCCTGCTCTTTAAGCCACTGGCGTTCACCGTCATTTTCGGTTTGTTATTTTCAACCTTGTTAACTTTGTTTGTGGTGCCGTCCTTGTATATGATCATGGCCAAGTACAAGATGCACCGGCAACTCAAAAAACAGCAGCACACAGTTATTACACGTGACCAACCTTTGTAATGTATGAAGTATCGAATTCCGCATGCTGTCGAGTTGGTTCCTGGAGGGAGTATGTATGGAAAGTAAAAAAAATGATATTTTACAGGCGGCCATTCGGCTGTTCTCCAGAAAAGGCTATTATTCAACATCTGTTGAAGAAATCGCTAAAGAAAGTGGGATGGCAAAAGCATCCTTCTATAAATATTTTCAAGGGAAAGAAGAATTGCCTTTGGAAATGTGTGTCATTCTGGAAAACAATATTGAACAAGACATCCGAGCTCTCTACAGTAAACCTGACCTATCTAAACACGATAAGCTGCACGGTTTTATTGTACTCTACTTGAAAAATCTTGTTGAAAACAAAGTGTATCTCATGATGGATCTTCCTGAGCCTTCCATGCTTATTTTTCAAAATGAACAACTCAATGGTGCGTTTGAACAGCATGAATACAAATTATACAAATGGGTTCGCGACTGCCTGATTGATATTTTTGGACCAGGCATTGAAGATCATGCATGGGATATAACCTTTGTGCTGAAAAGCATTGTGTTTGAATATATTCGCTTCTTTGCCGATCGGATGAATGATGAAACGATTGAGCATCTAACACAGTTTATCATCTTCTTATCCAGTTCCTTGGCAACCAGCCTGAGCAGTGCTGATCCCGCTCCACATTTGTTTTGGAGCAAGAAAGGCTGGTTACCCGAGAGCGCTTTAAGTAATCCCTTTGACCAAGGTCGTCAAATTAACGGCCTTCTCCACTCCCTGGAAGACAGTATACTGCTGTCTTCGTGGAGCTCAGAGGAGAAACAGGAGTGTCAGCAAATTTACGCTCAATTAAAGGAAGAGGCTCTGAAATCGAACCCTCAGAAAGGTCTCTTAAAAGCTCTTTTTGCGTATTTGGAGCAATATAAGGAAGTACAGAAGGTGTGTCATTTACTCAGAAATTTATTGGGTCTCGCACCGATATCCGAATAGTGGAGCGAAATTAAGTACACTGTGGCAAGTTCATAGCTAATAGCAAGCATATCAAAAAAAGACTGTCTCATGCATAGCATGAACAGTCTTTTTAGATTGTCGAGAAACCCTGTCTTTGGAGACGAGGGTTTCTTTTTCTTTACATAATAATGGGTCTGGCACCTGGGGAAAACGGGGGATTACCCCTGTTTCGCCAGGCGATCCAGGTGAATCGCCATCTTCTTCATGTTCTGCACGGCTGCCGTCATGAGGGCTTGTTCCCTGACGTTCGGAAGTCCGCGCAAACGGCAATAGCGAAACCCATGGAGCTCTTTAGCATCCGCGAAGCTTCGCTCAATCGTCTCTTTTCGTTTGCGGTACAGCCGTTTTCCAGATGGGCTCAGCCGGTTATTCCGTACCCATTCTTTGCTGTCTTCCCAGACATGGCGAGTCACCACTTTACGGTGATTCTGAGACTGGGTACACTGGCTCAGTAACGGGCAGTGCTGGCACTGAGCTGGATCGGACGCGTACTGTCTGTATCCCTTTCGGTCCGTCGTTCGGTAGGGCAGTTCCTGTTGGGCTGGGCATCTATACACATTGCGTTTGGCATCGTATTCAAACTTCCATTTCGGAAACAGTCCTTGTCTGGGATGGAATCTTCGGTGAGCAATCACGGCAAAAATCTTTCGGTTTTGCAAACCTCGGCAAATCGGCGTCGTTAAATAACCTGAATCTAGTGCAACAGCTTCTACTTGAAAACCAAAACGTTCTCTTTGGCGATCCAAACGGAACAAATAGGGGACGGAATCATGTACATTCCCCGGTGTCACATGCACGTCCGTAATCACATTGTACTTCGTATCCACCGTACGGTGGTCCAGATAAAAGAAGCCTTCGGGCTTGCCATCACGGATCATATAGCCGCTGTCTGGGTCTGTTTTGCTTACTTTAATCTCTTTCTCTTCGTTCACTTCCTCTCGGGATTTTAAGGCTTTTTTCCGTGGTTTTTCCGGTCCTCTTTCACCGCTTCGTTCAGCTCGTCCATATAGTCTTTGGTATTCTGTAATACTTGTTCTTTGGTGTACTGGTGTCTGTTAGCATTGGCTTTGACGTGTGTGGAATCGGTGACGAGAACACGTCCGCTCACCATTCGGTGAGAGATCGCCTGCAGCACAATTTCATCGAAGATATCTTGAAAGATCGTGGTGTTTTTAAAGCGGGTGCGACGATTCCAGCTTATGGTGGTGTGGTCCGGAACCTTATCCGTTAAGCCCAGCCCCAGGAACCAGCGATAAGCCAGGTTCGTCTGAATTTCTCGCTCGAGTTGTCGTTCCGATCGAATGCCGTAGAAATAACCGAGGAAGATCATTTTAAACAACACGGTAGGATCAATGGCAGGACGCCCGTTGTCTGTACAATACAGTGGTCGAACTTTATCATCGATAAACGAAAAATCGATATACTTATCTACTTTGCGGAGCAAGTGATCTTGAGGAACCAGATCTTCGATGGAAACAAATTCGTAGGATTGTTGTTTTTCGCGGTTGGAACGTAGCATATCAACACCATCCGTTCTACAATAGTCACCTATATTATACAACATTAACGCGGTGCCGTCTTAAACAAAATAAACATAAAATAGGCTGTCGAGACTTTCTCGACAGCCTGAAAAGACTGTCTCATGCATAGCATGAACAGTCTTTTTAGGTTAATGCGTTATTCTGATGACCTACGAGGATTATAACCCCGCTTGCTCTCTCAGAATTTCCGCTTTATCTACACTCTCCCACGGTACATCCAGATCTGTGCGTCCAAAGTGGCCGTAGGCAGCTGTTTGCTTGTAGATTGGACGACGCAGATCCAACATGCGAATGATGCCTGCTGGGCGAAGATCGAAGTTATTTCGGATCAATTCAACGAGTTTTTCATCACTGACTTTCCCTGTGCCGTATGTATCGACGTTAATCGAAACAGGCGTAGCTACACCGATGGCATAAGCAAGCTGTATTTCAACCTTGTCAGCCAATCCAGCTGCCACGAGGTTTTTCGCCACATAACGAGCAGCATAAGCAGCAGAACGGTCCACTTTTGTTGGATCTTTACCCGAAAATGCTCCCCCGCCATGACGTGCATAACCACCGTACGTATCCACAATAATTTTACGGCCTGTCAGACCTGCATCCCCTTGAGGACCACCGATTACAAAGCGTCCTGTCGGATTAATGTAGTACTTGGTTTGCTCATCCAGCAATTCGGCAGGAACAACTGGCAAAATAACCTTTTCTTTGATATCTGCTTGAATTTGCTCCAAAGTAGTATCTTCTGCATGCTGCGTGGAAACCACAATGGCATCAATACGGACAGGTTTGCCGTTTTCATATTCTACCGTTACTTGAGTTTTACCATCTGGACGAAGGTAATTCAGTGTTTCATCCTTACGCACTTCAGACAAGCGTCGTGCAATACGGTGAGACATAGCGATAGGAAGAGGCATTAGCTCAGGTGTTTCGTTCGTAGCAAAACCGAACATTAATCCTTGGTCCCCAGCCCCAATGTTTTCTGTTTCCTTATCTACTTCAGCAGGATCACGGCTTTCCAGGGCAGCGTTAACCCCTTGAGCAATGTCTGGCGACTGTTCATTCAAAGAAGTCAATACAGCGCAAGTATTATAGTCAAAACCGTATTTTGCACGTGTATAACCAATTTCCTTAATCGTATTACGAACAATGGATGGAATATCCACGTATTCCGATTTGGAGCTGATTTCACCAATGACGAGAACGAGACCGGTAGCTACCGATACTTCACATGCTACCCGTGCATTAGGGTCATTAGCCAAAAAGGCGTCCAATACAGCATCGGATATCTGATCACAAATTTTATCCGGATGGCCTTCTGTTACAGACTCGGACGTGAACAAATGACGACCTTTTACAGACATGAATTTCAACCTCCCACAATTAAAATACATGAGGATTTTTAATAAATCCTAACATGGCATGGCATTATTCAGTTACCTTCAACCCAACAAATGACGGAAGATATCTTTTACACCTGATTAACAAAAAATGAACCTTTTCCGGTAGGAAAAGGTTGCGTACAAGCCTCAAATGCCATGATATCCTATTTAAAACAAGGTGTCAATTCATGTCATCCAAATAACAAAATTCGAAAATGAAGTGAGTTTACATGCGAACCATTTTGATCCACATGTAAATAGCTCCAGTTGTATACCTACTATTTGTTTAAAATCTGTATCAATAATTACATTTTATAATGTACCAAATTCAGATAAGCTACGTTCAGCGGATTGTATCAATCGTTTAGTAATCTCTCCACCAACGGAGCCATTTTGTCTTGAAGTTAAATCGCGCCACGCTACATTTTGACTCCTCGTAAACTCTCCCAATTCTGCAGCAAATTCACTGTCAGCATTCGGATGTATATGTGCATATTGAGGATTATAAACAGGCAACCCAAACTCGGCAGCAATTTCATACTTCAAATCATCTAACCTGGCACGGCTTTCGGGAATTAATCGTCTTTGACCTCTTGACGCCATTGTACGCACCCTCCACTCAATGAATTATTTTTCATGAAGTTAGTGTGCAGTGTTTATAGTCAACTTAGCCAAGAACAATTTGCTATCCCAAGCAGGATTTAAGAAAAAGAGTACCTTAAAAAGAGATAGACCCCAGTTATTGAACAGTATAGCCGCCACGTACCATAACGACTAAGCCATACTTTTGGCCTTCTTTTACTTGAATACCTCTTCCTTCTCTAGGAAACGATAATAAATGATTTTTTTCGACAGCCTGGTTATGAACAATTTCAGTTCCAGAAGTAATATCAATAGCACCACTGGCATCCATGCTATACACAACAGCATTTCCATTACGTAAAATAAATTCTGCTCCAGCTTTTGCAATTAGTTTCTGACCAGGCTTTACATCAACAACCTTCAAAGCCTCTGTCTGCTCCACCGTTGAACTTTTAGTTGCATTAGAGGTTCCTGAAGACGTGGTTGTATTAGAAGTAGTGGTGTTTGTTGCTGGAGCAGTCGAACTAGTTGTCTTACTACTAGTACTACTTGCACTTCCCCCACCTTTGATGGCTTGAGCAATTTTTTGATCAACATAGCTTTTGGTTACGACTGGATCATCAGCTGTTCCAGGTTGTCCAGAACTGGAGGCTCCATTGACTGAATTGTTCATCAAAGAGCCAGCCACAATTCCTCCTCCAAGTAAAACAACAGCCAACGATACTTTATAGCGTGATTTCATGAAGACCTCCTACTGCAGGTTATAACAAGTATAGGTAAGCTTAAATTATTGCGCACTTGCTCCAGCGGAACCTTGCATAGCCCATGGCTTATTGAAAGCCAGCTTCAAAGTATCAATACTTGAAACAATATCTTCCGCTTGTTGTTCAGCGGTAGTCACTTTCAAATTAGCCTCGTAAACCTGAAGCTCTGTAGCCAATCCAACATCAAATTGCTTTTTAGCCATATCAGCCGCACTTCTTGCACTCACCAAACCGGCTTGAATCTGTGAGTACTGACTTTCCAATGCTTTGATGTTGTTATAAATTGTTCTCACAGCTTCTTCCAATTGTCTCTTTGTGCCTTCTGTAGCATACTGAGCCTTTTCAACATTAAGTTGTTCAGCTTCATAAGGGGTATTTCCTGGAGTGCTAAAGTTATAAAGCTTCAAACTCAGTTCAGCCAAATCCACTTTTTGCTCACTCAACCAAATGGCAGTGCTGCTAGTGAGTACTTGGCTTACTTTTGTCTCTACATTATCTTTAAATTCAGAATATACAGGCTTATCCTTCAATTCATAACGTTGCTCTGGTTTGTAGCCAATCAATTGATTTAAAGATACATATGCACTATCCAAATCTTTTTTAGCTTTATCCAAAGCTGCTTGATTTTGAGTCAACTGATTGGTCGCTTGGGTAACTTCATAATCACTCGACATTTGATTATCTCTCTTGATTTGCGCAACTTTAAGTTTTCGCTCTGCATCTTCAATATTCAATGCTGCCAGTTTAACCGCATTTTGTTTTTGAAGGAGTTTATTGTATAGATCCTTCACGTTATATTCAATACCTTCTTTGGTCAGTTCCAGGTTCTTTTTAGCTGCTTCATAATTAAGGTTCGTTTGGGCATAACCTTTGTAAGCTTTATCTAGTGCTTCAACACCTGCCTCAGCGGGAACAAAGTCAATATTCTTACCCGCTTCTTTCATAATTTTCCCAGCCTGATCAATACTTGTTTCAACTGTTTTGATTGAAGTGCTATCAACAATAGCCAATTTAACTGCGTCATCATAACTTAAGGAATCATTATAGTAGGTATCATAAGTAACTTTGGTTACAGGGGCTGTGAGTGGCTTACTGGACAAGCTATTAGTGTCAGTGACGCTCCCATTAGCTTGATTCGAAATGGTCACTGTTCGTGTAGCTTGATCCCAATTTACTTTGGCGCCTAATGATTGGCTCACAAAACGTAAAGGAACGAGCACTTGACCCTTTTGAATTTGAGTTGCCGCATCGAGCTGTACAGGATTACTGTTTTTATAGGCAAGTTTAGAACCAATATTTAAAGTTAATGTATCATCATTTTTAGATGCTATTACTTTTTTGGCTTTGCTGTCCCACTCTACTTGCGCTCCCAAGCTTTCAAAAACACCACGAAGAGGCACTAGGGTTGTATTTTGACTGACTATCGGAGACTGTGTATATTGCTGAGTTACACCGTTAATAATAACCTTTATATCACCTGACTGAGCTCCTGCAAGATTAGCAAACGCAGAAGTAAGAACCAATGTGGATAGTAATGCCACTCCAAAACGTTTCATAACTTTTCTCCTTTGTCAATAAGACTAATAAAAGAAAAGGGCTCCAAAAGGAACCCTCTTCTCATCTAATTCAGTTAACTCAAAAGAGTTGCTCTTAAATTAGTTGTTGTTTTCAACAGTTACTGTTTTAGCAGTTGCATCATAGTTGATGGATGCATCCAGCGCTCTGCTCACCCAGAAGATAGGCAGTACAGTACGGTTTTTGTTAGTTACAGCTTTAACGTCCATACGAATCACAGAACCGTTAACAGTCAACAGGTTAGTGTTCAGTTTGATTTGAGCAACGCGGTCACCTTTAATCAGGGTAACTGTGGAAGTTGCTTTGTCAAACAGGATGTTTTGTGGGGATACACCCAAAGCTTCAGCTGCATAACGTACTGGCAAGTAAGTGCGTCCGTTTTCAGCATAAGCAGCTACATCAGCTGTTTTAGATTGGCCGTTCACAGTGTAAGAAGTGCTTCCCAGTGTGAAGACAGCTTTAGTTTTAGTAGCACCTGGAGCTGGAGTTCCAATAGTTGCGATTGCTGTTTCAGCAGCAGACGTATTATTGTCTTTCCAGTTTTGAGTTACACTGCTACCTTTGTACGCAGTGTAAGAAACAGCACTACCTTTCAGTTTAGCAACGATATCGCCTTGAGCTACAGTACGGTCAACAGTCAGCTTAGGAGCTGAAATTGTGATTGTACTTGGAGTTGTGCTTTCGCTATCAACGTAGAAAGTCAAACGACCTTTGTTGCTATCGCCGTAAGTATCTGTAGATACGCTCTTGATCTTAGCATCACCAGTTGTAACTTTCACATCTGGAGTAGAAGCAAAGCGAACGCCAACAGGCAATTCCAGAACTACTTCACGGTTTCCGTCTTTTGTCAAAGCTTCTTTAGCAGCTTCAGTGATTGTGATATCACCAATTTGCTGATCTCCCAGACCGATTGTCAGGGTTGGTTTGGAAGCAGCAGCCAAAGTAACTGCTTGTTTCACAGTTGCAACCTTAACAGTACCATTCAGGCCTTGGCTACCAGCAACTTCAACATTCAGATCTCCGGAGAAACCTGGTTGAGTAGCAACTTCGAAGTTTTTCAAAGTCAGTTTACCTGGGTCATTAGTTGTTTTGCTTCCTTTGTAAGTCAATCTCAAAGTACGTTTGTCGGAATCGGTATAAGTAACATCTACTCCACTGAAACCATTTGCGTATTCAAGAGATCCACTAAATTCGTTTTTAGCAGGATCAGCTTTGTCAAAAGTAGACTGCCAACGAGCACCTTCTGGCAAACGCAAAGTTACTGTACGTCCTTCTACAAAAGAACCAGCTACAGCTTCTTTAACAACCAAGTCACCGATTTTTTGTTCGTCATGACCAGCAAGGATTGTTGTTGGTGTAGCTACAGATACACCACCACCGATTTGACCATAGCTACCTACTACAAGGGAGCTAACGTCAGTAGTAGCATTACCAGAAATATTAGCTACTACATCGCCTTCTTTAGTGTTAGTCTCATCATCAACGTAGAAGCTCAATGGGAGATTAATAGCACTTTGTTCGGTAGTAGATTTATCTGTGGACAAAGTCAAAGTGTCGCCATCTACAGAAGGAATTACTTTGACACCAGCACCACCATACAAGAATTGAGTGTTTGTGAAGTCAGGAGCGTTCCATTTGAAACCACTTGGCAGTTTCAATTTAATGTTTCCTGTTTTCAGTGATCCAGCCGTTTGTTCTTTAACATTCAAAGTGAAAGTAAAGTTGTCAGTGTTGGAAACAGTATCTTTAGCAGCCAAAGAGATTTGACCAGAAGAAACCACATTCGCAATCACTACTTCACCACTAGTCAAACCACTGTTGGAAGCAGCATCAATTGTTGCTTTAACTGGTCCATTGCTTGGTCCAGTTACATTAATTTTGCTGAAGTTCAGGTAAAGAGTAACATCATCACTCAGGTTAGTTCCACCAGAAACACTGATTTTTGCAGAGTTTACTCTGTTAGTACCATTGTACAAAGGTTGTGCGTCAACTTTAAGGCCAGTGTTGCCATCAAAGTCTGCATACACACCCAAACCGTAAGTAGCGTCGCTAACACTTCCAGTTTTAATGTCATTAACAGTGGTGCCAATAACGCCAACAGTTTTATCAGCTTTTGAGTTATCAAACTCGAAGCCTTTAGGCAAAGTCACAGTAAAAGAAGAATTGTTTTGAAGGGATGCTTTACTAATTACTACTTTTACTCTGCCATCAAATGTACCTACACTATCTTTCACATACAATTTAGCATTGGCATCAATTGTAGGAGTATTTAGAGATGTGTAGCTGGAAGATGCATGGATAGCAGTTGGTGCAGTCAATGCTGCGATTGGAGCTGCTACACCAGCAACCAATGTTGCTGTTGCCAGCACGTTGATCATTTTTTTGTTAAACTTTGTCATAACCTTTTTTTCTCCTCCTTGAATATAAACAGAAATATTATTTTTGTCTTTTTGTCGGATCTTGTCACTCATCAGTCGTTACACCTCCTTTCCGAGCTTTATGAGAACCCTTATAAAATGATATCTGTGACAATATCACAGAAGCTTGGAATCTAGTTGAAAGAAAGCGTCCATTTATGACGTACTCCAGTATTATACAATGTGATAACAATGCAGTAAAGATTTTTTTTAGCGAATTTTGTCTTTACGCTTTTGTACCCCTTTGTTTCATACTCACCCAATTAGACGTAGCATGGGTCCAAAAAGTTGCGTCTGTTTCAAAAAAAATTTTATTTTTTTTGATTATGTATTCCGCTTTCCACAGTCATAATTATACTATTGAACCTGTTCCTCCGTCATCCTACAACTTTTACCTTCTCAACCTTAAATGTACAGGGGTATTTTCTGTACATTAATGAGGTCTTTAATGGAGTATATTCGTAACGAATAATCCATAGAATACATAAAGTACATAAAGACTATAGATTCCTTAGAAATCTAATACTCTAATACACTTTAAATAGTAGAAATGACGGAGAACAGCAATATAATGTAAATATAACGAAACAAATTATTTTACTACATTAATCTTCGCGCCATCTGAAAGCAAACTTACGCCCTTAACGACGACATTTTGTCCCTCAGTGAGCCCCTTGGTGACCTCAACCTGTTTGGCACTTTCCTGGCCTGTCTGCACTTCTACCCTCTTAGCAACAGTACCTTCCACTACATATGCATACTTCTTCCCTGCCTGCTCTGTAACGGCATCCTGCGATACTAAAATGTTTTTAGGAGCTTCTGACTTCATATATACAGTTACAACCATCCCTGATTTTAATTCACCAGAACCATTTGGAACCGAAATCTCGACAGGATATGCCTTGAGATCATTATCCATTACCGGATTGACAGCCGATACTCTGGCTTCAATGCGCTTATCCAACGAGTCCACACCTACAGTTACAGATGAACCCACCTGCATCTTCAGAAGCTCCGATTCAGAAACGTTGACCTTAGCAATAATAGGATTGGTATTCGCAATTGTAACAACTGCAGATTGCGCACTAACCATTTGCCCTTGGACTCCTGTTACTACCGATATCGTGCCGGAAATCGGAGCTTTGACTACAGCATCCACCAGTTGGCTACGTGCTGTGTCTAAACTGGCTTTAGCTTGATTTACAGAAGCACGTGCTACGTCTATGCCCGTTTTTTGTTGTGCAAGACGCAATGATTTCTGGGCATTATTATATGTGGTTTGCGCACTTTCCTTGGATGTTTGTGCATTGTGGAGCGCAATCTGAGCATTCTCCACCGCAGTTTGAGCCTTTCTATACGCTATTTGGGACTGCTCTAACTCGGATTGAGATAGAGCGCCCGCACTAAACAACTGTTGGTTGCGATTAAGCGTATTTTGTGCATCACGCACGGAATTCTGAGCATCGATCAGACTGGTCTGAGCTTGTGTAATGGAGTTATCTTGCTGTACAAGCGCACTTTTGGCTTGATCCACACTGGACTCCGCCTGTTGCACAGATTGTGCTGCGCCTGACTCAGCCTGTTTTAAGTTGGCCAAGGCAACCTGGTACGATTCCTGAGATTGCTTAATCGAGTCCTGAATATCCTTTTGGTCTATAGTAAACAATGTATCGCCTTTGTTTACTTTTTGCCCCACTGTAAGATTGATACTTTGAATTTTTCCGCTAATTTTCGGAGATACTTGAGCCGTCTCTTTCGGAGCAAAGCTTCCAATAATACCGGTTGAGTCGTTAATACTGCCTTTAGCCGCTTTTGCCACTTGGACTGGGATCGCCTTCTGCACTGAAGCTGGCGCAGTGGGGGCCTCCCCCCCACCACAGCCTGCTAATGCAACTGATAAAAGCAAAGTTGTGGCAATCAGAGCACTTTTTTTATTCATTATGTTTCTCCACCTCACCTTATATATGAACACTTTTTTGTAGTTTCGCTTCTTTTTTCAGTTGTCTCTTTTCTTGTCTTTTCAATTTGCGATTTTTACGTTTTTGAATGATATTGTCCAAAATAACATAAACAACCGGAATAAGAATCAGCGTGACCAAAGCTGCGAAGGATAACCCGAATACAACAACAACCGCCATAGGAGCTTGTGTCTCATTACCGTCACCTTTAGCAAATGCCATAGGAATCAAAGCAAGTACGGTAGCCAGCGTTGTCATCAAAATCGGACGCAACCGCTCAGATGCCCCATGAATAATAGCTTCATCTCGATCTTCGCCTTCTTTTCGAAGCTGAATAATGAAATCAATCATGACAATTGCATTATTTACGACCAAACCGACGAGCATGATGTAACCCGTAAAAGCCGAAACACTGAGACTCGCTCCCGTTACCACTAGACCGATAAGTACACCGATTAACGTAGGCGGAATCGAAAACATAATAACAAACGGTGTGAGCAGAGATTCAAACTGTCCTGCCATAACCATATAAATCAGAACTACAGATAGCAGAATAGCTATCCCTAAGTTTATAAAAGACTCCATCATTTGTTCACTTTGCCCGCCACCCGTATCTGCACTATAGCCTTCTGGGAAGTGAGTACTCTTCAAAAGAGCATCTATTTTCTGTTTGACGGTTAGAATGTCCCCTGATCCATCAATATCAGCAGAAATCTGTACTTGACGTGTCTGGTCTTCACGGGTGACACTATCCGGTACAGCGCGTTTATCAATACTTGCTACCGAAGATAAAGGCACATCAATCCCTTGTGAAGTGGTAATACGTAATGCTTTCAAATAGGACCAGTCATGTCGATCCTGCTCAGGCAGAGATATTTTCACATCGATTTGATCATCACCTGTGCGATAGCTTGTTGCAACAGATCCATTAAAGGAAGTATTTACAGCAGATAAAATTTGGGTTGCTGATAAGCCATATTGACTAGCAAGTTCTCGATTAACGGTAATCTCATATTCTTCGCGAACCGCATTCAAAGAACTTTTTACATTGACCGTTCCCGGTATGTTCTTTACGCCAGCAACGAGATTGTCGGAGAGTTCCCTCAAGACATCCATATCGTCGCCTTTCAGATTAATGTTAACAGCTGCTCCAGTCGAAAGACCTGTTGCGGACGCCAGTGTAATCTCTGCATCCGGAATACTATCAAATTTCTTACGAAGGCCTTCAACTATAACATCTGTTGCCTGATGGCCATCCTTCAGCGTTACACTTAGTTGTGCCGAATTGGATGGAGCCGCCCCTGAGTAACCAGAAAGACCACCAGAACCAACAGTCACTGTCATTTTGTCCAGATCAGGAACTTTCAAAATTTCTTTTTCTATACCTTGAACAACTCTTTCAGTTTCCTCTAGAACTGTTCCATTAGGAAGTTTCACTGTAACTGAGAATTCCCCAGTGTCGGATTCAGGAATAAATTCAGCCTTAACCATAGAAATCAGAGCCCCAGCTGCCACAAACATTAATACAGTAATAATTAAAACAGATTTTCGATGATTAATTCCCCACTTCAGTACACGGCGATAGCCACCCTTAAATTTCTCAAATCCAATATTAAACCACACAATAGGGTTAATACCTTTATAAGTACCTGAAGAATATATAGATTCATCCGGTACGGTAGGCAACCAACGTGAGCCCAACATCGGCACAATCATAAGGGATACGAGCAAGGCTGCTATATGAGAAAAGATAACAGTTAATGCCAACGGTTTAAACATAACTCCAGCAATACCATCAACAAAGACAACTGGTAAAAATACTACAATCTGTGCAAGTGCAGATGCCATAACCGCATTGCCCACTTGCTTGGAGCCATCAATTGCCCCTTGTAGCATACTTTTCCCTTCATGTCGCTGCCTAAAAATATTTTCAATGATTACAACGGCAAAGTCGACAAAGGATCCTAACCCTAGAAGCAAACCGCTCAATGAAATAACATTAATGGTTTGTCCAGTGAAATACATCATCATAAACGTTGCTACGAAGGAAATTGGAATAACGATCGCAGCAATAATAGTAGAACGTATACTGTTCAAAAATAATAGCAACACAATAGCTGCGATAATAAGCCCCAATATAGCATGTTCTATTAGTGAGTGTACGGAGTCTCTAATAGGCTTGGAAGCATCAGTTACCATCTCCAATTGTGTTCCAGGAGGCAGGTCCTTCCGTATCGAATCCAAACTTTCCTTCACAGAATTAGCGATTGAAAGAGTATTTCCACCAGTAGCCTTAGTAACAGAAATATTAATACTTGGCTTCCCATTATAGGTAGAAATAGTGGTGACTTCTTCTACGGAGTCTTCAACTGTCGCGATATCCTTCAATTTCACGCTTCCCTTACCTACAGGGATTGGCGTTTCGCCCATTTCTGAAACAGCTTTATATTCACCTTGAACGCGAAGTTGAATTTGTGTATTACCACGATATACAGAACCCGCAGAGCCAGCAACATTATTAGCCGATAGGGCCTGGCGAATTTGATCCAGCGTAATGCCATAGCTTTGAAGCTTGGCCTGATCTACAGTGATCTTTACGAGTCGTTCTTGACCACCTGACATGTTGGCTGCAGCTACTCCCGCAATTCTTTCAAGCCGCGGCTCGATAATATCTTCAGCAATAGGCTTCAGCTTGTTAATATCCTGGTCTCCTGTAAAAGCGAGGGTAATAACTGGCGTTGCATTGAGGTCCACTTTTAGAACACGCGGCGAATTTGCCGTGTCTGGAAGAGATCCTCTAACGGTATCAACTTTATCCCTCATGTCGAGGGTTGCTTGGTTCATATCTACTCCCCAGTTAAATTGAATCATGACCATAGATGATCCTTCTGAAGACTCGGACGTGATTGTATCCACGTTCTCGATAGAAGCCAAACTCTTTTCAATAGGTTTAGTAACCAATTCCTCAACCTCAGTAGGCGTTGCATTTGGAATACTGGTCACCACTGCAGCGTAAGGCAGCTTCATATCTGGCATATACTCGACAGGAAGCCTTAACGCAAAAATACCGCCCCCGATTAACAAAGCAATAATTAACATAAATACTGTTACAGGACGGCGTATTGAAAACTGAGACATCTCATCACTCCCCACTCACTTCTCTATGTAATATTTAAGCACACACATCCTCTACTACGATGAAATAGGCGTAAAGTTTCAGATAAATGCGCAAAAAAACATATACAAAAATAATAAACACATTTTGAGATAAATTCTTAAAAAAAAAAGCAATTAATACACCCATTTAAGGCAAAGCTAAATAAAAATGCCGTAATGCTTCTCCAAAGTTTTCATCTCATTGATATTATGGCATAGGCCCGTAATTCCAGTCAAATAGCTGATTTATAAAAAACATCCCTCTCATGTATATGAAAGGGAATTTCCATTTCTCATGGAGGGATGTTTAATAATTTCAGGTTGTTGGAAGGATTAAATTTTAGGAAGCAGTTTTTTATCAGCCATAACTTTAGCTACAATAATGGCTGCATCTCCGCGCAAGGTCAAGGATGTAGGGTTAAACATATATCCTTTTTTCAGATCACTTGCGTCTACAGGCGACCCTGTGATAAAGCCTTTCTTAGCAATAGCCAATACAGATGCTTGTGCGTAGTAATCGATCTTGTCCGCATCTTTAAAGGTCTTGGACAGATTTTTCATGATCTTGTCATGATCTGTTTCCAGCTTCAAATTCAATGCCTTGGCGATAATGACTGCTGCATCTTGACGTGTGATTACATCTTCCGGCATAAAGATTCTTGGTTGCGAACCTTTGACAATACCGGCACGCGCAGCTGTTTCAATATAACGATAATCGTAGAGCGCATCTGCGGATATCGTATTTGGAATAGACACGTCGTCGAAATGCTTCGCTCCACTGAAATTAAGCGGAATTTGCAGACCTTTGACAATCATCGACGTGAATTCGCCTCTTTTAATGTAGCTGTCAGGTCCAAAGCTATTAATTGGATCCATTGGGTTCATGACACCTTTGGCCAAGATAGCTTCGATATAATCTCTAGCGTATTTGTGCTTAATGACATCACTATACGTTTCCCCAACCTTAGCGACTACATAGTATCCGAAACGGTCAAATGGTACTTTAATGGTATGCTTCTTCGGATCCACCACACCACCAATGTTCTGCCAATCCTTCAAATCAGGATCAAAAAAGAACACTGTCATTTGTTTCCCTGCATCCTGAGCAATACTGCTATCATACGTCAGCGTCAATGTAGCACGCTTGGAAGGTACTAGCTCGTTAGATGGGTCACGCCAGTAGAAGTTTTTGATCTTGCTACTGTCATTTTGCGATTTGTTTGCCAATTGATATGGATCAGCACCATACGTTACCGGATCGTAAGCATCTGTTTTGATATCATCTGCTGTGCCTGGGTCAATCCAGAATACTGGACTGGACTTGGTAAAGCGACTTGGGAAATCTCTGTTGAAGTATCTACTTCCATCTGCAATCAAGCTCCGCATGTCGGACAATGCTTTTTCAGTTTCAAATTCATGACGGTCTACCACACCATCTTCGCTATTCGCGATCGCAAAGTACAAAGTGTGGCCAGAGAAAACCTGGTTTTTGAATTGCTGTGGTTGATCGTAATCCCGACGAATCAGGCTCGTTCCCTTCGCGAACGCAAGTGTAAGATTGCCATCGAACACTTTGTGCGATGTTTTCATCGCTTCCATGTACTGCTCGCCAGGAATATTAGTAGGCACATATTTAACAGTAATGGTCTGTTTTAATTTTTCCTTGCCTACTGTAACCACTACATCAATTTTATTATCTTTGTTGGCTTTTAGACCTGTAACGATGGCTTTGTAGGTTGATGGGTAATCAACAGTACCATCGTAATCAGAATCAAAACCTTCTTGAACTGCTTTCTCCTTACCTACCATAACACTATCTGCATTACCTGCGTTCACAACAACTTGCACAAAGTTTTGATTCACGATTCTTTTTTCAGGAAGCGGACGCAAGATATCAAAAGATGTAGATTGACCGGATACTTGCAGTCGGAAAGTAGCAAACGGTCCGCTCTTGCCGCTGTTGTACAAGGTAATGTTATAAGCTACTGGCGTTCCATCTTGCGAAATAGTTTGGTTTTTCAATACAAAACTGAAATACTTTTTGTCCGGATGGTAGTATACGAGCAGGTCTTTCAAATCTTTGCTTGTAAACTTATCCGTAGTAGCACCAGAGTTGTATGCCGTTTTGGCATCTTCCGCTGAGAAGAACTCGTTATTCAGCGTCCAGTTTACCTCACTGTCGTCCGAACCTTTAATTTCTAAAATGTATTGATCTTTATTGGCAATATCACTTAACGAACCACTCACCTGATCCGCTTTACCCAAATCAGCAAGACTGAAAGTACCAAAGATATTGATATTTTTCAGCGATGTATTGTAGTTAGTGTCATCTACTTTAGTGAAGTTTGCATCTTTTGATTTCGGTGCAATTTCGCTATATTTCGGCGTATTGCTCAGACCGCTAACGGGTGTAAAAGGAATAATTCCTTGTGTGTTTGGAACAGGAATTACTGGAATATTCGTTTGTGTAAAGTTTACTTTTACCGTATTGCTATATTCAATACCTGGCTTAAACACAAACTTGATTTCATTATTTCCGTTTGCCAGTGCGTTGGCAGCCGCTGTTTCCGAGGAAGCAGCCAACTTAAAGTTCGCTCCTGAGCCATCAAGATCAACTAATACGTTGTTCACATACAAGAATACATTTCGGTTACTGCCAGTGTAGTGAATATCCGCAGCATTACTCACGTCCAGCAATTTACCTTTAAAATAACCCAATTGATTCAGTTTGTACGTATTTAAGTTTGCACTCGATGTATTCAACGGAATTTGTTGACCATCATAAATGGTATCGTATTTCATGAATGGACCCTGTAATAAATTAACAGTTGCCTTGATCAATTTACTTGAGTCACCATTCAGGTAAAAATTTAGTACGTTTTGTCCTTCTTTAGGCAAAGTATCTACGTAAGCAACAATTTTTTTCACTTGTGTTGACTTACCATTAATTGTCCGAATCACATCTTGGGGTGAACCCACGGTATGAACCGATACACCAGAAAGCTCGTTAATTGAGCTAGGCGTACCATTAACAATGATAAACTCCATACCTACAGGCACTGATGGAGCATCAGTAGTCTTGTTCTTCATAGAACTTCCTGTTAATTTCATGGCTTCATCTATGGCAGCTGCTTGATCAGACCCGCTACCCTTGATTCTATTCAACAGCTGATTATTAAGATCCGGGAGAAAGTTCACGTCATCAATATAAGGCTGTGTGCTGCTGCGCAATGTAAATTGAACCGCAGATGCATTGGAACTCGTTCCATTTGCAAAACCTACACTCAGAGATGCACGAATCAAGTGGTCGGTTACGATGCCATCAGGCACTGTTACCTGGAACGGATATAATTTGTAACCAGTAGATGTAACAACATTTGCTGTATCAATCGTAGCATCAATTCCATTGGTATCACCAATTGCGCTACCGTTATTGCTTACGTCCGTAAATCTAGCATTAATTTTGCTCACTACTGGATCAGTTGCTCCGGAAGGAACCAGAACATTACCTTTCAAAACCACACCACTCGTAGACGATACAGTAAAGTCAGGCGAAGTCGTCAGATCAGCAGACACATTTCCGTCCTTGTTCAAAGTCAGATCAGAAAATTCAGGTTTACCCGTATAAATCGTGATTTCACGCGTAACCGTAAGAGCCTGAGTTCCGTTACCCACTTTAATCGTCACTATATTTTTACCCGGGCTGAGTACAACACTTCCTGTTAGCTTATAACTGGTATAGGAGTTAACAGTATACGTATTGCTACTTTTTGTAGAAGTAAGCGTTACACTGTCAGCATTAGGCGCCGTACCTTGAATGACTACTTTCACATCATCCGTACCGCTATTTCGTGCGTCTGTCAGTACCGCCGTCTGATTCTCTACTAACTGCTGGGTTTCACCATTCAGTGTGGCAGACAGATCATACAGCTTGGGTCCATCCTGATACTCAATATAAATGGAGTCCTTCATTTCAGCCGAATTTTGACTACTTTGGAATGTAATTCGGTTCAAACCAGGAAAAAGTTTAATGTCTGAAATTTGAATCGTAGAGCCATTGACCGTAATTCCGCCCTTTTGACTCTCATTTTTATTAACTACGTTAAGGTTTGTTCCATTTTTAGAGAGTTGGAATACACTATACGATATAGTACTTCCATTCACTCCGTTAATCGTACCGTTAACTGTAACACGGTCAGTGTTTACCATTCTGGCCGAATCCGCATCATATTTTTCATTTGGAAAAATGAAATAAGTTCCTGTCGCAGCATGAGCCGTACCTACCAGGGCCGCCGGCACCAAGCCAATGATGAGACCAACCGTCAGCAACATGGATAGCAATCGTTTCAAATCATTGTCCTCCTTTGATTCTGTCGCACCTTGGGGTACGTAATCATTCATTACTTTTTTTATCGGTAGCAAACATACAAAAAATTAGTAAATTCTCAAAAAAGGAGGGAGTTTTTTTACAGCAAACATCAAAAAAGCCTTCAAACCTGCGGTATACCGCTAAGCTTGAAGGCTTACATTTAAATTAAAATTATAATTTCGATCGCGTCTGGGAATCTGGTTTAGCCAACAACCGAATTAGTGTGTTAAGAACAGGACGTTTAGTTTTGCCAACGAGACCAATAACTTCTGCTCCGATCTGTAGGAAGAACATCATGATACATATCACGACAAAGGTGACCCAGTTTGCTTCATTAAGCGCAGCCGACGATTGGATAACGGCTAATATACCGAAAAATACAGCAATACCGTAGATAATCAACACCGTCTGTCTGTGACTGAAGCCTAGTTCGCGCAAGCAGTGATGCAAATGGCCTTTATCCGGTGAGAATATCGGTTTTTTCTGCAACTTGCGACGAATAATAGCAAAGAATGTATCTGACAAAGGTACACCGATAATAATCAATGGCGTAATAAATGATACGATAGCAATTTGCTTGAAACCAAGCATTGAAAGCATAGCTAGAGAGAAACCTAAAAATAAGGACCCTGTATCACCCATAAATATTTTTGCAGGATGAAAGTTAAAAAATAAAAATCCGATAATACTACCTAACAGCACAAGGCAAAGCATTGCCACCATGTAATTGCCCATTAGTAGTGACATCACAGCGATCGTTCCAATCGCAATTCCTGAGACACCTGCAGCTAGTCCATCCAGACCGTCAATCAAATTGATAGCATTGGTCACACCTACGATCCAAAATATCGTAAGCGGAATGGAAATCCAGCTTTCTAAAGAAGAGTATGCATCCTGAAAAGGTACATTTACAAAATCCACACGAATATCAAAAGCAAACACGACCATACATGCCACGGCAATTTGAGCCAAAAATTTCAATTTTGCATTAAGATCAAAACGATCATCGAGAGCACCAATCAATGTAATCAGCGTACCGCCAATCAGAAAGGCTGCAATAAAGTTAATATCCCGCGAGGACAGCATTCCGTCAGGCACAAAAGGTAACATCGCCAATAAGGACAACAGAAATGCCAAGAAAATCCCCAGACCGCCAAGACGCGGCATAATTCGGGTATGTACTTTTCGGGCATTCGGCACATCGACGGCTCCAACCTTCACAGCGAATTTCTTGACAAGCGGCGTAAGTAACAGCGCAAGTCCCAGTGCCATGATGAAACCAATAATATAGATCAATAACATTTGATCATTCGACCCCCAATTTTAAAGCAATGCCTTTTCAGATGTAACCGCATTGAATTATACTCTGATCAAAAATAAATACCAAGCCTCATATTCTGGCAAATTAGCGGGTTTTAAAGGCAGATTCAAGCTATTTATCACACTTTTGTGACGTTTTCTTTTTCACGCATCACTTTCACTGCGAATTTCGGCAACGCAAGCATTCTTTTATAACGACTAGGCTCTTTTATGAGTCTATATAACCACTCAGCTCGTAGCTTTTGAAACAGTTTAGGTGCGCGTTTTGTTTTTCCTGATATAACATCGAAACTACCGCCGACCCCCATCATCACCGGTACACCCAGTTGTTCCTTATATTTACCAATCCAAGGTTCCTGCGTATCAGCTCCACGCGCTACAAACAACAAATCAGGGTTCGCTTCACGAATAGCCCTAATCACCGCTTCATCCTCGTTAGGACCAAAAAAACCATCGCGCTTGCCACAAACCGTAATTCCAGGATAAAGCTCCTGTACCCGCTGAGCGGTCGCTTGAATCACTTCAGGCGTTGATCCAAGTAAATAAACTTTCCAATGATAGTTTTCTCCAGCTGCGAGCAATTCATGTAACAAGTCAAAACCTGCCACCCTCTCGGGTACAGGATGTCCAACATAGTTTGCTGCCCAGACCACACCAGTTCCATCTGGAACAATCAACTCTGCCTGTTTCATCACATTCATATACACTGGATCTTCCAATGCAGCCATGACCATAATCGGATTGGCAGTGATCACTTGATGGGGGCGGCGAGACTTCACCGCCTGAATTAATACATTTAATGTACCTTTCATATTAAGCCTTGATACCTGAACACCGAAAATCGGGACGGTAGGCACACTCGTAACCTTATCAACTGTCACTGTATCCATCATCCTTTGCGACACAAGTAATTAACGATATGCTGTGCTGGTAAGCGAGCCTCACTTTTTAACAAAGCAATTGCTGCCCCTTGGCTCTCGATCCATTGACTACGCTGATCCAGCAGCCGCATAGACTCGTTAGCCAGCCTTTGCCCATCCAGTGCATCTGTAGTACCTACAGGCTGGCTACCAACACGGCTGAGGAAATGATCAATTTTGGGATCGTAAGATATACCCAACGGGGGCACTTGATGGGACGCTGCATAGATTAAGCTGTGCAGCCTCATCCCGATCATCAAACTGCATCTGCTGACCTCCAAAAGCATCTGTTGAGGGTCGGTAACTTGGTCACACATGCTGACAAGGCTCCCTGTCCCCCTAATATCCCCCAACAAATCCATTACCATCCTTGAAGCCTGTACGTCGTCAGGTAAATGGAATGGTAAGAAACGCAAGTGAACACGGCGTTCCTCAGCTAATCTTTTTAAGCCATCTGCAATAGCCGTTAAATCGCGTTGTTCCTTATCCCAGTAGCGTACAGACACGCCAACGACTGGGAGTTTATCCCCATCAGCCTCAGTTGCAGCATCATGCAGCTCGGAACCGGAGGGCAAAGGAAGCCCCATTACAGGATCAGGAACAACCTCGACAACCGGACGTTTCAGTTTCATGGTACTCAGCAAAGCAGCAGATTGCTCATCTCTGACGGAAACATATTCACAGCGTTGAAATACAGATCGGATCATAGGATAAAATATCTTCCGTTGTACTGGGCCCATGCCCTGAGCGTATACAAACGTTGGCTTTCCAGCCCATTGAGCCAGTTTCAGAATCGCCAGATAATACGGAATGCTTTTAGGGCTTGTAGCATCCTGGAGCAGACTCCCGCCGCCACTAATGAGCCCGTCACTGTTTTTAATCGCTCTCCGCACTTCCCCCAGGCTCATTCGCGGAACAGCTTCTACTCCGTACATTTTCTGTGTCCAAGCAGGGTCAGAAGATAGAACAACAGGCTTGACCGTAATCCCCGCCTGACGGCTTTCCTCTTCTAAAGCAGTCAAAATCGACTTGAGCACCGCTTCATCCCCACTATTGCGAAACCCGTAATAACCCGAGATTATTATCGTTTTAGCTGTGGTGACCATTTCTTCCAACATCCTTCCAGCACTTGCCACACGACAATTGCGATGATTCCCAGCACCAATCCAAGTCCCAATCCCAACAGCCCACGACTAAGCGAGAGTGCAGCTGGAGAGTGAATGTGAGCAAAGGTATCGACCATCGAGGCTTGACCAATAGCAGCTATGATCAGCAAATAGATTGCTTTGCGATATTTCAAAGCCAGGAATGCCCCTGCAATAAACAGTGGATGAGCCATTAAGAATTCCTTATTGCGCGGACGTACACCAAACGCATTCTCCAGGAAGTTACGGAAAACCAGCTCGGTGTTCGACACCGTACCTGCGTTTCCAGTACGAGTCAAATAGTAGTAGCCTGCCGCGGCGATAACAGCCAGTGCAATAACCCACAATACAGTAATCGGCATACGTAACAGTTTGGAGATTTCCTCCCGTATAGAAACGCCACGATAAAAGAAAATATAAATCGCCGCCAAGAAGATCGGCAGAATGTGAAGCAAACTTACACCTCTAAATTGGTTTAGCACCAGGCTGTAGGCAATGCTGTTCAACAGCGCAATAACAAAAGGCACTGCAGCCAGTGACAAGATCGCTGTCTGTACGTACAGTATAAGGGTGCGAGTCAATCGTTGACCTACAGAAAGTTCAGGCTCCTGTTCACGTTTAATTCTGATCGTACGCACTGCAATGATCATCGCAACCGTAGGTCCGCTAATCGCTGCAAGCAGCGCCAAACCTTGTTCCATCAAGCTGGAGTTCAAAACATAAAGCCCAGCAGAACCAACCAAACCGAGTGCAAATGCCAGCAAAGTCAATGCCGGAACGAAATAGGACACCATAATGGAGAAGAAAGCTAGCGCACCCAGTACGACGATCATTTTGAGATAGCGCTGAATGGAGGAATCGACCACTTGGAACGGTTCAGCTTGTCCAAGTTCAAACCCTTTTTTCTCCATTCGTTGTACAGCGTTGCCCGGTTTGTCTAAGCTGTGGATCAGGTTATCAACCGAGTCTTTCACCTTGGCCTCAGCAACACTGCGGCTAGGCGCGGTATTCAGATACAACATGCGAATATTCCGATCCTTGGTGGCGAGTGCAAAACGATCGGCCAACGTTTCCACATCGAGTGTTGAATCTTTATCACTTAGTGAGTATAGACGCACAACATTATAGTGGATATCGTAAGCGAGCTTATTGAAGCCTGCCTGCGGTTTCTTTAAGTTTTCGATAGCAGCTAGGCCGATATCGTATTTGTTCAGCAATTTAGCAAATGCCGCTAAGCTATGCTCTTTCTCGTTATCAGTAAAGCCTTTGACTGAATCCCCTTCAAACAAAATGCGCTTTACACCATTTTGCTGAAAGGAAGCCAGCATCTCTTCCGTCAACTCCTGGTTATAGGGAAGGCTGTCACTCATGCGTGGAACAATAAAAAATCCTTTACTCCGGAGCTGCTTCATAGCAATCGGGTCAGGCTGCATAGGCTTGAGATACGCATCCTCTGGGGATGTTTCCACAACAAGCCCTTCCTGTCCCTGATAACTCCACGGCTTTACGTTGATGCCCAGACTTGTAAACGTACGTAAAATTAACGGCTTTAGTGCTTCAGCATTTTCTTTGTCAGCGAAAACAACGTACGTAAAATTCTCATTTGCAGGTGAAAGACGTTTTTCCAGATCCGCAACATTCTGAGTCGTATAAGTTACAATGCGGCCCGCTTTACGGAAATCATCCAACGTACTTTCATACATCGCCATGCTGTTCACACCAGCCTGTTGTAAGCGGTCAAGCTGCTCATTCAGATAGTCCTGCGGATGAGCCTGATACGAAGCCGCCTCCGTCAAATCCCGATAATCGAATACAATCTCTACTTTTTTACTCGAGGATTCTGTCTTTACACGATCGGCGATAACTGGAATGGAAGCCAGCAAGCCAACCGCAACCAGAATCCACAACCATTTTCGAGAAGCTGTATTCCAATACTGCCATTTCTGATACACCAAAGAACCTCCTTAATATTCGGGATTTTGCAAAATTCAATGCTGCCCACCTTGCCATTCTACTCTTGAGTAGGCCACTCATTGAATTTTGCAAAATCCTCCGTTGCCGGAATAAGCCTATTTTTCCAAAGCCTCTTCCAGGTTATTCTGCAATACAGAGAAATGACCTCCACGGCGTACTGCCCTTTGCCGTGAGAGGTCACCGATTACTTATTCCATATCTAATTACCTTAACCTATTCTATTATAAAGGGAATTTTCTCAAGCGTCTACGCGGGCCATAACAGCATCGACCAGCTGACCGATTCTTTGCTCCGCGTCTGACAGCGAGGAACCACGTACTGCAAAGTATACTTTGATTTTAGGCTCTGTGCCCGAAGGACGCAGGCAGAACCAAGAACCGTCCTCCAATAAAAACTTGAGTACGTTTTCCTGCGGAAGTCCGTCCAAGCCTTGCGAGTAGTCCAGTACTTTGTCTACCTTTACGCCTGCAATCTCTTGAGGTGCGTTGCTGCGCCAATCCGTCATTTTGCTCTGGATTTGCTCCACTCCATCCTTACCCTTGAGTGTACGAGACTCCAGCTTTTCAAGGAAGTAGCCAAACTGCTCGTATAGCTCTTGTAAAACATCATAGAGCGTCTTGCCTTGCGTGCTGTAATAAGCAGCAGCTTCGGCGATCAGCATGGCCGCCAAGACAGCATCCTTGTCACGTGCGTAATTTCCTGCCAGATAGCCGTAGCTCTCTTCATAGCCAAACAGGTAGGTATACTCGCCAGTTTGGTCAAACTGGTTCATTTTCTCGCCAATATACTTGAAGCCGGTTAGCGTGTTAAACACTGTTGCTCCAAAATATTCGGCAATGACTGCACCCATTTCACTAGTTACGATGGTTTTGATAACTGCACCATTATTCGGAAGCTTGCCAGTTTCTTTCAGTTGATTCAGCAAGTAGTAAACCATAATTGCGCCGGACTGATTACCGGACAATACCACATATTCGCCATCACGGTTTTTCACAACTGCCCCCATACGGTCAGCATCAGGGTCTGTTCCGATCAACAGATCTGCACCAATCTTCTCACCCAGCGCAATGGCCAGCTTGAACGCATCACGTTCTTCCGGATTAGGCGACTTAACGGTCGAAAATTCTGCATCTGGCTGCTCTTGCTCAGGCACAATATGCACCTGTTCAAAACCGATTTTCTCCAGTACACGACGAACAGGTATATTTCCAGTGCCATGAAGAGGTGTAAATACAACTTTAAAGTTCTTGCCTGGTCCAGCTGCAATCAGTTCTCGGTTCACACTCACACCGGCTACCGTATCCACAAACGCTTCATCTTCCTCTTCTCCAAGCCAAATCAACAATCCCTGTGCCTCTGCTTCTTCACGTGTCAGACTTTTGATGTCAGCAAAAGAAGGAACCTCACGAATATAGCCAATCACCTTTTCAGCCTGATCTGGAACAAGCTGGCCACCTTCATTATTGTATACCTTGTAACCATTATACTCGGGAGGATTGTGACTCGCCGTGACAACAATTCCTCCACTGGCTCCCAAATGACGTACACTAAACGAAAGCTGTGGCGTTGGACGCAAGGAAGGGAACAACTTAGCTACGATACCATTGCCCGCCAGCACCAAAGCTGCATCCAAAGCAAACTCTGGCGAAAAATGACGCGAATCATGTGCTATGACAACCGAAGGTTTGCCTTCTTTGCCAGCATGCTGCTCTAAAATATAGCGAGCGAGCCCTTGTGTCGCACGTCCGATCACATAACGATTCATCCGGTTACTGCCTGCCCCAATTACTCCACGTAGACCGCCTGTACCGAATTCCAGTTCTTTGTAAAAGCGATCCTCTAGTTCCTGGTCGTTGCCTTGCAATGCGCGCAACTCCTGTTTGGTTTCTTCATCAATATAAGGGTCTTGCAGCCAGCTCTCAATGCCTTCTAATGCTTTTTTACTCAACTGCGTCATACGGAATTTCCCCTCTCCATTTTTGGGTTGTCAAAACAGGATCTCTATGTACACATGCACTCGGTTCAGACGTCGTGCTTATGTCGGCAGGGCTTGTCTATTGAGGTGGGTCTGATAAAGCGAACATAATCTCGCCCTCAGCTACTACTGTATCGCCCACTTTCGCCGTAGCTTTCCCTTTACCAAAAGCACCTTTGGAACGAGTGATTTCCACTTCAAGTGTCAGCGTATCCCCAGGGACTACCTGTCCACGGAAACGGAAGCCGTCCAACCCTGCCAAAAAGCCGATTTTGCCGCGATTGCTCTCTAGGTGCAGTAATGCGACTGCTCCGACTTGAGCCAACGCTTCAGTGATCAACACACCAGGCATAACGGGATAACCCGGAAAATGTCCAATGAAATGGGGCTCAGTCATCGTTACATTTTTAATTCCTACTGCTCTTTTACCTTCCTCCAGTTCAATAATACGGTCCACCAACAAAAATGGCGGTCGATGCGGAATAATCTCCTGAATTTGATTAACATCCAATTGCAATTTGTCCATTTACCTTAATAACTCCTCTCGCTTGCAGATTTGACTCTGTTCAGCCAGAGTTACTGCAAGCATAATATTACCCCGCTAACGCTGTATAAAAACAGCTCATCACGGCAACAATGTTAGATATCCTTCACCTACTGCAGAAGTGAAGGTTGAGATAAGGGGCTTTTTCCGCCGGTTACGCAACCAGAGGCGAGAAGAAGCCCTTTTGCTCGTGCTTGGTTTTACCCCGTAGTGTTATAAACTCCCCATCATTATACATTCATCAGATGCAAAAAGAAAATTATGCGGAAGTACCATATTTGTTGCTCCTATTATGGGGGTGAAGCGAAGTTTCAATTTGAATCAAGGGGGACAGGCTGCGCGATTTATTTGATCTTCCGATCGCTGTTGCCCCTTAATTTTCTCATTCTACAAAAGCCTGTAAGGTTAAAATTTAGGGGCAAAGGCGAACGCTACCGCTTCTCCAGATTCAAATAAACCTCTCCGCCTAGTTACTTTTAGCTCAAAAAGAAAGCTCGCTTCAATAATACTCGCTTGTCGCGAAGAGCAAACAAAACAAACGAAGGCCTCTGAACGGCCTCAATTGGTTGCAATCCATACTCGCTACACTGGAGGGTTCTGCGGTGAAAACATAATAAAACCCTGCGCCACTGGCACAGGGTTTGTTTTTTTATTTACTACCCACAAAATAGCGGGTTGATTTACCTTTACAAAAGTGGACAATGGCGGGTAGCAGCGGAACGAAGGATTTGAATCTGGAGAAGCGTAAGTGTTCGCCTTTGCAACGGGATTTTTACATCTAAATAACTTAATAATATGAAAATTCCGTTGCAACAGCGATCGTAAGATCAAATCATTCGCGGAGCGACCTTCTCCCACCACAGTCACTTTTTTAAAAATAAATCAAGGCGCAAATATAAGATCAATGACATGCTGCCAGGTTTTCCATTCAAATACGCCTGCCAGCCCTTGCTTACCTACAATTACATATCCTGCAATTAAGCCGCCTAACAGCGAGAACAGGAGCAACAACGGAACTACGAAATAACGAGCAGTACGCCAGCGGGATTTAGTCTTTTCAGGCACCGGACGGGAATCAGATTGTTCTTCCTTCATCACCAAATCCTTAAGCCCTCAAATTATTGGCCAGGTTCATCATCGTATCGCTAGAGGTTAATGCCCGTGCCGCCATTTGATACATCCGCTGGACTTGCATCATATCCGTCATTTCGCCCGCTAAATCCACATTAGACTCCTCAAGATAACCGGAACGCACAGATACGTCCGTTGGAACAGCACCTGCCACCCCTGCTGCCCCGAATACATCGGCTTCTGTCACACCATTTGCTAACACAAACAGGTTATCATCCCGCTGTTGCAATCCTTCTGGACGCTGTACATCCATTAGCTTAATTCGCTGACCAACTGTCGGAGCGCCAGTTCCATTAGCACGAATCAGCAATTCGCCATCGGAGTTAATAGCTACTTTGGAACCCGCTGGCGCAGTCACAGGAATATCGTTATTATCCAGCACAGAATAACCTTCGGCAGTGGTCAACATCATCGTCTCATTATCATTCGGATCAGGAATAAAATGAAAGCTGCCGTCACGCGTCCAAGCTTTTTGCCCATTTCCCTGGATTTCAAACAAGGCATTCCCCTGGATCGCCAGATCCGTAGGAAGTCCCGTCTCCTTGAGCGGACCTTGTTCCATATTTTTCATAATTGCGTTTGTTTTGACTCCGTAGCCCAAATTATAGCCGAGCGGCATCGCCCGTCCATTTTGGAGATACGTTGAAGGCTGTTGCTGCACATTAGCCAATACATCTTCAAAGGAACCTTGTTTACTCTTATAACCAACCGTATTGACATTGGCGATATTATCGGCAATTAAATCCAAACGCTGCTGCACACTGGCCATAGACACCATTGCGCCAATCATGGAGTTGTTCATCACTTACCCCCTGTTATACACGGCCTACTTCGTTAACGGCCTTGTCCAAGCTTTTATCATAAAATTGAATAACCTTCTGATTCGCTTCATACGCTCTTAACGCAGCCATCATGTCCACCATCGACTGAGCAGCATCTACATTAGATACTTCCAGATAGCCCTGGCGAACAGATACAGTATCATTAGCGGTCATCATTCTAGCCGTAGCACCATCCGTATCATTCAGGCGGAAATTACCGTTGCCCTCACGAACGAGCTGGTACGGCCGATCAATCACACTAATTCCAAGCGTCGTTCCGAGCAACTGGTTGGATTGGCTGTCCACCAATTGACCCCGTTCATTTACTTTAAGCGCTGAGACAGACCCCGTCAATTGAATTGGGTTTCCATTCGTATCCAACACTGCTGAACCAGTCGACGAAAGTAATGCTCCCGTTCCATTTACTTGGAAATGCCCATCACGTGTATAGCGGACATTACCATTATTGTCCCGTACCGTAAAAAACGCTTCTGGACGATAGGTGACTTCACCGTTAGCATTGATGAATTTTCCAGCCTGATCAAAAGCCATAGGTCGACCAGTAGCCGGGTCGTTCACATTAATATTGGACTGTAACGCAAAATCCGTAGTTTGTCCACTATCCTTCAACGCTCCCTGAATGTAAGGAGAGAGGCTTTCCTCAGCAAAAACGCCAGTATTGAGCTTGCCGACCGTACGGTCCGGGTTATCAGGGTTTCCCCCCGTCATGGAAATAAGCATTTCGGGGAATGAGCGTTGAACGCTATTCTCCTGTTTATATCCCGTGGTATTCATATTAGCAATATTTTGCGTCACAGTGTCATGACGTCGTTGTTGTGTCATCATTCCGGCGGCCGCAGTATATAAACCTCTCAACATGTATCGTGCACCCCAATCCTATACTCTGCTCATCAATTATATGCTCGCATGGAGGCACTAAAGCCAAAATGCTAGGCAACCTGCCTGACCGCACACGAGTCTCTTATAGTCACTATCGGCAGATTAGAACTTTTTCTTAACCACATGATCCAAATTATCCAGCATAATTCCTGTACCTTTAACGACACAATGCATCGGATCTTCAGCAACCAGCACTGGAACACGCAATTCTTCAGCAAGCAGCTCGTCCAAACCGCTAAGCAACGCACCACCGCCAGTCAAAATGACACCACGGTCAATAATATCGGCTGATAGCTCCGGTGGGGTCTGCTCCAGTACAAACTTAGCTGCAGCTACAATCGCTGACACGGGATCTCTCAGCGCATCCTGCACTTCTTCCGCGGAAATACTTAACGTCTTGGGCAATCCGGATACCATATCCCGTCCACGGATGTCCATCTCAGCACGTCGTCCGCTCGGATGCACGGTTCCGATAGCAATCTTGATATCCTCAGCCGTACGTTCCCCGATGAGAAGCTTGTACTTCGTTTTTACATATTTCATGATGGCTGTATCAAATTTGTCCCCTGCCATTTTAATAGAAGAAGCTGTTACAACATCTCCCATAGAGAGGACTGCAACGTCTGTTGTTCCGCCACCGATATCTACGACCATGTTGCCGCTAGGCTCAAAGATATCCATTCCTGCCCCGATGGCAGCCGCTTTTGGCTCTTCCTCCAAAAATACTTCTTTCGCCCCGCTACGCTCCGCCGCTTCACGAATCGCTTTTTGCTCCACTGAGGTAATGTTCGTCGGCGCACAAATCAAAATACGAGGGTGGCTGTACCAGCTTTTTCCCCCTACCCGATTAATAAAATATTTCAACATCGCTTCTGTTACTTCAAAATCGGCGATGACACCATCACGCAATGGACGGATGGCTATGATATTACCAGGAGTACGTCCTACCATACGGCGCGCTTCTTCTCCGACAGCCAGAACTCTTTTTGTATCGCTTTCTATCGCAACAACGGAAGGTTCGTCAAGAACAACCCCCTTACCTTTGACGTGGATAAGCACGTTGGCCGTACCGAGGTCGATACCGATATCATTACTGAACATATTAAAAAGGCCCCCAAAGTGATATTTTAAAAAGCTAAGATTCGACAAGAAGCGGCAAATATATGTATAAACCTACGGTTACATGTCATTTTTCGTCTTGTACCATCTTTTAACATATCATACTTCAGGGGGTTGATTCAATGGCTTTGCCAGCCAATTCACTATATATTTTTAGGACTTGCCCGAAACAAGAATTCCCCTTCTTTTCCCACTCGTTTTTTTGTACTTAATTTTCGTCGCTTCACCCCCCCGCAGATGGCGGATGGATTTATGGTATTCGAGAATGTGCTTAACCTGATCGGCAAGATCCGGGTTAATTTCAGGCAGCCGTTCGGTCAGATCTTTATGCACCGTGCTCTTGGAGACACCAAATTCCTTGGCAATCGTACGGACCGTATTCCTTGTTTCCACGATACAGCGACCGATTTTGATGGTCCGTTCCTTGATGTAATCGTGCACGCTCCCGCCTCCCTACTGTGGATAGTTTGGTACATTATATGAGGAGCGTGCCTATATATTCGCGGTTTGGTGGGAAGACATGCTTCGGAAGGCCTATTTATTTGGCAAAAGCAGCTTATGTTTACCTCATGCGCTAAAACTACACAAGAAAAAAGCAGGGAATTTGAATTCCCCGCTTTGCATGCAAAGCTATGATCCATTTATTTTTTAGGAAGCAGACCTGCCGGATTCACCGGCTTGTCATCCTGGTACACTTCAAAATGCAGATGTGTTTTCAAATCCTTTTCAAGCTCGTTGCGACCTGCTGAAGCAATCACATCATTTTGTTTCACTTGATCGCCTTCTTTTACTTTCAGATCGCTCAAGCTTTGGTACACTGTTTTGAGATTATTATCATGCGTGATTTCTACGACATTACCTACCAGCGGATGTTGTTCCACACGAGATACTTTTCCACTCAGAGCGGCTCTCACTTCAAACGCCTGATCGTCGGACCGAGAAAGGTCAATCCCAGTGTTAGCGGTAAATGTTTTATCGTACTCTACCATAGCTGCCGCTTGCTCATCAGCTGTCGCGTTTTCGTCAAAGAAAGGCTTTACGACCTGCACTGCGCTAGCATCTGCCACCGGCCACGCGATATTTTCTGACTGAGCAACAACCTCCACACTTTCTGGTTGTTGTTCGTTAACATCAGTACTCACTGCGCTTGTGCTTTGTACCGATGGACTAGCTGGGTCAGGTTTGAAAGACTTCTGGCTAGCATCCTGATAGACCCACACTAAGGTTAGTATAATGGCTGCTGCGGCAATGTAGGCTGCCGGGTATGCCCACCTTTTGGACAACAGCTTTTTCCACGAAGACGGCCGTGAAGCTCTTCCACCCTGAAAGGTTTTGGGTGTATCTTCATGATTTTGGTTCTGGTTTTTATTTTGTTCACTCATTTGCTCATCACCTCAGTAACCAGTGTTACCGGGCGCAACTCTTTTATACTTCAAAGTTACGAAAAATTTACTAACTTAGAATACGAGAGGCATTCGCAAAAGAAATACCAGTATAATAGTGAAGAAGAATCTGAGTGGCGGTATGACCTTCCTTAGCCATTCCATTGGCTCCCCACTGGCTCATACCGACGCCATGGCCATACCCATAGGTTGTTATAGCAATCCGGTCCCCTTCGGTCTTCCACGTAAATTCAGCCGATCGTAGCCCTAGTTTGTTACGAATCTCCGGCCCCGTAAAGACCAAGCCTCCCACCTCAATCTTCTTGATGCGGTGTCCTTCTGTCTTGGAGAGTATACGAATCTCTGGCATACCCCCACCTCCAGTAGAAGCAGTGACCGCAGCACGACTCAATCCCAATCTATCGAACACGCTCTGACGGCTCAGTGTGACGGTTTCTGTAAAACGGGGGGCCAGTTGCTTGTCCCATGGACTAGACACACTTCGTAAATAGGGCACGGCCTTCGCCCATACATCCTCTGAATTTTCGGTATAGCCGTTGCTGGTAGAAAAAAAAGAAGCTGTAATGGGTTTACCCTCATATACCATGATTGTATCCTTGGTCTCGCGCACAGCCTGGCGAATTTTTGCCAGATCTGCGGATTTACCAGAACGCTCCCATTCTCTAGTAAGTTTAGCTTTGGAGATGTAAGCCTGGTGTTTAACGGTATCTGTCACATCTGCGCCCGCCGGGGCGCCGCTGGTGTCATCAGCCAACAAACGCCGGATAATGAACGTACGCGCGGCGATAGCCTGTGCTTTCAATGCCTCTTCCTCAAAGCTGGGCGGCATTTCAGCTGCTACTACGCCGACAATGTATTGCTCCAAAGGTAATGTCTCCGTCCGGCCAGTAGACGTGACGTACACCCGCACGTCCGGCTCTGCCGCGACTGGCACGCTACGCGCTGGAGCAGCGGGTACAGCCGGTATCGGCGGGACACCCGGCAGGCGCGTGACGGGTGCCTCGCTCTTTGCCGTCGTATTAGACTGCGCGGGTGCGGCTGTGCGGCTCCCAGTCGGCAAAGGCTGCGCCGCCTGGCGAGGCCATGCCATGAGTGCGGGCACAGCCATGGCAAGCACCAGCACCCCTGCCATGGCGGCAAATGGCAGCCATGGGCGGCGGCTGCCCCAACGTGGGGCTCGCCCGGCTGCAGGTCGCAGATGCGGCTGCGGTCCCCGCCGCCTGCTTGCGTCGTATGTGTTACCGGGCGATGTTCCAGCCTCAGGAAGCATCGTACCGACAGTGTGAGTAGTGGAAGTCAACGCTGTGGTACGCCGATTGGTCTTGGCGATAGTCGGAAATTCACCTGTTGATTCTGCATGCTGCTGCATAAGTTTATTTTTCTGCAACGAAGTTGCTATAGAGCCAGAGCTTTCCTCCGCAAGTGAGACCTGACGATGTTCCTGAGGATGATGAATTGGTATACGGATGCGAACCTGTGAATCTTTCATAGGCTGAAACCTCCATCAAAGGGCTAAGTGTCCGGCTGAAAGTACAGATATACTCCAGCAGATATTTTCAATCATATGAGGTCGTCCACTTTGATAGAACCGTTTTAAGAGAACTGAAAGAATGAAAAAGACAAGCAGCAAAAACACAAAAAAACCAAGCCCTTTCGGACTTGGTTCTAATTGTTCAAGTTTATACCTATGCCAATAAGTTAAAGGTTAGGCGAGGGAAGGCTGAATCTTCTTGAACAGATTCCCCGGCGTTTCTTCTGCCACAACACGCTCTGTGCTAGCCGAATGATCCAGTTTGGATTCATCTACAGTCACTCTGTAAATATCCGCTCCCAATCCAGTCAGTTTCTCAGCCAAATGAACGTAACCACGATCGATGTGATGAACGCCAGATACCTCCGTTGTACCTTCTGCAATAAGTCCAGTCAGAATTAACGCCGCACCTGCACGCAAATCTGTCGAGGTTACTTTCGCACCCGTCAGCTTAGCATTGCCAGTTACAATCGCCGAACGACCTTCGACTTTAATTTCTGCATTCATGAGATGAAACTCATCCACATGCATGAAACGATTTTCAAACACAGTTTCCGTAATGATGCTCGTTCCTTCAGCGGCAAGTTGAAGTGCCATCATCTGAGACTGCATATCGGTTGGAAACCCAGGATAAGGCAGCGTTTTAACATCAACGGCCTTTAGCGGCTTATCCGCAATGACACGAATACCATTTTCATCGGGTTGAATCGTTACACCCATTTCTTCCATCTTGGATATAACCGGTCCCAAATGATCGGATATTGCGCCTTCTACATATACGTTCCCGCCTGTGATCGCAGCAGCAACCATATAAGTACCTGCTTCTACCCGGTCGGGAATGACCGTATGTTTTACTCCATGCAGCTTCTCGACGCCTTCTATACGAATTACGCCTGTGCCTGCACCGCGTACTTTGGCTCCCATGCCATTCAGGAAGTTGGCGAGATCAACGATCTCAGGTTCCTTAGCAGCATTCTCAATGGTAGTTACGCCCTCAGCAAGAGTAGCGGCCATCATAATATTCTCGGTTGCTCCTACGCTGGCTACATCCAAATAAACTTTAGCTCCGCGCAGACGACCGTTACTTTTAGCTTCAATGAAGCCCTGGCCCAAGCTTATCTCGGCGCCCAACGCTTCGAACCCCTTCAAATGCTGATCAATTGGCCTTGTTCCAATTGCGCATCCGCCTGGAAGCGAGATTCTTGTACGTCCCAAACGTGTAAGCAATGGCCCCATAACCAAAAATGATGCGCGCATTTTCCTAACCCACTCGTAAGGGGCTTCACAGGAAATTATCTTCCGCGCGTCAACACGAATGACCTCGTCTTGGTATGTAACGCCTGCTCCTAAGGACTCCAGCACTTTGTTAATGGTCATCACATCGTCTAGAGGAGGTGCATCCATAATAACACTTTCTCCTTCTTCTCCTAACAGAGAAGCGGCGATGATCGGCAGAACTGAGTTTTTGGCTCCGCTGACTTTGACACTCCCGGTCAATCTGTTGCCACCGCGGACGATAAATTTGCTCATCTATGGTTCCCTCCGCGCGTCATTTCCCTTTTCCATTCTGGAAAAAAGAACATATTCCGCTATTTTCATGCCTTGCTTTTTCATTACATAAAAAAACAAGATTTTATTAATACCCTAACTGCCATCATACCACTGATTAAAACAAGTATACAAGCGTTTTTTACACTTGACGACCACCTGCGTTCTAACGGATTCAGGCTGTTATACATGTACGGTGCTTTTGTTTACCATTGTTAACAATATGGCATGATGTTATTCGACAATTCCTGCACATACAGAGTCATAAAGTCATATAACCCGCTTACTTCATGTTAAAACAAATTCTACAGCATCTGGCTCCAAGAGATGTAGCTCAATAAGAAACCAGAAACCAACTGTCCCAAAATAATAGCAAGAAACAAGTGCAGCAATCTGCCCTGCGGTCCTTTGGGTTGCCGAATTAGTAAATCCAGCTTTAAGCTTTGCAAAGCCCACCAAGCTAACGCTATACAGATGAGCGATACGATCATAGAGATCAGCGCGGTCATACTAGCCGATTGACTTAACTGTTCAGCCAACTGCTGCTTCCCGTTCATTCGTAATTCCTCCCATCTGCGTCACAGACTTCTTTATAATACTCGGCAAGCGCCTAATATGCTAGTGCTATTTCTGTTTCCAGTACATTTATTTCGACAAAATGTGAATAATCACTTCTGTTTCGCGAATTTAAAAGGTACTAAATACCTAGCTATCAACCTAGAAATAGGACTATACTTTTGGAAAAGACAGCTAAAAAAGGGCTCGATCACAGTGATCGAAGGAAGCAAAGGCGTCACTTTACCTTCTGCAGGCATTCTTGGGCAGAAGTTATGAAGTGGTCTCTTTGTCATTCCATCCGTATACTATGCCGAACCCTTTTTAAATTCCACTCAAAATCCAATATTAATTCTTATTGGTTCTGATACTTGTGGCATTCAATCGGTTAAGCGCCCGTTGCAGAGCGACTTCTGCCCGATGATGGTCTATCTGTTCCTGCTTGCTCTGGAGCCGCAGTTCTGCCCGCTCCCTTGCTGCACGGGCACGTTCCACATCAATATCTTCGGAACGTTCCGCACTCTCAGCCAAAATGACCACTTTGTCTTTGCGGACCTCAATAAAGCCCCCATTGACCGCAATCACTTCGGTTTGACCACCGATTTTAATGCGAACCGGTGCAATCTTCAAGGGAGTGACCAAGGGAAGGTGTCCTGGTAAAATCCCAAGATCGCCTTCCGAGCCGCGAACACTGATGCTGTTTACCTGTTCTGCATAGACCAGGCGCTCCGGCGTCACAATCTCTAGTAAATAGGTGCTCACTTGAATCCCTCCTGGAAGCTGTCCACAGACAGCTCACTTCGTAAGGCTCGGCTATTCTCTGCCTGTATGTTTACAACGTTTTAGCTTTTTCAACTGCTTCTTCAATGGCTCCTACAAAAAGGAAGGCCGCTTCTGGAAGGTTGTCATGCTTGCCTTCCAAAATTTCTTTGAAGCTACGCACCGTTTCTTTAACCGGTACATATTTACCCGGGAAGCCGTTAAATGCCTCAGCAACGTGGAAAGGTTGTGAAAGGAAACGCTGGATTTTACGGGCACGTGCTACCAGCATTTTATCTTCTTCACTCAACTCGTCCATACCCAGAATCGCAATAATATCCTGAAGCTCATTGTAGCGGGCCAAAATTTGTTTTACCCCTTGCGCTACATTGTAATGCTCTTCACCCACAACGTCTGGAGACAAAATACGGGAGCTCGATGCGAGTGGATCAACCGCCGGGTAAATACCCATTTCGGAAATTTTACGTTCCAGATTCGTTGTAGCATCCAAGTGAGCGAACGTTGTAGCAGGAGCCGGGTCAGTATAGTCATCCGCAGGCACGTAGATCGCCTGAATGGAAGTAACGGAACCTTTTTTAGTAGAAGTGATCCGTTCTTGCAATTGACCCATCTCAGTTGCCAGCGTAGGCTGGTAACCTACTGCAGAAGGCATACGTCCCAACAGGGCAGAAACCTCAGAGCCTGCTTGGGTAAAGCGGAAAATGTTATCAATAAAGAGCAACACATCACGGCCTTCTTGGTCACGGAAATATTCCGCCATCGTTAGACCTGTGAGGGCAACACGCAAACGTGCACCTGGGGGCTCGTTCATTTGTCCGAACACCATCGCTGTTTTGTTGATAACGCCGGAATCTCTCATTTCATGGTACAAGTCATTTCCTTCACGTGTGCGTTCACCAACACCCGCAAATACAGAAATACCACCATGCTCCTGAGCGATATTGTTAATCAGTTCTTGAATGGTTACGGTTTTACCTACACCAGCACCACCAAACAATCCGACTTTACCGCCCTTGGCATAAGGAGCCAGCAAGTCGATAACTTTAATACCAGTTTCGAGCATCTCTGCTTGAGTTGTCAGTTCTTCGAAAGAAGGCGCTTGACGGTGAATCGGATTTCTAGCCGCTTCACTCATATCAGCACCATTGTCAATTGGCGTTCCAAGCACGTTAAATACACGTCCAAGAGTAGCTTCGCCGACAGGTACAGAGATAGGCGCTCCCAGATCTATTGCTTCAGCTCCACGAACCAAACCATCTGTGGAAGACATGGCAATACAACGCACACGGTTATCACCTAGATGTTTTGAAGCTTCGAGCGTCAGGTCAATTTTGACTCCGCTCTCCAGCACAGTCCCAATATGAATAGCATTCAGAATTTCCGGAAGCTGTCCACGTTCAAACTCAACGTCGACAACCGGACCCATGATGCTCACTACGCGTCCTTTGTTCATCTTTTGGTTTCCCTCCTACAAGCTTGCACAGCCGCAAATCTGAACCATTCTGATTTGTTTTGCGCCCGCAGTTTATCATAATAGTGTAGACCCTGTTATCAAATAGTCGCAAGCCAGTCGTATTAAGACTGAGCGTTAGCCCCTGCGACAATTTCCGTAATTTCCTGGGTAATAGCCGCTTGACGAGCACGGTTATAGGTCAAGGAAAGCTCTCCAATCAACTTGGTAGCATTCTTCGTAGCAGCTCCCATCGCCGTCATTTTCGCTCCCAGTTCGCTTGCTTTACCATCCAGTAAAGCGCCGTAAATGAGCGTTTCCGCATAACGGGGCAGCAATACTTCCAGCACTCCTTCTGGTGAAGGTTCATACTCATAATTAATTGAGGATGAAGCTGTAGCTGAATCCGGTGTTGCCATCGGCAACAACCGATCAACTGTTGGAATTTGAGTCAATGCGTTAACAAAGCGGTTATAGCATAGATAAAGCTCATCAAATTCTTTAAGTTCAAAGCCTTGTACGGCTTTGCTAGCAATCGTTTTGATATCTGAAAATGCAGGTGTATCTGATAGATCTGTTACCGATTCTGCAATAGGGAATTCACGACGTCTGAAATAATCCCGTCCTTTTCGCCCAATGATGAAAATCACGAATTCATCCTGTGAACGGTGACGTTCAGCAATCGTCTGCGTAACCTGTCGCAGAATATTAGCGTTATAACCACCAGCCAGACCACGATCAGATGTAATAATGAGATAAGCCGTCTTTTTAACCGGACGACTCTCCAGCATTGGATGCTTGATGTTATTCGCTCCAGAGGCAATACTACTCACAACTTCTTTGAGCTTTTCCGAGTAAGGTCGAGCCGACTCTGCTTTCTCTTGAGCTCTTCTCAGTTTGGAGGCAGCGACCATTTCCATCGCTTTCGTAATCTGCTTCGAACTCTGCACACTTTTAATCTGACGTTTAATGTCGCGCATACCTTTTGCCATGATTTCACCACCTTCAAGCTTTGGCCAAACCAAAGCTAACTTCATAAGATTAAAATCCAGCCGCACATATGTTAAAGGGCCTGTTATTGAGAGTAAAACATGCCAAGGAAGCCACAACCCAGAGGGTACGCTTCCTTAGGACATCTTTCATCATAAACAGGCAAATTCCAATATAATTAAACCGACGTGGCGAATGATTTTTTGAATTTCTCGATAGCTGCCTTCAAAGCTGCTTCATTATCAGCAACCAAGTCTTTCGTGTCGCGGATTGATTGAAGCACATCCTGATGATCGGACTCCATGAAAGACAGGAAGTCTTTTTCAAAACGTTTTACATCCGCTACAGGGATATCATCGAGGAAGCCTTTTACAGCAGTATACAAGCTCACTACTTGTTGCTCTACAGCAAGCGGTTGGTTAACACCTTGTTTCAAAATTTCCATCATACGTGCACCGCGATCGAGACGAGCCTTAGTGGATTTATCCAAATCGGACCCGAATTGGGAGAACGCTTGAAGCTCGCGATATTGAGCAAGATCCAGACGCAGGGAACCTGCAACCTTTTTCATCGCTTTAATCTGAGCGGAGCCACCTACACGAGATACGGAAATACCTACGTTGATCGCCGGACGTTGCCCTGCATAGAACAAGTCAGCTTCCAGGAAGATCTGTCCATCCGTGATGGAGATAACGTTAGTTGGAATATATGCAGAAACGTCGGAAGCCTGTGTCTCGATGAATGGCAATGCGGTAAGTGATCCGCCACCCAACTCATCATTCAGCTTCGCTGCACGTTCCAGCAAGCGAGAGTGCAGGTAGAAAACGTCACCCGGATATGCTTCACGACCCGGTGGACGGCGCAGCAACAGGGAAAGTTCCCGGTAAGCAGACGCTTGTTTAGTCAAGTCATCATAAACAACGAGGACGTGCTCGCCTTTGTACATAAAGTACTCACCCATAGCACAGCCAGAGTAAGGAGCAATGTACAGCAATGGTGATGGTTCGGAAGCAGATGCCGTAACGACAATCGTGTATTCCAGCGCACCATGACGACGCAATGTTTCAACAACTTGAGCAACCGTGGATTGTTTTTGACCAATAGCAACATAAATACATTTCATGCCGTTGCCTTTTTGGTTCAAAATAGCATCGATTGCGATAGAAGTTTTACCTGTTTGACGGTCACCGATAATCAACTCACGTTGACCACGACCAATCGGAACCATCGCATCAATAGCTTTAATTCCTGTCTGCATTGGCTCATGTACCGATTTACGGGCCATAACGCCTGGAGCCTGACTTTCAACCGGACGGAATTCTGTTGTAGCAATCGGTCCTTTACCGTCTACTGGTTGCCCCAGCGGGTTAACTACACGCCCGATCATTGCTTCGCCTACAGGGACTTGCATGATCTGGCCTGTACGTTTTACTTGACCACCTTCACGAATGTCGGAGAATTGACCCAAAATAACAACACCGACATTGCTTTCTTCCACGTTGAGCGCCAAGCCCAATACGCCAGTGTCGAATTCGACCAATTCACCGGCCATAACTTTTTCCAGTCCGTAGACGCGGGCAATACCGTCGCCGACTTCAACAACAGTGCCGACTTCAACGACCTCGATATCATTTTTATATTGTTCAATCTGACTTTTAATCAATGAACTGATTTCCTCAGGTTTGATACTCAAGTGTGTTCACCCCTATCTTCTATACTCGTCTGTTAAAGGATTTCTCGAGACGATCCAGCTTGCCGGCCAGACTGCCGTCGTACAGTGTATCGCCGATAACCACTTTCAATCCGCCCAGCAGACTCGGGTCCACTATATTTTCCACACGGATTGTTTTATGTTCACGGGTTCCGAATTCCTCGGCTACCGCTGTTTTTTCCTGCTCACTTAAAGCATAAGTTGAATACACCTTAGCATGGGCAATTCCCAACTTGTATTCCTGAATATCGAGATATCCGGCCAAGAGAGATTCGAACAAATCTGCTCTACTGCGCTGAATCAGCAGCTTAATCGTGTTAATCAGCGACGCAGACAACTTGCCTTCAAAATTGCTAGCCAGAACCTGAAGCTTGACTGCTTCCGTAATGTTAGGAGAATTAATGAATTTACGGATCTCAGCATCCCCCGATACAGTTTCTACAAAAGCACGTAGCTCCTGTTCGGTTTCCATAATGGTTTGCTCCTGCTCTGCTACTTCATACAAAGCTTTCGCATACCGTTTGGCAACTACCGTATCTCGGCTCATGCTTTGCCTCCTACCTCTTTAAGGTATTGGTCGACAAGCTCTCCCTGGACTTGGTCTTCCTTGATTTCCTTTTGAATCAGTTTGGAAGCAATTTGTACCGAAGCTTTACCCACTTCGCTGCGTAGTTCGGCAACTGCCTTATTACGCTCGCTTGTGATTTCACGAACAGCTTCGTCTTTCAGGCGGACAGCTTCGTCTTTAGCCTGAATAATAATTTGTTCCGCTTGCTTGTTACCTGTTTGTTTTGACTGTTCTATAATATCGTAGGCTTCCTTACGCGCCTGTTGGAGAGCCTGCTTTTGCTCCTCAACATAAGCAACAGCCTGTTCACGCGTTTGTGCCGCCTCATTCATTTGCTGTAACACGAGTTGACGCCGCTTTTCCATAACGGAAAAGAGAGGGCCAAATGCATAGCGCGTCAGTAACCAGTACAAGATCAAAAATGCAATGATAGTGAAAACGATACTTGTCCAATTTAAACTCAATTGAAGTCACTCCTTTCCGGTGAACGTCGGTTCTGGATCTTTCATGTTCCAACGAACAAAGAAGGCGCGGATGGCTGTGCCTTCCCCGCCAAACCTTGCTTAGTTCAATTCATTAAGCCTTAGCGTAAAAAATAAATGCCAGAACGACACCGATAATAGGTAGGGCTTCGACCAGACCTACACCGATAAACATAATAGTTTGTAAGGTGGACTTCGCCTCTGGCTGACGAGCGATACCTTCAACTGTTTTACTTACGATCAGACCGTTACCAATACCTGCGCCAAGCGCACCCAAACCTACTGCGATAGCTGCTGCTATTAATGCCCAAGCTCCCATTTTAAAAATCCTCCTTAGAGATGTGTATTTGTATTGTACATGTATTTGCAGTTAAGCGCGAAGCGTACTCCTGAACTTAACTAAAAACCTGAAACATAATTCACCTAATGTTCTTCTTCATGTGTGTCAATTGCCTGTGATATATATACGAACGTCAAAATGGTGAAGACGAACGCCTGAATGCTACCGACAAAAATACTGAATCCCTGCCAGACTACGAGCCCCAATACGGAAGCAACCATACCTCCCACACCAAGTGCTGTCATTTTCAGCAGAACACTAATCAAAACTTCGCCGGCAAAAATATTACCGAATAGACGCATACCGTGTGTCAATAGTTTTGAGAACTGCTCAATCAAGTTAATTGGCAAAAAGAACGGAAATGGCTGAACATAATGCTTGAAGTAAGCTTTGGTATTACGGAAGATCCCCAGGAAATGAACCAGGACAAAGATCATCAATGCAAGTCCAATGGACACCCCTGCATCTGCGGTAGGTGATTTCCACCAGCTGATACCTACATGGGCAGCTTCGCCTGGGTGAGACGCCTGTGCTTGTTCTAGTGCTTCTTTGACTGGAATGATTTCATGTCCAAATACTTGGGCACTTTGCACATTATCGAATTCAGTCACAATTCCGAACGGTAAACCCAGCATATTGCCCACGAAAATGAACATGATCAGCGTCATCCCCAAGGAGAGGAATGGCTTCCCTTTTTTCAAATCCATTGTGCTGGAAATCAGTCCTTGAACGAATTCTACAACCCATTCCATAAAATTTTGCAGCTTGCTCGGATTGTCCACAGACAAATTGCGTGTTGCAGCAAATGCTAGTCCAAATACAATCGCGCAAGTCACAAAAAGCATAATAATGACGGACAAGTCAATGTTAAACCCGCCCAATTCGATAATCGGTGATTCATGCAACATGTTTTCTCACCCCTTTCTCAGTTGAGCCATTATTTTTCCTGTAGCGTGAATATGATGCCTATAATTAAAAGAAGAAATTGTCCAGTTACCAGGCTTGCCATTACAGCGATCTCATGGAAATAGGCTGGGAACTCCATAGCCAGCACCACTGCCAAAATAGAGGTCGCCAATCGAACGCCAAAGCCAATCCCCACCTTTTTCTTCTTTCCTTCACCGGCAGCCGCACTCGCAACCTGTCGAATCTTGTAGGCCATATATAGCACATTTAGACAGCTTACTCCCGTTCCCAGAATGATTCCGTGAGCAATGTCACGATGTTGGGGCATGAAGGCGGAGACCAGGAAACACAGAGCCATAATCATAAGCGCTACGATCCATAACATCTTTTGCATTCGGGTCATCTCATTCATTTATCCCTCAGTACCTTTCCGATCACAAGGGCAATACTCAATGCGCCTACAACCAAGCCTGCGAGAACGCTTACGCCAGTCCAGATTCCAGATCCACCAAGTTTGGCATCAAGCCATTTCCCGGCATAGAAACCACCCAGTGTGCATATCGTCAAATCAATGCCGATCGCGCTCACCAGTCCTATAGCCTTGAAGGCATTTCCGGTGTTATTTCGGTTGTTGTTTTGCTTGGAAGGTTTGACCACTTTTCTCATGTCACCCCTGCAATTCCAGTCCATTTTACTTAAATATAAGATGCTTTGTCAATTGAGATATTTTAGCGCCCTAAAGTATAAAAATCAGTCGACAAAGCATCTAAAAATGCTGTATCCCTTGGTAACCGTACAGTTTAACTGTATGCTTACCTTGTAAAGATTAATGATTACGAACGAACGCCTTTTGTGAACATTGTGTGAAATTCTTCAGGACGTTCTGTTTGAATACCATAATGGTGCAAAATCGCATTGACAATTCTTACAGATGCCTGTCCATCACCGTAAGGATTCGCTGCCTGACTCATAGACTCATACAACGCGGAATCTGTCAAAAGAGCCTTGGTCCGACTGTACACGTTCTCTTCACTTGTACCCACCAGTTCCAAGGTACCCGCTTCAATTCCTTCCGGTCTTTCGGTCGTATCACGCAGCACCAGGACAGGTACTCCGAACGAAGGCGCTTCTTCCTGAAGACCACCGGAATCCGTAAGAATCAGATGCGTGTGCGGATAAAAATTGTGCAGATCCACTACATCCAGCGGATCAATCAGCTTAATACGCGGATGGTTACCCAAAATTTCAAATGCAGGTTCCTTCACAGCCGGGCTCGGATGAACCGGGTAAACAATAGCAATATCCTCAAACTCGTCTGCGATCCGCTTAACCGCGTTAAAAATCTGACGGTGCGGTTCCCCTTGGGACTCCCGACGATGTGCTGTCATGAGAATTAGGCGCTTGCCCTGAGCCCAGTCCAGTACAGGGTGCTCGTAGTCCTGGCGAACTGTATACTGAAACACGTCAGTTACTGTATTGCCTGTTACATATATTCGCGATTCAGGTTTATTTTCCTTCCGCAAATTTCCAGCCGACAAAGAAGTAGGCGAGAAATGCAGATCGGACAGCACACCTGTGAGCTGACGATTCATTTCCTCAGGATATGGAGAAAGCTTGTTCCATGTCCGCAAACCTGCTTCCACATGCCCTACTTCAATTTGTTGCATAAAGGCTGCATAGCTAGCCAGGAATGTCGTCAGCGTATCGCCGTGAACCAACACAATATCAGGCTTCGCCTCACGCAATACGGGCTCCAGGCCTTGAAGTACACGTATGGAGATTTCATTGAGTGTCTGGCGATCCTTCATTACATCCAGATCATAGTCAGGGTGAATATTAAAAACTTCCAGAACCTGATCAAGCATCTGGCGATGTTGAGCTGTAACGCATACCACGGACTCGATATGCTCCGGATGGCGCTGAAGCTCCAAAATGAGAGGAGCCATCTTAATCGCTTCCGGACGCACACCGAAAATTGTCATCACTTTGATTTTAGACATTTTCTGTTGAACCCCTTTTCATAATAAACATCTGCTTCCAGATCATTCCGTTCTTCAGATAGATGATCTGTCTTAGCGTCCATAGATTGTGCCAAACCGCTAAAAGTAGTCTACTTGGTTCCGTACAAGCGGTCTCCTGCATCTCCAAGACCCGGAATGATGTAGCCATGATCATCCAAACGCTCGTCCAGTGCAGCGACATAAATGTCTACATCAGGATGTGCATCCTGCACAGCTTTCACTCCTTCAGGAGCGGCAATCAGATTCATCATTTTAATTTGAGTACAGCCTCTCTTTTTCAACACATCAATCGCTGCAATCGCCGACCCGCCCGTTGCAAGCATTGGATCAATTACGATCAATTCACGTTCAGTTACATCCGTAGGCAGCTTTGTATAATATTCTACAGGTTGCAATGTCTCAGGATCACGGAACAATCCCACATGCCCTACTTTTGCTGCCGGCAAAAGCTTTACGACACCATCCAGCATACCCAAGCCTGCACGCAAAATTGGGATAAGGCCCAGCATACGACCAGAAATCACTTTACCTTCAGTTTCAGCAACTGGAGTCTGCACTGTAATGCTCTCCAGCGGAATATCCCGTGTAATTTCATAAGCCATCAAGGTTGCTACTTCATCAACCAGCTCACGGAAATCTTTCGTGTTGGTCCGCACATCGCGGATAAATGTAAGTTTGTGTTGGATCAAAGGGTGATCGCAAACCACCAGTTTTGCCATGATATATTCCCTCCGGTATTATCGTCACGTTCTTCCGCACCAGCATATCGAACATCCTGATTCGAAAGGATCTATGTAACCTATTTGTACAAACCAAATAAGCACAGATGCAATGCGTGCCTGTAAATCCTGTTTATTATAACATTCCCTTGGTTGATTTAACACCTGCCACCGCAACCTTTTGTCAAGGGAAAGATATGACAAGTAAAATGCTTGGCAAGGCCCATTTACGTGTGACTTTTGTCATATAAAATCATATCAAAAAGGCTTTGACGGCCCTTGACCGTCAAAGCCTACCAGCTCTAAACTTCCTGCCTGAGATATAACCTCTGCCACCCCATGCAATTTCTTTATCTATACTTCAGATTGTCCCACGCTCCCTGAAATTGCTGAAGCATTTCGTCCTTCGTAATAACCCCTGCAATATAGGCTTGTATACTACTGCTTAAATCCTGATTCAGTCCCTTCGGGAAGCGCTGGAAATTCCAGCTCCATATCTTTCCTTCCTTCACGTGCCGAGATATTTCCGCACCCAAATCACCTGTGGTCTCGTCACTAGACGTGATACTTTTGAAGGCAGGAACGAACTTAAACTCCTTGGTGATATAATGTTTGCCTGTTTCTGATGTAACCAGCCAATTGAGAAATTCCTTTGCCTCCTGCTTCACAGGAGAATTTTTATTGACCACCCAGTTTGAGGACACTCCCACAGCCAGTTTATCTCCAGTAGAGGAATCATTGTCTATGGGGCTTGGAAGAATACCCAAATTCAAGTTAGGATTAATTCCATCTATTTGCGGCTGCGTCCAGTTCCCCTGGTGCATCATAGCGGCCTTGCCTGTCGAAAACAGTGTCACTTGTGTGTTGTAGTCCGTTGTGAGCGGATTGGGGTTTCCATATTTTAAAGTCAGGTCAAGCAACTTCACCCACTGATCGAACACGGGATTACCAGGGATGCGAGCAGTTCCTTTGTTTAAATCCGCAACGTAACTTTCCGGGTTAGACTGTCTGGCAAAGGGGATATTGATAAAATGGTTTCCGAGAACCCACCACTCTGCATAGCCGTTAGCAAAAGGGATAATCCCTGCTGCTTTCAGTCGCTTGGCTGCTTCCTCCAATTCATCTAACGTCTGAGGCAATTTGGTTATACCCGCTTTTTTGAACAAATCCTTGTTGTAGACAAAACCGAATCCCTCCAGGTTCATAGGCTGTCCATAAATCTTACCGTTAACCGTCATCGGCTTACGGGCGAAATCGTCCAAGTCCTTCACCCATGGCTGATCCGACAAATCCTCCAGGTACTCAAACCACGTATCGCGATCTTGGTAACCCTCATTCGTGAAAATGTCCGGCTGATCGCCTGATGCGAACTTAGCCTTCAACGAAGCACCGTAGTCCGTACCCCCACCGACAGATTGGATATCCAGCTTGATCCCAGGGTGCGTTTTTTCATATTCAGCCTTCAGCTTGTTCAACGGTTCCGAAATCTCCACTTTGAATTGATAAATGTGTATCGTTTTGGTCCCACTCTGTTGAGCCTTCGTATTACCACAACCTGCAAGCATACATGTAAGCAGCAACATCAGGGAGATGACAAGCAGCACTGTCTTTTTCATCCGATATCCCTCCCATCAGCCTTTAACCGCTCCGGCCGCAATGCCGGAAACGATGTATTTTTGCATCACCAGAAAAAACACAACGATTGGCGTGATTCCAAGTACCAGTGCGGGCAACGCCAAGTCCCATTGCTTGGTATATTGACCAAACAGCATATAGGTCGCAATCGGAATCGTACGCAGCTCAGGATCATTCAAAATGAGCGAAGGCAGCAAGTAATCATTCCAGATCCATAACGTATTCAAAATAAGTACGGTCACGAACATAGGGAGCAGCAGTGGACAAACGATGCGAAAGAACACCCCGTAACGAGAAGAACCGTCCACTCTCGCCGCCTGCTCAACCTCAATAGGTACCGTTTTAATAAAGCCATGAAACAGAAAAACTGATAACGGCGCTCCAAAACCCAGATAGCACAAAATTAGTCCTGGTATGCTGTTGTTCAGACTCAATACGTTGGACACTTCCATAAGCGGCAACATAATCGATTGAAAAGGCACGACCATCGCAGCCACAAGCAGTCCGAACAGGAACCGATTAAAAAGAGTGTCATGCCGAACCATTTGGTAGGCGGCCATCGAGCTGATCAGCAGCAAAAGCGCATTGCTGACGATGGTGACGATCAGTGAATTCCCGAGTGCTGTGGGAAAGTTTATTTTATTCCAGGCGTTAGCATAGTTTTCAAAACGGAAGGTTGTCGGCCACGAAGCGGAATGGGCCAAAATGTCTCCAAAAGATTTAACGGAGTTCACGAGCAAAAAATAGAACGGAACTAGAAAGATCAACCCAACCACAATAAGCAATATTTCAGCTACCCATGTGCTTAAACGATAGTTCGATGTTTTTTCCATTACATTTCGACCTCCTTTTTCTTCGTGAGACGCACCTGAATGCTGGTAATGATCGCAACGACCACGAAGAAAATCATAGCCTTGGCAGTTCCCAATCCAAGTCGATTATTTGTAAACGCTTCATTATATATGTCCAACGCTACAGACTCAGTCGCCTTGAATGGCCCACCCTTTGTTAAAGCCAAATTCAACTCAAATACTTTAAAGGACCAGGATATCGCTAGGAACAAGCAGACGGTCACTGCTGGCATAATAAGCGGCACCACGATATGACGCAAAATCTGTCTTCGGCTCGCACCGTCAATTTGAGCCGATTCAATAAGGGCGTGCGGGACATTATTTAGAGAGGATATGTAAATAACCATGAGATAACCTGCGTATTGCCAAACAAACACAATGACAGTTCCCCAAAAAGCAGTAGGCCCATCACCCAACCACGGTAGTTTGAAAAAGGATAGCCCTGTCGCCTCTCCCACCGCCGAAAAACCGCGTACAAATATAAATTGCCAGATGAAGCCGAGCAGCAAGCCGCCGATCATATTAGGCATAAAAAATACAGTTCGCAGTGCATTGCGGGTACGCAATGGCTTTGTAAGCGCATAGGCCAGGAAAAAGCCCACCAGGTTCGTTAGAATGACACCACATACGGTAAAACGGACCGTAAACCAAAAAGCATTACGGAAATCTGGATCATCTCTAAAAATATGAATGTAATTCCCTAGCCCGAGCCATCGGACATGTTCAGATACGCCATCCCAGTTCGTCATGGAATAATACAGCCCCAGCAGGAACGGAATGACCATAATTAAGACGAAAAACAACGCCATCGGTCCCACAAATACGAGCTGCTGCAATAATTGCGCGGATTTTCTTTGGCTCATTGCAATCACTCCTTTGTCGTAGATCATGAAGGAAAACGCGCGTAATCCTGACTGTAATCGCTTATTACCCAAAAATGTAAGTTTCGAGTCGTCTGGACACAAAAAAGGCTGTTCCCCCTCCGCTAACGAAAGGAAAACAGCCTTATCATATAAGATTAAAAGGAATGACGATGAATTAGTATTGTGTTCCTGGATAGATTGGGAACTTATCTGTCAACTCGCCAACCGCTTGGCTTGCTTTGGACAATACAGTATCATCTTTTGGATTTTTAAGAGTATCAGCAATGATTTTACCGATTTTAACCATAGCCTCTTCATCCATACCACGAGAAGTTGCAGCAGGTGTACCAATACGGATCCCGCTAGTAACAAACGGACTCGTTGGGTCAAAAGGAATGGCGTTTTTGTTGACCGTGATACCCACGGAATCCAATACATGCTCCGCTTCTTTACCTGTGATATTCAAATTGCGTGTGTCCAACAGCATCAGGTGATTATCCGTACCACCAGATACAATGTTAACCCCCTCTGCCAGCAGTGTTTCAGCCAGCACCTGTGCGTTGCGAACTACGTTTTGCGCATAGGTTTTGAATGATGGCTGGAGCGCTTCACCCAAAGCAACTGCTTTGGATGCGATCACGTGCATCAGTGGTCCTCCTTGAGTACCAGGGAAGATAGCTTTATCAATCGCTTGCGCCCACGCTTTGCGAGTCAGAATTAGACCCCCACGCGGACCACGTAGCGTTTTGTGTGTCGTTGTTGTCACAAATTGGGCATGAGGAACTGGACTAGGGTGAATCCCTGCTGCCACGAGACCTGCGATATGTGCCATATCCACCATGAACAAAGCACCTACATCATTAGCAATGGAAGCAAAAGCTTCAAAATCAATAGTACGCGGATATGCACTTGCACCAGCTACGATCAGACGAGGGCGGTGCTTGAAGGCTGCTTTGCGCACTTCATCGTAGTCGATACGGAAGTTGTCTTCACGTACACCATAAGCAGCAAAGTTATACAACAAACCGGAGGCATTAACCGGGCTTCCGTGTGTTAAATGGCCGCCATGCGCCAGATTCATACCCAGCACAGTATCTCCAGGTTGAAGAGCTGCCAGATATACCGCCATGTTAGCTTGTGCTCCAGAGTGAGGCTGCACGTTCGCATGCTCGGCGCCGAATAATTCTTTGGCGCGGTCACGTGCAATATCTTCGACGATATCTACATGCTCACAGCCACCATAGTAGCGTTTGTTCGGATAACCTTCAGCATATTTATTGGTAAGCACGGAGCCCATGGCTTCCATTACTGCTTCACTGACGATATTCTCGGATGCGATCAGCTCGATATTGTGGCGTTGCCGTTTCAGTTCAAGCCCCATTGCTTCCATCACTGCCGGGTCACTTTTACGCAGATGTTCCATCATGATTGATTACTCCCTCTCCATGGTCAAATTGTTGGGTATACAAGCAAATGCCTGTTCCTCTGTTGGGTACCTCATCATTAATGCAAAAAAGATCAGTACTAACATGCCGACACGACAAATGCTAATCGCAGTTTCCGCCGGCTTCTTGTTCCAGACTGTACACTGCCCGTTGTCCGCCAATAAGTGGAGGACGAGTGAACGCAGCTGTCACACGTGCTTCACCAATCCAGCGAAGGCTTGGGCGAAACGGAACGGCAATTGGGCGCAGATGCATGCCAATCAGCGTTTCGCCGATGTCTATCCCGGCATGAGCCTGCACGTTCGCCGCCAGACATGCATCATCCATAGAGCGATAGGCAACGGTAGCCATAGAGCCCCCTGCTGTACGAACAGGAACAGCCGCAACCTCCATCAGTCCTAATCGCTCCAGTAGAGAACGCTCAACGACCAGTGCTCGGTTTAAGTGCTCACAGCATTGAAACGCCACGCCAAAGCCATACTCTCTGCGAACGGATTCTACTCCAGACAGCACTTGCTGAGCCACATCGAGCGCTCCTGCTGTGCCGATCCGACTTCCAGCCACTTCACTCGTGCTTGCGCCAATAACCAGCAGGCGACCAGCTTTGAGACTGGCCGCTTCCGCAATTTCCCGCACGACAGAAGCGGTCTGTGCTTCGAGTGAAATCTCATGATCCAATTGTTCTACCATTGGAACCTCCTTTGGTTGAACAGCCTCTCAGAGACTAGGCACGGTTTCATGCCCCAAGTTCAACACACTCTCTCCTGATCACAATCTGACTATATTATAGCCGATGTTTCAGATTTCGAGCAGAAAAAATGGAAGAACAAGAAGGCAGCAGAAGATCTGCTGTAGCTTGTATACGAAAAAAGAGCAGTCCACACCTATGTGGAATTGCTCTTTTGCCCAGGCGACCGGCCGTATATCCGATGCTCCATCGTGGTTGATCCCACTTTTGTCGCCAGTTACACCGGATTCTCATTTTTCCACCTTATCTTAACGGATTAACCGTCGAAAATCAACAGATTCCGTACAAAACAGAGGAACGGTGCCGATTTTATTCGGAAGAACCTTTTAGCTTGTCCAACAACTTATGCAAAGCCGTACGGATTTCTGCCGCTGTGACATCGTAGTCCTCACGCGAACCACCAAATGGATCTGAGATATCGAAGCCCGGAATCCGTTGGTGTAATTCAATCATTCGTTCACGCTCCTGCGTCGATAGCTCTTGTCCGAGTGAAGCCATCAACTGCTGTGAAGCATACAAGCCATCTAACTCCTGTACGTCATTCAGCACTGCGTCCCGGTCCTCCACATATTCCTTCAGCGTAAATACTTTGCCTGCCGTTTGGGGGAACCGCTGTACGACATGCTGTTTATGTCCTTGTGTCAAGGTTAAGATCAGATGTGCCCACTCGGCAAGCCCGTCGCTTAAAGGAGTTGAAGTGATCTGATCGGATATATCGTGATCACGCAGAACCGCCTCTGCATGTCGGGATATCGGCGTGCCGTCCATCGCAGCTACTCCAGCGGAACGCACGTCCAGTTCCAGACCATGCTCAGCAGCCAGCTTACGCAGCATTCCCTCAGCCATTGGACTGCGACAGGTGTTCCCTGTGCATACAAATAAAATATTCTTCAACGTCTTCACCCCCCGTATGTTGAAAAAATATATAAACAGAGGATTACTCAAATCCTGTATTTATTTTACACTGTCTACGTTAAAATCAAAACATAAACATAAAGCCGAATGCCAGCAAAATAGCACCGCCCACCGCTTCTCCATAATCCCCAAGATTACGGCTGACCTTGCGCCCCAGTAACAGCCCCAGCATCGCCATCGCTCCCCCGCAAAAACCAAAGGCCAGAACAGTCAGCACCAGGTCACTCTGGAACATTCCCAGTGACACTCCCACAGAAAATGAGTCAATGCTCACCCCAAGCGCAAACAGTAAAAGACCCAAAGGCGACCGATGATCCAATACGTGTACGCCGTCCCCCTTGAAGGAATTATATACCATATGCCCGCCCAAAAGGATGAGTAATCCCCCTGCGAAGTAGGTCGTCACATGGCCTAATAAAGAACTCATATAATGGCCTGTGAACATTCCCAGCAACGGCATCAGGATGTGAAAAAAACCAATCACAGTGCTGATGCGCAGCACGTCTCGCAGGCGTATCCCCTTCATACCGATCCCTACGCCCAGCGATAGCGCATCCATCCCTAGCGCTACCGCCATGATCAGAATCGTTACAACCTGCCCAGCATCGGCAGAGGCTGCCAGCATACTCCATCCCTCCATTATCCGTCTGTTCTTGTACACGTTATGCGGACAAGGGGCAAATCAGTACAAGCAGGCACTGAAAATACCCAAAACAGAGATAAGGAGAGAGGAAAAATTAAAATAAGAGACTCAATTGTTTACAGAAGCTACAGACGGATGATTCGATGACCTGCCGCTTTAAGCAGTCGATTCATGACGGCGTCTCCCAATCCTTTCGGCGGACAGGCTTCCGCCAAAATGTAGGTGACGCCGTCCTCATCGCAGCGGCGCAGCACGCCATATAGGCGCTGCGCCGCCTCATGAAGCGCGTCCAGCTTGCCCAGCGTGTAGACTCGTTCTCCGGCGTAGCTGGCGGCATGGTCGTCGAACGCGAGCACCGCCGTGCGCTCCCCGCGCGCGGTAGCCTCCGCCAACGCGGTGCGAATCCAGCCCGTCACTTCACCAGACGACGGGCCTTGTACCACACTCAAGCGCCCTCGTGGCGCATAGTGCGTATACTTCATGCCCGGCGAGCGTGGCGCCAGGCTATCGGCGTCCTGCCCGGGTGTGTCAGCCAGCGCCGGGTCCAGTACGACAGAGCGAGCAACCGTAGCGAGCTGTTCAGCAGTCACACCGCCTGGGCGCAAAATGGTGACGGTTCCGTCGTCACCGACTTGTACTACTGTGGACTCCAGTCCCACCCCCGTGGGGCCTCCGTCCAAAATGCCGCCGATGCGGCCCTCCAGGTCCTCCAGCACATGCTGTGCTAGAGTCGGGCTGGGTCTTCCCGAGCGGTTGGCGCTTGGTGCAGCCAGCGGGCAACCAGCTTCCGTGATCAAGCGCAGCGCGATCGGATGATCCGGCATGCGCACACCGACCGTGTCCAAGCCTGCGGTCACACGCGATGACAGTGCCTGCGGCACTACCGGCAATACGATGGTCAGCGGTCCTGGCCAAAATGTATTCATCAGCGCTCGGACTGTATCGTTTATTTCCGCTACCATGCCTTTTAATTGAGCAGCATCGGAAATATGTACAATGAGCGGATTATCGGACGGACGCCCTTTAGCAGCGAATACCGCCTCTACCGCTTTAGTGCTGCGCGCATCAGCCCCCAGTCCGTACACGGTTTCCGTAGGAAAGGCTACCGTCTCTCCAGCCTGGAGAAGTACGGCGGCCTCCCGTATGCCCTTTTCCGCAGTGATTAGAGCCTGTCCAGCTGAAAGCTCGTCAGGATCATCCCCGTCTGTGTTGTTCACAGAACCAACGGAAGCCGCTTTTTCCACCTCAAAAGACAAGGTAGCAGGTATAGTCGTGTCCTCATCAGAAACCAGACATCTTACATCCCACCAGTGTGTATGCGAAGGCTGTAATGCCTGCTCCTGCTCTGCTATCTCTTTTTTCACAAAACCTGCGTGCAAGTCATTCATTTGATTCACCTTATCGCTCATATCAGATCATCCCATATCTTATTGTCATACAGGCCATTTCATTGCCCTGATCCCCAAAAACCCACTTTAACAAATCAGATCAATTTGGCTCTGCTATCTGTATATCTATCGTAAGTTCCATTATAACATATGGGGAAACTTACACTCGTTGTTCTCTTTTCCATAGCTCTGACGAGACGTTTAGGCAAACAAGCCAATCACCCAGCTCCACAGACCCGTAAGGGCATCCCACAGGAAAAAACGTACTTCCGGCTCTTTGTCAGCAGCATTCGTTCGATTGTCTTCTTGACTCGTTTTTGCCGATACAGTTTGTGCTGTTGCTTCACCACTGCCTGCATCAATAAAGCACAACGGCGGGAATAGCACACACCACCAATTTTGTCCTTTTCCTTGCCCCAGTGTAACTCGAAGTGCCTCATAATTCCCTGCCGGGTAGACAAGACCACCGTACATTTTCGTCGGAAAAGGTACACTTGCCAGCTCTACCTGATGATCATACGCTATACCGCGTCGAGCCAGTTCTGAACCTACCAAGCGATCAATTTCAGGCAAATGTGCATCAATCAACACTCTGGCTTGATTTAGGCTTTGTGGATTGTCCAGCTCACCCACCCACGCATTCATCTGCTGCACGATAGCGTCCCGTATTTCGCGCTTAACCAACTGATCCTCTGGACGATCCGAATTAGCCAAAATGCGCAGTCGGATGGAATCGTGCGGAATTACCTTCAACCCTGTGGTGGCCACTCCAGACGCCAAAGTCCCTCTTGCTCCCGTGGTCATCGCAGCATCCGTTTTTTGACCTTCCCAAGACATCATTAATATCGATATACAAAAGAGTATCATTGCAGTTTGCTTCATCCAACTTCTCATTTTCGTCCCCCCAAACCCAAACTCTATCATGTCTATCAGTCTGTCCGGTTTGGGAGAGTCTAAACCTATGAATCTCGTAAAAAATTCAGGCTATTGCAAGCTTGATCGTCACCTAGGAATATAAAAAAGCCCAGATTTCACAATCTGGACTCTTTCGTCGCACCGTTTCAACTCGCACAAATAACCATCAATATTTAGTCACAATCCGCCTGTACTAGGCTTTTTTCGCCTTCGTCAAGCTTACTCTGGAAGGCTGTGGCAGGTCATCCTCTAACTCCTGGCCATGCACCTTAATACTCATAACCAAGCCAATACTAGCCATGTTAATAAGCAACGAGGTACCGCCATAGCTTATGAATGGAAGCGTAATCCCCGTAAGTGGCATAATGCCCAGAAACGCACCAATGTTCTCAAAAATCTGATACAGCAACATGGACACAATCCCGACAATTATATACGGGCCAGCCCGATCCCGACATTCCAGCGAAATCAGGATCATTCGGTGAATCAAAATAAAATATAGCAATAGCAGAATGGATGAGCCTACAAACCCAAACTCCTCTGCTACAACTACAAAAATAGAATCCGCATACGTATAGGGAACACGCCCGGACTGTACCGAGGTTCCTTGCAAAAAGCCCTTGCCCATCATCCCGCCAGAAGCTATGGCCAGTTTGGCATTTTTCGTATGATAAGATGCCTTCGCGGTTGCTTCTTCCGGTACCAGCCAAGGGTCCAAACGCTCTACCCAGTGACTACGGCCAATACCTTTCATAAAGGAATCAATCTCATCGTGAAACGAGATATACGCTTTGATCCCTCCACCAACGGCGACTGCAAATACGATAAATCCGATTAGCGCATGGGATGCCTTCACATTACCAATCCATAGCATACCAATGACGATGACAATGTAACCGAGCGCATTACCCAAGTCATTTTGTGCCATGACCATGGCAAACGGGACAAAGCTCACCAGAGCAACTGGAAGAACATCTTGAATAAAATACAGCTTGCTCTTGCGCTTTTTAATCAGCATATACGCCAAAAAAATGATAAGAACCAGCTTGAATACCTCGGCAGGCTGAAGATTTAAGCCACCAATTTTCAAAAAGCCTTGAGAGTTATTAACCGTCCCGCCAAAAAAGCCGAGAATCAACAGGAATATCCCGCCTCCATATACATACAAGGCTTTTTTAATGAATATCCGAAAATCGACTATCGCTAAACCCAAGATCGCTACAAAGCCCAATATATAATACCCGATCATCTTCTGGTAGTCGTTGCCGTGCTCTGCCAAGTTCGTAGGACCCCTACCAGCACTGTATACCGTTATGATACTAATCGCCATGAGCAAAACCAGAATAAAAATAACCGGACCATCAATTTTTTTCAATTTCTGAAGCATGATTTCCCCCTGAGCCGTTTCTCGGTCATACTCCTCTTATTCTAAAGGAAAGACTCGCAAAAAGAAAATGCAGCACTACTCCGAGACGCCTAGGACATGTCGCTCGATCCCCGCAAGGTCAGGAATGATTAGAATGTTCTTCCAGTGACCTGCCTGTTCCAGCAGGCCAGCCACGTCTCTGGCCTGTCCCATCCCCAGCTCAAACCCGATTAGCCGGGGTGGGGTCTGAAGGAGCCCCAGTTGCTCCAGCATTGCCCGATACGGGCCAAGCCCGTCAGGACCTCCATCCAGCGCCATCCGCGGCTCATGGTCGCGCACCTCCGGCTGCAAGCCAGCGATGTCAGCAGCCGGGATATATGGCGGGTTGGACACGAGGATGTCTACCGCCGTTCCCGCAAACGGCGCCAACAGATCGCCCTCGCGGAATTCTATGACTGCGCCGTTCGCAGCGGCGTTCTGGGCCGCCATTTCGAGCGCAGCAGCAGAAATATCCCCCGCCGCCACGTGCCAGCGCGGCCGCTCAGCCGCCAGCGTCACGGCAATCGCGCCGCTGCCCGTACCGATGTCGAGCGCGTGCGGAGCACCGCTCGGCCACAGCCGGTCGCCGTGCTGGAGTATCGCCTCGACGAGCAGCTCTGTCTCGGGGCGCGGAATCAGCACCGACGGTGAAACCGCGAACGGGCGGCCATAAAATTCCTGCCGTCCGATAATATACTGCGCCGGTTCACCCGCAGCTTTGCGGGCGATGATCCGTTCCCATGTGTCCTTGACGGAGGAAGGGAACGGATCGCCCAGAGCGGCGTAAAACCTCGTACCTTCCAGCCCAAGCACATGTTCCAGCAGCAAGCGGGCATTATGCTGCGGCTCCAACACGCCGCAACTTCCTAAAAAAGAAGAAGCCTCAACTAAGGCTTCTCTGACACTCATGTTCCGTTCCGGCGGCATCCGATACACACAATCGCGTTCGTTCCCCAAAACTTAAACCTCTTGTTCCATCAAATCAGCCTGCTCTGCAATCGTGAGTGCTGATACGATTTCTTCGATCTCTCCGTTCATCACCTGGTCCAGCTTGTGCATGGTTAAACCAATGCGATGATCCGTTACACGGCTTTGCGGGAAGTTGTAAGTACGTATACGCTCACTGCGGTCTCCAGTACCTACTTTGCTCTTACGCTCGCCTGCATATTTGGCTTCCTCTTCCTGGCGCATCATATCCGAAATACGGGCACGTAAAACTTGCAGCGCCTTCTCCTTGTTGGAGTTTTGGGACTTGCCGTCCTGGCAGGTTGCCACAATACCTGTTGGCATATGCGTTACACGCACCGCCGACTTGGTTGTATTAACGGACTGACCGCCCGCACCGCTGGAGCAGAAAGTATCCACGCGGATATCCTTGTCTAAAATTTCGATATCCACTTCCTCTGCCTCAGGCATCACGGACACCGTGGAGGTAGACGTATGAATACGTCCGCCAGATTCAGTTGTCGGAATCCGCTGTACACGGTGCGCGCCACTTTCGAATTTCATTTTGCTGTATGCACCGCGTCCGTTAATCATGAAAATAACCTCTTTAAAGCCTCCAAGGTCATTCATGTTTGCATCCATCAACTCTACACGCCAGCCTTGGGTATCTGCATAACGCGTGTACATCCGGTACAAGTCCGCTGCAAACAGCGCGGCCTCGTCCCCACCCGCAGCACCACGAATTTCGATAATAACGTTCTTATCATCGTTCGGGTCCTTCGGCAGCAGCAAAATACGAATTTTCTCGTCCAGCTCCCGCTTACGGGCACTCAGCTCTTCAATCTCCATTTTGACCATTTCACGCATCTCGTCGTCCAGCTTTTCTGCCTGCATAGCTTTAGCAGCGTCCAGCTCCTCAACGACAGTTTTATATTCGGTATATGCTTCATAAGCAGGCTGTAAATCAGACTGTTCTTTGGAATAATCTCTAAGTTTTTTGCTATCGTTCGCCACATCCGGATCGCAGAGCAGTTCGCTCAGTTTATCGTAGCGGTCCGCCAATGATTGCAATCGGTCCAACAAGCGATTCACCTCTTCAGTTAAATTAATATGAAACCAGCTTTAAATTCACTGGCTACAGCTCTTTATTATAACAACTATTCGATTAATTAGCTACATAAAATACTTGCTAATTTAGGATTTTGCAAAATTCCGCAAATCGATTGAAGTCGAATAAACAAAATCTCGCTAAAGAGTTGAATAACAAACTCTCAACTAATAAAAGAAATGCGAATCAAATATAAAAAGCCGCCGCCCGGGACAGGCAGCGACTACGTAATTGGTACATGCAGGCAACACATATATCATTACTTAATATGTTTGTATATAAACTCTGTTTGTTATACGCCGAGATGCATACTAAACATTAAAACGGAAATGCATTACGTCTCCGTCCTGCACCACATATTCCTTGCCTTCCAAACGAAGCTGACCACGTTCCTTGGCCCCGTTCATAGATCCAGCAGCGACCAAGTCATCGTAGGATACAACCTCAGCGCGAATAAATCCGCGTTCAAAATCCGAGTGGATTACGCCCGCTGCGCCAGGTGCTTTTGTTCCTTTGTGAATAGTCCATGCGCGTACTTCCTGCACACCTGCTGTGAAATACGTATACAGTCCCAACAAGCGGTAAGCTGCTTTGATCAGACGGTTCAGACCGGATTCAGCCAGCCCCAGCTCCTCAAGGAACATTGCCTTGTCTTCGCCTTCCAGCTCAGCAATTTCAGCCTCTACTTTGGCGCTGATCGGTACCACTTCAGCATTTTCCGCCACTGCAAATTCACGTACCTTTTGCACATATGGATTGCTATCAGCTTCCGTTACACCATCTTCGCTGACATTAGCCGCGTACAATACAGGCTTCATTGTAAGCAAATGAAGATCGCGTATAATCAACTTTTCGTCTTCTGACAATTCTACGCTACGTGCAGGTTTGTCAGCATACAGCGATTCCTTGATCCGTTCCAGTACTTCAACCTCTTGGGCATACTGCTTGTTGCCGCCCTTCATGTTTTTGCGGGAACGTTCAATGCGCTTGTCTACACTTTCGATATCCGCCAGAATCAATTCCAGATTAATCGTCTGAATATCGCTGATCGGATCAATTTTGCCGTCCACATGGGTAATATTCTCATCTTCAAAGCAGCGTACCACATGAACAATAGCATCTACTTCACGAATATGAGCCAAAAACTTGTTGCCCAAACCCTCGCCTTTGCTGGCACCTCGTACAAGTCCTGCAATATCAACAAATTCAAAAGCCGTTGGTACCGTTTTGTTCGGTACTACCAGTTCAGTCAGCTTATCCAGCCGCTCGTCCGGTACTTCAACGACCCCTACATTAGGGTCAATTGTACAAAATGGATAGTTTGCGGATTCCGCCCCCGCCTGCGTTATTGCGTTAAACAGTGTTGATTTGCCCACGTTCGGCAGACCCACGATCCCCGCTTTTAAAGCCATAATCAGAACAACTCCCGTTTATATAAAATATGCGTTATACCATCTGTTAGTTTACCAACCCACATTATATAGGAGAACCTATACATGCGGCAAGCATATGACTGTGAATTTAGGGTTTTGCTGCATCCCTATTTAGATTTCTTTATTTAGATTTCCTTGCTCATCTGGATATCCGTAACCCGATAACCAGACTTGCGATATACATGTAAAGCCCGCTCATTATGCCCAAATACATGCAGACCGATGCGAACCGCACCCAGCCTCCGAGCTTCTTGTTCCAACGCCTGCATCGTCAACGTACCCAGGCCTTGCCCCTGATATGAATCGTAAACGAGAATATCCAGCAAAAAAGCTTCTTTGCCTTGCGCACTTTCTGTAATGTTGAACCATATATATCCCGCTTCCTCGGGGCCTTGACCCCCACTACCCGAATACTCAAGCATGTACAGGTGAGCATGGGGCGTGTCTAGCCTTTGCGGCAAAAATGTTGCAAAGCTTTCCTTTGCCCGTTCTGGTGCCTCTTCCACCGTCCACGCGCCTGCCTGGATTTTCTCCTCCGCATAATCCGCGAGTGAGCGTTGCTCAAAGCGTTCATACTGCTCTGCGTTCATCGGAACCAACTTAATGAATCCACTCATCCGTTCGCCTTCTTTCTTAGTCTGGTCGTGTCTTTGAGACCTTCAATCCCAGCTACTCCGATGCCAAACATGACTGTGCGCAATTCCAGCTCTACTTGCTCCAATCGCGCTTCCAACGCCTCGCTGGAGGTGACCGCCGAGCCAAGCAAAGAGCGACCGAAGCCTGCCATGTCGGCGCCCAAAGCAAGTGCCTTCGCAGCATCGACGCCGTTTTTCAGTCCACCGCTACCGATCAGAGTGCCATTAGGCTGGGCTGCTCTAACCTCCACGATACAATCAGCGGTCGAATTGCCCCAATCCGCAAACGCCTCCGCCGCTGCACGGCGCACAGGATCAGGATTACGAAATTTCTCCACTTGGCTCCAGCTTGTCCCGCCTGCACCAGCGACATCAATAAAAGCGGCGCCTGCATCATATAATCTCGATGCCGTCTCACCATCTATGCCCCAGCCTACTTCCTTCACGCCTACTGGCACCGAAAGACGATGACACAACTCTTCGATGCGCTCAAGTAGCCCGCTGAAATCCAAATTCCCTTCAGGTTGGAATATCTCCTGCAATCCGTTCAAATGCAGCACCAACATATCCGCTCCGGCAATTTCCACTGCACGTTGGCAATCATCCACGCCAAATCCGTAGTTCAGCTGCACTGCACCCAGATTAGCAAGGATCGGGATGCTGGGTGCCAGACGGCGAACCGCAAAAGTTGGGGCCAATTCTTCTTTTTCCACCGCAGCTCGTACCGAGCCGACACCCAGCGCCCAGCCACGTCTCTCTGCTGTCTCTGCTAATCGCTCATTAATCGCTCCTGTCTCGGCGCTGCCGCCTGTCATCGAACTGATGAGCAGCGGTGTCCGTACAGTACGTCCCATAAAATTGGTATCCAGACGCACCTCGTCAAAGTGTAGCTCCGGCAAAGCGCAATGCTTAAAGCTATATCGCTCCAGCCCACTGGTGATACCATGTCCGGCCACATCTTCTTGCAGACAAAGGCGGACATGCTCAATCTTCCGTTCACCTGTCCGTGCGGCAGGTAACAAAGAACCGGATCTGTCTGAGCCGTCAGATAATCCCTTTTTATTTTCTGTATTACTCATCTATGTTCCACCTCATCCAAAGTCACTCTGTTTATTCCATCAGGTTCGTGAAGCACAAATAAGACCGTTCCCGAACACGGTAACCGATCTATTTATCGTCTCATATATCAAATATCTAAGCCCTTAAAGCACTATTTTAAGATATTTTCATTGTATCATGGATGGAAAAATATATACATGACTGTGAACATTTTTTCTTGCCTATGGGATGAAAAGCGGGACCCCAATCACAGCAGGATAAAGGTCATCACAACCTCCTTTAGCTCTTCATCGAATCAGGTATAGGTGTAATATTTTCTTGTGGCTCCTTCGTCCGCCCATGTCCAAATTTGAAAACGAGAATACCGCCAAGAATGACGATTACACCGATCAACTTATTGAAGGTAAACGGAATCTTTTCTAATCCCAGCCATCCCAACGAATCCCACAACAGAGCGGTACCTAATTGTGCCGTCAATACGATGGAAATCGCATAGGTTGGGCCCAGTCGCTTCATTCCTTGCACCAGACAGAACACAACGCCAACACCAATCATGCCACTGAACCAATACCATAGCTGCATATGATGTAAAGCAAATGTATTTTTCCCTTCAAAAATAAGACTCCCGAGCAAGGAAGCCAAGAAGCCCGTTCCCAGTACCAATGTCGTTGTGGCCCATGAACCTGTCCGCTCATTCACCTTATTATTGAATATCGTTTGCAGACTGACCAAAGCACCTGCGATAACTGCCAATATGAGCCCTAATAACATGTTTACCTCTCCCTTGATAGTCCCTTTATTGTGCTGCTCTACTTCAAAGCACTATGATTGCAACGTTTCATAAATATTATGGCCTGCCAGTTCACTCAAACCTTTTCTGTCCTTAATGACAATATAGCCTTTTGCCCGTTCAACCAATCCCTCTTCAATCATTTTGCGAATGACACGGTTAAGGTGTCTGTAACTGGTTCCGATCAAATTCGCCACATCCACCAGACTGGATGCCCGTAGTTCCTCATGAAAGGCAGAATTGGATTCGTCAAAAGAAACCGATAGCAGGTAGCTCGCCAGCCTGACTTCCACCGGATACATAAGGTTGAAACTGGAGAAATCAGAGTCTAGACAAAACTTTCGCGTGACAATATCCAATAGAAATTGCAGCAAAGGAGCATAATCTCTGCCGTACTTATTCATCCATTGGTGATGGACACCAATCACATAGATCGGCGACACTGCCTCTACTGTATTGATGACGTGACTATTACGAATATATTCAACATCTCCTATGACCTCGATCGGGGTTTTGAAGCAAAGGATCAGAGTCTTCCCTTCTGTAGAGCTGGTAAAAATTTTGACCTTGCCCTGCACCAGAATATACAGATGTTCAATGGCGTCTCCCTGCGAACAGAGTTTTTCCCCTTGCTCCAAACGATACAGCGACAAATAGGGATGTAGTGGCTCGTAGAGTATGGATTCCAACTGATGCAGATGCAAAAAATACTTTAGCTGCTCTTGATCCTGTATTTCCCTCATTCCTCAGTTCACCTTCAATTCTACGTTCTAAGCTTTTTCTATAATAAAGTTTTATTTTAGAGCTTTAGAATAATGACACCCGCGATCATCATACCAATACCTATAAATTGTGGCAGCTTCATCTTTTGCTTCACGATGCCAAACCATCCCTTGATGTCTACCAGAAATGTTAAGCATAACTGAGCAATCAACAGCGCCGAGATCGTGAACGTAACCCCAATATGTTGAATGGCGGTGACTTCACTAAATATAATGATAGCCGCAAAAGCACCACCCCAAAGATACATCGGCTTTACCTGTTTCATTTCAGACACACGGCCATCCTTTGTAAACATCCAAACTAATGCAGCCAAAATAAAACCTATTAGCTGAGTAACGGCAGCCGCCTGCCATGTCCCGATATCCTGACTAATCCGTGTATTCGCTACCCCCTGTAGCGTAATACAAGCGCCTCCCAGAAAAGCAAACAAGATTCCTCTCATAAATCGTTATTCTCCCCATGTAAATGACTTTTGTATCTATTTAAGTATAGGTCAGCCTGCCTATAAAGGACATATGTCCTCAATTAATTAATAAAACGTTCTCCATTTCATTCTGTTCAGCATTCCGCTTCAATCCTGTGGACTTGCGGTAATAATTAAACAGTATCTATTTCATAATCTGCATGTTCGGACACGATAAGATGAATGCAGCATTTAATTAAGGAGCTGATCGTCGTATGACTAAACAAAATCCGCTGCATTCTGTGCCGGAATATCAAAGAAAAACCGTGCACAAGGGCCGTGCTCTTAAAATCGCTATTCTGCTGCTTATCCTCTGGCTGATTGGCGTCATGCTGTATCAGACTCATAAACCCTTGCCTCCGTTCGTCTCTTATGAAAGTCAGGAGTATTCAACAAACGAGGTAAACTTTTGGACGGATTTGACCTACCCTACTGGGGTTGGAAGCACTGTACAACATGAAGGGCAAATTTTGAATCGTATGCTCGGCATCATTGATGAAGCCCAGCAATTTATCGTCATTGACCTGTTTCTGTTCAACGATTATAAGCATAAAGGCCAGCATTTCCCCGAAGTTAGCGCACAAATGACTAATCATCTTATCGCCAAAAAGAAAGCTTATCCTGAGATGCCTATCTTTTTCATTACAGATGAAGTCAATACCAACTATAATTCTGCTCCCAATCCTTTGTTGGAGAATATGAAGCAAGTAGGAATTCAGGTCGTACAGACCGATGTAGACCCGTTGCGGGACTCCACGCCTATCTATTCAGCGGTGTGGCGTACCTTTTTCCAGTGGTTCGGGCAGCATGGCACAGGCTGGATTCCCAATCTGATGGCCAGTGACGGACCTGACGTTACGGCTCGCTCTTATTTAAAGCTGTTAAACGTCAAGGCCAATCACCGAAAATTGGTTGCCAACGAGCAAACTGCTCTCATTTCTACAGGTAATGTTCACGATGCAAGTGCCTATCATTCCAATGTTGCCCTAGAAGTGAAGGGACCGATCATCGGAGATATTTTACAAACAGAGCAGGCGGTATTGGACTTCTCGGGCGGAGGGCAACTTCCTGTCTACACACCTCAAGCAGAGCCCCTAGTCCCATCAGGTAAGGACAGCTACCGGATCAAATATCTCACTGAAGGCAAAGTGTATGCCTCCGTTCTGAATGGCATTAAGCAGACGAAGCAAGGTGACAGCATTCATATGGGCATGTTTTATTTGGCTGATCGCAAAATATTGAATAGCCTGCTGGATGCCTCGGCACGCGGCGTAAACATCCAATTGCTGCTAGACCCCAATGAAAACGCGTTCGGGCAGGAAAAAATAGGCATCCCTAATCGTCCTGTTGCCCAAGAGTTGTCCGATAAATCGGATGGAAACATTCAAATTCGTTGGTATCATACTACCCATGAGCAATTCCATACGAAGCTGATTTATATTGCCAAGGCACAAGGAGAGCATTTGATTTGGGGTGGCTCTACCAATTTGACTCCCCGTAATTTGGATGATTTAAATCTGGAGAATGAACTGTGGGTGGCCGCTCCGGCGGACAGCAAGCTGACCCGACAGGTGGCGGCCTATTTTGATAAGCTGTGGAATAACCGGGGAGCTGAATACAGTCTGGATCTGGCGGCTTACGAGGATCATTCAACATTTTGGAAAGATATTGTATACCGTCTCCAGGATATTTTGGGCTTTACTACATTTTGACTATAGGATCTGCTACCTTATCCACAGCTCTTCATTTGTGCATTACAGCAGCGGTGAAAGCAGCCGAGCCAGCGATTCCATTAAACGTTTGAACAGACGTTTTTTCATGAATTCCTCGCGTACGATCAAACTGGCATTCTGCAAATCTCGCTCATAGTCGGTCACCATCTGCTGCACACTGTGTGTTTGAATCAACAGAGCGTTCACTTCAAAATTCAGATGGAAGCTGCGCATATCCATATTGGCTGTCCCAATAGTCGCAACTTCCCCGTCAATAATGAGAAGCTTGGAGTGAAGAAATCCTTTTTCATATTCATATACCTTGACTCCCACCTCCAGCAACGATTGGAAATACGAGTGGGATGCGAGAAAAGGCAGCCATTTATCCGGTTTCGCAGGAAATAGAATACGCACATCCAACCCGGATAGAGCAGCCATCCGCAAAGCAGTCAGGATATCTTCATCCGGGATAAAATAAGGAGTGGCAATCCAGACGGATTTTCGAGCGGAGGTGATCATGGAGAAGAATAGATTTTTAAGCACTCTCCGCTCATTGTCTGGTCCGCTGGCAATAATCTGTACGCCGCCGTCCGTGATCGGTTCAATATCGGGAGACAGATATTCGCTATCCAGTACCGATTCACCCGTCATATGAAGCCAATCCTGTAAAAATATAAGTTGCAACGTCCGCACAGCTTCGCCCTTCACAATCATATGCGTGTCACGCCAAAAGCCGTAGGCTTTGTTGCGGCTGAGATACTCATCTCCCACATTTAGGCCACCGATTAATCCAATATTACCGTCGATAACTACAATTTTACGGTGATTACGGTAGTTTACCCGACTGGAGAAGAACAAAATCCGAGCGCCTCCGTATGCAACAACCTCTACTCCTGCATCTTTCATTTCCTTCAAAAATGCCTTCGATAACTGAATACTACCGACTGCATCGTACATAAACCGAACCTTAACACCCGCTTTAGCCTTTTCAATCAAAATTTTCTGAATGCTGGTACCGATATCATCCGAGCGGAAAATGTAATATTCCATATGGATATGATGCTGCGCCTTGCGCAGTTCTTCGAGCAGCGTGGAGAAGGTTTCATCTCCATTATTCAGAATCTGGGTTTCTGTCGCAAAATAAATCGGGGAGCGGGCCAATCTCCGGGCCAGGCGCATTAACTGCTGCTGCTCATCTGTAAAGCAGGTCAGATCTCGTTTGACCCGCAAAGCATCCTTTTCGATACGCTCATACGCCTGTTGGTCACGCAATGCCTTTTTGTCATACTTGCGGCGCTTGAATACATTTTGCCCAAATAAAAAATAAAGAGGAAGTCCAACGACTGGCAACAACGCCAGCAGCAAAATCCATGACATGGTGGTGGAAGGATTACGATTCTCCGTGAAAATAATCAGACTTATGGAAATAACCGTCAGAGTAGAGAAAATACTGATGACAGTTCCTTCATTTTTACCGATGTAATTAAACAAGCCAAAATAATAAATAATAAACACCATAGCCGCGATCAATACGGCCAGTAAGCTTCGCCTCATAACTAACCTCACTTCCAATGGACTGCATTTGAACAGATATTCCTCATTATATTGTACATGAGCCCCTTATTTCTTCCCACTTTTTTATTTAAATGTTGAATAAAAAAATCCAGAGTACATAACGAAATGTCGATGGGTTGACACTTACTTTTTTTCATGTGAAAATAAACTAACGAACGTTAGGTAGGTGATGATAATGGGAATGGAAGAGATTCGAAAGGCCGCTCTTTTCCAATTTGCCGCCAATGGGTATGAGGGAGCATCCTTGAGCAGTATTGCCGCCGAGGTTGGAATCCGAAAACCGTCTATATACGCGCATTTTCAGGGTAAGGAGGATTTGTTTTTGCAGGTGGCAAGTTACGCGTTTCAAGAGCAGAATTTACGTATTTTTGAATACTTTACGGAACGCAAAGAACAGTCGCTGGAGCATACACTGCATAATTTCTTGTTCTGGATGGAACAGGAATATGAGGGCAACAACTCAGCCAAGTTTATGCTTCGTTTTTCCTTTTTTCCGCCTGTATCTTTATATAACGAGGTACTGAATATTGTGAATCCTTTTCTGGAACAAATGGAGCGAAAATTAACTCGTCGCCTCCGAAATGTACGGGATCGGGAACCCTTTGGGCATATGGAGCCAGCGGATGTGGCTTTAGGCTACATGACACTGGTGGATGGAATTATAGTAGAGCTGCTGTACAGCGGAAGCACCAACTACCACCGAAGGCTAAACGCTGCATGGCCTATTTTTTGGCGTGGAATTACGTTAACTTCACCTCGTGAAAGGTGAAGTTAATGTAATTGTAAAATTATACTGAATTGAGGAGAAATTCATCATGAACCGCAGTTGGATTTACGTTTTTGTTGGAGGCCTGATTGAGGTCGTATGGGTATCAGGTTTGAAGCATGCAGATTCTGTACTCACCTGGGCTGTAACTGTGCTGGCTGTGGTGGCCAGCTTTTATTTAATCATGAAGGCTGCAAAGCGTCTGCCTGTAGGCACGGTGTATGCTGTATTTACCGGACTGGGGACAGGGGGAACCGTCGTAGGCGAAATGCTGCTATTCGGGGAACCGTTTCAATGGTCCAAAACACTGTTAATCGCCCTTTTGCTAGCGGGTGTGATCGGCTTGAAGTTAGTTACCGATCGTGATGCTCAGGAAGGGAGTGGTGCATAATGGCTTGGATTGCATTGGTTATCGCGGGATGCTCGGAAGTGCTTGGAGTCATCGGCATGAAGGGAGTTACGGTCGGTAAAGGGTGGAAGGCTTTAGCACTTATGATCTTATCCTTTATTCTTAGCTTCTCTCTGCTCAGCTACGCCATGAATAGTTTGCCTATGGGAACTTCCTATGCCGTATGGACAGGCATTGGGACCGTCGGCAGTACGATTACAGGCATGTTCCTGTATGGCGAGCAAAAAAGCGTACTGCGTGTTTTGTTCATCGCCATGATTCTTGCCGCAGCATTGGGCTTAAAGCTGATTTCTTAAGGAGTGATGCCTTGTGATTACCACCGTAACACTTAACGCAGCAGTAGATAAAATCTACACGGTTGCAGGCTTTGGATTGAATGCCGTCCACCGCATAGAAAACGGTCTGACAGTACCAGGCGGCAAGGGCGTGAATGCCGCTCGTGTCATTCGCACACTAGGTCAGCCTGTACGGGCGACCGGGTTTGTGGCCGGACACACCGGACGGCTGCTCATTGACGGGTTGAGTGCGGAAGGCGTAAACGCCGATTTCATCGAAACGGCACACGGGGAAACCCGTCTAGCCATAACCGTGCTCGACCCGGCTGCCCGCACGCAGACCGAGCTGATTGAGAGCGGCCCGACCGTTGGGCCGCTTGAACTAGCCGCGCTGCGGCGCAAAATCGCGACCCTTGCCGAGGATTCGGCTTGGGTCGTTCTCTCCGGCAGTCTGCCACCCGGCTGCCCGCCCAATCTATATGCCGAGCTGTGCACGCTGGCGAAGTCGCGCGGCGCGCGGGTGGCGCTGGACGCGAGCGGCGAGGCGCTGCGCTTGGGGCTGCGCGGAAAGCCCGACCTCGTGAAGCCTAACGAGGACGAGGCCGCCCGCTTCGCGGGAATCGACGCAGCGCGCCCAGATGCCGCTGAAGCGGCAGCATCGCAGCTGCTGGAAGCAGGAGCGCAGCTGGCCGTCATCTCGCTCGGCGCGCGCGGGGCGCTGGCGGTAACACGCGATGCGCGCTACCGTGTGAGCCTGCCGGACGCGGACATTGTCAGCGCGCTCGGCAGCGGTGACGCCATGGTCGCGGGATTGGTTACCGGCGCGGCGGCGGGACTGGATCTCCCTGCCATGCTGCGGCAGGGAGCGGCCTGCGGCACAGCGGCGGCTCTGCACGCCATGGCCGGCAAGATCGAGCTCCAGGACGTGGAGCGTCTGGAGCAGGGAATTACGGTGACGCTGGTGTAATTCAGCGTCACTTTTTTCATCCGACCATTCACCTAATTTAATGTCACGAATAACAGCTTTACTGAATGTTTTGTTCCAAATATGCGTTTCTCTGCTGACCTACAACAAAACCCTGTTTTCCAGTATATTTTTCATACAAATATGCGATTTCGAGGGGCCCAGCTTAACTAGAGAATCCTGAAACTCTGCAATTTCCTCTACAGACGAACTTTGTACCTTAATGAGATAATTAAATTCCCCACTGATGCGGAATAAATCGGTAACTTCCTTCGCCGCCTTACAAAAATCAATCAGCTCTTGGCAATGTTCTGTCTTTACCAGAATAAACGTTGTTGTCCCCCGATTCAGTTCCCGTAAATTAAATACAGCATTATATCCAGAAATAATCCCTCGTTCTTCAAGCTTGGTCATTCTTTCTTTAACGGACGGCTGTGACATCGAAATTTCTTTACTGATTTGGGAAATCGTTATTCGGGCATCATGCTGTAGCATTTCATGATTTTGTGGTCTATATCGTCCATCTGATGCTGCATATCAAGCACCTCCTGATCAAATTTAAAAATTATTGTTTTTCATCCAAATTAGCTTTTATTTAATAACTAATATCGTATAAAAATCTTATTTAAAATATATATATAGCACATAATAATTCATATAATAAGGTTATCGAGGATGTTGATTTTGATATGTCTCTATTGAGCAATAAGTAGTCCAAGTAGCTATTGAAAAGATCCACTTCCCTGGAAAGTGGATCTTTTTTGTATTCCATTCCTCTGCGCCTTATTCCCTATGGAAAAATTAAACTATTCGTAAGTATATCCGATATATTGTTTATCGCTTGGTTAAAGGAGTAGATTATCATTTCAATTGATTTCAATGTGTACTGGTTTCATTTTAGCTCCGATCTGCTCATGCCGTTGTTTAGCTTGATCGGTCTGTTGTTCATCTATTTTGGATTCAAAACGATCCGTCGCCATCGTTATCGTAAACGCCACTGGGTCCGTACCAAAGGGCAAATCGTTGACGCGCATATCGAAGTAGATATCGATGTCGTTCCCTTTGACCGTGATGATCCGGTAGATACCAGCTACACCCGCCGATTAAAGGTACGCTTCTATACAGCTTCAGGTGAAGTCGTGGAATTCTGGAATCCTTATAGTACCAATCTCAGCCTTAACCGGGTTGGCAGCAAGACTAAGGTATTATACAATCCGGCTAACCCTCGGGACGCCCGAATTGCAGGCGGCGTAAATGGTGCAGGCTGCCTGGCCTTTATGTTGTTTTTGATTGGTGTCCCCTTTGCTTTGAGCGGGATATTCGCTTTATTAAAATTTTTCTTCTAACAAGGATCGGGTCACATACTGGTCATAAAATTTATCGCCATATAAATGGCCAGACCCAAAATAATCAGTGCCGATATTTTGTTGAGCACAGTACCAAACTTTCCTTCTGAATCCATACGTCCTACAAGGCGTCCCGCCGTTGCCAGACCCACAAACCATATCCACGATACTGACACAGCGGCCAGACCGAAGGCCCAACGTTCCACGCCGTTATATTGCAGGGAGCTGGTTCCAATTACACCAACCGTGTCAAGTATAGCATGTGGATTCAGTAGCGATACCGAGGCGGCAAAAATCATCTGGCGTTTTGGCAGCATCGGCTGACTTTCTCCCGAGGAAGCAGCCTTCGATCTCCAAAGAGTCCAAGCCATATACAGCAAGAACAAACAGCCCGCTGCATAAAGCACATTCGTGAGCCATAGAAATTGCTGCAAAACAAGGGATACACCCCCAACAGCAAGCGTGATCAGAATGGTGTCACAGACACCCGCTGTAATGACAGCAGGCAGTGCATTGCGAAACCGCGACTGGGACGCCCCCTGATTAAACACAAATACATTTTGTACCCCTAAAGGCAAAATCAATCCCAATGCCAATAAAACGGCATGTATAATAGCTTCCAGCATGTTATGTACTCCCCCAAATTCATTGCTTAATATTCTCTAAATGCTTCTAATCCTTCCGGAACTGCTCTAACACAAACTTGTAATCCTGAGGATTATTCATGTTGAACACGGCATTGTGCCATATATTCTCAGTCACTCCCGGCATATCCGCTATGGTTGCATACCGAACATTCAACGTTTCCAACCATTCGGTGAGACGAAGCCGTTTATTCCGCAAACGTTCCTCAGCAGATGGCAATACGCTTCGATGATACACTCCCAGCAAAGGATGCATACGTCCGGCCACAGAAGCAATTACCGCTTGCAGTGGTGATTCCGCTGCTCCTTTGGATGCCGCCCACTTCTCAGTTAAAACAAGCAAGGCTTGCAGCACTTCCAGCTGTACAAAAGGCATATCACAGGCCACGACTATTCCCCATTCCGTAGTAGATGCAGATAATCCTGCATGAATACCACTCAAGGGCCCCATACCCGGATAGATATCAGATACAGCTTCCATACTGTCCTGTTCATATCCTTGATCGTCACGGGTGACTACTATCACCCGTTGGGTCGCCTGCTGCAATGTAATATATGTCCGTTCAAGCATAGTAGCTCCTTCAATCTCTAGCAGAGCCTTATCCTGTCCCATTCGGCTGGAACGTCCTCCTGCAATGATAATACCAGTCACTTCCACTAAAAACTCCTCCTTTTTTCAAAAAACAATCACAAATATGCATATGGAATTTTGGACAAAATTGAAATTTACATAATTGTAATTTTATTGGTTTGTTAACCCTTTCAACACATGATACATTGGAATAAAGAACATTCCCACAGATCGACATCGGTGCGTAGTTCTCTATCGGGCTAAGAAAGGAATGGCTTGTCTTGCAAAAGAGAGAAATTCAAGAGACTCCCCTATATTCCCTAAAGCTATATAACTTTTTTCTATATGGAGCTATGGTCATCTTTTCCAGCTTCTTCCCGTTGTATTTGCAAGATATCGGTATGGACAAGCTGGAAATCGGGAGTCTGATGGCCATCGGACCTTTTGTATCTGTATTCGCGAACCCTTTTTGGGGATATACAAGCGACCGGAGCCGAAATCTCCGACGTATTCTACTATTTATGATTATAGGTACACTGTTACTGCTACAAGCTTTATTTCATGTTCACACGTATGTCATGATTTATGTGTCGATGATTGGCTTTTACTTTTTTCAAAGTCCGTTATTTGCCCAAAGCAATACCCTGATTCTCAGTTATATTGAGGGCACAGACCGGAAATTTGGTTCATTTCGCATATGGGGTTCCTTCGGTTGGGCTGTGACTGCGGCAGTTGCCGGCATCGTTGTTGACCACACAGGAGTATCCAGTATATCCACCATCTTTACGATACTTCTTCTGGCTGCATTGATCTGCACTTTGGCAATTCCACCACTGAAAAGCACCGTGGAGACGGCAACCATTCATTTACGTGGCTTTGGCAGTATTTTATTAAACGGATACTTTATATCCTTCATTTTGTTAGGCATCCTTGTATCGATTCCTAATTCAATCAACGGCGCCTTTATGTCCTTGTACATCACCGAACTGGGTGGATCCAAGCTGATGCTTGGTTTTGCCGTTTTTATGTCATCGGTATTTGAAATTATTGTCTTTTTAATGTTTGATCGCTTCTTGAAGAAAAAAATGACCGTGATGGTCGGCTGTTTGGCACTCGTCAGTTTGCTGTTTGCCTTACGTTGGGAACTCATGGCGCTGGCTACAGATCCGATTCAGATCGTGTTCATTCAAGCACTTCATTGCGTCACCTTCGGTGGATATTTCTATGTAGGCACCCAGTTGACCGTCCTGTTCACGCCTGCAGCATACCGATCATCCGGACAGGCCGTATATACCTTGACCTGGAGTGGTATATCCGGTATCGTAGCAGGTTTCGCGGGAGGTTGGCTATTCCAGAACTTCGGTGGTGAAATGATGTACCATGCAGGTGTCTTCTTCGCCCTGCTTGGCTCCGCGGGATTTGCTATCATGTGGTATATGCTGTACAAGAACGGTTACCAGCCAGGACATGGCGGCGAGCACAAACCAATAGATGAAGCACCACAACGACAATAGAGTGTCTTCACGTCAATGGTCATGTTCTGAAGAACGGGTATGCGTAAAATAAAGGAGTCTGCCGTTGGCAGACTCCTTTTTCACTTGGCCGCACGAAGCAACCATCCGTCCCACTTTTCCAACATCTTATTGCTTAGGCAATTGGAAAGAGCTTTTCAATGATACCACACGGTTAAATACAGGCTCACCCGGTTTGGAAAGCTTCGGATCTACACTGAAATAACCATGACGGAAAAATTGGAACTTGTCCTGCGATTGTGCTTCTTTCATATTCCGCTCCACATAGCCATGAGCAATTTCCAAAGAGTTCGGATTTAATTGATCAAGGAATGTTTTTTCCGATCCATCCTCTTCCAGCACCTCTGGTTCCTCTGCGTTAATCAATGGCTCATACAAACGGAATTCGGCCGGAACAGCCTGAGTAGCCTCTACCCAATGGATTGTCCCTTTCACTTTACGTCCCGTAAAGCCTGATCCGCTCTTGGTTTCTATATCATAGGTACAGTGAATCTCCGTTACATTACCTTCCGCATCCTTAATGACATCGTTGCATTTAATGAAGTAAGCATGCTTGAGACGCACTTCATTACCAGGGAACAAGCGGAAGTATTTGCTCGGCGGATTCTCCATGAAGTCCTCACGCTCGATATAAATTTCACGAGAAAACGGAATTTGGCGTGTTCCAAGCTCCGGATTTTCTGTATTGTTCTCCGCCTCCAGCATTTCCACTTGTCCTTCAGGATAGTTCGTAATGACCACCTTTAGCGGATCTATAACTGCCATCGTACGGGGTGCCTTAAGCTTCAAATCCTCACGTGCAAAATGCTCCAGCACCTGCAAATCGATGACTCCGTAGGCTTTGGAAATGCCTGTTTCATATACAAAACTGCGAATGGCCTCTGGCGTATAGCCGCGACGACGCAAACCAGAAATGGTCGGCATCCGCGGATCATCCCAGCCATCTACGTGTTTTTCATCAACCAGAAGCTTGAGCTTACGTTTGCTGGTTACCGTTTGAGCTAGATTTAGCCGTCCAAATTCATATTGATGAGGTACGTTTTCCATCTCGCATTCAGCTACAACCCAATCGTACAGTGGGCGTTGATCTTCGAACTCCAGCGAACAAAGCGAATGCGTTACGCCCTCAATTGCATCTTCCAGCGGATGCGCATAGGAATACATCGGATAGATGCACCAGGTATCGCCTGTATTGTGATGGGCCGTGTGTGAAATGCGGTAAATAACCGGGTCACGCAAATTGATGTTTGGCGAAGCCATATCAATCTTGGCACGCAGCACCTTTTCACCATTCTGGTATTTGCCTGCACGCATCTCTTCAAACAGCTTCAAGTTGTCTTCCACGCTGCGATCCCGATAGGGGCTGTTTTGTCCCGGTTCTGTCAGTGTTCCGCGTGTTTCACGAATTTGGTCTGCACTTTGGTCATCTACGTAGGCTTTCCCCTTTTGAATCAGCAGGATAGCACGCTTGTACATCTCTTCAAAGTAATTGGAGGCAAAATGTTTTTCCTCCCATTCATAACCAAGCCACTTCACGTCCTCCTGAATGGAGTTCACGTATTCCGTGTCTTCCTTCGCCGGATTGGTGTCATCAAAACGCAGGTTCGTGCGGCCTCCGAATTCATCTCCCAACGAGAAATTAATCCAGATGGCTTTAGCATGTCCAATATGCAAATATCCGTTTGGTTCAGGTGGAAAGCGTGTAACAACCTCCTTTACCTTACCCGTACGTAAATCCTCTTCAATAACATTTTTAATAAAATTGGGGGGAGTAATCGGCTTCTCCACGCTAATCAACCTTTCTTCCGTATAATCTGTGTATAACCTGTTCCCTTAAATATACCCTTTCACACCGCATAACTCAATAAAATGAAAATCGGGATGCTCTCTTCAGCAAAAAAAGATGCAAGTTATGAAAAAGAGTTAACATTTTCGGCAAATAAATTCGTTATAGTGTATATATCTTTTATTTTACCGGAAAAGGAGACCCACCCGTGTTTAAGCTGTTGATCGTCATCCTGCTGTCTATGCTGCTGTCCTCTTCCGTTATGACTTCCGATCATCCTTCTTCAAGCATGGTGACCGAAACTGCATTATCTCATGCGCTGGCTAGCGCACCAGAAGACTCAACTGTCCGCCTATACGCCGTGAGCCCTTCCAAGGGACTCTTTCATTCAGCCGTACTGGAAATCGGCCAGCAGCGCCGCACATTCCAGTGGTCGGGCTCGGCGGATATTTCCACCGCACCACAGTTATTTTACAGAGATGTAAACGAAGATGGGATCCGTGAAGCCGTTGTAATTCTCACACGTGTCTCGGGAACGGGTGTGGAATTGCAGGAGTTGCATATTGTTAACGTACAAACAATGGAGGAATATGCAGTTGAATCAGCAGCAAATGCTGTATCTCAGCGAGTACATAGCTCCGTGGAGCTACGTGACCACAACCGCCAGGTGCATATCGCTGTTATGATTGACGGTACTACACACACGATGGACCCCAAAGCGTCCGTATTTTATGATGATCCAGCCCAATTTACAAAGCATCTCGATTTTAGCTCTGTTGTAATGTATGACGCCGAACAGTTCCCACTGCATGCCACAGTATCTGGTAGCGTATCACCAAGCGAATTTGTAGGGGATTTGGATCTGAAATATGTATATGAGCAGGGGCGGTTCCGGGTGGGACCTATAAAATTTGAAGCTTCCTCTCCCTTTTGACGACTCTCGCAGAATAAGGTAGCATGGGATTAAATGCTAGACTGGCTGGTTTAGCGATTTTCCGAGTGAAAGAGGGGATTAATCATGTTTACATATGCGTTGGACGAACGCACAGTCCTTCGGCCGCTCACCAAGGAGCATGTGCAGCCTCTGTTTGAGCTGATCGAAATGTCCCGTGACCGCCTGCGTCAATGGCTTCCATGGGTAGACTCCACCACGGAAATCAGCCATACAGAGCAGTTCGTGCAAGGCGCCTTGAAACAAGCCGCAGAGAACGGTAGCCTGACCGCTGGAATTTGGATAGACAACGAGCTCGCTGGCATCATCAGCTACCATGAGATCAATTGGGCCCACCGGTCGGTTAGCATCGGATACTGGCTTGGGCACGGTTACGAAGGGCAGGGTCTCATGACCAGTGCCTGCCGCGTATTCGTCGAATATGCGTTGATGGAGTTGGACTTGCATCGGGTCGAAATCCGTTGTGCAACGACGAACCGCCGCAGCCGCGGTATTCCAGAACGCCTGGGCTTTGTGCTCGAAGGCATTGTACGCGAAGCAGAGTTGCTGCCAGATGGCTATATGAACCACGCAGTGTATGGTATGCTCCAGAATGAATGGAAGCAACTTCGATAACATAGTACTGCACAACAACGCCGCAGGCCTGATCAGGTCTGCGGCATTGTTGGTTATGAGCTGGACATCACAACCGAATGTTGCTGCCTGTCTGTAGCCTCCGGTCTATTTTAAGAAATAGGCCATTAGAACATCATCCACGAATTGGCCTGCTATATAAAACTCGTCATGCAGGCGCCCTTCAATTGCAAAACCGCACTTTTCATAAAACATAAGGGCTTCCGTGTTACAGGAGAGTACACGCAAACTTAACTTGCGTATGCCCTCCGCAGCTGCAATCTCCTTCATGGAGTTCATGAGCGCCGTCCCAATACCTTTGCGATGATAGTCTGGACGTACAGCTATATTTATTTCGAGTACATGACAATTACTAGCCAACAGCGTTGGAGGACGAAATCCAATATACCCGCAGAGCACTTCCTGTTCGATGGCGACCAGTTGAGAGCCTGGAGGCGTGTTGCGCAGAAACTCTCCGCGCGACTTCCATGACAGCGAAGCAGGAGCCGTGCGTTCATTCCATACCAGTTCATCCAGCGCAATCAGATCAGGAGCATCCTTCATCTCCGAATGACGTATCGTCAAAGGTTGACTTGTAAACAATTCCTTTCAATCCTTCCTGTGAAGGCTTTCCTGAAGCAATAACTGCAACCAGCTGTCACCTATTGTACCATAATAAAAGCTCATTACTGAACTTTTATCGGGACTTAAGGACTGGGAACATCCACCTAAGAAGGAGTAGTATCCAAATTATCCAAATCATGCCGAAAACGGTTCAACCAGCTATGCAGAATGAAAAACAGAATGGATAATACGGCTACGCCTAATGCCAGCCAAAGTGTGGGCGGTAACCCACCGCCATCATATAACTTCCCCATAATATAAGGTCCCATCACCCGTCCGGCTGCGCCAATGCCCCCTACAAGTCCAATGTAAAAAGGTGCACCCCGACCTCCATGATCAGATAGGAATGCTGGAACCGCAGGTGCGATCAGCATTTCTCCTAGAGTCGCCAGTACCATAGCGAATATCATCCCAGTATAGTTCTGTGTGCCCAGTATGACAATATAAGCTGCAAAATAAAATCCTCCAGCCCATGTCATTTGCGCCGATGCGTGATGAGCGTACAGCCGTTTGATCCAGAAAATAATAGGTTGTGCGGCAAAAATAAGAACACCATTCAACGTCCATAGTAGCCCATACATCGTTTTAGGCAAGCCCTGCTCAATAATATAGGGAGAGACTCCCGTATTCCAGATCGAATTACCGAACCACAAAAAAAGTGAACCTAACCCCACAAAGAGATACAGCCTGGTATCACGAAACAGCAATCGAGCTGGTATTTCTTCTCTTTTCATCACAGACTTGCTGAGCTGAACTTCCCCCTCTTCCCGATCTACCCTGCTTAGATACGACCAGAAGAATCCGGCAAATACCGCAGAAGTTACCCCGTTCATGACAAAGCTGAGCTGATAGGAAAGGTCGGCCAGAACGCCGCTCAGTCCCGTTCCGAGTGCCACCCCAATATTGTTCGCGACATAAATGATATTAAACAGCTCTCCACGTCGGTCAGCAAAACGAAAACCTACAAAGGCCTGAATCGCAGGCACAGATACCACATTAAAAAAGCCGATAAAGCCCATCATGATGACAAAAGCTACCCAATGACCACTGGTAAATGGAAGCGAGAGAAGTCCCAACGCATTCATGGCCAGTGAGCCGACAATCAGTTTCTTGGCTCCAATACGATGATAAAGGGCTCCGCCCAGCACTTGACCAAATATTCCGCCTAAAGACTGCACTAAAATCGCAATCCCCGCATCTCCCATACTACGGTTCAGTTCGTCGAATACATACATGCTAACGAGCGGCCACATGAGGGAACTTCCTGCGGAATTAATCAGGCTGGCAATGAGAAATACTTTTACTTCTTTCGGATAAGACTCCAACCATTTCATATATTTTGCTTCTCCTTTTGCACCTGACGCCATTAAAGGCATATTCTCATTGGCGCTTCACATTCACCACCGTTGAGAAGAAAGTAGCCCCCTGCCCCATATCCGATAGCCGGTCAGAGGTTAACGCATTGGCACGCTGTCTGCGTCCTTTGCCTTTCCACCATAATCCTTGGCTAATCACCGTGCCGGGCAGCATCAGATCGGTAACCTTGGCTTTCAATTCATACATTCCCCTGTCATTCCAGACGGTAACGGGATCACCATCTGCGATGTCTCTTGCCTGAGCATCCTCCGGGTGAATTTGCAACAAAGGCTCCCGCTCCAATCGCTGATGCTTGGGCAAATTAGCAAATGTAGAATTCAAAAAATTATGGTTTGGCGGTGAAACAAACATCAATGGAAAACGGTCATCCGCTTGCGGCCGATGCTCTCCGTCATACCCTTCGATCAGCGGTACATAGGAGGGCAATGCGGGCAGACCTGCTTGTTTCATTTTTTCCGAATACAACTCAATCTTGCCTGAAGGCGTAGTTAGACGCTCCAAATAAGTAGCCTTTGGCGTCATATCAAGCTTTACAAAAGGCGACTTTTTTAAGGCATCCAAGGTTACACCATTGAGATAAGGGTTCGTTGGATTATCAAGCGCGCCTGCGATCATATCCTCTTCACTTTCTGTAAAGGCAGCTTCATCAAAGCCCATTGCCTGTCCGAGCAGGCTAAATAGCTCATAATTGCTTTTGCTTTCCCCAAGCGGATCAATGACGGGCTTCTGCATCTGGATATAGTGGTGCCAGTACGATTTGTATAAGTCTGTTCCTTCAAAAGAAGACGCAGCAGGCAGCACAATATCTGCATAGCAGGCCGTATCGGTAAGGAACAGGTCATGAACAACCGTAAACAGATCCTCTCGTTCAAATCCCTCCGTCACCCGTTCCGAATCGGGTGCTACAACTACCGGGTTACTACAATATACAAATAACGCCTTAATCGGTTGTTCCTTCTGTAGCAGCGCCTCTCCAATCCGGTTCATGTTGATCACTCGGGCATCCGGGTTCTGTCGCAGATCAGGACGCTCCAGATGGGCGCTGTTAATCTTGGCATAAGCACCATTGGAGCGCGACGCTCCCCCGCCGTGTTTCAACCATTGTCCAGTGAGTGCAGGCAAGCATGTAACTGCACGTACGTTCATACCGCCATTATCATGATGCTGAAGCCCATTTCCGATATTGATATAGGCCGCTCGCGCCTTCCCGTACATTTCCGCCAAACGGATAATATCCTCTTTCGGCACGCCGGTAATCTGCGAAACCCGCTCTGGTGTATAGGTCTTAACATGCTCGCGCAGTTCCTCGTGACCTACGGTATAGCGACGTAAAAATTCGTCGTCTGTCAGCCCCTGATCAAACAGCACATGCATAACCCCCAGCGCAAGCGCCGTATCCGTTCCCGGATATAAGGGAATGAACCAATCCGCCCATTGTGCCGTCCGGTTGCGATGGACATCAATAACGATCACCTTAGCACCTTTTTTACGTGCTTTCTCAGCCAATACGACCTGATGCATGTTGGTGCTGATGACGTTTCCGCCCCATACAATAATGAGCTCTGCATCCTCTGTGTCCTCCGGGCTTGTGCCGCCCTTAAATCCCATAACGGATGCCCAGCCTTCATTCCCAGCCACACTGCAAATCGTCTGATCCAGTTGGCTTGAACCCAGCGCATTGAAAAAGCGACGATCCATTCCATCCACACTCAATACACCCATATTGCCATAAAAGCTGTAGGGGAGAATGGATTCCGGTCCATCCGTACGTATCAGCTCCTTGAACCGACCTGTAATGGTATCGACCGCCTCCTCCCAGCTAATTCGTTCAAACTTCCCTTCCCCTTTGGCGCCTACACGCTTCAACGGATAAAGCACCCGATCCGGATCATATACTCGCTCGGTCATATTCCGGACTTTGTTGCATATAGCCCCTTTGGTAATGGGATGATCTGGATTACCAGTCACCTTGACTATCTTTCCATTTTCCTTGTGAAGCAGGAGCCCACACGTATCCGGGCAATCCAACGGGCATACGGCCGGAAAAATACCGTTCTGCTGCTCCGTCATCCGCTGTCCTCTGTGTAAGTTGTGTTGAAGTGTGGCCTCAAGAGGCGCGTTATTGCGATGATCCATGGTGTTAATGCTCCTTTCCGTTACCGTTTCCAAAAATTACACTGTTCTTATCATATCTACAGCTTTGGCCTATGGCAAGAGAAGGATTTTACCACACAGCATCTCTCCCAAATATATAAAAATCCGCCTGCTGTATAGAGCAAAACGGATTTTAAAAATCATAATTATTTTTTTATCATCCTGTTTCATCATTACATACCCAGGGTAAAAGAGATCAAGGCATTATGGACGAGAGCACACTCATCCTCCATGCCAAATCATGGACCACTCCCAAAAAAATCCGCCATGACAGGTTTCGTTCCCCCGGGCCTGTCATGGCGGATTTGCTTTGTTCATAGCTTCATAAAGTAACGTGATTATGCATGATCACTCAACGGATTGGATGCAACGGAAGGAGTAATTTGAGATTCATTCACGGAATGTGTATTGGTTTGAGTTTTTTTCAGATAGGCCAGCCAGTAGGCTCCAGCCACAAACAGACTGCCTCCTACCAAATTCCCCAACCAGACCGGAATGAAATTCATAACATACGCTGCCCACGAAAAATGACCTGCAAAAATAGCCGCCGGAATGAGAAACATATTGGCTACAACGTGCTGAAATCCAATAGCAACAAAGGCCATGGTCGGGAACCAAATTCCCATAATTTTTCCGCCGATGGAGTCTGTGCTATAAGCCATCCATACAGCCAGTGCAACGAGCCAGTTACATCCTATACCTGATATAAAAGACTGCAAAAAGCTTTCATGCAGCTTATGCCCTGCCATATCCACCACTTTATCCAGGTAAGGACCCGTTTCGGTCAAGCCCAGAACATGCCCGAAGAAAAATGCAACAAATAATGCACCTGCAAAATTACTGAGCGTAATAATCGCCAAATTACGAAGCATGGCTCCTGTCTTAATTCGTCCTGCCCATCTCGCCAAAGGCACTGCCATCATATTGCCGGTCAGCAATTCCCCACCAGCGATCAAAACTAACACCAGACCTACAGGGAACACCGCAGCTCCAATAAAGGTAGCAATGCTTCCCCATTCTTTAGGTGCACTTGCAATAACGCGTATATCCAGCAAAAACCCGAGTGCAATAAATGCACCTGCCAAAAATCCCAATACTACCGCCACAGTCCACGGGTTGTTCGCCTTGGCCACTCCTGTTTCCACCGTCTTTTCGGCAATTTGCCCCGGTTTATAACTTGCCATCTGCCCCCGCTCCTTTAATATCTTTTAAACAAAATATTCTTCTTTTATATTTTATTTAAAATCAGTGATTTTGTTTGTGAAAAAAATCACTTTCTTAAGTATAAAAAAAACAGCCCTTGGATAAAGGACTGTTTTTCTATTTTATTACATCTACTGCGCTACTACGCGCTTTACATTTAATTGTATTCTTCCTTTTCAACAGCTCTCAAGAACCAAAGAACTCCGCCCAGACCGACGGCTGCAACAACTACAAGAAAAAGGATATAAAACAAATCCATTATAAAGTCTCCCCCTAATCCTTATGCTCTCTATATTGTACTATAAGGATTCATCCGTACGCTTCAGATTGTTGACAAACTTATGAACAATGTCACAGACAAATCGAATTATACAGTAACTGGGTTCCGTTCGGATATTGTAGGCAATGCTTGCAAACCTGCCGCGTTCAGGAAATTCCAAGGCTTGTTATAGTGCGGCTGGAAGAAGAAATCGACAAAGGCCAACTGGTCAATGGTCATATGATTTTGAATGGCTACAGACAGCGTGTTAATGGATTGCGTCAAATCGACCTTCGACATAATTTGTGCCCCAACAATTCTTCGTGTCTCCTGCTCATATACAACCTTCAGCAATACCTTTTCAGAGGTTGGCATAAACTCAGGACGGTAGCTATCCTCAATGGTTACAGCTTCTACAGTCATCCCCTCGTCGGTTGCTGCGGCTTCTGTCATTCCTGTTCCCGCAATATTATCTTCGTAAATTTTGATACCCGAGGTTCCTTGTGTTCCCATGTAGGCAATGGTCGGCTGTACCAGATTGCGTGCCACCAGCGTCCCCATTCGAACCGCATTCGTCGCCAATGGGATATAAGCTGTTTTGCCAGTCGGATTATAACGAATTGCACAACTGTCGCCTGCTGCAAACACATCCGGGCAGCTACTTTGCATATAATTGTCTACAACGATCGCACCGTTAGGCAACATATCTACCTGACCTTTGAGCAGATCCGTTTGAGGTCGGAAACCGATACAGAGTATAACAAGCTCTGTTTCATACTCTCCTTTGGAGGTCACGACCCTACTTACTTTACCGTTAGTCCCCTCAAAACGACTCACTGTCTCGCCAAGTACCAGCTTAATGCCATGTTCTCTCAGGGAATTCTCAATCCGGTCTGTAAACTCATGGTCTAAATACTTATTCAATATACGATCAGCACTGTCGATCAGCGTTACGTTCTTACCGTTCATTTGAAAAGCTTCTACCAGTTCAACACCAATGTATCCAGCTCCGACGACTGTAATGTTCTGTACGTGCTGGGCTTTCTCAATGATTTCATTCGAATGATTATAGTTCTTGCAGAGCAAAATATGATCAAGTTCAATGCCTTCCAGCTTCGGAATAATTGGCCACGATCCAGTAGTCACAATCAATTTATCAAATGTGTCCGTAAATTCCTCACCTGTTTGGAGATTACGTGCATGCAGCGTTTTGCCGGCTGTATCCACACTCGTTACCTCATGAAGCATCTTGGTCACTACACCCATATCAGCCAGTTGATCTGGGGACGAATAAAACAATCCGTGCGGATCTTTGACGACACCACCTACGTACAGTGCAATACCACAAGATAAAAATGAAATATTGTCATTACGCTCATAAACCGTAATTTCGGCATCTGGATAACATTTAGCTGTGTTGACTATGGCTGCTGTACCTGCGTGTGTACATCCGATAACTGCTACTTTCATGTTGAATTCCTCCTTGGTGTGTGGGCATAAAATGTATAATAATTGTGAATACTTTCACTTAGGCAACTCGTTACTTCTTGTGATTTATTTCACTTCATGTGCTTATTATAGTGTGATATTTTTCACATTACAATAGCTTTTTATGATATTCACAGTTTGTCCACATTTAAAAAGGTAAGGATGTCTGAGATCAGCCGTTTGCTGAAATCTTCTTTTGCTCCATTCAGTTTTCCCTGTCTGCCCCCTGATTATGCCCTTGGAACAGACTTTCCACACGATGCGTCAATTCTTAGGTAAATGCTCATTTAGAGAATAAAAAAAGGTCTGTTTCCCCTGAGACAGGCAGAAATCAGACCTTGTTTATACATATACTTTGGAATTACACGAAGCTATTATAACAACTGCTCAATGGCAGCTTTCATCGCTTCCGGTGACTCCTTAGGCTCAAAACGCCCCACAGGCACACCTTCACGATTCACAATGAATTTCGTAAAATTCCACTGAATTGTACCATCTTCCTGTTCTCCAGGCTGCTGCTTCTTCAAATATTCAAACAGAGCTGCTGTATCCGGTCCGTTCACATCCACTTTGGCGAATATCGGGAAATTAACCCCGTAATTCAATTGGCAAAATTCAGCCGCTTCCTCGCTGCTGCCCGGCTCCTGACCGCCAAATTGGTTGCAAGGGAAGCCTAAAACAACGAGTCCTCGATCCTTATATTCGTCATAAAGCTTCTGCAAATCCCCATATTGCGGGGTAAGTCCGCACTTACTGGCGGTATTCGCAATAAGCAGCACTTTACCTGTGTAAGTTTCCAGAGAAACCTCCTGATTGGCTGGTGTTATGGCATTATATGAATAGACAGACATACAGCATCCTCCTTCATGTCGCTTGGTTTAGGTTCTTAACCTATTTTACCCAAAACGTGACGGACATGCCAATATCCACAGACCCTTTACCGTTGATGCTGCCACTTGATGGCGCTCTAACCTCTAGCTGCTACTTGTGGTCTAGCATCACGCCGCTCGGCAACAGAACCCACCGTTTGCTTCTCTTCTACATTCATTCCCTTTACTGCTTGGCTTACCGCAGGCTGACCAGCCAAAGCATACGGAAGACAGAGTGGTACCCCTGTACGAGGATCAGTAACAATATCCGCCTCGATCCCGAACACCTCACGCAGCACATCGGGGGTCATAACCTCAGTCGGGGCTCCTACCGCCTTCGCTTTCCCTTTTTTGATCGCAATCATATGCTGAGCATACCGGGCTGCATGGTTCAAGTCATGCACGACCATAACAATGGTGCGTTCTGCCGAAGTATTCAGATACTCTAACAGATGCAGCACTTCCAGTTGATGCGCCATATCCAAAAATGTAGTCGGCTCATCCAAAAACAATATATCCGTATCTTGCGCAAGCGCCATAGCAATCCAGGCACGCTGACGCTGACCACCAGAAAGCTGATCAATCGGACGATCGTGAAATTCGCTCATTCCCGTTACTTGGATGGCCCACTCTACCATTTTGCGATCTTCCGCTTTCATGGAACCAAAACCTTTTTGATAGGGGAAACGTCCGTAAGATACCAGTTCCGTCACGGTCAACCCTTCCGGCGCAGTCGGATTCTGCGGCAAAATAGCCAACTGCTTCGCTACCTCCCGGGTGGATTGCTTATGAATGGATTTACCATCCAGCAGAACGCTACCGCCTTTAGGATTCATGATGCGAGCCATCGTTTTCAGAATGGTTGACTTACCGGAGCCATTTGCCCCCACCAATGCTGTGATTTTTCCCTGCGGTATTTCTACGTTCAGATCTTCTACTATCAATCGATCTTCATAAGCAATATCCAGATTTGCCGTTTTCAGACGAAACATTTGGAATCATCCCTTTCCCTAATCCAATATATATAGTCACGGGCTTAACGCACGACATTCATCAAAACTTCATTCTATCTTTATATAATAAAGATATTGATAATCATTATCAAGTGTTAACTGGCATATTCCTTCTAATTTACAATGCGTAACGTTCAATATTTCCTCAAAAGTCAAAAAAAATCACAGCCCTAAAGCTGTGATCTTTTAATTCTGGCCATTCGCATTAAGCCTGTACAGAGGACAGTCCAAATGCTTCAGCCATGAGGCGTATTGATTTCATTTTGGCATCAAAGTCGTGAATGATGCTCGCAACCATGATCTCCTGTGCATTATAGTTCTTGCATAATTGCTCAAGCTGACGCTTCACCTGTTCGGGTGAACCGACCACCATACGCTTGCGATTCTCACGAATGCGCATCCGATCATATGGCGTATACGGATACGCAAGCGCCTTTTCGACAGAAGGTGTCCCTGCGGAACGCGTGCCCTGTTCTAAAAGCACCAGGGACAAGTCCATGCTGGATGCCAAACGATTGGCCTCCTCCTCGGTATCCGCGCAGATCGCAAATACGGCAACAAGCGAACGCGGTTGCTCACTATGCTGAGAAGGCTGGAAGCTTTCCTGATATCCCTTCATAGCACCTGTGCCGCCTTCACCATTAATAAACTGCGCGAACGCAAAGCCTACGCCACGCTCGGCGGCCAGACCTGCGCTATCGCCGCTGGAGCCAAGCAGCCACATTTCCGGCACGGTCTCTACGAGCGGCATCGCCTGTAGCGAACCGAAGCGATGCTGGTTGCCTGTGCTATCGTGCAAATAGGCTAGCAGATCATCCAGCTGCTCGGGGTACAGATCAACGCCGCCCCGCATTTTCCCCTCCTGCAAAGCTCTGGTAGCAATCGGCATTCCTCCAGGCGCTCGCCCCAGACCCAGATCAATGCGTCCCGGATACAATCCCTCCAATACCCGGAAGTTTTCCGCTACTTTATAAGCGCTGTAATGAGGCAGCATCACACCACCCGACCCCACTCGAATGGTAGAGGTACGGGCAGCCAGGTGTGAAATCAATACCTCCGGGCTGGAGCCTGCAAGGTTAGAGGCTGCATGATGCTCGGATACCCAGAAGCGATGATAACCCAGACGTTCCGCCTCTATAGCAAGCTCAGCAGTCTTTTGTAATGCCTGTGCATGCGTCATGCCTTCCGATACCGGAGATTGGTCAAGAATGCTGAGTTTTATCATAAAAAGTCTGACCTTTCTATTTTGGAATACGAATAGGCATTAATTATAGCACGTAAAGCCACAGTTAACCAAGAGGGGCAAAATAGCAGATTTACCGCACATATTTAGCCATGTTTACTTTTTATAGAGACTTGCTTTTTACTTTACTTTATCTGCTTCATAAAGATGTGAACGCTTTTGAAAAAAACTAAACAGATGGGTCACGATTACTTTCAAGACGGCATAACCTGGAACCGCCAGTACAATTCCTACCACACCAAACAAATTGCCAGCTGTCAAAATAACAAAGATAATCGTGATCGGATGTACTCGAAGAGATTTACCCATAATTTGTGGTGAAATAAATTTACCCTCAATAAGCTGGACGACTGTCCATACGATAACCATTTTGAGCAGCATGATCGGTGAGGTAACAATAGCTACGATTAACGCGGGTGTAATGGCAATTACAGGCCCTAAGTAGGGAACCACGCTCGTAAAGGACGCAATGACCGCAAGTGTCAAAGAGTAGTCTAATCCAATAATCAGATAACCAATATACAGCAGCACTCCAATACAGAAGCTGACAATAATCTGTCCACGAATATACGAGCTGACCTGATGATTCATTTCGGTCATGATACGATCTGTCTCTTTACGAAACATAGGTGGAAGCATTTTTAGAATCCATTGCGGCAGCTTGTGTCCATCTTTCAGCAAATAGAACAGAATGAACGGAACCGTAGCGATCGCAAGCACAGTTTCAGTAATCACACCCAAAAAGCTTCCCACACCCGTCCATGCATTATTGATAAAGCCAGATAACTTTTCAGAAGCTTTGGAGGCCAGTTCAGATGGATCTATTTGAATGGTGTTCTGGAACTGGTTGACAAAGTTACTGCCAATCAGTCGCTCAAACTGTTGTTTGACTTGCTCGGTATAGGCAGGAACATTTTGGATAAGGCCCTGTATCTGATCACGGATCACAGGTACCACCGATGTAATCACAATAGCGATAATCCCTATAATGAGCAAAAACAGGACAACAATGGAGTATACCCGCTTTACCTTATTTCGCTCCAGTACATCTACCAACGGATTGAGCAGATAGTATAATACACCGGACAAAATGACCGGGAGAATGATCGTTTTCAGCAACACGATGACAGGCGTAAATATGTATGAAATTTTGGTAAGCACTAAGATATTCAAGCCGATCAGCAGCAATACCAACAGGAATAACACAAACTTATTGTTCAGAAAAAACTTCTTAAACCGGTCTTTCCATGCCGGAGTTATCTCCACATGACATTCCCCTTCTCTTTAGACAGATGAGTATACGTTCTTCATAATTACGATATATTTTTGGAACAAAATATACAAGGTTATACCCAAATAAACACAAAAGCAAACAAAGTTGTACGTTATTGTACGAACTTCGCTTGCTTTAAATAGTTATGGAGTATCATTTGTCGTGGTGGCAGCCTCCACCGTCGTAGTCACCGGTTTGTTTTCTTGTTCAAAAAGATTCTGTATGAATCGCTTGAGCTTCCGCTCGTCCACACCCAACACCTGCGCACCCTTGATGGTTTCCCCGCGCACCAGTTCGTTTGGCGGGATTTGCTGCTTCGCTACTGTTTTAGCATCGATATTAAAACCCAATGAAGCCAACTGTAGCATTTCCGTTGTACTCAGATTCGTTTCAATATAAGGAGATATGCTATTTAAAATACTTGGCAGTTTAATGAGCGACGAGGTCGATTGTATTTTACTGCCCAGTTCGGTAATGAATTTGCGCTGTCGCTCCGTACGTGTAAAATCGGAAGTCGCATCATGACGGAAACGTACATATTGCAAGGCTGTTTTGCCGTCCATGTGCTGCATTCCCTTTTTCAAGTCAATATCAAACTGGTGTTTGTCTGCCTTGGACGTATAATGCATATCTTTTTCGACATCCAGGTCAATACCACCTACAGAATCAACCAACGCAATGAAACCATTAAAATCAGTATATACATAATATTGAATTGGTATCCCCAGGAGGTCGCTCACAGTCTGTCTGGTCAAATCAGGTCCACCGTAGGAAAAGGCTGCATTCAATCGACTTTGCCCATGACCCGGGATCTTGACGTACGTATCACGAAGAATCGACATCAGGGTGGCCTTTTTCGTAACCGGATCAACAGAAGCAACCATAACCGAGTCAGAGCGCCCTGAATCTTCTCCACGAGAATCGCCGCCAAGCAGCAGAATATTCACTCTCTCTGTTCCATCCCATTCCGGTGGGAGTGATACCTCTACAGGTTGTACATTGGTTGATGTTTGGGTTTGCGGTTTAAATTTCGAGTCCTGGCCGGAAGCAACCGAAATTTGATTCGTAAAATGATATATAGAATAAGCATAATATCCGCCCACTAAAAGGACTGCAGCAGTCACAGAAATACCTAGCCATTTTAAAAATTTTCGCATATTTTCGGGTAACCTCGCTTTTATTCATCATCGTTCGGCTTTTAAAAGCATACCCTTCCGGCAAGTTATCTGTCAATTCGAGGCGTTTGTTCTAGGGGCGTTATTCGTATCGGTTACACCTTATCTTCAGGTTCTTTTTGTGTTGATTTTACAGCATGGAGGTCGTCTGCATACCACGGATTCAAATGGACAAGCACCTCATAAACCCGTGGCTCCCGCTTCATGACAGCCCTCTTGATCAGCCGGATAATATCGTGTCCCTGCTGAATCGTCAAAGAGGCATCCACTGAAGCTCGGATATCTACAATAATATAATGACCGTGCTCACGGGCACGGATACGGTCAATACGCTGAACCTCGGCTACACTCAGTGCGGCTGCTGCGTAGCTTTCGATTTCCTCGGTTGCAATAGCCTTCTCCATGAGCACATCTATGGATTCGCGGCCCATTTCCCACGCCAATTTCAGAACCAGCAACGCCACTACAAACCCCGCAATGGGGTCGCCGTAAGATAAAATCGGAATATCCCAGTGTTCCCCGATCAGTCCTAATCCGATGCCCAATACAGCCGCTCCAGAGGCATATACATCAGCGAGGTGATCTTTTGCCGTCGCAATGAGGCCCTGACTATTGGCCGCTCTGCCAATACGAATTGTGTAGAGATACAGCCACTGTTTCCAGAGCAAGGAAATAATGGCTGCCACTAAGGCTAGTATATGCTCCTGTGGCATCGGTTCGAACAGCGCAGCAATGGAATGATAGCCGATAAATATACCTGCCCCGAACAATATGACCGCCACCACACTAGCACCAATGACTTCTGCCTTGCCGTGACCATAAGGATGATCCTCATCCGGAGGCTGGCTGGATATTCTCATCGCTCCCAGTGCGGTTGCAGAAGCAATCACGTCCCCGGCGTTATGCACACCATCGGCCACCAGCACCTTACTGTTGAACATGAGTCCTGCGATGATTTTGATGCCGGTTAAGAGGATGTTGCTAATCAGGCTGATCCATGCTGAGACCATGGCACGCTTGCCCATATCCTGTTCCTGCATGATGTATAACCCCTCCAAATTATCTTTTAAAAAATGCCCTACCCGCTATTCGGTTATCTCAAGGCATCTTTCGCTGCTCTTTATCTTATGATGCTGTTCTTGCAGCGGCATAGTTGAAGATTATAATAGCCCCGGAAGATGAGCCTCCCCGGGGCTATTATGATAACCATAGTGGAGCATTCTATGAGAATACCCCTATTTTATCTACCTGGACCGTCCGCGTCGGCCTCCTTGACCTTGACCCCCACGCGGACCGCCTTTGGCTTGTCCACCGCGTCCACCTTGGCCTCCACGTGCGGAACCGCCGCTGCTGCGGTCATATCCGCCACGTCCGCTGCTTTGCCCTGCCGAGCGGCCTTGACCTCCGCGTGCAGAACTACCGCTGCTGCGGTCATACCCGCCGCGTCCGCTGCTTTGCCCTGCCGAGCGGCCTTGACCTCCGCGTGTGGAACCGCCGTTGCTGCGATCGCGATCATATCCGCCGCGTTCACTACTGCTACGGTTGGAGCGACGCTCGCCGCTTGCGCCGTCACGACGACCGGACTGTTCGCGGCCGCTACGGCGTCCACCGCCAGCATCGTTGCCACCAAAGGAACGGCGGTCGTTTCTGCCTGAGCGGTCGTTTCTACCCTGCCGCTCAGCCGTATCGGGAGCAGGTATACGCTGCCCGCCGCCCTCACTGCTGGTGAATGTGACACCAGCAACTCTTTGGATGTTCCGAAGCTCCGGAACATCCCTCGGCGTGGCGAGCGTCACCGCAACGCCTTTGCCTCCGGCACGGCCGGTACGCCCGATGCGATGGATGTAGCTTTCGGCATCCTGCGGCATGTCATAGTTGAAGACATGCGTGACGCCTTCTACATCGAGGCCGCGTGCGGCTACATCTGTCGCTACGAGCAATTGAAGTTTCGCTTCACGGAACGCCTTCATCACTTGCTCCCGCTTGTTCTGGGACAAGTCCCCGTGCAGCTCACCGCTCTCGAACCCCATCTCCTGGAGCTCCTCATTCAGTTTGGAAGCCCGACGCTTAGTACGGCAGAAAATAACAGCCAAATACGGACGATCCGTATTCAGCATATCTACCAATGCCTGTTGCTTACCACGGTCTGTTGTTTGTACAACGACCTGACGGATTTGGCTCACTGGAACGGAAGAAGCCGATTTCACTTTGACATCAACGGGTTCGTTCATATAGACACGAGCCAGCTTGCGAATACCTGCTGGCATTGTAGCGGAAAACAGCATTGTTTGTCTCCGGTAAGGAACCTCCTGCAGAATCGTCTCCACGTCGTTCAAGAAGCCCATGTGCAACATTTGGTCAGCCTCATCCAGGACCAGCATTTTAATGCCGCCTAGATCGAGCGTGCCACGTCTCAGGTGATCCAGCAGTCGCCCAGGTGTACCAATAATCAGTTGTGCGCCGCCTTTTAGTTTACGAAGCTGACGCTCCACGTCCTGTCCTCCGTAAACAGCTAGTAGAGATAAACTCGGCTCCGCAGCAGCCAAGCATTTTGCTTCCTCTGTAATCTGGAGTGCCAATTCACGCGTAGGTGCAATCACAAGCGCCTGCGGGTGCCGCTTGTCCAAATTCAGTTTTTGTAAAATCGGTAGTAAAAACGCAAGCGTCTTCCCTGTCCCCGTATGTGCCTCGGCAATCACATCCTGACCTTCCATCAACAGTGGAATGGACTCCTGCTGTACAGGTGTTGGCGCTGAGATGCCCTGCTCTTTCAAGGCTTCTACCCAATGTTGCTCCACGCCTAATGCTGTAAAATTCTTCAAGTTGTATTCACTTCCCTTATCTGTATTCAATATGTGTCACGTAAAATAGGTTCATGTGCCATATGACATCTATCGTTCCATAGTTCAGAATTCCCATTTTTGTATCGGTTCTCATTCTCCCCTTTTCAGGAAGGGAGCATATCCGTTATCGTTGAATCTGTTCATGTAACTCAACATACGGCCGCAAGGCGGCTCAGGCCGTTCCATATATGACTTTCCTAGTATACGCGAAGTTGAACTGGTTTCCAAACGATTTTAACGAATAACGCAAAAGGTGAATTCAATCACCATGTCATATATTATGGTAGGAGAATTGGTAATTCATGAATAAAGGATGGATGCTTGTGGTTAACAATCTACATTATAATTTCATAATGACAGGTTCCTTATCGGAGAAGCACACTTTGTTTGCCGAAGAGTGCTTTACTAACCTGTTCGATTGTTTTGAAACACTCCTGAACATATCAGGAATCCGCAATGCCCGTGTGTCTGTCTATCAATCCAAGAAAGCCAAACACGGTAAGATCCGCTGGGACAAGCAGGAGTTGCTCCGCATTGTAACCGATAATGAATTGACTCCATTGATGCTGGTTATCGAGGCTCCCAGTATCAAATCGTCCTATAACAAAGGGACAACGCCGGAAGTCTACATTCTTTTGTCCAATGACCCTATGGGTCAATCTCCCAACAATTGCGGGATGCTTGTTTCGATCCGTCAGGACATTTATGAACGTATCGACCAAACAATCGTCGAAGACGTTATGATGCAGCTGAGCCAGTGGATAAAGGCAACCAAACTGTTACACAGCTCGCGCAACTTTTATGCTGGCAGTAAAGCACGTGCCATTATGGATATTCTTCCATTTATGCTCGAAAAGGATACTCCGGATATGAAGTATGTTTTTCAATCGTGGACTCCGTATCCTTTACCACACACTTAAACAATCCGTCATCCCATTAACCCTAGGAGGCTGCAATTTATGCAAATTCAAGTTCAAAAGGCTGAAAAAAAAGAAAACGAATATCTCATTCATTATCAAGCGGGAGGAGCTCTGCCGTTCGTTCCGCATGATGTTGTTCTGATCCATGGCAAACAGTATTTTATAGGTACGATTTTGAAGGTAGAGTCGGAACAGGTCCTTATCCGTATCAATCCAGAATATGAAGACCAACTGACAGGGTCCATCGGACTAGAACTGGCTTTCTCTCCAACCGTTTCTATTCAAGGTGCAGACAGCATTGTAGAAAAGCTCGGCTATTTTCCACCTTTTCACTATGACCGAATCACGGCTGCCAATATGACGAAAGACCAGATTACACTGACAATTGAGCTATCCCCCGCTAGCGTGCTGGTTCCTAAATCACCGGATCTGGAACCTTCGGCTGAGGCACCAGTGATCCCTGAGGCTCCAGCCAAAGATATTCCACGCTATGCAGTGACTTTTACATTTCTGGAAACCAAAGAGCATGTATTAACCCCTGTAGAAACAGAAAATATCATCTTGCAGCTCGATTTCCGCTATGAAGAAGCAGACATGGTCGTTGACATCGATGCCTTGTCAGGGCTGTCAGGCAGCTTTCTGTGCAGAGGTATCCGTGCAGAGATTACGGAACTTCATGAATAAACAAGAAGCCCGTGAGCTGTTGCACTGTCATTCTTTTATTCATGATGATCTGGAGCATCCCAAAATGCGAAGCGGATTTCTAGGGATGCTTCGTCCCTTCCAGGGAGAACTGATCGAGGATAATTTTCATGAGCTCATGACTATCATTGAAGTTCTGGCAGATGAGTTGGAGAAACCGTCCGTAGAACGGGAGCTTATATCCGCTCTGTGGGGGATTTGCCAATATACACGGGCATGGGCGTTGCATCCTGATGGTATGCTGCAGCGAAATCACCTGCTGACCGTAGAGCAGATTAGTACGCTTGACGATTGGATTGATACAATTTCCTATGCGGTTATGGTGCTGCTAGAGGGTGGCGGAACGGAAGAAGCTTTATCGAACTACAGACAACGAGAGTAGGTAATACACAATGTCAAAAAGTAATCTGGCTAAGAAATGAGGGGGGTATATGTCCATACAAACCGATGATGACGAAAAGACGTTCTTATCTATTTTCCCTACACTATCGTATGAAGATCAATTGGTCTCATTACGCGAATTAACAGCTATACCCCAGCCCATGGGGGACACCATCGCATTCCTTTTGCAGCTTGTGCAGCAATCATCCGCGGATGATCTGCTTCGTATAGAAGCGCTGAAGGTCATCGGACTATATGCAGATCAGAGCCAGCAGCCGATGATCATGCAAGGTATTCGCGAGCTGCTGTCCAAGCCTGATGAAGATGATGATGTACGAAACGCAGCTTTACAAACTTTGGCGTGGATGCCTTGTTCAGAAGCAGAGCTACATATAGCTTTGGACTTAATCCGCAGTGATACATATATCTTAGTCAAGGGGGCCGCTTTTGCACTGCTCCGCGCACATAAAGCCCACCCTTTCGCACAACATGCGCTGAAGCAATTATTGCAACATGAGGAATTCGGTGCATCTGCCCAGCGTGAGCTGTCCACATAATCGACAACCAAAGGAGAATCACTCTACTTATGCGTGTAAGAATATTTATATTCATATTGATTATCGGAATTATTTGTGTGCCTGCCTATTTCATTATGAGCAGCTTTGGATTATTCCAAAATGAGAAGGTGCTTGTACATTACAAGCTGGCCCTTGAAGTAAAGGGTAAAAAATATGATGCCTGGCCTTTAATCAGCAGTTATACCGCAATAGATAAAAATGGGGACCATCGTCAGCTCTACTATCAGGCAGAGGGCTCAGGCATAGAGTATCTGTTTCAACTAGCCTATGGACAGTATGAACTCAAGCCCTCCAAAGAAAATCCTTTTCTGGATGGGGGAATCCACTATACCATGGACCATCCTGAGTATGTACGTGAGGAAAAACAGTATGAGAACGCCAACGACTATACGGAGTTAACCCATTATTACAACCAACAGGAACAGGTTATTTATACTTACAATCCTGATGCCAGCCTCGACAAAACCTACGTGCGCTCTATCATCACCGCTGGAATGACTCGCACCACTGGTAATTCAAGTAGGCCGGTGAAGGATGATTATATTAATATCAGTAAGCTGTTTAAAGACAAGCTCGGAGTAAATGTGAAGGTAGATGTGGATGAGGACAACAAAATCGTTACCCTGTCCATGTCATAATAAAACGAAAAGAAAGGAAGACGCTATAAATGACAGAAACACAGCATACTAAATTAGGGCCTGCTTATTTGGAGGATTGGGTTGTACCCGAAAACCCGGAGGCATGGGTTGAACAAGAATGGACAGGTAAGCTCCGTTCACAGACCGGAAATACGAAATTCCACATTTTTTACTATGGAGAATTCATGGATGAGTTGATCGCTGTAACAGAGTTTGCGCCCCAGCTCATTATTGCAGAAGATGCAGTCACAGGTGAGCAGATCGTCATTTTTGATGGAACTCGCCATGGTTACGATGCACTACTGTGTGAAGTATATACAGAAGAACAGCAGAACAATCGCACTCCCCTGCTACCTTATCTGGACGATGACGGTGAGGATACCTTTGAGGTGACCGTGACTGCTTTTTATAATGTTGATTGGGATGACGAGTTTGCAGATGAAGTGGACGAGAACGGACAGCTGGAGCTGATCAGCGGCGAACGGTGCGATTTTGAAGAGGCCAAGCGAAACGGTTTTGATGCGATTAGCATTACAATTACCAGCGCTAAAGGTCTAAAAACTGAGATTCTTCAGGAAGAGCTGGCCTGACGATGGTATTTAAGAGAATCAAACATCAGGAAGGCGATATTTTTGTTATCCCTCTGCATGACGGCCGATTTGCGGTATGTCAGGTGATCTGCGCACTGTATGGTCGATTCAAAAAAGCGTTCTCCTTTGGTGTTCTATCCATAGGTCAGAATCAAGCGTACGAGGGTGAAGCTACATATCTCTCATTCACAGATTACCGGGGCAGGTTCGAGGTTATATTCACCGCCACCCAAAATCTGACGAAGGGAGTATGGCCCATTATCGATCATCGCCTTCTATCTGAGGAACAACAGCAGCTAAAATATTTTAATTGCGCGGGCCATCTGTATTACGGAGATGAATATGTACGCAACCTGGAACTAAAAGAATATAATCAATATCCTGTAATGGGCGTGGCTGGATATGAACTGGTACAGCAATATTTAGCCCAAGCATAAAGAACAAAAAGAATAGCAACTTAAAGAGCCACCTTAAAGTTCGAAAACCAGGGTGGCTCTTTAACGATTTAAAAGGGTTCAAATGTATAAGGGAATGGTGTACGATGTGTTCCCAAAATCGACTTTACGCGTTCTCTATCCAGCAGCGCTTCGACGAAGCTATACAAATCCGGGGCTGCATACCGAAAGTTGCCCCATGTGCGCAGATTCAAAGCATAAATCGGGAATTCCCCCCGTTTATCAGGCGATTGAATATCCCAGACCAGCAGGTCATCCTCTTCACTGGAAGCGAAGGGAACGGCATGTTCCAATAATTGCGGGAAACCATCTGGCTCCAACGCCGCTTCTTGTAAGACCTCCTCCGATTCCAGTACATCATCAAACCAAGCTCGCCAGTCATGGTAACGATGAAGCCATGAATCCGGATGATCCCCGAGAGGAATATGGATATTCCATACGCCACATAACCGCCCGTAGCCAAGAGTCTTGACGTAATCTATATAGGAAGGCGGAAAGCCCCTACCATTTTCAAAACGATGCTCTATAAGAAATTCTTCATCATAATAAGCCTGAAACTGCGAACGTTGCAGCCCTGTAAAAATGCTCATGCTCGCCCTCTCCTTTTGCACATCCTATTCGCCTTTTCACTCTTAGGCACATTGAAAAGGCCTTTTTCAAGTGTTAAAATGGGAATAAGATGTATATTCTAAAAAAGAGTGAAGATGCGTCAACATCCTCACTCTTTGGCAACAGCCGCTTTTAAGGGCGGTGGCTGCAAGTTCACGGTATTCGAAATAGACCGGTTCCTACCACGGGCGGTCTATTTCTTTTTATGGAAGGAAAGAATCAGGGCCTCACCTCCTTTACAGGAGACTAGCCGACCGCCCATCTAAGCCATTCTGTTGTTAAGGAATATTATAACATACGATATATAAAAAGTACGTTTTTACGCTCTTTCCGAAAAGGAGGAACGAACATGGAGCAAAAACGCTTCAAAGATGAATATGGATATAAATATGACTTTGCCGCCGTGATCTGGAGAGGAGAACAGGTAGCTGTTCACTGTCCTCGCTGTCAGGGCCAAGCTTTTATTTCCAGATCTAAAGAAGACTGTTATTACGTTGTTCGCTGCTCTCATTGTTACTACACATTTCAGCAGCCAGAACCGTATAAATTCTATGCACGCGGTGTATGCAGCCATTGCGAGCGATATTTTAATATTGAAATCCATGATGACCGAACGGTTACTCATAAAAATACGAATATACACTGTCCGCACTGTGAGACACGTAATCAAGTTCCAGTGCATCGTATGCAGTCACGTGAATGGCATACAGACGTGATCCAAAATGGAAAAGATCCTATTTTCCAGCTCCAGCTGTATTTCCTTGATTACTATCGTGGGAAACCGGTGTGGGCTCTTAACCGGATACACCTGAATTATTTGCTCTCCTATATCTCTGCCGAGTTGCGGGAAAAACCCACATCCGGTATGATGCGCACGGCTTCCCATTCCATTCCAAAGTACATTAAGGATGCGAAAAATCGCCAGGCCATCTTAAAAATATTACAAAAACTACAGCATAAACAAGCGTCTAAGGGTGAGCATTCCAAACATGAGTATACAAACTTTTGACAGCCTAGAAGCACTGGTCCAGGCCGTCTGTCAGACCACCACGTGCAATCTCGGCTGGAGATAGCGACTGTACAGATGTTATTGAAGTACTGCGCCGCAGTGGAAGCGAGCCGGATGTTCAACGCATTGCGCAGGGACTGCAATATAATCATGAATACGATGCTTTTATGGAATAAGCGTCTCCAGTATCTCTTTTACCTCAGGGACAGCCTGCTTCAGGCTGTTTTTTAGTTTCTTTGCACCACCCCATATACGATAAACGATCATCTCTTGTTCGTAGTCTTCCAACTTCTCAAGTACATCTACTAGCGCCTTCGCCTGTTCTGCACTTTCAATGCCAGCCGATTTCAGAGGTTTGGCAGAATCATTACCTGCCAAAAGAATTCTCGCCCATACGGGAATCGTATCCGGTGTCAGTCCATGTGCCTCAGCAAACACAGCGGCGTAACCGTCCTGCACCGACTGGTGCTCACTATCCACTAGCTTCATATAACGACTCACTAACGGAAAATATTCCGTTCCTTTAAGTCCTAATCCCATCACCGCATAGGTTCCCGGCATTGCTGACTTCTCCCCCGGCTCTACATCGTTGTACCACTTGAATTCTTCCATCACAGTCTCGGCATATTCCGCCAGCAACGGGTGCAGCGAAGGGTATTCAAGTGCATTGGCAAAGAAACGATGTAATGCAGATTTGGCTAACTTGGGTACGGGTAGATAGTTTTTCACTTTGCTTTTGAACTTCATCCCATATTCCTTAGTAAAGCCTTTTCGTAATATATCACATAGATATACGAGTGCTTCTCTATAGCTCTCTTCTTCCTCAGAACGAATCTGAACCTCCAGTGTTTGCAAAATATCATTCGCTTGGCAGGTGACTCGTTCACTTGTATATGACGCTGGAATGCTACCTGATCCACTCTTAAGCCACTCGGCTGCCTGATTTGAACCCAGTTGTGCAGCAATCTCCAAATAACTCTGCCGTGCATCGGCATCGGTCGAACCCACACGCATCGCGGTGAGCAGGAACATCTCCATGGCGGGGGCAGGAATATCTGAAGGAAGAATATCGGGCCTCACCGTATACTCCAGCCCGTAGTTTTTTTCCCGATCTGCGTATTTGGCCAAAAATTCATCTTCAGCCCAATGCATTAAGCCTCTGCTCAGCTGATGCCTCCATGCTTCTTCTCGCTTACGGCTAACCTGCACTTTTGCATCCATTCGATTCAACAGCTCATTCACCCGCTGGGCGTCTATAGGGTACAAATGAGGATCAAGCAAGTGCCTTACTAAGAAAAAATCGTCCTCTTCCTTCGGGATAGCTTTACTGGCAGGGTCAAGCTTTTGCTCCACAAACTGTTCGATAGTGGCTAACAGATGCTGCCACTTATCTTCGTTCAACAGCGAGAATGTAAAATGACTGGCCTTATTCTCCAAGACCACCTCTAGATGAAATTCCAGCCGATAACGAAAAAACATAGGACTAAATTCTTCTGAATTATACAGGGCCGCTATCCGTTCTTTGAACACAGGCATCCATTCATCCTGCACCTGCTGGAGCGTCACTCCTTCCGTAAAACCAGGAATATCCATATCTGGTCTACGATGATCCCAATCAAACGGTTCGTAGGTATCCACCCATAACCCGTCGCTCTTACAGGTAACTTTTAAGTATTCATGAATCCCTTCGTGAAGGACGCTTTTGGTCTTGAATTCCGCGATGCGTTTTTGCTCAGAAGCGTATCTCTGGTCAATCTCCTCAAAAATTGGATCTATGTAGGCCTGTACCCCCGATGTCATACGATGTGCTCCCCTTTCATACCCTCACAAATTGTAGTTCTTACATAATTGAGATAGACTAATATTTAACTATTTTATTTCCTAATTATAGCATATCTCTCATTTACATTTGGACTCCATCCCTATAGATAGAGTGCCAGAAAGCAGGTGTATTCTACATGTATTGGGTTTCCACACAGCACACGCCAGTAGCTGCCGATGAACTGACAAATTTCGAACATACCTATGGCATAACTTTACCAATTCCCTATGCTTCATTTCTCACCCAATACGGGCCAGGTACCTATTGCGGCCTGCTGGTGATTGAACGACCTGATCCTCAACTTTTGCAATCCTATGCGGATTACGAACTGTGGACGCATAATGATAACTGTCCGATCACCGCGCAACAGCTGGGCGAGTGCGTGTTCATCGGCAGCTCCATAGATGGTGATTTTCTAGCGGTGCATCCTCAGGTCGAAGGCTTGCTTTGGCTACCGCGACATTCGGAGGTCATAACTATGAAGCCATTAGATGTTCAAGCCCCATTTATAGATACACTAGAGCATATACTACGGGATGAATTCGGAAGAATAGAGCCATTCCCCCGTTATTTCGAGCCTGTCAGTCTGGATAGAGTTGCAACATTTCTACAATTTAATCCACCGGAGACGGCGGAAGCTTACGGTTCAGCCAATCCGAACGATCAAGCCTTGCAAGTAGCTCCAGCATCTATACAGGTATTGGCTCAGCGTTTTAAACAGCATTTTGACTCAAATCTATGGATTGAAAACGAGCATATCTGCTTGGCTTTTCTTCAGTCTCTTGGCGGATACGTACGTTTCAATTATGCATATGGACGCGAAGTGGCGATCATTTATGAATCTAAAGCGATAGCACTTCATGATGAAGTTCTATCATTCCTGCAAAAAGAACATTGCCAGGTTGTAGAGTAAGAGGAGGACGAATACAAATGACAGTACATTTTGCACATATCTTAGAAAAGCTCGGAGGGATCGCTGAGCGCCTGAGACAAGGTGGGATGCCTGACGTAGTATACCAATGGACGAAGGGGATTTCCGAAGAGGAACTGACTGAGTTGGAGGAACGGCTGCAGGTCCCTTTGCCTGCCTCCCTGTCTGAATTGATAAAGCGGTGTGGCAGCTTACATTTGCTATGGTGCCTCCCTCAACACTGTATTGTAGCCGATAAACTGGCTTGTTCATATGAAAGCAGTAATGGCCTTAAACAAAAACCGAATATGCTTGACGATATTACAGGAGAATTTGGCTGGAACCATGAGTATATAAGCTATTTTACATCCTATGGAGAAAACACCGACTCAGCAGCGGACGAACAACGATATCTAATTTTAAACTATAACGGTGCCGGTGATCCGATCCTGCTTGATAGAGCGACATCCACAACAGAGCCAGCAGTGTTCTGTTATGAGCATGAGTTGGACCGGTTCACACTGCTTGCAGAAAGTTTACCTACCTATATAGAAACCATGCTTACCTTGCACGGGTTATGGCTGTGGGATTGGTCTAACGTGTTAGACGAGCATGGTATTCAACTAGACAGCCCGCCGCTGCAGTTGTGGCAGCGCTGGTTGAACACGTTCTGTACGATGAAGCTGGAGGATGCCGCCCGGTCGCTGGAAACACTGATCCATTACACCACCATGCATGGCGTAGATCACCCTGCTGTACTGCAGGCTTTTCAAGTCTATGATCCACAGGATATTTTTCTTGCCTGGGAGCAGCGCATTCAGCGTAACCCGGCCCAATTCGCTACATGGGCATTTTTTATTGGGGAGACCGCAGGTATTGGGGCTGCTGACTGGGTTCGCTCCTTATGGGAGCCGGACACGGATATCACGCAAGCATGGAATTCATCCGCTTCAAATAACATACATGCTGAGAGAGCATTTGTCTCGACACGTGCCTATCTATCCGCCCGCTGTCTGCCCGAACAGGAAGGATTAGAAAATGTTTATAATGATCTGATGCAGCATACGGCAAAGGATGGCAAATTAGAAGGATACACCGTTAGCGGGCAGTTACAGCATTTTCATTCACCGCAGGTCATTGACTGGATGCGGGATAAGGTCAATCATCCGGTCGATGGCTGGGCAGTACTTTTCGCCTATTCTCGTCCTACAGCTGAGCAGGTAATTGAATGGCTATCCAGTAACGAGCTTCATCAGAAAATTGCAACCGAGGCGCTGGATATCATGATTCAGCGCGATCTTCTGCCCGGTCTAGAAGCAGACGTTTGGGCTAGCATCTCAAACCTGCTTCATGCTTCTTTACAACTCGTGATGCTCAAAAAAGATAAACGTCGCATTGAAGCCGTGCTGGAGCAGCTTTCAGATTTGAAACTTCGTTAACACAGGAGCCGGCGTATGCAGACTTGCCTGTACGGGGTGGGAGCACAAAAAAATGAGCCGCTGCATCAGCGGCTTAATCCTCGAAAAAAGGTATCTATAGTAAATGAAATCAATTCATTATTTGCTTTGGCCATAGGAAGCTCAAAATTCAGGAGAAGAGAAGTTAGTCCGTGTAACATACTCCATACGGATCTAGCCATCAGGTGCTCATCCCCTTGAATGATGCCCCCTTCCTCCATAGCGACTTTGAGTCCGCCCTCAAGCAACTCAAACCCTTTAAAACTCCCACTGTCTATAAGGCTAACCGAGCTTACAGATTCAAGGTTGCTGATAAACAGGATGTTGTAGTATTCGGGATTAGCCATGCCAAAACGGACATAAGCATCGGACACTGTTTTCAGTGTGTCCAGAGCGTTCAGTCCGGCTGCCTGTGCTTCATCCACGCGCTGCTGAAGAGCCTTCAGGAACAAAGCATTCCCTTCTAACAGCAGTTCACGAACAACCGCTTCCTTATTGGAGAAATAATGATAAATAGTCGTTGGTGAATATTCGATCTGATCCGCAATTTTACGCATAGAGACCTCGGCATACCCTTGGTTCAAGAAGAGTGATCGGGCGGCCTCAATGATTTTGCGGCGAATCTCACTGCTCTCACGTTCTCGGCGTTTGATATGTTTCATGAATAGATATACGTGCCCTTTCTGCCTATCTCAATTTGGCGGCGATACGATCAGCTTCCATTATACCCGAGTTCATAGCTCCTTGAAACCCGCCCCCAGGCTGTGTCCAGGCCCCTACCAATGACAGACGGTTCACTGCTGATTTGTGCTTCAGTCTGTGTATACCGGACTGCCGCACCGTTTGCGCAAAGCCGTAAACAGCCCCGCCGGGATTAGCGGTATACCGCTGCATTGTGCGTGGTGTGCCCAACTCTGCCACTACCACTTTACTGCTAAAACCAGGGTATAGCTGTTCAAGGCGTTCCAGTATCTGCTGTTTTACTGCTTCTTTTTTGGCTTTATATTCGGGACGTGCGCTAGGCCAGTTCTCCAATCTGTCCAAAAATGTAACGGTGATGACACCCTTTCCCGCTTCATTGAGTGTAGGGTCCATGGCGTTATAATTTGTGAACATCCAGTTGCCTTTCGTATACTGGCCGCTCATCATGACTTCATAATCCGTCTCCGAATCCGGCTCGTTACATAGGATTAAGTCTTCTTCGGTGATCCCAAGCTCGCGAGGCTCGCATGATAGCCCTAGGTATAGCTGAGTAAGAGATGTGCCAGTCTCCATTTCGGTGACAGCCTCCAGCTCACGACGGGCGGCATTATGATTTTCCAGCAGACGACCATAGGTATGATGAGGACTGATACCAGACACAACCCAGTTGGCTTTATATACATCCCCTTTGTTCAGACGAACACCAGCTGCCTTACCACGTTCAAGTATAATTTCAGACACCTGACTGCGCAGGTGAACTTCTCCTCCAGCTGATTGAATAGCTTCGACCAGCGCATTGGACAAGGCCTGTGCACCTCCCTGAATGTAATACGTCCCCTCCAGATGATAGCCCATCCAAGGAATGAAAAAATACAAGGCCGCAAGCCTCTTCGGGGGCAAACCATAATAAGCCCATAGGGCGGTGAAAAATTCCGTGAATCGGTCAGTCAAGCCAAACTGGCTTACAGCCTCCCAGGCAGTCATTTGCGTCCAGCGGAAGAAGGTGCCTGCTTTGAGCAGGCCCGCCATCTTACGCCAGGAAGTACGGGAAGAAAAAGCAGAAAAGCCTGCCTCAAAACGGCGAATACCTGCGAAAAGCTTGTCAATGGCTGCTGTCTCAGCAGGAAACATGCCTTTGAGGAGCTGCGTGTACTCCCGCACATCAGATGGGATATCAATGGTCTGTCCTTCCCAGCGAATGGAGTAAGGATGCTTTTTGCGTAGAGGGACGATTTGCTGGTCCACATGGCAGTCCTTTAACATCCGGCCGAAGCTGCCTTCTTCGAGTCCGCCGACGCCGTGCAAGGAGACATCAAAGGTATATCCCTTTCTTGTGAATTCAGTAGCAAAGCCGCCAGCCAAAGTATGACTTTCAAACACAGCTGTCCGGTAACCCAACGCAGAAAGTCTGGCTGCACAAGACAAACCACCCAGCCCGGCACCAATGACAATAACATCATATTGGTTCATGATTTCATCTCCCTTGTTAACGTCGTTATATAAGTTAACAGTGTTAAGTTAAGGAGATTATATACTACCGTATCTCCGTTGAAAAGCTCTATTTTCTTGTTTCCTGCTATAGAACAATGAGCACAATCTTCATATTGCTCAGCACAAGTCACTCATTTGATTTTAGTAGTCTCCCGTTGCGAAGGTAAATATATATTATAAAAACATCCAAAATTGTAGCGCTTTCACTTGTCAGATTCCAAGGAGGATGCTATTCTTCAAGTGGGATTGTTACTGAAAAGGCAAAACCCGAGTACACTTGTGTACCCGGAGTTTGCCTTTTTTTGATTTGTATGAGTTCCACAGCATACAGTCAAGCATCCTGAGCATATAGTAAGCGCTTTAAAAAAACACCAAAGGAGATTATCTTATGCAAAAAAGACGTTTCGCCCTTGTTCTACTATCTTTCGTGCTCTTGCTTACGATCTTTTATCCATCCTCCAGCTCTGCCGCGGCAGCAGCCGATGTTCCAGCACCACAGGCTACTCTGCTTACTCAAGTACAGCCTCTGGGTGAGGTTGTTTCTGCCGTTGTACTGAAATACAGCACCAATATTGACGGAGCATCCCTGTCCACATCCAGCTTTCAGGTTCAATCTGTACTCAATGATGTATACACGGACAGAACCGTGACCGGCGTATATACCAACGATACTGGCGCCATCACCAACCGCAGTACTCATGGCAAATATGTCGTGATCGAGCTGGATGCGCAGGACAAAAATGCAAGCACTCTCACTTACGATTCCACAAGCGCAGTCAACCGCATCAATCCATTGAACTATTACATTAGCCAAAAGAAAGATATTGCAACTTCAAAGAAAACAGTCATTCCAGCTTCTACACAGACTGTAAAAGCAACCGATAAAGTGACACCCATTGTAGACGATTTCCAAAAAAACACCTTTGAAAATAAAGATGGCTTCAAACTGAACTACTTTACATTTGAACCTAAAGTAGAGCCTGGCAAAACCTACCCATTGGTTGTATTCCTACACGGAAACGGCGAACGTGGTGATGGAAATGGAGTCAACCTGTTAGCAAATGCTGGTGCTGTCACTTGGGCTTCTCCTGAGCAGCAAGCCAAACACCCATCCTTCGTCATCGCTCCTCAAAGCCCAATTGACTTGGAGCATAAATTTATTTGGGCAGATGAACCACGCAACAGCGCTGTTGCCGATTTGGTACGTGAAACGGCCTTGAAATATCCGATCGACACCAACCGCATCTATATCGTAGGTATTTCTCAAGGTGCCATGGGGACATGGAGATTGTTAGAAAAAAATCTTGATCTGTTCGCTGCGGGCGTGCCGATTGCCGGTCTGACCAACTATGAAAAAGCTGTTAACATGTATGCTCCTGTTGACCCTGCACACGTTGAAGTGTTGAAAAATGTTCCGATTTGGGCCTTCCATGCTGCAGACGATACGACAGTAAGTCCTAAGAACTCGCAGGAAATGGTCGCTGCCATTAAAGCACAGAACGGAAACCTCATTCATTTCACTGAATACGAAGCAGGGATTATCAAACCTACAGGACACTTCTCCTGGGTTCCGGCTCTACAAAATCAGGATATGATTGAATGGCTATTTGCACAAAAGAAATAAAAAAAGGGCACCTGCCTTCCTGTGTACCACCATCAGGAAAGCAGGTGCAATATCAAAACGAGGAGACTAAAAATTTTGACACTGGTATTGCATTTGCAGTTAACTTGAAGCTTGTTACTTCGCGCGCTTCGCAGCTTTGATCGTTCTCAAAGCCCGTCTGCGCGTTACCTTGTTCGGACTGCTGAGCTGTCTTCTGGCAGTAGCCACATCCGTTTTAGCCATGTGTAAAGCACCATCCTATTCACTTAGGCTCATATTGGGAGTCTGCGCCTAAAGACTTAAATGATAATGAGAATCATAATCATTTAAAATTATATAATGAAATCTATGAGCATGCAAGAGATTTTGGGGAAGTATTATCTTGATAAGAAGTTGTCAAAGCTCCCTTTTCCCCAAATTAAAGAAGCGTTGGGACAGCAAGCCCAACGCTTCTTTATGCTTAATAAGTAACTTATACGATGATTAATTAACCTTTCCGCCCTCTACAACCAATTGATCCGTAAAGCCTTCTCCGTAAACGGAGGTCAGTGTATCCTTATAGGCTTGATGGACAAAATTCTCCTTGCCCAACGTAGCCAGTTCGTTGTTGATCCAGTCCAACAGTTCCTTATTTCCCTTCGCTACTGCGGGAGCAATCGTATCTTGACCACCGAAGGCTGGAATGCTTACGGTGAAGCCGGGATTGGCCTTGGCCCAAGCGATCAGCTCTGTATTATCATTCGCAATGGCGGCACCGCGTTTGTCTTTGAGAGCTGAAAAGATTTCGGTGTACTGGTCGAATTTGAGCAGCTTGATGTCAGGATAATTTTTTGTGAAATAAGTTTCAGCCGTCGTTCCCTTGGCAACAATCAGCTTTTGATCCGAACCCTTCAATTGGTCGATCGTGGTGATTGGAGCGCTGTCGGGTGACACAATACCAAAGGATAATTTCATATACGGGTTAGCAAAATCGACTTTTTCTTTACGCTCATCGGTCACAGTAAAGTTAGCCATGATGATATCTACCTTGTTCGACTCCAAATAGGCAACCCGGCTGGCGGCATCCACCAGAACGAATTCCACCTTGGACTCGTCGCCCAAGAGATCTTTGGCAAATCGTTTCGCGATATACACATCAAAGCCCTGATTCTTCCCTTCAGAATCCACGTAGCCAAAAGGCGGCTTATCCGCAAAAACACCGATTCTAATCTTGCCATTCTTTTTAATGTCCTCAATTGAGGCGAATTTAGCCGAACCCGAACTACCATTGGTGTTTCCAGCTCCTGCACATCCTGCCAAGCCGATGAGCAGCAAGCTCAGAGCCAGTAATAACGTTGTGAACTTCATTCCTTTTCTCATCTGTATTCATCCCCCTGTTTATATCGTTTCGTACTGAAATATATCCAGAAAGTGCTGAGCACGCTCTGTTTCCGGTTGGGTAAAAAATTGCTGTGGTGTAGTCATTTCACATATCTGTCCTTGATCCATAAAAACGATACGATCTCCTACCGACTTGGCAAATCCCATTTCATGCGTCACGATAATCATCGTCATCCCCTGTTGGGCCAGCTCCCGCATGACATCCAGCACCTCTCGGACCATTTCCGGGTCCAAGGATGCGGTGACTTCATCAAAAAGCATAATTTCAGGGTTCATACACAGGGCGCGCACAATCGCAATCCGTTGCTTTTGCCCGCCTGATAATTGTCTCGGATACGCATCCTTGCGATCCAGCAGACCGACTCGCTCCAATAGCTGCTCCGCTTGCGCAAGTGCCTCCTGCTTGTTTCTCCGCTGAACTTTAAGCGGACCAAGCAATATATTTTCCAAGACCGTCATATGCGGAAACAGCTCATAGTTTTGGAACACCATTCCGATATGCTGCCGCACCTCACGCCAATTCACTTTTGTATCCGTTAGATCCTGTCCTCTGTAACGGATATCTCCGCCCTGGACCGGCTCCAGACCATTGAGACATCGAAGAAGCGTACTTTTTCCACATCCTGAAGGACCGAGAATGACCACGACTTCCCCTTTCCTTACGTCCAGACTAATCTGCTGCAGCACTTTTCGGTCGCCGAAGCTTTTGTCCAGCCCTCGAATTTCCAATAAAACCTCCACAGCCTCTCCCATGACACCACCCCATCCTGCTAATTTTGCCATCTGCGTTCAAATCTTTTGGAAAGTCTGGATAACGGATAGCATACAAGAAAATACAATATAAAAATAAAACCATACACCCAAAAGGATGCCGAAGGCGCTTTGATTACACCTAGCTCAATAATCTGCTGTCCAACCTTCACCACTTCCACTACACCGATCAGCACCACTAATGATGTGGTTTTGATCATCCGTGTCGCCAGATTAATAGAACCCGGAAGCATTCGGCGCACCGCTTGGGGAATGAGCACATGACGGTATAATTGCCAATAGGTCAGCCCCAGTGCCTGCCCGGACTCCACCTGATGCTTGGGCAGTGATTCCAGCGCACCACGAACAATATCACCAATCTCGGCTGCTCCCCACAGGCTGAATACGATAACTGCTGTCAATTCCCCGCTGATATTCACATTCAGCAAAGGTGTAAATCCAAAATACACGACATACAACCATACCAAAATCGGAATAATGCGGAATGTCTCCAAATAGAATCTCAGCACAAATCGAATCGATCTTGATTTTAAGGTGCGCAGCAGACCCATCAGAATGCCTAGCAGCGTACCAATAATAATGGAAAGTAATGCAATCTCCAGTGTAACGAGCAATCCCCCTAATAGACGCTCGAAATTCGATCCCTCAAACAGCACATTAATCCCCGAACTCAGCATATCGCACCTTCCTTTCCACCCACGTCAGCAGCATCGACAAAGGTAAAAGCAGAATGAGATATGCCAATACCAGCAGAATCAACGATTCTGTCGTTTTGTAGTACATGCCGATCAGGTCTTTGGCCACATTCATCAGATCCAGTAAGGCAATGGCACCCACAATGGAGGTCTCCTTGAGTAGAAAGATCGCATTCGCTCCCAAGGATGGAATACTGATGCTAAATGCTTGCGGCAAAATAACATATCTCGCCAGTTGTATTTTGGACAGTCCGAGGCTCAACCCGGATTCCGTTTGGGTTTTACTCACGGCTTCAATTCCACCGCGGAACGCCTCAGCCATATAGCCCCCGCCCAAAAAGGTCATCCCCACAATGGCACACGTCATTTCGCTCATGTGCAGACCAATTTTCGTAAACCCGTAATACAGAAAATATAACTGTACAAGCAACGGCGTATTTCGGGAAAGCTCGATATAGGCTACAATAATTCCGCTAATTCCTTTCACCCTGTAATACAGCACTATGCTGCACAACAAACCGACAACTAGTGAAAACAGAATAGCAAAAAAGGCAATCTTCAACGTCAGCCACATGGCTTCTCCATACAGAGGCAAGCTTTCTACAATAAAATCCCAGTCTAAGTTCATATGTACATACCTTTCAATTTTCAATTATTCCTATGTACTTGCTATGCTTAATAACAACGATTGTATTCCTGCCCATTTATTACGTCAATACTTTGATGAAAATTTGTCATATTTATCTATGATTAAGAAAGAAAACCGTTATTTTTTTCAGAAATAAATAAAAAAAAGCCCAAAATGGATAAGTTCCATTTCAGACTTTGCTTTATGCTATATGATTCATCACATGATCGGCTCTGTAACTACAGGACCACCGAGCTTCTCCACAATTAAACGGCTTTCCTCATTTAACCCTTGCAGGGTAATAGTTTTACCTGAGTTTCTGTATTTTTGCAGCACCTTGCCAATGGCAGTAACCGCCGAGTGATCCCACACATGTGAATGGCTAAAGTCCACCACAACGCGCTCTGGATCATCCGAAGGTTCAAAATGATCGACAAAATGAGTCGTTGAGGCGAAAAACATCGGCCCCCTGACATGGTACACCTTTGCTTCATGATCCTCAGTCGTACTGATACGGATTTTAGCCATTTTCCAGCCAAAATGCAGGGCACTCAACAGTACACCTACGATCACACCCTTGGACAAATCATGCGTAGCCACCACGATAATGACCGTGACTACCATAATAAACGTATCTGCTTTGGGTACCTTCGCGATGTTTCGAAGCGACTTCCAATCTACGGTTCCGATACACACCATGAACATGACTCCCACCAATGCGCCCATAGGCACTTCCTTTACAACACCACCAAGCACGAGCAGCAGAAAGGCCAAGAACACCCCAGCCGTGAAAGTGGATAGACGTCCTCTTCCGCCTGAGCTGACATTAATGACGGATTGTCCAATCATAGCACAGCCACCCATACCCCCAAAAAAGCCATTTACAAAGTTGGCAATCCCTTGCCCACGGGCTTCCCGGTTTTTATTGCTTTTCGTTTCGGTCATTTCATCCAAAATACTGGCTGTCAGCAGTGATTCCAGCAGTCCAACTAGCGCCATCGTAAAGGAATACGGCAGCAAAATCCGCAACGTGTGCCACGACCACTCAATTTGTGGCAAATGGAATGAGGGCAGCGAGCTGGTTAACGTACCGATATCTCCTACCGTTTTGACATTCAATCCAAATACATACGTAATGATCGTCATGATAATAATTGCTGTCAATGGAGCGGGAACGCTTTTCACAAATCTCGGTAAAATATACACAATGAGCAATGTTCCCGCTACCATCGCGTACATGATCCAATTCGCTCCATGAAAGTGGGTGAGCTGCGCCATAAAGACGAGGATCGCCAGCGCATTCACAAACCCGGTCATGACCGGTTGCGAAATAAAGCTTATAAAGCGACCTATTTTCAAAACACCCAGCAGCACCTGAATGATCCCAGCCAAAATAGTAGCTGCAAATAAATACTCCACGCCATAATCTTTGACCAGACCAACAACCAGTACAGCTACAGCCCCGGTTGCTGCCGAGATCATCGCCGGACGTCCGCCTGCAAAAGAAATGACGATGGCCATCGAGATGGAGGCATACAGTCCGACCATGGGGTTGACACCTGCAATGATTGAGAAGGCAATCGCCTCCGGAATCAGCGCCAGCGCCACAGTCATGCCCGCAAGTATATCAGCCCGGATATTACCGAACCATTGTTGTTTAAGATTCATACTGTTTCGTTCCAGCCTCCTATATTCACAGAGAACAGCATCTTGACCTGCAACCCGATATTGCTTTGGGCATCCGTCCAGCGGTCAATCGCCAAGGCTCTCCTATCATTCAGCTCGTCTCTCTCAAACGAACCCGTTCCGTTACATCCAGTCCATCATTATAACGCAAGGGAATTGTAGAGACGAATGAGTTAAAAGGCTGTTTACAGAAAGAAAACATCTATTTACTTGAAATATCGCCCGTTTTCTTTATCTGGTTCGTTTTCTTATATTTAAAATTTTTTCGCAATTCTAAGCTTCCAACCTACTAAAGTTTATCACCTTAACTTCATACTCTGATTCTGCGAACTGTAAATCTTGATCCGCCGTAACCAATACCAATTGGTTTATAATAGCTGTCGCAAGAATCAAAGCATCTGGGGTCTTAAGTCTTCTTACAAACTTATCCTATTGTTCTCTTCTGATACGACCCGCTTTAATTGCGATTTCTGAATTAACTTCAATAAATTCCCCGCTAAGAAAAGGTATCGAGCTTAAGTCTGTTTCAGTGGACAATCCAGCTATAAACTCGGACTGAGTTATCAGAAAAGAAAATATTTTCTTTATCTTTCTCAGCTTGTTGTATTACTTTATCCAAGGATGTATCAAGTCTATGAAGGGCAATAGCTGCATTCGTATCAAATAAATATCCCATCTAATCCCAATCCTCCCTGGATTGCTTAACACTCTCCTCAATTTCTAGCAACTGTTCCTTGCTCAGGCTACCTCGGGAATTCAAAACAGCTTGCAACCCTTTGGGTAACGGGGACTCTAAATCAATGACTTCCGTTTCCCCCTGTTTGTTCTCAATAGTAACTTTTGATGGTTCGAACCCAATATCACGAAGGAGACTTAGGAGACGTATTCGATGTATATCCGTTAATTTTTTTGCCACTAAAATCACTCCTTAGCAAAAGTTTAGTTTCCGTTCATAGCTTGTTTAATTCGTTTTCTTATATTTAAATTTTTCGTAATTGCTGTACAAGCTCCGATAGAGATTCAGCAATCTCAGAGTCCGCATAGCGCTGGAGCAAGCTCTCAAAATCAGGGAGCGCTTGCTTTAGTAGCCGACAGCTATAGTCATAATAGCTCCAAAAAGCTACCAGATCATAGCCACGTGCTTCTTCCTCTTCCCACTCCAGTTCATCTTCTTCTGGATCGCTGTCTGCCGGCCATAAATATTTCTCATCTAGCAGCATGGTCAAGGATTCCACAGACTCCTGTGAGTCCGCTTGTAGATTTTCTATGTCCAATGCTTGAACAACCGTATGGTACAACTCCAACTCACTCAGCGTGATATCCTCCGGTCTTCTCGCATGCATATTCCGCAATAAGAATAGTAGCGCCCATGGGGTAACCTGCCACAATGTACCTTGATGTTCTATCAGATCAGCGATGGCTGCATACTCCCCATTGGATATTAAATGCGGCAAGTCCGTCCCCCTACCATAAGGAGTAGTCAGGCGGTGCCACGGTACATCTGTAATTTCAAGAGTATTCATTAAGGCTGTGTTCATCTTATGAGTATCCATGACGCCTCCTTTGTAGTCGGTATCTAGAATCTTCCTGATTTAAAAATAGAATATAGTAAAAAGGCAACCATTAAGAGCGCTACGACAAAGCCAATTTCAATCGCAGGTACGTTCCACAGCATGGTCGCCTGATGATTTAGTGATGAACCGATAATCAGTCCGACCATAATGATGCTGAACGCCAACAGCACAATACTGAATGACAAGCGATTGCTGATCTGATCCAGCTTGCGCAAAAGCTGTTCCAGCTCTGGTACGGTAACTTCCAGTTTGAGCTTACCCTTGCTGATAATTGAGGTCAGATGCCTCGTCTGTCTCGGCAGTTCCATCAGTGTCTCCACCAGCTCGGTCGCACCACCCAACAGCTTGCCCCGAATCCGACGACCGCTGAAGCGTTCCTTCAACAACTTGTTGCCAAAAGGCTCGGCCAAAGCAATAATACTGAGATCGGGGTCCAAATGCTCTACGACCCCTTCCAGTGTCAGCAGCGCTTTGCCAAGCAGCAGGACATCCGATGGCAAACCAATCCGATGGCGCTGTGCTGCGCCAAACAGGTCGTTCAAGGCATCGCCAATACTGACCTGTGAGAAAGGAACGTCCGAGTAATCTTCGCGTATCTTGTCCAGATCAGCTCGCAGCGCATTCAGGTCAGCATCCGGGTCGACCAGCCCCAGTCGCTCGATGGCCCGAACCATTGCATCGGTATTTTTGCGCATCAGGGCGATCATGAGGGAAGCGAGATGATTCTTCATCTCTTCGCTCAGCCTACCCGCCATGCCAAAATCCAAGTAGGCGAGACTTCCATTTCTCAGGACGAGCAAATTGCCTGGATGGGGATCGGCATGAAAAAAGCCCTCTATAAAAATTTGATGCAGCATGCTGTTGACCAGCCGCTGCGCCAGTTCTTTCAAGTTGTAGCCACGGTGTAATAACTCTTCACGACTCCCCAAGTGAGTCCCGTCCAGAAACTCCATGGTCAGTATACGTGAGGAGGTATGATCCCAGTATATTTTCGGAATATAGATATGTGGGTCCTGCTCAAATTGGAGCGCAATCTTCTCTGTGTTACGGGCTTCATGGTTGTAATCCAGCTCCTGAATGAGCGATCTCCCTAGCTCTTCCACCATCTGGCGAAGCTGATAACGCTCCACCCATTCCCAGCGCTTGGCTGCCATTGCGGTCAGTTCCCGTAAAATGTCCAAATCCCGCCGGATGATGCGATTAACGCCTGGGCGCTGGATTTTAATGGCAACCATTTCACCGCTGTGCAGCTTGCCCAGGTGCACTTGCCCAATCGAAGCAGCCGCCAGCGGATCATCGTCAAAACGAACCAGTATGTTCTCCAATGACGTATCCAGCTCCTGTTCCAGAATGCCACGCGCTGTTTCAGGCGAAAAAGGCGGTACCTGATCCTGGAGCTTAACCAGTTCGCGAATAATAGGCTCTGGCAGCAGATCAGCACGTGTACTTGCCAACTGTCCAAGCTTGATGAATGCAGGCCCCAGGTCCTCCAGCACAAGCCGAATCCGTTCACCTAGCGTTTTCGACTCGGGGGTTTCTCTCGTCAGCCACTTGCGGGGCAGGGATAGCAGCTGGAACAGTCCCATTTCTTCCACCATATAACCAAAGCCATGACGCGCCAGCGCCATGGCAATTTCCCGGTAACGACCGGCGTGCTTCATGCGAACGGCCATTTTAATCCAACCGGTTCGCTTCTTCAGCGTCACTCGAACCCGTAAGCGCCGCCTTTTCTTTTTCCAGCTCCGCTACCTGTTTTTCCAACAATGCCACACGCTGCTCCAAACTTGTGACATCATTTTCGGTAGGCACTTCCAGTTCCTGCAAAATGCGGCTAACCTGCTCGCGGATCATAGTTTTGAATTGTCCCTGCTCCTCTGCTCCTCGTTCGATCAGACGATCGACCAGCGCTTTGGATTCCGAGGGCGCAAGTTCTCCCCGATTTACAAGATCCTCGACGGCTTTCTCCACCTTTTCTTTGCTGACAACGGTGAGGCCCCACCCCAATGAGATGGCTTTTTTGAACAAATCGCTCATAATATATCCTCCCCTACCTGTGATTACCTATAGTATAACCTGAAAAGGGGAGCCGCATAAAGCTCGCAGCTCCCCTCCCATAATGGTTGGAATGAATGATTATACTTAACCCGGAAAGCGTCCGGCCCACTTAGCAGCCTGAAGCAGCAGCTTACGGTATCCCTCGTGCTGGAAACTTGGCTGATTATGTCCTGGCATCAGGTAGACGACCCGGCCCAAGCCATAGGACAATGACCATGCAGCCGGCCACCACTGACCTTCATACTCGTATTCCATCAACAGTGTTTTTTCGGTGAATGGGTCAAAATCAAAACGATACGGCTCCTCCTGAATCTCGAACGGCTCGATCCCTTCCATAATCGGATGATCCGGCTCTGTTACCTTGAAGGAAAGCTGCTCCGCTGCCGGATGTCGCAGGAAACGTGCTCCCATGAGCTGTGCAATTTCATACCGTCCTTGCAATGTAATCCCGTTATGCAGCACAAGCAGTCCACCTCCGCCGCTGACGTAGGACAGCAGTCCTGCTGTTTGTTGAGGAGACAGAACCTCCTTACGGCTATCACAATACGAGATGCATAGATCGAATGAGGCTAGATTTTCCTTGAGCAGCATTTTACGATTTTCACTGCATTGTACCGTCATCCAATCTTGTAAAATATGGCTAATCTCTTCGTCCACCCCTTGTAGCGGGTGAAACTCTGGATATGAATAATCTCCTAGCAGCAATGCTTTTCTTTTTTCCATCATAAATCCTCCTTGCCTGACTTGTATATAAGGACTTTAAAGGCGGGTCCCGTGCCAACGGTCTCTTGTTTTGGGGTCAAAAAGCTCTAAAAAATTCCTTTGGCCCTCATCTTTTTCCCATAACACCGCCATCGTTGTCCAAGCTACGGCATATATAAATAATTCTACAGACGGCCTATTAAATCCTTTAGCAGAAGATTATAGCATATATGTTCGCTCGGAATAAACTAATTATAAATTTATAAACATGAACGCTGGCGATTCCGCCCGTTTATGGTATACTCGTAAGAAAAAAAGTGCGTCCATGCTTTATTAGCAATAAGGGGCCGCTTTTCGTAAGAAATCTATGCTTGCGGTTATAGAATTGATAAGAATTGCCTCAAAGCTTATACATTCTATAAATCTTAAAACACTGGGGAGGTTGCATGAATGAAAAGGACTGGAATGACCCGGCCCTTGGACAGCTTGGGACGAATTGTGCTTCCTAAAGAGTTGCGCATGACGATGGAGATTGACATCGGCGATCCATTAGAGTTTTTTATTGAAGGCCAAACACTCATGCTCCGTAAGTACAAATCAACCAATTGTATATTTTGCGGTTCGGTTGATACCAACACCTATTTTAAAGATCAGTTTATCTGCGATGCATGTGCCACCTCGATGAAAACCGAAGATTTACTTCCAGTCACAGCGACTGAAACCCAGTCACCTCCACTGAAGCAAAACATGCATATGAAAAAGATTTATCAGCGCACGGATGTTATTTTGGAGAAAATGAGAGAGCTTATGGAAGAACATCCGGCATCTTCACAAAAACAACTTGCTTCCATGCTTGGCGTGAGTCAGGGAAGGATTTCCCAACTGAAAAAGCTTATGTAGGCGAATCGTCCAAAAAACAATGTATACGCTTCCATGTTATGTAAGATTTAATTTACTTTATTTAGAACAGCCGGACCCTTATAGGGACCCGGCTTTTTTGTGTTTTATTGGTAAGCCCGACATTTTTCAACCCAGCGTGCTGCTGCCTTGGGTAGAGAAGCGAGATGAATGTGTGTGTAGGCTGCCAAAAGGTTCCCTTTGGCATAACCTTCACTCTGAAGTCCGCGCATCCCCTTGGTTTGATAGGCAAAGGGATAGGGGGCGGCAGATTCATCATAGCTCATGACCGAATAATGAAATTCATGTCCACGAATCGTCTCTCCAGCCTCCAGCAGCAAGCAATCTTGCAATGCGGTTGCTTCCCGGTATCCTAATGCAGCCCGCTTCTCCTGCATGCGAACGTCCGAAGGGATAACCCCGGCCATGTGATGGGCGTGACCCGCACGATCCGTAAGCGTCCGGGCCAATACCATATAACCACCGCACTCCGCGAATACAGGCATATCCTGGCTCACTGCGTTGCGGATATCTTGCAGAAATCCTGTATTGGCAGCGATATCTGCCGCAAACTCCTCAGGAAAGCCGCCACCCAGATATAGGCCGTTGGCGTGCTCAGGGACGCGTTCTCCCGCCAGCGGACTAAAATAGACGATCTCTGCTCCCGCATGGCGCAGCAAATCCATATTTTCCGGGTAGTAAAAATTGAACGCCGCATCTCTGGCGACAGCAATGACGGGACGTTCCCCAGTCTCGGCTTCATGCCCTGCTGTTGGAAGCCGATCCGGAGGAAATAATGGGTGCTCGGGCAGCCTGAGCGGCGGAGCCGAATCCGCTAATGCCCGCAGTGCATCCAGATCCGTACCCGCGCGAATCAGCTCTGCCGCCCGTTGGAAAAGCGGCTCCAGCTCGCCGCGTTCTACAGCAGGCACCAGGCCCAGATGACGCTCAGGAATATCCAGCCCGTCATCGCGCTTTAACCAGCCGAGCACAGGAATGCCGCACTCTTGCTCGATCGCCTTTTTGACCATGCCGTAATGCCCCTGGCTACCGCAGCGGTTCACAATTACGCCCACAATGCGCAGCTTGGGCTCCAAGCGCTGAAAGCCAAGCACAATAGCGGCCGCGCTGCGGGCCATGCTGCGCACGTCGACGACCAGCAATACCGGGCTATCCGTCAGTATGGCAATTTCGGCGGTGGACCCGATATTGCTGAGCGGGTCCTTGCCGTCATATAGCCCCATGACGCCTTCAATCACGCAGAGATCTGCACCTTCGGATGCGCGGATAAAGGTTTCACGCACCGTATCCGGTGAGGTCATCCAGGAGTCGAGATTACGGGAAGGCGTTCCGGTCGCGGCCGTATGATAGGTCGGATCAATATAATCCGGACCACACTTAAATCCCTGCACTCGCAAGCCGCTATCGGCGAACGCCTTCATCAGCCCGAGGGTCACCGTGGTTTTGCCCGCACCACTGCCCGTACCAGCAACAACGATACGACTTCTGCGCGCAACGGCAGACAGATCAGGCTGAACAGCCTGCTTCATACCGTCAGTCATAGGAAACCCGTGCTACAGACAACGTCATATTGCCGCTTTTTTTCTTCTCCAGCAGCCAATGGTCTGCACCGGAGGACAACAGGGCCGCTGGTTCGCTGACTCCATATGCGCCGGTGTATTTAAAAACGGTATCCGATGGATTGGGAAGCTGCACCGTGTTCAGCTCTGACGGGGTGTAAGTCACCAGCTCCCAGCCGTATTTGGCGCAAAGGGCAAGCAAGCCCTCTTCGTCCTTTTTCAGGTCTATCGTAGCAATATTCCGTACGCTTTTTACAGACAAACGCAGCTCTTGCAAGGTGTCCAGCACACCCGCCTCCAGTTCCTCCAATGCAGTTCCCCGGTTGCAGCCAACGCCAAGCACCAAGCTTTTTGGGCGATACAGCACGCCATTAGAAAGAAACCTCTCCTCTTCCTCAGGCTCCAACAAGCGGTCACTCACGACCAACGCGGCGTTGAACGATTCTTGTAACGCTTCTGCCATCGAGGCATATACCTTGATATGCGCAGGTACAGGCTTGTCATAACGCCACCAGTTCCGTTCGCCTGTCTCTTGTATGAAGGCAACAGGCTCTTCGTTCACAACAGCGGCGCTTACAGGAGTAGCCTTATCGAAGCTATCGACTACCCAGCCCAATTCCCGACCCAACATGTCCACCGGAATCGTCCCCTGCACATCCGATGCAGTCGTGATTACCGCACGTGCGCCCAGTACAGCAGCTACATGACGGGTCAATTCATTCGCACCGCCCAAATGCCCAGACAGTACGCTAATAACATGTTCTCCGCGATCATCAATGACGACCACGGCGGGGTCTACCTTTTTATCCACCAAAATCGGTGCAATCATACGAACCACCGCACCGAGGGAAATAATTAAAATGATACCGTTATATTGTTTGAATAAATCCGGCAAAATTAGCTTGACCGAACCTTCGAACAATTGAATGCCACGCTCCTGCTCGTCGCCGCGCTCAAACTTGGACATGTAATACACATCCGTACCCGGAAAGCTGGCTCCCAAATTGCGGACCATCTCGACTCCATGCTTCGTGATCGCCACAGCGGCAAATGGATTACTCACCAGGCTTCACTCCCTTCCGGTAGCCGTGGGTGAATGACTTATCATACAGCTTGGAACGATGTGCGTCCTTGTCCACCAGCCCCGGGTCGAGCGCCCAACCTGCCAAAATCATGGCATGCATCGTAATGCCCGCTGCGCGCAGATCGGCTGGCAATTGGGCAAGCGTCGTGCGCACGATCTTTTGGTCCGGCCAGGTTGCACGCTGCACAACTGCTACAGGCGTGTCCTCGCTCCAGCCAGCCGCCAGAAACTCAACGACTACCTTCTTCGCCAGCGTTGCACTCAGGAATAGCGCCACTGTACAGTGATGAGATGCCAGATCACGCAGTTTTTCTCGATCCGGTACAGGTGTACGGCCTTCGGCACGCGTCAGAATGACCGTCTGCGTCAAGTCAGGCACCGTTAGCTCTGCACCCAGCACTGCCGCAGAAGCAAAGACCGAGCTGACGCCCGGTACGATTTCGTAGGCTACTCCGCGCTGCTTCAGCAGCACCATTTGCTCCAAAATCGCACCGTATACTGCTGGATCACCTGTATGTACGCGGGCTACACTGCGCCCCGCCTGCACAGCCTCGCTCATAATCTCCACCTGCCGTTCCAGATCCATGCCTGAACTCTGCAGTACCTGCGCCTCCGGCTTGGCCGTAGCAATCAGCTCATCGTTCACAAGTGAATCCGTGTATAACACCACATCTGCCGTGCGCAGAATCCGTGAGCCTTTGACCGTAATCAACTCCGGGTCGCCAGGACCTGCTCCTACGATATATACTTTTGGCTCCAACGTCATTTGCTCACCACCATTAAACTCAAATATTCAAGTTCCTGTCCGCGCAGCTCACAGGCGTTACGCCATACCATTTCATAAGGTGAAGTGACTTTGGTAATGACAGATGCACGATCCCCGAGGTTGAGCTCGTCCAGTACATCCAAAATCAAATCCAGTACCTTGGCAACCTTGATAAATACAACCGTATCGTGATTCTCAATTGCCCGCTTCATCGCTTCCCGATCATCCGTAGCCGGAATAATACCGACCTGCTGATCTCCGTCTGCCAAAGGCAATTCCAGGGCTGCCGCTGCTCCCAATACAGAAGAGATGCCCGGAATAGATACAATCGGCACCTCGGGATGAAGATCCTTCATCAGACGCGCCAAGTGAATAAAGGTGCTGTACAGATTAGGGTCTCCCTCTGTGACAAAGGCTACATCCTTTCCTTGGCTCAGAGCCTCCCAGCAAGCAACCACCGTTTTGTTCCACTCCCGCTCCAGTACAACTGGGTCCTTGGTCATTGGAAAAATGAGTCCCAACATCTCCTTTTCCTCCGGGTTAACGTATAATTCCACAATCTCGTGAGCATACGATTTGCCTCCCCGGCGTTTCTTCGGATAAGCCACAACTGCACATTCCTGAATCATGCGGTACGCCTTGACCGTAATCAGCTCGGGATCACCCGGCCCCACACCTACGCCGTAAAGTGTTCCTGTTGCCGCCGTATTCATGCTGTCTCTCCCCCTCTTGATTTACCAGCTTACTCCCCTGTTGCTCCGTCAGCCACGTCCACCGACGGCTGCCCTGTAATGACATATATCGGATTGAGTCCGTCAAAACGAGTCATATTCAAAATCGGCTTGCTACGTGCTGTTTGCAGTAACGTCACCGAGGTTTCGAGTCCTGCTGCTTGCATCGCCTTCATACCGTCATGCAGCGTCTCAATGGTTGCAGCATTCACTACAATTCGTCCATCCTTACGCAGACGCGAAGCACACAGACGAATCAGTTCTGCCAGTTCTCCACCGCTCCCGCCAATAAACACGGCATCCGGGTCTGGCAGCTCGTCCAACCCGGCTGGTGCTTTGGCATGGATCACTGGAAAATCAGTACGGAACTTGATCTTGTTCGCTTCCACATTAGCCAAATCGCCTTCGTTCTTTTCAATGGCGAATACCTGCCCGTACTTGGCCAGCCGAGCACATTCCACAGCTACAGAACCTGAGCCTGCGCCGATGTCCCATACGATACTTCGCTCGGTCAGTCGCAGCTCAGACAAGCTGAATACGCGCACTTCACGCTTCGTGATCAGTCCTTTTTCCGGCTTGCGCTGGTAAAATTCTGCATCCTCGAAGCCAAATCCCCGGCGAATCGCTGGTACGTCTTCCCCCTTACGGCGGCGTAAAACAACCACGTTCAGGGGTTGGAAGGTTCCCTGCGACATCTCCTCCAGCGTATAATGCCGATATACCTCATCCGGTCCTCCCAAATGCTCGCCGACAAAGGCATCATATTCCGTCATGCCAAAATGCAGCAGATAAGCGGCAACCGCGGCGGGATGATTGCGGTCGTCCGTCAGCAGCGCGATCTTGTTCTGTCCGTCGATCCGCTGCGCTAGTCCGGTCATCGGACGGCCGTGTACACTTTCCAACACCGCATCCTGCCAGCTTTCACCAAGACGCGCAAACGCCAGTTGAACCGAGCTGAGATGAGGTAAAATATCCAGGTGCTCAGCCCCCAGCTTGGCAGACAAATAGCCTGCAATGCCAAAAAAAAGCGGATCTCCTGACGCAAGCACGACAATATCCTTGTGCTCACGCAACCGTCCCAATTCTTCCACCACGGTGGATAAGCCGCTCTTTAATGTTCGTTTTTCTCCTGCGGCTGCCTCAAAAAAGGCTAGCTGGCGCTCGCCACCGACCAGCAGGTCGGCACGCTCAATTTGTTCCAGCGTCTCCTGCGACAGACCTGCCGTTCCATTTTCACCGATACCAATGACACGAATCACTCTACTCACCGACTCTCGCCCTCCCCAGCACGTTCCCTTTCATCGTTACCAGTACCATTTCTACGGTGATTCCACCACCTGCATGCTCCAGGCAATGCTGACACCCATAGGTACATAACTTTTCAAAAAAGCTCAGCGCATTCGCTTCGGTCATCATATCCGCTACCTGCGTAGCTGTATTCGCCTCAGCTACTGCCGTTGCAAGCGACTCGTCCACACCTGCCTCACACGCAACCTCGGCTAAAAATCCAAAATCCACCGGAGCGCTCTTGGAGTGAACCATCATGACGCCCTGAGCAATCTTCGACAGCTTGCCAGGCATACCGACGAGAATAATTTTTTTCATTCCTAATCGTTTACCATGCTTGACTGCAAAGCCGACAAAGTCACCCATCTGAATAAAGGCTTCTTCCGTCAGCTGATCATACATTTGCATTGCATATTTTTCACTGCTGCCGCCTGTGGTCAGGACAATTTCCTCGCAGTTCATCGCTTGTGCAACCGATATAGCCTGCACCACGCTGGCTTTATAAGCAGACGTGGAAAACGGAACAACCACACCGCGTGTACCTAGTATGGAAATACCACCAAGAATGCCAAGCCGTCCGTTCAGCGTCTTCTTGGCGATTTCTTCACCGTCCGGCACACTGATAACGACACGGACACCTTTGGCCGATCCGTGCTCCTCAAGCACGCCAGATACGGCTTCCGTAATCATCCGGCGCGGCACTGGATTGATCGCTGCTTCCCCGACAGGCACAGGCAGACCTGGCTTCGTTACCCGCCCTACTCCGACGCCGCCATCCAGCTCAATACCCGGCTCCTCCCGCCAGCTAACAGAGGCGCTAATTCTCGCCTGATGCGTGGCATCCGGGTCATCGCCACCGTCCTTGATCGTCGTGCAGGAAGCTTCGTCCGCATCCAACACTGGCTCGATCAGCTCAAACGCATGATCGAAGCCCGCGGGCAGCGATATCACCGCTTCCTTCGGCGGTATGCCCGTAATGAGCAATTGTACCGCTCCTTTGGCTACTGCAGCCGCACAAGCCCCCGTCGTAAAGCCTGACCGCATCGGCTTGTCCGGCGCGGGAGCTTCACCACTTTTCATCCGTTTGGGCCTGTCGGCGGACGCCGCTTCCTTTTCCATGCCAATTCCTCCTTAACCTCTTCTGCTGATCATGCTCTAATTCATTTCATGATACAGCAAACGGACAACCGCATCTAGCGGACAGCCATTAAGGAGATCGCATTCAATGCCGCTACGACAATCGTACTGCCGCCCTTGCGCCCAATATTCGTAATGAACGGAATATCCAGCTTGCGCAGCTCGTCCTTGGATTCTGCCGCCGATACAAAACCTACGGGCATACCAATCACCAGTCCGGGCTTAGCCGCTCCTTCTTTCACCAAACGAATCAGCTCCAGCAACGCTGTAGGCGCATTACCAATCGCATAGATTCCACCTTCGCCCGCCTGAATCGCTTTGCGCATGGAAATAATGGCGCGTGTCGTGTTCAGCCTTTTGGCTTCTTCCATCACGTCCGGGTCAGATATGTACACATGAACATCCCCGCCAAATTGACGGATGCGATCCTTGCTCAGCCCCGCCTGAATCATCTGCACATCTGCTACCACCGGCTGTCCTGCGCGAATAGCTGCAATTCCGGCTTCAATTGCTTTCGGATGAAATACCATGCTGCGCCCCAACTCAAAATCAGCAGATGCATGAATGACACGCTGTACAACGGGATATTGCTCTGCTGTAAATGGATGCTCTCCCAATTCTTCTGTGATCATCGCGAAGCTTTTACCCTCAATCTCCTGCGGCTGTACCGTTAGCGGTTTAAAATCTGTTTTAAAGTCCATGGTATCGACCACTCCCTTATGGAAAATAAGTTTAGGAAAAATAACTGCTCGTGTATTGAAATAACAGATATTTCTATTAAAACACGTATTTTAAGATGACTATATTTTAGATACATGCCAGCAGTCGTTCTGGATTAACTGAACCTGTAGGAACTTGACTCAACTCAAATTGAAATCTTCCCAGTTGCTGTGCGCAGTGCATCAATTACTCCGTCGAAATGATCAAATACCGTTCCAAATTCCACTTCCGGTCTGGAAATTAAAATGACGTGGATACCCAGGTCCAGAGCAGATTGAACCTTCTCATCCACTGCTCCTGTGCGTCCGCTTTCCTTGGTGACCATCACGGTCGTACCAAAGTGCTTGTACAGTGCTTCGTTCAGCTCACGGGAAAAGGGTCCCTGCATAGCAATAATATTTTTTTGCTCCATCCCCAGTTCTCCACATTTCTCCATATTGTCCAGACGCGGCAGCATACGTGCAACCAGACGAATCTCCGGATCTCCGAGTAAATGCTTGGTGAACGTGCCGAGCGTCTTACTGCCCGTCGTAAGCATGACAGAGCCTTTGAGTTGCTTCGCTTCTAATGCCGCTTCTTCATAGGAAGGAACGATATGGAGCAACGGATGATTGTCATACACTAGTCCCGTTCGCTCGTAGCGGATATAAGGAACCCCCGACTCGCGAGCGGCTGCCATCGCATTCGCATGTGCTTCCTCTGCAAAAGGATGACTGGCATCAACAACAGCCTTTATCCCCTTCTCCCGAATCATTGCACCCATTTCGTCGGCTGTCATTCGGCCTGTACGTACGTCCAGTCCTGCTTCGGACAAGCTGGCCGCCGCGCTTTCGGTTACGACCGAAGTCAATACATTAAAGCCAATGTCACGAATTTGCAGCGCCAATTCCCGTGCATCGCTCGTTCCACACAGCATGAAAATCATGAGCCATTCACCTGCCCGGTTACGTTCACTACAGACGGCGTATGTGAATGATCGTGATCATGGTCATTATGGCTGTGAGCATGGACATGATCGTGAGCGTGGTGATGTGTATGGTGCTCGTGATGATGATCATGCTCATGTGCATGGTGATCATGATCGTGATGATGGTCGTGGTCGTGATCATGGTGGTGATGGTGGTCGTGGTCATGGTCGTGGTGATGATGGTGATGCTCCTGAGCTTCCAGACGGAACTGGCAGTTATCACAATTAGCCGTAACCTTACCGAACAAGCCTTCATTAGCTCGCTCCAGCACCAGCTCAACCAATTGAGGATGGAAGCCAAAATATCCGCCCATTTCCACTTGTAATGCAGGGTGAGCCTCAGCAAATTCCTGGGTCATTTCTTCGATGCGCTTAATCAGCACCCCAGTGAACAGAAAATACGGAAGCACGATAATCTTTTTGGCCCCCAATCGTACACAACGCTCCAAGCCATCGGGAAAGGAAGGCTGCGTCACACCGATAAAGCTGCTTTCTATCCATGTATAAGAAAGCTTCTCCCACAGCATACGGGTGATTTTGAAAAAGTCACTGTTCGCATCTGGATCGCTACTTCCGCGTCCTAATACAAGTACCGCTGTTTCTTCGTTGGATACCTCGGCAGATGCCTCCACCGCGCTATGCATCCCCGCTGGAACGGCAACTGGACGGGTCTCTTTCAAGCGGTCCAGCAGTATGCTAACGATTTTCTCGTGAACGCCAATCGGGCGTCCGTATACAAATTCCACCTGCGGATATTTTGCCTTTGCCCGATCAATAGCCATCGGGATATCAATTTTGGCGTGCACTGCTGCGAACAAAATAATCGGAATAAGAACGACACGTGTCGCCCCTTTCTCCACACACGCCTGTACTCCTTCGGCAATACTAGGGCGTGCCAACTCTAGGAAACAGGTCTCTACACACGTACCTGGCGCCCGATCTGCCACCGCCTGTGCAAATTCCAGTAGTTCCTGATTACCCTCTGGGTCCCGACTTCCATGTCCAACCAACAATATTGCATCCACTGCTGTTTGTTCCTCCTCATTTATAGGGATAGTCTACATACGCCCTATTTTATATATATGCTTGTATCCGGTTCATCAAGCCTACAAACCTATTAATCACCACAAACCGCGTTCACTTCTACTGTTGCCGGTGAATCTTCATGCCGGAAACCCGCAACGATGCCTACACGTTTGAAAAACTTATGAAAACGCTCGTTCGGATGCCCTTTTTCCTTGTATTCAGCGATAATATTCTCCACGATGTCCGTAATCTGATCACCTGGAATCCCTTCCGCTACGGGCTGAGCGGCATGAGCATTACGGCCAAATTTTTTGCCGCCGAGGAAAAGATCATATCCTCCCTTGCGGTAGACAATTCCGATATCCTCCAGCACCGCTCCATAGCAGGCCATGCCGCATCCGTTCAAAGCAATGCTCGTTTCCTTGGGTGCCTGTAATCCGCCGAGTACAACCTGTAGGTGCTCAGCCACAGGCACAGCGTCATCTTTCTCCATATTGCAGAAGTCGCACGCCTTGACCTTAAACACATCGCCGAGCGGCATGACAATGAATCGTTCATCCCGCAGCCGACCGACCAGTTCCTCAGGGTCTAGGCACGGCACGCGCAGCACGATCTGATGATCTGGCGTGTATTCCAGCTCGCCATCATCACCCGCTACCTCGGCGAGCAGTGCCATCTGCCGAGCAGTGAACTTCTTGTTTCCCACGCCAGGGGAAACCCCCACCTCAAACAGCGCAGGCTTGCCAAAGCCGCCTGACGCCTTCGCAGCCGCAGCTCCTGCTCCGGCCCCTGCTGCCGTTCCAACGGCGCTCTGGGCGGTAGGCGCTTGCCCGCTCCAGCGAGCGTTGGCTTCGCCTGGCAGCTTGCCGCCAACAGCAAGACGACCGAGCGCCTCTGCTGCCAGCGATGCTGGGGTCGCCCCGGTTTGCTTCGCAGGCGGCACCTGTACAGCAGCCATCGCTTGCGGGCGTGCCTGCGTGGCAACCGCAGCACCGCTCGCGGAAGGCCCGGTAGGCGCAGTCAGAGCTCCGCCTCCCTGCGGTGCATCTAGCGCGCGATCCTCTTGCGCGCCCAGCGACCACGGCTCCGCTTCCGTGCGAAGCCGCTGATGCGGTTTGAGCACCTGTTCGGTCGCGTCCAGCGTGTATTTACGCTGATAGCCGCGTGGAGTCACGATTAAGCCGTCATACACTGTCGTCGAGGAATTGCCGATGATTACGGTCGTCAGCATCCCGATATCATGGTTCAGCATATCTTCCAGCGTCGTCACAATAACCTGCTGACGTTCACGATAAGCACTCTTCACCAGCCCAACCGGAGTCTGCGGATCACGGTAACGAAGCAAAATGGACTGCGTCTCCACAATCTGGCGGGTACGCCGACCACTACGCGGGTTGTATAATGCAATCACAAAATCAGCCGAAGCCGCAGCTTCTACACGCTTCACGATTGTTTCCCACGGGGTCAGATGATCACTCAGACTGATCGTGCAAGCATCATGCATAACTGGCGCTCCCAACAACGAAGCACAGGATTGAATAGCCGAGATCCCCGGCACAACCTCCACCTCAACCCCGTCCTCGCGACGCCAGCCTTTTTGCATCAGCACTTCGTACACCAGACCTGCCATGCCATAGACCCCAGCATCTCCACTGGAAATGACGGCTACCTTCTTGCCCATCTCTGCTTGGCGAACCGCCTCCTGCGCACGGCTCACTTCCTCTGTCATCCCTGTGCGTACAATCTCCTGTCCGTTCAACAACGGACGGATCAAATCAACGTAGGTATTGTAGCCGATAATGACCTCACTTTCGGCCAGCGCATCCAACGCACGTTTTGTGATATGTTCCATATCTCCTGGTCCAAATCCAATCACCAGCAATTTTCCTAATGGGCTCATCGTGCTCCTCCTATCATCCTTTTCAGGGCAGCTATACTATCTATTTCAATAATTTGTGGCATCCTGTAACTCGAAAAAACCCCATCCTGCCCGGATGGGGTTCCTATGTACGTATCTCTCTCATCAGACGAAACAGCGTAAGAGGACAGTCTTGTCTTCCTCCAATCTGCCGTTGTTTTCCATCTGTTTTGTTTGCGCTTCAAACGCTGCTACACGTTCATATCCACGCAAACCTGTAATCAACATGGAAAAAGCAACGTGTGCCTGATTTCCTGATTTCGTACACCCATCCTCTCCGCGAAGGTTAACGGTGCATACAGATCAAGGTAGGTCTCCTGGCTTGGCATCAACGGATTCTTTCGTCTTCCCCGTTTTGTACGAGTGACCATTTAAAAGAATCCTCTTCCTTACAGTGGCGGGACCGCTCGGGACTTGCACCCGATTCCCTGTTACCCTTTGCTCAACCGCAAAGGCACCTTGTCTGTCCGCTATTTGATTATGGGTCTTATCATAACCTTGCCTCAATCAGTTGTGCAAGCACGAAAAAAGCTTTATTTCAAGTTCTCTGCCTTATTTTTCAGCATATGCAGCAATTCATCCGGGTCCGCAGAGATACTCAGTAGTGCTGGATGATCAGCTCCGGTAAACCCTTCCTGCACGCTATGACGTACCATTTCTATCAACGGGTCAAAATATCCATTCACATTCAGCAGCCCAATGGGCTTGCGATGTATGCCGATTTGCGCCCAGCACAATACCTCGAACAGCTCCTCAAAGGTTCCCAACCCACCCGGAAGGGCTATAAACGCATCGGCCATCTCACTCATCGCCGCTTTACGTTCATGCATGCTTGCTACCTCAATAAACTCGGTAACTCCCCGATGAATAATTTCTGCATCGAATAATAGGGTGGGCATAATGCCGGTGACCTGACCGTCACCCGCCAGTAGTTCATCCGCCACCTTACCCATCAGCCCCCTGCTGGAGCCACCATAAATTAGACGGATATGCTGGCGAGCCATAGCTTCACCCAGCTTGCCTGCGGCCTCAACATATACCGATGAATGTCCAGGTCTGGACCCTGCAAATACACAAATAGAATTCATAAACGTCTCAGCTCCTGTCCTCAATATCATGCATCGAAACTTATTCATTATATTAGATAAATATTTTCGCTATAACAAAAAACTTTGTCGATGCATGTCCAACAAAAAAAGATAAAGACCTCGTAGGCCCTTATCTCTATTTTACGCTGTATTCGTAAATATAAGTTCATTTTAGCTTACTGCATTATCATTTCTAGCTCATTTCAAATGACCGTTCACGCTCTTCAGACCACAGCCATGCACCGAATCACTATGTTCAAAATATTTGCCCAGCTCCACCATCATCGCACCCATGCGCTCTTCAGTTGGAAACACGATTCGTTCAATCCCTTCTTCCAAAATGGATTGTGCGGTCACCTTGCCCACCGATACAGCAATTACATCTTCACGAAAAGCTTCCAGTAAATCCTCAAATCGATTTTGCTCTCTGGCATATTGGGCCAAAAATCGGATTTGCGGGCCACTCGTGAACGTAACGGCATCAATCGTACGGTTTATAACATCATCTAGTAACGCCTGCAATTTTGCTTCTTCAGGTGGGATATGCTTATAAGGAAGTACTTGGCGGGTCACTGCGCCCTGCTCATCCAGCCACTCTACCAACCGGGGGCGGGGTCTCCATGCAGTTGCAACAGCACTTCCTTCCCCTTCAGATCATATGGGGCAAAGGCCCGTGTCAATCCGATCAAACTTCCGTCCTCGTCCCGTACTGCTGGCGTAAAGCCACGCTTTTTGAGTCCATTGACCGTCTTGTAGCCCCGTGCTGCAATGTTGGAGGATTGCAGCAGCTCTATAATCTGCTCGGCCACGCCCATATCCTCCGCCATATCGAACAGAGCATCCAGTCCCATACCGGTCGTGAAGATGTACCAGTCCGGAGGGTTCTTCACCCATGATACAACAGCGTTGCGCAGCTCGATATCATCTAGAAAAACAGTCCCCTGGGCCGGACGCTCTACTGGCTCGCCCCCCATCTTCATAACTAGCAGTGCCATTTCTTCTGCTTTACGGGGACCGGCAAGAGCGACTCTCTTACCTGCCATGCGTTGTGCCATGCTGTTGCCTCCCTTGTAGAAGTCATATTTCTTTCTACCAAGTATACAATCAGAGAGGCAAAACACAAATAAGAATTACTTTTTCGATAAATATAGTAATCTTATAAGTGGGTGTGTCCTGTTTCGCTTTCCTGCTGGCCTTCTTTCTGATCACTTCTATCCCTCTCCCTGCCAGATGAGGACTTATCATCGTTGCCACTCCCTTTAAATTTGGGCCGTAGCAACATCCACAGCAAGAAGGGCATGAATACAAAAAAAATGACCATCACCGCAGTCCATTCCCGGCTAAAATCATAAATTTGTACGATATTGGAGAACAGCATAAACGAACAGACATAACCTAACAAACCTACGGGCCAAACCATCAGACTCCCCCAGACATGGGCAAACATACGCTTTACCGCCAAACTGGTAACGTACAGATCAACTCCAATCTTCGTAAGAAAGGTGGGTACGGTCAGTGCTGCCACGAACAAGTCGAACCGATCCAGGAAGTCCGTTAGCTGCAACTGACGCACCAGTTCATACGATGGATAAAACAGTCGTGACAAGATAGGAACTCCAATCACTAACTCCGACAGCAACACCAGCATGATCAGAATAGCGGTTCCGAGTAAATGCCCAAACCATGCACTACGTCCATTATAGCTCTTCCCAGAAATCACAAAGGGAACGATCATGATATCGGCCATATATCCGAGCATGCGCCAGCTACCCTTGATCACTCCATCTACCTCCGGATGTAAATAGGGTCTCAGCATTGAAAAATCCATATTACCTCCAAAAAAAAGCGGCATAGTCAACAGCGTCACAATCAACAACGGGACAAAAATCTCGGTCATATTGATGAGTGTACTCATTCCACCTTTAACCATAAATACCATAGTCAATAGCACAATAAGAGATACGACCACAATCGGAGTCAGCGGCAAAAGCACCACCTCCACCAGATCGGTAATAATCCTCAAATCCCGCGCAAAAATGATCAGGAATAAAATAAGGTAAATTGCAAGCAGTAAACGCCCCAGCACAGGGTGAGAGCTTACCATCGCCTGCATCAGATCCTGATCAGGAAAGCGCCGCTTGAGTCTCAACATCGCCCAAATCGGCAAGCATAGCACAATAGCCGCAATTACACAGGTCCAGTAGGCATGCTGATTCGCGTGATCTGCTGCCTGCGCTGGAGCATGTATAAGAGTAATACCGACCTCCATTAATACACCAAGCAGCACAATTTGTCTGGTTGTGAACTGTTTCATGCAGGTACATCCTCCTTTTTCCCGCAGGCATCCATTACACGATTTACAACGCGGTGGGGAGCCACATGTCAATAAATCGGGTCAGCCAAGTAGCCACATAAACAGTGCTCTTCGTCGATGTGCCGTAAATCCAGATACCAATGCTAATGACATACAGTACGCGGGAGACCCAGCGATTGACGGCAGGTGCATTGCTAATACGTTTACGGTCAATCAGATACATGAAGAGCATAGCCAGCAATAAAGGTAATAGAAATACTTTATTCATTCTGGATTTGCTCCTTTTTGACCCCGAATGGTTTGGTGACCGCACCGATATTCTCAATATGGACGACCGGATCTATGGTGACCTCCACCTTGGGATACAATTGCTCCCACTGAGGTTTAATCCGTTTCCACTCATCCGGGTGATTCGTAATTATAGCCCGGCCCAAGCCAAGCACGTCTGAATGATACTTTTGCTGGATTTCCTTGACGGCCTCTCCCAGCTCCCTCTTGATTTCCTCGACCGTCTGCTGCTCCAGCCACTTCAAATTTTCCTCTCTGGAAATATCGAAGCTCGTCTCATTTTCCTTCACATTCCCATTGCAGTTCATATGAATAGTCATTCGAATTTCGTTCCCCCGAATAAAGGGCTTGATATGGACTTTATTTTCGATGAGATGCACAGATATGTAGCCTCTACCTTTAGGAGGGGGGATAAAAATTTCTGTTTCCTTGGCTTGCTCCATACCCAACAGTAGAAACCGACTGAGGTGGTTATCAATAATCCCTGTTAATCTGTCTTGGCGAAAGACAGCCAGTCCATCAACCTGAATATTTGTCTTCTTGTCTTTAAGACTATCAGGCCCATTCTTCACCAGAGACATTACCGGCACTACCGGATCAATGCCTTCCAGCAGGACGGAATTCATCAGCAATTTAACGGAACGAGGGTTCTTCATATAGGAAAAGTTGAGCTCACGCACCATTTCTGCTGGATATTGCTCAATCGGAGCATCTGCCTGAAGCATTTCCATCGCTGACCCCTTTGTGATAACAACAAGGGAAGACAGGCGGTTCTGCGGAATACGTGCAATGACATCCATCATTTTGTTAATCCCTTCTCGTGCCAGCGTCTCCCCGAGCAGCAGCACCCGTCGATGAGAATAATTCAGTGTCCGCGAAACCTCTCGCTGTTCCTCAATACTTGCTCCCCGAAAGCTTGGACCTGTTTTGGACTCCAGGTAGTAGGACTTCGTACCACTTGTACCTCCCCCTCCTCCTGTGCTGCCCGAAGATCCGAGCTGTCCGGGCAGAGCAATTTGCATCGTTACCCGGTATTGATCGCCTTCCTTATCAAGCCCGGTCCCCATCACAAAGGCCACATCATTCACTTCACGACGATCCCAACATCCTCCCAAAAGAACAGAACAAAGCAGTAGACAACAGAGTACAGCTGCTTTACGCATTTGCTGTGTATTCGATGTGGGCTTCATCACCATCCCTCCTCGGTTTTAGGCGATCCATTCATCTCTTTCTTCGCTCGTTTGTTGTTGTCTTTACCAATCCATGAAGGACGTTTGGTCATTTTCCACCAAGGTGCACGGACGATAATATCCTTTTGATCCATATGGTTGTACGGGCTATATCCACTCATATAAGGGACACCAAACGATGTTAGCTTGGTTAGATGCGTAGCAATCAGCGTTGTCGCAATAATGATGCCAAACAATCCAAATAAACCAGCCATCAGCATGATTGGAAATCGCAGTAGACGAACCGTAATGGCAAAATTAAAACGCGGTATGGTAAACGAGGCAATACCTGTGAGCGACACAACAATGACTATTGGCGCCGATACGATCCCTGCCTGTACTGCGGCCTGCCCAATAACGAGCGCGCCCAGGATACTGACGGCCTGACCGACCGTTTTGGGGAGACGAATCCCAGCTTCTCGCAACGCCTCAAAGGAAATCTCCATCATCAACGCTTCCACCAGTGCTGGAAAAGGGATGGATTCCCGAGCCGCCGCAATACTCAAGATGAGCGTCGTCGGCAGCATGTCATGATGATAGGTTGTCACCGCTACATATAATGCTGGCAGAAAGAGAGCCATGATGAGAAAAAGAAACCGAATCCAGCGCACCATATTACTGATGAAGAAGCGCTCGTAATAATCCTCGCTCGCTTGCATCATTTGCCACATCGTGACTGGTCCAATCAGGGCAAAAGGGGTTCCGTCCACAAAAATGGCAAAACGTCCTTCCAATAATTGCGCGGTGACGGTATCCGGACGTTCAGTGTATTCCATTTGCGGAAACGGCGAATATGGGTGATCTTCAATCAGTTCCTCAATATATCCAGTCTCCAGAACACCATCAATTCTAATATCGCTGAGGCGCTTTTTAACATCCTCCACCAGCTTCGGATCTATGATCCCTTCGATATAGGTAAGGACGACACTCGTTTGGGTTTCTGTTCCGAGGGTCATGCTGTGCATCTTGAGCTTGGAGGTTTTCAGCTTGAACCGTAGCAGTGCCGTATTCACGCGAAGTGTTTCAGTGAAGCCCTCACGCGGCCCGCGAATAACAGCCTCGGTCTGCGGTTCCTCCACACCACGGCGGACGCCCCCCTTGGCGCTGAAAATATAAGCACGAGCCGTTCCATCTACGAACAGAGCGGCATTGCCGTCCAGTATCGCTGCCGATACCATCTTCCATTCATCCATCGTTTTGGTCTGGGACATGGAAATACGAGTCTCATCCAGCGGCTCCAATTTGCCGTTCACTTCAGGGTCCTTGAGCATCATGCCCAAGATGACAGGCCGCAGGATATGATCCTGCAAATCTTCTGATTTTACCGTACCTTCGAAATATGCCAACAACCCTTTTCGTTCAGGGGAAATCATGAGCTCTCGGTAGACGATATCAGAGCATTCCTTGAAAATATCACGCAATGCGACCCTATTGTCTTCCAGACTGCTGCGCAGTGGCTCTTCTAGCCATGAAGACTCCGGCAGCCCTTTAGGCACACGAGAAGAATTTCGTGTTTTGCGCTCACCGGTTGGAATCGCTCTCCGGCTCCACGGTAGCTTTGGCAACTTGGGAAAGCGCCCTTTCTTCATCGTTAGTCCCCCCTTTACGAATAAGCCGATCAGGTAATATGACATATAGGATGTACCAGCCTGCAAAGGATTATGTATCCAATGAACTCACCATCTTGAACACATAGCAAAAAGACCCCGCAATGATGCAGAGCCTTTGAAAATCGATTATACATTCGAACATTTATGATTAAGAAGATTTAGTCTCCCCAATACTCCTCGGGATGGTATTCAATCTCAGAACCAGCTTCAAACGTAAGCTCACCGATCTGAGCATGATATTGCACACTTTCCGGGGTGACGTAATACCAATGCTTTACCACGGGTCCACCGTCTGCGGGCGTTACAAAGCGAAATACGTTCAGCTCCTCGCTGAAACGCACAATCGCCTCCGCTGCCTCACGCGGCAACTCTTGAAGTGTGAAGCGAAACACGCCGTCCGCCAATTCCAAACGACAATCAAAACGCTGCTTGCGGCTGTCAGCAAAGCTTCGCCCCGTGACAGCATGCTTGATCAGCCATGTTTCCTGCTGCGCCATTGTGCGCACCTCCTTTTAGGGCAAATCAATCAGCATATAAAAAACAGAATCTTCTGCCTTCAGTGATAGCTTCGGCTCCTCCTCTATACGAGCAGAATCGCGCCCTTGCAGAAGATATTCACCGTTCACACGCAGTGAGCCCTCGATGACGAACAAGAACACGCGCCGACCCTCGGCCTGTGTGAATTCGACTTGTTCCCCGGGCTGAAGTTTGCTTAAATAAATCGTTAAATCCTGATTGATTGAAGCTATTTCACCCTCCGTGCCTGGTACACGCTTTCCAGCAACGACAGGCAGAAGCTGACCGTGCAGACGCTCCGTATTGAACGCTGTAGTCTCATAGGAAGGTTGCAATCCTCTCGTGTGCGGACTAAACCACAATTGCAGCAGACTGACATCCTCGGTTTGCGAAGCGTTGTGCTCCGTATGAATGATGCCATGGCCCGCTGACATTCGCTGAATGCCTCCAAAACGGGTCACCGCCACATGTCCACGGTTGTCTTCATGACGCAGTTCCCCATACAGTACAATGGAGACAATCTCCATATCGCTGTGCGGATGCGCCCCAAAGCCCCGGCCCGGTGTGATAACATCGTCATTACAGACACGCATAGGACCAAACGCTGTATTGTTCTCATCCTGATACTCCGCGAATGAAAAGTTGTGGCTCCCCCGCAGCCATCCCTTATCGAAGCTGAATCGGGAAGCAGCCGGATATATTGTAAACATAATAGCCCTCCTTCAGGATGAACAATGAGATCAAATCCCTCTCATTGTACCCGAGCCCAAGCGATAAAGCTACGCTTCTGTCTGAGTAGTAATTTCATCTATAAAAGACTGCAAGGTACTGGTAACGAAGGCCTCCTTACGGCGGATAAACACCGTTGTCACTTCATTGTAAGGCTCTGGGATGGCATGACCGCACACAAGACCTTGAGCCACCAGCCCGCTGATCGAGGATTCGGGAAAAACGGTCATTCCAATGCCTGCTGCTACACTGCCGATAATCGTTTCAAATGTCCCAAACTCCATGATCCGCTTGGGGATAATCCCCTCCATTTTGAGCCAGGTTTCCAGTCTTCCCCGATATCCGCAGCCTTTTTTATATACCAGGAGCGGACGAGTTGCAAAATCGTCAACCGAAAAGTCACTTCCTTGAGATACGAGGACCAGCTTTTCCTGAAATACATCAAACTGTTCAATGAGCGGATGCTTGACCGGTCCGGTTACAAAGGCTCCATCCAGTCGCATTTCTGCAACCTCCTGCACCAGTGATTCCGTAACCCCCGCCTTAAGGGACAATTCGACATCCGGGTACTTACTGTAGTAAGCATGTAAAATGGCCGGAAGGGCAATGACAGTCTCCACGATACCAATCTCCAGTACCCCTGAAGGTGCGGAGGTGTTCTGAAACGCATGCTTCATTTCCTCAAATTGCGATAAAATACTTTTCGTATATTGCAGCAGACGCTTACCCTCAGCATTGAGGATCATCCCCCGCTTATGTCTATAAAATAAAGGCGTCTGCAGTTCCTTTTCCAGTAGCTTGATTCTGGCCGTTACATTGGACTGGACGTAGCTAAGCTCGGCTGCAGCCTTGCTGACACTGCCATGTGCAGCCACCGTCTGGAAAATGTTTAAATCGTTCAGATCCACTACTGTTCCCCCTTATTGTGAAGGGCAAGGGCCACCAAAATTGACGCACCTTGTCACTTATCATCATTTTAAATGATCATAATGTTTATTTTCAATCATTTTACCAACAGCTTCCTATCCTTTATGATGTGTCCATAAGATATGTCCGCTGAGACCGGCAAGGAGGAGCTTTTGTACACCATGAACAAACAGATCATGACCGGATCTTTATTATGCCTGATCGCCAGTATGTCCTGGGGGGCGATGTTTCCGGTTTCGCACATTGCACTACAGCATATTAATCCACTGTACTTTTCATTTTTGCGCTATTTATCGGTTACACTCATATTAATTGTGCTATTGTGGCTCAAAGAGGGATGGACTGCATTTCGCTTTGAGGGCAAGGGCAAGGTGTTATTGTTCTTCGGAACTATGGGATTTACCATTTATAATATGGCCGTTTTCCAGGGACAGCACGCGATGGGGGCAGCAGGTACCCTTGTTGCTGCCATTATGGAAGTGCTAATGCCGATGATCTCCATTGCGATGGTGTGGATCATGACCCGTAAAATGCCTCCAAAATATACATTAATCAGCATGTTGATTGCGCTGGCCGGAGCATTACTGGTTATCACGAACGGCAAATGGACCTTTTTCACGCTTGCCGGACAACATCTATTGGCGCTGCTGCTTATTTTCGTAGGTGTCGTCGGATGGGTCGTATATTCCATGGGAGGCAGTCATTTTGCAGGGTGGTCTACTCTTCGATATTCAACCTTGACCTGCCTGCTTGGAACTCTGGTCTCTTTTGTAGTCGTGACCTTTGCCTCTGCTTTCAACTGGATTACAGTGCCGGATTGGCAACACGTATGGTCAGTCAAATATGAAATGAGCTTTATGATCCTGCTTCCAGGGCTAGCGGCCTTGCTGAGCTGGAATGCCGGAATCCGCAAGCTGTCTCCGCTGAACGGAATTCTATTTATTAATTTTGTACCGATTACCACGCTGGTACTTATGTATTTCCAAGGCTATACCATTAGCCGTTATGAACTGTATGGGACTGTACTGGTCATTTTCGCACTGATTCTGAACAATATGTTTCAGAGAAGTTCTCTGCGTCCGTCCAACAGCTCACGAGGTGCCCGTTTCCGTCTGAATCGCCGCAAGTCGTTCAACGGTGACTTCTAACCCTGCGAACCAAAAGTTTTAATAAAACATCAAAAAGCGCCTGGATACGGAATATAACCTCCGTTATCCGGGCGCTTTTTACCATTTATGATTTCTCTTCAATCTGGAAACGTCCAACCAGTTCGCGCAGTTCCTCTGCCATTTGACTGAGGTCTGCTGTGGATGAAGCAATTTCCTCGATGGAAGCAAGCTGTTGCTCAGCCGCTGCTGAGATCGACTCGGTGTTGCTCGCCGCCTCGTCCGAAATATGGGAAATATCGCTCATAATATCCACGACACCTACAGTCCCCCGTGCCATTTCCTGAGTCACTCCGGTAATTTCATGGATATGCCCCATCGCGCGTTCAACAGCCTGACTGATTTCCGCAAAGAAATGCTCCGATGTGGTTACCGAATCAATACCTTCCGTCACCCGTATCCGTGCTTGTTGCATCGCGCCTAAAGCATGGTTCATATCCACCTGCATCGCTTCAATGCGCTCCGAGATCAAGGTAGCCGATTTGGCAGATTCCTCAGCCAGCTTGCGTACCTCTGTAGCAACCACGGCAAATCCTTTGCCATGGTCCCCAGCCCGTGCCGCCTCAATGGATGCATTCAGTGCCAACAGATTGGTCTGTTTGGCGATACCAGATATAACACTGATAATATTCACGATTTCACCGGAGCGCTCACTCAGGGAGTCCATAGCGTGTCCAAGATCATGAACAGTCTCGTCGATATCATGCATTTTCTGTACAGCCTGCGTAGCAGCCTTGCTGCCTTCCTGTGCCGACTCGGCATTCATCTTCACATGTTCAGATACACCCACCATGCGCTCAGATACATCCGCTGCTTGCTGAGCCAGTCCCTCCATACTCACAGAGCCATGCTTGACGCTTTGCAGCTGACGTTCGCTGCCTACAGCTACTTCCTGAATAGCAATAGTAACATGCTCAATGGCTTGGGTCGTCTGATCTGCACCCGCAGCCAGCTCCTCCGCTGAAGAACTTACCCGATCAGTTGTTTCGCGTACGCTTCGAATCATCGTACGCAAACTATCCACCATGGTTTGAAAGTGAGCAGACAGTTCGCCTACCTCATCTGTTTTTCCCGTTTCCAAATCGCCCGTCAAATCTCCTTCACTGATTCGTTCTGCTGATTTTTGCAACTTACGGATCGGAACCAGAACAGAACGGGTAATCAGGAAAATCGCGATAAGCGCAATCACCAACGAGGCAGCCAGCACAATAATGGTTACATAACGCATGGCAGCAGTGGCATCGCTAATCTCGGATTGATAGAAGGTACCCGCAATTTTCCAGCCGGTATCCTCATTCGTTACATAGGTCAAATATTTCTCGCGACCTTCATGCATATATTTAAAGTTCCCACTCGGCGCAGTATACATTGTATCAAGCACATTCTCCTGAGGAGATGAGCCCGGTTTAGCCGTAGGGTGGACTACAAATTTTTTCGCATGATCCAAAATGATGATATACCCCTCTTGGCCCACTTTAATAGAGGCCAATTTACGTACACTTTCCAGATTTAAAGAAATCCCGATAACCCCGGACTTGTCGGAAAGCGTCTGAGATACTACGACAACAGGAATACCCGATGAATTGATGATAACAGGCGTAATTGCAACCTTACCGGGCTGCTTCATCGCTTCGATGTACCATGGTCGTGTGCGAGGGTCAAATGTCCCTTCATCCTCTTTGGGTACCCCCCGGATCATCAAGCCCTCTGGTGTACCGACAAAAATATCCGTAGCATCTTCGTGCAAGCCCTTGTATTGGATCAGCTTGGGCTCAATCAAGGGGCTATTTCTACCATCAATCATCGAACTGTCAAGTCGCCCCGCCAAATATCTCACATCTTCGATTTTACTGGCGATTGCATATTCAATAATTGAGTTAGCCGTCGCTACCCCCTGATTCGCACTGCTGTGGAGCTGTTTTTCCATAGCATTATATGATGATTTATAGGTCGCACTGGAAATACTTAAGCTCGGAATCAGCAAAACAAGCAAAAAACCTAAAATCAACTTGTTCCTGAGTGTCCAAATTGTCTTTCTCTTTCGCCTTGTTCCCATGTATTTTCTTCCCCTTTGCTTAAAAAGCGATATATTTGTATTACATTCAATGTTAGTTATATCGGTTGAAAGCAGCAAATGATTTACAAGAAAATTTCACAAAGGAGCAAAACAAAAACCGCGCCCTATGAGACTAAGGACGCGGATATATGAATATTTAGACCTGTACGTTACTTTTTTCAGCCTTTTTACGGCCAAACAACTGATCAATCGCCAGAAAGCGTCCACCGACAAGGGCTTGCTGAAGACTGGTAAACAAAATCAGGAGATCAAATTCAATCGAGCCAAAAGGCTGTCCTTTTTTAGCAGTGAGCAATACACCGATCATCACGATGGTCAATGCTGCTCCAGCCAGTCGTGTTCCAATACCCAGAACCAGTGCAATGCCTCCAACCAGTTCAACCGTAGCGACCACAGGGGCCATCCAGCCAGGAAGTCCGAGGCTCTGGAAGAAGCCGGAGGTTCCGTCTAGTCCCTGAAACTTCTGTGCACCGTGAACGATAAAAATAACTCCTGTAAAAATTCGTACCAATAACAATCCAATATTCGCAAGCGTTTGATTCATAAGCTCATCTCCTTTTAGGTTGTATACGGATTAGATAATTAACACTACAAAATGTAGTGTTGTGCGTATCAAGAATCGGTAGCGCACAAGGCGCCACCTTTTATAATACATCTTGCCAAACTAGATTAACGCCAATGCAAACATAAGCGTGAGCATGACGAGTACATAGCCTGAAAACATAATCGAACGCCAAGGCATCTGAATGATCGGCTTTTGTTGAGGGTCTAGAATGCGTGAGATACGATAATTAATGGACGTTTCTGCAAAAGAGGAACAAGCGGCGGAGTTTACCAGACGGGCATTAGCAGGTGTCATACTCAGAAGCTTGAGCAATGCGCTCCCAATCCCAACCGGTGAACCGGCTTGATGAATCGCCTCGTTGTCCGCCAAGATTTCACGGGCCGTCTTGTAATGGTTGGTAATATGACGTAGCACCGGCAAGTAAAACAGCTGTGTAGCGCACATTTGCAGGAACCAGGTCTTCAATGGATCATAATGTTTCATATGATATGCTTCATGATATATAACCGCTTCTTCCTCATGCTTGTCCAGTAAGGACAATAGTGCAGAGGACAATACAATACGCGGCTTCCATAACCCCATGGTGAACGCAGCAGGCTTGGCATAATCAATGACCCAAATCCGATCGGTCCCGAGTTCACGATATCGCTCACCGAGTGCTTCGGTCAACGGCAGGTCGCGCATTCGATGCAGTCTGCGGAAAGCCGCCCTGGTAGCCATGCACTGTCTGACTGCTTCTCCTCCGGCGATACCGAAGGTTACAAAAACCAGTCCGCTGAGCGCATCCACCATGTAGCCGATTCCGTAGTGCTGCAACAAACTTCTGCAAATTTGAAACACGTTAAAATTCAATTTCCAGCCGAAAACATGCTGCCCGGCGTACATCCCCATCTGCATTAGGGCAAAACCCGAAATCAAGGCGCCTGCTGTAAACAGTAATTTAGAACGTGTTTTCCACATCGTCTACATATCCTTTTTCCATTGTTTAATTTTTTGTTCCAAACGTTCGATCAAAATCGGATCAGCTACTTCCAGAGCATCAATCATATGATTGACAGCAAGCGGACCAAATTCATCCACCAGTTCGTGACTCAGCTCTTTGGATTGCTCATCCATAAACTCTTCTCTGCTTAAGACAGGACGGTATAAGGACGTTCTCCCGCGTATACTTTTGCTCAAAATCCCCTTTTCCACTAAACGGTTCATCACGGTCATTACCGTATTGAAGTTAAAGTCCCGATCCCCCTCCAATGCGGTCTGCACTTCTTTGATACTCCGATCCGAAGTGGACCATAAAATATCCATAATTTTGGCTTCCAGAGGCCCAAAAAATCGGTTAAGTCCGGTTTCGCCAGCTTTAAAATTCAGTCGTTTCATAAGAAGCACCTCACACTACCGATTGTAGTGTATGTATCCTGATAAAGTCAACTGTCACACCTAGTGTCAACTTTAGGGTTCGTATATACAAACCGCCGAATGGTCTCCATCCGGCGGAAATTCATCGATATTCATAACCTTCCGTTTAATCTGCCAATCTGTATCCTACACCTCTTACGGTAGCGATATATTCAGGCTCCGCAGGTCGATCGTCCAGCTTCTTGCGCAAACTTTTGACATGCACATCCACAACATTGCTGCCGCCAACAAAATCAGTTTCCCAGATATCATGCATCATTTGCTCGCGCGAGATCACTTTTCCTTGAGAATCTATCAGCTTCAGCAGCAAATCGTATTCCGTTTTGGTCAGATTCAATGGATTCTCTTCCTTATATACCAACATTTTATCACGATCAATCCAGATGTCCTTGAACACCGTACGACGGCTGGTCTGCGCTGCCTGGCGGGAAATCACCGGATGACGCACAATCATCCGCTCGATGTCATGCACCATTTGGTTGGATGCCAGTGGCCATACCAGCACCTCTTCCGAAGGAAGCAGCTCATGCGCACGTACAGACATCCGATCCTGAACTACATACATGACTGGTGTATCTTTCATGTATTCATGTTCAAGGTCATTGCGGATATTCAGCAATTCACGCCGTGGATCGGTGGCGGTCAAATCGTAAATCAAGAGGTCGCTCCCCAAATGACGCTGTACTTCAGGCTCCCAGCGATGGAAGACCATCACGTCAAAACACGCATCTGACAACGTACGCACCACACCATGGACTACACCCGGCACGGAACTGATCAGAATGATGCGACGTGTGGTCGGACAATACAAAGGTTCATTAGAAGGAACGGTCTGCACCGCAGGTGTAGACGGGGCAGACAACATCGATGTCCAACTGCCCTTCACGCGTCTAGGCATGTCAGCCACTTTAATACGATTCGTTACTTGATCCGCTTGCTTTGACATTCCTTACACACTCCTCCAAATACGACATGGGCATGGGCAATGGTATATCCCGTTTCATGCGCAACCGTATCAATCCAATCGTGTGGGACTTCACTCATCACTTCATCTACTCGGCCGCATACCTGACAAATAATATGCTGATGATCGTCCATTCGACCGTCATAACGACTAGCAGCTTCTCCTAGTTTCAGCTCACGGATTAATTCCTTATCCGTTAAATAACGTAATGAATTATAGACCGTTCCATAGGCCAGATTATATCCGCGCTCCATTAGCCGATTCATAACATCGGCAGCAGTAGGATGATCGTGGGCCTCACGAACCACATCATATACCGCTTGGCGCTGCGAAGTTAAATTTAGAGTTCTCATACCGCATCTCCCTTAATCAACGCAGATTATATTTATTATAAACTTATAATCACAATAAAAATTAATTTAGAATAAGTATAAATCTTAATTTATTTCAAGTCAATGAGATCGGATAAATTGTGCCGCTTTGCAACACAATGTATACATGGAGTACATGTTTAGCCTATTTACAATCGGAGGGATAGTTTATGAAGTTACTGTGGATATTCACGCTTTTCATGCTGCTCATGCTCGGAACAAGTATATCGATAAAATGGCTTTTCGGTGCCCGTCATCCTTGGGAGCCTATTTCATTGGCTTTTCGCACGATGCGACCATCGGAATATGTCGTTCTGGCAGGAATGCTTATCGTGTTCTTTATATATGTGGGAAAAAAGCCAATAGGTAACGCATTTCGCTTCCTTTTCTTACAATGGTCACGTTTCCTCAAAGTTTCTACTCCTTCCTCTGCTTCTTCGCAAGAGAGCCAGCAGAAAGAACAAACAAGGGATAACACAAACAAATAATGAATGAAAGAACAAGGCACCCTTACGACCGCATTTCCCAGAATAAAATGGAACATCAAAATAAGCATTTGACCGATACCGATGTTTTCTTGTCGGCAAGATGATGACTCTTGAGATATTTTACCCTCTTTTTTTATTCCAGATCTTTCTCAGCCACGACACGATTAGCAGCAAGATAGGAAAAAACACGGCAAATATCGGAAACAGCCATTTCAGTACTAACTCGCCTGTTTGAAGGTGATCTTGATAGTTCAGTGCCATCAATACACAAGAGACTAACATGATCAGACCAAATGGCAGGATCAGTTTATGGTAAGGTATTCTCAATACATCCTCTGCGGCTTTAACCGCGGCATAATAGAAAATCAAAATTTTAAAAAAATCAAAAATAATAACGCTCATCACGCCGATGACATCGACTCTGTCGATAAAATCAGATATTTCGACCTTACTGATCATCGTGAGTAGTGGGTAAGTCGCCCGTTTGAACACATCCTCTCCCAGTGCAAGCACATTGGACAGTGTAATAATAGACAGGAGCAGCCCTCCCAGCAATATAGCGGAAATCCCTATCCCATTGGCACGGTATTCCTTTTTTAATGTAGGGAGAATCATCGCAAACGTAACCATCTCGCCGTACGGTAGCATCACGGCTTGCGAATAAACAACTTGCCATATCGGCTGCCAGCCATGCTCGGCTATGGGCAATATATTGCCCATATCTACAATGCCTGCCAACAAAATTAATATATTCGTAGCAAGGCCCAGCAGCAGTAGCAAAATCAACATGATGATGGCCGTCCGGCCTGCAACCTCGATTCCCAAATACACCACATACATGACAAGTACAACCATTAAACCACAGATGACTGTCAACGGCGTATGCTGAAGTGTCCGGTCGGCAATCAAGATCCCCGTGTCCCGAAGATCCCGTGCTCCGCCGTAAAGAAAAAACACGATATATAAAAAAGCAAGCGTACTCCCTGCTTTCTTCCCCAAAAGGGTTCTGCAGTACTGTGTCATTAGCAAGTTGGGAAAGCGTCGGTGAAGGCTGCCATAGCATACAAAAAGCATTGCCCCCAAAACCGTGGAAATGAGGATGGCGATCCATGCATCCTTGCCCGCATTCCTTCCGGGAATAGACATCATGGATGTGCCCATCTCAAACAACACCATAAGAGAGATCATCTCTTTTGCACCTATCTGCACCTTTTTTTTCATGGCCTTCCCTCCTTGTTCTATTTTCACTAGTCTGATTCTCCCTTGGAATATGGGTTAGTCCGCGACTGAGTGTGTTTCAGTACAGAAGTCACTTGAACACGAACGGTGCTTTCCGCAAAATAATGGCTCCAATCAGAAGAGAGTCTTTTCCATTGTTTGGGATAGCTCCTCTCCAGCGCAAGGCCAAAGCCTATTACATCGCTGCGGGTACGCTGAACCTCCCTGACTGTTGAAGTGATCATTTTTTTCGTCTCCTCTGTCCATTGCTCCTGCAATCTTTTCATCGCCTCCGGGCTTTGTAAGTTAATCGAGCACTCGGCCTCCTGTATTGCCCCGGTCTGTTTTAAGTTAATCACAAAAATAGGCTCTCCTTGCTCCATCCGAGTGTGTATATTGGTTGCAGAAAACAAGGTTTCGATGCCAATGGTTTCCTTATTCTTCCCGCAGCTCAGTGTTGTTTGGGCACTTTTCACCTTGTTGTTGATCATAGACAGTCCAATGGCCCGGTCATCGTCCAACCAGCGGACAAGCCGATCCTTTTTGAACACCCCCATTCCGTTAATGTGAACAATAGCTTTCGGTAAAATATTGTCCACATTGCTCTTGCTTGAGGCCTGCTCCAAATTCCCATTGACCCCTATGCCCGTCAGCACAGGACCGCCACCCTTATGAGACAGGCTGCGAATGACATCGTCGATAGTCACCGCGTAATCCCCGGCATACAAACGCTCCGATGTTTCCAGCTTTCCTGAAATATCATTCGCGGGAATACGGCCGATCGCGGTCATGATTGCCAGTACATCCTTCCCAGTATTACCACGTGCCACCAGCATTTTCACCGGCAGTCGGATTTCTGTAGACCTTTCCAAAAAATCCATCGTATCGCCGATTCCAGCCCGTGCCAGCTTTTCACCAATAACGACCAGTTTGGTATGCGCCATAGAAATAACCCGCGGAACCCTTTGTGAGGCTCTGCGGAGCGCTTGAAACAGATTTTTTCCCTTTTCCCGATACAAAACGACAGGAGTATCTCCTCTCGCTTTGGCTCCAGCGATTTCATCTGCCACGATCACTTGCAGGGAGACCTCATATTCTGACTCCCCCACCATATCAATTCCTATCCCCGCTACTACTGCTCTCTGGTTTAACTCCACAGAATCCCAGCAACCGGATAACAATGGAGCGAACAGTAACAGGACTAAACACAGTCTCCCTATTCTTCCCTTAAAAGTTACTGCACTTTGTTCATTCCTCTTCCCCTGATACACCCTGATTGCCCCCCTCCTGCATCGGCGTGGTTTTATCAGAAGAGGAAGTCCCGCTTCCATCCTTCATTCGTTTCTGATTCTTAGACGTAATGCTTTTAGGACGTTTCTTCATCATCCAGAATGGAAGTCGCAATACGGCATCCTTTTGGCTCTCTAGCACAAAAGGACTGAAAGGCGCCATGTAGGGCACCCCGAAGGAACTCAGGCTGTTCATATGAGCGATCAACGCAATCAACCCCAATGTAATACCGTATAGCCCCATAAACGCAGACAGTATCATGAAAATAAACCGGCACAATCTCCCGGCCACTGCCATGTTATAGGCTGGGATTGCGAAGCTGGCTATTCCCGTCAGGGCTACTACAATTGTGAGTAGCGGGGTGACAATCCCGGCTTCCACGGCCGCTTGACCCAATACAAGCGCACCTATAACGGATACCGTTTGACCACCTGCACGCGGCATTCGAATACCTGCCTCACGCAAAATTTCAAAGGTAATCTCCAAAATAAACGCCTCTAGAAATGCAGGAAAAGGAACAGACTCCCGCTGAGCCAATATGCTGATCAGCAGTGGAGTCGGTATCATTTCATAATGATATGTTGTTAAGGCAATGTAGAGAGAAGGCCCCAGAATAAGAATAATGAAGCTGATATATCTAATGAGCCGAACAACAGTCGCCATGTCGTAACGTTCTTCATAATCCGAAGAATTCTGAAAAAATTGGGCAAATACTGTAGGCATCACCAGTACAAATGGAGTCCCGTCTACAATGAGCGCCACTCGGCCCTCCATAATATTGCTGCTGATGGTGTCGGGTCTTTCCGTGTTAAAGATCGTTGGGAATGGTGTGAAATGATTTTCTTGTATCATCTCCTCAACCATGCCGGACTCAAATACAGCGTCAATATTGATGCTTTCTACCCGTTTACGAACCTCATCTACGATGCGTGGATTTGCAATATTCTTCATGTACAGCATGGCCACATTTGTGAGGGACGTGCTTCCCACTTGGAACATCTCCAGTGTAAGATCGGAGCTTTTAATCCGTCGCCGGACCAGAGAAATATTCGTGAACAGGGATTCTACAAATCCCTCTTTCGGTCCTCTGACGACTGTCTGTGTTGTTGGCTCGCTGACTGCGCGTGTCTCTCCCCCACGTGTGCCGCACGCGATGGCTTTTTCGCAGCCTTCCAATAGGATGATCGTGTCCCCCATTAGTAATTGTTCCATCATGGAACTCCAATCATCGCAGTCCTTCACTTCTCCCAGTGCGAGCGCGTGACTCTGTATTCTTGCGTATAACGCTTCTGGACTCTCCGCCTCAACAGCCACTTCAGCAGATGGACGGCTAAGCATGGATCTCATAATGAGTTCATTCACCGTATCCGTTTTGGCCATACTATCCAGAAATACAATAGCGGCGGGAACATCCTCTCTAATCCCCACTTTAAAGCGGCGAATCAGAAAATCCGGACTATCTGATGTCAATTTCTTAATTTGCTGCAGGTTGGTTTCCAAGCAATTCTCGATTTTTAAATAGCGCGGAGAATTTCCATTATTCTTATCCACACCCGATTTTCTATTATGTTTGCGATAGGGATAGCGAATCATGGGCAAACCTCATCTCCAAAATGGCAGCAGTAAACACTACCTATTTCCTAATTAATGTATCTTTGGAGTATGCTCAATCTATTCCCAGTTATGCACCAAGCACATGATCGAAACATTATAAGTCAACCTAACGTAATAAATTTTAATAAATTTTTCTTTTTTAAGCCTAATGTCAGTTCTTTTTGATAAAATGAAGGAATATGCCTCTCGGGAGGGTTATCATCTTGTTCAGTACGTTTTTTGTAAATACCTGTATCCTTGTCACCTTTTTGTACATAACCGGCCTTATTTCACAAAGGTATAAAATCCGTCTACACACCTTAACGCATAAGGTGCATTGGATCGGAGGCGCTCTTTTCGGTTGCTATGGCATTGTTATCATGTACTACTCTATTCCAGTAGGATTTAATACCATTGCTGATCTTCGACATCTGGCTATCGTAGCTACCGCAACTTATATCGGTGGCCCGGCTGCGCTCATGGCAACGCTTTTTATATGTCTAGGCAGACTTTTGCTGTTTGGTATCAACAATCAAGCTATCGTAGGCGCCGTTTTTATGCTGCTTGCCGGTCTGGGGTGTACTGTACTGTCACATTTGTCCTGGTCACGTTTACCCAAGCTGATGATTATGAATGTTTTTGCTTTGGGCATTATATTCTGTCCCCTTATGATTAATTTGAAAAATCTCGATGATGTTCTGCACGTGTATCCGCTCCAATTCTTCATTTCGATGGTCGGCGGATGTCTTCTGTACCTCATTGCTGAATCTATCAACACATCCAATGAGCTGTTACTTCGACTGGAGCATACCTCCTACACAGACCATCTCACTAATTTAAGCAATAGAAGACAGCTTGAGTTCTCATTGGAAGAGCAGCTCCCTCAAGCTCGTCAACGTCATGAGCACTTATCTGTACTGGTGTTAGATATTGATCATTTCAAGGAAGTCAATGACACCTATGGGCATGCGGCAGGAGATGCAGTGCTGCGCCAGCTTGGGCAGATTTTAATGGAAAAGTGCCGTACTAATGATGTAGTCACCCGCAGCGGGGGAGAAGAATTCACCGTACTTTTGCCGAATTGTGCTTTTCGGCAAGCACTACGCATAGCTAATCAGATTCTTAGTGGAGTAAATCAGCACGAGTTTATTTTAGCGGACGGGCTTGTTCTTAAAGTCACGGTGTCCATCGGCGTGACAACCTTTCCTGGTACCGGGGAAGATATGTCCGGGGCAGCCCTGCTGGAACAGGCAGACAAAGCACTATACGAAGCTAAAAAAGCAGGACGTAACCGGGTTTGCTCATATGAAATATAATTGAGGCATGACCCTTACACAGAAATAGCCGATACAACCCTCTCTTGAGGATCGTATCGGCTATTATCCTTTTAAATGAAAAGATGTTACTCCCTTTGGGAAGATGACTTGGCATCCTTATCTTCAGTATGATTGCAATTCCCTACCACAAGCGATGTACGCTTGGCGAGCGAAGCAAGCGTATGAGATTCCCATACCTCCAGCATACGACGTTCACTCTCAGCTAAAATCTCAGATACGGCTATCGCCAACTCCCCGCAAAAAGGGTTCGTCTCCGGTTCATGCATTATACCCGGGAATATGGGATCACATATTTCAATGGCGTGGTATATATCAGCAAGTGTAATATGATCCGCCGAACGGGTAAGCACATAACCTCCCTCGCGCCCTTCACGTGCTGCAATCAAATCTGCCTGCACAAGCCGCGTCAGCACTCTGCGCACCAAAGTAACTTCGCAATCAATGGAGCGGGCAATAGAACCGCTGGCACAAAGTTCCCCGTGTTTTTCCAAATAGACAAGCGCCTTTAACGCAATTCCAAGCCATTTGGGCGTTGCGGTGCGTAGTCTTTTTTCACTATTCAAATGAGATGACACCCCTAAGCTGTAGAAACTTCGATGAATGCATTGTACGTGATGTCAGATGTAAGTTCAAGCCTGAAAGCCGGAACCCTCTGGATCCCTAGCGCCCAAAGTAAAATGACCCAGTCGCACTTCCCCACTGAGCGACAGATATACATCACGGATGCCGGAGGCTGATTGTACCTTTTCCGAGAGTGTCACCCATGCTTGTGCCCCTCCTGTATTGCCCACGTTGATGCGCGCCACAGCAGGGCTGTCCGGCGCATCCAAATGCAACTCGATTGCTGCATCACTGCTGTTGCCTGACACGCGGCACTGGAGCTCGACCACACTCACCGTATTCATGTCTACGCCATGAAAGGCGATCCAACCGGAACGTTGCGGTGAACGGGGACGTACACAGGCCTCCTTTTGCTCCTTGCTTTCATCCAGCAGGATGTCGAAGCAATCATCAAAATTTTCAGCTCGAATCCTAGGTCCAGCTTGTCGTGGTGGAATAACTTCACCCCGAACGTACACAGGATGCTCCAATCGAATATCCGCTGAGGAGGCGCCTGCCAGCAGGGTATATTCACCTGATTCCACGCAATAGCCATCCCGCGTGACATCCCAAATCGCCCAATCTTTCACCCGAACCGTAAAAGAAACCGTTCGTGTCTCACCTGGCTCCAAGCGAATGCGTTGAAATCCGCACAACGTCTTCAATGGTCGCTTTACACGCGAGGCTCCAGAGCGTACATATAGCTGTACAACCTCTTCACCAGCAGATTCGCCCCGGTTCGTCACATCAACCCACGCCTGGAGAGTATCCGCGGCGTCAAGTGTAGCCATAGATTTAACATTATCCTTATGGGCGTCTGTATGCAGATCACTATACTCAAATGGCGAATACGTTAGCCCGTGTCCAAATGGATATAACGGTTCACCTTCAAAATATTGATAGGTACGGCCGCTGCGAATGATATCATAATCCTTGATATCACCCAATTGATCCTCGCTCTGAACCCAGGTCATATTGAGACGCCCTGCCGGTGCATAATCTCCAAACAATACATCCGCTATAGCTGTACCATGCTCCTGTCCCGCATGAGATGTGTATATGATCGCTGGAATATGCTCTTGAAGCCAAGGAATCGCAAATGGATAACTACCCGTCAGTACCACAATCGTATTCGGATTGACACGATATACTTCCTCGATAAGTCGTTGCTGGGAAGCAGCCAGTTCCAAGCCTGGGCGATCATTCTCTTCCTTTCCGTTAATAAGCGGGTGATTTCCAACGAATACAATCGCTGTATCTGCCGCTTGCGCAGCGGCTATCGCTTCCGCTAAGCCATCCGATACCGTCTCTATACGGAAAGTCGTATGGTTGAAGTCTGAGGCGTTAGGTGCAGGACTTGCGGATTCCATCACCTTTAATAAGCCCTCCGTTCCTGCGATCACTGGCTTACCGTTCCATGTGGTCCACAGATGCTCTCCTTGTTCCACAGGAGTCAGTCCAAAGACCTCTTTAACATACCAGCCATACGCTTCATCAGCTGTCACGCGAAGCGTCTCCTCGTCGCTCGTCACATAGGTACCCAGATGTTCATCATGCAGCGTCACGCTACCATAGCCCCAATCTGTCATGGTCAATACCGTTGGCTCTCCATTCTGGGACAGGCGCATATCGCCTGAAGAATTAACTGTGAGCTTCGCGCCATCAGTCGCCGCCGTCAAGGTCACACGATCTTTGGCATCGGAGTACACGACACGTTCCTCCGCGCCCCCGCTTTCCAGCTTGGCACGAATCGCCTCCAGCGGGGTAACCCGGTAAGGCAGCGTACCGGAATACCAATCGCGGAACACCTCATTGCCATGCGAACCAATGACCGCTACTTTGCCGCACTGGGCAGGGTTTAATGGCAGAAGTTCTTGCTCATTTTTGAGCAGTACGATCTGCTCCCTCGCCGCACGCAACGACAATTCACGGGCTTGCTCTGTCATTAAAGCCTCCTCCCCGATGGAGGCATAGGGATTGTCTGCCGCCGGATCAAATTCCCCCAAACGAAAACGAACACGGAACGTATGGAACAATGCCCGATCCAAGTCCTCTTCTTGTAGAGAGCCCTGCTCCAAAGCTTCTCGAATTGCCTGCTTGGAGAGCTCCGCATCATCCGTAATGCTGTCAATTCCTGCGCGAATAGATTCAGCCACGCCCGGCGTATGGGAATCGTAATATTGATGGTCGTTTACAATCCCCATAACATCACCCGCATCACTTACGACAAAGCCGTCCATTCCCCATTCGCCTCTGACAATATCGTTAACACCATGGTACAACGTGGCAGGCGTTCCGTTAATCAAGTTGTAGGAAGTCATCATCGACTGGGCTCCGCCTTCCGTAAAAGGCTTCTCGAAAGCTCTTAGATAATATTCCCGCAGGTTTCGGGGGTCTATGCTGGAGGAGCCGACTCCCCGGTCCACTTCATTATTGTTACCGAGAAAATGTTTCAGTGTCGCAACCGCTTTCAAATATACCGGATGATCACCCTGTATCCCCTTGACTAACTCCTTCGACAATTCTCCCGTCAAATACGGGTCTTCGCCGTAGGCTTCCTCGTTACGTCCCCATCTTGGGTCACGCTCCATATCCACTGTAGGTGCCCACAGGGTCAGACCGTTCAATTTTGGGTCACGACGATAGTAGACACGCGCCTCATCTGCAATAACAGAGCCGATCTGCCGCATTAACTCTGTATCCCAAGTACAGGCCAATCCCACAGGCTGAGGAAATGAAGTTGCCTCCCCCAACCAGGCGATTCCGTGTGCCGCTTCCGTACCGTGCTTGTAAGCTGCAACTCCCAAACGGTCAATGGCCGGCTGGTATTGCAGCATAGATTCGATCTTTTCCTCTAAGGTTAGTCGCGACACGAGATCCCGTACACGCTCGTCCAGGTGAATTTTCGGATCTTGAAATAAATATTCGATACCCGTTGTTTCATGACTCAAATCCGTCATCTCCTTAGCTTCATTAAGATGATAAAAAGTCCTTTCACGAAAGCGCTTTAATATATCATAGCGAAAAAGGAGTACACCGGCAACAATACCGAAATCATCCTAAATTGGATGAAAGTCAGACTACGGCATACGAGAAAAAAAGTTACATTTTCCCTTTCATATATAAAGCTAAAAATGATATTTTTTGGTATAATCAGGATATATCATTGAAGGAGGAAGCGCTGATGAAAAATACCGGAATGACACGGCCTCTGGACCAGTTGGGGCGAATCGTACTCCCAAAGGAAATGCGTACCACAATGGATATCAATATCGGTGATTCGCTTGAATTCTTCGTAGATGAAGAAGGATTTGTATTAAGGAAATACACGGGTGTCTCCTGCAAATTTTGCGGCGCAGTGGATCATTTAACTTATTTTCGGGACAGCTTTATTTGCGCTGATTGCATTCAGTTATTAAAGAACGATGAACATGTACATGCCACAAGCAATGATGCCATCCAGGCTCAAGAACGCACCAAACCGATCCAAGCCAACACAACCTGGCAGCCCAAGCAATCCAGAGTACAGCAAGGTGAAATGGTAAAAAAGCTCCGCAAGCTGATTCAGGAACATCCGAACCTGCCACAAAAAGTGTATGCAGAAATGCTCGATATTTCCCAAGGCCGTGTGTCCCAACTGAAAAAGCTGCTCTAAACCTTCTAAAAGATTATTTCCCAATATCATATACGATGTACTTGCAAACCTACTTATTTCGTTGCAACTGCGGTGGCCAGGTATAGAGTAAGGCGCATATCTGTGGATGTGTCTCTTATTCTATACCTGGCCTTTTTGTGCTTCCTGCTCCCATCAATGTGACAATAGTCACATACTCTCCATGTCTACGTATATACAATATATAGATCGAAACAATTGGTTATCACTAGATATCATCAATATGTTGTTTTTGTGAAAAATATATATTTTTTACTATATGGAGGGTTTTACGATGAAGGTGCTGGAGGAACATCAATTATACGACATCGGCGAGCGAGTCATTGGGGCACAAGATCTGGACATGCTGCGGGAGAATGCAAATTTAAATGGAGAATCGTTCAGTGGCAAAATGAGCAAGCTTGGCTCGGAATATGCCAAATGGTATGCGCGCTTGCGTGTACTTCCGCCTGAATTGACAGACGCCATTGACCACGGGTATGTATATGTTCACGATTTGGACCAATATGCGCTCGGAACTACAAATTGTATCTTTATCCCATTTGGTCGTTTGCTACAAGACGGTTTCAATACAGGCAATGGCTCTGTACGTACACCGCAAACAATTATGTCTGCGATGGCACTGGTCGCCATCATATTCCAGTCTCAACAAAATAGCCAATTTGGTGGTGTCTCTGCCAATAAAATAGATTGGGATCTTGCTCCATACGTTGCTCGTTCCTTCCGCAAGCATCTGCGCAAAGGACTCCGGCTGTTCGAGGAAGAGCTGGACTCCCGTTGGTCTGACGAAGAACTGCATCTAGCCAACACCCATTTGCAAGAAACCTGTCCTCGTTCATACTCATTCGCACGCGAAGAGACGGAGACAGAAACCCGGCAGGCCGCTGAATCGCTCATTCATAACCTGAACACGATGAGCAGCCGGGCAGGGGGGCAAATTCCGTTCACTTCACTGAATTACGGAATGTGTACGTCTGCTGAAGGTCGGCTTGTTTCGCAATCGCTGCTGGAAGCCACAATTCGCGGACTCGGCAGCGGGGAAACTCCTATTTTTCCACAACATATTTTCCAATGTAAAAAAGGAGTCAACCAGGCAGAGGGCGATGTCAACTACGACTTGTTCTTAAAGGCGGTAGAGTGCTCCAGCAAGCGGATGTATCCTAATTTTGTGAATGTGGATGCTACCTTCAACCTGCCCTATTACCGCGCAGATGACCCCGATACCATCATTGCCACGATGGGCTGCCGTACCCGCACCATTTCTGACCGTTTCGGCAGAAACCGCCAGAGCGGCAAGGGTAATCTCTCATTTAATACCATTAATCTGGTACGGCTCGGGATTGAATACGGTATTTGCACAGGCAAGCGTCTGACACCTGACCGTGATCGCTTTGACGCGAGATTGGAAGAGGTTATGCGAATTGCAGTAGACGGTCTAATCCATCGCTATCATATCCAGACCAGCCAGCCAGCCAAAGCCTCGGACTTTATGATGCGCGAAGGGGTATGGGAAGGCGGAGAAAAACTGGAACCTGATGAGAAGGTAGGAAGCCTCCTAAAGCACGGTACACTTTCGATTGGTTTTATCGGGCTGGCTGAGTGCATGAAAGCATTATATGGAAAACACCACGGGGAAGATGATGCTGTATACCGTGAAGCACAGCGAATCATCACTTCCATGCGCATGTATTGTGATCGAATGAGTGAGCACTACAATCTAAATATTACACTGTTCGCGACGCCTGCCGAAGGTCTGTCGGGCAAGTTCACATTGCTGGATCAACGTGACTTCGGAGTTATTCCTGAAGTAAATGACCGGGAATATTACACGAATTCCTTTCATATTCCGGTGTATTACAAGCTTCCCGCTGCACGTAAAATCAGCTTGGAGGCTCCGTTCCATAATCTATGTAATGCGGGTGCAATTTCATACATTGAGCTGGACGGTAATGCACGGAATAACCCGGATGCATTTCTTAAAATTGTTCAGTACGCACTTCAACAGAACATCGGCTACTTTTCCATCAACCATCCGGTAGATCGTTGTACGGAATGCGGCTATGAAGGAATTATCGGGACAAGCTGTCCTCAATGCGGCACAGATGAGGAGCACACGCACTTTCAGCGTTTACGTCGGGTAACCGGATATCTGACAGGAGATTATACCGTTCGTTTTAATGCTGCCAAGCAAGCCGAAGTTCGCGACCGGGTGAAGCATAAGTGAATTTGTGCGGCTATATTCCGGAATCTCTGAATGAAGGATACGGCCTGCGCACCGTCGTATTCATTAGCGGTTGCCGCCATGCCTGTCCCGGCTGTTTTAATCCAGCTTCGTGGAACTTCCGCGCAGGGGAGCCATTCACGCCTGAGCGTCAACAGGAGGTTATCCGTGATATCATGGATAACCCGCTGTTGGACGGACTGACTCTCTGCGGGGGAGACCCTTTTTTCTCAGCAGCAGAATGCTCGCAATTTGTACGTGACTTCCGCGCGGCTTGTCCCGACCGAACCGTATGGGCCTATACAGGCTTTGTTTACGAGGATCTGCTCATGGATCCGGAACGACAGGAGCTAGCTCTTTTGTGTGACGTGATTGTAGATGGCCGTTTTGTTGAACAGCAAAAAGATCTGACCCTCCCCTTTCGGGGCAGCCGTAATCAGCGCCTGGTAGATGTCAAAGCCAGTACTCGAGCAGGTTACACCGTTTCATTGACTTAAAGGCGATGTTCTACTTAGCAAGATGCTATACAAAAGACAAGTCCCCTGGTCATACCCCTGTCAAGTAGACAGAACTAAAAAGACATCTTTAAGCAGCAACCGTTTCTCGGTATTCAATCGGGGAACGGTTGTTTAATTTTTTCTGAAATCTATTTTCATTATAAAAAGAAATGTACTCCCGTACGTGTTGTTCTACCTCCGCTAGGGTTCCGGGTTTCGTTAAATAAATCTTCTCTGTTTTAAGATGGGAGAAGAAGGATTCTATGCAGGCATTGTCTAGGCAATTTCCACGCCTTGAATGGCTCCCAAGCATGCCAAGCCGCTTAAGTTTGCGGTTAAACGGCTTGGAGGTATACTGAAAACCCTGGTCTGAATGGAGAATGACACCCTCCATGTTCACGTTCTTACTTAGAACGTCTAGGGTCTCGCTAACTAGAGCAAGGTCATTTCGTTCCGAAAGACGCCAAGCCACGATTTCATTGTTAAACAGATCTTGAATGACAGAGAGATATACAAACCGCTCTCCAGCTCGTATGTATGTAATATCGGTAACCAGCTTGGATAAAGGAGAATCTGCCTGAAATTGTCGATCTAATCGGTTGGCATTTACCACAGATGCCTGTTTGCCAAAAAAGCGCCGCTTCTTTCGAATGACGGAACGGATCCCTAATTTCTTCATTAGGCGGTATACCTTTTTGTGATTGACCAAGATACCTTCTCTACGTAAAGCAACGGTCATCCGCAGATAACCAAAATAGGGATGGATCCGGTGGATCGACAACATATGCGATTCCAGAAGCTCTTCTTCTTGCTTACGCTGCTGGGTTGTTTGCTGATTCTTTCTCCATTTATAATATCCTGCCCGAGAAACATGGGCTAATTCAAGTAACCATTTCAACGAATATCGTGTTCGCATTCCCTCAATAATTTCAAACCTCGCTTCTTTCCTCGTCACTCCTTGTGTAGATTTGGATACTGCTTTTTTAAATATTCAATCTCCGCCCGTAGATACGCCATCTCCTCTTCGATACTGGAAAATTTCGTTTTGGGTCGTCCCTGCCTTGTGGTCGTTGGCTGGAGGTTCTCCCCCGCTCGATGTTTCATCACCCAGCTTTGCACTTGGGATTTATTACGAATGTCCAATTGTTTCGTCACTTCACGAATACTCATATGTTCTTCGTTCACCAACCGGACTGCCTCCATCTTTACATCTAAGGAGTATTGCCGGAATGATTGTCCCTTTTTAGCCATGAAAAATCCCCTCCGTTCAACAAGATTAAGTCCATCTTAACAGATGTCTTTTCTCTCTTGTCTACTAGAAGGGGATAATACCACCCCACGATGGGTTGGGATTGTCTTTTTTGCATATAACTAACAGATTCCACTCCAGTTTCTATTACTGTTTCTATTGCACATCCTGTGAGTTTCACTTATGATGGTGAACAAGTATACGAGTGCATAATTATTCGTCATACCTTAATCGCATAGCCTGGAAATAGGTGTCTGTTCTATTCAGATCAGACTTAAAAGGGAAGCCGGTGCAAATCCGGGACGGTCCCGCCACTGTAAACGGGGAATGTTCAGCTACTCATACACCCACTGGTCCAAAGACCGGGAAGGGATGCTGAACGTCATGATCCGCAAGTCAGGAGACCTGCCTATTTTAACAACATCGCAGTACCTACGGAAGATAGGGAGGTGTTAAGAGCAGTCGCCGTATTTTTGAATTTTAATCGCGGAGGCATTCTTTCCCCTACTCATTTTTAGCCTTGGGGACAGAATGCCTTTTTTGGTACGTAAAAATAAACTGGCTACCAGTTAGGAGGAAACCTACATGTCCATTAACGAACGATCTGCATTGTCGGGTTTGATTAGCAGTAATCTGGGTTATCCGCGTATTGGTGGGAACCGGGAATGGAAGAAAGCACTGGAGCGCTTCTGGCAGGGTAGTATTGACGAAAGCGAACTGCATAGTGAGATGAAAAGATTGCGTCTGGAGCATCTGAGCAAGCAACGTGACAAAGGGATTGATCGCATTCCTGTCGGAGACTTCTCCTATTACGATCACGTGCTGGATACATCCGTGATGTTTGGTCTCGTCCCCGAACGCTTCAACTATCGTTTTACAGGTCCAGTTCCTCTATCTGTGTATTTCGGGATCGCACGTGGGCAGAAGGGAGCTACTGCCAGTGAAATGACCAAATGGATGAATACCAATTACCACTACATCGTTCCCGAATTGGCAAACGCGGCTCCGGTGCTTACTGAAAACAAACCATTACTAGCTTATCGTGAAGCAAAGCAAGAGCTAGGCATTGACGGTAAACCGGTTCTCATCGGGCCCTATTCATTTGTTGTTTTATCCAAAGGCTATGATCGTAAGGATCTCGCTTCTATTATACGAACCTTCCAGCCTTTATACGCCCGAGTCTTGTCAGAGCTAGCAGCAGAAGGCGTTCAATGGGTCCAAATCGATGAACCTGTCCTGACCACCTCATTCCCGGCAGAGGATCTGGAGATTATTCAGGAGGTCTATGAAGCTTTGACCCAAGCTGCACCCTCGTTGAACATCATGCTGCAAACCTACTTTGGCAGCCTGGACCATTATGAGCGTCTGACTGAACTTCCGGTACAGGGACTGGGTCTTGATTTTGTATACGATGATGGCGAAAATCTTCAGCATATATGCCAGCATGGCTTCCCTAAAGGGAAAACGCTGGGTGCTGGTGTCATTGACGGACGCAATATCTGGCGCAGCGACCTGAATGCCGTGGCTGCACTGTTGGACCAGTTAGCAGAACAGACCACTGCCGCACAGCTTATCGTACAGCCATCGTGCAGTCTGCTGCATGTGCCGGTCAGTCTGGACGCAGAGCATAAGCTGGACCAAGAACTGGTGCATGCACTAGCCTTTGCCGATGAAAAGCTGGATGAAATCGCAGGCTTGACGGCTGCACTTGGCAAGCACGATCCATCCGCACTTGCCAAGCTTGAGCAAAGTTCGGATGCGGTAGCCCGCTTCAACCACTCCGCGGCAAGGGTACAGACAGCTGCCGATTTGGCCGACCTGCTAACAAAAGAGCCACTGTCACGCAGCGTTCCTTTCGCCGAGCGCCGGGTGATTCAGCAAAATAGGCTGAAGTTGCCCCCACTGCCTACGACGACCATCGGCAGTTTCCCGCAAACTGCTGAGGTCCGCAAGGCCCGTCTGCACTATCGCAAAGGAGAATGGTCTGCCGAGCAATATCGGACATTTATCCAGCAGCAGATCAAGGAATGGATTGATATCCAAGAGGACATTGGCATAGATGTGCTTGTACATGGGGAATTTGAACGGACCGACATGGTTGAATTTTTTGGCGAAAAGCTGAAAGGCTTTGCTTTTACACAAAACGGGTGGGTGCAGTCCTACGGCTCCCGCTGTGTTAAACCGCCGATCATTTACGGAGATGTGTCGTTCGATCAACCTATGACCGTGGAAGAGACGGCATTTGCTCAGTCGTTAACCTCCAAGCCAGTTAAAGGGATGCTTACAGGCCCTGTGACCATTTTGAACTGGTCCTTTGAACGTAATGATATTCCACGCAGGCAAGTAGCTTTGCAGTTAGCTCTGGCATTACGGGCAGAGGTAGAGGCACTCGAACAAGCGGGTATTAGCATGATTCAGGTGGATGAACCCGCAATTCGTGAAGGGCTTCCGTTGAAAAAAGAACAACAGCAGGCCTATCTGGATTGGGCAGTTCAAGCCTTCCTTGTGACCACGGCCACCGCTCAGCCTGCGACCCAAATCCATACACACATGTGCTATTCCGAATTCCAGGATATGATCCAGTCCATTTCAGACATGGATGCCGACGTGATTTCTATTGAAACCTCTCGTAGCCACGGAGAACTGATTGTTAGCTTTGAGGATCAGGTTTACGACAAAGGCATCGGTCTGGGTGTATACGATATCCACAGTCCGCGCATTCCTGATGTATCAGAAATGCTAAGCATGATTCAGCGTGCCTTGCGCGTACTGCCATCAGATTTGTTCTGGGTTAATCCAGACTGTGGGCTGAAAACCCGTACCAAGGAAGAATCTGTTGCCGCATTGCGGCAAATGGTACAGGCGGCTCAAGCAGCCCGTGCCGTGCTGTCTGTATCCAACTAATATTTTTATCATATCCAATCGCGTCATCATGTCCACCATATCTTATTCCCTTTCGGTCTTTCTATTAGAGACCGGAAGGGGGCTTTATTTATTCCAAGTCATATAATGTATATGCACCTTGAATATGCTCGATTTTCATCTGCTTCAGATGCACACCTAAGCCATGCTCTCGATCCCAGGAACAACTAAAATTCAAATATAGTTCATCCTTTTCCGATGAGTCGGAAATCAGTATAGAGATAAGCTGCATTCGATCCAGCAATTGCTCTGGTCGCTCCACATAAGGCGCATATTCATTAGGGTCCTCTCCCCATGAGCTGTATGCCTTCCGATACTTTTCCACTATGTCTACATAATAATGGTGTATGGACTCCAATACTTGAGGATGGATCTCTGACGAACATGCCATATACGTCTCCCATGTCTTTTTTTGCAGCTCTGTAGGTTCTTCTATAGTCTGTGCCTGTTCTTCAGAGTCGGCTCCCACGATAAATTCAGCTTCTACCTCCGATGGCTGCCCGCAAAAATCAAGATGTACCACACCACGTAGTACAACCTCCTCCGACACATCCCAAGTCTCATCATCCTGTTCCAATTCCCTATACCAGTGTTTCCAGTCCATCCTTTATCCACCTCTTCATCATAGGTAATCTTTAACTCTATTGAACACTTTACAATCTATCATTTTAATGAATGAAATTAAAGTAACATCCTATGGGTGCACCCAGCCAGAAATCGAGAATTTTCCAAATGAAACTACTTTATTCTACAAGATTCGCTATTCATGTAAGCCTTAAAGAAAGAAAACCAGCCCATTTTGACCCGAAGATTTTATTATTAAAAATTTAGTACCTTGCATTAATCAGTACATGATGTTAAATTATACCTGACTACTGATTTATAATCAGTACCCGTGACAAATTATGCACAAACACACGTTTCTTCCCCTTATTCCGAACGACACCTATGAATTATGATTACATCAGGAAGGGAGCATCGCTCGTGAATGTGAACATCCAATTCAAAAAAGGGGTACTGGAACTATGCGTTCTAGTTCTAATTGGACGTAGAGACCGCTATGGCTACGAATTGGCTCAAGCCGTCTCCCGTCATATTGAAGTAGCAGAGGGAGCCCTATATCCACTGCTTCGCCGTCTGGTATCAGAGGGATACTGCACGACGTATTTACAGGAATCGACCGAGGGTCCGCCCCGTAAATATTATCGGCTAACCGATACCGGTAGCCATTATACAAGACTACTTACACGGGAATGGAATGATTTTGTCCATCATGTCGCAAGCCTACTGGAGGAAGGAAATTCCGATGAATAGAAAACAGTTTCTTACAGAGGTGGAACAGCGTCTTTCTCCTCTCCCTGCAGAGGTACGCCATGAGCTGCTTAGTGATTTGAGCCAGCATTTTGACTACGGGTTGGTTAATGGCAAAAGCGAAAGTGAGATTGCCCATGAGCTGGGGAACCCAGAAGATATTGCTCGAGAAGCGTTGGATGTTCCCAATGCAGCCTGGAACGCTTCTCCTCCGCTTCGCCAGGGCAGCTTTGCACGCAATATTTTTACTTTCCTAGGGCTGTTGTTTCTCAATTTGCTAATCTCCATCCCGATTATGGCTACCCTATGGGCAGTATGGGCTTCATTGGCTGTGGTATCGATCAGCTTCATTGTAGCCCCCCTTCTCGCTGTTACTGATTATGCGCTTAACAGCACCTTTTACCCGGCCAAATTCTTTTTCTCTATCACGTTGACGGGTATAGGTCTATTGCTGCTGCCTGGAGTACGTTATCTCTTACTCCTTATGGTCAAGAGCACAGTACGATACTGGAAATGGAATCAGACTACCCTGAGGGGAGCTTACTAAAAACATGAATAAAAAGTGGTTTATTGCAGCAGGTCTGTGCATTGTCATCGGTGCAGCCGGAATGGTGGCCTACGGTGCTCCATGGAATCAACAAGTAATGAAAGAAACAACGGCTATAAATAAAAAGTGGACATTCACACGTGGTCAGCTACAAAACCTGAAAGTGGACAGTTCTGATGATGTTTCTATTTTGTTCACTCCTGGCTCTGGCGACCAAGGTACGATACGCATCAGCGGAGAAGTTCAGACAAAAGTCGCCGACCAAATTCATAATGCCCGAATTGAGAACGGTAAGCTTACCATTCAATCGGAGCCGGCCCCTTCCTTGTCATTCTTTTCGATCACTCCTGATTTGGATCAAACGATTACCGTAGAGATGCCCTCTGGCGAAACACTAACTGATCTGCAGGTAGATGCACATTCAGGGAATGTAAAACTTCAAGATGCCTCTGTGAAAAATACTTCTATCACCGCTACTTCAGGCACTGCCGAGATTACAAACCTCCAAAGTACCCACCTGATCGCAAATCTAACGTCCGGTAACTTTATAGCCAGTCAGCTTACTGCAGATATGGAGCTAAAGCTTACTTCAGGAAATGTCACCATTCGCGATTATAGCGGTAATGGTCTTCTCTCCCTAACCTCAGGGGAGACAAATATTACACAACGTGCCGTAGCCAACTTGGAAGTGAATGCTGATTCTGGTGACGTGAAGATTAAGCAAGCTCCCGATTTTAAAGGTGTTTATAATGTCCGCTCTGACTCTGGGAGTATCAATACTCCCGAATCTGTTCCCGGTAGTGTGAACGTGATTAAGGTCGAAACCACTTCAGGGGATATTGATATTTCCAAATAGAGACCTCTAAATGAATGCCTCATTAGAGGCGAAGTTTGGTTCAAGGGGTTCAACCTAGTATAATGAAACCATGTGCTCAGATGCACAACCACGTTATATAGTGATAAGGAGGAGACTGGATGGAACTTAAGAACAAAACAGCCATTATTACAGGAGCCAGCAAAGGAATCGGTAAGGCAATTGCCGAAACCTTGGCCAAGGAAGGCGTTAATCTGGGGTTAATCTCACGCACATTGACCGACCTACAAAAGCTGCAGGATTCACTGGGGAGTACATACGGTGTGAAAGTGGTGAGTGCTGTTGCGGATATATCCGATCGCACACAGGCCGCTGCCGCTGTAGCTTCACTGGAGCATGAACTGGGTGCCGTCGATATTTTGATCAACAATGCAGGCATCGCCACCTTCGGCACAGTCGCAGATATGGACCCCGAAGAGTGGGAACGTATTATTCGCGTAAACCTGATGGGAACCTATTATGTGACACACGCCGCTCTTCCAAGCATGCTGGCGCAACAGAGCGGAAATATTATTAACATTTCCTCCACAGCAGGAGAACGAGGTTTTGCAACAGGCTCTGCATATTGCGCATCCAAATTTGCTTTGATGGGATTCACGGAAGCACTGATGCAGGAAGTTCGCAAATCCAACATTCGGGTTACCGCGCTGACACCAAGCACGGTCAATACAGAATTGGCTGTAAATGCGGGATTGCCTATTGGTGACGAGGACCGCATGCTTCAGCCGCAGGATTTGGCCGATCTGACGTTAGCTGCATTAAAGCTGCCGCCACGGGTTCAATTAAAAGTAGCCGGCATTTGGACAACCAACCCACAGTAATTCGACATGACATCTTAGATTCATTGGCTGCACCAAGCTCCGGCAGACGTAATTGTTCGTCATGCCGGAGCTTTTTTTAGGATAGCTATACCAAAACAAACTTTAATATAAGCGCTTTCTACTTCCAGCATACATAACATACAATTCCTGCAACCATAAGCGCATTCCAAGAAAGGGGAAAAATGATGAAGAACACAGGAATGACACGACCACTAGACCATTTGGGACGCATTGTGCTACCCAAAGAACTACGCACTTCTATGAATATTAATATTGGAGATGCCCTCGATTTTTTTATTACACCAGAGGGACTGATGATTCGCAAATATACAGGGGTTTCTTGTTATTTTTGTGGCGCCGTTGATCATTTAAGCTATTTCAGAGATCATCTGATCTGCAAGAGTTGTATTGAAAACCTGAAGAGCGATAATCCCTCCAGTCATTTGAGTGAAGCACGTCCTGTCCAGCCGAAGAAAAGAAGAAGCTACAGGAATCAGAATGAGCTCCTGAATAAACTAAAGCAGCTCATGGATGAATACCCTAATGTCTCTCAAAAAGAATTAGCCGAAATGCTGGAATTGTCTCAAGGTCGTGTATCACAGCTTAAAAAGCTGCTCCTTTGAATCTGTCTGTCCACCTCGTTTGTTAAAAACTAATAAAAAAGAGCCTCACGGCTCTTGGATCATTCATCATTACGCAATGTCAGACTGCTCCATAATCGGGACTCGATAGGCAAGCAGGGACTCGTCTATTACGGCAGAAATAAACGTTGCTTCTATTTCAGGCACCAGTCTAAGCGCATAGTTCCATGCGTTTTCCTCAATTTGCAGCGCAAGCCGTTGCCGGGTCCCGATCCTATTCTCTTGCTCCATCGCATCGGAGAGGCCCTCTAATTCAGTATCGGCGGCGTGCCCGATCTCATGCGCAAGCACAACCGTAAAATATTCCTCAACCCGATCTGCGCTGCCGAACATCTGTAAACATTGTGTTTCGATAACATCCGTATACATGGTAATGGCGTGAGCATGCATGGCATATTTGCCCCCAATCAGCCGTCCACCAGGAAAACGTTTCTCCAGCTTAACTGTTACGCCTATAGCAGCTCGTTCCAAAAGCTCAGCGACAATGCGCTCTGCCTGATTTCTCTCCAACTTAGCTTCGCTCCTCAAACCAAGATATATAAAGTTATATTTACGATATAACTTATGAAATTATGAATGTACTCATACAATACACAGTACGATATTATACCTTTTTACAGAGGAGAATACCATGCCAGAAGATTATTATATCGGCTGGGGAACGCTTGCCCTTATTAATGCCGGCTTGGCACAGTCCAAAAATCGGAGCAGGCTTAGCTGGTTTGTGCTCTCACTACTCATAGGGCCGATCGCGACCCTATTGATCGTTGTATGGGATAAACCGGAGTCCAGATCCAACAATTAGTCTCCCGTTAGGTTATCCAGAATGAAAAGGACAGCCTTGCGGCTTCTGCGGCAGCGCTGCATCTGTTGTTGGTTTAGCCTGTCTCGTCATATATGGCTTTTCCTGAACTCCGAAATTCGGCTTCACGAGCCGATTATCGTAAGAACTATGAAAAATATGCGTGGTTGCTGGTGACAACGGTGGGATCAGCCACGTCCAATTACCTGTCAGCGCGCGACCAGCCTTGGCTTCCCGTTCCTCAAACAACTTGAATTGTGCTGCTGCGGTATGATGATCGACAATGCTGACCCCCGCTTTTTTAAAAGAATGCAGCACAGCAATGTTCAACTCTACCAGCGCCCGATCACGCCATAGCGTTGTTTCACTCGTCGTATCCAGCCCCATCAGTTTTGCCACCTGTGGCAACATATTATAGCGGAAGGTATCCGCAAAATTACGGGCACCGATTTCTGTCCCCATATACCAGCCGTTAAATGGAGCTGCTGTATAGATGATACCGCCAATCTCCAGCGTCATATCTGAAATCATAGGCACAGCATACCAGCGCAATCCCAGAGAGGCTATATACGAGAGTTCCGGATGCTCAATGGGCACCTCCATCACCAAATGTTCAGGAATATCAAAGAGCTTGGGAGGTTGGCCTCCCGCTTCCACAACTAGCGGCAATATATCAAAAGCAGTCATTGCTCCTTGCCACCCCAAATCCCTACAAGCATTCGTAAAATCCACCGAGATCGGATCCCCGATGACCCCTTGATCCGTTTCATATCCAGCGTAACGAATGAGTTGATGGTTCCAGATACGAATATCCGGCTGGCCCGACTGGGAGGCGCGAAATACAGTAAGCGTAGGCTTAATTTTACCGCCATTCGTCCCTATGCGGATATGCTCCAATAGCTCGTGAACTACTTGCGTCGCATCTGACGCTCCACGTGCATCCCTGACCAAAAGCTTGTCCCAAAACAAGCGACCGATACAGCGATTGCTATTCCGCCAAGCCATAAGTGCCCCGTGTTCCAGCTCTTCGTAAGTATGATCGTACGTTCCAATAGTCTCTATGTCGTGACGAATATCAAGAAGCCGGGCTTCCGCATCATCGCGGCTTCGGCCCAGCTCCTCATAACATGTATATATAAACTGCTCCGCTTCATGCAAAAGCTGTTGTTTCACTTCCACAACCTACACCCCATCCCGGTAGCTCACTTCCTTATGAGCCTATGGTCTTCCATGCCTATTCGTCATTATACTCCAGCGGCAGGCTGGAACCAACGGAATGTATAGCTTGTTCACCTGATCTCCATATCCGTGGAAATCACTCCCGGAAATTTATCCTAAATATGCGGTAAGCATCCAGATATGTTTATCCATTTCTTCTCTCAAGCCATTCAGAAGATCCTCTGTTGCTTTGTCCTGTGCCGCTTCTGCTGCTTCCATACCATTAGCCAATTCAACAGTAATCGTTTTAAAATCAGCTACAACGGCCTTCACCATATCTTCGGCTGTCTGCTCGCCTGCGGACTCCTGAATAGCTGACAGTTGCAAATGCTCCTTCAAGGTCGCAGCAGGACGACCACCAATAGCCAACAAACGTTCAGCAATCGTATCCAGATTAGCTGTTGCTTCATTATAAAGCTCCTCGAATTTAGCATGCAGTGTGAAGAATTTAGGTCCTTTTACATACCAGTGGAAATAATGCAGTTTTGTGTACAACACAGACCAGGTAGCGACCTGACGGTTCAAAGCCTTATGCAATTCTTGAATAGCCTCTTGTGTAGGTGCGTTCGTATGATTTAATGTACTCATGTGTAAAATCCCCTCTCGTTCAAATATAGTTGGTGTAAAGCTTGGATGCTCGTTAGCAGTAGTGTCTGATTTTCTTCAAAATTCCATGCGTCAATCCAATAAATCTTAATCAATTAATTTAGACTTAATCTAAATCCTGTTTTAATTATAACACTGTGACGATGTTTTTCAAGTCCTTATTCGATTTTAATCATGAAGATTACATGAACTAATTGTAAAAGCAAACTCTACATGCAATCGGGTACCCAGAATCAAGACTTGTTTATCTTTTATACATAGGTTACATCAATAGAAGTATAGAAGATGTTAAGTTTGTCTGCTAAAGCATCAAAAAAGAGCCGCCCCGTAAAAGGGTCGACTCTTTTTTTATTCTTACATTACCGAAGGGTTTACAATCAAGGGTACAACTTTGCCTGCGTTTACATCAATCAAGCCGTGATCGGTAATTTTCAAAGCTGGGCTGACTGGCAAAGAATGAGTACTTAAAGACATGATTGGATTGTAATGGCGATAGCCTAGCGACAGTAAGGCTGAACGCAGTTCCTTTACGTGGGCAGCAACCATTTCTAGCGGTCCTTCTGTTAAAATTCCGCCCACCGTTAACGGTAAATGGGACAGCACCTTGCCATTTTCAACTACGCAAAAGCCCCCTTGGCTGGATAGAACCGTATTCGCAGCCAAAATCATATCTTGCTTGTTATGCCCCACGACCAACAAGTTATGGTTATCGTGCGAATAGGTGGTTGCCACGGCCCCGCGTTTAATCGTATCTCCCCCGATCAAACCGTAAGCACGGTTGCCGTTCTTGCCATACCGCTCAAACGTAGCAATGAGTCCATGTTCACCATGTTCCCATACCAGTTCACCCTGCTCTACTTGGGCAGGTGCAATTCGTTCGCTTGTAAAAGTTGATCCATCCTTGACCATCATAATACGGCATTGATGTGTGCCATCAGCTACATCCAACTTCACAGTAAAATCCTGCTCTGTGAGTGGATTGAGCTTTACACTTTGATAAAAGTGGGCAGGGAACTGGCACTTTACCTGTGCCTGATGATATTCCTCAAATTTATCAAATACCTTATGACCGTCCTTATAGACTTGCTCCACATCAAACTGCTCCAGATCCGATAGTAGCACAAAGTCAGCTATTTTCCCTGGCGCAATTGTCCCGCGATCATGCATGCGCATCCGGGCAGCAGGAGTAAACGTAGCTGCATAAATCGCATCCTCAGGCTTCATGCCCATTCCGATCGCTTTACTTACAATATGGTTCAGATGTCCCCGCTCTACGAAAGAATCCGGCATTACATCATCCGTTACGAAGCAAAAATGTTGTGCAACGTCCTCCTGAATGAGATAGTCCATCACCTCAGGGGTCATGGATTTTTCCTGGATCTCAATAAACATCCCGGCTGCCATTCTTGCCTTCATACCTTCAATGCTTTGGTGGGTATGGTCTGAGCCTATTCCTGCATAGATCAACTGATGCAAATCCAGATCGAGCAACTGCGGCGTATGACCTTCAATGATCAGCTCTGGGTAGTGCTCACGAACATGGCGTAAGACGCGGTTCGTCTTGCTCTCCGGATCACGAATGACATCTACATAATTCATAATTTCACCCAGGCAGATCATCTCACCCGTTTGCAACAAAGTATCAATCTCGGGGATGTCAATCTCGCCCCCTGAGGTTTCCAATGGTGTCGCTGGGACAGAGCTAGGAATTCCGTAAAACATATCAGCCACGCAATCTTTGCTGGCCTCCATCATTTCCTGAATACCTTCCAATCCGAAAACATTCGCCATTTCGTGCGGTTCCGGTACAATCGTCGTGACCCCATTGCGAATGAGTCCATAGGAAAAGGTTGCTGGGGTCACCATTGTACTTTCGATATGCAAATGGATATCGATCAGGCCGGGAATCATATATTTCCCGTGCCCCTCCACAATTTCAGCAGCCTCGAAAGATTCCAGACCACGCTGACCGATATACATAAACTTGCCGTCAAGTATAGCAACATTGCCTACCTCGAACGTCTTGTAGTAACTGTTATACACCTTAACTTGTAAAATCATTTTGTCTGCACGCATGATGTATCTCCTTCATTGAACCCGCTGATTATTGGACCAGCACCATTTTGTCTGCCGGAAAATGCAGGGTAACCCGTTGACCACTCAAGTAAGGCGTATCCATTTCCTGATTAGCCGTAAAGTTTCCCTTCGCTGTCTCTACCACATACTGATAGCTGCGCCCTAGGTAAGTACTTACCTTAATGACACCAGAAAGCTCATTTTCTCCTGTCTCGTTGCCTTCTGTTCGAATGACCAAATCATCCGGGCGAATAGCGCCTTGGCGAGCCCCTGGCTGGACTGTGCCCTGATTACGCACTACGCTAAACGAAAGGTCGCCTGTATTCAGTCGAATACGTTCTCCTTCTTCAATGCGCTCGTCAAAGCTTAGAAAATTATTAAACCCAATAAAGCGGGCAACAAATTCGGTCGTCGGATATTTAAAAATGGTCGATGGAGCGTCTAATTGCTCGATGTTCCCCTTATTCATAATCGCAACCTGGTCAGAAATCGAAAAACATTCCTCCTGATCGTGCGATACATACACGGTGGTGATGCCTAGCTCCTGTTGAATACGGCGGATTTCTACGCGCATATTTACACGCAGGTTAGCATCCAGGTTACTCAGAGGTTCATCAAACAGCAGCAGATCAGGTTCAATTACAAGCGCTCGCGCAATCGCGACACGTTGACGCTGCCCGCCTGATAATTCGCCAGGGAAACGTTTTTCGAATCCCCCCAAGCTAACCGTATCCAGCATAGTCATAACGCGTCGTTTCACATCATCTTCTTTTACTTTACGTAACCGCAAACCAAAGGCAACATTATCAAAAACCGACAAGTGCGGGAAAAGCGCATAACTTTGGAATACAAAACCGAAGTTCCGTTTATTCACTGGAACCCGGGTATAATCCTTATCACCAAACAAAAATGTTCCTTGTTTAGCTTCGAGAAATCCTGCAATAAGACGAAGTGTAGTCGTTTTGCCACAACCACTCGGTCCGAGCAACGAGAGCAATTGCCCTCGTTCGAGCTGCAAATCGAAATCCTGCAAGATCAGTTGGTTGTCATAAGCGACCGAAACGCGATCCAGAGTAAGCAGTGCCATAAGGTTGAAGCCTCCATTACCTTTTAGTGAAGTAAGACAATCCCATCAGTCGTTCAATCAAGAACATCAGGATACCCGTTAAAATCATCAGCATAACCGAAATCGCTGCAATCGTCGGATCAAAATAATTTTCGACGTAAGTCAGCATTTGAATAGGCAGGGTGCTGAAGCCCGGTCCTGTCATGAAGACGGAAATGTCGACATTGTTGAATGATTCCAGAAAGGCAATCAGGATAGCCGCAATAATGCCTGAGCGGATGTTGGGTAGAACCACCTTGAAAAAGGTTTCCAGCCGTCCAGCTCCCAAACTAAGCGCTGCTTCCTCAATCGCAAAATCAAAGTTAGACAAGCTGGATGCAATGACTCTAATAATGAACGGCAGCATAATCACCGTATGTCCGATCAAAAGTCCAGCGTATACCGGTAAATGGTACACAATGATCAGATAACGCAGCAGTGTAAATCCAAGCACAATACCTGGTATAAGCAACGGGGAAAGGAACAAGGCATTCAGTGCATCCTTCCCGCGAAACGAAAACCGACTAAGCGCATAAGCGGCTGGCATACCGATTAACAACGCCAAGATATTGCCCAGCAGAGAGACGACAATCGACGTTTTGAACGTGGACATAAACAAATCCACTTCAAAAATATTTTCATACCAGCGCAAGGAAAAGCCTTGCGGAGGAAATTTTAATACCGTGCCCGGCTCGAAAGAAGTGACCGATATGATCAACAGCGGACCGAGCAGAAAGATGAAGACCAGCAGGCTAAAGAAGCCTAGTCCGTAATGTTTCTCCCGCATATCCACCTACCCCTTCGGATTGAGTTTATGGGCCGCCTTATTTAAGAGACCGACCACGATAAATGTAATAGCAATCATAATTGTTGCGATAACAGAGGCTAAAAACCAGTCGTTAAGCGTCATCGCATTTTGGTACAAAAATGTAGCGATAACCCGCTGTTTCCCTCCCAATAGTGCTGGGGTCGTATAAGCTGTCAGGCTGCCTACGAAAACAAGAATGCTTCCAATGATCAGACCCGGAACAGACAGCGGGAATACAATTTTACGAAATGCGCTGAATCTGGAGGCTCCAAGACTCTGAGCAGCATGGACAAGATCACCGTCAATATTTTCAAGCACACCAATCAATGAAATAATCATCAGCGGTAAAAACAAATGGACCAGACCAATAATCATCGCTGCCGGAGTGTACAAAATATTTAGCGGCTCATCCACGAGTCCTAAACTCATTAGCACGTTGTTTAATAACCCCTTGCGACCCAAAATGACCATCCAGCTGAATGACCGCACCACCGGACTCGTCAACAAGGGAAAGATAGCCAGCGCCAGCAAAATCCCTTTACGACGCGGGGCCTTTTGTGAAATATAATAAGCCGTCGGAAAACCGAGCAATACGCATACGAGGGTCGTTACGACACTGACCTCCAGCGTAGTCAGCAATATTTTCAGAAAATAAGGGTCCTTGAAGAAATGGAGATAGCCTTCTAGGGTGAATGAGCTGTTCTGTACGAAGGTCGAACCGATCGTCAACACAATCGGAATGACCATGAACACCGCCAGAAAGAGCAAACCTGGCAGCAGCAGCCAATACAAGTATGTTTTCTTCATGGGTAGCTCCTTGCGGTTATCAAAATGTTATTCCTTGTTCAGCACCTGGATAAACAGTTCCAGAAAAGCTTCACTGTCCACCTGCTCGCACACGTTCATATTGGGACTATGATTGAGACGGTTCTGCACATCTCCTACCGTTTGTCCGTCACATATGCGACTGGAGGTTTCCACGTCCACATATAACAGCGAGGTATCTACTAACCTCGAATTCAATGCCACACCTACGGCAAGCGGGTCATGAAGCGCACACGCTTTTACGCCGTTGCGTTCTTCATAACGCTTGGTATACACGGCCGTGCTTTCAGCTACATAATCACGAATCTCTGGGCGGGTCAGACGAGCAACATGATCCGCAGTCAGCAGTGCCTTGCGTGTTACATCCAGACCAACCTGTATCAATCGACTAAATCCAGCGTGAAATACGATCCGTGCGGCTTCAGGATCAGCGTACATGTTATACTCCGCTACAGGTGTAATATTGCCGCACCCGTGAATAACACCGCCCATAAAAATGACCTCATGAACGTGATCCGTCAGATCGGGACACTTCAGCAACGCCAACGCCAGATTGGTGAGCGGTCCGGTGCAAACCAGCGTTACTTCCCCCGAGTGAGCCATCACGGTCTCAATGATGATATCCGGTGCAAAACCTTCGGATGCAGAGATGGCTGGGACTATTCCACTCAATGCACCTCCGATACCGTCTTCTCCATGAACACGGTGCTCGTGCAGGCCTTTTCGTATTAATGGAGCCTCTGCCCCCCGATAGACCGGAATATCCGGTCTATCCAGCAGGTTGAGGATTTTGCATGTATTCAGTGTTGCTTGTTTAAGTGAAACATTCCCGCATACTGTAGTAATCGCTTGGATATCCAGCTGACCACTTTTGGCCGCAAGTAAAATACCCAACGCATCATCAATGCCTGTATCTACATCTAATATGATCTTTTTCATTATTGTGCAACTTCCCGGTTCCAGCGATCTGTCCATGCCTTGATATGATCGTTAACGAATTTCATATCCAGCTTGGTCAGCTTATTCACTACATCTGCACTGTACGTAATTCCCTCTGTATCCGCACCGGACAATACCACCTGCGTGTTCACCGGAGAATCAACCTTTGCTTTGGCGGATTTTTCTTGAACTTCCTTGCTCAGCTGCCAGTTGATAAACTCCTCAGCCAGCTCCTTCTGGTCAGACCCTTTTACTACATTAACTGTGTTCATTACTGCGTAGGCACCTTCGTTAGGAGCTACGAATTTCGCCCCTGGCACAGCTGCCTGCAAATCTTTGAAGTACATTTCCATAATCGGACCGCCCGCAATTTCCTGCTGGCTAAACATGTTTACGAACTCGGACGTTTTACTATAAAACTTAACAATATTCGGACTCAGTTCCTTCAGCTTCCCAAAGGCTTGGTCTTCATTAAATTCCTTGCTACCCGCTACCTTGGAAGCCGCGTCTACCATCATCGGGCCAGCCGTTGCCGTAATATTCGGCAGAGTCACGTTTCCTTTGAATTCAGTGCCCCACAGGTCGGCCCAGGAGGTCACATCTTTTTTCACCAGCTCTGGATTATAGGCAATACCAAGGCGTCCAACTGTATAAGCAGGGCCATATTCCTCACCCAGTGGTGCTTTGGCAATATCATAAATTTGGTTCAAGTTTGGCACTTTACTGCGATCCAACTTCTCGAATAGCCCCTGTTGAATTCCCTGTTGGGCATAATAATCAGACAGATAAATCAGATCGACATCAGTGCTGCCTTGACTGATTTTGTTCAATCGTTCCGCATTATTTCCGATTTCTACAACAATATCAACGTTATGTTCCTTTTCAAAAGGCTCGTACACTTCTTTATTAAAAAAGTCCTCGGAGAAGCCCCATGTGGAAATAACTAGTTTCTTTTTCCCATCAGCTGAGCCATCTTTGCCATCTGTCTGACCACTAGTAGCATTGCTGCCGCAACCTGCCAGTACCACAGATGCCAAGGTCACAGCCATAAATCCTTTAAACCACTTTTTCATATGAAACTCCCCCTGTTTTTTTATTCTGCACACCTTATGACACAAAAAAGAAAAGTACTCTTGTAAAACAAGAATACTTTTCTTCGTAAACAAAGAATAAGTTGATCCCGCTGCGCGTTATAACAGGTTCTCCCCTCAGATAGATCCGAAGCGAAAAGCCGAATATCCAATTTTATTAGGACTCTTTCAGTATGATGTTCGTAATGGCCCACTGCGTTGCTGAATCATAGTCGCGCAGTAGAGCTTCTATATCGAGCTCCATATCCTCAATCAGCTTCTCGCGAAGTCTCTTCTTATACAGCATGGACATTCGGAAATCCACTTCCAGCTTCAAGCCGGGGGCTTCCACTTCCAATGCCGCCGAGCGTGGAGAACGCCGGTGCTTCGCTACAAAGGTAACAATGTTGTTCTCAACGGTGGCCCGCAACAGCGTGGTCCCGAAGCCGAACAGTTCCTTTGAAACTTCATTGTAAATCTGGCACATCCGCTTTTTGCTTTCGTTACTGTCGAGCAGCGTCATGAACCCACCCTCATCAGCATATTACGTACAATCAATCTTTTAACACGATAGATTATACATAAATATACGCTAAATAGCAAACAAAAATCCCTGATTCAATAACGTATATCGCGAAAAAGCGAACAATATGTCGAAGTTTGTAGCTTTGCGACATTTTTATACTTACTGATCTCAAAAATCTCGGTTTAGATCCATCCTACCAAAGGGCCGATAACAACGAAAGGAAACAATTTACTATTTCCATTGATCAGATGAAACTTCATTAACTGTAGCTCGTACAACAATGCTCCAACATAACAGCAACCTTAAGATGCAGACTTCAAGATTACTATCGCCGCATTCCGTGAGATATTTTTTCCTTCTACTATATATGTAGTATATATGTAGTTTTTATGTACACACAATTAAACCGTACCCCGCAGAAGTCTCCTAGCGATAGTACGGTTCTTGTAAGTTATGTAGCTGGCCACAACAGCATAAAGTTAGCTATGATATACGCCTGTCACCATTGTGCTGCTCGTTTACGCTTTTCTTCCCGTCGATCAGCTTCTTCCATTTTGCGAATATAACGTTTCAACTGCTCTTTATGCTCATCCAACTCGTGGATCCGTAATGTGGTTCCTTGGAGAAACGCCTCCATTTTGCGTGTTAATTCAGCAGCCGATTCGCCTCGCCAGTCTTGGAGACGACTATATATATTTTTCATCTGCTGCTCCTGATGCTGAAGTCTTTGCCTTAGCTGCTCGCACTGCTGTACAGCTCTCCGCAGATCCCCCAGGCTCAAAGATATTCTACTCATCTCTTTCGCCTCCCGTTGTGGTCTTCCAGCTGCTCTTTCTTATTGATCCACCATCGTAAATTCCTGGCCCTTACGATCGATATACTCTGCTATCTCTGTGATCGACTCCTGATACCAGCGATTAATTCGATCCAGTGTCGCCGTAGCACTATGCGCAAGCGGGGTCAAAGACTGGCTTTCACTTGTCCCGATATGAGCCTGAAATAACTGAATGGACGCACGGGTATCACTGGAAAATCCATGTAAGCTAGAACGCATCTGATTTGCCGCATGCTTTAGCTCTTCGGGTGTTAATTGAATTGTGCCCCCATTTTTGTTGCCTACAAAATAAGCTCCACCATTAGCGCGGTCATTTTGGCCTGCTCCCATCAAATTCACACCCAGTGCATTAGCAGCAAACTGCCCGAAGGCACCTAATTGTCCCCCGTAGCGTTCGACCAAATCGCCCATGACTTGCTTAAGCTCTGCCTGTGCGGCCAGCATTTGCTCGTACGCCTGCACCCGCGGATTACCTTCTACCAATTGTCCGTCCATAGTGTACAGCGGATTGCTGATATTGCCGTTCTCATCAAATGTGAAATGCTCCATGCTATGCGTTGCTTCTCCAAATACTGAATTATAGAACTTCGTAATCGGATCTTGCTGCATCATAGGCAACGTAATTGGGACATAGACAATGGGAGACCATTTGGGTCCCAAAAAAAAGTCAGCCCACTTATTTTCCCTTTTGACTGGTAATGAAACAGGAACAGTGATTTTGGCTTCATTAGCTGTCTTATAATCATTGTCTATAAAGTAGGTTGCACCCACATGTGGCTGTGCATCATTAACTCCCGAACCAATAGTATCTTTCGGATTGACATAAGCGACATTCGTCTTTCGAAAGTCGCCATTTTCCACCTTCTTTTGAAGATCATCCGGTAATAGATGTACAATGCTTGGTGGATTATAACTGACGGATGACAGTCCGTTCCGCACCGCCACATATTCTGCCTCCGCTCCTCCCAGAGAATGGCCTGTGGTCGTTATTTCAGCAGAGGGATACTCTTTTTTTACAACATCATATAGATTTTGAGCTTGTGTAAATTGATTATTCTGATACTTTTCCTCATATTGAAGAAATGCAGTTTGCACTTGTGGCGGGAGTTTGGCCACCTCTTCCTTATTATTTTCATAATATTGATGGACTTCTTCCAACGTTTTCGCGCGTCCTCCGACGACATCGCTAAAATCCGTTCCCCAGTCCATCGCCACGCTCCACTTGGGCCGATCCGGAGGTTCTGTACCTCTATAACCGATGATCACCTGATTGGTTTTTTCGTTATGGAATACGGTCGCATCGAATCCCGAACCGTTCGTGTCATGCAGCATAGCTCCTTCGGGTTCAACAATCTTCCAATCAGGGAGGATTCTGCTTTTAGAATCTTTAGCAGTCAACTCCCGGTCATAAACTCTATCTGCAATGGTCCAATATGTTTTGTCGTTAATGTAGGTCAAGTTATTCCCACCTTGTCTATTGTGTAAATATATTATAGAGTTATGAAAAAGGTGATTACCAGAAAAGGAGAATTGTAACTTGAACAGAAAAATCCCACTGATTCTGGCACTTATTTTAATTGTTATGTATTTAGGAGGTTGTTCCAGCTTGTCCGACAAAGAGAAGAAAGAATTAGTAGACGTCGCTACTCCCATCGGCGTGGAGTTTATTAAAGAACACTATAATGCCGATTTTATACTAAAGGATTATACTGTGGATGATCCTGCTGTCCACTCAAGAATATATCTGTATGGGTACATTAAAGGTCACGAAGACAGCAAGATTACCATTTATTACAGTTATAAAACCAAAGAAGTAATCGACGTCTCTGGGCCAGATTGGTTTATCGACAGCGAAGTTCCCAAATACAAGACCCCTTCTTCCTGAGAAGGGCTATTATAAATTCCACCGTCTAATTTTTCCCAAATTAAGAAGTAGTATAATTATAGTGCATCCTATTTACGAGCGATATAGCCGAGAGGAAAAATAAGTATAAAGTCATTGGATTCAGCATTTTTGGTCATAGTACATAGCTTAGGCGGAATAGGTCTTTGTAACTGTATGTTAGGAGAAAATTGCATAGATGAACAAATAAGGCTCCTTAGGAGCCTTATTCTCTCGTTGCCTGACACATTTACCGTTTTTCACTTTGGGTGCGAGGCTGATTTATATGAATAAAAGGATATTCGCCTTTGCTTATTTTATGTTTCCATTCTTGGACCATATCTTCCTGGGTCGGCGGTTTCTCATTCACGACTGCTCCTGTAGTTACTTTAGCCATGCTTTTCCCCTCTCTTAGGTTGTTGTATTTACTGCGTCTTTATCTTTTCTCCAGTCATTTTAATGTTTCCGTCCATTTCAACCAAACTCGTTTTACATTTTAAACCGATAGCATCTTTGGCTGTGACTTGTATTGTGTTACCCGCATTGAGTACTAGGTTTCCATCAGCCTTAACACGGATGTCCTTTTTACTCCGCAATTCGATGCCGTGGTCATCTAGCAGTCGAATCACCACCTCATCGTCGTTCCCCGTAATTAAAATTTCATTTTTCTCAAAAATAATAGCTTTGCGGTACTTGGTCATAAAGATCTTCGTGGACGGGTCCTTAATAAAGTCGCCCCCTTTGGATCTCTTGCGGATTGAATGAGTTACAATGGCGTCCTTTTCCTTAGCGGTCGGGAAGTAAATGTCTACAAAGTCAAACAGCTCCGGCATGCAGTACCATCCTGTATTCCCTTCCGATGTATAAAATGTAGCCGTTGGGAAAGCGTAGGTTTCCTTGACATTCGGCTTGACCTTATCCATTTCATAAAAGAAAACCTTCACGTGGTCCTGCTCAATTCCAATAACCTTCGATTTTAACGAGATACCACGAATGCTTTCATTTACAATCAAATCCTGCTTCATTCCATCTGCTGTAGTCAGCACATATTCATGCCACAAAGCACTATGTCGTATAAACGCAACAGACTGCAGGACGTACAAAGCTTTCCCTTTAAATTTAACCTCAGCCCCAATTTGTAGCAGGACATCTTTGGCCCCTGTCGTCTGCACTTTATAATACAAAAGGTTGTTGTCCTTGCCGGCCCCTGGTTTGGTTTTTCTGGTCATGGAGTAGTTATACTGCCTGAGGTCACCCTGATTGACACCATCCGGTAATCCAAAATAAAACTGAGGTTTTTCACCAATCGGATCAGGTATTAGTCCCCAACCGAGCCGAGACGCTATACGTTTCAGAAACAACCAGTCCGTCTCATCAAATTGCATCGTAAATTCCTGTAAAAGTTGATCCTTCAACCGACTCGTACAATTGGCTTTGGGATAGGATTTGAGCACGTGTTCAAGCAATGCTTGCAGCTTCATCTTTACATTTTGAAAAGATTGTCTATGAGGTATTTCATCCATCTGGCTTGTATAAGAAAGAGCTTCGACAACCAAATGAGCTACATTGGATACCATCTTGATTCTGTACTGCGTGACTGGCCCTCGAAATAGCACACTCTGTTTATGACCGTCATTCATATAAGAAACAACTAACTTCGCCCCTGCTTCCATATGATCTGTATATTCTTCCATTTGAGCACCCGTTAATACACCTGTCAAAAAGACCTTCACATGCTCATTCATTTTCTGTACAACTTTAATTTTTGGATTTTTAAGAGATAAAACTGTTCCATTATACTTGATGATTGGATATCCCATGTTACCGCTCCTCTATGTCGGTTAGTTTACGTTTATCCGTTGTTTGCTTACGTATTGAATGACATCTTTAATGGTTCGATTATGTCCCTGATCGTTAAGAGTCTCATCTAATGCAGGGATTGTGGTAAAAGTTTTATTTTTTTTCTGAAAATAAATGTCCGCTATAGGGAATTCATCAATTCTACCAGGTCCATGAATCCCGTTGTCAACATCGGCAATGATGATAACATCCTTCAATCCATCCTTATTCACATCCTTGAAGGCCACTGCTTCTACTCCTCCGTAACGTGCAACCCACTCACGGTTCCCATAGAAGTCGGGGAATGGATACAGAATATGTCCTTGATCATCTAATAGAAAGAAAAAGAATTTGCGGAGACCTTCCGGATACCCATATGTGGATACAAACCGTACTTTCCCAAAGCCTTCGAGAGTAGTTTGAAAAGACTGCGACTCTTCAATTTCATATTGGTCGGTATCCAATTTTTCACCGCCAACTGTGGAAACAGATTGATCCTCAACAGAACTTAGCTCACTCCATAGTTCCTCATTCTGCCTGATATTCTCTGGAATTTGTGCAATCCTGTCCCTTCATGCACCCATTCAGCACCACACAGGAAATGAGTAGTAACAGAACGCAACAAGTTCGGCAGTACTTCAAGTAATTCATGCTGGATATCACACTTTCTACAATTTATCGTTCATTTCTATACTCTTAATCGTCCACTTGCCTGATTGCTTTTCTAATGTAAATAGAATTTCCTTTTTCGCTCTTTCTTCTAATGAATCATCTTTTACCAAAAATATTTTTCGGTTATCATCGCTACTAACCTCATTAATACTCAGTTCCAACACCGGGTAAGATAAATATGCTAAACCAGATAAATCGATAGCATCCTCAAAATCATATGTTTGCTTTGCTACCGGATCAATGAGTTGGTCCATTTCAGGAAAAGGTATATCAAACCACTTCATAAGATAATCAACTTCCAAGTAATTCAGTATCACATCCTTAGGATTGCTTGGATATACAAACTTTTTACTTTTGTTTGTATACAAAATCTCCTTTTTTTCCGGTCCTTTTCCATCATATTTTTGATAGACCATGATCGTATGCTCCTGAGTATCGCTAAATTCATAATAATCTACACTTTCAAATATACCGTCATGATCGGTATCTTTTAACGTTCGAATTCCTTGTCCAGTAGCATTAGGAAAATCAGAATTTATGCTCTTTATATGATTATTCTCCAAAGTATATATGGAGAATCCTTCTGAGTAAGCCCCTCCGTCGCCTATAGAGTATACAACGATAAATTTTTGATCTGTTTGATCCAGTTTCATGATTTTCACATCAGTATTTAGATGCACAACTATAACGGGGTCCTCTAGTTTATCAATGATGTGATAGCCATGTTCCTCCTCCCCGACTACAAATATATTGTAAATCTCTTCTTTTTCTAATCCAAAAGCAAGCACGTACTCCGGCTTTCCATCAAAGTCCAAATCTTCTTTTAACATTTTCTGAAGCTGCTCATTTGGGGGTTGGATTTCCTTTATAAACTGATCTAATGTGTTAAAATCTGCGACGTAATTTTCATTTCTTTTATTTTTCGGATATACATTATTGCGATTTCGATCTTGTTTTTGAGCAGCAGACTTTGGCTCAGTCACAACTTTTTGCCCTATCACTTGAGTGCTAGGTTTGGTGGGGTCAACTGCCTGCTGCTTCTCATTCGTAGATTTTTCGGAACATCCATTTAGTAGCAGGGCGATTAACATGATTAAAAGTAGTATTATATCTTGTTTTATAAAGTTCATTTCAAAAAAAGCTCCCTTTTCGCATTGCCTATTGCACGTTTATCCGTTGTTTGCTTACGTATTGAATGACATTTTGAAGTGTTCGGTTATGTCCAGTTTGATTGATACTCTTATCCAATTCAGGCAGGGTAGTGTATGTGTTATCTTTTTTCTGAAAGTAAACCCCTGCGACAGGGAGTGTCTCTATTCCGTGTGCATTAACTCCGGTGATATAATCAGCAATAATAACAATATCCGTACGTCCATCCTGATTCAAATCCTTAAAACTTACTGCTTTGATTCTATCAATCATTTTACCGTTGTTACCATAAAATTCGGGGAATTCGTACAGGATCTTGTTTTCCACATTTTTGTCACTGTTAACTTCCAAAAAAAACTTTGCTTGAATCAGATCATTCGTATCCTCATCTTTTAAAGTGGATATAAACTTTACTTCTCCCCATCCATTAAGAGTGGTGGTAAATGATTGTTCTCTCTGAATAGTATATGGTTCTAGATCAGGGTCGGGCTGAGCATCTTCTTCTACATAATCAGCACTACGTTGCTGCTTTACGGATTTCTCCATGTTATATTCAATAAAAATATTATTTACTTTCTCTGTTTTAGTATCCCAATTAATACTCAAATGTTGGCCATCTTTGGAGTAAACCAAATTACCATTTTTCACAATACTTGGTTGTCCGTAAAGTTGTAGTACTTTGCCGAGTGTATCACCGATTCTCAATCCTCTTTTAGTTTCAAACTTGGGATTTTCCAAGCTCACGGCTACTAGATAGCTTTCACCATCAACCGGTTCCTCCCCTTCAAATTCGATCTTAGATAGAACTACAAATCGAATTTCTGAATCTTCATAGTTAGGATAAGATAAGTTCCATCTTCTGTAGGTTCCATTCCCACTAATATATCCTCGATTGAAGCTATCGTATCCCTCACTGTAACCCCACTTATGGATAAGTTCTTTAATATCCGTATTCTTATCAATCTTATGTGATCGATATGAGACTTCAAAGTCGTCGTCCTGAAGGGACTTTGGATCGGCAGATACAACATTTTTGGCTTTGTCTGTTCTTTTCTCTGGATAGTAGCTAGTGCTTTCTTGCTTTGCTTTAGCAGTAGCTGTTTTCCCATTGTTATAAGTATTGATGTCTGAAAGACTGCATGCGGTTACTCCTAAAGCCAAAAAAATCAATATAATAAAATAACCGTAACTTGGCTTGTACACTTCGTTTCCTCTTTTCGAATTTCAACTTATCGTTCCCCCGTTACCGTCCACTCTCCATTTCCATGACCCCCACTATCTTGGGCATTTTGAAGTGCTTTGAAGGTAATAGCAGGAAGTTTTATACCTTCTGCGCTAGCAATATTTTGAGCTGTGCTTTTACTCATACTTGATAGATATAAGTCATAATTATCGGCCTCTTTATTACTTAGTTTGTTATAAATGGATCTTACATCCTCTCCCCATGTACCGTGACCGGCATACGGCCCATAATCTACTCTTTTCGAGTTCATTCTTACAATCGGTGTTTTCCAACTGCAGTATTGGTATATATCACCTTTACCTTTAATCCCCTCCAAATTGTTGTTTTTAACTACAACTCGTCTAAATTCCTCACCATAGTAAATATATCCCAATACTTTGCCAAATATTAAATTATGTGCCTTCACCAAATCCTTTGCATAATTAGTCTCGACACCATGCTGGCCATCGGCTGCTCGATTTGTACTACTCGTATTGAAGCTTCCCGTCCCTTCCTGAATAATAATAGCTAACAAAAGACGTGGGTCAATCTGAATATGATACGTTTCTTGTATGCTTTTTGTAGCTTCCCACAAACTGTGCAGCTTTTCCTGATTCCATTTCTGCCTAGTAAATTTTTTTGAACTCTTTTTGAAATATTTCTCAGCTTTAGAACTGCCGTTATACTGGAATTCAGCAGGTATCCATTTTCCAGCCGGAGTCTTTACATTCGTTTTTGTAGCTTCATCTTTCGATTCGGTGGTAACGGGTACTTCCGGTGGTGCTTTAGTACTTGTATCGATCAAACCTAGCTTCTCACGAATAGCTCGTCCCGCCTCCTCAGCAGCCAGCCTTTCCCTGATATCTCCGCTTGCCTCCGCAGTCATCCAACGAATGGTTTCTTTTTGCATCTGCTCTTGAGCCCATTTGGGGAACGTAGCCATTTCACGTAATTTGCTTCGCAGCCCCTCTGCCAACTTTTGCGCTTTACGCATACCAACCTTGTCACCATTGGCTTGAGCAATATACCAATCTTCTTTGTATTTACGCATCCAGGTTTGGGCCCAGTCGGGGTAATTTAGTTTTTGTTTTTTCTGTTCTGCTGCAAGATCAAATGCCTGTGCTTTCCTGTGTGCATTAGCAGTTGTTAAAGCTTTCAACATAGGAGTTGCACCAAACGTCGGCTCTTTCCATTTCATATGTCTTCTCCTTTTTTACGAATACTAAAAGAATCGTATCTCTGACATACAGGTATCGTGATATTTGCTTCCTCGCTCTACGGCCTCAATCGTTATTTTCACGAAAGAGGTATGAATGGGGTTATCAAGAAATTGGTTGCTTATAAAATCATTATCTATCATCATGGTCTGCCCGTTTGAAAACTCCAGCTTCATTCGTTTAACTCTATTATTTGCTTGGAAATCCTTGGATGACTTGGCTAAACCATTAATAAGTTCAAACCCCTTTAGTTCTTGCATAGAGCCGAAATCAATTTTGATCCACTCCCCGATCCCGTCTCCTTTAACGCCTTCACACCAGGCTGTACTCGCATCTCCATCCATGATGTTACGGGCAGCATAGGAGTTCCCTGCCTGATCTGGAAGCGTAGATGAAGCAACAATTTTCTGTGCCGGAATGCTTTTCCGATATTTCATCAAATCCATTGTAGTTTGTATCCATTGTGTAGGGGACACGTTATAGCCTATCCTGTGGAACACATTGGAGTATTCTATAGGCAGATCTGTTTGGATGTCTCGTTGTTGCATTTCACCCTTCGAGTTCAAATAAGCAACCCTGTGGTTATCCGAAGTTATAACAGGAGAGTTTGTGGCTTTCATTAATAACCTCTTCTCTCCTGTTCTGATATTGAGCAAATACGTCTTATCAAGATCGTAAGAAGAGAGCAGTAGACTATCGTTATAAAGCCACTGTTCAATCTGTATCCCCTCTATCCCTAGCTTTATTTGTTGAATTTGCTTTTTCTTAGACAATTCATAAATCAATACATTATGTTTACGATCTACAAGGGCAAATTGGCTACCTTCAGGTGAAAATACTGGAAGTTGGAGATAGTGACCATCATTTAAACGCCCCAATGCTTCAGTTTTCTGCCCTCGGTTCATATAATAAAAAATGGCATCATCATCTGTGTAAACACATTTGCGTAAGTCAGGAGACATAATAGCGTAGTCCCTATTCGGTACCTTAAATTCATATAATTTCTTTGTGGTAGATAGATCAAAGATTTTGATCACTAAATAATTCAATTCGGTTGACTCTCTACATAAGGCAATACGCCTGCCATCATCCGAGAACCTATCCAGATACAACTCAGATTCAGGATACGCTTCACCTTCACTTGCATGTAATTTACCTATAATCTCGTACAAATCAATATAGGTATTGCCTGTAGGATCATCCATATCAGCGAGATAATCCATAGGCATGTTTCCATTTTCCGCTTCAAAAAGCAACCAATTTACAGCACTTTTTGCTGGAGAAAGTTTCTTGGGCTGAGAGACAGCAGCATGAGTTTCATTCCGCTCCCGCGCTTTTTGGCCGTCATTCGATTGTATACACCCGCCTAGTATAGAAAAGATCAAGACGAGCAACGCAATTTTATTTATCTGCATCATACATTTTCCTCATTTTCTACAATTCATCACAATAACTTCAGCTCACCTATACATGTATTTGGGAAGTCCGCGCCTTTTTTCACTTCCAGGATGCTAATCTTAACGAAAGAAGTTCGTATAGGTTCATTGAACTTAAAACGTGTGTCATTGTTCTCAAGCACTGTAGATTGTCCATCCGAGAAATCAAGTTTCATCCTCTGGATGGTATTCATGTCTATATACTTATTGTTAACCCACATAATTCCATTAATCATCTCTATACCTCTGACCTCTTGAACTGAACCCAAATCTATAGTTAGCGTTTCCCCTACTCCGCCTCCCTTCGTTCCTTCACACCAAGGGGTCAAATTATTATCGTCCGTTAAATTGTTCACGCTAAAAGAATAATTACTCCGATCAGAAAGTGTGGAAGAGGCCGTAATTTTTTTCACTTTGACCTTGTTGGCAAACTTCATATAATTGATTTTTGTATCGATCCATTGTATTGGAACAGTAAGTACTCCCTGATTCTCGGTAAAAGAGGATATATCTTCTTTTCTTCCATCGCTCACATGAACCAGATACATTTTTGGAGCTTCGTATTCTGCCGATAGCACTAACTTTTGGTCAGGGGATAGTATAAATGGTTCAGAGCATTTAGTTATCCACCTTTTTTCTCCGCTCTCTATATCCAGTGAATAAACATCTTGTGTATAATTTTCGTCCTCTTCTGAAACTTCATAAATCAATTTATCGTCCTGATCCCATCGCAAAAGCGAAGCCTTAGTATCTACAAGTAAACGTTTTGCTCCACTAATACCAGATAGATTTATCATAATGATGCCTGGTTGGTCATATTCCTCAAAACAGAATCTAGTGCCATCTGGAGAAAATAATCCTGAGCTAATCATACTTAAATCTAGTTTATTGCTCCCAAGGTTTAGTTTTGTCGTTTGCATTTTTAGTACATCATATAAATACACTTGCCCATTCAGCTCATAAAGATATTTACTTAAATCAGGGGAGGCTATAGGGCAAGACGTTGGAGGCAATTCAAACTCGGACTCCTTTCTTCCTGAGTTCAGATCATATACCTCAAGAATGTGGTTTTGATCCCCTTCTTCCACATCAGAGATTGTCCTTACGACCGCCATTCGACTCCCATCACTAGACACCCTACTGACAGTTACTTGGGAGCCGCGATATTTTATTCGTTCTTCCTTAGTTTGCATAGCATCTACCAAATCATCGATTCGTATATAGGTCTTTCCTGTAGGATCATCTAAATTGGTCAAAAATTGAGTAGGTTCCGGATCTTCTTCCCCATTTAAAAGCCACCGTGCTTCTTTTTCAGTAACATTTCTATTATCTTGTGTTACCCTGTGTGATGATATTTCTTGGGGGTGAGGAGACGGGACAGCTTCCTCTTCTTTAAAACCACTACATGCCGATATAATGGCTACAAAAGTAATAACCAGTATGATTTTTATAAAATTCACTTTCTCACCACTTCCCCATCCGTTCTCAATAAAGCCTACCCATTAATCGAGTTAGTGCTATTTCCTCTTGAGAAAACAGCTTGGAATTAATACGAAGGACTATCGTCTCAGGTAATGATGTATCTGTATCTTCAAGAACAATCAAGTGCCACCTATGATCAGGCATGAGATTAGTATCATTTACTTGCCGATTATGCTGCAATACTGTCGATTGTAATTCTTGGTTTAATACAACCATCATCTTATCTCTTGTATCGTTAGTATCAAAATTTATTGAAGTAATACTAGCGTCTTCATATACTCCAAAATAATCTTTAACATAAAGATCTAAAACGTATTTCTTGTATTTATCGCCTAAAGTTTGAAGCAGATCTGCTTCATTCTCATCCCCTCTAATACTGTTTAATACTTTTTTATATCGAGAGTCACTTTCATCAATTGGTCTCACTAGTACCAAAAATCTTAAGCCACCAAGGACAGAAGTATCTGCATAAATTGGTAAAGGAGATTTAAACTTTTTTTTAATCTTTAATAATTCTCTATCTATTTCATCATTCGTGCTCTCATCTGTTTGATAGGTTTGCTTAATATAAGTACCCTTAAGATAGGTCAAGATTAGGTTGTAGTCAGATTCATCCTTTGTAGTTTCTTGTACAAGCCGTTTAAATTCTTTTATCTCTTTTTCCATCGAAGGAACAATATATTTGTATTGCAATTCATAAAATTGTTTAAGTGTCTTAGGCTTAGGATGTTTATTACTAGAATCATTTTTACTTTTCAACTTCAACTCCTGCTCATTTACAAGACTAGGCCTAGGCTTTGCTTGCACATTTTTCTCTGTACTCTCTGATTGTTGGGAAACATGCCCCTTCTCAAATGACTCCAAACTTGTGCAACCTGTTAACGACCATACCAGAATAAACACAACAATAGATATTTTTGTGATATTCAAATCACTACCTACTTTCTTATTTATAATTGATTGAGCCATCATCTTGTATAATACGCCTAACTGCTATTACGTTCTTATATATAAGACCGTAAGACCCCTTCCAATCTTTGCTCAATTTATCTATTGTTACATTGTGAGATGGCTTGTTATCCTTCTTCATTTGGTTACGAGTCTGTGCACGACCATGCTCGTGAATGAACTCTCCATCTCCAATATATATTCCCACATGGTCTGGTATAAATTCGGTTTCTCCCCTATTCCCCCAATCAAATAAGATCAAGTCACCTAATTTGAGGTTCTTATAGTCCCCGCTTTTTCGTAAATTCTCGTGACTCACTTTCGTCCCCCGATGGATTTGATCCCTTGTAGTACCGCCTATATGCACATTTAATATGGTCAAGTACACTGAGGAACTAAAATCAGAGCAGTCCATATACTCAGGAGGGTTGTTGGGATCAAGCTTCATCGTTCTAATTTTAGAATCCATACAGTAAGGGATTCTACCTAAAAACTTCTTGGCGAATTCTACAATGGCTTTCCTTTTCTGCTCAGCAGAACTATCGGATGGTGTGGGCTTTATTTCCTCATTTGCTTTGTCCTTCGCCAGCTTTTCAGGAGTAGTCGGTGGCTTCTTGCCCGGTTCCGTTTTCGTTGTTGTCGTTGTTGGAACTATTGGCGTTGCAGCCTTATTAACCTTAGGCCATGGAAGAATCCCATTGGCTACTTGATGCAGGTATACGGCCAGCACATCACGACCATATCCCTTATTTTCCAGCCCATATTTTTTCGCAAAATCATGCAAAGCGGCATTAAGCTCCTTATCCCAATCGCCTGTAGTTGGTAGCTTGTACGAGAAGCTGTCTGGATACTTCTTGGCAAGCTTGTTCAAATTCTCTCTGGCAAGCTGACTGTTCACCCCGTACTTACTCCGCAGGGCCGCCGCTTCCTTAGCCATAGCCTTTTGATCGGCAACAGTCAGCTTGTTAGCCGCATCGGCGTATTGCCCGGAAAGCTCCTCCAGCCGATTCGCATCCAGATAGGATTTGTCTGAATGCCCACGAATCAGCTCGTTGATTAGCACGTTGTCACGCAGTTGGTTGGCGAGAAGATGCATCTGCTTTTGCTTGGCTTTATCGTTGGCGCCATGTGCTTCCCACCACTGGGACGTGTATTCGTGCATTTGCGCTCTGGCCCAGGCAGGCATACGATCTATTTCTGCCACCTGTTGGCGCAATTGCTTGGCTTTGGTTGCTGCTTCCTTGGCTCCCTTTTTATCCCCTGCTGCCACGGCTTTGTAGTAGTCCGTTTTATATTGCAAAAGCAAATTCTGCACCCATTGCGGATACCCTTTTCCCTTCAATTCTTGAACCAGGGATTTATAGGCTTTCAGTTCGGCATCAGGCACCTGACTTTTCATGAACTTACTAGCCTTGATATGAAGTGTTCCATCGGTTCGGATATAGCTGGTTTTGCAAGTTAGAGATATTTCGTGCGTAGCGTTCATTTGTACTTTTTTGCCGTGCAGCACCAGGTCTGTATCTGCGTGAAAGGTGAGATCATGGTGACTATACACGTGAATACCGGATGCAGGGTTTAAGCGTACAAGTATTTTTTCTTTCTGGGTGGAGAGGGCTAATTCCTTATCATCGAATCTCGCCACTTTTTGTGTTTTGGTATGAAACAGCTTTCTTGACGGCTGGCTGATTTCATCTCCTTTGTAGTCTCTCTTACGTAGGGATTGAACTACACGGGCTTCCTTTTCATTGTTGGATGGAAAATACAAATGGACATGATCCCCCAACTCAGGCATACAATGCCAACCGATCCCATCACCGGTATACATGGTGGGATAAGAAAACCAGCACCCTTCGACTTTGGACTGCATAGAATCCACGGACAAGTGAAGTTTAACGGATTCGTTTTCACTATTTAAATCAATAACTTTCCCTTCAATAGAGGTACCTTTAATAAACTGATTATGTATAACCTCCCTCGGATTACCCTCTTCAGGAACGAGAACATAGTCATAGGTCATAATACCTTGCTTCATCTCTGCATGAACCTGATCAATAATCCAATGCTTTCGTCGAAACGAGACCACATCTCCAAGTTCAAAACGTTTCGTATCCTCCACTTCAGCATATGTATACCGGGGGCCTGACTTTGTTTTTTGGAGGGAAAAGTTAATGCTGCGTAGTTCACCTTTCACCTGTTCTTTCGAGGTACCTAACCATAATCTCGGGAACACGGATGTAATCTCGGCAATCAATCCGGAGTGTAGATGAGAGGCCATTCTTTTCAGAAACTCCCAATCACTCTCCCCATACTGAATAGTAAAGCCGCCGAGCTTTTGATCGCTGTCTGTCAGGTCAATAAAATCGCCATGTGGATAGGTATCTATAAGTTCCCGAAACAATTGATAATACGTCAAGTTCCCGTTTTGAAAAGAACGATTTTTCCGTTGTCGATCCAGTATATATGTGAAAGAGGCAGCCTCTATGTACATGTGATATACACCATTTTTGAATCCAATGCTAATATTGGTGACGATTCCTTTAAAGATGCTTACTGTGCCTCGATCTTCATCCATCTCGTATACCTCTAGCACATCTTCATCATGCGCTAAACCATCATACTTAGCATGGTCCTCATCCGGTATGAGAGCAGTGATGTACACTTTGCCGTGCTCATTTACCTTCTGTGTCAATTGAATATCCAGCAGCCGGACGATTTCATACGGTGCATTTACTCTAATATTTCCATAAGTCAGCACAGTTCCAGCCAGTCCCATCTTCTTCCCCCCATTTGTCTTAACATGTGATGTTTCTACAATGAGTAGCTATTCCTGCCCGTCTGACGTGAATGAAATTTTCCCGCACCACATGCATAGATTCGTGGAGCAGCTCATCAGAGCCGGAGACTGATCTACGTATACATCCTTCTTTCCATTCAACCAAGGCATAGAAATACTCGGCTTGCAGGGCTGCGGAATGATTCTCCCAGAATTGCCCTTGCTAGCAGAAGAAACTGCAGGGTTGTGCATACTACGGCACATGCCGAAAGATGGGATATGCGTCTGCGGGTGAAAATCCTGAATATTTCCCTGCAATTTATCACCAATACTAATCCCCCTGTTAGCTGAAACACTAAACCTGCCCGAATGACTTCCATAGGTACAGTGTATCTGCGCCCCATCCACTACATAGCTCTCACTCATGATCGGACTCTCCTTTATATAGACGGCCTCTCCGTATCGACCTTTTGTAATTTCAAGCCAGCCAGATTAAACTTCAAAATACATTCAGCCACATCTAGATCCACAATGATATGCTGACTGCCATGCTGAACCCTGAATATCTTATGATTCTCCACTGCATATTCATCTAAAATGATTTTCTTCAGTGTACCGTCTCTATGATATTCAGTAAGTGGTGATAAACACATCAGACTAGGCGGATGAGCCAGCCAATACCTCGTTTGCTGCATACGCTGCATATCGGCAAAAACAATCAGCCTCCAGCTTAATCCGGCTTGATATATATCAAAGATTTCCTTTAGTTGTTCAGAAACAATGGCTACCGGTTGCTCTATAAAATCAATATAGTCTGCATCGCCCGATACATAGCATTGCAAAACAGACTCTTCATCAGTATATAGTGAGCCTTCGGCCCATTCCCGTAATTGTCCACGATGTATCTCCACTGGAAACATATACTCTGTTATTCGATTATCGTGTTGAATCATGTAATACTCCATAAGCCGTTGAATACACCGCCTCACTGATCCCTTTGTACTCTCCTATTCTTATTTCCAAATCATCCTCGCATTTCAACGCCTTGAACTCAGGCAGTTGTACAGCCTGCTGCATAGCGTCCTTGGCTAATTTCAAAATGTAGTGATGAAATTCCCACGCAGCCTGAAGCACATATCGCTCGACATCCGGCTGAATAACCTTATTCATATAAGGTTTTCGAAGCTGACTCAATTCATCCTCCAGTTCTGCCAACAGTCCGAACGCCCAGCCTGCATCATAGGTTCCACGATAAGGTAGAGGATCAAAGTACCAGTTCGCACCATAGACCTCAATGACATAGTTATAAATGCGCTCCCTTAGATACGTACGCCTCATAGAATAGGTAATGTATCCAATTGTTGTCTTGTCCGCTTCTGCAGAATTGGCTTGTAAGCAAATCGATTGAAAAGATTGGATAAAAGAGAAGATAAGTTCCTCTTTTCTATGCTCATACAAGACCGCTACCTGATATAATTTCTCATGCAACATATCTTCTGCATAGGTCTTATGGAAGTGATCTAGGGCTTCCCGTCTATTCATAATCCCACCTCTGAACCTATTATATAGAATATTTACATGATATTACTGGTTCCATCCTCCTATTTTATTACACAATTTTCATATCATGAGATTACATATGAATTTATGAAAACAGAATGAAAATAATCATATTTTTTCGTGAATGTGTAATATACAAACAAAAATCTTCCCAGAAAGGCTAGCATTCGGCCTACGACATGAAGTTTTGTGCAAACGAATAGGTAATTGGAAGTAGTTAGACTCAGGTTTATAACGAAATAATGATGTATAATTAAGGATACGCTCCAACAATACATTCAGAGGAACAGGAATGGGGTACACAAACTATTAGAGTTTTGATCACCACCACTTTGCATCAAGATTGGAGACATATGACTACTTCACCTACAGGTTTTTATAATAGTATTCAAGAGGCTACCGCACATGTCATTGATGTGTTGAGTGATATTCTACATGTTAATACCATTTTTATTGCCGCTAATGACGGGGTTACCAATGTAATTGTAGATTCATTTAACCGGGAAGAAGTGCTGGTTCGTAACGGAGAGGAGCTTCCTTTTGAGCTTAGCTATTGCAGTCTGGTGCTGAACCATTCCGCGGATCACCTCACCATTTCGGAAACGTCTACTCATCCGCAAACACGTGATTTAGATGTGACTAAAACCATTGGAAATCACTCATTTACGGGAATACCCATACGTATGAAAAATGGCCAGGGGTATGGAACCATTTGTATTTTGGATGCGCCATCTGCACAATTGACTGAAACAGAAATGAAGGCTCTCAAGGCTATGGCTGTATTTCTGGGTTATGTGGTTGAACTGGAAAAAGACAAGATCGATGCAGAAGCTTCTTCCATGAGCAAGCTGGATTTGATTTCTTCCCTGAGTAACAAAATTCGTTTTTCGCTCACTGAAATATGGGGAGCTACGGATCTAATGATGACCACGGAGTTAACAGAGGAACAACAGCAATATATGAGTATTATGGAAGCTAGCAGTCGCTCGCTTATGATGCTGTTGAATAATATTCTGGATTACAGCAAAATTGAATCCGGGCAAATCGATGACATTGAAGATCCATTTGATCTGAGAACGATGATGGAAAATGTGTTGAGCTTGTACACAGAGGTAGCTGCGCAACGGAATTTGGAATTGAGGTTGGATTGGAATCTTGCAAGCTCGCCTATTTTTATCGGGGATGAGGCTAAAATTCGCCGTATGCTGATCAATTTGGTAGATAATGCAGTGAAATTTACAAGCACAGGATCAGTCACCTTATCTGCAAATACCCAGTTCGTGACCAATGCGCCTGAGGCTGAATTGGAAGTAAGGGTAAAGGATACGGGGATTGGTATATCTCCAAATAAACTAAAAATGTGGCTGGAGCATGACTTCGGGCCCTCTCCCTCCTATGGCAATCCCGGCTTGGGTTGGCAGATTACCAAACAGCTGTTGAAACGAATGAATGGTACAATGACAGGGGTTAGCGAACCTGGTAACGGGACGGAGATAACGCTCCAATTTACCCTAAAAACATATCAGGAGTCAGCCTGAACAAACGGTAGGCTTGCAATCATGTGGGGCCAATTACAGTAATAAAACCCGTGACCGATAGCGTCACGGGTTTTAGCTATGAATACGCACTAGGCAGTATGATCACTTTATGCCACACATTTGTACACAGTTGGGTTTAGTAACGTTTGGGAGCAGCCTGCTTGGCCAAATCCGCCATATACGTAAAGAAGGCTTCCGGGTCTGTATCATATACCAGATTCACAGGGCGTCCATCCGCCTGTTCCACCGTTCTGCCCTGACTTGGGCCTTCTGCAATAACGCTGCAATGCACCGTCTTTTTCTTGACAATGTCCGGGCGTCCTACGGATGCAGTGGTCAGTACATCCCACAGGTAGTAGGTAGAGTTCGTCTCGCTATACACGAGCGGAGGACATCCAGCGTAGCAATTGCCCAGGAAATCAACGCCTTCATAACGGCGCTCGGCAGCCCAACGATTGCGTACGGCTGGAGTTAACGGCACTTTGCTTGTGCTTTCCAGCGCCACCAGATCAATCGTGATGCCGCTTTGCCACACCCGATAGGCCGCTTCCGGGTCCCAGAACACATTCCACTCTGCGGTACCGTCATGCTCCGGCTCCTCCACATTCCCTTTTTCAAAGGTGCCGCCCATCCATACCAGCTTTTCAATCTTGGCTTCAATATCCGGTGCTTCATCCAGCGCCCGTGCCAGATCGGTTAGCGGTCCAGTGAATAGCAACAGCGTTTTACCTTCAGCTCCGCGTACCTTTTCGATCAGATGCTGATGAGCTGGCAGAGATGAAAGCGGCGCTTCCATTCGTCTCGATTCATTCAGCACAGGTAATGCATCTACATAGAATGAATGTAAACGCCAAGCGGCAGGGAACGGATTTTTACCGCGTGAATTAGACTTGGCGACTTCAACAGGCCCTTTATTTTGTCCAAAACGATCAATAATTTTTCGGCTGGCATCCGTCGCCGGCTCCAGGTAACCATCTGCTGGAATAACCGATACTCCGGTCAAATGAACTTGCTCCATCTGAAGCAGCATAAACAGGGATACTAAATCATCCACGCCACCATCATGATTAAAATAAACGTTTGTCTGACTCATCTGTCTCTTCCTTCCTTTATCCCCGTAAAACAGGCTTGTTCTTATCAGCAACCATCCTTCATTATGCCTGATCGCTTCACAGGAGTAAATGTGCGATAGCGCCTGAATGAGGGATTTTTTTGTTTGCTCCGTGCTTAATCAAGGTAGAAATGTGTGTAATAACAGGGTAGAATCATGGGTCCTAATCGGAAGCGTAGGAAGGAGAGATGCATATGACAGCCCGAACCATAGAAGAGTTGGAGCAGATCCGCAAAGAGTGCAAATCCATGGTAACGAGAAGGGCTGCAGCTTCGGGAGGAGCTGTATTGGTCCCGATTCCGGGGGCTGACGTTCTTGCTGATGTCGGCATTTTGATGCAGCTGCTGCCTGCCATTAATGAAAAATTCGGATTATCTGAGCAGCAGCTGGATGGTCTGGATGCAGAAACCAAGTCGATGGTGTATGGCTTTATCACTTCAATTGGCAGCAAGCTGATCGGGCGACTCATCACCCGAGAAGCCATCGTGAAGATTTTGCAGAAAATGGGCATTCGCATCGCCACCAAGCAGGTTAGCAAGTTTGTCCCTCTACTGGGGCAAGGACTAGCCGCAGCGATTGGCTTTACTGCGATGCGGACCATTGGCAATCGGCATATCGATGAGTGCTACGAAGTGGCTAAACGCCTGCTGGAGCAGCAAACTGCCGCAGATACGGCACGCAACTGGACGGTACCACAGCAACCTCTAGATCCTGTAGGTGTCGATAAGTTACCAAATCAGAATCCAGAAGCAGCGATTCCGCTACTGCCAGCATCCCATAAAGATTAACCTGTCAGAGATTTAGTATTCCTCCAATTCTCCAGCACGGGGTAACACAGGTCGTGACAGCTCCTGTATCTCCGTGCTTTTAACCATCTATCTTGGCACCATAAGAGCGGGCCACTGCTACTGCCAGTTCGATATCCAACTTGGCTCCGGTGATGTCCAGATCTTTAAAATTCACGCCATCCATCTTCGCACCGCGCAGGTCGGTTCCTTGAAGGTGGGCTTTGTGCAGCCTTACCCGGGTAAGATCCGCCTCGCGCAAATCTGCCTTTTCCAGATGGCATTCGGATAAATCAGCTTCCTTGAATCGTATTTTTCGCAAATCCTGTTTTCTTAAATCTGCATGACGCAAATTCGTATAAGACCAGTCTCCGCCCGTAATCGTGATACCATCCATATTCGCCCCCGCAAAGTCTGAACCTACCAGCTTACAGTTATCAAACCGGACTACAAACAGATTCGCGCTGGTGAATAGACAATTGGTAAAAGCGGACTCCTTGTAGTGAGATGCATTCAGAATGGCTCCGGTAAAATCACAGTCCACAAAAGTACAGTCTTCCACAAGGGACTCATTCATCTCCACACCCCGAAAGCGACATCGGGTAAACTCGCAATTTCTCCACTCGCCTTCTCTGGCATCCATTGAGCCAAAATCACGGCCTTCATAGACCTCATCTGTATAAAAGAACATATTTCCCTCTCCTATTCCTTATTCCCGACATCAGGGATTCAGCTTTTCGGCAAGGACTGCTCAAAACCGCCTTTCATTTTCCCCAGTAAACCCTTCATCATCTTATGATCCTGCGGCGTAAACTCAGACATACACGACCGGATCAACTTCGTATAATAAGGGACTATCTTGCTTAACAGTTCCCGTCCTGCCTCTTTTAATCCGACAGTCACCATCCGTCCGTCACTCTCGTGAGCCACACGTTCTATCATTCCATCTCGCTCCAAACCGTCGATCAGTCCTGTCATGGTCCCACGCGTGACATCCGCTTTTTCCGCTAACTCCGATGGTGTCATGCGATGCGGCGCATGGCAATGCAACAAACTAAGAACAATAATCCGGCCCTGAGAAGCCCCCAGTTTGGTCAAATCTGTATCCATTTCTCTGAAAATACCGTTAGCCAAGCGCGCAAATGTCACAAATGTCTCTATATTATCTACTTCTGCATCCTCATGTCCAAAGCTACGCAGCACCCCGCGTATGGAATCATTATGAAAATTAAAATTCATAGTCCATCCATTCCTTCCTTAATCCCGCTTGTTCCGTCAAACGGTAGCTTTTCCACTCATCTGGCAGCAAAGAAGCATATGGCTCCTTGGCAAAACGATCATCTACCAGGACCAGCAGCCCCTCGTCATGCTCTGTGCGAATAAGTCTGCCACCTGCCTGAAGAACCTTGTTCATCCCCGGATATACATACGCATAGTTGAAACCATTTCGTCCCTGTTCCGAAAAATAATCCCGCAGCACATCCCGCTCCGCTCCAATTTGCGGCAAGCCGACGCCGACGACCACTACCCCGTTCAAGCGATCCCCAGGTAAATCGACACCTTCAGCAAAGACACCACCTAGTACGGCAAAGCCGAGCAGGGTGCGCTCTTGCCCAGGTTGGAAGGTCTCTAGGAACCGATCACGCTCCGGTTCGGTCATACCCGGACTTTGTACCAATGTATCTGCACACACGTCCCGAAGCATGAACTCCTCGTATACCTCTCGCAGATACGGATAAGACGGGAAAAACACGAGGACGTTCCCCTTCCGCTCCGCAACCAATCCAGCCAGCATATCCGCAATCGCCCCTTTAGAACGCTCACGATCCCGATAACGGATGGAGAGCGGCAGCAGACGTACATCCCATTGCTCCTGATGGAAAGGGGAAGGGACCTGTAACGTATAGTCTTCCTCGCTTGCTCCAAGCATGTCCCGGTAATAAGCAAGCGGTGTCAACGTCGCCGAAAAATAAATAGTCGAGCGGTAGTTCTTTACAGCCTGTCCCAGCAAGTGCGAAGGGTCGAGGCAGAACAGTTTGATCCTCACCTCACTGCGCCCTGCTTCAATATAAGTAACGTAACGTTCATCGTATAAAGCAGCGATTCGCAGCATATTTTGAGCGGTAAAATACGTATCCAAAAGCAATGCGTAGGCCGTACTTTCACTGCTTGCGCGGCTTGTACTGCTCCCTGTCACCAGTTCACGTTCAGCGGCCTCCACAAAAGGCACCAACAACTCCAGCACCTCTTGCGGTGCTGCTGTTTCCACTGCTTTTCCTGTATCTGCATGCAGCTTGCGCAGCGTAATCATATGTGCGTTCACTGCACTCGCAGTCGTAGCAACCTCCGGGCTTAGCAACTTAAATTCTCTTTTCAGTTCCAAAAAAGAAGATTTCAGGATTTCCGCCGAAAACATGTCCCGACCGCGTTCCACCAGATTATGCGCCTCATCCACCAGCACAACACCTTTTCGCTTGTGCTCTTCCAGCAATCTCTTCAAAGAAATCCGTGGATCAAAAACATAATTATAATCACTGATTATACCATCCGAGGCATACGCCACATCTAGTGAAAATTCAAAGGGACATACCTTATGCTTGCGTGCATAATGCTCAATCACCGCCCGCGTCATTAACGTCTCATTCGCCAAAATATCGGATACTGCACCGTTGATCCGGTCGTAGTAGCCCTCGCACATGCTGCATGATCCAGCATCACAATCATGTTCATCCTTGAAGCATATTTTATCCTTCGCCGTCAGCGTTACCACATGCATGTGCAGCCCCTGGGCCTGCATTCGGGCATAAGCTTCTTCAGCTGCTGCGCGAGTCGTGGTACGAGCCGTTACATAATATACTCGCCTAGCCAGCCTTTCACCAATCGCCTTAATTGCAGGAAATAAGGTGGACACCGTTTTACCGATACCTGTGGGCGCTTTGGCAAACAGGTTGACTCCTTCAGCAATCGTCTTGTACACTGAACCCGCTAAAGTTCGCTGACCTGAACGATACGTGTCAAAAGGAAACTCCAACATAGCAATACTGGCATCCCTCTTCGCCGCATGTGCTCTCAGCAGGAATGCATACGGTGCATAACCAGCAATCATCTCCTGGGCGAAAGCTTCCAGCTCTGCAAAAGATAGCATCCGTCTGGAGCGACGAATGTCTTCACTGTGTGCTTGTACATAAGTAAGTTGAACCTGCATGGAATGATGCTGCTCCTCACGAGCAATCATATAGGCATACAGAAATGCTTGTGCCCAGTGCACGGGGTGGCCGTCCCCCTGAATATCTTCGAGGGGCTGAGAGATCGATTTAATTTCATCAACCGTCCATACACCGTCCAGCTCAATCAATCCGTCACAGCGGCCCTCAATGATAAACAACTCACCCTCATACGAAATTTCGGTACGTAAATGTACCTCTTTGCGGTCATGCTCCTTGTAACTCTTCTGGATAGCCTGATGCACACGAGTTCCTTCCTGCATACTGCTATTCGAGCGAAAACCGCTTTGAATGCTGCCACTCCGATGCACATATTCCACAAGTGGACGCACCGATATGTGAATTGGTTCCTTCATGCGATCACCCGTTCCGGTCATAGTCCTTACACTGTACCACGTAGATCAACGAAACGTAAGGGACATAAGAATCGTTTGTGATCGATTGGTATTCATTCATATCTACTTTTTACCGAAATATAGAAACGAGGTCTTACTTTATTCCAAGATACTACAACTCACATTACAGCATAAAGGACAGGGACATGTTAAAAGAATTAATTAACAATTTTGCTTTATTAACAAGCTTCTTATTCTTTGGAAATTTGCTTTTACGAAAATACGAACGTTACCTGGAAAAACATAGATATATACATCGGGTAATAAACGGCTTAATGTTGGGCTTGTTTGGTATTCTTTTAATGATGGCCGGTTTATGGATCCCCGGGGATTTTGTGGTCGATCTGCGCCAATTGGCGATTATCGTATCTGTTTATATGGGAGGATCGGTATCCGGTCTGCTAACCACCCTGATCATTATCCTGTACCGTATTTACATCACTGGCAGTTGGACAGAGGTTTCCCTGATTGCTACGGTCAATGGCATCATGACACTAGCCGTTTCCCTTACCTTTATTCGAGAAAAAATCCTAAAACTCAGCAAATGGATGTCAGCCGTGCTTGGATCTACAGTTGTGTCGCTGTTAGCCACTTTTTATGTGGCTAGTCATCCCCATTATGGATCTATTATTATATTCACAACCATTAAGACACTTGGCGGCTTGTTCGCCTATTTTATGATGCATCATATTAAAAAGACTGAGCGGGCCATTCATCTACTGGAAGAAGCTGCAAATCGGGATCATTTAACCGGGTTATACAGTCCGCGTGCTTTTGATGCACTGTTCGAAGAGGTAATTCATACTTCCAAGACTACAAAAAAACCCTTTGGACTTGTGATGCTAGATATTGACCACTTTAAAGAAATTAATGATACGTATGGCCATTTGAACGGAGACACCGTCTTAAGCCAACTGGGAATTCTGTTAAACCGGGAATCTACAACGAGAGCATACCCCTCCCGTAAGGGCGGAGAGGAATTTGCCATTTTACTCGGAGATTGTGATATCGAAAAGGCGGCAGGCTTTGCCGAGAAGATTCGAAAAGCTGTGGAAAATGAATGTTTTCTCTTGAATGACGGAACCATAATCTCCTTAACCGTATCCATCGGAGCAGGCAGCTCTCCTGTTATTGCATCGAGGTTTTTATTGGAAAAAGCAGACGAAGCGTTATATGAAGCTAAACGATCAGGACGCAATCGGGTAGAGTTGGCAAAACCATAATTATTAGTCGCTAAATGTCAGGAAAGCTGGATTAATGTTAATAAAAAGTGGTAAAATGGAAATAACATCGTTATCAAAAAAACTGCTGCCGCTAGTGGAGACATGCCTTACAATCGACATGGGGGGTGGGCTTTGTGAACCTCGAACAATTGGAAAAACTCATGGAAAAAGAACGCCGTGAACTGAATCGCATGGCTGACTTACACGGATTAAGAGATGAACGTGTATTGGACAAATCCTCCAGGCTTGACCGTATTATGGACAAGTACCTTCACACCAAGCGCGCAATAAACCAAACACACTCATAGAAGCAAGCTACTTCGCTGCCCCTCAGGGCAGCTTTTTTATGATGTAAGCCACATCCGTCCTTCTCACCGACGACTTCCGCCATATTCTGTCCGCAACAATCGCTGTGTGAAAGATATCCACTCTCTGGCAGCAAAGGACAGATAACGATCGTTCCGCCAGATCATCCCCAAATGCCAAGGAATGACAGGATCTACCAATGGAAGAATACGCAAGCGTTCGGAATCCAAATCCCGGCATATCGCCTCCGGCAATAACGCTACTCCCAGGTTGGCAGCAACCATTTCGCTGATCAAATCCCATTGAGAGCTTTCATAGACTACACGCGGCTGAAAGCCAGCACGAACACATTCGGCAATGATACGGTCGTGTAGCGTAAAATCCTCACGGAACAGCACAAACGCCTCCTCTGCTAACGCAGATAGCGGCACCTCCTTGCAGTCGGCCAATGCATGCGTGGGATGAACGAGCAAATTCAGCTTTTCCTCCACAAATAGAAATGTCTCGAACATATCTCCAACCGGAGGCAGCACAATCACCCCGATATCCAGTGCCCCAGCTTCTACGTCCTGCTCCACTTTCTTCGCTCCATCCTCGAACAATTGAATGGTCACATCGGGAAAGGCCTTGTGGAACTCTCCAATGACACGCGGAAAAAAGCTCGATCCGACCATAGGAGGCAGACCAATGCGGATATGTCCTTTTTTCAGGTTCATCAAATCACTCAGCTCCGAGGACAAGCTCTGAAAGGACTTCACAATCGCTTGTGCTTGAAGCTCAATGACCTTGCCCGCATCCGTGAGTTCGATTCTTTTGCCAATACGATCGAACAAAGTAACTCCCAGTTCTTCTTCCAGGCTTTTAATCGTCTTACTAATCGTCGGCTGAGTAATAAACATGCTCTGTGCTGCCTTCGTAAAGCTTCGCAACCGCGCGACTTCCAGAAAATATTGCAAATGTCGGATATCCAAAGCTACACCTTCTTCCATAGACAAACGGAATAGACTTCATTCTTTATATGCATTTTACTCATGAAAGCTTGTGATGTAAAATTTCATTACAGTTTGAAAATAACGGATCTCAAAGATAGGAGACTTTATATATGAAAAGCTTCATACGCGGTGTCCTTCAGATCGCCGTCCTGATGGCCTTTTCGCTCATCCTGAACGCGGTGGTCTCCTGGCTCCACCTGCCTATACCCGGTAGTATCGTCGGTATGCTAATTCTCTTTATTCTGCTGCAAACCCGTGTGGTCCGACTAAGCTGGATCGAGGTTGGCGCAAACTGGTTGCTGGCCGAGTTGCTATTATTCTTTATTCCCTCCGCTGTTGGCGTTATGAATTATTGGCCGATGCTGGAACACGATGGCATGAGCATTATGCTGGTCGTGCTGCTCGGCACCTTTCTGGTGATGGCCTGCACAGGTATGATCGCCAGTCTGCTTGGTAAACGAAAGGAGCATAAATCATCATGACCGGTCTTCTATGTATTGTATTAACACTTGCTATTTACTGGATGGCCAAACGCATGTACCGCACATTGCCCAAGGTGTATTTGTCCCCATTGCTCATTACACCTGTAGTTATCATTTTGATTTTGACGTTGACGGGTGTGAACTACCGTTCTTATAATTCAGGCGCTCATTTTCTATCCATGCTGCTACAGCCAGCTACGATTGCATTTGCTGTCCCTTTGTACCGATATTTCCCTGTGTTAAAAAAACACGCGGCCCAAATCGTGCTTAGTGTGTTATCTGGATCTGTCGTAGCCGTGCTGTCCTCCATGGCGCTCGCCAAGTGGATGCACCTGGACTCCTCGCTGCTGAGCAGCCTGATTCCTCGCTCGATTACGACACCTATTGCGATGAATGTATCGCAAACGATTGGCGGTAACCCGACAGTCACGGCGGTATTCGTTATTCTGACCGGATTGAGCGGTCTTATTATCGGCCCGATGATCGTCAAACTGTTCCGTATCGAAAATGAAGTTTCACGCGGGGTATTGCTCGGTACCGGTGCTCATGGTACGGGTACTTCCAAAGCATTCGAATTCAGTTCGCTGACAGGCACGATTTCCAGCATCTCGATGGTGCTCGCCGCTCTCTTTACCTTGGCGGCTGCGCCCTTCCTGTTCCACTTGATGCTGTAAGCCATCTGTATACAAAGAAGCAGCGATTCTCTTATGAATAGAGGATCGCTGCTTTTGTTTTGTAGGCCCCTTTTTCGCTGAAAGCAGTGATGCGAACGAAACAATTGTAGAGAAGCGGAGCGGTCAAGGATACGCATCCTTAAGCTATATCAGATGACTTTAATGGCGCCGGGTTCGGCTTCTATCTCTACAGGTGTCACAGCTTCATACAGGTAAGCATCCAGCTCAGTCGTATATTGGAGTTCTTGCTCGGCGCTCCAGCCTGCGTATTCGGACATCCATGCAATGACAGCCTGTTTCCAGCGCTTCACCTCGTCAATTTGGAAGAACAATGCTCCAGTGCGACGTATGAAAAAATCAGACGGTGTCACCGTCATTTCCTGTTCCATCGCGTACAGAAGCGGAACACGCAATTCCACAGGTAGCGCCGCTTCCGTCTCGGTGGAGTTCTTCATGCTCTGTGTCGCTATAGCAAACAGTCGCTCCACATTTGAACCATAGCGAACAGCCCATGCTCTGGCGGTCTCCGGCGGCAGACCGAGCGCAGCGCCCGCTATGGCTTGCTTGCTCACGAAAGCGTCCCAACCCGCCGAGCCGCCTACACTGCCGCCCGAAATGGGGATATGCCTTGTGCGGCATGCCCGAAAGCTCTGCCCATGCAAGCGGCCTAATTCACGTACCGCACGATCCACGACGAGTTCGGACATTTTCCGGTAACCTGTCAGCTTGCCGCCTGCGATCGTGATCAGACCTGAACGGGATTCCCAGATTTCGTCCTTACGTGAGATTTCTGAAGGGCTTTTACCGTCTTCATAAATGAGCGGCCGTACCCCTGCCCAACTGGATTCCACGTCTGTAACCGTCAGCTTCACATCCGGGAACATCCCATTGATCGCTTGAAGCACATACGCCCGGTCTTCGGCGGTCATCCGGGGATGCGCCGTATCCCCCTCATACACCGTATCGGTCGTACCTGCATAGGTTTTGCCGTCACGCGGGATCGCGAATACCATGCGTCCATCCGGTGTATCGAAGTACACTGCCTGTTGAAGCGGGAAGCGCCCAGCATCGAATACCAAGTGGATACCCTTCGTCAGGCGAAGCACCTTACCCTCTTTGGAGCGATCCATTTCCCGCAACGTATCTACCCATGGTCCGGCAGCGTTAATGACCAGCGAAGCCCTGATTTCGTATGGCTTTCCCGTTACCCGATCGGTTACACTAGCGCCGCTTATTCGTCCGCTGTCATATAGCAGCTTGTCAGCCTTGGCATAGTTCACGGCCAGCGCCCCTCGTGTAACGGCTTCCTTCATCACCTCAATCGTTAGGCGAGCATCATCAGTGCGGTACTCAACATAACTACCGCTTCCCCTCAGTCCTTCTCTCTTCAGCAAAGGCTCGCGCTCCAGCGTAGCCTGGATGTCCAGCATGCGGCGGCGCTCACTACGCTTCACGCCAGCAAGGAAATCATACACCAGTAGCCCGATAGAAGTGGTGAAAGCATTAAATGTGCCACCCTGGTGAAAAGGAAGCAGCATACGCTCCGGAATGGTCACATGAGGACCATTTTCGAATACGATGGCTCGTTCCTTCCCGACCTCGGCTACCATCTTTACCTCAAATTGCTTCAAATAACGAAGACCACCATGCACTAGCTTGGTAGAACGACTGGATGTACCTGCTGCAAAATCCTGCATTTCCACCAGAGCCGTTTTCAAACCACGATCCGCTGCGTCCAGTGCAATTCCCGCCCCTGTAATGCCGCCGCCAATAATTAAAATATCAAAATGCTCACGCCCCATACGCTCCAAAACGGCCGTTCTCTCCTGTGCAGCAAATCCCTGTTCTCCCATCATCTATCCCTCCAACTTTGTACATGTCTGCTATCAATCTGACACCGAATCATCAAAGGATACAAAAAAAGACCACGAACATCGCTGCGGCGGATGCCGAGCGGTTCATGGTCTCTCCAAGTCTCCTGACGAGTATTAACTTATCTATATCGTAGCACACACAGTACACGATGAAAAGAGGAATCTGCCTGCATTTACAGCAGGTCGTTCCCCGCGCCAAGCCAAAGGCCGCGCTCCTTGCTATTATGTAGGTTGCCCACTTGATTCAAAAAAAGCTATCGCTTATAGTGCTCAAACAGTTGTTTATTGGAGGTCGTAACCGCTGCAGCTCCCGCTGCCAACGCCGCTTCCACATCCTCAGGGGTACGAATAAGTCCGCCAGCCAAAATAGGAATACCCGTGCGTTCACTGACCTCCGCAATCATCGGCGGCACAACACCCGGCAGCACCTCAATATAATCGGGGCGCGTTTTTTCCACCAGTGCGTAGCTTTTTTCCAGCGCAATCGTATCCAGCAGGAACACTCGCTGTACAGCAAGAATCCCCTTTTTTTTAGCAGTTGCAATCACCCCGGAACGGGTCGAGATAATCCCAAATGGCTTAATTTCCTGACACAAATACTCAGCGGCATACTCGTCATTCTTCAAACCTTGCACCAGGTCGGCATGCAGAAGCATCTGCTTATTGCGGCTCCTTGCCATCTGATATAGGTTGCGCAACTGCGCTACATGCGTATCCAGAAAAACAGCATACTCATAAGAGCTGTCCAAAATATCCTCCAACTGCTTCATGTGCTTAGCTGCAGGTAAAATGCGTTGTCCCTGAAATGGCATGGATATCCCCCTTAGGCCGAAGTCGGTCAAACTCGTTCAAATTTTATATTATCACTCTGTTCGATGAACGTGAAGCGATCTCATAAGAATCCCCCTTCATACTCCATATGTTCCTTTATTTATAAACCGCGAACTCCCCATATTCCAATTGTGCGCTCGATTACTCCCACCTCTTTTACTTCCCTACCACAAAAACATTGAGATATTGCATTCATTTTTTGTACTTTTTGATCGTCCACATGTCCATTTCTTTTCCAGAAAATTCGCATAGATTGATATTAATCTTTCAAAGAATGGAGTGATTAGAATGGGTTTTTATGTTCGTAACAGTACGCCTAATCCTATTTCGGTTGCTGTTGGATACTATGATTCTGGTTGTAGTCCCATCACCTATGCTAAGAGAGGCTGGTACCGTATAGAACCCGGTAGACGCGCATTTCTTGTAGCTGGGTCAGCCGCAAACCAAACATTTTATGTCTACGGGCATGACAGTTTTGGTAATTGGTGGGGTGGCAATTTCTACACAGATGTTCCTAGAGAGGCTTTCACAAGATGCTGGATAGCAGGTTGCCAAGGCCAGGGCTGTAGAAATGTGGGGTTCGATGAGATCAATGTTGGCAATTTCGAAAACTACACACTAAACCTTGTAGATAGTACCCAAGGTGCATCTAAGTCAAGACGTACTCTAGTAGCGAAAAAAAGAAAAACCAATTTTAAATTAGGGAAGTTCAGCTTTATAAAATCACCTGGAAGAATAGGTAAACTAGGCAAGACTAGGAAACCACTATATGGTAAACGCAACTAGAATGATATAAACAGAACCAAAAGAAGCGTCCGTCACTGGATAGAACAGCAACTGCTGCCGAATGGTAGGACCACTGCGTTCTTTGGCCAGCAGAGTTACAGCTGCAGTCATGTTACCACCGACACTATCTCCGGCGATCGTCAGCGTATCGGGCTTCAGCCCATGCTCGCGCCCATGCTGTGCCACCCATTGAACGACCGCGTAAATTTCCTCAATCGCCGTCGGATATTTGGCTTCAGGCGACAAGCTGTATTCCGGGAATACAACGGCTGCCTGTGAGCCTACCGCCAGTTCACGAATCAGACGGTCATGCGTATGAGCATTACCGAATACCCAGCCTGCTCCGTGGATATATACAATGACCGGGAGATCGCCTGTCACCTGTTGTGGACGAACAATTTTGACCTTCACCTCACCGCCAGGGCCACCTGGAATCGACAGGTCATCCAGGTCTGCGGCAGGTTTATCTGCTGGACCGGATTGAACTTCATTGACCGTTTCACGTCCTTTTTCAGGACCCAAATCATACAGAAACGGAGGCTTGGCATTATCGTCTGCAAATTTTTGCGCTGCGGGCTCCAGCTGTACTTTTTTACTCATATCGTTTCACTCTTCCTTTCTGATCTGCGGTCTACATGTATTCAATATGGTTTACATTTACTTATTCAGTATCATCTTATATTTAAACGAGTTCCTCTCTTTCCAATCGGAGGACTCTATCTTGCCCAACAGAAGAGCTTGACTTTTAATTTGTATTGTAACTATAATAGTTACATATTAAAGTTCAAGTATGAACATCATGCAACGCATGAATCAAGCAAATAAATCATCCAAATCATTTTTTTAGGAGGCTATTCTATTATGAAAATTGCAGTTATTGGTGCAGGCGGTAAAGCAGGAAGTAATATCGTAAAAGAAGCATTAGACAGAGGGCATGAAGTAACCGCCATCTTGCGTGACCCGGCTAAAGTAACGGACAATCGTGCTGCTGTAGTACAAAAAGACGTTTTTGATTTGAAAACAGATGATCTGAAAGGTTTTGACGTCGTTGTTAATGCTTTTGCAGCTCCGTTTGGACAAGAGCATCTGCATGTAGATGCAGGTAATGTACTGATTGAGGCTCTCCGCAATGTATCCGGTACTCGCCTGATTGTTGTAGGTGGTGCAGGCAGCTTGTTTACGGATGAATCCGAGACACTCTTGGTAAAGGATACTCCTGACTTCCCTGATTTTGTATATCCAACAGCTCATAACCAAGGAAAAAACCTGGAAATTCTACGCGGTACCAGCGACCTGAACTGGACGTTCATTAGTCCTTCCGCAGAATTTGCTCTCGGCAAACGTACAGGCTCTTATCAAGTGGGCAAAGACACACTGCTGGTTAATTCCAAAGGTGCAAGCTATGTAAGCTATGAGGATTATGCTGTTGCCGTAGTAGACGAAATTGAAAAACCACAACATCTGAATCAACGCTTCACTGTCGTATCGGAGTCCTAATTCTGCAGCTGAACCGAACATTCCAACATAAAAAGACCCTTCGATCACTTTCCACCCTGCTTGGAAAATGACCCCGAAGGGTTCTGTCACTTTGGGGGGCAAGTATTTTCATAATCCATGGAACAACGAACCAGCCACCCAGAATAGCCCCCACGAAGAAAATCAACTTCTTGCCAACAAGAAGTCCCAGCGAGGTTTACCCACCCCAGCACAATACCAGCGATCAGCTTTCCTAATACTGCAGGTTGACCGAGCTTAACCGATAGATGACCGGCTTTTTTGTAAACAACAGAATCTACAGAAGATACAATATAAATTGCATCCTTTTGTCTATCCTCGAACTTGTTTGTGCATAACTCTTATTAAAGAAAACGGATAATCATAAAATGCAGAACAATCGTCCAAAATATGTGTCTGACCTTAAACAGACCAACAACTCGCAAAATAAAAAGGGAAACCCGACATACAGCACAGGTTCCCCTAAAAAGACATAAAGGAGCCTTGGTGACAGGCTCCTCCGGTAATTCATATATTCATTTGATGTTGTCGGTTATCCTTGCGCAAACAAGTAACGTTATCTTTTAATTATATCTCTTCTGCAAACCCATGTAAACGTATTGAATCAATTTTCTGCTTGTTTCACATATCTGTCGCGATATTCATGCTGCAGCATACTCATCAAAATCGAATCGTGGTATTGGTGATTGTAAAATAAAGCATCCCGCTGCACACCTTCACGCTTAAAGCCTACTTTTTCATAGCAGCGGATGGCCTTTTCATTAAAATCAAATACATTCAGCTCAATCCGATGCAGGTTACAAATGCCGAACCCATAGTCCAGCATTAACACAAGCGCTTCGGTGCCGTAGCCTTTGCCTTGATCCCCCTGCTCATTGATCGCAATACGGATGTTGGCGCTGCGATTCAGGCTATCCATATCCTGTAATGCAATATCGCCGATGACACGATCATCCTCCTGAAGTGCAATGAGAAGCAGCAAGCTTGAGGCATCCTGCCCTTTACCTTCAATGTAACGGGCAATTTGCTCTTTGGTAAAGCTTCGCTGTGTGCCCGTCAGCCTCCGCACTTCCTGATGGAACAATGTATTATAGTATAGCTCGGTGTCCTCCACGTTAATGGGACGCAAGTACACCCGTGATCCTTCAAGCAGCCGTGCCACTGGCGTTGTGGACAAAGAATTTTGAGTCAACATAAATCTCTCCTATGCTAAAAATATAAATTGCTAGAATGGAAGCAAACGATTACGCTAGGTCGACATTTTGTTCATTCGAAGGGGTAGGATTAGCGAGAGACTCGCGCCAAATTACGGATTGAAACAGTAGTCCTGCCAAACCTAGAATTCCAACAGTCATCCCGATCCAAACAAAAGCCGTTCCCGCACCTGCTATTCGGATCAATACTCCCCCAGCAAGCGGCGAAATGACCATGATCGCTCCAATCACGGTACTTTGGATACCAAAGACACGCCCCACCATATCAGCAGGGGTTTTGGCTTGTAATATGTAATTCTGGGTGATAATGTACAGGCCGTTCCCCACACCTAACATGGCCCCGATCGTAAGCAGAACAGGGAGTCCTGTCCCGGGTTGCGCCCAACCCAAAGCGGCAATAGCTCCGCCAACCAGCACATACCCTCCACCGAGCCCCCAGCCTGCGCTTATACGATTCAAGCGATTAAGCACAAGCATGCAGCCGACGGCGCCAGCACCTATAGCTGAAACCAGCCAACCGAGCAGCGATTCGTTGCCCGGAGCGAGCACTCGCAGCAATGTAGGGAACTGGTAGTCGATCATAAGAATGGCGATCAAACCGAACAGGCCGAATATGAGCGTATGCAAAAGCATTCGACTGCGCCAGAGGAACGCCCAGCCCTCCCGCCACTGGCTGAAAAAACGGGATGCGTGAGCAGGCCCTCCCTGCATCTTGGCATCATCTGCCTCATCCGCTGTAAGCGATGCCGACTTCCTTAGCTGCGCGTCAGCACCAGCAACCGCTTGCTGGTCTGTGCTGGCCAGCGCCGGACCGATGCCACGCAGCGGCCAGAGCAGCAGGCCGGAGCAGAGACGCAGCAGTGCATTCAGGATAATGCATGCTTGCGGGGACAGCACAGCCAAGGTCATGGCGCCCAGCAAGGGCCCCGCGACTTTGGAGGCCTGATTGACCAGCCCATTCAGTGAGGTTGCACGGAACAGGTCGCCACTGGCGACCACTGTACGGGTCAAGCCTTGCTGTGAAGGCATTTGGAATACGCCAGCCGCCGCGCGCAAACCAAGCAAAGGCAACAGCCACGCCGGACCTGGGACGGCGAGAATCGCCAGCGTCAATAAGGCGATAGCTGCATCGCAGATGATCATCAGCCGCGCCTTATGCACCCGATCGGCTAACGTGCCTGCAATGGAACCGAGCAGCAGACCCGGCAGTGCCATGACTACCGGAATCAGCGCAATCAGCATGGGATCGGCTTCCCAGCGGTAAGCAACAAGCACCTGAATGGCGATAGCATCAAACCAATCGCCAAAGGAAGCAGCCGTATGGGCCGCAAACATCCGCCGAAAACGACCGTTACGCCAAATGCTGAGCGTGGATTGCAATTCTTTATTTTCCTTCATTTCTACTCACCCTGCTCTCATTTTCTGCTTCTTTAGCAATAAGAACATTCTAGCGGGCCTATATCAGAGGAAAATCAGACAGCTAAAAAAAGTCAGGCCCCAGAAAGGATCTGCTCCAGCCAGCGTCTTAGCGCCGGACGATGCAATGTTAAATTATTGTCCCGATCAAGCCGATTATATTGAGCCGCGTATTTCTCTTCCAACATGGGATAAGAGCCGCAGAGCTTCAAAAAACCGCGAATTTGGCAAACCGCCTTGATTTTTAGCAGTTCCTGTTTCGCCATATCAAGGGTAACTAGCCCCTCATCCATGAGCCGCTCGGCGTTGTCCACATCTCCAGTACGCAGCAGCATAAGTCCGCGCATCATGCGATAACGACCCAGTTCACGCAAATACGGAGCTTTCGACAGCATGCCTTCCAGACGATCAGAAAGTTCAGCAGCCTTTTCCATGTGATTGGCAACCAGATGCATGTACATCTCCATGAGCGCAACCGGCATCACAAATTTATCGAGATCATCCCGCTCCATGACCATTAAGGTCAGTGATAGACCTTCCTGTGCGCGTTCAGGTTGTCCATTTTCCACATAAGCCTCCAGGATATTGAGGATGCGTAATTCGCGCTCTTGGTCACTGGACAGCAATTCACTGACAAGCGCACGCTCACATAGAGCAAGCCCCTCATCCGTTACCCCTGCTGTGCCCGTATATAGCAGCAGCATCCAATACAAACGGTCCGCGGGTGCAAAATCCTCCTGCTTCAAGAACCAAGCCACATCTGCCTGTACAAAACGGGTATACATTTGATAAAAGGAGGACATTTGAAAACCCATCTGCTCCTGCTGGGCAGCCAGTGCTACGATGGAATTTCCCTGTCCCAACAGCTGGTATTTGCGGAATAGTCCATGTACGGCGTCTTGCACCTCCTGATCGTGCAAGGACGGATGGTTCTGCGGCTGCACGTCAGTCAGGGTCAAGCTGTAGCCATACCCTCTAACCGTATGAATACGAAGCCCAGTCCATGCCTTAAGTTTTTTGCGCAATCTGTAGATATGATCATCCACGGTACGCTCCACTGGATATTCCAACGGCCACACACGATCCAGCAGTTGTTCCCGGGTGAACACCTGATTCCGGTTATCGTATAGAAAGCGCAACAACGCAAACTCTTTAGCCAACAACATAACACGATCTGCATTATAGACCACGCTATAGCCATCTGCATCAAATTGCAGCCTGATCATCCACCTCGCCTCCGACATATCGTTTCTTGGCTGCACCCAGGCCTGTAAACATAAGCAGCACACTCAGGCACAAGAGTAAAAGTAGCGGAATTGTCCAGCCTTGTGTCGCATCATGCAAATAACCGAATAGTGTCGGTCCTGTCGCTGCCAGCAAATAACCAAAGGATTGCGCCATACCTGACAGCTCTGCGGCCTGCTGCGGTGTCCGGGTCCGCAAATTAAAGAACATCATGACTAGCGGGAAAGCAAAACCACCTGCTATTCCAATACAAATAACCCAAACCACACTCCACTGTGTAGCCCCGAGCAGAAATCCACCCAGACCGATAAAATACAGCACTGCCATAATCAGAACCAATAGCCGCTGATCCTTCACTCGCGCCGCCCAAATAGGCACAATAAAAGTAAATGGCATTTGTGAAAATTGCAGCACAGACAGCATCCATCCCGCAGTCTCTGAATCCATTCCCTGTCCGCTCATCATTTCGGGAAACCAGGCAGCAGGAACATAGAACAGGGCAGATTGCAGCCCCATAAACAGCGTTACCTTCCAAGCCAAAGACGATTTATACACATTCACCGTTCGGGCAGACACTGCCGCTTGATTAGCCGTTCGGCGCGCCTTAAGAAGCTGGGGCACCCAGAGTAAAATACCTACGACACCGACAATCGCCCAAATTCCCAAAGCACCGCGCCAGCCCATTCCTCCGTTCAGTGCCAGCGGTATACTCAGACCGGATGCTGTTGCAGCGACCACATTCATGGATACGGAATATACGCCGGTCATTAGTCCACTATTGCGGGGGAACTCCTCTTTGATTAGGCTGGGCAGCAAAACATTGCATACAGCAATAGCCAGTCCCAGCATCGCAGTCCCGACAAATAATGCAGTCACTCCTAGCGTCGAGCGCACCACAATACCTGCGGTCAACAGCAGCAAGGCTGCAAAAATAATAAAGGAAGACCCGAAGCGGCGCGACAGTTTGGCTACAAAAGGCGACAACAGTGCAAAAGCAAGCAGCGGTAATGTCGTTAACAGACCACTTAGTGTATTCGAAATATGCAAAGAATCCTTAATCAAACCGATAAGGGGTCCTACCGAAGTAATCGAGGCGCGCAGATTGGCACCCACCAGGATGATCCCTGCGGCAAGCACCCAAGGACCTGCATGCCACAAAGATTTGTATACCAAAGCTCGTTGGTGTTGCTGTGAACTCATCTCTCCATTCTCCAATCCATTCTGTATTATGCTCAAAGGCTCCAACCAAGTGTAACGGCTGGAGCCTAGGCAATTTTTATCTCATTAAATTATAAAGGCATTCGTGTCACATGCATAGGACGGAATCGACACAGCGTCCCAAATCTTCATGTTCAGCTTATCGCTTCATCATACAAAAAAGCTGCCTGAAAGGATGAATTCCTTTTGAGGCAGCTTTCAGTTCATGACTTCGATGTGAGTAGCGCTGCTTAACGTACCAGCCAGCCGCCATCCACCGCCAAGATATGACCGTTCATGTAGTCCGAACCCTGACTGGCGAGGAAAACAACAACTCCCATCAGATCAGACGGATCACCCCAACGACCAGCAGGAATACGCGACAATATTTCTTGATTGCGATTTTCATCCGCACGAATTGGAGCTGTGTTCGCCGTAGCAATATAACCAGGGGCAATCGCATTAATCTGAACGTTATGAACCGCCAGCTCGTTTGCAAATGCCTTGGTCAAGCCAGCCACTGCATGCTTACTTGCTGTATACGGCGGAACGAACTTGCCGCCTTGGAAAGCAAGCATAGAAGCGACATTAATAATCTTTCCGCTTTTTTGCTCTACCATTATCTTCGCCACTTCCTGGCTCAAATGGTATACAGCATTCAGATTGATTTCCATAACAGCGTCCCAATCTTCATCTTTATACTCCAGCAAAGGAGCGCGGCGGATCGTACCCGCATTATTGACAAGGATATCAATTTTGCCAAATTCCTTGACGCACTCTTCTACAAGTTTTTTAATGGATGCTTTTTCAGTCAGGTCAGCCTGGTAAAAGGCAAACTTTACACCCGTTGGCTCCAGCAGAAGTCTTGTTTCTTCATAATCATCATTGTTAGCTACAATGAACAGGTTTGCGCCTGCTTTGGCCAAAGCCACGGAATATCCTTGACCTAGTCCACTGTTGCCCCCTGTTACAATCGCCGTTTTACCTTTTAGACTGAAAAAATCCAATGAAAAATTGTCCAGACCCATGCCTACGCCTCCATCACAAATTAGTATAAAAACCTATATTTCCTGAAGCCTACAACGCTGCACGTACTTCTTTATATTTAGCTACATAACGCGCTGCATTTTCTGTGATCAAGTCGTAGCGACCTTCCTTGGCTGGAGCCGTCAAATTGCCTCCAATTCCCACAGCCACACATCCGTTACGCAGCCAGGTTTCCATATTATCCAGATCAACGCCACCCGTTGGCATAATCTGCACGTGAGGCATTGGTCCTCTCACGGCCTTAACAAAGTCCGCCCCCATCGTATTGCCCGGGAACAACTTCACGACATCACTGCCCAATTTCATGGCTTCCTTGATCTCATTCAGCGTCATACAGCCAGGCATATAAGGAATCGCGTACAAATTGCATAGCTTCGCTGTTTCTTCTTCAAAAGAAGGACTCACAACAAATTCTGCTCCGGCCAGAATAGCAATTCTCGCCGTCAGTGACTCCAGTACAGTTCCTGCACCTATAACGGCCCGGTCCTTAAATTCGTCTCTCAATCTTCGAATGACCTGATCCGCATCCGGTGTGGTAAACGTAAGCTCAATATTATCCAAGCCGCCTTCAATACAGGCTTTGGACATTTGATACGCTTCCTCCGCTGTGTTTCCCCGAATGACTGCGACAACACCAACCGAAGTGATATGTTCCAAAACTTTCTTTTTCGTCATGTTCCTGATCCTTTCCACGAATGGGATGACCATGGTTCCTCAGCCGCTTGCAGGTCTACGCTCCAATGCAATGACCGGATTAACGCAGCTCGCTCATGGCTACCTGATCCATGTCCTTGTATGTTTTATTTTCACCGGCCATGCCCCAAATGAAGGTATAGCTACCCGTAGCCGCACCGCAGTGGATAGACCAAGGTGGGGAAATAACGGCTTCATCATTTTTCATGACCAGATGGCGCGTTTCGTTCGGCTCACCCATCAGGTGGAACATTCTGGCGTTCTCATCCAGCTCAAAATAGAAATACACTTCCATGCGACGGTCATGAACATGTGTTGGCATAGAGTTCCACACACTGCCGTTCTCTAATGTGGTCATACCCATAACCAGTTGGCAACTTTGAATGCCTTCATCATGGATAAAGCGACGTAACGTGCGGTTATTGGCTGTTTCCTGCGAACCCAAACTTTCAGACGGCACATCGGCAAAGGACTGCTTCGTCGTCGGATACGTGGTATGAGCCAAGGCTGAAACGATATAAAACTTCGCAGGTTTTTCGCTGGAATCGCTTTCAAAGATCAACTCCTTGGCACCTTTACCTACGTAAAGACAGTCTTTTGTGGCCAGCTCGTAAGTTTCACCATCCACCTTGACCGTACCGCTGCCGCCGACATTAAAAACACCCAGTTCACGGCGCTCCAGGAAAGTTTCCGCTTTGATTTGATCGTTACCTTCCAGTGCAACAGATTTATTCACGGGGTGAATGCCCCCGATAATGACACGATCTTCATGCGTATAGACCAGCTTTACTTCCTCAGGTACAAAAAGCTCCTGGATCAGATAGTGCTGACGCAACTCTTCAGTCGTAAAATGCTTGGCATGTTCGGGATGAGTTGAATAACGCATTTCCATAAAAACATTCCTCCTGTTTAGATAAACTTTTTTATCAACGGAATTGTTATAAAAGCGGTTTCTAACTCTACTTCTTAGCTAGAATTGTAATAATTATCTAAGAGGGTGTCAACCCAAAACTTCATCATTCCTAGAAAAAGCCTTAATATTCGCGAATTTTTACATACTTTTTACCTTTTGATAAACAAGAACATATTTTTTTATCTATATTACCCAAAAAGTTTTTAGCAAATATATCAACTTACTCATTGTGAAAAACCGATTTATGTGATAATTTCATTTTATTCAAGTGGTGCATACGCTTACAGATTTAGTTTACTAAACATAAGGAGGAATTCAAATGACCGCAACATTGGATGCTGTTACCTTCGGAGAACCCATGGCCATGTTTTACGCCAATGAAGCAGGCTCTCTGGATGAGGTGCGTTCATTCACCAAAGCGCTGGCCGGAGCGGAGACGAATGTTTCGGCCGGTTTGTCGCGTTTGGGACTACGAGCCGGACTCGTGACCAAACTCGGCGAGGATACGTTCGGCAAGTTCATTGCCGATGCACTGCGTCAGGAGAAGATTGACACCCAAAATGTCATGTTTACCAAAGACCACTCTACCGGGATGCTGATTAAATCCAAAGTTACCAGCGGCGACCCTGAGGTCGAATATTTTCGCAGGCATTCCGCCGCTTCCACACTGAGCATTGCTGATTTTAACGAGGCTTACTTTGCCGGGGCTCGCCACCTGCACTTTACAGGTATTTCTGTCGCACTTTCCCCTGAATGCCGCGACTTCGCCCGACATGCAAAGCAGTTTATGAAAAAGGCAGGCAAAACCGTATCCTTCGATCCCAACCTCAGACCCAAGTTATGGCCTGACACACAAACCATGGTGGAGGCGATTAACGAAGCATCCGAGGGTTGCGACTGGCTGCTGCCAGGCATTCATGAAGGTAAAATATTAACAGGCTATACTTCGCCTGAAGACATCGCTTCGTTCTACCTCGATCGCGGCACCTCGCTGGTGATCATCAAGCTGGGAACCGAAGGCGCCTATTACAAATCCGCAGATGCAGAGGGATATGTCAAGCGTTTCCGCGTAGATCATGTCGTGGATACCGTCGGCGCAGGTGACGGTTTTGCCGCAGGTGTTATCAGCGCGCTGCTGGAAGGATTACCCCTGGCTGAAGCAGTCAAGCGCGGTAATGCACTTGGTGCGCTGGCTGTCATGTCAGCCGGAGACATGGACGGCTATCCGACGCGAGCCGAATTGGAATCTTTTTTGCTCAGCGCCAGCACCAATTAGTTTGGGTTCATTCCCCGCATAACCTTTACCGCTATGAGCGCAAGCTCAACAAGGCCGAATCCTAAGTCAGCCTTAACTTCCAATAGCCCGTATTCGCATTTGTACGATCTGAGCAGCATACGCATACTTAGGTCGTACAAAGGAATACGGGCTATTTTTATATATATGACATATACTCGTCTACAGCGTTTTGACGGATTCTCCTCGATTGATATCCGGTACAAATCGGTAAATAATCGGAACCGACTCGCCGCCTTCCTCAATGCTGGACAGCAGCGTTTTTGCCGCCTGCTTCCCCATATCCGCAATCGGTTGTGTAATGGTCGTAATGGGCGGATTGTAAATATGGGCAAACTCCGCATCGTCAATCCCGATAATGGACAATTCTGCCGGAATACGTATACGGCGGGCATTCACATACTTCAACACCTCAGCCAACACGATATCATTCCCGGCCAACAGTGCAGTCGGCGGCTCCGGCAGTTGGAACAGTTCCTTCAATGTCTGCTGGATTTCTTCTCTTGGTACACTGTGCATATATTCTTCACGAAATGACAAGCCATGCTCCTCAAGCGCCTTCTTATATCCGCTGAGCCGCTCCACTCGCGGAGTAATCCGATTCAAGCCAAGGGGCAAAGTAATCAACGCAATTCGTTCATGCTTGTGAGCCACAAGTTCCTGAATCGCCAGCTTAATCGCCATTTCGTTATCCAGCAGCAGGCTGCGTGTATTGACACCGTCCACCAGGCGGTCCAAAAACACCAATGGATATTTTCCCCGAATGAGCTGGTTGTAAATGTCTGCATGCTTTCCTGTCGGGAAGATGATTAAGCCGTCCACTTGACGGGCCTTGAGCATCTCAATATACTGGCTTTCCTTGTCAGGGTTTTCATCGGCGTTGCAAATGATCACCTGAATGCCAAAGCGCTGCAATTCCTCCTCAATCGCACGGATAGACTGAATCGACAGCGTATAATCAATGTTGGCCACAATGACTCCCACCATAAACGTCCGGTTTTGCTTCAAGCTGCGGGCCAGCCCGTTAGGCTGATAGTTCAGCTCTTGAATAACCTCGGCGATCCGGTCCTTGGTTTGGTCGCTCATATATTTATATCGTTTGTTCAGAAATTGCGAGACCGTGCTTTTAGACACTCCCGCCTTCTGGGCAACATCTTCAATCGTCGGCTTCTTCATCGGTACACTCCTTGTCTTTCATGTACTGCGTTAGTGCAACAAAAGTATATCTTTCTTTTAGTAAATTTACCATACTTCTATTTATGAATGCCATTATGATATATTCTGAGCTTAAAACTTACCTGTGGTGCCACTTCGCCAACTCCATTTTCATATACAATTTTTGGCTCACTGCTATTTCCTCTCTATGCAGGAAAAAGAGGTAGTTCAAGATGTTCTCTTGAACTACCTCCACGTATACAACTCTATCAAAAAGCTAGGTTCCAGTTAACCCGAATAACTACTTGGATTAGTGTGCCGGAACAGGCGTTGCAGATTGATCCGGTGTATCGTGCTCGACCAGCGAATGCTTTTCCCATAACCGGCTTCTCCAGCGGGCATACATGATGACAGCACGAGTCCACTCATCAGCAGCAATCGCCAGCCACACGCCAGCGAGTCCCATATCCAGCTTGAACACCAGCAGATAGCCCAGCGGCAAGCTCATGCAGACCATGGAGATCAACCCCATAAAGACCGGGAACTTGGCATCTCCAGCAGCACGCAACGAGTTAATAATGACGATATTCGTCGTCCGGCCAGTTTCCAGCAGAATGCTAAGTAAAATAACCTGCGCACCCAAACGAATAATTTCAGGGTTTTCCGTAAACAAACCGAGTAAGGGTACACGGAAAAAGATAACCACTGCATCAATGATCACAGTCACGAGCAGCGCCCATTTCACACTGCTCAATACACGTTTGTAAGCCGTATCCTTCTCCCTGGCTCCCACGAGCCTTCCCACTACAATAGCCGTTCCCATACCAACTGCCATACTGAACAAATAAATATAGCTCGAAATATTATTGGCATATTGACGTGTCGCCATCGCTTCAGCGCCCAGATAAGTCACATACAGTGTAAATATGAGCTGACAAGACTGATACATGATGGACTCCAGCGCGGATGGTACACCAATACGCAATATTTTTGTGATAAATTTTCTGGATAAATGGACGTAATATTTCCACTCGACACGGACCTCAGTTACCCGGTACATCAGCCAGAAGAAGATCAAGAGACAAATAAAGCGGCTACCTACTGTAGAAATAGCAGCACCTTCTACACCGAGTGCAGGCATTCCCCAATGCCCCAAAATCAAAACATAGTTGCCGACCACGTGGATCACGTTCATAAAAACCGATACATACATCGTTTCTTTGGTAAAACCGTGCGTACGAATGGTCGCCGCCAGCGAGTTAATCAATGCCTGAAGGAAAATGGCCCCCCCGACAATACTCATATAGGATTCTGCGTAAGTCAGAATATCCCCCTGGACATTCAGCCATTGCAACATATGAGTACCAAACACAAGAAAAATCACGCTTAGCAAAAGACCTACCATTAAATTCAGAGTAATGGCCGTACCCGTCACCTGGGCCGCTTCGACAAGTTTCTTAGAACCGATATATTGAGCTACGACGATAGCAGCGCCGTTGCCGATAACCTCCAGTACAAGGATAGCGATTGAAATAATTTGATTGGACGCGCCCACACCCGACACTGCATTATCAGATACAGAACTGAGCATGAATGTATCGACGCTTCCCATTAGCATAAACAGGAACAATTCAAGGAAAATAGGCCATGTCAAACGGAACAAATTCAGTTCCTTGGCTTCGGACAATACCGAACCATTTTTTAGTGCTCTGGTTGTCATTCATTCACCTTTCTTCATAGAATATTTAATGATCAAAGGGTATGTTAGCACAGTCATTCTGAAAATACATCCCGTTTACGTAAAATGATTTGAAAAATACGTAAGAATTCATTTATCACCTTCTTATAATTGATTATCGAACTTTATTGAAACAGGATGTTGCAAGGATACATCCATAATCTGGACTTTTCGACGTCGTTATGAGCTAAAGGGTATAATAGATTAAGAGCTTGTGAGCATTGCCGCTGACAGGATGTGCAGATTGTTGTATGCTTCCTAAGCATAATTTGTAAGTTAGAAATGGATTATATAGGTCATTCATAGACTTAAACGGTAATAAAGGAGGCTTTTACAGATGACTCAATCATTTCAAGCCCTTGTCGTCGATCAGACGCATGACGGAGAGGTTCAAGCAGAAGTACGTTCTTTGAAAACTGACAATTTACCTGCTGGAGAAGTATTGATTCGTGTCGCTTATTCCAGCATCAATTATAAAGACGGGCTTGCCGCCCGCAAGGATGGCAATATTGTCAAATCCTATCCGTTCGTACCCGGCATAGATTGCTCGGGAACCGTCGTCTCTTCGGAGGATAGCCGTTTTAGCGAAGGACAAGCGGTACTCGTTACCGGGTACGGGCTGGGTGTGTCTCAATTCGGAGGATTCAGCCAATATGCGCGCGTGCCTGCGGACTGGGTGGTTCCGCTTCCCGACGGACTCACGCTGAGAGAGGCGATGATTTTTGGGACAGCCGGATTCACCGCAGCCCTGTCGTTATATCGGCTGGAGCAAAACGACGTTGCGCCGGAGAAGGGTAAGGTGCTCGTCACCGGAGCGACGGGTGGGGTAGGCGGTGCAGCCATTGCCTTGCTGCACAAGAGGGGCTACCATGTCGTAGCCAGCAGTGGCAAGGCTGATTCGCATGATTACCTTAAGGCGCTCGGGGCAGCCGATGTTATTTCGCGTGAGGAGGTTTACGACGGTGCCGAGAGCATCCGGCCGCTAGCCAAGCAGCTTTGGCAAGCGGCTGTAGACCCTGTAGGCGGAAAGCCGCTCGCTTCGCTGCTCAGCCAGATCGCCTACAACGGCTCTGTTGCCGTGAGCGGCCTGACGGCAGGTACCAAGCTGCCTACAACGGTGCTGCCATTTATTTTGCGCGGCGTAAATCTGCTGGGCATAGACTCTGTCTTCTGCCCCTATGACACCCGCGTAGCGATCTGGAAGCACCTCGGCAGTGACTGGAAGCCGGAACAGCTAGAACAGCTCGTTGAGCGCGAAATTGACTTGGCTGACCTGCCAAGCGCGCTCGAAGACATCCTAGCAGCCCGCTCACAGGGTAGAACGATTGTACGGCTGGCTGATTAAGCGGAAGGTTGTCCACAAGCTATCCGTTGACGGGTTTTCGCGCGAAGGTGTGTTTATCCCGTAGGGTCTAGCAATGAAACATATAAGAAGCCTGTAAATCTGCAGTTATGAGATTTACAGGCTTCTTTTTTTGTGTGTTACATTGGAGAAAAAGTGGACACATTCAGAGCGTACGATCTATTTTTCACAACCAAATGAACCTTTTGGGGACTCCAGTTGTTATATAGGTAAACTGCACGAGAAAGGAGAACCGTCTTTGGAGAGTAATCGAGAACTGTTTGATCTGTATCAACGGGATGTATATCGAACCTGCTACTACATGGTCCATAACGCCTCAGATGCAGAGGATTTAACACAGGAAGTGTTTATAACCTTGTTTCGCAGCAATCGTGAGCACATCAAGCAACTAAAAGCCTGGATTATGAAAGTTACGGTCAATCATTGTCTGAACCATCTTAAACGCCGAAAAAGCCTGCATCTGAAAGTATCGGCCAATCTCCATCTTTTTACCGGAACCGAAAGCAAGTCAGTAGACAGGCAGGTGGAGGAACGCGAGTCGGCTGAGGAATGGGCCGTTTATATGAATCGCCTTCCGGCCAAAATCCGCGCTGTGCTGACACTTCGCTATATGCATGATTTCACGCTGGCGGAAATATCCAAACTGCTGGAAATTCCGCTGGGAACCGTCAAATCCAGGACACACAAAGGGCTAAAGTTAATGGAACAAATACTGCGGGAGGCTGGCGCACAGATTCCCGAGCTGGAAGGAGAGAACTATGAACAACGTAGAAAAGGCATTGAAGCGCAAGTTAAATGATGATTCGAAAATGGCCTATCCTGACTTCGATGAGATGTGGAACCGGATGGAACAGACAGGGCATACTGCCCCTACGCTAACCGACACTTTCGATTCATTCACTCCGCACCGACATAGAAATTGGTGCAAAATAGCTATCGCCGCCTCTCTGAGTGCACTTCTCGTTGCCGTTCCCGTCTATGCCGCCATCCATTATAATTGGGACAATCTGCTGCACGGAAGAAGCGGCATTCAGACGGCACTAAATCAAGACCTTGGACAGCCGCTGGAGCAATCCGTAACCAGAGACGGGATAAAGCTGACGTTGCATACCGCTATTGTCGATGAGAATCGGACTGTGATTCTGTACAGCCTGGAGGTCGGAAAACGGGCAGACAACGAGTTTTGGAATGTCAAAGGCGTATCACTTAAAAATGCTTCGGGGAAAAGCAGCGAAGGGGAGTATAGCTTTCAGCAATGGGACGAGAAAAATCAACGCTATAACGGTTACTTTGAAAGTGATTGGACACCGCAGCAAGAAACAGAGAACGTGCGGCTGACCGTAGATCATATAGAGCTCACCAGCGTTCAGGAACTGGATTTGCCGCTCGATATCAAATCACCTCAGACGCAGACTTTCAAACTGGATCGTAACGGCTTACAAGATATGAAGGTGCAAGTATTTGAACAAGGTAAGGACAAGCTGATGCTGTCCTCAGCAATTACCTTCGATTCGTCCATACCAAAGGAATGGGACAATCCGCAAATTATTGCCTACAAAGATGGGAAGCCTGTGAATCCTCAATCTGGAGGGACATTTGGTACACCCGGTGAGAACGGAGAATACACAGCCCAGCAGTATTTTACTAAAGAGGATATACCAGAAGGGCAAACTACTTTTAAACTGCAATATGCACAAACCGAGAAAAGTATACATGAGCCCCTAAATTTTGACCTGCAGTTAAGCAAGAAGAAAATGGAGAGCGGTACAATAAAAAGCGTGCTGAATACCCCATTAGAGAACGGCAATCCGAATTTTATGCTGGAACAAATGATTGTCACACCGACACAAATCCGTGTCACGATCAGAAGCAAGGAGAAATTCGCCATGTTACCTTATCAAAAATATTTTCTTTCTGTGAACGGTACAACGTTAGAGGGTAGCCGTTGGTCTTCACCTGATCAGGAACACGATCTGAACACGATCCGTTTTGAAAGACCGGCCAATCTTGTGATTACCAAGGACACTCCCATTACTTTTACAGGCAAATACAAGGTTACGACCCATTCGGATGACAAAACGCCACAGCGTTTAGCTGATATTTCTGAGCAAAAACAGACGCTAACGACGCAAATCGGTGGCTATCCTGTGAAGTGGACCTACTACAAGCAAGGCTCGGACTTGTTCGTAGAAACCGAAAGTGAGGACACTCACTTTGGGGGGATTAACCAGACGCATATTGGCCTGGGGGAAGAAAGGATTATTGGCAAGCCGATCACGGCCAACTTCGCCGGAGATGGCAATAATAAGGCAGTGGATGTCTACAAGAACTTCAAGGGAAAGGAAGCTTCTATTTATATGTTCTACTATACAACAGACGACCCGGAAGCAGAGACGACCGTACCCTTGCAGCCACTGACAAGCAACAGCAAAGTATCTAAATAACAATGCTATAAAAAGAGGGTTTTCTATACCTGTGTGATTCGCAGTATAGGAGCCCCCTTTTTATTTGCCTAATAAGGCACAGTCTGCGTGAAGCTGTTGTAGCTCAGCTTTACTTCACAGAACCTTGCGTAACACCATTGATAATCCATTTTTGTGCAATCAGGTAAACGATAATCATCGGCAGCAAGGCCATCAGGTACGAGGCAAAGGCCAGATTAAAATCCGTATTGAACTGTCCCTGAAATACATACTGAACGAGCGGCAGTGTATATTGTTCCGCATCGCTGATAATAATGAGCGGCAGTAAAAAGTCATTATATGTGGACAGACAAGTGAGGATCCCCACCGTAGCACTAATCGGCGCCATCAGCGGAAATATAATGCGCCAAAATGTCCCCCATGTCGTCGCGCCATCTACCGTAGCTGCCTCTTCCAATGCCACCGGTATGGAGCGAATATAACCGACATACACGAAGACATTAAACGCCAAGCCATATACCGTATGCAGCACGATAAGACCCAACAGATTGGTCATATGGAGGCCCGAGGCCAGCTTCACAATCGGCAGCATGATGATCGGGAACGGAATGAACATGGCGCTCACAAAGTAAAAATATAACCCCTTGAAGAAATGCCGCTGCATATTACGAGCAATGGCATAAGCAACCATGGAATTGGTGAGCAAAGTGAGGATAACTGTCGATGTTGTCACCATCACACTATTCTGAAAAGCACTGAAAAAGTTGGTCATTTCCACTGCACGACTAAAATTTTCCCAATGCAGCTCCGTCGGAAAGGCAAAGGCGGAATGCGCCATCTGCTCGGGATTTTTAAGTGCAATCGTCACCGTCATATAGAGGGGAAACAGGATAAATATTGTCCCCAACGCTACCAGAATCAGCACAGGCCAGTTGGTACGTCTGCTTGTTTTCATCAGTTGTCCATCTCCCTTCTCTGGAGGAATCGCAGCTGTAAGATGGAAATGATCGCGATCACAATAAAGTAAATCACAGAGTTAGCCGACTGATATGCAAATTCCCCACCTCTAAAGCCCCCGGTGTATATCAGATGGGAAATCGACTGCGTGGCCCGTCCCGGTCCGCCGTTCGTCAAGGCCACGATCTGATCAAATACCATCAGGGAATTTTTCATCGCCAATACCATATTGATCGTAAAAAACGGAGCAATCAACGGAAAGGTAATGCTCCAGAATTCACGCCATTTACCTGCACCATCCAGATTGGATGCCTCATACAGACTGGTCGGAATCGTTTGTAGCCCTGCCAGATAGAGAATCGTATTAAAGGCGATGCCCTGCCATACAGCTACAATGACCACTCCTACCCAAGCCAACTGCTCACTGCCTAAGATGTTCGTCGATAGTGAGCCAATACCTAAGTTCTGTCCCCAGATCGTAAATACATTCGAGAACAGGTAATTGAATATGTAACCTACGATCAACACGCTCAAAATATTAGGTAAGAAATAAATCCCGCGAAAGAAATTACGGAAACGTATTTTAGCGTTCAGCCCCATGGCAATCAGCAAGCTGAGAATATTAATCGCAATGGTAACCACAATCGCAAATTTGAAAGTAAACCAGTAAGCATTGCCCACATTATCGTCCTGAAACAAATTAATATAGTTCTTAAACCCGACAAAGTGGTACTGATGGCCAAATCCGTTCCAATTGGTAAGCGAGTAATAAAATCCCTGCAAGGCAGGTAAGGTCAAAAATACAAAAAACAATAGCACCGCCGGCACCGTCATCCAGTAAAAAGTCGTTAGTCGCTTATTCATGTCTCGTCCTCCTCCCCTATCGGCGGTTAGCTACCTTATTCCACTCCCGGTCGAGCTTGGCTAGATAGGCATCGATGTCTCCGTTTTGCAGGAACGCCTGTACAATTGAATTCAATTGGACCGCTTTGGGAATATAATGATCGGCAAAATCAATAACACGGCCTGATTTAAAATACGGCAGCAGCTCTGCCACACTCGGGTCATCCTGCGTGACTCCCTTCACCGCTGAAAACAACGTTTGTTCCGTAATGTATTGCTTGCTGTTCTCCGGTTTTAATAAGAAGGCAATGAACTCCTCCGCCTCCTTTTTATGCGGCGTGCTTTCCGAAACAGCTAAAAGCGTATCTATACCAGACACCAGCTTGACCGCCTTTGCGTCATTCTCTGTGGGTAACGGGAAAAATCCGAGTTCCACTTTCGGGTTAGCTTTGCGAATTTCAGATATAGCCCACGAGCCCTGGATGTACATCAGTCCCTGCCCGTTAGCGAAAGCACGGTTACCGTCAGCATAGTTTTTGCCAAAATTATCACTATGTCCGTATTTCAGCAGCTCCAGCTGCTTTTCCGCAACCTCCCGGTACTTGTCCTGAAAGGTGACCTGATTCTCACGCCGTTGCAAAAAAAAATCAATGCCCACCAAATTCGGACCCAATGCATTAAAAGGAAGGTTCGTTTGCCAATCATCTTTATATGTAAAATAAAATGGGATTTTACCAGCAGCCTTGATCTTTTGCGCCGTTGCAATCAGTTCATCCCACGTTTTGGGCACCTGTAATCCCATTTCCTTAAAAAGTGTCTTGTTATACATCACACCATTCGCATTCGCAGCATAAGGAATTCCATACACGGGATCGACCCCAGTCACATCCTTAAGCATTTTGAGGTAAATCGGGTCCACCGTACGTGGCAATTCTGTATTCGCGAGATCCGTAAAAATACCGCTCTGTGCCAAAATGGAGTAGGTATCTGTGGCCCCAAGCCCCACAATGTCAGGTACATCGTTTTTGACAACCCGGGTCAATAACACCGTTTCTGCCTCTGGCGGATTGACCTGTGTCACTTCAATACCGGGATGTTCCTGATTGAATTGAGCGATCAGCTTATCGAACGAACCCTTGGCCTCCGGCTTGTTTTGGAAAAACTCAATTTGCACCTTGCCTGAATTGTCACTCCTATTGCATGCGCTTACAATGATCGCTAGCAGCAGGATCGCCGCTAGTGCAGACAGTCTTTTGACCCCATTCCACATGCTCATACCTCCTTTTCCCCTATGTCAATCTATGCGGGACTAGACAATTAATACCCGTCCCTTGCAGAAAAGAAACGATACAGTGGAAGCAATTACCGCCACGAAGTCCAACACCGTTCGTATAAAAAAAGATCCAGCTAACCTTCAAACGGTCGCTTGGATCTTTTCTAATTGTATAGTGTCAACTGCAAAATCTATGTTAAAAAATTCGTTTTTGCCACCGTACACAACTAATAATAATGCACACCACCGACATTCCCCCTGTACACACCCAAAATTCAAATGAATTTTGGACCCTTAGAGCAAGTAATATTTCCCGAAACGGGTCCATTAACATAATGAGCGGTCTAGACAATTTAAAGAGAAATGCAGATAAAACCAGAATTGATAAATAAGCAAACAGGGGTCGAGATATAAATAAGCATACGGCACTGCTCAACATGAGCTTCACCAAACAAACGATAAACAGTATGAGATAAAATGCGAGTATGTAGGTTATGGCATCAGATGAGGTAGAAGGTGTTGATGCACCATATTTTAAGAAAGTAGAGCTATGCGGGAAAAGAAACCATCCTGCAATCACGCTTATAAACAAACCTGTCCCAACTAAAATGACCGTCGTGACCGATAGTGCGAGCATCTTGGCAAGCCAAAACTGCAAACGACGGTACGGGCGCAACATGTAGAGCCTATACGCCCCTGAATAAAGATCACCACTCAACTGATCCACATACAGGATAGGCAACATCGCCAGAGTTAGAAATAAAGCAACCTCACTCATCATCAGCCATGGCAGGTTTAAATTGTTGACGAGCATGGTTCCTTCACCAAAACGGAAGATCTTTGTTCCCGTCATTTTATAACTCCATATAATCGCTACAATTATTAATATATAGGCTACGTACAACGAATAAGTGGACTTCCGCTTCCAAATTCGTTCCATTTCACTGTGCCAAATTCCCAGCATCAAGCAATCCCCCTAACACAAATAATCATCGGCTACAAAGCGGCGATATGCCCCCCATGTAAACAAGACAAGATATACACTTACAACGGTAATGATGGCCCCGTTCACAGATAAACTTCCGATTAAAGAATTATTCAATCCCGTATGCTGCAGATATGGAATAATCATAAATGTGACCACATCATATAGGTATGGAACATGAGAAACAAAGGATGCCAATTTTAGATACAGCGGATCAAATAACAGAGAAGCCAAATTGTATACCATGCAAATACCAATAGCATATGTAACACTCTTGCTATACATAGCAAAAAAGCAATACAAGGAACTTATAGCTAATAGAGAAGCAAATGCCCAGCCATAGTATTCAAGGATGCGCAGCAATCGAACTCCAGACAGACCTATATCACTTAAATCATATGAAAATTTCCATACTTCAGCGATCACCTGTGAGGATAAGGCATATATAATGAGAAGAAGTAAGATAGAAACATTCAAAACCAGCAGCTTGCTCCAAAAAATCTGACCACGGGTAAATCGACGCATGAATAATAGCCGCAGCCGTCCACTTTGAAATTCCTCAGTAAACACAGCAGCAGCTAAAGCAGCCACAGCACTGTTGCAAAATAAATATAAATTCTCCTGCAGACTGGTGACGATAAAATTCTGGTGTAGCACCTCTATTGGAACATTCCGAGTACGCAAATAGTATAATCCTGTCGAATAGGCTAGCACAGGTGTGCATAAAACCATAAGCCAGAACCACTTTCGCTTCCACAATCGTTCGAATTCACTGTGTATCAATCGCTTCATAATCCCATTAACCCCATAAAGGCATCCTCCAGACGTTGGCCTTCCTTTATCAGCTGATCAGTAGGCCCCTGCCAAACTAGCCTGCCCTCTTTAATTACGATAAGTTCATCGCACATCTGTTGCAATTCGTCCAGCAGATGACTGGAGATAAAAAAGGCATAATTGGCCGAGTTACGCAAACCAAGCACAATATCACGCAGTTCTCTCATCCCCATGGGATCAAGACCATTAGACGGTTCATCCAACAACAAAAGCTCCGGAGTACCCAGCATGGACTGTGCAATACCTAGTCTTTGCTTCATTCCAAGCGAATAGGTTTTTACCTTGTCGTCGCCCCGCGTTTCTAATCTCACCTTTGTAAGCAACTCTTCGATATGTGCCTCCCGATCTGAGGATGCAATTTCAGAGTGCAGCCGTGATAAATTACGTAAAACCTGCCTGCCTGTCATATAATCAAAAAAGACTGGAGATTCAATAATGGCCCCCACCTTGGACAGCGCTTTTTCCCGGTCCGTATGTACATTATATGAAGCTATCTGTACAGAGCCGCTGGTTGGCTTCATTAATCCAGTCATAATACGCATCATTGTTGTTTTGCCCGCTCCATTGGGTCCGATGAATCCATAAATCTTCCCTTTCTGAAGCTTGAATGAAATATTATTTAATAAATTTCTTTTCCCCATTTTTTTTGTTACCTGATTGACCTCCAGCAAGAAGTCCGACATATCGTTCCCTCCATCGTATAATTGATAGGCATGATATTAATATGGATAAGCCCATTTAATATTGGTTAACATCGCGTGCACAAATTAGAAAGTATCATATGTTGCGAAATGTAAACGAATTACTTTATATGTAAAATAAAAATATAAAAAATCATTAATACCAATTTATTTTAATATATGGTTATTCTTTTTCCAATCTCTCATTCTCTTTACCATACAAAAATAGCCCCTCAGTAGGCGTACTACCTCAGGGCTATCCTTTATAAAATATACGTTTGCCTATCTTCAGCAACCAGCCTATCACTTACTCTAGTTCAATCCACTCGCCGAGCAACGTGTCCAGCTCCGCTTGCAGCTGCTCACGCACGTCCCACAGCTCCGCCATGCGTGCCGTGTCACTACCAGTACCGAGCAGCTCCAGCTCGGCATCTGTCGCCGCCAATTCTGCTTCCTTGGCGGCAATCGCCCGCTCCAAGCGCTCGCGGGACGCAGCGGGCGAGTGGGATGGCTTCGCTGCCTTCGCTCCGGGTGCCCCACCCCGGGCATCGGGCACCCCCAAGCGACCTGCCGACCCGGAGCGAGCACGGCTCGCATCGGCTCCGGTGGTCGCTCCTGTCCGCGAAGCCGTTCCCGCATCATTGCTTGCTGCGCCAGCAGGCGTAGCCAGGCCCGAGCCTGAGCCGCCACCAGATGCGGCTCTACTTGCAGATGCCGATCGTCCCCCTGCATCCGTCCCACGTTGCAAGCGGGCGTTTTCCATCTCTCGCTTCTTCGTGCGGTATTCATCGAAGCCGCCCAGATAAAAGAACAGCTTCCCGTTCTCCAGCTCCCACACGCGCTCAGCCAGCTTGTTCACAAAGTAGCGGTCATGTGAAATCGCCAACACCGTTCCCGTGTAGGTGTCCAGCGCTTCCTCCAAGGCCTCACGAGAGTCGATGTCCAAATGGTTCGTCGGCTCATCCAGCACCAGCAAATTCGGCTTTTTCATGACCAGCAGCGCCAGCCTTAAGCGGGACCACTCTCCACCGGACAGCATGCTCACAGGCTTAAACACATCCGCGCCGTAAAATAAATACTTCGCCAGCTGCCCACGCGCCTCGCCTTCTTCCAGCCCTGCTTCCTCCTTGAAGTAAGCAAGCACCGTCGCCCGGCTATCCCGTTCTCTCTCTTGCTGCGCCAAATATCCGTACTCGACGCGCGCGCCCCATTGCACCGTGCCTGTATCTGCGCTTTCCTGACCAAGCAACAGCTTGAGCAGCGTCGTTTTACCTGCGCCATTATCGCCTAACAAAGCTACCTTTTCACCGAATTCTAGGCTACCCGTAGCCCCGTTTAATATCTGACGTTCTCCATAGGCTTTGGCGATTTCTTCAAACTGAAGCACCCGGCGACCGGAACGATCCTCCAGTCTTAAGTTAAACTCCGCTCCCTGCGGGTCCAGTACAGGCCGCTTCACCATTTCCATGCGCTCCAGCGCCTTGCGGATTGAGGCTGCCTTTTTGAAAAACTTTTCGTTGTCGCCATTGCGTCCCCACTCTTCCAAACGCCGAATGGTCTCCTTCATCTTTTTGATCCGCTTTTGCTGTTCCTTATAATCCTCAAATTGCAGCAGCAGACGTTCTTCCTTTTCCTTAACGTAGCCGCTGTAATTCGTATAGTACGTAAAGGCCTCGCCATCCTCCAGTTCGATCATCTTGCCAGCAACTCGATCCAGAAAATAGCGATCATGGGATACAACCACACAGGCCCCGGTGTAGCTCTGCAAAAATTGCTCTAGCCATTCCATCCCTTTCAAATCCAGATGGTTGGTTGGCTCATCCAGCAGCAGCAAATCCGGCCGTCCAATGAGCTGTGATGCCAGTGCTATTTTGGTTTTTTCTCCGCCTGACAGTGATCCGAAGTTGCGCGTATACATAGCTTTGGGAATACCTAGCCCATCCGCTACCTGATCCATATTTGCATCCATTTCATAGCCACCGTTACGCTCAAACTGCTCCTGTAGGGAAGCATACGTTTGCAGCATCTTCTCCAACAGCTCCGGATTCGCTGCCACAACCGGATCTGACATTTCCCGTTCGAGCGTGCTCATCTGATTGCGGCAATCCTTCAGCTCACGATAGGCGTAAGCCAGCGTTTCGTATACGGTGAAGCTTTCAAACTCTGCCGGGATTTGCGGCAAATAGCCGATTTTCGTATCCTTGGCGATGGCGAGCTGCCCTTCATCCGGGCGGGACAAACGTGCAATTAGGCGTAATAGGGTGGTTTTGCCGCTTCCGTTGCGACCGATAAGCCCCACCTTTTCTCCCTTATGGATATCAAATGTTGCACCATCTAAAATCAGATTGGCAGCGTGGTATTTTTTCAATTGTTGACCGTTTACAATATACATGTTCAGGCTCTCCTTTATTTAGGAAGACCCTTACCCAGGTAACACAAAAAGAGCCGCAGGAGCAACCCCGCGACTCTTCGGAAGATGTAGCAATCCGTTCGAGTTAAGGTAGGCGTCTTCTCGCGATGTTTACAACCGTATGATTAAAATTGGACAGACTTCTCCCGTTGTATGGAAAAGCATGAACAATGCCAGCCATAGCAATCGGCAGCTGGCTAATACGGTTGTTCAGCATCTCGTGATTCACCTACCTCACCTCCTTCTTCATAATTGTGTGTAGTATAGCATGTTTTCTCGTATTATAAAAGAGGGGTAATGGCCTATCGCACTATGAAACGGAGTGTTGCCCTCTGACAGCCTGTGATGTCCCGGCTCTGGTAATCGAAAATACGCCGCAGACAAAAGCAACAATCACAAATGCCCCGCCCACCCAAGCGTTCGTGGCAACAGAAGCGCTATTCTCAATCACTACCCCACCTAAGGCAGAACCGAGAGCGATCCCGACCTGGAGTGCAGAGAAATTAAAGCTTTGCTGAATACTGCCTGATTCGGGTGCATTTTCAATAAGATAACTTTGCATTGGGGGCGACAAGGCCCAGCTCAGGATTCCCCAGATGATCAGAAGCGGCACAAACACATACATCGAGTGAATCGAGAACGGCAGCAGGAACATCACAGCGATAAACACACCTACGACAATGAGAATACTTTTCGCTGTGCCGAATCGGTCGGCCAAAGAACCGCCAATAAAACCTCCACTCACTGCCGCCAGCCCAAAGACGAAATAGGCCACACTCACCCACGAGGCGTTCAAACCCATCAGGTTTTCCAAAAACGGAGTGAAATAAGCATATAACGTGTAGTGTCCCGCCAGTGTTAGCGTTGTTACCAGATGGGCGCTGATTACTTTAACATTTTTCAAGGACTTCAACTGCTCACGCATAGGCACAACATGTTCTGTTGGAATCCGTTCCATAAACAAGTTCATGATGATCATAGAAACTACGGTCAACAAGGCAATAATCAGAAATAGCACCCGCCAGCCAAACGCATTTCCAATCAGCACCCCGGCTGGGATGCCTAGCACGATAGAGGAGCTGACCCCCATGGAGATTACACCGAGAACGCGGGCCTGATAAGCTTTGGACACCACTTTAACCGCAATGGTTAGTGACAATGTCACGATCAACGACCCACTTGCAGCAGTAACGATACGAGATATAAACAACACAGCATAGTTCGGACTCCAGAAAGCCAGCAGACTTCCCAGGATAAAGATAAACATCGACCACAAATACAGTCGTTTTCGTTCAATTTTGGCGGTCAACGCCAACAAAGTCGGCCCGGCAATAGCGTACACAAGCGCATAGATCATGATAAGCTGTCCTGCCGTGCTTACAGAGACATTCAAATCCTGTGCAATCTGGGGCAGCACGCCACCAATAATCAACTCCACCAGACCTACCGTAAAGGTCGCAATGGTTAAAATAACTACTTTGAAGTTCATTACATTAGCTCCTTTGCTGTCATGTAATTCCCTCGCATCACGCAAAAAAATCCTGACCACAAGAAATGTACAAGACGTACACTTTTTGTAATCAGGATTTATCGGTTCCTGGTAGAGACCCTCAAACCATATTATTGAGGTTATACAAATGGGGCATTCATTTATTACGCTTCACGAAGGTTATAGCTATTACTATAAAGGAGCCTTTAGCTAAGTTCAACCCCTACAGCCGCAAAAATTCGCTCATGGCACGATCTGACAGATAGGGTAAATACTCATGACCATATTCGTGATACACAAGCAATTCCTTGTCCGATACGATTTTATTGTACACTGCGAACTGTGTGGAAGGTGGGCAAATCACATCGGATAGCCCTGTCACGAATAGCACCCGTCCTCGAATACGGTCTGCTAAATGTTGAATGTCGATGTAGCCTAAGCGGTGAAACACTTCGCTCTCACGTACATGATTGGGATCAAACCAGCGAAAATAATAAACCAGTTCCTCATAGGCCGATGTCGTTGCATCCAGCGCCCAAGCTCTTTTATAATCCGACAGGAACGGATATACCGGGACCGCCACACGGACACGCGGCTCCAATGCAGCGCAGGCAACCGTTAGTGCCCCGCCTTGGGAGCAGCCAAATGCACCGATCCGTTCAGGGTCAACCTGCTCCATAGACATTAGAATGCGCACCGTCTGTACCGTATCCAAAAATACGTTGCGGTAATACAACCGATCCGGGTCCGGGTCGTCAATCCCGCGGATAATATGGCCGCGAACCGTCGTTCCCTGAACCTGCAAATTGTCCTCGGACAGTCCACCTTGTCCTCGGCAATCCATAGCCAGCACAGTGAATCCGTGTGCCGCATAGCTCACCTTGTCGAACCAGTCGCCACTATCGCAGGAATACCCATGGAACATCGCCAAGGCTGGACCTTGTTCCGTAAGATGCTTGGGACGAGCCAGCTTCCCATGTACCCTTGCCCCGCCCACTCCAGTAAAATACAGATGGTAACACTCCACCAGCGGAGAGACAAAATCGGCAGGCTCCAGTGTATATTCCAGTGGCTGTCGTTCCAGTTCTTGCAGCGCCCGTTCCCAATACTTATCAAAATCCCGCGGCTTCGGATTACTTCCCATATAGGATTGTAGCTGCTGTAAAGACATATCCTCCGGCATGTAAATTCCCTCCTACATCCGGCCTGACTCACGGTCATCTGCGACTACTTCATCCGTTGCGATGACATACTTCATAATGTCAGATACTGTCGTGTATGCGATACCTACATACGTATCAGCGGCTCCATAATAAATTGCAATTCTTCCGGTGTCCGCATCATGCAGTGTAGCACACGGGAACACCACATTCGGCACAAAGCCACGCTCTTCGTACCATTCCTCCGGGGTCAACACGAAATTGGAGGAACGATATTTAACTTTGGACGGATCATCCAGATCAAGAACAGCTACTCCCATGCTGTATACCAGTCCATTGCACGTGCCTGTCACCCCGTGATAGAACATCAGCCAGCCCTCTGTCGTCTCAATCGGTGCCGGTCCGCCGCCAATCTTCACCGATTGCCACCAGCCCTGACCGCCCTTGCTCATTACATGACGGTGCTTGCCCCAATAGACCAAGTCAGGACTTTCGCTAAGGAAAATATCGCCAAAAGGCGTATGACCGCTGTCGCTCGGACGGGATAGCAACATAAAGTTTCCATTTAGCTTACGAGGTAACAGCACTCCGTTGCGATTAAACGGCAAGAACGGATTTTCCAATCGCACAAACCTTTTGAAATCCTTCGTTTGTGCGATCCCCAGCGCTGCTCCATAAAAATCTGTGCACCAGATGATATAATACGTATCTTCCACTCGAACCAGACGCGGATCGTAAGCATAATTAGGCTGATACTCATTCCCTTCCTCATCGACCAAATGCAGACGCTCTGTCTCAATGTCCCAAGCCAGCCCATCGTCACTCCAGCCGAGATGCAAATGCGGACGTCCATTAATCGTTTCAGCACGAAATATTCCTACAAACCGTCCTTCATACGGAGCTACTGCACTGTTGAAAATACGGGCAATGCCGGGTACCGGATTCCGTCCAATGACCGGGTTTTCAGTATGCCTCCACACCGGAGCCTCGCTACCTTCGGGCTTATCCTGCCACGGCATTTTCGACAGGCTATCTCCTACAATTCGTACGTTACCTACATCCAAATCCACATTCAATTTACTCATACTCTTGACTCTCCTCTCACCTAAACACTTTATTTTTTGATCTTTCTATTTGACTGAACCCTGTGCAAATCCGTTATAGATATACTTTTGTAATGATAAAAACGCAGCCAGCGTCGGAATAATCGCAATGATGATGCCCGCGCTAATGACCTCCCATTGCGATCCGTATGGCCCTTTAAACTTAAACAGTGCCGTCGATATAACCTGAAGACTTGTTTTGGGCATGTACAGGAACGGGGTGTAAAAATCATTGTAAATATTAACACCCTTGATGATGATTACCGTCACAATGGCAGGCTTCAGCAGCGGCAAAATAATGCGCCAGTAGATGGTCAGATAGGAAGCCCCATCCAGCATGGCCGACTCATCCAGCGCCACTGCGATGGAATCCAGAAACTGAAGGAAAATATACACCGCAATAATATCGGTCCCCAAATAAAGTAAAATGGCTGCCCAAGGTGTGTTAAACAGTTCCAGTTTGTTAATGATCTGGAATGTCGATACCTGTGTCGTCACCCCCGGAATGAGCGTGGCGAGCAAGAACGCACCCAGCATGAGACTTTTACCTTTAAATTTAAAACGATTCAAAATATACGCGATCATGGAACCGGTCAACGTAGCCCCGATGATGGAGATCAGCAAAATAAAGGCTGTGTTCAAAAATCCAGTTAGCATATTTCCATCCACAAAGGCTTTGGCGTAGTTCGCCCAGTTCAGCCAGTTCACCGGGGGAGTCAGAGGACTGCTTGTCGCATATTCAGCCTTCGTCTTCAAAGATGCAAACAAAATCACAACAATCGGCAGTAGAGCAATGAACGCACCTAGCAATAGCGCGGCATACTTGATGCTGCTTGCCAGCAATCTTTTTAGCTTATACATGATTAGTCCTCCTCCCCCCGAATCAGCAACCGCTGAAGCAACGTAACAGCAATTACGATCAACAGCAGAACAACCGCCATCGCCGAGGCCAAACCAACCTTGCTGTATTTGAATGCCACATCAATCGTCTGAATGACGAACGTTTTACTACCGTTGGAGCCACCGGTCATAATGTAAGGAATATCGAATGCACTGATCGCGCCGCTAATCGCCAAGATCAGGTTCAGCTGCAAAATTCGCTTGATGGTCGGCAAAATAATAGAGCGGAACTGATGCCAGCGGTTGGCTCCGTCGATATCGGCTGCTTCATACAAATCACTGGATATGGAAGAAATCGCACCTAGAAACACAATAAAGTTAAAGCCCATGTATCTCCAGATCGACGTACCTGCCAGCGAAATATTAATAATCTCCGGGTTGCCCAGCCATAGCTTGACATACGAACCCAAGCCCACTGCCTGAAGCAGTGTATCGAGGGTGCCATCCGGCTTAAAAAAGAATAGAAAAATAAAACCAATCGCCACCCCATTCATCAGGGAAGGGAAGAACAAAATGCCTTTAAAGAAATTTTTAAACCAGGTCTGAAAGCTGAGAATGGTCGCAAAATAAAGGGCCAAACCCATCTGTACAAACGTGGCTACAAAGTAATACAGACTGACCTTAAACACCGAGAAATACTCGGGGTCGGTAAAAATTTTAATATAGTTTTCAAAGCCCACATATTCCAGACGCTTACTATAGCCGTTCCAGTCCGAAAAGCTGTATTTAAACATATTGATCACCGGCAAGTACGCAAAAGTGACCAGCAGCGCCAGTGGAATAAACGAAAAGGCAACAATAATCGCTAATCTTTGTTTGGAGTAGCTGAGATTCGAAAATTTAAACATGCTGCACCTCCTGGCTATCCGTCCATCAACTACCATGTCAATCCCTTCTTATGGTAAAGTTCAGATGGTTATTTTGCTTCCTTGGCTGCCACTTCAGCACGCGCCTTCACCCATGCATCGTTCAGATCCTTCATAATGGTGTCGTACGATTCTGGGCGGTTACCAACCCCTGCCTCAATAATTCGTTTCTTGAAATCAGGCTGCCACAAGCCGATTTCTCCCATTTTATCGATTTTATCGACAATTCCTTCCTGCCCCTTCGGAGACGGAGTCAGCGCTTCAAAAGCAACGCCCTCATTCTCGTACTGCTTCAAAATGGCAGGCATTGCGGCACCCTTCAGCGGACTAATGCTGCCTGCCTGCTCTACGGCATAGTTGGACTTTTCGGTAAACCAATCCACCCAGGCACGGGCTGCCTCTTTATTTTCACTGTTTACGTTAATAGCGAGGTTAAAGTCACCTGCCAGCGGTACAAGTACCTTGGAGGCATTCGTCGGGAAAGGCATAAAACCGATATCATCCTTGTTAGAAGCTACGCTTTTGATCTGATCAATCGCCCAAGAGCCAAGGACCATCGTACCGATTTTACCTTGTGCAAGATCCGCCTTGGAGGTCTCCCAATCCGTAGTCGTTGGATCTTTTTCAATCAGACCATTTTTAGCCGCATCGTACAGGACCTTGTACAGCTCATAGTGGGGCTGACCCTTCGTGAAATTATCATCCGAATTCGGTTGTGTCACATTCACGTATTCCTTCGTACCCGCTACTGTCGCCAGGCTAGACTCCCACTGGGTCAGTGCCCAACCAGAGGCATAGTTCGTAAACAGCGGCACTGCCTTGGTTTTGTCCTTAATTTGCTGTAACGCTTTCAGGAATTGATCCGGTGTTTTAGGAATTTGTGTGATCCCTGCTTCCTTGAACACTTTTTTGTTATAAATCACGCCAGAGTAAACCATCGCAATCGGAATACCGTAGCTGTTACCATCCACTGTACGTTCTTCAATGCCGGTATACTTGTTTTTCATCTCGTCATAAGTACCTAGTGGCTCAAAAAAATTAGGAAGCTCCTCAATCGGAATGCTGCCAGGAATCAGCAACACATCTCCGTAATCCCGGGTTCCCATCCGAATTTTAATTTGACCATCATAATCGGCCAATGCCTGAAAATTGACCTTCACGTTCGGATAAAGTTTGTTAAATTCCTTGGCGTAATCCTGAAATACGGTATCCACAATATCTGTCCGCTGTGTGATCACCGTAATTTCCCCTTCCGGACCCTTCGGATCAGAACCGGCAGCTGGCGCATCCTTCTTTGAGCTACAGCCAGTAAACAGCCCCGCTATCAAAAGCACGGATAGTAATGACATCAAAACCTTGGACAACTTCATGAGACGACCCCTCCTGTTGTTTTTAATAAGGTTATCGTTAAACTAACAAAATCATTTTATTATGTTAGCGCTTACTGTGTCAATTACAATATTTTTTTGTAAAATATCGTGGTCCTCTTCTTGTAAAAAACACGAATCTAGCATGGTTGACAGTTTATAAACACCTAGATATGATACTTCTGTAAGGTTAACGATAAACTAATAAATAATTTTCCGAAGGAGGCTTTGTCTCTTGGAAACACTAGTACACGAAATTAGACAGGAATGGAAGGAACACATACTCCCATTCTGGTTAGGCTTGAAAGATGAAGCGCATGGCGGATTTTATGGCGAGGTAGACGTGGATCTGCACATCCATAAACAAGCGGACAAAGGTGGCATCGCCACTGCGCGACTACTTTGGTCTTTCTCAGCAGCTGCCCGTGTAACTGGGGAACGCGCCTATGCAGACGCGGCACGACATGCCTTTACATTTCTGCAAGATCACCTGCTTGACCCGTTACATGGAGGAATGTACTGGATGGTGAACTACACGGGGCAGCCGGTGGATACGTGCAAGCATGTATATGCGCAGGCATTTGCCATCTATGCGCTGGCAGAATATGCACGAGCTACGGATGACCCGAATGCATTGCCACTGGCAATGGAACTGTTTCATCTGGTGGAACAAAAGGGGTATGATCCTGCTCTACAGGCATACGGTGAACAATATGATCGTTCGTGGAACGCGCAGCCTAATGAGCTACTCAGTGAAAATGGAGTTACCGCGCATATTACCATGAATACGCATATTCATGTTTTGGAAGCGTATACCCAATTGCTACGTGCCTACCCAAACGAAGAGGTTCGGGATGCACTGAAGAACGTGCTGGACATTTTATACCATCGTGTTTACGATGCTTCCGCCCGGCGCTTGGGAGTGTTCTTCGATCGCGAATGGCGCTCACTGCTCGATCTGACCTCATATGGTCACGACATCGAAGCCAGCTGGTTGATGGAGGACGCAATGAATGTACTGGGTTATCATCCATCTGAGTATGTGAACATGGTGGTGGATATTGCCGGCGCGGTAGCTGAGCGGGCTATTCAGCCAGACGGATCGCTCATCAACGAGCGGGAGGGAGAGCGGGTAGACACTTCACGTATCTGGTGGGTACAGGCCGAAGCAATGGTTGGTTTTTACAATGCGTTTCAGCGGACACAGGATGAACGATTTTTGCACATTGTGCGAAATCTATGGACCTATACCCGGCAATATATCATCGATCCGCGCGCCGGAGGCGAATGGTTCTGGTCAGTTCAAACCGACGGTAAGCCTGATGCGAGAGAGATTGCAGGTCCTTGGAAGTGCCCATATCATAACAGCCGATTTTGCATCGAAATGCTGGAGAGGATGGAAAAACAATGATTCATAGCAAATACAATGAGCTGCTGTTGCAGCAAGAAGAACTGATTACGCGCCCCAATGAGGTTAAAACCTCCTTTTACAATGGTATCTATGAACGCTACCTCTATCCGGTGCTCACACGCCATCATGTTCCCATTCACTGGCGGTTTGACCTGGATGCACAAACCAACCCCTTTTTCATGGAACGACTGGGTGTGAATGCGGCATTGAATCCTGGAGCGATCTATCATGAAGGAAAATACATTCTTGTTTCACGCACCGAGGGACTGGATCGAAAGTCGTTTTTTGCCTTGGCAGAGAGCGATAACGGCATTGATCAGTTCCGGTTCATTGACGCTCCCTTAGTATGGGATGATATCGACCCGGATGAAACCAATATGTACGATATGCGGCTGGTGAAGCATGAGGACGGCTGGATTTACGGTATTTATTGCTCGGAGAAAAAGGACCCTGACGCGCCAGCCCACGATACCTCCAGCGCTGTCGCTCAGGCTGGACTAGTCCGCACTCGTGATCTCCGCACATGGACCCGGCTTCCCAACATCACTACCCAGTCCCCGCAGCAACGCAACGTTGTCCTGCACCCCGAATTTGTGGACGGTCAATATGCCTTCTATACTCGTCCCCAAGATGGGTTTATTTCCACCGGCTCAGGCGGAGGCATTGCGTTCGGTCTCTGCAAAGATATTACGCAGCCCGTGATTGAACATGAGACAGTCATTGACGAGCGCTACTATCATACGGTATACGAAGTCAAGAACGGGCAAGGTCCTGCTCCGATCAAAACGAGTCGCGGCTGGATTCATATCGCTCACGGGGTACGCAATACAGCCGCCGGGCTGCGATATGTGCTGTATACCTTTGCCACCAGTCTGGAAGACCCTACGCGCGTCATTGCCAAGCCTGGCGGGCATTTTCTGGCTCCTTATGATGAGGAACGCGTGGGTGATGTTTCGAATGTTATTTTCTGCAATGGGGCAGTCGTTAATGAACGAGATGAAGTCTTCATATACTACGCGTCCAGTGATACCCGTATCCACGTAGCGACGACCACCATTGCCCGTCTAGAAGACTACACCTTCAATACACCGTCCGACCCATTGCGTTCTCTCGGCAGCGCCGCTATCCGCCGTGAGCTGATCCATCGCAATGAAGCGCTATTGCAAGCAAGCAACCGTCCTTCCCAGCAGATCTAAGCCGTAAGCTTTATCCTGCTTGTGGAACCATGTATACTATCCATAGAACAACTGTTACCCGCAGGCTAATTGTTGTTCTATGGGCAGCTATGGCTGCCAGTCCTTGTATCTTTACAGAGCAGCTGCACCGCTAAGCTAATTGAATTTCTACAAGCGGATAAGCTATCCATATTCACCCCAGCATTTTGCAACTCTTATCTGGATGTAGGCAAAATGCTTATCTTTTTAAAATTGGAAGGCGGAACAGGAATGAAGAGCAACGTAACGATGCGGGATATTGCAGATAAGCTGGGAATAAGCAGCGTGACCGTGTCGAAGGCGCTCAATGACAAGGATGGGGTTAGCGAGGAGCTAAAAGAACGTATTAAAACGCTCGCGGGCGAAATGGGTTATCGTTTCAATACCGTTGCCAAGTCCATGAAGGAAGGGCTCACCTATAACATTGGTGTTGTCATCCCTGAACGTTTTACCGGTCCTGGCCAATCGTTTTATCTGCATATTTACCAGCAAATTTCACGAGCACTGGAGCCATACGGCTACTACGGGATCCTTCACATCCTCCATCGCGAGGACGAAGAACAGCTTAATCTGCCACGTATCTATTACGACCGTAAGGTGGACGGCTTCATTCTTCTGGGCCAGGTGAGCAAGCCATATATTGAGCTGGTACAAACCATGGACCAACCTAAAATGTTTCTCGACTTTTATGATGAGCATGCCGATATCGACTCTGTGGTGACGGATAATTTTTACGGAGCCTATGAGCTGACCAACTACTTGATCGCCCAGGGGCACCGGGATATTGCTTATGTGGGAAATATCTATTCCACCAGTAGTATTCAAGATCGTTTCCTCGGCTACTATAAATCCTTGCTGGAGCACAGGTTGCCCCTCCGTAACGAGTGGGTACTCAGTGACCGGGACGACGAAGGGTCCTATGTTGAAATGGAGCTGCCTCAGCCACTACCGACCGCCTTTGTATGCAACTGCGATCAGGTTGCTCACAATCTGGTGCACCAGCTGATTGGTCTGGGATACCGCGTACCCGAGGATTGCTCTGTAGTCGGCTTTGATAACGATGTATACGCCACGCTTATTGTTCCGCAACTGACCACGGTCGGAGTAGACATTGAGCAAATGGCACGTACCGCGGTGGATTCAATGATGAAAAAAATAAGCCATCCCGGCAGTCGTTTTGGTCGAGTCCTTGTACAGGGTCATATTGTATATCGTGATTCCGTGCAGCCCCTTGAGTGATCATGATCAGTGAATATTCCACAACCAAAAGCCGCTCAGCATGTCGCTGGAGCGGCTTTTGACGTTTATAATCTTTGCAGCGTAATCATGGGCTTACCTTCAATCAAGAGCGCTGGGCCACAAAGGAATTGCCCGTCCGATTGAGAATCGGCAGCATCCGCATTTCCTGACCCATCGTGGCTTGGCAAAGTGGACAAGCCGGCTCGCTCAAAAAGGTAAAATCCGTTCTCATCCATCCGTTGCAACCCTCGTTGGTACACGACCAAATAGCCGTATTTTCCTCTGGAATGATTTCCGGGGCCTGGCGTCTGTACATCTATATCCCCCCTTGGTTGTTATAGGGGAACATCCCCTGTCGGCATACTGTTAATTCCCTCCTGTGCGGGTATTAATATGCTCCAACCTACGGAAAATATGCGTATTTTACCAAAATCCTTATTTGCGGATAGCCTTGGTCCAGAAACCGCCATGAAATTGCTTTGGCTCCACTGTAATGACAAAAGCCTTGGGATCCAGCTCCAGAATGGATTGATACAGCTTATTCTGGTTTTTACGCTTGGCCAAAATCTCCATCACCAGACGTTCTCCATCACGTCCGCTGCCCAGCCAAGCTGTAACGCCGTAGCCTTTGTCTCGCAGCGCATTGGCAATTCCTCCATTGATCTCATTGCTGATCACCTTCACAGTGACATAACCGAGCGCTATTTTTTCCTCAATCCATGCTCCAATAAGAATACCCACTGCGTAGCCGATGGCGTATACCGCAAGACTTGCCACTTGATCCAGATATCTAAGCACGACATTCAAGCCCAACACATAGACCGTAACTTCCACGGTGCTAATGAGTGCAGCAATGTACTTCTGTCCTTTCAGCGTCAAAATCATACGTAGTGTATACGCCGATACATAAATAAGTTGAATAACGAGAATAAACAATAAAATTTTGAGCATACGCTCACTCCTTATTTCACGATCTAGTTAACCCCGTCTCCAACATTATGCCCCTGTCTGTGATCTACAGCCTTACGTTTCGTATTACCCTCGCTCGGGTAATGAGTAACTACAGCATGCTGAAAGAAAGTTTGATTATATGAGGAGGGCTATACCATGAAGGATAACGGAATTAGCGATAAAATCAAAGGTAATGTAAATAAAGCTAAAGGCGAAATCAAGGATCAAATCGGGAACGCTACAGATAATAAGTCACTTCAAGCCGAAGGTAAATTGGATAAAGCCAAAGGCCATCTTCAGGAAACAGCAGGCAAACTGAAGGACCACAAATAATCCAACTTTTGATACCCTAACGCACTGTACTCCAAACAAGTCCGCTGTCTTGTACAGCGGACTGTTTTATTTTGTTCGGTTACTTTTGGAAAAATATTTACGCAAACAGGGCAACTTTTACAGTCGCTTTTGCGTCTAACTAATATAAGCACAACCAATAACAACCCTTCCAACCTGTTGGATTTTGTATGTATTAATGTTACTCTAGTCTATGTATCAAGCTATAATTCTTAAATAAAGGGGTAGACCAACGAATGAAATCATTGAAGTCCATGAAGAAACCAGTCATCATCACTGCCGTGTCGGCCTTGGCCATCTCCGGGGCTCTGTTCAGCCAATCTACATATGCTGCACAAGTAACTAAGCCGATCCAAGCAGTATATAACAATATTAAAATTATCTACAACGGAACCGAGGTTCCTGCTGATGCTAAAACAGAACCATTTCTGCTGGATGGCGTGACGTATATCCCGCTGAAGCTGGCAGGTACTGCTTTGGATAAAAAAGTAACATGGGATGGCACAAACAAACGCGTAGTCATTGCTGACAACGGCGTTCCTATTGATCAGTCTACAGTTACAGCATTGAACAACCAGATTACGACGCTGACTCAAGAACTGAACACAGCAAAAGCAGCGAACACAACGAAAGATGCTACCATTGCTCAGTTGCAAAAAGACAATCAGACGCTGAAAGATGAAGCGAGCAAAAATAGTTCAAGCACCCTGAAAGATCTTCAAAAGCAACTGAACAAGGATTACAGTGATTCCTACAACACGAACTCGGATATCACGCTGGATGGTAACAAAAGCGATATTGACGTGACCATCGAAATGACCAAGTCCAGATGGGATGACCTGTCCGACAGCAGAAAGGAAAGCTACCTGGAGGACATCGTTAAGGACATTTTGAAAGAGTACAAAGATGCCGATATTGACGGCACAGTGAAGAACTCCAGTAATAGAGATAAATTGGCGACCTTTTCAACCAACAGCAGAGGCGATGTAACGATTAAAAAGGTAGCTTCTTCTCTGGATACTAGCAGTATCCAACGTTCTTTGACTGACAGATACGGTAACTACGCCGGTGTTGGCTTTGATTTCACTGTAAGAGGCGACAGCAGTAAAGCAACCGTTGATGTGTATGTAAATTCTGATGATTGGAACAACAAACTCACCAGTAATCAAAGAAGCAACCTAACTGATGGCGTAATCGACCAGCTAAAAAATAGAGAGAAAATTGACAGAGTCGAGGGGTACATCCGCAATAAGGGCAACAGCAGCCAAATCATTTCCTTCTAAGACTCATGCTTCAAAAAAACGACAAGGTTCTATAGGCCTTGTCGTTTTTTTTGATGATTCACTACCATCATGTATTCATTACTGAATCAGCCTGCCCACAGAAGTAATGTATTTTATATAATCACTATCCGCATTAGTTGTACCGATATTTTTTGTATAAAGCAAATGACCTGCACTGGTTATTTTGACTTTGTGAAATGAACCGGATTTAGAATAAGGATCTACACTATAGGTCCCTTTGCTATACACAATCATAGGATTAAAGTCAATTTGCTTGAAAACGGGCGATAAGTCACTCTTATACGTAGCATGAATATTCAATACACCCTGCTTTTGATCCCAGTCAAAGGAAGTAAGATCAAATGCATTTGCATCAATGACTTGGGCCAAGTCTTGTCCCTTGAACCTCATAAGAACTGGACTTTCCGTAAAGCTGTCATGCCATATCTTCAATAAGCCACGCTTGGAATCCCACTCCATCTTTGCATCCGTATCTTTCAACAAAATGGATACTGGTAAAAACATCGCGTTGCTTTTCATGATGGGGACTGTGTCCATTGTCACCGGCTCACCGTTAACCGAAATTTCGGGTGATCCGATCGTAGCCGTTACATTACGCCCCAACAAATCAACAGCAGCGGTTTTGCTCGCTGCGTTGTAAGTTACTTTACCACCCAGTATATCCCCAGCTACTTGGAGCGGTATAAGCAGTCTCCCCTTTGTATCCACAAAAGGCGAGGCAGGATAGGTGTATAAAACGTAATGATCATTGACCTTCAGGTGTATAGGGGTCTGAGCTTGAGCTGATGTCGAATTCGAGTGTACAGTGGCAATACTAAATAGAACCATAAGGCATACGAACAACCTGATATTCATAATTTCCTCCTTGTTCATAAACAGCTCAAAAATACAACTGTTTTGTTTATAACTAACGTACCTCCACCAATACATATAGTCAACCATAATTTATAACCTCTACCTAATTATAGAATATGGCACCTTCTCTACAGCTATTTAATTCATAAATACATTAATAATATTTATAAATATAAAGGTATTTTAGCGATGAAAGCAGAATGTATCACTGTATTCCAATTTAGAAAGGGGTAAATCTATACGATGAGAAGTTTTGTTAAACGTAGAGCCAGGTCGAGCATTGCATTAACAATGACTTTATTATTGGCAATTGCAGCCGTACCTTCAGGTACAATGGATGCCGCCGCAGCGGATCCGAACCAGAATAATAAGCAGAATGTGCCGACCTTCTCTAATGTATCGGTTCATGATCCTTCGATTGTCAAAGACGGTGACACTTATTATGTGTTTGGGTCGCATATCTCCGCAGCGAAGTCCAAAGATCTCACAAACTGGACTTCTTTTGCAAACGGTTACACAACACCTGGGAATACTCTTTACGGGGATTTACCGAAGAATCTGGCCGGATCTTTCGCTTGGGCGGGCGAGAATGATGCGGATAGCAAGGGAGGATTCTCAGTATGGGCGCCGGATGTATTTTGGAATGAGCATTATGTCAATAAGGATGGCTCAAAAGGAGCCTATATGATTTATTATAGTGCCTCCTCCACCTATATACGTTCCGCGATCGGTATTGCCGTTGCACCCAACATTGAGGGCCCCTATCAATATGTGGATACTATTGTGAACACTGGTTTTACAAAGGAGACTGCATTCGATAAAGATAGCAAAGTGGATAAAAAGTGGACAAATACGCCGATTTCTCAACTCATTAATGAAGGCAAGCTGAAGGGGCCTAGAGCAGGATGGTTTAACGCCGATGGTTCTTATGCGAATCGGGTGTTCCCGAATGCAATTGATGCAGCAGTCTTTTATGATACAGACGGGCGCTTATGGATGACGTACGGGTCATGGTCCGGAGGAATATTTTTGCTGGAGCTGGATAAAGCAACTGGCAAACCGATCTATCCAGGCCAAGATGGAACTACAGAGGATGGCCGTCTGATTGATCGTTACTTTGGCACCAAGATCGCAGGTGGATACGGTGAGTCCGGGGAAGGTCCATATATTGAATACAACTCAAAGACAGGTTACTACTATCTGTATGTAACCTATGGCGGACTTGCAGCGGACGGTGGGTATAACATGAGGTTATTCCGTTCCAAGAGTCCGGCAGGACCTTATAAGGATGCCAAAGGACAGAATGCCGTTCTGCCAGCAAACACCAAAAATGTAGCCTATGGCAACAAACTAATGGGTAACTTCTTGTTCGATAGCAAAATAGGCGATCCAGGTACAGGTGTGGGCTACGGCTATGTATCTCCTGGGCATAACTCGGTATACACCGATCCTGCTACCGGACAAATGTTTGTTGTCTTTCATACCCGATTCCCTCAGCAAGGGGAGACTCATGAGCTGCGTGTACACCAAATGTTCATGAATCAGGATGACTGGCCTGTTGTAGCTCCTTACCGTTACGGCGGCGAGACGCTTACAAAGCTGGATGAGAAACAATTCATTGGTGATTATCAATATATTAACCATGGCAGTGATTCTTCGGCGACGATCAAAAATACACAGTTCATTCAGCTGAGAGCAGATCATACGATTAAAGGCGATGTGCAAGGAACATGGCGCAAGTCGGGGGATGCGAATGTCCAACTAACACTGGATGGTGCTGTATATGATGGAGTATTCCTGAGACAATGGGACCAGGTTACAAATCAATACATCCTTGCGTTTACAGTTCTATCGAATAAAGGTGAAATGGCCTGGGGCAGTAAGCTCCCTGATATGACGGATACGACAGTCGTTGACAGTGTATATCGTGAATTAGATCTTGGCGATACGAGCCGGGTGACGGCTAATCTGACGCTTCCGAAGGAAGGCAGTCGGCAATCATCCATTACCTGGAAAACTTCAGACCCAGGCATCATTTCCGATACTGGTGAAATCAAGCGCCCCGGGATCGGAGAAAAGGCTGTATCCGCCACTTTGACAGCTACCATTACCAAAGGGGACAGCAGTCGGGACAAAGCTTTTAACATTACGGTAGCTCCTTATGAGAAGGCAACATTGACTGCTTCATACCCATTTGAAAATAATCTAAAGGATCAGAATGAGGCTTTTGCCAATGGTAAGGTTATTGGTGACCGAATCGATCGTCAAGGAGGAAATGTATCCTACGCTGAAGGCGTAAGAGGCCAAGCTGTAGTCCTTGATGGACAGTCAGGTATTGCTCTGCCTGAAGGACTCATATCCAGTTCAGCCTATTCTGTGTCACTGTGGGTGAAACCTAGCGAATTGACTGTGCATACACCAACTTTTTTTGGAGCTATGGATAGCAACCACTGGGTTAGCCTTCTGCCCAGAGGACCTGAGAAGGATAACACCATGGTCTGGTCCGGCAGCTCAACTTGGTATACCGGCAGTACTGGCCGGAAGATCAAAGCCAATGAATGGACACACCTTGCCTTTACTGTAGATCATGGAGTGCTAGTGGTGTATGTGAATGGGAAAATTCAGTTTACAGGGTCAGGGTTTCCGGATGTCTTTACCTCTAAATCTGGAACATTCAGCTTAGGGGTCAACTGGTGGGACCCTGCATTCAAAGGATCTATGGATGAGCTGAGTATTTTTGAAGGCGCGCTCCCTCCTGCACAGGTGGAAGAGTTAGCCCAGATGAAGTGAATTAAAACTATCTGTGAATGGTGAGCATCACTAGTGTCAAAGAATGAAAAAAGAGAGCGCTGAACAGCGCTCTCTTTTAATAAACCATATAGATATTAGTAGGCCAATGCAAAAAGTCCTTTGATGTGGGACAAGTAACGGATGTTACTGCCTTCTTTCATCAAAGTAGCTACAGCGCCTTTCAGTTGGGTGCCATTCGCGCCTACAGTACCGATCGCGTCTGTTCTTCCCAAGCTGCCCAGTGTACCGGAGAACACTGGCGTAAAGCGTTCCATTTTCGCTCCGTTGAAATAAGCGAAGATGTTGTAACCAACTAATTCGCCCATTTGCCAAGCCAACTGTGCAGTTGGAGGGTATGGACGCTCGCCTTCACCTGGGAACACTACTGCGCTGTCGCCAGCGAGGAAGATGTCTTCGTGGGAAGTCGATTGCAGTGCGCCATTCACAGTTGCGCGACCACGGTTTACTTCGATACCGGATGCGCCAACCAGTGCATTACCTTGTACGCCGCCTGTCCAGATCAGTGTGTTCGTTTTGATCGAACGTCCGTCTTTCAGGAGAACTTCGTCAGCTTTCATTTCTGTAATCGGAACACCCGCTACGATTTGAACGCCACGTTTTTCAAGGCTTGTTACTGCACGATCAACCAATGGTTGAGGGAAGCCTGCCAAAATAGATGGTCCAGCTTCTACGCAATACAAGTTGATATCTTCGTAGTTGATGCCTTTTTCACGGCAAACTGCAGGCAGTTTGTCAGCATATTCGCCCACCAGCTCAACACCAGTCAGACCGCCACCACCGATAACGATTGTAGCGTCCGCTTTGTTACCGGATTGCTTGTAAGCATCCAGACGAGCTTCCACATGTGCGCGGATGCGATTAGCTTCTGCTACTGATTTCAGCGTGAAGCTATGCTCTTGCAGCCCTGGAATACCAAAGTATGCCGTTTCACTGCCCAGGGAAATAACGAGAGCGTCATAGCTCAACGTAGCACCACTGGCCAAGGTTACTTTCTTATCGTCCGGCTTGATTTCGGAAACTGTATCCACTTTCAGGATAATATCTTTGTTGCGCAGCAGTTTTTCCAAAGGAAGCGCCACAGCTTTTTCGGCAATAGTACCTGCCGCCAAACGGTGCAGTTCCGTAATAATTTGGTGCGACGCAAAGCGGTTTACTACTGTAATGGTTGCTTGGCTAGCGTCCATATGCTGGCGTGCTGTGAGAGCGGCCAGCAATCCGCCGTATCCGCCGCCCAAGATCAAAATTTGCTTCGACATGTCCATCCTCCGTTCTCGATCAGGTAATTATTTGCTTTCGCGTTGGCGCTCATTCAGAATATCCAGGAAAGCCTGGCTGAAACGCAGCGTTTTTTGTACATTAGGATCTTTAAGCATTTTGAGCAGGCCAAACAGACCTACACTGCCGTCCGTAGTTTGTACACGGTCATTTGCTTCAATTGCAGCAGAAGCCAATCCTTTAGCCGAATCTGTAACAGGCTTCACAAACTCTCCCATGGAGTTTTTCATATCTCCGATAAAGACAGGGTCAGTTGCCAGACTGCGTGCTACATCATAAGCATCGGTCATAAAAGTAACCATCTCAGTCAACTTTGGCAGATTCTCTACCAGTACGGTCAGCGATTGCTGAACCTCCGGTTTCATCAATTGGTCCAATACATCCCGAGACTCTTTGGTAGCTTCTTGTGTTACGGCCACCTCTTGTTGGTTTTCAGACATGCGTGAACGTCCTCCTTTACTGTGAAAATAGAAGTCCATTCCTTTCTCGTAACCTGTATCATAAACTCTAGCAATAAAACGTTCAATGAATTCGCCCTTAAACATGCAAGAAGCACAGCTTAAACCGGCCTATACCCTAAAGGGCAAGACTGATGATCGCAGATGCCAATTGTATATTGCTTGGACGTTATTCTGTTGTTGTTACTGCTGCGGAATATCTCACGAAGCACTCCCTCGTGACTACAACAGGACGAAACGGAACCCTATACCTCTATATTACACCTTTCACAACCCAATCGTCGAAGAAATTTTAAATTTGCACAAATTTCTGCAAATTTTTTATTGTTATTTTAGATAAAAATTAGAATAAGCACGATTTTTGTCTAATTTCACCTTAAAAAAAGGGGCATTTTATACTAGAGATGGGTAATAGAGAGAGTGAGTTTCTGTTCATTAATATGAAAACCAATACAAAACATATTCCTACGGAGGGTTGAACGATGGCTAAAACATTTGCAGATATGGTTCAAGAAGCGAGGCAGCACGTTCAGGGCATTACTTCACAGGAGGCACGTCAGCGAATTGAATCAAATCCGGATACATTCGTTATCGACGTACAGGATTCTCATGATGCAGGTGCTTGCGGCCTAATTCGCGGAAGCGCCAATATTTCACTAGGCATGCTGCCCATCCGCGCTGACCTGGGCGTTCCACAAGATTTGCGTGATGAACGCTTACGTGACCGCAACCGCCCGATTATCACCACCTGCGGGGCAGGCGGACAAGCCGCACTGGCAGCTTATATACTCCAACAGATGGGCTTTACCAATGTAGCCTTTATCGAAGGCGGTACAACAGCCTGGAAGGAATCCGGCTTTGAAGTAGAACTGTACTAAGGGAATGTTGCCGATTCCCCAAGAATCGCCTTAGGTACGTAAGGTGTCCTCAGAAGCATCGGGAGGTTCAAAATCATTCGGAATCGGCAATGGCACACCAGACTCGATGAATTCCTCTACATCACGGGCAGCTTTAACTTGATTGCACTCGTTGCAGGCGCATACACAATTTACTGGCGTGGTGTGTCCACCTTTAGCCCGAGGAAGTAAATGATCAATCGTGTCACCATAGCCACCGCAAAAAAAGCAGGTATAGCGGTCACGTTTAAGCACATATTGGCGGAATTCCTTGTTGCTATAAAGTCTGCGGACCGTGTACGGATTCACAATCACTGCCATGCGTTCTCTGACCAGAGTCATCGCCAAATCAAGCTCAATCTCTTGATGCCAGCGTCTCCCTTGGTCGGTTTTGCCTCTTAGCCGAATCATGCCATTGCGATTAAGCCGCAACGCACGGGTATCCGCAGGCTTCAGCCTGCTAAGCAAATGGCGAACCCGTTGCCGATGGCGCTCACGCGCTTTGTCCGTGACGGGCTTCCTACGGGGGCGTTGAGAATCATTAGAAGGCTGCGCGGACGCTTCCAGACGATACGCAGCCGTATCTGCTTCGGAGCCATGCCGCTCTACAGGAGCAGCCAAGGGCTTCGTTTCCTCATGGGAAGGAGCGGACGTAACAGCCCGTTCTTGCGGGGCTAACCCCCGGCAGGAACGGCAAGGACCACGCCGGGAATAAGGCCCAGCCCGGCGACCGGTTCTGCGCTGAAAGTCCGTTAATGGTTTTGTCTCCTGACAATACGTACATTTTTTCATCAGCGGTTCTCTCGCTTCATCCTTATCCTGCTGCAGGTCTGTCACGTTCATCCCTCCTTCCCTCTCTTGGTCGAGCTTATGGTTTGCCCGAAATCCGAACTATTGCTAAGTTAGATTCATTTTACCGTTTTCACGTTTCCTTTTCTAGCCATCGAGTCGTTGTGATCACTCAATGTATAACAAATTTTAATGATTTAGCATACGCTATACAGCGATCCATGTTCTTCATCAACATCATATTGGCCATCAGACGTTTAGCCCCCCTCACTTGGTGGGTAACTTGTTATATATGAAGGAGGGACGTACATGAAAAGGAACCATACGATGATGCAATTTTTCGAGTGGAATGTCAAAGCTGACGGTTCTCACTGGAAAAAGCTTGCCCGCCTGGCACCGGAACTGAAGGCCAAAGGAATTGACGCGATATGGATTCCACCTGTCACCAAAGGCCAATCTCCTGAGGATACGGGTTACGGCGTCTATGACCTTTACGATCTGGGCGAATTTGACCAAAAAGGTGCAGTGCGCACCAAATACGGAACCAGGGAAGACCTGCTGGAAGCTGTCGCATCCTGCGTTCGCCACGGCGTAGCCGTCTATGTCGATCTGGTCATGAACCATAAGGCTGGTGCGGATGAAACCGAAGTATTTAAAGTCGTCGAGGTCAACCCGGATAATCGTAATGAGGTCATTTCCGAGCCCTTTGATATCGAAGGCTGGACTAAATTTACATTCCCCGGCCGACAAGGTAAGTATTCCACATTTCAATGGAACTTCGAACATTTTAATGGAACGGATTACGATGCAAGTCAGGACCGGACAGGAATCTATCGTATTTTAGGTAAAAACAAAAACTGGAGCGATAATGTAGATGATGAATTCGGCAATTATGATTATTTAATGTTCGCCAATATTGACTATAATCATCAGGATGTGCGCAAGGAAATGATCCGCTGGGGCAAATGGCTGGTGGATACTCTACAATGCAACGGATTCCGTCTGGATGCGATCAAGCATATTAATCATGAATTTGTACGAGAGTTTGCTACAGAAATGATTAAAAAGCGTGGGCAGGATTTTTATATGGTAGGCGAATTTTGGAAACCGGATCTAGAATCTTGCCAAAAGTTTCTGGATACCATCGATTATAAAATCGACCTGTTTGACGTATCCCTCCACTACAAACTACATAGCGCTTCCTTGGGTGGTAAGGATTTCGATTTAAGCACCATTTTCGAGGATACGCTGGTTCATACCCATCCCCTGAACTCGGTTACTTTTGTCGATAATCATGATTCCCAGCCGCACGAAGCGCTCGAATCTTGGGTAGAGGACTGGTTTAAACCCAGTGCCTATGCACTCATCCTACTGCGCAAAGATGGTTATCCCTGCGTATTCTACGGTGATTACTACGGTATCCAGGGACAAACGCCTGTGAAAGGCAAGCAGGCTGAGCTAGACCCGCTCCTATATGCCCGGTACCACAAAGCTTATGGTGAGCAAAAAGATTATTTTGATGATCCCCATACGATTGGATGGGTTCGTCAGGGCATTCCTGAGCTACACAGCTCTGGATGTGCTGTGGTGATCACTAACGTAAATGACGGGGAAAAGCGCATGTTCGTGGGTAAACAACGTGCAGGAGAAAAATGGACCGATTTGACCGGGCATCACGATCATACCGTAAAGATCGAACAGGATGGCTATGGCATATTTCCCGTTCGTGCTGGCAGTGTATCGGTATGGGCACTTCCTACTGAGGAAGACAGCCTGGAAACAGAGGATACCGCGAGTGCTTGATGTTTAACAACTTAAAGAGGACAGGATGCAAGGAAGCGCCCTGTCCTCTTTGTATATGGAAAATCACTCCGTCACCTTGCTTTGGTTGGCCACAGCCTGTTTCTTTGCCTCTACATGACTCGGATCACCAAGATAGAAGCGCCGGATAGGATCGATATGCTCATCCAGCTCATACACCAGTGGGATACCTGTCGGAATGTTCAAATCCAGCAATGCGGTTTCGTCCAAATTCTCCATGTACTTGATCAAGGCCCGTAAAGTATTACCGTGTGCGGAAATGATAACCCGCTCCTTTTTAAGAATCAACGGCATGATCCGTTGCTTCCAAAACTCACCAACCCGATGCACCGTGTCTTCCAGACTCTCCCCAAGCGGTAGCTCCTCTGGCTTAATATGGCGATAACGCTCTTCTCGATGTGGACTCCGTTCATCCTGCGCATCCAACATAGGAGGTCGCACCGTCAAGCTACGCCGCCAAATATGAACCTGTTCCTCGCCGTATTGCACGGCGGAATCCAGTTTGCTATGCCCCTGAAGCGCACCATAGTGGCGTTCATTCAGCTTCCATGACTTCTGCACGGGTATCCACAGATGATCCAGCTCATCCAAGATATGATACAACGTGCGGATAGAACGTTTTAACACAGAAGCAAATGCCAAGTCAAACGTATACCCAGCCTCCTTGAGGATACGTCCTGCCTCGATAGCCTCATGAGTTCCCTGCTCAGTCAGATCGACATCCGTCCAGCCTGTGAACAAGTTTTGTCGGTTATACACGCTTTCTCCGTGCCTCACCAGCACCACCTGATACATATACCTCACTCCTCACCTATCTATCCTCTATGTTTTACCCAACTTCTATGTATTTAACGTAAAATGCATTTTTTAAACCGCTTCTTGCATACAAAAAAGACGACATTCAGCCGTCCTTCTTCTCATTCTACTTAACCATATGAAGTAATCGCAGACCTTAGTCCCTATTGCTCAACTTGGCTAGCAGATCCAATATTCGTACATATAGCCACACTAACGTTACCAGCAATGCAAAAGCGCCATACCATTCCATATATTTGGGTGCACCTTGATCAGCTTGTTCCTCAACGAAATTAAAATCTACGAGCAGATTCAAAGCGGCAATGATGACGATAAATAAACTAATACCAATACCCACCCAGCCCGTTTCATGGATGTACGGAACATTCATACCGAAAAAATTCAAAATAAAATCAACCAACGTCACTAGAAAAATCGCCATCGTACATAGGACAACAAATGAGATAAAGCCACGTGTCACCTTGATGATTCGTTGTGTATACATAAAGAGCATCAAGAACAAGATACCCACTGTCAGCAAAATGGCATTAACTACAATTCCAGGGTACTCATATTCCATAAAAGCGGAAACGCCACCCAAAGCAAAGCCACTCAGAATCGCATATACAGGAGAGAGCAATGGAGCCGTTTTGGGAAAAAAGGATATCGAAAGTGCTATGCCTGCCATCCCAATAAAGCCTGCCGTCATCAACGATAGCACCTCTATGGTTCCTTGATAGGTCATATACCAGGTAATACTGGCAGAGACGATGAGCAGGACTAGCAGAAGCAACGTTTTGTTCACCGTTCCTCCGATAGTCATACGTTGTTCGCTAGCTTCTCTTTCATCTTCACGCAAAAAGATGTCATCACGTAAAACCGGGTTGCTAAAGCTCATACAGGGTACTCCTTTTCGATGTGTTATTTACGATGCCATATGTATATATCGGTACAACCTGAGAAAAGTTTCAGAAAATTTCAAACAATAAAAAAACTCTAACCTTGCTTTTCAGCAAAGCTAGAGTTAGAGGGTCAAGTCGTTACAGATTAAAAATCAGCAGTAGCAATTTGGATGCTACCTGTTACTGCTCCAACTGGAGTAGCTTGGAGAGCAGCTACCAGCAGCAAGGCAACTTCTAACGTCAGACTATTGCCCGCCGGAATAGTATAAGTGATCACAGGAGCATTGACACGGGTAACCACAAGATCCACCGGATTGGCACCGAAATTATTAACGGTAATTGTAGCATTACTACCGCCTCTCAGGTTTTCAAAAAAGGACTTACCTACACCAGCAGCAAGATTGTAAATTTGCGAAGGTAAAAGGATCGCCATAGAACTCACCTCCCTTGCATTTGATAGTGTATTCTATGCTTCCAATCTATGAACGTAACGTTAAGTGACTCAGTAATAAGACACAATTTAAAAGACTCATAGATTAACATTTCTCTATATGTGCTAAAAACAACCTGTCATTCTGAAAGGTTAAACCATTTTTTTCATATCGTAAGCCTAATCATGATAAAATACGTACCATAATGGAAAAGACCCAAGGAGGATAACCACATGAAACAGGAACTGATTGACCGCCTGACTACATATGTTCAGGTAGATACCCAATCCGACGAAAGCAGCCACACATGCCCCACCACACCCGGACAGCTCACATTGGGCAACCTCCTGGTAGACGAACTGAAAGCCATCGGTATGACAGACGTAACCATGGATGATCATGGTTATGTGATGGCAACCCTCCCCTCCAATACGGATAAAGAAGTGCCCGTCATTGGTTTTCTGGCACACCTCGATACGGCTACTGAGCTAACTGGGGCAGGAGTAAAGCCACAGTTGACGGAGAACTATGACGGAGGCGATATCACGCTGAATGCCTCACTTGGTGTAGTCCTTTCTCCACGTGAGTTTCCCGAATTGACTCAATATAAAGGCCACACCCTGATCACAACAGATGGCACCACCCTGCTCGGTGCAGACAACAAAGCCGGTATCGCAGAAATCATGACAGCGATTCACTATCTGATTGATCATCCAGAAATTCAACATGGCAAAATTCGTGTTGCTTTTACACCGGATGAAGAGATTGGAAGAGGACCTGAGCGCTTTGATGTAGCCGCCTTTGGCGCTGAATATGCTTATACGGTAGACGGCGGACCGCTCGGAGAGCTGGAGTATGAGAGCTTCAACGCCGCGGCTGCTCATATTACCATTCATGGTGTAAATGTACATCCCGGTACGGCTAAAAACAAAATGATCCACGCTGCCAAAATCGCTATGGAGCTGCACAGTAGATTACCTGTGAATGAAGCCCCGGAATATACAGATGGGTACGATGGCTTCTATCATCTGTTGGAGTCTACTGGCACAGCAGAACAAGCCAAACTATACTATATTATCCGCGATTTTGATCGTGAGAGCTTTGAGAACCGGAAAGCTTATTTGACAAATATCGTAAAAGAGCTCCAGGCTGCCTATGGAGACAATCGTATTACGCTGGAGCTGAGAGACCAGTATTACAACATGAAAGAGAAAATTGAGCCTGTCAAACATATCGTCGATATCGCTCATGAAGCAATGACGAAGCTGAATATTGAACCCATTATCAAGCCGATTCGTGGAGGCACAGACGGTTCACAGCTGTCTTACATGGGACTGCCTACACCGAATATTTTCACAGGCGGGGAGAACTACCACGGTAAGTACGAGTATGTGTCGGTGGATAACATGGTGCTTGCAACCAAGGTTATTGTGGGGATTGCACAATTGTTCGAGCAGCGTGGCAAGTAAGCCGCTTATACACAGCACTGACACGTTCAAATTAAATCTGAAGGCATATCGTTTCTATTACGAAACGATATGCCTTTTTTTCTGAATTTTCTTTAAATTCTCAATACTTTTATAACTTTTATCCGTCTTTAGACCGACAATTATATAGGACTATAAAAAATATATTTAGTAAAGAAAGGTAGGCAATCCACTTGAATACAATAGATGCATTAATTGCAGCCATTCCCTACATACAACAGATTATGCGGGAGAAAGTAACCCTTGCTCTTTTCGACCGTACTCACGTTCTGGCTTATACCCAATCAGAGGATATGAATCTTGGCTTTGAAACCGGCTCGGAGCTGCTTGAGGACTACAAAAATTTCGCCATGCTTAAAAATGGATGCGAGGCCAGCTTGACCCACATTCCGGCTGAAGTTCTGGGATATCCTCTCGATATGATCAGTATTCCTGTGCTTGATGATAATGGGGACGTCATTGCAGCGTTTGCCGCTTCCTATAATTTGACCAACAGAAATCAGCTGGATCAAATCGTATCTGAAAACCACTCCATTACCGAGCAGCTCATTGAAATGGTGCAGCATGTAACAGCACATTCAGAGGAGCTACAAGCTACCAGTGAACACATTTTGAAGAACACCCAATTTGCCGTACAAAACTCGGGTAAAATTAATCAGGTCGCTGTATTTATCAAGGAAATTTCCGATCAAACCAACCTGCTTGGATTGAATGCCGCGATTGAAGCCGCACGTGTCGGAGAAGCAGGGGCAGGCTTTGGTGTCGTTGCTCAAGAAGTACGCAAGCTATCTGTAGAGTCCAAAAAAGCGACAGTCGATATTGAGGGAGCCCTTAAGGATGTACAGAACTCCATTCGTCAGATGGAGCAGGAAATAGAGCAAATTGTTGCTTCTTCTCAAGAGCAGGCGACTCTGGTAGGCTCTTTCACCGAAGTCATGGAGCGTATGCAAAAGGCGAGCGAAACGATGCAACATCTGGCCGATAACCTGACTTCCTATATTGTAAAATAACTAATATTGTTTATTGGCATGAGAAAGGGGAGCGCACTGATCCGCAAATGGCGTAAAAGTGCGTTCCCCTTATTTACAAAATCCCTACTGGGTCTAACAATCCAAATCTAAACTCAAGCAGTATAAGAAAAAACACCATGATTCGAAGGATACACGGGGTCTAACTGTCCCAATGTATTTCCTACCGGAAGAGCAACACTAAGAAACGCTAAGACCATAGTTATCGAGATTAATGCCTTTTTCATTATGAAGCCCCCTTAATAAAATGGTTTGGTATTGCTCTTGCTGCGACAGGGTTGCCAAATCTCGATAAGTCTCGAACAGTGCAACCAGTGTCCTAAAATCAGTATTGGCTTCTACACCAATAGAGAATTGCAGAGAAACAAGGATATAATTCAAGGCAACGATGTACTGTTTCTTTTTCAACTGGTAAATAGCTAATTGGTTGACCAGTTTTAAATAATATACGCGGTTGGCTCTATCTTCATAACCTTCAAATATCTTAATATCATCGGCAAACTCGTTCAGCAGGTCGTCAATGTCCCAATTGTTCAAGTTAGCTGCTTCAGCAATACCAACCAATCCCGGGAGTAGCTCCTCGTCATTGTCGTGAAGAAACTGAACATATTCTGGTAAAAGTTCCTTCTTCCCCGAAAGTAAATCAATCGTATATAAATTGGCCTTGGCGAGAAAACGGAATCTCTCTACTTCTTCGTGACCGCTTTGATCCAGTCCCATAAACCAACCCATTTCGCTATACTTCATAATATAATCTCTGGCTTCCTCATACTGGCCCATATTCTGATAATAAATCGATTTCGCTAGATAGCTGTAAGCATAATAAAACACCAGCGGGTGTTTGGCGTTCAATGTCTCGTACTTGCCGTCTGCAGCATTTCTCAGTTGGGTGTGATACAGGCTTTCAGCCAACGAATGCAGATAATCCGCAACCTTGTTCGCTTCATCCCAATCATTACACGTATAGCTGATTCTAAACAACTCGCAAGCTTTATCGAGCGCGTGGCTGTCCGACAACAAATAAATAGCTTCCCTTTGGTTCAGGACCTCTTCCACTAAACCCCGCCTCCCTATCCTGAAAATTAAAGTCACCCCTAGCCTAGTGGCTATTCTTCAGGGTAGTTATGCTGTTAGACTCCCTTTTTTTGCATACCAGTATATTACAAATATAGTCAAAACCTAACTTGAAGTCAATTCAATTATCAGTACATTCATACTTTTGCAACCTGACATGGATGTGTATATTTTACTGGTTACGAATAGATGATTTTCATTATCGAAATAATGCTAAAGAAGACAAAATATTGGCTCTCATATGGGTGGTTTTCATGGTCTATAGTATCGTCAGGGTAACTACGTTACGAATTAGTGCGTACTTTTCAACCGAATACCGGGGCCTTACAATCAAACCTGTGCATGAAAACAAAGTATAAGTACGACTCAACAAAGCATGTACCTATTCACCAAAATACAAATTCACTTAAGGAGTGAAGTTAATAACATGGAACTTCAATTGGCTTTAGACTTGGTAGATATCCCGCAAGGTATCGCATTGGTAAAAGAAGTAGAATCGTATATTGATATCGTAGAAATCGGTACGCCGATTGTCATCAATGAAGGACTTCATGCTGTAAAAGCAATGAAAGAAGCATTTCCCAATCTAAAAGTACTGGCTGACCTGAAAGTTATGGACGCAGGGGGCTATGAAGTGCTAAAAGCTTCCGAGGCTGGTGCAGATATCGTGACGATTTTGGCTGTAGCTGAAGATGCAACGATCAAAGGTGCTGTAGAAGAAGCTAAGAAACAAGGCGGCAAAAAAATCCTGGTGGACATGATCGGTGTTAAAAACCTGGAGCAACGTGCGAAAGAAATCGACGCTTTAGGCGTTGACTACATCTGTGTGCATACAGGCTACGATCTGCAAGCGGAAGGTCAAAGTCCGTTCGAAGCACTGCAAACCGTCAAAAAAGTCGTAAAAAACTCCAAAACAGCCGTAGCTGGCGGCATCAAGCTGAGTACATTGGCTGAAGTGGTAAAAGCTCAACCGGATCTGGTTATCGTAGGCGGCGGTATCACTGGCGAAGACGACAAAAAGGCTGTAGCTTCGCAAATGCAGCAGCTCATCAAACAAGGTTAATCCAATGGAAACCTCTCAATATTTATCTGAGGTCATCAAGGAACTGCAATTCGTTCCACAGCTAATCAGCGATACCGAATCAGAACAGTTGATCCACTCCATCGCTGCTGCGAATAAGGTATTCGTAGCAGGAGCGGGGCGCTCAGGGTTCATGATTCGCTCGCTGGCCATGCGGTTGATGCATATGGGGGTTCAAGCTTACGTAGTTGGGGAAACCGTAACCCCTGGCTTGAGCGAGGGAGATCTGCTGATTATCGGTTCAGGCTCTGGTGAAACCAAAAGCTTAGTCTCCATGGCAGACAAAGCGAAGAAACTCGGGGCCTCACTGGCGCTGCTTACCACTTCCCCCGAGTCCACCATCGGCAAACTGGCCGATATCATCGTCAAGCTGCCCGGCGCACCCAAGGACCCTTCCAACAAGGATTACCAGACCATTCAGCCCATGGGCTCACTGTTTGAGCAAACCCTGCTGCTGTATGGCGATGCGTTAGTGCTCAGCACGATGGAACTACGCAAGCTGACCTCTGAATCCATGTATGGTCAACACGCCAACTTGGAATAAAACTGCTTGTTCCTTTGCGATAACAAGGCAGGCTGCTTACATGTCCGAGCATGTAAGCAGCCTGCTTTTTTTTGTATTAAATGAGGTGATTCTCTTGTCTGCACAAGTTTGGATATTCATTCTGAAGCATGGGCTCTTTCATCCGTTCAAATGGACCATACAGGCTATTGGCCCGATACACGAGCGTACGATGATCACGCCCCGTGCCGCCACAGGTGCACAGCAGGTAATAACGACTGCCGATGTGATACAGATGCGGCCCTTCGGTCCATACGCCGCAATCTCCATGAGCAATAGCCACAGGCTCGGTCAATGCCTAGCCTGTAGCAATATCCAGCTCATACTGAATAATATGCGACTCGGCATCTGCCCCGGATTGTACGGTAACATACACTTTCCCGTCGTCATCAAATAGCAGGGACGGATCTATATTTCCGTAAGGAATACGGATCGGATCAGACCAAGGTCCCACAGGGTTCACAGACGTAATATAAAAATTGTCTATTCCCATCACATCTGTCGTAATCAGGTAGAATACACCCTGATGATAGCGCAATGTGGGCGCATATATACCTTCTGAGCTCTTCCGTGTGGACAAATCAATCTGACTGCGCCGATTTAATGCATGCCCGATCTGCCGCCAATCGGTCAGGTTTCGGCTATGAAAAATCGGCAACCCCGGCATGTATTCAAATGAGCTTGTCGCCATGTAATAATCCTCTCCGACACGTATCACGCTCGGATCAGGATAAAATCCGGGGACAACCGGATTCGTATAGCGCAAGGTAGCCATAGCTTCAGCTCTCCTTTTGAACAGCTCTACTCCTCTGTCTCAAATCATTTATTCGTTACTCCCTGCTGGTAGCGGCGGCACTTTGGATGGATCCACCAGCGCCCAATATGCATATTTGGCCTTTAACCGTTCATCGAACAGCAGCGGCTTATCCAACCGGGCAATCGGGAACGTACTGAGCCACGTATTGCCATCATCTGTCCCCCAAATGGTCACATTGCTGATATGGTCCTGCTGTCGTGTAAACATATCGAACAGCGCCTGATAACGATGAGCCTGCCGAATCAGCATGGCTTCAGGAATCGTTTCGTAGCGATCCGTATCATTAGAGTAAAGGCCCATATCCAGCTCCGTGATCTGATTATCCAGCCCAAGTGAAGCAAACTTTTCGATGGATTGCTCAATTTCGGCTATGGTAGGAAACTCCAAGCGGATATGCGATTGGTGACCTACGCCGTCAATCGGTACGCCTTTGGCAAGCAAATCACGCACCAGATTGTACAGAAAATCGCGTTTCTTCGGTTCATGGGTATTGTAATCGTTAATGAACAATCGCGCGTTCGGCCCTGCCACTTCCCTCGTGACACGGAACGCTTTTTCAATATAATCGGTTCCTGTAATCTGATACCACTTGCTGCGGCGCATGCCGTCCGGCTGATCAGGATCAATGACCTCATTTACCACATCCCAATCGGTAATGACATTTTTATACCGGGCCGCAACTGCGCGAATATGCGTCTCCAGGCGGTCCAGCAAAAGCTTTTTATTCTCAGCAGTCGGCGTCATCGGCTGTCCATTTTTGTCCTTAAACATCCAATCTCCAGTCTGGTTATGCCACACTAAGGTATGGAAACGTATTTCCAATCCGTGCTGTCTGGCAAATTGCACAATTTGATCTGCTTCCTCCCAATGAAACTGCCCCTCAGATGGTTGCAAGGAGACAGGCTTCATCGCATTCCCTGCAACGACGCTGTTAAAATGCTTTTGTACCAGTTCTCCGTAAGCCCCTTCGGTCTGGAAAGCCTCAATCGCTGTGCCGATGCTGAACTGTCCCTGATATAATCCATGCAAAGCAGGTATGTCCTTTTCAATCGCCAGCGGCGGCACCAGCGACAATTCGAAATCATCCATATAAAAGGAAGACGTCCCTTCTGGCGATTCCAGGTACATAGAAACGGTATCTGCATCATGTGCGAGCGTATACGTACCAGACAAATGCACCCATCCCCCTGTCGTGACAGCCGTATCGCCTACAACCGTTTCATATGCACTTTGGCCTTGGTAATCACGCTGTGCACTGAGCCTCACCTTAGCAGGCTGCTCACCCGGAGCCAGCTTCACCCAGGCACTGACCGTATATCGGTTGCCTTTTTGCATTGTGGCAGTCACGTCCAGCTTGGGTCCGGCATATGCCTTTTGTCTGCCCGTTGTCAGCAGACTGTATGAGCCGGTCCGTGCATCGGCATTCAAGACCTGCACGGTCTCGTCTCCCAAGCGGGATATCCATCCTTGGGCTGTACCGTCTTCGAACCCGGATACGATCCCACTTGTAGGATTTGTTGGTGTTACTGAAACCTGCCTGATTTCCACCTCATCCACGTAGTAAGCCTGAGCAGAATTCGAGTTCTCCACATACAGCTTCAATGCATTCATCTCCCCGGTAAACGTATATCTCCCCTGGAGTTTGATCCACGATGTATCTGTTGTCTCCGTCTGAGCTAGGGTCTTCCATGCTGTAGTCCCGCCTGTCGGCTGCTGCTCCATCGTAAACTTAAGCACGCTTGGAATTGCAGCATTGCCGTCCAGTTTCACATATCCGCTAATTTCATACTCCACATCCGGCAGCAACAGTGGCTTCACATCTAACTCTGCTCCATTCCAAGCCGCCGTACGAGCGGTTGCCTTCAGACTGTGCGTACCACCATATGCCGCTTCCGTGACGGATGCAATTTGGGTATAAGCTCCCCGTGGCTTCCAGCCGTCACTGTTTCCTTGCTCAAATCCATACGCTCCAATGATCTTCCCTGCCGATAGCACCGTGTTCGAAACCGACGGAGAATGTTCCACAGATGGAGCTGCTTTCGCTACAGATATTCCCCACCATCCGATAGGCGATAACAACAGCACTCCAGCCAGCACCAGACAAAAAGGCGTATACCAACCTGACCGCAAAGCAATCCCTCCTGCACTCAAATTTTTGAATTCGTATTTGGCACCCTTGGATTTCAGTTACTTGCGGATTAAAAGTGGCTCCTAGAATAAATGTAAAATATCTACTATCCTTTCACGCCTCCCAAGGTCATACCCTTCACAAAGTATTTTTGTAAAAACGGATAGACTAAAATAATAGGAACTGAGGCGACAATCGTCATCGTGGCACGAATAGAGGTAGGCGTAACCGCCTTCGCCAGATTTTCTGACCCTGAAAACTGGCTGGCATAATCCTGAGCGTTAACGGACGTATTGGAATTTTGCAAAATTTTCATCAGCTCATATTGGAGTGTGCTCCACTGCTCATACGACGAATTGTACAAAAATACATCGAACCATGAATTCCATTGCGAGACCGCCGTGAACAACGACACCGTTGCCAGCACCGGCACACACAGTGGCAAAACGATACGCATAAAAGTAGCAAATTCCCCAGCACCGTCAATACGCGCCGACTCCAAAATCCCCTCTGGCAAGCCCTCAATAAAGGAGCGAATGACTATGACATTAAACACCCCGATTAACCCCGGTACGATGTACACCCAAAAGGTTCCCAGCATCCCAAGCTCACGAATTAAGAGAAAATTGGGGATCAAGCCACCGCTAAAATACATCGTCAAAATAAAGGCAATCGAAACAAATCTGCGCAGCACATATTCCGGCCGGCTGATCGTATACGCCACCATCGCGCAGCAAAACACCGAGGTCACTGTACCGGCAACCGTACGTAATACAGAAATCAACGTAGCATGGAAAATCGTCGCTTCCTTGAATACAAATTCATAATTGCTCCACGTGAATTCACGCGGCCACAAATAAATCCCACCCCGAATGGAGTCATTCGCTTCATTTAATGAAACCGCCAACGTATTTAAAAATGGATACAGCGTGAACACCATTAGGCACAGCATAAACACAACATTGCACGCATCAAAAATCCGATCCGAGGGCGCCCGAAATCGCCCATGTACGGCCTTCCCTTTGCCCATGACTTCCTCTCCTTTCTGAAACATCGCCTCGCCCAGCACTTAAGGTCTTGATGAGGTCCGCGAAGCGGCCTGCTAAAAAACCACTGATCTTCCCTGTAAAATGCATGAGCACGCCCCCTGCTATCGCATCGAATCGCTCATTCCCAAAGATAGCCTCTAACGGCGATAGCGAAGCTGAGCCACCATCATGACGCAGTTATTACAAGAAAGCGCGAAGCACGCGCCTTCCTTAAGTTCTCCCCTGCCACTACCCTCAGTTCTTAAAAAAAGTGACTTTACGGCGGGTAGTAGCGGAGCGGGCGGAATTGTTCTGAAGAAGCGGAGCGTTCGCCTTTATCCCCGGATTCCAACCTCTAATCTTTACCAAAAAAAGGAATCCGGGGATAACAGCGATCGGAAGAACAATCCGCACGCGAAGCGACAACGAGCCCTCCCCAGAAACTCACTCTTTTTTTAGAACAACCTCTCCTCCCCTAACCGCTTCGCAATATAATTGGCGCTAAACAACAGTATGAAGCTAACCACCGTTTTGAACATTCCGGCAGCAATGGAAAGCGAAAAGTTCCCCATCTGGATACCATATTTCAGTACGAAAATATCCAAATTTTCCGAGTAATCCACGTTCATGCCGTTGCCCAGTAAATATTGAGGTTCAAAGCCTGATTCGAGCAGGTTGCCAATGTTCATAATGAGCAGGATGATAAATACAGGCTTTAATCCTGGTAATGTCACATGCCAAATCCGCTGAAACCGTCCTGCTCCGTCTATCTCGGCCGCTTCATACTGCGAGGGATCAATCATGGTCATCGCGGCCAAATAAATGATGGTATTCCAGCCGACATTTTTCCATACCTCCGACGCACCGAGAATACCCCAAAAGTAGCTTCCCTCACCTAACCACAGAATAGGTTCCTTAATCAGCCCAAGCCACATCAGCACCTCATTGATGATACCGCCGTCCGCAGACAGTGCAGTACTAATGATGCTGGCCGCGACCACCCAAGAAATAAAGTGTGGCAAATAGCTGATCGTCTGAACCACCCGTTTAAATACGAGCTGGCGAAGCTCATTCAGCAAAATCGCCAATGCTATAGCGGTGACAAAGCCCAGCACCAGGTTAATAAAGCTCATCGCCAGCGTATTGCGCATCACCCGCAGAAAGTGTTCATCCTGAAACAGAAAACGGAAATGCTTCAACCCGACCCAATGCTGGTCAAGCAGCTTGCGGGCAGGCTTAAAATCCTGGAAAGCAATCGTCCAGCCCCACAGAGGTAAATATTTAAAAATAAACAGCCAGATTAAAAAAGGGACGGACATCCATACGAGTGCACGCTGCTGGTTCAGCTTGTGTATAAATCCCCTAAAGCCGGTTCGCCGTGAGGACGGCAAACGACCCGAGGAGGTCGTAACAGGTGGCGGTGACGTGTAGCTCATAGCTGCTTCCTCCTTTATTTTTTCCCGACCGTCTTGACTTTTTTGGCAACCTCCTTCGTGATCAGTTCCTCAAAAGCCTTCACATCCAGCTTGTTAAACTCGGTGGTGTATTCATTCCAAATGGCATCAAACTGTGCCGGTGCAGACAGCACCAAGCGCGGGAAATATTTGCGCTGCAGGTCTCCTTTTTTTTGCTGAAAGATCTGCGCTGGTGAGCCTTGGGCAACCTGAATGCTCCAGGCTGGGAACCATGGACGTTCGTCAGGTGCGGAAAACATCTGCGAGAAGGACTCTACACCGTTTGCTTTTAGCAGCTTTTTATCACCTTCGGTATACGACATACGCGCAACCTCAGGCTGCCGTCCGGGGCTAGCCGAGTTGCCGTCGGGCAAGGAAGAACCGTTACCGTATCGCGGCCAGCTGTATTCAAAATATTTGAACCCAAATGAGTCACGGAACGCATCCTCACCCGTCTTTTTAATTTGCTCCTTGGTCCGATAAAAGCGCCCATTTTTATCTACATCATAGGTTTCACCTTTGATCCCCCAGTTGGATAACACTTGGTTTTCGTCGGTCAGCAGATTGTTGAAAAATTTGATAATACGTACCGGGTCCTTGGCACTGACTGTAATTCCAATGCCTCGGTTATTAACAAATGACGACGGATCAAGATACTGATCCTTTATATTCCGGTCGTATACAACAGGCAGCCCTACATATTCCAGATCATCATTACCCGATCGCTTGGAAGCCTCCTGCAGGTTATTTAGAGCCTGCCCTGCCTGCCAGCGGTAATCGAAAAAGCCCAGCACCTTGCCCGAGGTCAGCTTCGCCAAATATTGATCGTAATTGTCCACAAAGGACGATTTATCGAACAGGCCCTCTGCGTTAAGCTGATTTAGCTCTTTCAGGTACCGTTTAGTGATGTCCTTATCTCCATAATCCGTCGCCTGGTGTGTTTTCATATCAATAATTGTGCCGCCATCGTTGGGATAGCCTGCCAGATGCATCGGCGCATTCGTAAGCGCATAAAACCTATCCTGCGTGGTTAGCGCCAAGTACCCAGTTAATCCCTCGTCTGCATGCTTTTTCGTATAGTTCCGAATCAGAGCCAAGTACTCATCTAACGTTTTTATTTTTGGATATCCCGCCTCCTTCAACACTCTGCGCTGTATCCAAAAAGCTCCCTGCTCTATGTTAGGAGCAGACAAATAATCGCCGACCACCGCGCTAAACGGCAGGAAATAGATATTCCCATCCTCCGCTTTCATCAGGTTGTAGTAGGGTCCGTATACACGCTTGATATTTGGTCCATATTTGTCGATCAAATCATTCAGGGGAATAAAAGCCCCGGCATCCAGCAGTTTATCAATCGTCCCATCCGGTACAATTACGTCCGGGTAATCGTTGCTTGCAATAAACGTGCCAATCTTCGTATTCGAATCCCCTACCAAATGCTCCAGCTTCCAGTTCACGCCGGTCTGATCTTCCAAAACTTTTCCGATCCGCGTTTCATTGGTATTAATGTCTCTTCCCGCCGTGGCATTAAAATACGTGAATGTGACCTTCTCCTTGCTATCTCCCGACGCAGGCTCCTTATCCGAGCTCCCTGAGCAAGCAGCGATCATAGATGCCATCATAACCATTACCAGACTGATGATTCCGAACCTTTTGCTTGTCATGCCAGACCTTCCCCTTTCGGCCTCTTTTGTCGATTGTGTGTGAATATCATGCGCACGCCCCTTGAACAACGAGAATCCCGCGCACCCTAAATTGTAAGCACTTTCATTTTATAAAATGCCGTTCAGTTTGTTCACCTGTCAATCTAAAGGTGTTACTTAGGAAACTATAGGTCCCGATCCGCAGGAATCATTATGCGAATCTCCGTACCTTCGCCGGGTGCACTGCGAATGGCGAGCTCAAAGCGTTTCCCGTAGTAAAGTTTTAGACGATAGATGACATTTTGCAGACCTATACGCTCACCCATTTCTTCCTGCCTTTGCATGTAACCATATAAGCGCTGCACCTGTTCCACAGACATGCCAACCCCATCATCCCGAACCGTTAGAATCAGTCGTCCTTCCTCATGCTCAAAAAGGATCTCAATGCGTCCCCCATGCTTGAGCGGCTCAATGCCATGGATACTTGCATTTTCAACTAGCGTTAGCACGACCATCTTGGGGATCAGATTTTCCAAGTCTTCAGAACGTGCCTGTACCTCATACTGTATTCGCTCACCAAAGCGATATTGTTGGATTTCCAGAAAACAACGGATCAACTCCAACTCGTCCCGCAAAGTAACTCGATCCTTGTTCCACACCAGCGAATTGCGGAAAATCCGTGCCATGTTATGAATAATGCGGGCTGTCTCATCCTCATGCTTCATCAGGCTTCGCATGCGAATCGTCTCCAGCGCATTGAACAGAAAATGGGGGTTGATCTGGCTGTGAAGTGCATTCAGCTGGGCATGTCTACGCTGAATCTCCAGATTTTTTCGCTGAATATCGGCCATATAAACATCGTTAATCAGTCGTTTGATTCTCAGCGTCATCCGATTAAATTCACCTGTTAGCTGTCCGATTTCATCACTCGACTCCATACCTGGAATGAGTTCAAAATGCTGATTTTTCACCTTTTTCACATGTTTCAAAATGCGATGAAGCCGCACGTTCAGCGAACGTGTAATCCAAATAATGATCAAGGTGGGCAGCAGCATATTCACACAGGTTAACAAGAGCGCAAAATTGCGAGGTTCCTGCATTTCATACAGCACTTCATCCCTTGATACTGCGGCCACAATGCTCCAGCCGTTCAGATTATTCGTAAGCACATAACTGGTCTTGAACTCCATGGTGTTCTCGGGCAGCTTGAGGGTACTATAGGCCACGCTTTTATGGTTTATATCCACCTTGGGATCATTTGTGTATTCAATTTCTCCCCGTTCGTTAAGCAGGAAGAGACTCCCCTGTAAATTCAGGTTATTGAAAATCTCCCGAATGGACGACATTCGCAGCTCTATTTTTAGTATTTTTTCACGACCACTTGGGGAATAAAAGTAGTTCATCCGTCGAATCAGGCTGAAGGGGTGTGTCTGCTCGTCGGTACTGTCGTCGGTACGGACAAATATAGGCTTGGACTGGCGTCCAGGCGGGATTTGGGTATACCAGGGGAAGCTTTTGACCCTCTCATCTATAAAGCTGATTCCCCCGGAATTCAGCAGCGTTGAATTATCAGTGTAGATCGTAATTCCACCTACGGATTGGTACACAGGGCTGTACGTATTGTTTAAGATACGACGTAAATAAGAGTCATAAACAGCAATATAGTCAGCAGGGTGGGGATATGTTTCTTCCAACACCTCATTGAGTCGATAATCGGTATAAAAGATAGACGAGATTTCCATCGCATCTTCAAATTCCCGGTGAAATTCAATTTTAATTTGTTCCAGTGCGCGCGTAATATCCTGAATACGCTGTTCCTTCACATTTTGCGAGGTAACATGGTAAAAGATCAGATTGGTCAGCACTATAGGTGTAAAAACACAGAGGAAATAAAGCAGCAGCATTTTATCTCGCAGCCGTATATGATCCAGGATAGTTCTCAGCCTCTTCATTCGCCGGACCTCTCTGGCTCGTACCCAACACTCAGGCTATTGCGGTATTCACTTGGCGTGACGTGCGCCAGCTTTTCAAACTGAGTCACAAAATAGTCTGAACTGCCGAAGCCCACGCGCTCCGCAATTTCATATATACGCAGATCCGTCTGCCGTAGCAGGCGTTTCGCCTCCTGAATGCGTAATTTCAGCAGGAATTCGTTAAAGTACACACCGTATGTTTTTCTGAACAATTGACCGAGGTATACCGGATTCATGTAAAAGCGGGCCGCAATATTTTTCAGACTTATATTCTCGTCAGCATGCTGCTCAATGTAAGCACGGATATGCTGGATTCCTCCCTGCTGACATTCCTTGCGCAGCGTCCCAATATATTTTCCACTTTCCTCGGCAAAGGCTGTAAACAATCGCTGGAGTTCACCCAGCGACAGATTCATATCCTGCCAGTTGATCATCGGTTCCAGCGACTGAATTGAGCGCTCATTTCCCTGCATGTTTTGAATGACCCGCACGATACTAAGAACGCATTGATGCAGACTCATTTTCATAGCCTCAGGGGCATAATGCTCTTCCCGAAAGCTGCTAAATAAATAATCTACGGTCGCACGCAGCTCTTCCAATTGGAGTTCCTCGATCTGCTCTGTCAAGCTATCGAGTACGTCCTGACGAATGGTCCTATAGTGGAGGGGTGGCATTTCTCCCTGCAGATAGACAACAATACCACTATGGTCATGAATGTATTTATGGAGCACTGCCTCCTTTGCACTGGCATAGGACTGCTGGATATCCCGCAACTGATTCACAGGACTTCCCGCATAAACGAACACCCGACTTCCCAACCGGTCTTTTAGTGACTCCATCCCCTCTATCTCCTGTTGTAGCGCTTTCATAAAAACTTCCACCTTGGCTTCAAAACACTCTAAAAAGAAGTCCGGTACGATAAGACCAATCCGGTTACGATGCTCATGGACATAGAGAGGGTACTTGCTGCCCATTAAACGATGAAGCGCTTGCTCTATAAGTTCCCTGAACTGGAAAAGTGATAGCATGACGCCATCGTCACCGGAGTGCCAAGGATGCTGATCGTTCAGCTCGACGAGTACATAGTACATATACGTGGCTTCTCCAAGCCGCAACTGTTGCTCCCAATGTGTCACCACTGCATCATCCACTGGGTTCATCATCATCGTCTCTAGCAGCCCGCCTGTAAGGTGGTTCTGATATCGCTGCGCGTTCTGTTGTTCACGGTGCAATCTTTCACTCAGCTTGCGCAGTGTAGCCGAAAAGTCCTCATCATCAACCGGCTTAAGTATAAAATCATGAACTCCATAGCGGAGTGCCTGCTGCGCATAAGCAAAATCACTGTAGCCGCTCATGATAATAAAAGCAGGATGTTGGGTACTCCGTTCGAGTACAGATCGAATCAGCTCTAATCCATCCAGCACAGGCATACGAATATCGGTAATGATCAGGTCTGGGTGAAGACGACTGATTAGCTCCAGCGCATCCTCACCGTTATCAGCTTCACCCACGATTTCAAAGCCACAGATTTCCCAATCGACAAGTTGAATCAGCCCTTTGCGGGTGAAAATTTCATCATCCACTACAATGGCTCGATGCAGCTTCATAACCTGCTTCCTCCTTTCGATGAAACGTCATTTTATTGGGGTTAACTACTTCACGAGCCTTGCACGATATTCCAGCTGGAGAAAAATGGCCTTTAAAACGTATTGTGGCACTTCGGAAGCCATTTGTACAGACGGGATTTCATCATAAGGTCGCTCCAAAGCGTGAAAACTATTGCCCCCAGCTTCTTCCTCACTGAACACAACCGTGACCTACTGTGGCTTAGACATTCAGCGCTGTCACAGGTACAGTAATCCCGCTAGACAGCCGGTTTATAGCGTATTCCGGGGTGTGTCTCTCCAATACAAAAGCCGCCTGGTCTAAATGACCAAGCGGCTTTTATATGTTTGGACTGCAGTTCCTCTTCTTGCGATTTCTATACTTTATATATTTTGTGTATAGTTTTCACTTGGCGTTTTGGTCAACACCACATGCAGGCTGGAATTCGCTTCTGCACCACCACGATAGGAAAAGTGCTCATCTCCGGTCATATGGATCATATCCCCTTGGACAACTTCCGTTTCCTCACCATTTACAGTTACAGTACCGCTCCCTTCCAGAACAAGCAAATATACATTCGCTCCTGGATGATTATGTGTTGGTAGCTCAGCATTAGGGGTGAAGTTGAGAATAAAAATGACATTGTCGGCTTCCTTATGCACAATTCGTTTTGTAAATGAAGCTTCTTTATATTCCTGAAATTGAATGAGGTTTGATTTTTTCATGTAGATTCACTCTCCTGTTTGTAATTGGATTGGGCTATATAGTCTTATTGTATTTGATTATTACGCTCGTCTTGTGATTGCGATCACAAACATAAATTTAAGTCATAAATACTTTGAAATATTCAAAAATTTGATTTCAATCATCTTTTTCATCATCACATCCAACTAAAATCGAATTGTGTCAGACAAACCAAAAAAGCGGGAGGTTATTCCTATGAAACCAGGATTTAAGCTGGCAAAGGATATTTATTGGGTAGGAAAAATTGATAATCGTGAGGTCCCCTTTCATCGTCTTCTACTATCAAAGGGTACAACATATAATGCATATCTGCTGAAAACAGGAAAACCAACTATTGTAGATACCGTAGATATGGCGTTCGGCAGAGAATTTGCAGAAGCTGTAGCGGAATTAATCGACCCGTTGGATATTCAATATATAATCGTCAATCACACGGAACCGGATCACTCCGGCGGGTTAGCGGCACTTGCTTCCAAAGCAGCAAACGCCACAATTGTCTGCACGGAGATTGCCGTTCCGGAAATTCAGCAGATGTACAAGCTCCAGCATCGGAATTTCCTCGTCATCAAGGACGGGGATCAACTGGATATTGGAGGCAAGACACTGCTGTTCAAGGAAACACCTTATCTCCATACAGAAGAAACTATGATTACGTATTGCATCGAAGACAAAATCTTGTTCCCTTGCGATATTTTCAGCACACACGTGGCTGTAGAACATCTATTTGCCGATGAGGCCGGCTTTGATATCACCGAGGATTTTATCGGATATTATCAGGCTATTATTCATCCTCATCGCAGATATGTGCGTACATTAATCGAAGCTGTATCTGACTTGGATATTGAGATGATTGCTCCTTCCCACGGCTTCGCGATCCGACATGATATTGCCAAATTTATTGATTTGTACGCATCGATGAGCACCGAAACCAAGGATGATAAAAAAGTAGCGATTGTTTATGCCACCTTAAAAAATAATACTAAAAAAATGGCAAACATCCTGAGAGATTGCTTTTTGGAGAACCAAATCAAGGTGGAGCTATGGGATGTAGATAAAGCGGATGAAACCGAGATATTAAATAGTATTACCTCAGCGGATGCTGTTTTCGTCGGCAGCTCTACCAAATATGCCGACATGACAGGCAAATTGGAAGATCTGCTGCAAAAAATGCAAAAGATGAATTTGGAAGGTAAGCTTGCTGCCGCCTTTGGTTCCTACGGCTGGAGCGGTGAAGCCATTGAAGTCGTACAGGATTACTTGAACGGTACTAATATGAAAGTCCAGAGCACTTCAGATGTCATCAAGTCAACAGGTATGACGCATGTGGAATTCCCGGTACGCATTCGCTTCTCTCCTACAGAAGATGAAAAAGTGAAAAAAATTAAAAATGCCGCTGAATTCGTCTCAGATCTGCTGCTTAGTGTTATTTGAGCACAGGAAGCTTAGAGGGAATAGGAGAGATGCCGAATGGATAACCAACATTACGTTATTATCGGAGGGGGCGTTGCCGCTATCAACGCGGCAAAAGCGATTAGAGATCATGATGAGCTAGCAGAAATTTCTATTTACGGGGAAGAGTCCTCCCTTCCATATAACAGAGTCAAGCTTTCGAAGGCACTATTCACTGACTTGCACAGCGACAAAATCCTGATTAAAAAGGAAAAGTGGTTTGCTAGTCAACGGATTCATGTGTATTCCGGCGTAAAGATCGCGGCGATACACGCAGAGGACTGCACCATCGAAACAGCCAACGGGCAAACCGTTGCTTATGACAAGCTGCTGCTGTGTACAGGAGCCCACAACCGTAAGCTTGTGCTGGACGGAGCTTCACTAAGGAACGTTCACAATATTCGGTTTCGACAAGATGCAGACAGACTTAAAACGGAATTGCGACAAGGTGACCGGATATGTATCATCGGCGGTGGTATTCAGGGTGTAGAAACCGCCTGGTCCTTCCAGCAAGCCGGATATGCCGTTACCATTCTGGAAGCTTCGCAACGGCTCATGCCTCGCCAGCTAGATGAAAAGGCATCCGCTATTTTGACCCGCCGAGTTATCGAACAGGGTACCCAGGTGTGCCTTGGGCAAGGCGTAAAGCGTATTACAGGCACAGATCATGTAGAGGGCGTAGAACTGCAGGACGGCACTGTTATTCCCTGCGAACATGTCGTGTACTCTATCGGAATTGTACCTAATACGGAGCTTGCTCGCCAAATCGGCCTTGATATTGGACAAGGCATTCTGGTAAATGCGCAGATGGAGACCAGCTCTGCCCATATATATGCGGCAGGTGATGTAGCCGAGTTCCACAATAGAGTAGATGGATTATGGGAAAGTGCTATGGAGCAAGGGAAAATAGCAGGCACTAATATGGCGGGTACCTCCACAGCTTACCAGCGTCCTCTTCCTGTCACCCTGTCCAACAGCTATGAAAGCCCCTTGTTTTCCATCGGTCTGGTAGACGAACAAGTCTGTGACACCAGCCTGACCCGTGAAAATCAAGTTTCTTATACACGTATGTTCATACAAAACGGCTCTATCTGTGGTGTGATCGGCTTTGGGGATGCTCTCGCTTCACTTCCATATAAAGCAGCCATTATCCAAGGACTCAGTCCGGATGCACCAGAGCTTACAAAAATTTTGGATGACAAGGAGAACTAAAGATGAAAAAATATGTATGTCAGCCCTGTGGATACGTTTATGATCCTGCTATGGGTGACCCTGATGAAGACGTTATGCCAGGTACAGCGTTCGAAGACCTTCCGGAAGACTGGGTTTGTCCAGTCTGCGGTGAGGATCAAAGCCATTTTGCCCCTATAGATGATGCAGAATAACAAGAACACGCTATACTTTCTAGTTTCCGGTTGATGAATGGAGTGAATGAATGTGAATGAGATGTCCTGCCCCTGCCAGTGTGAACAGGAGCCCTGTGCCCGCAAAGTGCCTATCTTTTCCTCTTTGTCCTGCGAAGATTTGTGTAAGGTTAGCTCTATGATCCGGCACCGAAAATATCAGAAAGGCGAGGCCTTGATTGTCGAGGAACAGGCTTCCGACACGCTGTACATTATTAAAAGCGGGCATGTTAAGCTGCTGAAGATGACACCTCAGGGCAAAGAACAAATTCTGCACATTCTGACAACTGGCGATTTTTTTGGTGAGTTGAATATATTTAATAACGACGAGTTGAGCAATTTTAGTGCGTACGCCTTAAAGGATACTGATATTTGTATGCTCACCAAAGATGATATGGAGGAGTTGATCCGCAACAATCCCGATATCTCTTTGAGGCTGCTCAAAACGATTACCAAACGCTTGGCACATACCGAAAACCTGGCTCAAAGCCTGGCTACCAAAGACCCGGAAATTCGTATCGCCTACATGATTCTCGAACTCGGACATAAATACGGCAAGCCGGACGGCTCCTATATTAAAATAAATCTCCCCCTTTCACGCGAAGAGATGGCTAATTATGTGGGTGTCACACGTGAAACGATCAGCCGAAAATTTGGAAAGTTTGAACAGCTGGGGATTATTCATATCAAGGGTACACGTGAGATTACCATCTGCGATGTACAGAAACTGAACGAATATATGGATTGATATATACCAGGTTACTCTGGCATGAGGACAAAAAAACCGCTTCTTTAACTTATGGATTGTAGTTGATTCATCAACCACTTCCATGTTGTTAAAGGGCGGTTTCTTTTATTCTGTGCATTTGGCTATTAGCTATTCTGTAAAATAACAATAGAAACCGTAAACCTGTTTTTGCGTAGTAATACAAAGTTTATAAGCCTGAAATCAAGCCAAGATTTCTGTGTCTTCATACTCTTTATAAAATAAGCAAAATGGGGAGGAATAGATATGGCGGATCATCAAACCAGCAAGGATATTTTTCGAGAATGTTGCTCTAGGATTGCTGCAGCCTGTGAGCCTTGCGGATTCAAATACTATAAATCCAGGCGAAGCATGGTCAAGCACGTGGACCCCTTTACGGCCGAGGTGCGTTTTTCGAGTAATGCTTTCAATGTGGCCGGCAGCCATTTGGAGTTTAATGTAAATTGCCAAATCATGAATACGCAAAGCGGAAAAGTATATTGGGCTATCAGCTTGAGCAGCTTCCGGAACAAAGGCAAGGTATGGAATCTGGCCAAGGAAACGTCTCGGGAGAAGGAATTGGCGGAAATTATCACATTGATTCGAGACAAGGTCGTTCCTTTGGTGGACAAGTATGGTGCTAATCTCGACGAGGTGCTTGAACAAGCCATCTTGACCGGATGGTTTTTGCCACAGTCGAATCCCATGGAATTCTATGTGCTGGACGTTTTGGATCTGGTGGTTGATTTCGGATCGCCGGTACAGGTAACCGAATGTGCGCACCGATACATCCGTCATTTATCGGAGGAAATGCAGAACACCTTCAGGAAAGATTATGAAGCCTATCAAAGGGATGAACAAGCTGCCAGCACGATAGCATTCCGCAAATTGATCCCTCTTATGGTGGAGAGAAACATTTCCTTGCCGCAGTGAAATGAAAAGGTATTGGCGCGCCGTATTGAGAACGTGCCTTCATCGCTGGAAGATGGGCGATCACCTGTGTGGTGACCGCCCATCACTCATTCTGCGGATAAAGGAGCTATATTGGTGGCCTTGGGAAGCGCAGCCTGAATTGTAGCCGGCCTGGAGCAATCCCACACTACTTTGACCAAATACCCAAACAACAAAACATTGAGCAATGATGTCACACACAAAATAATACCGTAATGATCCTGAGAATTGGAGCTATAGAAAATATCAAAGGTGTTCAGGAAAATCGTAAGACTGAATCCACCCGCAAGCCACAAAAATCTGCGATCTTTCAAATACAGGTACGCCAGTACAGCTAACGCCGCCGCAGGGAACAGATACCGTTCATGCATGCTGGAAGCGAAGGTAAATACACCTGCAATGAGTACCAGTGCAGCTGCTGCTGCAAATTGTGGTTTCCGACTACGGATATACATCCACCATGTAAACAGAGTCACCAGCACAATGCAGATCATCCCCCATGTATGGTAACTGAACAGGAACAGCGTTGTAGTGTCCTGCGTATAATTGCCACCAATTAGTGCGAAGAAGTTATACGCGTTCACCGAAGCATATGGATATTCGCCAACTGTCCCCTTGTATAAATCAAGCAGCCATAGCGGCTCCTGCCCCCATGAAAATGGCAATATGACCAGAATGGTTGTCACAACGGCACCACCAACGGACAACAGCCAAGGCTGTATTTTGCGCTGTCTCAGCAGCTCGAAGAACAGAACCGGCCCATAAATAATCCCCTGTGGCTTCATCAATACCGCTATCGTAAACAGTACAGCGGACCAGCCGATCCGGTTTTCCACCAGCAGCACAATCATGCCCACAATCAGCATGGTAAAAAATGAATCTACCTGCCCCCAGAAGGTTGAATTAATAAATACAGCTGGGTTAAACACATAGAATATAGCCAATCCGAGGCTCACTCCATAGCCGACCCGTTTGCTTGCCAACCGGTACAGCATGTACGCTGTCACGATATCAGCTAAAATATTCGGAAGCCGCAGCAATACGGACATATAAGGAATGAAAGCATCCGTAGAGCCGATTTTACCGATTACATATAAAATATAAATATAGAACGGTGGATAATCACTGGAACCATTCGTGTAAAAACCTGACAAGCTATCCGCTGCTGTTGTAGCCCAGTTTCGGAATAGCATTAAATCCATGTGACCCGAGATCCATGGGGCGATCGCCATTCTTAAAAAGAATCCCACACCCAGCACAGTCCACAGCATCAGTCCCCGATTACGTTCCCCGAGCTTCCATTCTTGAGCCCGAAAACGGTACGCAATAAACACGAACGCACCGAAGAACAAAGCAGCGAAAATCGCCATCGGAGTAGCATAAGCAGATGAAGAATTTCCATTTCTTCCCCCACCCATACCACCGCCAGGACCGCCCATGCCCATTCCAGATCCGTTACCAGACATGCCACCGGGGCCTCTGTGCTGTCCGTCTCTAGCAACACCACTGCCGCCCGATGCAGACGTATCATTCCCGGCCGTTGTACCTTTGTCACCCGATGTCGACGAATTCTCACTAGAGGAGTTGGTCGTCTGGCCCGTCGTCCCCTGATTCTTGCTGTCAGAGCTGCTCGCCGCATCCGTAGATGTTGGGAGAGAATTCTGCTGATCTTGTCCTACACTTCCTGTTCCCAGGTTCCCTGCGGTCTGACCGTCAGAGGGACGTTGCCCCGGCCCTCCCATGCCTCCGCCTGCTCCCCCTCCGAACCCGCCGGATGGCCCCTGCCTAACAGCCGCAGACTGAGACGCGGAACTACCTGAATAACTCCATAACGAAACGATACTAACGGCAGCACACAATATGAGACTAAATAGAAGTATATATTTCAGACCGTTCGCTTTCCAAACGTTCAAATCCGATGCACCTCTCTCTGTTTCTATTTTCCTCATATTGTATCTGCCTTAGCTTAGGACTTTGTGAGTTCTGGCTGAATGTTGGCTGAATACGTAATCATCACACTGAACATTGCTGTTCCAACTCCATAATCGCTCTTTCTAGCTGAGATTGTGGATGCTTCAGCATGTTGCCATGACCGGCTGCTAATAGAGACGGATTGTAAGATGCCAGTTTTTTGGCGCTTTGCAGCGAAATTTCCTTGTTCCATGTAGCTAGTGCTGGAAAAGGAAACAGTGGCTTGAGCCTTCCCGCCACCGCAACACCACCCCGAGTCTGGAAGGCATCGCCTGCAATCAATGCATGGGTACGGGTATCCAAAAATCCCATCGAGCCCGGCGTATGTCCCGGTGCGCTGATCGCCAGCAGCGAACCCACGTTATCTCCATCCTCCAGTAAAACGTCAGGCTGGGTAAGGATATTCTTCGGCACGCTGCCCCGAATAGGAGTGTCTGGTTCGCCTGCCTCCAACGATACATCACCCTTCAGTAGCCGAGCATCCCGCCTTGAAATGAATACTTGCGCCTCAGGATACTTTGCCTTCAGCTTATCCAACGCACCCACATGATCTCCATGCGCATGGGTAAGTACAATTCGTATAATCGGCTGCCCAATCCGCGCCGCAGCCTGTTCAATACGCTGAGCACTGTATGGCAATCCGGCATCGATCAGGGTAAGCCCCTCTTTCTCCTCCACCAAATAACAGTTCACTGGGAACAGCCGGGGCATAAACGTTAATTGATACACATGCTGCACCTGAACGATACGCATTTTATCTCATCTCCTTGTCTTGATCATAAACTAATTATGTTAGTATTATAAATAATATAATTAGTTTTAAGCAAATTTTTTCGTAAATACCTGTCGGAACGTTATACAAAAAGCAAAAAGCAGACCCGGAATCCTGCCTCTGGGTCTGCCTTTATCCATATTTATGCATATGTCTTTCAATTCATCAGCTCTACCGGATGGCCTCAGCAATAGGCGTACTGCCGGACACCAAATCAATCGCTCGATGATACGTCTGCTTTTCCTCTAGTGCTGCTACCACCGTTGCCGCTACATCTTCACGTGAGATAGTATGGCTGGTGAGATCTTCACCGGTAGCAACCTTGCCAGTACCCGCATCATCTGTCAACCCGCCCGGACGAAGAATCGTGTAATCCAGATTGCTCGCTTCCAGCAAGCGATCTGCATAATGCTTTGCCACGTAATATGGCTTAATCGATTCAGGCCATTGCTCCCGGTTCTCCGCATATAGAGCGCTGACCATAATGAAGCGCCGGATACCCGCTTGTTCAGCGGCTTCCATCGCCTTGACTGCTCCATCAAGGTCGATGAGCAGCGTTTTATCCGCTCCTGTGTTGCCACCGGAGCCTGCCGTAAACACGACAGCGTCGCTGCCTTGTATAGCTGCGGCAATTTCACCTACCGTCCCTTCAAGGTCAGCTACTACCGTTTCTGCACCCAAACGTTCAAGCGCTTCGGCCTGATCCGGTTTGCGGATCAGTGCCTTTACGCGATGTGCTGCATGTTGCCCCAGTAGGCGAACGAGATGTTTGCCTACTTTTCCATTAGCACCAATCACCAGTACGTTCACTCAAATCCCTCCTGTATTTACGCTCCCTCGTCTACAGTGTACTGTTATATTTTTACCCTTTGAGTCTAGGACACAATCACATGGCTAATCAGGTTGAACTCAGTTTTTAACTGAAGGCTCTCCCCCTCGCTTTTGCTGCAACACGCGAAGACCTGCGCAAAAGGTGTCCATCATCACTTCAACACTCTGATCCACATCTACAGGTAATCCAAAACCGCCCTTTTGTTCAAGCGAGGCAAAACCATGAAGAAGACTGCGGAATCCTCTCGCTGCATGAATGCAATCTGCTTCGTTGAAGCCGTAGCCACTGGATAGCACGGTAATGACGAGCTCCGCTACGCGATCTGCAGCTTGTCCCAGCTCGGTATCATTTCGGTCGGTTGCATACACCATCGCTTCATACAAACCAGGCCGCTCGCGTGCATACTGCATATACGCTCTCCCCATAGCAGTCAGCGCATCTTCGCCTGCTCGGCCTATGGCTGCACTCATCAATGCTTCCTCTAATTTTTCGAGGCTATGTAATGCCAGCACTTGACGTAATCCGTTCAATCCATCTACGTGGTTGTACAAGGATGGGGGGCGAATATGCAGCTTTTGCGCCAACGTAGTGAGCGTGACATCTCCCATCCCCCGTTCATTAGCAATATCCTCAGCAGCCGCCAGGATATCTTGTAGCTTTAGTCCGTTTCTAGGTGACATCATCCTGTCCCCTTTCGTTAAATTCCTATGTAAGGTTAATTTCGTATACATATACAGACTAAATTCTTATTTCATCTTTACTAATCCTGTTAGTTTATACAAAGAAAGTACCGTTTGCAACAGCTCCATACACTAACTCTTTTTTTGAAGAAGAGCCGGTAGGATATTACTGCTATAATACAAAGAGATTATAGAGCAGATTTGATATCTTTTCCGATTCCCTGCAAAGGAGCTAGCTATATCTATGGAACCCAATCCACTTCCAGCTATTGAGTTTAATCGTGTCACTAAATATTTCACCGGGTCGGGACAACAACGTGCTGTCCTGAACGGAGTTACGGCAAAGGTCCCGCGCGGAAAAATCACGACACTGGTCGGTCCGTCAGGATCTGGTAAAAGCACACTGCTTTCACTATGCAATCTTTTGCTAGCATCGGATGAAGGAGAAATCAACGTCCTCGGCAAGCCTATAACCGAGTGGGAAATCCCTGAACTGAGACGGAAAGTAGCATTGGTTTTTCAAGATGCCCCCATGCTTCAGGGGACGGTCCTCTACAATCTCCAGACTGTAGAGCGGCTGCATGGCACGGTACTGGAAGATCCGGTTGGCCTGTTAGAGCGCGTAGGACTTACCCGTGACCTGCTGGAGCAAAAGGCGCAGGAGCTGTCCGGCGGACAAAGACAGCGCTTGGCCCTGGCGCGGACGCTCGCGAACCGTCCGGATATTTTACTACTGGATGAGATTACTTCTGCACTGGACCCCGCCTCAGTCAAAGAGGTCGAGGAACTGCTGCTTCAAATGAACAAAGAAGAGGGAACAACAATGATCTGGATTACGCATCATATGGAACAAGCCCGCAGGGTAGGCCACGAAACATGGCTGATGATCGACGGAAGACTGGTAGAACAAGCGGATACGGAAACGTTTTTTAACGCTCCACAACATAGTGAAACTCGCAGGTTTGTAGCGGGAGAATGGGTATGACGATTGTTGCCTTGATTCTCTCTCTTGGTTTTGTATTTATCGCCATCGTCATGTCCAAGTCCTTCAAACTCGGTCTGGACCGAGATATTATTATTGCCACGATCAGAGCATCCGTTCAGCTACTGGTGATTGGATATGTATTGCATTTGATTTTTGGGATGCAAAGCTACGGATTTATCGTGTTATTCATTCTGCTCATGATCACTGTAGCTTCTCAAAATGTTGCGCGCAAAGGACGTTTTATTCCCCGGCTCATGTGGAAGTCATTCCTGACGTTGCTGTGTGTGGAAATCGTTACACAGGCATTTCTAATTGGCCTGCATATCATTCCGGCGACAGCCCGGTACATGATTCCGATTAGCGGCATGATCATTGGCAGCTCCATGATTTTGTCCAGTCTGCTGGTATCGCGGCTCAAGTCGGAAGTCCTGCTGCGCAAGCCTGAAATCATGCTTATTCTCGCGTTGGGAGGAACACCGAGACAAGCCATCTTCCCTATACTGAAGAATTGTATACGTTCCAGTATGATTCCAACCATTGAGGGGCAGAAAACACTTGGGCTTGTCCAGCTTCCCGGCATGATGACCGGACAAATCATTGCAGGCGCCAATCCAATTGTCGCCGTGCGTTTGCAATTGCTCATCGTATTCACTACCATGACCTCTGCCATTTTGACCAGCGTGCTGCTCAGCCTGTTCATTTACCCGACATTATTTACCCGCCAGCAACAACTGCGCACAGAGTCCTGGGAAGTCTGATAGAGACGGGTATACCCAGTTATTTACCAACCAATTTCCATTTATCAAAATTAAATAGACATGTTTAATTCCTGACACGAGGGTTAATAGATACACGTAGACGCTTTACTAAAATTCGATGAGGAGTGATTGAACATGGCTAACAACAACCAAAATGGCAAAATGAGTCGCGAAGAGGCAGGACGTTTAGGTGGAGAAGCTACTGCTAAAAATCACGACAAAGAATTTTACCAAGAGATCGGCGAAAAAGGTGGCGAGGCCACTTCCAAAAGTCATGGCAAGGACTTCTATCAGGAGATTGGTGAAAAAGGCGGCGAAGCCACTTCCAAAAACCATGGCAAGGAGTTCTATCAGGAAATCGGTCGCAAGGGCGGTGAAGCCCGTGGCAATTCAGACCAAAGTGATAGCAACGGGAAAATGAGCAGAGAAGAAGCAGGCCGCAAAGGCGGCGAGGCCCGCGCCCGTCAGCGTAAAAATAACTAACGATAGATCAGGATGCATTGTCGATGCATTTGCAATGTAAAGGCACCGACTGCATAGAATACGAAGTAAGTGAATGTTTATGTTATAAAAGCCTATCTGCCGGTGTTCCGGTAGGTAGGCTTTTTGTTTGGAAGTTACTTTCATCAAAAGGCTACTTTCATCATCCGAACATACGTCATACAATATACATATACAGGTTAAATAACCATCATACATATTTTATTACAAATGAAAGAATGGAATAGTCAGATTCTTTTCTCATGTCATCTTACTTATTGCGAACAAGACAAATAACGCAGCCCTTGAATTGAGCACCATGCAACACACTAGAGGATGCAACTCAAGTCAAATATTCCTGCATTCCGGCTGTTAAGATGGAGTCGAAAGGAGGGAACCCTCGTGTACGAATGGAACGAAATGGTCCAGCTTATGATTGATTGGATTGATAATAATCTGACCTCAGCGCCATCGTTGTTGAGAATGTCCGACCAGTTGGGCTATTCCCCTTATTACTGTACAAAGCAATTTCATTCTCTGACAGGAATGACGTTAAGGGATTATGTATGGATGCGCAGGATTAGCCGGGCAGCCCTTGAACTCCGGGACAGCAATGTCCGCATCCTCGATGTTGCCGTAAAGTATGGGTTCTCTTCACAGGAAGCTTTTACACGAGCATTTGTAAAAGCGTTCGAGGTATCCCCGGCTGTATACCGGAAGAACCCCCGGCCTATTCCATTAGCCATTCACGCTGAGGTGTTCTCTCCTTACCATTACCATTTGAAGGAGCGGGATAAGATGGTTAAAGAGCATTTGCAAGAAGCCGAAGTCAAAATTGAGCATATACCAGCACACAAATTTATTGGTCTCTGGGATATTTCTTCTCGAAATTACGGCGATTTCTGGAGAAATGGTCATAATTGTGATGAAATTTGCGGAACCCTGGAAAGCATGTCTCACCTCAAGCTTCCCGGACAATTGGGCCAAACGGCAGGCTGGTTCTATCAGAATGGTCAGAAGGGCTACCTCTATGGAATACCGGTTGCTGTTGACTACGCCGGAGAGATTCCCGCAGGAATGAAGTGCCGGGACATCCCCGAATCAGATTACCTGGTTTTTTTCCACCCACCCTTCAATTATTTAAAAAACAACGGAGACGTTATGAGAACGGTGGAGGAGAAAGCTTGGAACTTTGATCCTAGCAGCCTGGGGTATGAATGGGATGAGGAAACGAAGCAGGATTATCAACGGCATTTTCCTGAGGGATACGGCTACGCGGTGTTGCGCCCTGTGAGAAAAGTGTAATAAAAAAATCCCTAGAAGCCGCCACGATCTCAGAATGCTGGTAATCGTCTCGCGGCTTCTTTTTAAAAGGGTTGAAGGTGTAGACCATGAAGTCCTTTCGCTTTTGGTTGTTCCTAGTCTCATGTATAGTTATCGCTATAAATATTACGGGATATGACGACTATAATATACTTTTGGCTATGATTAGCCCGTTGGTTTGGATGTATGAATCTTTTCAATTTGTGCGAAAAGCACATATCCCCATAGCCCTTGTGTACTTCACTACAATAGGTTTCTGGTATCTCATAGGATATGTTATCGATCGTTTGATTAGAAAATTGAAACTCGCTAAAAATAAATAAGCTGTACAAACACGGTACATACCTCATTCCTTATTTTGAGCAATGGGGTACAATACAGATCATATATGTCCATGAAGTAATGCAATATCATTCTCCGTGTACATCATGCTGTATCTTTATGGATCTAATTAAAGATAGGACTGTATTTTTTTAAGAATATTTTGACCATTTGTAGTAAACAAAATATATGTCTTTGAATTGGTTTTAATTACAATTCTGTCCGTTGTTGCATAAGGAGTACCTATTCTTATTGCATCTTTCTCTTGTCCAGCATAAGTATTATCGAACGAAACATCTTCAATATCCTCAAGAGATACTTCTATCCTAGATAACTGCCAAGTAATAACTAAATTATTACTCTCCTTTTTTATATCAATTCCCAACATGCTGTTTCCTCCTAAAGTTTTTTCAACACAAATTGTAAAACGAAATGCGACCTTTGCTGGAGTATTAATCCGATAAATACGATGATTTTTTTGCATCCCGCTACATCTCCTGTAAAAAGAAAACCAGTCCAACACATTGTAAGTGTGTATTGGACTGGTGGATATGCACACGTCAGCTTCCAGCAATTAGATCAGCGTATAACCGCCATCTGGGAACAGCACGCTTCCGGTGGTGAACTTGTTAGTCATTAGGTACAACACAGTATTGCGATTTCCTCATTATACCCCACTCGCCATATCATAACTATTTTATAATCATATATATTTTTATTCGGATGAGCTTTCAGGGGCTACGCTCTTACGGTAGGATGTCGGCGACTGGCCAGACCAGCGCTTAAATTGCCTACTAAAATGTGCAATATCCCCATAGCCTAGCAGATCGGCTATTTGCTGCACCGACCATTGCGGATCAGCCAGCAGCAGCTTGGCCTCATGCAAGACAAGCTCGGATAGATACACACGCGGAGATACGCCAAAAACACTACGGAATACGCGATTACAATGGGACACGCTAATACCCAGCTCGGATGAAATCCCCTCGATCCCATCCTGTTTTTTCAACGAGCCGGCCTGTCTATAAGACAGATTGACTCTGCCCTGAAGACGACTGGCAATTTGATGAGCAAGCTCTGCCTGCACATATCCACGTCCCGGCAGATGAGCAGCTTCACTGGATACAGCCTCCCACAACGTTGCGAACAGTTCAAATACAGCAGATTGAATCCGCATACGTTTTGCCACCGAGTCACCATTTATACCCATGTCATCCAGGGCAGAAAGATCAAGCAGCTTGCCCAGCGCTCGCTCCATCTGCCTTGCCACCGTGCCATCCGCAGGAAAAAGCACTTGCTCCAAACGGCTCAGTAGCGAAAGAAACAATTTATCATCAATGTCGAAATGCATGCAAAAATACGTAAATCCCTCCCCGTTACTACAGCTGGAGTGGACAATTCCCGGGCGCAAAAGCATCAGATCACCCTGTCGCTGAATATAGCTGCGACCATCCACAACCATGATCTGTTCTCCCGCAAGCACGATGTTAATTTCATATTGCGGATGTTCATGTGGTGGATAACTCCAGTCTCTTCCGACACTTCGCGTATGAATGGCAAATAGATTGACCGTAGTCCGCACATCGGGAAAAAAGAATTCCTCTCTGGCGACCGTAAGGGCTGGATCATGGGGACTCTTCGGTAAACGTGGTGACGACATATTCTCCCTCCTGGCTCATTTACATCGATATCCTCTAGTATATCGTTTTCAGCGCGATTTGGATAAATAGTGGAGCGATTTGACAATGGTTCCTCGGCACATGTCATGCTAGGCTCTAATTGAAGTTAGTCAACGTTACATTTTATCATGAAAGGGGTTTCAATATATGTCGAAAAATATATTTTATAACACGCAGCATGCACCTATCGGTTCATTTTCCAGCTTTACACTTGGGTTTAAGGGTAATCGTGGCGGACTCGGCCTGGAGCTGGGCAAGCCTGCCGATGAAAATGTATACATCGGACTGCAATCCAGGGATGGCGGATCCTATGAGGCGCTTCCCTTTTTCGCATCCACACAGGACGAAAGTACCCGCTACGATGTGGAGAAAAAGGATAAAAAAACGGAGCCTCTGCTCGTTGCCTTTGCCGATCAGGACATCACCCGTGAGTTAAAAGCAGGAACAGATACATGGCAGGCAGGCGATTTGACGTTCCGGCTGTACTCTCCCGTTCGCCCGGTGCCCGAGCCGGGAATTGCCGGCATAGATGAGCTGCGGGCAGCGTTAGTTCCGGCTGTATTTGCCGAGCTGACGATCGATAATACAGAGGGTGCTGCTGCACGGAGAGCCTTTTTCGGCTATCAGGGCAGTGATCCGTATAGCGGCATACGTATTATAGGGGAAGATCCACGCAGGGACATTATGGATTCTCCTCAATTGGAGGGAAGACTCACAGGCATCGGTCAAGGACGAAGTACAGCTATTGTGACCAACAGCAGTGAAGCCATACCTGCCAGCGGATTTGCAATGGAGAAGCTGCTCGGGGAGACCATGGCCGATAACTTATCCTTTGGCCTGGGCACAACGGGTGCGCTCCTGATGGACGTTCCCGCAGGAGAGAAGCGCACGTATTCCTTCGCCATATGCTTTTATCGCGGCGGCATTGTGACAACAGGCATCGAAGCATCGTATTACTATACCCGGCTGTTCAAGGATATTGAAGACGTGGGAAGCTATGCGTTGAAGCATTTTACCGACCTGACTGCAGCTTGTATTCAGGGGAATGACTGGATCGAATCGGCGAACTTGAGTCCGGATCAGGAATTTATGCTCGCTCAGGCAATTCACAGCTATTATGGCAGCACCCAATTGCTCAGTCAGCAAGAGGATGGCGAACCGATTTGGATTGTGAACGAAGGCGAGTACCGGATGATGAATACACTCGACCTGACGGCAGATCAGCTTTATTATGAATTGATTTTGAATCCATGGACGGTGCGCAACGAGTTGGAGTGGTTTGTCCAACGGTACAGCTATCGGGATGAAGTACGCTTTCCGGGAGAGGAACAGACCTATCCGGGCGGGATCACATTTACGCATGATATGGGTGTGGCCAATGTGTTCTCCCGGCAGGGTTACTCCTGTTATGAGCTGGCAGGGATTGACGACTGCTTCTCTTACATGAGCCACGAGGAATTGGTAAACTGGCTTTGTTGCGCCACAGTATATATCGAGCAGACACAGGATCAGTCATTTACGGCACGTATGCTGCCTGTCTTGTGCGACTGCTTCGAAAGCATGCTGCGGCGGGATCATCCAGATCCGGCACAACGAAACGGCTTAATGGGCCTGGACAGCTCAAGAACCCGGGGAGGTGCAGAAATTACAACTTACGATAGTCTGGATGTATCCTTGGGTCAGTCCCGCAATAACATTTATTTAGGCAGCAAATGCTGGGCGGTATATGTTGCGCTGGAAAAGATATTTGCCGCAAAGGGGCTCAGCTCCCTTTCGCAGGAAGCTGGCTCACAGGCAGACAAATGCGCAGCGTCGATTACCGCTCACATGACCGACAAAGGCTATATTCCTGCAGTCATTAAGGAAGGCAACGATTCGCAGATTATTCCTGCCATTGAGGGATTGATCTTCCCTTATTTTACAGGATGTGAGGATGCACTTAAGCCTGATGGGCGGTTCAGTGGATATATCCAGGCACTTCGGCGCCATTTGCAAACCGTACTCGTACCGGGAGTTTGTCTATTTGAAGACGGAGGCTGGAAGCTATCCTCGACCAGTAACAACTCCTGGTTAAGCAAAATTTATCTGTCACAGTTTATTGCCCGTGAGCTGCTGGAACTGCCTTGGCAGGAAACTGGGCAGGCGGCTGACGCAGCCCATGTTTCATGGCTCCTCCATCCTGAAGAATCCTATTGGTGCTGGAGCGACCAAATGCTCTCCGGCATTGCCCACGGCAGCAAATATTACCCACGCGGGGTTACCGCTATTTTGTGGCTGTATGAAGGCAATGGGAATCGGTTTACCCTTCCTCAGCATATGAGTCAAGATGAGAAGCAGCATGTCTAAGACGAACGAACCCTCACTCGCCCAAAGGAGGTTCAAATAATATGAGCAAGCGTATGGATATGCCTAAAGGGAGCGGCTATGACGCTTGGCTACACTACCACCGCGATCGTCTTATAGAAAAAATGCCTGATTGGTGCATGGTCATCGTGGTTCATGACACAGATGATGAAGTGCTTCAGACAGCTGCGAGTGAGCTTCAGCAAGGATTGGCCTCTATGTTTGGACAGCAGCCAAAGATGAGTACCGTTCCTGTCCATGTACCATTCGTTGCGCTGGGTACGTTCCAAGACCATTCATGTATTGCAGAACGATTTAGTGCAGAGGAACAGGCAGAAGTGAGCGCAGAAGGCTATCGAATTCGCGGGGTAGAGGCTAAGAAACTGGCTGATTCAACTGGTCAAGATCACGATGATATCAAAGGACAGTGCGTTATAATTGCGGGTCAGACCTCCAAAGGGGTATTATATGGAGTCTTTCACTTGCTGCGCTACCTGCAAGGAGGACTAGACGGCAAGCTGAAGCCCACTGCCAAAGAATCATTGCATGCTCCCAGTTTAGACCTATTGTCCAATCCAGCTAATCCGATACGCATGATCAATCACTGGGATAACATGGATGGTAGCGTTGAACGTGGATATGCCGGCGCATCTATTTTCTACAACAACAATGCCTTTACTACAAATATGGAGCGCCTTCGAGACTATGCCCGTCTACTTGCTTCTGTAGGCATTCAGGCGTTATCCATTAACAATGTGAATGTCCATCAGGTAGAAACCGAGCTGATAACAGATCGTTTTTTACCTGATGTAGCCAAAGTAGCTGCCATCTTTCGCGCCTATGGTATCCAAATCTACTTGAGCATTAACTATGCCAGCTCGATTCAGCTCGGCGGATTAACTACAGCCGATCCTCTAGACCCTGGTGTAGCTGAATGGTGGAAGACCAAAGCCCAGGAGATTTACGCAGCCGTTCCCGATCTGGGTGGTTTTGTGGTCAAGGCCGATTCTGAAAATCGGCCCGGACCCTTCAGCTATGGACGCCACCACGCCGATGGAGCCAATATGCTGGCGGATGCACTACGGCCCTATGGCGGACGTGTGATTTGGCGTTGCTTTGTCTACGACTGCAAACAGGACTGGCGTGACCGCAAGACGGATCGGGCTCGTGCGGCCTTTGACCATTTTAAACCGCTGGATGGACTGTTCCGGGATAATGTCATTTTACAGATTAAAAATGGCCCTATGGATTTTCAGGTGCGAGAGCCTGTATCCCCCCTGTTCGGCGCGCTGGAAGCCACTCAGGTACTGCTGGAATTCCAAATTGCACAGGAGTATACCGGACAACAAAAGCATCTATGTTACCTGGTTCCGCAATGGAAGGAAGTGCTTGATTTTGACACCTACGCACAGGGAAAAGGCTCCACCATCAAGCGCATCGTGAGTGGCGCTTTGCATAGCAACAGCGAATCTGAGTCTCGTCGCAGGAAGGCTACTGTCCATGCAGGCAGCGGCAGTTTCCAGGAGGAGCCAACGAATCATGTTCCCAAGGGCACGAACTTTGGAATAGCCGCTGTTTCCAATATTGGTGCAGACACCAATTGGACCGGACATTTGCTCTCCCAGTCCAATCTTTACGGCTACGGCCGGTTGGCATGGGACCCGGATCTATCCGCAGATGAAATCGCGGATGAATGGGTTCGGCTAACATTTAGCAATCAAGGCAAGGACTACGGCGATCCTGAGTTGATTCCTACTATTAAGCAAATGCTGCTCGATTCATGGAATATCTATGAGTCCTATACCGCCCCTCTGGGGGTCGGCTGGATGGTCAGTCCCAATCACCACTATGGGCCGGATGTTGATGGATATGAATATTCGATGTGGGGCACCTACCATTTTGCCGATTGCTGGGGGATCGGGGTAGATCGGACGACTGCAACTGGAACGGGCTATGCAGGACAATATTTTCCTCCTGTTGCCGAAATCTACGAATCTACAGACACCTGTCCGGATGAGCTGCTCTTATTCTTTCACCATGTTCCTTATACGCACGTGCTCCACTCCGGCCAAACGGTCATACAGCATATTTATGATACTCATTTTGAAGGTGCCGAACGTGCGGCCCATCTCCAAGCAACATGGATTAGTCTGCGGGAGCATCTAAATGAATTGATCTATGAACAGGTGCTGACGCGGCTGGAGCATCAGACAGAGCACGCCAAGGAATGGCGGGATCGGATCAATACGTATTTTTATCGCAAAAGTGGTATTCCCGACGAAAAAAATCGCCCTATCTATTAAGCAAATAGCCTCATGCGTTGCTTGCATACACACTGGGTTTTGCCTCCCCTTTCACGGGAATAGCGATAAAGACACATGTCTTACTTAGACCTGTGTCTTTTTTTGCATGGTCTAATTTATGCACACGGTTGCTAACGTAAAATGTCATATTTGTCCACCCTGAGTGTGCAATAAATTCTTCTTTTTTATGCAACCGCTTGCTTTATACTATTTTTGTAGACGTTTACAAAATGTTGTCGAATTAGACTATGCTTTGGGGAGGATGATCGGTTTGACCTTGTATCGAAGTCTATGGAAAAAAGGGTGTATGCTTCTATTAAGCCTTGTGCTGTCTCTGACCGCCTTCATTGGCTCACCCTCTAATACGGCGAGCGCTGCGGTTGCAGATGATTTTCAAGCTTCCGTTATGGGACCGCTGGCGAAAATCAATGACTGGGGTTCCTTTAAAAAGCAGCTACAAACGTTGAAAAACAATGGCGTATATGCCATCACTACCGACGTCTGGTGGGGCTATGTGGAGAGCGCAGGAGATAACCAGTTCGATTGGAGTTACTACAAAACCTATGCAAATGCCGTGAAAGAAGCGGGACTGAAGTGGGTTCCTATCATCTCAACGCATAAGTGTGGAGGAAATGTAGGAGATGACTGCAACATCCCACTGCCAAGCTGGCTGTCGAGCAAAGGCAGTGCAGATGAAATGCAGTTCAAGGACGAAAGCGGCTATGCCAATAGTGAAGCCCTTTCCCCATTGTGGAGCGGAACCGGTAAACAATATGATGAGCTGTATGCCTCATTCGCTGAAAACTTTGCCGGGTATAAAAGTATCATTCCCAAAATTTATTTGAGCGGCGGTCCTTCCGGAGAATTGCGCTATCCGTCCTACTATCCGGCAGCGGGATGGAGCTACCCAGGACGAGGCAAGTTTCAAGCCTATACTGAAACAGCCAAAAATGCATTCCGCACAGCTATGAATGACAAGTACGGATCATTGGACAAGCTTAATGCTGCTTGGGGCACCAAGCTTACCAGCCTTAGCCAAATCAATCCACCGACTGATGGGGATGGATTTTACACGAACGGCGGGTATAATTCCGCGTATGGAAAGGATTTTCTGTCGTGGTACCAAAGTGTGCTTGAGAAGCATCTAGGTGTCATCGGAGCAGCTGCCCACAAAAACTTCGATTCTGTGTTTGGTGTCCGGATCGGGGCCAAAATTTCCGGTCTGCACTGGCAAATGAACAATCCTGCCATGCCGCACGGCACAGAACAAGCGGGTGGATATTATGATTACAACCGTCTCATTCAGAAATTCAAGGATGCCGATCTAGACTTGACATTTACTTGCCTGGAGATGAGTGACAGTGGCACAGCACCGAATTATTCGCTGCCCTCCACCCTGGTTGATACCGTCTCCTCTATCGCGAATGCCAAGGGTGTTCGCCTGAATGGTGAAAATGCACTTCCGACAGGCGGTAGTGGCTTCCAAAAAATCGAGGAGAAAATCACGAAGTTCGGTTATCACGGGTTTACGTTATTGCGCATCAACAATCTCGTCAACAATGATGGCTCACCAACCGGTGAGTTGAGTGGATTCAAACAATATATCATCAGCAAAGCCAAGCCTGACAATAATGGCGGTACAGGCAACAAAGTAACGATATACTATAAAAAAGGCTTCAACTCGCCTTACATTCACTACCGTCCGGCTGGTGGTAGCTGGACTGCTGCACCTGGTGTGAAAATGCAGGATGCCGAAATTAGCGGCTATGCTAAAATTACCGTCGATATCGGTTCTGCCTCCCAATTGGAAGCCGCTTTTAACGACGGCAATAACAACTGGGACAGCAACAACACCAAAAACTACTCCTTCAGCACGGGCACTTCTACGTACACGCCCGGTAATAGTGGCAATGCAGGAACGATCACTTCAGGCGCTCCATCGGGTGCGAATCCCGGGGATGGCGGCGGTACAACTAACAAAGTAACGGTATACTACAAAAAAGGCTTCAACTCACCTTACATTCACTACCGTCCGGCTGGTGGTAGCTGGACTGCTGCACCTGGTGTGAAAATGCAGGATGCCGAAATTAGCGGCTATGCTAAAATTACCGTCGATATCGGTTCTGCCTCCCAATTGGAAGCTGCTTTTAATGACGGCAATAACAACTGGGACAGCAACAATACTAAAAACTACCTTTTCAGCACTGGAACTTCTACCTACACACCCGGCTTGAACGGAGCTGCAGGATCTATCCGAACGGGGGCACCTTCAGGAAGTGCCGTCAGCGTAGTGACTTCCACCTACGCAACCGACCTCAACGAAGTGGCAGGACCTATCCAAACCGAAAAACTTTCGGGTGTATCCTTAAACGTAAGCACTTCTACCTACACACCCAATGTTAACGGAGTTGAAGTAACTGCTCAAACGGAGGCGCTTTCGAGCGCCTTCACCTCTATAGATCCGGGTACCCTCTCCAAGCCAACTCCCCTTGGCACAGACTGGAGCAAACAGAGCATTTATTTTATCATGACAGACCGTTTCAGCAACGGAGATACATCCAACGATAACTACGGTGGCTTCAATTCCAACAACAGCGATCAACGCAAGTGGCATGGTGGCGATTTTCAAGGTATTATTGACAAACTCGACTACATTAAAAATATGGGATTTACCGCGATCTGGATTACCCCGGTAACGATGCAAAAGAGTGAATACGCTTACCACGGCTATCATACGTATGATTTTTATGCGGTTGACGGGCATCTCGGAACAATGGACAAGTTCCAAGAGCTGGTTCGCAAGGCACATGACAAAAATATTGCTGTGATGCTAGACGTAGTAGTGAATCACACAGGTGATTTTCAGCCGGGGAACGGGTTCGCCAAGGCTCCTTTTGACAAAGCAGATTGGTACCATCACAATGGTGACATTACAGGGGGGGACTACAACTCCAACAACCAATGGAAAATTGAAAACGGTGATGTGGCTGGATTGGATGACCTAAATCATGAAAACCCCGCTACCGCAAATGAGCTTAAAAACTGGATCAAATGGCTGCTTAATGAGACAGGCATTGACGGACTGCGGTTGGATACCGCCAAGCATGTACCGAAGGGTTTTCTAAAAGATTTTGACCAAGCCGCCAATACCTTCACCATGGGTGAAATTTTCCATGGCGACCCTGCTTATGTGGGGGATTATACCCGATATCTCGATGCCGCATTAGATTTTCCGATGTATTATACAATCAAGGACGTGTTCGGACACGATCAATCCATGAGAAAAATCAAGGATCGCTACTCCGATGATCGTTACTATCGCGATGCTCAGACCAACGGTGTATTTATCGACAATCATGATGTAAAACGTTTCCTGAATGACGCCTCCGGCAAGCCGGGTGCTAACTATGACAAATGGCCACAGCTCAAAACTGCTTTGGGCTTTACTCTGACGTCACGCGGAATTCCAATTATCTACCAAGGCACAGAGCAAGGCTATAGTGGTGGAGATGATCCCGCCAATCGGGAGAATATGAATTTCAACGCCAACCATGACCTGTATCAGTACATCGCTAAGCTGAACTCTGTGCGCAACAACCACCCTGCTCTGCAAAACGGCAGCCAAAAGGAAAAATGGGTGGACGACTCCTTTTACAGTTTTCAGCGCTCTAAAAATGGCGACGAGGCCATTGTATTTATCAACAACTCCTGGAATAGTCAAACCCGCACGATTGGCAACTTCGATAATCTGTCCAACGGAACCCGCCTGACCAACCAGCTAAGCAACGACTCCGTTCAGATTAACAACGGTTCGATCACTGTGACTCTTGCTCCAAAGGAAGTTAAAATTTTCACCAAGTAAACAGTGGCATTCAGTTACATTGGTTATTCAGATGTGCTAAAATATTTTATAGAAGGATATACTAAAAAAGAGCAAGGATGCTGGTAACATCCCTACTCTTTGGCAACAGCCGCTTTGAAGAGCGGTCGGCTGAAAAGGGCTAGCTATTAGAAATAGACCGTGTTCCCCTCTCCAGGGCGGTCTATTTCTTTTTGTTTTGGTTCAGCGCAATAACAATGGTAACGATTAATCCGATCAACGCTACTAGTAGCGTGCCGAACATCATCATTAATGTCAGAGCATCCTTAACCTCCACAGGCATCACCTCCCTTCCGGGAGACTTAGCCGACCGCCCACCTAAGCCATTCTGTTGTTACTGGAATTATAGCACGTAAATCCGTCCTTAAGCGACAACATTTTACATACTTATCCAGCCAATCTTATGCAAACACTCATCGTCTTTTTCTGCTCACACACTCTACTTTGTCTCTATACGGGTATAGCTTCTCAACGCCAATAAAAGCCCTAGTACAAAAATGAAACAAATACTGATGAGCCCTCCAGAGACATTTGTGTATGTTCTCCCAAGCGTGCCATGCGGAGAAAACAATACGGGTACTGTCCATGGATAAAAGGTATTCCCCGGTGTATTAACCAAAACAAAATTTAAACACATAACCGTACACATTCCCATAATGGCGGTCACAAATTTTTTCCAGCGAATGGCGAAGAACGTGATGGTCGGAATGAGCATAGCATGCATAATAATCATTTTAGTGAAGATTCCAAGCTGATACATAACAACTTCAAAGGTTAGCGGTCTGGCCGTAATAAACATACCCAAAATCGCAGATAGCACAAATGCTAACAGCAGGCTAACAGCGATGTACATATAAATAACGAGCAACTTGCTGAAGTAAAGACGACTCCGACGAACCGGGCTTGTGAACAAGGCCATATGGGTCCTCTCTTGATATTCTCTCGCATAGATATAGCAAGTCAAAATATAATAGCTCATATACCCAGTCAGAAAATTAATAAGAGTAACAATACTCATAAAATAGTCATTCCAACCGTCACGATCTATCGAATACTTGGGACTACCCGTGTAACTATAAAATTCCACCACAATGGTTAATACTAAAATCATTATACTCAACAAAAGAATCTTAGTTCTTTTCAACTTCAAGCACTCTGCTTTAAACAGGGCAAACATAGCAAACCTCCTTTGAAAAGCTCTCTCCATCTAGCCCCTTCTTTGGTATGCCCATAGGGATAAAAACAATCCAAGAAGAAAAGTTACTGATAAACTCAACCACGCTATGAGAGTATTGACGTATATAATCGCACTTCCTTCATTGGGCGACAAAAGATAGGGTACAATCCACGGATACCATTCATTTTTATACATAAAATTTAAAAATATAACAGTACAAACTACGAGTACAACCACCATGATGCTCTTCCAGCGTATAGCAAAAAAAGAGGCAATTGGGATTAACATCGCATGCATCACACACATTTTGGCAAACACTTGAATTTGGTATACCCAGATAGCCATCGTTAAAGGTCGATCTGTAATGCACATGCCTAATAAGGCGGATAAAAACAGAACGAAAAATAAGGATACAATAATAAATCCATAAACAACGGTCAATTTACTAAAATAAAATTTAACCCTAGTGACAGGCGTGGTAAACATAAACAGATGCGTATTTTCCTGATACTCTCTTGCAAAAATATAACCAGTTAAAATATAATAGCTGATAAATCCAGCTGCGACATTGACGAAGAGAACTATGCCCTCGAAATAGTAGGTCCAACCCCTTTTATCAATTGAATATCTATAAAAAACAGCGCTTAAAGCGAATTCCAACAGTACAACAGCCAACAATATTATAAAACTTAACAACAAAGCTTTAGAGCCTTTAAGCTTAATAAGTTCAGCTCTAATCACGTCGCCCACCCTCTCCTGAAATGAGAGTCAAAAAATATTCCTCTAGCGTCTGCTTTGTGGTGTGTATCTCATAGACTGAAAACTGATGATCTATTAACTGTCTATTCAACGCAGCTGTATTCTCAATCTGACTATGAATTCTTAGTTGTTGTGGGGATATCACATTAGATTGAAGCTGCTTTATGTGCTCTTGTAGAAACGCTTGTACTGCTTTTGCATTCTCTACCTTTAGATCTGTATATTGCTCAAAACCTTCCTCCAACTGACTCAGTCGATCTTCCGCTAACAGTTTTCCATTATGTATAATCCCGATGTGTGTAGCTAACTGCTGAATTTCGCTCAAGATGTGGCTGGAGATAAGAATCGTTTTTCCATCTTCCTCGCACAACTTCTTTAATAGCTGACGAATTTCCTTAATTCCTGACGGGTCTAGTCCGTTCGTCGGTTCATCTAATATAAGCAACTCAGGATCATGAACAAGTGCCCTGGCAATTCCTAATCGTTGCTTCATTCCTAGGGAAAAATCCTTAAACTTCTTCTTCCCCGTATGCTCTAACCCCACCGTAGTTAAGGTTCGTTCAATTCTCCCATCATCCTTCACCCCCATGTACGTACAGCAGATTCTCAGATTATCTCGTGCACTCAGATTTTCGTATAAACCTGGTGTTTCGATAATGGTACCTATTTTTGAGAAAATAGAAGGATAGCTTTTCTCCAACCGCTCGCCAAATAAAAAAACCTCCCCATTTGTAGGCTCAACCAGCCTCATCAGCATGCGGATGGTTGTCGTCTTTCCAGCTCCATTTTCACCTAGAAAACCGTAGATACTGCCCTGTTCTACATGTAAGGAAATATCGTCTACAGCTATCGACATCCCGAACTGTTTGCGGAGGCCTTTCGTTTCAATAACATACTGCATTTCTTTCATCCTCCTATACACACCAAATATAATTATTATACAGATTTAATAATCCACAAAATGCAAAAAACATCACAATTATTCATTTGCCAATCATTATCCCGATAAAAACAAAACAGGCACCCGACGAAGCGTACACTTCGTTGCAGGTGCCTGTTTATATATAAACAACGTGGGATTACTTAGGCCTCAGTAGCCACGTTGATATTGTTCAGGTACGGAAGGCTTTTCGCCACGCAGCGCCACCGCTGCATGAATCGCCCAATAAGGATCGCGCAGCAATCCGCGTCCTACAGCGACCAGATCGGCATCCTCATTGCCGATTACAGACTGCGCCAAGGCTGGGTCATCCAGTACGCCGACAGCGATTACTGGGATGTTCAGCGCCTCGCGAATTTGACGAGCAAACGGCACTTGGTAGCCCGGATAGTTGCCTGGCTTTCTGGCTCCAGCCGGGCCTTCTCCACCCGAACTGACATGGATCACGTCCACGCCCGCTGCCTGATATGCGCGGCTCAGCTCAATGGCATGATCCACATCGTATCCACCATCTACGTATTCCACCGCACTGATGCGTAAGATTAACGGCATACCCGCAGGCATTTCCTTGCGCACAGCCTGAATGACTTCTACGCCGAAACGGGATAGATCCTTTCCATACTCGTCATCTCGCTTGTTCGTAACTGGCGAATGGAATTGGTGAATCAGGTAACCGTGTGCACCGTGAAGCTCAATCGTATCCACGCCTGCTTGAACTGCCCGACGGGCGGCGTCTGCGAATTTTTGCACCATGCCACGCACTTCCTCCGTGGTCAATGCACGCGGCTGTTTATAATTCGCATCCGGATATGCAATGGCCGAAGGAGCCACCGGCTCTGCTGCATCCTCAGCTTTACGGCCTGCATGAGCAAGCTGTATGCCAACCTTGGCCCCGTGCGCATGAATACCGTCAACCAGCTTTTTATACGCCGGAATATGTTCATCTGACCAAAGCCCCAGATCGTAATCCGTAATCCGTCCATCCGGTTCCACGTCCGTCATTTCTATAATAATCAGACCCGTGCCTCCGATAGCTCTGCTCAGGTAGTGAACATGATGCCAATCATTCGGAATTCCGTCCTTGGCCGTCACCGAGTATTGGCACATTGGGGCCATGACCACACGATTTTTTAACTCCAAATCTTTGATTGTATACGGTGTAAACAACGAAGTCTTCAAAACGCTCATCTCCTTTTTCATCTCTACCACATAACTAAAAATGTGTTCCAAATTACACGGTCTATTATAAGCACAATCGGCACAGTCCAAACGAAACAAAGAGATTCCCCAACTGGGGTATCCCTCATATTTGCACCGTGCAGTCATTATGTATATCGTATGTTGTAGATATATTGCACACAATCTATTATCCACAACTTAATAACTTTTTGCAAGTAAATATTTAAATATTATTAAATATTTTTTTGTCTGCATTTTTCCCGACTCTTAGCCATAACACAAAAAGGCGCCCTTACGGGCACCTCTGCGAAAACTGGTCTTATTGCGCTGAGCCTAATTGAATCCATGCCTTCTCAATCTCTGCAACCGCCTGATCCTTGTTCATGTTGCCGCTAATATAAGCTTGCATCAGCTCGCCAAACTTTTGGTGGAATGTATCCAGCGAGTAGTTGACAGACAGATCACCAGACTTGGATGTTTTCAAAATGCTCTCCATTTCCTTAGGCATTTCCAGATCAGGAAGCGGCGCATCCTTGATTGGAGGGATTACCTTCGCTACTTGGGAGAACCAGTTCTTACCGTATTCCGAAGTGTACAGCCAGTTGAAGAATTCAATCGTTTCCTTGGATACTTCGGAATCCTTGTTGATACGCAGCGCCTGATCGGCACCCGTAATGATGACCGATTGATCCGCTTTGTCACTCACCGGATATCCCAAGATGCCAATCTTCAGATCCGGATTAATTTTCTTGATCGCTTCCTCATCCCATGCCCCTTTACCTGTCATAAACGCAGCTTTACCAGAAGCAAAATCACTCACTTCTGCATTGCTGTCCCGTTCCAGCGGCTTATCTGTACCATGTTTTACTGTCAAATCAATGAAGCTAAAGAAGTTGTTGTACAGCAATGGGTAGTCCTTGATTTTTGCTTTACCTGCAATAAAATCATTAACAAGCTGCTTCGACTCTACCCCGGCATCCTGCGCTGCAGCATCTACATAGTGTTGGAAGATATGCTTCCATACCCACCACTCTTTATACGCATTAGCAAATGGAGTAATACCTTTCGCCTCTAGCTTAGTAACGGCATCCTGCATCTCCGCAATTGTCTTCGGTGGGGAGGTTATCCCAGCCTTGGTAAGCAAATCTTTGTTGTAAATCAACGCAAACAGGTTACCCTTGACTGGGAATCCCAACACTTTGCCGTCACTGGAACTCATATTCGCCCGGACAGCATCCGTCATGGCTGCTGCCAGCGGTTCATTGGTCAGATCGGCACTATAATCTGCATAGGTGTCGATGTCGCCTCCGGCTGTGGTCTGGAACACATCCGGTGTACTACCTGAAGCTATTTTTGACTTGAGAATGGTGTTGTAGTCTGCCTGCATGATCTCCAGATTGATCTTCACGTTAGGTTTGACCTTCTTATACTCCTCGATATACGCGTTAAAAGCATCGGTATACTCCGGTGAGGCTGTAAACATATTTATTGTAACCGTTTTCAAATCTTCTTTGCCGCCAGTGCTTTCTTTAGCCGCATCTGTGCCGCCGCTGCCTCCACATCCGCTCAACAAACCGACCGTCAAAAGCAAACTGCCGGATAACGCCATCATCTTCTTTAACATGGATACTCCCCCATTTGTTTGTGATCAACGTCCATGCGCTCATTCTAAAAAATATAGTCCAATTTAAAAAGGCAGATTAGTGAAGCGTTAAGGGTAAAAAAGTGGTTTATTGCAGGCTCACGCGATACTCCGACGGTGACACCTGATAATAATTGCGAAAAGCCTTACTGAAATAGTTTTTATCCTTGTAACCGAGCATATCGGAAATTTCCTGAATTTTCAGACTGGAATCACCCAGCAATTCCTTTGCCTTGTCCATTCTGACCTTCTGTACATATTCGTGAATACCGTAACCAAACTGCTGTTTGAACAATTTCATCAGATATTCCCGGCTCAAAAAATAGGTTTCGGCAAAAAACGAGATTTTGATATCTTCAAAATAGTAGCGGTCGATGTACCTTTTGATCTCTGTAATATCAAAGGGCTGGTTCCCTGCTTGTGCATGTTGGACCCCGGCAATGTAAAGCTCCAGCATGCGGTGTAATCTCTGACTGTAGTCGGCAAAGCTCGTAAAATCAGCAGACAGATTGCCTTCAACCACGCGCCCCAGTTCTCCTAAGGTTTCCTCCTGATTAGGCGCAGACATAGGCGTACCCAGCTCAATCGCTGCTTCTCTCAGTAAAAAATGGAACTCCCGCAGCAATCGATCCGCATCCTGCAAACGGAAAACAGAGCCTGCTGCCAATTGTTTCAACAGATCGCTCAGTAGTACCTTTGCCCGGTTTGCTTGACCGGTCTGAGCATCCTTTTGGATCGACAACAGTCGATCCGTCCATGGCACTTCCTCTGACGCACCCACTTGCCGGGGCACCGTATGGAGAATAGATTCTCCTTCCAACTTCAACACATCCGTGCTATGAATGAGCGTCTTGGCATCCCTATAAGCAGAAGCCAGCTCCACTACGTCTGTACAGAGCTTGCCCACGCCGGCTGCTACCACCATATTGAACAGCCCATGCAGGTTCGCAACCGCCTTCTGTGCCACCTGTGCCAGTAGGAGGGACATATGTTCTTGTTGTCCTGAGGCCAGGGTACAGATAGAAACGACCTCACGCTCTCTTCGCGGATGGGGGAAGCTAAAACAACGCAACCGTTCATCTGATGTCTGCGCTAATACATTCGTTACAGCAAAATCCATCAGATCGGCATCGCCATGAAAACGTGTCCTGCGAATCTCATCCCTGTTCAGCAGCCGCAGCACGATCACGCCAAAGCGGTTCCCCGGCTGATCCGCTCCAATCAATGGCAGCAACGCGGTATTGGCCTGCTTTTTAAAGCTACCGTCCAAAATGGACATATAGAGCTTCTCTTTCAGCTTCGGTAGTGACATATTCAACGTAATGCTCTGATTAATGAACTCGTCTTGGCTTTGCTTACGGCTTTCCAGAATGTCCACCGCCTTGCGCAGTGCCTGATTCAGATCTTGGCGGTTGATAGGTTTGAGCAGATAATCTACCACCCGCGATTGAATCGCTTGTCGTGTAAATTCAAAGTCGTTGTAGCCACTAATGACAATCGTCAGCAGATGGGGATATACCTTCTCGATAACACGAAGAAATTCGATGCCATTCATCTCCGGCATTTTCATATCGACCATCACCACATCGATAGGGTGCTGACCCAGCAGCTCCATTCCCAACTTTCCATTCGTCGCCTCATAAATATGTTTGATACCCAGACGATCCCAGTCTCCAACAATACGAATGGCTTCGCGTAACGGTTCTTCATCGTCAATAATTAATACGTTATACATGGCTGACTCCTCCCCGGGGAATTTGCATTCTCATTTCCGTTCCCGTTTCATCCGTAAGTATGAATAACCCTGCCTGATCTCCATACAAAAGTTTCAACCGTGTGTTCAGATTTTTCAGGCCAATATGCTCGCTCTCCCGGTCTTCCCATTTTTCATCGAACGAATCCAGCACTACTTTCAGCTTGTCCTCTGAAATTCCAGGTCCGTTGTCCCTGACTGCAATTGTAGCGTCTGTAGCACCTGATTCGGCCGAAATGACGATCAGAATGTCGCTTGATACTTTTTCCAACGCATGCTTGATAGAGTTTTCTACCAACGTCTGCACGGATAACCTCGGAATCGGCAGCTCAATCAGCGTGTCCTCCCATACCACTTCGACTCGAAGTCTCGCCCCGAATCTTGCCTTTTGCAGACCTATATACCGTTCAATATGCCTGAGCTCCTCGCGGGCAGCTACAATATCCTTGCCGTTGATGGAATAGCGCAGAGTTTGGGCCAATGCATCCACCATATCCGCCATGTCGAACATCTCCCGCTTTAATGCCTGTGTGGATATGGCTTGTAAGGCATTGTACAGAAAATGGGGATTAATCTCAGCCTCCAGCGCCTTGAGTATGGCATTCTTTTCGACCAGCTTCATACGATAGCGCTCATTAATAAGTTCTTCGGTTCTTTGGACCATTTCGTTAAAATGCAGCGACAAATAGGCAATCTCATCGTGCCCCTTCACAGGAGCCCTTGCCTCAAAATCTCCGGTGCTGAACCGTTTCATCTGGGTAGATAGCTTATGTAAAGGTCGGGTAATCGCGTTCGAGGTCAATGTCACCAAAATAATAGACACACCTAAAAATAAAGCCCCGATGACATAACTCCAATTCCGTGTGGTCGTAGCGGCTTCATAAATTTGGCGGTATGGAATCGGCTTGATGAGCTGCCACCCGTCCTTTTGGCCTGCATCATAAACGACCAAATACTCCTGGTTGCTGTTGCTGTTGCTGTCTGACCACGTTACTTGTCCGCTTCCTCCCTCTCCGATCTGAGCTAATACTCCAGAATTACGCATTCGTTCATACAGCGGAAGACTGTTCACATAAAAGGGAACCCGTTCGGGGCTGATCAGCATCAGTTGATCCCCTTTACCCAGTGGAATATTCCGCATGATTTCATCTACAGCGCTCGTGTTGTAATAAAAGGACAACACTGCCTGCGGGTGACGGGATGCAATCGATCTCAGCACTCGATGGTAAGCCATAAAACTGGCTTGCGGCGCCACATAGCCCATATCAGAGCGGGATTCCACAAAAGATTGAAAAGATTCGTTTGCAGTGCTGGCCATCGCCTCTTTATACCAGGGAAGCTTGGGAAGATCCGTGTTTATTCCTTTGCGTACCGTTATGTTATACGTCTCCCTAGTCACTACGTAGTATTGATGGCGGTCCGCCACATATAGATAGATCGCTTCCAGATCATTGCGGGAATAAAACATGTTGCGCAAGTAATTTTCAATGACCATTCGTGCAGCATAGTCCCGATTCTCATTAGCAATCGCGTTCATGATATCGTTATAGCGAAGCTGTGGCAGAGCCAGCTGCTGCATCCCCTCCAAGTAATCCTCCAAATTCTGATTGACCAGCAGCAGATTATTCGTCGTGCTGGCGATGCTATGGTTGACCGACTCCTTTTCAATCATCTGATAGGAAATAATCGTGAGTGAGCCCACCACCAGAATAATCACCGACGTAAAAAGCAGAATGAGCTTGTTCACTAATTTTTGCGTAATCCGCTTCCACATGGATCGAAGAATTGTCCCTACACGCCCTGACATCATGATAACCGCTCCTTTTGAAAGCGTACACATTTTTACCCTCAACTGTTTTCTTAAATCCATTGGTCCGGCCCTAGGGGCTATCCTATACTTTCATTATATCTTAAACAGCTTGGAGCGAAAGACCGGAAAATGCTGAGAAAAAGAGGTGCGTTATGCTGAAAAAAAGGGGAACATGGGGCGACAAGGGCAGCAAGCTGGAATTTGGTTTATTCACATTGCCCGTAATCTTGTGCATTACAATTGCATTTTATATTCCGTTTTTGATGACGATACGCTATTCCCTGACCAAGTGGAACGGCATATCCAAACATCCGAAATTCGTGGGTCTAGATAACTTCAAGCAAATCCTGTTCGGAGACGCTAACTTTGCACATGCAGCCTGGTTTACAATCAAATACGCCATTTTGTACATTGTGCTGGTAAACGTGCTGGCCATTTTGCTGGCACTCGTCCTCGACATGAAGCTCAAAAGCTCGGCCTGGCTACGCGCGGCTTTCTTTATACCTTATATTCTCAGCCTCGTTATTGTCGGCTTTATATGGAAATTCATCTTTATGCAAGGCTTTGAGTCACTGGGCCACAGTACAGGCTGGGGCATCTTCCAGCTCAGTTGGCTAGGCGAGGAAGGGCTCGCGTTTATTTCTATTCTGGCGGTATCCATCTGGCAATCCATTGGCTTTTACATGGTCATTTATATCGCAGGCTTGCAATCGGTGCCTGAGGATCTAAAAGAGGCTGCCATCGTGGACGGAGCAGGGCCGATTCGGAGATTTTTCAGTATTATTTTACCGATGCTCGCACCTTCGATTACGATCTCGGTCTTCATGGCACTGACCAACTCGATCAAGGTGTTTGACGTCATTTTATCTCTGACTGGCGGTGGACCAGGAGGTACGACATACAGCATTGCGTATGATATTTACCGAGATACGTTCCAGAACAATCTGTATGGCTACGGAACAGCCAAAGCCCTGATTTTATTCGTTGCAGTACTGATCATTACGATTATTCAATTGTCTATTTTCAAACGCAGGGAGGTTGAAGCCTGATGCAACGCAGCCGTACAGGACGTATTTTGCTGGAAGCGGGCATGATTGTATTATCGCTGTTATTCTTGTACCCGCTGTTTCTCGCCATTAACAATTCGTTCAAAAGCTTCGCTGAGGTCATGACCGACGTCATTGCGCTGCCCAAGCAGCTTTCGCTGGATAACTACGTATACGTATGGAAGTTCATTGACTATCCTCGTTTATTTCTGAATAACACGATTATTACTGTGCTCGGGCTGGCAGGCATTGTGCTGATATCCTCCATCGCTGCTTATAAGCTGGCACGGACGAAAAGCAAGTGGAGCTCCGCCATTTACATGCTGTGCATTATGCCGATGTTGATTCCATTTCAGTCCATCATGCTCACTGTCTTGCGACTGGCGAAAGACTTGAATTTGGCAGACAGCACTTGGGGACTTGGCCTGCTGTACTGGGGTTTCGGAGCCCCGCTGGCAGTGTTTATCTATCACGGCTTTGTGAAAGGCATCCCGGTCGAAATTGACGAAAGCGCCAAAATCGACGGAGCCTCAGGCTTTCGGCTCTTCTTTTCCGTCATCTTCCCGTTGCTGAAATCGGTCACCGCCACTATTGTTATTATCGACGTGATGTGGATATGGAACGATTTTCTGCTTCCACTTCTCATGGTTAACGGCTCACCCAGCACCAAAACACTTACGCTGGCTGCCTATACCTTCGTTGGGCAATATACATCAGACTGGCAATATGCCATGACCGCGATGGTAATGGCTGTGCTGCCCTCCATTATCGTATTTATCTTTCTACAAAAATACATTGTTAAGGGCGTAGTGGCCGGGGCCGTCAAAGGCTGAGGCAATTACATCATTACAGATGACCCAAAGAGGACTTGCGTAAAGTTTACGCAAGTCCTCTTGTCTTCGTGATGTCCATGCCCGTACTCTGACATTATTTATGCTTAACCCATTGCGCGCTATCCATCGGCCAAAAGATCACATCCGCACGTCCAACAATGTCCTTGATGGAAACAAAACCAATAGCACGGCTATCCCTACTATTATTGCGGTGGTCACCCATCACAAAAATATACCCCTCAGGAACCTTGGAATCGGTTATGGTTCCGTTTGGGAAGTCCACATTATTATATAATTCTCCCTTGGCGTGAGCATCTTGGATAGCTCCTTGAATGTATGGCTCCTCTACTTTCTTACCGTTCACATAAAGATGATCACCTTGATACTGAATTGTATCTCCAGCCACTCCAATAACACGCTTAATAAAGTCCTTTTGTTCCTTTTTTACATGGAATACAACAACCTCGCTTGCCTTGGGGTCACGAAAATCGTAAATCACCTTATTCACGACCACTCGTTCATCTGTTTTGAAATTCGGTTCCATGGATGCTCCCTCAACAATAAATGGCGCAAATAACAGCCAACGTATAATGAACACGAGCACAATGGCTGCAATAATTGCCTTAAGCCAATCGATCATCTCATTGTTCATTCGCGGTCGCTTTTCCTGCAATGGTTCGGAAGTTGAACTCGTCAAATGCTTCCCGCTCTCCATGCGCTAAACCCACCTTTTCTCCCAGTTTTCATTTCTATTATATGTATAATGTTTAAGTATAATCAAATTTTCCCAGCCTTGCAAAACCATATTTTTAGTTGAAACAAAAGTGTGAACTTTTTTTCACAATATCAAAAAAACAACAAAAAACTGTTGATGCAAACGTTAACATATATTACACTGTGCATATACTTCTTAGAGCGTTTTGGACTTATGATAGATCAATCTGTCCCCCAGGAGGTGTCCTGTTTTTTAATGGAAAGACAGCATGATCCACTTTTATATGTGCTATCTTCTTTTAAAATATGAGCTCAGATAAGGAGGAATTTACATGTTTAAACGGAATGATCGTTCAAAAAACGGCTTTAACGCTCTAAGACTCGGTGTTTCTTTTGTTTTTGCTTCTTCTTGCCTTATTGGAACCGCTTACGCAGATGTTCCATCTAACAACCTCCCCTCTACCACACTCACAGAGGAGGCCGTCAGCGCAACCGATTCAGCAGCTGTTTCCACCACGTTAGCGGCAGGTGATCTGTATGTAGCTCCTAATGGTAACGTGTCCAATCCAGGCACGATATCTAGTCCTACCACCCTCGAAGCAGCACTGACACAAATTGCTCCTGGTAAAACCATCTACCTGCGCGGTGGTAACTACGCCTACTCTTCAACGATTACAATTCAGCGTGGAAATAACGGCAGTAACGGCTCACTCAAAGGGTTAGTCGCTTACGGTAGCGAAAAGCCTGTACTTGATTTTTCTGCTCAGGCCTTTGGTTCAGCCAATCGGGGACTTCAGCTTAACGGAGACTTCTGGCTGGTCAAAGGTCTTGAAGTCAAAGGTGCCGGAGATAACGGTATCTATATCGGCGGCAGTAATAACCGAATTGAAAATGTGGAAACCCACCACAATCGGGACACCGGACTTCAACTCGGGCGTTACTCCCCTAACGCTTCCACCAGTGAGTGGCCTGCGAACAATTTGATCTTGAATTCCTACTCTCACGATAATGCGGATCCCGATAATGGTGAGGATGCCGATGGCTTCGCAGCCAAACTGACTGTAGGATCAGGCAATGTGTTCGATAACTGCTTGGCAGCGTACAACGTAGACGATGGCTGGGATCTGTACAGCAAAACGGAAACAGGCCCTATCGGTGCCGTAACCATTTTGAACAGTGTGGCCCATCACAACGGGCAAACCTCTGATGGAACGTCTACTGCGAACAGTGACGGCAACGGCTTTAAGCTGGGTGGAGACAAAATCAAAGTCAACCATATTGTAAAAAACAGTATTGCTTTCCAGAACAAAAAACACGGATTCACCTACAATAGCAACCCTGGCACAATTACTTTGACCAACAATACTTCATGGGACAATGGACAAAGCAATTTCGCCTTTGATAAGGGTGAACACGTGTTCATTAACAATCTCTCTTTTGAAGGAACAGCAAGTGATAAAACAAGTGGCACAGATCAAGATAACTCAAACGTTTGGTGGAAAAACAAAAAAACGACGAATGCCAAAGGTCTCGCAGCCAGTGCAGACGACTTTGTCAGTCTCGTGCCTTCCATCACTCGAGGCGCAGACGGTTCCATCCAGCTGGGTGATTTCCTTAAGCTGGCCAAAGGAAGCGATCTGATTGGCTCGGGTACTCCAAGCGGAAATATAGGGGCACGGTAAAAGCCCTACCTAATCAGGACGCCTGGCCCATCTACCAACCTAGACAATTCTGCATAATATAGCGACCGGTGATCGTCCTCATAACCAGACAAAATATGAGGTGAACAGATCATGGAACGAAAAATCACACTGAAACATACACTTGCCTATGGAAGCGGTAACATGCTGGGAAGTGGCGCACTTGCTATTAGCGGTGCATGGTTAATGTACTTTTATACAACCTTTTGCGGACTGTCTCCTGTTCAGGCCGCAGCCATTTTCTCTGTTGCCAGCATCATAGATGCGGTCAGCAATCCGATCATGGGCTTTATCAGCGATAACTTTCACCGAACCCGCTTAGGCCGTAAATTCGGCAGACGCCGTTTTTTCATCATGATGGGTATCCCGCTGATGCTCGTGTATCCGATGCTTTGGATAGATGGGCTGGGCTTCTGGTATTACCTGAGTACGTACGTGCTGTTTGAACTGGTGTACACCTCTGTCATGGTGCCGTATGAAGCACTAGCGTCTGAGATGACCCGAGACTTCGGCGCACGCTCCAGATTGACTGGATGGAAGGCCATGTTTGGTAAAATCGCCAATTTTGCTGCCGCTTTTATCCCTGGTCGCTTTATTGCTGCTTACGGCAAAGACTCTCCATTGCCTTTCTTGTATACCGGTCTCGTTTTTGCAGCAATTCTGCTGATTGCCATGGCTTTCTTGTACAAAAACTCCTGGGAACGTCCAAGTGAAGAACTGCAAAAGGAACTGGAAGGTGAAGCTCCGCTTTCCTTTATAGATTCCATGAAAAAGTTGTTTATCGACATTTCCTCCACTTTTCGGGTCAAGACGTTCCGTCATCATCTCGGGATGTACCTGGGCGGATTTTCAGCCGAGTGGCTGTTTACTTCAGCTTTTACGTACTTTATTGTCTTCTCCTTGTTCCAAAGCTCGGAGATGGTATCCAATCTGAACAGCTTTAACTCTGTCATTCAACTAATTTCTACCTATTTCTTCATCCAATTCTGTGTGCGTAAAGGGTTTCGTATGCCTTTCATCGCCGCACTCGTCGTCGTTTGCTTTAGCGTAGCAGGTTATGGCCTGCTCTATATGACGGGAGCCTCTAATACAATGATGTGGCTATATGTCATCACACTGTTCATGGGACTTGGTACGGGTGGCGTCTACTACATCCCTTGGAATCAATACACGTTCCTTGCCGATGTGGATGAAGCGTTAACTGGTCGTCGCCGGGAAGGTATTTATGCGGGTATGATGACTTTTGCCGGAAAAATGGTGCGGGCCGTTGTCGTTTTCATTCTCGGCTGGGTGTTACAGCACTTTGGCTTTGTATCCGGAGCTGAAAGTCAGCCAGTCTCTGCTCAGCACGCTATCTTTTATGTACTCGTGGTGGGTACGATTGTTCTCGCGATCATCGGGATGATTGCTTCTGTCGTAATGAAGCTGGATATTGACAGCCACAAGAAGCTAATCGCCGAGATTGACCGCCTCAAAAACGGCGGCTCGATGAAATCAGCCAAGCCAGAGGCTCGCAAAGTGTTCGAACAGCTGACAGGCTTCAGCTACGAGCGGTGCTGGGGCAACAACAATGTGGGCTTCAAGAGCAGACCCGTTGACCCTAAGACACACACTCCGTCTATGTAATCAGCAATAACAATTACAGATTAAACTTTACTGAAGAGGTGACTGTATCATGGCAAATTCAACTTCGCAACCAACAACCAATCCTACAAAAACAGAATCCTGGGCTGTACGTATGAGCGAATCCGTGCTTAAACGGAGTCCAGAACGTTATGAGAAATGGGAATATGACCATGGCGTGATTTACAGAGGTCTGGAATGGGTTGGCGAACTGACAGGTGATCCCAAGTATATGGAATATATAAAAAAACATATGGATCACTTTGTTGACGAAAATGGCGTGATTCAGCGCTATAAAGTAGATGAGTACAATATTGACCACGTAAATAACGGTAAGCTGCTCTTCACTCTGTATCGTGCCACAGGAGATGAACGCTATAAAAAGGCAGCCTTCCAATTACGCAGTCAGCTGGAAAAACATCCACGCACAAGCGAGGGCGCATTCTGGCATAAGCAAATTTATCCGTATCAAATTTGGCTTGACGGCTTGTACATGGGTGCCCCGTTCTATGCTGAATTTATTCGCGAATTCGGAGATCCATCAGAGTTTGACGATGTGACCCTGCAATTCAAGCTATGCTACAAGCATACGCGTGATCCTGAAACGGGTCTGCTCTATCACGCTTGGGATGAGAAGCTGGAGCAGCCTTGGTGCAACCCGGAAACAGGCTGTTCCAAAAATTTCTGGGGCCGCTCAATGGGCTGGTTTGTCATGGCACTCGTCGACGTGCTGGACTACATCCCAGAAGATCATGCAGATCGTCCCGTCTTGATCGATATGCTGAACGAAACACTGGAGGCCTTGCTGAAAGTGCGTGATAAGGAAAGCGGCGTCTTTTATCAGGTGCTCAATCTGGGCCATGTGAAAGGCAACTATCTGGAAGCATCTGCTTCCTGCATGATTCTATATGCTATTGCCAAAGGTGTTCGCAAAGGCTATCTGCCAGAGCATTATCGTCAAGAGGCGGAAATCATCCGTAAAGGTATTATTGATGAGTTTATCACGATTACTGAAGAAGGACTTGTGAATCTGAACAAAACAGTACAAGTAAGCGGTCTGGGAGGTAAGGATCGCCGGGATGGTACCTTCGCTTACTATATCAGTGAGCCGATTATAACTAACGATCCCAAAGGTATTGGCGCTTTCATTCAGGCGATGGGAGAAGCGGAGCGCATCTAAACGATGCGGACTATATACTCTTAGATAGCACAAAGGACGGTGGCGATAAGCCCCGTCCTTTCCTCATTTATGCCTATCTTACTTACTTCATAACCTTAAATTCATATCCCTGTTTCTTCAGATATTCTATGATTTGCGGCAATGCTTTGGCCGTTTCTTCTTTACCATAGGTGTCATGCATGAGTATGATTGCTTTTTCTCGACCTTTGACTGACCTTATAAACTGGTTGATTAGTGCCGGTGCTTTCTTGGATCTTCCCTCTGCATCCTTCGTTAATACATTCCAGTCCACCTGATGGTAATCCTTTTGACGCAAAACCTTATCCAGAGCAGCCATTCCCTGTGGATCTCTTCTGTTCCATGTCATGTGGCCCCCAGGGAAGCGGATCATTCTGGTGGAGAATTCTGGCCCCAGAATGCTTTTTAGAACCTGATTGTTCTTCTCGATCTCCTGCATAACATGATCCGTATTTACTCGTCTGTTCGGATATAAATATTTATAATTATGTGAGTACGTATGGTTCCCTATCGCGTGACCCTCTTTGGCAATTCTTTTGATAAGGTTCCTGGTGTGCTCATTTTCATTGGCTTCTTTACCTACAATAAAAAAGGTTGCCTTGACCTTCTGCTTTTTCAGAATATCTAATATCTGAGGTGTGACCGTCACGGATGGTCCGTCATCAAAGGATAAGTAGGCCACTTTTTTACCATCAGCTCCATCGGGCATTTGCCCTAGCATTTGCTGATTTAAATATTTTTCGACAAAGGCACCGTCTTCTACATCGGGATCATTTTTTGGAGAGGTCGCTTTACCCTTTGCCCCTGCGCTGGCTTTAACATTTGATGAGCCGGAATCCGTTTTTTTAGCAAGCTCCTGGGTCGGCGCGTGTGGCTTGCTATCCGAAACCTTTATCGCAATAAAAGTAATACAGCCTGCCACAAATAATATAATAGCAATCAGTATCAGCCTTCTTCTGTTCCTCTTCAAACGGTGCTCACTTGTTCTACTATGTGAATAACCCTTTTCCATTAGATTATGTACCTCCACACTAAAATAAGAAAAACCACCGGAGCAGGGTGAAAGGGCACCTTACAACGAACATTGCAAAACTCTGAAGTTTAGCCAATGAAAGTTTAAGGGTGCACTTCAACCAGGGGACGCACAACCTACTCCCGGTGGTTTCTTATCTTGCATTTGCATAATTTATGAATATCATTGCGGTTCTGCTCATTAAGATTGCTTCGTCAGGGCCTCAGCCAGCAAAGATGCATAGGCTTTAGCGCCTTTAGGTTTTAAATGTACTCCATCATGCTCAAAATATGAGTTTTTACCGGAGCTTGCTGCATACCAGTCAATCATTGTAATTCGCGGATCTTGGGATGCAGCTTCGGCAAGATGCTTGTTCACAATGCTCTCCCAGGGCCGTGGTACACGGGTATTCACAAGTATAATACGCTTCGTATCCTTCAGGCTGGCGAGCAGATCAGATAACTGGTCCTTGGTAAAAGCGCCGTTCGTACCCAGTTCAATAATCACCGTCTTACCCAGCTGTCCGTTTTGTCTCAGTTGCTCCAGTACAGCAGGCGCTTCCGTCATTTGACGGCCGATCCGTCCATCCACAACGGCCCCCGGGAAGTATTCCTCAATGTACGACTGTACATCGAGCATGACAGAGTCTCCAATGGCGGTCACGCTCGAACCATCGCCTGTCATAGACTTAGCCTGTTTGGATGTAGTCGAAGGTTCCGTCTTCGTCGTAACGCCATCCGCAGTACCAGCCTTGACTGTCGTGTTTTTAGGCGTCTGGGCTTGAGACGGAGCTTTACTGTCCTGGACTCCTTGTGGCTTGATGGCTGTAGGCTCCTTGGAAGCTACGGACACCGTTCCGTGAAGCGGCGGCATCGCCTTTGCCTTTGCAATTGGCTTCTCATCACTAGATGCTGCCTGCAATGTTGCGTCAGGAGATACCACGTACAGGTGAACTGTACCCACACCAATACCTATACAAAACATTGCTGTTGCGGTTGTAGAGATCCATCTCCACCGCACCTGTCGACGAACCGCTGAACGAATTCCTGCAATCCAGTGCCGGAATCCATCGTGCCGAATCGGTTCCTCGACATATTTAAACGAGAGAGACGCCAGCAGTATGGTAGCTAGCAATTGTATAACGATACGCATCACATGCACACCATCGGTGTCCACCTGAGGTGTAGTTAGCGTGATAACTGGAAAATGCCATAGATACAGTCCGTAGGAACGGGCGCCTATCCAGCGTAGCGGCTTGCGTCCAAGCAGGCGACCGAGATGGCTCACTGGGTGTGCCAACGCTGCGACCACAATAGCAGTGACCACAGCAATCCCCAGCAAGCCGCCGCGGTACAGAGATGGATCATATTCATTCGAGGCCCACGCCCAGTGGAAAAGCAGCAGCAAGCTGATTGCACCGATGCCATCGAGAAGCAGGCGCGCCTTCGCAGAAGCATGCTCTTTCAGCTTGCCGCTTGGCCATACCAAGGCCAGCGCCGCACCAATCAGTAGAGCGAAGCCACGTGTATCCGTGCCATAATATACCCGGCTCGGATCGCTTCCCGGTACGTAAATCACGGCCATGAGGAGCGCAGATATTAACGCCAGACAAATCACCCATCCGGCCAGTACAATACGCTTGGGCATGTACTTTAGCCCAAGCGCCAGCAGTAAAGGCCACAGGATATAAAACTGCTCCTCCACCGCAAGCGACCACAGATGCCCAAGGGGAGAAGGAGGGCCGAAACTTTCAAAATACGAAACCTGATGGAAAATAAACCACCAATTGCTCATATACACCAATGCGGCAGGTACATCTCCGCGCAAGGCCGTAAGCCGTGACGGATCGAAAAGCAACGAGCACAGGACAATGGCAGCCACAACCGTCAGCATGGCAGGCAGCAACCTTCTGGCACGACGCACCCAGAAATCTTTCATTTTAAAACTATGATATGTATCCCACTGACTGACTAGAATATCTGTAATCAGATACCCCGACAAAGTAAAAAAGACGCCTACACCCAACAAACCACCCGGCAACCAATCCGGATTCAGATGATACACAATGACTGCGATGACCGCCAGTGCTCTTAATCCATCCAAACCTGGCATATAACGACGTTGTGACGACAACCGGTTAGACTTCATTTCAGCCGCCGTCCTTCTTGCAAATTCGAACTCTCTGTCTGTTTCAATGCTCTTCTGCCCTTTCCCTCTCCTGCACATCGTCTGTGCGATGCCCTGTAGCCTTTTCATTCATTATATAAAACTTCATAATCGTAATGATTTCATTGAAGTTAAAATTAATGACAATGTTTTTATTATATCATTCCTTTCCACAGTTAGGTAACTGCTGATAGATATACAAAAAAAGGCATCTCTTCCCTTAGGAAGAAAATACCTTTTTTTTAAATTCGTATCTATTAAAATTTGATGATCCCTGAGGTATGAAGGAATACCAACAACATCAGGATCGGTGCAACATAGCGAAGGCCGAACAACCATACACGGAACCAGATAGGCTTGAGATTGGCATGCTCGCCAGCAGTTTTCCAGTAGTACCCTGTGAATATAACAATCAGTAAGCCACCAAGTGGCAAGAAGATGTTGGACGCTGTGAAGTCAACAAAGTCAAAGAAGGATTTGTCGCCCACCTTTAACTCTGGAACCAACCCCATAGACAATGCAGAAGGGACACCCAGCAACAGACACAGGATCGATACGATGACAACCGAGCGAACCCGGCCCCAACGGAACCGCTCCATAACATAAGCTACGGGTACCTCCAGCAGGGATACCATAGAGCCTAATGCTGCAACCGCCAGCAATACGAAGAACAAACCGCCGAAGAAAGCTCCGAAAGGCATGGCAGAGAATGCAGCCGGTAAAGCAATAAAGACCAAAGACGGTCCTTGGGCAGGGTTAATACCAAAGGAGAAGGTTGTAGGGAAAATGATCATACCTGCGATAAACGCATAAATTAAATCCCCGCCACCAACTGCCAGCATGGCTCCACCCAGCGATTGTCGACGATCCACATAAGCACCATAAGTGACCATGATCCCCATCCCCAGTGAGAGGGAGAAGAAGGCATGTCCCAAAGCAACCAATGCAGACTCTATACTTAACTTAGAAAAATCAGGATTCAAAAAGAAGGATACACCCGCACCAGAGCCTGGCAGCATGAGAGCGTTAATCATCAGCACGAGCAACAGGATGACCTTAGCAGGAATCAAAATTTTATTGAACTTTTCAATTCCGTTCGATACCCCAAGGGTAACCACGACTGCTGTAAATGCAAAAACAATTAACAACCACACCAACGGTGCATAGCCGGAAGAAAATGAAGCGAACTGGCCAGCAAAATCATTATTAGAAAACAGACTTCCGCTAAATGCCTCTACAGCATAATGCAGTGTCCATCCTCCTACAATGGCATAGAACGACAAAATAACAAACGGCACGATAACAAACATAATGCTCATCTTGCCCCAAATTGGATGTCCGCCTACTTTCACCATTGCAGAGGCAGCACTTCCTCGACCTGCACGACCAAGCGCAAGCTCTGCTAAAAGCACAGGCAAACCAACAAGCAACAAGCAGACAATAAACAACAAGAAAAATGCAGCTCCGCCATATTGTCCGGTAATATACGGAAATTTCCAGATGTTACCTAGTCCTGCCGCACTCCCGATCGCTGCCAAAATGAATCCAGCCGACGAGAAGCGTTCATTCTTATCAGACAGGTTATTCTTCCCCTTGCCCAAATTCATGGTATCCCCCTCATTCTCTCTACTTACGCATAAACTTGAGCATGCGTACATAAATAATTTTTTCTCATTATAGCGTAAGTAGGATGTAAGGTCATGCATAATTTTTCACTATTACCGGATTTATTTTCATAATGTTCGGTATCTACACAATACAACAAAAAACTACATTTTTTCTTCAGTATCCTTCTTAATAATGGTCTCTCCCATACGATTGGATACTTTTTGGTAAATATACGAAATGGCCAGCAATACAACCCCAAAGGAGAAATAGGCTACAATAGTGCTTCCTGACGTTAACAAATGTAGATCGTACAAAAGCAGCTTACCTGTCGATAGCAGGGTCAAACCCAATCCAAATCGGCGGATGTAGACCACTCGTTTGAGGAAGCCGTATACAATATACAAAATAGCCAGCAGCAGATACACCAGACTGAACACAAGACCTGCGTCTCCCAGACGGAACTGAACTCCGAGAAAGGCGGTAATGATACCCAACAAATATACTCCCATAATGACCGGATACAGCTCATTACTTCTATACTGTCGAGTCATCAGTGCGTTTAGGAAGTCCCTGCTGCTGAAGAATACCAGTACATTAAAGGCTGCCAGTACAATTAACGCCACGTAATCAGTAGCCGTATTCTGCGCGTAATCCTCATGCAGGGTTGGAATCGCTACGGTAACCACCAATGCCAGCGCGTAGCCTATGACGTACAATGTCAAGCTATAGTATTTAATCACCCGATCGTACAGTAGCTTCACTTTAGGCAGGAAATAAGCTAACACCAGAGATACGCAGGTGAACAACAACACCTTGTACAAGGTGTAATGTGCAAACTCATCGGATACGACGATGTTATACCAATGACCAGCTTCATACAAAAGATAGAAGTACACGTTCACCAAAGCTACATACTTAAATCCTTGCATGATATGCATTTCGTACAAACGATTGTTTTTGAAAGCATTCGGACGGCTAAATTCAATCGCATAGAAGACAGTAACGATCAACATTCCCAATGTAATGAGCGTATATTTGAGCCCAAAATAATCCGTCTCAAAGCCTGATAACAGATATATAGGAAAATCGATGAAAAAGAATGCGCCCAGACACAGTCCTAGAATGCCCCAGCCTGCACGCTCTAATTCCTTCAAGCGATAGCGATGTCCATATAATGTGAGGAGCACTGCCTCGATTAACCAACCCATGGACAACCATCTGACTCCAAACTGGAACGGAATCATGAGAATGGCAAAGGTCAATGATGTCGCATAAAATAGTATTTTGGTTTGTTTCTCCTCTGGAATATATCGACGAACCCATTGGCCCAAGCCCCCATACACCAAGCAAAAGACGAGTGCCAGCAATCCTTTGTAATCATCCAGGCCTGCATCACCGAACAGAGAATACAGAACGGAACAGCTCACGACTGTATTCAGAGCCAACAGGGAGAAATCCAGCCATGATAGTTTTGTTTTGAATCGGAACGGCACCCACAGTGTCATCCCGAGATACATCGCAAATGTAATGATTGCATACAGCATACTGGCTATGGTGCTGTCTGATAACCACGTGAGTACAACCATTAATGGGGTATTGAGTAGAAAGCTGATATATTGCACGATGACCCACCGTTTGCGGAAGGATACGAGCAGGATCAACAGGTTCAGCAGGAATAGATAACCCATCGCAATATACACGGCGTTTCCTTCCAACCCGTTTGCAGCCATATAGGAAAAGAACGGGAGATATCCTCCTACTAAACCGAAGGAACATATCGTTCGAGACTCATATCTTAATGACAACAGCACAGCGGTCACCGTAACTAGAACGGACAAGCCTATGCCTGTATACATCCCTATGATTTCTAGCAAAAAGTAGCTATAAAATATGGACCCGTACAGTACAGAAATACCGCCGCCCAAAATACCGAGCGCAAAGGTCTGCTTCTGCTTGCGATACAACCACTCGCCGCCGCCCAACATTAGCGCTCCTAGCAAAAAGAAGGCAACGCCCTTCATATTTCCTGTAAACCAGTTTGAGTATGAGTATTTAAAAGCGGCTCCCACACCCAAGATAATAAGCAAAATTCCTAGCTTGTTAATCCAGTTCAATCCCAGCATCATTTCAAACTGATTCTGCTTCATACGCTTCTGCATCGTTTCTTCGCTGATCTCTTCTTCCCCGAGTTGATGGAGCTCGTGTGCCGTCTGATGAAGCAATTTGCGCTCTGCCTCCTGAAACCGCCTGCGTTGCTCCATGATCCGGTCACGAATCTCCTCTGAGAATAGTCTCAGTCTAGCGACGATCTCGTCCTGATCCTCTTTAAGCTCATGAGTGGTTTGCTGAATAAGCTGGTCCACCCGGTTTTTAGCCCCATACTCAATGGATGTCAGCCGATTTTCCCCTTCTGCAGTTCTGGAAGCAAAATAGGTCTCCAGCTTTTCCCGCGAAATGCGAATCATATTCGCCTTTTCGCTCAGCATTTGCTCTGTCAGCGCAGTACGCAGCTTTCCATTTTCCTGCTCAATATGTCGTACCCGCTCTTCCAAATGAATGCAGCGAGCCTGATAATCCTCGAACTTTTTTCGCAGCACCTCATTCTCCAGAATGATATCTGAAGCTTCGTAATCTGCAATTAATGTTTGATACTCCTTGAGCAGCTTATTCTGTTCTTGGCGGATCGTATGTAAACGATCTTTAAAATCCTCCATGTTCTCCTCCATCGCTGTTCGTTTTGGTAATCAATACATTTTACATGAAATTAAAATAGCATTATAGAGACTATAGCCCATTTTGAACGCTGATTTAAGGCTATTACTTAAATATTCTTCCAGTTTCATCATCACAGATGAAGTAGAATGGATATACATAAGAAATAAAGCCTACCTTCCCTCTTCGCAAACATGAAATCCGAATTATTTACACTGTATATGCATTTTTTTGGAAAGGTCATGTTGAAAAACGGAAGTAAAAAATAAAGTAGAGTGTATAGTTCAGATTTATCTATAATCCTCTCTTGCGTTTCCCCATCTGTGACTGACCATAAATAGGCGTGAGGACTATTGATAATCTCCAAAAGTTGATGTGTGTAACCTTTTGGATTATAATAATTTTGTTTATATATTTTGGACATATTTCAAAATATTTTAAAGGGGAATGAACAAACAATGAATAGGGCTATGACAGGAACAATATTTTGTTTTATATCTGCTATGTTGTATTCTTCTTATTATCTTTGTGCAGCAATTACAGGAGCCGGGCAGTTAAATCCTTTTTATGCTCCGTTTGGTTCTTTAAAAGTTTTTGCCGTAATTGCTTTGATTATTGGAGTAGCTTACTTAATTATAAGTGAATATGAATATTTGAAAAAAAAGAAGAAGGCCTAGGCCTTCTTCTTTTACATTATGACTTAATAATTTAAGTACTAGAGCCTTCTTTCTACTACTGTGATTACACCTTGTACTTTACCACCCGCAAGTTTAACAGGTGATTTAATGGTAACATTTTTGATACGCTCTAATTCCTTGCCCACATAATTATAACCAACTAGGTCCCCTCTAACTACTTTATAAAAAGGGGTAAATTGTAGTTTCGCTTGATATCCAGGCTGAACAGTTAGAGAACTATTATAAAGATGGGTTTCAGTAGTTGACCAGCCACCTCCTAGAACTTGAGTTACTGCATCATTCCATTTAGTGGAAATGGTCATATTCGCACTCCACGAAAAACTTTTTGACCAACCTACCATTTGCGTTAATGTGGTAGTTTTACTTGAATTTTTTATATAGTCAGTTATATCGGTTTTCTGATCTACTTGTAATTGTTGAGGATAATATGCGGATTGAATTAATTTACGCTTAAAAACAAAGTCAAGGCCAGTATCAGCCATTGGACTAATCCTATTTCCGCTATCATAAACTTGAGCTGTGACTGTCTGTGGCTGTTCTTGAGAAAGGAGCTTTTGATACTCATTTAACGAGATTTCTTCCAAACCACTGTCTGTAGTTATGTAGGCTTTAACTACTTCGGGCTGTGAAGTAGCTGACTCACTAACAGCAATATTAGAATTAGTTGTCTCAGCATTTGCAACAGATACAACCGGAACAGAAAATAGAGCTAATGATAGAGCAAACAATGCAATACTTTTCTTTTTCAAAGCAATTCCTCCAATAATATTATTTTATAGAAACCTTTTTTGCATAGAAACTTACAAAAAAAGCGACTAACAACCCCAATAAATATGTCAGTATGTAGTGTTATGTAATCGAGCAAAAATAGAGTGAAGAAAATTGCATATAAAATTAAAATATAAAATATTTCAATTTTATTATATTTTTTAATTAAAGGTAATAATTTCAATAATTATTGTATCACAAAGTTTCTGTTTTACTACCATAAAATTCAATAAACCTAAAATGAGTATATTTTCCTAGATAGCTGACTTTTCAAAGCTATTCTATTGAATTTTTTGCATATGAACAGACGGGTACACTATTACTAAAAAGATACTATGGGCAGTCTTGTCATTTTTGTCTATCTACCGAAGAATTAAGTGATATTAAAGGCTTTCTGATATGTAAAGATTGCAACTATATGCTCAAGATCGTATTTATGCGTATACAAGTCTTTCAACCCAAAGAGATCATGCCCAACTTCTTTTAGATCTATATGAAAGCCATCCGAATGCTACACAACAACAATATGCTGGTATGTTAGGTATCTCAGAATCTCGCATAAGCAGCTTAAAAGGTTCTTGTAGCTTGATTAACCTGCCAAAAATTCGTATACTAACAAAAAAGCAAACGACATTATGCCTATGAAGAGCATCCAACTCGGAGGCGTTTACGCCAAGGATTATACGTTAGTGTACGATATGGCGATATGTTCCTAAGTAAACCGGACCCGCCCGTTAAAGCGGAGCAAAGTGGATTGGAGAGTCATGACATCAGTCATGCTGTCCGGTCAATTTGGGTGGCACCGCGAGATCAAAGCGCTCCTCGTCCCATGTGGATGAGGGCGCTTTTTGTATTTTTATCCGAAGAAGGAGTGCGGTGTCATGTTGGATATCAAATGGATCAGAGAGCATCAAGAGCAAGTTCAGAGAGCAGCAGACGACAAAGGAATACAGGTATCGGTCGCAGAATTGTTAACCCTGGATGATCGGAGAAAGCAGTTGCTTCAGGAAGTAGAACAGCTTCGTCAGACACGCAATCAGTGCAGTCAGGATATTGGGGCACTGATTCATGCCGGAAAGAATGAACAGGCGGAACGGGCTAAGCGGCAGGTTAAAGAAATTAACGGACGACTAGATCTTCTGGAAGTTCCGCAACAGGAAATAGAGGAACAATTTCAACAGCTTTTGCTTCTAATGCCTAATATCGTATCCCCAGATACGCCATGGGGAAGAACGGATGAAGATAATGTAGAATTGGAGCGGGTCGGGACGATACCTGACTTTGGATTTGAACCCAAGGATCACATGACGCTCGGCCAGCTTCACAACCTGATCGACGTGCCTCGCGGTGTCAAAACAGCCGGTACCCGTAACTACTATCTGACGGGGGCTGGGGTGGCGTTGCACCGGGCTGTGCAGCAGCTTGCTGTTGATCTGCTAAGCGAACGAGGATTTCAGCTGCTGGACGTTCCATTAATGGTACACTCCGAGGCAATGCGCAGCACTGGCTTTTTCCCGCTTGGATTGGATCAGACGTACCGCATCGCAGGGGAGGATCAATGGCTTGTAGGCACCTCGGAAGTTCCGCTGGTCTCGTATTACAGCGGAGAAATTGTGGACGTTACAGACCCGATTCGGCTGGCGGCGGTATCCGTATGCTTCCGCAACGAGGTCGGCTCGGCCGGAAGGGACGTTCACGGACTGTATCGTGTGCACCAGTTTGCCAAGGTGGAGCAGGTCATCATCTGTGAGGCGAGCTTGGACGCTTCAGAGCAGATGTTTCAGGAGATTACGCATAATGCGGAAGATCTGCTTCAACTGTTGGAGCTACCTTACCGCAAGATGGCTGTCTGTACAGGCGACATGTCGCAAAAAACCTACAAGCAGGTGGACATTGAGACATGGATGCCTAGTCGACAGTCTTACGGCGAAACACACTCGTCGTCCCAGCTGCTTGATTTTCAGGCGCGTCGTTCCAACATCCGGTACCGTAACGCGGACGGCAAGCTACAATATTGTTACACACTCAACAATACAGCGGTCGCTTCGCCTCGGATATTGATCCCGCTGCTAGAGCATCACCAACAAGAGGACGGTTCGATCCGCATTCCAGAAGCTTTACGTCAGTATATGCCGCAGCATATGGATTTTTTGCGTGTGCCCACGTCATGAAAATATGGGCACACTCTGAAGAAGCGTAGAGACAAATGAGTAGGATTTCCTCACAGTAATAAACACAAAAAAGACGAAGGACAACGATCTGGTCATACCCCTGTCAAGTAGACAGAACTAAAAAGACATCTTTAAGCAGCAACCGTTTCTCGGTATTCAATCGGGGAACGGTTGTTTAATTTTTTCTGAAATCTATTTTCATTATAAAAAGAAATGTACTCCCGTACGTGTTGTTCTACCTCCGCTAGGGTTCCGGGTTTCGTTAAATAAATCTTCTCTGTTTTAAGATGGGAGAAGAAGGATTCTATACAGGCATTGTCTAGGCAATTTCCACGCCTTGAATGGCTCCCAAACATTCCAAGCTGCTTAAGTTTGCGGTTAAACGGCTTGGAGGTATACTGAAAACCCTGGTCTGAATGGAGAATGACACCCTCCATGTTCGCGTTCTTACTTAGAACGTCTAGGGTCTCGCTAACTAGAGCAAGGTCATTTCGTTCCGAAAGACGCCAAGCCACGATTTCATTGTTAAACAGATCTTGAATGACAGAGAGATATACAAACCGCTCTCCAGCTCGTATGTATGTAATATCGGTAACCAGCTTGGATAAAGGAGAATCTGCCTGAAATTGTCGATCTAATCGGTTGGCATTTACCACAGATGCCTGTTTGCCAAAAAAGCGCCGCTTCTTTCGAATGACGGAACGGATTCCTAATTTCTTCATTAGGCGGTACACCTTTTTGTGATTGACCAAGATACCTTCTCTACGTAAAGCAACGGTCATCCGCAGATAACCAAAATAGGGATGGATCCGGTGGATCGACAACATATGCGATTCCAGAAGCTCTTCTTCTTGCTTACGCTGCTGGGTTGTTTGCTGATTCTTTCTCCATTTATAATATCCTGCCCGAGAAACATGGGCTAATTCAAGTAACCATTTCAACGAATATCGTGTTCGCATTCCCTCAATAATTTCAAACCTCGCTTCTTTCCTCGTCACTCCTTGTGTAGATTTGGATACTGCTTTTTTAAATATTCAATCTCCGCCCGTAGATACGCCATCTCCTCTTCCATACTGGAAAATTTCGTTTTGGTTCGTCCCTGCCTTGGGGTCGTTGGCTGGAGGTTCTCCCCCGCTCGATGTTTCATCACCCAGCTTTGCACTTGGGATTTATTGCGAATGTCCAATTGTTTCGTCACTTCACGAATACTCATATGTTCTTCGTTCACCAACCGGACTGCCTCCATCTTTACATCTAAGGAGTATTGCCGGAATGATTGTCCCTTTTTAGCCATGAAAAATCCCCTCCGTTCAACAAGATTAAGTCCATCTTAACAGATGTCTTTTCTCTCTTGTCTACTAGAAGGGGATAATACCAATCCTTCGTCTTTTTTAATGTCTCACTGCGCTTCTGCTTCCCATGCACTGGCAGGACCAAAAAATTCATAGTGGATATCCGATGCAGGGATATTCCACTCCTTCAACAGGCCGTATACCGATTGCATGAATCCCACAGGGCCGCAAAAGTAATATTGGGCATTACGTTCCGGTATTACGGATTGCAGCCAAGCCAGATCCAAACGTCCTTCCTTGTGAAAAGCCTGGGCTAGACGATCCTGCTCGGTTGGTCTGCTGTAGCACCACCGAACGGCCGCCTGTGCATGTGTGGCGACCAGCTTTTCCACCTCATTACGCAGAGCATGGTTATCTCCGTTGACCGCTGCGTGGACAAAGGTGACGGGCCGATCTGGAGCAGACTTCACCAAGGAAGCCAACATACTGACCATCGGGGTTAGCCCGACTCCACCGCTAATCAATACAACAGGTCTGCGATCTGTCTGATCCAGCGTAAAATCACCCGCAGGTGCAGACACCCGCAGCACATCGCCCTCCTGCACCTGCTCATGCAGATACACAGATACTTTACCCGCTGGGCGAGACCCGACGGCGTCCTCGCGTTTTACGGATATCCGGTAGTAAGGTTGGCCCGGTGCATCGGAAAGGCTATACTGACGGATGTGGGTGTTATGTTCACCCGGGATCTGCATCTGCAGACTGATATATTGCCCAGGCTCGAATGCAGGCAGCACCTGTCCATCCTGCGGCACCAGATAAAAGGACGTAATCTGGTCGCTTTCCTTAACCTTTTTCTGCACAACAAAGTTCTTGAAGTCTGACCAGCCTCCCTGCTGCTGTTCAGCGTTCTTGTACATTTCAGCTTCCACATCTATAAATACATTCGCAATCACACCATAGGCTTCGGCCCATGCGTTGATGATCTCATCTGTTGCTGCATCCCCTAGCACGTCCTTGATCGCAGCGAGCAGATATTTCCCGACGATAGGATAATGCTCTGGCTTAATCCCCAAACTACGATGCTTATGTGCAATCTGACGTACCACCGGAAGAATTTCCTCCAGACGGTCAATGTGCTGTGCAGCCGCATATACAGCATTGGCCAACGCACCTTGTTGACGTCCTTGCTTCTGATTCGCGTGATTAAATATATTGAGAAGCTCGGGATGGGCCTCGAACATCATCTGGTAAAAACGCTTGGTGATCGTAGTTCCGTGTACCTCCAAAACAGGTACAGTCGATTTAATCGTTGCAATGGTTTGCTCACTTAACATCGTAGTATCCCTCTTCTCTCCAAAATAAGATGAACAATAGTTGTTATTAACATAGTTCCCTTTTGTTAACCCTCAATTAAAGCAAGTATACCCACATAAAGCAATCGTTTATGTGATTCCAGTCACTTTAAATTTGAAATAATTCATGAACGTGTCAATGACAAAGCGCACAATCACAAACAATTCTGATATAAGTGACGAGCTTCCCTATATACCTATTTCGTATGTAATGATCAAATTTGTTCTTTCTTCTAACAGCAGTTTACCATTCTAAAGACTTCAATTTATTCCACTTGTAAACGCTTCCAATTAAGATAAAATCAAAGATGAGGTGCCGGACAAGCCCTTCTGGCCCATCCTATCCGTGTTAAAGGAGGCAGATGATATCGTGAAGTGGATCAGCAACAGCAAATCGTTAGCCGCATGGATTTGTATTATACTCGCAGTGGTCGGTGCAGGTCTTCAACCTGATGCGGTACATGCCAATACTACAGGCGTTACGCAAGCAACCTATGGGAGCGAGATGAACCCATCGCTGAATGGTATAGACGCCGCTAATGCAGAACTTTCCTTGAATGCAATAGCAAGCACAGCCATTACGAACGGAACAGATTGGAAAGACACCGCAGGTAACCCGATTCAGGCAAACAGCGGAAATATCCTAAAAGTAGGCTCCACTTATTATTGGTACGGCGAGCATGCCGAAAACTGGAAATTTGAAAAAGTGAACGTATACACCTCGACCGATTTGAAAAATTGGTCCTTCCGCAGTAGTATTCTCACCAAAGATTCCGCCCCTGAGCTGAATTCAAGCAAAATTGAGCGTCCCAAAGTCATTTACAACAAATCCACCGGAAAATATGTATTATGGGCACACTATGAAAATGGCACGGATTACTCACTCGGTCGCGTAGCTGTCGCTACCAGCGATACACCCGACGGGAATTTTACTTACCAAGGCAGCTTCCGCCCGCTGAATTATGAGTCTCGTGATATGACGGTATTTACGGATACTGACGGTAGCGGCTACCTCATTACAGCTTCCCGTAAAAATGGCGGCGCCAACGATACGATGGCAATCTTCAAGCTGACGGCCGATTATACAGGTGTGCAGTCGTTCGTTGGCTGGATTTTTGAAAATGGCTATCGTGAAGCCCCCGCTGTTGTGAAAAAGAATAACACCTACTACCTGTTTACCTCACAGGCATCCGGCTGGTATCCGAATCAGGGTGCTTATGCAACCGCCAGCTCCATGACTGGAAGCTGGTCTGCTTTGTCGCCTTTCGGAGATCCGGCGGCTTATGGCTCGCAAATCCACTCCATCGCCACAATTACAGGCAGCACTGGAACCAGCTACATCTATATGGGCGACCGCTGGAACCCGCTCAATCTGAGCGATCACAAATTCATCTGGTTGCCACTGACCTTGAATGATGCTAATAAAACGGCAACCCTCAATTGGTACAGTAGTTGGGATTTGGATGCTGCCACAGGCAAGGTCATCCTGCCTTCTCTTGTGAATCACGCGCAAGGCAAAACAGCAACTGCCAGCTCAGCCGCCTCCGCTTCTCCGGCTTCACTGGCGAACGATGGCAACCCTCAAACTTCATGGAAGGCTACATCTGCATCCTGGCCTGCATGGTGGCAGGTCGATTTGGCCAGTACCAAGACGATTAGCGAAGTGAATATTTCATGGTTTATGTACAAAGGATCTGAGGCATATTACAAGTATAAAATCGAGTATAGTACGGATGGTGTTCATTATTCCACCATTGACCGCACAAGCAATACCACATATGGCTTTACCAGTGACAAAGTTAACTTCCAAGCCCGTTACGTGCGCATCAATCTTGTAAATGCAGTGCTATTTAATAATCCGAACAACTGGTATACCCCAACGGTGCATGAAGTAAGATTGCTTGGCAATTAATTTGCTTCATTAAAAAGAACATGGCAGGAGAGCGCCCACATCTGATAGGCTTCTTCTGCCATGTTTGCTTTACCACCTGTTTCGTACTCATTCGCTCAACGTATCCGATTTACTGTGGTAAACACAAATTTATCATACCGATGCCGTGAGAATGAGTATTCAAACGGTATACCCGTATCCAGATAACCTACCTGCTCAATTTCTAAAACCGGATCATCCGCACCACAATCCAAATAATTCCAGTCTAGCTCGGTCGACTTGGACGCACGGATGGTACGATGTGAACTGACAATATTAAGGCCCAGCTCCTCCTTAATATGTTTGTACACTGAGCCGTGCAACACCTGCTCGGTAATACCGCTGATCAGCTTGGTAGGCATGTATGTGCGCTCTATCACATACGGCTCTCCTTCTACAATACGCAGACGGACTACATGATACACAGGAGAATTGGCATCAATAAATAGATGCGCCGCTACCTCTTCAGATGGAAATTGAACGTCAAAGGCTATGATTTTACTTTTGATTTCTTTCCCGCGCAGTACGTTAGTCAGCCCCAGCATTTCATTCACAACGACATTAACCGGACCATTGTAGACCGATTTGACGATAAAGGTTCCGTGTCCTCTTTTACGATTCAACAGCCCTTCCGACACCAACGTATCCAATGCCCTCTTAATCGTCATCCGACTTACCCGGAACTCACTGGCCAGTGAAATTTCATCGGGGATCGGATCATCACTGCTATAGGTCTTATCTATAATACGCTTCTTGACCTCTTGTGCAATCCGTTGGTATTTATTCATCTGTCTACCACCTGTACTAAAATTTGTTTTATGTCAGCATTTTACCAAAAACATCGGTAGCGCTGGTTCTTTTGGTTCTGCAGGCGGGGACATCGAGGTATTATGGTATAAGTAAGTATACCGAACAATATACTTTCTCACCAGCAGTATACAGGGGAACTTGGCTCGGTGATAAAAAAAGGTGGTCCAGAGGACCACCCACCACCTTAGAATCCGTTATTTTCGATCACTTGCTTGAACCAGTGCCCACTCTGTTTAACGGATCTTTTGCCTTCGTTCTGAAGGTCGACAGATACGAAGCCATAGCGATTTTTATAAGCGTTCGTCCAGGACCAGTTGTCCATAAATGTCCATAAGTGATAACCTTTTACATTGGAGCCTTCTGAGATGGCACGTTGAACCCATTTGAGATGCTCACGGATAAAATCAATGCGATAGTCATCATGGATCATGCCGTTCTCATCCCTGAATTTTTCCTCGCCTTGAACACCCATTCCATTTTCTGATATGAAGCATTCAATGTTTCCATAATTCTCCCTGACATTGGTCAGAATGTCGTAAATGCCCTTCTCATAAATCTCCCAGCCTCGCATCTCATTCATCTTACGACCAGGCATGGCGTAATAATCGAAGAATCGTTCCGGCACAAAAGGCGCATCTGGATTCGGAAGACTTTCGCGAGCCTTGACTCTGCGCGGCTGATAATAGTTAATCCCCAGCAGGTCCACAGTGCCCTGACGTATAATCTCCCGATCTCCGTCTTCCATGCTTGGTACGAATCCCTCTTGGCGTAATAGCTCCACGAGCAAAGGATTAAATTCTCCCGTCACAGATGGGTCTAAAAAGGAACGGTTAAAGAACGCATCGCATATTTCAGCAGCCTGCACGTCTGCAGGGTGCTGACTACGCGGATAAGTTGGCGTCAGGTTCAAAATAATACCAATTTTGCCCTTATAACCGCCTTCTTTGTAAGCCTTAATGGCACTCGCGCTCGATAGCAGGGTATGATATCCCACCTGTACAGCTTTCCCGAAATCCACTTCATTTGGATAGTGGAAATCGTACAGATAGCCGCCTTCCACCGGGACAATCGGCTCGTTATGTGTAAACCATTTGGCTACACGATCCCCGAATAGCTCAAAGCAAGTGTTAGTGTAATCCACGTAAGCTTCGACCGTCTCCCGGTTTACCCATCCTCCTTTTTCCTGCAAAGCCATCGGCAAATCAAAATGATATAGATTCACAAACGGCTCAATCCCTGCCTTATGCAACTCTGCAATGACGGCATTATAGAATTGAACCGCCTTCTGGTTCAATTCACCTCTTCCTGCCGGAAACAGGCGTGACCAGGAAATGGAGAACCGGAAGGAGTTATGGCCAAGCTCTTTCATGAGTGCAATATCTTCTTTGTAACGAGTATAGAAGCGGGATGTATCGCCAGGCCCCACCCCGTCATAAAAACGGTTTGGCTCCTGTTCAAACCAATAATCCCAGATGTTCGGTCCTTTGCCGTCTCCCTCCACGGTTCCTTCTGTCTGGGTAGCCGAGGCTGATGACCCCCACCAGAAGTCGGATGGAAAACAGTATTGAATGGCTTGCTGCTCTGTATCTTTCATTTCGGTATGATTCACAGCTCTACTCCTCTCTCTTTTGCAATGAATAAGCCGCTGGTTCAGGCTCATTCACACTACATTCCAACAGTTTGATCCTTACCTGCAATGGCTGCTTGGTTAATCTCCTCTTCCTGCTCTTTACGGACGTTCATTCGATCAATAAATTTCAGGAATGGGAACCAAATGACAAAAACGACAGCCATATTAAACAACTGCAGTACGCCTCCCATTAGAGATCCCGTAGCCATCATTCCACTAAAGAACAACGGCATCGTCCAAGGGACCTGTATTCCGTTAGGCGGTGGTACAAGCCCGGTGGACATCGCGAAGTAAGTAATCAGCGTAACAATCATTGGAGCAATGACCCATGGGACAAAAATAAGCGGATTCATCACAATCGGCAAACCAAAAATGACGGGTTCATTGACATTGAATAGACCTGGTCCAATGGCCAACTTACTGACCTGCTTCAATTGCTTGCTCTTTAGGAAGATCAGAATCGTGAGCACGACTGCCAGTGTCATACCTGTACCACCGATACCTACGGTATAAATATCCACAAACTGCTTGGTGATAATATGCGGCAGTTCTGCTCCTTTGGAGTACGCTTCGTAGTTTTCAAGTGCCAGCGTATTCCAGATCGGTTCCATGACTGAGTTGATAATAATCTGACCATGAAGCCCAAAGAACCATAAAAGCTGAACAAAGAAAATAGCAATTAATGTAGGAACAATACCACTGCCCAAATGCACCAGAGGTGCCTGTACAGCATGATAAATCAGATCATGCAGGTTATTATGAAGAGTCAGTGTAACTACAACATTAATGATCAAAAATATGCCCAATGTGATACACGCCGGAAGCAAAGCGGCAAACGATTTGGCAACAGCTGGCGGAACGCCTGGAGGCATTTTGATAACAATGTTCCGCTGTGTCACTCTTCGATAAATTTCAGCAGCTATAAAAGCAACGATCATGCCAAGGAACATGCCTTTGGCCCCAATTCGATCTAACGGAATGACACCAGCAATCGTGGCACCGTTTTCTTGTGTCAGCACAAACGGGGTGAGCATCAAGAAGCTGACCAACGCGATCATGCCGCCAAATATGGGCTCGACCTTATAACTTCGGGATAAATAATAGCCGATCCCGACAACCACGAATAAGGTCATGATGTTCAGGGTGGCACTCGGCGCAATGTTCAGCAGACTGTTAAAAGTCGCATAATTACCGTCCCCCATCCACCCTTTGAGAAACGGCAGATTGATAATAACGACAATGATGGAGCCAAAAACTGTTAATGGAAATGACAACATAAATGCATCACGCAGTACAGTAAGATAGCGGTTGTTGTTCAGTTTACCGGCAATAGGTATCAGTATCCGGCTTAATTTTTCAAACAAAGCCTATTCCTCCCCGCGAAGTGACTTGCATCATAGGGTTGCAAGCATTTCATGTCCCAAAATTCACAATTTTACAGGTCCTGCTATAAACTTCTGGATTTGAACAGCTCCAGTAGTTCTTTAACCAGATCCTTCATGGTAACCGTGGACATCAGATGATCCTCGGCATGCATCAGAAGGAGCGAGAAGGGAGTTTGAGTACCTCCCGCTTCCTTCTTAACCATTTGAAAATGGATATCATGTGCAGCACGTAAATCTTGCTTGGCTTCTTTGAGCAGTTCGTCCGCACCTTCTACATTTTCATTTCGATATTCAGTCAGCGCTTGAATTACTTTACTGCGAGCGCTTCCACTGTGAAGAATAAGTTGGAAACTAATTTGCTCTTCCGTCAGTTCAGCTATATTGATCTTATCCATTTTTGCGTTCCACCAGCTTTACGGCCTGTTCATAGGCTTTCTTACCGTCAACCATTCCGTAGGCCATCATGTCGATCACTTCTACATGAATACCATATTGAGATGCTTCCTTTTCCAGTTGTCCTTTAAGAAAACTCATTTGCGGGCCAATCAATACCGCGTCAGCCTTAGCCATATCTTCTGCCGCCTGATCTTGACCTACTGCCCAAATTTCAGCCTCATCTCCAATGGACTTAGCATATTCCTGCATCTTGGTAACCAGCAAACTTGTAGACATACCTGAGCTGCACGCCAGTAAAATTCTCTTCATGATTATTCCTTCCCTTCAAGGTCTGATTGGATGATAACTACTAGAAAACGTTTACAGCGTAATTATAAATCCGCTTTTCGGATTTGTCTATACATTTAACATATATGTATAGACTTTTTTTAAAATGACACATTTTCTTCTTTTTTTGAAAAATGAACTGATATTATCTTAAATCTCTCAATAATAATCGATTCTCACTATAAGAGATGTGCGAGGGCTTAGCGAGCAGCGGCATCAAGCACTTCAGGATTGCACGCAGATATATGAGGAAGCACCCAGAACGCTACGTTGCTGCGGTACTACCAGAGCTTCGCTTTGAGGATGAACAGAGTTTAATATCGTGCTGTCTGCCCATTTTCTGTTTAGGTATAGTGATCGACTCGACTATGAGTTTCATAAAAATACGGTACACGAACTGCTACGAGTGGCTTCAGAGGAAGTCCGCATTTTTCCTCTGACCGATTTAACAGGCACTCGTTACGATCTGCTAGATCGTTTGATTCTTGAGCTGGAGGCAGAAGGCTTACGGGTGACGGAGGCCAAGATCCCGTATGAGTTTATGCGTAACGGCAACTCTCTGTTGAGCATCCGAAAGATGTAGGTCAGGTTTAGAGCTTTCACACACTGAAAATTAGAAAAAATTTGAATATCAAGAAACATTCCTACATTTTTATCGTCTATATTATGGAAGGCCTTACGTATGAGGGCAGAATTCTTTGAAGCCTGAAGTTAAAAATCAACTCACAAAGGAGCTTATGCATGTTGAAAAAGTTAGGATTAACTGCATTGATTCTGGTGACTAGCCTCTCCGTTATGGGAACAGGTTGGGCCGCATCCAGTACAACAACCATTGAAGTCTCTAAAACCGCTGTAGATTACAACATTGCTCGTCCTTCAAGCGATGGTGCTTTCCATGATGGCTTATTGGCCGCTGAAACATCTACCGGAAACCTTGTGTATTACAATACCAAAGGACAAAAAGCCTTCTCTCTTCCCGCCGAGCTTAAACCTATTGGTGATTTTCAAGAGCAACGAGCTGTAGTCAAAAATACAAAAACCAATCTCTATGGATACATTAATACCAAAGGGACACTGGTTATTCCTTGCCAATATACCGAAGCCAATGTCTTTTCCGAAGGCAAAGCCAAGGTCACAATAGCAGACACCAAAGAAAATGCAATTATAGATCGAACGGGAAAAATCCTTTCTCATTTTAAAGAAAATGTGGATTCAGAATATGTATTTACAGACGGTCTGGCTCTTGCCTATGCCCCTAACACTGGGAAGGTTGGTTTTGTGAATGCTTCCGGTAAACTAGCGATTCCTTATCAATATAAATACAGCCGTAGTTTCTCGAATGGCTTGGCTATTGTTCAAAATAGCAAGGGGCTATACGGTTATATCAATACGGCAGGCAAAGAAGTCATTCCACCTCAATACAAATCCGGCGGAGACTTCTCGGAAGGATTGGCCCCAGTACAAAATGCCAAGGGTAAATGGGGATTCATCAATAAACAGGGAAAAGTCGTGATTCCCTTTAAATTTACGGATGCACAGGATTTTAGCGAGGGTCTGGCCAGTGTGAAAAATGCGAAAAATGAAGTTGGGTTTATTGATAAAACCGGAACATTGGTCATTAAATATCAACAAAAATATGACGTTACATCTCCATTCAAGGAAGGCATTGCTTTAGTCGGTAAACAAGCAAACTCATCCGTTTCGGACGGAAAATTCGGATACATCAATCGCCAAGGTCAACTGCTGACCAAGCTTGCATACAGATCGGAATCTTCTTCCTTCTCTAATGGTTATGCTGTTGCTTTTATCAAGCCAGGCAAAGCCTTCATTGTATCTAAACATTCTGTTTCAAAATAAAAAACAACCCTGGAGGCAGATCGAATGGATCTGCTTCCAGGGTTGTTTAGATTGCCAATATCTCAAACCACTTAGTCGTGTGTATAGAATTTTACGCCAAGCAGATCAGCTGCCACCCAAGAATAATTAATAGTATTACTGTTGTAATTTTTGGTCCCCGCCTGAGCGATCTGTACTTCTTTCAAGATCGTGATCGATGATCCCTTCGGTCTGACGACTACGACATGACCATGTCCGTCCGCTTTTTTGATCCCGATGGTAGGGTACCCGAGATTTGCTCTTTTTTGAGCATCCTGAAAAGTTACAGAGGACCAGCCTGGCGCCTTTTTATTCAGTAAAGCATCAGCCATTTGATTGGCTAAGCCACCTGGCAAGGAAGCCGACATCGCAGCCATCACATCTTGCGCGAAAATATTACATTTTGTTCCACCTACCGGTGAATACTTTTTGTTCGTTTCTACCTTAAAACCGTCAATTACAGATGCGTATGTGCTTGCACTTCTAGCCATTGAAAATTCCCCCTGAATATAAGTTGTAGAGGAAATGACGGAGTCGCTTAAACATCTGAATGGCTCCACATTCAATTGATGTTGGCTTCAATTCCCTCTCAACTATTAGGGTGATTTCCGGCTTACTTTAACAACGCAATACCACAGAAAATGAACTTTTTTTATATTTTCTATTCAGATTCCATTCACAGTGATAACCAGGGCTTTTGCTTGATTAATCATCACTTAGTTGAAGGCTTTCTTCACTAATTACGGTTGGAACGATAAGCTCAGGAGTAGTCGCAGGCTTAGCGGGTGTAAAATAGTCTGCAACCCCCACCATTACAGCAATGCCAATAAAGAGGACGATCCAATTATGATTCTTTTTCATCATCTGTACCTCTCATTCTTCACTGCGCCCGTTCAGCCACTTGAACCAGTGGAGCAAATGACTGAATCGGTATTCATGCTGGGAAGCATACGTCCATACCTCTGGCTCTTCACCAGGTTCCCTCCAGACGAGCATGGAAAAGTGACCTTCTTTCTCGCTTGCAACCGACAGCAGCGAAAGACGATCATCCCCGAATCGGTAAGGGGCCGATTCTACCCAGTAATTTCGCATATCGCTGATCCAGCTGCGAAAATGCTGTGTACCTACGATTCGCAGCACTTCATCAGGAAGGAGCAGATGCTCATGGATGTCCTTCCAATCCCCTGCATATTGGTACCGCGCTGCCAACATTGGACTGAGCGGTCTCACTTTGCCTAGAGCTAACGTAGGGATGCAGGTGACGGGAACGACCGGGCCAATACGCTGGATAGCATAATCACGGGCTTCCTCCTCACTCATCCCGTAGGACATAGCCTCCACGAGAAAATCATTCCGCCTTACACCAAATTGATACTGATACTGTGACATTTCATCCTGTAGCTCCAATACCATATCCTGTGTCGTATCTGTTCCGATCATTCCCAAACACCTCTCATTCCAAAATATAGTCGTGCAATTCCTGTTGCGCTCGATACTTAGCCCAATTGAATTCTGGCCAATTCGATTCTTCTCTCGTCATGCTCATCAAGCGGGTTTGTAAAAACTCATCCAGCGCTCCATGTTCCTTACGGCTAAAATCAATCAGCAGTGGAATCGCGTCCGCTGATAGCTCACTCAAATATTCCTTGTCTATCACCGATGTTGTACGATACCGTTCGAGATTATTTTCAGCTATCCGTACATCAATGCCCACATAATTCACGACGACATAGGCGATTAGAGCGAGTACAATATAATATTTCGCCAGTGGAAGCTGGCGGACATGAATGCGCACAGCTGCAACGAGCAGCAACAGGCCTAGAAAAATCATAAATGCGTGTACCAGATAGCGGATATACGTATAGCCGTATGCTTCTTCGTACATGACCAGCCGGGTATATCCCGAGTACAGCATCACACCCGAACAACCAACGAGTATGTACAGCAGGCCACTGTTCAATGTTTGCACTATACCTGAGCCGAATTCAGTCCACTTCAATACACTGATCATCAGCACAAAGTTGATACCTGTTACCATAACCAGCTCCCCGAATCCTCTTCTCGCATATTCAGCATACGAGGTTCCTTCTGGCAAAGCTCCTTCCCATGCACCAAACAGATATCCGAACTGCAGCACGACGAACACAACATACACCAGATTCATGACAATCAGCACTGTAGCGGTAATGACAGGATCAAACTTGATCGCGACCGGCTCGTGGTAAGGTACTGCTGCTACTGGCTGAGCCTCTCTCTCCGTATTCCGCGGAGCAGGCTGTACAAATCCCCACAAGTAACAGAAAAAACAGAAGGTAAAAAAGCAGGTCCAGATCAGCCGCGGCAAACCACTCCCAAAGGTCAATGTGCCAATCCATGCGGGTATGCCAGATAACAACTTTTCGAACATCCCGTCTGCCGAAGCCAGCAGAGATATAATAATGAGTAGCAACGGCAAGGCAATAAGTAGACCGATTATCACTTTACCCAATACACGCTTACGCTCATCCTTTACATTCCGAAAGGCTGCCGTCTTAAACATCCGAAACGGGGTCACGATATGGCGAAAATTTTGATAAAACCAATGGCTTAGCGCCTGACCAATAATACCGATTTCCGACCAACCATGCCTTTTTTCCCCGAACAGCAACACCATATGCACGCTAATCAGAGCAGCTATAGCCAGGGCATTTAACACATAGAAGATCGGGTTATCGAACAGCACATATGTCAGTGCCAGCATCATAATGACCACGAACAGCAGACGTCCTATCCATGAAACGGGCCGGCAACGATCTCGATTAAAGGAATACATATACACGTAAAATACAATAACAAAAATAGGCATAGACACGCCCAGCCCATGTCCGAAGAACAGATATTGATGAACCAGCGCCAACACAATGGCGCCAGCAAAGGCGGACAACAACGACGCTTTCGGCAAAGACGATCCACTCATCTTGTCATGCATGGTAAATACCTCCACAACTATGCTTTATAACCCTTATTGTAGATGATAAAATAAGAAGATAAAGAGAAATTAATTGAAATAAAATTTCCTATTTTATAAAAGCAGTTACGCTTTTACTCAAGCATAGGGGAAACGGAGCATTCCTGAATGAAACTTCACGCCCAATTTTTACGGCTTCACTCCCACGCAGCTGACGACAGGGACGAGAACTATACCATAGAGACTACACTGGATGAGCTGGCGGCTATTTTTGACTGCACCCACCGCAACGCCTTGATGATCATTCAGAAAATGGAGCAGCACGACTGGATACAATGGACTCCCCGCCGAGGCAGAGGCCGCCGTTCCAGTCTACGCTTCCTCATTCAGCCGGAAGACATTGCCGTGCAATCCATGATGCAAGCCATAGACCGCCATGATATCAAACGCGCACTGGATGAAATCCGAGCTCATTCACGCTCCTCCACCATGCAGGAGCATTTACAAGGCTGGCTGCTGAATTATTTCGGGCATCACGCAGAGGTGCGCAGTGATCAGCAGCAGATCGACACGCTGCGTCTGCCTATTCGCCAGCAGCTCTATACGCTGGACCCGTTGTACTTGAACTGGCTCGCCGAGTCCTTCGTATCCAGCCATGTTTTTGACGGGCTGGCCCGCCGGGCGAACGAGAGCGGCGAGATTTTGCCCGGACTGGCGCACGCTTGGGAAGTGGACACTACTCGTACGCAGTGGACTTTTTTCCTGCGTAAAGAAGTGCTGTTTCATAACGGCAAAATACTGACCGCAGAAGACGTCGTTTATACCTTTGAGCGACTGAGCCGGGCGCCGGGAAGGAGACTTTACCATTTTATCGTCCGGCAAATTCAGCACGTTCAGGCGTTGAGTCCGACGATGGTACGCTTTGTACTAAAGGAGCCGAACGAGCTATTTCTATCCTTCCTGTGTACCAGCCGGGCTGCAATTGTACCGCGTGAGCTTAATCAGGTGGGTGAAGCCGCATTTGGCGTCCGTCCTATCGGTACAGGGGCCTTCAAGGTCACGGAAATGAACGAAAGCCTGTGCCTACTTGAGGCTTTTGCACCTTATTTTCAAGGTCGTGCTCATCTAGATCGGGTGGAAATCGTCCAACTCCCGTGGGCAACTAAGCTGGAATCGTCGGATATGGAAGACACCGCTTCCTCTTTTCACATTATTCATAATCCTATCCTGGCAAGAGACACGGATACCGCATGGAGCCAGATTCACTCGGCAGCTTCGGTGCGCAAATTTATCACATGTAACACACACAAGGACGGACCGCTGCGCAACCCGGAAATACGTGCTCGGATTGTAGCATGTCTGGATCATCGCCCCCTTCCTTCAGCAGTGGATTCATCTAACGCTAACGATTCATGTGTACCACTGGCGGCGTTGCAAATTGCCACCATTCCTGAGTATAGAGCGGATGCAGAACGGGTCGCTGCCCAGCTCGAATCCTGTGGATATACCTGTAACATCGTGGCCGCATCCATGAATGAATTTAAAAGTTCATCGATTCGTATAGAGTCAGACTTAATCATCTTTTCTCTGTTTCGTGACCGTGATGAGCAATTGCGCCTGTTTGATCTGTATCTTAATGTATCCGGACATGTGGAGCCGCATAGCCGCGTGGATATCGAAAGACTGCTGCGCGAAATTGCACGGGAAGCTGATCATACCGTCAGAGCGCAGCAATTTGAACATATCGAAACTCGGCTCATGGATGAGCACCAGCTGCATATCTTATATGAAAAGCCCGTTCAAACGGCATATCTTCCTACTGTACGCGGCGTATCCTTTAACAGCCAGGGCTGGGTGGATCTGCGTCATGTATGGTTTCCGCCTGCCCAGCTCCCAACTCCTCTCACTTGACGGCAAGGACGCTCCTTCAAATGCACTTCCAAATAAAAAAGGTATCCTCTTCTTCATAAGAGAATACCTTTTTTAATGTTATCCAGACCCTCTATGCGAATGGTTCAGGAGATGACAATGCCCATCCCCCCAGCCCATGACTGTGGACATCGCTTGGGTCTTCTATAGGAGGGGTGACGGGTGGAAAATGCAATAGGATAAAAACATTAAATGCGAGCAGAGAAAAAACGATCTTTTTTATCATGGATGTACTCTACCTCTCCAAGTAAGTTTTTATACTCCTCTTTGTCCTCAGAAGTGGCAGTATGCCGATACTTTTCAAATAGTCCTACACATTTGATGGTGACAGGATTACCATTCAGCACGACGGAATAGGAAAGGCTCTCGAGCAGGAATTTCATACCTTTGGAATAACGATGTTTGTTGAGATCGTAACAAGCCATCTCTGCCAAAAATCGTGCATAGAGATCTGCTGACATTTGCTCGGTATAGGTGCCTACCTTGGCATGCTGATCTGCAAATGCCTCAATTTGTTTTTCAAAGTGTTGCAGTACATGATCTACATTAAAATCATAACGGTTAGCCGCTACCATTATTTTATGTAACCCCACTAGAATTTCTCCTTCATTTTTTTCCAAATAATCTACATACTGTGGAATTACATCCAAGCTGCCGGACATCAACTGATACAAATACCCGTTGGCCTCAGCCCAGTTGCTACAAAGAGCCTTCAGACGCCGAGCTTCTTCCGTATCCTCTTGCACCCAGCTCAAATCCGAATACAGGGATACATATTCCAGCGCCTTCTGATAATCCCCGCGCTCATCCCACACCCCGGCTCGCAGCACATAAGAGTATACAATATACATAAATAAAGGACCCTTAGGTTCCCTGCCACGCTCTGATTTTCTGGTATTTCCGTATTTTTGCTCGTATTGTACTTTGGCTTTTTGAGCCATTTTTTCAGCAAACCATTCTACTTTATCCCAACGCCGCAAGGAAGCATACGTATTAGCCAAGTCTCTTAAGGCATCTAATTGGTCTGCTTCACCCAATCGCTCCACAAAGCTTTCAAAATGTGTGGCTGCCCATAAATTCTCATCCTGATCATCGCCAACGGAAATCGTAAATAAACGGTATTGGCAGAGCGCCAGCCGCTCCGAATGTTGATACTTCTCACTTTCCGCGACATTCTTATAAATAATGGCCGCAGCCTCAAACCTACCTTCGCTGAACAATTCCTCCGCTGTCTCAAATAAAGCCGGGGCGTATATGAGATAGTCCATCATAAACTCCACGACTTGCTTAATACAATCCAATTTATTCAGCTCTGCACAGCGATGCAAAAAGGGACGAACCCGTCGCCAATTCGGTGCCGTATTCCGTATAAATTCATCAATGTATAGCTCATAGAGGCTCCCTTCTTCAAGCCCCATGCCTGCAGCAATCCGATCCAGCAACAGCATCGCAATTGGCCGGTTACCGTTGATTATGGCACTGATCGTACCTGCATTAATACCTGTCTTCTCCCCAAACTTACTAATCGTAATTCCTTCTCGTCTGATGTACTGCTCCAGCTCTGCGCGAATAGTGGTTGTTTCCTTCAAATCAGGCACCCCCAGGGATAACTTGCATGATTTCAATACAAAAAAAGAAAATTCCCGTGAATATTCCCTTAATTATACAAAAGAAAGCCCACTTAGCCAACTGCATCAGTACATTTATATCAAAAAATTCAATAATTCTCCGAATTGCCGTATACTACAGAAGGCGAGCTGAACAGCTACACCCAATCGGTCGCAGGAAAGGATACGACAAATGGACAACACCCCAACTATAGAACAACAAATTGCACAATGGATGGTCGCGCAGATCCGTGAAGTGGGCACTTTGAAACAAGAAGATGCCATTGCATATGTACGCTCTGAATATGGAGAGCAGTATGTGTTTATAAGCGAACATGGTCATGTCTCTTTGGAAAAAGAAATCAAAAAGGCATTTCGCAAGCTACATGGTGGCCGAATCGCCTGGGATCGTGATGCATTCCTCTGGGCCTGGACTTAACAAGCAAAAGCATCTGCTATCGGCAGATGTTTTTTTGATGATTTAACCGTAGATCCTCTGGAGTCGGCTAATTTCCTCCTTCACAAACTGTCGGAGTATTGCAGGCTCCACGATTTCAACCCGGCCGATCCAATCCATCGCATCGCGGCAAGCCGCTTCATAGCTATACATGTTAACGGTTACAATGAAGTGACTGCCCTCCTGCACAGACTGAATGATTTCCATCCTTTTCGCTAGTATTCCAGCTTGCTTCTTAGTCGTTCGGATCAGAACAGGATAGTATTCTTTCTCTCTACAAAGCTGCTTAAACGTGCTTTCTTGCCTCATCCAATAATGTTCCAGTGAGAAATCTCCAGGAACCTCAAAGACTTCGGCAGACGGCTGAATCTCTATAATTCTCTCACACTTAAAGGTCCGAATCTCCTGCCCGACTTCACAAAAGGCAATAAGATACCAATCTCCCTTTTTCACCACAAGTCCATAGGGATGTACATCGCGAGAAGAACAAGAGCCGTCAGCTTTCTCATACTGAATAGTTACTTTATAGGACCCCCACACTGCCGCTCTCACGGCTTCCAGGCAAGGAATCGTTACACGTTCCGTCCACCACGGTGTATCATCAAAATAAAACCGCGCTTTGGCTTTCCTAATATCGGACTGATATGGGGCCGGCATCGTCTGTTCCAGTTTGAGCAAAGTATTCTTTAACTTCAAACCCGATTCTGTGGACCCGCCCGTATAAATGCCCATCCCCGTTAAATACAACTGAATGACATCCCCGCCATTCAACTGTTTCAGATTCGCTGTATAACCGTCCATTAAATAAATTCCGCCCTTCGGGCCGGATGCGGTAACAATCGGAACTCCGGCTTCAGCCAGAAGGTCGATATCCCTGTAAATGGAGCGTACAGAGGTTTCCAATGCCAACGCCAATTCCCTGGCTTTCATTCTCCCTCTAGATTCGATACATAATAAAATCGCGATTAGACGATGCAGTCTCACAATCATACCTCCACAATAGATGGTTAACCCGAAATGAAAAGATGATGCAAAGATTGTTGACACCCTGTTGGCAACAATAGGTGTGTATCATAGAAGTAAAGGGGTGTAATGGATGATGAATATTGGAATTTTGGGGACGGGATTCGGCGCGTATCATGCCTCACTGTTAAACAACCATCCCAAGGTAAACAGACTCATTGTATTTGGAAGGAACGAAACCAAGCTGCAAAAATTGAAAGAGGAGCTAAACGTAGAAGTCACACAAAATATAGAGGATATTCTGCTGGATCCGGACGTGGATATCGTCGATCTATGCCTGCCCTCCCACCTGCATAGGTCACATGCCATTGATGCGCTAAAGCACGGGAAGCATGTATTTTGTGAAACACCGGTTTGCTTTCATCTCGAAGACGCTCTTCTTATGCAACAAGCTGAGAAGCAATATGGCAAAAAAATTCTGGTCAACCAGTTCATTAAGTTTGATCCTGCCTATACCTATCTGTACGAGGCTTATCGCCAACAAAAATACGGAAAACTCATTTCCTTGTCCTTGAAAAGAGAAACCCCTCCCTTGTGGGGAGACCTTGGACTAAGCTCCATCCCTACGCAGTTCATGATTCATGAACTGGATTTATTCACCTGGCTATGGGGTCCCTGTGATCCATATACAGTGTGGGGCACAGAGGTAGTCCATCCCGAACAGGCACAGGTTCGGGCTTATTTTCAGCATCGGGATGCCTTCACAGAAGTCATCGCTTCTTCCCATATGCCGAAAAGCTATCCTTTCACGGTGGCCTATGAAGCTTATTTTGAAAAAGCCAAACTGGTATTTCATGAGAGTGACGAAAACGATCCTATACCCACCGCATTATTTGAGTATACCGCATCAGGACAGCAAAAAATCAATCTCGAGTCTGCCAATCCATACGAAAAAAGTTGGGATCATGCACTTGAATGCTTTGGCGGACATGCGGAATGCCTCATTCCCCTGGAGTCGGCCGTACAAGCACTGGAAATGGCCATTGAGATTAAAAACAGGCTGGAGCAGGCTCGGCGTTAGCCGGTATGTAGCTGGCACCTACGGAAATCAGCTTCCTATCAGGAAGCTGTATCCGCAGGCAAGGACACTTCGTCCGCGTAGTTCGTTGCCATAATCTTGGCTACCCCGGCCGGGTCTGTCGTCTGTCCCAACGCCCACATCATTTTCGTCACCAGCGCTTCCGTTGTCATGTCATAGCCCGGAATAACACCCTTCTCCAGTACCTTCTGACCTACCTCATAAATCGTCAGGTCCCCGCCCTCATAAGGACATTGAGTTGTGACGACAATACTCATACCGTCCTTCATCAGCTCCTCAATTTTGCTAATGAGGCTTCTTTCTTTAAAAGGCACGCCCCCCATGCCAAAGCCCTCAATGACGATACCTTTATAGCCCAAACTCTGAATAGCATCGAAAATCGCGGGATTCGTACCTGGAATCAGCCTGAGCAGAAATACTTCAGCAGCATACCCGTCATTGTATGGGTGACGAACGGTATCACGATTTGCAAATACACCCTCCGTATAGACCACCTTGCCGTTCTCCACGAGACCTATGTACGGATAGTTAATACTCTCAAAAGCGTTATAGCTGCGTGTTCTGATTTTCGAGCTGCGACTACCGTTGATAATTTTGCCATTAAACACGACAAAAACCCCTGCCACCTCGCCACATGCGGTCAGGAATGAGTCAATTACATTTTTTTTGGAATCACTGTGCTCGGCCAATATGGATACCTGCGAACCTGTCACCACAACGGGTTTGTCCACAGTCCCCAACATGAAGCTCAGGGCTGAAGCTGTGTAAGCCATCGTATCCGTGCCATGGGCAATAACAATACCGTCGTATTGATCGAGCGAACGATGTACCATCCGAGCGATGGAAGCCCAATCCTCTGGTTGTGTATTGGTGCTATCAATGCTCATCAGATTGCAGGCATCAATCTCGCAAATTTCCTGAAGCTCCGGAATTTCAGCCAAAATATTTTCAGCCGATTGGGTTGGAGTCAGGCCGTTTTCCTGATAGGAGGAAGAAATTGTTCCTCCGGTATTAATGAACAGAACCTTTTTCATTTGCCAATGTTCCTTCCCGATTACAACTTCACTTTATTGTTCTTAGAATTTATCATGAATAAGGGTGATTAGCTACTTTGCAAAGGAAAATAACTTCGAATGTAAGGCTAAAAAAGCACGACAAAACAAGCGCCGACTTTCCTGCCTCCCGCGACTTGTTTAGCGTGTTTTTACGATAGTTGCAATGAATCTACAGCACTGCACATACCTTTAACCCATTCACGTACTTTTATGGCGATGCTGGTTGCTCCAGTAACGTTCTTTGCCCCAAAGCTTTGCCCAGGAATTGCCGTGTCCGTTCTTCCTTCGGATGATTGAAAAACTGCTCCACCGGCCCCTGTTCCACAATAGCACCATGCTCCATCAGCACGACCCGATCCGCTACATCCCTTGCAAAACCAAGCTCATGCGTGACAATAATCATCGTATTGCCTTCACTCGCCACCTTTTGAATCACGGACAGTACTTCATCCACCAGCTCAGGATCAAGTGAGGAGGTCGGCTCATCGAACAACAACACCTGCGGATTCAGCGCCAAAGCGCGGGCAATCGCAACACGCTGCTGCTGTCCACCCGAAAGCTGGGCAGGATAATAGGTCATACGATCCTTTAACCCGACCTTTTCCAAAATGCCTTCACTGATCTCCCTTGCCTGCTTGCGATCCATCTTTTTCACACTGGTCAGACCAATCATCACATTGTGGAGTGCATTCAAATTTTTAAACAACTGATATTGCTGAAATACCATTGCCGTTGCCATCCGCAATCCGAGAATGTCCTTTTTTCCGGCCTTGGCCGCATCTACCTTCAGATCGTCAATTTCAATGATACCGCTGGTCGGCTGTTCCAAAAAATTAATGCTGCGCAGCAGTGTAGACTTCCCCGATCCGCTTGGCCCCAGGATGACCACGACTTCTCCCTTGCCCACCGTCAGGTCTATGCCCTTTAACACATGATGCTGCCCAAAATGCTTATGAATTTGATGAAGTTGAATCATGCCCTTATTCACTTCTTTCGTATATTCGGATACGCTTCTCCAGCACAACAAGCCCGCGCTCAATAATGATGCACACCAACCAGTAGATCAAAGACACCGCAACATATACCTCAAAAAAAGCCAACGCTCGCGCGCCCATAATTTTGGCCTGTCCCATCATATCGACGACACCAATCATAAAAATAAAAGATGTATCCTTCACTGTACTGATCAGTGTGTTTCCCAAATTGGGCAAAGCCACCGTTAGCGCCTGCGGCAACACAATTTTGAGCATAATCTGTGTTTGGCTCATGCCGATGGAATTGGCAGCCTCAAATTGTCCCCGATCGACTGAATGAATCGCTGCCCGGAATGTCTCCGACAAATATCCTCCAAGGTTCAACGAAAATGAAAGCAACGCAAACAGCTCGGGCGGAATGACATAGACATTGAATTCCTGCAAGAAGCCATATTCGCTCTGAAAATAATACAAAAACTTGGGTATTCCGTAATATACGAGAAACAGCTGTACAATGAGCGGTGTTCCCCGGATGTACGAGACATACAACGTAGACAAGGGCGCCAAGACAGGCACCTTGTATATCCGGATTAAGGCCGTAGCCAACCCGATGATCGCACCCAGCAGCATGGAGACAAACGCAATCCATAATGTAACAGGGAGATACTCCACGATCTGGGGAAGGCTTTTCAGCATATAATCTAAATCAAACAGCTTTTCCATAGGAACCCCACTCTACTTTTTACATTGTTATTACTGAGGAATAAATTCTCCGCCTGTCCACTGTTCAGACAATTTTTTCAGTGTTCCGTCCGCTTTAAGCTCTTTAATAATCGGGTCGATTTTAGCTTTCAGCTCCTCACCCTGCTTATCCTTTTTGAACACTAGGTTGATATTATCGCTTTGCACAGGCTCGCCCACAGCTTCCACCTGCAAGCCTTCCTTCTTGATCGTTGCTGCGGCCATCACTGGATCATTCACATAAGCATCCACTCGGCCATTTTGCACGTCTTGGAGGTTATCGGACGAAGTGCCTGTATCGTTATATTTTAAAATAATTTTGTTCCCGTTCTTCGCATTATACTGCTCTAGTAACTGCGTATAGGAATCCCCTACCGAGGCGGCTACCTTCTTGCCTTCCAAATCCTTGAGAGAATGGATATCCGTTCTACCCTTTTTCACAATAATAACCGACTGAGCGGAGAAATAGGACTCATCCGAGAACAGATACTTCTTCTCACGCTCCGGATTTTTGGCAACTTCATCTGCGATGATCTGAACTTTATTCGCATCCAGCGCAAGGAATATCGCATCCCAGCCCGAAGGTACAAATTCAATCTTATAGCCGTCCAGCTTCTTATCGATCTCCTTGACTACTTCCACATCGTATCCGGTCAGCTCGTTTTTATCATTCGTAAAAGCAAACGGCGGGTAGTCATTTTGTGTCCCCACATAGAGTACCTTATCTCCTGATGCCGCTTCCTTCGAGGAACATCCACTCAAAGCACCCGTTAATAACACAAGAGATAGGCCAATCGCTGCTACTAAAGCAGATTTCTTCATAAGTGATATCCCCTTTTGAAATCCAAGTAATTTACTATGATTTTATATTATAACGAGTTATTCAAATAATACAACTAGCAAATTTCATTTCGATTATCTAACCAGATATTGCACAAAAAAAGACCCTTGCGGGTCAGTTGTTATTCATGAAGTGGAAGACGGTCTGCAGGGTGCTCCGGCAAAATGGACGAAATTAAACGTTGCACAGCCGGGTGAGCAGATTCAAAAATCTGATCTTTCTTATCACAGTGCTCGATTAATCTCCCCTGTTCCATCACAGCAATGCCATCACAGACGGCGTAAGCCGCTCGAATATCATGCGTGATAAACAGATATGACAATCCAAATGAAGTTTTCAGCTCTTCCAACAGGGATAAAATGCGCATCTGATGAACCATATCCAGACTGCTGACGGACTCATCCAGCACGATCAGCTTGGGTCTGAGCGCAATCGCCCGTGCAATATTAATCCGCTGTAATTGTCCACCGCTGAATTGGTGCGGATATTTATTTCGATCCTCCGGCTTGAGACCCACCCGCTCCAGCAGGCCTTCTACCGTTCTTTTTTGTTCCTGCACTGATAACCGCTCGTAATTATCCAAAGGCTCTCCGACAATCTGTCCGGCGGTCATGCGAGGGTTTACAGCAGAATAGCAGTCCTGGAATACAACCTGCATATCCCGTCGCAATCCCCTGCGTACTTGAGGACTTCCATTATAGATGTCCTGCCCCTGAAACAGTACCTGACCCTCCTGCGGCTTCTCCAGCCCCAGAATAACCTTGCCCAGCGTGCTCTTCCCCGCTCCGCTGGTTCCCAGCAGTCCCAGACAAAATCCGCTCTCTATGGTAAGCGACACATCAGTGAGCACAGGGAGACGTGATTCGGAGCGGCCCAGCCATTTGCGCTTTCTATAGCTATGAGTTACTTCCTTCACTTGCAGCACACGCATTCGCTCCCCCTTTGAAAGTATCCAACAGGCAACTAATCTCCCTACTGATTTATGCCCTGAAGGGACAACTTAGGTCTGGCCTGCAGCAGCATTTTCGTATATTCATGCTGTGGCTGGTCGAACAACTGAAAAACCTCTGCCTGCTCAACAATACGTCCCCGCTGCATCACTGCCACTTCATCCGCCATTTGGGAGATGACACCCAGATCATGCGAGATCAGCAAAATAGACGTGTCATATTCCATACGCAAGCGATCCAACTCTCTCAGCACCTGTAGCTGATTGACCACATCGAGTGCCGTTGTCGGTTCATCCGCAATAACCACTGCTGGTCGCAGGCACATGGAAATGGCGATCATGACCCGTTGCAGCATCCCGCCACTCAACTGAAACGAATAACGCTTCATCAGCTTGGCTGGATCAGGCAGATTCATATTTTCCAGAGCCGTTATGGCAAGATCGCGCGCCTGTTGTTTGGTTAATCCGGTATGCGCGCGGATCGTTTCCATAAACTGATCCCCAATCGTATATACTGGCGTAAAAGCTCTCATCGGATTTTGCATAATAAAAGCGATTTCCTTGCCCCGAATGCGGCGCATCTCCTCAGTTGTCATTCCGTTCAACTCACGACCGTTCAGACGGACACTGCCTTCCACATCCATCGTCTGGCGATCCAGTAACTGGAGAAGCGCGTTACAGGTTACTGTTTTGCCGCTCCCACTCTCGCCGACAAGACCCAGAACCTGCCCCTTTTTCAGTTCAAAATGGATAGGCTCTAGTAGAGATACCGCCCCTGCATCAGTTTTGAGCTTTACCTGCAAGCCGCTGACCTCCAGCACCTGCGTCTTGGCCGTGTCATCCATCGTTGTCCCCACTCCTGTTTTACTGACGTTTGGCAATCCCGTATCGGTCGGACAGCGTCTCCCCCAATATATTGAAGGCCATCACCACCACCAGAATCATGATACCCGGATAAATCATTAATTCCGGATGACTGCGGATGTATCCCGTTCCCTCATGAATCATGGCTCCCCATTCAGGAGTCGGCGGCTGGATACCTAGACCAAGGAATGACAACGCGGAGATATCCATAATCGCCCAGCCCATCTCCAGCGTACCAATGACCACAATCGGCCGCAGCACATTTGGAATGATGTGCCGCCGGATAATGGCCCCTGAGGAGGAGCCGCTAATCCTTGCGGCCGCTATAAAATTCTGCTCTTTCAGACTGACGACCATATTGCGGCACATTCGGGCATAGTACACCCACTGCACCAGCATCAAGGCAAACAGCACCTGCATGAGACCCGGCCCAAAAATACCGACAATGCCGAGCACAAGCACCAAGTTGGGAAACGCCATAATGCCTTCGCAAAACCGCATCAGTACACTATCGACCCAACCGCCCAAATAACCTGCAACTGATCCAATCACAACACCGATGCTAAGCGAGGACAGGAAAATTAATGTCGCAAAGCCAAGCGAAATTCGTGCTCCATACAGCAGCCGGGATAGATTACACCGACCCAGATGATCCGTTCCCAGCCAATACTCTTTTGAAGGGCCTTCCAGCTTATGCAGTAAATTGACCTTAACGGGATCATGGGGAGCCAGCCACGGAGCCAGCGCCATTATGATAAAAAGGGCTGCCAGCACGACAGAGCAAACCACGATTACCTTTTGATCCTTGAACATTTTACGCAACCTTATCATCACTGCTCTGCTCGTCCCTTCGAGGAAATTCGGGGGTCCATATACAACTGCACCAGATCAACGAGCAAATTGCATACGATGAACAGGCATGCCGCCAAAAAAACATAGCATTGTATGACAGGAATATCCCGGTTAAAAATGGCCTCCACAAAATAACGGCCAAACCCGGGCCATGAAAACACCTGCTCCACAATAATCGTTCCGGTCAGCAACTTGCCCAGATTCATGCCCATACTTGTTATTAGCGGAGTCATAGCCATTTTGAGTATGTGCTTGAGCATAATCACCCGCTCGCGTATTCCTCTGGTTCTGGCATACTGTACATACGTTTCCTGAAGCTGTTCCAGCACACTGGATCGCAACAGACGCGTATATAAAGCAATCAGAACCAGCGACAGAGTCAACGTCGGTAACACCAGATGCTGCCACGTTCCCCGGCCCTCTACAGGTAGCCAGTCCAATCGGACAGAGAAAAAGAAGATTAACAAATATCCCAGCCAGAACTGGGGAATAGATGCCCCGAAATACGAAATCCCCCGACTCAGCATGTCGATCCAGCCATTTTTACGCATCGCCGCCAACACACCCAACGGGATGCTCACCAGTATAGATAGTGCCATGCTGCTTAAGGCCAGCTCCACAGTGGCAGGCAATCGAGCCTTCACCTCACCCCACACTGGCTTGTTGGTCAGATACGAAGTACCAAAGTCCAACCGACTGATTCTTTGAATTGTATGCATATACTGTGTCAGCAATGGCTGATCCAGTCCGAACTCATGTCTTTTCTGCTCCAGAACTTCCGGGGTAGGATAAATATGGGCAGCCGTCAAGTAAGCTTCAGCCGGATCAACCGGTGAAATGTGAATGAGTGCAAAAGTAACGAGGGTGGCAAAGAGAACAATAGGAATGACCGCTACCATTCGCTTCCCGATATAGCTAATCATAAGTTGTCCTCCTATTCTGTAAATTAACGTTACCTCACCGTTTCAGTTACTTTCCAATTTCAATTCCCTCAAATGGATTTTCATCCCGATTAGCTGGGAAAACAAAGTTAGTAATCTTCTTCTGATACACTGCCGTTTTCTTAATATACGAAATAGGCACAATGGCAGATTGCTCTTGGAGCGTCTTCAAAATCGAAGCATACAGTTCTTGACGCTTGGTTTCATCTGTCGATGAAAGTGCTTCGTGTACTTGCTGATCCAGATCCTTCTTCATGGGAAGGGCGCTCAGCACCTCAGAAATTCCGAAGCTCTTCTTGGCAATAACATTAATAAAGGAATGCGGATCATAAGGCGCACCATAGTTGTACCAGAAATACAGATCAAACTGGTTGGATCTAAGCCGCTTGATTTGAACCGTCAACTCCAGTCCGGTCAGATTCACTTTGACACCCAGCTCTCCCCATTCGGCCTGAATGGTTTCAGCCATCGCCTTTTGGATCGGATCGGTCTTGTCGAAAATCAGCTCAAAATCCAGCTGTTGTCCGTCTTTCTCCCGTATTGTGCCGCCTGCGGGCAGCTTCCAGCCAGCCTCATCCAACAATGCCTTGGATTTTTCCACATCATAGCCTATTGGCTGTAAGTCCACATTTGTATATGGGTAGTTTTTGGATAAAACCGTATCCGCTGTTTCCTCCAGCCCTGAGGTTACGCCTTCCACCATCGCCTGCTTGTTAAATCCATGCTGGAGTGCCAGACGTACCCGAAGGTCTGCCAGCTTCGGATTGGACGAGTTGAGCAACAGGCTTCTTGTGCCAACAGGCTCGGATAGCGTAGTAACATACTGATTCGTGTCGCGAAGCTGTTTGAAAGCATCCAGGCTAATAACACCCTCTCCATAAATCAGATCCAGGTCGCCTTTTTCAAAGGCCATTACACGTGTTTCACCATCGGGAATAATTTTGACCGTAATTTTGTCCACCTTCGGTGCAGTACCCCAATAATTCGGATTACGCTTAAAGGTTGCATACTCATCCTGCTTGTATTCATCCAGCATCCAAGGTCCTGTACCTACAGGTTTCTTAATTCCTTTGGACGTATCTCCATCATCCGGGAACCCGGCTTCACCCAAAAACCGGAACGGGCGAACGACAGACAGATCCTGAAGAACCGGGTAGTATGGCTCTTTGAGCGTCATTCGGAACGTACTGTCATCTACAGCTTCAGTTTTGTCGAGAACGCCTACTATACCAAGCCAGCTATGCGTTTTCTCATTTTTCATAATAGCGTCAAAGTTCTTTTTGACAATCGCTGCATTAAATAGCGTTCCATCGGAAAATTTCACACCTTTACGCAGCTTAAACGTATATGTCTTGCCGTCCTTGGATATGGTCCAAGATTCAGCCAAAGCAGGCTCCAGCTTGCCTCCTTGCTTGTAGCTGACTAACGGCTCATAAATCATGGATTGTGCAAAAAGTTGGGAAGGGTTGTATACGTGAGGATTCATTGTACCAATATCCCGTGGCCACGATAGCGTGATCGACTTTTCATTGGCAGCTCCGTTAGTAGAGGTGGATGCAGGTGTGTTCTCCTGCTTCGCGCAGCCCAGAATAACGGATAATAAGAGGAGCGTCACCAACATAAGGGTGGCAGTCTTGCGGTGTCGAACGGACATCAATGTATTTCCCCTTTTCTATATATGTGATAATGATTATCATAATCATATTTAGAATAGGTACCACATTATATTTTGTCAACAATATTCGGCAAGCAGAGCTATTATTTATTTTGAATTTGTATAATATTAAATTTATGGATTAATCCGCCAATGTTTGAAATAGGGCACGCGTGTATTCATGCTTCAATAGTTCTTCATCCCAATCCTCAAATATCTCCACGATCTCTCCCTGAACCATGACGGCAACCCGATCACAGAACGTACGGGTGGACTGAAGATCATGGGTGATAAAAAGATAGGACAGCTGGCGTTCGAGCTGCATTCTTTTGAGCATGTCTAGCACGGAAGACTGAGTTGTCGTATCCAGATTGGCGACCGATTCATCGAACAGGATGATTTCTGGTTCAACCGCCAACGCCCGAGCAATGCACACCCGCTGTTTTTGTCCACCGCTTAGCTGCGCAGGGTATTTTCCCAGACTGTCAGCCTCCAACCCTACCGATTCCAGTAAGGAAAGGCAGATATCCAGCGCCCTTACCTTTCGCTTAGGAAAATAGTTACGGATCGGCTCCATCAAAATATCCTGAATGGTCATACGGGGATGCAGTGAAGAGGCCGAGTCCTGCGCAACCAACTGGATTCGTTTGTACAAATGAATATCCTTCATCCTTCTAGTATGTATGGGCTGGTGATCCAGCCAGATTTCCCCCGAGGTCAACGACTCCAGCCCCAGAATACACTGTGCCAGCGTACTTTTGCCACTTCCGCTTTCTCCAACCAATCCAAGGCATTCTCCCTGTCGTAACTCCAGACTCACTTTCTGTATAGCCTGCTGCTCACCCTGACTCGTGTTGAACCAGCCTTTTCTCCGTCTGCGGACAGGATAAGCTTTGGTGACGTTCTTCAATTCCAATATCACTCGTGCATCCTTCCTTCCGGGGTCATCTCCAGCACCCGATCTGCTATGCGGCTTATCCCCTGACGATCATGTGAAATTAACAAAATCGCGAGATCGAAATCTTCCCTCAACTGTAGAAGCAATGCCAGAACTTTGTCACGGTTGATTACATCCAGCGCTGTAGTAGGCTCGTCGGCAATAAAGAGGCGCGGACCAGAGCTTAACATTGCAGCCAGCAGTACCCTTTGGCACATACCTCCGCTTAGTTCAAAAGGATAGGATGACAGAATATGCTCAGGATCGGCAAAACCGACCTTGCGGAGCAGAGAACACAAATAGGCTTCCTGCCCTGGAATAATACGGCCTCCAGACAGCTCCGTGACACGGTTCAACATCTCCCGCATCCGTGACAGCACGCCCTGGGGCTGCGATGCAGTGTGGGACGGGGCAGCATCAGCTTGCCCCAGCTCCTTCTGGGCGTGCATCAGGCGCCCCCCGTTCAGTCTAAGCGTATCCGTCAGCTGGGCGCGGACGGTACGGATCGGATTCAGCCCGCTCAGTGATTGCTGAATGAGCAGGGCAATTTCCCCACGGCGCAGTCTTTGCCAGCGCTGTTCATGGAACGGGATAATGTCTTCCCCGTTATAGTAGATGCACCCTTGCGTAACACCAACACCTGGGTCCAGCATACCCGCGATTGCGTGTGCGGTCAGGCTTTTGCCGCATCCACTTGGCCCAGTCAAGGCTACAATTTCCCCTGGGTAGACGGAAAAGTTCACATCCCGTAATAGCGGTTTGCTTTCGCTTCCGCTGGCTCTTACACCTGTACGGCAAATCTCCAAATGTTCCACGTGTAACAACGGTTTTTGCATGTATGCTTGCTCTATCGTGTCCTTTCGCCCCGTGACTGGTCGCTCCCCCACTATTTTGCCGCCTCCTTTTCCGAAAAATGATCACCCAGAAGCTGGCAGGCAAGCACAAATAGCATAATCGCCAAACCCGGGAAGATCATAACATGCGGAGCCACCTGAAAATACGAGGTTGCATCATGCAGCATCACACCCCACTCTGGCTTGGGCGGCTGTACACCCAGTCCAAGAAAGGAGAGCCCAGCGATCATTAACACCACGCGTCCGATATCCCATACCGTATAAACCAACAATTGCGGCCATACTTGTGGCAATACATAACGCCTTAGTATGCGCACGTGTGAATTACCGAACAAACGGGCATACCGTACATAGTCCTCCTGGCAAGCTTTTTGAACCAAACTACGGATATAGCGGACATAGCCCGCCCACCGTACCGCAATAATCGCTAGGGTCATGTTGACGAAACCCGGCCCCAAAATACCCACAATCGCTACCGTTAAAATAATATCAGGAAAAGCCAGTACGCCGTCGATTCCCCGCATAATCAACTGATCCACGCGCCCTCGCACATAACCAATGAGCAAGCCTGTGGGCAGACTGATACACAGCGTAGCTACCGTAATCGCACAAGCGATTAGCACACTCGTCCGAATCCCGTAAATGAGCCGTGACAGCACATCCCGACCCAGATGATCCGTACCAAAAGGATACTTCCGACTGGGTGGTGCCAAACGGTTCAGAAGGTCCACATGCAGAGGATCATGAGGGGCGGCCCATGGAGCCAGCAATCCGAGCAGCACGATCAGGCCAAACAGTGCGCCCCCTGTCAGCAAGCTTCCTCTAAAGGAAAGCCGTATCTTTTTCATTTTTCGCTTCCCCCTTAACGCAAACGCAGCCTTGGATCTATCACCGTCTGGACCACATCCACCAAACACTGAACACCTACAATTAAAAATGCGGCAAACATAACATATCCCTGAATCACCGGGTAATCCCGCTGCGTAATTGCATCTATAAAATACTTGCCCAACCCTGGCCATGAAAAAATGGTCTCTACGATGACGTTACCTGCCAGCATAAATGATAGATTCGTACCTAACAGCGTAATCATTGGCAGAACGGCATGTTTAAATAGCTCAAAAAAGAGAATATGCATACGGGAAAAACCACGAGCCCTCGCTGCTTTCACAAAATTGCGGTCACTCAGCTCCAGCATTTGAGCACGCAATAGACGAGCTTGCACCGTTCCCAATCCTGCACCAAGCGTCAGCGCTGGGAGTACTAAATGTGTCCAGTCCTCCCTTCCCATGGATGGGAGCCAGCCCAAGCGAACGGAAAATAGATAGATCAGCAGAAAACCAAGCCAAAAAGAAGGGATCGACGATCCCAGCAAAGCGAACAGCCTGCCCAGACGATCTAGTGGACCGCTGACTTTTAGCGAGGCAGCCAGCCCCATCCCAAGCGTAAGCACCGTCATGACGGCAAAGCCCGCCAAAGCTAGCTCCACCGTAGCGGGCAGTCTGCTCCACAGTTCGTTTAGCACCGACTCCTTGGACACATATGAGGTTCCCCAATGTCCCGTGAACACATCCCGCAGCCAGTTCACATATTGAATATGAAGCGGCTCATTCAAGCCCAGTTCGTTTCGCAGCGCGGTCAGCGCCTCCCCAGAAGCAGGAACATTATGCGCGGTGAGCAAAATGAGGGCAGGGTCACCAGGGGCCAGCCTCATCAGTACAAAAGTCAGCGTGGATACAACGAATACAATGATGGGCAGCTGCGCCACACGTTCCAGTATAAAACGAATCATAGGATACGTAGCTCGTTATTCAGCAATATCAGATTGCGCTGTAATGTAGTAATACTCGATCGGATGCGGCGTAAAGCCCTCTACCCCTTTTTTCACGCCAAACACATTGTCAGGGTGTACAATGAACGACTGCGGCAAGTCTGTATTGATGATATCCAGCGCTTGCAGTGTTACCGCATTACGCTGTGCGGTATCCTTTGCCAACTTCAGGTTGTGAAGAATATCCTTCAGCGGTTTGGAAGCATAACGGCTTACATTAGCTTCACTTGTAGAGGAGTAGAACATGTCCATAAAATACTGCGGTTCCCCTGTATGGGCCGTGAGCATGCTGTACATAGCAAAATCCCAATCGTTTTTGGTCAACGCCTCGTCGATATTTTCCACCTTGCGAATTTTGACCTGGATTCCCTCATTCAGCAACTGGCTCTGAATAACCTCAGCCATGACGGATAGCTCCGGACGCTGAGGGAAGGTCAGCAGCGTAACCTCGAATGGCTTGCCCTGCTTGGACCATGTGCCTTGGGCATCCTTTTGCCAGCCATCCTTCGTCAACAACTGCTCTGCCGTTCCGTTCAATGCTTTGCGCTCAATCTTACCGAAGGGAAGGATACTCGGAAACGGGCTGCTTGCTTCCGTACCGTAGCCCCTCATGACGGCGCTCACAATGGATGCGCGCGGAATCAGACTGTCCACCACCTTACGGTTGGTCGCATCCTTGAACACAGACGATTCCATGTTGTACACAATCATATGGGTACGCAAGGACGGAGCCGACAGCACTTGTAGCTTGTCGTTCTTTTTTAATACCTCTGCGTTATCTACCGGAATATCCGTCGCTACATCCACCTCACCGGATTGCAACGCCATCAGGCGCGAATTACCGTCCGTAATGAATTTCATCGTTGCTTCAGCCAGTCGTGCCTTTTCGCCCCAATATCCGTCATAACGCTCTACGACCAAGGATTGATCCTTGTTAAAGGCTTTAATTTTAAAAGCACCTGTCATCGCAGGGTAGCTCTGCTCATCTTTCATGGATGCCACATCCAGCACGATTGTTGACGGATCAGCCAGATTGGATGCCAGCGCTGCATTCGGTTGGTTTGTCGTAATTTTCAACGTCAGCGGGCCATTTACATCAATGGACTTCACATCCAGTAAATCCTTCGCCAGGTGACTTTTCTCGATAGAGCGCAGCAAAGATGCTTTTACGCTTACTGCATCCATACTCTTTCCATCATGAAAAGTGACCTTATCCTGCAAGCTGAACGTCCACACGTTAGGACTGTCGTGCTTCCATTCCTTGGCTAGCCAAGCCACAGGCTCCAACTTTTCATTCAAACGAATGAGTGTCTCACCGGCACCGGAACGCATCACATCCCAGCTATTGTCTCCATGCGGATCGACGCCTGACGGTTTCCACGTATACGCCATCACCAGCTTTTTACCTGCTGGAGTCTGTTGTGCAGGAGTATTCTCACCCTTGCCTGAGCTATCCTCCGTCTTCGTGGCTGTGCCGCATCCCGAAAGAGCCATAACTGCCATCAGCAGCAGCAATCCTGTACATATGAACCATGAACGCCTATTACGATTGCCTATCATCCCACATTTCCTCCTCTATCTTGTAAAATATCGTATAAACCTAACGCAAAACGCGAAAAAAGCATTCCCAACCACTTGACCAGCAGTCAGAAATGCTTTCATTATAAAATGTCAAAACTCACCTCAAAGCCAACTCCAAAAACATAGAAGGGATCAGATCGGTTTCAGACATTCCGTATGCAGCACGCCTAACCACCTCCCCAGCATCCCGTGGGTCTGACAGTGATGTCAAAACAGGCAGGTCTCCTGACTCCAGGCTTATCTTTCAGGCCTTCCCGGTTCCTCACAGTTCCAGTGGCTATTCTGAAAGCTCCAGCAGTACCCTGCTGATGCCTGTATACAGTGGCGGGTCCGTGTCGGAATCTACCGAACTTCCCTTTTAAGTGAACACGCTCAACAACTATCTACATCGTCTCAACAAAACCTCGTATATAGAGTTGTCCGGCTCACACCTGTTTTCTTCCTTTATTCCTTTTTATTACGAATTAGGATTATCTTATTTTGTTGCTACTGGCTTGTCAACAAATGCAGCGTAATATTTTAAATTTGAATGATACGATGAGAATCAAGGCTGTGACTATTCATTGCATGCACGCAATTCACGTGCTAAAATTAGGTATAGAGATATCCACCGTATCCGTATACTAAAAAGAGCCTTCGCCGCGCCAACGGCAAAGACTCCTAGGATTTGAAAGGCTGTGGATCACCACGGCGCGCTAAATGCTTAGCTAAACCCACCGTTAGGCGCCTAACCTAATCAAGCGGTGGGTTTTCGCTTGTTCCGAAATTTCCGACGCAGCCAGCGATAAAGTTTACGAATACTAAACACCAGGCTTAGTAACGTAACCATCCAACGCAACACATCGTAGCACGACACAAGTGTGACCATCGGCTTCACCCCCTTTCGGGAAGCTGCACCGTGGTCCGAAAACATCCACCACTATTCAAAATCCATAGTTTAGATTATACCATTCCTCTTCCTACTACTCTAGCAAACTTTTCTAGTAGGTTCTCAATCCTCCATTTTCATACAAGAGGGGGGTTATCAATAACTTCATGTTGCTTAATAAATAACCTGCTCTTGGTAACCCCATGCCAAACAGCCGGAAAAGAGGCTACGTCCTCTTTCCGGCTGTTTTTATCTATTTCCTATTCATCAAACCTTCTGTGGAACCTCCGAGACATTTACGCCTTTGACCGATTCAGCTTGTTTTCTTGCCAAAACGATGTTCAAGACAATTGCCGTAATCGAGCCCGATACAATACCATTTTGCAGCAGCATTTTGGCAAAGCTAGGCAGTTGGTCAAACATTTGCGGCAGAACAGCTGAGCCTAGGCCTACAGCAATACTGCATGCTGCGATCAGCAGATTGCTTTCCTTCCGCAGATCTACTTCTGACAAAATAGACATACCTGATGCAGCAACCGAGCCAAACATGACGATCATTGCCCCGCCCAGCACAGCGTTAGGAATCACTGTCGTCAAGGCAGCCAGCTTAGGCAGCAAACCGAGAACGACCATGATGCCGCCCGCAGCAAAAATAACGTTACGCGATTTGACGCGAGTTAGCGAGATCAGACCCACATTTTGCGAGAAGGCCGTGTAAGGGAACGCATTAAAAATACCGCCCAGCATAATCGCGAGCCCCTCCGAACGAAGTCCATTGACGATTTGCTTTTGTTCCACCTTCTGATCAATCGCTTTACCTACTGCCAGATAAACCCCCGTAGACTCGACCATGCTGACAATATTGACGATAATCATCGTGCATACCGCCATAATGCTGAATTCTGGCTTGCCAAAATAAAACGGCTGCGCAATACTCACCCATGAAGCATCCGCTACGGGAGCAAAATGCACCATTCCCATCGCATAGGCGACTACAGTACCTGCGAACAGACCAATAAGTACGGAAATCGAGCGTAAAAAGCCCTTAGCTACTCGATTGACAAGCAGAATAACCAGTAGTGTAACCAGTGCCAGCAGCAAATTACGCGGCTGTCCAAAATCCGCGCTGCCCTGACCACCCGCTACATTGTTCATCGCCACCGGAATAAGGGATAGACCGATAATCGTAACGACCGAGCCGGTAACCACTGTTGGGAAAAAGCGTAACAGTTTGCCATATAGCGGTGCCGCAAGCACCACAAATATACCGGACAAAATGATGGCACCGTACGCTGTCGCCAGATTTGAGGTCGAAGCAATTGCGATAATGGGTCCTACTGCCGTAAACGTACAGCCCAAAATGACAGGCAATCTACTTCCAAAAAAGCGTGTGCCCATAATCTGTAATAATGTAGCAATCCCGCAAGTGAATAAATCAGCAGCCACTAGATAGGCCATCTGGGCTGGCGTCAGGTGAAGTGCTCCCCCTACAATCAGAGGAACAGCAATGGCTCCGGCGTACATCGCCATGACATGCTGGAAGCCCAGCGCAAATAATTTTTGTTTACTTAACATCCCACATTCTCCTTAACGGGAGGAATCACCGTGCCAGCTTCCTCTATAAAATGGACTTCGCCCGGTGCCATGGAAGCGATACGCGCAAGAGAACGTACAGCAATGCCCCTTTGCTCCAACAGCCCGCGACCTTCCTGAAAGCTCTTTTCAATTACACAGCCGACTCCGGCCAGTTCCGCTCCTGCTTCCTTCACAATATCCGTAAGTCCGACCAAAGCTGCACCAGTAGCCAAGAAATCATCCACGATCAGTACATGGTCGCTAGCATCGAGATATTTTTGGGAAATGCTCACCTGATAGGTTTCCTGCCGAGTGAATGAATGAACCTCTGCGAAGTATACCTGTTCATTCAGCGTGATCGCCTTCTTCTTCTTCGCATAAATGAACGGTACCCCCAAGGCAATAGCAGTAGCCATCGCAAATTGAATGCCACTAGCTTCAATGGTAAGTACCTTGGTAATCGGAGCACTGCCGAACAGGCGTGCGAACTCCTTGCCAATCTCCAATGCTAATGCTGTATCCACCTGATGATTCAAAAATGAATCTACCTTTAACACCGTATCGGATAAAATCTGTCCCTCTTGACGAATACGTTCTTCCAAAGCTTTCATTATGCGAATATCGCTCCTCTGTACTTTAAAATAGAATAAAACCTGCTAAAACCAAAAAAGGACAAGCTCCCTTGAGTCGTTTCTCAAGTGAAGCCTGTCCTTGGGGTCGTAATCCCTGACGGATTGGCGCACAAATAAAATGCCCGCATTCATCCGAAGCTGATGCGCTATCACTCATAGTCGGACGATTACAGTGGTCATCCGGTAGAAACTTTTGGGCCATATCCCCAATATTATACGAGTCATATGAAATTGATATCTTGTATACTACACCCTCTGGCGGGCGGTTTCAAGACTATTTTTCATACAAACAGCGGCATTTGGAGAACCTTCCACAATTTGAATATCGCAGCAACACACCGATCCCTGTTTGAGGTATATATATAGTAGAAAACAGATATTAAAAAACGGAAAACAACACAAAACAATATTTGTTTTTAATTTTATTTTTAATTCCAAAGATAAAACCAAGGTTTTTACTTCCGTTTACGTTGACTACACAGACAAACGGAAGTAGTATGGAATTAGTTAAGAAACAAAAGGCAGACTTTCGGGCTGCCAGGACTTCACCATGCAAGGAGATTAGATATGAACAACTATCTTGCTGTTGATATTGGAGCTTCAAGCGGAAGACTCGTGAGTGCAACCCTACAAGGTGAACAAATTCACTTGCAAGAGCTTCATCGTTTCAACAACTCCTTTACTGAGAGGCACGGGCACAATTACTGGAACATAGACAATTTATTTGATGAGATCATTCAAGGACTGCAAAAGGCTAAGCAAAACGGGATTGAATCCTGTACGCTCGGCATTGATACATGGGCTGTAGATTACGTGTTACTTCATAAGGAAGGTCATCGCATCCATGAGGTGTACGCATACCGCGATGCACGCACTCTACAAGCCCCCGATAAGCTGCACCAGCTCATCAGCCGAGAGGATGTATATGAGAAAACGGGCATCCAGGAACTAAACTTTAATACCTTGTATCAGCTGTTCGTCCATGATCGGGAACAACTCGCCCAGGCAGATAAAATATTGATGGTTCCCGATTATCTGTACTATCGCTTGACTGGCATTATGGTCAATGAAATGACCAATGCTTCCACGATGCAGCTTCTCAACGTAAACACCCGAGAATTTGATGAGGATCTGCTCTCCCTGCTCCAGCTTCGGCGCAATCAATTTTCGGAGCTGGCTGAGCCTGGACGCGTCCTGGGCCCCATTTTGCCGGAGCTTGTTCGGAAGTACGATCTTCCAGACTGCCAACTCATCCTTGTGCCTACGCACGATACCGCCTCAGCGGTTGCAGGTGTTCCATCACCGCGGGAAGAGTCTTGGGCTTATATTAGCAGTGGAACATGGTCGCTACTGGGTATGGAACGATCCCAACCCTTGAATACCAAGACAGCTATGCAGGCGAACTACACCAATGAGTGGGGCTCTTACGATACGTACCGTTTTTTGAAAAATATTATGGGCTTATGGATGATTCAGGAGGTTAGAAGAGAGGGAGGCTCTGCACATAGTTTTGCTGAATTGGCCGAATTGGCTTCAGCAGAGACACCATTTGTCAGTCTCGTCCTCTGCAACCAGTCCTCATTCTTAAATCCAGATAGTATGACCCTTGAGATTCAGAGGTTCTGTGAAGAAACCGGGCAGCCTATCCCGCACACACCTGGCGCGCTTGCCCGCTGTATTTTCGACAGTCTGGCCTTAAGCTACCGAGACGCTTTACATGAACTACAACATTTAACGGACGAAACGATTACCCGATTGTACATTGTCGGCGGAGGCGCTAACAACGAATTACTATGTCAGCTAACAGCCGACCTTTTAGAAATCGAGGTTCAGGCAGGACCTTCCGAATCGACAGCCATCGGCAATATTGTTGTGCAATTAATCAGCTCTGGTGCTCTTGGAGATCTGAAAGCTGCTGGCCGAACCATAGCTAACTCCTTCCCTACTCGGCTATATGAGCCGCAATCAGTGGAAGGCATGAAAGAGCTTCTGGATCGCTGGGAACGCCTCAAAATACAAGCAACATCCCCTACTCACATATCTCAATAAAGGAGTAAAGTCATGAACGAAGCCATTGAAGCGAGTTATAACGAAGCGAAAAAGCTGTATGCCCGCCACGGTATTCAGGTGGATGACGTTTTACGGAAGCTCTCACAAATTAAAATATCACTACACTGCTGGCAGGGAGACGATGTGCAGGGTTTCCTGTTCAAAGATAAACAGCTTAGCGGGGGAATTGCCGTAACAGGCAGCTACCCAGGTAGAGCAGGCACGCCTAATGAGCTGCGTCAGGATTTAGAAAAAGCTCTATCGCTCATCCCCGGTAAACACAAGGTTAATCTGCATGCGATCTATGCGGATACTACAGAACAAGTAGATTTGGATCAACTGGAGCCACGCCATTTTCAGAACTGGGTAGACTGGGCCAAACAGCAAGGGCTTGGACTTGATTTTAATCCGACCCTGTTCTCCCACCCCAAAGCGGAGGATGGCTTCACACTAAGTCACAAGGATCCGGATATTCGCGATTTCTGGATCACACACTGTAAAAAATCACGCAGGATTGCAGAACATTTCGGTAAAGAACTCGGTCAGCCATGTGTCACAAACCACTGGATGCCGGATGGTTACAAGGATACCCCGGTGGATCGCTTGGCTCCAAGAGAACGTCTGCGGGACGCTCTGGACGAGATTTTCAGCGAGGAAATTAGTGAAGATTACAACATCGACGCAGTTGAAAGTAAACTGTTCGGCATCGGTTCGGAAAGCTATGTCGTCGGCTCTCATGAGTTCTATATGGGTTACGCCCTGACACGGGGTAAATCTATCTGTCTCGATTCCGGTCACTTCCACCCGACAGAAGTCATTTCGAACAAACTGTCCTCTGTGCTGATGTTTACCGATCAATTATTGCTCCATGTCAGCAGACCTGTTCGTTGGGATAGCGATCATGTCGTGACGATGGACGACGAATTGCTGGACATTGCCCGTGAGCTGGTTCGCGGTGAGCTGCTCTCCCGCACTCATATCGGCCTTGATTTCTTTGATGGGAGTATTAACCATGTGGCTGCTTGGGTCATTGGAACACGCAACACCATCAAATCGTTGCTTCGCGCCATGCTGGAACCGATTGAGGAACTGAAAAAGGCCGAAGAGGAAAGAGACTTCACGACACGCCTTGCCTTGGTCGAAGAGTTTAAATCCTATCCGTTTGGGGCTGTATGGGATTACTATTGCGCTCAAAACGGCGTTCCCGTTCGTGAGGAATGGCTAACCGAAGCTAAAAACTATGAACAACAGGTCCTGCTGAAACGATAAACTACTGCACTGATAATTTTATATTCATATCATCCAAAGGGAGAGATCATCCATGACTACTGTGCTGGAGAATCAAAAAGAACGAAAATCAGGACTGGATATCCCATTTGTTCGAGAGATGGCGGAAATTACGCAAAACATGTGGAAATTCGGCTGGGATGAACGCAATGGAGGCAATGTAAGTTATATTCTGGATGAGGCCGAGGTTGCCAAATATATTGATATTCAAAAAGTCATTCGAACGATTAAACCCGCTTTCCCAGTGAATGAACTGGCAGGCAAATATTTTATCGTCACTGGATCAGGCAAGTACTTCAAAAACGTTATTGCCGATCCGGAAGCCAATTTAGGAGTCCTGCGTGTATCCCAAGATGGTGAGCAGTTAGAAATTTTGTGGGGCCTCAAACATGACGCGGTTCCTACCAGCGAATTGCCATCTCATTTTATGAGCCACATTGAACGCTTGAAGGTCGATCCTAACCATCGGGTTGTGATCCATAATCATGCCACTCATGTCATTGCCATGACCTTTATTCATAGTTTGGACGAAAACAAATTCACCAAAACGCTGTGGGAAATGTGTACCGAATGTATCGTAGTCTTTCCAGACGGTATCGGTGTAATCCCTTGGATGGTGCCAGGCTCCAGCGAAATCGGCCGCGAAACAGCGAAAAAAATGAAGGATCATCACGCTGTATTATGGCCTCATCACGGCATTTTCGGAACAGGTAGCTCCATTGATGAAGCGTTTGGCCTGATTGAAACAATTGAAAAAGCAGCACAAATTTATATGCTGATTGCTCAGCATGAGATCAAGCAACGGATTACAGATCAGGAATTGGCCGATCTGGCTAAAGCCTTTAATGTTATCCCAAAAGAAGGAATCCTGAACGTATAGACATAGGCTAATCGTATAGCACCGAACTCTATAAAGCTCCACGGCTCGTCTCTTACCAGCCATGGAGCCTTTATCATGCATAACTGAATGCTACTGGATTCGAATGTTTTACCCATGACACGATCCGACAGCAGGTATAAACAGTATCCTCTATAAACCGTTTTAATTTTATAACCCCAAATTCCAATGAATTAACTTGTAATTACACTTTCCTTTATATACAATAAAATCAAAATTCCCTTATCTCCACCAAAGGAGAGGTGACAATATGAGAAGAACAAAGAATGAAGATCACTTCGACATCGTGGAAGACCATTATTTCACAACAACCGAACTAGAAAAATCCAGTGCTATTTGGCCGGTCAGACTGGGTATGGATATTTCGAAAACAAGCTGTCATGTCGGCCCCAAGGCTGTCCCTTATTTTTATTTTATTTTTGCACTTGAAGGGCAGGCTGAGTTCATTTATAAGGAAAAGAAGTATCTTGTCCAAAAGTCTGATTTATTCTGTTTTTTCCCCCATCTTGCCCATGAATATTACACCAACCAAGAGCACCCGTTACAAAAGGTATGGATTGCCTTTGAGGGACCAAAATCACTGGCGCTACTGGAGCGGATCGGGATTACCCCCTCTAAGCCATTTATAGCTAACGCAGTGAGCGAGGACATCCTCGAGCTTATCTCCAACCTATTTTCCATCGTCAACGACCACAACAGACAGGGCAGCGATCTGGCCCGCTTAATTACACTACACCAGATCTTCGAGGAGTTGTCCCGCAACACATCTGGCGCGCTGCGCAACTCTGTATGCTCTGATTATTGGCTCCAGCAGGGGAAAGATTACATCGAAATGCATTATTGTGACCGTGTTACAATCGAGCAAATTGCTGAGCATGTAGGTGTGGATCGTGCGCATTTTTCACGTAAATTCCATTCCACCTTTCTCATATCCCCCGCCAAGTATTTGCAAACTCTCAAGATTAACGAAGCCAAAAGATTGCTGGAACAAACTACTTACAATTTGTCGATTATCGCCCAATCCATCGGATATACCGATATGTCCACCTTTTCCAAAGCATTTAAGAAAACAGCAGGAATCCCACCCCGAGAGTATCGCTTCCGGCATCAGTCCCGGCAAGAGATCCGCACTGCCAACGCTTAGTCGGAATCCAGTAATGATACAGGAGAACCACCATCATACGGCGGCTCTCCCTTTTTTATGACCTGATCCTAATTTGTACTTGGTTCTGAGCGCTATCAACGCTATAATAAGCATCAAACCAACAGGAAAGGTACGTGAATTCCATGCTGCGATTCAATGCTATACGTACAGGTTATCTGCTGGGCATCTCACTGATACTGGCTGCGATTATTTATTTTTTCGCCTCCAATTGGGGCGGACTGGATCGAACAGTCAAAATTGTGCTAGCTGTTGCGCTTATTGTTTTGTTTTATGGCTTATCTTTTGTATTTGCACGTATACGTGCTGTTCCCGGGCAACAAGCTTTTCTGTCCAATATATTTCTGGTGGCTGGCTGTGTAGCCTTCGGCATTTCCGTGGCGTTGCTCGGTCAAATTTACAACTCCCATGCGGACAGCTACGGGTTGTTTTTCATTTGGTCAGTGCCGGCTTTACTGCTTAGCTGGATTACTCGCTACAATCCTTTATATATGCTGTCTTATGTACTGATTCATTTAGGGGTATGGCTTTACTTCTATCCAACGATGCAAAGCCCGTCTTATAGCCAACTGGAATCGTTGTCCATCGCTGGAGTGTTCGCAATATTCAATCTGGTGCTATTTCTATTGACGTTCCTTCATCGTATACATTCGGCTCCACTACAATATATGAGCTTTACTGTTCTCCATATAGCTATGTTGGCGATGACCAACTCCTTTGCATTCGATGGATATGGCCTAATCATGAATATACCGCATATCGCTGTGATTGCTTTAGGATTTTATATATTTACCAAGGTTCGGGTGAATAAAACGTTACTGACCTTGAATGCATTGGCGCTTTCGGCGTTTGCTGTCTTTAAATTTATAGAGCTGGCAGAGGCGTACTCTTCATCACCATTCTTTGTTTTCGGGTTGATTTTTGTGGCACTGCTATTGACGGGTAACGTATGGTTTTTCCGTTATTTAAATCGTTTGGGAAAACCATCTCCGGATGAGACAGCCGTCCCTGAGGAACATAGCAGTGAGTGGATCACCAAAACCGTATCTCGCATAATCAAAGTGGTTGGAGTGCTGATTGGCAGTATATCTCTCATCGGACTGATTATGATTAGCACGAACGTAAATCACACCGAATATGTACTGCTGGGCGTGTCTTTGTTGCTGATGATTACGATGATCGTCATACCAGAGTCCAAGCTGGATTCTGTAATCCGTTATACGCTGCTGACCATCAGCTATATTACCGGCCTGGCGGCCATTCTATGGTCAGATCAGACGCTACTTTCGGTATTATTTCTGATCGTTTCCATCGCCGGATGGTTTCGCTCCAAGGGGAAAAGGCAGCGATTTTTTGCCTATACTTTTGTAAACCTGAATATGGCAACTGTTTTGTTTCAACAGTATCAAGAGTGGGATGGCTGGAACTGGACCTATAAGTTCATCATCTTCGCCCTGTTCGCTCTCAATGCCGTCTTATATGGGCTAAGCTACTTTAGACCCAAGACAGAGCTAAAAGGACATCTTCGGGATAGTTCATTATTTTTCAGCTTATTGTTCCTGTTTTGGACGACGTTTTTCGAGGATGTCATTCCACACTCTTATATGTTCATGAACATTTTTTATTTTGTTATCGTTACATGGATGGTCTTTGCCTTTATCCGTCACAAACAAAAATCGGAGGCTATTACAAGCGTCGTATTCTGGTTTATTTTTATCGGCTTCAAATACTATGATTTATTGTGGACGCTGCTCTATAAATCTTTTACACTGGCGCTACTGGGAATCATTGTACTGGGAATTACCTGGTGGTTCGATCGACGAATGGCCCATAGCGGCAAAACAGCGTTCGATGCCGACCACCGCAGCTTTAGCTTTATGCGCTTAAGCCCGTTACTCATTGCCATTGTCATTGTGCTACAGCTAGGAATTATCGGCTATCAGACGGCGAGAAGTGAAACCCTGCTCGCCACAGGTACCTCCGTTAAGCTCAAGCTGGCTCCTATAGACCCGCGCTCCCTGTTACAGGGCGACTATGTGGCACTGAATTACGATGTTTCTACTCCTCCTTCTAAGAACTCTCTTCAGGAGAAGGATTGGAACCGAGGCAAGGTTAAAGTCGTTCTCACACCAAATAGCCAAGGAGTATACATTGCTGATCGTCTATATCAAGATGGTGAGAAACTTGCCCATCATGAAATTGTTCTCAATGGACAATGGAATGGTTCTCGTATTCTGTACGGTATTGAGAATTATTTCATTCCTGAAGGAACCGGACGTACTGTTGAACAGAACGCTCATTACGCCTATATTCGGGTCAGCCGCAATGGAGACGCACTGCTGGAACGTTTGGTGGAAAGCTGATCTGGATTGGCAAAGAGGTAGAGAGGTAGAGAGGTAGAGATAGTGAACGAAGCGGGGCTTTAAAAATTTATTTGTACAAAAAGCAGGCTGAACCAGGTTGCTCCATTGCTGGAGCATAACTTGGTTCAGCCTGCTTTTTCTTTTGCGGCAATGGAGGAAAACTCCATGATAACCTTTCCCTAAAGCTTATCCTCGTTTATATCTCTCTCGACCATGCCACGATTTCTTTAATATCCTGCGGCTGAGTCCGACAACAGCCACCAATCATACGCGCTCCTGCTTCATACCACTGCCGGGCACTCTGTCCGAACGTTTCTGTACAAGTATGGCCCTGCCATGTCTTGGTGACCGGGTCATATTCCTCCCCCAGATTGGGATATACCACCACCGGCTTGTCCGTATGGCTGTGTATTTCGTGAATAAGAGATGGAATGAATTTGGGCAACGTGCAATTGATCCCTACCGCAGCCACCTGCTCATGCTCATTCAGCCACTTTGCACATGCGGCGACAGACTCGCCGTTACTGATATGCTGCTCATCCTTTGCACTAAAGCTGATCCAGGCATACGTACCGGGGAATTCCTTCAGCAAGCGGGCAATAGCCTTGGCTTCCACCAGACAGGGTATCGTTTCACAAGCTAAAATGTCTGCTCCCGCCTCGATCAGAGCTTTCATGCGCGGCCTGTGAAACTCCATAAGCTGCTCTTCGCTCAGCTTGTAATCACCGCGATACTCTGAACCATCAGCGAGAAACGCTCCATAGGGTCCGACAGAGGCCGCAACCAGCGGCTTGGGACGATGCTGCTGACTTGCAGTAGCCGTCACATCGGCCCAAAACTCATCTCGTGCCTGTACAGCAATCAGCACCGATGACTGAATCAGCTTCAACGCCTCATTTTCGCTCAGCCCTCGTTGAACGTAGCCTTCCACAGTGGCCTGATAGCTCGCCGTAATCGCACAGTCTGCCCCAGCCTCAAAGTAATCTCGATGTACACGCTTGATCGAATCCGGATGTTCATAGAGTATTTTGGCCGACCATAAGCTATCGTTCAGATCATGCCCATGACGTTCCAATTCAGTCGCCATTGCGCCGTCCAGCACGATCAGCTGAAATTTGTTCACTATACGTTGTATCGGATTCATGCGGACCCTCCTGCTTGTCTAATCTATTTAACCCACTGACTAGGTTGGATTTAATTTTTTATATTATAGCATGTATGTTGATGGGCACCTCACATTTACATCCTGATGTGACGTATAAATTTTTTAAATTAGTTTCATAAGTTAAATTAATTAGATATTGTTCTTTTTTTCACAAAGTTTTTTTACTATAAAGGTGCAAACCAAACACTTTGGCCAAAAGATCAGGGAATTGCATTGTCACATTTTGCATCGTCATTTATGTGAAAAAAGGTACAAGAGAGGGTTTTATCTATGTCTTTACTAGAAATGATTACAGCGACCTTAACAGATAACAGTATTGTCAGTTCTATCGCTTCTACCGTTTTTATTATCCTGCTCGGCTTCTTTTGCCGCAAGAAGGGGATTTTTACCGCAGCCGTAGGAAAGATGCTATCTAAGGTTGTTCTCACTGTGGCTCTACCAGCACTAGCCTTTAATTCTTTCATGCAGGATATCAATCCTACAATATTAAAACAGGGCATGAATGTTTTAATATGGGGGATTCTCATTTATATCATTCTCATCTTTATCTCCAAGCCGTTCTTCCTGAGCTACAACAAGGATAAGCAGGATGTTTTGCGGGTACTAACCATTTTCGGTTCTACTACTTTTTTCGGAATTCCCATTGTCGGTGCCATTTACGGTCCTACTGGAGTGATGTACAGTTCCATTTTTAATATAGGCTACCGCATTTTCTTATATTCTTATGGCTATATCAAAATGAGCGGCTTAAAAATGGAGCTTAAAAATCTCAAAACTATGTTTTTGAATCCGATTGTTATTGCGACTTTTATAGGCTTGTTTGTTTGGTTGTTCCAGGGTTATTTACCACAAATGAGTGTGACTACAGAGGATGGGGCCATTCAGCAGTTTGCTTTTCTAAGAATTGATCAAACCGCTGTCTGGTTGTTCAAGCCCATGACCTACCTTGCCGGACTAGCTTCTCCATTGGCCTGGTTATCGATTGGTTCAACTTTGGGTGAAATCAGCTTCAAGTCGGCAGCTACAGACAAGACATCATGGTATTACAGCCTTGTTAAAGTTTGGCTGGTACCTATTGTGAACATCGTTTTGCTGGCTTTGTTGACTATATCTCATATTCTGTCGGTCGATACTGTCGCTTTATCTACCATTGTCATTATGATGGCTACTCCTACAGCTACCGTAGCCGCAGCCTATGCCATCAGTTTTGATAAGGAAGCTGTACTAACTTCCAACGCATCGCTTCTATCAACTATTACTTCCGTCGTCATGATTCCGGTGTGGATTATTACGCTCAATGTCATCGATAAAATTGGAATTTTCTAAATCAGGGGGGGAAACAACATGTTAAAAATCATCTGCTATGGTGCCCGTTCATATGAGAAGCCCTATTTCCATGAGCTTAATAAATATAATTTCCAGCTAACGCTAGTAGAAGAGCTGCTGACCTCCAGCAATGCAGAACTGGCCCAGCATCACGATGCTGTTTTGTTAAGAGGAAACTGTGCTGCCAATCGGGAAAATCTCGCAAAATTCAATCAGTACGGCATTCAATATATTTTCACCAGAACCGTCGGAATCAACCATATTGATTTGGATGCCTGCAGCGAATTTGGAATGAAGGTCGCACGTGTGCCATCCTACTCTCCGAATGCTATCGCAGAGCTTTCCTTAACTCTTGCTATGATGCTGCTCCGTCACACTGCTTACATGACTACCAAAAGCTCTTTCAAAAATTTTATTGTGGACGAGCATACGTTCAGCAAAGAGATTCACAATTGTAAAGTTGGGATTATCGGGGTCGGTCGCATCGGCCTGACGGAAGCCAAATTATTTAAAGGATTAGGAGCTTCTGTTATCGGCTATGATGTGTACCAATCGGAGGCTGCCAAGGCCGTCATTCCATTCACAACCTTGGATGAACTACTGGCAGAGAGTGATATCGTCAGTGTGCATGTTCCTTACCTGCCGGGACAGAACGACCAAATGATTAATGCCAGCTTTTTAGCAAAAATGAAAAAGGGAGCTATTCTCATCAACACCTCACGCGGGGAATTACAAGATAACCAAGCCATTCTGGATGCTTTGCTCAGCAATCATTTGGAAGGGTTCGGAACAGATGTCTTTCCTAAAGAGGAAGAACTATTTTTCAAAGCATTTGACCCATGGCAAATGCTCCCGGACCCAACGATCCAGAAGCTTGTGGAGCTGTATCCAAGAGTGTTGGTCACACCTCATGCCGGCTCGAATACCGTTACTGCGTTATCCAACATGATTGAAACCAGCTACGAAAACTTCCATGATATCATTACAACTCATTCTTCGGACAATCTGGTCCCACTTCCTGTTCTCGCTATGAAATAGGGTAGGAAGCTTGGCACACTCATTGGACAGTAAAGAACCGCTATCTCCAGGTCATACTGGAAATGGCGGTTCTTTTATATCCGAATTGATCTGATAGAGCATTAGCGGCCTTCCAACCTTGTGGTATTCTATCGATTCAATCAGGAAGCCATCGTCTACCAGGAACTGAATATATTTTTTGACTGTAATACGGGACAAGTCCACTTCTCTGGCCAATGTTTCAACCGAAAAAGGTCCGTCCAGCTCTTGGATACTCTTCAGTATGGTAGTCATGGTCAATTTGGACAAGTTTTTAGACAGATTTTTCGATAGATTTGGGGAAAGTTGTTCAGCAGGTTTTTTCTTTTCTACACCCATAGGCTCTTCTTTATTAAAATATTGATCAATGACAGCTTGATTAATTCCGTTCCCTTCCTCCATCACCGTGGCCAAACGCTGGATTTTCTCAACAGCCAGCTTAAAGCGTTCGAATGTAAAAGGCTTAATTAGATAGTCTGCCACTCCATAGAAAACAGCTTCCTTTACCGTTTGAATATCTTTTGCAGCCGTAATTAAAATAACCGAAGCATGGTACTGCTGCTCCTGCATATGGGATAACAAGGTTAATCCACTTTTCCCGGGTAAATAAACGTCCAGCAATACCAGATCAGGTGTGAACTTCTGAAGACAATCCTGTGCCTTCTGGACAGTATCTGCTTTACATACCACATCCAAGTTGTCCATACGCTCAATAAACTGTTGATTGAGCTCAGCAACCATAGGATCATCCTCAACAATGAGTACCTTCATTCACTCGTCACCTCCAATGTACAGGGCAACTCTACATAGATACTTGTTCCCAGACCAGGTTGGCTGTCAATCTCAATGATGCCCTGGTGATTGTCCACCATGGTTTTAACCAGATTCAAGCCGTACCCCCTGTCCTCTCCTTTGGTTGAGAAGCCATGCTCGAATATTCTTTGTTGCATTTCAGAGTCAATTCCCATACCATTATCCTTCACTTTCAAAATGAACACATTTCCCTCACACTCATAATTCAATTTCAATTCAATTTTGCCGGGTTGCCTTTTTTGTAAAATGGAGTCTATCGCGTTGTCAAAAAAATTGCCCAATATGTGTATGACATCATGAACAATGTCCTGCATTTCTAGATTGGATACATTCGAGCTTTCTTCCAGTAACACCGAAATATTCTGCTCGCGTGCTTCTTTGATTTTCCCCATAATAAAACCTGCTAAAGCCGGAACCTTAATCCTCTCTGTTAGAAAGCCTACTTCATTTTGATACCGGTGATTTAGCTGCTGAATATACTGACTGACTTCTTCATATTTCCTCATCTCAATCAGTCCGGAGATCACGTGCATTTTGTTCATAAACTCATGCGTCTGTCCGCGAAGAGAGTTAATATAATATTTTGTGCCACTCAACTGATTGCTAAGATGAATCATCTCGGATTGGTCGCGCAGTGTAGCAACTGCCCCAAAAAACTCATTTTCTACATGTATAGGGGTTACTGTCGCAATGACTTCTATACCATTCACATAAAACGAGCGGTCCTTGATCTTCTTCTTACTATCAAACACTTTCTTGAAGAGCGCGTTATAAAAGTTGGTATCGATCTGCTCGCCTATCGGGGCTTTTTTGTCTTGATTCGCCAGTTGGTACTTGGCCTGAGCTTCCTTGTTCATAAGCATAATTTTCTTGTCAGCCGAAATGGCTATAATTCCTTCAGCGACCTCATTTTCAATAATTACTTTTTCACGTAATCGTGTTGCTATCTCTTGTGGTTCCAGACCAAATAAGATCGTTTTGATTTTTTGTGCCAGAATGATCGCGCCCAGAACTCCACTAAAGAGTCCCAGCATCAGTCCTCCAAAAATGGTATACTGCGCCTGCATCAAATCATGATTTAGCGTTCTCATGGTCAGTCCTACACATACAATGCCAATGACCTCTTTCTGTTGATTAAATATCGGCGTAAAATAACGGTAGCCTTGGCCTAAAACACCGATATTTTCAGAAAAATGTCCCTGACCGGATAGTGCTTTTCTGGCATCGTCCAAATCAGAGAACGGCTTGCCAATCATGGTTTCATTCGGATGGGATAGCCGAATTAAATCGTGGTTCAGTATGACTACAAAATCCACATTAACGTTATGCATTACTCCAAGCGAATAGTCTTGGATTTGCTTCACAGGGACTCCTTGCTCAACATTACGAATAACATCGTTGTCACTGGCAACCACCTTGGCAATACCTGAAAGTTTTTCCTTCGTATTATCAAAATGCTTGTTAATCACGAAATTACGAATGAGAAGCAAGGATATAATCAAGGAAATAATAATAACTAAAACAACCAAAATAATAATCATGAATTGTAGCGAAACTTTGAATTGTCTTCTCGGTTTCAACTTACCTTTTAACCGCAACCCTATCACCCAGCTTCTTTATCAAGCTCTCCAATGGGAAGAAGAGCCTATCTTGCCCCTATAATCCCTTTTTATTCGACATCGTTTGACAAAATCCCTTCTTATTTTACAAGCTTTACGCGCCCCATTAGTGGATAACGCAGCCTTTACCTGAAATAAAACAATATGCTGAATAAGGAAAGGTCAATTCTCCATAATAAGGACGTATACCTGACGAAAGGGAGGATAACGGATGATTGACAATCTCGAGAGCAATTACGACTGCGCTCATGCAGGAGAAGACCTTCATCAACTCAAGCAGGAGCTCGCTACGCTTCAGGCACAAGGTGCCAATGACCAGGCATCCAAGGAAGCCATTCACCAGCTGGAAAATCAAATTTCGTTCATCTTGAACAAATGCGATATTAACCATTAGTCAAGTCTGGCTGGTTCGGTAAAATAAAATACAAAACCGGCTTGCCTTAGAAGACAAGCCGGTTTTGTATGCTCAAGTTTATACACAAATGAGTGCTAGGTTCACAAAATTCCTCGTATCTCATCCAGGGACTGCACCTTTTCCTGCTGCATCCATTGTTCTAGTCCATATACCAACTCAGCTCCTGCATGTAAATGGGCAAAATTATACGTTCCCACCTGAATGGCGGCGGCCCCTGCCATGGTGAATTCAATAATGTCCTCCACAGAGCTGATCCCGCCCATCCCGATCACGGGAATGGATACCGCCTGCGCCACCTGGTGAACCATGCGCAAGGCAATCGGCTTGATTGCCGGTCCGGAAAGGCCTGCATACGTGTTGGCGAACACACTGCGGCGCCGACGTATATCTATTTTCATTGCAGAAAATGTATTGATCAGCGAAACGCCGTCGGCGCCTTCTTCCTCGCACATAACCGCCATCTGCGTGATGTTCTCTGCATTTGGAGACAGCTTGACAACTAGCGGAAGCGCCGTCACATTGCGTACCTGACGCACCACCTCCCGCGCTACCTCCGTCTGGATACCAAATTGCATCCCACCCTGCTTCACATTGGGACATGAAATGTTCAATTCCAGCATGTCAACGCCTCTACGGTTCATTGTACGGCGTTTTTGCGCGTTTTCCGTAATCATGGCTACGGCCTGAACGTATTCCTCCAGATTGGAGCCGCCCACATTGGCGATAACAGCCATATTCCAGCGAGTCATGTCATCCAGTTCATCCTTCAAAAAAGCCGCCACACCCGGATTTTCCAATCCTACACTATTCAGCATGCCTGATGCTGTCTCATGTATTCGTTGCCCCGTATTCCCCGCCTTCGGATGAAGGGTTAGCCCCTTGCCGACGATGCCGCCGAGTAGTTCAGGAGAATAGAATTCCGCATACTCACGCCCGAACCCAAACGTACCGGATGCCATGATAATCGGGTTTTTGAACGGTACACCTGCTATATTACACGCCATGGAGATCATCGAACTCCACCTCCTCCACCGGGAATACAGGCCCTTCCTTACATACCCTCCGATTGCCTCCACGGGTACGCACGGTGCAGCCCAAACATGCGCCAATGCCACAGGCCATATGTCTTTCTGTTGAAATATATAAGCGGGACGCTGTACCCGCCGTTTTCAGCGCGAGTGCTTGCAACATCGGAGTTGGCCCGCAGGAAAACATATTCGCATAGCAAGCCGGATCGACCTGCTCGACGATGCTCCCCCCTACCTTGACCTCTACAGATGCTGCCGCAGCCTCGAACGCTTCAACCCCGAAGGCCTGCTGTGCAAACCCCAGATAAACGTCTGCATGCGGGTAATATTTTGCAGCCAATAACAATGGTGCTGTACCCATGCCACCGCCGATTAAAGCCAAACTGCCCTCAACCTGCGGAAACCCGTTTCCAAAGGGTCCTTCCAATTGAATCTCCTGACCAGGCTGTAATTGGGAAAATAGATGGGTCCCCTCTCCAACAACCCGATACAAAAAGGAAATGCTCTCTTCCCCAATATCATAAATGCTGATGGGTCTGGGCAGCAGTGGGTAACCATTCCCGCTGCGCAGCATGTAGAACTGACCCATCTTCCCCTTAAATTTCCCCTCTATCTTCATCACATAAATGCCCGGAACGAGCGCCACATTTGAAATTACGTTAGCCATATAACCCCTCCACTAACCACTCACTATAACGTAAAAGCAGCAACTATTACGTGACTATTTTCACATTTATAGTTGACGTTTTGTTCGATGGCTCATGTATACAAAAAGCGTACTCCTGTTAGAGAGTACGCTCGTATATTTTAACTAATAGCTTCGCGCTCCGCATTGCGGCTGCTATTGGCATCCTTGCGAATTTGCTTGCTGCGCAGCTGTCCGCAGGCCGCATCAATGTCGACTCCGTGCTCCAGCCGAACACTACAGCTAATACCTTGTTTTTTCAGAACATCATAGAAGCCAGTAATCGATTCCGACTCACTCCGCTGGTATTGACTATGCTCATCCACCGGATTGTATGGAATCAGGTTCACGTTCGCCAGATTGCGACGATGGCCCACCAGCTCAGCCAGTTCGAGCGCATGCTCCTTACCGTCATTAACATCCTTCAGCAAGATGTACTCCAGCGTAATCCGACGATTGGTTTTGTCCAAGTAATAATCAATTGCCTGCATGAGCTTCTCAATCGGGATCGCCCGGTTGATCTTCATAATGCGGGTACGAATCTCATTATTCGGAGCGTGGAGGGAGATCGCAAGATTGACGTGCAGATCGGAATCAGCAAATTCAATGATTTTATCGGCAAGGCCACTTGTGGACACGGTAATATGCCGCGGCCCAATCGCCAGCCCTTTATGATCCTTAATGACCCGAATGAAATCGGACAGGTTCACAAAGTTATCAAACGGTTCGCCAATTCCCATTACCACAACGTGACTGACCCGGTCGCCCGGACGTTCCTGGTCCAGATACAGCTGCACCTTCATAATTTGTCCTACGATTTCACCACTGGAAAGGTCACGGCTCTTCTTCAACAGCCCACTTGCACAGAAGCTACATCCAATGTTGCATCCCACCTGTGTCGTCACACATACGGATAATCCAAACTTATGCCGCATTAATACCGTCTCAATCAAATTACCATCCTGCAAACGGAACAAAAACTTGACCGTCCCGTCTGCTGATTGTTGCTTCACGTGTTCTTCCAGGGTTTCAATAGAGAAGTTCTCTGCCAACAGGCGAGTACAATTCTCATGAACCTCTGTCATCGCCGCAAAATCAGTAATCCGTTTCCGATACAATGCGTCCCATACCTGCAATGCCCGAGATTTTTTATGTCCATGCTCCATGAGCCATGCTGTCAATTGGTCTAGCGTTAATCCATAAATGGATTCCTTTTTCATGTTCGATCCTCTTTTCAAACGTTAAAATTCGTATTTCTATATATAAACCCTAGCCATCACGACTCGTCTCAACTATCATTGCATCATAGCATGTTTGAGCGCTCCGCGCTATTCAAACACTTCTTGTATTGTCCCAAATTTTAATTATGAACACAAGGGGCAGGCTGATGATATCCTGTTCGACAAAAGCACGCAAAGACAGGATGACGGACACCGTGAATGATATGATTACAACCAAGGAAGGTGATGTGGTTGGAATGGTTGCTTCGGATCAAGAACGCGCTCGATCTAATGGAAGAAAGAATGCAGCAGCCCCTCGATATTGATGAAATTGCAAAGGCGGCCTACTCGTCGCCCTTTCATTTTCAACGGATGTTTTATATGCTGACTGGCGTTACGGTAGCAGAATATGTGCGCAAACGTCGATTGACCCTGGCTGCTCAGGAATTGAGTCTTTCTACCACCAAAGTACTGGATATTGCGTTCAAGTACAGTTATGATTCCCCCGAATCTTTTTCTAAAGCGTTCCGAAAGGTACACGGTATTTCTCCCTCTGAGGCCAGAAACCCGGGAGTGAACCTGAAAGCCTTTCCACGCATCACCTTCCATCTATCACTGAAGGGAGATCAGGAAATGGATTATAAAATTGTAGAGAAGGCGGCCTTTACGGTCATTGGGAAGTCCATTCAAGTTACTACTAAGAACGGTGAAAACCTTCGGGAAATCCCAAAATTCTGGGATCAACTTAACGCAGATGGCACATCGGATCGCATTCATGCCTTGGGGACAGGCGATGATATCCTCGGTATATGTCTGGACATGAAGCACGGTGAGGAAACGTTTAGCTACCTTATCGCCGCAGAGGGCAGTGAAGACGTAGCAGCCTCGAACGGATTAGAAGCCAGAACCATCCCGGCTGCAACCTGGGCCGTGTTTACATCCATCGGCCCTATGCCTCACTCGATCCAGAAGGTATGGCAAAGAATTTACCAGGAATGGTTCCCTGCCAGCAACTATGAGCACTCAGGCGGGCCTGAGCTAGAGGTATATACCATGGGAGATACTCATGCTGAGGAATACCGAAGTGAAGTATGGATTCCCATTACGAAAAAATAACCAAACGAACCGGCTGCCTATTGCAGTCGGTTTGATATCGTATGCTCACGACAATTGCCCAAGCTCCTGCTTTAACACAGAATATAGCCTTGAGCTTGCCAGCTTCAGCGGTGCCTCGTTTGCTTTACAAAGAAGACCAAAGGTCATATCGATCAAGCTGCCGCTTAATTGCCTCACTGCTGTTCCTGCCGGGACAGGATGGACTAGAATTTGGGGCACAAGGGCAATCCCTAATTCACATTCCACATAAGATTTTAGAGCCGTCATGCTGCCAATTTCCATCGTGTCTAACGTAGTTATTCCATGTTCCTTCACGACCATTTCAAGTTTGCGCCGATAAGGACAGATGGACGACGTAATAAGTAGGCGATGCCCCTGTAAATCTGCGGGTCCAATGCACTCCTTTTCTGTAAGAGGGTGATGTTCAGGCATCAAAACCACAAAATTCTCCTTAAATAAAGGTTCAAAATATAGCTCTGTACCCAAATCCGGGGCAGAGCATAATGCTATGTCCACATCCCCTTGGAGAATACGCTCGCTTAATGTAGGTGTATTCCCAAACTCAACAGAAACCCGAATGTGAGGGTAATGGTTTAAGAACCGCTTTAAAATTTCGGGTAGTCGGTAACTGGCGGTCGGTTCAGTCACTCCTATACGAATGTCACCTGCGGTTCCCCTTTGCAGGTTCTCCATATTTTCCTGCAGTTGCCCCATGTCTTTTACAATGGGCAAACTCTGCTCATAAAACATCCTGCCCGCTTCAGTTAACTTTATTTTCTTGCCCCGCTCAATTAGTTGAACTCCTAGATCGGATTCCAGCTTCTGTATTTGCATCGTCACAGTGGATTGCGCATAATTCAACGCTTCCGCCGCACGCATAAAACTCCCGTAATTCACAATCATCTGAAATGTTTTGAGTGCTTTAATATCCATTCTCCTACTCCCAAGTCGCTTGTTTAATTCAAGTTTATTGAATTACAGGTTCAGTTAATTCAATTATACAAAATATAATACATCCTCTACAATGATCCATAACAGATTATATTACTTTTCTCACACAACACTAACGAGTTGGCTAAGGAGCGGATATACATGGATTTACATCAAAAAGTAGCCCTAGTTACAGGCGGCGGTACAGGAATTGGGAGAGCGATATGTGTAGAATTAGCAGATCGAAAGGCTACTGTAGTCGTAAACTATTCCCGTTCTAAAGACGAGGCAGAGGAAACCGTACGTATGATACTTGAACAGGGAGGAAGTGCAATTGCATTACAGGCAGATGTTTCCAAAGATCGGGAAGTACGGGATATGGTCGAGCAGATTGTTCAGCAATACGGCACGGTTGATGTATTGGTGAATAACGCCAGCATTACACATCATATTCTGATGGAAGATCTAGGAGCCGTTACGGAAGAGGTGTGGAATGATCTCTTGGATGTCAATGTGAAAGGCATGTTTTACTGTGCTAGAGCCGTAGCTCCTAGTATGAAGCATAGTCAACAAGGAGCTATCGTCAATCTGGGAAGTATAGCTGGACAAACAGGGCTAGGTTCCTCACTACCCTATGCAGTATCCAAAGCAGCCGTCCACGGGCTGACCAAATCGTTAGCACGATCCCTGGCCCCTGATATTCGAGTCAATTGCATCGTACCAGGCGCGGTGGCGACAAGATGGTGGGCAGGTAGGGAAGAACAAATGAAACAATTGGCTCCTCATCTGCTGCTACAGCGCGTTTCTACACCTGAGGATATTGCCAGCATGGTCTGCTCTGCCCTGGAACAGGAAGCCATGACAGGCCAGATCATTACGGTAGACAGCGGACAAACGCTATAAAGGTACTGAGCTTCTGGGTAAAAAACAAGCCGCCTTCTCAGACAGAAGGCGGCTGTTGAGCTATCGAATACCGTCGTTAACTACGTTTTTGCCTAATGGCATCCCCATACTTGTACCTTTCACGAATCTAACAAATAAATAGCGAACAAGCGGCCCTACAATGCAGAGCTGTAGAGGAAAAGCAAACGCAAAATTCTTAACAACTAAAGACAAGTAATTTTTAAATAATGAGCCTTCTGAAAGACTATTAAAAAAGTAAGCCGTCCCCAAACCATAAAGTGACATACAGAGAACCATGCCAATGACCATACAACATGAAAGGGATAGAATTACAAATAGCTTTTTGGATTTGTCGTACGGTAATGAGAAGGCTATTTTCTTTGCTACTGGACCGACAATACATAATTCCAATACGAAAGCAGTGATAAAACATAAAATAAATTGAAGAAGCATTGCCTTTAGAGACATGGTGCCAATCAAGCCATTTGTATATAGATTATACAATGTCATGAATACGACCATCCCCAAGCACATCATTAAACCAAAATAAATATTTTCTTTCTTCGTTGTTGGCAATTCCATCATCCCTTCTTTTGCTTTGCTAATTATATAAATAGTCGAAACCCTCACATAAGTGAACATTTTGTGAACAATTCGATAGACACTCTCTTTTAACACAAAAAAGGCATCGTTCATCTCAACGATACCTTGAAATGTTGCCGTTCTGATATTAGAGTGCTGCTTTAAAACACTTTATCCTAATGATAATGAATACGACGTTTGTTTCTCAAAATGTTGCGAATCATCTTATGATTAGGGAGCTGCCTGAATAACATATGTCCGGGATGCGGATTGGCCTCGATAATCCAGATTTGGCCACTCTTCTCAACAGCAAGATCGATGCCCAGCTCGCGAACCGGATGATTTTTGTCAATCGTGTCGGCAATAATTCTAGAAAGCTCGATGATCTGGTCCAAAATCTCTTTCATTTTTGCTCTGTCATTTTTAAAAACCCTTAAAAGCACTTTGGACAACGGCGCCGCATGTCCTCCCTTCCGATAGTTGGTAACGACCTTTCGAGGTGCAGCGACACGGCCGGTTATCCCTGAGATAACCCATTCCGAGTCTGGCTTCTGCATATACACTCTGGCATCAAAAATCGAACCTTTGTATTTGGCTAACTTGAGTCCTTGCTGTACCAAATAACGACGATGAGGTCTTCGGTAGCTTCTAATTGCTCTTCTTACGGCGTGGGATCTAACGACTCTGCGACTGGAGCCGCAACGAACTTCATATCTCCTCCCTACCTTTTTCGCGCGTATGATGCCGGTTCCCCCACTCCCATAATTAGGCTTGATGAAGACTGTGCGATAGGTATCCAGCATCCGTAAAGTCCTTGCATTCGTAATCCAGCGGGTTTCGGGCAAGTGCGAGCGTAAAATGGGATGTTGTTGCATTTCCTTGTATTGAATCATCTTTCCAATGGGCACGAATATCCCTCGATTCTGTTGGGTTTTTGCACACACTACATGAATATGCATCTATATTCTATCTTGGTAACGGCGAATGCCACAGTTTGCTATGTAAGAAGCGAATCTCCTATTTCCTATGTCAAGCCTCCTTTGATTTCAAAAGATAGATGGACAATGTATCTTTACATGACGGGGTTATTGTAAATGCCTATAAAGTTGATTCCAATAATATATTAGACCAATAGCAATTCTGGATATACGATGTGTATAAAATAACGTGAGGAGGAATGTTAACTTGTCTGTTTATGATTTTCAAGCAACCTTAATCAACGGGAAACCGATTGAATTCTCAAACTATAGAGGTAAGGTTCTCCTTATTGTAAACACTGCCAGCATGTGTAGCTTCTCCAGTCAATTCGCTGATCTGCAAAAGCTCTATGAAAGACGGAGGGAACAAGGTTTTGAAATCCTTGCGTTTCCTTGTAACCAATTCAATGAAAAAGAGCCGGGTAGCAATTCGGAGGTTCAGACATTCTGCCAAAATAACCATGGATTAACCTTCCCACTATTTGAGAAGACGGATGTAAGAGGCTTATCTGCTCATCCTTTATTTCAATATCTGACCCAACAGTCACCTTTTCAAGGCTTTGATACCCAGACCAAAGACGGTCAATGGATGGATGATTTCTTACGGGATAAATATCCAGAAATATACGTCGGCGACGGTATCAAGTGGAATTTTTCCAAATTCCTGATTAACCGTGATGGCCATGTAAAAGGCAGATTTGAAGTAACAACAGCGCCCTGTGCTATTGATCCTGTCATCGAATCGCTATTGTAGTTTTTCTGGTCACTTCTTTGGATTCTTTTAAAAAAACGAGTATCAAATGACAAAAACGAATATTTGTCATTTGATACTCGTTGTGTTATCCTGACTTCAAGGAGGTGACTCACACGGTAAGTTAACCGTGTCTCTATGGAAAAATCCTCAGATATACTGACCAAGGAACAGATTCTCATTGCTACAGAAGACATACTTAGGCGTTTTGGTGTAGCTAAAAGCTCCGTGACGGATGTTGCCAAAGTATTAGGAGTAAGTCACGGCACTATTTACCGACACTTTAAAAGTAAAGCCGAGCTTCTTGAAGGCGTGACCGAAAAATGGCTAAATGAAAAGATAATCGATCCGTTAACGAAGATATGCCAGGATTCATCTGTGCTAGGAATACCGCACTTAAAACGATATATACAGACCTTGATCGAGCTTAAGCAGTATTATGCCCGCGATGACGAGGAAATGTTCGGGATGTATACTCGGGTCACCGAGCAAGCCGCGGATTTAATCGACCAGCATATCGCCCACATTGTGGATCAGCTCGCTGACATTATTGTGCGTGGGGGCATTACAACGGATCAGCCGATCCAACTGGCGCGTACGCTTTTCTATGCCACAACCCGTTTCCATCATCCCGCACATGCTTACGAATGGAAGAGTCCGACGATTGATCAGGAGTTTTCAGAAGTGTGGATGCTTTTAGAAAAAGGGATATCTTAAAAATATTTGGAAAGAAGGCTGAGCACATATGAAGCATTTGGATGGGAAAATAGCAATTATCACTGGCTCATCCAGGGGAATTGGACGTGCCATTGCTGAGCAGCTGGTTGATCTAGGTGCTGCTGTAGTTGTCAATTATGTCAACAGTCCGGATAGAGCTAAAGAAGTTGTAGCAGGCATTATTCAAAAAGGCGGAAAAGCCATAGCTCTCCACGCTGATCTGGGCAAGATGAGCGATATTGAAGCCTTATTTACCAATACGATTGCTGAATTCGGCAAAGTAGATATTCTGGTTAACAACGCCGGGCTGATGATTACCAAACCTCTGGCTGAGGTGACCGAAGCTGATTTTGACCAACAATTCGCGCTGAATGTAAAAGGTACCTTCTTTGCCTGTCAGCAAGCGATGAAATACATGGAGAATTACGGGAGAATCGTAAACCTGTCCACATCCGTGATCGGACAAATGTTTCCGGCTTATAGCGTATACGCGGGTACGAAAGGCGCGGTGGAGCAATTTACCCGTCAGCTGGCCAAGGAGTTCGGAAGCAGGCAAATTACGATCAATGCCGTGGCTCCCGGCCCTGTCAACACAGAGCTTTTTCAAGCAGGAAAAACAGAGCAGCAGATCGAAGGCATGAAGAAAATGAATGCTATGGGTCGTCTCGGTGAACCGGAAGATATCGCTGATGTGATTGAGTTTCTGGTCAGCGCTAAATCGCAGTGGGTTACCGGACAGACCATCCGCGTCAATGGCGGGTTCATCTAAAAGCTGGAATACATGAAATGGAGGCTATACACGTTCATGATATTACACAAAGGCGAGACCTTATTTCGACAAGGGGAAACTGGCCCTTTATATCACTTAAAAAGCGGCCTGTTAAAAATTATCCGAGTCCATGAAGACGGCTCGCAAATTTTAGTTAATGTAATTGTGCCCGATGAAATCATCCCGCACCACTCCCTCATCAGTCCCAATCCCTATTATGGTACCGCGATGGCGCTGGTCACCTCAGAGATTGAGGTTCTGTCGCAAAAAGAATGGTACCTGAAGCTGGAGCAAGACCCGGCTCAATGTCGAGCCATCGCTTTGCAGCTACAGGATAAGCTACGCATGATGCAGCAACGAATTGACCAGCTCACAGAGGTATCGCCTGCCGAGAAGCTTCGGAAGCTTCAACGCTGGTTCCACTCCTACATCGCACCCGCTACGTTAACAGACGTATTGACGCAGGAGGAAATCGGGCAGTTCATCGGGCTACGCCGGGAGACAATTAACCGACTATTGCGTGCTTCAAGCGCTCCATCTGCAAAAGATGGTGACGATAATGCATCTCGATGAGTCTAAACCACTCTCCCGCATTCAACGCGCCAAATCCGGGATGAGGAGAAGTAGACGACCCTGTTGATTTCTCAACGGTTGGCTCAATCTCTCTCATTTTACGGATCACCACGTTTAATCCTTCTGCAATCTCTTCTTTGCTCGTCGGTTGGGGGGGAGTATACTGCGGAGATGGTGGGACTTGAATACGTATGGGTGGATAGCTTCCCAAGTTAAATGCGGTTGTGCCCGCCTCCGTTTTAGTCCCTTTTTCTCCATTAGACTGTAGACAAAGATCTATATTCCTAAGATGCATATAAAGAGCAGAGTTCACCAAATGAAGATACATTTGTCCAAGCGACCATTGTCCCTCCTGCGGTGTGTACTGCAATTGCTCCAGGCTAAAGCTGTCCAATTCAAGAAGATAGTGCTGTGCCGTCTCTTCAAAACGCTGTAATGTTTCGCTTGTATTCATATAGTAAATGCCCCTCTCTATCAAAGTAGCTTTACTATACAAGAATGCTACTGACAGCATTATGTCAGTAGCATTTCAACATTTTTTCCACTTCTGTCCGGACACGCTCGCGAAGCGATTCAGGCTCCAGCACTACCACATCTGCACCCCAACCAAGTATCCATGATAGTAATTCCTCTAGGTGTCTAACACGGAAAAATACATGGATTCCATCCTCACGCTCCTCCATGGACTCCATGTAAAAATGGTTCGCTTCCTTCACTTTATCTACAATATCCGAACGGACTTGTATGTGAACATTTATGTGGCGGTCATCGGATTGCTTGTAATCCTGCAAATTAAAATCAATAGGCAACTGATAACCGTCCTCCAGCATGATCAGATCGTTCATACGCGACAAACGGAAATGGCGCAGCTGTTGCCGCAATTCGCATTGTCCAATCAAAACCCACGAACCATGCAGCAGTACAAGACCATAAGGAGCGACCACACGCACACTTTGGCGATTCCCGTCAGCCTCTGGCATTTTTTTGGAGTAACCAAACCGAACCTTCTGTTTAGCCAATACAGCGATGCGCAGCGTTTCCAAATAGGCTTTCTCTGTATGGTTTGTTCCTTTATCCACCGCCAGCAGTCTGATAGTCGTTCGCACCTGGGCAACTTCCCTGCGAACGCTCTCTGGTAAAATAGCTTCGATTTTTCTGCGTGAAGTTTGCGCCTTCATGCCATAGTCTGTATCAAATTTTTGTTCGACAAAATCTGTTCCGATTAGCAGCGCTACAGCCTCTTCTACAGTAAAGCTTACAGGAGGCAGGAAGTATCCCTCCATCAAAGAATATCCAATACCCGGTGCTCCTACAATCGGTACGCCCGATTCGCTGAGAGCCTGAATATCCCGATAGATCGTTCTCACACTCGTTTCGAAAATCGCCGCTAAATCCTCGGCCCGTATAATATCCTTACTTTGTAACTCTAGCAAGATAGCCAGCAAGCGGTCGGTTTTGTTCATACTATATCGCCCCGTCCTTGAGAGGATCTAAATGCACGAATTTAAAAGAGCAATAAGGGCAGTGCACGACTGCGGCTTATTGCTCTTTTTTTATAAAGTAGCTGCTTGTTGCTTTGTTACTTATAAAACACTTTTTCAACGTTATATTTAGCCTTTTGCGAATTGATGATGTAGGTTTCATAAATTTCACGATCTACCGCATCTTCCACAATACAGACCTCAATAATCGCCACTTCGTTCCGATTAGCCTTGATCGGCGATACGTTATCTTCAAAATGCTTTTTGATTCTGGGTCTTAACTTTCTTGCTTTACCAACGAACAGTAATTCCTCCTGTGCATTGTAGAACATAAAGATACCAGCCTTATCTCTAGGAATCAGGTGGAAATCTGTAAATCCATAAATATGGCTGAGCTCAGGGTTAACCTGTTTGGTAATTGTGATATCCGGAGTTGGAATCGTTATATTAATCACTATGTCACTTCCTCATTCTATATAGGTGTAAATATTACCACAAAGATGAAGGTAACACCATTCCATAAATTCTTGCCCCATTACTAACAGATCGGGAGGAATTTTATGATTTCCCTACTATGCGGAGTAGGTTGGTTTCCGTTACAATATGTCAGTGTGATTCTGGCATCGGCAGATTGACACGTACCTAAATATTATTGGAGGCTTCTATTTTTTCATGCAAAATGAATCTCATTCTAACGTAAAAATCATAACGGCCGATCCGAGCGCGATCGGCCTGTTTGGCTTGGCCATTGTAACGCTTGTAGCTTCATCCCAAAAGCTTGGTCTCACCGAGGGCTTGAGCTTTATTATTCCTTGGGCTATCTTCCTGGGTGCCTTTGCACAGCTGTTTGCCTGCATTCAGGATGCGAAGCATAACAACACCTTTGGCATGACGGCATTTGGCGCTTACGCCTTCTTCTGGTTAGCCGTAGCTAGTAGCTGGATGATTAAAATGGGCGTATTCGGCTCAGAGCTGGCATCAGCGGTGGATGGTAGGCAGCTCGGCGTTGCCTTTGCCGGCTATCTCATCTTTACGCTCTTCATGACCATTGGAGCCATGGAGACGCACAAGGTTCTATTTTTTATTTTTGTGTTGATTGATTTTCTGTTCCTCGGCCTTAGCTTCGATGCATTCGGCATCGCCCCAGAGGTGTTCCACACCATCGCTGCTTATGCTGAAATGGGCATTGGTCTACTCTCGCTGTACGGTACAGGAGCTGCTGTTCTGAATGCACATTTTGGCCGTACATTCCTGCCTGTAGGACGTCCTTTCGGCATCTTCAAACCACGTCCTTAGCTGCATATGTATGCCCCCCAAAGCCACCTTTCGCGCCGATCCGCGTTAAGACAGCTTTGGGGATATAAGGCTGGAATTACTCGGCTTGCTACTAGATGCTGCTTATTAAAGTTAACTTGAAGTCAAGTGCTGCCTTGGATCACTGTATCTGAACTAAACTGCCAAGTATAATATTGGTATAATAACAAAGTGAAAGGGGATGATATGGTTGAGAAAACGGCTGAACAATGGAGTTAATTGCACGCCGACTAAAGGCTGTCCGGTGGAAGTAACCTTGAGCATTATCGGCGGAAAGTGGAAAGGAATCATTCTGTACGAATTGCTGGGTGGAACTAAGCGGTTTCAAGAACTGCGGCGGGCACTTCCCACGGCCACTCAAAAAATGCTGACCCTCCAACTACGAGAGTTAGAAGCAGACAATCTCATTCACCGTGAAGTTCATCACCTTGTTCCGCCTAAAGTGGAATACTCGCTAACCCCGCTCGGAGCTTCGCTTGAGTCAATACTCACCCAAATGAAGGCTTGGGGAGAACGGTTTCAGGCCGAGCATCATCTCTCCGACTTTTCAAACCTGAAATAACGAACCGGTGTAATAAATGAAACTGAGGATAAAAAAAGTGCCTAATTTACAATCTCCGCGTGTCGGATTAAGCTAAAGATGCTCGCCGGCGAAATCCTAGGACGTATGATCACCGTCCGACATACAGAGGAGAATGGATATGAGCGCATATGTTATCGTAGATATAAAAGTAGAGGAAGAAGCTGTTTTCAAACAATACGCAGAGCTAGCAGATGCGCTGCTGCAGGAAGTTCCGGGATTCCGCAACCTTACGCTAGATCCACAGCCCGAGACACTGGAAGGCACATGGAAGCCGTCAATAGTCGTAGTTCACGAATTCCCGACTTACGAGGCTGCCAAGCAGTTCTATTATTCCGATGACTACGCGCCCTTAATTAAGCTGCGTCAATCAGGAACTCAAGCTAACGTTATTCTGGTTAACGGAAGAGCATAAACTTCTGTTCTGCTACTTTTCATATACTAGGACAATTCGCACTCGAATTAGGTAACTAGCTTGTTTTATTTCATACTCTTTAAATAAAACAAACTCCTACGTCCTATTAAGAACGTAGGAGTTTGTAATACAACGTAAAGAATGTAACCGCAACCAATATATCAACCGCCTCCGCCAGCATCTTGTTCTCCCCCACATGAAGGTAACACCATTCCATAAAATTATAGAGTGTCCCCTGCGACAGGCTTCATCGTTTTTTCCGCCATTCTGTCGAGTGTCCAGACTAGTACCCCCACGGCAAGAGTGGCGATGACCGCCATAATTACTGTTCCGCCTACATGTAGCAGCAGCACGGGAACCCACAGCAGTCCAAGTATACGATGGATGGTTCGCATCCACTTGTTACGTACTTTATTAATATAGAAGCCGTACCCGGAGATTGCCACTATAATAGCAAAGGCTGCTAGGCCGGAGTAGGTTTTGTGATCTTGAAGTTTGGTAATCAGGAAATAGACGCCATGAACGGCAATAAGAATCAAGGTCGCCCAACCCAGCAGTTTATGCAAGGAGTGAAACAACTTTCCGGCCTTTCGAACCAACATTGACGGCGATCTCAGTTTCTTCTTAAACCAGAACCAACAGAAAGAGGCCGCCCCAAGAAAAACGGAGATCGTGCCCAAGGTATTAAATATTTCCCCGTTTCCCCCACCACCTTTTCCGTCGGGACGTCCGCCCATGTGCCCTGCTACATTGCCGCCTCCCGGAGGTCGCATGCCAGGCTTGCCGCCGGAAACCGAGGACATGTAGTAATAGTAGATTACGAGTAGAGCCGCTACCGTAACTGCGATGATTGCCGGAATCCAAACCGTCTTTTTCATCTTTGTTTTCATTGTTATGCATTCCTCCCCGGGAAAATTGCCTTGATTGTACCCGGTCAAGCTGAAAACAAGATGAAAGCTGGCTGAAAGTATCCCTTTTTTGGGTATATAAAATCATACAAGGATAACAATGTATACAATAATTGTAATCAAAGGGGTGCTTGTGAAAATGAAACAAGACGAGTGTCGTACGACCTTCCCGCAATTTCCAGAATCGTATTGGTTAGCTTCAACTGACGTCCCCAATTTCCCCAAGCTTAATGAAGATATTCAGGTGGATGTTGCTATTGTAGGTGCGGGGATCACCGGTATTACCACTGCTTATTTACTTTCTAAAAAAGGACTAAACGTCGCAGTCGTTGACGCAGGGCGGATACTTCATGGAACAACGGGCCATACCACCGCCAAAATTACCGCACAACATGATTTGATCTATAGCGAGTTCCTCTCGCATTTTGGTAAAGAGAAAACCCAACTCTATTATGAAGCTAACCGCGATGCTCTTGAATTCATCAGACAAACGGTAGAAGAGTATCATATCGATTGTCAATTCACAGAAGAAGATGCCTACGTTTATACATGTGCGGATACGCATGTGGAAAAAATCAACGACGAATATAAAGCTTACAAGGAACTTGGCATCCCGGGAAGTTATGTCGAACAAACGCCTCTGCCCTTTTCAACTAAAGCAGCTATTATGATGGAAAACCAAGCTCAGTTTAATCCGATTCCTTTCTTAAGGTATCTAGCCAATCAAGTCATCCGGCAAGGCGGGAAGATTTATGAACAGACCACCGTTGTGGGTGTGGATAAAGGAACCCCCTCTATTATTAATACAAGCGACGGGCACAAGATTACCTGCAACTATGTCGTATCCTCCTCTCATTTTCCGTTCAATGATCCAAACAGTCTTTATTTTGCGCGATTGCATGCCGAGCGGTCTTATGTACTAGCGGTCAAGACGGACAAAACCTATCCGGGTGGTATGTACATAAGTGCGGAAACCCCCAAACGTTCGCTTCGCTCTGTACTAATAAACGGTGAACCGATGGTCATCGTCGGTGGCGAAGGCCACAAAACGGGTCAAGGAATCTGCACATTTCAATACTATGAAGCTTTAGAAAAGTTTGCAGAGCAAACATTTGGATTAAAGGAAATCGTCTATCGCTGGTCGGCACAGGACCTGTACTCGTTAGACAAGCTCCCTTATATCGGGCAGGAATTATCCGATGTTTCTAACATCTTCGTTGCTACGGGTTATAGAAAATGGGGGATGACGACAAGTGTCGCGGCAGCTTTATTAAATACGAATCTGATAACCAGAAAGGAAAGCCCGTATCAGGATCTTTTCTCCCCTTCAAGATTTCATGCAGACCCTGACATTAAAACATTTGTAACTCAAAATGCGAATGTGGCGAAGCACTTAATTGCTGGTAAGCTGGAAATCAGCTATAAAAAAGCCGAAGAACTCCAGCAAGACGAAGGGGCAGTCGTCCGGGTAAACGGCAAAAGGGCGGGCGCATATCGAGATCCACAAGGAGCACTGCACCTGGTGGACACTACGTGCACCCATATGGGCTGTGAAGTTGACTGGAACGAGGCCGAAAGAACATGGGATTGCCCATGTCATGGCTCACGCTTTTCATATCAAGGCGAAGTAATTGAAGGCCCCGCTAAAAAAGCACTTGGCAAGGTTGAAGCCGAATAGCACGATCCTTTCGGAATAAACCTAGTTATGCTGGACAACATACCTTCTAGAATCATAAAAGAAAGGTGAGCCTATGATAAGCCAACAGCCTACATTAGCGGCGCATGAGTCCCTAGAGATCCATGAAGTGCTTAACTTCAAAACGTTATGTTTAGCAAAGTCCAAATTAATGCAGGGCTTAGTATTCGATCAAGAGCTAAAGGATTTAATGGAAAAAGATGTTCAGCAATCTATTCAGGCTATTGCCGATTTGCAAGCAATCTATGCTAAAGCACCGTTTCAAGCGCCTGTTCCTGACTTCCGCCCAACACCAATTTTAAATTGAGGTGAATGATGTGACACCTAACCAGACCCAGTCCGCTAAAATGGATTATGTGGACCCAAAAAACTCATTAAATATGCCCGAAATGGCAGACACGACCCTTGCAATGGATTTTCTGGTTCGCGTCAAGGAAGGGGTTCGGAACACAGCAATAGCTTTGACAGAAACTGTCTCTACCGATGCCAGAACCCTATTGCGCAATCAACTGCATCAAGGCATTGCGCTTCATCAGGAAATTACCGATCTTATGGTACGAAAAAAATGGTTTCATCCCTATGATCTGCAAAAGCAATATCAATTGGATCAACTGTCAGCCAATAAGACGGTGGACATTAGCAATATGAAACTGTTCCCAGACGATACCACCCGCAAAGGTATGTTTGATCGCACGCCGGATGAACATATTGGGGGGAGTCAGGCATGAAGGCAGTGACCTACCAAGGTATCAAAAACGTTGCGGTCAAGGAGGTTCCTGACCCACGTATTCAAAAAGCCGACGATGCGATTGTCAGACTGACGACAACCGCTATTTGTGGTTCAGATCTGCATCTTCTTCACGGAATGATTCCGAATTTACAAGAGAATTTCGTCATTGGACATGAGCCGATGGGTGTTGTAGAAGAAGTCGGCAGCGGCGTAACCAAATTGAAAAAGGGAGACCGCGTGATCATTCCGTTCAACATCGCGTGCGGTGAATGCTTTTATTGTAAAAACCAATTGGAAAGCCAATGTGATCATTCGAATGAAAATGGAGAGATGGGTGCTTTTTTTGGTTATTCCGGCACAACCGGTGGATATCCGGGTGGACAAGCAGAATATTTACGTGTACCTTTTGCCAATTTCACTCATTTCAAAATTCCGGAGAGTTGCGAACATTCAGACGAGAAGCTTTGTCTGATCGCTGATGCCATGACTACTGCATTCTGGAGTGTCGATAACGCCGGAGTGAAGGACGGGGATACGGTCATTGTTATAGGCTGCGGGCCGGTAGGTCTGTTGGCGCAGAAATTCGCCTGGTTCAAAGGGGCAAAACGAGTCATTGCAGCAGACTATCTGGATTATCGTCTGCAACACGCGAAGCGCACCAATCACGTAGAAATCGTTAATGTGGAATCCCAAGAAAACATCGGCAGCTACCTCAAGGAGATGACCAAAGGAGGCGCGGACGTGGTTATTGACTGCTCCGGCATGAGCGGCAAAATGTCTCCGCTGGAATCCTTGGCTTCCGGTCTTAAACTTCACGGTGGGGCTTTAGGAGGCTTGGTCATAGCTACACAGGCGGTCCGCAAAGGCGGCACGATTCAAGTTACCGGGGTATACGGCGGTCGATATAACGGTTTTCCGATGGGAGACATTTTTCAGCGAAATATTAATTTGCGTACTGGACAGGCTCCTGTGATTCACTATATGCCTTACATGTATGAGCTGATCGATACAGGGAAGGTTGACCCGGGGGACGTTGTCACACACGTCATTCCGCTAAGCGACGCCAAACGTGGATATGAAATTTTCGATACCAGACAAGACAATTGCATCAAAGTTGTACTTAAACCTTAACTATCAATTGGACTGGAGGTAAATATTATATGGTGTATGGCCTGCACGAAACACTTGAAGTCCATGAATTGTCGGCATTCAAAACAGTCTGTCTTACCAAATCTAAAACCATGCAAGCCTTGATCTCAGATCCGGTCCTCAAAGCCATATTGCAAAAGGATGTTGACCTAACAACACGCCAATTGCAAGAGCTGGGTAACGTTTTAAATCAAGCCTCGTCATCAAGGAGGTAAAGAAATGAACATACTTCTGGAATATTTGACCGGACTGAATATGTTAACAGACCAAATGATTGCTGCCGATTTTTTAAACACCGCCAAAAGTGGTGTGAGAAATTACGCTATGGCTGTAACGGAAGCGGGAACTCCAGAAATTAAGGCTATGCTTATAAAACAACTGGATGAAGCTATTGATATGCATGAGCAAATTTCAACGTATATGATCGAACGCGGTTGGTATCACCCATGGAACGTAAACGAGCAGCTGTCGATGGATCTGCAAAATATCAACACTGCATTACAAGCTCCTGTTTTGTAAAACGATGCCCCCGGCATGATACAATGCACGCACTGGCTTATCTATGAAACCAACAAAGCCGTCTTCCCGCTAATTCGCGTAAAGACGGCTTTTGGTTTATCTCATTTTCTTCATTATTCCGCTTGCCAATTTGGCATCCGCTCTGCCGGGTAACGAAGGCCCGCTGCCATTCCTTTGGGGATGATTGCGTTAATAGTCTCCATTTCCTCTGCGGACAAGCCCACATTCACTGCTCCTGCATTTTCCTCTAAATACGTGACCCGTTTAGTACCGGGAATCGGTACAATTCCCTCTTGCGCAAGCAGCCAGGCCAAAGCAAGCTGAGAAGGCTTGACTCCTTTTTGAGCCGCAAGATCCTTAACATGCTGCACGAGATCCAGATTCTTCTGGAAATTCTCAGGCTGAAAACGCGGCACCGTGCGACGGAAATCATCTTCTGCAAAATCATCAAACTTCTGAATTTGCCCACTCAAAAAGCCGCGGCCCAGTGGACTGTAGGCCACAAATTCGATGCCCAGCTCCTTACATGTGGGTATAACCTTATCTTCCGCTTCCCGGCTCCATAAGGAGTATTCTGTTTGCAACGCTGTAATCGGGTGTACCTTGTGAGCACGTCTGATCAGTGCAGGAGACGCTTCGGATAGCCCCAGATAGCGGACTTTTCCCGCTTGAACCAGATCACTCATCGCACCTACCGTTTCTTCAATAGGCACATTCGGGTCAACACGGTGCTGGTAGTACAAATCAATCACATCTACACCCAATCTCAGCAGGCTGCGATCACATGCCTGTTTTACATATTCAGGACGGCCGCTGACACCCAGGAATCCCCCATCCTCTCCGCGCATAATAGAGAATTTGGTAGCCAACACTATCTCATCCCGGTGGCTGCGCAGGACTTGACTGATCAGTTTTTCATTTTTCCCCACACCGTACACATCGGCTGTATCCCAGAAGTTGATCCCCAACTCCAACGCACGATAAAGCGTTTTGATCGATTCCTGATCATCCAACTCACCATAATACTCGGACATTCCCATGCAGCCCAGACCCAGTGCAGATACTTGAAGCTCGCTGTTACCCAGTTGTTTCTTTTTCAATTCTATCACTCCCAAATTGTCAGAATAGTTACGTATTTCCTAATCACCACGTCACACCCAGTATGTTACTACTTAAAGTTAACTTTAAGTCAAGTGGTTTCTTGTATATGATGTTTCAAATTTTTTTAGAAAAATTTGATTTCCGGGTTGTAAAAGACAGCTGTAAATTTCCTATATATATGAGAAACGAATTATCGCGCGAGATTCTGTTTCAAAATCATCTAATTGGAGGTTTCCCATGCCAGCAAACTACTCTTACACCAAAACGTCTGATGGTTTCCATGTGATCATTACGCCAGCTTCGAATATCCAAAATAAAAATATTCGAAGCCGGATCACACAGCAAACCGATTACGGGATTAATGGGGGCTTCTTTTACCCTATCAGCACCACAAAACCACCGACTCAAGGTTTATCCATTGCGGTGACACCTAATAACACTCACGATATTAAGGCAAATGCCAAAGAGAATAGTCGAGGTACTGCATTTATTTTTACGGAAAGCAACAAAACAAAAATAGGGATTACCCGTACTTCAAGTGTGACGGATCTCAAAAAACAAATGGGAACGACCATTAAGTACAAATCCATTATTAGCGGCGGTAGTCTGTCACTGAAGAATGAGGAAGAAGTATGGCTCAAGGAGCTGAAAGAGATTGAAAATTTCGATCTGAATGGAACCTTGCGATACACCGAATCCATCGGACGGACAGGCTTGGGCTTCAAAGTCGTCAATAACATTTGGCAGGTCTACCTGGTTGTTCATGAAAATGCGACGCTGAAACAACTTCGCAACTATTTTATCAAGCAGGATTGCTTCGAAGCCATTCTTCTGGATGGTGGAGGCTCGTCCGGCATTCAGGTCAAAAATTCTGCAGGCACTATGGTCAAATATGAGCAAACACGTTATATCTACAACATGGTGAAACTTATTAACATCACCTAAGCCTTATGACGTGCTCCATAGGAAGTAAGGAGGCCTTACTGGCCTCCTCCTCTACAAATCATCCAGCACGACCACTTCCAATGCTAGGAAAACAGGTGTTACAGGGTACACATAGGAGACTTCAATGGATTGCCCCACCTGTAATTCTGCCGGACGGATTAATTGCCTCCGCTGACCATCCATCTGCTTATAAATATGTGTGTCTGGAACGGATATATAGACCGATTGGATAGGCTTCTCCGTTGGATCTTCACTTTGAGGTAGTTCTTGAGCAAATTGAACCGGCTGTTCAAATCGGATCATATAATCCATGCTGGGGGCTGCCAATGGTTGTTCGATCTCTCTATCCATTTTTTCGATGCTTTTAATTTTAGCACGCCCCGTGTATACCGTTGTGCTTTCCAGGCGTTCTAAATCAAAAATGGATTGAGCCACCACTTCATTTGTATCAGGTTGTTTAACTGGCGACGCCGATTCCGTTTTAGAACATGCCGACAATAAGGCTGATACAAGTAAGACTAGGACAAAAACTCCTTTTTTCATCAGTGGTCCTCCCTAATCTGGTTTATCATTTGCGACTTACTAATAAGACGTGACAGGAACAATTTGGTTGCTTTCATCATGTATTCATCCATTACTATTTCGAAAGGTGTGTAGTTTATATGTTAAAAAAACTCGCTCTAACCGCTCTTGCCGCATCAACACTTCTAGTGGGGAGCTCCATTACGGCAAGCGCCGATTCTGCCGTGAATTACGACCATTTGCTTTCAGCAGGGACCACTAACGCTTACTTGGCTATGGAAGATGGATCTTCATTTTACGCAACGGGAAGTAACGGCAATGGCAAGCTCGGCGTGGGCGCTGGCGGAGGGAATAATAAAACAAGCCCGATACAAGCAGATGTATCTGACATCGCTATGATTGATGCTGGTGATTTGCACTCAACCTTGCTCAAAAAAGACGGAACGATCTGGTCTTGGGGGTTTGCAAGTTACGGCGAACTAGGAACGGGGAACAAGCGGGATACGGCAAGAGTCCCTGTTAAAAACAAATATATTGATAATGTTAAGGAAGTGAGAGCAGGAGGTCAATTTACACTTGCCCTCAAAAATGACGGTACGGTGTGGGCTTATGGAGAAAACAACTTTGGGCAACTGGGCATTGGCACCAAAGGAGTTTCCGCCTTTTCCGTTAAGCCTGTCCAGGTACAAGGCTTAGAAGATATTGTAGCCATTGACGCTGGTGACAGTTTTGGCGCAGCTCTAGACAAAAATAATCAGTTATGGGTATGGGGGCGTGGTTATGATGGCGCTCTGGGACAGGACGATAAAGAAAACCAGCTTACCCCTGTTCAATACCGAATTGATGATATCAAAACCTTTACCGCTGGAGCTGACCGTATTTATGTATTAACGAACAGCGGGGAAGTATACGCTTCGGGTAGCAATACTTCTGGTAAGCTGGGGGATGGAACCTCTACCTTTAGAAGATCACCTGTATTGATCAACATTTCCGACGTAAATAGACTGAAGGCAGGCAAAACCCAAACTTTCGCGCTGAAAAATGACGGAACTCTTTGGGGTTGGGGAACTAATAATGAAGGACAGGTAGGTGACGGGACCGATGTATTTTCTGTTAAAGTCCCATCCCAAGTTGTAGATGACACAAACACGCCACTAACCGATGTAGTAGCATTCAGTGCAGCAGGAACCCACTCCCATGCTTTGACAGCCGATGGGACGGTCTGGTCCTGGGGATTTAATAGAAATGGTGAACTGGGAATTGGCAATACCAAGCAACAAAATGCAGCCACTAAAACCAACTTCCCGAATCCATTTTCAAAATAAGCATAGCTCTTCCGTGCTTCTCAATCTAAAAGAAGCCAAAGTAGCAGTTCAATCAACTGCTGCTTTGGCTCTTTAATTTTACTTAGGAGCTGCTTATTACAAATAAGCCTATGATTATGTATGAACAGAAGCGCTTCACAGCTTCTGAAAGATGGTAAGGAAATTTATTTACAGAGCTAAGGCCTCTTCCGTAATCTTTTTGATATCAATGGATGAAGGCGTTTCTTCCTTTACCATATCTGGTAGGATATTTTCCAAAAAATATTCAACGCAGTGTAATTGAATATTCTTGATTTTTACAAGTGCATTACGGTACATGACTATAAATTCTTTTTCCGTATTTCCCCGCTGAAGCTCGGCAAATGCTTCATACACCTGATCCATTTTATCCGCTACTTCTAAAATTAAACCTTCAACAGAATCATCTTTACCTTCTCTTAGCTGTTTGCGGAAAATCGCTTTAAAATCCTCGGGAATATTCTCTTCAATAAAATACTCAATCATACCTTCTTCGACCTGCTGGATTAATAGCCGGAGTTCCTTGGAGGAATGCTTAACAGGCGTCTTAATGTCTCCAATAAAAATCTCCCCATAATCGTGACTGCTGGTAATCTCGTATAGCTTTTTCCAGTCAATGCAGACACCGTTTCTCTCTTCAATATCAGCTAGCGTTTTGGCATATTGTACTACTTTCCAGGAATGAGCCGATACACTATGTTCCTCGAATTTAAACTTGCCCGGACAACGAATAATTCTTTCCAACTCATTTAGCGATCGAAAATAGGTGTGAATCCCCATCCATGCATCCATCCTTTTAACGGTATGAGATTGTAGATATAAACCAACTATAAACCTCAACTATTAACAGCAGATTATCGCAATATCAAGTTGAATCAACCCCATATAGCACATAAACAAATTTTGCTATACACTTTATATAAAAAAATTAAAAAGTGGTGAAATCGTTGTTTAAAATCTTGCTGATTGAAGATGATGAAACTTTGTTCCATGAAATAAAGGACAGGTTAACTCAATGGGCCTATGATGTGTACGGTATACAGGATTTTAGTAAAGTCATTCAAGAATTCACAACGATAAAGCCTGATCTGGTCGTGATTGATATTCAATTGCCGAAATTTGATGGTTTTCATTGGTGTCGAATGATTCGATCCCACTCTAACGTCCCGATCATCTTCTTATCATCGCGGGATCACCCTACGGATATGGTGATGTCGATGCAGCTTGGAGCGGATGATTTTATCCAAAAACCCTTCCATTTTGACGTACTGATTGCAAAAATACAGGCCACACTTCGCCGTGTATACAATTACAATACAGAACCTGTTTCCCTGAAAACATGGCGTGGAGCGACGGTCGATTATGAAAAAAATGTAGTAGCCAATGAGGCTGGCTCCATTGAATTAACCAAGAACGAGATTTTTATTTTGAAGCTGCTGATTGAACAAAAAAATAAAATTGTCGCACGAGAGGAATTAATTAAAAGCCTCTGGGATGATGAACGTTTTGTCAGCGACAACACCCTGACCGTCAACTTGAACCGCCTGCGTAAAAAATTGGACGAGCTGGATTTGGGCCGTTTCATTGAAACGAAAGTGGGGCAAGGCTACATGGCTACAGAAGAGGCACCTGCCTATGATTAAAAAATATCTGAGGGAAAGGTTGAGCTGGATTCTACTGTTTGTGTGTCAGCAATTCCTGATCCTGTTCATCGCTTATGTGGATGCAGCAATTCCATTAATGCCGATCCTTTATATCGTCTTCTTATCTATGATGATTTTCTTGGTTTTTTTAATCATTCGCTATCTCAAAGAAACTAAATTCTATACCACATTAGAAGAATGGGAGAGCCCTCTAGAACTAACAGGTATAGGCGAACCAGAGAGTCCGTTTGAGCAAATCATTGAACAAAAAATCACTGACCAGACCGAACGGTTACAACAGATCATCTCGCAAAATCAACTAACACTTGAACATGAAAAAGATGAACTACTATCCTGGATTCATGAGGTAAAAACACCTTTAACCACCATGCATTTGATGATTGAGCGGTTGGACGACAAGTCCCTAAAAGCTCAGTTAACCTATGAATGGCTACGAATTCACTTACTGCTGGATCAACAGCTCCATCACAAACGCATATCTTTTATTGAAAATGATCTATATGTCGAGCAAGTGGATTTAAAATCTCTGGTTTTTAAAGAAATCAAAGCATTACAGTCATGGTGCATCCAAAAAGGGATCGGTTTTGACATCCGACTTGAGCAAATGGAAGTGCTAAGTGATGCCAAATGGCTGGCTTTTATCATCAGACAGCTCTTAACCAATGCCATCAAATATAGCGATGCCAGCGATATTATCATTCACAGCTATGAACAAAGGGATCGAATACAGCTTGAGGTCCAAGACTTTGGGCGCGGTATTGATCCGAAGGATATACCTCGTATTTTCGAGAAAGGTTTTACATCCACGACCCAACATTCTGATCATACTTCGACGGGCATGGGGTTATATTTAACGAAAAAGGCAGCGCAGTCCCTGCTCATACATATAGATGTGCACTCCAAACCGAACATGGGTACTACCTTCACTTTAATTTTCCCCAAACGAAATGATTTCGTAAGTATGCTGAGCATGTGACAGAGATGTCACATGCTTTTATATACTGTTCGCCCAATCAAAGGAAAATCATCGGTACGATTTTTATAATAAGGCTACAAGAACAATAAGGAGTGCATCGAAGTGAATATTTTAGAAGCACATAAGATTCACAAAAGCTATGGTAATAAGCTAAATATGCAGGAGGTTTTGAAGGGAATAGATATCGTTATTGAAGAAGGTGAATTTGTCAGTATTATGGGAGCCTCCGGTTCAGGTAAAACCACACTGCTAAATGTCCTCTCCTCCATTGATAAAGTGAGCCACGGTTCCATTAAGATCAATGATATCGAAATGACGAAAATGAAAGAAAAGCAACTGGCTGAATTCCGCAAAAAGCATTTAGGCTTTATTTTTCAGGAGTATAATCTGCTGGATACGCTCACCGTGAAGGAAAACATCCTCTTGCCTCTATCTATCACCAAAACGCCTAAAAAAGAGGCTAACCGAAGATTTCAGGAAGTCGCTACAGAACTGGGGATTTATGAGCTCAAGGACAAATACCCCAATGAAATCTCAGGCGGGCAGAAACAGCGTACATCTGCGGCTAGAGCGTTTATTCATGAGCCTACTATTATTTTTGCCGATGAACCTACGGGTGCGCTTGATTCGAAGTCGGCATCCGATTTATTAAACAAGCTGGGTCAGCTGAACCAAAAGCGCAAGGCAACGATTATTATGGTCACGCACGATCCGGTTGCAGCCAGCCATTGCAGCCGCGTTATTTTTATTAAGGATGGGCAAATGTATACGCAGCTTCATAAAGGCGTGCAGGAGAGACAAAGCTTCTTCCAGGATATCATGAAAACCCAAGCGGTCTTAGGCGGGGTTCAACATGAACATTAATCTACTCATTCTTAAAAATCTGAAAAAAAACCTGAGCAATTATTATCTCTATGTTTTTGCTCTCATTTTCAGTGTTGCGCTCTATTTCTCCTTCGTCACATTACAGTACGATCCCTCCATGGACGAAGTGAAGGGTTCTGTTAAAGGTGCAGCCTCCATACGGGCAGCTTCTGTTTTACTGGTCGCTATTGTCTGCATTTTCCTTATGTATGCTAATAATATTTTTATAAAAAGACGCAGTAAAGAAATTGGTTTATTTCAATTGATTGGAATGACTAAAAACAAAATTTTTCGCATTCTAAGTGCTGAAAACTTAATTTTATACTTCGGTTCGCTTTTCGTCGGAATAGGGGTTGGATTCTCCTTTTCCAAACTAGTGATCATGATCTTATTTAAGACGACGGGTGTTGAAGCCATTGCCACTCTATATTTCTCTAACCAAGCACTGACTCAAACACTCATCGTTTTTGTTGTCATCTACTTACTGATCATGATCATGAATTATTCTTTTATCAAAAGACAAAGTATTTTGTCTTTGTTCCGAGTGACCTCAACCACCGAAGGGAAAATCAAGAAAATAACGATCTTTGAGATGATCATCGGGATCATTGGCATCTCGCTTATCGCCTTAGGTTACTATGTTTCCTCCAGATTATTTGGTGGAGATTTTACATCCTTAAATGAACTATTTATGGCGATGGTGTTTATTTTGGGCTCTGTCATCATCGGGACATTTCTTTTTTATAAAGGATCCATCCGCTTTATTTCCAATATCATCAGAAAAAGCAAAGGCGGATATTTAAACATCCATGAGGTGCTGTCCCTCTCATCCATTATGTTCCGCATGAAATCCAATGCTTTGTTGTTAACCATTATTACGACAGTATCGGCACTTGCTATCGGTTTACTATCCTTAAGCTATATCGCCTATTATTCTGCGGATCAAGCAGCTGAGGACAATGTACCTTCCCATTTTGCCATGACGAATGTGCCGGATGCGGAGAAATTCAAAGCGTTACTTCATGAACATGATATAAAGTATCGAGAAAAGAAAATTGAAGTCATTCAAGTCAGTGTGAAGACAGCACAAATTATGGAGACTCCTATGGAACCATTAAATGATGGTACGGATTCCATGACACTGCCTGTCATTAGCGACCAATCTGTGGAGGGTACGGATGTATCTCCAGGCCAAACGGTTTTAACGGGCTATAATGATATGTTACAGAAATTCATGTCCTTGAAAGACTTTGGACCCTTGGATTTGAAGGGAAAAACAGAAGTCATACCTCAACAATATGTGGGTCTAAAAAGGGATTATGTCATTCCTTACTATTTTACAGCCGGGGGGCTACCCACTGCCATTGTAGATGAAACCATCTTTGAGCGGTTAAAAAAAGACGTAAATCCTAAGATTCAGAAGAAGTCATCCCCATATATTGGAATTGATATACTAAATGAAGCACAGATCAAAGAGGCCGATCGACTGTTTGCATCTGCGAATTTTAACGATCAACAAACATCACAGCTTGAAATGAGCAGCAATCAGAAGAGAAATATGGGAGTGATCATGTTTGTTGTTGGCTTTTTGGGACTGACCTTTCTCATTACATCAGGCTGTATTCTTTATTTTAAGCAGATGGATGAGAGCGAAGACGAAAAGGCCAATTATACTGTATTGAGAAAGTTAGGCTTCACCCAAAGTGACCTGCTGCGAGGCATTAAAATAAAACAACTCTTTAACTTCGGCATTCCGTTAGTGATTGGCCTATCACACAGCTATTTCGCCGTCCAATCCGGCTGGTTCTTGTTTGGAACCGAAGTTTGGATGCCTATGATCATCGTAATGGTACTATACACTGCCCTATATTCCATTTTTGGAGTTCTATCCATTCTGTACTATAAAAAGGTCATTAAAGCAGCTTTATAATCAGTCATACGCCCAAAAGTCTCTGGCAAAAAAGTGCCAGGGGCTTTTCCAAATATTTGAGCATTTTCGTTCCTGCGTGTACAATAAAATAACTATCATCGTAGCCCCAAAGGGGGAGAGCCTATTTTATTATTACTCATCAATGGCATCGGCATTATAGCGAATATTATACTCGGTTCCTCTGTAGGGGTGGCTATTATCGTAGGAATCGTCTTTTTCCTGATCGGCTTCCCTGAGTTTAAAAAATCGCCCAAACTCACGAAAAAGGCTAAAAAAGATATCACTTATATTATGTCAACATTATTAACGCTTGTGATATTCGTAGTTATCGTTTCTTGGAATATTCATACTTCAGGTGACCTGTTTCTTGAAGGTCCGCTAACACCGCAGATGAAGCTTCACTGGGGGCAAAAGGTATTGATATTGGGGTTGGTGGAAGGTCTATGGGCTGTCATCAGTCTAAAATGGCTGTTGCCCATCTTTTTTGATCCGCTGGATCTCAGTAAGAAGCAAATCCTTGTTTTAGTGAGCGGGATTGCACTTAGTATGATTTCAGGCATCTATGCGATGCTTGAAGCAAGTTAAAAAGTCTCGCCCTTCTCTGTTAAGGACAGGAAGAGCGAGACTTTGTTATTGATGGCTTCCCTCTATAGAGGCTCGTGTGAATGCTTAGCGCAAAGGCTCAAATCCCTCTGTTTGCTTCAGAATCTGCTCAATTTCCGCGCAGGTCTCCGGTTGCAAAGTCACCTCGACTGCTTTCACATTTTCTTCGATTTGTGCCGGTTTGGTAGCCCCAATCAGTGCAGCGCTGATACCCGGTTCTCTCAGAATCCAGGCAAGCGCGAGTTGTGACAGGGTGACACCCAAATCCTTCGCCAGCTTATCCAGCTCCTGAACGCAGTTGAGAACGGTATTGTTCATGTAACTGCTGATGACATTATTGACAGAGGCATCAGCCCCGCGACTCCCCGTCGGTATAGGTTGTCCCGGTTTGTATTTACCCGTGAGGATGCCTTGGGCTAGAGGTGAAAATACAATTTGGCCGATGCCTATCTGCCCGGATACGGGAAGAACCTCATGCTCGATATAACGCTCGAACATATTATAGATCGGCTGATTGGCAATCAGCGGCCGCAGATTCAGCCTTTTTCCGATACCATAGGCATCCGTGAGCTGGGCGGCACTCCATTCACTGACCGCAGCATACAAGATCTTGCCTTGAGCCTGAAGATCATCTAGCGCCCGCAGTGTCTCTTCCAACGGAGTATCTGGATCATAACGATGGCAGAAGTACATGTCGATATAATCCGTGCCGAGCCGCTTCAAACTCGCCTCACATTGCTCCATAATATGCTTGCGTGACAGCCCCCTGTCATTGGGACCGGAATCCATAGGAAAGAATACCTTAGTAGAAAGCACATAGCTCTCTCTCCGATAAGGCTTCAATGCGGCTCCCATAGCCTTCTCGCCTTCTCCACGGTTATACGCGTTCGCGGTATCAAAGAAATTAATCCCAAGTTCAAAGGCCTTGGCAATACAGGTATGAGCTGCTTCCTGTTCGGCGGCCGTACCGTACGTTAACCAGCTCCCCAGTCCGATTTCACTAATTTTAAGACCGCTGTTGCCTACATTTCTATATCTCATATCTACTCCTTCTTTCATAAGAAGCTTGCATTTTTATATATCTTAACATGTAAACCCTTTCATTAAAACAAATAATAAAGGACTCGTGGAGTTACATGAAGGGACATCTACCACCCTACTTGTTAGGGCAGTAGATGCTTATTGTCTCATCATCTCAAATTATATTTATATGCTTCCTCCAGGGAAAAGCGCATCATATGCAGGACAAGGCAGTTTGTCGAGAAACTCCTGAAGCTGCTTGGGCTTATTTTTGTAAATATCCTTTAAGGACGTTCCGTTATAGATATTACCGATGACTACAGGATGGCATAGTTCACAGATTAGGATGTCCCCGTTCCCGTGCAGATGGAGCTGTTTTTTACCATCAACACAGTTGGAAAAGTATACCCCCGGTTGCTCCTTAAAGCCCAGCGCCTCAGCAAAACGGTCCATACAGGTAAAATACAACACAGTATCGTCTTTTTTATGCGCAATCAGGTCATGAACGGAACGGACAAGTGCTTCCTTGGTGGAGATCGCGTTCCAATTCGTATGATCCATCACGATGCTGTTTTGGATTTCATGGATGCGTACACCGAGTTCGTAAACCTTTTCACTGATCGCTGGCATGTTGTTCTGCGTCTCTTCAAATAACAATGTCTCCAGCACCGTTTCCAGCTTGGCTTCGGTACACAAACGGATATTTTGAACGATTTTCTCATACATACGAGGGTGAACATGATAATAGGCTGCATATTTATCGGCATCCGTGAAGTTAAAGGAGATATGAATATTGGAAAGTCCTGCGTCGCGCAGTTTCTCAATTCGTTCAGGGCTGAGCAAGCTCGCATTGGTATTAAGCTGGGTTGCAATTCCCTTGCTCGAACAGTGAGCCACGATGTCCAGACAATCGTCATACTTTAAGGTTACTTCGCCCCCGGACAGTCGCACACGTTTTAACGTTGGAATGTCATCAATAATACCTATGACCTCTTTGCTGCTGATGCATTGTCCGTCGTTCCGCTGATATGCGCAGCAGTAATCACACTTGAAGTTGCAATTAGAGGTGACCCCGACTTCCAGTCCCTCCAGCTCGTAGATGCCCGGCTTTTCCAGCTCAAGTGCTTTATATTTGTTCTCTATACTCAATTTCTTATAATCCTCCCGATCTCAGGCTTGTGTCTTGAATTCCCTTGAGATTATACAGAATGAGAGGGGTTTGTAGATATGACATTGGTAACGGTGAAAATGGAGTTCCGACATTTTGAATTAATACAAAAAAGAAACCTGCATCTAAAAAAATAGGTTTCTCGACGGTCTTAAAAGCCTTAAATGTATGTTTTTTAAAATTATAGTTGCACTTGCTTAGCTACATCTGAGATACGCTTGGATATATCCGTGACATTTTGCAGACCGAAATCAAGACTTTTCGCCAAATATTTATTAAAAAAATCAGGGACAATTCCGGTCATATGATAAAAGAATGATACTTCAGTTTTCCAATCATTCTCAACCATTTGATGAATGTTCACGAGACCCTTTTTAGAAACAAGATCGATAATTGTTTTGATTTTCGTTGGTTTCTGAATCGGAATTAATTCATCGAGCGGTTCAATCTTCAAATAACCTTTTCGATGCAAAGCTGCGTAGAAGTTTCGATGATCTTTTGGTTTAAGATGTCCCAAATGGGCTGCCCTGTATCCCAACACTTGCAGTGAAGTTTTCCATTTCTTTTTCAAATCCAAGTAATTATCCGGATTTGTGATATGGGTCACATTTTGCATATCAAGTGTAAATTCATCTTCAGGTAACAAGAATGCTCCAGCAAACATATTCGCTTCATTCTCAATAATTTTGTGTTCTTTTCTATCTAAATTAGCAAATTCAAGACGATAATGAAGCAGTAGATGCCCCAGTTCATGTGCTATATCAAAATTTCTCCGAACAGCTGATCGTTTCATATTCCCTAATATGATATAAGGACGATCGTTTCGAGTCCAGAGACTATAAGCATCAATCTCCTCACCCATTGCCTTCTCAAAGGCGAATACTCCACTTTTTTCGACTAGAAACATAAGATCGTCATTTGTATCTTGCGCTAGGCCTAGTCTTTTACGTGCCAAATGAGCAACTTTATCGATTTGAGTCGATCTATCGTCATCTGAATGGTTTAGATATTCGATAACTTCATCCCTTAAACTAATAATTTTGAGGGTAGGAAGGCTAATTCTGGCTGTTATATAGTTAATAAAAGCATCTAAATATTCAACATGCTTCGCTTCCGCCTGCGTCTTAGAGATAACATTCAAAACTTTTGAACGATAAGCGATGTTCATTACGTTTACGTTAGCAGGTGTCGTATTCCGTGCGAGCATGTCTTTAGTATAGAAATATTTGCTTTTCACCTTAAAAATCCGCTTTAGCTCATTCACAATTTGCATTTTAGGAGATGTATATGCATTCTCGTACTGCCAGACTGCTTGTTCTGTAACACCCAACATTTCAGAGAGCTGTTTTCTTGAATACCCATGCATGATCCGTAGATTGATCAAATTTTCACCTATGAACATGCTGCTCCCCCCTTATTTTGACTAACCCCGTCTTGTTTATCTAGTTGTGTTGCTCTTCTTCCAATATCCCGATATCGAAAGCTGCTGGGTCCATAATATCTTCATTCATTTCTGGCGCCACTACTTCGCGATCTTCTTCAGTTAAATCAGCTCCAGAAATAAGGCTTGAGAGGTCTTCTATCAGGTAAGCGATATTATCATTGGGATTGGGTAAATAATGCATCACTTCAGATATCTGATATGCCTCATCAAGTGCGTATGTGAGTATATGGAACTCATTATAGGATGATTTAAAGCTTTCGAGTTCATCTTTTACCTGGCTCTCTAAAATCAGAAAGGAAAGTTGTTCCGGTATTTCCCCTGTTTTCGAGGATTGCTGAGTAGAGGAAAACAATAAATCTTTGTTAATTTTTGAAAGTTCATGAAGATAGGTACGACGTGGACCTTTCCTCCCGTAATTGTTAGGTAGCTTTGCCTGTGAAAAGCATTGCTCATTGAAATAAGCCGCATTCTTAATAAGAAAAAGAATTTTAGAATCTCCGTGGATAAATTGGAGATAGTCCCACGTTAATCCAGCCTTCGATTTTTTATATGTAAAACCGTAATCAACGCACTCTTCTGCGATCTTACTTTCGATAAAGTTACCCTTGGTCCAGGCAAAAGCTGAACTGATCTTCATTTTTGCTTTTCGATCTTTACGATGCTCAATATAATCGCGGTATCCATCTACGATAGCATCAACAATCATTTTATTGTGTTTGGAATTAAATTTGAATTTATCCATATCCATATCCATCGCTCCGATTCATAGGTATGAAGAATACCTACATTTTAATCGAAATTCGAGCTTAAGGAAATGATTTTTTCTGTTTTTTTTAAAGTTTAACCTGTATATTGAACAAAACCTTTATAGTCATTTAGGATTGAAAACGATGTTGCCTTTAAATTATTCTCTTCCTGCCCTCAAATCATTCGTCTGTTGACGAGAAATGGGTACATTAATACTGGTTACTAGCAACTGGAATAGTTTTTTATAAAATATCAGTTTCCAATATTTACACCCCCTCTACAATTGTGATCAATATGTGAACTGGGCATAGTTCTCATTTCCAAATCCATACTGAATATATCTATTGGTAATGGAGGCGGAAGATCGTGGATAAAAGGATGAATTTGCTTATGTTCAGCGGCGATTATGATAAAGCAATGGCTGGACTGATTTTGGCCAATACAGCTCGGGAGCTGGATGTCGAGGTTACGATGTTTTTTGCGTTCTGGGGATTGTCATTGGTTCGTGATCCCGATAAAATGACGCTTGAGGACAAAACAATTTACGAGAAACTCATGGACATGATGACACCCAAAGGGCCTGAAGCCATGCCGCTGTCCCATATGAATTTTAGCGGTCTAGGCAAGTTGATGCTGACGGAAATGCTGGAAGACAATGAAGCACCAAAGCTGATCCATTTCCTGAAAGGGGCCCGGAAGAAAAACGTCAAATTTTATGCCTGCAAACTATCGGTGGATATTATGGGCTTTAAACCGGAAGAATTCATACCTGAACTGGAAATTATCGAGGCCAAAACGTATCTGAAGGATGCGCTCGAATCAGATATGCAACTTTTTATCTAATATATACCCATGCCTTATCCTGCTATTGGATGAGGCTTTTTAATTTGACTAAATGATGACATTCGCCCATTTTTTTTAACCTATTCCAGCCTACCTACGTACCCTAAGAAGACAGAACGACTTGGGAGGCGCCGTATGCTCATGGCTCGAATCGGAAGTAGTAACTGTAGGTATCAGCCTTCTAACGAGGCTTATTTTCAAAAGTATCGCGAAAATACAATCGGTTATCACCAGACCTTTGAATCTCCATTTGGGCTTAAAAAGCTGATTTATGCGGATTGGGCAGCCAGCGGTCGTCTATATGGACCCATCGAGTCGAAAATAGCTAATGAATTAGGTCCATTTGTGGCGAACACGCATACGGAGTCTAATTTGACAGGTACTCTGATGACCCAAGCCTATGAAAAAGCAAAACAAATCATTAAGAACCACGTTCATGCCAACGAACATGATATCATTCTATTCGCCGGGTCTGGGATGACAGGTGCGGTGAATAAGCTTCAGCGAATATTAGGATTGAAAATACATGAAAAATTAAAGCCCCTCTACCCCATCGCCGAAAAAGACCGCCCCGTTATTTTTGTTACACACATGGAGCATCATTCCAATCATATTTCCTGGGCAGAAACCATTGGAGACGTTGTGTGTCTCCCTCCGGGTCCCGGAGGAATGGTCGATCCAGCTCATCTCGAACGACTACTGCTTCAATTTCGGCATCGCCCTATCAAAATTGGCGCTTTTACCGCCTGCTCCAATGTTACAGGGTTCGAAGTGCCAATTCACCAACTATCCCGCAAAATGCATGAACATGGTGGCGTATGTTTCATCGATTTTTCGGCAAGCGCACCTTATGCGGAGATCGACATGCATCCTACAGATCCCCTTGAGAAACTGGACGGGATTGTATTTTCTCCTCACAAATTTCTTGGTGGCCCCGGCACAAGCGGCGTTCTCATTATGGATTCGCGGCTGTGTCTTCATTGTGCTCCCGATCAGCCCGGAGGCGGCACGGTAAGTTGGACCAATCCTTGGGGTGGATACGAGTATAAAGATAGTATTGAGGCCCGCGAGGATGGAGGCACTCCTCCTTTTCTACAGGCTGTTCGAACCGCGCTCTGTATTCAGTTGAAGGAACAAATGGGATACAACCGCATGTGGGAGCGTAAAAAGGAGTTGACCTCATTATTGCTAAAAGGCTTGGGCATCATACCAGGTCTACACATTTTGGGAGGGAGCAGCCAAGATCGACTGGGAATCGTTTCTTTCGTTGTCGGCCATATTCACTATAACCTGATTGTAAAACTACTAAATGACCGGTTTGGCATTCAGGTCCGAGGTGGCTGTTCATGTGCTGGGCCCTATGGACATTATTTGCTGGGCATCGACCAGCAAGCTTCTAAGCAAATGACAGACCTGATTCATGCGGGGAACTTATCTCGAAAGCCGGGCTGGGTGCGTCTGTCGCTTCATCCCATGATGACCAATCAGGAAGTCTCCTATATTGTCTCTTCCATACGGGCTATCGTGGAAAACATAACAACCTGGCAAAAAGATTATACCTATCAACCGGAATCCAACGAATGGCGATCTATGAATGAACATAACAAAATGGACATCAGCAAATGGTTCAACTTTAGCAATTAAGAGACTCTTGTCCGTTTCCTTCTTTCAAAATACTCATAAGCTACACTGTAAGATTACTATATGAGGAAAGAAGGGGCGACAATGGGTCTCAATTTTCGCAACAGCACCAATGCGGCTATCTTTGTAGTTTTTGCCTATCCGGACTTCAGCTGTACTCCTGTTAACTACTCCAAAGCAGGCTGGTATCGCGTGAACCCCGGTCAAACTATTCAAGTATGGAGCGGCTTCGCCGGAGGTAATACGTTTTTCTATTACGCCGAGGATGATTTTGGACGTACATGGCAAGGTTCATACTTCACTCAAGTTCCTGAGAATGCCTTCGATTGGTGCTGGGATACAGGCTGTACCACTTGTAGAAACGTGGGACTGCGGAGAATTGCAGTTAGCCCGTTCGTCTTGAACTATACTATCGACTTTATAAGAAGCAGCAGTCAAAGAAAACCTGCATCAACCACACTCCGCATGACGCTGCCTTCCAAAGCAACCCAAGAGAAACCTATCTTGCGCAGAGTTCCTGCCAAACCTAAGAGATTACAACAAGGGAAACCTCAATTACAGAAACGCATCACTCATAAAAAACGGACAAAATAAAGAATGATCTGAACTCACCTATACAGATTAATTAGAAACAATACAGACTATTTAGAACCAAAAAGGAGCGACCTCCTTACACGGTCTGCTCCTTTCTCTTTTCTCTATACTGAGGTCAATCGGCTTATTTGCTCTCGGATTCCCACTTGGATATCTCTTCACGCACCCGTGGCGCTACCTCTGTTCCTAATAACTCAATAGCTCTCATGACATCATCATGCGGCATCGTGCCGACGGGCACGTGCAACAGAAAACGTGTAATGCCTACCTGTTTACGGAGATGAATGATTTTCTTGGCAACCGTATCGGGATCACCTACATACAATGCTCCTTCAAAGCTGCGCGCGGCATCGAAGCTGGAACGAGTATAAGGACCCCAACCACGTTCACGTCCAAGCACATTCATGCTCTGCTGAGTGGAAGGGAAAAACTTTTCCGCTGCAAGCTCGGTGGTCTCCGCGATAAAACCATGCGAGTGGGATGCAACTGGAAGCAGCGATGCATCATGACCTGCGTGCTTAGCTGCCTTTTTGTACAACTCCACCAATGGTGCAAACTGCATAGGGCTGCCTCCGATAATGGCAAGCACCAACGGCAATCCAAGCAAGCCCGCACGAACCACAGATTCCTGATTGCCTCCACTCCCGATCCATACAGGCAAAGGATTTTGCACCGGACGCGGATACACGCCTAAATTGTTGATCGCAGGCCGATGTCCGCCTTTCCAGGTCACTTTTTCGGATTCACGTATTTTCAATAGAAGTTCCAGTTTTTCATCAAACAACTCATCGTAGTTATCCAGGTCATACCCAAACAACGGAAACGATTCGATAAAAGAACCTCGGCCTGCCATAATTTCAGCTCGTCCATTCGAAATACCGTCCAGCGTAGCAAAATCCTGAAACACACGCACCGGATCATCCGATGAAAGCACCGTAACTGCACTGGTTAGGCGAATTCGTTGGGTCTGTGCCGCAGCAGCAGCCAGTATAACAGCCGGAGCAGATGCCGCATAATCTTTACGATGATGCTCTCCCACGCCGTACACATCCAGTCCTACCTGATCAGCAAGTACAATTTCCTCGACCACTTCACGTATCCGTTGTGCGTGACTGATAACCTCACCGGTTTGGGGATCCGGTGTTGTTTCTACAAACGTACTTATACCTATCTCCACTTGTCTTACCCCCTATTGTATGTTTCATTTTTCATTCGGTTGCTTTCGAAGCAATCATTTTAAAAACCGATATCTTTATATTGAACCTTTTTTATATCTTTTTCAAGCTCTCCTTTTCTGAGTTTGAAAATCAGGCGAGAGAAGTGTCGAGATCTGCGCAGGAAAAGCAGTCTCTTTGTCGAATTATGGTATGGAGTAAATAAGATTTCCATCCCCACACCATGAAAACAACAAGGAGGCGCATACATTTATGGCTTTTGTTATTAATAATTTAAAGGATAACAGCAATGTTGCCATCACTGACCAATTAGGTGGATTTACGGTACTGGAATACATAACAGATTTGAGTTGCACCTCGGTTGCGGCTGCGAAAGACAATTACTATATGAGCAAAAGTAACATGCGCCGCAAGCAGCTCATGATCGAAATCAATAATAGTGAGATTATGATGAGGGCAGGTGCCATGCAATATACTGTAGGTAGCATGGAAATGACTACCGGTGTAAAAGGCGTGGGAGGCTTAATGCGAAACTTGGTATCCGGTGCTGTAACAGGGACAGGTGCCATTAAGCCGCACTATAAAGGCACGGGAACCATCATGCTGGAGCCTACCTATCAATATATTTGGCTTATTGATGTCGATAATGATGACATTGCCATCGAAGACGGATTGTTTTTAGCTTGCGACACCACACTGGACATATCCGTCGTTGCACGTAGTAATCTTTCCTCTGCTGCACTGGGCGGAGAAGGGTTGTTTAATTTAAGCGCCCGTGGAAAAGGAGTGCTGGCACTTCAAGCGCCGATCCCTTCTGATGAAGCGGTCGTTATAGAATTGCAAAATGATGTGCTTAAGGTGGATGGCAACTTTGCCCTTATGTGGTCCAACACCCTACAGTTTACCGTCGAAAAATCGGGGAAAACCAAAATGGGCTCAGCCGCTTCCGGCGAAGGGCTGGTTAATGTATACAGGGGAACAGGAACCGTGTGGCTGGCACCACTATGACATCTATATGGGCATGAGCATTGGAAGCCCAATGATGCCCAATGCTAATAAAAAAGGAGAAGCCCTCGGCTTCTCCTTTTTATCCTCATGGAACTGAACAGTTTCTCTGCTATATACTTTAATTCTTTTTAACAAACTCCGATTTTAGCTTCATTGCTCCAAAACCATCAATTTTGCAATCAATATCGTGGTCGCCTTCCACCAGACGGATGTTTTTTACTTTGGTGCCAATTTTCAAGACGGAAGAGCTTCCCTTCACTTTAAGGTCTTTGATGACAGTTACAGAGTCACCATTCTTCAGAATGTTACCATTCGCATCTTTGACGACTTTTACGTCTTCACTGCTTTCAGTTTCTGACTCGGCAGACCACTCATGGGCGCATTCCGGGCAAATGAACAGACTACGGTCCTCATAAGTGTACTCTGAATTACACTCAGGACAATTTGGCAAATTAGACATGGTATTATGTACTCCATTCATTTTTATTTCTATTCCAAGCTACCTTGGAGTTCCCTACAAGTATATTGGATAATCAGTCGCGGTTCCAGTTATGAATGTAACTAAAACAGATGCTAACCTTCCTAGGCAGCACCCGTTTTGTACGACACGTTTATTATGCTTGGATTTGCTTGACCAGTTCACTAATTCCTTGCTTAAGCGGCGTCAGGGGACGCTTCAACAGCTTCTCAAAATCGTTGCTTACAACATCCAAAGCTCCTTCACGAATCGCTTGTTGAATGCCGACCACAATAGGGATGGCACCTTCCGGTACTCCCGCACCGAGCATGATCTCGGCATACGCAGCATCGTCTACCTGCTGTACAGGAACGTCCTTACCCAGGACCTCAGCAAGTATCGCTGCCAACTCTTCTTGGGTAATCGGCTTACCAGAGAGCTCGTAGATTGTATTCTCATGTCCTTCGCCAGACAACACGGCTGCAGCCGCTTGCGCGTAATCAGCGCGGGCAGCCCAACCTACTCTACCGGACCCTGCTGAGGTTAACCATGGTGCTCCCGCGAGTACGGATTGGATCGTGCCTGCTTCATTCTCAAGATACCAATTATTACGCAAGAAGGAGTAAGGAATACCTGACTCACGAATGAACTCCTCCGTAATACGATGTACGGGTGCAAGGAATAGAGTGCTGTCAGCGGCATTGGCCGCACTGGTATACGCGATGAAGCCTACTCCCGCACGCACAGCAGCATCAACAGCCGCTTTATGCTGACGAATTCTAGTATCATTATCCCCGTCTGCGGATATAATCAACAATCGATCTACACCAGCAAATGCCTGATCCAGCGTTTCTGGCTTGTCAAAATCGCCATGACGAACGTCAACGCCACGATTACGTAACCCCTCTGCTTTTTCCGGATTTCTTACGCTAACAATAAGGTCTTTTGCCGGGACGGATGCAAGCAATGTATCTACCACAATGGAACCCAGTTGCCCCGTTGCTCCTGTTAATGCGATTTTCATACGAAATCCTCCATTCAGATTTTATTTACTTTTATATAGTAACTAAAAATATGACATATGTCTAATTTAGAGTCTAAAGGTATGCTTTTTAGCACATGCTAGAATCCTGTACTGCCCCCAGTCCGTTCTATTAGTTGGCCACATCTATGAGATGCTAAAAATAATATAAAATAGCCCACCAGTAATTTGGTAGGCTATTTTATATTTAGTATTTTCATTATGAGAATAAGTCTAGTAACGGCTGCCAAACACATTTGAACTAACAGCATCGATACGAGCAAAATCCTCAGGGGTAAGTTGAATATCAACTGCCTTGATATTATCCTCCAAATACTTACGACGTTTCGTTCCAGGTATCGGTAATGTACCTCTTTCAATTGTCCATGCGATTGCTAATTGAGGTACCGTACAGTTCTTTTCTTTAGCAATTTCGGCTAGTCTATCAACGATACTAATATTTTCCTTGAAGTTATCGCCCTGGTAACGTGCCAATGAATTGCGTATATCGTCTGCTTGCAAGTTTTCATTAATATGACGTTCCCCAGTAATAAATCCTCTGCTTAAAGGACTATATGCTACAAGAGTAATCCCTAATTCTTTTGCAGTGGGCACAACTTCCTCTTCAATGTCTCGAGTCCAGATAGAATATTCCGATTGAATTGCAGAAATAGGATGTACTTCATACGCTTTGCGAATAGTAGCTGGATTAATAACAGACGCATTTATTCCGTTAGATAGGCCAAGATAACGTACTTTTCCGGCTTTCACTAATTCAGCCATTGCGCCAACCGTTTCCTCAATTGGAACATTAGGATCCACCGTATGTTGATAATACAGGTCTATATGATCAAGTCCAAGACGTCGTAGGCTTTCATCAATTGCTTTCTTTACATAGTCAGGGTGTCCACCGATGAATTCCCAATTGGGACCATATGAAAACTTAGTAGCAACGATCGCCTGATCTCTTCGTCCCTTCAATGCTTTTCCTAACAGTTCCTCGTTATGACCGTTACCATACGCATCAGCCGTATCAAGCAAAGTCACCCCGAGATCAAGCGCCCGATGAATCGTTTTGATAGACTCTTCATCATCTATAGCTCCATAAATACCAGGGGACATGCCCATCATACCCAAGCCAATAGAAGAAACTATGACATCACTACGTCCAAGTTTCTGTGTTTTCATTTTAGGCACCTCATTCTTATAAGTTCTTCACTTCATGTACAGATTAGCATACAAAAAATACAAAGTAAACAAAATACTTATTTATTGTTTACTTTGTATTCCGTTTGTATGCTACTGTTCTAATTCAGGTTATAATAGATGCAGGAGGGACTTCACTTGAATAACTATATGCAAGATAAAAAACATGAAAAAAAGACCAAGCTTATTAACAAGCTACTGCCCTATCTACGAAAAAACGGACTTCAATCTATTCGGATGGATGAGATTTCTAAAGTAATGGAGATCAGTCGAGCCACCTTATATAAGTATTTCGCAACTAAAGAAGAAATTGTACAGTTCATCGTGGACGGATTTATTGAATACCTGAAGGACTTGACTTATAGTTCTTTGGATTCCAGTCAAAGCTTTGGTACTCGTTTCTTGAAGATATTTGAACAGACTATTTCTCTTGCCGTTTATTTTTCAGACACTCTTCTTCAGGATATTGAAACCAGTTATCCAGATTTGTTTGATCGCTTTGACAAAACTATGAGAGAGCGCGAAGACAAAATACTAGCTTTTTATAAAGAAGGCATACAAGAAGGTTTTTTCAATGAAATTAACGGCAGACTGCTAATTAAGCAAGATGAAATTCTAAGGGACTTGTTTGATATTAAATACCTCATGACCAATCAATTTACGGTTCAACAAGTTTTATACGATTATTTTCAGTTAAAAAAACTTCAGTTGTTTAAGCCGGAAAAACTTGTAGTGATTGACGATAAAATGATAATGCCAGTACTAGAATACTTGACTCAAAAAATCTCCAAAAACATTCTTTAACCTTTATAATTTTCTAAAAACAAAGAGGCTCTTCAAACTGACAGAAGCTTCGTAAAAGAATTCGCTTTCTTTACGTTTGTTTGTTCGACTTCTTAAAAACGAAAAGAAGCTGCTCAATAAGCAGCTTCTTTTCGTTTAGATCGAATCACTTATCCATAATCCCCGCTTATTAGTGTATTCCAAACTTTCTGTATAGCTTTACGAAAAATGTTTGTAATTTCATGCTTTTCGGGTAAGGGTTGGTAACCCAGACTTTCCCCAAAGAGAGGAATATGTATATGAAGAAAGCTATGGTCATTGTAAATCCCTCTTCTGGCAAAGAGGAATCCCTCCAACATGTCAGAAACGTAGAAGAAATTCTACGTGAGCAAGGATACGCCGTTACAGTCGAAGAGACGGCACAAGAACTTGATGCCACCCGTTTTTGCGTCACTGCATGTCAGGAGACTTATGATCTAGTCGTTTCCCTCGGTGGAGATGGCACGCTTCACGAAACCATTAATGGTTTCATGGATCAAGCCCATCGTCCAAAACTAGGGGTCATCCCGCTTGGGACCGTCAATGATTTTGCCCGTGCCTTACAAATTCCGCTAAGTCCTGAACTGGCGATCCGTGCACTCACTTCTGCTCGCGTGAAAGCCGTAGATATGGGTCTCTTAAACGGTCGAATGTTTGCCAATGTTGTTGCCACTGGCTCCCTTGCCGAATCGCTATCCGCTGTGTCGTCAGACGATAAATCCATGTTTGGTACATTTGCCTACTTTAAAGAAGGTTTGAAAGAACTTATCAACCATCCTGCCCATCCGCTTATCGTCCGCTATGATGACAAGACTTGGGAAGGCGAATCCCCACTCTTTCTTGCTGCTTTAACCAACTCAGTTGGCGGATTTGAGAAACTGGCACCCGGGGCGGCTGTTGATGATGGTCTGCTTCACTGCTTTATTTTCAAAAACCTTAATATATTGAACACGGTGACGGCCAGCATAAGCTTATTTTTAGGCAACCTGAAAGATCATAGTGATATCGTTTACTTTACTGCAAAGCATGTAAGTGTCAGCTCTGCAGAACCGGTCAGTACGAATGTAGATGGTGAGGAAGGACCCTCTTTGCCTATCGAGCTTGGTATTCTAGCGCGTCACATCGAGGTGATTGTGCCTGAGGAGTCTAAGTAATAAAGTGCTTATCCTCAGGCTTGAGGCTCATAATCGCTCAATTTCCCCTCGTAGATCAGATGGAATCGGTCACTTTGCCGAAAATCGTCTGGTGTAATAAGGGCGGGCAACTTGTTCCATATTTTGATGCCGGATCGCTGTAAAATTTCCGCGACGAATTGCGAACAAAAATAAGAATTACTGAACTCAACTGGTTCTTTGAGTGCAACGCCAATTAATCCCAGTAAGTTATACATATATTTTTGCCGACTTCGGATAAATACATGTAAAACTCTCTTCATTTTCTCGACTTCACGGTCGGTTACTTGAAGCTCGTAGATGACACATGTTGTATTCGGAAATCTGCTGTATGTACCTGTCTTAATATCCTCTTTCACGAAACCACCATCCAGAGGGTTACTGGGGGTCTTTCTCCCGAAGCTGTATAACTCCGAAAGTTCTCGGTTGAAGGAAATGGAGGCGTGATTGTATGGTGCTCTTGTATAGCTTTTAATGACTCTCGTCAGAAACGTTCCCGTATTCGTAAGCAAGATAAAAACCGATTGATCAGCTACCATTTACGAAACTTCCCCTTATCAAGTTTGAATTATTCCTTCATAATAACATAGGACCCCCTTCAGGGAATCCTATTTCGCTATAAGTTGGTGAGTCGCAATGGACAGTTCGTTATTAACGTTAACCCTTATTTGTATAGCCTTATTAATCATCCATCTAATTTATATAGTGGTAGTCAAAACACAGCCAAACAAAGACTATGCAGCTATTGGACTTCGCATTAAGACCTGGTGGGGCATGTTCTTTATCTTTTGCCTGGCAACACTTTTCAATCCGATCGTTTCACTGCTTTCCTTGATGGTGCTTACTTTCTTTGCGCTAAAAGAATACTTCTCCATGATTAGATCCAGAAAAGCTGACCGCAGGTTGTTTTTATGGGCATACTTGGCGATTCCTGTACAGTTTTATTGGATTTATATCGGGTGGTATGGGATGTTTATCGTCTTTATCCCTATCTATGTATTCTTACTGCTACCGCTCCCACGATTGATCAATAAAGGAACCGTTGGTTTCCTACGTAGTGTCAGCTCGACTCAATGGGGACTCATGCTGATGGTTTTTGGACTGAGTCACCTGGCTTATTTTCAGTTTGCTGCGCCGCAATACGGAGCAAAACTTGTACTTTTTCTAGTGGTACTGACACAGCTCAATGATGTCGCACATTATCTGGCATCACTCTATTTCGGCAAGCGGAAAATCGTCCCGACATCCAATCCCAATATAACTTGGGAAGGCTTTGCATTTGCTTTTCCCGTAACCATAGTGGCTTCGTATCTAATCTATCCGTACCTGACGCCGTTTGATCTGAAATTTGGGATTATTTTCGGTATGTTGATTAGCTTGAGCGGTTTCTTCGGGAGCTTAACGGTTTCCGTGCTGAAGCGAGATTTATTAATCGGCGATGATAATAAGTTCGATGCTTTGAAAAAAAGCTACTTAAGCCGGGTAGATAGCTTGACCTACACCTCGCCCGTCTTTTTTCACGTGATTCGTTATTTTTTCGACTTTATGTAACAATATGTTTTTCTTCATCGCTCCACGATACTCTGCTTGCTTCTCACCGTTTTCATTTTGGTTAGCCGGGGTAAGTACTACTGTACCGCAAGCAGTCCTTATCCTAGAAAACAATCTTGAGGAGGCGTTAGAAATGGCAGAGCATAATCATGTTGTGAATAAGGAAGGCGAAGTGGCCTTGAACAAGGTAGATGACGCGTTAAATCGGATAGACGACAGCAAAAAGGATGACATCTTGGGCAGCTTTGATTCATTCAAAAGTTATTTGAGCGACAAAATTGAAATGGCTCAAAAAATCGGCTTGAATGAAGAAGTGATGGCAAAAGCAGCTGAGAAGATCGCAGGCTATCTGGCAGCCAAGGAAGAACCGCGCAATAGCGAGGAGAAGCTTCTTCAGGAATTGTGGAAGGTAGGGGACAAAGAGCAGCAGCACGCGCTTGCCCACATGCTAGTACGTGTGGCTCAATCCTCGTAGAAATATTTAATTTATGAAAAACAATATTTTACTATAAAAGAGCAGTCTGTCCTCATCCGAGGATAGACTGCTCTTGCGTTTACTATCGTTGAAGCGCGTTCCTAATTCTGCGAACCCCTTCACGTATCTCGCTTTCATGTAGATGTCCATAGCCCATGAGCAACCGGCTCCCTTCAAGCTGTACTGCAAACACATTTTGGCTACGGAGACAATTCAGTAAATCCTCTCGGAACAGAAACTGAAACTCTGCTACCAAATGTAGACCCGCAGCTCGGCCGCACACTCTATACTGCCCTGTAAAGTGCTGCTCAAGGCTATTAATCAGCACTTGACGACGCTTGGCATATACTTTCTTCATCTTATGTACATGATTATGAAGGAGTCGCTTCCTGATATACCGACTCAACACAATTTGCTCCAGGCTCGCCGTCTGGTAATCTGCCAGTTGCTTCAAACGGATAAAATCAGCAACTCGTGATGGTGGAAGAACAATATAACCGATCCGCAATGCAGGAAACAAGATTTTACTAAACGTCCCAACGTATAGCACCCGTTCCGGGTCCAGACTTTGCAAGGAGTGAACAGGCCCGCCATCATATCGGAATTCACTGTCATAATCATCCTCGAGCAGCAGGCACCCTGTCCGGGCTGCATACTGAATCAGCTCGATCCTTCTCTGGATTGGCAGGATGCCTCCCAAAGGGAACTGGTGCGAAGGTGTCAGATATGCCAGTTTGGGGCACCCTTTTTGCGGCAAATGGGCTGTTAGCATTCCCAAATCATCCACAGGCATGCTTCGTAGAGTTGCCCCTGTAGCCGACAAAATGCTTTTCAAATCTTCGTTCGTCGGTTCCTCGACCAGGACCTCATCGCCCACGGTCAGCAGCAGACGGGTGACCAACTGAATCGCTTGCACTGCTCCGCTCGTGATTACAATATGTTCTGGTCTTGCTTTTACCCCTCTGGTATGAACCAAATAGTCGGCCAGTTCCCTTCGTAGCTCCAGTTCTCCAGCTGGGTCGCCATAACCCAATGCGAGATCAGGAGCCTCTTTGCATACGCTTTGAAGCAAATCGGCCCATGATTTGCGTGGGAACAAATCCAATGCAGGAAGGCCTGTCCGGAAGGAAATGGTCGACTGCTCATTTGAGCATAGAGCATTCATTGCAGGCTCTGGCATTTCAACAGGCGGTATGGATACGTAACCCGGAAGAACAGCCCCCTCGGCTACATAGGTGCCTGAACCCGGGCGTGCAATGGCTAAACCTTCAGCCAGCAGCATTTCATAAGCTTCGAGAATAACATTACGGGAGACATTCAACTGTAAGGCCAGTACCCGAGTCGAAGGAAGCTTATATCCTGCCCGCAGTTCCCCGGTTAAAATTTGATCCCTTATGGCCTGATACACCTGACGCAGCATCGGAACTGTCATATTTTTATCGATAGAGATCCACATAGGCTACCTCCTCAAGCGGTACTGTCAAAAACCTGTTCAACTGGATCTACAAGTGCCCAATTTCTATTGCTACAGTATATATCAATATCTGTACAAGAGGTGACATGAAATGAACAAGCCTACCTGTTCGACTTACATGGAATTAGTGGTTGCAACCTTTATCGTTGGCAGTTCTGTGGTAGTAGGTAAACTGGTCGTAATGCAGTTGCCTGTCTTTTTATCGCAATCAGCCAGTCTAGCCGTTGCCCTTCTATTCTTAGTGCCCATAGTGTTCATCAAGAAAACTTCATTTAGGATCAGTAGACGAGATGCACTAATTTTGTTCATTCAGGCCTTGATCGGCATGTTTCTCTTCCGGGTTCTGATGCTATACGGGTTGGCCTACGCCTCTGCTTCCGAAAGTGGAATTCTAACAAGTTTGACCCCTGCTATCGTGGCCCTTCTTTCATATGTACTGCTGAGAGAAAAAATTTCGCTGCGTCCCGGGCTCGGCATTGCCTGTTCGCTGCTTGGTGTTTTGGCACTGCAAGTGCCTCATCTAGCAGCACTCCGGTTTAATACCCCCAATGCAACCTCATTTATTGGCATGTTGCTTGTTCTGTTTGCTGTGTTCGGGGAAGCGGCACTAACGGTATTACGCAAAATGCTATCCAGCGATGTCTCTTCCCTGCTTGGAACCATGTACATAACACTCTTTTCAATGCTTATGTTTATGGCATGTTCTTTCGGGGAAGCCCGACAATTCGATTTTAAACAAGTTAGTACAGGGGAGATTGGACTTGTCTTGTATTACGGTATCTTTGTCACAGCATTATCCTACGTTTTATGGTTCCGAGGCGTCTCAAGGGTACCGGCTAGTACGGCCGCTGTATACACGGGATGTATTCCCGTTAGTACACTGCTGTTGTCCTATATCATCCTCCGTGAATCTTTCTCATTTGCTCATCTGGCAGGTACAGGCTTTATCTTCCTTGGTATCCTGCTCATGTCACACCATAAACGCCGCTGACTCTCGTAACGCCATTCTCAAAAAAGAGGCTCCCTACTGTAACTTCGGGAGCCCCCCTTTGATAGGATACGAGTTCTTCACACAGGGAATTAATGTACCTGACCCAACAATTCATATGCATCTTCCTTGGTAGTAACCGCCAGAAGCGCTTCTCTAAAATGGTCGTCCATCAGCTTACGAGACAGCATTTGCAGCACCTTCAGATGGGCATTGTCCTTACTATTACGCGGAACAGCAATCATGAAGATCAGTTTCGCTTCACTTCCGTCCATACTTTTCCAGTCCACTCCGCTCCGCTTCACCCCAAAGACCACGCTTGGCTTCAGAACAGCTTCCGATTTACCGTGAGGAATGGCAATATTCATTCCAATGCCTGTGGAGCTTTCCTTCTCTCGGTCCAATATAGCCTGTTTAAAACCACTGGCAGAACTTACGGCTCCATTTCTCTCAAGTGCTCCGATCATTTCATCAATCACGGCATCCTGTGTCGTTCCTTCCAGATCCAGATTAATCAGATCCATCGTTACAATATCTGTCAACTTCTCAATGTGAATGGCTTGCGAAGATACCTCGGGTTCGTTATTTGCAATCGCTGAAGCTGATGACTCGGCGGCAGTCGTAGTCATCGTAGATTGTTCCGTTACTGCGGCAGAATTTCCAGATGTCTCTTCTCCAGCAACAGCCGGATTTGCAGTTGCAATATCCCTTTTCAGCAGACTCACCAGGATAACTGAGACGGCTGCTCCGACAATAACAGCAATGAAGAACATGAACACATTGTCCACTGCACCAAGAATGGCTACAATCGGTCCACCATGAGCTACCTTATCCCCTACATTTCCCAACATCGCAATGACTGAACCGACCATAGATCCTGCCATGATACTAGGAATAACACGCAATGGATCTTGTGCAGCGAAGGGAATCGCTCCTTCAGTAATACCGAATAATCCCATCGTGAATGTCGCTTTCCCAGCTTCGCGTTCTGCTGGTGCAAATTTACGCTTGTTGATCATTGCTGCAAGTCCCATTCCAATCGGTGGAATACAAATCGCAACGGCGATCGGTCCCATAATTTCGTAATTTCCTTCACCAATCATGGCCGAGCCGAATAAAAATGCTACTTTATTGACTGGACCACCCATATCGAAGGAGATCATCGCACCTAAAATCAGTGCCAATAGAATTGAACTTGTACCTTGCATACCTGCAAGCCAACCCGTCAAAGCTTCAAACAATTGTGCGACTGGAGAACCGATGATAAAGACAAAGATTAATCCTACAATTAAAGATGACAACACAGGGATAATAATAATAGGCATGATCGGCTGTAACGCTCGCCCAACCTTCATTTTCCGAATACCCAGTGCAACATAACCCGCCAGGAAACCAGCGATAATTCCGCCGATAAATCCGGCTCCCGCCTCACTTCCATAAAAACTGCCGTTCGCAGCAATGAATCCGCCAACCATACCCGGTGCAAGCCCCGGTCTATCCGCAATACTCATCGCGATGAATCCAGCGAGGATTGGTATCATAAAGGTAAACGAAGCCGAACCGATATCCTGAACCGTCTTCCAAAATGAACCGTCCGGTATAACCAGACCGCCTGGTGTCTTCTCACCACCAATCGTCAACGCAATGGCAATGAGCAATCCCCCAATGACGATAAAGGGCACCATATAGGATACACCATTCATCAAGTGACGGTAGATAGGATTTTGCTTCGGTTTATTCTCCTGTGAGCCAGCTTCGGAGGCACGTGACTCTGCCTGGTACACAGGCACATTCCCCTTCATCACCCGCTGGATCAATTCCTCCGGACGGCGAATCCCATCCTGTACTCCAACGACCAGCAGTTTCTTACCGACGAAACGGTCTTTGACCACCGTCTTATCCGCTGCAATAATAATGCCATCCGCTTCACGGATCTCCTGCTCCGTTAGTTGATTTTCTACTCCAATGGAGCCTTGTGTCTCGACCTTCATCTCGATACCCAGTTTGGCTGCTGCCTTTTGCAGATTCTCAGCTGCCATATACGTATGTGCAATTCCGTTAGGACATGAGGTTATCGCTAATATCTTCATAGTCATTCCCCTTCTCTCTGATGTTTCCGCTTACATTGATAGTATAACCGCCTTTTTTGCTGTTATCGGGCGAACTTTTTACCGGAACTTTCGGAAAAATAGAATAATACGGACAAAAAAACAGGACTTATAGATAAGTCCTGCTCCTAAGCACGGCTTTTAATTTTAGTTTATCCCTTTAGCTTCCCTAATAGTCTCATCGCATCGGTCTCCTTAGATAAAGCATGAACTAGAGCTGGCTGCTCACTGATTAGGGACAATTCCTTAAATAACTGCCGCATTTCTTCCCGCCCATCCTGTTTTACCGCAAGCAAGAACACAAGCTCTACTTTCTCGGTTCCCCAAGTAAGTGGCTTCTTTAAAGTAGCGACTACAATGGAGGACTGCCTTATCCACTCTGAGCCGCCATGCGGGATGGCTATGCCTCCCCCAATCGTCGTAGCTGACATTTTTTCTCGCGCCAATACGCTGTCCACATATCCTGTCTCCACATATCCTTTGTCCTCCAGTATTTGCGCCAGCTTGGAAATCAATTGTTCCGGACGCTGCACTTCTTGCTGGGGAAAGACTAAAAAAGGTGTTGTATACTTAAAAAATACAGATTCATCTGCGACTCTAGGTTCGGGCTCATCCATTCGTCTGATCACTTGCTCCAGTTGACGCTCATCCTTGGCATCCAGCAATGGAGAGACGAGAATGTGCGGAACGCTCAGCTCTGGAAGAGCTACGGTTGTAATGATGAGATCCACCTCCTGGGTTGCCAGATAGTCCTGGACTTCTGCCTTAGAAAGGGTTGTCTCCACATGTACAGCCGGAAACTTACGTTCCACCTTTGTGCGCAGTAGCTGGGACATACCGATACCCATGTGACACACGATGATGGCTCTCTGAGGATGACTCTCTTTCTGGTGAAGTCGCTCCACAGAAGCCTGAAAATGTAGCGTTAAATACGCCGCTTCCTCCTCAGGGAACGATAACCGGACCAAATCCCCTACCTCTTCCAGCGTAATAATAACCCGGTCGAACATGTAAGGATACATCTTCTTAATCTCAGTCAGCATAGGATTGGACACCGTCAAACCATATTGAAGCCGGTTCAGGGTCGTATATAAATGGACCTTCAACCCTTTCAGCAACATCTTATCCTTGGAAAAGTCAATCATATTCAGCTCCGACATCCGCCGGACTAACTGCTCAATCAGCTTAGGCAAAAGCGGATGGCTGTCTGCCAGATCGCTTTGTTTGCCCTTTCTATCCTCTTGCTGGTAACGGAACTTTCCGCCCAGCAAATGCAGGGTTAGATAGGCCGTTTCTTCCTTGGAAAAAGGTACGGAAAACAGCTTTTGCAGCTGCCGTAAAAACGAAGTAGCCCATGTAAATTCGGCCTTCTTCTGCAAAAAGGCAATGTCTTGCTCGGAGAGAGAGATGGGCTGTCCCAGCTTGGTTCGTTTGACCATTAAGAGAATATGGAGCATTAAACCCTCAAAAGCTTCATCAGTAAAGCTGAGTTCATGATGCTTTTGAAATGCTTTTAATTCATAATTGATGGTTGCAATCTCGTGCGGCTCAAACTGCTTGCGCATCATCTGTCCTGTTAACTCAGGACTATCAATCAGCTGATTCATCCGCGCCAAAGCGATCCGCTTGTTTTTCTCTGTGCCTTGAATGGTCAAGCCTACGCGCTGCTTGGTAACCAAGGCAAGATCAAAGCTGTGCAGCCAGTCATCAATCTTCTCCATATCTCTACGGATCACCGTCTTGTTCACATAATACTGGGAGGCCAGATCTTGTATCGTTACAGGCTTGGCATCCATCAAGAGCCGATAAGCGAGATGCAGCACCCTCTCCTCATCCGATTCATGCTGGGCTGTACTCTCGCCTGCATACAGGCGGTGAAATAAATCAGCCTGCTCCGCTTCACTTATCTCCAAATAAATACCGCGTCCCGGTCTTCTCACCAGATTTGCATCGGAGTGCTTGACTAGATATTCTTCAATTACTTTTAGATCGTTTCGAATTGTCTTTTCTGAGCAATCCGTTTGATCGGCCAAATCCTGAACTAACCACAGTCGGTCCGATTCAATTAACAACTTGCGGAAAATTTCTACTTGCCTTTTGTTCATTCCAATCTCCTATCTTCCAAAATAAAGAATGTTCAGGCATATCGGTTTATATTTCGTTAGCTTTATATTAACTTTATATTAGCTTATCGATATACTAATTGTAACCCTACAGCAACATACGGAGTGTATAATAAGACAATCCAAATATACTGGATTTTCAGGAGGAAGAACAGTGATCACCTATTTGAGATGCAATGAAGTCAGCATGGAGCACATTTTCCAGGCATTTTCGCTCGGATTCTCAGACTATTCCATTCGCCTGACCATGGAACAGGACGATTTCGCGGCACGTTTTTTCGGTCCAGAGGGTAATTCACGGAGCCACTCTTTCCTTGCCATGGATGAAGATCAGCCAATCGGCTTGATTCTCGGCGGTATCCGGCAGTTTGACGGGTACAAGACCATGCGTTGCGGTACGCTATGCATCGGTCCAGCTTACCGTGGCCAGGGTATTAGCAACAGGTTGCTCGAATTGCATAAACAAACGGCCATCTCCGCGGGCTGCCAGCAGCTATGGCTCGAAGTCATCAGAGATAATCACCGAGCTGTCCAATTCTATAAAAAGCACGGCTATCAGGCACGCTATACGCTAAAATATTATAACGCTATGCTCCCATCGGTCTCTCCCGCTCCTTCATCTTCGTACACTCTTAAAAAACTTATATTTGATGATGTCGCAGATTTCCGTACAACCCTCACCGACTGTCACATCCATTGGCAAAGTGACACACCTTATTACGCCAACAGCACACAAGAAGTTTTTCTCGGCATCTATGCAGTCGATCAAACCCGACTCGGCATGATTGCTATGGGTGCTCAAGGTAAAATCAACTTTCTTTGGGTCGATCCCAAACATCGAAACCAAGGCCTTGGACGTACCCTACTTCATAAAGCGGCAGAAACCCAAAAGGCCGAGAAGGTATATATCTGCCTGTCCGACAATAACTCTCTTGAAGGCTTTATCCAAAAGGTAGGCTTCTCTAAGGACCCTATTGAGCAGTATGAAATGTGTATACCCCTTCATAGATAATGGTTCACCACATTTAAATCAAAAAGAAGGTTAATCATGTGTACAATGATCAACCTTCTTACTGTCCATATTCCCCTGTTTGATCCAACTATATCTTTCATTTCTGATACCGTTTGATATATTCTGATTTAATGAGTGCGCACATGCAAAGATCATCATATTTCCCCAACGTAAATTCATACTGAGATAGGATTCCTTCCTGCCGAAAGCCTGCTTTTTCAAGCAAACGCAAGGATTGTGTATTCTCCGGCTCTACTAGTGCCTGAATGCGGTTCAAGAGGAGGGTATTAAACCCATAGTCGATTACAGCTGCAAGTACCTCTGACATTAACCCTTGGCCCCAATAGGCTCTGGACAATTCATAACCCATTTCTGCTCGGTGATGACGTTGATCCCAGTTATGAAATCCGCAAGAACCGATGATTTTACCTTCATTCGTTTGAAGAGCCCAGCGGATTCCCTGGTCTGTCTCAAAAATCTGATCATACCAACTGATCTCATCCAATGCGTCCTGTTCAGACTCAAATGGGCTCAGTCCATAAAACTTCATCACCTGCTCATCTGAAAAGTATTCCAACATGTCCTTGCTGTCCGTCGCTACCATTTTTCGTAATACAAGACGTTCGGTTGTTATAACCGGAAACTCACCTTTCATATTCTCACCCCTGTCCCCTTGTTCACTTTCGCCAGCTTTCCATTCATACCTACGCCTCCTAAGTTCAATATTCGATGATCATTACTTTCTTCTTCCAATTATAAAGTAAATGAAAGAATACCTCTAAAGGGATATTTATAATTAGTTCTTTGTTTATAGAATGTTTTCCTAAACATGGATGATAAAAAGACCGTTATATAAGGAGTGTGTCTTAAATTATGGAATATTAAAATGAGGTGTACGATTTGGAAGACCAGCACATATCACAGAATTCACAGGCAACAGCAAGAGAGAGGTACATTCGGCATGGGCAAAACTATGGGGAAACAAACAGAATGGCTGAAATATCAAAAACCTACGGTTCGTCTATTTTGTTTAGACGTTGGGGAGCAACGATTTTTGATTTCATATTTTTTATAATTGGTTATATTTGTTTTTTCATCTCGGTCATTCAGGTAACAGACAGATGGTTGTTGCCTTTAGCGATTGCTTCCCGTTGCATTCTGATTATAGCTTTCTTCTGCTATTATTTGCTTTTGGAAGGTTACACAGGCTATACGCTTGGCAAATTTGTTTTTCGTATTAAGGTGGTTAACGGAGAAGGAAACCCTCCTGGTTTTCTTAAATCACTCATTCGCACGCTGCTCAGGTTAATAGATACCAATCCATTGCTAATGGGTTCACTACCTGCTGGTATCAGCGTGTTAGTAACTGCATCAAGACAACGAATTGGTGATTTAGCCGCAGGTACATATGTGGTAAAGGTACGGGATTTAGAGCCGATTAGCAAAAAGGTAATGAGATGGTCGCTCTTTATATTTTTTACCGCAATGGTGATTTTGGGAGCCTCGTTTGTAAATGCTATTTTTGTACTGGCAAACAGTTACGAGTCCGATGAAGCTCCGGTAAGCAAGCAGGAACAGAGCTATGTAAGTAGAGATGGAAGATTTCAAATCTCAGCCCCGTTAGACTGGTCAACAGACCCGGACTGGGAAGGAAAAGCAGATATTGCGATATTCAATCCCTACATTCAAAAGTCTGTTATCGTACGATCCAATTCGAAGGAGAAATTGGGTAATGTAACGCGCCAGTACTACACAAAGAAAATTCAAAACAATATAACCAAAGAGTTTAATCTCTCTACGGTAGGACCCTCATCCAACACCACGATTCAAGGATATCCTGCCACTCAGTTCACGATTAAAGGACAGAAAGATGTAGACCGTTATGTCACCCATGTAGCTATTATTGAAACTGAAAATAATTTCTATCAGATCATCGGTTATACACCTGCATCAAAATATAGCCGTTTAAAGAAAGAACTTCATGACATTACCTATAGCTTTCGTGAGGTTCGACCATAGGCAACATGACTAGCAATGAGAGAATACGACGCAAAAAACAGGCGCTCCTTGGAGCCCTGTTTTTTTGCATACAACTACTCTTGATATCTATGATAAAATAGGCTGACACGTTCAGCGCCCTGCTCTATTATATTGTTCAGATGCACAACGAATTGAAAACCCTTTCAAAAATGCGATATAGTAAAACACCTTACATCACTAGATAAAGGAGGAGTCCTGATTTGTTTCCGCTCTCCGAAAGACAAGCCCAAGACATCGTAGACAAAATGATGAAGGATATTCCATACAACATCAATATTATGAATGAACGAGGCATCATCATTGGCAGCGGCGAGAGTGAACGAATCGGAACCATTCACCAGGGGGCTGTTCAGGCGCTCGAAACCGAGAAAATGATTGAAGTGTGGCAGGACGGACATTACGAGAAAAAGGGAACCAATGAACCAATTGTCATTCATCATGAGCTAGTCGGTGTCATTGGTATTTCAGGCAATCCTGACGAAGTTCGTCCTTTTTGCAATATTGTTAAAACTACGGTGTCTCTTCTGATTGAACAGCGCATTTCCTTGGAGCATTTGGCCCACGAGGCCAACCGTAAAAAATCCGTACTGGAAATGCTGTTAAATCATCAGGGAGCCTACACCCAAAAAATAAAAAAAGAAGCTGCTCAATATCACATTGATTTGCTTCTCAAAACTTCGGCTGTATATGTAAAGCATCTTCCTTCTGATCCTGCTCATTTGGCCGAGTTATCCAATATATTGATGCAGCACCCATCCTTTCGGATGGAGGAAGACAGTTATCTCATCCTGATACAAAATCAGGAACCAACCGCCAAACTGTTGGAACCACTTGTACGCAGCCATCCCGATGTGCTGCTTGCCATCAGCAGACAAGAGCACAGCATTGCCGATGTTTATATGCAAGCCAAGTCCGCTATGAATGTTTTACTAGCACTGCGTCCGCCTGTGCAGATCGTTTCTTTTGTTGAAGTCGAATTTCTGGTCAAATTAAGCCAAACCAACCTGACTAACACGATTCATCTGGTTAGCAAGCTGGAAGATACCGTGGATTTGCTGGATACGCTGCGAAGCTTTATTAACCATAACGGCAGTGTCTCCTTCACCGCAGATGAATTAAACATTCACCGAAATACACTGCAATACCGCCTGAAGCGCATCCATACCTTAACTGGCAAAGATCCCCGGAATCTCCTTCAGCTTTTTGAGCTTACGCACGGCTTATTGGCGCTGTATCAATAAACTGCCGGATCACGCCAGAATCCGTTCTTTCTCATTGAATTGAAGTACTCTTGCGATATTCTCGCACGTACGCTCTACGTTTTGCGGTCCTTCGGCCAGCAGCTTGCCCAGCTCCGAGGCTCCCGGCACGATGCCAAACACTGCATCTATTCCTTCCTTGTACAGCGTGTCGATCCCTTCCCCGATATAACCTGCGACCGCAATGACCTTTTTGCCGGATTGTTTGGCTGCCTGAGCTACTCCGTACGGAGTTTTACCGAATTTGGTCTGAAAATCAATGCCGCCTTCCCCCGTCAATACGATATCGGCCGTGGCTAGCTTCTGCTTTAAGCCAGTGTATTCAATCACGATTTCAATGCCTTTTTGCAGCGTCGCCTGAGTAAAAATCAATAAGCCCGCACCCAAGCCACCTGCTGCACCTGCGCCCGGAAGATCGCGTACATCCTTGCCCAGCTGCTGCTTCACCACATCCGCATAATGGGCAAGATTGGCATCCAATTGCTGCACCATTTCTGGCGTTGCCCCTTTTTGCGGGCCGAATACACGGGATGCCCCATGCTCTCCGCAGAGCGGATTTGTCACATCACAGGCTACAATCAATTGCACCTGCTGCAAGCGGTCATCCAGTGATGAAATATCAATACTGGCCAGCTCGCCCAGACTGCCGCCGCCGCGTGGAAGAGGATTGCCTGCTGCATCCAGAAATCTAGCGCCCAGCGCTTCTGCCATACCTGTACCGCCATCATTCGTCGCACTTCCGCCAATGCCAATGATAATTTTTCGAATTCCCTGGTTCAGACACTCCCGAATTAACTCGCCTGTACCATAGGTTGTTGTCTTTAACGGGTTTTTGTTGTCCTTATTAACCAGATGGATTCCGCTGGCAGATGCCATCTCGATTGCCGCAGTGGTGCCGTCTCCCAGCAAGCCGTATGCCGCATTTACAGGTTCTCCAAGCGGTCCGGTCACCTCCATGTAACGAAGCTGTCCGCCTGTCGCATCCACCAGTGATTGTACCGTTCCTTCACCGCCGTCTGCCATCGGAACGTGGACATAATGGGCTGTCGGATAGACCTTGCGCAGCCCTTTCTCCATTGCGATGCACACTTCCTTTGCCGTCATGCTTTCTTTAAAAGAGTCCGGTGCCAGTACAAATGTTTTATCTCTCATTTTGTCACCCCATCGTGAATATTAAAGTATAAATCCATATATGATTGTTGCTACAATCGCCATAGTTCCGCCCACAATAGCCTCATAAGGGATCAATCCCATCCGTTGTTTAATGCTCATTTTCATGCTGTCTGCCGTAACGTGAAAATAGTTGCCCTGTGGTAAGGAATCAATGACGGTAGCTCCTGTATGCACCATTACAGCGGCGGCTAACGGGGCAGTCCCCATGTTCAAAATGGCTTCCCCAAACGATCCAGTCGCCAAAATAACGCCCGTCGAGGTCGATGCTGTGGCAGCCGCCATCAGAATCCCTGCAAGCGGTGCCAAAAATGTGCCAGAAACTCCCGAAGCTTCAATTAAGCCAACTACCTGAGCAGATAAATTGGAGGCAGAGATCAGACCCGCAATCCCGCCTGCACCGATCAAGATAAGCACGGTTGCCGTCATTTTATTCAAACCGGAAGCCGAATACTTCAGAATATTGCGCCCTTGTCCCATGGCCAGCATACCCACAATCCCGGCAATCGGCAGAATGTACATTGCGTCGACCTTGAAATTCGACAGTGCTTCAATGCCAGAGATGGAACCAATCGGGTTAATCATCAGCAAAATAACGGCTACCACCGGAGCTACAATCGCCCGTCCCAATACCGGGTACTTCGACGTATCGACATCACTATCCATAATATCCTGTTCGGATACCTTCACGCCCTTGTTTTTTAACATAGACGCCACCAGAACAGTCATGATTAATCCGCATATCGCGGGCACCACACCCGCCAACATAACGTGGCTTAAATCCAGATTAAACCCGCGTGCTGCCGCAATCGTATTGGGATTTGGAGAGATAATATTTCCCGCCTTTCCGCCTCCAGACAAGGCCAGCAGGAGAGCCAGCTTGGAAATCGCCATTTTGTTCCCAACCGACAAAGCAATAGGTGCCACGATTAGCACTGCGACGGGAATAAATACGCCTACTGCTGTAATAATCATCGTCGCTAACGCTAGGGCAAGGATCGCTTTACTGCCGCCAAACTTCTTTACAATAGCCTGTGCAATTGTCTCCGCTGCCCCAGACTCCATCATCACGCCTGCTAATACACCGGCCGCGAGCACACGAATGACCGTCCCCATCACACTTTGCGTACCACTAATTAACACGCTGATTGTTTGCTCCAGATTGGCTCCGCCCAATAAAGCGCCTACAATAGCTCCCAAAAATAAGGCGTAAACCGGATTCAGCTTTCTCAATATCAAAATAATTGCAATAGCCAGCCCTGCCAGAGCTCCTATCCAACTGATCGTTAACCCTTCCATCTGTCTAACCCCCCGGGCAATTTTTGATTACGCTTTCATTATATCGATTGCAGAGTGTGAATTATATTGAAGAACAGACGAAATTGATTGTGCATTTGCACAAAAAAACCGAACTGGCTTACAAAAATAATCTAATGAATACGCTTGCAAATTTAAAATTTTAGATTATAATACTTGTATACAAGTATACTTGATTGATGAGAAGGTGAATTTATGGTTCAGTCCAGTGAATTCCTATATCCCTCCAAATGGCTTCTAAAAGCCTCTACTGGTGATCGTGTTACGTCTGAGCTTAGAATGCGCATCATTTCTGGTGCAATTGAAAGCGGTACCATATTATCTGAAAATAAATTGGCTGCTGATTTTGCTGTAAGTCGCTCACCTATTCGTGAAGCGTTAAAAATACTGGCTTCCGAAAATATCATCCGCTTAGAAAGAATGGGTGCCGTTGTTATGGGGCTATCAGAGAAAGAAATAGAAGAAATTTATGATGTTCGTCTACTTATAGAATCCTTCGTATTTGAACGTCTTATAAAGATGGACACTCATGATTTAGCAAAGGAACTTAGTAAAATACTCGAAATGATGAAAGTCGCGGTCAAATACAGTGATGCCGATGAATTTTCATATCAAGATGTCTTGTTCCATGAAACGATTATTCGTGCAGTTAATCATTCATACATCCTGATGATCTGGAATAATTTAAAGCCCGTGATGGAAAGCCTTATTCTGTTGTCGATGCGTATGCGTTTCAAAGAAAAGTATGAAGACTTTACGCGGATTGTAAAAAATCATGAGCTTTATATTGAAGCAATCCAGGCAAAAGATAGAGACCTTATGATTAAGTCTTTACATGTAAACTTTGATGATGTTCAAGGTAAAGTAGAAGACTTATGGATGTCCCAACAACTGCTGTCCAAAGGAGTCGTGCCACCAAATGACTAACTACATGTTAGGTATAGATATCGGAACCACCAGTACAAAAGCTGTTTTATTTAGTGAAAAAGGCGAAGTTATCCAACAAGAAAATATCGGGTACCCGCTTTATACACCGGATATAGCTACAGCTGAACAAAACCCCGAGGAGATTTTTCAGGCAGTCCTACAAGCGACTTCGAATATCATGAAACATCACTCACAAAAAAAGCTATCGTTTGTTTCATTTAGCAGTGCTATGCATAGTGTCATTGCAATGGATGAACACGACCGCCCACTTACACCTTGTATCACTTGGGCAGATAATCGCAGCGAAGCGTGGGCACATCAAATAAAAGATGATTTGAACGGCCAAGAAGTCTATAGACGAACAGGAACACCCATTCACCCCATGTCACCCTTAACTAAAATAGCTTGGATTGTGAATGATCTTCCTGAAATCGCTATCAAGGTTAAAAAATATATCGGGATTAAAGAATATATTTTCAAAAAGCTCTTTGATCTATATGTTGTTGATTATTCCCTGGCTTCAGCCATGGGCATGATGAATCTCGAAAAGCTGGATTGGGATGAAGAGGCCTTAAAAATTGCGGGGATAACCCGTTCCCAACTATCTGAGCTCGTACCCACAACCAAAATATTTACCGACTGTAATTCAGTTTTAGCAAAAGAGATGGGTATCGATCCACAAACACCATTTGTCATTGGAGCCAGCGATGGGGTTCTCTCTAATCTAGGTGTCAATGCGATACGAAAAGGCGAAGTTGCCGTCACCATTGGGACAAGCGGTGCCATTCGAACCATCATAGACAAGCCACAAACAGACGAAAAGGGAAGAATATTTTGTTATGCGTTAACGGAAAAGCACTGGGTCATTGGCGGACCGGTAAATAACGGCGGGATGGTCCTTCGCTGGATTCGTGACGAGCTTGCCTCATCAGAAGTAGAAACAGCCAAACGACTAGGAATTGATCCATATGATGTGTTGACTAAAATTGCTGAACGCGTAAGGCCAGGATCTGATGGATTGTTATTCCACCCCTACCTCGCTGGTGAACGTGCACCCTTATGGAATCCAGACGTACGTGGCTCATTCTTCGGTTTAACGATGTCACATAAAAAGGAACATATGATTCGCGCAGCCTTAGAAGGAGTCATTTACAATTTATACACCGTATTTTTGGCCTTAACCGAATGCATGGACGGGCCAGTGACCCGAATCCAAGCTACAGGAGGCTTCGCAAGATCGGATGTTTGGCGGCAAATGATGTCTGATATATTCGCATCTGAAGTCGTCGTTCCAGAAAGCTACGAAAGTTCTTGTCTAGGAGCTTGTATTTTAGGCTTGTACGCCACCGGAAAAATCCAATCATTTGAAGTCGTCTCTGAAATGATTGGCAGTACCAACAAACATGCACCCAAAGAAGAAGCAACCAAGGAATATAGAAAGTTGCTGCCGATTTTCATTAACCTATCCAGAGTATTGGAAGACGATTATACACGGATTGCCAATTATCAAAGAAGCTTAATTAAACACTAAAAGGATAAATACAGGGGGTAATTACAATGCCATTAGTCGTTGTAGCGATTGGAATTTTAGCATTACTCGTTTTAATCATGGGCTTCAAATTAAACACCTTTATTTCCCTAATCATTGTATCGTTCGGCGTGGCCCTAGCCCTTGGAATGCCCTTAGAGGAAATTGTCAAAACCATTGAAGCCGGATTAGGCGGAACACTAGGCCACTTAGCGTTAATCTTTGGACTTGGGGCGATGTTAGGGAAGTTGATCGCTGATTCTGGGGGGGCCCAAAGAATTGCCATGACCCTCGTTGACAAATTTGGTGAAAAAAATATTCAATGGGCGGTCGTAGCCGCTTCATTCATTATCGGAATTGCGTTATTTTTTGAAGTAGGATTAGTATTGTTAATTCCAATCGTATTTGCCATTTCAAAAGAATTAAAGGTTTCTATCTTATATCTCGGTATTCCGATGGTCGCTGCTTTGTCCGTCACACACGGTTTCTTACCACCACATCCAGGACCAACCGTGATTGCTGGTGAATATGGCGCGAACCTTGGTGAGGTTTTACTTTATGGCTTCATTATTGCTATCCCAACCGTTATTTTGGCTGGTCCTGTATTTACGAAGCTTGCCAAAAAACTCGTACCTGCTTCATTTACGAAAACCGGTAACATTGCCTCTTTAGGTGAACAGAAAGTATTTAAGTCTGAGGAAACTCCTGGATTCGGAATCAGTGTATTTACTGCAATGCTTCCTGTCATTTTAATGTCGATTGCTACGATTATTACTTTGCTTCAAAAAACAATGGGATTTGAGGATAATAGTTTACTGGCAGCGATCCGTTTTATTGGTGATGCATCAACATCCATGTTGATTTCCTTGCTGGTTGCCGTCTACACCATGGGAATCGCAAGAAAAATTCCAATCAAAGATGTAATGGCATCTTGTACAACTGCTATTACTCATATTGGGATGATGCTCTTGATCATTGGGGGAGGCGGAGCCTTCAAACAAGTACTCATTAATGGCGGCGTAGGTGACTATGTAGCCGATTTATTCAATGGAACTACATTATCACCAATTCTGCTAGCCTGGATCATCGCTGCAATCTTACGTATTTCCCTGGGTTCTGCGACTGTTGCAGCCTTAACAACCGCTGGTTTAGTAATTCCGATGTTAGGACAATCTGACGTTAATCTTGCTTTAGTCGTGCTTGCCACGGGAGCGGGTAGCTTAATAGCTTCACATGTTAACGATGCCGGGTTCTGGATGTTTAAAGAGTATTTTGGTTTAAGCATGAAAGAAACCTTTGCCACATGGACATTGCTTGAGACCATTATTTCTGTAGCCGGATTAGGATTCATCTTAATACTAAGTTTATTCGTATAAACCATGATTTCAGGGCGGTAGATCCCCCACCTATCTTTCTTAGAATCTCTAAGTCGATAAGTGAGGATCTACCGCCTCTTTACAAACTGGAGTGATATTATACTTTTTCATTTTTGGACGATTGAACTGGTTGCTTCTGTTGTTCCTTTGGCCTCACCATGTCCTGCACCAAATAGGTTCAATACCACCACGCCAATAACAATTAAAGCAATCCCTACGATACTCCCTGTATTGATTTTCTCCTTCCAAATCAATACTGAAATCACCGTTGTAGCAACAGCCCCCACCCCTGACCAAATGGCATACGTCATATTAAGAGGAAGTGTCTTGAGGGTTAGTGAAATAAAGAAGAAAGAGATTACAAACGCGACAATCGTGAATAGAGTCGGATACAGTCTCGTAAAACCTTCTGAAGCTTTAAGCATTGAAGTACCAATAAGCTCACTAGCAATAGAGATTGCCAAGAAAAAATAAGCCATCATTCATTCTCCTTTATATATGTCTTTAATTCTTCTATAATTTTTTGCTTCAATTCTTCATTGGGAAGAGCGAGTCCGAACATTTCGGCAAACCACAAACCGTCTATAGCTAATCGGACAATCGTAGAACGAACCGGATTTAATTCGTCGTTTTCGATTTTATTTTGGATATTCGCATACTCATCCTGAAGCAGCTTGAGCATTTGAGGGTTCGTAAATTGTGCTGCCGAGAGAGCGGTATACAGGTCACTTGCATCCTGATCCCCGGAAAATGACGTATTCATATAAGCACGAGTCCATCTACCTTGGGAATGTGTATCGTTTTCTGCCCTTTCATTAAATTCGGTGATAAAGCTGGTCGATAGCTGTTCAACCATCCCCAGAATCAATTCATCTTTATTCGGAAAATGGTAAAGCAATCCTCCCTTACTTACTCCCGCTTTCTTAGCCACCGCTTCTAACGTTAATTTTTCTACTCCTTCTTCTTGTACAATTATAGAAGCCGCTTTAAGGATTAATTCTCTTTTTAATGTTTTTTTAGTTGTATTCATTCTGATCACCACCCATTTTACTATACCGTCCAGACGGTTTTATTTCAATCAAAAGATACGTTTAAGCTAAATAAAAAGAAGCCTTGGGCGTGTAACATTTCAGCCAAGACTTCTTCAAATAAACAACTACCCAGCCCGGATATTTAGCAAAAGTCCGCATCTGTTGGGTTTTAAGTGCCACCTATAGCTTATCTCTTCAGATACTGTCTCAGCCATTGGAGCGCAGGACGTTCCGTGCCGTTAGAGTTCAGCAGATGTGTACCCTCTTTCCAAGTTTGTCCTTGGATATACCCCCAAAGCGTAACTCCCTTCACTGAGGGGTTTTGCCAAAGGACTGGAAACTTCTCTTTGTATCTGGCAAGTTGAGTATTATCATCCCCAGTTATATCCAGTTCCGACACATAGATCGGTAACCCGGTCGCCGACAGCTTATTTAGTACAGTATTCATCGTGTTGACTGAGACGTTGTCCATACTGAAATGGTGGCATTGAATGCCAATACCGTCAATCAGGCCTCTACTCTTGAGCTGATTAATAATATTGACATATTGGTCGGCTAAAGAAGGGTCGTTGATAATACCATAATCATTTATATGCAGTTTGGCATTCGGGAAAGCTTGTCTAGCCTGTTGAAACGACCATATGACCCAATCCCATCCGGTCGACCCGTCACCACCAATGGCATTGCGGTAGGACGGCTTCTGATGCAACGGCTCATTCACCACATCTACAAACGCCGCATTCGGATAGCGCTGACCTGCTGCTTTAATCCACTGAGTCACTTCCGCTTTCTGATCAGCAGCCGACAGTCCTTTAACCCATCCTGGCTCCTGGGCACCCCATACCAACGTATGGAACTTGAACGGGAAACCATTGCTACGGGCATAATTGTAGGCGGTATCCGCCTGCGACCAGTTCATGTTGTTACGACTGCCTTCAACCGATTCCCACTTAGTCGAGTTCTCCGGCGTCACTTGATTCCAGTATGTCCCGTAACTAGGAGGGACACTGCCCGCAATGATATTCCCCAGAAATTTGCTTCCATTTGCCAGGCCAGCATCAGCCTGGTTGACCAGAACAGATGATAACAACACACCCGCCAACGCCAAACTGCTCACCAGCTTGCCCACTTTAGTTCTTAACATAAAATCTCCTCCTCACACGTATAATTTGATAATACTCTTACTCAATAATTTAAGCGCTTACATTTCCAATTATAAGAATGAATAGTTGTTTTCTGCTACATGTGAAAGTATAGATTTTACCCGAAAAATCTTACATCATTGCAGAACAGCCACAACACGAATCCCAAACAACTCTGAAACGAAAAGAAAAGGCTGCTGCGAAAAGTGATATACCCCCTTCACAGTAGTAGGTTTTATTATTCAACCTGTCTATCTTCTTGGGAGCATATCACCTGAAGACCGCTCCTTAATTATTTAAGGATTAAGCGCTCTTGCAATCGCGTCTACATAACTTTGGCTGGCGCGTTGACTTACTTCTGCTTGAGGAACCATCCCTTCAAAATTGTGGAATGTGCCGGGATACAGATGAAATTCGACGTCAACGCCCGCTTGGGCAAGGCGTGCCACATATTCGATCGTCTCATCTCGGAATAGATCGAGCTGCCCTACGCACGTGTAGGTCGGCGGCAGACCAGCCAAGCTTTCTGCTCTCGACGGCACCGCATATGGGGAGACCTCGCTATCTTCGGTACGATTACCCAAGTACATGTTCCAGGCCGTCAAGTTGTTCTTCCGGCTCCATGGTGCATTATCGGCCGTAATTTCATGACTTGATGCCGTAACATTGCGGTCGTCGATCATCGGATATAGCGGCATTTGGAAGATAAGGGCTGGTCCGCCTTTGTCACGAGCCATTAAAGCAAGTGCTGCGGTTAGACCGCCACCTCCGCTTGCACCAGCAATTGCGACCCGGTCCAAGTCGATGCCCAGCAGCTCAGCTTCATCGGTCATCCACGTCAAAGCGGCATAACAGTCATCGATGGCAGCTGGGTAGGGGTGCTCGGGAGCAAGTCGATAATCGACCGATACGACGACGCAATTAGCCGCCTGCACGAAGCGTTCGCACAAAGCATCGTCCATATCAGGATGCCCCATTACATAGCCTCCCCCGTGAATCCACAGCATGGCCGGAAGCTTAACGTCAGTTCGCTGGGCAGGTTCGTAGATTTTGACTATTATCTCGCCTGCAACGCTCGGAATCATCCGGCTTATCGTGCGTACGTGTTCCGACTGCTCAATAGGCGGACTCGACAAATAACTTCTGCTCAGTTCTAAATTCTCCTCCAGTTGAAAACCGGGGAATTGTGCAATTACTGACCTTAATTCTGGTAATAAACGATTTTTAAAATCCATGCGAATCACTCCTATGTTAGGTTATTTTATAAACTTTTTTCCGTCTCCGCTTCCCACTTGGCTATTTCCTTCCGCACTCGGGGTGCTACCTCTGTTCCAAGTAGCTCAATGGCTCTCATCACCTCGGCATGCGGCATCGTGCTTAACGGAACATACAGCATAAAGCGTGTAACACCAACATGCTTGCGAAGATGAATGATCTTCTGAGCAACCGTCTCGGGATCGCCAACATACAGCGCACCTTCAAAGCTGCGCGCGGCATCATAGCTGGAACGATCATAATGCGCCCAGCCTCGCTCCCTGCCCAATCTATTCATACCTGCCATCGTAGAAGGGAAATATGTATCTGCCGCTTGCTCATTATTCTCTCCAACAAATCCTATCGAGTGCGACCCAACCCTAAGCTGCGATTCATCATGACCAGCGTGCGCTGCTGCTTTCTTATAAAGCTGGACAAGCGGTGCAAAATTTATCGGGTTTCCTCCAATGATCGCCAACATCAAGGGCAGTCCTAACAGACCTGCACGAATAGCAGAATCCTGCCTCCCCCCGCTACCTACCCATATTGGTAAAGGATTCTGAACTGGCCGGGGATACACGCCCAAATTGTTAATGGCTGGCCGATGACCGCCCTTCCAGATTACCTTTTCGGACTCCCGTATTTTAAGGAGAAGTTCCAAATGTTGTTCAAACAGCTCATCATAGTCATCCAAGTCATAGCCGAACAGAGGAAAAGACTCAATAAAAGAACCTCGACCCGCCATAATCTCGGCACGTCCATTTGAAATACCATCCAGCGTAGCAAAGTCTTGAAAAACGCGCACCGGATCAGCTGAAGAAAGCACCGTCACTGCACTGGTTAGCCGGATCCGTTGCGTCTGCGCTGCAGCCGCGGACAGCACCATTGCTGGTGAAGATGCCGAATAATCCTTTCGATGATGCTCACCTACACCAAACACATCAAGTCCCACTTGATCAGCAAGGATAATTTCCTCGACAACTTCACGCAACCGCTGTGCGTGACTTATCACTTCGCCTGTCTGAACATCAGGCTTTGTCTCTACAAACGAGGTAATACCTATCTCCATGGTCTATCTCTCCCGTTCTAATAGCTTTCTTTGTGTGCCAATTGAATAACAATAAAATATCATACCAACCGGTATGTTATTTTCCCCAGTAAATATAACTCACAAAAAAGAATACTGTCAACAATCATAGTAAATCCACTTTGATTATTCTTTCATATTCACCTCCTCTTTTCGGGAAAGACCAACCTTCATTTGACAATTTTAAGGACTAATTATAAGATAATAACGTACCAATTGGTAATCAAATGAATGTCACTGAACATTATAATCAGATACATGGAGCCTTTAAGAATAAAATCATGAGTAACGAGAGGTATTGTTATGGGACGAATCCGCGAATTTGACGAAGAGAAAGTTTTAGATGCAGCTATGCAAATATTTTGGGAAAAGGGATATGAAGCCACCTCATTAAGTGATTTAACTTCCAGAATGGAAATTCAACGCCCCAGTATATATTCCACTTTTGGGGGCAAAAAAGAATTGTTCGAAGCCGCGCTACGCAAATACACGATGTCCCGTGCTTCTCTGATCCGAACCAAACTTCAAAGCATTCCATCTGTAAAAGAAGCATTTCGTACTTTTTTTGAGGGTGTGGTTGAAGAGGAGTATGCGGAAAATCCTAGAAAGGGATGCTTTTGCATTAATACAATGGTTGAACTTGCGCCCCATGATGAGAAGTTTGAAATTCTTACAAGGGAGCATCAAATGTACCTGGCAGTCATTTTTCAAGAAACCATTGAACGAGGGATACAATCAGGTGAGCTTGAGATCGGACTAGATGCGAAGGCTGTATCACAGGCATTAGTTGTATCGTTAATTGGTCTGACCGTCATGATAAAGTCTCGTCCAGAGCGATCATTTATTGATAATACAATAGAAGTAACACTGACACTGCTTAAGTAATTTGGAATGGATTCATTTTAGCGGATACCAATCTCTATACGACAGTTTAAAGGGCACCCAGTCGGGTGCCCTTTGTGTGTAACACATGTTTTCACATATGCCGAGATAAAACATGCGTTACAATTGCGGATAAGTATGGAGGTTTTATTAATGTCCGCGATGTTTTTCCTTCGCTTTTTTCTCCTTTAATTCCCTTATCCGTGCCTTCATAGATTCCCTTTGCTGTTTAGAGTAGGTACGTTTCTCCAACTTGCGCTTCTCATACTCTAACTTTAAAGCCTCTTGTGCGTTGGAAGAGACTCCCTTCCGCCTTAATTCATACGCTGCCTGCCTTGCTAGCCGCTTCGGATTGACCTTCTTCGTTTCAGACCACTTTATAGCCACCTCTTGTGAAAGCCGACTAACAAGTTCCCACATTTCCTCACGGATAAAATGGAGAATTTCCTCGTCTTTAGGCTCTGTCCCAAAAATGTACCTGGCTGCCTTCAATTTCCCTTGGTCCTGCTCCTCCACGACTCCAACCCAATACTGTCCATCATGATAAATCGTAAGCTTCATTTGAATCCCCCTCATTTTAAATCGAAACGATGGACATCCCGAGGGGGGAAGGTTACTGACATGGCACTCTTGCAATTATAGAGTCTTCCATGCGCCTGGACTACCAACCAGACTGTGTTTTTTCGTCTCAGAAAAAGTATAGTTGCCTTACTGGAAAACAGCAAGTTAATCGCTGATATGTATTAGAGTGTAGCTGGAATAGAGTATACTGGTTGAGTATAAGTTCGATACACGATGACATGATATATGTAATGGTACTTAAATACAGCGCAGAAGAGGTTGAGAATGAGTCAAAAGCATTTTGCAGATTACCCATTAAGTGAAGAAATTGTGAGGGCTCTGGATAGCCTGGGCTATGAGACGCCAACAGAAATTCAAACGGAGGTTATTCCCGTTGCGCTTGAGAAGAAGGATCTTGTGGCCAAATCGCAAACAGGCAGCGGCAAAACAGCAGCATACGGTATTCCACTGTGTGAGCTAGTAGATTGGAATGAGAATAAACCCCAAGCTTTAATTCTGACACCAACCCGTGAACTCGCATTACAGGTTACTGAAGACATCACGAATATCGGACGCTTTAAGCGGATAAAAGCAACGCCTCTTTATGGGAAACATCCTTTTCATATACAAAAGGCCGAGCTAAAACAAAGAACACATGTGGCTGTAGGTACGCCCGGACGTGTACTAGATCATATTGAACGAGGCACACTATCCTTAAATCGAATTGCCTATCTCGTGATTGATGAAGCTGACGAGATGCTGAATATGGGCTTTATCGAGCAGGTTCAGTCGATTATTCAGGCACTGCCTAATGACCGAGTTACGATGTTATTTTCCGCTACTTTTCCCGAAGATGTAGCCAAACTGTCACGTAAATATATGAACGATCCTGTGGAAATTGAGATCAAGGCGACAGGTGTAACCACAGCCACGATTGATCACTCTCTTATTCAGGTGCGGGAGGCGGACAAGCTGGCTCTGCTACAGGATCTGCTCATTGTTGAGAACCCTGACAGCTGCATCATTTTCTGTCGTACGCAGGAGCATGTAGATACACTATTCAGAGCATTGGCTGACCTCGAATATCCATGTGATCGCATCCATGGCGGCATGGAGCAAGATGAGCGATTTGAGGTAATGAACGCATTCAGAAGGGGACAATTCCGTTACTTGATCGCAACTGATGTAGCCGCCAGAGGGATTGATATCACGAATATCACCCATGTCATCAACTATGATATTCCCCTTGAAAAAGAAAGCTATGTTCATCGTACAGGACGTACAGGACGTGCTGGCAAAACAGGGAAAGCCATTACTCTAATCACTCCTAAAGATAGCAAAAGATTAGCTGATATCGAAGCATACATTGGATTTGCAATTCCGCAAGTAAAGGCCCCCTCAGAAGAGGCCGTTGATCTTCACAGAGAAGATTTTGAGCGGAAACTACATGTAAAAACTGCACTCAAAAACGACAAACGCGAGCAATTAAACCAACAAATTATGAAGCTCAATTTTAATGGCGGTAAGAAGAAAAAACTTAGAGCTGTCGACTTTGTGGGCACCATCGCTAAGCTGGATGGGGTAACGGCAGATGATATCGGGATCATTACGATTCTGGATAATGTGACAGATGTTGAGATTCTGAATGGCAAGGGCCCACTGGTGCTTGAGATTATGAAGAATACTACCGTAAAGGGCAAGCTTTTAAAGGTACGCAAAGGTCATAAGTAGAAGGTACGCTGTATAAAAAAGAGTGAGGCAATCCCGTTCAGTACGGCCGATGGCTTTCGTAAGCTATACAGGCGGGATGGCCGAGTTCATCTCTTGCTCCTCTAATTCATCTTTCCATTTATCGATATTATAAATCACTTTGAATTTCTCTTTTAACTGAGTAACATCTTCAACTGGCACATAGCTGTCCAATTCCATATGGAAGTCCGAAACATCTTTTTTTTGGTTATACATCTCTTTTAAAATATCAATGATTGTGGAAAGTATAGATTTAAATGATAATTTACAATTATCTTCGTCCTCGTCGAGTATACATAGATTTTCTACCCCACTAAAAAAGGAATTTCCTTTAAAATATAGCTTGTTACAGGTCATATGGACCTGCATCAATGGTTCGCATATTTGCCAATCTGCCTCAAGCATAGCGGTTTCGAGCGATACATGTGCTCCATTAATGTAATAATAATCTCGATAAAAACACATTGAACAAGAGGCATTCATTATTTTAATTTTTGAATCTACAGCAGGATACCCTAATACAAAACCTTCAGCTAATAATTTCTTGGAGAAGTAATCCAACGATTTTACAAATAATTGGTATCCAAGCTCCTTACCTTCCTCATCGTCTTTATGACAGCAATAATGAATAATATCTTCTTTCACTTGTTTATTTTCATATTGATATCCCATTCCAGCCTCTAAATGATCAATATGAATTTCAACTCCTGCAAATAAGTCATTTAAACTTGTTATTCTGGAATGATTGCCTTTTAAATTTATATTCAAGTCAGCAGTACATTCTCTATAGAGTATACAGGTGTCTTTGATATCCAGTTTAATGTCTTGTCTTTTCATAAAATCAGCGATTTTCTTTAGATGCAAATAATCCGTTCCTATAAAAACTATTTGGAATATCTTAATTTCATTTTACCATCCCCTCACTTCCACAATATACCTTTAACTCTATAAAACTAACCACGTGGGAGATAATTGTTCTGCTTTATCGTATTCTCTTAGAGAGTTGATAGAACACTTAAAAAAATTTTAGACAAAGTGTCCCTTTCGGTCATCTTCGTTTGTTATACAGATATAATTTTCTTTTTGATCAGAGGGGGTGCCTACATCTTTGAATGAGGAAATCGAATACAGAATCAAACAAGTTCAAGCTGGCGAGATCCAGGATTACGCCTACATTGTAAAGGAGTATCAGCGTCAGATTTTTGTGTACTGCTGGAGGCTATTAGGAAGTGAGCAGGAGGCGGAAGAGGCTGTGCAGGATATTTTCGTCAATGCTTTTGAGAAAATTAGCAGGTACAAGCCGACAGTGGGCTTCTCCTCCTGGCTGTATAAAATGGCCTATCATCGCTGCCTGAACCTGATTCGCAGGAAGAATCTACAGCGCAAATTTAAACTTAGCCTGTTCACCTCAACTAACATGACTTCAGACAGTGCAGCACAGGTTATGGAACGTCAGCTTTTCAGTGAACCGCTGAGCCGGGCGTTGGACCAACTGAGCGCGGAGGAGCGTAACCTGCTGGTGCTGCGCATTTTTGAAGAGAGAACGTTTGGAGAAATCGGGGAAATCATGAACAAAAGCGAGGAAGCTATCAAGAAAAAATACGGCAGAACAAAAACAAAGCTCAAAAAAATAATGGAGCCCCTAAAGGAGGATCACAAATGCGTGAGTTACAAAACAGAACTCAAAAACAAAGCCTGAAATACACCGATCTGCAAGACAGGGGATTCAAAAATATGGACAAGCTAACCGAGCTAGAGAATGCCTTAAAAATCCAGGCTTTTGACGTCTCTGACAAAGTGATGGAACAGGTCTACCAAAAGGCGACGCCCAAAAAGGGGAATATAGGAAAAATCCATTTCCAGCCTCGCATCACCGTCCCTATCATGATTTTGCTTTTTGTTGTAGGTGCCTCTGTGACCGGATACGCAGCTTCACAATATCTTGAATTCCGCAACAGTAAGGGCGACGTTGTATTAAATACCGCCAAAACACCTGCCGAAACGGACGCCTCCAAAACGCATTCCTCCACCTACACACGGTGGAACGAAGAGGCGAAGAACCGTTTGCAACCAGGAGAGTATGCCGCTTATTACGTCAAGGACGATTCTATGAATCAAAACAACCTATCTAATCTGGCCCTGTTTGCGTACAAACCGGCTGAACTTTCAAGTTTCAACAGCTTACAAGATGAAATCAAGCGAACTGAGGCTCCATTATTCAGCAATCCCACTCATCTACCGGATGGCTATCAGTTTGAATTCGGATACGTCTATCCAATCGCTGCATATCCTGGGATGATGAATAAAAAGGAATATCGAGCTTTAACCGATAAACTGATGCAACAGGCCAAAGCTGCACCGAAGGGTGAAAATCTGTTTATTCAAAAGCTGAACTGGAACAAGTCAGACTCCTCCTTTGCCCGATATGCGAGAGGAAACGACTATGTAAACATTACCGTCACCAAATACACTCCTGAAGTCACAAAGACAACCATCATGCAAAATGAACAGGATTCGGCTGAGCAATTGACAATCAAAGGAACCAAGGCCTATTACATCAGGGCAAGTGAAGCAAGCAGGCCCTTGGAAGCAGGAAAAAACCGACTGGGATGGCTCGATGAAAAAAGACATTTACACTACAACATATCCGATAACCAGGACAGCCCGCTGACCAAAGATGATTTGGTTAAAATAGCTGAGGATTTGCTTAATGCTTCATTGCAATAGATGTTACAGAAAGGTTTTGAAGAGAGACTATCCTGTACTAAGGACGGTCTCTCTTTGAGCAACGTTTTCGTACCTATTTCTCCCGTAACATTACGGCGTATACCACAATCTTTTAACTTCTATTAACTCCTGACCGTTGAACTTCATTCTGTATACATCTGGTTTGGATGTGTGTAGTAGAAATTTCAAGTCGTACTGCTTGTCATAATACCCCATCATTAAAGCCATTACAGCCCCATGAGTGCCTAATGCAACTTTCTGTCCTCGATAGATTTTTAACAATTCTTTTAGAACTGCTATACTTCGGTTCTGACAAACCGTATTAGACTCTCCTCCCTGTAAAGCAAAGTTTGGATCAGAAAATGACTTATCTAACAAAGGAAATAATTCCGCATCGGGCATTCGGTGGTCTTCATTCAAAAAGATCCTTTCTTTAAGATCTTCGAATACCAAAACTTCTTGTCCTGAACGCCGAGCCAGCTCTTGAATGGTGAGAATTGCTCGTTGATATGGACTTGAAACGAAAACCTCGATCCCCTCTCCCTTCAATAATTCAGTTATTCGATAAGCATCTGATTTACCTTTATCCGTTAAACCTCTTGTTCTTTCATTTCCTTCCGTCTTTGGTGACTCACCATGTCTCACCATGTAAATGAAAGTTTCCAAAATAGCCTCCTTAAAGGATATCGTTTTGTTCTCGTAATTCCTGAAACCTCCCATTAATTATAATTCTAGAGCAAATCTTTCGGTATGACCAATCAGTCTGCACTCACCATACACGAATTGATAATTGCTGTTACGATGTCATATAAATCTTTTTCTTTCAATAAATAAAGCTTTACCACGGAAGCTGATCATCCATGTAATAGAATCCGCCTGTTGGACCCTCTTCCGGCAGGGTTGCCAGTCGGATCGCCGTTTTTGCTCCATCCTCCACCGACAGCTCCGCCTTTTCCCCACCCATTTGCGTTTTGACTAAGCCGGGGTGTACGGAATTGACCTTCAGATGTGTCCCGCTATTTTTTTGCGCCCAGTAGGCCGTCAGCATATTCAAAGCTGCTTTAGATGCCGCATAAGCCGGGGTAGCAAGCCGCTGCACCCGTTCATTGGTCAACTGGAACTGAATCGAGCCTATAGCGCTGCTTTGGTTGACGATTCTGCCTGCTTTGCTCTTTAGCAGTAACGGCAACAGTGCTTCTGTAATCAAATAGGGTGCGAACGTGTTCACCTCAAAAGTATCTCTGAAAGCATCCCCGTCATAACCCGCTTTTTCTGCCAAAATGCCCGCATTGTTGACCAATATGTCCAGCCGTCCGTAAGTATCTTCGATGAATTGGGCCAATTCTGCGATATGTGCAGAATTCGTCACCTCGAGCTTCACGCCGACTGCCTGAATGCCTTCTTGCAACAACCCGGCGGCTGCTTCATCTGCTGCTGTTTTCGTACGTGCAGCGACTAATACCGTTATACCTTGCTGCCCCAGTTGTCTAGCAACCTCCAGTCCGATCCCTTTGCTTGCTCCGGTAATTAACGCGATTTTGCTTGTCATGTTTCATTTCCTCCTCGTTTTTTATTTATTGATTGTGATCAAATCAGACGTTTGGACATGACGCACGGTCGCCAGATGCTGGACATATGCAGCCTGGCTCGCGGTAATCTGCTCATCCGTCACATGGTTCGCATTATGGATAGCAAAAGGCGGCAGGTAATGAGCACTCACATAGTTGGCCAGCGCCTCCATCGGCTTCGCGATGTCCCGAATCGTGAACAGGTTGTAGCCGCCGGGCTGATACGAGGCCGCAGTTCCTGCCGTCGAGATGGCGATGCCGATTTCCTTCCCTTTCAAATGCTCCCCGTCAGGACCAAACGCCCAGCCGAATGCCAGCACTTCATCGAACCACTGCTTCAACAAAGGCGGTGTACTATACCAATAGAGCGGGTACTGGAAAATGATTCGATCATGGCTGTCCAGCAGAGCCTGTTCATGGGTAATATTAATCAGATGATCAGGATAGGCTTCATACAACACATGTACGGTCGTTTCAGGCTGCTGTCTCATGACCTCCGTCCAGGCTCGATTCATTCGGGAACTTTGCAAATTTGGATGTGCAACGATGATTAATGTTTTCATACTAACTCTCCTTTTCTATTTCAAAGTTTATGGGAATGATCGTTCTAGAAAAATGAAAAAAATTTGTTTTCGGTTATCGTCTATGTCTCTAAAATGCGTAGATTTAACTCAGCTATCCGTTGCAGCTTTTCTTTCGGAACGGAAGTCCGCACCATAACCCTTAGTCCCGCTAAGGCATTTTGCAGATACTCAGCCAACTCCTTCACTTCGTACTGTTGTGTAAACTCGCCGTTTTGCTGTCCCCACGTTACGATTTCTGCAAGCATTTTCTCCGATTTTGCAAAGGCCTTCGTCGCTATCTCGTCAATGTCCTCATCCCGAATCGCTAATTCAACAGCCGAATTCACGAACATGCAGCCGGGCGGTACGTCCTCTTCACCGTTAATGATGGAGTCAAAAATGAACTGAAGTGCCTGCTTAGCCGTCCGAGATTGCTTGATGCCTGCTGCCCACCTACCGTTAATACGCTCTCCGAATCGGTCCATCACTTTGAGGAACAAGGTATGCTTGTCGGTAAAGGTATCATAGATACTTCTTCGATGAATCCCCATATGTTCGACAAGATCATTCATCGAGGTTTTCTCATACCCCTGCTCCCAGAACAGCTTCATGGCCTTTTCCAGAACAACGTTTTCTTCAAATTCTTTGCTCCTGGCCATTCTATCTACCCCCTGACCATTTAGAATATGTCTGGATTAAATGGATCGACCTTTTGGAAACGATCGTTCTATATTGATCACCGCATATGTTTTTCTTCTCTGTCTGGCTTTATCCTAACATATTGGGAACGATCGGTAAAGAATTATTTGTTTTTCCCTTTATAACCCGTTCCATAATTACTGCAGTCACTATAGCAGACACCGATAAACACAGAAGCATTACAAAGTTTTGCACTCGTAAACAATCATTTTAGCGGTGGGGAGCTTCCCACCGCTTGGCGTTGTCGCTTATGCGACTTGAATACGTATCGTAAGATTACTGTGTATTTTATTAAAAATATTTGGATGATCGAATTTACTAGCCATGTAAAAATTAACGATGCAGCGGTTCTTTTTCGCCCAGACCCAGCGTCTCTGTTGTAGTATTATGGATCTCTTGGTAAAGCTCTGGGTTCTCCGCTAGCGACAACCCATAAGAAGGAATCATCTCTTTTATTTTTGGTTCCCACTCTTCCATATGCTGTGGGAAGCATTTCTCTAATACCTCCAGCATAACGTGAACAGCAGTAGAGGCACCCGGAGAAGCTCCAAGCAATGCAGCCACCGAGCCGTCAGCGGAACTAACCACTTCCGTACCAAATTGAAGAGTTCCTTTACCGCCCTCCGTATCTTTGATCACCTGCACACGTTGACCTGCTACCACGATCCCCCAGTCCTCGATTTTGGCGTTGGGAATAAACTCGCGTAGTTCCTCCAAACGCTTTTCATTCGATAACATCACTTGCTGGATCAGGTATTTGGTCAATGCCATCTCTTTTGCCCCTGCCGCCAACATCGTAATGAGGTTATTGGGTTTTACGGAACCAATCAGGTCCAAGTTTGAACCCGTTTTCAAGAACTTTGGTGAGAAGCCGGCAAACGGGCCAAACAGCAGTGCTTTTTGGTTACCGATGTATCTTGTATCCAGATGCGGGACAGACATGGGAGGAGCACCAACCTTCGCTTTACCGTATACTTTTGCATGATGTTGGGCGACCACTTTAGGATTGTTACATACCATAAATAGTCCACTTACCGGGAATCCCCCGATATATTTGGACTCAGGAATGCCGGTTCTTTGCAGTAAAGGTAGACTTCCGCCACCACCACCGATAAAAACGAATTTGGCAGTATGATATTCGATTTTTCCGTTATCCAGATTATGCACTTTGACTCTCCACGAGCCGTCGCTCGCACGTTTAATATCCTTTACACTATGCTTGTATTTAATCTCGACGTTTTTACTTTTTAAATGGTCAAACAACATGCGTGTTAAAGCACCAAAGTTGACGTCTGTTCCAGAGTCGATTTTGGTTGCCGCAATCGGTTCATTCAATGTACGACCTTCCATAATCAGCGGAATCCATTCCTTTAGCTTTTCAGGGTCATCGGAAAATTCCATGCCTTGAAACAGGGAAACACTTGAAAGCGCTTTAAAGCGCTTTTTTAAAAAAGATACGTTTTTTTCACCCATTACCAAACTCATATGGGGTATTGGCCTGATAAAGTCCTGTGGATTACGAATCAAATTACTGTTGACAAGAAAAGACCAAAACTGTCTTGAGAGCTGAAACTGTTCGTTGATATTAACCGCTTTACGAATATCTACAGATCCGTCTGATTTTTCGGATGTGTAGTTCAGCTCGCACAGTGCAGCATGACCCGTGCCTGCATTATTCCATTCGTTAGAGCTTTCTTCTCCTGCACTTGCCAGTTTCTCAAACACTTTAATTTCCCATTCCGGTGCTAACTCTTTCAGCAATGATCCCAGAGTCGCGCTCATGACCCCGGCACCAATTAAGATAACGTCTGTATTTTTCTGAATACTATTCATAAAAACCTTCCTTATCTCTTATATTTGCAAAAAAGAGCAGGCCCTCCTGCTTAACTGACTCAAGAAGCAAGGCTCCACTCAGGAACATACCTTTTCTATCTCCATTATAACTTAAATATAATCATTTAAAAATTATATCTACTTTTATTTGATAATTATAAATCATTTCTGCTAAAAAGTGAGAATCTTCTTCGCGAAAATAAGAATTGAACTCCGTTTTTTTATAAGAAACCTAGCTGATTTTGTTACTCCCATGGATTACAGCTTCCCAATAATTAAATCAACAGTTTATGTATATGAATAACCAGGAATTGTTATGTAGGATTTCAAGAATTAACATGTGATTCATCTAGAGCCTGTACGCCAACTGTACAATGCGTAGAAATCAAGTAAAATAAGGGACAGGTGGCGAAGATACCCCATGACCTGGACTATTTTTGAAACATTTTCTTTTTGTCAGGCAGAACGGCTTCCGGACTGAAATGCTAAAGAAGCAGAATCCGCAATGATTCTGCCATCCTTGTAGGAATGGAGACTAGAGTGCTATGAGGAGAATAGTAGTTAGTGGAAATACGTATTTGTGGAATTATAGAACGGTCAGAGATATTTACTGTAGATCCAAGTTGACTATTATTTCTGAAAATAAAGATATAAAATTTATAATTCTATTTACTACTAAAGATACAATTGTCACTGGTAGCCCTTTGAATGAGGGATTACGGGTAATGAGAGAGGGCAAACAATATTCTATTAATCTTAACCAACCTAAGTATGTTGCTGAAGTGTTGCAGTATATACTTGGTATGGAGTTAGATGTGACAGTGAAGAAAGTGCATGAGCTAAATGGTAATGAATTGTTGGTTAGTATGGGGTATCAGGATGTAACCGGGCTTTTGATATGAACTAAGCCCGCTCTACATCCAGAACTTGTTGTCATTTATGATACGGTTCCGTATACACCAACTGGTTTCTCTCTGAATCCCAGCGCCATGCTAAATCACCTTGCAGCCACAAGCCGCCATACCACTCGTCTATTCCCTTCATCTTCACCCAGTCATGTGCCCCCGCCGTTATATTTCTCCCTACTTCCGTTAATACAACAACACATTGGTCAAAGGATGGAGTTGTTTTCTTTTGATGATCAGGAAATGAGTGGGGCCCTTGAATCTCTAATAGTGCATGTGGTTGTTCCGACATATTCCTTAAACGATACCAAAATTCCAAATCACCCATTCCTAGGCCGCTTATCCGGTTCCCGATCTGCTTAAACAGCTCTTGTGGAGAGTCTACTCCTTGCTGGATGAGTTCCAGGGTTGTCTGCTCTACGATGCCCAGCCCATTCATGGTGGAAGGTAGACGAGATAGGTGCAGTTCAAGTGCCGCATGAGCAAAAGGCAGGGCAGATGTGTCTTCATGCAAAATGTCAGTATGCCGCGTTATATCCGGGGAAGTATATGCTTCCCAGATTCCTTTGCCCGTCTCAAGCTCCTGCTGACCGATCTGCTGCCACGTGCCTGACAATTTTTCTAACTGCTTCGTTGTAAGCTGACCCAACCCCCTAAACGGATCAATACCTGGGTAGTTGCCGATACACAGCAAGCTCAGTTTGGTTTGACCTAGGGTCTGCGTCGAAAACCAGTGCAATAAGTAGCTTAGCATCAGCTGGTCGAACAAATCGTGCTCGAACCATAGCACGACTTCATCATATTTATGAAAGTTATGCAAAATCTGCTCCTGAGCCTCGCAATTTGATACATAGTCTTCTGCTGGGATACCGAGAGTTTTCTCCAAATATTCTGCTCTAGCTGCTCTCGATGAGTTCTCGCTCATTTCAAGGGAAACTGGACCTACCGGATACACTTCTCTCCAGACCAAGATATCTCCACGAATGTTCCCTTTCCTCAGCTTGTCACCGACATGATCTCCATTAACTATATGTAGCATCGACTCTCCTCCTTCATAAATATCGTTAAACATGGATACAAAGTCGGTGACAAGTAGTGAAGCTCTCAGCTTATTGCGGGCATCAAACAACCGTTTTTTGAGCACGGATGGAGATACGCTTAGATAGCTTGATATTTCACCGATTGAGTACCCTTGAAAATAGTACAGCTGAACCGCCAGTTTTAACTTGTCAGATAAACCCTCGACGGATTGATGAAGCTTTTGATGCCATTCCCTTCTCTCTGCGATGAGTTCCACATCATATTTCTCCACATCCATTACTATAGTTTCGGCCAACGGCATCATCGTGGGCGTCTTCCGGCGCAGAAGACGATGACATTGACGTTCGACAATGATCTTGAACCATCCAGGGAACGCCTCTGCTTCCTGTAACTTATGGAGATTGGCAAAAGCCTCAGTGAACGCTTCCTGAACTGCATCCTCAACTATGCTCCAGTCACCCAGCTTGGTAAATGCTACTGAAAAGGCCATCCCACTAAAATGCTGCACGATCTGCTTCCAAGCATTTTGATCGCCTAGCCGAGCTTCCCCAATCCAACACTGCACCTCTTGCACCTCCTCTGTATGCAAATTCTATATATAAGTGCCGGTATTGCTGCAAATGGTTACTTTGTTCGATTGAAGTTGTGAAAAACCTATAGCAAGTTTAGAGCCATCCCTTATAGGATGGCTCTCTCTAATTAAACTATCGTTTCCCGTAATTATAAATACTTCATCATGATGTTTGAAACGGTCTGTTGTTGATTTTCCCAGTCATAACTGGAGTTATCCAGTATAAAGGATTGAAAAGGAAGTTGCTCAATAATGCGCAATTCTAGCTCACGTCGATGCTCAAGGAACTGAATATATCCTTCATATCCGTGCAGCCCTTTATTCTTTCCATAATTCTGCTCTGTATGGTACCAAATCACAAAATCCAGCCACTCTGGAGACCTCATCGTTTTCACTCGCTCAATCGCCTCACGGACACTAGGTTGCCTTCAACGATAACCAATTTCGTTTTCGTAGCTGGTAAATTCGTCATAGTATCACGTCCTTATGAATTAAAAATCCTCTGACGAGTAATAAAAAAGCATTGGGTCTTGAGGACTGACCCAATGCTTTTATCGATGAACTATAATTATTTAATTATTACGTATTCCAGGTTAACCAGTTTTGCATAAGTAACAATTTGGTCTGTGGTTAGATTCAAGGAAACCACGGTATGGTGACCGCCACCGTTCTTAATCCATGCTTTAACTCCATCTTGGAAGTTTGGCTTCACGTTCCACAGTACACGGGCCACTGGAAGTTTTGGAGCAGGAACTGTTGGTTCAAATGCAGTAACCTCGTTGATCAGCAGTTTATAATGGGTGCCAAAGTCAGCCATGGAAACAACTACACCGTCTCCTGCCTTACCGTCAAATACCAGACGGGCTGGATCTTCACGATCGCCGATACCTAACGGAGACACGATGATTTTAGGCTTGTTGCTTGCCAACGTTGGGTCAACTTCAAGCATATGGGATTGAAGGATCGATTCCTGACCCGCTGCTAATTCATAGGTGTAGTCTTCCATAAAGCCAGTGGATTGGTTATGGCTCATGACTTTAAGCAGACGATCGAGCGCTGCAGTCTTCCAGTCACCTTCACCAGCAAATCCGTATCCTTGTGCCATCAGACGTTGAACGGCAAGACCAGGAAGCTGTTTCATACCATAGAGGTCTTCAAAGTTTGTTGTGAAGGCAGTATAGCCGCCATCATCCAGGAATCGCTTAATAGCAATTTCATAGCTTGCTTGCACTCTTACACTGGATTCCCAAGCTTCCTTGCTGTAAGTACCATAATCAAATTCATAGAGTTCGGAGTATTCCGCGAACAAAGCATCAATTTCTTCTTCCTTCACAGCATTGACGTACTGAACAAGGTCGCCAATTCCGAAATAGTCAACGGTCCATCCAAATTGAATTTGGGCTTCGACCTTATCACCTTCCGTAACACCAACGTTACGCATGTTGTCGCCGAAACGGGCAACTTTGATATTGAAGCTTTCGTTATAAGCAACCGCTACATCCATCCACTCTGCGATTTGCTTTTGCACTTCTGCGCGTTCCCAGTAACCTACAACCACTTTATTCTGTTTCTTCAAGCGGGCGTTGATAAATCCATATTCACGATCACCATGAGCTGCCTGATTGAGGTTCATGAAGTCCATATCAATCGTAGCCCAAGGAATGCTTTCATTATACTGAGTAGCCAAATGAAGCAGCGGCTTTTGCAGCAATTTAGTACCACGAATCCACATTTTTGCAGGTGAGAAGGTATGCATCCACGTGATGACACCAGCAACCTCGTCGCGATAGTTGACTTCTTTCATAAGGCTGGTGATTTTGTCTGCACTAACTGCCAGATCCTGCAATACAAGCGGATAAGGCAGAACGCCGCTCTTATTTAGGGCATCGGTCATTTCTTGTGCGTGTGCTTTGACTTCTGCTAATGCTTCTTCTCCATACAAATGTTGTGAACCTACGATAAACCAGAACTGTTTTGTACCTACTGTTGACATAACATTCATCCTCTTTTCTTCGTTTGTTAGTTTAGTTGGTCTTATTTTTGTCCGTAGTAAGCGTCTTTCCCATGTTTGCGCAAATAGTGTTTATCTAGAATACGCTGCGGCAATTCTTCAGCAAAATGATTCAATTCCCGTGCGAATAAGTTCATTTTCGAAACTTCTTCCAACACGACGCTATTCATAACTGCGGATTTCGCATCTTTCCCCCAAGTGAAGGGAGCGTGACCCTTAAGCAGGACACCCGGCACTGCTAAAATATCCAGCCCGCGCTGCTCAAAAGTTTCGATGATGACACGGCCGGTTTCGGCTTCGTAGCCACGATCAATCTCCTCTTGTGTCAGGAAACGAGCACAGGGAACAGAACCATAGAAGGTGTCTGCATGAGTAGTCCCCATTACAGGTACATCCAGGCCTGCTTGAGCCCAAATCGTCGCCCAAGTCGAATGCGTATGCACAATACCGCCGATCTCTGCGTAGTGCTTGTAAAGTACGGCATGAGTCGGTGTATCCGATGAAGGTCTCATCTCTCCTTCAACAACATTACCGTCAAAATCAACAACTACCATATCGCTAGGTTTCATCGTGTCATAACTAACACCACTCGGTTTGATAACGAATAAGCCACGCTCACGATCAACCGCGCTTACGTTACCCCAGGTGTATTTCACGAGTCCATGTTTAGGCAAATCCAGATTGGCTTGATATACTTCTTCTTTCAGCTGCTCTAACACGTCAATTCCTCCAGTTTTCCACTAGATTATCTACAGCAGCCTGCTCAATCGCCAGGCCTTGTGTGTAGCGTTCTAGGAATGTTTCGAATCCCTTAACATCGGAACGGTCAGGATGAATTTCTTGTCCCTCAACATCTCTGAATACTTTTTGATCGAGGAAGTCTTCCAGACTTTCTTGTTGATCCTTGTTCATCATGTAAGAAGCCAGAATAGCCATACCCCACGCTCCGCCTTCTCCAGCTGTTGCCATCACGGATACCGGAACATCCATGGCTGCCGCAACAATCTTTTGTCCGACGATAGGGGTTTTAAATAAACCACCGTGAGCCAGAATGCTGTCAATTGCGACGTTTTCTTTCTTTGTCAGAATATCCATCCCGATTTTCAGAGCAGCAAACGCAGTGAACAGATGAGTACGCATGAAATTGGCCAAATTGAAACGGCTCTCAGGGGAGCGGACAAACAATGGCCGGCCTTTCTCTATTCCGGTGATATTCTCTCCTGACAAATAGCCGTAGCTAAGTAAGCCGCCGCCATCTGGGTCTGCTTCCAAAGCCTTGTTCAGCAACACACTGAATAATTGATTTGGATCCGCCTTTTGCCCCATGGCCTCATAGAACTCACGGAACAAGCCCAGCCAAGCATTCAGATCACTTGAACAGTTGTTGGCATGAACCATTCCGACCGGATTACCATTCGGTGTGGTCACCAGATCAATTTCCGGATATACCGCTGAAAGGTCCTTCTCTAATACAATCATCGCAAAAACCGAGGTTCCCACAGACACGTTGCCGGTACGTTTTCTCACACTATTCGTAGCGACCATTCCTGTTCCCGCATCACCTTCTGGAGGACAAAGCGGAATACCTGGTTGTAAATCGCCAGATTTATCTAAGATTTTGGCTCCCGTTGCGGTTAGTACACCTGCCTGCTCGCCCGAGATATGAACTTTAGGAATAATGTCTTGTAACTTCCAATCGTAGCCTTTGGCTGCAACGAGTTCATCAAACTGCTTAACCATCGACTCGTTATAATCATGTGTAGTCTCATCAATTGGGAAAATACCCGAAGCGTCTCCGATACCAATTGCTTTGTTGCCAGTCAGCAGCCAGTGGATATATCCAGCCAACGTCGTCATAAAATCAATATGAGGAACGTGTTGTTCTTCGTTCAATATCGCTTGATACAAGTGAGCAATACTCCATCGCTCAGGAATGTTGAATTGGAATTTATCAGTTAAAGCTTTTGCTGCAGCCCCGGTTGTCGCATTCCGCCAAGTCCGGAACGGAACAAGCAACTCACCCTTGCTGTCAAAAGCCATATATCCGTGCATCATTGCAGAGAATCCTATAGAACCAACCGTATGAAGGGTGACTCCATATTTTTGTTCAACCTCTTGTTTCATTTCACTATAAGCCTCTTGCAGACCCGTAATGATAGTCTCTAAGTTGTACGTCCAATATCCGTCTACCAAGAGGTTTTCCCACTCATAGCTTCCAGATGCGATTGTTTCAAAACGATGATCAATCAGTACTGCCTTGATACGTGTGGATCCAAATTCGATACCAAGTGAGGTTTCTCCCTTAGTAATCGCTTGTTTAATGTCTTGATCCATGCTCACGTTACTCCTCTCTCTGAACAACTGTTATAACTGCAATAATCAAAGAAGGCGCTTTCTTTTGTTTACAGCCTTAGTATATTTTTTGTGCGTACATTTGTCAACACGAAAACATAGTTATGCCTACAAATAGTATGATGAACCGAGTATTTTTCTATTTTATCTTTAGTATTTATACAGATAGGACAATAGATTATAATAAACTCATAATTATGCTAAAATATGTACATACAAATATTATGGATACATCAATTAGTATTAGAACAACTTGGAAAGAAGGAATAAAGTGAAACCAAAGTATCAGGTTATCCTTGAGGATATAAAAAGCAACATTCTTTCAGGAGCATACAGCGTAGGAGAACAAATTCCAACGGAATTGGCTTTGCAGGATAAGTATAAAGTTAGTCGCCAGACGGTTCGCAAGGCTATTTTAGAACTATCCAACGAAGGTTTTTTAAGAAGTGAAAAGGGATCGGGCACCTATGTCAGCAACCAATTTCGATCAAAAACCGGTGGGAATTCCAGCAATAAAACCATCGGAGTCATCACGACTTACATCTCTGATTACATCTTCCCCTCTATTATTCGCGGGATTGAAGCCAGATTAAATGAAGATAATTATTCATTACTATTAGCGAGCACCAATAATGATGTCGCACAGGAAAAGAAAGCTTTGGAGATGATGTTGTCCTTTGGTGTAGACGGTTTGATCATTGAGCCTACAAAGAGCAATCTATATAATCCCAATATCGCTTACTACCTGACGTTCAAGGAACAGGATGTTCCATTCATCATGATTAATGCTTATTATGAAGAGTTGGAGGTTCCCTTCTTTTGCCTCGATGACGTACAATCCAGCTATCTGGCAACCAAAGAATTGATCGCTAACGGACACACACAGATTGGCATCATTGCTAAAATGGACGATTTACAAGGAAAGTATCGAATGAAGGGCTATATCAAAGCGCTTGGAGAAGCCAAATTACGGTTTCACCCAGAGCAAGTGCTCTCATTCTATACAGAGACAAAGCAGGACCTATCCACCAACTTGAGGAAATTCCTGACCGAACAAAGAGACGATTTAACCGCAATTGTCTGCTATAACGACGAGGTCGGATTAGAAGTTGTACATGTATGCAGACAACTTGGAATATCCGTTCCCGAAGATTTGTCCATAATTGGTCAAGATAATTCCTATATTTCCAAAAATGCGAACATCAAACTCACGACATTGACACACCCACAGGAACAAATGGGCCGTGATGCCGCCGATTGGGTCATTAAGAAACTGCAAGGGAAAAAGGATCTAAGCAACAACACCTATTACCAGCCCGTGTTAATCGAAGGAGAGACAGTAAAGAAGAAACTGAATTGAAAGGGTTCATAGCCCCTTTAAACCTAGTGCCTAATTGTCATATGACACTTTGGAGTGATTTGGTATGGTGGGTGACGAAATGTAACTTGTTGGTATGACAAATCCTTTGCCATACTGGGTTTTGCCGGACAATAAGGCAAAAATACATTTCAAGGAGAAACCATTCATGGAAAAAATGATTTACACCATTCTCGCGGTTCTACTATTATCTACTACGATAACTACCGCATGTATGGCACCCAATGGCGCGTCAGTTGCCGCACCCGTTAACATACCAGTTGCATCTGAAAAGGCTAGCTTGGAGGGGCCGCGAGATGCCAAGGAACTAGAGGCTTTTGCAGATGGTGTTTTTGCGAACAAGATGAAAAAGTTTAATACCGTTGGTTCTAATTTTGTGGTCGTCGCAGGTGGGAAAGTGATACTAAGCAAAGGTTACGGGTATGCCGACAAGGGCAAAAAAATCCCTGTTGATAAAAATACCGTTTTTCAAATCGGCTCTGTTACAAAGTCATTTACTGCATTGGCAGCTATGCAGTTGGTTGATAAAGGGAAAATGGATTTAAAACACGATATCCAAGAGTATTTAGGAGGAATAAAGGTTCCGAATAAAACAGGAAAAAAACTGACGATGTTTGATCTGCTTACATATTCAAGTGGATTTGATGAACCAGATATTCTCATGGAAATGCATCCAGAATACGCGGACAAATATTTTCCAATGAAGAAGTACATTGCATCAGATATGCCAACTGTGGTCAGGCCTCCAGGAGAAGCGTACACTTATGACAATTTTGGTTTCATGCTAGCGGGATATGCAGTAGCAAACGTAACCGGTATGTCATATTCCAAATATATGGAAAAGAATATTTTCAAACCGTTAGGCATGAATTCGACGAGTGTGCGGTTTACCCCCCAATTGTTAAGCAGAATGGCTGCTCACTATGGACCAACAGGTGAACTGATTCCCTTGGACGGGTTTAAACCAACGGAAAAACCTGAAGGCGGTATCGTTTCAACCGCAGATGACATGGCAAAGTACCTCATTATGCACCTGAACAAAGGCAAGTACAAAGGTAAAGAAGTGGTGAGCCCAAAGAGCATAGAGCAAATGCACACATACCAATTATTCCCTGACAAGGAGTTCCCGGTTACAACAATTGGATTCGAAGGCTACTTCAAAGAGAAGATGAATAATCAGCATGTGATTCTAAAAGGAGGGAATGTTACAGGGCATTCTTCCTTGATTGTTATTCTGCCTGAGAAGAATACAGCGATGTACATGTCCTACAATAACGACTCCATGATGAGTCTTGACGTGTATGAAGAATTTATGAATCATTATTATCCGAGAAAATCAGAGGTTCCAAAGTCAACCTACGCGACATTAAGTGAGCAGCAGGCCCAAGACTACGTGGGATTATACCAAAACACGCGTATCGCTGCCTTAAGGACGAAGGTTTCGTATTCGGACGGGAAACTAATAATGGAGACAGGAACATCAGGCAAACATACACTAAAAATGATTCACCCTTTATTATTTGAAGATGAATCAGGTAATAAATTGACGTTTAATAAAAATGAAGCAGGCCATATTGCATATTTGTATTACATGCAGCTCCCAGACCTCGTTGCTTATGCGCAAAAAATAAACATTGATTCACCATTTTCTGATGTACCTGCGGATAGTAAATATATTTCATATATAAACAACCTTAATGCTTTGGAAGTCATGAGCGGAAAGTCAGCCAACCTCTTCGATCCGAAAGGAACGATGACTCAGGGAGAATTCTCAGAAGTGCTACTGCGCGCCCACGGGTGGTATAAACAACCTTTCATGATTGAACCGAATAAGAAGCAGATGATAGCGGGACTACGTAATTATCAGCCTAATTCTCCTATCACTAGACAAATGGCGGCGGTAATGATCCAGAACCTGAAACAGGTTGAGCCTGGAATTAAGGTTAAATTGAGTGGCGAAACGGATGCTTGGGCAGTTAAAGCAGTCACAGCTTTGGTTTCCCAAGGTATCATGGACCCGAATACCAAGATCAATGTAGACGGCTCCATAGACTTCCGCTCCAAACAGCTTTTGAAGCGTCAAGAAGCCAGTGCCTTGTTGGATCAAGCATTTAATTACTATACGTTGCCAATCAGTCACTAATTCAAAAGATTAAATAGAAAAAGTAAAATAATACTCCTAATATACAAAAACGCTACTGACAACGGAACATCAGTAGCGTTTTACATTTTTCGGATTCCTCGTAAATCCGATTTCGGAATGTTCAGGCTCTGCCACGCCATAATTAAATCAAAGGTGAGTCGCAGGTGCCGATCATCTTTTAACCAACATATAGTGAGGGGGAAAATAATGAAAAGCCAATTAAGAAATATTACGGTCGACGGTTATGCCTTCGTTTATTGGTACTCAGGCGGGTCTCGCTTCATCCTAAACCTATCTCCGAAAGAAAATAAAAACATCAAAATTACGTTAATCTTCCAGGCAGACCCTCCTGAAGAAGAGCCTCACACTTCTTGGTCCTTTTATGACATTTCAGCACAAATTAATGGAATGGAAACTGTCATTCATCTGGGTAAACCCAAGCATATCGCTGAAATCATCTCTTACTTGATGGCAAAACGACAAGAGCTTTGGATTCAGGGGAGACCTCAAGTTCTGGATCATGCCTGGGATTTACTAAAAGAAATGGGTTATTGCGAGTTCAAGCCAATCTGGATTAGACAGTGGTAGTCGTAATGGCTTGTGGACTAGCCCCCTCTGACCACCCAAAGGGAGCTTAAAGTCCACAGGTTAACGATTATTCGTTATTCGGCGTGGTCGGACTAGCCGAGGGCATCAAGCCTTTAACGGCGCCGAGAAATGGGCGAATGGACTTGATCATACCGTAGCCCATCTTCACAACCGGGACAAATTTCTGGATCATACCGAACAGCCGTAGGCCGCCGCCGAGCATACCTCCAAGCCCTCCTGCGCCCGCAGTGGCACCGCCAAGTCCACCAAGTCCGCCGAACAGCGAGCCCATCATCGGTAGGAATGCCGACACCTTGGCATCCGGCTTGCGGGAGCGCGAACGGCCAGATGGTTTGCGTGCGCCGCTTCTCCGGTTGCCGAGACGGACGCCTGGGGCATGCGCACCAGCTCTGCGTTTGAGAGATCGGGAATCTTGCTTCCCGGAAGAAGCACGTGGGGGAGCTCCAGCACTCGCAAGTACCAACCCGCCACGATTAACGTCAGTGATGTAGCCGACGTAAGTCTCTCCGTTGTGCAGGGTAACACAGACCGGACGGCCTTGAAACTTCTTAGCCCGTGCACGCATCTCTTTGGATTGTGCCATGGAAGTTCACCTCGCTCACTGATTATAATTCAGTTTACGCCAGGGGCGGGCTGCCTGCTTGTGCGAATGGGGCATACGCACGCCGAAAATCGTTGGATGGGCTCACCGCCGTTCAAGTCCTCCCGAGGGTCCCTACGCTATATCAAGAGAATTGCCAAAAACCTGCTACTGGATGTTGTATCTCAGTCGTCCCCATTTTGGCGAAAATATATAGTGATCCAAAACCAAAAGGATAATTGTAATCCTCCTGAAGCAACGTTTCGGGGTAGCCATCTTCATCTACCTGAAATAAAAAAGAGAGTGATTCCTCCTTCAGCTTCGTAAAATAATAGTCTTCATTTTGAATAAGTCTCGGGTTTCCGCCTACTTTGATCAAAAAAGGCTGATCCATCGATTTTTCGTCATGGCTTAGTTCCCCGTTTGAAATTGTATGCTTTATAAGACCTGGGTTAGTAAACATATCTTTAACGCTTTCAGTCGAAATGGGATGCTCAATCACCTTGATCGAGCAATTAGGATAAATGTTATTTTCCAAATACTCCTCATAGTCTTCAGGGATGAAGACCGAAATCATACTCTCCGGTTTAAAGGGATGGACGAGACTCAAGTAAAAAACATATTTTTGGTTACCTTCGTGAATGAGGTCTTCTTGATCATCAAAAAATTCAGGTGCATTCCCACCGATCCAGCCTGCACTATGTTCGTTCAATAGGGCCGATCCCGCATAATAAAGAATACAATTTGTTCTCTCAACTAAAATATTCTTTTGGTTTTCATTAGGCATTTTACAACTCTCCCTCAAGAAACTTAACGAGGTGCTTAAATGCGAATACCCTTACTCTGTCGCTTCCGCCAGCCATGCTTGCATAGCCGGAGACTCCGCCCGATTCAAACGTAGGACGATTTCGGTATTGATCTCATCTGGCGGCATGACCTCGACAAGGACGCATACAGACTCTCGCAGTTGATTCAAGGCAAATAGGCCTTCATCATCGAGCCTTTTCATCGCTAGCTCCATGGCCTTCAGCCTCGAATCAAATTCACGATTCCATTCGTCAGCTTCAAGTTCCGCAATGGAAGGACGCTCCATAAACAATTTTTAACATCATCGAAGTTCTCATCCCTGAAACAACAGTAGGGTGAATCGGCATAGGACCATTTGATGAGTTCCGCAATCGTTGATCCCGGCGTGCCGCTTTCTTCTCCTTGTCTGGCCGCTTCCCTCTCCAAGGCCTCCCATGACCAGGCGGAGATACTTGGCGCATGTCCCTCTCCAGTCGTAAATAGCGTGCAGTAATAGTAACGTTCGCCATTTTCAAACAGAGTGCGAAAGGACGTCCTAGCCACATCGGCAATCTCTGCCGTCAGCGCCTCTATCTCTTGCGTCGGTTTCATGACATTCGCCCCTTAGCCCCATAAAATATATATCTTATTTCCATTATAAAAATTGTTTGTCCTAAATCTACCTACTTCTTGCCTGAATCCTGGAAATAAGCGCTTAAAAACAGAGTTGGAGAAAAAAATGAAAAAGGGGCTGGCACAACCAGCCTCTCTCCTTTAATATTCTCGTCAATCTATATATCCTGCTTGAGCTAAATCTCTTTCCACTTCTCCTTCAAAGCTTTCAAATCTTCTACGAAGAACCTAAGTAGATTGGGTCGTCTTCTTACTGCAAGCGGGTGATAGGTGAAACTGATGGGCGTACCCTGTAACTCATACCAGGTGCCTCGTAACTCCTTGACACTGGCACCCTCCTTATTAGAGAATATGGCTTCCACTACGACATTACCAAATCCAAATAATACAAGCGGCTGCTTCTGAAAGAGCTGCAACTGTAGATGAGGGAGACACGCGGCTCTAGCCTCGGGTTTATTATAGGCACGCATCGGTCGGCATTTTAGCAAATAGGTGACATAAACATCATTTACGTCTATCCCAGCCTCTCTCATGCCGTATTGTAGTGTTTCTCGGGTACCGCATAAAAACGAATTTCCTTCCCGATCCTCCCGGGCTCCGGGATTATCCAGAATCATCATAAGTGGAGCTTTCGGATTTCCTTCACCCCAGATGACACGATTCCGCTGCTTGGATAGCTCGCAAATTTCACAATGCTCTATACCATTGGGTGCTTGTTCTTCAGGTAAAATTACATAGGGATGATCCATTTCCTTGTCGTGTAGCCCCTTCCTTTCACACACAATGAATCTATTATGCCCACCTCAAGCAAAAACTTGCTAAGGTTCAGCATAACGGGTCCATCGGAAAAAGTAAGGGCAGCTAAACTGGATCAAAAGAAGCGTAAAAAAAATCGCGTCCTCCAGAGAAGAACGCGATATAAACCAGCTTGACTCCGTATTTCAACATCGTCATTTAAGCTTTCGAGCGACCACCGCTAACCGACCGTTTTCGGTCGAGTACTCACACGTAGACAGTACAATAAGCTTGTCACCATAACGGGGGGTTACACCCGTTTCATATAGAGCAAGTTTTTGGATGTTCTGAACGTACGAATCGAACTCGGCGGGCGTACTTACTTTCTCAATCTGGTAGTATTTAAATACATCATCTGATTTGCGATAAACCTGTGACAGAATAACGGCAACAACCTCATACTCTTCCTTTTCATAAAGTGTACTGAACTGGAACGTAGCATGCTCCTTATAGAAGCTTTCTTGCTTATACTTCATCAAATCTTTGAACATCCAGCCGTTTTTCATATGATGTCCGTGAATCAGTAAAATATCGGAACCGTTGATTCGGCTGTGCTCGTCCAAAAAGGGGAGACCGAGTTTGCTCTTCTTTTTATCGAAATCATGATCGAGATAGTACTGCTCATCTTGTGGATTCTGCATAACCGGGTACTCAATTCGGGTGCCGTTAATCTTCAGCCAACCGACGATGTCCGGGTTTCTCTCGTAAAGCTCTCGAAATTCGGGAAGCATGACCGGCTCATTCGCTTTCGTAATCAAAGGGGAGGGGATCGCCTCCCCTCCTCCTTTGTCCGATTGTTCCTCCCAAACTTTTGCTAACTCTTCGATTTTCACTTGATCGGCATAACCCCACAGGAAAATTCTCGCTATATTGGCGAGAGAGAATACCAACACAAGGAAGGAAATGGCGATAAGAACTTTTTTAGTTTTACTCATTTTCTTACCGCCTTTCCGGTTACTGAATATGCTTTTTCTTCTTGCCGCTGAGTAAACAGAATCCAATCGTAATCAAGGATATCAGCGCCAAAACCATATAGAAGATTGGCGATGGACTGCTATCCCCTGTTTTCGGAGCATCGTCCAGCTCGTAATCGCCATTGGCGACTTCATTGTCGACGCTACCGCTTGCGTTGTTGCCTTTGTTGCCTTTGTTGATTTCGTTGTTCACGTTGCCTGCTCCGTTGTTGACGTCGCTTGCTCCGTTGTCGACGTTGCTTGCTCCGTTGTCGACGTTGCTTGCTCCGTTGTTCACGTTGCTTGCTCCGTTGTCGACGTTGCTTGCTCCGTTGTTCACGTTGCTTGCTCCGTTGTTCACGTTGCCCGCTCCGTTGTCGACGTTGCTTGCTCCGTTGTTCACGTTGCTTGTTCCGTTGTTCACGTTGCTCGCTCCGTTGTTCACGTTGCTTGCCCCGTTGTTCACGTTGCCTGCTCCGTCGTCGCTGTTATCGGTACCGCTACTGCCACTGCCGGACCCAGTTCCGCCGCCACTGCCGCCGCTATTGCCGCCACCACCGCCGGAACTTATCGGCTTCAACTGTATATCGTGGCGTACAATGTCGCTTCCGACCGAGATAGTTGGGCTTGTGTACGCATCATACCCGGCTTTGGTTACAACCAGATAGTAATCCGTGTTCGGGAATACCATGTATGCATATGCACCGTTTGCGTCACTGTTCTGACTTGGGCTGGCGTTATCATTCGGTGCAAAGCCCGGAATCGCTGGCAGCGTTACTTTCGTGCCCGGCACGATGCCGCTCGCTGTGTTTCCTGGCGTATCAGCATAATATAGCGTCACTTCAGCGCCTTCAATCACCATGCCGGTTGTTGCATCCGTAATGATGCCATACGGGTCAACGAGCCCCTGGGAAATATTCAATTCCCCGTTGGCCTTCACATCCAGATCCGCTTGAAGGACCGTTAATTCTTGACCTGGCGCCACTTCGTAGCGCACTTCCATTTTGTAAGTCTTCGCGGCTAAACCGTCCGCTGAGAAGACGCCGTTCGACTCTAGGTTGAACGCTTTGGGAGCGCCATTCTTATCCACTACATACTGGTTGCTGGCATCCCGCAAGTAGATGTGCATCTTGCCAGCGAGCTTGCTGTCCAGCAGCGAAGTCTGCCCTTCAGGCTGCTTCAGAAGCACAATACCTACCGCCGTAATATCAGCCGGAACGGTCTCGTCCGTCACACTGCTGTCCACATTTGCTTTTTGCGTGAACTCGACAGGCACATCCTTTCCGCCTACCGGATACCACTTCGTAAATGTGATCGTGTAGTCGGTAGCTGCCTCGGCAATGACCGAATACTCACCCTTCTCATTCGTCTGAATCGTCTGCTTCTCGCCTGTCTTCAGATTGGTCACTGTGATGGACGCATTCGGAATGACTTCTCTTGTGTTGTTGTCACGCAGCACGCCTTCCAGAACTGGAAGCTGGCGGGTATTCACAAAGTGTGCTTCAGCCGCGCTTTTCACCGGAATGGTACCCGTGCGAATGAAACTAGCAGGATCTGTCACATATCCGTCGTCCATATAATTATCTTCGGTCACCGTATATTGGAGATACGTAGGAAGTCCTTCCACAATGAACAGTTCCTCATCTTTAAGCTCAAAGGTATCCCCGCTTTTGATGGTGCCCTTACTGCCGTCCGACTTCTCATAGGAGTAGGAGCCGTTTGCTCCCTCGCCTGTGAAGGTGACCTTGTACTTGAATGCCTTCGTTTTGTTACCGCCATTACCTTGAACCTTGTTGCTGATTAGCAGGCTCCCCGTCATGACTCGCATGTTCTTGAATGGGGCTACTTCATCCTTACCCTTCATGACTCCGGTATAGTACCGCTCTCCAGGAGTAGTCATGTATTCATCGGTTGTGTAGTCTTTCTGGGTAACTGTGTAAGTTAGATTCTTAGGCAGGTCCAAAACATCCAGTGTCTCTCCATCCTTGAGCCGGAGGGTACCGCCGGACTTGATCGAACCTTTGTCGCCGTCCGACTTCACGTAAGAGTAGCTTTCATCCTTACCTGCACCCGCAAAGCTGACGGTGTATTCGAACTCTTTTGTCTTGTCGCCGCCGTTGCCCATGACCGTATTGCTGATGGTCAGCTTGTTGACAACCCGTTCATTAACAAAGTCCGCCTTGTGGTCGCCTTTATTCACAATTGTCCCGGACCATTCTCTCGTCTCCGGATCAGTCGTGTAGCCGTCAACGGTCGTATAATCGCCCTCGGTTACGGTATAAACCAGACCCGCAGGCAATATCGGCAGCATCACAGTTTGTCCGTGCTTGAGGGTAATCTTGTCACCGCTTTTGATCTTGCCATACGTATTATCTGGCTTCTTATAGGTGTACTCTCCGTCCTTGCCTTCGCCGTTGAAGGTCACGGTGTACTCGAACTCTTTGTCCGGGTCGCTGCCGTTGCCTTCCACCTTATTGCTGATGGTCAGCTTGCCTTCGGCCGGTGTAGGAACGATCAGCGGATTGTTCGATTCCACCTTCTGTCCATCAACAAGGACAGGCTTGCCGGGCGCATCGATGACACGTACCCGGTATATCGTAGTCGTAGGCAAGTAAGTGAGGAGATCAATATATGTTTGTTTGAGCAAATAATCCCCTGGCACCTGAATAATGAAATTCGTTTTGCCGTCCGTGCCCGTCGTTTTTTCCACCATTACATTATTTTCTTTATCCCTAGCCGGTGTACCGTCAGGATTGAGCAACTGGAACTTTACATCCTTCAGCGGTGTTATACCGTCGGGACCGACTTTTTTAAGGAAGAGCAGGCCGTTTTCATTGGCACTTCCCGCTACATCGTTCGCGTCCAGCATAATACTGCTCTGCGCTCCGATCGGCGGAAGGGAATCATCGCCCATCAGCTTGATGGAATTCCCAGCTGTTCCCGGCTGCATGCCCTGGGATTCGGTCTGGTAAACGATCTGATAGAACTTGTTCGGATCGACAAAATCAAACCTAAGCGTCGATCCCCCGGTTGCCGGGTCTGTGCCTACGGTGACTTTCACCTCACTATTCGGATCCGCAAGATTCAGCGGTCCTCCGTTACGCTCTAAAGTGCCATCCGGCTTCAACTTGCCGGGATAGACAGCGATGTCGGAAGGTTCGAGGGATAGGCCACCCTCCGCATTTTGGCGCAGCTTCAGACCTTTGGCAAGAGTATCCAGCAGATAAACGCCCGGCTTCATCTCGAACGGAGGTGTGTAATTCACCGTCCATTCCTGTACACCAGAAACAGGCTTTTGCACCGTTTTGCTCAGAGACTGCACAGGTACAATGATTCTGTGAGCTTCGGTAGCACTATACGGCTTGTCTCCCCATTTCATGGAGAACATAGCCTGATTCTCCCCGGCGTTATTATTGCCTAGCTTGTAATTGGCAAGCGCGGCATTGGTTGGACGCGCCTTCACCAGAATGACGTAGGGACTCTCCAGCTTGGAGAAGGTGAAGGTTCCTTCATTGCCATCCTTGATAAAGCTCACCACATGCTGAGGCGTACCCGGCGCAATGACTGAAACGGCCTGTGCATATCTACCACTTCCGCCCTTACCATCGGTTCTATAGCCGGTACCACCTTTATAAAGTCTATAAGCCTCGCCCGGAGCATAATCTACAAACTCCCAGCCTTCCGGCAATACATCCACCAGCTTGATGTCGCTGGCTACACGGGTGCCGCCATCCTTGGCCATCTCCTCCGTATTGAAGCCTGGCATGTTCACCGCCAGCCGGAAGGTGACCGTTCTATCCTTGCGGTCATAGCCTGCCAGGATATAATTGTCAGGACGGGAGTTGTCCATATACCAATTCGGGTCGCTGGCCACGGGCGTTCTTTTCCATATGCTGTCGCTCCATTGGCCTGAATAGTTTCGGTTCCAATCGGCTGCAACCCCCTCTAAACCCGCCGTGTTCGCATACAGCATCTCCTTGTTCAGCATCCGCACAAGGTTCGAGGTGTTGGCTTCGGCGCGACTCACATAATCGTCACCGTCGAAGAGCAGTCCCCGGTTGCTCCATGTGTTTCCAGCGTTATCCTGGCGGAACAGGTTATTCGGGTTGGTAGTGACAGACTCAAAGGAAACGCTCCCTGGTACATCTCCTTTGTACCCGGTAACTTTGATAAGGTCTGCCACCCGCTCGCCGTTCACCGTCAAGGGGATCACTTCACCATTCAACCCATTGCTCACAGTCAACGTATTCTCGCGGTATTTTTGCCAAAGCTGCTTGGTGTCGATCTGGCTCTTGATTGCTTCCAGAGTTGTCGACGTTACCTTAGGATTGGCATCCAGATTATTCAGTACATCGAGAGAATCGCCGTGAACCAGCAAATCATAGACGACTGGAGCATCCAGATTGTACTGCAGCGTCAAGTTTATCGTCCACTTGGTACCTGCGACGTTGTGCAGCGCGGTGGTTGTGGTCGCACTTTTCGTGAAGGCATGTGCGCCAATTCGAACCTGTGCAGTGTCAACAACGGCAGCAGGAGCGACCCAGCCGGTTGCATCGTTGTTCTGGATGGCAGTTCCTCCATCCTTCACATCCAATTCCCAGTTTGCGCGCGCTTTGTAATCGAAGATTGACTTGCTGCTGTCTGTCACCTTCGTCACAACTGTCATATAGAGGGGCCCGTCCAGATTCCCGCCGATGGCGGTTCCGATCTCGTACTCCCCTGCGGCGTTACGGGTAATTGGGGTATCCGTACCGCTGTCCCCATTCTTATAGGTTGCGGAAACAAACTCCGTCCCGTCGGGCAGGACGTCTGTAATCTTAACGTTCTGCAAGCCGGTTCTGGACAGTACACCGTTATTGTTAATCCTTTTGTTGACCTCAACCGTCCACGTGATGAGCGTATCGTTTCCACTCTTGCCCGGCTTGCCGCTCGCCGCAATCCAGTTGGGGCGTATAGCAATCCGATGGGTATTTGATGAAGCCTTCACATCGGTAGCGTCACCCAAAAGCTTTGCGGTATTATCAATGCGGTTCCATCCATACTGATCAGCAAAATTTCCATTCTTTTCGTAGTAATAACTATTCTTAGGAATCCACGTTTTGAAAGTAATAGTCGCCGTGCTTTTGACGTTATCTACAGTGGATACGTCTGGGAACTTGTAGAAAAGTGTGCGATCAGCAGCATAATCAGGATCTGCCGCATTTCCATCCACAGTGAAGGACCCAGGCACATATACACCGACGGTTGCAAGCTCATCAGAGAAAGTCAACCCGTCCAGCCGCATGGGGATGGTCTTATCGTCCGTGTCAGTTGCAGTTACTACCGCTCGCCACGTAATGGTACCCTCTTGAAAAGAAGGGCTGTTAATCCCACTGTCATAGCCGCCGTTGCTTAAGGAGCCTACAGTAATGGTATACTCGGGCACCAAATCCGAGTTTTTAAACTTATAACCATCTCCAAAAATGGTCGTATCCCCGCCACCGCCAGGGGTCTGATCTGCTGCTCTAGCAGCAGCGGAAAAGCCGATTTTGACGTCGCGTCTACTGCCATCATATACTCCTGTGCCGTCAAACGTAATTTTGATAGAATCGGCAAAAAACTGGACGGTAGCAATTTTTAGTCCGCCCTGATTAATTGGCATAGGAGCTGTAGGCGCCAAATTCACACCAGGGAAGTAGGTCGCCTTATCCAGGACGGCATAATCCCCCTGCTGAATCACACTTTCGGGCGGAGCATTGAGATCGTCGCCCTTGGTCGGCACAGCGATACTATCCAGTTCAAGGGTAAAATTCTCCCGGCCGTTAATCTCGCCCCCTGCCGGAACCACAGCTTCAGGGTTACCCTGCTTCACTGTAAGCTTGAACGTCGGATTGGCGTTCGCCAGCACCGCCGTTTTGTCCGTCAGATTTGCCGTCAACGCCGTGAAAGTGAGCAGCGGAGCGTACACCGCCTCAGTTGCCGACGACGGTTGGTCTGGCGCGCCGTACACCGCCTCAGATACCGAAGGCGATTCAGCCGCATTCTGCGAGCCGGATTCGTCATCCGCATATGCAGCAGCAGGGAATACCACTGTCTGCAAGACAAGCAAAACTGCCAGGCAGAAAGATAGCATAGTTTTACCTAAACTGCTTTTTTGTTTCAATACGAAAATCTCCTCCATTTCTAAATTTTTTTGGGAGCGGCCAGTAACTTTTTCCCTTCATCTTTGGTCATCTTCGCCGCTTACAACAGAAAGTTACCAAATTCGCCATATTTATATGGCGTGTCCGATCATTATAATATAGAGACCTAGACAAATTCTAAACAATTGCCAGACTTTAGACCCGATTTGATACAAGTCTAAGGAACTATACATAGTAAGCTAGACATGGATTCCTCCCTTCTTCATTTCTCATATTACCTCCCTCTGATGCTGCATCCACCAGTACTATGAGATTTTTAATAGACTGCGTATGGTAAGATTGACCATTCCTATTTATCGGATTTTTATTAATTAAAATTTAATATTTTTAAGTTCAAGGATCCTTTCATTGGCTAAAAGTAATACTCTTGACCTAAGAGTCCTCATTCAAAAAATCTGTAAATAAAACATAAATATATTTATCATATACAAACTATGTAATCTTCCTTCCAAGTTGGTAAGTGTATTGGGAAATTACTTTTTCACATACCAAAGGAGTCTAAAATCGCTTGCGAAAGTTCAACTTTTTCGGCGTCTCTTAGGAACGGTTCAGCTTATCGTCGCTATCAGCTAAATTGCTAAAGGAGCTGCCGCCGGCAGCTCCTTGTTTTAATTCGATCTGGTGTGCGTATTGTTATTTTCTGACCTGTTTACCCACTGGAATACTCTGAGCAAAACGAAACACATTATGAGGATCGTACTTTCGTTTCACCTGCTTCAATCTGCCAAAGTTCTCGCCATAATACGCCTTGGGCCAGTTCTTAATCTGCAGATCGGGGAAATTCACATAATCCCCTTTAACAAAGGGACGCAACGCTCTGCGGAACCTTTCCACCCACTGAATATTCCGCTCCTGCTCCCCGTTGTTTCTCCAGCGGGCTGACAGTTCGTAGATTATCTCAGCCTTCCGATGAGGATAGGCCGTTGCAGTAGGCGATACTCGACTTACCGCGCTTCCTGCACCACCTAAGCTCTGACTCCACACGCTAGAATGCCGGTTGGGTGCTTTGGCTAAAAAGTCGCGTATAATTCGTACTCCTTCAGGCGGCAAAGGTTGGAATCCGTAGGCCCCGGTTATTTTAAACTTTGGTTCTAAATTCAGGTCCGATTCGGCAAAAAAATGGGTTGCTTCAATAAAAGGTACTGTCTTCACCATCACCTTCACCGGAGTGCCTGCTCGCCAGAGCGGTCTAATCAATCGACGCAGCTCCTCTGCACCGCCAAGCAATTGCCCAGTAGATACAATGGTTCCTACCTGCTTTGCAGCCACCTCAATGGTTGAGGTTAAGCTTGGAAATTTGGAAAAGCGCCTATTGAACTCCATTCTGGCCGTATTGTATGACGGATTACCCGGAAGTACGATCCTTCCGGTTAATCGTGTACTTTTCTTTTGCAACTTTTGTGCCATTTACTTTACACCATCCCCGCTCATGACATAAGCCTTTCTCATCAGCTTATTTCTATGTAGGGACACCTGTCCTAGTAACGGCGACTGCCCAGTTTATATTGTAAAAGTAGCACAGCATTAAATTTACTACTCACGATAATTTCTTAGTTGCTTAGTTTCCTAATAAAGATCATTCAGGGTTCTAATTCAAGGTGCATCTTGGCTTCCGCCTCATCCCATGGCACCGAGTAACCCGCCCCTTGGCGCAAAAGATGGAGGAGGAGGTATACAGTGGGTCTGCCCCTTTGCAGTAGCCCATCCGCTCTATAACTTCCTCCGTATTATGGCAGCGGTCGTAGCCGCTGAACACGCAGCGGATACTGCCTCGTCCATGCGTGAAGGATGCGAATTCGGCACTGTAGTTCATGAAAGTTGATACAGGCACCCTGCCCGTGACCACCGCTTGCGTTCCGACTGTCTGCGGTGGATTAAAAATACCTGAAGCACGCTGAATATCGGACAGCACCCTGCCCATTTCATCGATATTAACCTTGATTTTGAAATCGTAATAAGGCTCCAGCAGCACGTTGTCCGCCTTCTCCAGACCCTGCCGTAGTGCTCGAAAGGCAGCCTCACGAAAATCACCGCCATGGGTATGTTCTTTATGCGCGCGGCCCTTCAGTAGCGTAATGTTCACGTCGGTGACCGGCATGCCGGTCAGCAGTCCGTGATGCTCCCGTTCGTAGAGATGATTCCGAATCAGATTTTGATAGCTGACATTCAGATCATCGGCATGACATCTGCTATCGAACATGATGCCGTTGCCCCGTTCTCCCGGTTCAATCAGCAGATGCACTTCCGCATAATGCCTGAGCGGTTCGAAGTGGCCGTACCCTTTTACAGCCGATTGGATCGTTTCCTTATACAAGATTTCCGGCTGTCCAAAAGAGATAGCCAAGCCAAACCGCTCTCTAACAAGCTGCTCCAGCACTTCCAGTTGAATCAATCCCATGACGCGGATAGAAATCTCCTGCAATTTCTCATCCCAAACGACGTTCAGAGACGGCTCCTCCGCCTCCAGCGTGCGAAAGGCACCGAGCACCTTCTGTACATGTAGCGAATTGTCGAATAGTACCTTCGATTGTAACGTTGGCTCCGAATCGTAAGCTAACTTATCTGATATCGACCCCAGGCCTTGTCCGGCCTCGGCGGCGGACAATCCGGTAACCGCAAACAAATCGCCGGCTTCTACTTGTTCCACCGGCTGCGATTTAAGGCCGTTAAACAAGAAGAGCCGCGTAATTTTTTCGTCATACTGAACCCCGCCGCTCTCGTAACTAAGCTGTTCTCTCACCTTCAGCCGACCCCCCAGCGCCTTAATGAATGTGAGTCTCGCTCCGCCTGCATCGTGCCGAATTTTATAAACCCGCCCCTGGAACGAAGCATTCTCATCATAAGTGGTTGTCGCCAGCAGATGCAGTTGATCCAGAAATTCAATGACGCCTGTATCCTGAAGCGCAGAGCCGTAAGCACAGGGGAAGAGAAGACCCGCCGCTATCATCCTCTGCAAAGCCTCCAGCCAGAAGCCGGAATCCTCTCTCCCCTCCAGGAATGCTTCCAACAGGGCTTCGTCCCGCTCCGCCATGGCCTCCCGCAGCGGCTCGCCGACTATGCCGTCAGTAAAGCTCTGTGTAATGCAGCATACTTCCCCCGTCAACTGCTGACGGATATCCGCCTCGGTTCTGCCTGCATCCGCGCCGATCCGATCTGTCTTGTTGATAAAGAAGAACGTCGGAATCCGATGCTTGCGCAGCAGCTGCCAGACCGTCTCCGTATGACCCTGGACACCTTCAACTGCGCTTACAATCAGGATGGCATAATCAATGACCTGAATCACCCGCTCCATCTCCGGGGAGAAATCGACGTGTCCGGGTGTGTCTATTATGTAATAGCTATCTCCCTTATATTCTATTACCGCCTGATCTGCGAACACCGTAATGCCCCTTGCCCGCTCGATGTCGTGGCTGTCCAGAAACGCATCCTGATGATCCACCCGCCCCCGCGATCGGATACTGTTCGTATGGTACAGCAGCTGTTCCGCAAAAGTTGTCTTACCTGCATCCACATGGGCGAACAGGCCAATCGTTAGTCGCTTCATAGAACCCCACTTTCAACGCTTCTTGTTGATACTGCTCATTTTATTAAAGCATAGAAATCGGGAGAGTGGGTAGGAGTTGGTTTTGAGATAGGGTCTTTTTTCATAGACGGAAGATAAAAATAACCAATTGCATTTATACTGAACGATTTCTCCAGATTAAAATATAATTAATATACTATTAAAGGAAACTACCCTTCGAATCTCCTCCAACTTGGAGAACTTCGCCTAACCATCATTCCCGACCTTATTATTGTTATAGTCGTCAATAATTGACATCGTTTTATTTGCCACTTCACTACCGAGTGAGGCATACAATTTCTTATCGCCAATCACATAAAATTCTTCTTTAGCTCGCGTCGCTGCAACATTCATCATATTGGGATCAGAGACAGCCCATCTTGCTGCCCCACTGCTATCAGAGTCGGCGCCAAGAACAAAGTAGACGACCTTGGCTTCTTTCCCTTGAAAAGTATGAACTGTACCAATATTCGTTGTCTTCCCGTTTTCTCGTTTTGTGAATTTAATTTCGTCTAAAACCTGAACAAGCTTATAAGCCACATTTCTAAATGGGGTGATCACATAGATTTCATTCGCTAAATCCGGATCTTCCTGCAAACGTTTATCAATCATTTTTTTCAATAAATCTATCGATTCAGGTTCCTCAGCGACTACCTCTGTAGGTCCCAGTCTACTTTTTCTCTTCTTGTAAGGTGGCTGCCCCGCCTATTAAACAGGGAATCTCAATATCATCAATGTCCATCATCTTATCTTTCTCTGCATCATAATATTCCCCGAATAAAAACAATGACTCATTTTTCCTATTCAATAAATAGGGGATAATTTTTTCACAAAATTCTGTAACACTTTTAAACATACACTCTGGAGCAATCCCCGATTCATCGATAACCAACAATTCCTTGTGTTCAATACGAGTAGGGTTGCGATTTAAATGATACAGTTGAAAAGAAGTACCCTCACGATACGCTTTATAAATTGGAACTTCTATGGTTTCGATGAAATCTCCATCCGTATAATTCAAAGTAAACTTTACGGTCATCTCTATTCTCCTTTCAACAAACCTCATCATTGTTATAGTCGTCGCTGCTTTTCAACTTCTTGGACTCAGCTTATCGAAGATTTCGTGATTCATAAAAACGATCTATCATTTGCTTTATTTTCATCGGAGTTCTCAACGAAACTTGCTTCCCATCTTCATCAAAGGTCAAATGCCCCTTAAATGCTTCTGGCATATCCTGATATTGTTTCTCGACTTGTTGATATACCTTTTCAAAACAGGAATACCCGTATTTTTTAATTAGAAGAGGAAACCCGAAAGCAGACCTTAGAAACTCATATTCATAGTAGTTATAAGGAGTAGTCTCCGGCCTCTTTATCAAGATCTTAAGAAAATGGGCCGTGACCTTTTCGATCTCTTCTTCTGGCGCATACTGTACTAATCCATGGATCGCGAGCAGCCTCATATCCAAATATCGTTCTTTTTTATAGGCTTTCTGAAAGAAATCCTTCAGTTCCAAATGTCTGCACCGGATTAAACCATACAGAATCTTATTTCGTAGGGCAATATTCTTCATTTTAAAATACAGTTGCTCTATCAAACCTACTTCATCTGTTGTTAAAAATTCATAGGCTACATCACTTATTGCGCAGATAAACTTAGGATCATTTTCGCGAAGAGGGGCATTCTTTAGGTACTTAATCGATTCCTTGTGAAGCTGTTGATTATCATTTGGCATCTCTATCATCCTTTCTTCTAAACCATATTAAGCCAATGCCACGCATGGCCCCTTTGAAAATAGTACTCACATAAACTAGAACGCGCTTTCAATCTATGAATAGGCTTAAAAATTTGGTAGAATCTTCATATGATTGCCTGAAGTCAAAGACTGTGTCGAGCGCATTGGCTTCATATTCCCGCCTGATCATGGAGAAGAATTTACAGATCATATCATTTGGGCGATAGGCTATTTATCGGCAATACTGGACGCCACCATTTTTGATGAAAGCCAACAAAAGATCATTGTCTAAAATTCCTTAATCCAATAGAACAGGAGAGATCACTTTGCAGCTCTCAGATTCCACTTATTCCGCAATTAGGGCTCTATGTAAACAAGGCGATGACTTAGTGAAGGCAGGCGATCTTGATGCCGCCAAGCAAAATTATATTGCCGCCCTCCGTTTATTGCCTGAAAATCATCAAGAATGGGAGGCCGCTACTTGGATATATGTAGCTATTGGGGATGTCCACTATCGTATGAAGAATTACGATAAGGCCTTCAAGTGCTTTTTTAATGCCGTACAGTGTCCGAAGGGGTTGGGTAATCCGTATATTCACCTTCGGCTGGGGCAATTATATTATGAACAGGAAAACTTTGAAAAGGCGGTTGACGAGTTAACCCGGGCTTACATGGGCGCCGGTATTGAGATTTTTATGGAAGACGACCCAAAATATCTTGAGTTTTTGGAGACAAACATAGAGATTTGAAATTTCAGGCTACGCAAGAGCTGATTACGGTATTTTTATATTTTTTTACCTTCAAACCATTCCATAATATTATTTTCGAATTCAACGGCGAAATCAAAAAAACTCACTCTCCATCGCTTTGGTAAAATTTTGCAGGTGCACGAATAGACATCCTGTATGCCATCCGGTGCAGACCTGTTGTATGAAAGTTCTGGTTAGCTATCGTATCCATTATTCTTCTGAACGGAGTTTCGCCCTATCGTTCTCTGGCTCTTTGCAAGGCGCTGTCAACAGCGGCTGGCGTCATTTCTAACGATCTCTACAATCTGTTTGGAGTCATGAATAAAAGGATAGTTAAGGCTGGTCAATGTGCCCTAACTGTCTTTTTACTAACTAAACCAAACTGTTACTGAAAATCCACCAACTAAGTATGTTATGTTCGTTTTTATTAAGGTTGGCGGAGGCGTGGGGAGTCGACCCCCTGTCCGAAGATTAGGTCCCAAGTTTCACATTATTTGTGATACGGTTCACCGTATCGGGTCTAACGGCAAATAAAAAGGGTCTCTTTACAGTGTCTCGCTTAAACAACCACTTTAGAGCAATCCTGTGAGTCATTAATCCGAACGATGAGACGACCGTTACGTTTGGCTAGGTCCATGCGCTGACGATTTTAGCCATATCCCCAACTCACCCACTTGAATTTTTTTACAAATTGGAATCATACTAACATCACGATGTTCGTTCATTATTCCATCCCGCTAAAGAAAGGTCACCTGCCAAAATGGAATAACTTCAACGGACGTGGCAAATGCTGAATTATCGATTAACCGCAGAAAGAAGTTTTCTCATTCTTTCAATTGTTGGGGTATCCAAAGGAATATTAACTGTAACCTGGAGGTCAACGGAGTCCATAGCCTGGAAGGAAAGATGACCAAAACGAAGGGAACCGACAACAGGATGATTAAGCAGCTTTTCACCTTCCGGCACATTTATAACTTGATGCAACGGCCACCATTCCTGGAACTCCTTACTTTGCTGGTGCAGGTCCTCAATAAACTCTCTCCACCAAGGATCCCCGACTGTATTTGCATAGTTGGCCCGAAACTGGGCTAACCGATGTTTGGCGTTCGCTTCCCAACTGTCACCCAGCATCCGCTTCGCATTATTCGTAGTGAATAGGCGCCATATCGAATTTCTGTCTCTTGCCGACATTGCTTCGTAATCTCCAAAGACAAGAATCGCGGCCTGGTTCCAGGCTACGACATCCCACCTTGAATTTACCACAAAGGCAGGGCTTTCCCCCTGTCTGTCCAAAAAATCCTGCAGTAGACGGCTTACCTTGTTCTGTGGCGCTTGATTACTCGGGGGTAAGTGTCCTGCAGCGAGCAAGAAGAGATGTTTTCGCTCAATGTCGTTCATTCGCAGCGCACGGGACAAGCTATCAAGCACCTGGATGGATACCTGAATGTCTCTACCCTGCTCCAGCCATGTATACCAATCCACACTGATACCAGCGAGTATGGCAACCTCTGCCCTTCTAAGACCAGGTGTCCGCCGTCTTTCACCGGAAGGCAAACCTACCTGCTCCGGAGTCAGACGGGCCCGTCGGGTACGGAGAAATTCAGCTAATTCTCCGGTCTTTTCGCGTTCCTCCTGCATTTCATCTCATCCCTCCAGTATTTCTTTTTATTCTGGGAGTAACGCTCCTAGGTTAATTCCCTCTCTCGTTATTCTATATCATCGATTATATACTGACGTAGTCATCATTTTATTACAAGATAAGGTTAGGAGGAGATTCTATATGAATCAACTAAATTGCAATCATTTGAAGGGTGAGGAACGAGCACCGTTATTAGATTGGAACAAGACTTCTCTGGTCGTCATTGACCTCCAAAAATGGATTAGCAGTCAGTATGCTCCTTATTCTGCCGAGATGGTCATTGCAAATTCAGCTAAGCTGGCCAATCTTTTTCGTAACAAGGGGGCTTTTGTGAATCTTGTACACGTATCCAGTAAAGACTTCAAGGATATACCTTCTCCCAAGCTCGATACCACGGTACCTAGACTGAACCTGATAGAGGGCTGGGATGAATTTGTTCCCGAGCTCGGAGTGACCGAGACAGACCATATCATCTCCAAAAAACAATGGGGGGCTTTCCATGGAACAGACCTTGATCTGCAGCTGCGCCGCCGAAATATTGATACGATCGTTTTATGCGGTATATCCTCAGGTATCGGAGTCGATACAACCGCAAGAGAGGCATTCCAGCACGGCTATCAACTTATTTTTGCAATTGACGCCATGACTGGGTTCACCAAGGCCGAACATGAGCATGTACGGAACGTTATTTTTCCGAGGATTGGCCGGATTCGCACAACGGAAGAGATCCTAGAAGGGATTTAGGTTCGTTTTAAAGGAAACCTGATTGTGTCTAGAATCAAAAAATGCTTTTAAAAATATGGTTGGCTATGGTAGCCATATTTTCTGCCATTTAGAAAAATGAACCTCATTATGTTAACATGTAAGGAAGTACTTCGATGGACGTCTTGCTGATCCATGAGAAATACGGCAGGCATAGGGATTAAAGGGCTCGTACACGAATTCGGTCTTCATATAGCGCAAATGCATCTTAAGGGGAATTTCTTATGTCCAAATTCAGTTCAGTAATGAACTTAATAAAAGAAAAGCCTGGTATGTATTTAGGAAAGAAAAGCTTTACTATGTTATATGGATTTATTACTGGTTTTTCATATGCAGAGGAAGATAATAAACTTGAAGATCATTCAACATTATTTCCTTTACCTTTTTGGTTTTTTCATGAGTTTGTGAAGGTTAAGTTAGGTTATTATGAGTCCACATCTGGGTGGTATAACATGATTTTCGAGAAGAACAATTATGATGAAGATTTCAGCGTTGATGTATTTTTTCAACTTTATGATGAATTTAATAATCTAAAAATACAAAGCTGTATAAGCGCCATACTCTCGGAGGAAAATAAGCATTTCCATATTCACGACCCATCCACACCTAAACGGTTGACTGGCTCTGATGAAAACGGAAATCCATTATATGAACCTTATTTTTCTGACCCGGAACAAATATTTTTAATAAAGATGTCAAATGGTCTTGGCTACCTACGAGTGATTACCACTAAAAAAACATGCTTTCTGGTATTTAAGTTTAGTAATCATGAAAAGGAGTCTACCGAATACTTCCATAGATTTTTTGGAGAGAATTTAAGTTGGAAGAAAGATGAATGGAAGAATGAATTGTTAAACAATAAAGAATTAACTTGGACTTAGGATTTGCCTCGCTACCCAAAAAGATCACAAAAAGGCGAAAGGACCACTCACGTGGCCGACCTTTCGCCTCTTCTGTTTCGTCTAAGAGTTCCGCCCTACTTATGATACGGTTCACCTTACACGCTATAACGGCTAAATTTTTGATGCTCCTTTGCCTTCGATGAGACTGCCGCAACAGCCCTTGACTCGAAACATCTGCGGGAAGTGTCATTGGTGTCCTTTGACCTTCTGCCATTTGACGCAATTGTCGCCACTGACGCTTTTTTAGGTTGGAAATTAAATTGGCGGTTCATCTGAACCCTCCAAAAGATTAGTTATTTGGTTGGTATCTATCAGAACTCTATATCAACACTTCTGGTTCTCTGGTTGTAAAGCTCGTTGATATTCTCATCACTATTCAGCGACCATAAATGTGACCCTATCCTTTAATAGTCGGATAGGGTCACAGTATTTTCAGGCTAATTAAATTCATTCACTAAAACTTTATTCATCCATAGCAGAGCGAAGAGCCGGTTTAATTATCACATTTGATATTTCCATTTCCATTGTTTTCAATCCATATGAATTATCAGCAACCATGAACAAACGTATCAACTTACCCATTTATTTTCTTCGTAGCCCAAAATATATTATTTTCATTCTATGAAAGTAGAATAGATAATATATCCGAAAACTCATTTTGATTAATTTCAGTAAAGTCTTTTCCTAAACTTTTCTTGAAAATTTCAATTAGTTCTGAAATATTTGTCGAAATAGTGTTTATCTGTTTAATTTCATCAACTAATCCTTGTTTAAGAGCTAAATCGCTTATTTCTGAATTCAGTTTATTTACTTTTCCTTTTTCAGTTTCCCAATATTTTAAATACTCGAAGCGATTTAGTGAATATACATCTGCTTTTACCTGTTTTGGTTTTTTGTCTTTAGGATAAAAATTTTCATCTGTTTCAGATAAAATAATTGTCAATAGCTTATCATTAAATGCTCTATTCCGCATTAATTCTGAAACTTCATACATACATCCTTGAGATTTTAAATAACTATCTGATATTATAGATACCATGAAATCGTGAGATGAAACCGTCTGCATGAATTTTTGAATATCACTCTTATATTCTAACGTTCTTTTATCCCTTGTAATAGCCAATCTACCTTTTCCAAAAAAGTTAAGCCTTTCTTCTACTAAATCAGCAATGCAAGTATCATTGTGCGAATACGATAGAAACACTTTTTTTATATTAAGCTCTGCAACGTTCCTATTATGGTCAAGTGTGTAAGGTGTGTCACTAAACACTACCACATTTTCACACTTTTCGACATTAATACATTTAAGCGCTGCAGTTTCGTGTGGCAAATCAAAAAGTGTTAAATTAACGTTAACGCTAAGTTTCGCTTTTATCGAATCAATATCTACGTTAAATTTGTATCCTTTAACCCTTAGTTTTCTTCCATCATCTTGCACACCAAAAACAATTAATCCTCCACCACAATTTGAAAGCGCAGAGATTAATCTTCCAATAGTTTCATCAGGTGTAACAGGATATACACAATAAATATTATCACGATTATTATTTGCTATTAGGCTTAATACTTCATTTGGTGTCAAGACGGTAGCCCCCACTTTCTATTATTTTGGATTAAGATTTTTAAGCGGTATGACTGAAATTCCCGTTGTTTTAATAATGTCACCCAATGTAATCATGCGTGTATTTCCATCGTTATTGTCAGTCCAAAGTTCATAATTGGTATCGTCCATTGCAGCAACTTCTTGCTCATAGAAGAAAATAATTTTATCGTCATCGCTCGGCCTTACAACAATACGAATATCAGTACCATTTTTCTTTGCCCAAAAAACGGTTTTTGAATAGCTTGTATTTTTCCACTCTTCCAATTTTTCAGACATGACATATCTTCCAGTTTCTTTCAAGTAGTAAAAAACCTTTTCTATAGCACGATTCATTATTTTTTCATAATATTCACGTGAAAACCTATTGTTTTTTGAACTGTGTAGGAATTTCTTGGAAATATCCTCTATGGACATACCACTTGGCAGTTCGCCTAATTGAGAATCAGTAATTTCTCCTTCTCCTAATAACACATTTAAAACTTGCAACAACTCATCTTCAGTATTAATCCCAATTTGTGCAAGTTGTTCTTTTGAAATACTAATTATTTCTGCTGATTGCACATTGCTTGTAGCTTGTTTTAATAGTTCTTCTAACTCTTGGAAACTTTTTACACCATGTTTAGATAGCAACTGCTCATACTTCTCAGCCTTTTGCATGTTGTCGGAAATTATGTCATCATTATAAAACCAATATAAATTGCTGTACAGAATTTTAAAAGCATTTCTAATTGTTTTATCCTCTGTGCTCTTTAAGTATGAAAAGAAATTTTGAAAAACCAATCTCTCTTGATCATTATCTTCACCAAGCTTATTCTTGTGATTTTCAATATAATTTGTTATTGCATCTGCTAATGGGTAAAGATTGGTTGCTGTGTTTTCAGGTAACGGAAAATATATACTACTCATAAGCAATTTTATTCTGATGTCTACCCCAGTAAAGAAGTAAGCATCTTTCACCATTTCATGAATCTCTCCCGAATCGAGCTGTAGCTCAGTGCTTCTTTTAAACGAGCCATTTTGGTTAGGAAGAATAAGATACTTGTCTGCCAAATGTTTATAATCATTTTTTTCTAAAAATAACACAAATTGATTTATAAAAGAAATCGCACCATCTGCGTTGTTCAAAAAGTGTTCGTCAGCAAAAACATCTAAAGTTTTACTTTTCTGTATATCAACACACAACTTTATAACCCAATAATTTAGTGCCTGTTCAAAAATGGGTTTCGAATACCTTTTAGAAGCAACAATCTCCCATGTAGTATTGTTATAAAACTTTTTAGCGATGTTCAAAAAGTCATCTTGTTTCGGCCTTTCATTTGTTTGTATGCATAGTATTCTTTGAAAGAAATCTCCACGATTTTGATGTTCGTTTTGTAAACACCGTGTGGTTTCAGAAAACAGTTCCGAATATCCATACTCTGTTACTTCAATATGCTTTGCAATTTCTGTTGCGACCATTTTATGAAGTAATTTATCTTTAACGTCTATATCTAATAATAATGAAACCCCCTTGTATGTATCATCAATTTCCTTGTCAAAATAAACTCTATTCCAGCAGCAGAACTTACCGTTTTGATTGAGAAAAACCTCAGATTGTTCTATTATTTTTTTACAGCTCTCATCTTCACTTGTTAAGAGTAATTTGTAGAACTCATTTAACCAAACAAATACATCTTGTTCGTTTAATTTATTTCTTAAAGAAGATACGTTTTCAGAACTTTCAATTGCCTGCACTATGTTGTCTATGCCCATGTTTTTACATTCATCCCAGAGCGAACAACACCAAGCATCTAACTCTTCTTGCTTCGGAAGAAGTTCAGGAAATAAAGCATTTGATAACGACCAAAGTTTAAACATTTCCTCTTTATTCTCTCGATTTTTAGGAATCAAAACAACAGGTTTATCCCCTAACTCAAACAATGGTTTTTTGTCGCCAGTATTTGTTGTAATTAAGTTTAAGTATTTTATTTCTACTTTTATAGGTTCAAGTATTTTATTATCGAACCATTCTGCATTCAGCCAAGTTTTATGAGGCTGCTCTTTTATTTTTACAATGTTATAAACACCTTTATAATTATTTTCCACAAAAAAACTCAATGCAGTTTTATAAAGTTTGACAGCAGTTTCTAATGCCCCTTTATTGTCTTTAATAAATTGCTTTTCTTCGGCTCTGCTCTCCAATTCAATTCCATCACGAGGTTCTGTAGGTTCAAAATATGGATTGTTGATAACTACTGGAAAAGAAAAATCACTTGTTCCAAGTAACGGAAAATCACAAAATAGTTTGGGTAAATTTTCATTTAATTGTTGAATGTTTGCTTTTTCGCCAATGTCTATCAGTTCGACCGCAATTGATAAGTTTGTTAACGCTTCATCTTTTAAAGCAAAAATATACCTTGGATTCTTTCTTTTAGTATCACACACAGCAATAACCTGTGCATTTCTCAAATTAACATCAACATTATAACCACGAGAAAGCACCTGCTTATAATTGCCTTTCACAGTATTAGCTTGAATAGTAATTGATTCTATCTCTGGGACAAAAGCAAAAACATATGCAATTGACGCAACAAGATTATTTAAGCCTGCTTTTGCTGTCTTAATTCCAAGAACGTCTAACTCATATGTAAAACAAGTATTAAAATCACTTTCATTTATTTCTTTTGTAATTTTTACTGCATTTTTGTTAAGTTGCTCACAGCTATCTTCGATTGACTTGATGATTTTTGTCTGATTATCGCTTGAGCGGTCAATATCAATACTAAATTGGTGTACAGGCTCATCTTCATCGCACAAATACCCAGTTACATTTACTTTTTTTGAAAGTAAATGAGTTGTTAGAAACCCTGTTCCAAACTTTCCTGTTATTTTCTTTTCTTTCCTATCAAGTTCATTTCGTTCTTTTGTAGAAACTTGTTCAATAAGAAAAACAATATTTTTTGTCAGGAATAACTTTCCATTATGCTTAAACTCTATAATTTTTCTGTATTCATCAAAATTAACAAGAATATCAACTTTTCCAGTGCAGTTAACTACATCTTTTGCATTCTGAATAAGCTCCCAAATCCAACGATAAGAAGTATCTTCATTATTACTATTTTCTAACTTTTTGAGCTGATCAATAATTTTGTTTGCAGCTTGTGTTGTTTGCGCCTGATTACGCAATTCATCAACTTTATCTTTAAAACTCATACAGCTAACCTCCTTTAATATAATCTGTAATTTAACGATTACGAAGAACTATTTATAAAGACATTGAAAAACCGTAACTACTTAGATACCCTTAGAAGGCGAAGCTATCGCGAAAGGCAGCGGCAAGGGAAGTCAAGACAGGATATTACTGCTTGTGAAGGGTTGAACGTGGGTCTTGAATCTCGCTTATTACATCTTCTAAATGCGCCAACAGATTCATTTCTTATAAAACTGGATAATTCAACGAAAATGAGACATGTACTACTATTTTACTACACGTCATGTAAATCTTCGACATTAAAAGTTCTTTTAATAGGGCTGAACAATAAAACCCCATAATAAGTTAACCTACTAATCAAAACTGTTCTACATCATCTTTAAATTTAGCCGTCATTTATGATACGGTTCGCCCCGATTAATCTTCACCGCCCGATAAATCTGTTCCACCAATACCAATCGCATCAGCTGATGTGGCAAGGTCATTCTTCCGAAGCTCAGCTTTTGCTGGGCGCGGCGGAGAACTTCGTCAGAGAGTCCATGGCTTCCGCCAATGACGAAGACAACATGGCTTGTACCGTAGGTGCCGAGCTTGTCCAGTTCCTCTGCAAGTTCTTCCGAGCTCCAGAGTTTGCCGTCGATGGCGAGAACAATGACGTGTGCTTCACTTTTCACATGAGCAAGGATACGCTCACCCTCTCGCTCCTTGACCTGTCGGACTTCCGCCTCGCTCAGTGTATCAGGAGCCTTTTCATCTGCTACCTCGATCATTTGGAACTTGATGTATGGCCCTAGCCGTTTAGCGTATTCCTGAATGCCCATGACCAAATACTTCTCTTTTAACTTCCCCACACCTATAAGCTGAATAAACAAATTCCATACCCCTATCTATGTCGAATGATAATGTAAAATCGTATTTACGATCATTAACTTAAAAACATACCTGTAACATAGTTATTTTAGCATCTGAAACGTCTCTTACCTATCTATTTCCTCTCCGTTACAAGCCTATTCCCTGTTCAGATTATAGCGGATCATTCATTTAGGCCTCATCACAATGGAATGCTTTCAGTTCCGTATTCATCAAGACACCATATTAGCATCTGTTGATATTCGCTGATTTGCTCCGCTGTTGCTGATTCCCGTAATGATTCGAACAATGCCGTACATTTCTTGAAATTACGATCGTTACCTGACTGATCTGCTAGTTGCATCGCCCGCACAGTAAGTCCCACTGCATCCTGTAATCTGCCGCACTTCCGATAGTACAAAGCCAAGTGATAGCAGTAGCTATAATAGTAAGATATGTTCTCTGCGTCTTCATAACTCTCGAATTCATTAATCTGCTCTGCAAACGTATGTAAAATATCTGCCACATCCAAATGATACATAAGCGCTGCCTGTAATATGGTATTGAGCCCCGGTAATATTTCCTCTAGATTATCCTGCAAAAAGGCTACGTACTCCTCGATCAGCCCTATATTGCCAGACAAAATATCCACTGCATATAAATTAGTTTTGGCTAAAAACCTGAATTCCTCGACAACTTGATTGTCTTCTTCCTCTAAATCCTCCATCCACCCTAGCTCAGCATACTTATAGATGCACTCCCTTGCCTGCTCATATGCACCCTGATTCTGGTGAGCCATTCCGCACATCAGGTGACTGAGCCCAAAATAATATACCAACGGACGTTCTAGATTCACATGCGGGATGGGTAATTTCATTGCTTTATGATACTGCCGTTCTTCGTAGATACGCTGGACACGGCTATATAAAATGCCAGATGTAGTCTTTACCTGAGTCCAGCTTTCGAAGGAATAAGCCATTTTTAACAGTTGTACGATCACATCTGGTTTGAGTGATTTAAGAATGTCCTCCTGCAAAAATATTACCTCCTCTAGTATATCCTCTTTATCGATTTAGAGTTGCCAACCACTCGTGAGGAGTGACTAAACAGACTAATTATACTACTTAAAAAGCGCAATATAAACCATTTTTACTATATATTTTGACCTGACTTTTACACTTCATCTTCCATAAGCTTGTTATGAGGTGGTAATATGGCTGAATTACGCAAGCAAATCGGTACAAGAATCCGGGCTATTCGAAATGCAAAGGGACTTACACAGCAAAAGCTAGCTGACATTGCAAGCTTGGACTATAGATATATTGGTGCATTAGAAAGAGGAGAAAGAAACTTTTCGATTGATACCTTGGAGAAGGTGTTAACCGCCTTAAACGTGTCTATCAGTGAATTGATGTTTTCCGAAGAACATATGACTACAGACGAAATGATTCGGCAAGAGGCCATAGATGAGTTTGTTGCGTTGACCAGCAGATTGAATGAAGAACAAGTTGGGATTCTCAGACGTGTTAGTAAGGAAATTTCTCGCGCGTTCGACTAATTCATTCCACCCTGAAAAGCCTTAAATAAAACCAAAAAAGAGCACCGCATAGGTGCCCTCATAAATCTCCATAAAAAACTCAAGCATACAACATAAAAAAGCTCACTTCATGCCCCAGTTGCTTCAAATAATTATAGATCTGGGAACGATGATGGAACACATGGGTCACAGTCTCAATCTGCCATTGAACCTGTAGATGTCCATGCTCCATATAAAAGGCCTTCGTTGAACGATTCAGATAATCTTCTTCGCTAAGCGAAAGAATGTAAGCCTTATATACCTCAAAATTCTCCCTGAAAGCCGTAGCCAAGCGCTCGGGATCTTCCACCCCAGACAGGCTATTTTCAATGCTTCCCACTTCTGCCTCGGACTTCTCCTGCATAATCGCAAGATCCGAAGCTGGAATAAGCACAAAGTGGTGCACTAACTCCAGCAGCGAGCGGAAATTGTCCTGTGGGCGAAAGCTCCAATCCTCTGGACGTATTTTACGAATCAAGGCTTCCCCCGTCCGTACTCCAGTCTCCAGCTCATTCAGCAGATGATCACGAACTTGCAGCGTTCCACTCATATCCTCATCTCTCCTTTGCATTCTTCTTCATATTTTGAGTATAGCCGAAGCCTCTGGGTGTGTATTGTAAAAATCGGACAACTTCCGAAAGTCTTTAGCCGCAGTAAGCGGGGAAGCTCCATAAAATCTGCGAAAATCACGGATTAGATGCGCTTGGTCAAAAAAGCTGTGCTTTAATGCCAGCTCCATCGCATCGACATAACCACCATTCTGAATACTGTGCAGAACGCTCTGGAAACGGACTACTTCACTGAACTTTTTGGGGCTGACCCCGATCCATTGCCCAAATTTGCGGTTGAGCTGTCTTTCACTGATCGCCTCACGCGCGGCCAGCTCCTTAATCCCCACACTTCCGCCGCTCACAAAGATGCGATGCAGCAGGTTTTTCATCAGGTCACAATCGTCTGTCCTACGGCGCAGTAGAAGCTGGTTGAGATACTGATCCATTAGGCGCACCCGTTCATTAAAGTCTCGTGCCTCCAAAATACGCTCACCTATGATCTCAATATTCTCGGGCCATATGTCTTCCAAGCGGTAATTACCGCCTGTAAACAAATGAGTCGGCATGCCATGAAAATAATGTGCTCCAACGGGGAAAAATCGCACCGCAAAAATACGTGTCCCGGACCCTGCTTGTCTGGTAGACACGAACGGATTCGTAAATGTCCCGCAGTATGAGAGTTCCTGACGTTTACTCACCGGGTCGTATTCTAATAGAATATCCGTACAACCATCAGGTAATACCCGGTCCACTGCCTCTTCTTCCTCCAGCCAGCCTAATGAAGCTTCGTCTCTATCCGATACTACCATATTCCGTTCAGAAACTTTTCTAGTAGCCGGACCAGACTCCCAATAGCAGGCTACGTAAGCTCTCAGCGCAGCAGACGGCTTTTGTTCAATATAATATGTATAGGGGTCACTTCCATTGACCTGAAGCGGACGAAACAGTGAATGCAGCAAAGGGTCCATCCAACGTTCACTCCTGTCTCAGAATGTGATGGGGATATATACAAAAAGGACGTTTCTGCCCGAAACGCCCGTGCTTGTTTTTTTAGACGACCAAAAACTCTGCTTTTTTCTCACATTCCTTGCACTTCACTGGAGGGTCCCAATCCGAAAATTTCGTTTCTTTGAGATCGACGACATCCGGTGCATCCTCGTATTCATCGACGAACATATCAATTGCCAGTTCCACATGCTCTTTACATACCACGTACATTCCGTTGCATCCCTTTCCGTTTGAAGCTCTTCCTGTTGTAGGTGTGTCAAAACCGCCTTCCTTTGTTCTACCACACTTGACGCGGAAAGGAAAGGGCTTGCCCACTATCCCTGACGTTTGGTCTTAAAAATGAGAAAATTACTGACGTTCAGGTCTTCACGGAAATGGGGATATTTCTCCAGCATATCAGCAGACGGCTTCGGTTCGATCATCCCCTCTAACAACAAACCCGACTCCACAATGGCCTGTACATAGCTGCCCAGCGTACGGTGAAAATACAAAAGCTTTTCCTCCTGATCATAAGGAATCGCTTGCTCCAAAGGGCCTTCGTTGAAATATTGATCCACTTTCCAATACAGCTTTTTCCCTGCCTCATCCTTCACCCATCCACTCTGCGGCGTCAGGAAACATGGATGTAAAATAGAAAAAATAAAGCTGCCCCCTGGAACTAATAACCGCCGCATTTCGGCAATCGCCCGCTCATAATGAGCCAAGTCCTGAATGACCATATTCGAAACGATCAGATCAAAACTCTGGTCTTCGAACATCTCCAGCCTTTCCAGATTGCCGTGGTGATATGTAATTCCCATCGCTGATGGTGTTCGCTCTTTGGCTAGCCTCAGCATCTCTGTCGAGTAATCGACAGCCTCCACCAAAGCACCCGCCCTGGCCATTTTCCGGCTTAGATAACCTTCGCCACAGCCGGCATCCAGCACCTTTTTGCCTGCGATCAGTCCCATACACTCTTGCAAAGCAGGATTTAGCAGCACTTCACGAGACCGATCCCCTTCTTCAGTGTACTTAGCAGTAAAATTTTCCGCATGCATATTCCAGCGTCGAATGGCCTCTTCGGTGTTCCACTTATTCATATTCATCTCCTTCTTTCCTTTGTATTTGAAGATTTTGTAGGGTCATAGATTCTACACTCATTTCTGTATTTTTTCAAAAAAACGCTTACAATTGTAAAATAACTAATTCACACATGATTTTTACATGAATTATACAGGTATTCCATATTAAAATAATATGATAGTGTTTAATGGAAAGCGCTTTCAAAAATAACTTTGTAAAGGGGCCTGTTATGTTAAAACGAAGACCCATTTCATTGCTGTCGTTGACGCTTGCCATTATCTTATTGTTAACCTCGTTCGCATCCGTTGCCGCTGCTGTTGAAACGGACGGACAAGCACAGCCAGCCGCTGCCACCGGCAATATGCAGTCATATGTGGAAGCCATGCAGCCCGGATGGAATTTAGGAAATTCGCTGGATGCTGTCGGGGCGGACGAAACAGCCTGGGGCAATCCGCGCATTACCCAAGCTTTGATCCAGCAAATTGCTGCCCAAGGGTACAAAAGTATTCGCATTCCCGTCACCTGGGATAAGCACATTGGAGCCGCACCAAACTATACGGTTGAGTCTGCCTACATGAACCGTGTGGAAGAGGTCGTTCGCTGGGCACTGGATGCCAATCTGTATGTCATGATTAATGTCCATCATGATTCATGGACGTGGGTAAGCAGTATGGAACCCAAGCATGATGAAGTGTTAGCTCGCTATAACGCATTATGGACACAAATTGCCGACCGCTTTAAAGACCAGTCTCACAAGCTGATGTTCGAAAGTATTAACGAGCCCCGGTTTTCTGAAGGGGGAACCACGGATGAAGCGAAAATGAATCAGATGCTTCATGAGCTAAATGTATCCTTCCACAAAATCGTTCGCGCCTCCGGTGGTAAGAATGCCACTCGTCCTCTTGTTCTATCCGGTCTGGATGCTCCACCTGCCCAAGCCAAGATTATCCAGCTTTACAACACAATTACTGGGCTGAACGATCCCAATCTGATTGCGACCGTTCACTATTATGGCTTTTGGCCTTTCAGTGTAAACATTGCCGGGAATACAACATTTGATAAAGTTGCCCAAGATGATATTATTCAAACGTTTGATAATGTCTATAACACCTTTGTAGCCAAGGGAATTCCGGTTATTGTCGGTGAATATGGCTTGCTCGGTTTCGATAAGCATACAGGTGTTATTGAACAGGGCGAAAAGCTGAAATTCTTCGAGTTTTTGACCTATTATATGAAAGAGAAGAAAGTAACAGGTATGCTCTGGGATAACGGCCAGCACCTGAACCGGACAACGTACAAGTGGTCTGATCCTGAACTCTTTAATGTTATTAAGGCCAGCCTGAAAGGACGTTCCTCCAATGCAGCTAGTGATCTCATTCATTTGAAAAAGGGCTCTCCTGTTCAGGAAACCAAGGTCACTCTAAACCTGAACGGCAACCAGTTAAAATCACTCCATGCCAACAGCAAGCAACTGAAACAGGGGACCGACTACACGCTGAGTGGAGACACATTAACCTTCAAAGCCAGCTTGCTCACCAGCCTAATAACTTCCGGTAAATATGGTGAGAATGCCATAATGACCGCCAAGTTTAATAAGGGGGCGGATTGGAATTTTAGAGTCGTTGTGTATGATACACCAAAATTAAGTGCTGTCGAAGGGACTACTCAAGCCTTTACCATTCCAACAGACTTCCGTGGTAGCCAGCTTGCGACGATGGAAGCCGTGTATACGAATGGTGGCAATGCCGGTCCACAGGATTGGACACCTTATAAAGAATTTGGCAATACTTTTGCCCCTGCCTATGATACCCATGGCATCAAGCTGCTGCCTGAATTCTTCAACAGTGTGAAAGATGGCGAAGTCACGTTGAAGTTCCACTTCTGGAGCGGAGATGTGGTGACATACAAAATCACCAAGAGCGGAACCCGTGTGACGGGCGTGACGTCTTAATCTAAGGCACAGCAGAAATCGAAAAAAGGCGTTCCCGGAAATAAGCCGGAGAGCGCCTTCTTTATAGTTAAGCCTATCATTCAACCTTAGCCTTCCGGCTTATCTGTTAATTTTAACGTCACCGACTCTTCCTTGCCTGCCCGGTAAAAGGTAACTTTCAGCTCATCGCCAATCTTCTTGTTATCGTACAGGTAGCGACGCAAATCAAGCGTAGAGTTAATCGGTTCGCCATCAAACGCCGTAATGACATCGTTCAGCTTCAAGCCGCCCTCCTTGGCAGGACCATGGGCCTCCAGAACAACGGCCCCATCTTTCACACTGTCAGGCAGCTTGAGTTCCTTGCGCTGAGTTTCATCCAGCGGTGCATATTCATTATTAAGATCCACCGTGTACACCCCCAGATAAGGGCGGGTGATCTTGCCGTCCTCAACCAGTTCATTCACCGTCTTCATTACTTCATTGGCGGGAATGGCAAAGCCCAATCCTTCCACACCTGTATCGGCGATTTTCATCGTATTGATGCCAATCACGCGTCCGTCCAGATCGACCAGCGCTCCACCGCTGTTTCCTTCATTAATCGCTGCATCGGTCTGAATCACATGCTGCTCCCAGTCATATACACCATCCTGATTGATGGAAATCGGAATAATTCGATTCGTATAGCTCACAATGCCAGAGGTCAGCGTGTCTCCCAATCCGAGTGGATTGCCAATCGCAATGACCGTCTCGCCCAGACGAAGTTTGCTGGAGTCCCCGATATCCGCTACTGTGCTAATGCCTTTATCATCAACGGCCAGTACAGCGATATCACTAATGCGATCCTTTCCGACCAGCTTCGCTTCTTTTCTGACACCGTCTACGGTTACAATATCCAGATCATCCGATCCCTCGATGACATGGTTGTTCGTCATAATAAAGGCTTTGCCTGAGCTCACACGGAAAATGACGCCCGATCCAAGCGCTGATTGTTCCGTACTGTTACCGTCTTCCCCTTTTAGGTTTACGATGCTGACGACAGCTGGGCGTATCTTGGCTGCCGCTTGCACAATCCGGTCATACGGATCGCCCGCTGCTTGCCGCAAGGGATAATGACTTGCTCCGGTTACTGCTGTAGTGGAGGGAAGACCTGTAATAAAGCTGAACAGCAGCACGGCAACCACTGCACTAACCGCACCGCTGATGACAGCAGCCTGCACCGGACTTACCCGGCGATTCCTGTGCGGCCAACGTCCCCGTCCTCCGCGACGTGCTTTAAATGCTGTTTTTTTAGCGGCACGTGTGGACACCTTCGTTGAATAAAAATCATCTTCAAACAAGCCCATGCTAATCCTCTCCCCTTCGTTGTCATGCACCGACACTCACTAAAAAATTAGGGCTATTCGGGCTTGCGCCAACCTATGCTACAGAGAACCTGCTCCGTTGAACATCACAAATGGATTGAATATCCCCCACCATCGGAATTCAGCAACTAATCGTTTCGGTCTACTTATTAATCACCACAAATAGCACTTTCCTAAGCAACCAAATCTCATAAATTAGCATACACGCCAAATTTGACCCCGAATAGAGGGAAAAAGAGGAATGATTTCCAAACCAATGGACTACAATAGTAACAAGTCTTCTATTCTATTACAAAATGATCGTCTCATAGAGACGTTCTGGCTTGTTCCCGTCCGCTTAAAGCAGCCTATACTTTCGATGAGAGCCTTCCTTCAGAAAGCTTTCTGTTGTTAGCTTTATTGTATCACAGCACCTGGCAAAACCACAGGCAGAACCAAGCTTATTGCACGCCATTTTAAAAATATTTTTACAGGAGGAATATAAGATGAATTCTCATCGTTCCGCTATGGATGAAGTTCGCATGGCTGCCAAGCTTGCGGATTTAAAAGACGAGCACTACCGGAATACACTGGCACTAAGTACATTGATTGAACTACTGGTGGACAAAGGCATAGTGACCCGTGAAGAGGTCGAGCGCAAAGCCGCCGAGCTGGACAGCTTTATGGCTCACTTACCTTATCCCAAGGTGTAGGACGATCATAATACGTATCACACAATCGAAACTCACTATCCTTGTAAAAACAGCCGCGGTCTTCCATCGCATCGCGTACAGTCATCTTCGCAAGTTCCATCATATTGTGGTCGCGGCTCAAGTGTGCCAGATACGTTCGCTTTGTCCGTCCGGTCAACAGCTCGCTAAGAATCGCTCCTGCCATCTCATTGGATAAATGGCCGATATCACTGAGAATACGGCGCTTGATGTTCCAAGGATAACGACCCATACGCAGCATTTCTACATCATGATTAGCCTCCAGCACCAATACATCTGCATCTGATATCGCTTGTTTTACCTTATCACTGACATAGCCGAGATCGGTTGCTACGCTAAGCTTCTCTGCCCCATCATAAAAGCTGTACCCTACGGGCTCAGCCGCATCATGGGAGATGCCAAAAGACTCTACACGCAATGACTCAAATTCCCTTGTCGCGCCTGTCTCCAATATTCTGCGGTTATCATCCGCGATTTGCCCAACAGCCTTGCTGATGGCAAACCATGTCTTCTCGTTAGCATATATAGGTAAATTATATTTACGCGCCATGGCGCCTAGTCCTTTAACATGATCGGAATGCTCATGTGTGACCAAAATACCATCCAACTCTTCTCCGCTCAGATCGCGTTCTTTCAGCAATTCGTCAATACGCTTTGCGCTGAGACCTGCATCGATGAGCAATGTCGTGTCTTCGTTCCGCACAACGGTAGCGTTGCCGGTCGAACCGCTCGACAGCACGGTAAAAGAAATCCCCATATCTGTTCAAGACCCTTCTGTATGTTCTGTCTTTGGACTAATGACATCTCCGTTCATCTGTACATAATACACACCTTTTCCGTTGTCCAGCATAAACCGCCACACCGGGGCAGCCACCTGGCTATCGGAGTTAAAGGTCTGCCCATAATATCCGAGCCGGATATCCTTCACTACGGAGTCACGCGGCAAATAGCCGTCGATCAACCTCGCCAAGGCTTTGGACGCAGGCAGCATTTTCTTTGCCTCATCCGAGGGCTGGAGCTCCACCTGAATTTTGCGATACCCTGTAATCTTCTGATTGCTGTAAAACAGAGCCAGCTTCACATTAAAGAGCGGCCACTTGCCCTGTACCAATGGATGCAGCACAAAAGCATCTGCCTGTCCGGATACGAGCTCCTCCTGAACATCCAGCGGATCATACTGATAGCTATCGATATCCTTGATTTGCGGCTCCAGTGCCTCCACTAGCGCATCATGAGTAAATACCAGCTTGCTGTCCACCGGTCTCAGCAGCTGCACAAGTTCATCTTTCTCTCCACTATGGACATAGGTGTAAGACAGCTTGGGCAGCTGCGGGGTATCTCCGGGAATCGGAGCCAACACCTGAATGCTTTTCTCTTCCATTAAACGCTGCGTGTTTTCATCCAGTGAAGTAAAATCCAGATTCGGCCCGGCCGTTTCCTGCGCATCATGCCACAGTTGATAACCCAATACCACATTGAGCAGCAAAAATGTACAGATCAGTACGTTTTTAGCGCGGCTCCAATCCATTCCCGTTCCCCCTTCCTATCATCGCTTTGTCTCTTGGTCTGATTTCGTTGGTGTTGTATTGGATGCTGTCGTTACAGGAACAGCATGAATCTCTGCCGCAGAACCATCGCTGAACGTAACACGCCACTCAGGGACAAGCTTCAATCCGTCATTGATCAGCTCCGGCTGATATACAGGAGTCAGATCCCTAATCGACTTGCCATCGCCTACCATTTGCAGTTGCTTCTCCAAGGCTTCGCCACCTGGCAGCAACACCTTTCTCGAGGATTGCTCCCCGCCCTTGAGATACAGCAACGAACGATCATAGACAGATGCCGTTTCCTGCTGGATTTGCAATGAAATCGTACCAAAGCGGAACGATGGCGTGTCCAGCACCGGATAAGCACCATAATACTGCTGGAACATCACACTTGTGCGATTTTCATCGCTGCTCCTCAATTTCATCTGATATGAAGCATCCCAACCGCCATGCTGATTTACAAAATCAACTGCGGCCAATACGTCCCTAATCGGACTGCTTCCATCTGCCCCTGGTGCACTGGGATCGGTATAGCTCATCCAACGTTGATCCTGCTTGATCTGTAGACTACGCTTGCTATCTGTATAAATTTGGGAACCATCTTTTTCCTGAATATTGCGCGTAATGCCTGGATCGAAAAATAAATTTCGCTGCATCTGTTCCGTCGTAAACAACCCGGCATATACCACAGGCTGTACAGTCTCCAGGTTATTCACGGGAATGTAGTACTGATTATTCACCAGCTTGTACAACGGAGCATTTTTCCCAAAATTCACATGCTGCCGAATGTCTTCTACCGTCATATCGAACTGGTTCGCCTCATACACCACATCGCCTCTGGCACTAAAAAAAAGCGCGTGCGGCTTGGCATTCTTTTCGTCGATATAGATCCAGATGCGGTTAATCGTCTCTCCCTGAAACACCGAATCCGGCGTCAGACGCATAACCCGTTCCAGTAATGAAACCGGAACTCCGCCTGAAAATGATAGTTCGATCCCCTCATTCTCACTGCGGATCCGTGCCCAGTCCGCTGATTGGATACTCCGACGTTGGAAATTGTTAAAACTTCGACTTTCCAGCCGTGTATAAATTAAATCGTAAAAAGTAACCCCCGGATAAAAAACGGTATGTTTCTTCTCACCTTGATGAATTAGCATCCTATCAGGGAATACAAGATTTTCAATCTTTTTCTCCTGCCCCATGCTTTCGGTTTTGACATAGTTCGTTTCTGAGGTGATTACAGAATCACTGCCCGGAAGACGGTAGATCAAAAAATAAGTCTGAACCAGGCTGGAAGCCACCAGCAAAACAAGCGTCCAGGACTTCAAACGTTCCTTCACTGTGCTTCCCTCCCTTCACCCGACATAGGCAGCGTAAAAGTCGTACAAGTTCCCTGACCATATTCGGACTCCAGGAAAATCTGGCCTCCATGGGCCTTTACAATTTCCCGGGCAATCGACAGCCCCAGTCCCGTGCCACCCATATTGCGCGATCTCGCCTTGTCCACACGATAAAACCGTTCAAAAATCCGGTCCAGATCTTTTTTGGGAATACCAATTCCAGTATCCTGCACCGAAATAGCCAGCATGCCCTCATTGTTGCGGCGAGCCTCGATCCGAATACTTCCACCTTCTGGCGTATATTTCAATGCATTGGACATCAGATTGTCCAGCACCTGATCAATCTGATCGCGGTCGATTACGACCTTGCCAATCCCCTGCTCTACGAACATGCCTGAGCGAATGTGATTTTCCTTCATCTGAAAAGAAAACCGATCCGCGACCTCGTCCAGCATCTCCATCACATCGGCAGGCTGCATCCGCAAAGGCGCTTCATTGGAATCGAGCCGCGACAGATGCAGCAAATCTGTAACCAACCGGATCATACGCTCCGTCTCATTGCGTATAACACCCACAAAACGTTCTGCGAGCTGCGGCTCAGCCATCGCGCCGTCATCCAGCGCTTCAGCGTAGCTGCGGATCGTCGTCAGCGGTGTGCGCAGCTCATGGGATACATTAGCGACAAATTCACGCCGCGTCGTCTCCATCTCCTCCTGCTCCGTCACATCCTGGAGCACGGCAATCGTACCCGTAATGCCAAATTCCCGCCGATGAATGGGCGTAAAGGTCACACGGATGACGATGGGTTCATCCTGACCGGCTGGCTCCAGCTGCAAGAGCGTAGAAGCGGACGAGCCGCTATACAGAGCCTCGGTTTCCTCCGGATCGATCCCTAGCAGTACCGCGATATGTCTGCCAGTCATTTCATTCTCGTTCACGCCCAGCATGGCGCTGGCCCGGCGATTGACCAGAATGACCCGGCCATGATCGTCGGTGGCGACCACACCGTCGCTCATATTGGTCAAGATGGAGGAGAGCTTTTCCTTCTCCTCCTCATTCTGCGACAGTGCCTCACGCAGACGTCCTGTCATATAGTTAAAGGCCACGCTCAGCCTACCGATTTCATCTTCGCCAAACACCGGCATCTGCTGGTCAAATTTGCCCTCAGCGACCTCTGTTGCATGACGTGTCATCACTTTGATCGGATGCGTAATCGTGTGGGCCAATACCACGCCCAGCACAGCCGTCAACGCGAGTGCAATCAGCATACCTGAGAGAAACACATTGTTAATGCGTTTCATCGTATCGTACAGCTCAGCCATCGAAGCAGCGATGTACACCGCACCGACGATTTTGCCTTGGCTGATGACAGGCTTGGCGACGACCTTCTTGCGGACGTTATCCTCGTCCACCATATATTCCTCGTTATCACGGATTCCTTGAAGTGCGCGGCTAACCACTGTCTGCGTATTTTTACGTCCGACATAGTCAGCGTGGGAGCCTTGAGAAGTAATCAGTACTTTGCCGCTGGCATCCAGCACCTGAATTTCCGCACCGCTGAAATCAAACAAGTTATTTACGCGTGCACGCAGACTTTCGACGCTATCTTCTTCCATTTTGCCATCACTGCCGCTCAGATCCTGCTCCGCCAGCACGGACAGCATCTCCGCCCGTGCTTGCAAATCCTGCGTAAAATTACTCGTCAAAGAGTTCTTCATCGAGCTGACAAAATAGACTCCAATCAACTGCATGGCCACCAAAATTAGCAGCACATAGATAATAATCAACTTGGCATGAATGGTGCGAAAGAAAGACAGCCATCTCATGCCCGCAGGCCACCTTTGCCCCCGTTAACAATATATCCGAGGCCACGGCGTGTCAGAATGGTCTCCGGCTTGCTCGGGTTTTCCTCAATCTTCTCGCGCAGCCGCCGGATCGTCACGTCTACCGTCCGCACATCCCCGTAGTATTCAAATCCCCATACTGCTTGAAGCAAATGCTCGCGAGTCATGACCTTGCCTGCATTTTTCGCCATATAATATAGAAGCTCATACTCGCGATGCGTCAGGTCAAGTGGAGTTCCGTTTTTATAGGCTGTATACATATCCGCATCAAAAAAGAGATCGCCTACGCGCAGCCCCTGCTTATCCTCCTGTGGGCGGCTTTCCGGCGTGCCCGCCACGCCACGTTGCTGTCTACGCATCTGTGCCTTCACCCTTGCCAGCAATTCCCGTGTGCTGAACGGCTTCGTCACATAATCGTCCGCGCCCAGCTCCAGCCCTAGCACTTTGTCGATTTCCCCGTCCTTGGCAGTCAGCATAATAATTGGCGTTTGAAGCTGATGTCCGCGCACCTCGCGGCATACGTCCATACCATCCATGCCCGGCAGCATCAGGTCCAGCAAAATCAGGTCTGGCTGTTGCTTAACCGCAATATCCACTGCACTGATTCCATCGAAGGCGCAAATGACCTCGTAGCCCTCTTTTTCCAAATTAAATTTCAAAATATCAGCGATAGGTTGTTCATCATCCACTACTAGAATCGTCCCCTGCATACAGCGATCACCTCTTCTCACGGATCATCATCTATCATTAACTTTCGTTTGTTAGCGCCCATAAGATGCTTATTCTATTCTATCATACCCATACGCTATTCCATTACTTTTCCAGACCCTTTTCTTTACGCAGAAAAAAACCATGTCTGCACCTGCTGTTAAGCATGCAGAAAAACATGGCCTTTCTCCTTGTTCTTCGTCAATCATGTAGCTAACGATATAAGCATCAAATCTATCTTAAATACGTCATGGGATTGCGTGCCGTATTATCCTTGCGAATTTCAAAATGAAGATGCGTTCCTGTTGAGCGTCCTGTGCTCCCCATAACTCCGATCGACTCGCCTTGTTGAACAACCTGTCCTACATGAACGCCAATGCTGCTTAAATGCCCGTACACCGTCTGGTAGCCGTTTCCATGGTCGATCATAATGACATTGCCATATCCATTCTGCTGACCTGCAAATGACACCACACCTTCATCAGATGCGTGAATGTCAGGACTGCCAACCAAATCGACGCCCTCATGCATACGTCCCCAGCGTGCGCCAAAGCTACTCGACATCGTAGCGCCAGACACCGGCCAAGCGAACTGTCCGGAACCTTCTCCCTCGACTTTCGTTCCTCTCAGAACCACCTCGGTAACAGACGGCTGTAGCACCTTTTGACCAAGCCATTCCTCTTGCACGACCTCGCCGTTCTCCTTGGTCAAACGATAGTCCATCTCTTTAAGACCTGCTTGTCCCGGTCTGACGACTTTCGTAACTCCTGCCTTCAATTCATCGCTCTGGCGAATCTCTATTTCAGGCTCGATGGCGATCTGCTCGACGACCTTTTCTACCGTTCGTACCGTAACAGGTGCCTTTGGAGCCGTGACTTTTAATTCGTCCCCAATTTGCAAATACAATTCACGCAAGCCAGGATTGTTCTGCTTAATCTCCCAAGCCGTCATATCGAATTTAGCAGCAATGGATGACAAGGAATCGCCTTCCTGCACTGTATACGTTATAGGCGCTTCACGCCCCTCGGTTAGTACTTTAACCGCTTCTGCCTCCGTCAGCACCTTGTTCGGATCTGCTTTCACCGGCTCATACGCAATCTTTTCACGGATACTGGCAGACTCCAGCCATGCTTTAGGCGCCTTAGTGCTTGCGCTAGCATGACTACTCCCCACGGATGTTTTGCGAACCAGCCCCTTGATGCCTGTCGCCGTACCTTCACCTGCAGGTGTGTATTTCTTCTGCACTTGCTTTAAAGCCGCTTGTGCAGTCGCTTTATCCTTTACAATGCCAACCATCTGTCCGTTGACCTTCACTTTTACTCCTTTGGCATAGGCAGTCAGCATGCCGTCCAGCTTCTTCAGCGTGGCTGCGCTATCGATATCCGCCTTATATGCCTTTTCCGTGCTCGTCGTTACCGCGCTCGTATTGAGCACCATTTCCACGTCAGGATATTTGTCTTTATACTGTTTGCTCTTCGTTGTATACAGCTGCTTAAGCTGCTGCTCATTCAGGATACTGCCGACCTCAACGCCTTTAACATACACTTTATAATAAGGAACTGTATTGGCTCCAACATACTGATTGCTAGCAAAAATAAGACCGCCAACAATCACAATGCCGCCTGCCGCCCAACTTAACCATCTTTTCCGTCCGCTCCACCATGTTGCTATTTTCCCTGCTTTATCAGCAGAATTGCCCTCAACACTTGAATTTCCACTCCTGTGGTCTGGTGATAACTTCCCCTTAGAAACCTCCATGGTTCTCTCCTTTTCAGCATATCCTATCTCTATTAAATGCGTTCATTATTGTTTTTTTACATGATAAAAGTAGCCCTTTTACAAGCTTATCTATGATAATAGTCGCTATCTAGCATTGCATAGTTACGTAAAAGGTTTCAAAAATTTAACCTTTTCACAACACAGTTTACTTTAACATAGCTTTTACAAAGAATTCAACTACACCCCAATTACTTCCTTGAACGCAAAAAAATCCGCGCTTGGCGCGGATTCTACAGTCCTGTTTTGAGCATTAACATTGCCCATACATTTCATGCGTTTTATTTATGCATTATTTAAGCATACCCATCAACTTGTTATATTCCTCTTTGGTCAAATACTTCGCAAGCACCTGCTGAATATCTTGCAGCTCCTGCTCGGTGAGACCGCCTTCCATCGCGGCTGATATTTTCTGCATCTCCTCCGGCGGTAGTTTATTCATGAGAATCGTAAAAATCTCCTGCTTCTGAGCCGCCGGTAAATTGTTCTTTTTCTCTGTCAGATGGTCGGGCGTAATGACCAAATCATGACCTTCGATACTCGTTTCGGGTGTAGCTGTACCTTCTGCCTGCTGACGCGACTCGCTGCCTGGTGTTCCCCCCGATGTGGCCCCTTCCTGAGATTCCTTTCCATTGGATGAGCCACCAGCTTCATGTCCACTTTCTTCTAAGCCCTGTCCCATGACAGGCAAAGCATTATCAGGCGGTGTTACACCTCCAGAGTCGCTCCCTGTCGTCTTGCTCTTCCCTGTGCCTGTACTTTGGTCAGTACCAGCGCTGCCTTTTAGCCAACTCCATCCCCATATCGGCTGGTGATCAAGCTGAATGTTAAACTGCCGCAGCAGTGATTGAACATAGGCATTCACGACCACACCGGTCACTGCCAGTGTCAGCGCGCTGACCAGCACCACCGTCATTCCTTTTTTAAGCAGCCATCCAAGCCACCTCATATCCCGTTACCTCCTTATACGCATCTTGCCATGTGTACATCATGAAGTGCATATAGACCAGTATTGACGAGATATGACGATTTTTAACCCTTGGAATATGTAAAACTAGCACAAACACAACTACACAGAAAAAAGGAGAGAAAGGCATTAACCACCTCTCTCTCCTAATCGTGCAGGAATAGCTATATTTTAGAACAGGCATGACGCCTTCATAGAATCCTATAGATGTCTTACAAATAAATCGGAAGTACTTGGTTCGTTTGATCGCGGTTACGACCAACCGAGAAAATAGCGATTGGAATGCCTGTCAGCTCGGATACGCGTTGTACGTAATTGCGTGTATTTTCAGGCAGTTCCTCCAACGTTTTCACGCCAGTAATATCTTCGCTCCAACCTGGCAATTCCTCATATACCGCTTCGCATTCCGCCAACATTTTCAAGCTAGCTGGATAATGCGTGATGATCTCGCCGCGGTATTTGTAGCCTGTACAGATTTTGACTGTTTTCAGGCCTGTCAAAACGTCCAACGAGTTCAGGGAAAGACCCGTTAATCCACTGACACGACGGGCATGACGGACAACGACGCTGTCAAACCAGCCAACACGACGAGCACGTCCTGTAACCGTGCCGTACTCATGACCTGTTTCACGAATGTAATCGCCGACTTCATCGTTCAACTCCGTTGGGAAAGGTCCATCACCTACACGAGTTGTGTATGATTTAGCTACACCGATCACTTGTTGAATTTTGGACGGGCCTACACCGGAACCGATACATACGCCGCCAGCCGACGGGTTAGAGGACGTAACGTATGGATACGTACCTTGGTCGATATCGAGCATAACGCCTTGCGCACCTTCAAACAATACCTTACGATTCGCGTCGATTGCATCGTTCAGCACAACAGACGTGTCCGCTACATAAGGACGGATAAACTCAGCATATTCCAGGTACTGTTTCAATATTTCTTCAACATCCAGCGGCTCGCCGCCGTATACTTGCTCAATCACTTGATTCTTTTCCTTCGTTAGATGGCGCAGTTTCTTTTCGAATTCCTCTGCATCCAGCAAATCAGCAATACGAATACCGTTACGTGCAGCTTTATCCATATAAGCAGGACCGATCCCTTTACGGGTAGTACCAATTTTGTTAGGACCTTTGCGGTCTTCTTCCAGCACATCCAACGTCATATGGTAAGGCATAATGACATGTGCGCGGTCACTAATGACCAAATTTTTTGTGGAAAATCCATTATCATGAATATAAGTAATTTCTTCAATAAGAGCGGCTGGATTCACTACCATGCCGTTGCCAATAACACACTTTTTATCTTCATAAAAAACGCCGGATGGAATCAGGCTCAGCTTATACTTTTTACCGTCAATGAGAATCGTATGACCAGCATTGTTTCCGCCTTGGTAACGGGCCACCACTTCAGCGCTTTCCGCCAGATAGTCCGTGATTTTACCTTTGCCTTCGTCTCCCCATTGTGTTCCCACAACGACTACAGTTGACATGTTTCATTCCTCCGTGGAGTGCCCACAGACACTCTGATTTTGAGCTGACGCGCTAACACATATCTGGCTTCAACCGCCTCAGCGGGCAGATATGAAGCGTTCTCGGACAGCAGGAAAAAACGTCCGTCGCAGACATTCCACAAGTTCGGAAAGCCCCGGGCGTAATGATCTCCCGCTGCGTTGAAGCAGCACTATAAGTGTACCAGTACCATTTTTCAAAGTCAAATAAAAAGCGAACATTATATTACATGAAAATAGTATTGTTCGTAATTGAGAGTTTCAATCGTTCTATGAAAATATATGAATTCTATAAAAAAGACTCTCTCGAAACCGCGATACCCGCGTCGAAAGAGCCTTTTCTAAACATACTAATATATTAACCGGCGAACGCATCCGAATGGGCACGCTCGTAATTAGCGAATTTATTATAATTTTTAAGAAATACCAACTCTACCGTACCGACCGGGCCGTTACGCTGCTTGGCAATAATAATTTCAATAATATTTTTCTTTTCTGTTTCCTGATTATAGTAATCATCCCGGTACAGAAACGCAACGATGTCAGCATCCTGCTCGATGGAACCCGATTCCCGCAAGTCACTCATCATTGGCCGCTTATCTTGACGCTGCTCCACACCCCGACTCAGCTGGGAAAGGGCAATTACAGGCACTTCAAGTTCACGGGCGATTTGTTTCAATGTCCGTGAAATTTCGGATACCTCCTGCTGCCGGTTCTCGCCCGCTTTGCCGCGTCCGTGAATGAGCTGCAAGTAGTCAATAACGATCATACCCAGTCCCTTTTCCGCCTTGAGACGGCGGCATTTGGCTCGGATATCAGCCACAGTGATGCCGGGCGTATCATCGATATAAATTTCCGCCTCTGACAAGGCTGCAATGCCCATCGTCAGCTTCGCCCAATCGTCATCGCCTTTAAATTCACCTGTCCGCATGACGTTCGCGTCCAAGTTAGCCTCGGCACAGATCATCCGCTGCACGAGCTGAGCCGCCGACATTTCCAGACTGAAGATGGCAACCGTCTCTTTTGCCCGTACTGCAACGTTTTGTGCAATATTCAGGGCAAATGCCGTTTTACCTACAGATGGACGAGCAGCCACAATGATCAAGTCATTGCGCTGGAAACCCGCTGTCATCTTATCCAAATCAACAAAGCCGGACGGAATTCCGGTCGTGTTCCCCTTGTTCTGATGCAGCAATTCAACGCGGTCAAACACTTCCATCACGACATCGCGGATGGCAATAAAGCCACTGCCTGAGCGCCCGTTGGAGATTTCCATAATCTTGCGCTCAGCATCGCTCAGCATACCGGCGACATCCTCGCCACTGCTATAGCCTTCGCTCACAATCTGTGTAGCTGCACGAATCAAGCGACGAAGCATCGCTTTTTCTTCAATGATCTGGGCATAGTAATCCACGTTAGCCGCTGTTGGCACCCCGTGAGCCAACTTCGCCAGATAACTGACACCACCGATATCCTCTAGCTGTCCCTTGTCTTGAATTTTCGAGGTCAGCGTAACCAAGTCAATCGGCTGTCCGGATTCACCCAGCTCAATCATTGCTTCGTAAATCATCTGATGAGCTTTATCGTAAAAGTCCTCGGTCTGCACCCGCTCCATTGCGGTAATCAGTGCTTCGGACTGAAGCAAAATAGACCCGATAACCGCCTGTTCAGCCTCCAGATTTTGCGGAGGAATCCGATCAAAAAATTCGCCGCCCATAATTATTCTTCAGTCACCTGTACTTTCAGCGTAGCTTTGACCTCAGGATGAAGCTTGACGGTCATTTGAGTCACGCCCAACGTACGAATCGGTTCTTCCAGCTCGATTTTGCGTTTGTCCAGCTTGATGCCTGTTTTAGCAACAGCCTCTGCGATTTGCTTGCTTGTAATCGCGCCGAACAGACGTCCACCTTCTCCAGCCTTTGCTTTGAGCTGAATTGTTGTCTCTTCCAGCTTTTTGCCGAGTATTTGTGCCTCTTCCTTTTCCTCTTGCTTGCGTTTTTCCTCAGCAGCGTTTTGGTTCTCCAGTGTCTTCATATTTCCTTCCGTTGCTGGGCGGGCAATCCCACGTGGCAACAGGAAATTTGCTGCATAACCGTCCGACACTTCCTTAATCTGCCCCTTCTTACCTTGGCCCTTCATATCTTTAATGAATATTACTTTCATTCAAATAACCCCTCTTCCCCATCAATTTCGGCCAGAACGTCGACCACTCTGCGCTTAGCTTCCTCCAGCGAGCAATCCAGCTGAACCGCTGCGTTTGTCAGATGTCCTCCGCCGCCTAGCCGTTCCATGACGACCTGTACGTTCATGCGTCCGAGTGAACGGGCGCTGATCCCCACCAGGCCGTCAGGACGTTCACTGACCACAAAGGAGGCCAGTACATCCGTCATATTGAGCAATGAATCCGCCACCTGAGCAATCAGGAGCTGCGGTATTTTTTGTCCGGGCTCGGTCACCGCAATTGCGATATGCCCATATATCATTTTAGCATGCTTAATAATTTCCGCCTTAGCAATATATTCATCCAGGTCCTCTTTTAACATGCGCTGGATCATGACTGTATCTGCTCCACTACGTCTTAAGAAGCCAGCGGCCTCGAACGTACGTGAGCCTGTATGCAGGGAAAAATGCTTGGTATCCACCGTAATCCCCGCCAGCAGTGATGTTGCCTCCAGCGGTGTCAGCTGGACCTTCTCATGGATATATTGCAGCAGCTCGGTCACCAGTTCACAGGCCGATGACGCGTATGGCTCCAAATAGATTAGAACAGAATCATTAATAAATTCCTCGCCCCGACGGTGATGATCCACAACCACCACCCGGCTGGCCGTCTGCACCAGACGAGGCTCAATCGTCATTGAAGCCTTGTGCGTATCCACCACAACCAGCAGGCTGTGCTCGGTCATCACCTGAAGCGACTGCTCCGGTGTCATGAGCGCTTGCGACAGCTTCTCATCCTTGTTTACCTGCTCCATCATTCGGTCAATAGACGGATTGGATTTGTCCAGTACGATATGGGCCTCTACATTGTAAAGTGCCGCGGCCTTCCATACACCGATAGCTGCTCCTATTGCATCCATGTCCGGTATTTTGTGTCCCATAATCAGCACGCGGTCGCTCTCCTGCATCAGATCACGCAGCGCATGTGCAATGACTCGGGCTCGCACCCTGGTACGCTTCTCGACAGCATTGGACTTGCCTCCATAAAAGGACAGGCGCTGTCCCGCTTTCACTGCTGCCTGATCCCCCCCGCGTCCAAGCGCCATATCTAGACTGGACTGGGCCAACTCGCCCAGCTCCTTGATACTCTCTGCGCCGAAAGACAAGCCAATGCTCAATGTCATCGGTACTTTCAAATCCGCCGTCATTTCCCTCACGGTATCCAAAATGACGAATCGGCTCTGCTCCAGTTCTTGGAGTGCTTTATGATTCAGCATAATCAGATAACGCTCAGATGACAACCGACGCAAATAAATATTGTACTGATTGGCCCAAGACGTAATCTCGCTGGAAACCTTCGCAATAAGCGCGGTGCGCTGCTGATCGTCCATTCCCTGAGCAGCCTCGTCCATATTATCAAGCATGACGATACCAAGCGCCAACCGCTCGTTCTCATACTGCTTGCGCAGTACCGCAAGCTCCGTCACTTCATACAAATATATCAGACGCTCATCAGGCACGATTAGAAACTGATAATGACGCTCATCATGCTGTAATTCCACCTTTAGTTCACGAGCAGGCTCTTTCGTTTCTTTTTTAGTGCTTAGAGCATTTGCGAGTTGAGGAAACAAATCTTGAAGTGGCTCTCCAATCAACGATTGCTCCTCGAACATCTCACTGGCAAAGCGATTGTGCCATTCTACGGTTCGATTTTCACTGTATAAAATGATACCGAACGACAGTGTACTGATCGCTTCTCCCTCCACCCGCTTAATCCGGAAGGAAAGACCACTGATATATTGATTCAGTTCCCGACGAAAATCCAGCTCCGTCTTCAGCATCAGTCCGCCGAGCAAGAATGATAGCAGCAGTCCTATCACACCCAGTTCCCAGTTGTACATGGAAATACATATGACAAGCACCAGCAGCAGTAAAAACGCCCAGACCGTCTGATAGCCGTGCCAGCGTTTTTGTAGAAATTTAGGCATGACTGTTCACCCTATTTCTTTGATCTTGTAATAGCTTCACGCAGCGGAAAGGCCAAATCAATAATACCTATAATGCGGAGCGGCTGGAACACCAGAACGACGAGCGACAGCAGCAACGCAATCACCGGGCTCTTTTTACGGCTATGCGTCCAGAAGTATACAAAACCAATTGTCTGGATAATAAAACATGCATGGATCAGCGGTAGCATACTAATGGAGACCGTTTGAATCCAGCTGCTATCGGAAGAATCCGCTATCCATCCAATTACAATTGCCAGCAGATAGTACCAGATCAGCGTACGCGGTAGCATCCACTCGCGGGCAGGCTTCATTTTACGTACCGGCACATCGAGACTATTCAATGCTGGACGTGCCAAAGCATGTGTGATCACTGCCAGTATGAACGAACTGACAATCATCACATATGGAACTTTACCAATGAGCATTGTACCGAGTTTCTGCGTATCTTCAGCTGTCCAGCTCATATTCGCAAACATCGGATTCGCACTCAAAATCTGCTGTACAATACTGGCCGACATCTCAGCCTGATCACGAAGGGACTGTGAAAGATCAAACCCGAAAGAATACGTAGCGATAAACAGTACAAACAACAATTCGGCTAAAATAATGCCCGTTCCGGTCATCAACGCCTGAAAGGCAGATCCTCCTTTTTTATATACCCGTCCCATCAATATAGAAGGAATCAGAAAGTAAATCGCAGGAAGCAGCGAATACACATCGAGTAGCGCTATAATTAAAAGCACCGGTATGACGTGAACCAGAAAACCTTTGAAAGGCAGCGATGAAAACAATACAGCGCCAGGCACAATCAGAAAAAATACGGTAATAATTCTAAATGGTGTCAATAGAGTCAGCAGCAGAAGCAAATAAATAACGCTCCATGCTACAGTGGCCAAGCGGAATTTCAACGTTTTCACCTCTTACGCATATGTTCTTCCAGTGCGGAAATGTCCTGATACCAATCCTCCAACTGGTGTCCTTCTTTTCTGTGCTTTCTTAGCTTGTCGATGAGTAGATCATCCAATTCACGGTAAGACACCCCAAGACGCCTCCCCAGAATATAACTGCTCATCACCAGGCTGGCCAAACAATCACCAATACGGACTGTACTGCCTTCCCACATCGCCTTAAACAGACGGGAGACTTGGTCAAGCACCTCTGTTTTAAGCCATTCAATAACCTTGGCTCGTTTAACTACATCCATTTCTTTAGGCATATGATGAAGAGTCACACCCCTCTGAAAAAGCTTTATTCTCCATTATAGCATATCCTATTTTGAAAATAACTGTTACCCCATAGGGTAAATCGTTATTTCATAGCAGCTCTGCTGCTTATTTTAGCTTGAAGTATTAAGCGATTCCTTAGACACAAATTTCTCACAATACTCAATAATTTGGCTGCGGCGCACGATACCGATAAACCGCTCCATATCATCCACGACAGGCACAAAGTTTTGTACCTTCGCCAAATTAATCAGATCCTCCATATTGGCATCAATGGATACAGGTTTCATCGAAACCCGCAGCGGAACGTCCTTGAGCATAAACTTAGAAGCGTTTTCAAAGGTGATTTTCCCCTCAGACTCTTTCATATGCCACAATAAATCACCCTCTGTAACCGTACCCGTATATCTACCTTCCTTATCCAAAATAGGAACCGCTGTGAACCGGTGGTATTCCATTCGTTCCAATGTTTGCCGTAGAGTAGCATCCGCCGTTACACAAGCGACCTCTTGTTTGGGAAGCAAGAAAAAAGCGATATTCATGAGAAACGAATCCCCCTCAAAATCAAATATAAATCAATTGATTACTCACTGAATGTCCTGCTTGTCGGGAAGCCTCAGCGTCTGCGGGGTTGTATCAGAGTCTAGCCAGTTCGCAATCATAAGTCTGGCATATTCAAGCTCCTGTTCATTAGCCCGGTCATAGTACAGACCCTTTTTCTTGAACCCTTCCCCCGTAATCGTAAAACTTGAAATTTGTGGATTCCCCTGTGAAATAGCTTGCTTGCCAAGCCCAGTAATAAAGGCAGGTTCCATATCCGTTGTGAAATTGGCCCCCATAATATCGAGCAACTCCGGGATCTTGGTGATTCCATCGATATTCAGCAGCCTATCGGCCATAGCGTTCAAAAAAATTTGCTGACGTTTTGTACGGTTGAAGTCGCTATCTTCCCGATACCTAACATAATACATGGCTTCTTCACCATTATAAAGCGGCTTGCCCGCCTCAATACGGAACTTGATATGCAGCGGGTTTTTATTCTCGATGGGCTGATCGATAGGAAGCACAACTCCACCCACTGCATTCACGGCATCCTGAATACCCTGGAAATTAATCGTAGCATAATAATCGACCTTATGCTCCATCAGCTTCTCTACGGTGGCCATGGACATATCCTCGCCTCCGAACGCATAAGCATGCCCTAACTTATCAAAATCATCCTCACCATCTCGATTGGAATCATGTCCGGCAATCTGTACATACGTATCCCTTGGAATGGAGACCAAGAGCACACGCGATTCTGCGGGCCGTACAGCAGCATATATAACCGTATCTGAGCGACCACGTGCCTTTTCGTTTGGCCTTTGATCCGTTCCCAGTAGCAACACCGAAAAAGGCTCCTTTTGGTAAGCCACCTTCTCTTGCGGCTGCTGTTCCGCGGATTGACGAGGCTGGTAGGATTTCTCCAGTTTGCTTTCCAGCGTCGGTGACACAAACCAGTCGAAAGCCACGAGCGTCAGCTGTTTGCGGAATAGATAGCCTCCCACTGCAACTAAAAGCAAGACAATACATGAAATATATAGAGCGGTAAACCTCTTTTTCTTTTTGGGCTTTCCACGGGTCCTTCTCTTATGTCTTCTCTCCATCATGGCTTCCTTCCTTCTTTCGTCCACAAATCCCATCTCTTCATTAAACCGGATGGGTCCCTCATGAAGCGGAAACTTCCCCTCAAAGCATAAAAGGTCAGCTACCTTGTTGTCAAAAGTGCCATGGCGTGGTCAGTTCCTCAAATTCATGACAAAAAAGGCTTCGCCCTTACGGTCAAAGCCCTCAGTAATGTATATATAAGTATTCTATGTAGCCTTCAAAGTTATCTTTTATTTTTAATGCGGAGCCAATTTCACCAAATTTTGCAAACGCACAGGGAAAGAGGTGGACAGAGAAAAACCATAATCGAACAACTTCCGTGTCTGCTCGAAACGCTCCTCCTTGCTCGGTGCACCCAGTACTACAGCAACTAACCGTTTGCCATGCTGCTCAGCTGTACCCGTGAAACAATATCCAGCATCGCTTGTGTATCCTGCTTTCAATCCGTCCGTGCCCGCATAAGAGTACGGTCCAGCCAAGGAAGGCAACATCCAGTTCGTATTGCTGATGTAAATGCCCTTATCCTTCAATTCCATCTGTGTACGGCTGGACGTTCTGAGAATCTCAGGATGTGATGTAATTAAGTAAGAGGCCAACTTTGCAGTGTCGCTTGCCGTCATCTTCGTTTCTCCGCGAATGTCCTTAGGATGGTTCGGCCCTAATTCACTCTGACCTGCCCCAGAGGCATTACTAAAGCGACTATCGGGCGACAACCCAATTTGGGCAGCTTTTTCATTCATGCGCTTTACAAAAGCGGACTCATTCCCTGATGAACGCTCTGCCAGTGCCACAGCGGCGTCATTCGCTGAATACACAACCATACTTTGAAACAATTCAGATACGGTCATTCTTTCCCCATACCGGAGGGATAGATTCACACCACCCACCGTACTCGCATAACGACTAATTCGCACCTCATCATTCCAGCCTAACCGTCCGGTCCGAATATCCTCCAGTACCAATAGCTCGGTCATGAGCTTGGACATATTTGCGGAGGGCATAGGCTTATCGCCATTCACATCCATTAGTAATTCCCCGGTATGCATGTCCATTAGCACTGCAGCGTCTGCATCCACATTCGGCTTTCCGATCAACAAGCGGGGTCCAAGTGTAATAAAAATCAATATAATAAGTACCGGGACGACAATAGCCCAACGTAACCAATGTTTTTTCATCATCGTAATAACCTCCATACCTTATTAGACGATGAAAAATCCATTTTGTCTGCAATTTTTCGAAAAAAAGATACAATTTTTTTACCTTTTTTTATTTCACAACAAAATACCCGCCAATCCCTGTTACAGGAAGGCGGATATTTACTTCTTCAGTATGACGTATTAAGCAAAATGACAGGCTACAAAATGCTGGTCGCCTGCATCTCGATATACTGGAGCCTCTGTTTTACAGCGTGCTTCCGCCATAGGACAACGTGTATGAAACTTGCATCCTGACGGCGGATTAGCCGGAGATGGGATGTCCCCTTTTAACACAATCCGCTGTCTTTTGATCGTCGGATCTGGAATCGGTACTGCTGATAGCAAAGCCTTGGTGTACGGGTGAAGCGGATTGCTGAACAGCTCCTCCTTGGAGGCCAACTCTACCATTGAGCCCAGATACATCACACCAATCCGGCTACACAGATGCTCGACCACACTCAGATCATGCGAGATGAACAGGTACGTCAGTTGGCGTTCCTGCTGCAAATCGCTTAACAAGTTAATGATCTGGGCCTGAATCGATACATCCAGGGCAGATACCGGCTCGTCAGCCACAATAAAATCAGGATTCAAAATCAAGGCCCGGGCAATCCCGATCCGCTGCCGCTGACCACCTGAGAACTCATGCGGATAACGATCATAGTGATACGAGGATAGACCGCAAATATTCAGCGTTTCGTTGACCTTTTGCCGCAGCTCATTACGATCAATCAACCCGTGATCCAGCAAAGCCTCTCCGATCGCCTCACCAACCTTAATTCTCGGGTTCAGTGAGCTAAAGGGGTCCTGAAAGACGATTTGCAGCTTCGGACGAAGCGCACGAATCTGCTCCTTGTTTAACGCGTGCAAGTCTTCGCCCTTGTACCGTACTGATCCCTCTGTCTTATCCATTAATCTGAGAATCGTGCGTCCAATCGTACTTTTACCGCAGCCTGATTCTCCTACCAGACCAAAGGATTCACCCTTATGAATGTGAAAGGATACATCATCGACCGCCTTTACATGTCCGACCGTACGCTGAAACACCCCGCCTGTGATCGGGAAATACTTTTTCAGCCCTTCCACTTGAATCAAAGGCTCGCTCATACCCGTTGCCCCCCTTCTTTCTCATATAGCCAGCAGGCAACCTTATGACCATTTTCCTTTTCATTCAAGGGAGGAGCCTGATCCTTGCATATTTGCATGCAATGTGCGCAACGATCATGAAAATGGCAATTTTCACCCAGCTCAATGGGGTTTGGAACCTGTCCTGGGATGGAATACAGCCGATCCATTTTCTGATTAATGACAGGTTTAGCCTTTAATAGCCCTTGAGTATACGGATGCTGCGGATTTTTGAACAGCTCAATGACAGGAGCCTCTTCAATAACGTTCCCGGCATACATAACGACCACATAATCGGCCATTTCTGCCACGACACCCAAGTCGTGCGTAATCAGCATAATGGACGTTTTAAGCTTATCCTTCAAATCCCGCATTAAATCAAGAATCTGCGCCTGAATTGTTACATCCAGTGCCGTTGTCGGTTCATCCGCAATCAACAGCTTCGGATTGCAGCTTAAAGCAATAGCAATCATAATCCGCTGGCGCATACCGCCACTCAATTCATGAGGATAAGAATGGAATATTTCCTCCGATCGCGAAATGCCCACCAAATTAATCAGTTCAATTGCCCGGGCGCGTGCTTCTTTTTTACTCATTAATGTATGCATCAGCAACGGCTCCGTAATCTGTTCCCCAATCGTAAGCACTGGATTCAGCGAAGACATCGGTTCCTGAAAAATAATCGAAATGTCATTGCCACGAATTTGCTGCATTTGACCTTTATTGAGTTTTAGGAGGTCTTTGCCCTCAAACCAGATTTGTCCGTCGGAGGTGTGGGGAGAATCAATCAACCGCATCATCGTCATCGCAGTTACACTCTTACCACAACCAGATTCTCCTACCACACAGAGCGTTTCACCCTCACGAATTTTAAAACTGACGTCATTGACCGCTTTGACAGTTCCGTTAGAGGTATGAAAGTGGGTTTTTAGGTTACGAAATTCAATCAAAGCATTTTCCATAAACGTTCGTCTCCTACTTCTTCATTTTAGGGTCCAGCGCGTCCCGCAAACCGTCGCCAATCAGATTAATCGCTACAACAGTAATTAGAATACACATTCCCGGTGGTACCCATATCCAGGGCCGTTTGCGGAAGTCAATCAGGTTATTCGCAGCCGATATCATGTTCCCCCACGAAGGTGTGGGCGGCACAACGCCAATCCCCAAGTAACTGAGCGCAGATTCTGTAATAATCGCACCAGCCACTCCAAGCGTAGCCGTAACAATAATAGTAGGAATCGTGTTCGGCAGCAGATGTCGGAATATTTTACGGCGGTCTCTCAACCCCAGTGCTTCCGTCGCCTGCATGAACTCCTGTTCACGCAGCGTAAGAATCTGCCCTCTGACCAGACGGGACAAGCTCGTCCAGCTCAGGATTCCGATAATAAGCATCAGAAAATAAATACGGTTCGACGGATCAACCTTCAAATCCGACAGAACAGCACCTAGAATAATAAGCAGCGGCAATGTAGGCAGCGCCATGAAAATATCGGCAATCCGCATAATAACCGTATCCACGCCTTTACGATAAAACCCTGCCAGCGCACCCAACGTCGCCCCGATCATGACCGAAATAAACGTGGCGACCAGCCCCACTGTCAAAGAAATACGGCCGGCAAGCATCGTACGCAGTAAAATATCTCGACCAAACTTATCCGTACCAAGCCAGTACTTCGCATTAGGAGATAAATTTTTGTCAGATAGCTTGTAATCATCTAAATGATAAGGTGAAATCATGGGGCCAAATACACAAATGATAACCATCAGAATTAATATAACGAGACCTGCCAAAGCCAGGCGGTTTTGGTTAAAACGACGAATGGCGATTCTCCATGGAGACGCTTCAGGACGGATCGCCGCCTTTTGATTCGTTTCAATCGTGACTGTTTCTGCGGACAATAGTATCCCTCCTACTTCAAGCGAATTCTTGGATCTGCCATGCCATACAATACATCAGACAGTAGATTGCCAATGAGCGTGAGAACAGCCAGAAAAATGGTGAAGCCCAGCATAAACGGATAATCCCGCATACTAATCGACTCCAGATAAACCTGCCCCACACCTGGCCATACAAATACCTTTTCCAGGATCATCGCCCCACCAAATAAGGCTGGAAGCTCGAACCCGAGCAGTGTGATTGCTGGAATCAGGGCATTGCGCAGTGCATGTTTGAAAATAACCGTCCGTTCCTTTAAACCCTTGGCGCGTGCGGTACGGATATAATCCTGACGGATGACCTCCAACATGCCTGTACGGAAATAACGAGTCAGGCTTCCAGTACTCAGCATCGTAAGTACGAGTGTCGGCAAGAACATATGCTTGAGGACATCCACCATATAAGCCCACGAGCCTGCTTCCATCCCTGCTGTAGTCATGCCCCCAACCGGGAGAATTCCCCATTCAAGAGCAAATATTTTGATGACCAATAGACCAATAAAAAATGAAGGCAGCGACATACATAAGAAAATGAATAACGTAACAAACTTATCGAATAAGGAATATTGGAACTTAGCTGAAAATACCCCTGCAACAATGGCAATGAGCCAGCTAAAAATAAGACTAAAAAAAGCGATAATAAAAGAGTTCCATACATAATTGCTGATAACCTTCGTTACCGGCTGCTTATGCTGCAATGAATCCCCCATATTTCCCTTTAACATATTACCGGCCCATATAAAATAACGTTGGTATTCCGGTTTATCCAGCCCGTAGATATGTCGTAGCTGCTGCGCCTTCTCGGCGGTCATATTCGGGTTCTGCTTGGCTGTAATATAATCACCCGGCACCATGGCTGAAATCGCAAAAACGATAATGGATATGCCAATAAGTGTGGGGATGAGTTGCAGCAGTCTTCGAATAATGTACTGCTTCATATTCATTCCTCCAGACGAATAAAGTGATATGCCCAGCTCGTGAGAGCTGAGCATACAATTGGCAACCCTTATTGAGCGATTTGAGCGTTATGCAGAGTGAACTCAAAATCTTTGTATGGTGTAATTTCTAAGCCGGATACACGTCCATTCACTGGCCACATATCTCTGCGTTGGTACAAAAAGATAGTTGGCAGATCTTTGTTCAGCTCTTGATAGAGCTGTTTGTAAATCTGTTTGCGTTTTTCTTGATCCAGTTCATGCTTACCAGCAAGTGTTAATTCATCAACCTTTTTATTGGAATAGCCGATATCATTTTGTGCACCATTCGTAATAAAAGTCGTTGTGTCCGGGTCTGGAGTTAAGCCCCAAGCCGCAAAGAACATATCAAACTTGCCCGTATCCTTTTTATCCATAATGGCGTTAAAATCTAAAGTTTCAGAAGTTAGCTTGATGCCGAGCTCCTTATAGTTATTGGACATGATCGGTAGCAAGGCCTCTACTACTGGATTATCAGCAGTTGCGGAGAAGTTAATGGTCAGCTTTTCTCCGTCCTTTTCACGAATTCCGTCAGCCCCAACCTTCCAGCCTGCCTCATCCAGCAAAGCCTTCGCCTTCGCTGTATCAAACTCATATTTATTGATACCTTCATCCGTGTAAGACCAAGATTCTGTAGACTGTGGAATATTAATGACATTCGCATATGGCCCATACACGCCCTGCACAATCTCTTTACGGTTTAAACCAATAGTTAAAGCTTGACGTACTTTAGGGTCTTGAAATTTCTTTTCCTTGTGATTAAACGCAATATATCCATAGCCATTTGTCGGCATAATATTCACGTCCAAGAAGCCTAGAGCCTTTAATTCCTCTACATTGTCTTCCGTAACTGTGATATTGTCCATGTCCGTTTCGCCTGTTTGCAGCATAGACAGGTTTGTTTCTTCTGTTGTCGTTTTGAAAATAACTGATTTCACCTTTGGTGCACCTTTGAAGTAGTTTGGATTCGCTTCAAGTACGACTTGTTGACCTGGGGAAAAGCTCTTCAGCACATACTGCCCGGAGCCGATTGGTTTATTATTAAGCGCCTTGATGCTGTCCAGGTTACCCTTCTTGAACCCTTTTCCGTAATAAGCTTCTGGCATGAAGTATTGCTCACCCAGATAATCCTTCGTATAAGCTGTTGCTTCTGTAACGGTTACCTCTACTGTGTTATCATCAATGACCTTGATACCCGAGATATCATTCGCCTTGCCATCGTGGTATTCCTTACCGCCTTTAATCTTAAAAGATAATATATCGCTTTCTCCATCATAATTCGGATCATGCAGCACTTTGAGAACAAAAGCATAATCCTTTACGGTTACTGGAGTGCCGTCACTATACTTCACACCTGGTTTCAGATGGAATGTGTATTTTAGACCATCCGGCGATACATCAACCTTTTCAGCCAAACTATTTTCATATGTACCATCTGCCTTCACCTGTAAGAAGGAATCAAATACTGTTCTGACTACATATAAATCGTAAGTTGTTTGCCAGAATAGCGGGTTAAATACCCCTTTAGGTGACGTCATACCTACTACAATGTTATCTTTCCGATTCGTTGCTCCTGGAGGATTTTGCGACAAATCCGTCGCTTTAATAACACCCTCTGTAACTGGTGCGCTTGCTTCATTTCCCTCTGTTTTATTATCCGCATTGCCTTGCTGCGGCTGTGCCTCATTAGCACCTCCACTACATCCTGCAAACAGAACACCAACGATCGTAAGCACCATAAGCAAAGAAACCCATTTCTTCGTTTGCACCATCCTGTTAATCCCCCTTAGTCGGTTCTTTATTTAACAGCCTGTCTCATTCCTGCGGTGATTCGTTAAAGCTCGAGGTTCAAAAATGAAGTTTTGCACATCCTCCTTACTGTTCCTAATGATAGTGTAGAACACATGTTTTAGACCCTTGGTCAATTTTGTGCACTGACAACCATTACATTTTTATTAAGGTTTATCTTAAGTGTAAAATAATATCACGTCAATATCTTTTTTTATGTAATATGCAATTGCAAAACATCTATTTTTGTAAAGTTTATGAAATTTACTTGTGGAAAATGACAGAAAACTGAGTGTTATGTAATATAAAATAACATTTCGAATGACCGAAATGTGTACTCTGGCGAGTTGGGGAGCTTGTAATTTCTTAAGCCACTAAAAGGTGATTTATACTTAATGGGTAAACATGGATTGTATTATTAGTAAGTTACAATAGATGGCACTTGTTGTCAATAAAAAAAATCATAAAAAAGGATGTCCCCAGAATTGGGGACATCCTTTTTTTCCACCCACTACTATTCAGTAGTGTAAGGAAGCAATGCGATTTGACGGGAACGTTTAACAGCGATTGTCAACATACGTTGATATTTCGCGCTTGTTCCAGTCACACGACGAGGAAGAATTTTTCCACGTTCGCTGATGAATTTTTTAAGCAGGTCTGTATCTTTATAGTCAATGTGAGTAATTTTGTTCACAGTGAAGAAACATACTTTACGACGTTTGTTGCGACCACCACGACGAGCTGGTCTTTTGTTATCGTCTCCGCCTTCTCTTTGTCTGAAGCCCATTCTTTGTCAGTCCTTTCCCAATTAAAATGGTAGATCATCATCCGAAATATCGATCGGTTTTCCGTCATCGGAAAAAGGATCCTGATTGTTTCGCGAGTTATTATTCCCGCGCCCACTATTGCTGTTACCGCCTCCGAAAGGAGACTCCTCACGCATACCTCCACCGCTATTGCCGCCACCGTTGCCGCTATCGCGGTTAGATTCCAAGAAACGTACATTATCAGCAACAATTTCAGTCACGTATACACGTTTTCCTTCATTGTTCTCATAATTACGCACTTGTACACGGCCTTCAACAGCCGTCAAACGACCTTTACGAAGATAGTTAGCGCATGTTTCAGCAAGCTGACGCCAGGTTACGATCGGCAAGAAATCCGCTTCCCGTTCGCCGCCTTGACTTGTAAACGGACGGTCTACAGCCAGGGTGAACTGGGTTACTGCTACACCAGACGGTGTATAGCGCAGCTCTGGATCCTTGGTCAAACGACCGATCAGAATGACACGGTTCAACAATCCAATCCCCTCCTTTGAGCGTTGTTCATTACATAATCACGTACAATAATTAAGCTACGTCGTTCGTAATGAGATAACGAATTACTTCGTCAGAAATTTTCATGATACGCTCAAGCTCAGTAACAACAGCAGGTTCTGCTGTGAAGTTTACCAGAACGAAAGAACCATCACGGAATTTCTTGATCTCATACGCAAGACGGCGTTTAGTTACATCGTGATTCGTAATTTCGCCACCGCCGTTAGAGATGATACCTTGGAATTTGTCGACTGTCGCTTGAACAGCTTCTTGTTCAATGTCAGGACGAATAATGTACATCACTTCATATTTGCGCATTCTTTACACCTCCTTATGGACATAAGGCCCTCAATCTCAGTTGAGAGCAAGGAACGAGCCTAAACTCGCACTAAAACAGTTTACCAAATCGAGCACCTGAATGCAACCTGCAATTTCGAGCATAAGGCTAAAAACTGCTCACACACATCATATCACTGGTTTTATACAATTTTATATCACACCACAAATTTCGCATATATAAAGGAAATAATTTTTGATTAACTACTATCTGTGTGCCCTAATTTCGCATGTTTCTGTTTAAGACAGCGCACAATAACCGTTGCAGTCCAAATTCATTATCTAAGGAGGCACAACCGTATGGGTGAAAAGACTGAGTTCGTACCCGGGGATAAGGTCCCAAACGACGGCGTATATATGGAGGTTGGAGAAAAAAGCTTTCATACTGAAATCCAAAACCCGCAGCAAATAACGTTGGAAAGAGGCGATTCTTTTCCGAAGACCACCAATCATAATCGCAAGTGGAAGAAAAAAACGAAAGCTCGCGTCCACTAATGTATATTTCTTCGGAATCCTGGCCATATTATGATTAGGCGATACAACAGAGAGGTGTGGTTCCGTTGGACAACGTAGCCTTACAAACTGTTAGGAGATCCATTCCGGGCATTAGAAGCGTTAGGTTTGTGTAAAAGGACACTGTCTTTTCAACACGGTATTGCTAGTCAGTACACCGAGTTTCATGATGTGATTGGACAGATCATATCCTGTTAAAAATGTATCGCCTACGATGGAGGACCTTTGTGGTCCTCCTTTGTTGCATTATCGGACTTTTTGCATATACTGGTAAAATGCAGATTAATTCAGCTCCTTCTGCTAGAATATATCCAAGTACAAAGACCTACTATTTACGGAGGTTTAAAGATGAGCTATTCTCGTATATTAAAGTGGATATCAGGTATATTCGAATTGGTGCTGGCTGTACCGATTGTGGGAGGAGCTATTGTCATGGGGACTGGCTACTCAGCTTTAGGGTTTATGCTTGTCCTGCATGCAGTAACACTTATCCTGTCGTTACGCAATCAGGAAGCGATCTACGGTTCTGTCTGGGGAGTAATCACTTCCTTGCTAGCCTGGATTCCTTTTGTAGGCTGGGCACTCCATTTGATTGCAGCCATCCTTCTGATGATCTCTGGCTCAAAGAGAACAAAACGCTATCATTACCCGCCTAATCAGCTATAACAAAAGAAAGCTCCTGACAGCTATTAGGGACTGACCCCCGTTTGTGAGACAGGGATCAAAACACCTTCAAGTTTAAGCAGCCAGTCGCCTGTAATCTACCGGCGACTGGTTATTTAGTTTCGCTTGAATCCGAATTGAGTTATAGTAGGTGATGTAGTCTCGAACGGTCTGTACAACGATTGCAGTCGTTGTACAGATGAGATCTTCGAGGTAGAATGTTTCAGACTTTAGTGTGGAATGAAACGATTCGATGGGGGCATTATCAGCGGGCGTTCCTTTACGGGACATGCTCATGGTAATGCCTTTTCCCTTTACTGCAGCTTGATAAGCCTGTGACGTATATACGCTTCCCTGGTCGCTATGGAGCAGCATGCTTGACCGTTTTGGAAGTTGGTTCAGCGTATCCAAAACCAAGGACGTATCTTGCTTGTCCGCTATACTGTAAGCCACAATCTCCCCGTTGTACAGGTCTAGAATGCTGGAGAAGTACAACATCTTTCCGCCAAACGGTAAATAGGTGATGTCCGTGACGAGCTTTTGCAAGGGCGCCTCTGCATGGAATTGCCGCTTCAGCAGATTTTCTGCTGGATGAGCGGGCTGCCCAGTGGCCTTTCGTTTCTTCATCCTCACGCGGCATTGTAGCCCCTCACGCTGCATAATCCGCTGAACTCGTTTGTGATTCATTCTTTGCTCTGCCCGAAGGAGTGCGGTGATTTTCCGGTAACCATACCGAAATTTATGACGGATGCAAAGCTCCCGGATTCTCTCCACTGCTTTGTCAGCATACTCTGTCCCCACAGTTGCTTTCCAACGGTAGTAGGTCGCTCTTGCGATTCCGAGCCATGTACAAGCCTCAGACACCGTCACTTCGTCTCGAATGGATTCGATCCAGGCAACGGCGACCTCTGGTTCCACCTCCTTTCCAGTTCCTTGTACTTTTTTAGCAGGTCCACTTGCTGCTTCAGGAACCGGTTCTCCGCTTTTACTTTTTCGAGCTCCGAAGAGTGTTCCGGACCTTTTCCGTAGCTGTATTGTTTACCCACAGGCTGCTCCAGACGATGCACTTCACCTTTTCGATACCACCTCATCCATGTTTTTAGCTGTGTTTTATTCCGTATTCCCAACTGCTCCATAACCTCTCTTACCGGGACTCTTGCCAATCTCATTTCAATAGCTTTCATCTTTATTTCTAAGGGATAACTCACTCTCGTTGCCAACGTAAAAACACCTCCAAGGTTATCTCCATATCTTACGACATGGTTCGATTTTCTTGAAGGTGTTTTGATTTGTCTCCCGTTATGGGGTCAGTCCCATTATTTCAAACGCTGTTAGGAGCTTTCTTTTGCTCTAACTCCTTATTCATTCACCAATAAATTCTTAATCATTTTTTCGATATCGTTACATTCATTTTTAGTAATCTGATTTATTTATTGCCATAAAACAAAAAATCCCCCACGTCAGCAGACGTAAGAGATTGATTTAGTTCATGAAGTTAGTGGCGGAAAGAGTGGGATTCGAACCCACGCACGCCTTGCGACGCCTAACTGATTTCGAGTCAGCCCCCTTGGACCTCTTGGGTACCTTTCCGCAGCAAGGATAATTATATCATCATTGCTTTCATGACGCAAGCTGATTTCTTGTTCACCATGATCCACTTTCTCTGCTCAAATGGTTTCCGAATTCTGCTCGTCACCACTGGACTTTGAGCGCAGCACTTTTTTCATATTCTTTTCGAACTTGGCACGCGGAATCAGCACACTATGCTGGCATCCGACACATTTGATTCGAATATCCATCCCCATCCGGATGATTTCCATCTCGTTCGTTCCACACGGATGAGGCTTCTTCATCTGCACAATATCCCCTAGTTCAAACGACTTACGCTCCACCCTTCTCTCCCCCTTTTCTTCCTGGCTCATCTTCTTTTTCAAGGGTGATCGCCGTTTCCAGTGCGGCCTGACGATGTTCCTCGTCCTCCAGAGCCCTCTTGATATTATTCTGAATATCACGCTCTACCAAGGCCCCTGTGTTCGGCATACATTCCGCCACAACACGTACGATATACTCTGATGTAGTCATGGACTGAACGCCTAACACATCCGGCATATTAAGTATCTGCGCATTGGACTCTTCAATGCCTTGGATCGCCTGTTTTACCAAGCTGACGGCTTCCTCCAGACTACGCTCCGCCTTCATTGGCACATCTACCACCGCCAACGCGTTGGACATGGAGAAGTTCGTTACTGTCGTAATGGAGCCGTTCGGTAAAATGTACACCTCACCTTTCCAGCTCACCAGCCTGGTTGTACGCAGCCCAATCATTTCTACCGTCCCCTTGAAAGTTCCCGTCTGAATGACGTCTCCTACGGCAAATTGATCCTCAAATATAATAAAGAATCCGGTAATTACATCCTTAACCAAGCTCTGTGCCCCAAAACCTACAGCCAACCCAAGCACTCCAGCTCCAGCAATCAGAGGGCCTAGATTTATACCCATTTGCGATAGCACCAGCATAATTAAGATGAAATTGAATACAATATTTGTTACATTTTTTAGCAGTTCCCCAACAGTCGTTAACCGTCTGGTATTCAATCGGAATCTGCCGTTATCTCCCTTTTGCTCCATCGACTTATCTATAATTTTATTAATAACTCGAATAAAGATACGTGTAATGATGAAAATAATTACAATTTTCAAAATCACAAACAAAAAGGTCGACCACATCGCACTATCTGTAAGCCATTTCCATACAGCATCCTTCCAATGAATCGCACCTTGCACTACGTCATCCGTGTCTAAATTACCGGCCAACCAATGTATAAAGGTCATGCTGTACTCCTCCTCAAACCAGGGAAATACTCTTTCTATTTCCCACATTCTATTTCCTATCTATATAAGCATATCTCCCGACTTCAAACAAATGGCTATGAATAATCTACTTTTCCCGAGTATAAAAGCACAAGTTTATCCATATACTAGCTACTATCTTGAGAATAATTGTTACCCGCAGGCCAAGTATATTCTTAAAGGTAGGCGAGCATAACCTGCACACTCCATTACAGGACGAAAGGAAGATTCCATGACTTATCCATCTGACTTCATTCCGGGGCAAGAACCCCTAAGCTTAAAAATATCACACACCGATCCCGGGATCCAATCAGCCATCATCCATCGTTTGCTGTTCCATCTGCATCAGGCGCGGAGTCTACAAAATATCGTCATCATTTGCATCGGCACCGACCGTTCTACTGGAGATTGCCTTGGCCCGCTTGTGGGTACCCATTTGTCCCGCTACAAAAGCCCCCTATTTAATCTGTATGGAACATTAGATGAGCCTGTACATGCTATGAACCTGCAAACCACACTGAACGGCATACATGACCGATACGAACAGCCTTATATCATTGGCATAGACGCATGTCTTGGACAAACCTCCAGTGTTGGATGCATTCAGGTTGCAGAGGGTCCTCTCAAGCCTGGAGCAGGTGTAAATAAAGAATTACCGCCGGTCGGCGATATCCATTTGACTGGTATCGTTAACGTCGGCGGCTTCATGGAATACTTCGTGTTACAAAATACGAGACTAAATTTGGTAATGAAGTTATCAGATATCATAGCTAGTAGCTTATACTCCGCAATTAGGGAGTGGCATTACCGGTCTGTCCTACTTGCTGCGCAAGAGTAATAGCTTCTTTCTCTTCAGGTGATAAGGAATAAGCGGATTGTCCCGCTTCCAGAGGCTTGGCATACACATATGAGCCATCCCGGTTATAAATACCGCTCAATACTATTCCGTCCTGATTATCGTCTACAATAGCCAGAGAGAAGCTTAAATCGCTCCCTCTCTCACCAAAGGCATTATAACGTTTGATGCCTATATGTCCCTTCAAGCCAGTCAGTTTGCTGCGTAGTGATTTCATACTTGCACGGTGGGCTTCCTGCTCATCTTCAATCGTATCCATCTGCACCTTTAAATCAATCAGCAGCGTTTCCAAATTCTCTACACCGCTGCCTGCCATCATGGTTTCATACTTTCGCCGCATCTTCTTCAGCTTTGATCCCTGTACAATAATAACAATCAACAGGATAAGCAAAATAAGCACGATCCCTGCAACAATTCCAGCAAGCTGCTCCATGATTAGTCCATTCAATTCAGCCATATGTTTGTTTCTACCCCTCTACCTCAAAAATCATGTTACTGCTTTGCTTACCTTTTATTTTAAACGTTTGAGAACAGCGAGACAAATAACACAAGGCTATTAGTTTATCCATCAAAACCATTCTGATTCCTGCAATTCCAGACAAAGCAAAGACATATCTCACTTTCCATTTCACTCAAGGAGACATGTCCATATTTTTACGGACTACTGTAATAGCTCCAGTAATCTTTCCAAATCCTGCTGGCTGTAATAATTCAATTCGATTTTGCCTTTATCCTTATTGTGCTTGATCTTCACAGTTGTTTTAAAACGCTCGCGCAGGGACTCTTCCATATGGTCAATATAGGGGTCCTTTTTTCGCACCTTTGCTTTAGCTTTTGTTTCTCCAGGCTTATGATCCAACTGTTGTACGGCTTCCTCAAGTTCACGAACACTCCACTGTTGCTCAATGCATTGCATGGCCAGCTGTTTTACCATGTCTGGATCTTTAAGCCCGACTATTGCTCTAGCATGCCCCATAGACAATGTTCCACGTGAAACATGATCTTTAACCTCCTCAGGCAATGCGAGCAAACGAAGAAAATTGGCAATGTGTGAACGTGATTTTCCCACCTTCATGGACAACTCTTCCTGAGTTAAGGCGAATTGATCCATTAACCCCTGATACGCTACTGCCACTTCCATTGCATTTAAGTTTTCACGCTGTAAATTCTCAATCAGGGCAATCTCCATTACCTGCTGATCTGTAAAATTGCGAACAACCACAGGTATGGTCGGATTCCCGCAAAATTGAGATGCCCGAAATCGCCTTTCCCCGGCTATAATCTCATACCCTCTCAAGACACTACGCGCAATAATGGGTTGGATAACACCGTGCTGACGAATGGATTCCGCTAATTCTTTAATGGACTCCTCATCAAACGTTTTCCGAGGCTGGTATGGGTTTGCCCGCAGCTGGCTGAGCGGAATGTCAACAACCTTATCCTCTTCACTGACTGTAAGGGAGGGAATAAGCGCATCCAGTCCCTTTCCCAACCGTTTACTCATAAGATACCACTTCCTTTGCCAACTCAATATATACCTCTGCCCCACGAGAACGGGGATCATACGTAATAATGGACTGGCCATGTGATGGTGCTTCGCTGAGTCTCACGTTGCGTGGAATAATCGTCTGATAAACTTTGCTTTGAAAGTACTTTTTCACTTCTTCAATGACCTGAATGCCCAAGTTTGTGCGAGCGTCAAACATGGTTAGCAACACACCCTCAATTTGCAAAGAGGTATTTAAATGTTTTTGTACTAATCGCACGGTATTCAACAATTGGCTTAATCCTTCCAGCGCGTAATATTCACACTGGATCGGAATAATGACTGAATCGGAAGCCGTCAATGAATTGAGCGTCAAAATACCCAGCGATGGAGGGCAATCTATTAATATATAATCATAATTATGCTTGACGAGCTGAAGTGATCTTTTTAATCTCAATTCGCGAGAAATAGTTGGTACCAGTTCGATTTCAGCACCTGCTAATTGAATGGTTGCCGGGATAATATCCAATCCCTCGACCTGTGTACTGATAATCGCCTCGCTAGGGTCAACCTCGTTAATGAGTACATCATAAATACAATTTGCCACATCCGCCTTATTGATACCCACACCGCTGGTTGTATTACCTTGCGGGTCGATATCCACGAGCAATACCCTTTTGCCGAGGGAAGCAAGTCCGGCGCCCAAATTCACGGAAGTAGTCGTTTTGCCTACTCCGCCCTTTTGATTGGCTACGGCTATTATTTTTGACACTTCATTCACCTCATAATTTAATCGGAATCCTGCTACGTTCCATGATTGCAAAAGCTCTATGAAGACGTTACTTAGTCCTTAACTTACGGATAACGGCAATTTTCAAAATAGAATACGAGTATGCTGCGGTTTTATGTTGGCGTTAGACAGAAAAAGCGGCAGTTGCTGCCGCTGTACGCTTCATCCCTTACTTACGTTTGGGAATTTGAATGACAATCTCATAGTGATCCTCATGATCAGATTCCTTTGTTTTGATATCCAACCCTGAGCCGGACACCATATCAATGGATTGACGAATCGTATTCAGCGCAAGCCGGACATCCTTAGTAAAGGAAATCCGCTTTGATTTCTTAATCGTGGATACTTGTTTATAAAAGGCAACTCGTGCCTCTGTCTGCTTCACATTGAGTTCCTTAGCAATTACTTCATCTAAAACCTTGTACTGTAGTTCTTCGGTCTCTAACGACAATAATGCACGAGCATGACGCTCGGACACCTTCCGTTCCATTAGGGCCTCTTTCACTCTCTCCGGCAAATGAAGCAGCCGTATTTTATTAGCAATAGTGGATTGGCTTTTGCCAAGTCGCTGAGCGAGGCTTTCCTGGGTAAGTTGATGCAGGTCAATCAGCTTTTGATAAGCTACAGCCTCTTCAATCGCAGTTAGACCCTCTCGCTGAAGATTCTCAATCAACGCGATGGATGCAGCTTGTGAATCATTAAACTCACGAACAATGGCTGGAATCGTCTCCATACCCAGCTTGGTGACAGCTCTCCAACGACGTTCCCCTGCTATAATTTCATATTGTCCATTACGGAAACGAACGACAATCGGTTGAATTACACCATGCGTCTTAATAGTCTGGCATAGCTCATCAATCTTCTCGTCGTCAAATATGGTGCGGGGCTGATAAGGACTGCTGACAATATCCCGAACTGGAATTTGTTTTATTTCGTCCCCATTGGATCGCTCCGTCAAACCAAATAGCTTGGAAAATTGTTCTTTCATTCCGTATAATACCACCTAATTTCATAATAGCACCATACAAACAGCGCTTCGTGAAAAACAGTTCCTTACGGGGATTGTAGACCCTTCTATATGAAACAGCGCCGTAAGCGGGTACACTCCACGTACTCCCCTGACATTTGTTGTCCCACTTCCCTATATGTATATCTGAAATCATGAGTACGGGAAGCAGCCAACTTACACTAAAACGATTATCTCTATTCTATCACTTTTCCAGTCATAATCCTATCGTCTCTACCAGCTTTTCGAAAGGATAAAAGAATAAAATTATGTAGAGGGTATTACGCAAGGAGTCTTCTTAAGCAAAGATCTATAAACCATAAAAAAAGTGAATGTTTCACGTGAAACATTCACTTTCTTTCAAACATTTACACTAACGGAGCCTTCAAAGGAGTACCTGGCTTACGCGGGTATTTCCGTGGTGTAGCTGCTCTTTTTTCAATAATAATCATATGTCTAGCTGCATCCTCAACAGGTAGCTGGAAGGCCTGAACATGCTTAATTCTCCCCTTCAGCTCTTTCAAACTGTAGGAAGCTTCCTTGATTTCTTCGGTTGGATCGCTACCCTTCATCGCTGCAAAGTGCCCTCCTTCACGGACAAAAGGCAGACAAAATTCATTTAGTACCGCGAGACGGGCAACGGCTCGGGCTGTGACCAGATCATAGCTATCACGATATCCTACTTTGCGTCCTAATTCCTCTGCCCTACTGTGAATCAGTTCGACATTTTCCAGTTCCAACTGCTCTACAACATGTGCTAAGAATTGTATCCGTTTGTTCAATGAGTCTACAATGGTCAATTGAATATGTGGAAAACATATTTTCAAAGGGATACCAGGAAAACCTGCGCCTGACCCAATGTCAGCCAGGCTCTCCACATCATTTAACGGAACATAAAAGGCAAGTGAAACAGAATCGTAAAAATGCTTGGTGTACACCGCTTCTCGCTCAGTAATACCCGTCAGGTTCATTTTTTCATTCCATTCAACCAGCACACGGTAATATGTTTCAAACTGCTCTAACTGACTGTCATTAATCACAATGCTATGCTCTGCCAGCCGCTGCTTGAACTGCTGTTGTATCGCGTCCATTAAGATCCCCTCGCTGCCGTTACACGGTTATAGTGCTCCAGATAAACCAGCAAAATGGAAATATCTGCAGGGGTTACACCGGAGATACGGGATGCCTGACCAATGGACATCGGACGAATCTTCTCAAGTTTCTGCTTGGCTTCAATGGCCAAGCCTTGAACTTCATTGTATGCGATATCCTCTGGAAGCTTCTTCTTCTCCATCTTTTGCAGGCGTTCTACATGCATCAACTGCTTTTCAATGTAGCCCGCATACTTAATTTGGATTTCCACCTGTTCTTGCTCTTCCTCAGTAAGGGCTACAGGTGAAGGTGAAATTTGTGCCACTTGTGCATAGCTGATCTCAGGTCGACGCAGCACCGTCAATAGATTACTGCCGTCCTGTATCGGTGCAGATCCGCCTTGCTCCAGCATCTCATTTACATCAACCGGACGAACTTTAGCTAAACGCAAACGCTCAATTTCTTGCTCTACCTTTTGTTTTTTATCCAAAAAGCGCTCGTATCGTTCATCAGTAATCAGGCCGATATCATGCCCGATCGGAGTCAATCGCAGATCCGCGTTATCATGCCGCAGCAACAGACGGTATTCTGCACGGGAGGTCAGCAAGCGATATGGCTCATTTGTACCCTTCGTCACCAGATCGTCAATCAGAACCCCAATGTAGCCTTGAGAACGATCCAGTACGACGGGCTCTTTGCCCTGCACCTTACGAGCTGCATTAATACCAGCCATAATTCCTTGACCCGCAGCTTCTTCATAACCAGATGTCCCGTTAATTTGACCTGCCGTGAATAAGCCAGGTACTTTTTTCGTTTCCAAAGTAGGCCACAACTGAGTAGGTACCATCGCATCATATTCAATAGCGTAACCATTACGCATCATTTCTACCTTTTCCATCCCTGGAATGGTACGCAGTACTGCTAATTGCACATCTTCTGGCAAGCTTGTCGACAAGCCTTGAACATAGTATTCAGATGTGTTTTTACCCTCAGGCTCCAAAAAGATTTGGTGCTTCGGCTTATCACTGAAACGCACCACTTTATCTTCAATAGATGGGCAATAACGTGGTCCCGTTCCTTCAATCAGACCCGAGAACATCGGTGCACGATGCAAATTATCATTAATAATCTGATGTGTTTCCACTGAAGTATACGTCAGCCAGCAAGGAAGCTGCTCATTATCCGAGGACTTCGTTTCATAGGAGAAGAACTTCGGCTGATCATCGCCTGGCTGTATTTCTGTTTTACTAAAATCGATTGTATCCTTATGCACACGTGGTGGTGTTCCTGTCTTAAACCGAACTAGATCAAAACCAAGCTCTCTCAAATGTTCAGAAAGTCTCAACGAAGGCTGCTGATTGTTCGGACCACTCTCATACATCAGCTCACCCATAATGATTTTCCCGCGCAGATAGGTGCCAGTAGTCAGGACAACTGCTTTACTACGATACTCTGTGCCCGTCTTCGTAATGACACCTACGCATTTACCGTCTTCTATAATCAGTTCTTCAACCATACCTTGGCGTAAGGTCAGATTCGGTTCCTTCTCCATCGTTTCCTTCATCGCATGCTGATAAGAAAACTTGTCTGCTTGCGCACGCAAGGCATGCACGGCAGGACCCTTACCAGTATTTAACATTCTCATTTGGATAAATGTCTTGTCGATATTCCGACCCATTTCGCCGCCCAATGCATCAATTTCCCGTACTACATGACCCTTTGCGGGACCACCAATAGACGGGTTGCAGGGCATGAATGCGACCATATCCAGGTTAATTGTGATCATCAATGTACGACAGCCCATCCGTGCTGCTGCCAAGGCGGATTCTACGCCCGCATGGCCCGCACCGACGATAATCACATCATAGTCGCCTCCTTGATATCCCATACCTCTCTTACCTCCTTATACATTCGAGTTTTCACCCCGAGTATGTTCTTGTGTATCTATAACGATAGCAGGCTTAAAACAGCCATGCTTGAATGTTCTACTTACCCAGACAGAATTGTGAAAATATTTGATCTATTAACGCATCATGCGCAGTATCGCCTACAATCTCACCCAACTGCTCCCATGCCAGCCTTACATCAATCTGGATCATATCAATCGGAACTAATTGATCAGCAGCTTCATAGGCATCTACCAATGATTGGCGCGCTTTCTTCAGCAAAGCAATATGCCGTACATTGCTGACATACGTCATATCCGCTGATTCCAGCTTGCCGCTAAAGAATAAATTCGATATAGCCTGCTCCAGCCGATCTGCTCCCTCATTTTCCTTCACAGACATCGGCACAATAAGCTCTTCAGGAACATAGCGCAGCAACAAATCCCGGTCTATTTGGGCCGGTAAGTCCATTTTATTCATAATAACAATCGCTTGTCTACCGCGGATTTGTTCCATTAATGCCATTTCATCCTCGTGCAGTGGTTCGTTGGCATTAATGACGATGAGCAGCAGATCCGCTTCACTCACTGCCGTTCTCGAACGCTCTACCCCGATCCGTTCCACGACGTCCATCGTTTCCCGGATTCCAGCTGTATCCAGCAACTTGAGCGGAATATTATTAATCGTCACATACTCCTCAATAACGTCACGGGTCGTACCCGGAATATCGGTCACAATCGCCCGTTCGCCCTGAGCCAGTGTGTTTAGCAGTGACGATTTGCCTACATTCGGCCTTCCGACAATCGCTGTAGTCAGCCCTTCACGCAAAATTTTCCCCTGCTCCGCTGTATGCAACAGCCGATCAATTTCCGCCATGACCTGGCTGCTTTTATCCTTGATTAACTCAGACGTAAAGGATTCTACATCATGCTCAGGGTAATCAATGTTTACTTCGATATGAGCAAGTGTCTCAACCAAAACATGACGCAAACGACGAATATTCTGGGACAGTTGACCATCCACCTGCTTCAAAGCCATCGAAAAGGCTTTATCCGATTTGGAGCGAATTAAGTCAATGACGCCCTCCGCTTGACTCAGATCAATACGACCATTCAAAAAAGCACGTTTCGTAAATTCACCTGGCTCAGCCAGACGTATATTTTGCAGCAGTAACAAATCCATCACTCGTTTAACGGCTACCACCCCGCCATGAGTGCTGATCTCTACCACATCTTCTGTTGTAAAAGAGCGTGGTGCCCGCATCACTGTAACTAAAACTTCCTCCACCTTCTCTTGGCTTTGAGGATCTATAATATGTCCATAGTGTACCGTGTGCGTCGGAACCTTACTTAAGGGCGTTTTACTACGGAACAAAGCCTCCACTTCCGTGACCGCTTCTGGACCGCTGACCCGCACAACTGCAATGCCGCCCTCGCCGACAGCCGTTGCAATGGCAGCTATGGTATCGCTCAGCATATCGTTTCTACCTCCTATCAAGTAAAACGGCATTGCCGCCCTTCATCAAGGACGGCACCCGTTCAGTGTGAAATATAAGAAAAAAAGCAATGGCTTCTGCAGCTTGCAGAGAGCCATTGCGTCGGATTATTTCTTGGCAATGACAACGCGCCGATTAGGCTCGTCCCCCTTGCTGTATGTTCTAACCAGCGCATGCTGCTGGAGCTTGGCGTGAATCAGCTTCCGCTCCTGGGACGGCATTGGCTCCAGTACCACTTCCTTGCCATAGCGAACAGCTTGGTTCGCTAATCGTTCCGCCAAATCCTCCAGCGTTTTCCGCCGACGTGCACGAAATTGCTCGGCATCCAGCACAATTCGGATAAATTTATCAGAATGACGGTTAGCAACAATATTCGTCAGGTACTGCAAGGCATCTAATGTCTGTCCTCTGCGGCCAATTAGCATACCGAGCGATGGACCGGAGATATCCAGAGTACTTTCATCCTTGCGATGACGGACATCGACTTCGACGTCCAGTCCCATGCCTGCAGCAGTTTCACGGATGAAACGCACCGCCTCTTCATAAGGATCTATATGTCCCCTGGATGCTTCCATGTTCCTCTGCGCTTCCTGCGCAACAGACCCAGCTTGTGATACAGCCTGTCCCACGTCAGAAGGTGCTTGAGCCGATACATGAGGTTCAGCCGTGTGTGTGGTTTCAGGAGACGGCTCAGAAAGCAGCGTAAGCTCCACCTTCGCCTTTTTGACCCCTAGCCACCCCAGGAATCCTTTTGACGGCTGTTCCAACACGTTTACGGTTACCCGTTCACGGCTTACTCCCAGCTGGGAGAGTCCTTGTCTTACAGCATCTTCAACGGTTTTTCCTGATGTCACGACTTTGGTCATCTCGACTTTTTAGCCCCCTTCGTGTTTTTACCACTTTTTTTCTTACCATTAGAGGAAGCTGTTTTCGTGAGACTGGCTGTTTTCACATTAGCCAATGCTGCGTCCTTATCATTATTCCGATAAAGGAAATAGTTTTGAACAATCGTGTAAATATTACTGAAGAACCAGTACAACGGCAAAGCAGACGGGAAGTTATACGACATGAATAGAATCAGCACCGGATAGACATACAGCAAAAATTGCATTGGTCCTTGCTGCGGTGTCGGATTCATTTTCATCATCATCCAAGTTTGGATAAAAGTCGTAATCGCTGCTAGAATCGGCAGGATAAAGAAGTGATCCGGTTTACCTAACTGGAGCCACAAAAAGTCATGATCCCGCAATGCCGAGTTATAATAAATGGCATTATAAAGCGCGATAAAAATGGGCATCTGTACTAACAAAGGCAGACAGCCCGCCATTGGGTTAACCTTGTTTTCTTGAAACAATTTCATCGTTTCTTGCTGGACTCGCTCAGGTGTATCCTTGTATTTCGCTTGAATTTCTTTTAATTGCGGCTGAATAGCCTGCATTGCTCTGGAACTGCGTACCTGCTTGAGTGTAAGCGGCAAAATAATGGTACGCACGATGATCACCAGAATCAGTACGGCCAGGCCATATTCTCCAGAGAACCATTGGGCAAATGTATCCAGCGCATACGAAAACCAGTAAACGACATATCTTTGCCACCAAGATCCATTGGCCAAGTCTGCCGTCGTGTAAGAATTGTGAGCCGCCTGGGTACATCCGGACAGCACAGCAACAAGTGCCAATAAGGCAATCAGGAGGAACCATTTTCCCCGTTGAGTCTTCAAACGCGACACTTCATAACCCCTTTCTTAACCAATCCATTCCAACGTAAATCATACCATATCCTGTAGGACAAAGATACTGATTATCGGCGCGTAGACTTGAGCAGTGAGGCTTTGCGCAAAACGTGCAGCACGCTTTTCTCCAGCTCTTGATACGACTTTGTAACCGCACCCTTACGAACGATAAAAATCAGGTCAATCTGCTCCACCAATTCCTGCTCATGATGGCGCACGATTTCCTTAACGATCCTGCGCATCCGGTTGCGGACAACTGCATTGCCGATCTTCTTGCTAGCCGAAATTCCGACGCGGAACTGCTCTACCTCTCTGCGGCGGAACCAGTACACCACAAACTGATGGTTGGCAAAAGATTTGCCATGGCGGTATACGCGCCCAAAGTCCGCCCGGTTTCGTAGACGCAATTTTTTTTGCACGGCGCTTCTCCTTGCTCATCTCTTTTACACATATCGGTAAGCAACCCTTACCTCTTATATAGTAAGAAGTATGGACAATATTCCAACATGGTAATCTCGCTTATTTTATATCCGTTTTCAAAAACTTCATCTAATATAGAGCAGGATGCAGGACTTGTCCCTCTTTTTACACTACATTTCTACAATTAGAAGAAGCAATCCGATCCATAAATACTTCAATTATGAAAAAAAAGACCACCGTAGTGGTCTTTATGCACGCATTACGCACTCAATACTTTTCTACCTTTTTGGCGACGAGCTGCCAAAACTTTACGGCCATTCTTCGTGCTCATTCTTTTACGGAAGCCGTGAACTTTTTTACGTTTGCTGACATTCGGTCTGAAAGTCGGTCTCATTGTGCTGCACCTCCTTACAAGGAATACGTTTTATATGGAATATACCTAACATAGCAATCTCCACAAAAAACACCTTTGTACATTTAACCACAAATAGCGGCCAAAGTCAATGTACTTCTGAATTCTCTCCCTCTTTTTCACATTCAGAAACCCTCTCCGTCTTCCCCCATCATTCGCTCTACTCTTTTCTTCCCCTTTATTCCTGATTTTTTCGTTTCTTCTCCATGATCAATATTCATCAACATTTTACTGTGAATTTCGTCCCTCACATATACTGCTCTTTTAACTGCTTTTTTTCATTTATTTATTTCCGCATTTGAACCCACGCCGTTTCAGATCCCCACCATCTGATTTGCCAAAAATAATGTCGGAAACGTTACCGGAAATTTTCAACACAAAAACAAGCCGCTGTAACCAAAAGGCAATAGGTGTTATACACAGATCCACAAAAAGAATGGAATTGTGATTTAAATGGTCATAACCTGTGCATAACATTTTAGAGTGAAAAAGAGTTATTGTCGAAAACTGAACAAATTATAAACAATATCTTGTGTTGTGAATAAAAATTGTACACAACAGATTGAATTTGTGGATAAATAACCACGAGTCATTGAAATACAAGGCTTCTTTTGCTATGATGATATTACTTTTGAATGTGAATATGTTGTTTTACCCTCCATATTATCAACACCCTGTGGATAAAGTTGTGAACAAGTTCAATTTATCCATCTTTTTATTTTTGTGCGGATTCGGGATTCTGGGGATATATTCTACATTTTTCATTTGATTTCGACATATTGCAGTCCCGTTTTGGCCTGCGGGATCAAGAGAACGGATCGTGCCGCACATTCCCTCCTGAGAAATATCGCCCTTCTTCTGCTGATCAGCAGTGGAATTTTCCATTACTATTTTTCAGGGCATTTTGTGCTGCGTTCTCTCACTACACTGCCGCATGATTTAGGCGGCGGTATGTCTTTTTATGGCCTTCAAACAATATTTTTGTGATTTTAGGCGTTTTGCCGAAGCGCCGAGAGCAGCTCTCTGCAGCTTAATTCGGTAAAATGTCAGGATTTAAAAGGAGTGACGTCTGTGGACAGCCATACCTCTGAACTATGGCAGCAAATTCTATCCATTATACAAACCAAGCTGAGTAAGCCGAGTTACGATACTTGGTTTAAGGCTACCAAGGCAGCGAAACTAAATGACCACTCCATTGTGATTTCTGCACCGACAACTTTTGCCGTGGAATGGCTTGAAAGCCGCTATACCAAGTTAGTCGGGGCAACGGTTTATGAGATTTTGGGCAAGCATTTAGAGGTCAAGTTCGTTATTGAAGAGAACAAGCCCGCCGAGGTCGACCTTCAGCAACAACCTCAGCAGCAGCCGGTCGTTCAAGAAGAAGCTGTGTCCCATATGCTGAATCCCAAATATACATTCGATACATTTGTCATCGGATCGGGGAACCGTTTTGCCCATGCGGCATCGCTGGCCGTCGCCGAGGCGCCGGCCAAAGCTTACAATCCGCTGTTTCTATACGGTGGTGTAGGTCTGGGGAAAACGCATCTGATGCATGCTATCGGACACTATATTTTGGAGCACAATCCGACCAGCAAGGTCGTTTATTTATCGTCGGAGAAGTTTACGAACGAATTCATTAATGCCATCCGCGACAACCGTGGGGAAAGTTTCCGGAATAAATATCGCAACATTGATATTTTGCTCATTGATGATATTCAATTCATTGCGGGCAAGGAATCGACGCAAGAGGAATTTTTCCATACGTTCAATGCGCTTCATGAGGAACGCAAGCAGATTATAATCTCAAGCGATCGGCCGCCTAAAGAAATTCCAACGCTGGAAGAACGGCTGCGCTCTCGCTTCGAGTGGGGACTGATTACGGATATTCAACCGCCGGATCTGGAGACGAGAATTGCTATTCTTCGGAAAAAGGCGCGGGCGGAAAACCTGGATATTCCTAATGAGGCCATGATGTATATCGCAAATCAAATTGATACAAACATCCGTGAGCTGGAAGGGGCGCTCATTCGCGTTGTCGCTTATTCTTCCTTAACCAATCAGGATGTATCAAGCCATCTCGCGGCTGAGGCGTTAAAGGATATTATCCCATCCAGCCGTCCAAAAATGATCACGATTCAGGATATACAGCATCAAGTCGGGGAATTTTATAATCTACGACTGGAAGATTTCAAAGCACGTAAGCGGACGAAGGCTGTGGCTTTTCCACGGCAGATTGCCATGTATCTTTCCCGTGAGTTAACCGACTATTCTTTGCCGAAAATCGGTGAAGCTTTCGGCGGACGTGATCATACGACTGTCATTCATGCGCACGAAAAAATCTCCAAATCCATTCAAGTGGATCAGGATCTATTTAAAGTTATCAACAACCTAATAGAAAAAATCAAAAATCCAACCTGAACAAGTTCAGAGCCTATACACAATTTATACACATGTGGATAGGCTTGATTTTATTAGGGTTACAGATAGTTATCCACATATTCAGTGCGCCTATTACTATTACTAATATATTTTAAAGATATACATCACCTATATAAGGCCCGCGTCAACGCGTGCTTGAAGGATTAAAACCCGTAGGAGGAACTTATGAAGATTAGCATTCTGAAAAACGTTTTGAACGAGGCCATACAACATGTATCCAAAGCGATATCCAGTCGGACGACAATTCCAATTTTGAGTGGTATTAAGCTGGATGTGAATCACCAGGGAGTCACACTGACCGCCAGCGATACAGATATCTCTATTCAATCCTTTATTCCGATGGAGGATGGTGACCAAACGGTCGTTCAGATCGAACAACCCGGTAGTGTAGTGCTACCCGCTAAATTCTTTGTCGAAATTATCAAAAAGTTGCCGTCTCAGGAGATCCGTATGGAGGTAAAAGACCAATTCCAAACCTTTATCTCATCCGGTGCTACTGAAATTCAGATCGTTGGTTTGGACCCTGAAGAATTTCCGGTGCTTCCCAACATTGAAGAAAATCAAGTGATCTCTGTGCCAGGTGATTTGCTTAAAAATATGATTAAACAAACGGTATTCTCCATCTCTACCCATGAAACGACACCTATTTTGACTGGTGTATTGTGGAATCTGGCTGAGGGCGAATTGAAATTTGTCGCAACGGACCGCCACCGCCTTGCCACCCGTAGCGCTCATTTGGAGACGTCTGAAGGCTTGCGTTTTAGCAATGTTGTCATTGCAGGCAAAACGCTCAATGAGCTGAGCAGAATTATTCCGGATCAAAATATGCTTGTGGATATCGTCGTAGCGGACAATCAGGTATTATTTAAGGTGGATCGCGTGTTATTTTACTCCCGCATCTTGGACGGCACCTATCCTGATACTTCTAGAATTATTCCGACTTCTTACAAAACAGAACTGATTGTGGACACAAAAAGTTTGAGCGAGTCTATTGACCGTGCTTATTTGCTGTCCCGTGAGGAAAAAACGAATATTGTAAAAATGCAATCGTTGGAAAACGGTGATCTAGAGATTTCCTCCAGCTCATCTGAACTTGGTAAAGTGCGTGAGGAAGTAAATGTATCCAAATTTGAGGGAGAACCACTCAAAATCTCGTTCAACTCCAAATATATGCTCGACGTGCTGAAGGTAATTGACAGCGAGCAGTTGACGATTGCTTTTACCGGCATTATGAGCCCCATTATTTTAAAACCGGCAGATTCCAGCAATGCGCTGTATATCATCCTGCCATATCGCACAACCAACTAGCGTCACCCACCCGAACAAGCGAAAGGATGAACAGGCCTTGAAACCAATATCTATACAGACCGAATACATCAAGCTCGATCAATTTTTGAAATTAGCCGATTGTGTATCCACAGGAGGCATGGCTAAAGCCCTACTGCAGGAGGGGCAAGTCCGCGTTAATGGTGAGCCAGAAGAACGTCGCGGAAGAAAATTGTACCCAGGCGATACCGTAGAAGTAGAGGACATTGGACGTTTCGAGGTTACGGCAGGAGCATGATCGCCTGAACGGCAAGGACTCCTTTTAGGTGCGGAATAACAAGGGGGACCCTATGTGTTTGTGAACAACATTGTTTTGCAGCAGTACCGGAACTATGAACAGCTGGAGCTGAATGAATTTGGGCCCGTTAATTTGCTGATCGGACAAAATGCGCAAGGCAAAACGAATCTGGTTGAGGCGATTTTTGTATTGGCTTTAACTAAAAGTCACCGAACGTCCCGCGACAAGGAATTAATTTCTTTCGGGGCTACTTCCACCCATCTAGCTGCCGATGTGGATAAGAAATACGGGAAAATCAGATTGGATCTCTCGTTATCCACACAAGGCAAAAAAGCAAAGATCAACGGGCTAGAGCAGCGAAAGCTGAGCGATTTTATCGGTTCGTTAAACGTGGTCATGTTTGCGCCCGAGGATCTGGAAATTGTCAAAGGAACACCGGGGGTTCGCCGCCGGTTTCTTGACATGGAAATTGGACAAGTTGCGCCAGGATATTTGTATCATTTGCAGCAATATCAGAAAGTGCTGGTTCAGCGGAATAACCTGCTCAAGCAAGCTTGGGGTAAAGATATGGCGTCCGTGCAGCTGATGCTGGAGGTATGGAATGAGCAACTTGTTGAGCATGGTGTTAAAATTGTAAAAAAGCGGAAACAATTTATAACAAAGCTACAAAAGTGGGCCCAAGCCATTCATGAAGGGATTGCAGGTGGGACAGAAGAGTTAAAATTAGCCTATGTTCCCTCTTTCGGTGAGCCAGAGGAAGAAGATGAAGCTGTCTTATTGGAGCGATTTATGATAAAGTTATCCCAAATGAGGGAACAGGAAATCCGCCGTGGCATGACTTTGGCGGGACCCCATCGTGATGATTTGGCCTTTGCCATTAACGGCAGAGAAGTGCATACGTATGGCTCTCAGGGGCAGCAGCGGACGACGGCCCTGTCTTTGAAGCTGGCCGAAATAGAATTAATTCATGAGGAAATTGGGGAGTATCCTATCCTGCTGCTGGATGATGTATTGTCCGAGCTGGACCCCTATCGTCAGACTCAGCTGATCGAGACTTTCCAAAGCAAGGTACAGACCTTTATCACGGCAACCGGGATTGAGACGTTGAACGCAGAACGACTTAAGGGTGCCCATATTTATCACGTCCACGACGGGCATGTGGAACACTAAGGAGTGAGTGACCGGTATGTATATTCATCTGGGTGGAGAAAAGATCATCCGCTCGTCAGAGCTTGTGGCTATTTTCGATATCTCGATTGAAAAATCCTCTAAAATCTCCAAACAATACGTGAACCACGCTCAACAGCAAAAGCATGTCGAGATGATTGGCGAAGAGGAAGCCAAGTCCATCGTAGTGACTCAGAATACGGTGTATTATTCCCCCATCTCCTCAACAACACTCAAAAAGCGGGCAAACCAGTTTGTTGCCAATGCTTAACCATAGAAATCTATAGAAGTAGGTGAAAGGCATGTCTATGAATCAACCATCTTATGATGCGGGCGAGATTCAGGTCCTCGAAGGCCTGGAAGCGGTTCGGAAACGTCCCGGGATGTATATTGGCTCCACGAGCGTCAAGGGGCTCCATCATCTGGTCTGGGAAGTTGTGGACAACAGTATTGACGAAGCGCTGGCGGGTTATTGTAACAGCATTCAAGTTGTCGTTCACAAAGATAATAGCATTACCGTTACAGATAACGGCCGCGGTATTCCGGTAAGTGAACACGCCAAAATGAAAAAATCAGCGCTGGAAGTCGTAATGACCGTACTTCACGCAGGTGGTAAATTCGGAGGCGGAGGGTACAAGGTGTCTGGTGGTCTGCACGGGGTTGGTGTATCCGTGGTGAACGCTCTCTCCAGCAAAATGATCGTTCATGTCAAACGGGATGGACATGTATATGAGCAGGAATACCATCGTGGTGCTCCACAGTATGATGTCAGAGTCATCGGTGATACAGAAGAGACAGGTACCCAAACGACCTTCTATCCGGACGAACAAATATTTACCGAAACGACCGTATATGACTATGATACGCTGCAGACGCGGATTCGTGAGCTGGCTTTCCTGAACAAGGGCATTGCAATTAGCTTGACCGATGAACGGACAGGCGCCAGCGATACATTTCACTATGAGGGTGGAATCAGTGAATATGTGCAGTTTCTGAATCAAAAAAGAGAAGCACTGCATGAACAGCCGATTTATGTCGAAGGCTCTCGTGACATGATTCAGGTCGAAGTTGCATTGCAATATAACGACAGCTATACCGAGAATATTTATTCTTTTGCCAACAATATCAACACCCATGAGGGCGGAACTCATGAATCAGGTTTCAAGAGTGCATTAACCCGGATTATTAACGATTATGCACGCAAAAATGGCTTGATTAAGGATAACAACGCCAATTTGACTGGTGACGATGTACGCGAAGGTTTGACAGCGATCATCTCCGTCAAAATCCCAGAACCACAGTTTGAGGGTCAGACTAAAACAAAGCTCGGCAACAGTGAAGTGCGAGGAATTGTCGAGTCTCTGTTCGCAGAGAAACTCCAGGAATTCCTGGAGGAGAACCCGTCCGTCTCCCGCCGTGTGGTTGATAAATCATTACAAGCAGCTCGAGCCCGGGAAGCAGCGCGCAAAGCGCGTGAACTTACACGTCGCAAAAGTGCGTTGGAAATTAGTTCGCTCCCAGGTAAGCTGGCGGATTGCTCCTCTAAGGACGCTTCGATCAGTGAATTGTACATCGTCGAAGGTGACTCAGCAGGGGGATCGGCCAAGCAGGGGCGTGATCGTCACTTTCAAGCGATTTTGCCAATTCGCGGTAAAATCCTGAATGTTGAAAAGGCACGCTTGGACCGTATTTTGTCCAGTGATGAAATACGTTCGATGGTAACAGCAATGGGTACAGGGATCGGAGATGATTTTGACATCACCAAAGCCCGTTACCACAAGGTCATTATCATGACAGATGCCGATGTCGATGGTGCTCATATTCGCACATTGTTGCTGACGTTCTTCTATCGCTACATGCGCAAAATCATTGATGCGGGCTATATATACATTGCTCAGCCACCACTATTCAAAGTTGAGCGTAACAAAGTTGTTCGTTATGCGAACTCTGAGGCGGAACGTGACGAGATCATTAAGGAATTTGGAGAAAATGCGAAGTACAATGTACAGCGTTATAAAGGTTTGGGTGAGATGAATGCGACCCAACTTTGGGAAACCACGATGGACCCAGAGAGCCGTACAATGCTGCAGGTAACTGTCAGTGACGCGATGCTGGCTGATACGCTGTTCAATACCTTAATGGGTGACAATGTAGAACCTCGCCGCGACTTTATCCAAGAACATGCGAAGTACGTGAAAAACCTAGATTTCTAATGTGTGTTATTCCATCCTGATGGCTATGTTATCTGTTCATTAGGATTGTATAGGAAAGAGTGCACAAGGGGCGCCCAAATGGGGCGTCCCTTTTCTTGTCATTAACCAGCCCGGATGGATTTGAATATTTAATTTCAATGTTTTAGGCCTTTTTCTTAGAGCGTACAGGTTTACCTGTGGATGCCGTATACCGGCCGTAGCCTACTGCATATCTGAATATTTTATGATAGAGGCTTTTGTTTGGGAGAGAAGCGAACACTTTGATGGCTGGTCTTGTATTGACCTCCAAAATCCACGGATAGTTTTGCTGGTCCAATCCTACATCTAACCCGATTTCCCTTAAACGAGGGTATCTTTTTTGTAGCTGCCAAGCTACTCGCTCGCCCATTTTCGATAATTTTTGCTCCAGTCGAACGGCTTCCTTTACATCCATGTATGGAGCCACCAGTTCATTGAAAAAGCGCGTTGTCCCACCGCTGTGATGATTGGTGACGACTTTGTCAGGAGCAGCTACACGTCCTACAATAAGCGTTGTTTCCCATTGATGCCTCAAGTTCATCTGGGTTAATACCCTCAGATCGAAGGGACGGGCTTCATGCTGAAGAAGAGGAATTCCGCGCTGTATTAGATATGGACGTTTCTTTATACGAGAAGAAACCACCCTATGCAACTCATCCAGACTTTCAAAGGTGAGGATATCTACTTCATAGCGAAGCACATACCAAGTTCTCTCCTCGATGATTCCTTCTTCTGTCGGCGTAAGCTGCTCTGTCTGCCTTTCTGCGCGCATAACCCCTTTACCATAAGTACCATTATCCGGCTTAATATAGACAGTTCCATACACCGCCAACATTTCATTCAGGTGCTCAAACGTGTACAAACGTGTTTCCGGTATATAAGCGGCCAATGTCGGATGGGGAAGAATGGCATTTGTTTTGGCCCACTTACTGGATACTCGCTGAATAGACAAGTATTCTCATCCCTTTCTTTTCGAAATATGAGTCATGTACCTGGAATTCACACCCTTTAACAAAACAAGGGAAACTAAAGGACAAGCGCGTAAAACAATGATATAATAGAGAAATACGGCGTTTTTCGGAATTTTGCTAAGTAGAACCCTGACCGTATACGTATTGTATGTGGAAAAGGCCCTTAGGGTGGGGGCTAATCCCCAGTTCAGGGGAATTTGTTATAATCAGGGCTTGTAAGTTGTACAAGAAAATAGCAATCTGCTACAGGCAGAAGGGGAATGACGAGGGTTTTACGCTGTAAAGAGGACAAATGCGTTTAATTGTGCTCTTTTTGTGAAAGTAATATAATTATACAGATGAGGATTTCAGCCAAAATCCTGCGCAAGGAGCGGAGTATATAGGCAGTGTCTTGTTAGGCTTTTCACATAGAGAGCGCTGTATTGAAGGATGAGAAGGAGGACCAGCATGGCGGATCAAAATAACTCGCAAATCATCAATAGGGATATCGGAGTGGAAATGCGCGAATCCTTTATGGATTATGCCATGAGTATTATTGTTAGCCGTGCCTTGCCTGATGTGCGGGACGGACTGAAGCCGGTACACCGTCGTATTCTGTACGCGATGTCCGAGCTAGGCATGTCGCCAGATAAGCCTTATAAAAAATCGGCAAGAATCGTCGGTGAAGTTATCGGTAAGTACCACCCTCATGGTGATACGGCTGTGTATGATACGATGGTGCGGATGGCGCAGGATTTTTCCTTGCGTTATATGTTGGTGGATGGACACGGTAACTTTGGCTCCGTGGATGGAGATATGGCAGCAGCAATGCGTTACACTGAAGCACGGCTGTCCAAGATAGCCATGGAAATGCTCCGTGATTTGAACAAAGAGACCGTTGATTTTATGCCTAACTACGATGGTGAAGAGAACGAGCCTGTCGTATTGCCTGCACGTTATCCTAACTTGCTGGTTAACGGTGTCGGCGGGATTGCAGTTGGTATGGCAACCAATATTCCTCCGCATAACTTGGGAGAGGTTATCGATGGTGTACAAGCGCTGATCGAAAACCCTGACATTACGCCGATGGAACTTATGGATTACATTCAAGGGCCGGATTTCCCGACAGCAGGTTATATCTTAGGTCGCTCAGGCATTCGCCAGGCGTATCAGACTGGCCGCGGATCTGTGACCATGCGTGCGAAGACCACCATAGAAGAGATTGGCAATAAAGCACGGATTATCGTGCATGAGCTGCCTTACCAAGTGAACAAGGCTCGTCTGGTCGAGAAAATTGCTGAATTAGTACGTGACAAGCGTATTGAAGGCATTACGGATCTTCGAGATGAATCCGACCGTACGGGTATGCGTATCGTTATCGAGTTGCGTAGAGATGTGAACCCGAACGTCGTTCTGAATAATTTGTTTAAACATACAGCCATGCAGTCCAATTTCGGTATCAATATGCTTGCGATTGTAAACAATGAGCCGAAGATTTTGAACCTGAAAGATGTCTTGTATTATTATCTCAAGCATCAGGTTGAGGTTATTCGTCGTCGGACAGAATTCGATCTGAAAAAAGCCGAAGCTAGAGCACACATTCTGGAAGGCTTGCGTATTGCTCTTGACCATCTGGACGAAGTTATTTCCTTGATTCGTTCTTCCCAAACTGCAGAAGCAGCCCGTGAAGGACTGATTGAGCGTTTCTCGCTGACTCTTGAGCAGGCTCAGGCTATTCTCGATATGCGTCTGCAACGCTTAACCGGTTTGGAACGTGAGAAGATCGAGAACGAATATAACGAGCTAATTCAAAAGATAATGGAATACCGTGAAATTTTGGCGAATGAGCATCTGGTACTCAACATCATTAGCGAAGAGCTGAATGAGCTGAAAGGACGCTTCGCCGATGATCGTCGCACTGAAATTACAGTGGGTGAAGAAAGTATTCTTGATGAGGATCTCATTCCGCGTGAAGACGTTATTATTACTGTAACCCATACTGGATATATCAAACGCCTTCCTGTTACTACGTATCGCAGTCAAAAACGCGGTGGTCGTGGTGTAGTAGGTATGGATACCAAAGATGAGGACTTCGTAGAGCATCTGTTCATTACGAATTCACATCATCATTTGTTATTCTTTACGGACAAGGGCAAGGTATACCGGATTAAGGCTTATGAGATTCCAGACTTAAGCCGGACAGCTCGGGGGACACCGATTATTAACCTGATTCAGATTGAACAGGGTGAGTCGATCAATGCGGTAATTCCAATTGAGGAATTTGTGGAGGACAGTTATCTATTCTTTGCGACCCAACATGGGATTATTAAGAAAACACCTCTTGATGACTATGCGAATATCCGCAAAGGCGGCCTGATTGCCATTAACTTGCGCGAAGATGACGCCCTGATCGAAGTGAAGCTGACTGATGGACAGCAGGAAATGATTATCGGTACAGCACAAGGAATGTCTATCCGTTTCCCTGAAAGTGATGTACGATCTATGGGGCGTAGTGCTACAGGGGTTAAAGGGATTAGTCTTGATGAAAGTGATGCTGTAATCGGCATGGATATCGTCAATACCGACCTGGATATTCTGATCGTAACAGCCAAGGGTTATGGCAAACGTACCCCTGCTGTGGATTATCGTATCCAGAGCCGCGGAGGCAAGGGGATCAAGACGATTAACGTTACCGATAAAAATGGTCCAGTTGTCGGCCTCAAGGTTGTAAAAGCCGAAGAGGACTTGATGATTATTACAGCTAGTGGCACCTTGATCCGTACTAGCATGGGGGAAATCTCCACGATGGGTCGGAATACGCAAGGGGTAAGACTGATTAATATTCGCGATGATGATTCGGTTGCAACGGTTTGTCGTGCGAACAAGAATGAGGAGCAAGATGAACTGCTTGAGGATTTATTAGAGGATGGAGGAACTGGTGAGGAGCCAACTCTATCATCTGCTGAACCAACTCTTGAAGTGAATACAGAAGATACGGAAGGTAACGATTCAGAATCTTCTGAGGACGAATAAGCCCTGAATATAGAAACAACAAATTTTAGATTGAAGAGACTCTCTGGCTATTTGGTCAAGAGAGTCTTTTTTTCTTGTTCAGGCTGATCAATTCAGACCAGTACGTTTTAAATGGCATAAAATGAATGTACAGGATCATTTCCAAGTAATATAATGACATCATAACTGGCAGCTGGAGCAGCTGTTGTGA
>NZ_CVPD01000001.1:2382500-2480000 GCF_001049835.1 Paenibacillus sp. Mc5Re-14 | reverse complement strand
AGCGACTGTTTAGCAAAAACACAGGTCTGTGCGAAGCCGCAAGGCGAAGTATACGGGCTGACGCCTGCCCGGTGCTGGAAGGTTAAGGGGAGTGGTAAGCCTTCGGGCGAAGCTATGAACCGAAGCCCCAGTAAACGGCGGCCGTAACTATAACGGTCCTAAGGTAGCGAAATTCCTTGTCAGGTAAATTCTGACCCGCACGAATGGCGTAACGACTTGGGCGCTGTCTCAACGAGAGATCCGGTGAAATTTTAATACCTGTGAAGATGCAGGTTACCCGCGACAAGACGGAAAGACCCCATGGAGCTTTACTGCAGCTTGATATTGAATTTGGGTACGATCTGTACAGGATAGGTGGGAGCCGTTGAATCTTGAGCGCCAGCTTGAGAGGAGGCATCCTTGGGATACCACCCTGATCGTATCTAGGTTCTAACTTGGTACCGTGATCCGGTGCGAGGACAGTGTCAGGTGGGCAGTTTGACTGGGGCGGTCGCCTCCTAAAGAGTAACGGAGGCGCCCCAAGGTTCCCTCAGAATGGTTGGAAATCATTCGAAGAGTGCAAAGGCAGAAGGGAGCTTGACTGCGAGACCTACAAGTCGAGCAGGGACGAAAGTCGGGCTTAGTGATCCGGTGGTACCGCATGGAAGGGCCATCGCTCAACGGATAAAAGCTACCCTGGGGATAACAGGCTTATCTCCCCCAAGAGTCCACATCGACGGGGAGGTTTGGCACCTCGATGTCGGCTCATCGCATCCTGGGGCTGAAGTAGGTCCCAAGGGTTGGGCTGTTCGCCCATTAAAGCGGTACGCGAGCTGGGTTCAGAACGTCGTGAGACAGTTCGGTCCCTATCTGTCGTGGGCGTAGGAAATTTGAGAGGAGCTGTCCTTAGTACGAGAGGACCGGGATGGACGTACCGCTGGTGTACCAGTTGTTCCGCCAGGAGCACCGCTGGGTAGCTATGTACGGAAGGGATAAGCGCTGAAAGCATCTAAGCGTGAAGCCCCCCTCAAGATGAGATTTCCCAATTCGTAAGACCCCTTGAAGACGACGAGGTAGATAGGTTGGGGGTGGAAGTGCAGTAATGCATGGAGCTGACCAATACTAATCGGTCGAGGGCTTATCCTAAAGATAAGGCGCAATGAAGTTTCGGATCCAGTTTTCAGGGTGTAACCTTGAAGTTAGAATTTGCGAGGCAAATTCATGTTTGGTGGCGATAGCGGAGGGGTTCCACACGTACCCATCCCGAACACGACCGTTAAGCCCTCCAGCGCCGATGGTACTTGGACCGCAGGGTCCTGGGAGAGTAGGACGTTGCCAAGCAACAAGTAGAGAACCATGATCTTACTAAGATTATGGTTCTTTTTTTGCATATAGATGTAATTTGGAAATATCCTTACAAAAGGAAGGTAACATTTTTGTTACGGAATGTAAGAGCAAACCCTGTATAATATAGGTATTGAATCCCATACACATACGCTGCTATATTGCAGAATTATGCAAACTCCATTATAGGATTTTGTATAGTCAATCAGGCTGGTAAGGAGGGAAGATCATGCGGCGAAATAAATGGCTTGCTCTATTGGTGCTATTCAGTGTCGCTGTCGCGATTCTTACCGGGTGCGTGGAAGAGGAGCCTTCTTGGACATCGTTTGAGGGCGCTGCTAACGAGAAGACGTTTCCGGTTCCCAAAGAAGCTAGTAAAACTGATCGGGCCAGCAGCAATTCGGATATGGACTATGTACGCTATGCACTGCCAGCGTTGAAGGAAAGCGATAGTCTACCTGCTCCTTATCTGGAGGAGATTGCAGCCTGGGGCTGGACTGAGGAACCGAATTTATCTACCTCGAATCAGAAGGTGTTCCAGAAAAATAAACACATGGTGCATTTGTCTGTGCATGATGGTTCTTTTACCGTATTGGTTCCAAAAGACAGAAAAGCTACCGTGAAGAGTAAAAGTGTAGACCTTAATTAAGAGTGCGATTTTCACTTAAGTATGCAACACAAGATGTATTGTGGGGTCATAGTTAACTCATAGTGTATTGGTTGCTGTACGGATAATGATGAATGATAAGATGGGGAAGCACTTCAAACTGCCGTTGTGTAGAGAGTGGCTTCCTTTTATATATTTGTGTATAGATTGATTTACTACTTTAACGACATATATAATGTGGATAAAGTCTATTTAGTGAGAGAATAAAGGGATTATAATTGTTAAATTACAAAAAAGGAGCAACCCGGGTCGGGTTGCTCCTTTTTATTATTCTTAGGCTGAAGCGTTGGAGATACATTAGTTGAAGTTTCGATTTGTACAGATAGGAGGTGAATTGATTTACTGTTGATAGTAGGAGGCTTCTTCATCGGTGAACTTCAACATCCCATCTTTTCTCTCCCCTGTAAGCCGACTCAAGACGTATAAACGCGGTGCAATGAGCCATAGGTGCCAGAAGAGTAAGGATACGGTAAAGGCTGGTGGAGACCAGAGAATGAATACGGCAGACAAGCAGATACCAATCCAGAGTGTATGTATGTGCACACGACGAAAAATCCTATAGCCTATGTACTGGTCTGTCATATAGCCTAGCCAAGGCAACCTGCGCTGGAATGCCCAGCGTTTGCGGAATGCTGTCCCACCACCTATGTATAGGACAGAACGCGAGATTACGAAGTGTACCCATAAGGTTAGGAAAAAGGCAAGAGCAAACAAAAATACACTGGTCCAGGAAAAGGCAAGAAGCAGAAAGAGAAGCATAATAACAGGCAGTGTGAGGTGACTCCATATCAGCTGACGCGGTATATTGATTTTTTTGATGAGCTTGTAGTGATAGTAGGTAGCTTTGGTTCCGGTTTCCTCTGTCATGCGAACAGTCCTTTCATTAATCTACTGCATCACAAGTGGCTTCCCGTCCACAGCCGGAAAAAAGGGACGGTACTTCGCTCATGCCGCTTTAATAAGCATCAATTATTTTTTTTGTAAGAGTATAGAACGACGACATCTAGCGTTAGCTAACCTATTCTATAATTACAGGAAAAGCTCTCACTGATGAAGTGTACAAAGGCTTCGATGAAAGGGCATCCATACATAGAAGCTTTTCTTATTATATCGGCATATGCGGCTGTTTTTTTAAACATACGGGGTACAAACACCATAATAGCCCAAGGGGAATATATATAGAGTATATCGTCGAACTGGGCTATGAAAAGGTTTAAAATAGTAGAAAGTGACCCATACTAATAGTAAAAGAAACAAGGTGGGATGGATATGCATGATCAAGGTGACCACCGCTGCATCATATGCGGACAACACAAACATGAAGGCATTTTTATCGTTTCCGAGTTTATCTGTGATACGTGTGAAGCCGAAATGGTGCACACGGATGCAACTGACGCCAAATATCATTTTTTTATTGATCAACTAAAGCAAATTTGGGTACAGAAAAATGCATAATATCCTTCGCTAGCTAGTGTTTGAAGGATGGGCATTCCAAGGTCTGTCGATACGGGCCTTTTTTTCTGTGAGTAAAAGTAGGATTCCGCTTGATTTTACGATAAAATAGGGTAGATATAAAGCTTTGTTTGGAAGGATTGCAGAATGATGGGGAAAAAGGCGGTTCATGCACCATTAGTGGAAGCTCTAATACGTTACAGGTCTCAGGGAAATGCTTCTTTCCATGTACCCGGTCATAAAAATGGACAAGTCTATAGGTATGAAGAAATGGCGTCTCTGTTGCAAGAGGTGATGTCTATTGATGCGACGGAAATTACCGGACTGGACGATTTGCATCACCCGGAAGACGTAATCCGTGAAGGTCAGGAGCTGGCTGCGAAGTGCTTTGGTGCAGAAGAGAGCTTTTGGCTTATTGGAGGCAGCACAGTCGGTAATTTGGCTATGATTTTGACCGTATGCACGAAGCCAGGAGATGTACTATTGGTACAGCGAAATGTACACAAATCTGTACTGAATGGTCTCATGATATCAGGGGCCAAGGCCGTATTTCTAGATCCAGAAATAGATACACTAAGCGGGCTAGCGGTTGCTCCATCGACAGACACGATAAAGGCTGCACTCAAGGACTATCCTTCGGCTAAAGGAGTGTTACTTACGCTGCCTAACTATTATGGGATGGGGCATGATCTGACTGCTACAGCTAAAGCTTGTCATGCGGCCGATGTGCCGTTGATGGTAGATGAAGCACATGGTGCTCATTATGGGCTGCATCCTTGTTTGCCAGTCTCTGCTCTTTCCTGTGGGGCTGATGTAGTCGTCCAATCGACACATAAAATGCTTCCAGCTATGACTATGGGCGCCATGCTACATGTGCAAGGACGGAGAATTCACCGGGAACTGCTCCGTCAGCGGCTGGCTATGGTGCAAAGCTCCAGCCCTTCGTATCCATTAATGGCCTCGCTGGATTTGGCAAGATGGTATATTGATGCTTATGGCACGGATGCCTTTACAGAGGGCTTAGCGGCAGCAGACGCTTTTAGAAAGGGCCTGGCGCAGCTCCCACGCTTTCGCTTGGTAGAGCCTACACAGCAGGCAAGTGAAGAGTTTGACGCTCGGAAGGGGATCTCTGAGGCCCTGGAAAGGGCTGAGGAGAGGACAAATGGGTACTCAACTCAGGACCCTTTTAAAATGGTGCTGTATGATACATGGGGTGTACTAGATGGGTTTGGGTTAAAACGTGAGTTGGAGACTTACGGATGTATTCCAGAGATGAGTGACGAGAAACATGTGGTTTTATTGTTTACGTTAGGCTCTATAGCTAGTGATGCGAGTCACCTGTTGCAGGCTCTTGTGCATATAAATAATGATATAAGATTTAAGGGGACGGCTGATGAGCCGGAGTTAGCGGGGAAAGAGCAGCAGAGGCCAGAATTAGATTTTTCCACGTGGAACAATGATGGAGTGAAGGCTTACTCCAGTCCGGTGCAGTTTGGGCTTCAACCGCTTAATCCGGATCAGATGGAGATCGTGCCTGTAGAGGAATCAGCTGGTAGGACAGCTGCTGAAATGATTATCCCGTATCCTCCAGGCATTCCACTGCTATATGCAGGGGAAATGATCACAGAAGCGATTGCTCTGCGGATGGTTCGTCTACGTGAGCTGGGAGCTAAATGGCAAGGGGGAGCAGATGAAAGTATGCTTACGATTCGGGTATTCCGTTTACAATAAAGATTAATACTAGAGAATTAACAAATACAGAAGACTGGATAAAAGAAGCATACGCAGCCTGTGGGTGACTTTTATTTTTCAGGCAGGAAAGCAGGGAATAACATGAATCGCAAAGGCATTTTTATTACGCTGGAGGGGGGAGACGGCTCCGGTAAAACAACCATGATCCAACGACTGGCAAAGTATATGGAGGAAGAAGGCCATCCAGTCGTCACGACGAGGGAACCGGGCGGCATCGAAATTTCCGAAAAGATTCGTTCTATCATTCTGGATCCTGCTCATACCAGTATGGATGCCCGAACAGAGGCGCTTTTATATGCGGCGGCGCGGCGCCAGCATTTGGTGGAGAAGGTAAAGCCGGCTATTGAACAAGGAGCTATCGTATTGTGTGACCGTTTTGTGGACAGTAGCCTGGTCTATCAAGGGTTTGCAAGAGGAATCGGAATTGAAGAGGTAGCTTCGATTAATCGCTTTGCGGTAGATGATTGGGAGCCAGATGCCACGTTCTATCTGGATATTGAGCCCGAATTGGGGTTGGCAAGAATTAATGCGTCACGGGGAGAGGAAATGGATCGCCTCGATATGGAGAGCATATCGTTTCATCATAAGGTACGAGAGGCTTATCTGGAGCTGGCTCGCAAATTTCCGGAACGAATTACGATTGTGGACGCATCTCCCGCACCAGAGCAGGTAGAGCAAGTATTGAAGGATTTGCTGAAAAAGCGGTTTATTCAGAATTTTAGCGTATAATTGTCGAAGGATATACGGTAAAATTGAGCTAGGGACAAGGTGTCCCTAGTATGACTTGAAGGAGGAATACAGGATGAAGCTGATTATTGCGATTGTACAGGATAAGGACAGTAATAGATTATCCAGCGGACTGGTGAAGGCTAACTTCCGTGCTACCAAATTGGCCAGTACAGGAGGATTTCTGCGTGCAGGCAATACGACATTTATGATTGGTGTTGATGACAATCAGGTAGACTCGTTGATGAATGTCATTCGCAGCAGTTGCAAGGTACGTGAACAGCTGGTCACACCCGTTACCCCTATGAGTGGGACGACGGACTCTTATCTGCCGTTGCCTGTTGAAGTGCAGGTGGGTGGAGCGACAGTTTTCGTGATGCCTGTAGACCGTTTCGAGCATTTCTGAATCTACACAATAGAACCTATTTTGCCGATATGATAGTGGAAATGCCTGTTTCTCGCTCATGATGGGAATGAGGAGCAGATCCACTAAAACGGCAGCGCTACAGCGCAGCCCCCGGAAAGCCGAAGAGACTCCTGAGTTCTCTGTTGAACTGCCTTGAGGGAAAAGGGAAGCATCCGGGGAGAAAGCAGGTTTATATGAAAATAAATCCGGGCTACCGCCCTTTACACAGTACATTGTCTACAAACGAAACGAGTGCCAAGCCAATTCAACCGAAAAGCTTCTCCGATGTTATGCAGCAAAATGGGGAGCAGGCTTCGAAGGAGGAATTGAACCGGCGCTTTAAGGAAATTCAAATGCAGGGAGATCGTCTTGCTCGCTCAATGACGATTCGTGAGTTGAAGGCCTATAAGATGCTGGTCAAACGGTTTTTGGAAGATACAGTTCGGCGAGGCGTGTCTATGAAGGACACAAAGGGATGGGATCGTCGGGGACGCAGCAAGCGTTATAAGCTGATTGATGAAGTGGATGAGCTATTGCTCAAAATGGCAGATGAGCTGCTTGATACCGAGCAAGGGAAGATAGAGCTTTTGCAAGGAGTCGGTGAGATTAGGGGCTTGTTGATTAATCTTTCATTTTAAAATGCAGTCTTATGTTATAAATGAATACAGACGGGCTGTTGCCACGATGAAATAATCTGCTTGCTGATCATGCTGGCAGATTATTTTTGACTATGTACATGTGGGCAAACATAGTATGCATACAGCAGTACAGTTATATTGAAGAACCATGATTTGAGGGTGAGATCATCGGAACAGTAACAAACTCGCCCGGGGAAATAACGGTTAGCTGATGGTTCATCGTTGTTTTCAGTGGAGAAAGTGAGGAAATATGTCTTTCCAACATATATTGGGGCAGGATGTAGCCAAAAAAATGCTGCAGAGTGCATTGCGGAATCACACAGTCAGCCATGCTTATGTTTTTAGCGGACCGCAGGGAAGCGGACAGATGAACATGGCACAGACTTTTGCCAAGGCTTTATTCTGTGAGAAACAGACGGATGATGCATGTGGGGAGTGCTTGTCATGCCGCAAGGTAGAGCACGGGAATCACCCGGACTTGCACATTGTAGAGCCTGATGGGGCAACGATTAAAATTGATCAGATTCGTGGGCTTCAACGAATATTTTCATACAAATCTGAAAGCTCCAACCCTAAGGTATATATCATTCGGCAGGCGGATACCATGACAGTGCAAGCTGCTAACAGCCTGCTTAAATTTTTGGAGGAGCCTCAGATTCCTGTGGTCGGTATACTCATTTCTGAAAATGGACAGGCGTTGCTGCCTACGATTCAATCGCGGACACAGCAGGTACCTTTCCACGCTTTACAGCCGGAAATGATGATGCAGGCGTTAATTGGGGAAGGCTATACGGCAGGACTTGTCCGGTCAGTGGTTCATATGGCTTCCGGACTGGAATCATGTAGAGAAATTCTCCAGCAGAATTGGTTTGCAGAAATTAGAAACGTAGTGTTACAATTAGTGAAGGAGTCCATGAGCCGGGGGAGTTCGTCGATTATTCTGGCTCAACAGAAGATTTTTAAAACTGGACTTTCTGATCACCTGGATATTCTGTTTCATCTGTTTCATTTGTGGTTCAAAGATATGCTTCATTTCCGTTACGGAAGGCACGAAAGCATTGTTTTCATAGATCATTTGGAGTCCGTCTCCAAATTGGCAATCACCCGCAGCACGGAACAATGGGTCTCTTATATGGATTTGGCCGCGAATTGCAGGAAGAAGCTCCGTTTTCACGTCAACGGACAATTATGCGTGGAGCAGCTTCTGATTGGGTTGTCCGATACAAGCGGTTCTATCACCGGCTAACAGGAAGGCGCGCTTGTTCCACTCTGCACAATCCGCGACGCCAGGTTCCCGGTTTGTGCGACAGTGAGACTTCAATTGCGGCCATTCGTACAATGTCGGCTACAAATGAGGTTTAGTGGCATACAAGGGGGTTAATTTTTGTATAGTGTAGTGGGTGTCCGTTTCAAGAAGGCGGGCAAGACTTATTATTTTGATCCGCTGGACCTTCCAGTGGAGAAAGAAAACTGCGTCATAGTAGAGACCGCACGCGGGATTGAATATGGCAAGGTTGTGGTGGGCAAAAAAGAAGTAAATGATTCGGATGTTGTCCTACCCTTAAAAAAAGTCATTCGTATTGCCGGAGATGATGACGCTCTTGTTGTAGAAGAGAATAAATTGGCGGCCAAGGATGCATTCGGTACGTGTTTAAATAAAATTAAAGACCATAACCTTAAAATGAAGCTGGTAGATGTGGAATTTACATTTGACCGCAATAAGATCATTTTTTATTTTACGGCAGAGGGTCGAGTTGATTTTCGAGAGCTTGTAAAGGATTTGGCCAGCATTTTTCGTACACGAATTGAGCTGCGGCAGATCGGAGTACGGGATGAGGCTAAAATGCTTGGTGGAATCGGACCTTGCGGACGTATTCTGTGTTGTTCCTCATGGCTGGGGGATTTTGACCCGGTATCTATTAAGATGGCGAAGGATCAGAGCTTGTCGCTGAATCCGACGAAAATTTCCGGGTTGTGCGGAAGATTGATGTGCTGTCTCAAATTTGAACATGATAACTACGAGAGCATGCGAGAAGAGCTACCTCAGGTAGGTAAGATGGTTATCACTTCTCTGGGAGAAGGAAAAGTGGTAGGTGTCAATGCAGGCCATCGTACGGTACATGTTCAACTGTTTGAGATCAGTAAGGTCAAGGAACTTCCAATGGACGATGTAGTCGTCAAGTAAACCATTAGGTTGCTTCGGGGTGGAAACTTGGATAAATTAAATGTTTTTGCGCGTATTCACGAAATGGAAACCCAAATGGGACAGTTGCATAGCGATCTGGGTGAATTGAAACTGGCAGTAAAAGAGCTGCTGGAGGAAAATCAACGACTAACGATTGAAAACGAACAGGTGCGCAAGATGCTCAAACGTGAAACCTCTGGAGAAGAAAAGACGGCAAGCAAGCCGAAACTTCCTCCTCCGATCGTCGTTAAGGATGAAGAGGAAACGGGTGAGGTCGTGGGCGAAGGCTACGACAATCTGGCAAGGCTGTATCATGAAGGATTTCATATATGCAACGTGTATTACGGACATTTGCGAACAGAAGGCGATTGCCTCTTCTGTCTGTCATTTTTGAATAAATAAAAACAAGCCGTAGGAGCAAGATGCCTACGGCTTTTTTGTAAGGAAGTATGAGTAAAAAGCGATTTAGGTTATAGGATGGGAGAGCATTATGTACGAAAATGAAAAGAAGTCTGAACGAATTGATGATCTGCTTTCACATAATCTGCGTATTATCCAAAGTGATGAAGTGTTCAGCTTTTCGATGGATGCGGTCTTGCTGGCACGGTTTGCAGGTATTCCGCTTCAGCGTGGGAAGATTCTCGATTTGTGTACGGGCAATGGGGTTGTTCCCATACTGTTGACGACACGCACCAAAGCATCTATTGAAGGAATTGAGATTCAACCACGCCTGGCAGATATGGCTAGACGGAGCGTGAGTTTGAATGGATTAGAAGATGCGATTGAGATTCGGGAAGGAGACTTGCGTGAACTGGTTCAAATCACGGGACATGGCGCGTATGATGCAATTACTGTGAATCCTCCCTATATGCCGCTAAATGGTAGCGATATCAAGCTGAACCCTCACCAGGCCATTGCGCGTCATGAAGTGAACTGTACACTGGAAGAAGTCATTCAGGCATGTTCTCGGCTTGTCCGAAATGGGGGGAAAGTATCAATGGTTCATCGCCCTCAGCGGCTGGCTGAGATTATATCCTTGATGCGCAGTTATAGCCTGGAACCCAAGCGGATACGTTTTGTTCACCCACGGATTCATATGGAAGCGAATATGGTACTTGTTGAAGCAATGCGTGACGGCAAACCGGAGGTTCGCCTATTACCCCCACTCATTGTATATCAGGAAGATGGGAACTATACTCAGGAAATAAGAGAAATCTATGGAGAAGTAAGTAAGGAGGATTCAGTGTGACAGCAGCTGTACAAAAAAGCTTTAGTAATCGTGAAGAGGAACGGGGAAAGTTATATCTCGTTGCCACACCGATTGGCAATCTGGATGATATGACCTTTAGGGCAATTAACACCCTAAAGTTATGTAATATTATCGCTGCCGAGGATACGCGACAGACACGCAAACTGCTCACACATTTCGACATCACGCCAGAAATGCTCTTCAGTTATCATGAACATAATAAGGCTGCCAGTGGGCCTGAACTGATACGTTATATAATAGAAGGAAAAAATTTGGCACTGGTTAGCGATGCAGGTCTACCGGCCATTTCTGATCCTGGTTCGGATCTGGTCAAGCTGGCACTTGAAGCAGAAATCAGTGTTATTCCTATCCCAGGAGCAAATGCGGCACTATCGGCTTTAATTGCCTCAGGACTGGATACAGAGAGGTTTACCTTCGCTGGTTTTCCTCCAAGGGAAAAAAAGGATCTAGAGAAGTTATTGCAATCATTTCAGGTATCCCATGGCACAATTCTTTTTTATGAATCTCCTCACCGTATTGTAAAGACATTGACGGTATTAAAGGAAACATTAGGATCACGCAAAGTGGTGCTTGCCCGTGAGCTGACCAAGTTGCATGAGGAATGGGTGCGTGGAACGGTGGAGCAGTGTCTTGCGAAATTAGAGGAAAATCCGCCGCTTGGTGAATACTGTCTGGTCGTTGAGGGGAAAAACGAAGAGGAAGAAGAACAGGAGCGGCAGGCATGGTGGCAGGACTTATCTTTGGAGTCTCATGTCGCCCATTACGAGTCAGAGGGGCTTACTCGCAAGGATGCCATGAAACGTACAGCCACAGACCGTTCAATTTCCAAGAGGGACGTGTACAACGCACTCTTATGAATACGTGTCTAAACAAAAAAGGGCCTTCCAACGGTTGGGTTCAAACCGTGGAAGGCAACAAGGAGTATATATGAAAAAGGTTAGAATTAACAATCTCTGATAAGTCTATTATATACTAAAATTCTCAGTTTGTCACAGGTGTTGGGATTTCAGAAATGCAATCTTGGCAAACAATTTTCCCTTTGAAGTAAATTACGTTCTCAGCATTGCCGCAGAAGATACAAGCAGGCTCGTATTTTTTAAGCATGATGCGCTCGCCATCAACGTAAATTTCCAAAGCGTCTTTCTCTCCGATTCCCAGGGTACGGCGCAATTCGATTGGAATAACAACACGTCCGAGCTCGTCAACTTTTCTTACAATACCAGTGGATTTCATCATAATAAATCAGGCTCCTCTCGCCGTTTAAAATAATATAAGTGTCATGATTCGACAAAATTTTCTCTTTTCTGATATTTACTATACCAACGATTCCCAAAACAGTCAACCTTAAAAAAGTAGTAACAGCCTAATTATGCAAAAGTATTTAGAACAAAGAGCTTTATTCATGTGAATTACCTTATTTTACGGATGATTTGTCTTGTGTGTCGATTTGGAAATGTCGAAAAGTGATAATTCGACAAAATACGACAAACTATGTCGAATAAGGGAGGACGTTTAGGATTTTATTGTATTTTAATCCATTATTCCGAATATTAAAGGAGCTGATATCTTGCACCAGCCACTCAGTGAAGAAAAAGTTTTTAAGGACCCGGTACATAATTACATCCATGTTCAGGATACTGTGATATGGCGATTGATCAATACGCCGGAGTTCCAACGGTTACGACGCATTCGGCAGTTAGGCACATCTTATCTTACGTTTCATGGAGCGGAGCATAGCCGGTTTTCACATTCACTGGGCGTATATGAGATTACGAGACGTATTATTTCTCAATTTGAACGTGGAGATTTTCCCGACTGGCCCAAGGAAGAAAGACTGATTGCTCTGTGTGCCGCTTTGTTGCACGATGTGGGGCACGGTCCATTTTCTCATTCAATTGAAGAAGCCTTTCATATGAACCATGAGGATTGGACATGCCGCATTGTACTGGGGGACACGAAGATCAACGCTGTGCTACGGCAAGTTGATGAGATGTTGCCCCACAAGGTCGCGGCGGTTATAGCCAAAACGTATGATAAGCCGATTGTTGTCAACTTGGTAACAAGCCCGCTGGATGCTGACCGTATGGATTATTTGTTGCGGGATGCTCATTCAACAGGTGTTAACTACGGGACAATTGATTTGGATCGTATTTTACGTTTGCTGCGCCCTCACAATGGGAGAATTGTCGTAAAAGAGTCGGGTATGCATGCAGTAGAGGATTATCTAATGTCACGCTACCAGATGTACTGGCAAATTTATTTCCATCCTGTAACACGCAGCTCAGAAATCCTGTTACGTAAAATTTTCAAGAGAGCTAAGGAATTGTTCAAAAACGGATATGAGTTTGGTTTTCTGTTGGATCCGCTGCCCGATCTATTAAAAGGAGAGCTAACAGTGGAGCAGTATTTGATGCTGGATGAGTCTTTGATTCAGACGGTATTTAGCCAATGGAAACGAGAAAAGGACGAAATTTTAAGTGATTTGAGCAGCCGTTTTATGGATCGTAGATTGTATAAATATGTAGAGATTGAAAATATGGATACAGATACCGTTGACCATATTCGAGAGGCTTTGGAAAAGGCTGGCTTGCATCCTGAATATGATCTTGAAATTGATTTTCCGACAGATCTTCCTTATGATGTGTTTCGGCAGGGCGGTTCAACGGACAACCAGATTTTACTGCTTGGACGTCAGGGCGAGGTGCGGGAAATATCCGAAGTTTCAGAAATTGTACGCTCAATAAGTGGCATTCACCGAGGAAAATATCACATGTATTTTCCCCAGAATAAATTGAACGGGGTAAAAGAAAGGCTTCCTGCCGAAATAAGGAATTATTTTGTCAAACAATAGACAAATATATAGAAATGTAAGTAAGAAAAGGAGATGAAAACCTTGGATTTATTCGACACTCATACTCACCTAGATGCGCCACAATTTGATGAAGACCGTGAAGAAGTTATAGCACGTGCTGTCGAATCAGGAGTAACACGGATGATCAATATCGGATTTAATCGTGAGACCATTCCATCCACCATGAAGCTGGCTGAGACGTATGATTTTATTTATGCAGCTGTTGGATGGCATCCGCAGGATGCCATTACAATGCAGGAGGGTGATTTAGAATGGATTGCATCGTTATGCAGTCATAAAAAGGTTGTAGCGATCGGAGAGATCGGTCTGGATTATTATTGGGATACATCACCAAAGGATGTGCAGCAGCGGGTACTTCGAAATCAAATTGGCCTGGCACGTGAGCTCAACATGCCAATTGTTATCCATAACCGGGATGCACATGAAGATATTGTGAGGATTTTACGTGAGGAAAAGGCGGGCGAGATTGGCGGAGTCATGCACTCCTTTTCTGGGAGTTGGGAGACAGCTAAAATGGTGCTGGATATGGGTTTCCACCTTTCCTTCGGCGGGCCCATAACGTTCAAAAATGCCAAGCAGCCAAAAGAGGTGCTGGCCCAGGTACCGTTGGACCGTCTGCTTATTGAAACGGACGCGCCTTACTTGACGCCTCATCCGTTTCGCGGGAAGCGAAATGAGTCGGCACATGTGAGATTGGTGGCAGAGGCAGCCGCCCAAATTAAGGGAATTACAGTGGAGGAATTGGTATCCATTACGACCCAAAATGCCTTGGAACGATTTGACATTCAGTGAAAAAGCGAAGAAATCAATCAAAATAAAGAGATAGACGGAGCTAATTATGATTTTGTTGCAGGAAACTCAAGAATATTACAATTTTTTAACCGAATATTTTGAAAAATGTACTTGAAACCTGCTTTACAACATGCATGGAAACAGGATATCATCTTTTCAGTGAATTGTTGTTGAGTGTAACCATCAACAAATCATTTCATGAACCAGTCTCGCTGAGTCCCTTTTACAGGGAACGGGGGAACCGATATGGCTTACAGTACGTCCGGCGTATATGCAAGAGATATTATCTCTTCAGTAGTCGGCTCGACCGAAATTCATTTCCTGGATGGGATTGAACAGGTAGAGAAGCCGTATTTCGATTTCTTTCTGGGTCTTCGGGGTGAATGTGAAGGCGACCGCCATGAGCGGTTGACCTAAGCTAGGGCGACTCTCTACGTCCGAACCCGACAGCTAACCCCGTAAGCGTAACAAGAGAGAAGCCATCTCGTGCATGAGTTTTCCCGCATATTCACACATGTCGGAAGCCACGAAAGAGCTCTCTAGTCTCTTTCTTTGGCTTTTTTTGTTGTGAATAAAAGAAAATCTGTCATCATACTGTGGTTAAACAGGGGAGGACAGCATGCCGCGAAGACGGGTACATGGTGCAGGACAGTCGCAGTACGGGCTTGTCTTGTAGAAAATCTGTTATAGTCACGTCAACGATCAACTATGTCTTACTCCAGACGGCGGGCTATGTAAGGAGGACGGAGGAAATGGGCATTTTCCGAAAAGAGGAGACCCATGAGTCACGCTCATCCAGCATGTCTTACGTATTACGTTGGAAGCAAGAAAATGTGCGCCAGGCTGCTTTGGTTGCTATTTTTCTAATCGCACTAACGATTATGATTTCAATTCTGATGTACACGCAATCTAAAAAACAAGTCTTTTTTGTCATCGATGGTAAGGCATCTGCGGTAGAAACCCGGGAATCCAAGCTCCAAGATTTGCTCAATGAGCATTCTATTTCACTTCAGCCGCATGATACAATTTCCATGCCGCTAAACGGGGCAGTACAGGATGGGGATCGCGTAGTCATTAAACGTGCCAATCAGGTTAAAGTATCCTCAGGCAATGAGACGAAAAAGCTGTACACAACAGAAAATACAGTAGAGGGTGCCATTCGCACTTCGGGCTATAAATTATCATCAACGGATAAAGTTTACCCTGCGTTGGATGCCTCTGTTTCAGCTAACATGGACATAAAAATCGTCCGTGTAAAGAAACAGCAGGTCGAACAGAAAAAACAAGTGCCTTATCAGGTCATCAAAACAGCAGATCCAAGTCTCTATAAAGGCGATAATCGAGTCATTCAAAGTGGCAAATCGGGTGTGGTAGTCCAGCATGTTCAAAAGGTATACCATGATGGAAAATTGGTGTCCAAACAGCTGGTCAACAAGGAAGTCGCACAAAATCGTGTGGATAAGGTAATTGCGGTAGGGACGAAGAAAAAACCGGTCGTTCTAGCTGCTTCCATCGGCCCTAAAGATGCGGTTAAGGCTACAAAGGTTAGTTCGGGCAGTGCTGTCCGTAAAGCAGGTATTAATTTTAATTATAAAAAAGTTTTACAAAATGTCTCGATGACGGCGTATTCTGCCCAGGAGCCAGGTATCGGTACACGTACCGCCTCCGGCACGCGTGTCACGGAAGGACGCACCATCGCTGTCGATCCGAATGTAATTCCAATCGGCTGGTGGGTGTATATTGAAGGGGTAGGCTTCCGCCGTGCGGAGGATACCGGTGGCGCGATTAAAGGCCACAAAATCGATGTGTATTATGAGAGTTTAAGCCGGGCTAACCAATTTGGTCGTAAGCACGGTAAAACCGTATATGTTATCGGACCTGTAAAGCCGGAAATCAACTAAAACAGGTTGTGTATGTTGAGGACAATGCGATAGTATTAACAACATAGTTATGCCATGCTAAGAAGAGGATATCCTCTTCTTATTTTGTTTTCAAAAGCAGGGAAAGATAATATATGTTGCTGTGTAGCAGTGGAGGGAAACGAAGATGATCAAGGAAGTGATCGTGGTGGAAGGCCGGGATGATACGGTAGCCATTCGCCGTGCTGTCGAAGCAGATACAATAGAAACTGGCGGTTCAGCCATTAATAAAATGACGCTGCGGAAAATTGCATTGGCGCAGGAACGGCGGGGGGTCATTATTTTAACTGATCCCGATCATGCAGGGGAGCGTATCCGTAAAATCATCGCCTCCAAGGTCCCCGGCTGCAAGCAGGCTTTTATACCTGAGGCAGAGGCGACACGCAAAGGGGATATTGGCGTGGAGAATGCCTCCCCGGAAGCCATCAGACACGCTCTCGCACGGGTACATACGACAGTGGAAGGCGCCGAACCGCTGATTGAAATGGCGGACCTGATTGACGCTGGACTTATTACCCACCCCAATGCTGCTGCACGCCGTATGGCCTTGGGGAATGTACTGGGTATTGGCTATTGTAACGGAAAGCAGCTACATAAGCGGCTCTCTGTATTTCAGATCAGTCGTGAGGAATTTGCCAGTGCGCTGGCACAAATCGAAAGTGAAGGATTGTGATATCCGTATGACAGGGATTCAAGATATAGCAACACCGCGGCGTACGAAGGAAATTATTCAAAGGCACGGTTTTTCGTTCAAAAAGAGTCTGGGACAAAACTTTCTGATTGATCAAAATATTCTGAGCAAGATCGTAAATGCTGCCGGATTGGATGATACAAAGGGCGCGCTTGAGATCGGTCCGGGCATTGGAGCTTTGACCGAGAAATTGGCGCAATCCGCTAAGGCAGTTACCGCCGTTGAGATTGATCAGCGGCTGCTGCCCATTCTTGAAGAAGTGCTGGCCCCTTACGAGCATGTAAAGGTTCGTCATGGGGACGTGTTAAAGCTGGATTTGCGTGAAGTGTTTGCAGCTGACTTTGCAGATGTGAGCAAAGTGAGTGTCGTCGCTAATCTGCCGTATTACGTCACTACACCGATTCTGATGCGTCTACTGGAGGACAAGCTTCCTTTGGAGAATATCGTCGTTATGATTCAAAAGGAGGTGGCTGAGCGCATGGCTGCGTCTCCTGGTACAAAGGATTACGGCAGCTTAAGCATAGCCGTGCAATATTATAGCGAGCCTGAGTTAGTCTGTACGGTGCCGAATACAGTATTTATTCCTCAGCCGAATGTTGATTCGGCAGTTATTCGGCTGCGTGTACGAGAAGTCCCTCCGGTGGAAGTGGTGGACGAGAAGCACTTTTTTGAAGTGGTTCATGCCGCTTTTGCCCAACGTCGTAAAACCATTTCAAATAACCTAAAAAGCCGCTTCTTCACCAAAGAGAACAGGGACACGCTGGAGCCGCTGTTGCAACAAGCTGATATTGAGCCCTCCCGTCGAGGGGAAACGCTGAGTATCGAGGAATTTGCGCGTCTGAGCGCCGTGCTATTGGAGGCTGGTATATCCTAAGTTGGAACCAAACTGTGCATTCACCCATACGATATAGGAGGGGTGATACAGTGTGATGAGTTTAGGAGACTTGGTCGTTCGGAAATCGTACGGCGGTGATGTCACGTTTCGCGTTGAAGACATCCAGCGGGATAAAGCGATCATTAAGGGGACGGAATTTCGGCTACTGGCCGATTCCCCGGTGAACGATCTGGTCAGAGTGCCTGTAGACCAGATTAGCGGTAAGACTCAACAGGCCCACATTAAGGCCGGGGAGTCTCTTAATCTTTTGCAACGGGCACGCCAGCAGCAAGCTGCCCGTAGCCAGGCGGCTCTGATTGGAGAGTGGAGTGATCCGGTAGAGTCGACGTATTTTGAAATGCCAGGAAAGGTTCTTCATCTGGATGGAGATCCCGGCTATTTAAGAAAATGTCTCAGTTTATATGAACAGCTCCGTGTTCCCGCAGAGGGACATCACGTTCACGAATCGGCAATGGCGGATACGTTATATCGACTGCTTCCCCGCATTCGTCCTGATATTGTAGTCATCACCGGACATGATGGTGTGCTGAAGCAGCCGCAACCTTACGATTTGTACAGCTTGAAAAGCTACAAGAATTCGCAAAATTTTGTGGCAGCGATTCAGGTAGCAAGACAATATGAGCGTCATCTGGATTCACTGACAATTGTAGCGGGGGCGTGCCAGTCCCATTTTGAGGCGCTGCTACGTGCGGGAGCCAATTTTGCCAGCTCCCCAGGGCGTATCCTGATTCACGCTCTGGACCCCGTTTACGTGGCTGCCAAGGCCGCATTTACTTCAATCCGTGATACAGTCAATATGGGAGACTTATTTCATCAGACCATCAGTGGCAGCCGCGGAGTGGGTGGAATTGAAACAAGGGGAAGCTACCGCATCGGTTTGCCGAAGCTTGAAAATTTGTCAACGCTTAAAGTAACACCTTCAGCGATCTGAGATTCAAATGTGCCTGATAGGGTATATCTGAACAAAAGTCTCTTTTTAGAGGCTTTTTGTCATTTTTTATGCATATTATTCCTGTTCGCAAAAAATTAAATTGACAACTTATTTTTCGTGTTGTTATAATATTTAGCTTGATTTGACAATCCCTCTAAAATTCGTTATAATGGACAAGGAAAGAGGTGGTCGTTAGGCAATGGCTAAAAATACGCTGTTGGAAATCAAACGCAGTCTCGACGCACATGTAGGGCAAAAAATTTTGCTGCGGGCTAACGGCGGACGCCGTAAGACCGTCGAACGAACTGGTGTCTTGGAAGAAACGTACCCTTCTGTTTTTATTGTCAAGCTGGATCAGGAGCAACAGACGTTTAAACGTGTCTCCTACAGCTATGCTGACATTCTTACCGAGTCGGTGGAGGTCAGTGTATATGATCCCGACTCCCACACAAGTGTAGTCGAATATTTCGAAACACCTTAATTCTTTTTTACGTGATTTATACCAGCTTTGCAGGTTTAACGGCGACCTCGTCATTTTTAATGGCGGGGTCGTTTTGTATTTACAAAGCAGGATGAAGCATGATATCTCTGCACATACTAAGGCGGGAATGATCTTCCTTATTCCATTGCCGAAGGAGGCGTATGCATGAGCCGAAGAAGACGGAGTGTTATGTCGGAAGAGCTGAAGTATGAACTGGCCAAAGATCTTGGGTTTTACGACACGGTTAAGGAAGAAGGCTGGGGAGGCATTAAAGCCAAGGATGCAGGCAATATGGTCAAGCGGGCCATTCAGCTTGCAGAGCAGGCGGCTTCTCGCAAATCGTAGCCATCGGTGGTGCTGATAAAAAGCGGGGATATCCGGGGTCATACCGGGGCATCTCCGCTTTTTTGAACCTCATGACTTGACAGGCTGAGTCTGATATAATATGTTAAGCTGTCTTGAGGGAAAAGTTGAAGGTGGGTGAACGCCTTGAAAATATATGAAAAAGCACCGGCGAAAATTAATTTAATGCTTGATGTTCTACGTAAGCGGGACGATGGTTATCACGAGGTCGAAATGATTATGACTATGGTCGATCTATCCGACCGATTGACGATGTCCGAGTTACCGCGTGATACCATTATTATTTCAAGCCAAGCCGGGTACATACCGTTAGATGAAAAGAACTTGGCTTTTCAGGCTGCGCGTCTGATCAAAGAACGTTATAACGTGTCTACAGGCGTCCATATCCATCTGGATAAGCATATCCCGGTGGCTGCAGGATTAGCAGGCGGAAGCAGCGATGCTGCCGCAGCATTGCGTGGGCTGAACAAGCTGTGGAAACTTGGTATCTCGGATGCGGAATTAAGGGTACTGGGTGCTGAATTGGGTTCAGACGTACCTTTCTGTATTACAGGGGGCACAGCTTTAGCGAGCGGACGTGGAGAACTGCTTAAGCCACTGCCGAATCCACCACAATGCTGGGTGATCCTCGCCAAGCCGCCGATTAATGTATCGACAGCTGAAGTGTATGGTCGTGTCAAAGCGGATCAGATTACGCACCACCCGTCTGCCCGGCATATGGAGCAGGCGATTCGTAATGCTTCTTTTACCGATGTATGCAATGCCCTGGGGAATGTACTGGAGGATGTGACATTAAAGCTGTATCCAGAAGTGGAGCATCTTAAAAACTCCATGATCCGTTTAGGAGCTGATGGGGTGCTGATGTCAGGTAGCGGACCTACAGTGTTCGGACTGGTATCGAAGGAAGCCAAAGTGCCACGGATCTATAACGGACTAAGAGGCTTTTGCAAAGATGTTTACGCAGTACGACTTTTGACCTGATTTTAGATATTTTCTTCATATTATAGTGGCAATTGTTGTACAAATACGTACGAAGATGATATATTTACTATTAAATATTCGGATTTTACTATATCACTTACATTCCGCCAGCAACCGGCCAGTCCGCCGGTGCTTTACTGTACGAAGCGGGCGGCAGGAAAATAGATCGCGAGGAATTGTTGTGAAAAAACTTAAAAGAAGCTCACGATTGGTGGAAATGACGCAGTTCTTGTTGTCACGGCCGCATACATTGGTGCCTCTTACTCATTTTGCAGATCGATACGGGGCAGCTAAGTCGTCGATAAGCGAAGATCTAGCTATTATCAAAGAAGTATTTGAGGACGAGGGTACTGGCGAGCTTCTGACACTGGCGGGAGCGGCAGGGGGCGTCAAGCTGATCCCTAGGCTCTCCAAGCAACATGCGCTTGCGTTTGCGAACGACTTGTGCGCGCAGCTGGAGCAGCCTGATCGCATATTACCGGGAGGGTACCTGTATCTGTCCGATTTGCTGGGCCAACCAGCGATGATGAACGAAGCGGGTAAAATATTTGCGACCGCTTTTGCCGATCGTCAGATTGATGTGGTTATGACCGTGGAGACGAAGGGCATTCCGCTCGCATATGCAACCGGAGCACAGCTTAATTTGCCAGTCGTGCTTGTACGGCGTGACCATCAGGTGACAGAAGGCTCAGCTGTAAGTATAAATTATGTTTCTGGATCACAAAAGAGCCTTCATACGATGTCTTTATCCAGACGTGCAATGCGTGAGAAATCGCGTGTGCTCATCGTAGATGACTTTATGAAGGCTGGCGGCACGATACAAGGAATGGTCGACTTGTTAGCAGAGTTTGATGCTGAGGTAGCTGGTGTCGGTGTACTGGTAGAGTCGGGCGAGGTGGAGAATGAAGAGCGCCTGTTGCACGATTATATTTCACTGGCAAATCTGACTGCAGTCGATTCTCGAAGCAAGCAAATTACAGTCAAGCTGGGTAATTATTTTGATGAGTTAACAGGGCAGTAAATTGTCACAATTCATCATAAAATACCTAAATATGTCGAAAAGAAATCTTTTCAAAAAAATTACCTGAATTTAGGATACGAATTGTCCAAAAAAAGAAGGAATTCGAAATGCTGTGTGGAATGTATACACCAAGTCCTATTTGGAAAAAGGTGGTGAAACACACATGCAGATTACGGATGTTAGACTCCGCCGAGTGAACTCAGAAGGAAGAATGAAGGCGATTGCATCCATTACAATTGATAACGAGTTTGTTGTCCATGACATCCGAGTTATCGACGGTAATAACGGGATGTTCGTAGCTATGCCAAGCAAACGAACCCCTGACGGAGAGTTTCGCGATATCGCTCACCCGATATCTTCAGGAACCCGTGAAAAGATTCAAGCTGCTGTATTGACTGAGTACGAACGTGCAGCTGTTGATGAAGAAGTTGCTATTGAAGAAGGCGCTTAATTCGCCTAAAGCAGGATTGGGGTACAAAAGAAAAAGAGAGCCACTAACTGTGGCTCTCTTTTCTTTTTGTCTGGAATGAGATATATTCTTTAGTGAGTTAACAGTCAGTTTTAAGGCAACTTGGAGCCATCCGGGCTGCCGAAGCGGCTTTTTCATAAGACAGGGACTAGGCAGCGATGCGTCCCGGGGATGAACGTCCAGCACAAGCTGGCCTGAAAAAATAGCCATTAACCAAAGGTTCGCCGTTATTTTTCAGGAGGATTGTGAAAAGTTAAGCAAAATCTGATCTGGGAATTAACGTTTTAGCCAAGGGGTAACTGTTATTTTCAGGATAGGAGGTTGGACTTGTTGGAAAGGTTGGCAGTCATTCTTGCCGCAGGGCAGGGAAAACGTATGAAATCCAAATTATATAAAGTTCTGCATCCGGTGTGCGGAAAACCGATGGTCGGACATGTGCTCGACACGGTTCGTGAAATCGGTGTGTCCCGAAGTGTAGTCGTCGTGGGTCACGGAGCAGAGGCGGTACAGTCTTATTTGGGACCGTCGGCAGAATATGCGCTTCAGGCAGAGCAGCTGGGAACGGGCCATGCTGTCAAGCAAGCCAAGGACCTGCTCGGCCAGGAACAGGGCACCACAATTGTCATTTGTGGAGATACTCCGTTGATCACAGCGGAAACGCTGGAAGGTTTGGTGCAACTGCACGAAAGCCGCGGAGCGGCAGCAACAATTCTGACCGCTGAGTTGGACAACCCGAAAGGATATGGACGAGTTATCCGTGATACTTCCGGGGCCGTGCTTAAGATCGTGGAACAGAAGGATTGTTCACCTGAGGAAGATGCTGTCTGTGAGATTAACACAGGCACGTATTGCTTTGACAATGCCAAGTTATTTGCAGCGCTGGACAAGGTAACGAACACCAATGCACAGCAGGAATACTACTTGACCGATGTCATTGGCATTTTGCATGGCGAAGGTGAGCAGGTTGAGGCGTATTTGACCAATGACGTGTCGGAATCTATCGGTGTAAACGACAGAGTTGCTTTGTCGGTTGCTGAAGGTTATATGCGTGAGCGCATTGTTCGCAAACATATGCTGAATGGTGTCACCGTCATTGATCCGTCTTCTACCTACATCGGGAGCGATGTTGTCATTGGTTCCGATACAGTATTGTACCCAAATACATGGCTGCATGGTCAAACACAAATCGGAGAAGATTGTGTGATTGGCCCGCAGGCAGAGATCCAGAATACGGTTATCCACTCAGGGGCAACAGTGAAACATTCGGTGTTGAACGAAGCGGAAGTGGGAAGCAGTACATCTGTAGGGCCGTTTGCTTATCTGCGTCCAGGCGCGAAGCTTGGCGAACATGTGAAGATTGGTGATTTTGTAGAGGTGAAAAATGCGACTATTGGAGATCATTCCAAGGTGTCTCATTTGAGCTATGTCGGTGATGCCAAGGTGGGTACAAACGTAAATATTGGCTGCGGGGCAATAACGGTCAATTATGATGGATATAATAAATCCATTACAGAAATTGAAGATGATGCCTTTGTTGGCAGCAATGTGAATCTGATTGCCCCAATTAAGATTGGAAAAGGTGCCTATGTTGTCGCAGGCTCCACTGTAACACATGCTGTCCCTGATAACGATCTGGCCATTGCCAGACCACGTCAAGAGAACAAAGCCGGATATGCGGACAAAATCCGCGCACGTGCCAAAGCAAAGAAAAAAAGATCGGAATGACCTTAATCAGCAAGCTGTTGAATCTGTAATGAATGAACCAGCACGGAGGGTTTCTATTAATGACTTATTGCGATTCCAAACTCAAAATATTTACTTGTAACTCCAATCCGAAGTTAGCCCACCAGATTGCGGACTACATCGGAATCCCAATGGGGGAATCCCATACCACATCGTTTAGTGACGGTGAAATTCAGGTTAAGCTGTCGGAAAGTGTTCGCGGCTGCCATGTGTATATTGTACAGTCCACTTGTCTGCCAGTTAACGACAACTTGATGGAGTTATTGGTTATGATTGATGCACTTAAACGTGCTTCTGCCAAAAGTATCAATGTTGTTATGCCATATTACGGTTATGCTCGTCAGGATCGTAAGGCTCGTTCACGTGATCCTATTACAGCGAAACTTGTCGCTAACTTGATTGAAAAGGCGGGAGCTCACCGCGTAATCAGTATGGATTTGCATGCGATGCAGATTCAGGGATTCTTTGATATTCCAGTGGATCATATGCTGGGAGCGCCAATTCTGGCCCAATATTTCCGTTCCAAGCAAATTGAGAACCCGATTGTTGTTTCACCCGACCATGGTGGGGTTGTTCGCGCGCGCAAGCTGGCGGACTTCCTGAGTGCTCCGCTCGCTATTATTGATAAGCGTCGTCCAGAGCCAAATGTCAGTGAAGTGATGAATATCATCGGGAACATTGAAGGTAAGACGGCTATTTTAATTGATGATATCATTGATACAGCCGGAACGATTGTATTGGGTGCAAATGCGCTTAAAGAAGGCGGCGTAAAAGATGTGTATGCATGTTGCACACATGCCGTGCTGTCCGGTCCTGCGATGGAAAGACTGGAGAATTCGCCATTAAAAGAGGTGGTTGTGACGGATACAATCCCGATCGTTCACCCAAATCCGACAAGCAAGCTGAAGGTACTGTCTGTGGCTCCATTAATGGGAGAAGCCATCATCCGTGTGCATGAAGAATTGTCGATCAGCAAACTGTTTGAAATCGAATAAGCACTGGCTCATTAAAAAAGGGGTTGCTTTTTCCATATGGAAAAGGTAACCCCTATCAGCATGTCAGGCTAAAAGCCTGGCCGAGATATGAATGTGAAGCGTTGACGATTGTATAGTGTGTCCTCGATTTCGACGAAATGCTCATTAAAACGCGCAACGATGCCAATTTGAACATGTACATTCCCGTCATAAATTTGGACAGGAACGGAATGTTTTAAATGATATAGAAAATGGCTGTCATATAAGAGGATATCACCTTGATTGAGCATATCGGCACGCACCTTCCTGTTCACTACAACTATTTTACCAAAAAATCAAGACTTCGAAAGAGGGTGTCAAGGTTAATGAAGTGGATTGTAGGATTGGGCAACCCCGGTCCCCAATACGAGAAAACGAGACATAATGTAGGATTTATGGCCTTAGATGCACTTGCCTCACGCCATAATATCCAGATTACCCAAAGCAAATGTAAGGCGTTGATTGGTGAGGGGCACATTGGTGGCGTGAAAACGGTACTGATTAAGCCTATGACATATATGAATCTCTCAGGCGAGTCTCTACGTGCATATATGGACTACTATAAGGCCGATATGGAAGATCTGATTGTAGTGTACGATGATCTGGATACAGAGGTCGGTAAAATAAGACTGCGTTATCAAGGTAGCGCAGGCGGTCATAATGGCATTAAATCGATCATTCAGCATACAGGGACGCAGTCCTTCAACCGGATTCGTATGGGCATTTCCCGTCCAGAGCCTGGACATGCTATTGTTGATTATGTTCTGGGCACCTTTCCAAAGAAGGAAAAGGAACTATTGACCGGAATGATAGAAGATACGTGCAACGCTTTAGAATACAGCTTGAATCATCCGTTTGAGCGGACGATGGCTGAATTTAACAAGTAGGTTCTGACGTTAGGTAGACGGGCTTAAATGGAAGATTGTTGGACATACTGAAAGGTATAGAAAACTTTCAGGAGGCATATACATTACATGGTTGTTAATTATGTATGCAGACATTGTCGAACTTTCTTAGGGCGAATTGACTCCGCTGTAATAACCGAAGAAAGGTTGGGCTTCCATTCCTTGACCCCTGCTGAACGTAGAGATATAATAGCGTATAATTCGGGTGGTGAAGTGACTGTTAAAGTCATTTGCGAGCATTGCAGTCAGGCACTGGAGAATAATCCGGAGCTGAGTCTGCTCGTAAACCCGCTCCAATAACAGGTATTCAACTGGTCTGATGTACCAGCTTGAGAGGTGAAGCGGTAGTTCCGCTTATGGAGCCTTGGCAGCATTGCTGAGGCTTCTTTTTCGGTTTACATGTAACTATTTATAAGCATAAAGGGGTGCCTTTTTTGTTACAAGCACTTATTCAGGCTTTTACGAAGGATGCTGATTATGCATCCATTGCGGCAGGTATATCCTCAGGCATGAAGGAACAGCTTATATCAGGCTTGTCAGGCTCTTCAAGACAGGTACTGATGGCCGCACTTGCTGAAGATACTGGACGACCATTGATGGTCATGACGCACAATATGTTTGCCGCTCAAAAAATAGCAGATGATTTGCAGGAAGCGCTTTCTCCTGATCAGGTTTTATTGTATCCAGCCAACGAGTTAGTAGCTGCTGAAGCTGCCATATCCAGTCCAGAGACATTATCCCAACGAATTGATGTATTGATACGATGCGCCCAGGGTTTTCGTGGGGTTGTTGTCGTGCCGTTTTCTGGGGTCCGGCGTCTACTACCAATCCCGGAAACATGGCGTGAGGCTCGTGTTGAGCTGAAAGAGGGAGAAACGATTCAGCTGGAAGCATTTTTGCTGCATATGGTTGAGATGGGATACCAGCGTGTAGAACGTGTTGAATCCCGTGGGGAGATGAGTGTACGCGGGGGAATTATTGATTTTTATCCAATGACCACCCGTTGGGGCTATCGTGTGGAGTTGTTTGACGATGAAATTGACTCCATCCGTATGTTTGATCCGCAAGATCAGCGTTCGGTGGAAAAGGTACAGGAAGTTACTGTAACGCCATGTAAGGAAGTTATTGCAAGCCACCAGCGTATGGACCAAGCTGCCGATGCCGCTGCTATGTTGTTGGAGGAACAGCTGGACAAAATGACAGATCGTCAGGCTAAGCAGCATCTGAAAGAGGAAATTCATCGTGAAATTGAGCTGTTGCGGGAGCATGTGTATTTTGACGAAATCTATAAATATATCTCCCTGCTATATCCTGAACGTAAAACCTTGGCTGATTATATGCCGGCAGATACGATTCTGATCATTGATGAACCAGCACGGATGCTAGAAACAGCTAGGCAGCTAGAGCGGGATGAGTCTGAGTGGAATCTGCATTTGCTTCAAAACGGTAAAACTCTACCGCAACTGGAGCTATCGGATAACTCGGATAATCTGCTGTATAATCGGAGATTTCAAACGCTGTTCCTGTCGATCTTCCTTCGCCAGGTTCCGCATACGCAGCCGCAAAATATTTTGAACTTCATTTGCCGGGGCATGCAGGATTTCCACGGTCAAATGAATGTACTCAAGGCAGAGATGGATCGTTGGCGCAAGGCAGGCACACAGGTTATGATGCTGGCGAGTGGAGATGAACGTCTGGATCGGATGCGGCGAGTGCTTCAAGACTACGGTATTGATGAGCCGACTATGGCGATTGGTAATCTGCAAAGCGGTTTTGAGATGCCGTCTATTCATCTGGCGGTGATTACCGAGGGTGAGATGTTCTCCCAGAAGCAGCGGAAAGCACGTAAGCAGGGCCGACATGTAGACAATGCAGAGCGGATTAAGAGCTATAGCGAGCTGAAGGTGGGCGACTATGTCGTACACCAAAATCACGGGATCGGGAAGTATATGGGAATCGGTACGCTGGAGGTTGGCGGTATCCATAAGGATTACATGCATATCCTCTATGCAGGCGGAGATAAGCTGTCTGTACCGATTGAACAAATTGATCTGATTCAGAAGTATGTGGGCTCAGAGGACAAGGAACCCAAGATTTACAAACTGGGCGGCAATGAGTGGACACGTGTTAAAAGTAAGGTGCGCAGCTCGGTTCAGGACATCGCAGATGACCTGATCAAGCTATATGCGGAAAGACAGTCAGCACCAGGCTTTGCTTTTGAAAAGGATTCGCCGGAGCAACAGGAATTTGAGGATATGTTCCCGTATGATGAGACACGTGACCAGGTTCGGGCTATTGAAGAAATTAAGAAGGACATGGAGCAGAGTCGTCCAATGGATCGTTTGCTGTGCGGTGACGTAGGCTACGGCAAGACTGAGGTGGCTATTCGTGCTGCTTTTAAGTCTGCTATTGAGGGCAAACAAGTGGCTGTGCTGGTACCGACGACGATTTTGGCGCAACAGCACTATGAGACATTCCGTGAGCGCTTTTCTGGGTATCCGTTCAATATTCAGGTATTGAGCCGTTTCCGCTCGCGCAAAGAGCAGAATGAGACGACCAAGGGAGTTCGACAAGGTACGGTTGATATTGTCATTGGTACTCACCGTCTACTTTCACAGGATCTGGTGTTTAAAGATCTGGGGCTGCTTATTGTCGATGAGGAGCAACGTTTTGGTGTCACGCACAAAGAAAAGCTGAAAAAACTGAAAACGAATGTAGACGTGTTGACGCTAACGGCTACACCTATTCCGCGTACGCTGCATATGTCCATGCTGGGTGTACGTGATTTGTCAGTCATTGAGACGCCACCGGAAAATCGTTTTCCAGTGCAAACTTATGTCGTTGAGCATAGCCAGACTCTAGTTCGTGAGGCCATTGAACGCGAGATGGCACGCGGAGGGCAGGTTTATTACCTGTATAATCGCGTGCAGGGCATTCAGGAGATGGCTGCCGAGATCAATGCACTTGTCCCAGACGCCAAGGTGGGCGTAGGCCACGGACAGATGTCTGAAACGGAACTGGAGAAAACCATTTTGGATTTCCTGGATGGTGAATATGATGTACTGGTTAGCACGAGCATTATCGAAACCGGTGTGGATATTCCCAATGTGAATACACTCATTGTGCATGATGCCGATAAAATGGGGCTCTCCCAGCTTTATCAGCTGCGTGGGCGTGTAGGTCGTTCCAACCGGATTGCCTATGCTTATTTCACGTACCAGCGAGATAAGGTGCTTACAGAGGTGGCGGAGAAGCGACTTCAGTCTATCAAAGAATTTACAGAGTTGGGCTCCGGGTTCAAGATAGCAATGCGTGATTTATCCATCCGCGGAGCGGGTAACTTACTTGGCGCCGAGCAGCACGGATTCATCGCATCCGTCGGTTTTGATCTTTACTCACAAATGCTGGCTGAGGAAATCAATAAACGTAAAGTCAGTGTGCTTGGAGAAGAGGATCAATCCAACCGGAATTGGAGTACATCGATTGATTTGAGCGTCGATGCTTACCTGCCGGGAGACTATATTTATGACAGCATTCAGAAGATTGAGATTTATAAAAAGGTTGCGGCAGTCAGTACCTTTGACGAGGCTTCCGAGCTGGAGGACGAACTGGTCGACCGGTTTGGCGATCTGCCAGAGGCAGTGCGTCATTTGCTGGCCGTGGCCCGTCTCAAGGTGTATGGACGGATGTATGGCATCGAGTCCATTGTTCAACGGGATGACAATATGATGTTGAAATTTCACGAGGGGCGTCAGCAGGCGCTGCAGACTGCCAAACTTGCCGAGATTGGCAATCGCTTTGAAAGACGTGTACAATTTGAACAGGGTACTTCTATGAGCGTACGCATAAAGGGTAAAGGTCTAAATGATGCACAACTGCTAGAACTGCTGGAGCAATTTTTGAGTGCATTGAAAGAAGCATTCACATTGAAGGAGGAACTGCAAAATGTCACAACTAAATAAAAGAAAACCTTGGAGAATGCTCTCCTTGGGCATGGCAGCGTTGCTAGCTATATCGGTGCTTGCAGCATGTACGAAGCAAGCGGATGAGAATAAGGTCAAGGATGAGCCGAAAGACAACAGCAAGGTTGTCGTGACCTATAAGGGTGGAACGATTACCGAAAATGAGTTCAACCAAGAAATCAGCATGATGAAATTTCTGTACCCAGAGTATGAGGCTGCTTTAGCTTCTGATCAGGTACGTGAGCAAATTGTAAAGCAGGAAGTAGTGTACAAGCTTTTGGCAGCCAAAGCGGACGACAAAGCCAAGGAAGAGGGCGCCAAACAAGGAAACGAGCAGTTGGAGCAGTATAAAAAGTCGGTCGGAGAAGATAAGTTTAAGACATTTCTAAGTGATCAGAAGTTGACCGAACAAGGTGTGAAGGATTACTTCACGCGTGTAATGACGGTAATCAACAGCGAAACCAATAAAGTAACGGATGATCAGCTGAAACAGGAATTTGAAAAAAATAAAGATCAGTTCACGACGGCAACTGTACGTCATGTATTGATTAATTTTGAAGATCCAAAAACAAAGAAACAGCGTACAAAAGAGGCTACTCTCAAGCTGGCCAAAGAGGTAAAGGCAAAATTGGATGGTGGAGCGGATTTTGCAACGATTGCTAAGAAGTATTCGGAAGACCCAGGTTCCGCATCTAATGGCGGGCTGTATGAGAATGCATCTGTAGCGCAATGGGTACCTGCTTTTAAAGAGGCTGCCGAGACTCAACCAATTAACAAAATTGGTGAACCCGTGGAAACAGAATACGGATATCACGTGATCAAAGTGGAGTCCCGCAATGAGCCTACATTTGATAAATTGAAGGACAACGAAAAGGCTGCCCTGAAAAATAAACTAGCTGGGGAAAGTATCCAAAACTTTACCGAAAATGATTTGACGAAGCTTGATTTGAAAATCAATCTGCCGAAGGCACCTGCTACGCAAGAGAAAAGTGGTGCAACGTCCGGTGCGGGCAGCACAACTACGCCGAGCGGAACAACAAGCGGTACGGGCGATAGCAAAGCTGGAACAGCTAAAGATGGAGCTGCAAACGAAGGTAAATAACTGAACATGCATAAGGAATTGGGAACAGATGAATACTATGGTCAGATATCACCATAAACACCATGACCGCGACGTTCTTCGTGACCGCTTCTGGGGGAGTGGAAGCGTCTTTCGATACCGTCAGTAGTTTACTAAATTCTTCTTGAGAAAGTGGGGCAACATGTGAAATGAAAGCTACTGGTATAGTTCGCCGTATTGATGATCTTGGGCGGGTAGTTATTCCAAAGGAGATTCGCCGCACCTTGAGAATTCGTGAAGGAGATCCGCTTGAAATTTTTGTGGATCGTGACGGAGAAGTCATTTTGAAAAAGTATTCACCTATTGGTGAACTTGGTGATTTCGCCAAAGAGTATGCTGAGTCCCTGTTTGAAAGCACTGGCCATATTACGATGATTACCGATCGTGACACCATTATTACGGTGGCTGGAGGCTCAAAAAAAGAGTTTCTGGACAAGCAAATCGGTAGCATTATTGAAGGTAGCATGGATAATCGCAAGACTGTGCTGGAGACAGCCAGCGGCTCTTACGAGCTGACGCGAGACCACGAAGAAACACTCTCGTCCTTTGTGACGGCTCCCATTGTTTCGGGTGGTGATCCCATTGGTTCTGTTATATTGTTGAACAAGGATGAAAATGTAAAAATGTCCGAAATGGAGGTCAAGATGGCTGAAACAGCCGCTGGCTTCCTGGGCAAACAAATGGAACAGTAACACCCCGTTTCACCCCTGTATGACGTACAGAACGGACAAAGCCGTTCAACGTTGTACAGGGATTTTTTTCTTTCCGGGAGAAGAGACGGTATAATAGGACTCGTAAAAACGCTTATTCCAGGTGGGAGTGAAGACGGAGAATGCAGGAAAATCGCGCCGCTTCGCGGCTGCTACGAGGCGCTGTCATTTTGACACTGGCAGCTGTAGCAAGCAAGCTGATCGGCACATTGCAAAAAATCCCGCTGCAAAATATTGGCGGCGATGGCGTGTTTGGCATTTATAATACGGTTTATCCTTTTTATACGCTGTTCATTACCATTGCAGCTGCTGGATTCCCGGCGGCTGTATCCAAATTTGTAGCTGAGTATGAGGCTGTGGGAAATCAGGCAGCGGGGCAACGTGTTGCCCGGCTATCTTCGCTTGTATTGGGCATATTCGGATTGTTTCTGGGGCTGCTGATGTATACGTGTGCGCCACTAATCGGCCAGTGGATCGACAATGCTCACGTCATTCCATCGGTGAGGGCGGCGGCGATTGCCTTCTTGTTCGTGCCGATTATGGCGGGACTGAGGGGCTATTTTCAAGGCTTGCAAAATATGATTCCGACGGCTGTCTCCCAAGTGACGGAGCAGGCGATAAGGGTAAGCGTGATGATCATATTGTTGCTGTTCATGCTGTCACAAGGAGCAGGGGCGGATATGATTGCCGCCGGAGCAGTGTTTGGTTCAGCAGCAGGCGGAGCAGCGGGCCTGGTGATCATGCTGCTGTATTGGCGAGGCCACAGAAAGAGACTTAGGCGGCAAGAGACGGTCATGACAACAGTGCAGGCACAGACTGGTGAGCTTCACCCAGCGGAAAGCAGTGGTGCTTTGCTAAAGGCACTGCTACGTTATGCTCTGCCTGTTTGCCTTGGAGCGCTAGCCGTTCCGTTAATAAACCTGGTAGATACATTTACCGTCCCTCGCCTGTTAAAGCAGGAGGGCTTGGATGATACGGCGGTTATGGTGGCCTTCGGCGTGTATAACCGGGGGCTTCCGCTAGTACAGCTGGTCATGATGTTTGCCACCACATTGTCGGCATTGTTCATACCCTCGCTGGCTGAGGCACGGGTGACCGGAGGTACGGAGCTGGCACGTCGTCAGTGCGAGCAATCGCTGCGCTGGTTTTGGCTGCTAGGACTAGCCGCTGCGACAGGTCTGATCGTGCTGGCCGTGCCCGTCAATGTGATGCTGTATGCAGACGACACGGGCAGCACGGTTATGCGCTGGATGGCGCTGACCGCCGTAGGCGGCACGCTCAGCATCATCTCGGCTGCGCTGTTGCAAGGGCTTGGCGCGGTTCGTGCGCCAGCCCTGGCTATGCTCGCGGCCGCTGCGGCCAAGGCGCTGCTAAACTGGCTGCTCGTGCCGCAGCTCGGCACGGCGGGCGCCGCCATTGCGGGGGCTGTCGCCTATCTGCTGGCGGCTGTGATCAACATCGCGCTGCTGGCCCGCTTGGTGGGGCTGCGCGGGAGCTGGTCCGCCAGTGTGCTCAAACCGGCGGCTTTGCTTGTCGCCTTGGCTGGTGCAGCCGGGGCGGCGATGTGGGGCACCAGTGCTGTGCTGGGTGCCCTGGGCTGGGCGGCCGGAGGTCGTGCCACGGCAGCGGCGGAGAGCCTGCTGGGTGTAGCGGCAGGCTCCGTGGTGTTCGTGATCGGCCTCGCACGTCTGAGGTTGATCACGGAAGCCGAGCTTGTGGCAGTGCCCAAGCTCGGACGCCCGCTGGCAGCTGTGCTGCGCAGACTGCGCGTACTGGCTTAGTCTAGGTTATACGGTTTGCCGAGAAAGCTACATAAGCCATTTTATGAGCCTATACCACTTTGTGGTATAGTAAATGCCAAAGCAAAGGAAGCGGAAGCTGGGCTGTGCCGGGTGTTTTTTCGGAGCATGCATCCTGCTTTTGCGGAACGGAGGATTGGATATGAGCGTAACATTAACGATCGTAGGTCTGGGCTCGGGAGATCCTGATCAGCTTACGATAGGGATATTGAACAAAATGCGGGGCGCTTCAGCGCTCTATCTGCGAACCAAGGAACATCCGGCGGTTCGAGTGCTGGATGAGTTTGAGGTGGCTTTTGAGTCGTTTGATGCGGTATATGAGACAAAGGATTCTTTTCCAGAGGTATATGAGGAAATTACCAGTCAACTGATGGAAAAGGCCGCTAAGGCGGCAGACGGGAGCGAAATCGTCTATGCAGTTCCCGGTCACCCGATGGTGGCGGAAGCAGCGGTGCAGTTGCTCAAGGAGCGTTGTCCTGCGCAAGGGATTGAACTAAACATCTTGGGTGGAGAAAGTTTTCTGGATGAGGCTTTTGTGCGTCTTGGTTTTGATCCGATTGAGGGTTTTCAGCTGTTAGATGCAGGTACACTGGATGCCAGCTGGCTCCAGCCCCAGTTGCATACGCTGATCGGACAGGTATATGACACCTTTACGGCTTCCGATGTGAAGCTATGTTTGATGGAGCGGTATCCTGACGATTATGAGGTGTATGTCGGCCACGCGCTTGGGGTAGAAGGTGAGGAGGCGGTCCACAAGGTGCCGCTATACGAGCTGGATCGAGTAGAGGGCTATGGCAACCTATCCTTGGTATACATACCTCGCAGTGAAGATGAGGCCCTGAAACGGCGTTCTTTTGACCGTCTACATGAGATTGTCGATATTTTGCGCAGTCCGGAAGGCTGTCCATGGGATCGTGAACAGACACATCAATCGATCCGCAAAAATCTGATCGAGGAAACGTATGAGGTCATTGAAACCATAGATGAGGATGATCCTGAGCATATGAAGGAAGAGCTTGGCGATCTGTTGTTGCAAATTTTGCTGCATGCCCAAATGGAGGAGGAAGTCGGAACCTTTAATGTGTATGATGTGATCCAGGGACTGAACGATAAGCTTATTTTCCGTCATCCGCATGTATTCGGTGACAATCAAGCCAATGATGCGGAAGAGGCGCTGCAAAACTGGGAACAGATGAAGGCAGAGGAAAAACGGCTCAAAGGTACGGCGGCAGCCAATCCTTCCGTACTGGATGGGGTTCCCCGTGATCTGCCAGCTCTTATGAAATCGTATAAGCTCCAGAAGAAGGCAGCTAAAGTAGGCTTTAACTGGGATAGCATTGAAGGCGTATTTGATAAATTGGACGAAGAAGTGGCTGAGTTGAAGGAAGCGGTTCGTGAAGGGCATTCCATGGAAGCTCAGTTGCTGGAGTTGGGGGATGTTCTATTTGTTGCCGTGAATGCGGCCCGGTTCATGCACGTAGATCCGGAGGAGGCGCTGTCAGCCACTAATCGCAAATTTGTAAGCCGCTTCCAGTATATTGAGCAGAAACTACGCGAGCAGGGGCGTCGTCCTGAGGACAGCAGTGTAGATGAAATGGAGACCTACTGGCAGGAAGCGAAAAAGCTTCTTGACAGAGATTGATTCCATAGATTTGATCTTTGGCTGTATTGGACAGTAAAATGAGTCATATGCAGGGTTGAAAATACGCCCGGCTTGAGCAGACTTGCCAATGGGCAGAGTTTTGTAGTAGGATGTTGGCTTAACTGGGGTCGAATAAAAAAACGCCTGTCATTGCAGGATTTTTAAGGACAAGCCAGAATAACTTGTAGTAATTCTGAAAATAACTGTAGCTAATAGTTGAACATGTTACAGTGGTATTCAGGAAGGGCTTCGGCCACAGTTGGACCTCACGTATGCTCCATTTAAGGACATGTAGCGTGATGATTATTTTTTGACATTTAGGAGGCTTTTATCTTATGAACAAGACAGATCTGATCAACAATATTTCCAGCAAAAGCGGTTTGAGCAAACGTGACGTTGAAGCTGTATTGAATGGCGTTCTTGGTGAAATTACAGATGCACTTGCTAGTGGTGACAAAGTACAACTGATCGGCTTTGGTACTTTCGAAACGCGCAAACGTTCCAGCCGTACAGGTCGCAATCCACAAACCGGCAACACGATTGAAATTCCAGAATCGACCGTTCCTGCTTTTAAGGCTGGTAATAAGCTTAAAGAAGCCGTTAACTAATGCGTCTTGATAAATTCTTGAAAGTCTCGCGGCTGATTAAGCGCCGTACAGTAGCTAAGGACGTCTCTGAACAAGGGAGAGTCGTGGTGAATGGACGCGAAGCCAAGCCGAGCAGTGCGGTCAAAGTAGGCGATGAAATTACCGTCCAATTTGGCCAGAAGCTGGTGACCGTGCGAGTGGAACGGCTCGCCGACACTACACGCAAGGACGAGGCTGCAAGTATGTACACTTTGGTAAAGGAAGAGCCTATTGCCAGGGACAACGGTTTGAACTGGTAAGCAGACATCTGATTTTCTCATAACGTTGTACATAGAAGCATTCCTTCATATTGTATGAAGGAATGCTTTTTTTTTATATGAGGAGCTTTTGTCTAATTGTCTAATATATGCTCGTGAAGAGCCAAAGCGGTTCTAAATCATGCCCACCCCTTCATAAGCTAAGAACAGAAGGAGGGGTACATGCCATGATTGAACAAGGGAAGTCCAAGCACCATGATCTGCGCATGCAAAGCCGCAAGCAGCTCGACATTTCAGGCGTCAGCAATGTGGAGAGCTTTGACAGTGAAGAGTTTTTGCTTCAGACCGAGCTGGGCCATCTCACCATTCGCGGACAACATTTACATATCAAAAACCTCAGTCTGGAAGAGGGGCTACTGTCCATTGAAGGTCTGATTACTTCCCTCGTCTACCTGGAGCCTGGGGCCCCGGCCAAAAACGGAAAAAGCCTATTCGGCAAGCTCTTCAAATGAACCCTTACACACAATGGCTGACATTGACGTGGATGCTATTGTCGGGCATAACCATGGGAGTGGTATTTGACAGCTACCGGGTGCTGTCAATCCGCTTTCATTTTGCCCGTTGGAGTGTTCATTTGTTGGACGTGCTGTATTGGGTGGCCTCGGCTTTGTTTATTTTCCGTGTGCTGTACGCGAGTAATCGCGGTGAGCTGCGGTTTTATGTCTTTTTAGGACTACTTTTGGGGGTTTGGCTCTATTTTTGGGCCTTTAGTGTTACAACCCAACGTTTTGTGGTAATGTTAATAGAGATCGTTCGCAGACTGACGTTGATCGTGAACAGCATACTGCGCATCCTGATTGTTCTTCCGGTGTTAGCGCTGTATCGGCTGTTACGCAAGCTGGTCGGATGGACATGGGCACTTATTGTGTTCCTAGGAAGGATGCTGATATACATCCTGATGCCGGTTTGGAAGCCGATTCTTTGGTCGATCCGTCCGCTTATAGCGCGTTGGAAGACGCCAGATCCGCTCGTAAAGCTGGGTATCAGACTGAAAAATACAGCAAAAAGATGGTTTGGAAGGGGGTAGTATCATGCGTAATTCGTCTGTAGATCGCCATTCATCTCCTACGTCCAAGTCCAATGCGGGCGGGCGCAGGCGAATCATGATTTGGTTGCTATCGCTTGCCGCCTTTGGTAGTTGGGCCATATTCACCTTTTTTTCTCAAGGTATGATCATGGCCGATCGAAGTGAACAGCTCACCCAGAAGGAAAAACAGAAGCAAGCTGCTACACAAACGGAACAACAGCTTCAAACCGAAGTGAATCGTCTCAAGGATCCTGAGTACATTGGAGAAATTGCTAGAAGCAAGTACGGTCTTTACAAACCGGAAGAGACGCCAATCATCGGAGATCAAAAATAGAAGTATTATCGGGCCAATGCTTAGTTGACCTTGGTTCCGCCATTTTGTATAATCAAATCACCACAGCGGGATTTTTTTGCAAAAAAATCGGTTGTATATTTTAAGGGAGGATCATTTTATTCTATGGCAATTGAAGTGGGCACCAAGTTAGAGGGCAAAGTGACAGGCATCACGCATTTTGGAGCATTTGTGGATTTGTCTGGAGGTGTCACGGGTCTCGTTCACATCTCGGAAATCGCCGATAATTATGTTAAGGATGTTAACGACCACCTGAAGATTAATGATGTTGTGACGGTGAAAGTCATTAATGTTGACAAAGATGGCAAAATCGGACTTTCCATTAAGCAAACGATTGATAAGCCGGCAAGTGAAGCCCGTCCCCCAAGAGCTCCAAGACCGGAGCGTACAGGAGGACCAGGCGGAGGAGACCGTTTTGGCGGCGGAGGTTCAGGTCCAAGTCAGGGACGCGGTGGTGGTTTCAACCGCGATCGTGGAGGCCGTTCTTTCAAGCCTGCACCGGGTAAACCTTCATTTGAGGATAAAATGTCACGCTTCCTGAAAGATAGTGAGGAACGCATTTCGTCGCTGAAAAAGAACACCGAAGGTAAACGCGGAGGACGCGGCGCGAAGCGTGTTTAATTCACTTTGACAACCGTATCAACCATACACGGAAAACCGTACAGTCGAAAGACTGCTACGGTTTTTTTGCGTTCTACCGACAAGAGATGCGACAAGCCGTGGCTACAGGCAATATGTTTTGGGTGGAGTTGTACGGGCACATTTTTAAGATTAGTAGTTTTATGAAGAAGAGAAGAAGCATCTACTGAAATGTTGGATGTTTTTTTTGTCGTGTGGACATAATCGTCCGACAAACTCCAACGGTTTTCCGTCTATCTTCTGTGCAAATCGCTAGATTTGGTATCAGGATGACTGACATAGAGAGGTCATCCAAAGCGTAGAGAGAGACAACCTCCATCCGCTTCCATACGGGCGTAGCTTGAAGTACAGGGGAATGCTCTGTCCTTTCGCGCGGAACGTTTTTTTGTCGGAAATTTCTTGGAATAAGACGTGAGGTTCTGACAAACTTTCTCAATCGTTCCGGTTTAAGATGGGAACATCAAATTGATGAATGGGGTGCCTGACGCATGATGGAGAAATGGAACGTGGTACATTTTCCGGGGTTAAAATCTAGAAAGTCCAAATCCAAAGAGCGTACGGAAGGTTGGCCTTCCAGACTCAAGAAACGGCTCAATTCACATAAAGTAGTGCAATGGGTAACCGCGCAAAGATGGATGCTGCTATTGTCAGCTATGGGAGTTTTATTGGGACGCGCCACTATTTTGGACGAGCTTTCTCCTTTTGCCCTCGCTTATTTTGCGGTCATTACGTTCCTTCGGCGTGATCTGATGCTGCCTGTAGCTGTATCCGTTGTGCTAGGCAGCCTGTTAGCTCCTTACCCATCGTTATTCATGATTGGTGGTGAGTTAATCGTATTTTATCTCCTGTATCGCGGGCTACGCACCTTCGATCGTCTGGAATTATCCTATGCCCCACTTATGGTCTTCTTGTCTGTGTTTATGGTCAATTTATTTAACGCCGTGATGGCTCCGGCTTTTACATGGTATGAGCTTGTCATTGTGGGAACGGATGCGGTACTCAGTTTTATGCTTACATTGGTGTTCACCCAGGCCATACCGCTGTTTACGTACCGCAAGAAGGCAAGCCAGCTCAAAAATGAAGAAATTTTGTGTCTTATTATTCTATTAGCCTCTGTGATGACGGGAGCAGTAGGATGGACCGTTCATTCACTGTCTGTCGATCATGTACTTTCACGATATTTGGTCTTGGTGTTTGCTTTGGTGGGAGGTGCCTCCCTGGGTGCTTCGGTCGGTGTGATTACCGGTTTAATTTTGAGCCTAGCCAATATGTCTGCAATTGTGCAGATGAGTCTACTTGCTTTTGCAGGTTTGCTGGCAGGGATGCTGCGTGAAGGGAGAAAAGGTGCAGTGGCCCTTGGCATGCTGTTGGGCTCTTCCATTTTGACGATCTATCTGGATGGGACTGGAGACGTGCTGACATCAACCTGGGAGAGCTGCGCGGCAATCCTATTATTTTTAATGACTCCAAAAAGTTTCTTTAAAGCGGTTTCTACCTATGTCCCGGGTACGCAGGATCACGCCAAGTCACAGCATGAATATGCCAAAAGGGTTCGTGATCTCACCGCCGAGCGGGTGACGAAATTCTCCCGTGTATTCAGCCAGCTATCCCGCAGCTTTCATCAAATATCTGCGAGTGAGGGGGCAAAACCGGACGGAGAAATCGAACACTTTATGAATGCGGTGGCGGAAGGAACATGTGCCTCTTGCTTTAAGTGCGAGCAGTGTTGGGACGGCAAGTTTATGCAAACCCATCAGTATATGACGGAAATGATGAGTGCCATTGAGGACAATCCTGATTTGGAGCCAGAGCAAATGCCGCCGCAATGGAGCAAGGCATGTGCCAAAACGGGCGCTGTCTTGCAGGTAATGAAACAGCAGTATAGTCTCTACCAACATAATATGCAGTGGAAGCGCCAAGTATACGATAGTCGCCAGCTTGTTGCTGACCAGCTATCAGGTGTATCGCAAATTATGGAGGATTTAGCGCGGGAAATTCAGCGGGAAGGGCAGACCATGCATCGGCAGGAAGAGCAAATTCGAGAGGCTCTTGATAGACTGGGCTTGTCCATCCAATCCATCGAAATTATTAGCCTGGATGCAGGCCAGGTTGAAATTGAGATTGTCCACGCCTATACAAGGGGATTTGATGAATGTCGGAAAATCATTGCTCCACTGCTGTCGGACATACTAGACGAGCATATAGCTGTCATGCGCGAAACGGCGGCAGATCGCCGCCAAGGCTTGGCTACAGTCATGTTCGGCTCTGCTAAAACATATGAGATTGCTACAGGAGTAGCTAGTGCCGCCAAAGGAGGCGATTTCTTCTCAGGAGACAGCTACAGCATGATGGAGCTAGGGAATGGGACTTTCGCAGTCTCTTTAAGCGATGGTATGGGGAACGGAGAGCGTGCGCAGCAAGAGAGCAGTGCAGCACTTAACATTTTGGAAGAACTACTGCAATCGGGTATGGACGAAAAATTGGCGATCAAGTCGGTTAACTCTGTCCTGATGCTCCGATCACCTGAGGAAATGTATGCTACGGTGGATATGGCGCTGATTGATCAGTATACGGCCCGGACAACCTTTATGAAGATTGGATCTACACCGAGCTTTATTAAAAGAGGGGAGGAGGTCATTCCCGTATCTGCCAGCAATTTACCGATTGGCATTATACAGGATATCGAGGTTGATTTGGTGTCACTGCAACTCCAGCCGGGGGATATTCTCATTATGATTACAGACGGTATATACGATTCACCGGGTTATGCAGTCAATAAAGAGATATGGATGAAACGCATGATTCAGGAAATTGAAAGTGAAGATCCACAGCAACTGGCTGACTGTTTGCTAGAACGGGTTATACGATACCAACAAAATCAAATCTATGATGATATGACTGTAGTTGTTAGTAAAATAGATCATTTTCACCCAGAGTGGGCAACTCTCCATGTACCCGGCATGAGGTGGTTAGAACGTCCACGGACGGTGAGCTAGACTGACATTGCCCGGGAAATTCCTTATACATTTTTAAAAATCCGCATCCTTCGTTTGAATCGTTCCGGATTAGGCAAAGATAGAATCTATCGGAATAGATTAAGAGGAAGCGGAGGTCAAAAAGCGATGAAGCAAATTTTGATCATTACAGATGGATGCTCTAACGTAGGTGTTAGCCCAGTTATGGCGGCTGCCCAAGCTTTACGGGAGGGAATTACAGTGAACGTCGCTGGAGTCATAGACTACGGAACCATCGGCGAGCTTGGGAGCGCAGAGATTCAGGAAATTGCTAAAGCAGGGGGAGGGTTTAGCCAAATCGTCGGTACGAAGCAGTTGGCGCAAACCATGCAGATGATGACGCGCAAAACAGTGGTTCAAACGATTCAGCAGGCGGTTAATAGAGAGTTAACGCACATTTTGGGTGAGGGCGGTGCCCGGCATATCGGTGAACTGCCTCCGGCCAAACGAGCCCAGGTAGTTGAGGTAATGGATGAATTGACAGAAACTAGCCCTCTGGAAATTGCTTTACTCATTGATGCAAGTGCAAGCATGAAGCCTAAGCTGCCTGCTGTAGAGGACAGTATACGCGATTTGCTGCTCAGCTTACAGTCCAGAAGCGGACTCAGCCGTATATCTGTATTTCATTTCCCGGGTGGACGAATGGGAGAAGACGCAGTCATGGATATCGGGTGGACCTCTGAGCTTGACCAGATCAAATCGATATTCGGACGCTTACGGATGAAAGGAGCGACACCGACAGGACCGGCCATTTTACAAGTGATTGATTATTACCGATATGTTACACTAGGGGAACAGAAAGATCTGGAAGAATCCTATGGCAAAGGAGAAGGGATGCTCGGTGACTACGTCGTCTGATCCCGTTCTTGCACCCGGAACGGTCATCAAGGGCAAGTGGAAGCGGAGTAGCTATGTCATCCAGCGCTTGCTGGGCCGGGGAGCGAACGGAACTGTATATTTGGTAAAAGAAGCACAGGCCGATCGGCAATTTGCTCTCAAAATGGGAAAGAACACGCTTGATCTGCAATCGGAGATTAATGTGCTGACCACATTACAGTCTCAAGGGACTCAGGCTGCCCTCCAGCGCAATGGAAATCCTTCCTTCTTGTTTGAGGTGGATGATGTAGTGTTACGTAGTGGGGAGATTCCCTTTTATGTTATGCGATACGTCAAAGGAGATCCGCTTCATAAATTTGTGGCAGCCAAAGGGTCTGAGTGGTATGGTGTGGCTGGAACCGGCATACTGAATCGTCTGGCCGATCTCCATCAGGCAGGATGGGTGTTTGGCGACCTGAAGCCTCAAAATATATTGGTCAATGCCTATGGAGAGGCTGAGTTGATTGATTATGGCGGGGTGTCCCTTGCAGGTCGGAGTGTTAAACAATTTACAGAATGGTACGACAGGGGATTCTGGAATGCTGGTAGCCGAAATGCTGATCCCCAGTATGACCTGTTTGCCTTTGCTCTTCTAACGATTCATATATTAGAGAGCGAATCGTTAAAGGCAGCTGCGAGCAGGCTACCACAGCTACGTAATACGGCAGAATTGACAGTCATCATTCGTCGCAGCCGTATATTGCGCCCCTACGCCGAATGGCTGCTGGGTGCAGTGCGTGGAGAATATTCCGATACTCGTGCAGCGGCCCGAGCTTGGTCGCGTCTGGCTTCCGCTCATGTCAGGCAAACATCTGTCAAAAGGGGAAATCCACGCTGGCTGGGATATGCTTTTACGGTATCGCTTTTGCTGCTTGCCGGAGCGCTCTGGATTGCGTTAAGGTAGCAGCATGACTTACATAAGATAACAGAGGATCATCATTTTTACGGTCGGGAGAAAAGAGGGTCGTAAATGGGAACAACAAAACCGACCGGTGTTGTACAGGAAGTACTCGCTTTGGCGCGAGAACATTCACTGTGGAGCCCCGGAGACTGCATTGTGGTTGCTGTATCCGGTGGACCGGATTCGGTGGCCCTTTTGCACATTTTACATGAAATATCCGTTATACATATGCCATTACAACTCGTCTGCGCTCATGTTCATCATGGCTTCAGGCCAGAGGAATCGGATGCGGAGGCTGAAGAGGTACACAATATTGCCCGAAAGCTCAAGCTTCCATTTGAAATGATTCGGGTGGATGCACCCGCTTATATGAAGGAGAGCGGTAAGGGTCCACAGGAAGCCGCCCGTGAGCTACGGTACAGCTTTCTACATGATACGGCTACGAAGTGGGAGGCACAGCATATTGCTATGGCTCACCATGGCGATGATCAAGCGGAAACAGTTCTCTTGCACTTGCTGCGCGGTAGCGGACCAGCGGGTTTGGCGGGTATGCGTTTGGCACGCAATGAAAAAAATGTGCAACTCATTCGCCCGCTACTTCGTATGTACAAGGCTGACTTGATTGCGTATTGCAACTTTCATGGTCTTTCCTATGTGACAGACAGCACTAATTTATCGTCTAAATACCGTCGTAATGCTATCCGCATGGATGTGCTCCCTTTTTTGGGGCAATATAATGAGCAACTGACACCGTCCCTGAATCGGCTGGCCGAAACGATGGCTGACGAAAATGATTTTATGGAGGCAGCTACACTGTCAGCATATGAGAAAATGGTGCACTTCAATAATGGCAGGTACATGTTTTCCATCGCTTCATATCGTAAGCTATCCGTTGCTTTACAACGGAGGTTGATTAAACTAATATTAAATTATCTGCCTTCGGGCAGTGAAAATTTTGATTTTCGTAAAATTGAGACCGTTCGACTAAGACTTCTCCAAGAGACATCCTCTACATGGAGCTTGGACTTGGGCGGCGGTGCGGTTGGAGTCCGCGAATATGACCAGGCGGTTTTGTTTGACCGTACGCAAGTCGTTATGGGTGAATGGAGCTACGGGCTGAGCGTATTGCCTATTTCCGGTGAGCTTGAGTTGCCTGAAGCGGGTGGTATACTCCGATGGCGAAGAGCTCCCTATTGGGATGGACACCATCCGGCGAATGAGGAAGAAGCATGGTTCGACGCAGACGAATTGACTTTGCCGTTGACTGTACGTTCGCGATTACCTGGAGATACCATGTATGTAATGGGATTAAACGGAAGGAAAAAGGTTAAAGATATTTTTATTGATGAAAAAATACCTCCTTTAATGCGTTCCGTTATTCCTATCGTCTGCGACCACTCTGGAGTTGTTCTCTGGATTCCGGGCGTACGACGTTCTGTACATGCTGCGGTGCAAAAGCACACGTCTTCGGTTATATATATGTCATGGCAAAGACGAGAGAGTCCGGGGCACCAGTAATTGCGCAGGAACGGCTTTCATAGTATAAACTTAGGAGGTTTACACCGTTGCAAAATGATATTCAGGAAGTATTGATCAGTGAAGAAGAGATTCAGAGTAAAATCAAGGAATTGGGCGCACAGCTTAGCGTGAAATATGAAGGAAAAAATCCATTGGTGATTTGCGTGCTAAAGGGTGCGTTTATCTTTATGGCGGATTTGGTTAAATCCATTACAGTGCCGTTGGAACTTGATTTCATGGCTGTATCTAGTTATGGAGTATCCACCAAATCATCAGGCGTTGTTAAAATCATCAAAGATTTGGACGCTTCAGTGGAAGGACGCGATGTTCTGATTGTCGAAGATATTATCGACAGTGGTCTGACGCTGACACATTTGATTGAATTGCTTAAGAATCGTAATGCCAATTCGGTATGTGTCGTAACTTTGTTCGACAAGCCTGCACGCCGGACCGTTAATCTTGAAGCTGATTACACCGGATTTACACTTCCGGATGCGTTTGTTGTCGGCTATGGTCTGGACTATGCCGAGCACTACCGGAACCTCCCATACATAGGGATTTTGAAGCCGGAAATCTACACCAGCTAATCTCAGCCTCCAGTCCTAGGACTAAATAGGGTCCTTTGTTGAGAAGGGCTTACAGGCTATGGTAAAATAACTTAAGTGTCTCGAGAGGAGGTAGGGGATGAATCGGTTCATCCGGAATTCTGGTTTTTATTTGATTCTTTTTTTAGTTGTGGTGGGTATCGTTCAGTTTGTTAGCAACAGTAACGAAGCCTCCGATCTCCCTAGATATGACCAATTACGGCAAGAGGTTAAAGCTAATAACATCTCTAAAGTAACGGTCCAATTTGACGGTTACGCCTATCTTGTAACCGGTGCATATAAGAAGCAGCCGGCTAATGCTAAATCAACCAATTTTTCCGTATACGTTCCGCCAACGGATCAAGCACTAAGTGAACTGGTGAATGCCAGCGAAACGAACGGGTTTGAATACGTGCAGAAGAAAATGGAAGGCGAAAGCATTTGGCTGACATTTTTGACTTCTATCATTCCTTTGGTGATCATGTTCCTGTTGTTCTTCTTCCTGTTTAATCAGGCACAGGGCGGTGGCGGCAAAGTAATGAACTTCGGCAAGAGCAAAGCCCGTCTGTATAACGAAGAGAAGAAGAAAGTTACCTTCGAAGACGTAGCAGGGGCTGACGAAGAGAAACAGGAGCTTGTCGAAGTCGTAGAATTCTTGAAGGACCCACGCAAGTTCGCAGCTGTGGGTGCTCGTATTCCAAAAGGGGTTCTGTTAGTGGGCCCTCCAGGTACGGGTAAAACACTCTTGGCGAGAGCTGTTGCAGGTGAGGCCGGAGTGCCGTTTTTCAGTATCTCGGGTTCTGATTTTGTAGAAATGTTCGTCGGGGTCGGTGCTTCCCGTGTTCGTGACTTGTTCGAGAATGCGAAGAAGAACGCACCTTGTATCATTTTCATTGATGAAATTGATGCCGTTGGACGTCAACGTGGCGCCGGATTGGGTGGCGGACATGATGAACGTGAGCAAACGCTCAACCAATTGCTCGTAGAGATGGATGGATTCGGCGCAAACGAAGGCATCATTATCGTTGCTGCTACTAACCGTCCGGATATTCTAGATCCGGCCTTGCTTCGTCCAGGTCGGTTTGACCGTCAAATTACGGTTGACCGTCCAGATGTTAAAGGCCGCGAAGCAGTATTGCATGTACATGCACGCAACAAACCATTAACGAAGGATGTTAAATTGGACGTCATTGCGAAACGTACAACAGGCTTTACGGGCGCTGATCTGGAAAACCTGTTGAACGAAGCTGCCTTGCTGGCGGCTCGTCGCAACCGCAGAGATATTTCGATGCGAGAAGTAGATGAAGCGATCGACCGCGTTATCGTAGGTACTGAAAAACGCAGCCGCGTAATCAGTGACCGCGAGAAACGAATTGTTGCTTATCATGAAGCAGGGCATACGATTATCGGTTACTTCCTAGAGAATGCCGATATGGTTCACAAGGTAACTATTATTCCACGTGGACGTGCAGGCGGATATGTCATCATGCTTCCGAAGGAAGACCGCATGCTGACAACCAAGCAGGAATTGCTGGACAAAATCACTGGATTGCTGGGTGGACGTGTTTCCGAGGAGCTGTTTATTGGTGAGATCGGAACAGGGGCTTATAGTGACTTCCAGCAAGCGACAAGCATTGCGCGTAGTATGATCGTAGAATACGGTATGAGTGAGAAGCTCGGCCCGATGCAGTTTGGAACTTCCCAAGGTCAAGTATTCCTTGGACGCGATATCGGTCATGAGCAGAACTACAGTGATCAGATCGCTTATCAGATTGACCAGGAGATGAATCGCTTCATCACTGACTCTTATGAGCGTGCTAGAGAACTCTTGACGAAGTATTCCAAAGAGGTTCATTTGATCGCTCAAACATTGCTGGAAGAAGAAACTCTGGAACTTGAACAAATCAAACGTTTGATCGAGACAGGTTCTTTGGATGGCAATACGAATGAGGGAGAAGGAACACCAGAAAACGGTGAACCTGTGATCGATAATATCGGAGATGTTCGTGTACGTATTCAAGGTAAGGATGACGAACCTAAGAATACAACGGATCAACCAAACGATATCCCTAATCTGAAAAAGCCAGAGGATGATAACAATTCAGGCAATTCCGGTGGTACTCCACCGACAACAACCTGATCATCTGATGGATAGTTGAATAAGCATATATGTAAGCTTCGGGGAACCAGATCCTACTGGTTTTCCGGAGCTTTTTTAAATATGGAAGATTATTGCTAACGTGATTTGACAGACAAAGGAACGTTGTGTACATTTATTGTTAAATAAACGACTTACTATCATTTTGAACATATTCCGTGAGCGCATACTGTACAATCTATGGTGTGCGCTATTCTTCTGTGAAATCAGGTGAAGGCATGATTCCAAGATATCTAGTTGATTTTGATGTAGCGGAATTGACCCAATACGAAGCCGACGTCTTGATTATCGGCTCCGGCATTGCGGGCTTATATACGGCGATTAAGGCTGCGGAGAATCGGAAAGTGTTGCTGATTACCAAGAAAACTTTAATGGAAAGCAACACACGTTATGCTCAAGGCGGCATTGCTGCTGTCACATCGGACGAGGATACACCAGCTTATCACATGCAAGATACTCTGATTGCTGGTGCAGGTCTGTGTGAACCCGAGGCGGTCAGAACGCTTGTTCATGAAGGCCCAGACGGTATTAAAGAGTTAATACGATTGGGGACAGCCTTTGACCGTGTGGATGGTGAACTAGCGCTGACCCGAGAAGGGGCGCATAGTCATCGTCGCATTTTGCATGCAAATGGAGATGCCACCGGTTATGAAATCGTGCGTGCCTTATCACAGCAGGTTGCTGCCCATCCCGGTATCGAGGTGTGGGAAGAGTGTATGGTCATTGACCTGCTGACTGAGCATGGTGAGTGTATTGGATCCCTCGTCCAAATGCCAGATGGAGAAAGGTCGTATATCACTGCCAATGCAACCATTTTGTGTTCAGGAGGTAGCGGGCAATTATACCGTTATACGACTAACCCGGATATCGCAACTGGGGACGGTATTGCTATGGCATATCGTGCTGGGGCGGTTGTACGGGATATGGAGTTCGTACAGTTTCATCCTACGGCCTTGTGCCATCCGGGCGCTCCAAGGTTTCTAATTTCCGAAGCCGTACGGGGAGAAGGTGCCGTGTTACGCAACATTCATGGAGAACGCTTCATGGACAAGTATGATTCCCGGCAGGAGCTTGCGCCCAGAGATATCGTAGCTCGTGCGATCATCCATGAGATGGAACGCACCCAGGCTACGTTTGTATACCTGGATATTACACACGAGCCGCCTGAGCGGGTAAAGCAACGCTTTCCAACGATTTATCAGACATGTCTGTCATATGGTTTGGATATGACGACAGGCTGGATTCCCATTGCTCCTGCTGCCCATTATATGATGGGTGGTGTCCAGACTAATCTATACGGGGAAAGCTCCATTAGGCGTTTGTTCGCCTGTGGTGAGACCTCTTCCACAGGTGTTCACGGCGCTAATCGTCTGGCGAGCAATTCGTTATCTGAAGCTATTGTGTTCGCCAGCAGGATTATCGAGCGGCTGCATTCATTGCCACCGCTGGTTGGCCATACTTTGATATCTTACAATGATAACCGTGCAGAGTTTCAGGCTTCATCCGTCGCGGAACAGCGGTATAAGCTGCAAGAAACGATGGTTCATTATGCTGGAGTTCGTCGGCATAGTGAAGGGCTGCAAGCAGCTTTAGAAGAGCTGCGCGGGCTAGTGACTGCCTTTCAGGCTGTGATCACCAGTCGGGAAGAGATCGAATTCGCCAATTTGCTCACCTGTGCTTTATTAGTAGCAGATGGTGCGTTGCTGCGTGAGGAGAGTCGGGGGGCACACTATCGTGAGGACTTCCCTGAGACAGATGATTGCAAGTGGCGAAAGCATGTTCAGCAGCGACGTGAGCAAGGCATAACGGAGGAGAGCGTTCATGACATCTAACAGCGAGCTTTATGGAGAGTTTAGCGGATATCAGGAGGAACTGACGGCACAAATTCGCAGCTGGCTGCGAGAAGATACAGGTTCTGGCGATGTGACCACACGTTGGACGATTGAGCCGGGCCACCAATCCAAGGCTGTCATTCATGCCAAGGAGAGCGGCGTGATTGCGGGTTTACCTGTGGCGGAAATTGTATTTCGAGTAGTGGACCCTTCCTTGTCGTTCACTCCGTTGGTGACCGATGGTCAGTGGATTGAAAAGGGGAGCGTTTTGGCAGAAGTGAGTGGAAGTACTCATGCGATTTTGACCGGGGAGCGATTGGCGTTAAATTTACTCCAGCGGATGTCCGGTATTGCAACGCGGACGCGAACTTTTATAGATCAATTGCACGGACTTTCCACGCGCTTGGTGGACACACGTAAAACAACACCAGGGCATCGACTGTTGGAGAAGTATGCTGTGCGTGTAGGCGGTGGCTCGAATCATCGCTTTGGTCTATACGATGCTGTTATGATTAAGGATAATCATATTAAGGGCGCGGGTGGGATTGCACAGGCGGTGAGCCGAGCGCGCGCGCACATACCGCATACAATGACGATTGAAGTAGAGACGGAAAACATGACGCAAGTCCGGGAAGCCCTGGAGGCTGGGGCGGATATTATTATGCTGGATAACATGTCCGTCCCAGATATGAAGGAAGCCGTTCGCTTCATTCGTGAACAGGCCCCACACGTCAAAACAGAAGCCTCAGGCAATGTATCGCTGGATACAGTGCGTGAGATGGCTGAGAGCGGCGTAGATGTGATTTCTGTAGGCAGGCTGACATACTCTTTTCATAATCTGGATATCAGCCTTGACCTTAACGCTAAGAAAGATAGGTGACACCCATTGATTCTTGTAGTGGATGTAGGTAATACCAATATTGTTCTGGGGATCTATGAAGGGCGCGAGCTGTTGCATCACTACCGGATCAGCACCTCCAGACAGGCAACCGCAGATGAATACGGCGTACTCATACATAATCTTTTTAGTATGGGCGGCGTATTAAAGGATGACATTCAGGGAGTTATTATTTCCTCTGTCGTTCCGCCATTGGTCCGTGTATTAGAGGAAATGTGCGATAAATATATAGGCAAAACGCCGTTAATCGTCGGACCGGGAATCAAGACCGGTCTTAATCTGCGTTACGAGAATCCGCGTGAAGTAGGCGCGGATCGGATCGTGAACGCTGTTGCGGCTGTAGAACGATTCGGTGGACCTCTCGTTGTGGTGGATTTTGGAACAGCGACCACGTTTGATTGTATTGATGATAAGGGAAACTACCTGGGTGGAGTCATTGTGCCCGGTATCGGCATTTCGACGGAGGCACTGTATCAACGGGCTTCCAAGCTCCCTCGTATTGAGTTGGAAAAACCCAAAAAGGTTATTGGTCGGAATACAGTCCACGCCATGCAAGCCGGGATTATTTTCGGTTATGCTGGACAAGTCGATGGCATTGTGAGGCGCATTAAGGAAGAAATGCAGGTGGAACCCACGGTTATTGCCACCGGAGGTCTTGCAGAGCTAATCGCATCAGAGACAGAGAGCATTCAGAAAGTGTTGCCGATGTTGACGCTCGAAGGATTACGCATCATTTACCAGCGTAACGCCGAATAAAAAGTAGATATAAGTTGCCGCTGAGTCAAGCCGACGATCTTATCGGTTTGGATTAGCGGCGTTTTTCGTCTATACTGAAATATGTTACGTTTTTGAACAATTCGCGTGATCTGTAGATGCAGGTTGTTTATATAGTAGGAAATGATGCTTCAAGGATGAGGGAATACTAACGAAAATAAGCAGCATGGCTGCCTTGGATAATAGGGGAGGATATCAAAATGGAAAATAAACAGGATCGACTTATTCGCGGCACAGCCATGGATGGAAGGGTCAGGGCTTTTGCAGTTCGGACAACTCAATTGGTAGAGGAGTTGCGGAGAAGACATGATACTTACCCTACGGCAACCGCTGCTTTGGGACGAACCCTCACAGCGGGTGCAATTATGGGTTCTATGCTAAAAGGCAAAGAACGATTGACCATTCAAGTCAAAGGCGATGGACCGATTGGGCAAATTGTCGTTGATGCCAATGCTGTAGGAGAAGTGCGGGGTTATGTTACTGAACCACACGTGCATTTGCCGAGCAATAGTATGGGCAAACTGGATGTAGCGGGTGCCGTAGGTACAGAGGGATTCATTCATATTATCAAGGATTTGGGGTTAAAAGAACCGTACCGCGGTAGTATCCCGATTATTTCCGGTGAGCTCGGTGAGGACTTTACCTATTATTTTGCCAAATCCGAACAGACTCCGTCAGCGGTGGGTTTGGGTGTGCTGGTAGATACGGATAACTCCGTTATTGTGGCCGGCGGATTTATTATTCAATTGCTTCCAGGTCTGAATGATGATGAGATTACTGCTATCGAAAATGCAGTTGGCTCAATTCCACCCGTTACCGCTCTGCTGGATCAAGGGCTAGAGCTTGATGAAATGCTGCGTTGGATGCTGCCGGACGTTAGAGTTCTGGATGAAATGGATATCCATTTTCAATGTGAGTGCTCACGCGAGCGCGTGGAAAAAACATTGATCAGTCTGGGAGAAAGTGAATTAAAGCAATTAATTGAGGAAGAAGGACAGGCTGAGGTCGTGTGTCACTTTTGTAATGAGGCTTATCAGTTTAATAAGGATGAATTGCAAAATCTGTTAGATCAAGCCAAGGCCTAACCGGATAGGCGGTGCAAGCGATGACTACACGGGAAAAGGGATTATGGACAGCTGTCATTATTCTGACCGTTAGCGTCGCCGCTTTAGGTGGTCTTATCATGCTTCGGGGGCTGTTAAAGCCGGGTGATGTAAGCAAGGATGACGGCGATCATACTGTGGCGGAGATGGGTCAGGAAGGCATATCGGAGGAACAGTGGGTAGCGGAACTGAAAAAGCGATATGGAACTAATACGCTGTTGCAAATGTTGAATCGTAAAGCCGTGCAGGCTGAAGCCAAGCGTCTCGGTATTAAGATCACCCAAGAGGATTTACAGCAAGTGCTGGAGCAGGATAGTAAAGGGTACGACTCAGAACATGCCTACTTTGAGGAAATGCAGCGACAGTTTGGCTTAAATCCGGTTGACTTGCGGAATGAAGCGGAGTACCGGATTGGCTTGGAGAAAATAGCCACCCAAGGTATTCAGGTTGAGGAAACGGAGATTGACGAGTATTGGGAACAGCACCCCGAAGAGTTTGCCGTTGGTAAGCAGATCAAACTGGCAGCTATTTATGTGGCTAAAGCAGAGGAAGCAGAGACGTTGCTCGATCGGGTCAAGCAAGGAGAAAGCTTCGACATGCTGCTTCGGGAGCATTCAGTCTCAGGTAACCCTCTTGGCGAGGATCACAGCGGACAGTTGGGATGGTTGGATGAATATGATCCATTTCAACCAGAGGCAGTCATGAAGGCGGCGAGAGAACTAAGCTCCGGGGATGTTGCAGGTCCCATCTCTGTTAATGATGGCTATGCGGTCATTTATGTACAGGATGTCAGACTAAAGAATTCTCCCGATAAGCAGCAAATTCGTCAGCAAATCCGCCGCTCTCTTGCGCTTGCACAAGCCGCTCCTTTGGACGAGGTCGAAAAGAGTCTGCGTGATAAATATGGAGCTCGTATTTTATCTGGGAAAGAGGCACCCTCTGCTTCTCTTTAGCATAGTGAGAGGATCTTGCTTTTGATGAAGATACGGTGCCGATAACGCGGGAGAACAGCCTATTGGCTTATTTACTTGTATTGACATTGGAATTGAAGATTGTTATGATTAGCGTATAAAACCAACTATTTTTATCGGAAATTAAATGAACGGCATAAAACTAAAATAGATTTACCTAGAATCATCTACAATATGTTTTCGCAATTTTTAATATATCATCACAGTCAGGGAGGAATTATCATGGCTAAAGTTGTTAATAACATCACCGACCTTATCGGGGAGACTCCCCTCGTTCGCCTCAACCGGATCGTACCGGAAGATAGCGCCGAAATTTATTTGAAACTGGAATATCAGAACCCGGGCTCCAGTGTAAAAGACCGTATTGCGATTAGTATGGTGGAAGAAGCTGAGCGTGAAGGTCTGCTTAAGCCGGGCGGTACCATTATTGAAGCAACTAGCGGTAACACAGGAATCGGCCTGGCTATGGTTGCTGCTGCGAAGGGATATAAAGCAGTAATTGTTATGCCAGAAACGATGAGTATAGAGCGTCGTAATTTGTTGCGTGCTTATGGAGCCGAGCTTGTGTTAACACCTGGCTCAGAGGGTATGAACGGATCTGTTAAAAAAATGGAAGAGCTATTGAGCGAAAACCCGGATTATTTCGCTGCCGAGCAGTTCAAGAACAAAGCCAATATCAAAATTCACCGTGAAACGACGGGTCCTGAGATCGTAGAAGCGATTCGCTCCATTGGTGGCACGCTGGATGCTTTTATAGCAGGTATAGGGACTGGTGGAACCATTTCCGGTGCTGGAGAAGTGCTTAAAAAAGAATTCCCTGATATTAAAATCGTGGCTGTAGAGCCCGCTTCTTCCCCATTGCTAGCAGGCGGCAAGCCAGGACCTCACAAAATTCAAGGGCTGGGTGCAAACTTTATTCCTGAAATTCTAAATCGTGATATCTATGATGAAATTTTTCATGTAGAAAACGATGAAGCTTTCGAGGTAGCGCGTAGAGTGGCCAAGGAAGAGGGCATTTTGTCCGGTATTTCTTCTGGTGCGGCTGTTCATGCGGCCTTGAAGCTTGCTAAGCAATTGGGCAAGGGTAAGCGGATTGTTGTCATTATTCCAAGTAATGGCGAACGTTACCTGAGTACACCACTATACAATTTCGAGCTGTAATTATGTCGTAATTGTGTATACTATACGTAAGGAAACCCTCATTTCCCTGTAACCGGGGGGGATGAGGGTTTCTTTGTAGGGAGAAAATGCAGACTTTTGGCATAGTAAGGGAAGGGGTAGCACACACAGATGAAATGGACAGCTAGAGTGACGGAGGCGCAGTGGCAAACCTGGCAAAAGGAAGGCTGGAATGTACTTCCCTATATTGCTGAGTACCCTTTGCCCGTAGGCGGTTTACCTTCATCGTGGCGGAGGGCCTGGGAGGATTCGTCGCCATATGCCTTCTTGCTGGAGAGCGCTAAAGGTGGAAGGTATACCTATCTGGCCTTGAATCCGGTTGCTATATTAGAAGGCAAGGGAGAACAAGCAGTTTGGACTGATTTGCAAAGCGGGGAGCATGGTGATATACATGGACAACCTTTGACAATCATGAACGATTGGATCGCTTCTTACCGTGCGCCGCGTGTGCCTGGCATGCCTTTTTTCTCTGGGGGATTTGCGGGTTATCTGGGCTACGATGTAGCTCGCTCGCTGGAGCGTTTGCCAACTCAAGCTGCAGACGACACGGATATACCTGATTATGTGTGGATGCGGGTGAATGAGCTATGGATTTATGATCACGAAACATCATGCCTATATTGTGCTGTTCATATCCCCAATCCTGCCCGCTCCGGTGAATTCAGTGGCCAGACTGATTTGGCAAATGAGCTTATGGTGGATGAGACCACATCGATACTTGGCAAGCTTTATGCGGAAGCGGTCCAACGTGCAGAACGCATGCTGACTCAGTGGAAGGACATCATACATGCGGGAGAGACTGATCCAGCTCATCCTCGTCGTTGTGCTCGGCTGTCTGAAAAAGGATTAGAGGCTGCTCATCAAGAATCTGAAGGCTGGAAAATGGCATTCAGTCAACAAGATTTTGAACATGCCGTGAAACGTGTGCAGGAATATATTGCCCAAGGAGATGTATTTCAGGTTAACTTGTCGATTCGCCAGCAACGTACGCTTGCAGCCCTTCCTGAGAATATATATGAATGGCTTCGTCTGCTAAATCCATCTCCTTATATGGGGATGCTGCGTATGCCAGATTTACGGATCGTCAGTGGCTCACCGGAATTGCTGGTGAAGCTGGAGGATGGACGTGTGAGCGCTCGACCTATTGCAGGTACGAGAAGAAGGGGGCTAACACCTGATGAAGACGCCGCTATGGCTGCAGAGCTTCTATCAAGTGAAAAAGAACGCGCCGAGCATATTATGCTCGTTGATCTGGAGCGTAACGATATCGGACGAATTGCTGAATACGGATCGGTGCATGTTCCTGAATTGCTGACTGTCGAATACTATTCGCACGTTATGCATTTGGTTTCTCAGGTTGAGGGGAAGTTAGCCTCGGGTCGTACAGCTATAGACGTAATTGCTGCTACCTTCCCGGGCGGGACTATTACCGGAGCGCCCAAGGTGCGCACCATGGAAATCATTGAAGAATTGGAGCCTGTCCGGCGGGGGCCTTATACGGGGTCCCTTGGATGGATTGACTATAATGGTAATATGGAATTAAATATTATAATAAGAACACTAGCTGTTCAGGGCAATACTGCCTATTTACAGACAGGTGCGGGTATCGTCATCGACTCAGATCCGTACAGGGAATATCGGGAGTGTCGGAACAAGGCCAGAGCTGTCATGAAGGCGGTACAATGTGGCGAAGAAGAAGCCGCTTTGAACAGGAGCGGTATCACAGGAGGGTGAGTCAAATGATTTTGGTGATTGATAATTATGATTCATTTACGTACAATCTTGTTCAATATCTGGGTGAACTTGGCGAAGAAGTAACCGTAAAACGGAATGATGAGATTGATGTGAAAGGCATAGAAGAGCTGGCACCAGAGCATATTTTGATCTCGCCAGGTCCATGCACACCGAATGAGGCGGGAATATCGCTGGATGTAATCAGCCATTTTAAAGGCCGGATTCCGATTTTTGGCGTGTGTCTCGGTCACCAGGCCATCGGACAGGCTTTTGGCGGTAAGGTTATCCGCGCTGATCGGCTCATGCATGGTAAAACATCACCGATTCTCCATCACAATACCTCAGTATTCGAAGGCCTGCCTTCTCCGTTTACAGCCACCCGGTATCATTCATTGCTAGTAGAGCGCGAGAGCCTGCCTGAATGTCTAGAGATTACCGCTGAAACCGCAGAGGGTGAAATTATGGGTTTGCGGCATAAAGAGTTTGCCGTAGAAGGAGTTCAGTTCCATCCCGAATCCATTATTACGGACTACGGGCATCAACTGTTGCGCAATTTCCTAAAACGCAAGGTAGGCGTCTGATTTATGAGATATATTGGAGTCAATGGCGTCCTCACGGAAGCCGCAAAAGCCGTGATTCACGTAAGTGATCACGGCTTTTTATACGGTATGGGCTTGTTTGAAACATTCCGAACTTATAAGGGTGTTCCATTTTTGCTGGATCGGCATCTGCATCGACTGAAGGAAGGCTGTCGAATGCTTGGCATTCCTTTTCAACCGAATGAAGAGCAGCTTACAAAACACATCCAGCATCTGATGGCGGCAAATGGATTGAATGAAGCCTATATCCGCTACACTGTATCCGCAGGTGAAGAGGCTCTGGGCTTGCCATCTGGTGACTACACGCGGCCCAACCATATTTTGTTCGCCAAGCCGTTGCCCTCTATAAATACACAACCCGGGCAATCATCGGCGCTTCAGTTGCTGCGAACCCCCAGAAACACTCCGGAGGGTGAGGTTCGATTAAAATCGCTCCATTATATGAATAATGTTCTTGCGAAGCGGGAACTTCAGCAATATGCTGAGGCTGTTCGTTATAAGGCTGAAGGAATAATGCTTACAGCCAACGGTTTTCTAGCAGAGGGAATAGTTAGCAATCTGTTTTTTGTGCGGAATAATACGCTGTATACCCCTGACTTGTCTACAGGAATTCTGCCAGGCATTACACGTGAGTTCATTTTGGAGTTGGCGGACTTGCGGGGCATTCCATGGGAGCAAGGGCTATACCACTGGTACGAGCTGAAACAGGCTGATGAAATTTTTATGACCAACTCTATACAAGAAATACGACCTGTGGATTTATTGTTGGAGCCGGGAGAAGTGGCAAGCCATTTATCGGTTCCTTTGGCGCAGACCGAGTCCATAACAGCTTTGCTGTTGCACGATTATAGGCAGAAAGCAGGGATGAAGTGAATATACCAACTCTTTATCAACGTAGCTATCAAATGGGGGATGCCAAGCTTACACTCGGACACTCCACCCAGATTATGGGCATCCTCAATGTGACCCCGGATTCTTTTTCTGATGGAGGATTACATTATAATCCAGAGATAGCCGTTTTACATGCAATGAAACTAGTGGAGGATGGAGCGAATATTATTGACATTGGCGGGGAGTCTACTCGTCCGGGCCATGAACCAGTAGGTGTGGAAGAGGAACTGGCTCGGGTCATTCCGGTCGTCCAGGCGATCCATCGTATTGCACCGCACATCCCATTATCTGTGGATACTTACAAAGCAGAAGTAGCCAGGCAGGCGCTTGAAGCAGGCGCACACATCATTAATGATGTGTGGGGCTTTAAGGCAGATCCCGATATGGCACGTGTAGCTGCGGAATTCGATTGTCCGGTCATTTTGATGCATAATCGTCACGACCGTAACTATAGCGATTTGGTTTCTGATATGCTGTCCGATTTAAAAGAAAGTATCCAATTGGCGCTGGATGCAGGGGTTCGTAAGGAGCAGATTATTTTAGACCCAGGCATCGGTTTTGCCAAGGATTACGATGAAAATATCTATGCTATGACTTCTCTCGATATATTAAGTCAGCTGGGGTTTCCGGTGTTATTGGCTACATCGCGCAAGAGATTTATCCGTACAGCACTGGATTTGCCTGTGGATGATGTGGTGGAGGGAACTGCGGCTACCGTGGCCTTTGGCATTGCTCAAGGGTGCCAAATTGTGCGTGTGCACGATGTGGCACAGATCAAGCGCACCGTACGTATGTGTGATGCGATGGTGTACGGGGCTAAAAATCCACTGAGTTATGGTGGGTGAAGCCCGCTTCACGAATCCTTTGATTCTACGATCGCTGTTGCAACGGGATTCTTTGAATTGATAAGACATATGATTGTAAGAATCCCGTTAAGTATATGCTTACGATGTAGCTTTTCCTTGAAAAGCTTTGGAGGCGAGCGCTACGCTTCTTCGAATTCAAATGATTCGCTCCGCTACCACCAGCATAAAGTCACTGTATTTTTAGGGAGAAGTTTATGTAGGATGAAGGAAAAAACCATCTGACTGCGCAGTGGCACGATATTGAATTTTTAAGTGGAGCTTATATAGATAAAATCAAAAAAAAGGGGACTTACCTACAATGGATAAAATGAAATTGCATCGCATGGAGTATTACGGATATCACGGTGTTTTTCCAGAGGAGCGTAAGCTGGGACAGCGTTACTATATTGATTTGGAACTGGAGCTTGATCTGCGTGAAGCAGGGGAGCAGGATGCTTTGGACAAAACGGTTAATTATGCTGAGGTGCATTACACCGTGAAAGATATCGTAGAAAAGGAATCTTACCAATTGATTGAAGCTTTGGGCGAACGTATTGCATCTTCCCTACTGGACACTTATACTAGTGTCAATGCACTGACTGTCAAAGTGACGAAGCCACATCCGCCGTTTGATATTCATTTTCAGGGTGTGACGGTTGAGCTTTATCGCGCAAGAAAGTAGGAACGATACATGAATGCACATTCGACCTCTGAGGCATCAGAGGCTTATATTGCTTTAGGGGCTAATTTGGGGGAGCGTGAGCATACCCTGTATGAAGCCATTACCGCACTGGACGAACATCCTGCGATACGAGTGGTGCGCTGCTCCAGTTTGTACGAAACAGAGCCTGTTGGATATCTGGATCAGCCTTCTTTTTTGAATATGACAGTAGCCGTCTCTACAACACTTGCTCCAGAGGAGCTTTTGTTTTATATGCTAGAGGTGGAGAGTCGTCTGGGGAGGGTAAGGCATATTCCTAACGGTCCACGAACCATTGATCTGGACTTGTTGTGGATGGAAGCGACACAACTGGCTACGCCAGATTTGGAACTTCCTCATCCTCGTATGCTGGAGCGTGCTTTTGTGCTGGTTCCTCTGGCTGACATTGTTCCGAGCCAAGACTCGTCCGGTCTGTACAGTATCGTGCATACAGCATTGAATTCTGTGGATGGAAAGGACGGCATACAGCTTTGGAAAACTTGCAGCTGGCGCAACGACTCCGCGCCTTTCGGAAGCTAAAAGGGTTTACCCAGCAGGAGTTGGCAAACCGAACCGGCATATCTTTGACTGTATTAGGTGCTGTGGAGCGAGGTAATCGTACAGTAGAAGCAGATATGCTGAACATCATCGCCCAAACGCTAGAAATTGAAGTCCGGGAATTGACGGATTGACGATAAGTATACGATATAAAAGAAGGAATAAAGGGGTGAACAGATATGTTGAAAATCGGCGATATTGAAATGAAAAACCAAGTCGTCTTGGCACCCATGGCAGGCGTGTGCAATCCTGCTTTTCGCTTGATCGCCAAGGAATTTGGTACAGGCTTGGTATGTGCAGAGATGGTTAGTGATAAAGCCATCATTCACGGCAACAAGCGTACACGTGAGATGCTGTTTGTAGATGAGCGCGAGAAGCCGCTTAGCTTGCAAATTTTCGGAGGCGATCGTGAATCTTTGGTGAAAGCGGCGAAGGTCGTAGACCAGGAAACGAATGCAGATATTATTGACATTAATATGGGCTGCCCGGTTCCCAAAGTGACCAAATGTGATGCAGGTGCTCGGTGGTTGCTTGATCCAAATAAGATTTATGAGATGGTATCGGCAGTAGTAGAATCGGTGAGCAAGCCAGTTACCGTGAAAATGCGTATCGGTTGGGATAGCGAGCATATTTACGCTGTAGAGAACGCTCGCGCTGTTGAACGTGCCGGAGGTCAGGCCGTCAGCGTACATGGCCGTACACGGGAGCAACTGTATACGGGGCATGCGAATTGGGATATTATAAAAGAAGTTAAAGAAGCAGTATCCATTCCTGTCATTGGAAATGGTGATGTTGTAACACCGGAAGATGCTCGGCGGATGTTGGATTTGACCCATTGTGATGGCGTTATGATTGGACGCGGCGCGCTGGGGAATCCATGGATGCTGTACCGTACGATTGAGTATTTGCAGACGGGTAAGCTGTTGCCTGATCCATCACCGGAGGAAAAAATCCGTATTGCCATTCTGCATATGGATCGACTGGTGGCGCTGAAGGGCGAAGCAGTAGCTGTTCGTGAAATGCGCAAGCATCTGGCTTGGTACCTCAAGGGCCTTAAAGATTCTGCACGTATTAAGGATTTAATTATGGAAGAAACAAAGCGCGACGATATGGTACGTATTTTGGATCAATTTGTATCTCAATTGCACATGGTGGAAAACGAAGGGCCTTCTACAAACGCTGCTTCTCTTGCTACTGTTGCGCAATAAGGAAGCTGTTCCGGCCTGCGCACGCGATTGACTTTTCCAATTGCTTGCCCTATAATCGTTCAGTATAAAATCTTGATGTATACTACAAATTGTATGCAGCTCTCAAGACAACAGCAGGAAATGTTCTCATTCCCTCAGAGTGGCATATTATGTTTTGAAAGCGTGCATTCCGATGCACTTTTAAACTTTTCCCATGACAGGAGAATCGGTTGAGATGAGCGATAAAGAAGTCATTCTGACACAGGAAGGCCTTAGAAAGCTCGAAGATGAGCTTGAAAACTTAAAGTCTGTCAAACGCCGCGAAGTGGCTGAACGGATTAAAGTAGCCATCGGATACGGAGATATTAGTGAAAACTCCGAATACGAGGATGCGAAGAATGAGCAGGCCTTTATTGAAGGCCGTGTAATTACGCTGGAAAAGATGCTACGCAATGCCCGTATTATCAATAGTGATGAAATTGACACCGATGTTGTGGGAGTAGGGGCAACTGTAACCGTTGAAGACTTGGAATTCGGGGATATTACAGAGTATGCTATCGTAGGTTCTGCTGAATCCGACCCGCTCCAGAACAAGATCTCCAATGAAAGCCCGGTTGGCAAGGCCATTCTCGGTAAGAAAAAAGGAACTGTTGTAGATGTAACCGTTCCAGCAGGTGTTATTCAATATAAAATCGTGGATATCAAGAAATAAAAACACGGACTTAGGAATTTAATGTAAAAGCTTCCTTGTGGAAGCTTTTTTTCTCTACACCCGAGACGGACCCCGGCCCGTCCATTCATATTGAAGGAGCTGATTTAGCACCATGTCGGATGAAACTACTAACCAGGAATTACAAGAAAATCGCGAGGAATTAAGTGAATTATTGCAAATTCGTCGTGCCAAATTGGACGAGCTTCGCTCATTGGGCATTGATCCTTTTGGACGCAAATACATACGCACGGCTGAAGCGGGCGTACTACTGAGCAAGTATGACAGCTTGACCAAGGAAGAATTGGAAGAAAAGAATATTGAAGTTAGCATAGCAGGCCGCATTATGGCTAAACGAGTTATGGGGAAAGCCAGCTTTGCTCATATACAGGATCTTAGCGGACGGATCCAAATTTATGTTCGTCAAGACACTGTACCTGAAGCAAATTATAAAGCATTTGGTATTTTGGATCTCGGCGATATTGTTGGTGTTAAGGGTGTGCTCTTTAAAACCAAGACAGGCGAAACGACGATCAAAGTGTTGGATATTGAAGTTTTGTCCAAATCCTTGTACCCATTACCGGAGAAATACCACGGTCTGAAGGATGTGGAATTGCGCTACCGTCAGCGTTATGTCGATCTAGTTATGAACCCAGAAGTACAAAAGACGTTCATTACGCGGTCCCGTATTATTCAATCCATGCGTCGTTATCTGGATTCGCTCGGCTATTTGGAAGTTGAAACTCCAACGTTGCATGCCATTGCTGGCGGGGCGGCGGCAAAGCCATTTGTTACGCACCATAATGCATTGGACACGCAGCTTTATATGCGTATTGCTATTGAACTTCATTTGAAACGACTAATTGTTGGCGGAATGGAGAAAGTATATGAGATCGGGCGTGTATACCGTAATGAAGGTGTTTCGACCCGTCATAACCCTGAGTTTACGTTGATTGAGCTGTATGAGGCGTATGCTGATTATAAAGATATCATGCAATTGACGGAAAACTTGATTGCACATATTGCGCAGGAAGTACTGGGCACACAGCACATTCAGTATCAAGGTCAGGAAGTGGATCTGACGCCGCAATGGCGCAGAGTTTCCATGGTCGATGCTGTTAAAGAAGTAACAGGTGTGGACTTTAGTGCGCAAATGAGTAATGAAGAAGCTCATCGCCTTGCGAAAGAACATAAGGTTCCGGTTGAACCGCACATGACATTTGGTCATATCCTGAATGCATTCTTTGAGCATTTTGTAGAGGAAACGCTCATTCAGCCAACCTTTATTACAGGACATCCAGTTGAAATCTCGCCATTGGCTAAGAAAAACGAACAGGACCCGCGTTTTACGGATCGCTTCGAGCTGTTTGTGGTCGCTCGCGAGCATGCGAATGCGTTCACTGAGCTGAATGATCCAATTGACCAGCGTCAACGTTTTGAAGCACAATTGCTAGAACGTGAGCATGGTAATGATGAGGCTCATCAAATGGATGATGACTTTATCCGCGCCTTGGAATACGGTATGCCGCCAACAGGCGGGCTGGGCATCGGCATCGATCGTTTGGTGATGTTGCTGACAGATGCGCCTTCCATTCGCGATGTGCTGCTTTTCCCGCATATGCGTAACCGTACCGTAGAATAACATAACATTATGAATATAGAGGATCAGCCGCGGTTCCCGTGTCTTGTTCCTCTTTTTCATAAGAACGGATGGAGAGGAATACTTCTGATGAAACGCAGCGTCAAGCTTAGTCGGTTCGCATCGCCTCCTTTTATATTGGTCATCGGATATGTATTGATTATTGCATTGGGTACTTTACTGCTGATGCTTCCTATTGCCAATCATGGTGGACATGCTCCGCATTGGATTGATTCGCTTTTTACGTCCGTCTCTGCTGCTTGTGTCACAGGATTGGTCGTTGTTGACGTCGATTCGACCTATACGGTATTTGGAGAAACCGTCATTTTGGTGCTGATGCAGCTAGGCGGGTTGGGCTTTATGACCTTAGCGACCTTGTTTGCGCTGTTATTGGGACGACGACTTTCGTTGAAGGATCGGCTGCTGCTTAAGGAGGCGATCAACGCCGATAGCATGGAAGGGATCGTGCGCATTATTCGCAAGGTGCTGATCTTTTCTTTTACCATTGAAGCGATTGCGGCTGTCGTCTTAGCTTTGCGGTGGATGCGAGAGATGCCGGTCGGACAGGCGATATATTATGGGATTTTTCATTCCGTATCCCTCTTTAATAACGGGGGATTCGATCTGTTCGGAACCAGCTTTCAGCAATACGCAGGAGATTTTGTTTTCAATATGATTGCATCTGTGCTTGTGCTTTCGGGAGGATTGGGTTTCCTTGTACTAAGCGATTTGTTCGACTTTCGTCGTGCCCGGAGACTGACTTTACACTCTAAAATGGTGCTAAGCGTGTCGGGAGCGCTCATTGTCATTGGTGCGCTGGTTATATTTATTTTTGAGTTTACCAATGCACGAACCTTGGGTGGACTGAACTGGGAAGGCAAAGTATATGCCGCTGTCTTCCAATCCGTCTCCACGAGATCATCGGGTACAAGCACAGTCGACATCAGCGGGTTAAGGCAAGCCAGTCAATTTTTTATTATGCTGCTGATGATTATCGGTGCTTCTCCAGGCTCTACTGGAGGAGGAATTAAAACAACTACGTTTCTGCTTATGGTAGGTGCGTTAATCGCCGTCATGCGAGGACAGAAGGAGATTGTGTTTTTCCGTCATAGGGTTCCTCAAGATATCATGATGCGGGCGTTGACCATCATTGTAATGGCGCTATTTATATTCTCGATTGTGGTTATACTGCTCTTAATGACAGAGGATGCTCCATTTCTCTCTCTTGCCTTTGAGGCGGCTTCTGCAATCGGAACGGTAGGGTTGTCTGTAGGAGTGACGCCAGGATTGTCTGACGCAGGCAAGCTGATTATTTGTGTGACCATGTTTATTGGTCGAATCGGTCCTCTTACGATCGCCTATGCCATTCGCCCACGTTCGACCAAGACGTTGTACCGTCGTCCTGAAGGACATATTGTAATTGGATAGCTTATCTATATAAAAGATGCACCCGTGCTGATGGGGACTGACCCCCGTTTGTGAGACAGGGATCAAAACACCTTCCAAGTTTAAGCAGCCAGTTGTCGGAAATGAACCGGCGACTGGTTGTTTAGTTTTGTTTGAATGCGAATTGAGTTATAGTAAAGGATGTACTCTCGAACGGTCTGCTCGACGATTGCCGTCGTCGTACAGGTTAAACCTTCGAGGTAGAACGTTTCAGACTTTAGTGTGGAATGAAACGATTCGATGGGGGCATTATCAGCAGGCGTTCCCTTACGGGACATGCTCATGGTAATGCCTTTTCCTTTTACAGCTTCCTGGTAGGCCAAGGATGTGTAGACGCTGCCTTGATCGCTATGAAGTATTGCACCTGGTAGAGATGGCAACTGACGAAGGGTATCGAGCACAAATGCGGTATCCTGCTTGTCAGCTATACTGTATGCCACAATCTCTCCGTTAAACAAGTCTAAAATACTCGACAGATACAACATTCTTCCTCCAAATGGCAAATACGTAATGTCCGTTACAAGTTTTTGCATAGGCGTATCTGCTTCAAACTGTCGCTTTAGCAGATGCTCCGCGATATGAATGGGTTGCCCAGTAGGTTTCCGTTTCTTCGCTTTGACACGACATTGCAGCCCTTCACGCTGCATAATCCGTTGCACGCGTTTGTGGTTTACCATATACTCCCTCCGAAGCAAGGCGGTGATTTTCCGGTATCCATAACGATATTTATGCTGGATACAGAGTTCGCGGATTTTCTCTACCAAGTGATCCTCAAGTTTGCTCGCATACTCCGCCTTCCAGCGATAGTACGTGGCGCGAGGGATTCCTATCCATGCACAAGCTTGCTTCACACTCACTTCCCCTCGGATCGACTCTATCCACTCCATTACGATCTTTGACGATACCTCCTCTCCAGTACGCTGTACTTTTTTAGCAACTCTAGTTGTTGTCTCAAAAAACCTGTTCTCAGCCTGGACCTTCTCTAATTCCGAAGTGTATTCGGGCCCTTTACCGTAGCTGTATTGTTTACCTACAGGCTGCTCTAAACGGTTCTGCTCGCCATTACGGTACCATCTCATCCAAGTTTCCACTTGTGTCTTGTTTCGTATGTTTAATTGCTCCATGATTTCTTTGACCGGTATACCAGCAATTCTCATTTCAATCGCCTTCATTTTAACTTCTAATGGATAACTGACTCTTGTTGCCAACGAAAAAACACCTCCAAGGTTGTCTCCATATCTTACGACATGGTTGCATTCTCTTGAAGGTGTTTTGATTTGTCTCACGTTAAGGGGTCAGTCCCATGACAGGGGTGCATCTTTTTTTATTACACATATCATAATCCTTTATTTGCAGCATATTATGAAAAATGCCCAATTTGAGAATAAGAGGAAATGGACTAAATAGCCGCAATTTTATTGTAAAAAAACGGCTATTTGTTTCCTTTTATGTAATTATAGACAAAATACTAGGAATATTATGTATAATATTGTATGATAGTGGGCATGAAGGGGGGAACTTAGGGGAATACCAATTTCAAATTTGAAAGGAATCGTCCATTATGTATTTATTTATTATTAGTGCTGAGGTTTTGTTTTGGGTTTTTGTTGTTGCAGGGTTAGTCGCAAGGTATATGTTTGGGTTGAAGAAATTAGGGGGCCTTCTTTTACTCTTTACCCCAATTATTGATATCCTGTTACTGATTGCGGTGTTCATCACGGTGAGAAGTGGCATGGAGATTACGACTGCTACTGGCCTGGCAGCCTGTTATTTTGGTATTACCGTAGCGTTTGGTCATAGGTTAATTAAGTGGGCGGATGTACGGTTCTCTCATTGGTTTGGTAAAGGACCTAAGCCTGAACGCAAGTATGGTGCTGAGCATGCAAAAGAGGAACGGATAGGTTGGCTGCTTCACCTCTTGGGCTGGGCTATAGGCAACGCTTTGTTGCTCGCCATCATTGTATATGTAGGTGATCCACAGCGTACGGCCTCTTTGGAGGGCATTATGCAAACATGGGCGATCGTTCTGGCAATCGACTTTGTTGTCTCCTTTAGCTATACGGTAGCTCCTAAAAAACATAAACATAAGGCTTAGCCAAGAAGAATAGAGCCTCAAGCTTGAACCGAATCAGGCTGGTCACTCAGAATGTTCAAATCGGGAGAGTCATTGCTGGTGAAAATGAAGTGGTTACTTTCGATAATGGGATAAGTCTATCGCTGGAATGGAAATATTTATAAGAGTATGATATTTTTATATTAAACTCGCTTTTACAGTCATCTTATCGTTGCCTCACTACTTTTTTCACACGCATGGACTCCTTTCGATTTGAACACAGACCAACAGAAACCACATTCACAATTTTTAAAATATTCTTGGCATCTGCCTAAAACGGCGCCTATATAAGTTTGGCAACTGACGAGATAATATTCCAGGAAAGATTATATATGTCTATATATGTAGACAAACGCAATTAAGTTGTTATTATGTTTAAAAATGTAAAAAAGAAAGGTGGTTTCTGTGGCAGTACTACTGAGTGGAAAAAACATTTTGATTATGGGTGTAGCTAATAACAGGAGTATTGCCTGGGGGACAGCCCAATCTTTAGCTGCGGAAGGAGCAAATCTCATTTTTACTTACGAAAATGAGAGGGTTGCAGAACGGGTGCTAAAGCTCGCTGAAACCATTCCGGGTTCCATTGTCTGTCCTTGCAATGTACAGAGCGATGAAGAATTGGACGCGCTGACGGATTTTCTTAAGGAGAAGGTAGGCGTCTTACACGGATATTTCCACAGTGTTGCGTTTGCTAAGGCTGAGGATTTGGAGGGCTTGTTCGTCGACACTTCTCGCGAGGGATTCGCAATTGCTCAAGAAATCAGTGTCTATTCTCTGGCTGCCGTATCCCGCCGCGTATATCCGCTGATGACTGAGGGTGGGAGTATCGTCACCATGACGTATATCGGTGCAGAACGAGCCATCAAGAATTACAACATTATGGGTGTAGCAAAGGCTTCACTAGAAGCCAGCATGCGCTATCTGTCGAATGATCTGGGTACTTATGGCATTCGTGTAAATGCAATTTCGGCTGGTCCTATTCGTACTTTGGCCGCCTATGGCATTAAAGATTTTAACACAATGCTAAAGCATATTGAAGAAACTACGCCCCTACGCAAGACGGTCGATACGTCCGAAGTCGGAGATACGGCGTTATTCCTATTTTCCCATTTATCGAGAGGCATTACGGGTGAAGTGATCCATGTAGATGCTGGATACCATATTACGGGGATGTAAGGAGGGAACGTTGTGCTTATTACGCATACGGATTGCCGTATTATCTCACCTGAAGGAATTATGAGCAGGGAGCGCCTGGAACGGGACGTGGCGATCTTCTCACGGATGTTGACTCTCAGAGGAATTCCTGAAGACGGTAGAGTGATTCTGAAAGCGGCCAATTCCTATTGGTTTGTTGTATCTCTGTTCTCCCTGTGTCATCTCGCAGTCTCGGTAACTGTGGTGGACGAGCAGACTGTAATTGATGAGGTGGCCCAAATCTATGATGAAGCGGGTGCCTGTTGCATCCTGACGGATTCCGATTTAGAACTTCCTCATGCTCTCGTTATTCTGATTCAAGATCTCATTCAAGAAGAAGCAGTACACCCGTATTGGGTGGGAGAGCCAAAGTCCGAAGCCCTCGACTTTAACAAGTGGTGCGAGAGATCTGATGCGCTCATTCTGTATTCTTCAGGTACGACGGGAAAACCCAAGGGAATCGTGAAAGCTGGTTCAGCTTTTATGGAGAATATCAGGCATTCTATACACGCTATGAACTACATACCGTCTGACCATATGCTCCCCGTGGTGCCTTTCTCTCATTTTTATGGAGTTTCACTTATCTTCTCCTGGTGGTTAACCTCATGTTCTCTCATCATCTGCAATCCAAAAAACCTCTGGAGCGTCATTGCAAGTATTACGAAAGACCGGGCGACGGTCGTAGACGCTAACCCCTCTGCTTTTTACACCTTGTTGCGTATGCTAAGCCGAAAACCCGAACAGCTGGAATTGATCAAGCAATCTCCAGTCCGCATGTGGTGCGTAGGCGGTTCTCCACTTACCCAAGACCTCGAAGAGAAATTTAACAACATATTTGGACAGTCCCTGCTGAATGGTTATGGCCTTTCTGAACTGGGCAACGTTACGCTGGGGACGCTGGATTGTCCGAAGGGTTGTGGCAAACCATTACCCGGTGTGGATTTGAAAATACTTGATTCTACAGGCAACCAGCAGGCAGACGGTATCGTAGGCGAAGTGTGGATACGAAGTGCCGGATGTATGGAAGGTTATCTGAATCGTCCAGACCTGACACAATCTGTTCTACAGGATGGCTGGTTCAAGACGGGAGATCTAGGCTATCTGGATGACGGAATGCTGTATGTTATTGGTCGCAGCGGTAAGACGGTCAATCGGATGGGCTACATGGTTTCTCCAGTCTATATCGAAGACCGGCTTGGTTCGCTAGGGTACCGATCCTGCGTGATTACTTTGGAGGATGAGGCAAAAGGGACTTTGCTTGTTGCATTCATCGAAAGTGAATCCCCACAGGTCTTACCTGTGCTCCGCAAAGAGATGAATCGGGTGCTCCCTTCTTACATGTTTCCCGATCTTTTGCTTCCACTCGATCATTTTCCTTTAAATCGCAATGGAAAAGTAGATCGTCTGGAGATGGAGCGGACTGCCCTAGAGAAAGCTGCTTCTCGCAAAGCATAACAAAATATTTATCAAAATCGCATATAGGAAAGGGAGAATGTGCCATGAGTATAAATCCAGAACTGGCAGAAAACACGCTGTTTTTGAAAAGGCATGAATCTATCCTGAAATGCCTCAATTATTTGATTGAAAATCGGCAAGAAGTGATGGATATTCTCACGCAGTTTTCATCCTATCGGGCCGCCAATGCAGAAATTGACTCCACGATCCTCACACTTCAAGGTGCATTGCAAGAAGTGCAGACCCATCAGCCAAGCTGGCAACGATCTATGGCTGTATTCATGCCCTCCAACGTCATTTTGTACTCTTATGCATTATACCTCTTGATTCCATCCCTGTACGTTGAAAATATAGACTTTCGCCCTTCTTCTCACGTAAACGAGTACGTCAATATGCTGCATGAAAAGCTCCAGGCTGTACATGAATTACCCATCTATATTCGTAAAGTTAGCCAGAAGGTGTTCATGGAAAACTCCGTGATGCCGGCTGATATTGTGGTGTTTACCGGAAGCTACACCAATGCGGAGAAGATCAAAAAGCAGATCCGCAAAGATCAGCTCTACATTTTTTATGGGCAAGGGATCAATCCTTTCATCATTGGACCAGATGCCGATCTGGAGCTGGCGGTTACTGATGTGATCCGCATGAGATTGTTCAACTCCGGACAGGACTGCCTGGGACCTGACATCATCCTGGTACATCAAGAGGTGAGTGAGCCATTCAAAAACTTGCTGATTCAACGGCTTGACGAACTCGTATTTGGAGCCAACAATGACCCGAATGCGAACTACTCCCCTATATTCTATAAAGACACGCTATATTCGGTTTCTGAATATTTTAATACAAACGATAAGTTTATTATTTATGGCGGCGGCATTGATTTCCGTACGAAAAAGATGGAGCCAACGGTTGTATATAGCGAATTGGATCAGAACTTGGAGATTATTGAGTATTTTTCACCAGTGTTCAATGTAGTTAGCTACCAAGACGACGAGCAATTGATCAAACGCATTTCCTCCAGTTATTTCAGCGAACGGGCAATGGGTTGCAGCTTATACGGGTCGGAGCATCTGACTGATGTTCTACGAAAGAAGCACACATTGACCATTAATCAAACACTTGAGGATGTGGATCAAGGCAATAAGCCTTTTGGTGGCTATGGCACGATGTCGAACTATATTTTTTATGATTATAAGCTCGTTTCGAAGCCGATCTTGATCTCGGAAATTGTCGCAGAATATTTGTCAGAAAAGAGGAGTTTGGTATGACCGCAAGTATATCCCCCTGGGATGCCATCATTGGCTACTTACAGTCGGCTGGGGTTCAGCACCTCTTTGGATTACCAAGTGACGATCTCAATATCGTAGCGTCACTCCCCTCATCCGGTATGGATTTTATTCTCTGCAAAGATCAGCGTAATGCTGTATTTATGTCCGCAGGCTATGCGCTCACAACTAACCAGATGTCCGTGTGTGTTGTGGGGAAAGGTCCTGCGCTTAGCAATACACTTACGGGGCTGCTGGAAGCCAAGAACCTGGGTGCCCCGCTACTGCTTTTGGCGCTTGGCACCGGAGGAGACAAGCTGGGTACCCGATCCTTTCAAGAAGCCGATCAAATCTCACTCGTGAAGCCACTCGTAAAATGGGCTTACCGTGTCGAGCATGTGGATCGGCTTGTATGGGCAATGGAGCGGGCTGCCTTTTTGACTATCAATGGAGCACCGGGACCTGTCTATATCGAACTACCCGAAAACCTGATGGACCAGCCTGTGCCCACAGAGCTTCAGTTTGCCCCGCCAGAAAAGCTGTCGTGCTCTCCATCACTTCGGGAGTTGGATGCGGCATGGAGCATTATTGAGACAGCCCGCAGGCCTCTCATTCTAGTGGGGGGTGGAATGAAGTCAGGAACAGGTGATGTCATTGAGCGGTTCGCCAGCCAACATGGAGCAGCCTTGTTCGCGACTGCCTCGGGGAGAAGCGTAATTAATGAAGATCATGCACTTTTCTGTGGTGTTGCTGGGCTTTATACCGATCTGAGTCTGAGGCAAATCTGGAATGAATCTGATGTAGTTATTACACTGGGCAGCCGATTGGAAGAAACGGCTACGTTCGAGTGGGATATTTTGCTGCAGGATACGCCTTTGATTCAAGTCAATGTAGAGCTGGAGGATTTCGCTCACGAATTCAGGGGCATCAAGTTGCTTGGTGACGGATATGCGGCAGTGGAGCAATGGCTTGAACGACGCGGGCAAGAGCCTGATGAGGCATGGCTTGAAACGATCGGAAGATGCAAACAGAAGGCTTTTTCTCAGAGGGCTAATTATCTGGAAGAGCTGAAAAGGGCCCCCGGCATCCACGTTCCAGAGCTGTTGGACATGATTCAGGCAGAGTTCCCTGAAGACCTGGTGCTTTTACAAGAGAACGGATTGCAGGATATGTGGTCTTACTTTTATCCATATTTCCGTTTTGCCTCAGGCTCACTTTCGATTGTTCCCAGTGATCAAACGAGTCTCGGCTTCGGTGCGGCCGCTGCTCTGGGGGCAAGTGTGGCGACAGAACGCCCGGTAGTAGCGCTTGTAGGTGACGGTGCATTCAATCTATTTTGTTCAGATTTTATGACGGCGGTACAGTATCAAATACCAGTAATTTATCTTGTACTTAATAATGGCGGCTACGGTTGGCTGCAAAATCAGATGAATTATAAGCATATCTCAGGACAGGACTTCCCATTTGTTTCGGAGGCGGTCAAAACAGGAATCCAAATTCCCCAGTATGAGTTTGTCGAAAGTCTGGCGATCCGGAGCAAGGGGGAGGCTCGGGAACAGCTTCAGCTTGCTTGGCAAAAGTACAAGGAGAACAAGCTTGTGGTCGTCGAGGTATTTGCTGATCTTGCAGATGTGCATGAGAAAATTAGCCATGTATATGGCGACTTTCCTCTCTACGAGCAACAGGCTTCCAAGAATTAATTTCAGCGAAGGACGTGGGTATGGTGAGAAGACGTGTTGTAGTGACAGGACAGGGAGTCGTAACGCCGGTCGGGCTTCATCTTACAGATTTCTGGAATTCATTGCTGGAAGGAAAAAGTGGAATCGGACCTGTCACTGTTTTCGATACAGCAAATATACCAACAAAAATTGGTGCGCAGGTTACGGGCTTTGACCCGTTGGAGTATATGAGCAAAAAGGAAGCGCAAAAGGTTGCACAGTTCACTCAATTTGCCTTGGCGGCTGCCCGCCAGGCAGTCGAGCAATCGAAGTTAGTCATTGATGAACGGAATGCAGGCCGTGTGGGTGTTATCGTCGGTTCTGGGGCAGGCGGTCTCGATGTCATAGAGGAGAACTACCGGAAACTGACAGAGCTGGGTCCTAAAAGGGTTTCGCCTTATTTTGTTTCCTCAATGATGATTAATTCTGCGCCTGGCGAAATCTCTATTGCTATTGGAGCAAAGGGACCCTCGTTTGCCGTAGTTACAGCTTGTGCTACAGGAAGCAATGCCATCGGCGAAGCATTACGTACGATCCAGTATGGCACGGCTGATGTCGTAGTAGCTGGAGGAGCAGAGGCCAACTTTAGTCAGCTTGATTTGGCATCTTTTGCGAATATTCACGCTCTCTCCAGACGTAATGAAGAGCCACAGAAGGCCAGTCGCCCGTTTGATACGGATCGCGATGGCTTTGTCATCGGTGGAGGAGCAGGGGTTCTAGTGTTGGAGGAGTTGGAACATGCCTTGAACCGGGGGGCCACCATTTTGGCTGAAGTGGCGGGTTACGGATGCACAACAGATGCATATCATATCACGGCTCCAGATCCCTCAGGCTCCGGCCCGGCAGAAGCGATTAATATAGCACTGCAAGATGGCGGCTTGACACCGCAGGAGATTGACTATGTCAATGCCCACGGTACGAGTACGCCGTTTAATGACCGAATGGAGATTAACGCTATTCAAAAAGTATTTGGAGAGCATGCTCCCCGTTTGGCGATATCGTCTATTAAATCCATGACAGGCCATTTAATGGGCGGTGCAGGGGCAGTCGAATTAATTGCAACGGTACAGAGTATGATCCACAGCAAAGTACCACCGACACTCAATTGCGACAATCCCGAAGCCCCTGAACTGAATTTTGTACCGCATGTATATCAGGAACGTGAAGTCCGTGCGGCGATTAGTAACTCTTTTGGCTTTGGAGGGCACAACGTCTGTCTTGCCGTTCGTAAGTGGGAGGGGGTATAAGCCTGTGAGCGAAGAGCTAATCCGTATTGAGGATGTGCTTCCGCACAGGTACCCATTTCTTCTGCTCGATGGCGTGACCGGGTACGAAACGTCGCAATGGGCGAAGGGGTACAAGCTTGTTACCCGGAGTGAGTGGTTTATTACAGAGGCTAATCCATACATGCCTCCTATGCTGATCGTGGAGTCGCTTGCACAATTAGCGGCATTCGCTGCGATTGACAAAAGGGGTATTTCATATCTGACCAACCTCAATGGCGTTCGTTTCCATAGCTTCGCGAAGCCTGGGGACCGAATTGACCTCTATTTTGAAGTGGTCAAGCGTCGGCGTGGTTATATTCTCGGAAGTGGTCGGGCTACCGTAGGCGATCGACTGGTGGCTGAGGCGGAGGAAATTGTTTCACTTGATCAATGACGGAGTGGAAGCGCGCGTTAAACTGTCTTTTTGTCCTCCTGACTGCCAAGGTGCAGCGGGAGGATTTCACATCACGGAAATAGGAGTGAATGAGATGAATGACATGCAGTTATATGATTTAACGAATGCGCAAAAGCGTATATGGTATACCGAATTACTCTATCCGGATACATCTGTGTCACAGCTATCTGGTACAGCCAAGATGAAGGGTCATATTCATATCGCTGCCTTCATGCAGTCTATCAATTTGATTATCAAACAGTATGATGCGTTCCGCATTCGTATTACCTCAGTGGATGGAGTACCTAAGCAGTATGTCGTTCCTTATGAAGAGAGACAGTTGGAGTGTCTGGATCTTACCCACATCGAAAGCATTTCCGAGGTCGAAGCCTTGCTTGAGCAGCACAAAAGCAAACCTTTGCCATTATTGGACTCTGAACTCTTCCAGTTTTTAATTGTAAAGATTAGTGAGGAAGAATATTGGATTAATATCAAAATGCACCATATCATTTCTGACGGGATTTCTATGGTGGTCTATGGCAATCAACTGGTAGCCTTTTATATGGATTTAATTCAAGGAAATGAACCTAAGCTGAGCGATGATTGCTCTTATATTGAATATATTGCAGATGAGAACGCCTATGAGCTTTCTGATAGATACCAGAAGGATAAAGCGTACTGGCTGGACAAATTTTCTGATTTGCCTGAACTGACAGGTTGGAAATCATATAATCCGTTATCGCTAAGTACCCAAGCTGTTCGGGAGCATTTTACTGTGCCAGAGGCGCTATATCGTGAGCTACAGGCATTTTGCCAGCAAAACAGGATTTCTCTGTTCCAATTCTTCATGGGTGCGATGTATATCTACATACACAAAGTGACGAATCAGCCGGATGTGGTGATCGGCACCTCGTTCGCTAACCGGGGGAACAAGAAAGAGAAGCAAAAGATCGGTATGTTTGTCAGCACGGCCGCAGCCAGAACATATGTTGACAAGGATGTAGAGGTGTTGAGCTTCCTGCAGGACGTAGCTAGGGATCAAATGTCAGTCTTGCGGCATCAGAAATATCCGTACAATCAGTTAATTCAGGATCTTAGAGAAATGCACGGCAACAAGGATATTCAGCGGCTTTTTGGTGTTTCCATGGAATACCGCCTTATCAACTGGGTCGATTTGGATGACGTGCGCATTTTGACGGATTATGATTTTTGCGGCGATGAAGTGAATGATTTTGTGCTTCATATCGTGGAGATCTTGGATGAAGGCGAGCTGGTACTGGATGTCGATTATCGGACGAAGCTGTTTGAGCGCAGTGAAGTAACGGACATGGTGTCCCAGCTGCTTACGATCGCCGAGCAGATCATTCATACACCGCAGCTTTCCATCGCAGAGGTAAACCTATTGGGAGAAGCAGAAGAGCAATCCATTCTGGCTCTTTCAGAAGGTGATGTAGTGGATTACCCGCGTGAGAAAACGATTCATGGCTTATTCGAGGAACAAGCCGAGCGCACGCCGGACCACGTAGCTGTTCAGATGGGCGAGCAGAGTATTACATACCTAGCTCTAAACGAGCAGGCTAATCAGCTTGCGAGATATTTACGCACTGAAGGCGTGGGTGCAGATGTACTCGTGGGGATTATGGCTGATCGTTCCCTAGAGATGGTCATCGGCATGTTGGCGGTTTTGAAGGCAGGAGGGGCCTATGTGCCAATTGATCCTGACTATCCTGAAGAACGTATTCGTTACATGCTAGAGGATTCAGGAGTCCGCTTATTGCTCACCCAAAGCCATCTATGGGAGAGTACCACGTTTGACGGGAAGCTTGTGAGTTTGGACGAAGCCGCAACGTATACAGGAGATGCTTCCAATCTGGAGAGCATTTCGGGACCAAGTCATTTGGCCTATGTTATCTACACATCGGGTACAACTGGCAAGCCAAAGGGAACGCTGATCGAGCATAAAAATGTAGTTCGTCTGCTCTTTAATGATAACAATTTATTTGATTTCAGTTCCCAGGATACATGGACGCTATTCCATTCGTTCTGCTTTGATTTCTCTGTATGGGAGATGTATGGAGCTCTTCTTTACGGAGGAAAACTGGTAATTGTCCCAGCCCTTACAGCCAAGAGCCCGGCAGCTTTCCTGGAGCTGTTGAAAGACAATCAAGTTACTATTTTGAATCAAACGCCGACCTATTTTTATCAGGTGATACAAGAAGAGTTAGCACACTCATCCACAGAGCTTAGTCTTAGAAAAATTATTTTTGGCGGAGAGGCCTTGAGTCCGTCTCTTCTGAAAAACTGGCGGGTAAAGTATCCTGGTGTGCAACTGATTAATATGTACGGAATCACGGAAACGACGGTCCATGTCACTTACAAGGAAATCACTGAACATGAGATCGAAGCGGGCAAAAGCAATATTGGTAGAACCATTCCAACGCTTAGCGCTTATATTTTTGATGAACACAGACGCCTGCAGCCTGTCGGAGTTCCAGGGGAGCTATACATCGCCGGGGACGGTCTGGCCCGTGGGTATTTGAACCGACCAGATTTGACGGCTGAAAAATTTGTAGAACATCCGTATCGGGTGGGTGAACGCTTGTATCGAACCGGGGACCTGGCTCGCTGGTTGCCTGACGGCAATATTGAATATTTGGGCCGGATCGACCATCAGGTTAAAATTCGCGGCTACCGGATTGAGCTGGGCGAGGTCGAAGCCCAAATTCTCAAGGCTCCGAACGTACGGGAAACGATTGTCCTCGCGCGGGACGACGAACAGGGACAAAAATTGCTGTGCGCCTACTATGTAGCCTCCAGCGATCTTTCGCCAGGGGAATTGCGGTCTCAGCTGGCAACGGAATTACCAGCTTACATGATTCCCACTTATTTTGTCCGGCTGGAGCAAATGCCGCTTACACCTAACGGCAAGCTGGATCGCCGTGCGTTGCCGGCTCCTGAGGGTAGCGTACAATCCGGCGAGGATTATCTGGCTCCAAGAACTGCAGTGGAAGCACAGCTGGTGCTCATCTGGCAGGATATCCTGGGAGTTGCCCGCGTGGGCGTCCGCGATAATTTCTTTGAGATCGGTGGTCACTCTTTGCGGGCGACATTGCTCGTTACGCGGATTCGCAAAGAGCTGGGATGCAGCATTTCGCTGCGTGAAGTATTCCAGTCGCCTACGGTTGAATCTCTGGCGCGACTGGTGAAAGAACGCATTCCAACCGTGTACGAGTCTATTCCACAGGCTGAGAAAAGCGAAGCATACCCAGTGTCCTCAGCGCAAAAGCGGTTATACGTGCTGAGACAGATGGACGGGGGAGAGCTCAGCTACAATATGCCGGGGGCCTTCACCGTGGACGGACCGTTGGATCGCGTGCGGCTGGAGTCTGCGTTCAAAGCACTGATCCAGCGTCATGAATCGCTGAGAACCGGCTTTTATATGCAGGATGGAGAGCTTGTTCAACGTGTGCATAAGAATGTTCCGTTTGCGTTGGACTACACAGAGGCGTCGGTGGAGGAAACGGATACGCTCATTCACAGCTTTACCCGTGCCTTTGATCTGAGTCAGGCTCCATTATTGCGTGTTGGCTTAGTGAAGCTGCAGGAGGAGCGTCATCTGTTGCTGTTTGATATGCATCATATCATTTCAGATGGTGTTTCCATTCAAATACTGGTGGAGGAACTCACGCAATTGTATCAAGGAGAACACCTACCAGAACTGCATATTCAATATAAGGATTATGCGGTATGGCAACGGGAACAGTCTGAGAGAGAGTGGCAAGACCTTGAAGCGTATTGGCTGCAAGCCTTTGAAGGAGAGTTGCCGGTATTGGAGTTGCCTACCGACTTCCAGCGCCCTTCGGTTCGGAGTTTCGAGGGAAGCCGAATTGATTTTACATTGGACGAGTCTGGCAATAAGGCGATACAAGAGCTTGCATCCCGTACAGGTACTACACTGTATATGGTATTGCTGGCGGCTTATTCGGTGCTGCTGCACAAATATACGGGGCAGAAGGACATCGTCGTAGGATCTCCAGTAGCCGGCAGACCACGGGCGGAGCTTGAGGGCATCATTGGGATGTTTGTCAATACACTGGCCTTGCGCAGTTACCCGGCAGGAGAGAAAACCTTTCAGGATTATCTTCTGGAAGTCAAGGAAACAGCACTCAAGGCGTTCGAGCATCAGGATTACCCTTTTGAAAAATTGGTCGAAAAACTGGGCGTAGGACGTGATGTGAGCCGCAATCCGATCTTTGACACCCTGTTGGTATTACAAAATACGGAGCAAGAAGAGCAGGACATGGATGGAGTGCACTTTACTCCTTACCCAATGGACACCGTCACAGCCAAGTTTGATTTGTCCCTTAATGTAGAGGAGAAGGGTGCTGAACTAGCCTTTGGCCTTGAGTATAGTACGGCTTTGTATCGGCGGGAAACTGTAGAGCGATTGGCAACGCACTTGCTTCGGGTTCTGCATGCAGTCGCGGCTAATCCTCAGTTGCAACTGGCCGAGATTGAGATGATCACACCAGAGGAGAAAGTACAGATCATTGAAGTATTCAACGCGACAGCTACTCCTTATCCAAGGGATAAGACTATTCATGAGTTGTTCGCTGAACAAGTCAAGCGTACGCCGGAGCAGACGGCACTGGTATTCGGCGATGTCCGATTAACGTACCTTGAATTGGAAGATAAGGCACGCCGATTGGCCCAAACACTGCGTCGTTTGGGGACACTAAGGGAGCAACCAGTGGCTATTATGGGCGGACGGAGTATCGAGATGGTGGTTGGTATGCTCGCAGTGCTTCAGGCTGGTGGGGCCTATGTGCCGATCGATCCTGATTACCCGGAAGATCGGGTTCGTTATATGCTCGAAGATTCCGATGCCAAGCTACTACTGGTACAAAAGGGCGAGCTTATAAATGTAGACTACGGTCTACCGATTGTTGACCTCAGCAGTGCAGAGGCTTATGCGTCTGAGCCTGTCCAAGCTGAGGAGGTAGTTCAGGGACCAGAGGGACTCGCTTATGTTATCTATACATCGGGTACGACAGGTAGACCGAAGGGCGTTATGGTTGAACACCGGAACGTGGTCCGTCTGGTCAAAGAAACCAATTATGTGGAACTAAACGAATCCACGCGAATTTTGCAGACAGGAGCCGTGGCCTTCGATGCCTCGACCTTTGAGATATGGGGGGCATTGCTTAACGGCGGACAGCTTTATTTTGTGGAGAACGATGACATCCTGATTGCCGATCGGCTCAAAGCAGCTATTGCCAAGTACGGGATTACAACCATGTGGCTTACTTCACCGCTTTTTAATCAGCTTTCACTGCAGGATGAATACCTGTTCAGAGGACTGAAAGCATTGCTGGTAGGTGGTGACGTACTGTCCATATCTCATATAAACCGTGTCATCGAGGCTAATCCTGATCTTGTCCCTATCAATGGCTATGGTCCGACAGAGAATACGACCTTCTCCACCACCTACAAGATTCCGGGTCGTGTTGAAGGGGGCGTGCCGATTGGTCGCCCGATTAGTAACTCGACCGCTTATGTAGTCAATGAATCGCTGCAATTACAGCCCATTGGTGCTTGGGGCGAGCTGATTGTCGGCGGTGAAGGTGTAGCTCGCGGATATCTCAATCGTCCTGACCTCACAGCAGAAAAATTTGTCCCTAGTCCTGTTAAGGAAGGGGAACGCTGCTACCGAACTGGTGATTTGGTTCGCTGGCTTCCAGATGGGAACCTGGAGTTTAAGGGAAGAATTGATGAGCAGGTCAAAATACGCGGTTACCGTATCGAACTCCCCGAAATCGAGGCTCAATTAGCCAAGGTGGAGTCAGTAGTTGAAGCCGTAGTCGTCGTTCGTGCAGATGAGCTTGGAGAGAAGCAGCTTTGCGCTTATTATGTGGCGGACCGTGCGCTCACGGCAGGCGAAGTACGCCTTGCCCTATCGCAGGTACTTCCGGGCTATATGATGCCATCCTACTTTATCCAGATGGATCGTATGCCATTAACATCAAACGGAAAAGTAGACCGCAGGTCTCTGCCAGCTCCGCAAGTAGGTGCGCATACAGGACGGAAGTATACAGCTCCTCGTACACCGGCTGAAGAAGCTTTGGCGTCTGTCTGGCAAGGGGTGCTGGGTGCTGAACAGGTGGGTATCCATGACAATTTCTTTGAATTGGGCGGAGATTCCATCAAGGCCATTCAGGTGTCGTCACGGTTACTGCAGGCTGGCTATCGGTTAGAGATGAAGCAACTGTTCAAATCCCCAACCATTGCCGAGCTAGGTGCAGAAATACAAACGGCTGTGCATATGGCTGAACAGGGAGTTGTGCGTGGAGCGGCTCGCTTGACTCCAGTCCAGCAGTGGTTCTTTGGGCGGAATCAGGCAGAGCCTCATCACTTTAATCAAGCGGTCATGCTGTATCGTGAACAGGGATTTGAGGAAAAGGCTTTGCATCATGTGCTGAGAAAATTGGCCGAGCACCATGACGCCCTTCGTATGGTTTTCCGTCAGACCGAGCATGGCTACGAGGCTTGGAACCGTGATCTTGAAGAAGGAGAGCTGTATAGTCTGTTCACTGCTGATTTACGGAACGAATCCAATCCAGTTGCAGCCATTACAACGCTGTCGGACGACATCCAGCGCAGCATCAATCTGGCAGAAGGTCCGCTGATGAAGTTAGGGCTTTTCCATTGTCAGGATGGCGACCACCTGCTGATTGTGATCCACCATTTGGTGGTGGACGGAGTATCCTGGCGGATTTTGTTTGAGGATATCGCAGCAGGCTATGAGCAGGTGATTCAAGGACAAGCACTGACATTCCCGCAGAAGACGGATTCCTTCCGTGACTGGGGAGATGCCCTTGCCCGTTATTCGGAAAGCCCAGAAATCGAGATTCATCGGGCGTATTGGAGAGAACTGGGGGATCAACCGCTCGAGCAGTTGCCGAAGGATGAGGCTGTGGAAAGCCTTTTACTGAAGGATAGCGAAATGGTGACAGCAGAGTGGACTGTGGAAGAAACCGATCAACTGTTGAGAAAAGCCCATCGTGCTTACCAAACGGAGACGAACGATCTGCTATTGGCCGCTCTGGGCATGGCGGTATCCAAGTGGTCTGGCATTGGCAAGATTGCTGTGAATCTTGAAGGGCATGGTCGTGAACCGATTGTGCCGAATATCGATATTACCCGTACTGTCGGCTGGTTTACAAGTCAGTACCCAGTCATTTTAGACTTGGGAAATAATACTGAATTGTCAGCCTTGATCAAGTCTGTGAAAGAGGGGCTACGCCGTATTCCGAATAAAGGTATCGGGTATGGGTTGCTCAAAACGATGGCCAGTCAGGAGGACGCAGACAGTTTCAACTTGCAGCCTGAGATTTCTTTTAACTATCTGGGGCAGTTTGATCAGGATTTGCAAGGAAGCTCGTTGCAGGTTTCTCCTTATCCAACCGGAAGCGCGCAAAGCTTGCTGGGAGAGTCAGCCTATACGCTAGATATCAATGGTATGGTGACAGACGGAGCCTTGACTCTGACGATGAGTTATAACGGAAAACAGTATAAGTCATCCACAATGAAACAGCTCGCTGGATATATCGAAGAAAGCCTACGGCTGCTGCTTCAGCATTGTGTAACCCAGGAAAGAACTGTATTGACGCCAAGTGACGTGCTTGCCAAGGGACTGAGTATTGCTGATCTGGAGGAGCTTTCTAAGCAGACCAATCACATAGGCGATATTGAGAATGTATACAGTCTGACGCCGATGCAGAAGGGCATGCTGTTTCATGATATGTTCGAGCCGCATACAGGGGCTTATTTTGAACAGGCCGCCTTTGACTTTAAGGGTAGCTTTGATCCGACCGCTTTCGGACACAGTCTGGATGCAGTGGTGGAGCGCCATGCTATCCTGCGTACGAACTTCTACAGCGGATGGGGCGGTGAGCCTTTACAGGTTGTATTCCGGCATAGAGGCGCCAAATTGGTGTATGAAGACGTGCGTGAGATGGATGCATCGCAGCGTGAAGCTTACCTGAAGACATTTGCGGCTAAGGATAAAGCGCAGGGCTTCAACCTGGCTGAAGATGAGCTTCTACGTGTATCGATTCTGCACACAGATGAAGAGAGCTTCCGTCTCTTGTGGAGCTTTCACCACATCGTCATGGATGGGTGGTGTGTTCCATTAATTACACAGGAGGTGTTTGAACACTATTTTGCCCTCCTGGAAGGAAGAGAACCTCAGCTGGCAGAGGTTCAGCCGTATAGCCGGTATATTGAATGGCTGGAACAGCAGGATGAAGCAGCTGCGGCCGACTATTGGAGCCGATATCTGGCCAGTTACGAACAACAGACGCTTTTACCTCAAGTCGATGGAGCAGCTAAAGGAGAAGGTTATGTAGCAGAGAAGCTGAATTATCCTGTCAGCAGGGAATTGACTGAACGCCTGGAAAAGGTGGCCAGAGATGCTCATGTTACGATGAATATATTGCTGCAGTCTATCTGGGGCGTTGCGCTTCAACGCTATAACGGTAGTCGGGATGTTGTATACGGAAGTGTGGTATCAGGCAGACCAGCTGAAATCCCAGGTATTGACCGGATGATCGGTCTGTTCATTAATACCATTCCAGTTCGTGTGAAGACGGAAGAAAATCTCCCCTTCACAGTTCTGATGAAGCAACAGCAGGAGCAGTATATGGCTTCTCATATGTACGATACCTACCCGTTGTTTGAAATCCAGGCTCAGACGGACCAAAAGCAGGATCTCATCTCTCATATTATGGTATTTGAGAACTATCCTGTGGAAGAGGAAGTAGAACGTCTGGGAGGTGGCGAGGCTGCCTTTGAGATTGAGGAAGCGGAGCTTCTTGAACAAACGAATTACGATTTTAACTTAATTGTTCTACCGGGCAAAGAGATGAGATTGTTGTTCCAATACAATGCGCTCGTCTATGATCCAGCCACGATCGAACAAATCAAGGGCCACTTGTTCCACCTGATGGAACAAATTGTGGAGAATCCTGCAATTTCCGTGGATGCTCTGGAATTGGTTACACCACAGGAGAGAGAGCAGATTCTGAACGTATGGGGAGACACGGGGGCCAGTTCCAAACACCGTACTACGTTTCACGGGCTGTTGGAGGAGCAGGCAGGTCGAACGCCGGACGCCACGGCCATTGTATTTGAGAACGAGGTACTGACCTACGCCGAGCTGAACGCAAAAGCCAATGGATTGGCGAGAAGACTGCGCGCTGAAGGAATCAAGACGGGAGACCTGGTGGGGCTGATTGTTGAACGGTCAACGGATATGATCGTTGGGATGTACGGCATTATGAAAGCCGGGGGCGCCTACGTTCCTATTGATCCAGAGTATCCGAAAGAGCGGATCAACTACATGCTTGAGGATTCGGGGACGAAGATGATTCTTGCACAAGCTCATCTGCTGGAGCATAGAGGCTGGACGGGGAATGTCCTGTTGCTGGATGAACCGTCGACCTATGATGCCGACACTTCGAATTTGAAGGATACGGCCGACCCTGATGATTTGGCTTACGTGATCTATACCTCAGGCACGACAGGTCAGCCTAAGGGCGTATTAGTGGAACACCGGGGACTACAAAATCTGTCGGACGTATACCGCGGACTCTTCGAAGTTACACCGCAGGATCGGATTGTTCAGTTTGCAAGCCTGTCGTTCGATGCATCGGTTTCGGAAATTTTAACGACATTGAGCCACGGAGCTACTCTGTGTATTCCTTCTACACAAGAGATTTTGGATCATGCTCTGTTCGAGCAGTTCATGAACGATAAGGGGATTACGGTAGCGACTTTGCCACCAGCCTACGCTATCCATCTCGAGCCAGAGCGTCTGCCGACACTGCGATGCCTGCTAACAGCTGGGTCAGCCACATCGGTCGAATTGATCGAAAAGTGGAGAAAGCATGTACAATACTTCAATGCATATGGTCCAACTGAGGACTCCGTATGCACTACCATATGGAATGCCCAGAACAGTAAAGAAACCGTAGGAATCGTATCCATTGGACAACCAATTGCCAACCATCGTGTGTATATCTTGGATGGCCATTTCAGATTGCTGCCTGTCGGCGTAGCTGGAGAACTGTGCATTTCGGGTATCGGGTTAGCACGGGGGTACCATAACCGCCCTGAGTTAATGGATGAGAAATTTGTGGACAATCCGTATGCTCCAGGAGAGCGTATGTATCGGACAGGCGACCTGGTTCGCTGGTTACCGAATGGAACCATCGAGTACTTGGGTCGAATAGATCATCAAGTCAAAATTCGTGGCTATCGGATCGAGCTGGGCGAGGTCGAAGCATACATGCTCAGAGTGCCGTCCGTTCAGGAAGTCGTGGCCTTGGCTGTGGAGGGCGATGATGGCTACAAGGATCTAGTCGCTTACTTCGTAGCTGCTCAGAAGCTTGAGGTATCCGAGCTCCGGGCAGTTCTGTCGGAGATGTTGCCTGGATTTATGATCCCTTCTCGCTTCATACAACTGGAGGACATGCCTCTAACGTCGAACGGAAAAATAGATCGAAAAGCGCTGCAAGGCGAGCGTGGATGGGCAGTGACTTCATCTGAGGCTCCAAAGACACCTGTAGAAATCCAATTAGCCGAAATCTGGCAAGAGGTGCTGGGTGTAGAGAGCGCGGGAGTAAAGGATAATTTCTTCCATTTTGGAGGCCATTCACTGCGTGCAGCTTTGCTAGTCTCACGAATTCGTAAGGAGATGAATCGCGAGATTAGTCTAAGAGAAGTGTTCGAGTCGCCTACCATTGAAGGATTGGCTCGGGCCATTGAAGGCTATACACCGCTGGATTTCGAAGAAATTCCTACAGTCGAAGCACGCGAGCACTATCCATTGTCCTCAGCCCAAAAACGGCTGTTTATCCTTAGTCAGCTGGAAGGTGGAGAGCTGAGCTACAATATGCCAGGTATCCTTACGGTTGAGGGAGACCTGAATCGGGAACGGCTGGAGCAGGCATTCCGTCGTCTGATTCGTCGTCATGGTTCACTGCGCACCCGTTTTGTGACCGTTAACGGTGAACCTGTACAGCAAATCCTACCGGATGTTCCGTTTACGGTGGAATATGCGGAGTTGAGCGAGTCAGAGGCAGAAGCTACCCTTCAGCAATTTGTCCGTCCTTTCGATCTTGGTGAAGCTCCATTGCTGCGGGTGGGTCTGATTCGTATTGCACATGAGCGCCATTTACTATTGTTTGACATGCATCATATTGTCTCAGATGGGGTTTCTATGAATATTCTCATAGAGGAGTTTCTCCGTTTCTACCAAGAAGAGGACGTATTGCCTGCGCTACAAATCCAGTACGCAGATTATGCGGTATGGCAGCAAGAGCAGCTCGGAAGAGAGCGTCTCAAAGCCCAGGAAGCTTACTGGCTGGATGCATTCCGCGGAAGCTTGCCAGTGCTGGATTTGCCAGTGGACGAAGTTCGTCCTGCGGTACGAAGCTTTGCGGGAGATCGGATTGACTTCCAGATTGATGCTTCTCTGAGCGCTTCACTTCAGGAGCTGGCTACCCGAACAGGTTCTACGCTGTTCATGGTGCTGCTGGCAGCCTATACGACGCTCTTGCATAAGTACACGGGTCAGGAAGATGTCATTGTCGGTTCACCAGTGGCGGGAAGATCCCATGCCACACTCGAAGGTCTCATCGGTATGTTCGTAGGCACAGTGGCACTGCGTACTTATCCAGAGGGCGAAAAGTCCTTCGAGGCTTACTTGCAGGAAGTGAAGGAAACAGCCCTGCGGGCCTATGAAAACCAGGATTATCCGTTCGAGGAGCTGGTAGAGAAGCTGCAGCTTCAGCGTGACCTGAGTCGCAACCCACTATTTGATACCATGTTTGTTCTGCAAAATATCGAGCAGGGAGAACAAGAAATCGAGGGATTGCGTTTCACTCCTTACGATCATGTACATCCTGCTGCCAAGTTTGACCTCACACTGACGGTGAGCGAAGCGGATGGGACATTGAACTGCACGCTGGAATACGCGACTGCAATCTACAAGCGGGAGACCGCTGAGCGGATGGCAGCCCACTTTGTACAGCTTATTCAGGAAGCTATCGCCAATCCGGGAATGTCGTTGTCATCCCTGGATATCGTGACACCGCAGGAAAAATCGATGTTGATGAAAGATGCGGACGAAGCCAAAGCAGATTATCCTCGTGACAAAACGATTCATGCACTGTTCGAGGAACAGGCTGTTCGTAATCCGGATGCAATAGCAGTCGTATGTGAAGAGGCAACCCTGTCTTATAGCGAGCTGAATGAGCGGGCCAACGGACTTGCCAGAACACTGCGCGAGCGTGGTCTGCAACCAGATGGTCTGGTTGGAATCATGGCGGAACGTTCCCTTGAAATGGTCGTTGGGATTTTAGCCATTTTGAAGGCGGGCGGAGCTTATGTCCCTGTGGACCCTGAATATCCAGAGGATCGCGTTCGCTTTATGCTTGAGGATTCGGGAGCTAAGCTTCTGCTGACACAAGCACATCTGGAGACACGTGTCTCCTTTACCGGGGACGTCATCAATCTGGATGAGCCGGCTTCCTACAAGGAAGATGTCTCAAATCTGGAGCCTGCAGCTGGACCGAATCATCTTGCCTACGTCATCTACACATCGGGTACGACAGGCAAGCCTAAGGGAACACTGATCGAGCATAAAAATGTAGTCCGCTTGCTCTTTAATGATAAAAATATGTTTGACTTCGGTTCTCAGGATACGTGGACGCTGTTCCATTCGTTCTGTTTCGACTTCTCTGTATGGGAAATGTACGGGGCATTGCTGAACGGAGGTCGTCTGGTCATCGTTCCGTCGTTGACCGCGAAGAGCCCTGAGCGTTTCCTGCAATTGCTTAAGGATCAGAAGGTTACCGTGTTGAACCAGACGCCAACATACTTCTACCAGTTGCTACAGGAAGAACTTAGTCATCGCGCGGCAGAGTTGAGCCTCCGCATGATTATCTTTGGTGGAGAGGCATTAAGCCCGGCCTTGCTCAAGGACTGGAGAGCGAAATATCCGCAAGTGCAGCTCATCAACATGTATGGCATCACGGAAACGACCGTGCATGTGACCTATAAGGAAATTACAGAACTGGAAATTGAGCAGGGTCGCAGTAATATCGGTATCCCGATTCCGACACTACGTGCGTACATTCTGGATGAACAACGCCGTCCACAACCGATTGGCATTCCGGGTGAACTCTACGTTGCGGGCGAAGGGCTGGCGCGTGGCTACCTAAATAGACCGGAATTGACGGAAGAGAAGTTTGTAGCTCATCCGTTTGAAGCGGGCGAGCGTATGTACCGCTCAGGTGACTTGGCACGCTGGTTGCCGGATGGCAGCATGGAGTATCTCGGGCGGATTGACCATCAGGTTAAAATTCGGGGTTACCGCATTGAGCTGGGCGAAGTGGAGGCGAAGCTGCTCCATGCTCCGTCTGTAAGGGAGGCCGTTGTGCTTGCCCGAGAGGATGGAAGTAGACAAAAAGTGCTGGTCGGCTATTTCACTGCGGATCAGATGCTGACGGTAGGCGAATTGAGAAAAGCCTTGGCTGCTGAACTGCCGGCTTATATGATTCCATCTTACTTTATGCAATTGGAACAGATGCCGTTGACGCCAAATGGCAAGCTGGATCGCAAAGCGCTTCCGGCTCCAGAGGCCAATGTGCAGACTGGAGCGGTGTATGAAGCGCCGAGGAACGCAGCTGAGGAAGCTTTGGCTTCCGTATGGCAAGGTGTGCTGGGAGCACAGCAGATCGGTATCCATGATCATTTCTTCGATCTGGGCGGTGACTCTATTAAGGCGATTCAGGTATCCTCCAGATTGTTCCAGTCCGGATATAAATTAGAGATGAAGGATCTCTTCAAATATCCGACCATTGCCGAGCTAAGCCCGTATCTTCAGGTAGCCGGACGCACAGCAGAGCAAGGTGAGATCAAGGGTGCAGCGGAGTTAATGCCAATTCAGCGTTGGTTCTTTGAACGCCACACAGCAGAGCCGCATCATTACAATCATGCTGTCATGCTCCATCGGAAAGACGGCTTTGATGAGGCTGCACTCCGGTTGACAATAGACCAAATTGCGATCCATCATGACGCGCTTCGTATGGTTTTCCGACCTACAGAAGCGGGATACACGGCTTGGAATCGGGGAGTTGACGAAGGTGAACTCTACACATTGGACATCGCCGATATGCGGCAGGCAGATGACGAGGTAGCTGCTGTTCAAGCCCAGGCCGATGCCATTCAGGCGAGCTTCCACTTGGAAGACGGCCCGCTGTTCAAGCTAGGCTTGTTCCATTGTAAGGATGGCGATCATTTGTTGATTGTCATTCATCACCTCTTGGTTGACGGCGTGTCCTGGCGCATCCTGTTTGAGGACATTGCAACAGGATACGAGCAGGCGTTGAACGGACAAGCGATTGTTCTTCCGCAAAAGACTGATTCGTATCTTGTATGGTCCGAGCAAGCGGCGAAGTATGCAGCAGGCCCTGCTCTGGACAAGGAACGTTCATACTGGCAGCAGATTGAGGAGACGGTTCTGACTCCACTGCCAAAGGATCAGGATCAGGAGCCGGGCACCATTCGGGATACCGAGTCGGTTACGGTAACTTGGTCTACTGAAGAAACCGACCTGCTGTTGCGACAAGCAAACCGGGCTTATCATACGGAGACGAATGATTTGCTCTTGACTGCTCTGGGAGCAGCTATTCAGCGTTGGACAGGCATGGAGCAGGTTCTGGTTAACCTTGAAGGGCATGGCCGGGAAATGATCATACCAGATCTGGATATTACCCGTACCGTGGGCTGGTTCACAACTCAGTACCCTGTTCTGCTGAACCTGCAAGATGGGCAGAAAGTATCTACCCGGATCAAGCGCATCAAGGAGAATTTGCGTGAGGTTCCGCACAAAGGTATCGGCTACGGTCTGCTGAAATATATGGCACCGGAAAAAGACACTCGATTCAGCGTAGAACCAGAAGTTTCCTTCAACTACCTTGGACAGTTTGACCAGGATTTGGAGGGGAATGCTCTTAGCTTGTCTACACATTCAGTCGGTAAGGCGCTCAGCGATCACACACCACAGCAATATGCTCTGGATGTGAATGGCATGGTTGCCGAAGGACAGCTATCACTGACGATTACGTATAGCAATAGGCAGTACCGTAAGGAGACGGTAAGCCATTTTGCTGAATTATTACAGTCAAGCCTTAGCGAGGTTATCCGGCATTGTGTGGCTCAGGAGCGTGTACAGCTTACTCCAAGTGATGTTCTGTTCCAAGGTCTGACCCTGGAGCAGCTTGATCGACTCACAGCCCAGACGGCCCATATTGGAGAGATTGAGGATGTGTACAAGCTAACGGCAATGCAGAAGGGCATGCTCTTCCACAGCTTGCTGGAGCCGGACTCCTCTTCCTACTTTGAGCAGGCAACGTTTGAGCTACGTGGCAGCTTCGATGTAGATACCTTCTTCGAGAGCTTCCAGGCTTTGGCGCAACGACATGCCATACTGCGTACCGGTTTTTACAACAATATTACTGATGTACCGCTGCAAGTTGTCTTTAAGCAACGGCCTATCCCTCTGAACTACGTAGATTTGCGTGCCGCTACGTTGGAGGAGCAAGAAGCCCAGATTCAGGCTTACACTACTGAAGATATGGCTAAGGGATTCAGCTTGTCAGAAGATCCGCTGATGCGAGTGAGTGTCTTGCAAAAAGAACAAAGCCACCTTGTATTGTGGAGCTTCCATCATATTGTCATGGACGGCTGGTGCATCCCGATTATTACACAGGAGCTGTTCGATTATTATTCTGCCCTGCGTCAGCAAGTACAGCCTGTACTGCTGCCGGCTCAGCCCTACAGCCGTTATATTGAATGGCTTGATGCACAGGACGATCAAGAGGCTTCAACATATTGGAGTCAATATCTCGAAGACTATGACGGCAATACGGTATTGCCAGAAGCTAAAACGAAATCTCAAGCTAAAGAAGAGGGCTACGTTCTGAATGAGCATGTTCTCCATTTGGGTACAGCCTTGACCCGCAAAATGGACGTTGTCGCGAAGCGCAATCATGTGACGGTCAACACACTCATGCAGACAGCCTGGGGACTGATTCTCCAGCGTTACAATGCCAGCTCGGATGTAGTTTTCGGCGGTGTTGTATCGGGTAGACCTGCTGAGATTGCAGGGATCGAGAATATGGTGGGTCTGTTTATTAACACAGTACCTATCCGTGTACAGTCATCCAAAGACGAGGCCTTCGTCGAGGTGATGAAACGTACACAGGCACATTCGTTGGCTGGTCGTGCCTACGACACTTATCCGCTGTATGAGATTCAGGGGAAAACAACTCAAAAGCAAGACCTGATTTCTCATATTATGATCTTTGAGAATTATCCGCTCGACGAACAGGTAGAACAGTCGGGTAACCACACAGAGGACAATCTCGAAGTCGCCAACTTCGCCATGTTTGAGCAAACCAACTATGACTTTAACCTGGTTGTCATTCCAGGCGAGGACATTAAGGTCTGCATTCGCTACAATGCTTCGGTCTACGAGCAAGAAAGCATTGCGCGAATCGGAGGACATTTGTTGCAAATGCTCGATCAGGTAGCTACTCGTCCGCAAGCAACGATACAGGAGCTGGAGATTGTAACAACAGAGGAACGGACGAACCTGCTCGACTGGGGTGGCAAGGCTCATGTCTATCCAAGTGATCAGGGTCTGCACACCTTGTTTGAAGAACAGGTTGCCCGTACGCCGGATAAGATCGCGGCAATAAGCGGTGACATCCAGATCACGTATCGGGAGCTGAACGAGCGGGCAAACAGACTGGCTTCGACCTTGATAGCCCAAGGACTGCGGAGCGAACAAGTAGTGGGTCTATTGGCGGATCGATCAGTGGAACTGCTGGTTGCCATTATGGGCGTGCTCAAAGCGGGCGGAGCCTATGTACCGATTGATCCTGAATATCCGCAGGAGCGGATACAGTATATTCTGAAGGACTCTGGCGCTGAGATTCTGCTCACACAGAGCCACCTGACGAAGCTAGCTTCCTTTGAGGGAATGGTTATGGAATTGGATTCTCCGCACATCTACGGAACTGGAGTGAATAATCCTAATATTCCTGTGAGAGGAAACGATTTGGTGTATTTAATCTATACTTCGGGTACAACAGGAAATCCGAAGGGAACCATGATTAACCATAAAGGAATCGTGAACTACATCTGGTGGGCCAATAAAGTCTATTGTGCAGGGCAACCAACGGACTTCCCGCTGTATTCATCCATTTCGTTTGACTTGACGATGACATCAATGTTTACTCCGTTAATAAACGGAGGAATAGTGCGGATTTATGATGGTATAGATAAAGCGGAGGTTGTTCAGCATATTATGCGCGAAAATGCGGTCGATATTCTCAAGCTGACGCCGACACATCTCAGTCTCATAAAAGACATGACCATTCCAGCGGAAAGTCGCATTCAGCAGCTCATTGTGGGTGGAGAGAATCTGACCACGCATTTGTCAAAAACGATTACCGACCTCTTTGGCGGCAACATCAAGATTTACAATGAATACGGTCCAACCGAAACCGTCGTCGGCTGCATGATTCACCTGTACGATCCTGCGAAGGATACACGGGAATCCGTACCGATTGGATTGCCGTCCGATAACATATACATTCATATCTTGGATGAACAGCTTCGTCTCGTACCGTTAGGTGTGGAGGGCGAAATGTACATCGCCGGGGACGGAGTAGCCCGTGGATACCTGAACCGTCCAGATCTTACCGCCGAAAAATTCATTAGGAATCCGTTTGCCGCGGAAGGAAATATGTATCGGACCGGAGATTTAGCTCGTCGCCTTCCTAATGGAGACATTGAGTACATTGGGCGTATTGACCATCAAGTCAAAATCCGGGGCTATCGTATTGAGCTTGGTGAGATTGAGGCCAAGTTGCTGGAAATACCACTTGTCGAGGAAGCTCTCGTTGTTGCGTGGGCAGATGCCAATGGACAGAAGTCTCTATGTGCTTACTTTGTAGCGGATCGGGAAATGTCTGTCAGCGAGCTGAGAAATGAACTGTCTGCTGAACTGCCTGCATATATGATTCCGTCTTACTTTGTCCAAATGGACGTAATGCCTTTGACACCGAATGGCAAGCTGGATCGCAAGGCACTGCCTGAACCAAACGTGGGTGTGAAGGCAGGAACTGCCTTTGCTGCTCCGCGGACGGATGTGGAGAACATTTTGGCTTCGATTTGGCAAGGTGTGCTCGGCGTGCCGCTTGTTGGCATACATGATAATTTCTTTGAACTTGGAGGCGACTCGATCAAATCGATTCAGGTTTCATCAAGACTTCTCCACGCAGGCTACAAACTGGAAATGAAGAATTTGTTCAGCTATCCAACAATTGCGGAACTGGCTCAGCGCGTTAGCGCAGTCAGCCGAATTGCAGATCAGCGCGAGGTACACGGAACGGTAAAACTGGGACCTGCCCAGCGCAGATTTTTCGAAGAGCAGTCAACGGATCTTCATCACTTTAATCAGTCGGTTATGCTGTACCGACGTGAAGGCTTTAATACCGATGCGCTCGCCAAGGTTATTCAAAAAATTGCAGAGCACCATGATGCGCTGCGACTGGTGTTCCGCCAAGGAGAGCACGGAGTAGAAGCCTGGAACCGTAGCTTGGGCGAAGGTGAGCTGTATAGCCTCCAAATCCACGATTTGCGGGATGAAAAAGATCCGGCTTTGGCAATAGAAGCAGGTGCAGAAGCCATTCAGCGCAGCATCTCTCTGGAGGATGGACCTCTCTTTAGACTAGGTCTGTTCCGCTGTACGGAAGGCGAACATTTGTTGATCGTTATTCATCACTTGGCTGTGGATGGCGTATCCTGGCGTATTCTCTTTGAGGACCTACAGGAAGGCTACGAGCAGGCAGCACGTGGAGAAGCGGTCAAACTTCCACAGAAGACGGATTCGTACCGTGCATGGGTTGATGGAATCACGCAATACGCCAACAGCCCGGCGGCTGAACAAGAACGCAGCTTTTGGGCTGAGGTGGAAGGAGAGGGATTTGCCCTTCTTCCAAAAGACAAGGTGGACGGCGCTCTTCTTATAAAAGACAGCGAGGCTGTTACGGTAACATGGTCGGCAGAAGAGACAGAGCAGTTCTTGAAAGAGGCGAATCGCACTTACAATACGGAAGTTAACGATCTGCTCTTGACGGCCCTCGGTATGGCAGTTCAAGAGTGGACAGGGATCGAACGTGTAGGCATCCTGCTGGAAGGACATGGACGGGAGCCTGTAGTACCAGAATTGGATATCACTCGCACGATAGGCTGGTTTACAAGTCAGTATCCTGTCGCCCTTGAGATGGGAGGCGAAATGGAGATCGGCGCCAGAATCAAGCGTATTAAGGAAGATCTGCGTCGTATCCCGAACAAAGGTGTAGGATATGGTATTTTGAAATATTTGAGCGACGTATCGGTTGGCTCCTCCTTCTCGGCAGAACCGGAGATTATCTTCAACTACCTGGGGCAGTTTGACCAGGATCTTGCAGAGGGAACGATGGAGGTATCACCTTACTCGGCAGGATCTGAGGTCAGTGAGCAGATGGTGCAGCATCAGGCATTGAACATCAATGGGCTGATTACCGAAGGACAGCTTCAGCTTTCGGTCAGCTATAACCATCAGCAGTTCCATGCAGATTCGGTAGAGAAGTTTGTCGGTATCCTGAAGGAGCGTCTCAGTGAAGTTATTGGGCACTGTGTGCGCAAGGAAAGAACCGAACTTACACCAAGCGATGTACTCCTCAAAGATATCAGCTTGGAGGAAATCGAGGAGCTGGAAGAGCAGACACGGCACATCGGTAGCATTGAAAATATGTATAAACTGACACCAATGCAAAAGGGAATGTTGTTCCACAGCTTGCTGGAGCCTCATTCAGAGGTCTACTTTGAGCAGGCCACATTTGAAATTCAGGGAGTGTTCTATCCTGAGGATTTCAAACGCAGCTTACAGCATCTGATGAAACGGCATGCCATATTGAGAACGAATTTCCATGCCGGATGGGGCGATTTCCCCATACAGATTGTGTTCAAAGAAAGAGCATGCGATTTCGTATACGAGGATTTGCATGAGCTGGAATCCAGTGAAATAGAAGCGCGTCTTGTAGCTTACATTGCCCAAGACAAAGCAAGAGGCTTTGATCTTGCGAACGAAGCCTTGCTGCGTGTTGCTATTCTACGTACTGCAAAAGAGCATTACCATCTGTTGTGGAGCTCTCATCACATCATTTTGGATGGCTGGTGTATGCCGCTTGTACTTCAGGAAGTGTTTGAAACATACGGAGCTCTACGTGAGCAAAAGGAACCTAAGCTTCCTGCAGCAGCATCGTACAGCCAGTACATTCAATGGTTGGAGAAACAAGGCGAGGAAGAGGCATCCTCTTACTGGAGAGGATATCTGGAAGGCTACGAGCAGCAGACGAAGCTGCCACATGCTATTACACAGCCATCGGCCAAAGCAGAAGCCTATTTGTCAGAGAAGCTGGTATTCACGTTGGATGCGGAATTGACCGAGCGCCTGGAACAAGTGGCCAAGCAGCACCAGGTGACGATGAACACACTGATGCAAGCAGCCTGGGGAATCGTGTTGCAACGCTATAATAGAAGCCAGGATGTCGTCTTCGGAAGTGTGGTATCAGGCAGACCTGCCGAGATTCCGGGTATCGAAAGCATGATCGGTCTCTTCATTAATACAGTTCCAGTTCGGGTTCAGGCCGAGGGAAGCGAATCGTTCTCGCATGTAATGAAGAGACAGCAGGAATTATATTTGGCAGGACATGCTTATGATTCCTATCCGCTCTATGAGATTCAAGCACAGAGTGAGCAAAAGCAAGATTTAATTTCCCATATTATGGTATTTGAAAATTACCCGGTAGAAGAGCACCTGGAAGAGAAAATTGCCAATGATGAGGCTGAATACAAAATTATGGATGTTCAAATGTTTGAACAGACGAATTATGACTTTAACCTCATTGTGCTGCCGGGACGTAGTCTAGAGTTCTTGTATCGTTATAATGCTCGTGTCTATGACCGGGAGAGCGTGGAACGGATTCAAGGACACTTGACGAAAATTCTGACAAGCGTATCTGTACAACCTGCTATCCGTATTGATGAGCTGGAGCTGATTACGCCAGAAGAGAAATCACAAATTATAGAGGTATGGGGAGACACAGCAGCTCCTTATCCGCGTGAGAAGACCCTTCACGGTATATTTGAGGAAAAAGCTGCGCTCACACCGGATCATACAGCACTTATTTTCGGCGAAACGGAGCTTACCTACGGAGAACTTCATCAGCAGGCCAACCGCCTCGCACGTACGCTGCGTGCGCAAGGGGTCAGACCAGATCAGCCAGTCGGCATCATGGTCGAGCGTTCGCTTGAGATGATCATAGGCATCCATGCCATTCTAAAAGCGGGCGGCGCTTATGTTCCGATTGATCCGGAATTCCCTGAGGATCGTATTCGCCACATGCTGGAGGATTCGGGAGCGAAGCTGCTGCTGACGAAGAGCCATCTCACAGATCGTTTCCCATTCACTGGCACGATCCTGGCACTGGATGATCCGCAGGCGTATCATGCGGATGACTCCAATCTGGAGCCAATTGCAGGGCCAGAGCATCTGGCGTATATCATTTACACGTCGGGTTCAACCGGCAAGCCGAAAGGTGTAATGATTGAGCATCGCTCCGCCGTCCATACACTGAGCCAGTTGGAAGCTGAATATCCGATGTTGGCAGGTGATCGATTCCTGCTCAAAACGACATTCACCTTTGACTTCTCCGTGCCAGAGCTGTTCTGCTGGTTCTTTGGACAGGGGACGCTTGTGATCCTGCCGCAGGGCGTGGACAAAGACCCGGTGGCACTGCTGGAGGCTGTGGATACGAACCGAATCACGCATCTTAATTTGGTACCTTCGATGCTCAGCGTGCTCGTTCAATATTTGAAAGAAAGCAGTACCCAAGGATTCCTTACTCTGAAATATCTGTTTGCCTGCGGCGAGACGCTGCCTGCCAAGCTTGTGGAAGAGTACTATAAAGTATCGCCTTATGCAGTACTGGAAAACATCTACGGTCCTACGGAAGCGGCCGTATATGCGATTCGATATACAACGAGTCCTGAGACTGCTGCTCTAACGCATGTGCCTATCGGCAAACCGTACGCTAACGTCCAAGTATGGATGATGGATAGCGCTGCTCAGTTATCACCAGTAGGTGTGCCGGGGGAACTCTGCATTGCAGGTGAAGGGGTAGCGAGAGGGTACTTCAACCAGCCGGACCTGACGGCAGAGAAGTTCATTCCTCATCCATACAAGCCAGGAGAACGGATTTACCGAACAGGCGATTTGGCCCGGTGGTTGCCAGACGGGAATATTGAGTATTTGGGACGGATCGATCACCAGGTAAAAATCCGCGGTTACCGCATTGAGCTGGGAGAAGTGGAAGCACAAATCCTGAAGGTGCCGTCGGTGCAGGAGGCAGTTGTTCTAGCACTGGCTGACTCCAGCGGAAGTACTCAGCTTTGCGCATACTTTGTGGCCGAGGAAGGGCTCGCAGCGGGCGTCCTACGCGAGGCACTGGCCAGCGAGCTGCCAAGCTACATGATTCCGTCTGCTTTCATACAGCTGGGACAAATGCCACTGAATCCGAATGGCAAATTGGATCGCAAAGCGCTACCAGCACCGGAAACCCTTCTGCGGAGCACAGCCGAGTATATCGCGCCGCGTACGCAGACAGAAGTAGAGCTTGCTAAGATTTGGTCCGAGGTGCTCGGCGTACAGGAAATCGGGATCAGGGATCAATTCTTCGAACTTGGCGGCCATTCCCTGAAAGTATTGGGCTTGATCCAAAGGATCTCGTCCGGTATGGGTGTTCATCTCCCACTTCAAGCCGTGTTTAATCTGCCGACTGTGGAAGAGATGGCACATGAAATTTTCAAGCTACAGGCAACAACTGCTGCGGATGAACAAGAAATGGAAATTATCCGCTTCCCAGGAAAAGGAGCGCTTAAAGTGTTTTGCTTCCCTCCTCGGGTAGGCCACTCTCTGGGGTACTATGAGATGGCCAAGGAGCTGGAAGGACTTTGCGAGGTGTACGGGATGGAATTTATCGGCGATCGTTACCAGGGTCAAGATATGCTGGATCGATATATCGATGCCATCGTGGATATTCAAGCAGAGGGTCCATATGTATTCCTGGGATACTCACTTGGAGGAAATCTGGCCTTCGAGGTAGCTAAAGCCATGGAAATGCGAGGGTACCATGTTGGCGACATTATTATGGTAGATGCTATGAGAAAGATGTCCAAGGATGAATCGACACCAGAGGAGCTTGAGGAGATTGTCGAGACAGTGCTGGACAGCATTAGAGAGCAGTACAAAGCATTCCTCGCAGATCCAGCGGACAGGGAGCGAGTCATGGAAAAAATGCTAGTTTACTCCACCTACCGCGATGAACTTATTAACGCAGGTGAAGTTCATGCAAATATCCATGCTCTGATTGCAGAGGATGATAGTATTGGACCGGATACATCATTAGATAAATTGTTATGGCAACAGGCAACACTTGGCCAATACAAAGAATACGAAGTCATCGGAACGCATGATGTGCTGCTTGATTCCGGTTTTGTCGGGGAAAATGCTAAAGTACTGAGACAAATACTTGGTAAAATTGCAGAAGCCTCATCTAAAAACAAGCCTATTTTGTCCTAAGATCAAACAACGAGAATAGTAGTGAGCAGCAAAGACGCCCGGGTTCCTTTATATAGGAGGGACCCGGGCGTCTTTTTTATTTTATGAAATCCTCAACATGCAGAGAGTAGTGCCTCTAATGATCAGTGTTTGTTTTAGCAACGGTTGACCGAGAATAATGGATATTGGAGATGAGCTCACGGATGACTTGAATGACAAGCTCTGGTTGATCATGAATAATCATATGCTCGCTCTTCTTGGCAACAATAAATTTACTATTGGTAGAGATATTGAGCATCTCGCGTTGCCCAATTTGCCAGCTTTGTTCGATCTGATCATTTCCACGCTTGCTAATACCAAACTGAGTCAAATCTTGCTGAATGCCTCGGGCTATCACACGCACAGGGAGGTTACCCAAATGCTGGCCGCGTATGGCATCTTCGGTAGTGCTCGCCAGATCACCCTCCTCGGCAACAGAGCGGAAGTACTTAGGGGAAGCAACAATATTCACAAAAGATTTTCTATCT
>NZ_CVPD01000001.1:2097500-2377500 GCF_001049835.1 Paenibacillus sp. Mc5Re-14 | reverse complement strand
AATTCCTTGTCAGGTAAATTCTGACCCGCACGAATGGCGTAACGACTTGGGCGCTGTCTCAACGAGAGATCCGGTGAAATTTTAATACCTGTGAAGATGCAGGTTACCCGCGACAAGACGGAAAGACCCCATGGAGCTTTACTGCAGCTTGATATTGAATTTGGGTACGATCTGTACAGGATAGGTGGGAGCCGTTGAATCTTGAGCGCCAGCTTGAGAGGAGGCATCCTTGGGATACCACCCTGATCGTATCTAGGTTCTAACTTGGTACCGTGATCCGGTGCGAGGACAGTGTCAGGTGGGCAGTTTGACTGGGGCGGTCGCCTCCTAAAGAGTAACGGAGGCGCCCCAAGGTTCCCTCAGAATGGTTGGAAATCATTCGAAGAGTGCAAAGGCAGAAGGGAGCTTGACTGCGAGACCTACAAGTCGAGCAGGGACGAAAGTCGGGCTTAGTGATCCGGTGGTACCGCATGGAAGGGCCATCGCTCAACGGATAAAAGCTACCCTGGGGATAACAGGCTTATCTCCCCCAAGAGTCCACATCGACGGGGAGGTTTGGCACCTCGATGTCGGCTCATCGCATCCTGGGGCTGAAGTAGGTCCCAAGGGTTGGGCTGTTCGCCCATTAAAGCGGTACGCGAGCTGGGTTCAGAACGTCGTGAGACAGTTCGGTCCCTATCTGTCGTGGGCGTAGGAAATTTGAGAGGAGCTGTCCTTAGTACGAGAGGACCGGGATGGACGTACCGCTGGTGTACCAGTTGTTCCGCCAGGAGCACCGCTGGGTAGCTATGTACGGAAGGGATAAGCGCTGAAAGCATCTAAGCGTGAAGCCCCCCTCAAGATGAGATTTCCCAGTAAGTAAGACCCCTTGAAGACGACGAGGTAGATAGGTTGGGGGTGGAAGTGCAGTAATGCATGGAGCTGACCAATACTAATCGGTCGAGGGCTTATCCTAAGATAAGACGCAAGGAAGTTTCGGATCCAGTTTTCAGGGTGTAAGTTCAGTATATCGTCAGCTCAAGTAGCTGAAGTTACACGGACAAACACACAGCATTTAGCGATGCTGATTCCTGAAAAAGAATTTACGGTGTAAATTCATGTTTGGTGGCGATAGCGGAGGGGTTCCACACGTACCCATCCCGAACACGACCGTTAAGCCCTCCAGCGCCGATGGTACTTGGACCGCAGGGTCCTGGGAGAGTAGGACGTTGCCAAGCAACAAGTAAAAAGGACCATGATCTCAATAAGATCATGGTCCTTTTTTGCATGTAGTTGAAATTACTTATATTCTTACTTCTCTGTTGCTTACTCAAAGTAAAATATACTTTTGTAAGTAGACAGTTATCCTTAAAACCGTTTGTTTATAATGGTTGTCCTTCGTAGGAGTACAGTTGTTTGTACAGGGGAATACTACGGGTTAGGGCTGTTGATGAAGGCTTGACACCCCTATACCGCTTTGCTAAGATTGCAATAATATATTTTCAGAGAGCCTTGATTTGTCCATGTCGGACAGACAACAAGACCAATACAGACTAAACATTTTGAAGGAGGATCATCTTGGTGTGGGAAGATAAATTCGGTAAGGAAGGCCTTACCTTTGACGATGTTTTGTTAGTACCTCGTAAGTCGGTGGTACTGCCCAAAGAAGTAAGCGTAGCGACTCGTTTGAGTGATAACGTGAAGCTGAACATTCCTTTGATGAGTGCTGGTATGGATACTGTTACTGAGGCAGTGTTGGCAATTGCAATGGCTCGTGAGGGCGGTATCGGTGTTATTCATAAAAATATGTCGATTGAGCAGCAAGCGGTAGAGGTAGATCGGGTTAAACGCTCAGAGAGCGGTGTTATCACCAACCCATTCTCATTAACTCCGGATCATTTGGTGTCCGATGCTGAGGCTGTTATGGGTAAATACCGTATTTCCGGTGTGCCTGTTGTAAACGAAGAGAACAAACTGGTGGGTATTATTACTAACCGTGATCTTCGCTTTATTCACAATTTTGATCTTAAAATTAGTGAAGTCATGACAAAGGAAGAATTGGTAACTGCACCAGTAGGCACGACTTTACAGGAAGCGGAAGTCATTTTGCAAAAGCATAAAATTGAAAAGCTTCCTCTAGTCGATGAAGGGAACTACCTCAAAGGTCTGATTACCATCAAAGATATTGAGAAAGCTATTCAGTTTCCGAACGCAGCGAAGGATGCACAAGGGCGTCTTCTGGTCGGTGCGGCTGTCGGCATTTCCAAGGATACGTTTGAACGGACTGAAGCACTTGTAAAAGCTGGTGTGGATTTGATTGTTGTGGATTCCGCTCATGGCCATCATATTAACATTATTGAAGCAGTCCGCGAGTTGCGTAAAACTTATCCTGATCTGACGATTGTAGCAGGTAATGTAGCTACGGGTGACGGAACGCGTGAATTGATTGAAGCAGGAGCATCGGTCGTTAAGGTTGGTATTGGCCCAGGCTCTATCTGTACAACACGCGTAATTGCAGGGATTGGTGTTCCGCAAATAACAGCTATTTATGATTGTGCAACAGTAGCACGTGAATATAATATTCCGATTATTGCAGATGGAGGTATTAAATACTCCGGTGAAATTACAAAGGCCATTGCGGCAGGGGCTTCTGCAGTAATGCTGGGAAGTCTTTTTGCAGGTACGGAAGAGAGCCCAGGCGAATCGGAAATTTATCAAGGACGTCGCTTCAAAGTATATCGTGGTATGGGCTCTATGGCTGCGATGAAGCAAGGTAGTAAAGATCGTTATTTCCAAGATGACGACAAGAAATTGGTACCGGAAGGCATTGAGGGACGCGTTGCTTATAAAGGACCACTTTCCGACACTGTTCACCAGCTGTTGGGCGGTCTTCGCTCCGGTATGGGGTATTGTGGTACTGCTAATATTGAAGAGCTTCGTAACGATACAAGCTTTATCCGTATTACAGGTGCAGGTCTGCGCGAAAGCCATCCGCATGATGTGCAGATTACGAAAGAAGCGCCAAACTACTCTCTATAAAATTCAGCTGTATTTGACTTGACGACAGGCAGAGCGCATTTCGCTCTGCCTGTCTTTTTTTAGAGATACCCCTGTGATAGAATAGACAAGTGTCCGCCTTCTCATGAGGTTATTGATGAATTAGGACGCATAGGTATTTTGGATGATTCCTACCAGTTAAGAAGATTCGAGCACAGAATGCTCATGACAAGCTATATCTTAGGAAACGAAATGATATTAAATTGTATAACACTAAAACATTAATTCTTTGGCCGAGTAAAGGCTGTAACCACCGTCTCGTTATATATAGCGGATCGGGTTAAGGTACGAGAGGAGTTTGTATTCATTTGAAAGCGAACAATTTTAAAAAGAATAATAAACGCAGCATGATTAAAAAGAGTGTGACTGCAGTCATGGTGCTTAATATGATGTATATGTCGGCCTTGCCTGTTGTAGGCAATTTCGATTCAAGCGTGGCTACTTTTGCTGCTGGAGCGGCAACAGAGGCAACGAATATCACGGGAACAGGTTCCATTAACCCCCCTAGTCTGGCACTTCGTTCGGCCATTTTGATTGAGCCTTCCACTGGGCAGGTTTTGCTCTCTATGAATCCAGATGAGCCGCTTCCGCCAGCCAGTATGACCAAAATGATGACAGAGTACCTCGTAGCGGAGCAGGTTAAGCAAGGAAAACTTAAGTGGACGGATAAGGTTACGGTTAACGAGAATGCTTCTAAGAGTATCGGATCACGTATTTTTTTGGCTCAAGGGGATCAACATACGGTAGAAGAGCTTTATATTGCCATGGCAGTAGGTTCTGCCAATGATGCCACAGTAGCTCTTGCTGAACGCGTATCTGGAACCGAGCACGATTTTGTAAAACTAATGAATGAAACCGCTCAGAAAATGGGTATGAAAAATACGTATTTTATCAACTCGACTGGCTTGGATCGTAAGGATATGCCTACAGGGTTTCAACCGGACACAGACCGGGAAACTGTGATGACAGCGAGAGACGCAGCTACTCTGGCCAGTTACATCATTAAGGATCATCCAGATTATACACGGTTTACCACAATTCAATCGTACAAATTTCGACCGAATGATAAAGCGCCAATTATTAACTATAATTGGATGCTAGAAGCAAACAAAAATATTACTAACTTTAGAAAATTTGCTTATCCTGGCTTGGACGGTATGAAAACGGGCCATACGAGCAATGCTGGAAACTGTTTTACAGGTACGGCTGAGCGTAATGGAATGCGTCTCATTAGTGTAGTTATGGGAGCAGATTCAGAGCCTCATCGTTTTACAGAGACGGCTAAAGTACTGAACTATGGCTTTGATAACTTTGAAGTGAAGCAGGTTGTTGCTCCAAAGACGGTGGTTAAGGGCGTTGAGAATGTGCCTGTAACCAAAGGTACGGAAACAGAAGTGCCGATTGTCACAAAAGATGCAGTAAGTTTTATCGTACCTAAGGGTGCAAGCAATCCTAAGGTAACCTTTACAACGAACATAACACCAGCAAGCTCTCTCGTGGCACCTTTGAAACAAGGGGCTAAAGTCGGTACAATTACGTACACATACAAAACGGATGGCGTGGATAAAGGCCAGACGAAAACTGTTGATTTGGTTACAACCACGGCAGTAGAAGAGGGTGGCTGGTTCCGAATGCTTTTCCGGGCAATTGGTGATTTCTTCGGCGATTTGTTCCAGGGAATTAAGAATCTCTTCTAAAGATGAAATGCTAATCGACCTAACGTGTCCTGCATTACTTATTTTGTAACTTGAAATGATTGTGTATTTGGCGTTCGTACGGTAAAATCTTAAGTTAGAATCTAAACGTAACCCTTACAGGAGGCAACGACATGGAAACGGGAACTTCGCGTGTAAAAAGAGGTATGGCAGAGATGCAAAAAGGCGGCGTAATCATGGATGTCATGAACGCTGAACAGGCTAAAATTGCAGAGGCAGCAGGCGCTACAGCCGTAATGGCTCTTGAACGAGTGCCTTCGGATATCCGTGCAGCTGGTGGGGTTGCTCGTATGGCTGACCCTACGATTGTGGAAGAGGTTATGAAGGTTGTTTCTATTCCTGTTATGGCTAAGGCTCGTATTGGTCACTTTGTTGAGGCAAAGGTACTCGAATCTCTCGGTGTTGACTATCTCGATGAGAGTGAAGTATTGACACCTGCAGATGAGGTGTTCCATATCGATAAGCGGGAGTTCACCGTTCCATTTGTTTGTGGAGCCAAGGATCTAGGGGAAGCATTGCGTCGTATCGGTGAAGGCGCATCTATGATCCGTACAAAGGGTGAGCCGGGAACTGGAAATATTGTTGAGGCTGTTCGTCACATGCGGTTTATTAATGGTCAAATTCGCAAGGTGCAAAACCTGTCGAAGGACGAGCTGTATGCAGAAGCGAAAAACCTCGGAGTTGCTTATGAACTGCTGCTGGAAGTGCATGAGCTTGGTAAGCTACCAGTGGTCAACTTTGCAGCAGGCGGTGTAGCAACACCTGCGGATGCTGCGTTGATGATGCATTTAGGCGCTGATGGTGTCTTTGTAGGCTCTGGTATCTTCAAGTCGGACAGCCCTGAGAAATTTGCACGGGCAATTGTGGAAGCGACCACTCATTACACGGATTACAAGCTGATTGCAGAAGTGTCCAAGAATTTGGGAACTCCTATGAAAGGCATTGAAATTTCCAAACTGGCATCGCATGAGCGCATGCAAGATCGTGGTTGGTAAGAAAGAAGGGGCCGGCATGAAAATAGGAGTATTGTCGCTGCAAGGCGCTGTGGCTGAGCATATACGAAGCGTTGAACGTGCAGGTGCTAAAGGTATAGCAGTGAAGAAGATCGAACAGCTCGATGAGCTGTCCGGTCTTATCATTCCCGGTGGTGAGAGCACAACTATCGGCAAGCTAATGCGCAAGTATGATTTTGTAGAGGCTATACGTCAATTTTCCAATCAAGGCAAGCCTGTATTTGGCACTTGCGCGGGATTGATTGTATTGGCCAAAACGATTCAAGGACAGGAAGAAGCACATTTGGGACTAATGGATATTACAGTATCGCGTAATGCTTTTGGTCGCCAACGAGAAAGCTTTGAAACAGACTTGAACATTAAAGGGATTGAGGAGCCGGTTCGTGCGGTGTTTATACGCGCGCCTTTAATACAATCTGTCGGAATGGGAGTAGATGTGCTGTCTGAATATAACGGCGAGATTGTAGCAGCCCGTCAGGGCCATTTGCTGGCTTCATCCTTCCATCCGGAATTAACAGACGATTACCGGTTACATCAGTATTTCGTGGATATGGTCCGCGGATAGCGGAAAGTCAGGTTTGTAGTGTAGGAGGGATCACCTGTGTTAGATATAAAGATTTTGCGTAATGAGCTTGGTCGGGTTGAGAAAGCTTTACAGAACAGAGGTAAATCTCTGGATCTGATTAATGGTTTTACAGATCTGGATGTAAGCCGTCGTGAGTTGCTTCAGGAAAGTGAAGGACTCAAAAATCGTCGGAATGTCGTATCTGGTGAAGTAGCCAAGTTGAAGAAGAATAAGGAAAATGCGGATGATCTTATTGCTGAAATGCGCCAGGTCTCCGATCGTATTAAAGAATTGGATGAGCAAGTGCGTGAACTGGAAGTTCAGATCGACGAACTGGTGATGTCGATCCCTAATATCCCCAATGAGACTGTGCCTGTAGGCGCTTCTGAAGAGGATAATGTGGAAATTCGTCGCTGGTCAGAGCCGCGCGAGTTTTCTTTTACACCCAAAGCACATTGGGAGTTGGCTCAGGATCTAGATATTCTTGATTTTGAGGCTGCAGCTAAGGTGACGGGTTCTCGTTTTACGTTCTATAAGGGACTGGGAGCGCGTTTGGAACGTGCGCTAATTAACTTTATGATGGATCTGCACAGTAGTGAGCATGGTTATGAAGAAATGCTACCTCCATACATTGTAAATCGAGACAGTCTGTACGGAACGGGTCAGCTTCCAAAGTTTGAAGAAGATTTGTTTAAATTGCGTGATACTGAGTATTATCTCATTCCTACGGCCGAAGTTCCGGTAACGAACTACCACCGTGAAGAGATTATGAATGCAGATCAGCTTCCTAAATATTATGTGGCATACAGCTCTTGCTTTCGCTCAGAGGCAGGATCTGCAGGACGTGATACACGTGGCTTGATTCGTCAGCATCAGTTCAATAAGGTGGAAATGCTCAAGCTGGTTCACCCGGATACCTCTTATGAAGAATTAGAGAAAATGACGAATAACGCTGAGCGTGTTTTGCAGCTGCTCGGACTTCCATATCGGGTGCTGGCACTTTGCACAGGGGATATGGGTTTTACGTCTGCCAAAACGTACGATCTGGAAGTATGGTTGCCTGAGAGCGGCATGTACCGTGAGATTTCTTCCTGTTCCAACACAGAAGACTTCCAGGCACGTCGTGCAAACATCCGGTTTCGTCCAGATGCGAAGGCAAAGCCTGAATTTGTACATACACTGAACGGTTCAGGGTTGGCTGTAGGGCGGACTGTAGCTGCTATTTTGGAGAACTATCAGCAAGAGGATGGAAGCATTGTGATTCCCGAAGTGCTGCGTTCATACATGCGAGGCATTGAGGTTATAACTCCTAAACAGTAAGCCTTGCATTCTTAAAAATTCTGTGGTAAAATAATTTTGTTGCGCCTGAGTTGTTTGATAGAGGGAAGCAGCTTTATCCATTTACCACCTGGAGAGGTACCGAAGCGGTCATAACGGGGCGGTCTTGAAAACCGTTAGAGTGCAAGCTCACATGGGTTCGAATCCCATCCTCTCCGCCATATTCTAAATAAAACCAAGCCATTCAAATACGATAGCTGGTACATTAGGTTCTATATGCTAATGATCAGGAATCGTGAAGAATGGCTTTTTTGTTGTATAAAAAGCCTGTTTTTTTCACACGTTATCAGATGTGGAGGTGCTGGCATGAATCGAGAAATGACAGTAGATCAGCAAAAGCTGGTAGAGGCCTGGCAGGAACAACTGCCGATTCTTTTGAATTCAGGGGATAAAACACAGGTACAGGCAGATGAAGCCGATAACCGGGCTATACGAATCCATATCGAGGTAGAAGGCCGACAAATGTACTCCTTTGATTTTGCGTGTACGTATGTAGATTCCCGGGAAGTACAGGTTAGCTTAGTCGATGTAGAGCGTGACGGGCGGTCTGTGGATGAACGAACAGATATCATTCAACAGCTGGTGTCCGATTATACTCGGCACATTCACCAATGTGCTCAAACATTACAATCATTGACACACTCGTAGTCATGAAGGAATGAGGAGGTAGGCTACATGACAAAGGCCAAAAATGGACTGGATAAAAACCTGTCCAACATTGTCGATGATTTGGAGCAACGTCCAGTAAATAGTCATCAGGCACAGCAAGTGCAGCAGGATCGTAATGATCGTCGTCATCAGGATTCACTGAATCACGATAAAACGGAAGATCTGACCCATCTATAGTCCTATTTTAAATGGTAATAAACGGATTTGTTGATGTACCAATAATTTAGACTTAGAATGGAGGATGCGTAAATGGGCAAGCCTAGAGCTGTTCCTGTTCCCGAGGCCCAGGATTCTGGCGGAAGTAATGAAAAGCGTGAGCGTAGTCATCAACAAGAGCCCCTATCCGGTTCCAAGAAGGTGAAACAGCGGAATCACGTCGATCACCACAACAGACAAGGTTCATAAGCAGTCAGACTTTTCTCCTAAAAATATTACAAAGTATAGTACACCCTGGTTAAAGAGCCAGGGTGTCTTTGTGCTTATTGTAAGAAAATTTTCCAATAAGTGTTTCGCCGTTTGTGAATATGAGTTAAAATAGAAGGTGTGTATTTTTTTATAGCATAAAAAAAGGGGTTAATTTGAGAGGAGAGAATCTACACAATGAGTAAAAAATTATCCGTCTTGGTCCTCACTATGGTGTTGCTTATGACGGTAGCGCTGGTAGGTTGTAGCAAGAAGTTAGAACCGAAGGAAGCTGTTACGACCGGTACAGCAAATGCTATGAAGCTGAATTCCTATGAATCCAAAAGTCAATTTACCGTTAAGGAACTGACAATTACCTCTGCCTCTGTTCCAGCTGAGCAAAGTGCAATGGTAACTAGCATGCTGAAAAATGCTGATATTACAATGGATGGTGTATACCAAAAAGAGCCTTTCCAATCTGAAATGACGCTGGGCATTCATTTGAAAGGTGATCTTTCTACCAGCTTTACGATTCCAATGGTAATGACTAAAGATAAATTGTACGTTAAAATTCCTAATATTCCATTTTACCCGCTTCCACAGGATGTTGTAGGTAAATTCCTACTCATTGATCCACAAGAACTGGCTAAACAATCAGGACAAGAGTTTAACCCTGCAACTATGGATCAGGAAAAATCGCAAAAATTTGCGAACGAAGTGATTGCTGCGATTATGAATGAGTATGATCAAGCTACGTATTTCTTTGATATTGATCCTAAAGATGCTAAATTGCCACAAGGCGTTGAAGCTAAACAAGTGGTTCAGTTTAAAATCACGAACGACAATGTGAAGCAAGCGACTAATACATTTATTACTAAGGCGCTTCCTAAGGTCCTAGATATTATGTCTAAAGACGAATATGCTAGCATGCTTCAAGTGAAGAAGGAAGAACTGGCTAAAGCGAAGAAAGAACTGCAATCCAACACCAGCGAAGTCAGCAAAAAGCTGGATGAGTTGAAGAACTATTTGACAGTGAAACAGTTTGACATTAACACTGCTCTGAACAAGGATAACGTTCCTGTGTATCAAGATCTGAATGCGAACGTGGAAGTGAATGATCCTTCTACGAAAGACAATGTGAAATTGTCTGTAACAGGCTACTCGCAATACAGCAAAATCAATGAAAAAGCAGCATTTAAAGTGGGTATTCCAACAGCTGATCAAGTTCTGACTATTGAACAGCTACAACAAAAAATGCAAACTGTATCTCCTTAATTAGGAGGTAACATGATTACAAACATCATTCCTTCGAATGTGATGTAAGAAAACCGCTCGGCGTAGGCCGGGCGGTTTTTTTGTTTATGACTAAGTTATCCTCCGTGCGGTTATTGAGATTCGTCACACGTGATCCTCAGCTAGAATTCCGAACATCTGATGATCCTGCCATTCGCCCTGAATCTGTACCAGCTTGCGAGCAATACCTTCTGGCTGAAAGCCACACTTCTGTAATACGCGTTGTGAGCGATCATTATGGAGAAGGGTGCCTGCTTGGAGGCGATGTAGAGATAAGGCACGGAAGGCATACTGTATGATCAATTTTAAGGCAGCCGTCATATGCCCTTTTCCCTGCTCATGTTGATCCATCATATAGCCGACATCGGCGAATTGTCCAACTCCACGCACCAGATTGGAAATAGAAATATAACCTATCAGCCGTTCTTGTTTTAGGAGAAAGATACCAAACAAGTATCCTCGATCTTCTTCCGCTTGGCGCAATCTCTCACGGATGTAATCCTGCTGTTTCTCTAAAGTGAAAAATGAATCCTCATACAGCGGTTCATAGGGCGCATGAGAGTCCCTATTTCGAAGCCTAAGGGCGAGAAGAGCTTCTCCATCCTCCAAGCTTAGGGGACGTAAAAAGATACCTTGAGGCGTATTATACAAGCTCATAGGCATGGGGTGATCTCCTTTCATGAGGAATTAGCAGTGAGATGAAGAGCTTTAGACTTTCCTCCTCAGGATGATGAAGGAGGAGACAATTTGGCAGCCGCTCTTTTTTGCCGGAGCTGCCGAAAAAAGTTTGTTAGCATGGAGGCACATTCCTCCTGAAGTACACCACTGGTTACTTCTGTACAATGATTGAACCGAGGCTCCTGCAATAAATTCATTAGCGTGCCTGCGCAGCCCGCCTTGGGATCTGTGGTGCCGTATATTAGATGGGGGACGCGTGATTGCACAATGGCTCCAGCGCACATCGGACACGGCTCCAAAGTGACATACAGCCTGCAATCCAGCAGGCGCCAAGCTCCCAAATGCTCACTGGCCTGCCGGATGGCAACCATCTCTGCGTGTGCAGTTGGGTCGGTGTCGGTCTCGCGCAAATTGTAGCCGCGACCGATGATTTCATTATCTTTTACAATGACAGCTCCGATGGGGACTTCACCCAACGCTTCTGCCTTGTACGCTTCCTGAATGGCTTCTCTCATCCAATAGGCGTGATCCATAATGGTCACTGGGAAAATGCTCCTTTCAAACGCGGAATTATCCAACGAACAAGTATTCCGTTGTTAACATGATGTGAATAAAATTGTGGATAACACCATACTTGTCCACAGGTTTATCCACAGTTTATAATAACATCTGTGTATTTGTGGACTATATGTGGATGATTATCTTAATACATTGTAGGTAAATGCTCGCCTATTGACAACATTGTTCACAGGATGTGTATTTATGTATATCCGGTAAATGTAAATGCTGGTATCCCAGGCACTATTACGGTATCATTGAGTTAGCAATTGCCAGTAATCGCCAGCATACGGCAAGAGGTGAGAAATCAGTGTGTCGATAAAAATCAGAATAACGATCATTTTGTCGGGGTCGGTCCTGTTTATCCTATTGTTAAACATCGCACTCAATTACTACACGACCCACGAAAATCTAAGAAGTGACAGTGAAACCAAAATGGTTCTGACGGCTAAAATCATCGGAGGAGCTATTGAACAAACCCGACATAGTTGGGAGGCTGTTGACAAGCAGCTCGGATATAATCTGTGGCTCTCTGCTACGTTGGCTGCCAATCAGCTTGATCCCGACATCCGAAATATCCAGCAGGAACAGCTACAACAGATAGCTACACTCCACAGGGATATTAATATCTCTTTGATGATCCGAGATGGACAGGGGTATAAGGTTGTCAAATCTTCGAATCCTAAAGAGCTAACGTCATCCGATCCATTAATGGGGTATTGGAAAAATGCAGTTGACCAATTATATGAGCATGGACAGGTGGCCATGGCGCATGGTCAGAATCTGGATCATTTTTGGACCAGTTCTTTTGATTACACAGATTCAGCCTCCTCACATATTAATAAATGGGGATTTTATTATGACCAAAAACGCAACTACTTAATTCGAGTATCCTTCCAGGATACTTCAGTCCAGGATTTTATACCTATCTTGAGTCCAGCTGAGATTGTGAAGCAGACTCAGCAAGTGGATTATCGCATTTTGGAGATAACAGGAATCAACCCTGCAACCTTTGGTGGCGCTACGATGGACAAGAACGGTAACGACCGAAAACACTATTACATGTACAACGAACCGATCCAATTCGGCACGTATCAACTAACGAGAGTGCCTGAGGATCGTTTGGCCGTGTCAAGGGCGATCCTTTCGGGAGAGAGTATCGTACAAGATTGCTATATTAAAGGCGAACGAGTGCTTGTCAGTTACATACCTTTTTATCCGACAAACCGTGATGCCTATGTCATTCGTATTGTCATGAATTATGATACAATCGCTTCTGTTATATCTAAGCAATTGATTAGTTTAGTTGCTATTTCCATTGTTCTATTGGAGGTTGTGATCATTGGAAGCTATGTGCTCGCCAGCCTATTTGTCCGTCCGATTCAGTCGATTTTGGGAAAAGTGAACGAGATGGCTGACGGCCATTTTGATACACGGCTAGAAATTAAGGGCGGCCATGAGCTTGCACGGCTGGGTGAGCGCATCAATGCGATGGCCTACAATCTGGGGATGTATACGAGAAGACTTGAACAGATGTATGAAGAAAACCGTTCTGTAAAGGAGCATCTAGAATCGGTTATTAATCAGACGGCAGATGCGATTCATGTAACCGATCAGGAGGATCGTGTTATTCGGGTTAACCATGCCTTCGAAGCTTTGTACGGATGGACTAAGAAGGAATTGGTTGGCCGTAAGCTGGAGTTTGTACCTCCGCAGCAACAAGAGGAGTATGAATTTCAGAAGGAGAGCCTGCTTCAGGGAGAAAGCATCGTATCAAGTGAGACCCTACGAATGCGTAAGGATGGAAGTACAGTAGAGATTAGTATGAGTACGTCCCCTATTCTGGATGAACAAGGCGAAATCTTAGGCTTTATCTGTGTTTCGCGTGATATTACGGGGCGCAACCGGATGGAAGAACTGCTGCGTAGATCAGAGAAGCTGACAACCGTAGGGCAACTGGCGGCAGGCGTAGCGCATGAGATTCGTAACCCATTAACCACGCTACGTGGCTTCCTACAACTACAGCAGCAAAATCAAGTGTTGAATATGAAACACAACGATATTATGATGTCTGAGCTGGATCGCATCAATTTGATCGTTAGCGAGTTTTTAATACTGGCGAAGCCACAGGCAGTGCATTTTCAGAAAAAAGATGTTCGTTATATTGTGAGTGATGTTATTTCTTTACTGGATAGCCAGGCGCATCTGTTGGGTATTGTATTCAACCTTCAGGTCACGGACGAGCCTGCCTTGGTATATGCTGAAGAAAATCAGTTAAAACAGGTATTCATTAATTTACTTAAAAATAGCATGGAGGCTATGAGTAAAGGTGGCATCATCACAATTCATTTGTTCTTAGAGGGAGAAAGCGTTAAAATCTTCATACGGGACCAGGGAACGGGTATTCCCGCAGAAATGCTATCCAAGCTGGGAGAACCTTTTGTCACAAACAAAGAAACAGGTACAGGACTAGGGCTTATGGTCAGCCAGCGTATTATACAGAGCCATAAAGGCACACTGGATATTGAAAGCACAGAGGGAGAGGGAACAACCGCCCTCGTGCAGCTTCCGATCGCCAAGCCTGAGTAATGAGCTGGGGGCAGAAGGAAGTGTGTTCGTAGAAATGGAGGGTACACAGGTTGCGCATTAACAAATTTATCAGCGAAACTGGCTTTTGCTCGCGCCGGGAGGCGGACAAGCTGGTAGAGAGCGGCCGCGTGACGATTAACGGCGAAGTGGCCGTGCTGGGCAGTCAAGCGGAGGAAGGCGATGACGTCCGTGTGAACGGCAAGCCACTGCGCGATAAGTCCGATCACGTCTATATTGCATTGAACAAGCCAGTGGGCATTACAAGCACGACAGAGAGCCACATTAGAGGCAATATTGTCGATTTTGTGGGGCACCCGCAGCGGATATTTCCAATTGGACGCCTGGATAAGGATTCGGAAGGTCTCATTTTATTAACCAATGATGGGGACATTGTGAATAAGATCTTACGGGCAGAAGGCAAACATGAGAAAGAATATATCGTAACAGTGGATCGTCCGGTCACACCATCCTTTGTGCAGGGGATGTCCAGCGGTGTAAAGATACTCGGTCATCGAACGCTGCCCTGTGAAGTAACACGTGTATCTGAGTATGTATTCCGTATTATCCTGACAGAAGGGAAAAATCGTCAGATCCGACGTATGTGTGCTGCCTTCGGTTATGAAGTTAAGAAACTGCAGCGCCTGCGAATCATGAATATTCGTTTGGGATCCCTTCAGAAAGGCGCCTGGCGTGATTTAACAGAGGCTGAAAAGCTGGAACTGGGCCAGATGCTTGATTATACACTTAGCTAATGCCAGAGGCCTTCTTATAGCCTACAGCGCTTGTCCCTCGTATATGACAGGGCTAGAGAACAGAAATCCCTAAAGTAAAAGGCACCAGCTGCATAAAAAATGCGGCGGTGCCTTTGTTCATATAACATATTCATGATCAACCTTCATTCGAGCTTGAGGTAGGACTAATAACTTGTGTACCGTTCTGATATTTGCGAAGAACGGAAATTTCGACACGACGGTTTTTGGCGCGTCCTGCTCCAGTTTGATTGCCTGCCAATGGTCGATACTCGCCATATCCGATGGATACAAACTTGGTAGGATCGAGCTGCGGATTGAGCAACAAAATACGCAAGAAATTGAGCGAACGCTTGGCACTCAAATCAAAGTTGGACGGGAACTGACTATTGGAAATAGGTACATTGTCCGTATGACCGGATACGATAACATCATAACCAGGAAACTGCTGGAGCATGCTGGAAATGGATTTGGCCAGCTTTCTCGCTTCTGGCTTTACTTCGGCCTGCCCGGATGAAAACAGGGCATTATCACTAATGGTGATCATCAGCTGGGATTGGTTCAGCTTGGTGTTCAGTAGGGTGGACAGGCCGTTATTTTGAATATACTGATCCATTTGCTTTTTAAGCTTCTTTAAATCTTCTTCTTCCCGCTGGGCGAGTTGCTTTTGCAGATCAGAGGTGGAAGTGGCTTTCGATTTTAAGGGTTGTGATACCTCTTCTTTATTTTTGCCCATATCCATGGATTGTGACGACGGATTCGCGGCTGAGTGATCCAGCACGCCAGTACCGCCACTAAAAGCTGAACTCAGGGATTGAGCCATAGTTTCAAATTTTTTGGCATCGAGCGAGCTCATACCGAATAAGACAATGAAAAGAGCCAACAGAAGGGTCATTAAGTCGGAATATGGCAACAGCCAGCTTTCGTCAGCATGCTCTTCATGCGGTTCATGTCTCTTTTTACTCACTGGAATCGCCATCCTTCTGGGTCATCGAAGCCCGTTCGGTTGGAGTTAGGAAGATTGCTAGCTTCTGGCTGATGGCAATCGTCGAGATACCGGATTGAATGGAAAGCAGACCTTCGACCATCATTAACTTAAGTTCCACTTCTTTTTTGGATAGCCGTTTCAGCTTGTTGGACATTGGATGCCATAGGACATAACCTGTAAAAATACCGAGCAACGTTGCAATAAAGGCGGCTGCAATGGCATGGGACAGTTTTTCCATGTCACTAAGGTCGGCCAGAGCGGCGATCAGACCTACAACCGCACCAAGTACCCCGAGTGTTGGAGCGTACATACCGGCTTGGGAGAAAATCAGTGCGCCGGCGCGGTGTCTATCTTCGGTAGCGTTAATGTCTTCCATCAGAACATCGCGTACGAACTCCTGATCATTACCATCGATAATCATTCGCATACCGCCGCGCATAAAGGGATCGTCGATCTCTTCGACCTTGGATTCCAGCGCGAGCAGACCTTCACGACGGGTAATGGATGCCCATTCGGTAAATGTACCGATAAGCTCCTTGCGATCCAGCAATTTCTGCTGGGTGAAAATAATTTTAAACAGCTTTGGCACTCGTTTCATGTCATCCATCGGAAACGCCATGAATATACTTGCTGCTGTTCCGACGAAAATAATCATGTAAGCAGCGGGATTATTGACCAGATTGACGACTGGCGCGCCCTTCAGGATCATCCCGACGACCAGTGACAAAAGCCCGAGCACAAGTCCAATAATGGTTGTAATTTGCATGATACACCTCATCCATGAGAATAGATTTTGAATCCTTTCATGCCGCATGGGTCGTCCTTGCCCCAAGCGCGTCATTATGAGACGGATTATAGTATTTATCGACAAAACTCTCTTTTTTGTTAAGGGCCAATTTCCGGTATAATAAAGTGATTATGTATTGAATCGCTGAACCATTGGAGGAAATAGCATGGGAGTAAAGCATGGGCGCGAGTATGAACAAATTTTGAACGATTTGACAGAGGCTGTGGGACGCATCCCAGATAGCTATGAATTTTTTGAAATGGAAGCAGAAGATTGGGACAGGCTGAACCCGATGGGGCGTCAGGAAGTCAATGAAGCTTTGGCAGAAGACCTATTTTATGCACTGGGTACGGAGCCCATAATCACTGTAGGCAGCGGCGTTGTGATTTATGAGCCGGAGCAGCACCGGATCTATGTACTCATCGGAGATGAGGAGCTGACGTCGGTCCCTTTGATTTAAAGGCCGTCTTATGGATTTATCAACGGGGCCGTGGTAATATGTACACCAATATATCGTAGTTTTGGCCGCATGTAAGCGGCTAAAAGGCTTCCGTATAAACGGGGAGGAGTTCGTAACATGCCTTTTACACAAGAAGAGATTGAAGCGCATCTGGAGAAACTGGAGGGCTGGGAACTGGAGGAAGGACGTTGGATCGTTCGGAAATATAATTTTTCCAGTTTTATGAAGGGAATTGCATTCGTGGATGAAGTTGCCGCTATATCTGAGGCATTCAATCACCATCCATTTATTACGATTGATTACAAGACCGTGACTCTGCGTTTGACCTCTTGGGACGATGGCGGTATTATGGCCGTAGATATTAAGGAAGCCCAACAATATAATGAAGCTTTTGAAAAAATGCGCAGCAGTCATTGATTTTATAATGATCTGTTGTATATATTAAGAGCGCCTTCGCTATACAACATCGCGGTTGTATAGCGAAGGCGCTCTTATTTATAGAACCCGGTTCTGTTGTTCAGGACGATATACCATACAATAGAACGGTTTTCTGCCATCTGGAGTCTGACGTTCATAGGTATCCGTCAGCTCAAATCCAGCTGCCTTGTAGGCTCGTATAGCCCGCTGATTCCAGGTGAGAACCTCTAGGTCAATTTCATTCTGTGGATGACGTCGTCTGGCTTCCTCCGCAATGGCCCGGACAAAATCGGAGCCTGTGCCATGTCCGCATCTTTCGGGATGCATTCCAAGACCCAGCCGGGTCACACCGACCATAGGAAAATATTGAGCAAATCCCGTCAGCTCATTCTCTTCGTCCAGTACGGCAACATATTGCTCTTGGCGAAGCGTGGGACTTCCAAATTCAACTTCAAGTGCCTTCATTTGTTCCCAGGGAAGCCAGCCGTATATGTTGTAGGGGGGATCATAGCGCCACTCACAGATTTCAGCCGCTTGATGCTCGTCCATCGGTACAATCCGGTAGTTGGATATTGAGGCCGGCACTTTTTCATTCCTCCTTATGTAGGTACTTCAATCATTAACCACAGATTGTAGACAAGTTGTAGGAGAATGGCAAGCGTGTTTATTTCGTACCTAAGTCGGGTATACATTCAATAAGAAGGATTTACTGCTCATATGCTCCCCCAGCGGTGGCGGTAAACCGACGATGTTCGCTAAAACTGAAACCTTTTGAGGTGTCAGTTCGTCAGTAATGATAATAATTACTGATGTAGTGGACATAAAAAACCGCAATTCGATTCCGGCCAGAATCAAATTGCGGCTAGGGTTAGCTTGCTGTGCGGTAGTTATTCTACGTTGTCGTCATCAGGAATATCTGAAGCTACAGAATGGTAAGCGTCTGTGCTCATAATTCTTTTTGCACCGACATAACGGTTAGCGTAATAATTTTCGTTCAGTGAGCTAACTACTACACCACGTGAAGTCGAGGAGTGGGCGAATTTCCCTTCACCTACGAAGATACCTACATGGGAAACGCCTCTTCCTGTGGTGTTGAAGAACACCAGGTCGCCTGGTCTCATTTCATCGCGGGATACAGAAGCTCCCATTTTGAATTGTGATCCAGATTGATGCGGCAGTTTAATTCCCAGTTTGTTGAATACATACATTGTGAAGCCGGAGCAATCGAATCCCTCGAGTGTAGTACCTCCGCTTCTATAGTTCGTTCCTTTGGCATCTTGGATGACCTGGTCCATCTTAGAGTCTGCAAATGCACTGCTGCCACCGAATGTAAAAGATGTAAAGGCAATGGCGAGACCCATGGCTGCGATCGTTAGCTTCTTCTTCAAAAAAAATATACCCCTTCCAATGCCTGCGAGGTTAGCTTAAGGATTCGGTAGAAGGTTCCCCTATGACCACTCTGTTGCGAGATCAATTCACCCAAACTGGTTCCCCCGCTTCCTAGGTGCCAGGAATTAGGCTTAACTTAAGATGTGCACCTTGGAGAGCAGTATTCACGACAACGATGTTTTTAAGATAAAGGTTACAATAAAGATTACAAAGTTGTTACTATCAGTTCACTGCGATTATTGTAACAAAGACAGCAGGCTTTGGCAAATGTTTCATCGCAAAAAGTTACAAAAAAAATCTGTTCCTAACGCCCTAGGAACAGATTCTGTTAACAGTATTCAGTTATGTGCCGTTTGCACGGGAAAGAAAAAAGTTTTTTCGACAGCTAAAAATGCAGGAGAAAGCATAAAGAGAGGGATTAGCCTCTGCTGGAGATATCGATGTGCCATAGACGATACTGCGAACTGATATGCCACAGCCTGACCAGACTGGTAACAAAATGATACGATTGCTGGAGAATTAGCGCCAACATACCAGTCCAAATCATCGCTACGGTGCCAAATAGACCGAAGACCAGCAGCACACAAGCACCAAGCAAGAGAGATACGCTTACAGCCGGAAGAAGCTGGCGAAAGAAGGCGAGCAGGGACGATAGTATGGCATGACCACTGACCGTGCCCAGTTGCATATACAGGATGCACTGCCGAATGAACCAACCGTAAGCCACCCACCCAATGGCATAGGGCAACAAATGCAACAGGTAAGAGGAAGATTGCAGCGTTCCTGCTACAATAGGATAGAGTCTCGGTACCACCCAGAAGGCGGGAAGCAGCAGCAAACCCAACTCGATGATGTAATACAACAGAGATGACATACCGTGACGTTTCATCCCCTTGAAGAAGGACAGGCTTTGCGGTTCAGACGCATCGGTATACAGGCTTTGATATATGCCAGCTCTAATGAAGGGAGTGATTAGGACGCGCAATACGGTCGCCCCTAGTAGTATCCATAAATATACGTGTACTTCCCGGCTGTCCATCAAAGCGATCTGGCCCTCCATCCAAAACAAGGTCTTTCCCAGCTCGTTTTGGCTCTGATCAGGATAACGCAGCAGCAGCGGGACAACGGCCGACTGTACCAGCCGATAGAGAAATACTCCCCACAGCAGACGATACAAAAATAAAATGATAACGATATAAAAGCGTATGCGCACTAGCGCCCAGCCTTCTTTTAAAACAGTCCGCATCTATAGACACCTCACCATGACAGACTTCCAAGCAGTGTCTCCAACAGCTTGGTTACACTCACACTCCAACGGGTTTGTTGCTTTTCGTCCAATTCAGCCTTCAGGCTATTATTAATATGCTTGTTCTCCAGTGCAATAGTGTATAGAGGATCAACGGCCACATAGGACACGGGGGAGGTGCTTTTGAGTCGGAAAGATGTACTTTTGCCCGTACCGTCCCATGCCTTAAATATTGTCGTGCCATCCTTGAAGGTAAATTGAACAGGGATCTTGGGATAATCTGCTCCTTTTTTGCTGAGCGTCACGACTGCTTCATATCCATTCTCCAACTTGCGGTTCGTGATGCGATCGACAGAAAAGTCCGCCATCTGGCCGTCATATACATATTGTTCAAAATAGTGGCTCCATGAGCGTCCAGTCACCCTCTCCACGACACGCTGAAAATCCTGTGAGGTCGGATGCTTGAATCGGTAGGTCTGGACATAGGTTCGCATAATCCGGTCCATTTTTTTCGTACCCACCTGACGCTCAATACCTCGTAGTACCAGCTTGCCTCGTGAGTAGGCATTTTGTGCATACTCAGCCGACGATCCGTACTTCCAGGATTCGCGGTTTAGCGGCTGTGGAGAAGCTACCTGTCCGGATTGTAATGGCAAGTTGGGGATAAGCCCATATTCTTGCTCCATGAGCCGTTCTTCTGCATAGGAGGTGAAGCCTTCATCCAGCCAGGGCTCCTCAAATTCATTATTGGCTACCATTCCGTAGAAATATTGATGCCCAATCTCATGAACCAGCGTCCGTTCCAGATTATAGCCGGGATTCAGTTGGTCCGCAGCTGCGGCCGTGATGAGTGTCGGATATTCCATGCCGCCGGCTCCACTGCCTGTTTTGGGTGGAACGACGATAGATAGAGTGGAATATGGATAAGGCCCGTACCATTTGCTGTAGTACGAAAGGGCGGCCTTGGCTGCGCTCATATAACGTCCTTTGAGTTCCTTATGGGACGGGTCCAGATAGAGCTTGATTTTGACACCAGGAACTTCAGTAGAAGAAAAGGGTTCTTCTACGGCTACAAAGTTGGGTGAAGCGGACCAGGCAAAATCGTGTACATCATCGGCATAAAATTGATATATTTTCTGGCCGTTCTGTCGTACTGCACCACGGGTGGGAAACCCGGTCGCTGCTACGATGTGTGTTTCAGGCACCCGAATTCGTATGCTGTAAATTCCAAAATCGGCATAGAACTCGGAGTTGCCATGATACTGATGGAGGTTCCAGCCCTCGTCGGCGCGTCCACGTTGTCCTGCAGTCTCATAGACGCTGAGCTTTGGAAACCACTGTCCAGCCATTACAAAATCATCTGTCGCACCCATACGAGCAAAAATGCCAGGCAGTTTGACTTCAAACTTCATATATAGTGTGATTTCTTCGCCACCTCGTACTGGCTTGGGCAGACGTACCTTCATGAGCGAACGGTCACTTGCGTTACCGTCATCTGGTTGTACATATTGAGTACGGTGCATGAGAGATAAACCATCTTCTGTTTTTAGTTCGGTCAGCGTCATGGAGCCAAAGCCGTCCTTGGGCATGGTGTCTCCGCGCAGCTTTCCCCCGGATTCTTTCATAAAGGTGGTTTCCATAGAAGAGAAGGCATTCGGGTATAGATGAAGATACAGATCATTCACAGTTTTCTTGCCCGGATGTCTCCAGGTCAGTGTCTCAGTGCCTCGCAAAACCCGCCCTTTTTCCAGAGATACATCAATGTGATACTCCACCACCCGTTTGCTGAGAATTTCCGAAGCGGGCTGTGGAGGGTTCTTGGGCAGGTCGGGCATGATGTTGGCCCCTAGAGGCTTGCCCATATCTGGCGCAAGCGCAGACTCAGACTCGGAGCCGTATAGTGGTTTGCCTGCAGACTGAGGGGCGGATTGCGATTGGGGTTGCCAGGCAAACCATAACGTCCCTGCGAGGAGTCCGAGGGCTAGTGTAGACAATAAAACGATTTTGGCGCGTGCTGGGGTCATACAATGGATACCTCCCGTTGACAAGCATCTACAGCATGTATATGTTTGCTTTCGGGAGATTATTAGTTAAAATATTTATAGTGTAGAATGAGTGTGAAGACGGAAATTGGAGGCCTAGTGACGCATGAGTGAAAATCAGCCGGACGGCAAAAAGCAGATTGCACTGAATATTGTCAGTGGCAAGAGTAAACATAAGGGCTTCGGCGCAGGCTCAATCGACCTGAACAGCATGTCCCCGGTCATCATTGACCGAAGAGAGGCGAAAATTGATATCGGTGCCATGCATGCCAAAAGTAAAGTAGAACGTGGAATCAAGTTCTCTACGAATAAAGAAGACGTACCGAACGGACGCCAGGTATGGCTGGTATGGGTAGCTGTGGACCGTACGCCTGAAGGACGTATGTACGGTGGCGCGACGGCCTGCGAGATGCTGATTGACGACGAAGCCAAACGCGGCTGGAAAATTCTTGCCGATCATGTTAACCGTATGGATTATGCACTCAAGCGCCGTTTCATGCTGGATGATCTGGGCAGCGAAGATAAAGCAGCGCTCAAAAGCCTGCTGATTTCGCATAATCAGGAATGGTGGGACGCCTCGCCAGAGGAATTGAAGCAGGCGCTGGAAGGGTAAGCCTAGCGTTAACAGTGTACACAACTGCTTAAAGAGCAGTCGGCAGTAAGGTTCAGAAGTAGACCGATACCTTGGTTGGGGTCGGTCTACTTCTTTTTCATGTAAGTTATGAACATCATCGCCTTGACATCATGGAAAGGCATTCACTATAATTCAAATAGAAATCGGTTTCACTCCGGTTTTTATTTAATGAATTCGTGGAACCGGTTCCTAAAAGGATATAGTTTTTTTCCTATCGCTGTTTATGAATGTAATCTCTAAATAAGGTGGCATCGTTATGTTTAAATGGTTGAAAAAGAAGGCGGCTCCCCGTATTGAAGAATTCGACATGGTAGCGCCAATTAAAGGAAAAGTGGTTTCTCTAGAAGAGGTTCCAGATCCTGCGTTCTCTACAAAAGCTATGGGGGATGGCATCGCTATTCATCCATCTGAGGGTAGGGTCACCGCTCCTTTCGCGGGAAAAGTTGCCCATGTCATGGAGAAAAGCAAACACGCTCTGATTATTGAACATGAATCTGGCGTACAAGTTTTGATACATGTCGGGATTAATACCGTCTCTCTCAAAGGGCAGGGGTTTAACCCTCATGTCAAAGTAGGAGATAGCATTAAAGCTGGACAATTATTGATGGAGTTTGACCTGGACGCGATTCAACAGGGTGGATTACCTGTAATTACTCCAGTAATCGTTCCAGACGGGCAAGAGATGATCAGTCATGTGGAGATATTAGAAAGCTCATCTGCTACTTCAGATGTACCTGTATTAAGGGTTCATTTAAAAGCCTAGCTTTCATTCAGAAAAGACTAACCAGGAATTCCTGGTTAGTCTTTTCTTTAGATGATTCACTGACTGGTCAAGGGACTGGTATGAACATGTGAACAAAAGCTAGGATTCACATATTTCAGATATCCGCTGATTACAATTGCCTTCGTATAGCCCTCCATGAAAACAAATCACTTTTTTAATATCATATGGCAGCAGGTTTTTAAGAGATTCTTTGGCGATATTGAAATCACAGCAGTATTGCGGGTCTGGAGCCAGTAATTTGCCGCTTACTACACGTAGAGCATCTCCTGCAATCAGGGTTTGACTGGATTTATGATAGAAACTTAGGTGTCCTGGTGTATGACCAGCAGTATCTATAACTAAGATCCCCCCACAGAAGGGCAATTCCTCTCCAGCAACGATGGTGGAGTTTACAATAGCCTTTGGGGGATTTTCAAGTGTACGCCGGAATGCATGTCTCCACTCTACCGGAACGGATTCAGGCATGGAGCTTACAGCTTGATCTATTGCTTCTGGGGTTAGCTTTATAAGCTGGTTTTCTCCCTGTATATAAGGCTTTTCGATAGAACTGGCTAATACTTGAACTAGAGAGGAAGAAGCCCGGATTATATCTGCTAAACTGCCAATATGGTCAAGATCCTGGTGTGTTATTAATATGGAGGTAAGTTTATGGATTGCTAATCCGGTATCTAGAATAGCTTCATTTAAAAGGGAGAGTTGCCCGGGGTAAGCTGTATCAACTAAAATCATATTGTCTTCGTCCCACATTAAGGTGGGGTGAATGCTCTCTATACTTCCCATGATATTAGCAGAAACCTGGAGCATGTGTATTCCTTTGTCTAATTGCATCGAATCCCTCCCATAAGAGTTGATGTAATACAAAGGAATCTTATCACGTAATCCAAATATGTAAACCTATATCATAACATAAAAATAATTATTTGTAAATATATAGAATACTACATTTGTGTGACGGTTAGGAGCGATGACGTGAAGAAAATTTATTTTGTTAGACATGCCCAAGCAACTGGACAGGAACCAGATGCCCGACTCACCGATGAAGGTAAACGACAAGCTGAGCAGTTGGCTGATTTTATGGAGAATGTAGGTGTGGAATATATTGTGTCCAGTCCATGGAAACGGGCCGTGCGAACCATTCAGCCCTTGGCTGAGCGTAGACATTTGCAGGTATATACTGATCTACGTCTTCAGGAACGTGTACTATGCCGTGATCATCTGGATCATTGGCTGGACATGCTGGAACAGACATATCTGGACGAGGACTTGAAGCTGGAAGGAGGAGAATCATCCCGTGAAGCAGCAGATCGAGGAATCCAGCTTGTTCAGGAGCTTATAGAGCGGGCGGAAAAAACGGTTATCATTGTAACTCATGGAGCTTTACTCTCTCTTCTCATTCGACATTACGATCCGCAGTTTGGTTTTGAGGAGTGGAAAAAACTATCCAATCCCGACGTGTATTTGCTAGAACTGAATGAAGCAGAAGCCAAGATTCACAGAGTGTGGAATATAGATTGAAATAAGTAGGATAGGTTCACTATAAGTACAGAATGGTTTCAAAAGGGGAGACGTGTATTGAATACAAATCGTTTTGTAGAATTAGAAAAGGCATTGTTTCAGGCTTGGTCTTTGGAGTCTAGCTCTAAATGGACAGCTAATAATCCTGCAGCCGGACAATGTGGAGTCACAGCGCTTGTCGTTCAGGACAGGCTTGGTGGTGATATTTTGAAGACCTGGCTGGATAGCGGCTGGCATTATTACAACCGAATCGGTGAGGACATTATAGATTTTACAAAGTCGCAATTTTTAAGCCTTCCACAGTATCAGCATGTACACTCTAACCGGGAAGAAGCATTTTCAGACACCAATGCAGAGCAGTATGCAGCCTTAAGCCGGAGACTAGAAGAATCTCTTAACGAAAAGGTATAAGTGTATTTAAGATGTATCCATAGCCAAATAGTTTTTAGGGAGTAAGGAGGGAGTGCAATTAATAAATATTTAGCAGTTGCGGTGATCCTTCTTGCGATTGTGTGTGGATTGCTACTGAATACTTCTAAACAAAACCCAATAATATTGGATCAACAGGAATCAACCCCACAAAGTAAAAAGTATTCAGGCGAGAAGTATGTATCGAAATATAGTTATAAAAAAGTTAATGATCCAAAGACTGTATTGATGACATCCAATATTCTTCATGCTACATCGCTGGAGGAGGAGAGCAGTGCTCAGTTTAGAGGAGCGCTAATTACTTTATTCGGACAGCCTCAAAGGACATCGAAAGATTTGGAAGAAGCTTATGGGTACATAATTAAGGCAACAAATTCGACTGGACAAAGCTGGATATTGACTGCATACGAAGGACCAGGCGGTCCGGCTATAGGAGGGGACACCGAGAAAGATTCTATAGAAGAAGTCGCGCAGGACTTGTTGAATCTAATTGAGGCCACAAAGCCCGCAGATTTCGAAGATGTGGGTTATTATGAGGATACTGGATCTACTATTCGTTATGGATGCAAGGCACAAGTCTGTTTTTATCAGGAAAGCACTACAGAGCAGCATGCGACGGATGAGTAGAATGACGGAGTAAACAGTAAAATTCAGAAGTAGATCGGTACCTTGTCGAGGGCGGTCTACTTCTTTTTTCATATAGGTAAGCAATGTTGCTTTAGGGTAAAATCTAATTTATCCAATGGCTGGGAAAGCTTAGAGAAGGGGGCAGTTTGGTTTTGCTATTGCCTTTAGCCGAATTTAACTGCGCTTGTGTAAGAAAGATACTTCCTTCCAGATTAGCCCCACTTAAGTCAGCATCTCTAAAATCTGCACCGATAAGGTCAGTCATACTCAAATCAGCCTCACGTAGGTCAGCAGCAATCAGTAGAACGCCTCTCAGGTTGGCACCTCTCAGATTCACGCCTCTTAAATTAGCCCCGATAAGGTCTCTATTCTTGATTTTTTTACTGAGTTTATGGTTCTCCATGTTTTTCTTGAATTTTTCTCGCACTAACTCACTTGTTTGTACAAGTAAATCATTGACTAACGCCCTATGGGTGGGTACATGAAGATCTATAAGAGATTTTGGAGCTTGATCCGTAAGCTGCTCGGTTTTTTCCATCGCTTTATGTAACTCGGTATAAATGGAGTGAGTTTCTTTTAAGCTAAGGGCTTCATTTAGGTAATACAGCAGTTCATGAAGCTGTTGCATGATGGGAAATAGATTGAACATTTCATCAGCTATTGCCGGATTGTCTCTCCAGCTTTTTCCGTTGTATACAACTTGGGATATTTTTTGACCTGCCCCAAAGCAATCATATACGGTACAGCCTCGCAAGCCGTTATTTCTTAGGTTCTTATGAATGTCGCAGCGATAATCCGCATTTAGGTGTTGACAGGGAGTTCCTCCATCCTTGTTAAAGGCAAAATCAGCAGATTTGGCATAAGGCAAGGCAACACAGCATAAACCAAAACATTTTTCACAATCGGCAGTATACAATAAACACACATCCTTTTATTAGCACCTACTACATGTAATAGTACCAAAAAAAGATGAAGGAGTGTATTGCTAAGTAAAATAGTCGGTTACCCTTTTGCCAAATTTAATTGCCATGAAACTCCATACTTGTCTTCTACCCAGCCAAATTGTTGGCTTACGGGCGAGGCTTCAAGGGGCATTAAAACTCGGCCTTCCTGAGACAGCTGACCAAACACGCGATAGATTTCTTCTTCCGAATCACAAGTGACGAATAGCGATAGAGCTGGGGTAAAAGGGTGTTTGTCCTGATGGTTATAGTCTATGGCCATAAAGGTTTGCCCTTTGAGGTTGAACACGGCATGTAACACGGTCCCATCTTCCTGATGAAAAATACTCATGATACCAGACGGCTTAAATACAGAGGTATAATATTGCATGGCTTCCTCTGCTTGACCGGGAAACATGAAAAACGTTGTGATTTTTGGACTAGAATCCTGCATCAGATCAGCTCCCTTGAGTGGATTATAGATGATAACATTTTTTCTCTTTTATAATAGAAATATTCACGATTAGAGAAGTACTTCATAAAGAAAGATAGGCATAACTGAGAAAGGGGAAAACCGGATGATAGACGCGACAGCAAGGATTATTGATATGTTGGGCTCAGGCAATAAAGTGGATGCCAGCATCATTTCTGCCTATACGGATGTAGTTGCCCAATATGGAACCGTGAAGGATGCCTGGGAGTTATATAGGCTTTTTGTAGAAGATCCTCATCATTATATTAGGGGGCTGCTTCTTCAGCCGATCATGAGATGCGGAGATGTTGCTTTGGCGCAGGATATGTACGAGCGTTATGTTCGAAATCAGACATCCTCGGAACATATACCTGATGGTGTGCTGCATGTGTTAGGTTATTTGGGTTATGTGGAAGCTGCGGCTGATCTCGTCGCATGGGTGAACGGGCCATATGGGGCAGCATCTGTGGATGCTTGTTTGGGGCTCGTACATCTTCCATGCGAATCGTTCCGTGAACGACTGGCGACTGAATTGGAACAAGCAGTGGATCAGCATCTGTTTGATGAATTCTTACCCCTACTAAGCTTTAAATGTACTACTGAAGATATGATTCCACGATTGGTGCATTGGGGAGAGCGACATGCTTCCGTAGACTGTAATGCAGGAATTATTGCTGGAATTGCTTTGTTTGGAGAAGAGCAGAAGGATACAATTCGGTCTATTTTGTGGAATCCGCTTTGGGAGGCTCATGGAACAGCTACGGGAAGTTGTGTGTGGTCCTATATTGCTATGCAGCATGTAGGGTTGACCTTTAGAGAGCTTATTCAGGATATAAAAAGCTACCATGTATCCAAAGCAGGTGTACAGGACTTGGAGTACCGTTTGGAAGTGTTGTATGAAATGTTGGAACTGAAGCTCAGCTATAGAGTTCAACCGCTCCGGTTCGCTCGCCGTAACGAGGAATCATTTGCTCAAATCTATAGCGATTTGTTTAGCTGGTCCACAGAGCATAAGGATGACTCTATTATAGGCTGGATGAACGACAAATTAGGGTATAAGCACCGGCTGCTGGAACAGTATGATGAGCTCAGGAAACGAGTCGAGATTAGAATGGTGCATGAAATTGAGCTGGAGCATGTCCAGACGGGGAGTTAATCCGGTCAAGATATAAGAATTTTTGATATAAAAGGACGAAATGACGGAGTTTGGCGGCGATATGGGGATTCGCCCAGTCCACGGGCTGATGTCCCGCATAGGATACATCAGCCTAGAACACAAGGAGTGAAACACATGTCTTTACTGCCACAAGTTCCTTTCGGAACGCAACCGGGTACTCCGGGTCCATTCACACCGTCAGGTCCTTCAATTCCACAATTTCCTGATATGCAGGATTCGTTCCCGTCTCCGGTAGGTCCGCCACCAGGCCCAGGCCCCTTTTCGCCACAGCCGTTCTCCCCGCCACCGCAAGGGCCGTTCGGTCCGCAAGGTGGGCAGCAAGCTCAAGCACCAACTTCCCCACCACCGCAATTTACGCCACCGAAACCGCTAGTTTCGGCCTATGCGGTTGACCCAGGAGCCATTTTCGGTTGTTTGTACCGCAACACGTTTGTATGGCTGACGAACGGAGAGCGCTTCTGGATGTACCCTGTCTTTGTAGGCAGAACATCCGTAGCAGGTTTTCGGTGGAGTGGCCGCTTTTGGTTTTACTATGGTGTAGACACCAACCGTATTGAGTCATTTAGCTGTTTTTGGTAATAGCGCAGCTTTAGGAAAGAACGGGGCTTAACTGTGTAATGGCTGATGGCACTGGCAAGAGAGCTAAAATGGGCGAATAAGATAATTGAAGTAAAGATAAAAAAGACTGGGAGAGCGTGGTATTATCCCCTTCTAGTAGACAAGAGAGAAAAGACATCTGTTAAGATGGACTTAATCTTGTTGAACGGAGGGGATTTTTCATGGCTAAAAAGGGACAATCATTCCGGCAATACTCCTTAGATGTAAAGATGGAGGCAATCCGGTTGGTGAACGAAGAACATATGAGTATTCGTGAAGTGACGAAACACTTAGACATTCGTAATAAATCCCAAGTACAAAGCTGGGTGACGAAATATCGAGCGGGGGAGAACCTCCAGCCAACGACCACAAGACAGGGACGACCCAAAACGAAATTTTCCAGTATGGAAGAAGAGATGGCGTATCTACGGGCGGAGATTGAATATTTAAAAAAGCAGTATCCAAATCTACACAAGGAGTGACGAGGAAAGAAGCGAGGTTTGAAATTATTGAGGGAATGCGAACACGATATTCGTTGAAATGGTTACTTGAATTAGCCCATGTTTCTCGGGCAGGATATTATAAATGGAGAAAGACTCAGCAAACAACCCAGCAGCGTAAGCAAGAAGAAGAGCTTCTGGAATCGCATATGTTGTCGATCCACCGGATCCATCCCTATTTTGGTTATCTGCGGATGACCGTTGCTTTACGTAGAGAAGGTATCTTGGTCAATCACAAAAAGGTGTACCGCCTAATGAAGAAATTAGGGATCCGTTCCGTCATTCGAAAGAAGCGGCGCTTTTTTGGCAAACAGGCATCTGTGGTAAATGGCAACCGATTAGATCGACAATTTCAGGCAGATTCTCCTTTATCCAAGCTGGTTACCGATATTACATACATACGAGCTGGAGAGCGGTTTGTATATCTCTCTGTCATTCAAGATCTGTTTAACAATGAAATCGTGGCTTGGCGTCTTTCGGAACGAAATGACCTTGCTCTAGTTAGCGAGACGCTAGACGTTCTAAGTAAGAACGTGAACATGGAGGGTGTCATTCTCCATTCAGACCAGGGTTTTCAGTATACCTCCAAGCCGTTTAACCGCAAGCTTAAGCGGCTTGGAATGCTTGGGAGCCATTCAAGGCGTGGAAATTGCCTAGACAATGCCTGTATAGAATCCTTCTTCTCCCATCTTAAAACAGAGAAGATTTATTTAACGAAACCCGGAACCCTAGCGGAGGTAGAACAACACGTACGGGAGTACATTTCTTTTTATAATGAAAATAGATTTCAGAAAAAATTAAACAACCGTTCCCCGATTGAATACCGAGAAACGGTTGCTGCTTAAAGATGTCTTTTTAGTTCTGTCTACTTGACAGGGGTATGACCAGCGCATCATGGCGTTTTCCAGTCTTTTTTTGCTATTACTCCATCCACCATCGCTTAAAATTGCCCCACCAGGATTTTTTTTCGGCCTGTCGTTCCGCTTGGTCAGTAGGTGTCGATGCCTGTGGGTTATTCTGCCCCGATAGGGTCTCTTTCGGCTCGGTACCGCTAACGAATACCTCCAGCCGCTTGTCGGGACTGTCCGGCGCAGCCAGCTTGCCGCTAGCCGGATCAATATAGGCGCTGACTACGCCGTCAGGGATCGGGAAGATTTTGGGCGGCACATTCTCCAGCGCTTTTTCCGTATATTGTGCGAAAATCGGTGCCGCCCGCCTGGCATCCTGGGTGCTGATGGCCTTGCCCTTGTCATATCCGACCCAAACAGCGGTGGATAGCTCCGGGGTGAAGCCGACCATCCACGCGTCCGTATTGGTCGTGCCGCTTTTGCCGGCAACCGGGCGCTTGATCAACTTCGCGACTCGGTTGCCGGTGCCGCCTTCTTCGAACACGCCTTCCATGAGGCGTGTGAGGACATAGGCAGAGGCGGGCTTTACCACCTGAACGGGTGCGGCTTGCGGCGCTTCGTACAGCGATCGCCCAGCCGCATCGGTGATGCGCAGCACCGCCACCGGAGCTACCTTTTGCCCGCCACTGCTGATGACTGAGAAGGCCGAGGCCATCTCAAACGGGCTGACGGGCGACACGCCCAACGCCAGCGAAGGCACGGGCTTGAGCTCGCTCGTAATGCCCATTTTGCTGGCGAGGTCCATGACCTTATCCGCTCCTACCTGCAGAATGGTGCTGACGGCATAAATATTATCAGATGCCGCAATGGCGCGCCGCAGATCTATTTCACCCAAATATTTATCTCCAAAATTTTTGGGCTTATAAGTTTTGCGGTTGTTGTCGTAGTGGAACAACGTCGGTCGGCTTTCGAATTTGGACGTACTCGTCAATTGGCCGGAATCCAGCGCGCTGAGATACATTATCGGCTTGAAAGACGAGCCTGGCTGCCGGGTTGTGGCCAGTGCATGGTTGTATTGATTCCCGACATAGTTCGTTCCGCCGACCATGGCCTTGACATGTCCATTGCGCGGGTCCATGGAGATTAGTGCAGTTTCCAGTCCGTTGCTGTTCTTCATGCCCTCATTGACAGCCGCCTCGGCTGCCTGCTGCATGTGCATGTCCAGCGTCGTATAAATGCTCAGTCCGCCATGCTCAAGCACCGCTTCGCTAATCCCAAATTGATGAGTCGCTAGCTGGCGAACATAATCGCGAAACCAGGGAGCAGCTTCCACTGTCCGACGCTGGCTCTCGGGCCGTAGGGCCAGTATTTCCTCATAGGCCTTGCTTGCTTCAGCCGGTGTAATTTTACCGATGAGTGCCATGGAGTCCAGTACAATTTTCTGCCGATCCTTTGCGTTTTTCATATGATTATATGGTGAATAGTAGGTCGGACCTTTCGGAATACCTGCCAATAGGGCGCTTTCGGCCAAATCCAGATCCTTTGCGGATTTACCGAAATACATTTGCGAGGCCGCCTCAATGCCATAGGCGCCATGACCATAGTAAATTTCATTTAAATACATTTGCAGCAGCTCATCCTTGGAATACTTCATTTCAAGCTGTGCAGTATAGATGGCTTCCTTGGCCTTGCGCGTCCACGTTTTCTCGTGAGATAAGTACAGATTGCGCGCAAGCTGCTGAGTCAGCGTGCTGGCCCCCTGTGACATATCCCAGCGGGTCAAATTAACGATTACTGCCCGGCCCAGACCTTTGAAATCAAAGCCAAAATGATCGTAAAACTTCCGGTCTTCCACAGCCAGTGTAGCTGCTATTAAATCGGGCGAAATGTGATCAAGCTGGACAGGAATAGATTCCTTTCCTCCGGCAGAGAAGGTAGCAATGACTTGCCCCTGACTATCGAGCAGACGGGAATTCCGGTCTGTATCGGCGAGCGGAAGGCTGGTTGTGTACAAATAGGCGAGCAGAATGCAGGCGGCGATGACCGTCAGAATCGTGAGAGACATCAGCCCTTGAAAGCATCGAAGCCAAAGCGGTTTACGCTTGGAGGATCGCCCGGTAGTATCGGTCATCATGCCACCTCCTTCCATAGTTGATGTTCTCAGTATAGTCAATCCGAAAGCGTCTATTCATCAGATGCATATACGTATCTATTTTAAACAAGATTAAGCCCTAAAAATGCTTTTACAGTCCATTCGGGTATCGCTTATAATGCAAAAAGTGTGAAATTCAAGTGTGTTTGGTACAATAAATATAGCAAACTCGGGGTTTGCGTGTTGCAGTTATAAGGAAAGTCCATGTTTATGCTACCGGATTGCCGGACACATACTTTGATCAGAAAGAAGGTTGGAATGATGGATTTGTGGTTTACGGAGAAGCAGACTCCCTCTTTCGGCATTACAGCAAAAATCAAACAAACCTACGTCTCTGAGAAAACAGATTTTCAGGATCTGGCAATGATCGAGACGGAGGAATTCGGCAATATGCTTGTTCTGGACGGCATGGTGATGACAACGGTTAAGGATGAATTTGTATATCACGAAATGGTAGCACATCCGGCTTTGAATACACATCCGAATCCGAAAAAGGTTTTGGTTGTGGGCGGCGGGGATGGCGGCGTTATCCGTGAGGTCATCAAGCATCCTGAAGTGGAAAAGGCTGTATTGGTGGAGATTGACGGTAAAGTCATTGAATATTCTAAAAAATATTTACCTGAAATTGCTGGGAAGTTGGACGAGTCCAATGTGGAAGTACTGGTCAATGACGGCTACATGCATATTATCGAACACAAAAATGAATACGATGTGATTATGGTCGATTCGACGGAGCCGGTTGGTCCGGCAGCGCCGCTGTTCGAACGTGGGTTTTACCAAGGTATTTTTGAGGCGCTGAAGGAAGACGGCATTTTCGTGGCACAGACGGATAATCCTTGGTTCAAGGCTGACCTGATTCAGAAGGTCAACAAAGATGTAAAAGAGATTTTCCCGATTGTGCGTGTGTACGGTGCAAACATTCCAACCTATCCGAGCGGTCTTTGGACATTCACATTGGGCAGCAAGAAATATGACCCGCTCGAAGTGGACGAGAACCAAATTCCAGAGATGGATACCCGATATTACAGTCCACGTCTGCACAAAGCGGCATTTGTACTACCTAAATTTGTGGAAGATTTAACAAAGTAAACATTTTAAGAAGCGTCTTAGTGATCTTTATCGCCAGTATAGAGCGAAAAGAGCGCTATAGACGCTTTTTTTTGTGTTAAATCAGATTGTAGTAGGCATGAAAATATAGTGGACACTGAATTTCCTTTTAAGATAAAAGAAGGAAATTTAAGGGTATATGTAGAACATACAAAAAACCGGACATTTAACAGATTTGTAATCGACAGGGGAGGTTTGGTTATGGAAATACATAAATTGGCGATATACCAAAGAGGGGGGAACTTTTTTGATCAGACGCTCTTTTTATTACCTGTGGGGGTCTCAGACGATTTCCAACGCAGCAGATATCATCTACATGTTGAGTGTGGTGGTGTTGGTATTCAGTTCAAGTAATTCCTTAATGACGACTATTTTAATCCCGTTGTTTCGTTTGTCAGCTCAAGTGATTAGTGGGCTTGTTGCACCGATCGTGCTCGGTCGATTTCGGCTGACGCAGGTTCTGCTATTTTCCCAGTTTGGGCAGTTTATCATTTTTACGTTGCTGCTGCTTTATTTGTGGATCGTACCTGAGCAGAGGTCGTTTCTGTTTATTTTTGTGATGGTTTTTGGCATGTCTTTTTTGGATGGATGGACCAATCCTGCGCGTAATGCGCTTGTACCCCGTTTGGCCACTGGTGAGGGACTCATGCGGGCAAACGGTATGGTAGCGGTCAGTGATCAGGTGGTCAAGTGTGCAGGCTGGGCGTTGAGCGGAATGATTGTCGCTTGGCTGGGTTCCCTGAATACTCTTGCAATTGCCTCCTGTTGTTATCTCGTGGCTGTAACTGTCACGTCCTTCATTCGTGATCCGCTGGATCAAAAGGAATCAAACCCCGAATCTCCAGAGTCCTTAACAGATGCAGTAGAACCCGCAAAGGAAAAAGGCTCCCATTGGAAAGAGCTTGGGGAAGGATGGAAAATCATTTGGCATAACCGTCGTATTCGTTCTCTAATGATTGTCGACAGCGTGGACAGTATTGGGGGAGTCTCTTGGCTCGGCGTATTTATTTTGGCGTACGTCAGTCAAGTGCTGCATCGGGATGCGAGCTGGTGGGGCTTCATGAATGCGTCCTTTTTCTCCGGCACCATTTTGGGTGGATTAATTGTCGTTGGCTTGGTCAAGAGATTGCAAAAGAACAGCTTTTTGTACATGCTCGGAGCGTTGCTAGTGTATGTACTGATTACCATTGTATTTGCGCTGAATACCATTCCCGTGGCTGCGCTTGTTCTTTTTGCTGTGTCAGGCTTACCTGTTCAAATGGCAGGCATTATTCGCCGCACCTTGCTGCAAACCAGTGCACCGCCAGCCCAGCTGCCCAAAGTAATGGCAGGAATTGATGTGCTTACCAATCTCGCTTTTGGTCTGGCTTTATTATTTATGGGCTGGTATGCTGACCGATTTGGTATGGTGCAGGTGTATTTGCTGGCTGCGGCAATGACTACCATTGCTGTTCTGATCGGCTGGTGGTATCGACGTGACTTTCAGGAAAATGAACCTGTTGATCATCCGACCGCTACGGGAGCAGGGATTTAAGATTGGCGTTCTCGTTAGGCATGATATCATTCATTGGATGACTACATAATTAAATGCAGGTTTAAAATCGACTGTGACGATTGGGGAGAAAGTCTGCCATTTTCGTTCAATTTACAGGAACACCACTGGAATACGTTGACGGTGGTGTTCCTTTTAAAATTATATAGTACGTCTGCTGATCGAGATGCGCCATTCCTAATGTCAGACCCGTTTGCTCGTAAGATATGTTTTGACGGAAGGAGGAGTATAATTAGTGAATTTATGTAGGATTCCTTGTGGAGTCGTATCCGTAATTACCATCGAACGATATTTTTCCTGCATAAATTGTTCCGCGGCCATACGATCAAACAAGGAAATAAGAGGATCGTAATAATGGTTAATATTTAAAAGCCCACATGGCTTTTCATGCAAGCCTAATTGCGCCCATGTGAAAATTTCAAAATATTCCTCCATCGTACCTGGACCACCTGGTAAAGCAATGAAACCGTCCGCAATCTCTGCCATTTTAGATTTGCGTTCGTGCATGGAATCAACAATGATTAATTTGCTCAGGCCATTATGTGCAATTTCACGGCTTTGCAAAAAGTAAGGGAGCACACCAATGACGCGACCTCCTGCATGAAGTGCTGCGTCAGCCACTGCACCCATTAGACCCACATTTGCTCCTCCATAAACCAGGCTTATTTCCTGTTCGGCAAGTGCCTTGCCCAGAGCAACAGCATGCTCTCGATAAACCTCAGACGCTCCATTACTGGAACCGCAAAAAACAGCGATACTTTTCATATGAGATTCTCCTTATGTATATCTTTTTGCAAGTTTTTGCTGGTGTGTTTGAAATATATCCTCCAAGGTGATGTCATACTTGTTGGCGATCACGATGAGATTACCCAGTACGTCTCCAAGTTCTTCGGTTAAATGTTCCTTGTTCTCCTCGAATGAACCGTCGATCTCATCCGGCCGGTCTCTGCCAATTTCCAGGGCGCGAATAGCTCTCGCAACCTCCCCCGTTTCCTCTGCCAGGAAACCGATTCGGACAAAGATATCCAAGTCTGACCAGTTTCTATCCTGATAATATTGCTTTACCCACTTTTGAAATTCATTAATGTCCATATTCAGCCTCCCAACTGCAACTCCATGCATAAATGTTGGCCACTCACAAAACCATAAGGTTTAGATGGAATAGAAACATTTGTTCGTGTTTTTATTATATAATATAAGGTGGGATTTATCAAAGAAAAATAAAAAAGCCAATTGCTTAAAAAGCAATTGGCTTTTTTAAGACGTTGAGCTTATTGATGTGACCGTATCTGCTCAGCCTTTTTAAGCCGTAGTGAACTGGCTGTTATAGAGCGAGGCATAGTGGCCACCGCTTGCGAGTAGTCCTTCATGAGTACCACTTTCGACGACATCGCCGTTTTTCATGTATAGAATCAGATCTGCTTCGCGGATGGTTGATAGCCTGTGGGCGATGACAAAGCTGGTGCGTCCGTCGATCATTTTCATAAAAGCCTTTTGGATCCGGGCTTCTGTAAGGGTGTCTATACTGCTGGTAGCTTCATCCAGAATGAGCATAGGTGGATCGACGAGGATCACCCTTGCGATAGTGAGCAGCTGCCTTTGCCCTTGGGACAGGCTATCGCCCGATCCACTGATGACCGTATCGTAACCATGAGGCAGGCGCTTGATAAAGCTATGCGCATTGGCAGCTGTCGCAGCCGCAATGACTTCTTCGTCCGTGGCCTCTGGCTTTCCGTAAGCGATATTGTCCCGGATCGTTCCGCTGAACAGCCATGTATCTTGAAGCACCATACCAAAGTTAGTACGTAGGCTGTCCCGGCTCATATCGTTTATATTCACTCCGTCGATGGAGATCGAACCGCTGTCCACATCGTAAAAGCGCATGAGCAGGTTAACGAGTGTTGTTTTGCCTGCTCCGGTCTGTCCGACAATAGCTACGCGAGTGCCTGGCTTGACCTCCAAACTAAAGTTCGTAATGAGTGTTCGTTCCGGATTATAGGAAAATTTCACATGTTCAAACAGAATTGTACCTTTACTGCGCTCCGGCTGCACGGCGTTCGACTTTTCCGGTTGCTCCGGAGGTGAATCCAAAATAGCAAATATACGCTGAGCAGAAGCTGTAGCGGCCTGAAACTGAGTCAGCACACCTGTAATTTCATTAAAGGGCTTGGCGAACAAATTGGTGTAAATGAGAAAACTCGATAAACCGCCTACCGAAATCCCGCCCAAAATGATCGAAATACAGCCAATCATAGCGGTGACGGAGAAAGTCATGTTGTTGACCAATCGAGTGGAAGGGTTGGACAAAGATCCATAAAACTGCGATTTCACTCCGGCTTGATATAATTGTTCGTTTCTGGCGGAAAATTCCTCAAGCGAGCGGTTTTCATAGTGAAAGGCAGTAACTACCCGCTGTCCGCCGATCATTTCCTCCACATAACCGTTCAAGCTTCCCAAAATTTTGGCCTGTTCACGGAACATGCGTTGCGATTTTGTAGTAATAAACCGTGCAACGACATATGTGATTGGGGCAGACACCAATACCACCAACGTCATCACTGGGCTGATATACAGCATAAGTACAATCGAACCAATAATGGTAATCAACCCGGTGATCAAGGTGGAAAAGCCCTGCAATAATCCATCCGATACGGCATCCATATCGTTCACAAAACGGCTAATGCTATCTCCTTGCGGATGATTGTCATGAAAGCTTAACGGAAGGATATTAAAATGATCGAATAACTCGCGCCGCATATCATTTACAGTCTGAAAAGCAATGCGGTTCGTCAAATATGTGAGCAACCAGCTAAATAGACTGCCTACAACATATACAACGCCTAGTCCATATAGAATCTGTGCGATACCTCTAAAGTCTACCGCTCCCTGATTTACCATATGGTCGATAGCCCGGCCAATCATATAGGGTCCGACCAGACTGGCAAGCACGCTGAGAATCGCACTGATGATGACCCAAAATGTTGTTGTTTTATATTGACCGACATAGGTTAACAATCTTCTCCAGGTTTCCTTGCCACTCATTGGTCCACCTCCTGCGTTGAGAGCTGAGAGCGATTAATTTCCTGATATACCTCCGAGCTGCTCATCAACTGATCATGTGTGCCGATTCCGACAATCCGGCCTTCATCAAATACAATGATTTTATCGGCATGCTGTACACTGCTTACTCGTTGCGAGACCAGCAGGACAGTCATGCGGGTGCTATTTTCCCGTAGCGATTTCCGGAGGGCGGCGTCAGTTGCAAAATCAAGTGCGCTTGAGGAATCGTCCAAAATCAGAATTTCCGGATTGCCTACAATAGCTCTGGCAATGGTAAGTCGCTGCTTCTGGCCGCCTGATAGATTAAGTCCTCCTCGGGTGATCGGGGCATCGAATTTTTTCGGCAAGTTGGAAATAAACTCATCCGCTTGCGCGATGGCTGCGGCCCGGGCGACCTCCTCATCGGTGGCATGTTCATGTCCCCAACGGATATTATCCGCTATCGTCCCAGTGAACAGCAGTGCTTTCTGTGGAACAATCCCGATTTTCTGCCGCAATTGCTCCAGCTTATAATGCCGTACGTCGATGCCATCGACCTGTACACAACCTTCTACTGCATCATAGAAGCGGGGAATCAGATTCACGAAGGTAGATTTTCCCGAGCCTGTTCCTCCTATGATTCCAACCGTTTCACCGGGATAAATGTCTACAACTACATCGCTAAGTGCCAGTTGTCCTGTCTTATTGTAGCCAAAGGAGACATGATCAAAGGAGATAGCTGGTACAGAGCCGGTCTTACTCGTTCTTTCCTGGTCTAATGATACAGGATTGGCAGTATCGGAAATCGAAGCTTCGGTGTCCAGAACCTCCTGAATTCTCGCTGCTGAAGTGGCCGCCTTGGTGAACAGAATAATGAGATTCGTCACCACAATCAGGGCCAGTAAAATCTGCGTAATGTAATTAATAAATGCAATAATCTCTCCTTGTGTAAGAGATCCATATTGGATATGGATACCGCCGATCCACAGAATGGCGATAATAGCTCCGTTGACCACCAGTAAGGTGGCTGGGCTAAGTAGAGCAGAAATCCGGCCGACACGAATAGCGGTTTGGGTGAGATCATCTGAGGCGGCATTGAACTTTACTCGTTCAGCTCCTCTTTTGGCAAATGCACGTATAACCCGTACACCTGTGAGATTCTCGCTTAGCACCAGAGCGATTTTATCGAGCTTTTTCTGGTATAGCCGGTACAGCGGAGAAGCCTTCGTAATGACCACATACAGGATCAAAGCCAGAACGGGTGTAGCCGCCAACAGCACCAAAGCAAGGCGGAAGTCCAGAATCATGGACATGATGATCGCTCCGATACAAATAAAAGGAGCACGAATAACCAGACGAATCAACATCGCTACAGCCGTTTGCAGCTGATTGACATCATTCGTAATTCGGTTGATGAGAGAGGGCGTACCAAATTTATCAAGATCTGCATAAGAAAACGATGAAATATGCTTAAACATAGTATTGCGCAGTGTGGTTCCGAATCCTTGGGAAGCACGGGCTGCGTAAAACTGACACACGAGAGAACTGCCAAAGCCCAGTATAGTCATGAGCAACATCAAAAGACCCATTTGCCAAACATAATGGGTGTCTCCCTTACCGACGCCATGATTAATCATTAAAGCCACCATAGTAGGCAGCAACAATTCCAGAATGGCCTCAATTAGTTTAAACAGAGGCCCAAGAATCGTTTCCTTTTTATAAGGTTTCAAAAAAACAGCAAATTTCAGCAAATAAACCATCACCTAACCTAAATATTGTATAAACTTTCCTATTATAATTGCATATCTGAATATGATTATGGCATATCCCCAACCATATGAATAATATTTAATATATATTAGAGATATAGGTTTTACATATATCAGGACCGGAGGTTCATGATGGAATTGAGACATCTCAAGTATTTTTTAGCGATTGCAGATGCTGGACAGATTACAGCGGCAGCCAAAAAACTGCAAATCGCACAGCCTCCCTTAAGTCAACAGCTTATGCAGCTGGAGGAAGAGCTTGGTGTAAAGCTTGTGCATCGAGGCTCACGAAGCATTCAATTGACAGAGGCCGGAATCATTTTACGGAACAGGGCCAAGCAGATTTTGGAGCTGACGGATGCTACGACAAGGGAAATAAACGATTTTGCCATGGGGATGAAGGGGACGCTCACCATTGGGACGGTTTCTTCCTCTGGGGCGACCCTAATGAAAGACAGGCTTTCCGAATTTCATAAAACCTATGCGGGTGTAAAATTTGAAATACATGAGGGGAATACCTTCAGGATTCTCGATCTTTTGAACAAAGGAATTGTAGAGGTCGGTATCGTCAGAACCCCTTTTAATACCGCCGGTTTAGGGTGTAGATATGCGTCCACTGAGCCGATGATAGCAGTGATGACGGAAGAATATGATTGGAATCCCGAAAAGAAGACCATTTCATTGGCTGAGTTGAAGAACAGACCACTCATTATATATCGCCGTTTTGAGCAATTGATTCACGATACCTGTATGAAGCATGGCTTTGAGCCCAATATCTTTTGCAAAAATGACGATGCCCGCACTACGCTTCATTGGGCCAATGAAGGGCTGGGTATTGGCATGATTTCGCGCTCCGCTTTATCTTTAGGCAGCAATAATCATTTAATCGCTAAGGAAATTAGTTGTGAAGAATTGCACACTCGTGTGGCGGCTGTCTGGTTGAAGGATAAATACATGTCTTCATTGGCTTCCCGGTTCATTGAAAGTTTTAGCCAGGCATCCAGTGCTGCTGACCTACAGTAGTTGAATTTTTTAAGTGTGAAAGCATCTTTTTGTAAAAACTCATTTGAATTGCAATCGGGAACTGGATATAGTAGTACAGTAGGATAGCGATAGAATGGAGTTTGAACACATGCCACACAATGCAAAGGTTCGAATCCGTCTTCATAGTCATCATGACGGAGAAGATGTGGTACAGGAGCTTCCTGGAGAAGCAATCGTTCGCGGGAAGCATCTATATATAAGGTACGAAGAGCCGCAAGAGAGTCCTGAGGGCGGTACGACACGGAACACAGTCAAGATCGGACCAGATGAGCTAAAGCTGATTCGTCACGGTGAGGTACAATCGGAGCAGTCGTTCGCGCTGGGACGCAGGTTGCCTGGATTTTACCGCTCGCCTTATTTAAACCTGAACATGTCTGCGCATACGCAGAAGCTCGATATTCGGATGGATGGATTCACCGGACATGTGAGCTGGACCTATGATCTGTACGTATTTGAGGATTTCTCGGGGCATTTTGCCATTAGTTTGCATATACAGGAGGAGCAACAATCATGACAAGCAATCCACTGGAACTTATTAATCAAAAGGTGACCTCAGCAATCGAGGCAGCGGTGCTGGCTACCGGAATCGTGAGCCGTGAAGAGCTGCCGACGATTACGCTGGAGGTGCCTAAGGACAAGTCACATGGTGACTTAGCTACCAACGTAGCAATGCAGCTCACTCGCATTGCGAAGAAGAATCCGCGTCAAATCGCTGAAGATTTGATCGCAAATATGGACTTAGCTTCCGCTTCTATTGAAAGTGCAGAAATCGCCGGACCGGGCTTTATTAACTTTCGCCTGAACAAGAGCTACCTCTATGCAGTGATTGGACAAGTACAGGAGCAAGGAGCAGATTACGGACGTGTACAGGTAGGTGCAGGCAAAAAGGTACAGATCGAATTTGTCAGTGCCAATCCGACGGGGAGTCTTCACTTGGGTCATGCACGTGGTGCAGCCGTAGGGGATGCGCTCTGTAACGTGCTTGATTTTGCAGGATATCAAGTCACTCGTGAATATTACATTAATGATGCGGGGAACCAGATTTACAATATGAGCCGTTCCATTGAAGCGCGTTATTTGCAGGAGCTGGGACAGCCTGCAGAGATGCCGGAGGACGGATACCATGGTGAGGACATCATCGGGTTTGCGAAGGAACTGGTGGCTGAGAAGGGCGATTCTCTGTTGTCCATGGAACCGGGAGATCGTGCCGCTTATTTCCGTGAATACGGTTTGGAAAAGGAACTGAATAAGATCAAGCGTGATCTGGAGCGGTTCCGTGTACCTTTTGATTCCTGGTTTAGTGAAACATCACTGTATGATAACGGTGAAGTGCTTAAAGCGCTGAATGAGCTGCGTGACCGTGAGGAAATTTATGATAAGGACGGAGCTACTTGGCTGAACACGACCAAGTATGGCGACGATAAAGACCGTGTATTGATCAAAAATGACGGCACTTATACGTACCTGACTCCGGATATCGCCTATCACCGCGACAAATATGCTCGTGGGTATGACACGATCATCAACATCTGGGGAGCGGATCACCACGGCTATATTCCACGAATGAAAGCGGCAATGGAAGCACTGGGCAATGACCCGGATAAGCTTAAAGTACTGATTGCCCAAATGGTCAGCTTGTTCCAAAACGGGGAAAAAGTAAAAATGTCCAAGCGTACTGGCAAGGCCGTAACGATGGAGGATCTGATGGAAGAAGTGGGCGTAGACGCGATCCGTTACTTCTTCACCATGCGTAGTATGGACTCACATCTGGATTTTGATATGGATTTGGCGATTTCCACTTCCAATGAGAATCCGGTATTCTACGTGCAATATGCACACGCACGTGCATGCAGCGTATATCGTCAAGCCGAAGAGCAGGGTATTGCTGTACTGCCATTGGCAGAAGTTGACTTGTCGAAGCTGACGGCTGAGCATGAATACGATCTGTTACGCAAAATTGGCGAGTTGCCAGAGGAAGTATCGGTGGCAGCTGCAAACTTTGCGCCGCATCGCATGATTCGCTATGTCTACGAGCTGGCATCCATGTTCCACAGCTACTATAAGGCAGAGCGTGTCATCACGGAGGATGCCGCTCAAACGCAAGCTCGCTTGGCCTTGTTTGGCGCGGTCCGCACGACCATTGCTAATGTACTGAAGCTGGTGGGTGTGTCTGCACCGGAACGTATGTAAGTAAAAAACTGCAACATAATGACCCTGTAGTCATATGTATATTAGTAAAAAGGAACCGTTCGTGCTGCCCTCTATAGGGAGGCCCGTTCGGTTCCTTTTTTAGGTTTGAGTACTTTTTAGGTTCGAGTGCTTAATAGCGTTCCAGTACCAGATTCGTTTTCAGAGAATCGGCAGGAATCAGCCATCCTTTGGATTGTAGCAGGTTAATCAGCTTGGCACGGTTGCTTGCGGCAGTATTGTAATCCGAAGTTTTGAAGGAGATTTCGATGATATTGTCGGTACCCGATCCGTTTGCGCTACGAATAGGCCATACTTCAAGGTCAGTATCCAAGCCCTGAAAGCTGCCCTCATATTTGCTGACCTGTACAGGACCGCGTACTCTGGAGTTTGCCAAGGTATGTTTGCCCCAGTTGCTGCTTTTCCAGTTTTGCAGCTTGCCCGGAAGATTGTCCTGTAATTGTTTTAACGCCTGATCCGGGGAAGGCAGAGCTAATCCTTTGGAGGCGTTTGTTTTCTTGTCATTGGAAAAGCTTAATGTCTGCTTGCTGTATCCCCAATCCACCTCAGCCTCATAATTATCATCAGAGGCACTGAAACCTTCTTTATTCGCTTGGGTGAGTGCTGCATCGATATTCCCGTTTGTGATCGCATAGCGCTTTTTGTAGGTTAACTCATAGTTTTTTTTATCCTCTTTTTTGCGAAATCTAACGTTCCAGCCCTCGTCATTCAATTGCAAGGAGTCTGTATCAAAAAACTCGACGCTTAATCGTTGCGCATCTTCGCTAATTCCGAACTCATTTACGATGCCGCTTTTTAAAGAGCCATCCGCATTGAGGACCTGAGCTGTATCCAGCAGCAGCTTAACCTCATAGCTTGGCGTGGCATTGGCAGCCGCTTGTACGGGCTCTGCACCTTTCCATCCTGTTGCGAGCAGTACTGCACTCAGAGTTACTACTGACATGAATTTAGTGATACGCAGGCTTGTTTTCATTTTATCCTCTCCTGTTCGTCCGAATAGGTTACACGCTTCACTTTACGGGTATTTTGTCAGTCGTATGTCAAGACAAGAGGGTACTCCGGTTAAAAAATGCCATAATTTTTATATGACAGCTAAGATTTAATCTTGGTTCCATCATAAATATTCAGTGAATCTGTGGATCAGCGCAGAGCGATGACGATCTCTGTTGCTGACCATATAAATGTGCCTTTCAACAGGCTGTCCCGGAATAGGCCTTACAACCAGTAAACCCCGTTCAACCTCTGATTGAACAGCAATACGAGAGACAAAGGAGATGTGTTCTCCCAGCATAACCGCCTGCTTGATGGCCTCCAGTGAATCCAATTCCAGATAGGATGGAAGCCGGCGCCTCCCGCGCTCTAGCCATTTGTCAGTCGCGTGGCGTGTGCTGGAATCCTTTCCATGCAATACAAAAGAGGAAGAAGCGATACGCTCGGATGTCAAATCGGTTTCGCTAGCGAGCGGATGAGTGGGTGAGCAGATGAGCACCAGTTCATCTTCCCCCAAGGATTCTGAGAGCAGCGTGGGGGATTGAAACGGCTCTGCCGAAATAATGCCAAGGTCAATTTCGTGGCGAGCAAGCATGTCCTTGATCACGGGCGCTGTTTTCACGGATAAGGCGATGTGAATGCCCGGATGCTCGCGGGCAAACCGATGCAGCACGGCAGGAAGCAGATAGGTAGCAGGTACATAGCTTGCGCCAATACGTATGCTGCCTCGTTGGAGTGTATCGAACTCACGGACAACCCGCTCGGCCTCAGCCGCAAGTGCATTAATCTTGGTGGCATAGTGCAGTAGGGCATTTCCGGCATCCGTCAGGATGATTTTGCCCATACGTGTGTCAAACAGCTTTACTCCGAATTCACGTTCCAGATTTTTCATATGAAAAGTAACAGTAGGTTGCTTTAGGCCGAGAAGCTCGGCTACGGTGGTAATTTTATGGTGCTTGTTCAGCAGCTCTACAATATGTAACTTTAGAAGACTTAAGTTCACTTAGAATGCCTCGCTTTCAGTTTGATCGAACAATCATGCTTATTCTTTGGGCAGCAGCATCAATCGCCTCTATATAGATTAAATCTATGAGTGTTAACACAATTCATTGAAATAATTAATTTTGTTTTAACTTTCCAATAACACAGGTTGCGAATTCAAGTTTTACACTGGGGTCAGTCATAAGAACAGGCAGGTAATGTGATGAATCAGGATCTATATATTCGCGGAGTAAGTAAAACCTTCAGCCAAACCACCGCGTTGCATGAGACGAATCTAGTCGTACGACAGGGTAAATTCACCACATTGCTCGGACCGTCCGGCTGTGGGAAGACGACGCTCTTGCGCTTGATTGCTGGTCTGGAGACACCGGATATCGGCACAATCACGATGGGAGAGGAAATTCTCTTTTCAGCTGAACGCAAAAAGGATGTTCCCACACATCTCCGCCACTTTGGTATGGTCTTTCAAGATTTCGCGCTGTGGCCGCATATGACGGTGTTTGAAAATGTGGCCTTCGGCTTGCGAGCGAGCAAACGGGGGAAAAGGGCTGTTAACGCTCAAGGCAAGGAACTGCGGGCAGTGGTGCTGGAGGCGCTCGATAAGGTGAGGTTGTCAGGGCTGGAGGATCGTTACCCTCATCAACTATCCGGTGGTCAGCAGCAGCGGGTTGCTTTTGCAAGAGCAGTTGCTATCCGGCCTCGACTGGTTTTGTTCGACGAGCCGCTTAGTGCACTGGATGCCGTACTACGGGAGGAGATGCGCATTGAGATGATATCGCTTGTGCGCGATTTGGGGCTAACCGCCCTATACGTCACCCATGATCAGATCGAGGCCATGTCCATGTCTGATGAAGTGGTCGTTATGAAAAGTGGACATATTTTGCAGACCGGAACACCAGAGGTGATCTATAGTCGTCCAGCTCATTCAGAGGTGGCAAGGTTTATCGGCAAATCCAACTGGATCGAGTTGGAACGGACACTTTTTCGGCCTGAACATGTCCGTTGGGAACAGGAGCAAGCGGATCAGCACACTTTTACAGTAGAGATCCTGCATGTCAGCTATGTTGGCGACCGCTATGAAATCCGTCTATTAGCCGAAAACGGTGAGCAATGGACTGCGTATCACTCCACCCGCTTGCCCATAGGCGAACAAATGCATATTTGGGTATCACCGCAATACATCCACCAACTTGAAACATAGGGAAAAGGGGTTATATAAGATGATGAATAGGCGTGTTTTTCGTACAGGATGGAAAAAAGGGGCTATGCTTGCTTTAACATTGACTTTTGGACTGGCTGTGGCAGGCTGCGGAACGGCTACGACATCGAAGAATGGGGCACAAGCAGATGGAACAGCAAAACCAGCGGGAGCAGCGGCGTCCACCGATCAGAAGCTGGTTGTTTACAGCGCAGGCCCGGATGGACTGGCGAAAAAGCTGGTAGCGGGGTATGAGGCGCAGAGTGGAGTTAAGGTAGAGTTATTCCAGGGAACGACAGGTAAGATTTTAGCCCGCATGGAAGCGGAGAAAACGAATCCGGTAGCGGACGTGGTTGTGCTAGCATCACTTCCGTCTGTGCAAGGCTTGAAAAAGGAAGGACTCACGCTCCCCTATCCAGATGCCAAAAATGCGGAAAAGCTAAACCCAGACTGGTCCGATAAGGAGGGCAACTATTTTAGCACCAGTGCTTCTGCTCTAGGTATTGCATATAACACAAAGTTAGTGAAGACACCACCTACTTCATGGTGCGATTTAGCGAAGCCTGAGTACAAGGATCAGGTTAACATCCCCGACCCATCGCTGTCCGGCTCAGCGTTGGATTTTATGACAGGCTATCTGAGCGCCAAGGGCGATGGAGGCTGGACGTTGTTTGAGCAGTACAAGGCAAACGGTGTGGCCATGGCCGGTGCCAATCAGGAAGCGCTAGATCCAGTGATTACGGGGGCTAAAGGTGTAGTCGTCGCTGCGGTCGATTATATGACCTACAAGGCTAAAGCCAAAGGCGAGCCGATTGACATCGTCTATCCGACAGAGGGAACGGTTATTAGTCCGCGTCCTGCCGCAATCCTCAAGTCCACACAGCATGAACAAAATGCCAAAGCGTTCATTGACTATCTGTTGTCGGACGAGGCACAAAAACTAGTAGCAGATGCTTCCCTACTCCCTGGACGCACGGATATCAAAGCTGACAAGCGTGCCAACCTGGATGAGATCCCATTGCTGAAAACCAATTGGGAATGGATGGGTGAGCACGGATCAGACGTGACGGAAAAGTTCACGCAAAAGTTCAAATAAGCCGATGGGAGGTTTGTCTGTTAAACACATCAGGGGATGGTCCCTGATACTTGCTCTGATCGCGCTTCTTTTCCTAATTTTGCTGCCATTGCTGCAAATCTTCATCCAAAGTGTGTATGTTGAAGGGAAATTTCAATGGGCAGCGCCTTTTCGAACGTTAGCTGCTTCTCAATTTGCAGGAGTGCTATTCAGCTCAATTTGGCTAGGCATCTGCGTAATTGCAGGAACGACTGCCCTTGCACTTCCGCTAGCCTGGATCATGTCCAACACCCGACTTGCACACTGGCGCTGGTTGGATGTCGTGCTGCTGATTCCGTTTATGACTCCGCCCTATATCGGGTCCATGGGATGGATTCTGTTTATGCAAAAAAACGGGTATCTGGAACAGTTGTTCCCGGACCTGCATTTCTTAACGGCTTCCTTTTTCAGCCTTGGTGGCATGGTGATGATCATGAGCCTGCATCTGTTTCCATTCTTGTACCTGCTGCTGCGCGGGGCGCTGGTGAGGATTGGCGGGAGTCTGGAAGAGGCAGGTGCGGTCATGGGCGGGGGATTTCTGTACAGGTTCCGTCGAATCATTTTACCGTTGCTGTTATCGGCATACGGAATGGGTGCGCTGCTCATTTTCGTTAAAACGATTGCTGAGTTTGGCACACCCGCTACCTTTGGGCGCCGTATCGGGTATGAGGTCATGACTTCTGAAATTCACAAATATATTTCCAGCTGGCCCATTGATTTTGGCAAAGCAACATCAATGGCTTCGGTGTTGTTAACGGCCTGCCTGCTTATGTGGTATGTGCAATCGGTGATCAATCGAAAGTTCACATACAGGCTGGTAGGGGGTAAAGGTTCGCGACCTTCTCGTCTTCGTGTATCCAGCTGGACTACAGCACTGAGTGTCGCATTCATCCTATTGCTGCTCATCGCAGCTATTGGTATCCCTTACTTTTCAATTATCGCGGCCTCCTCCATGAAGCTGCGGGGAATCGGACTGGCATGGAACAATCTTACACTCGACTATTACAAGGAACTGCTGTCGTGGGGCTCAGAAAGCATGGAAGCGCTACTGAACAGTGTATTTCTCTCTTTGGGTGCATCGACGATTGCTGTGGTGCTGGGGACCTGGTTTGCGCTGGTTATCGGTGGCTCACGCACGAAAATTCAACAGACAGTTGATGCATTCAGCTTGCTTCCGAATACAGTGCCGGGAATTGTTATGGTGGTGGGTCTGATTTTGTGGTGGAACTCGCCGTGGATGCCGATTCCGTTGTATAACACATACGGCATGGTCATTCTGACGTATGTTATTTTGTTTGTCCCTTATACGGTTCAGTATGTCAAAAGCGCTTTTACACAGGTGGATCATACTCTTTTTCAGGCGGGACAGGTATTTGGTGGGCGACCGTCTTACATATTCCGCCGGATTGTATTGCCGCTAATTGCACCGGGGATGCTCGCTGGTTGGATGATGACCTTTACCATTGCTTCACGGGAGCTGGTAGGATCATTGCTGATTTTACCGCCGTCCGTCCAGACGTCTGCAACCTATATATTTGCCCAGTTTGAGCAGGGACAGGTGTCGCTTGGCATGGCGATGGCTGTTATATCGGTTGGGTTGACCACACTGCTACTAATCTTAATGGAAAGCTTAAACTCGCGAAGAAAGTGGAAATGATGATGACCAAGCTTAGGATTTGGGGCGGAGCAGGCGAACATGGCCGCTCCTGTTATGTTTTTGAAGGAAAGCAGCATCGTATCATGCTGGATTGTGGCGTAAAAAAGGAAGGAATCGGGCAATATCCGATTTTTCCGCCACAGAAGGTGAAGGAGCTAACTACTGTTTTGCTGTCTCATGCACATGAGGATCATTCCATGGCGCTCCCCTTACTGTACAAGTACGGATACCGGGGAGAGGTCTGGACGACCAAGGCCACCGCTGAGCAGCTGGGCTCCTATTTTCGCTCCTGGCAGACTTATGTTGAATCGAGAGGTGGTGAATTGCCTTACAGTGAACAGGATATCCAATCCATTACCTATCGCTATCTAGAAGACGAAGCGCCTTCAGGAGTGTGGTGTAAAGCTTGTCCGGGTGTGAGAATGATGTGGGGACGCAGTGGACATTTGGCTGGTGCAGTGTGGTATATCATAGAAATGGAAGGGAAGCGGTTGTTCTTTTCTGGAGACTATAGCCGTGAGTCTGAGTTGCTTGCTGCCGATGCACCGGACTTGTGTATGGGGGAGGGGATAGATGACCTTCCTGAATGCAAGCCACAGTCCTATCTAGTGGACATATCTATCATGGACAATGCCTATGGCATGGATATAGACCCGCAGCCTGTTAAGCTGGAGCGGCTGAGGGTCGAGATGGAGCAGATATTACGGTCTGGCGGTCATGTGTTGTTGCCAGTGCCTGCCTTTGGCAGAGGACAGGAGTTGATCGTATGGGCCAGTGAGCAATTCCCTGAACAAGCAATAATTGTAGAGCCTGACCTGTGGCACGGATTGAAACAGTTAAATCGCTGGAGAGAGTGGCTACGGCCGGGAGCTTCCACGCGAATAAAACATGTGTTAAATAGTGACAGGGTGTTCGTGCCTCGTGATGCTGCGGAACGAATAAGTCTGCTAGAACGGAACACGGCCACTATTATTGTAACAAGGGATGGCATGATGGATTCCCCGCAGGCACGTTGGTATTATCAATATCTGTCGGATAACCGCCATATGCTGAATGATATGGACAGCGGAGAAAACATTAGGAACAGTGTGATATTGACCGGTCATGCTTCCAATGGTTCTTTTGGAAAGCATCTGTTAGAACGTGCGGACTCCAATGACATCTGTATAGCTCAGCATTTGACTTACAAGGTGCATCAGGGATTATCGGATGTGAGGCAAATGTTGAAGGATCTGCCTAGCAAACAGGCTGTACTCGTTCATGCACCAAAACCGCAGACCGACCTTGTACGTGATGTGTTGATAAGAGAAGAAAATAATGCACATGGAGGTCCTGCCAGAGAAGTTCATTCTGTGGAGCCAGGTTCAACGATAGAGGTTTAGTATCATCAGATCGTGGTTCACTTTGTGCCCTCCTGCATCAATCGGAAGGCATCCACTTCTCCAAGCTTGGTGGAGATGGAACTGCGTCCGGCGCTTTTACGAAGGCGTAGCGGTGTGGCGGTGCGTTTAAGCAGTGCTTTAATTTCTCCAGGCTCCAGCTCCGGTTTCAGTGAAAGGAGAAGTGCGATGCTCCCGGTCACATGGGAAGTAGCCATAGAGGTGCCGCTCATTTCATGATGCTTTCCATGAATCCAGGAGGATCTGATCTTCTCACCAGGTGCATACACGTCTACGAATTGCCCCCGATTGCTGAAAGGAGCGATACGTCTGTATTTGTCGGTAGCTCCGACTGAAATCGTCTGGGAATAGCGGGCTGGATAGTCAATACTTCGACGCTTGCCCTCATTTCCCGAGGAAGCTACGATTACAATGCCGTTATGATATGCTTTATTCACCATATCAAGTAGTGCCTTGCTGCGCGACTTCATGCCAAAGCTCATATTAATAATATCGACACGATTTAATACGCACCAGTCGATACCGAGAATGATGTCAGAGACATAGGCGGCTCCATTATGATCAAATGCTTTTACAGGATGAATTAAAGCCCGTGGTGCTACGCCAACCATACCTTCATCATAATTAGATGCCGCGATGGTTCCAGCAATATGAGTACCGTGGCCATTGTCGTCATAGGGTAGCATGGTCCGGTTCAACAAATTGATACCTCTGGCGAGGGAATGGCGAAGATCAGGATGATGAAAATCCGCTCCTGTGTCGATCACACCGATTCTGACCCTATTCCCTGTCGAGGAAGGCCAAGCCTTGTATGCACGTACCTGTTTAACTCCCCATGGCATGGAAAGGTTTTTCTCTGCTTTCGGCATATAAGCCGTTTCTGCGTGAACCTTTATGCGGGTATCTTCTTCAACGGTAACACCGTGGTGATATTTGCCCAGCCTGTCTCCCCCTGCAAGCGGAGCGATGAGAGCACGGATTAGCCTAGCCGGTTGTACTTGCCGTAATCCCACAAGCTCAGGTTTCAGCTTCCTGAGATAGGACAGACATTCCTGGTATTGGTGAGGCTTATCGAATGTGATAATCTGTTTGTTCCGTCCACTGCCGGACGGCTCCGAAATACCCTCATGCAAACGCTGCAAAAAATCCGGATAGTCCATTTGAGACGGTCCCCCTCCGATGAGCCATGCTGAGGTATTGTATGAGCAAGCGTCAGCTACGGCATGGGAAACTTGCCCTTTTTTTATGGAAATAGGCCTGCTTGTCGTGTCAAAGTAGCTGTGGACACATACGATACATGGAGGGCATAAGCTCTTGTGCAACAACTTTGGGAGGCCTCTCCCGGAGCGGGTACAGTCGGAGGCGGGGGGAACCCCGTCTTTTTACGTGTGCCGTCTTGTGCAGAGGGATATTCTTTGAAATTATGACGATACCCATGTTTAACTTGCAATTTGCTTCCAAATAGGTTTTACTTAGTTTTGATAATGGATATGTTAGTATTGCATGTATCGTGTATGCTCTGAAACATGTTCTTGTGAATTACGTGTGAGAGGAAGTGTCCCTAGGTGAGTACACCACTCAACTTGAAGATTGACCCGGAGAAAGTCCACGAGACTCCAATGGTGGATTTGGCATTTATGGTATTGAAAGCAGCCAATACTCCATATTATTACCGTGACCTGATGAATGAAGTCGCCAAATTGCGCGGCTTGTCCGACGAAGAAATTAATGACGTTATTGCTCAGCTATATACTGAAATCAACATTGACGGGCGTTTTGCCTGTGTCGGTACGAATTTGTGGGGCTTGAAACGTTGGTATCCGGTAGATAAATCCGAAGATGCCCTGACAGGCGCCAAGCGTCCTCGTATTATTAACGATGAAGACGATGACGATGAAGATGACTATCATGAGGAAGAAGAAACATACAACTCCGATGACGACTTCGATGCAGATAGCGAAGACGAGGATGGCGAAGACGAGCTGTTCGACGGAGAAGATGACGATGATAGTGACGATGACGTAGTTATTGACGATGAAGACCTCAGTGATGAGGAAGATACAGATGATGAAAATGATGATGAGTCGATCGAAGACGACGATTCACTTCGTTAGGAACAGGTTGAAAGGGGAGATACGCTCTCCCCTTTTTCATGACCGTTTTCTTGAAAACCCTGCTGATTTATAGCTTTCAGATAGATTTATTCCAATCTGGTTCAATGGACAAATTAACACAGATAACTTCCTTGACAGCGGATTGGACACGGGGTAAACTATTGCTTGGGCTTATGATTGATTCACTTATATGTTTGCTTTTTGTATAAAAGTGCCCCGTACTACGGGAGTGCTTTTTTGTTTTTTATAGGGGTGTTTTCACTCATGAAAGAGGGCTAAGGGCGGCGGATTGGAAAATATAACCGCTGCCTTCTTCATGGATGATAATCCGTGCAAACGGGTTACGATAACATCATAATGTCGCCTGAATTTTTGCATCTTATCTAGGAGGGTTTTGAACAGTGACGAAGTATATTTTTGTGACAGGCGGGGTTGTGTCTTCCTTGGGCAAAGGGATTACGGCAGCTTCACTGGGGAGGCTTTTGAAGAACAGGGGACTGAAGGTAACGATTCAAAAATTTGATCCTTACCTGAATGTCGATCCGGGTACTATGAGCCCTTACCAGCACGGTGAAGTGTTTGTAACGGATGATGGTGCGGAAACGGATCTTGACTTGGGACACTATGAGCGCTTTATTGATATTAATCTGTCCAAGAACAGCAATGTCACAACAGGCAAGGTATATTCCAGCGTAATCAGCAAAGAGCGTCGCGGAGAATATTTGGGTGGTACAGTACAGGTTATCCCTCATATTACGAACGAAATCAAGGAGCGCGTGTACCGTGCAGGCCGTGAAGCGGGTTCGGATGTCATTATTACGGAAATCGGCGGTACTGTAGGCGATATTGAAAGCTTGCCATTTTTGGAAGCCATTCGTCAGCTCAAAAGTGAAGTTGGGCGCGAGAATGTGATGTACATTCACGTAACGCTCATTCCTTATATTAAAGCTGCTGGTGAGGTTAAAACAAAACCAACTCAGCACAGTGTAAAAGAACTGCGCAGTATCGGCATTCAACCGAATGTTATTGTTTGCCGTACAGAGCATGAATTGTCCTCCGACATGAAGGCTAAAATTGCATTGTTCTGCGATATTGATGCGAATGCAGTGGTAGAATGCCGCGATGCTTCGACTCTCTACGAGGTTCCGTTGAACCTGCGTGAAGAAGGTTTGGACGAAATCGTAGTTAACCACCTGAAGCTGACAACACCTGCACCAGATATGACCGAATGGGAAGGGTTAGTTGATCGAATCAGCAAGTTGGACAAAACGGTTGAAATTGCTATTGTTGGTAAATATGTTGCGTTACATGATGCGTACTTAAGTGTTGTGGAGTCACTTTCCCACGCTGGATTTGATGCAAATGCGGACGTGAAAATCCGTTGGGTGAACGCTGAAGAAGTAACGGACGAGAACGTAGCTGACATGCTGGGCGGCATTGGCGGTATTCTCGTACCGGGTGGCTTCGGCGATCGCGGAATTGAAGGTAAAATCAGCACCATTCGTTATGCACGGGAGCAAAAAATTCCGTTTTTCGGTATTTGCCTGGGTATGCAGGTATCTGTTATAGAGGTTGCTCGTTCCCTGGCCGGTCTCGAAGGAGCCAACAGCTCGGAAATTAACCCGGCTACCGATTATCCTGTCATTGACTTGCTTCCTGACCAAAAAGACATCGAAGATTTGGGCGGTACCATGCGTCTCGGCTTGTATCCATGTAAACTGGTGGAAGGTTCCCTGGCATCGGCTTGCTACAACGACGAGCTGGTATACGAGAGACATCGTCATCGGTACGAATTCAATAACGAATATCGTGAAGTTATTGAAAAAGCAGGCCTTCGTATTTCTGGTACTTCACCGGATGGACGTTTGGTGGAAATTGTGGAGCTTCCTGAGCATCCATGGTTCCTGGCGGTACAATTCCATCCAGAATTTACTTCCCGTCCGAATCGTCCACAGCCTTTGTTCCGTGAATTTGTAAAGGCGGCATTGCAGCTTCAAGGTTAATGCTTCAGCTTGAAAGACCTCCTTTGGGAGGTCTTTTTTTATCCCATGCTTCCTGATTATGAAAGAATATTCCACAATTATGTATATGAGAAGGATTTTCTTTTTGCAGGAGCGAATATAGTTTTAGGTATGGGACGGATATTGTACGTCATCGGACGCTGTTATGGCAATAGCTGCATGATCCTCGTTTTAAGATCTTAGGAGGTTAAAACATTGGAAAAGAAAAAAGTATTAATCGTCGATGACCAAAATGGAATACGGATTTTACTGATGGAAGTGTTCGGAAGTGAGGGTTATGAGACCTTTCAGGCAGCGAACGGGAAAATTGCTCTTGAGATTGTTGAGAAGGAACCACCTGATCTGGTTCTGCTCGATATGAAAATTCCAGGTATGGACGGACTCGAAATTCTGAAGCACCTAAAAAGCATGAATCCCGATATCAAGGTTATTATGATGACAGCGTATGGAGAACTGGACATGATTAAAGAGGCGACGGAGCTAGGTGCACTTATGCATTTTACCAAGCCCTTTGATATTGATGAAATGCGGATCGCCGTGAACAAACAACTCAGAGGTGACTAGGTAAGTCATTTTGGTTGAGAACTCTGTTAACAAAACAGGGTTTTTTGTTTGTGATTATGGGAAATACTGAAAGTAAATCCTCTCCTTATACAATTCTATGGAAAAACGGCGTCCTGGGCGTGATTTTTGTATGTGTTGATATGCAAAAGCTTGTTTAGTATTTAACATGGGTTGTGGTATAATAAGCCCGTATGTGATGTCGGCTAAAAATATAGACAAACCCAAACACCTTTAGGAGGACTGTAACCATGCCATTGGTATCTATGAAAGACATGTTGAACAAAGCACTCGAAGGAAAGTATGCAGTAGGTCAATTCAATATTAATAACCTAGAGTGGACTCAAGCTATCTTGGGCGCTGCTGAAGAAGAAAAATCCCCAGTAATCTTGGGTGTTTCTGAAGGCGCAGCACGTCACATGGGCGGATTCTACACTGTTGTTAAAATGGTAGAAGGTCTTATTCATGACATGAAAATTACGGTTCCAGTTGCAATTCACTTGGACCACGGTTCTAGCTTTGACAAATGTAAAGAAGCGATCGACGCTGGTTTCACATCCGTTATGATTGACGATTCCCACAGCCCAATCGAGAAAAATATTGAAACAACGAAGAAAGTTGTTGAATATGCACATTCCAAAGGCGTTTCCGTTGAAGCTGAAGTTGGAATGGTTGGCGGTCAAGAAGATGATGTTGTAGGTGACGTAATGTACGCTAAGCTGGACGATTGTGTACGTATCGTTAAAGAAACAGGCATCGACACACTGGCTCCTGCACTGGGTTCTGTTCATGGACCATACAAAGGTGAGCCAAACCTGGGCTTTAAAGAAATGGAAGAAATTCGTAATGCTGTGAAACTGCCACTCGTTCTTCATGGCGGAACAGGTATCCCTACACATGACATCCAAAAATCCATTTCCCTGGGTACTTCCAAAATCAACGTAAACACTGAAAACCAAATCGCATTTGCGAAAGTGGTTCGTGAAGTGCTTGCTGCAAAACCAGATGCTTACGATCCACGTACATTCATCCAACCAGGTCGTGAAGCGATCAAACAAACCGTTATCGGTAAAATCCGTGAGTTCGGTTCCAACAACAAAGCGTAATAATGTTCCAACTAGTCATGCGACTGCATAGACTGAATGCATTTTTTTCATTGTAGCTGTATTTATGCTGCACAAAACATTTAAATCTGTACAGTTGAATAGTTTGGTATGGAAAGCACACCGCTTAGCCGGTGTCTTTCCATTTTAACCACTTAAAAAGTTGAAAGTTTATGGTTTCAGTTCATTGTTTGACCGACTGCAAAACACGTAGGGGGACCCTCAAGCTTATGGAAAAATTGATGATCACCGGTGGACGGCCGCTTCAGGGTACAGTTTCCATCAGCGGTGCCAAAAACAGTGCCATCGCCTTGATTCCCGCAGCCATTCTGGCAGAGTCGGAAGTCATTTTGGATAATTTGCCGCTGCTCAGTGATGTGGCGGTGTATTCCGAGATATTGGAGGAGCTTGGCGCAAAGGTTGCCTGGGAAGGTAGCCAGATGAAGATAGACCCTTCCTCCATTAAATCCATTCCTATGCCGAATGGACCTGTTAAGAAATTACGAGCCTCTTATTATATGATGGGGGCCATGCTGGGCAGATTCAAGGAAGCGATCATCGGTTTGCCAGGAGGATGTAATTTTGAACCCCGGCCCATTGATCAGCATATCAAAGGTTTTGAGGCGCTGGGTGCCACGGTTACGAACGAGCACGGCGCTATTCATTTGCACGCCAAAGAACTGCGCGGCACCAAGATTTATTTGGATGTCAGCAGCGTAGGAGCAACCATTAATATTATGCTGGCGGCCGCACGTGCCAAAGGCGCCACAACTATCGAAAATGCGGCTAAAGAGCCTGAGATTATAGATGTAGCAACTCTGTTAAACTCCATGGGGGCGATTATTAAAGGCGCTGGAACGGAGACGATTCGTATTGAAGGTGTGTCGGAGCTGCATGGCTGCCGTCATTCCATCATACCTGACCGTATACAAGCAGGCACATATATGATTGCTGCTGCGGCAACCCGTGGAAATGTATTGATTGACAATGTAATCCCCAAACATATGGAGGCTCTCACTGCCAAAATGCAGGAAATGGGCATCGGCATCGAGGAATATGATGAAAGTATTCGCGTACTGGGTGCACCTTCCTATGGGCATGTCGACGTTAAAGCCTTGGTATACCCCGGCTTCCCCACGGATTTACAATCTCCCATGACCAGCTTGCTAACCCAGGCTCAGGGTGTCAGTGTGTTGAGCGATTTTGTGTACAGCAATCGTTTTAAGCACGTCCCTGAACTGGTGCGAATGGGGGCTAAAATTCGCGTAGAGGGTCGGTCTGCCATTATTGAGGGTGGTCAACTGAATGCGGCTAAAGTGAAGGCTGCAGATCTGCGCGCTGGAGCGGCCCTTGTCATTGCTGGACTTACAGTTAGCGAAGGGGTAACCGAGGTGGCAGGTGTCGAGTATATTGACCGTGGTTATGATCACCTCGTCTCCAACCTGCGCCTTCTGGGCGCAGATGTATGGCGGCAGACTGAGTAATTAAACCATGTCTGTCCTTTGTATGAACTCGTCGTAACCAAAGCGATAAAACAGGTAACACCTATGCAGCCGCTGCTTGATATAAGATTTGGTTCATACCTAACAATCTTTTATCAAAAAACCGGAATAATTCGGTATAATCCAGGCAGTTGGCTGCATAACTTTATTTGTTTTGGTTAAAATTATGTTGATGGTGTTTATGATATCATTGTCTATCATTTAGATGTATGAATGGACTTAATAATTGAATAGGTGGTTATTATATGGATCTGCAAATTTCCGATCTGGAAGAAATGAAGCTGACCGACCTGTACAAGCTGGCCAAGCAATACCAGATCCCGTACTACGGAACGCTTAAGAAGAAAGAATTGATTTTCGCCATCCTGCGCGCACAAGCTGAGAAGAGTGGATTAATGTTTATGCAGGGTGTTTTGGAAATACTTCCTGAAGGTTACGGCTTTCTGAGGCCGATCAATTATCTCCCGAGTACCGAAGATATTTACATCTCTGCTTCACAAATCCGCAAGTTTGACTTGAGAACAGGCGATCTTGTTTCCGGTAAGTGCCGAACGCCAAAAGAAAATGAACGGTATTTTGGATTGCTTCAAGTTAACGCCGTCAATGGAAGAAGTCCTGAGCAAGCTGCTGAGCGGCTACATTTTCCTGCACTGACTCCACTGTATCCGCAAACCAAATTAGTCCTTGAAACTTCCCCCAACCATTTGTCTACGAGAATTATGGATGTACTGGCCCCTGTCGGACTTGGACAGCGCGGACTTATTGTGGCACCTCCCAAAGCTGGGAAGACGCTTCTCCTCAAAGAAATTGCCAATAGCATTTCTACCAACAATCCCGAGATTGAGCTATTTGTCTTGTTGATTGATGAACGCCCTGAAGAAGTGACGGACATGCAGCGTTCTGTCAAAGGTGAAGTTGTGGCTTCTACATTTGATGAACTTCCTGAAAATCACATCAAAGTGGCAGAACTGGTGTTGGAGCGTGCACTGCGTCTCGTAGAACATAAAAAGGATGTTGTCATCCTGTTGGATAGTATTACACGGTTGGCTCGTGCGTACAATCTCGTTATCCCTCCTTCTGGTCGTACTTTGAGTGGGGGTATTGATCCGGCAGCATTTCACCGTCCAAAACGCTTTTTTGGTGCAGCTCGGAATGTGGAGGAAGGCGGTAGCTTAACGATTCTTGCCACAGCGCTGATTGATACAGGATCTCGTATGGACGATATCATTTATGAAGAGTTCAAAGGCACAGGTAACATGGAGCTGCATTTGGACCGCAAACTGGCAGAACGTCGTATCTTTCCTGCGATTGATATTCGTCGTTCCGGTACACGTCGTGAGGAAGTACTGTTGAAAAAGGAAGAATTAGATACGATCTGGGCTATTCGTAAAAATATGACGGAAAGCCATGACTTTGTGGAAGGCTTCCTCAAAAAGCTGCGTAACAGCAAAACTAACGCTGAGTTTTTAGCTTCGTTTGATTTGACAGCACCTTCTTCCAGCGGTTCGCAAGGTAGCTCTGGTGGTCAACAACGAAGAACTACGCGTTCTACCACAGCGTCGGTTCCCGCCACAACCAATTAAACCCAATTCATGTATTTTATCTGTTCTGTAAGTAGACAGCCATTGCCATTCTTTTGGTTAATGGTGCGCTTAATGGAACGAAAGGAGCTCCATAATGTATTTGGTGTATGCCGACGAAAAAGGCAATGTATATGATCATGCTTCTTTGTATGGGCTTGCCCGTAGTGCAGACATGATTGTTGAAATCATGGAGGATGAGCTTATTCCGTTGCCGGAAGGAGCCACACTGGTAAGCCTGCCCAGCACCCGCCCGGTCGGTATGAACCCTGAAACAGGGGAAATGGTCTCTCTTCCGGGAGATATGCAGGCAGTAGGGGCTTTGTTACCGCAAGGTTTTACACGCCTGTGTCTGCCGGGATATGTGAAGACAGATAAGGAGTATAAACTCCCCTTGTTCGGTTATTCGGCCGTTGTCTGGAAAGATGGGGCATTTTATGTAACAGCAGAGCAGAGTGACAGTCCTTCCAAATGGAATCCCGAAAACTGCGACCGCAATCAAGTTAAATTGGGAGTTCAGCGAATGACAGAACAGTATCCCGAAAATAGGCTGTACCAGCATTTGTCTAACTGTGCGCTGGGGTACGAATGTCTTACTTCTTCGAATACGTTCCTGAATCGCTGGGAAGGGGGAGTTCCGGTATCTTATTCTTGTAATGCGGGTTGCTTTGGCTGTATATCTGAACAGCCGGATGACAGTGGTTTTGTATCTCCGCAGACAAGAATGAACTTCCGTCCCCGCGTGGAAGAGATTGTAGAAGTTATGTTGGAACATTTGAAGACACCTGAGTCTATTATCAGTTTTGGGCAAGGTTGTGAAGGTGAGCCCTCCACTCAAGCCAAACTGATTATTGATGCGATCAAAGAAGTACGTTCCGTTACAGATATGGGGTATATTAATATCAACACGAATGCGGGACTGAATGATCATATCCGGGGAATTGTGGATGCGGGTCTTGATCTTATGCGAGTAAGTACAATTAGTGCATTGGACGACCATTACAATGCGTATTACAAGCCGCGCGGATACACGCTGACTAATGTGGAGAAGTCACTCCGTTATGCGTCAGAGCAGGGAGTGTATACGTCCATTAACTATTTGATTTTTCCGGGTGTAACTGACCGGGAGGAAGAAATTGAGGCAATGATTGAATTTGCCAAACGCACTAAGCTCAAGCTGATTCAAATGCGTAATTTGAATATTGATCCTGAAAGCTATCTGGAGTTGATTCCACCGGCTCAAGGGGAGATACTTGGCATGAAGCAAATGCTTGAGATTTATCGTGAGGAACTGCCGGATGTGGTTATCGGTTCTTACACTCATGTGCCGCCGCAAGGGTTGGCACGTCCCAAATTTGCCAGAACCTAAACGGTTGGGAGTTATTTGAAACACACCGATCTTACACCATTTTGTGTGCTAAAAAGATGTTGAAACACTTATATTCAAGTGCTATAATTTGAACATGTGTTTATACAACTCTGGGCTGATAGGACGTTCAGGGCGGAAAGAGGTGAAAGTTAATGCAACAGGCTATTCAACCGAAGTATAACGTAACTAATGTTACTTGCGCTTGCGGGAATACGTTTGAAACTGGTTCTGTGAAAGAATCTCTGCGTGTAGAGATTTGCTCCGCTTGCCATCCGTTCTTCACAGGTAAGCAGAAGTTTATTGATGCTGGTGGACGTGTGGATCGTTTCAAGAAGAAATACGGTATTTAATAAGTTGCCGCAAGAGATAAAGTTATTAGAGCCTTCTGCAATTGCAGGAGGCTCTTTTTGTCGTTATTTGCTATTTGCATTTTGTGCAACCATGCGATATACTTATTTTCACCGTGCTAGATGGGGAGGTAGCGGTGCCCTGTAACTCGCAATCCGCTATAGCGAGGTTGAATTCCTGTTAGAGGTGTTGTTGATGTGAGGCTGGTCCCTGCGCACAATGTTGACGGTTGGGTCCTCCGCAATGAGTACTTGTGAACCTGGTCAGGTCCGGAAGGAAGCAGCCATAAGCAAGCCCACTCTTGTGCCGGAGGGTTGCCTAGCCCGAGTTGTTGTTCAGGGTTGCCGCTCGGATCACAACGATCAATAACAGGTGCACGGTATATACTTGGGAATTAGAACATCTTGGCAATTATGCGAAGATGTTTTTTTGTGTTTATAAATTGAAATGTGTCTGGTTTAGATTCGGACGGGAGTATAGTATAATGAAGTGACCATAAATGGTCATGAAAGTGAATGGGAAAGAGGGAACGCGCATTGGAACATATAGCGTTGTACCGTGCTTGGCGGCCGCAGGCTTTCAAGGACATGGTAGGACAACAGCATATTATCCAGACATTGCAGAATGCCATCCGTGAAAATCGCACGTCCCATGCCTACCTGTTCAGTGGTCCGCGAGGAACGGGTAAGACCAGTGCGGCCAAAATTTTGGCCAAGGCAATCAACTGTGAGCATGGACCTGCGCCGGAACCTTGCAACGAATGCGAAGCCTGTAAACGGATCACGGCCGGAGCGGTCATGGATGTACAGGAGATTGACGCAGCCTCTAACCGGGGCGTTGAAGAGATTCGTGATTTGCGCGATAAAGTCAAATATGCGCCCACAGAAGTGCGGCACAAGGTTTATATCATTGATGAAGTGCACATGCTGACGACGGAAGCGTTCAATGCGCTGCTCAAGACGCTGGAAGAGCCGCCGCCACACGTAATGTTTATATTGGCTACGACAGAGCCGCATCGGATTCCCGCGACAATTATTTCACGTTGCCAGCGTTTTGACTTCCGGCGAGTATCGCTGGAGGAGCAGACAGAGCGACTTGACCTGATATGCCAACAGGAGAACATCCAAGCTGATTTGGATGCACTGCAATATATTGCACGTCTTTCAGATGGCGGGATGCGAGATGCGGTTAGCGTTTTGGATCAGATATCCTCGTTTACTGATGGCCGGGTTACGTATCAGCAGGTGCTGGATATGACGGGCGGGATCGCATCCGAGCAATTCGGTAAATTGGCCTTGGCATTACTGAAAGAAGATGTGGGCACAGTGCTCCAATTGATCGAGAACTTTATGCAGGAAGGTAAAAGTGCGGATAAGTGTATGGAGAATCTTCTGTACTATTTCCGAGATCTGCTAATGATCAAAATGGTGCCGCAGGCGACCAAAATGACGGAGCGAGTGCTGAATCCGGAGCAGTTTAAGGAAGTGGCAGATGCTTTTACCAAGGAGCAGCTCTTTGCAATGATCGACACCCTTAATCGTTATCAGGGCGAGATGAAATATGCGGTTCAGCCCCAAACTTTATTTGAGGTAGCTCTATTGAAGTTATGCAGCATTCCGGGGGAAGCGGGAACTGCTGCTCAGCCGACTGTACAGCGCTCTGGTGCTGCTGCTGGTCAGGAAGAAGTGGCCATGTTAAAGCGCCAGCTTGCTGAGTTGGAAAAGAAGCTGGAACGTGCAATGCAAGGTGGCTTGGGCGCTGGAGCGGGTCAGGAGGCATCGTCAGGCGGTCGTCAGGCTTCTGCTGGTCGTGCCCCTGCTCCACGTCTTTCAGCGCCGGCTAAACTCCCGTCTCAGTTGGATCGCTATATTGCTGAGAAGTCAAGCGAAGCATTCGCAGCGGTGGGGCGTAAGTGGAGCCAGATTTTGCAAGGGGTGAAAGAGGCGAAAGTTACGGTTCATGCTTGGTTTATGGATGGTGAGCCGGTTTCTGTGTTAGAGGACAGTGTATTGGTCGCGTTTAAGAACAACATTCATCGTGAAACTACCGAAAAACCTGCCAATAAGCAGGTCATCGAGAAGGTTTTACATGAGCAGTTGGGGCATCCTTATCGTTTGGTAACGATGATGCAAAAGGATTGGAATGCTGCGATTGAAGGAGTTTCTGACCAGCCTGCCGAAGAATTGCAACTGGAGCCGGAGCATGATGCGCCGGGAAAGTCCAAGGAGCCCTGGATTGATGAAGCGATTCAGCTTTTCGGGGAAGATCTGGTAGTCATTAAAGAATAATCAAATGTAGATGTATACTTCATTAAAGGAGATGATTGAAATGAACAATATGAACCAAATGATGAAGCAAGTGAAAAAAATGCAGGAACAAATGCTGAAAGCCCAAGAGGAACTTGGTGGGAAAGTAATCGAAGGTTCTTCTGGTGGCGGTGTGGTAACTGTAGAGGTAAGTGGACATAAAAAAGTATTGTCTATCACAATCAAACCGGAAGCTGTAGATCCTGATGATGTAGAAATGCTGCAAGATCTCGTACTCACTGCAGTCAATGATGCTTTGTCCAAAGCGGATGAACTGGCTAATGATGATATGGGTAAATTTACAGGTGGTATGAAAATTCCGGGCTTGTTCTAGTCTGCTCATAAAGGAGAAACACGCTATTGCATTATCCCGAGCCGATTGCAAAGCTGATTGATGCTTTTACGCGCCTTCCGGGAGTAGGCCCCAAAACAGCTGCCCGGTTGGCCTTTCACGTACTGAAAATGAAGGAAGATGATGTGATTGATTTTGCCAAAGCGCTGGTCAATGTAAAACGCAATCTTCACTTTTGTTCAGTCTGCGGTAACATTACAGATACGGACCCTTGTAGGATCTGTCAGGATAAGACGAGGGATGCTTCCGTCATTTGTGTTGTTCAGGATGCTAAGGATTTGGTCGCTATGGAGCGTACCAAGGAGTTTGAGGGTTTGTACCATGTACTTCACGGGGCAATCTCTCCGATGGAGGGAATTGGCCCTGAGGATATCAAACTCAAGGAGTTGCTGACTAGGCTAAGTGATGAACGCGTCAAGGAGTTGATCCTGGCTACGAATCCGAACATTGAAGGAGAGGCCACGGCTATGTACATTTCGCGGCTAGTGCGTCCTTTTGAAATCAAGGTTACTCGTATTGCTCACGGTTTGCCCGTGGGCGGGGATTTGGAGTATGCCGACGAGGTCACCCTGTCCAAAGCGCTAGAAGGCCGCAGAGAGCTTAATTAGTAGGTGTAGTTATACGTTATAATTTATGAGTCTGAAATGTCCTTGGGACATCCTTGACTCGCTTAGGGAGCCGTTATGGCTCCTTTTTTATTTGCAGTAATAGATGCCTTTATAGACGTTCCCAGTTCTAAGTTTGTCCTCTACTCAATAAGTATGAATAAGGTGGTCTTGCAGACTGTACACATAATTCAGCTTGTGAGGAGGATGAATGAATGTGGGAACGGATGAAACAAAATTTCCGTCGTCAGGAGAATGGAAAATCAGAAGCGGAGTATCGCCAGGAATTGTTTGCTCAGATTCGAGCTTCGCATGCGGAATGGTTAAGAGCGCATCGTTTATTTCATGAAGCTACGGGTAAGGATGAAATCGACTACGCCATTTTTGTTCTGCAAGCTGCGGAACGTAAATATCAAATACATTTAAAAAGCGCAAAGCAACAAGGGTTACATCGTTTTCACCTGCCAGCAGATGAACCGGGGTATGCCAATGATACTGACCGGGTTCACAAACGGAGAGCGGAATGAGAGGGGTAGTCTGGCTTGTTTTGATTGCTTGTGCCGGAATACTGATGTATCTAATCCTCAAAAAACATCTGGGGATCGGTTGGTTTGTAGTATTCGGAGCGCATATGGCTCTGGCAGCTATTGCACTGTATGTTATCAATTATTCAGGATGGATTACACAGGTGTACATTCCGATTAACCCAGTGACGATGGGGGCAGTAACGATATTAGGCTTGCCAGGCATTGCGCTTTTACTGGGATTGAAAATAATATTGTTCGGACAGGCTGTGTGAAACGTTATTGTAGGGAAGGGAGAGTATGCAAAAAAAGTGGGTATTGGTGAGCCCAATGCGGTATTGTTTTATTTTTTAAATTATAGTTGACGACGAATTCAAAAATGTGATACATTAATTCTCGGCCTTTAAAGCCCGGGAATTTTTTTTGTGTGAGCAATGCTTAAATGAAATTGAAAAATAAATTAAAAAAGTGTTGACTTAAATCCCGAGTGTGTGTTATATTAATTAAGTCGCCGCTGAGATGCGGTGATGAAGCAAAGTAAGACATAATGAAGGTTTGATCTTTGAAAACTGAACAACGAGTGAGTAAATTGATTTTGTTCGCAAAATCAACAATGAGATATTTTATCTCGTCAGTTTCAAAATGAGCTAATCGCTCTTTCTATAACCAACTTCGGTTGGTCTTTAATGGAGAGTTTGATCCTGGCTCAGGACGAACGCTGGCGGCGTGCCTAATACATGCAAGTCGAGCGGGGTTATTTAGAAGCTTGCTTCTAAATAACCTAGCGGCGGACGGGTGAGTAACACGTAGGCAACCTGCCCACAAGACAGGGATAACTACCGGAAACGGTAGCTAATACCCGATACATCCTTTTCCTGCATGGGAGAAGGAGGAAAGACGGAGCAATCTGTCACTTGTGGATGGGCCTGCGGCGCATTAGCTAGTTGGTGGGGTAAAGGCCTACCAAGGCGACGATGCGTAGCCGACCTGAGAGGGTGATCGGCCACACTGGGACTGAGACACGGCCCAGACTCCTACGGGAGGCAGCAGTAGGGAATCTTCCGCAATGGGCGAAAGCCTGACGGAGCAACGCCGCGTGAGTGATGAAGGTTTTCGGATCGTAAAGCTCTGTTGCCAGGGAAGAACGTCTTGTAGAGTAACTGCTACAAGAGTGACGGTACCTGAGAAGAAAGCCCCGGCTAACTACGTGCCAGCAGCCGCGGTAATACGTAGGGGGCAAGCGTTGTCCGGAATTATTGGGCGTAAAGCGCGCGCAGGCGGCTCTTTAAGTCTGGTGTTTAATCCCGAGGCTCAACTTCGGGTCGCACTGGAAACTGGGGAGCTTGAGTGCAGAAGAGGAGAGTGGAATTCCACGTGTAGCGGTGAAATGCGTAGAGATGTGGAGGAACACCAGTGGCGAAGGCGACTCTCTGGGCTGTAACTGACGCTGAGGCGCGAAAGCGTGGGGAGCAAACAGGATTAGATACCCTGGTAGTCCACGCCGTAAACGATGAATGCTAGGTGTTAGGGGTTTCGATACCCTTGGTGCCGAAGTTAACACATTAAGCATTCCGCCTGGGGAGTACGGTCGCAAGACTGAAACTCAAAGGAATTGACGGGGACCCGCACAAGCAGTGGAGTATGTGGTTTAATTCGAAGCAACGCGAAGAACCTTACCAGGTCTTGACATCCCTTTGACCGGTCTAGAGATAGGCCTTTCCTTCGGGACAGAGGAGACAGGTGGTGCATGGTTGTCGTCAGCTCGTGTCGTGAGATGTTGGGTTAAGTCCCGCAACGAGCGCAACCCTTATGCTTAGTTGCCAGCAGGTCAAGCTGGGCACTCTAAGCAGACTGCCGGTGACAAACCGGAGGAAGGTGGGGATGACGTCAAATCATCATGCCCCTTATGACCTGGGCTACACACGTACTACAATGGCCGGTACAACGGGAAGCGAAGCCGCGAGGTGGAGCCAATCCTAGAAAAGCCGGTCTCAGTTCGGATTGTAGGCTGCAACTCGCCTACATGAAGTCGGAATTGCTAGTAATCGCGGATCAGCATGCCGCGGTGAATACGTTCCCGGGTCTTGTACACACCGCCCGTCACACCACGAGAGTTTACAACACCCGAAGTCGGTGAGGTAACCGCAAGGAGCCAGCCGCCGAAGGTGGGGTAGATGATTGGGGTGAAGTCGTAACAAGGTAGCCGTATCGGAAGGTGCGGCTGGATCACCTCCTTTCTATGGAGAATCGTTTCCTGCGATGGAAACATTCAAATATGAAGCGTAAGCTTCAAACTCAGGTTTAGGCCTGTTACTCACTCGTTGCTCAGTTTTGAGAGCTTAAACTCTCAAGCGTTTGGTGGCGATAGCGGAGGGGTTCCACACGTACCCATCCCGAACACGACCGTTAAGCCCTCCAGCGCCGATGGTACTTGGACCGCAGGGTCCTGGGAGAGTAGGACGCTGCCAAGCGCAACCACTAAAGAAAAAAACTTTTTTTGGTGGTTTATTATGGGCCCTTAGCTCAGCTGGTTAGAGCGCACCCCTGATAAGGGTGAGGTCGGTGGTTCGAGTCCACTAGGGCCCACCATAAATTTTATATTTTCTTTTGGGGCCATAGCTCAGCTGGGAGAGCGCCTGCCTTGCAAGCAGGAGGTCAGCGGTTCGATCCCGCTTGGCTCCACCAAAAGATTTATTATTGCACCTTGAAAACTGGATACCGAAACGAAATTGCGTTTTAGAATATTCCTTTAAGCTGATCTTGTGTAAACAAGTGAAATAAAGGTAGCATATCGTATTTACAATGTAGATACTAGGTTAAGCTACAAAGAGCACACGGAGGATGCCTAGGCGCCAGGAGCCGACGAAGGACGTGGCGAACAACGATAAGGCCTCGGGGAGCTGTAAGCAAGCTTTGATCCGGGGATGTCCGAATGGGGAAACCCGGCTGTCTTCATCGACAGTCACTACTCACTGAATTCATAGGTGAGTGAGAGGCAGACCAGGGGAACTGAAACATCTAAGTACCCTGAGGAAGAGAAAACAATAGTGATTCCGTCAGTAGCGGCGAGCGAACGCGGATTAGCCCAAACCAAGGAGCTTGCTCCTTGGGGTTGTGGGACGTCTCACATGGAGTTACAAAGGAACCGGTTAGATGAAGAGGTCTGGAAAGGCCCGCCAGAGAAGGTAAAAGCCCTGTAGTTCAAAACCCGTTCCCTCCGAGACGGATCCCGAGTAGTGCGGGGCACGTGAAACCCCGTATGAATCCGGCAGGACCATCTGCCAAGGCTAAATACTCCCTGGCGACCGATAGTGAAGCAGTACCGTGAGGGAAAGGTGAAAAGCACCCCGGAAGGGGAGTGAAATAGATCCTGAAACCGTGTGCTTACAAGAAGTCAGAGCCCAATTTAGGGGTGATGGCGTGCCTTTTGTAGAATGAACCGGCGAGTTACGTTCCCGTGCAAGGTTAAGGTGAAGAGCTGAAGCCGCAGCGAAAGCGAGTCTGAATAGGGCGAATGAGTACGTGGACGTAGACCCGAAACCGGGTGATCTACCCCTGTCCAGGGTGAAGGTGCGGTAACACGCACTGGAGGCCCGAACCCACGCATGTTGAAAAATGCGGGGATGAGGTGGGGGTAGCGGAGAAATTCCAATCGAACCCGGAGATAGCTGGTTCTCCCCGAAATAGCTTTAGGGCTAGCCTCGGAAAGAAGAATCGTGGAGGTAGAGCACTGATTGGGTGCGGGGCCCGCAAGGGTTACCAAGCTCAGTCAAACTCCGAATGCCATGGATTTAGTTCCGGGAGTCAGACAGTGAGTGCTAAGATCCATTGTCGAAAGGGAAACAGCCCAGACCATCAGCTAAGGTCCCCAAGTGTGTGTTAAGTGGGAAAGGATGTGGAGTTGCACAGACAACCAGGATGTTGGCTTAGAAGCAGCCACCATTGAAAGAGTGCGTAATAGCTCACTGGTCGAGTGACTCTGCGCCGAAAATGTAACGGGGCTAAACACACCACCGAAGCTATGGCTTGATGCATTGCATCAGGGGTAGGGGAGCGTTGAATGCGGGTTGAAGGTGTACCGGAAGGAGCGCTGGACTGCATTCAAGTGAGAATGCCGGTATGAGTAACGAAAAGATCTGTGAGAATCAGATCCGCCGAAAGCCTAAGGGTTCCTGAGGAAGGTTCGTCCGCTCAGGGTAAGTCGGGACCTAAGGCGAGGCCGATAGGCGTAGTCGAAGGACAACAGGTAGAAATTCCTGTACCACCGTAATCCGTGATGAGCGATGGGGTGACGCAGTAGGGTAGTGACGCGGACTGATGGATGTCCGTCTAAGCAGTGAGGCTGATGTGTAGGCAAATCCGCACATCGTTAAGGCTGGGCTGTGATGGGGAGCGAAAATTATAGTAGCGAAGGTCATGATCTCAGACTGCCAAGAAAAGCCTCTAGCCAGGAGAAGGTGCCCGTACCGCAAACCGACACAGGTAGGCGAGAAGAGAATTCTAAGGCGCGCGGAAGAACTCTCGTTAAGGAACTCGGCAAAATGACCCCGTAACTTCGGGAGAAGGGGTGCCTCGGTAGGGTGAATAGCCCGAGGGGGCCGCAGTGAAAAGGCCCAAGCGACTGTTTAGCAAAAACACAGGTCTGTGCGAAGCCGCAAGGCGAAGTATACGGGCTGACGCCTGCCCGGTGCTGGAAGGTTAAGGGGAGTGGTAAGCCTTCGGGCGAAGCTATGAACCGAAGCCCCAGTAAACGGCGGCCGTAACTATAACGGTCCTAAGGTAGCGAAATTCCTTGTCAGGTAAATTCTGACCCGCACGAATGGCGTAACGACTTGGGCGCTGTCTCAACGAGAGATCCGGTGAAATTTTAATACCTGTGAAGATGCAGGTTACCCGCGACAAGACGGAAAGACCCCATGGAGCTTTACTGCAGCTTGATATTGAATTTGGGTACGATCTGTACAGGATAGGTGGGAGCCGTTGAATCTTGAGCGCCAGCTTGAGAGGAGGCATCCTTGGGATACCACCCTGATCGTATCTAGGTTCTAACTTGGTACCGTGATCCGGTGCGAGGACAGTGTCAGGTGGGCAGTTTGACTGGGGCGGTCGCCTCCTAAAGAGTAACGGAGGCGCCCCAAGGTTCCCTCAGAATGGTTGGAAATCATTCGAAGAGTGCAAAGGCAGAAGGGAGCTTGACTGCGAGACCTACAAGTCGAGCAGGGACGAAAGTCGGGCTTAGTGATCCGGTGGTACCGCATGGAAGGGCCATCGCTCAACGGATAAAAGCTACCCTGGGGATAACAGGCTTATCTCCCCCAAGAGTCCACATCGACGGGGAGGTTTGGCACCTCGATGTCGGCTCATCGCATCCTGGGGCTGAAGTAGGTCCCAAGGGTTGGGCTGTTCGCCCATTAAAGCGGTACGCGAGCTGGGTTCAGAACGTCGTGAGACAGTTCGGTCCCTATCTGTCGTGGGCGTAGGAAATTTGAGAGGAGCTGTCCTTAGTACGAGAGGACCGGGATGGACGTACCGCTGGTGTACCAGTTGTTCCGCCAGGAGCACCGCTGGGTAGCTATGTACGGAAGGGATAAGCGCTGAAAGCATCTAAGCGTGAAGCCCCCCTCAAGATGAGATTTCCCAATTAGTAAGACCCCTTGAAGACGACGAGGTAGATAGGTTGGGGGTGGAAGTGCAGTAATGCATGGAGCTGACCAATACTAATCGGTCGAGGGCTTATCCTAAAGATAAGACGCAATGAAGTTTCGGATCCAGTTTTCAGGGTGTAACACCTTGGAATTACGCTTGATATTCAAATTCACTTTGCTGATAATCTGAATATCTTGTAGAATTTCACTAAGCGAGTCCATTCATATGGAGAGATACCCAAGTGGCTATAAGGGGACCCTCTGCTAAGGGGTTAGACTGCGAAAGTGGTGCGAGGGTTCGAATCCCTCTCTCTCCGCCATTTAGGACAAGCTAGTGAATTATGTTATGGCGGTGTAGCTCAGCTGGCTAGAGCGTACGGTTCATACCCGTGAGGTCGGGGGTTCGATCCCCTCCGCCGCTACCATACATACCCAGGAGGCTTAGCTCAGCTGGGAGAGCATCTGCCTTACAAGCAGAGGGTCGGGGGTTCGATCCCCTCAGCCTCCACCATTGTGCCGGTGTAGCTCAACTGGTAGAGCAACTGACTTGTAATCAGTAGGTTGGGGGTTCAAGTCCTCTCGCCGGCACCATTTTTTTGAAAAATATAGGGAACTGTGGTGTAGAGGCCTAACATGCCTGCCTGTCACGCAGGAGATCGCGGGTTCGAATCCCGTCAGTTCCGCCATTTTTCAGTTTAATATTTTCACCGTACTAAAGTGGGAAGGGGTATCCCTCCGCACTTTATTTTTTTGTCAATGGATATGGCTCGGTAGCTCAGTCGGTAGAGCAGAGGACTGAAAATCCTCGTGTCGGCGGTTCGATTCCGTCCCGAGCCACCTTTATATGGAGGATTAGCGAAGTGGCCAAACGCATCAGACTGTAAATCTGCTCCCTTACGGGTTCGGTGGTTCGAATCCATCATCCTCCACCAGTTTTATGAGCCATTAGCTCAGTTGGTAGAGCACCTGACTTTTAATCAGGGTGTCGAAGGTTCGAGTCCTTCATGGCTCATCAGAAGTCATCAACTATAAGTTGATGGCTTTTTTGCATTGTTTTAAGTTATGTTTTTATATAGCTTTTTGTTTTAAGGTATCGACAGGTTATAATAAGTTCATTATGTTCGCTTAGTGTTTATCTATATTCTAAAAAAAGTGAAGTGGTGATCGCGTGACTTTGGATACAGAGTGGATTCAGCAACAGCTTCAGAATATAATTCAAGCGCCTTTTACCATAGTGCCTTGGTGCCCAGAAATGATGGCAGAAGGAGAAACAACCGATTCAGTCATACCGGATAGATCATTTGTTAGTGAAAATAAATTATATTTTCCGTTTCGTGCATCGGCAGGTGAACTGGCTGCTTTTGCAGTAGAGGCCAGATACTTGTCGGATCGAGAACGGAAGTTGATAGAAGCGCTACTGGGGAACATGGAACAAGTTTGGCACAATGGTCCAAGCTTGTCGGTCAACCGGGCTTATAGCGAGGAAGAGCGGATGAGTCGTTTTGGACAATGGCTCATACAGGAGGCAGCCAACCTAAACAGTAAAGAAGAGGTTCCTGCTGAATTAGAACTTCGTGATCCGCTATCAGCGTGTATGGTGCCTTTTTTGCTAAATGGTGAGGGAACACAGGATGGAGCTATTACCTATACGCAGCTTCATCGATTGTTAGCGAGCTATTTTGGAGGGGATGTGCTGCTTACTCCATTAGACGAACAATCTTGGCTGATTCTCGCTAAAAAGGAGCTTTTATTAGGAGCCGACGATGAACGGGATAAAGATACTGAGACCAGAGAGGCAGATTTTGCGGAACCGCTGGAGGAGGTACTTACGGCTTTTAGCTTGGGGTTATATGAACTTATCGCGAATGAATGGGTCGGTGTATTCCATTTGGCGATTTCCAAGCCCTCGATCCCTTTGCAAAGTCTTCCCCACGAGCTGAATTTATTATGGGAGACGATCCATCTTGGCAAGCTTTTTCATGTAACAGAGCACATCCACCTTTCATGGGAGCTTCATTTGGAGAGACTGTTAAATCGCATTCCCAAGGAACAACGTGTGCTATTTTTGGAGCAAGTAATGAAGTCATCTGTCATACTGGAAGACTCAGAAACGATGGCTACATTAGATATCTTTTTTCAACTGGATTGTAATGTGAGTGAGACAGCCAAGCGTCTGTATGTTCACCGAAATACGTTGATTTACCGTTTGGACAAGATTAAACAGGAGACCGGATTGGACGTGAGGACGTTTAATGATGCGGTTTTGGTCAAACTATATCTGCTATTGTACAAAGTGACAAAAAGGAAATAGCATTTTTGTGCAGTTTGCGAATAGTCATACTTTGGGTACTAGGGTAAGATACAAGTAGAAAATGTATTCGATTTCAAAACTTGACCTTGGGGAGGCAAAAGCTATGGCTGGCGTACGTTTAGAGCATATTTTTAAGAAATATCCAGGTGCAGAAAAAGCTACGGTTGTTGATGTCAATTTGGACATTCAAGATAAAGAATTTCTCGTATTGGTTGGTCCTTCCGGTTGTGGGAAGTCTACTACACTTCGTATGATTGCTGGTTTGGAGGAAATTTCAGACGGTAAATTGTACATTGGTGATCGTGTTGTGAACGATGTGGCTCCAAAAGACCGCGATATCGCGATGGTATTCCAATCCTATGCCTTGTATCCGCATATGAACGTATACCAAAATATGGCTTTTGGTCTGAAGCTCCGCAAGGTTAAAAAGGAAGAAATTGATAAACGCGTACGTGAAGCGGCTAAAATCCTCGATATTGAGCATCTGCTGGATCGCAAGCCGAAAGCGTTATCAGGTGGTCAGCGTCAGCGTGTTGCCTTGGGTCGTGCGATTGTACGTGATCCACAAGTCTTCTTGATGGATGAGCCACTGTCCAACTTGGATGCTAAGCTGCGTGGTCAGATGCGTGCGGAAATCACGAAGTTAGCTAAGCGTCTGGAGACGACCGTTATCTATGTAACACATGATCAGGTTGAAGCCATGACGATGGGTGATCGGATTGTAGTTATGAAGGATGGTATCATTCAACAAGCTGCTTCCCCGGATGAACTGTACAACCGTCCAGTGAACCTGTTCGTAGCTGGTTTTATCGGCTCTCCTACGATGAACTTTATCTCGGGTAAGCTGGTTGAAAAAGAAGGTGCGTTGCATTTCGCAGCAGCAGGTCTGGATCTATTTGTACCTGAAGGTAAGGGACAGATTTTGAAAGCGAAAGGCTACATTGGCAAAGAAGTGATCTTGGGCATTCGTCCTGAGGATATTCATGAAGAGCCTGTATTCTTAGAGGCTTCTCCGAACACGATCTTTACATCCACTGTGGATGTAACGGAAAACCTCGGTCATGAAATGCTGTTGTACCTGAGTGGTGCCGGAAACGATACGATTATTGCCCGTGTAGACGGACGTTCCAATACTCGTGATGGTGTCAAAGCGAAGTTGGCTGTTGATATGAACAAAGTTCATATTTTTGATAAGGAATCGGAATTGAGCATTCTGGTTGGCGAATAAGATAGCCTCTGGAAGAGAGTCGCAGTTTTCCCCAAGCGGAGAACTGCGACTCTTTTGTATATGATATCCGCTACTAGCTTTGGCATTGCATTCAATGGAAAATTCCGATACGATGGGTGTACAATGGTGCAGGTTTAGATTCAGACAAGGTTCGTTGGCATAAGTCCTAGATTGGGGCTTGGAGGTCCAACTATCGGGATAGGGATAGCCTGGAATCCTATTGTTAAATCAAGTGAAGTGTGGACTCATTCAGGATAGACTGTGTGGGCTTGTATGGTTAATAGAATAATGCTACATAAATCAAATGGCGTATAGAATCCGGTTTTTGCAGATGAAGGAGAGAATACAATGGCTAAACAGGTAAAGGTATCCGAGCTTGTACAGCAGTTTCAAATGGAGGTTATTTCCGGTGAAAAAGGTCTGCGCAGACTGATCACCGTGGACGATTTGAATCGCCCAGGCCTGGAGATGGCCGGGTATTTTGAATATCATACACAGGAGCGGGTACAGCTTTTGGGAAGGTCTGAGCTGGCTTTTCTGGGTATGCTGCCTCCTGAGGAGCGACGGGATCGGATGGAGCGTTTGTGTACAGAGCTGACTCCATGTATTATTATCACACGTGGCCTGGAGGTACCGGCCGAGTTAGTGGAGGCAAGCGCAGAGCGAGATATTCCTGTACTGCGAACCAATATGGCGACGACGATTTTATCAAGCCGGATCACAGGTTTTCTGGAAAGAAAGCTGGCACCTACGGCGACTATTCATGGTGTACTGTGTGACGTGTATGGCGTGGGAATGCTTATCACTGGCAGTAGTGGAATTGGTAAGAGTGAAACAGCACTGGAACTTGTTAAACGTGGGCATCGCTTGGTAGCAGATGATGCGGTAGAAATCCGGCAAACGTCCGACTTTCAGTTGCATGGAACAGCACCTGAACTAATTCGTCACCTGCTTGAAATTCGTGGCGTGGGCATTATTAATGTGATGACACTGTTTGGTGCTGGTGCAGTTCGTAATAATAAGCGGATTACATTGGTTGTCCGTCTAGAGGCATGGCAACAGGACAAGCAGTATGACCGTCTCGGTCTCGATGAAGAAACCACACGCATTATTGATACAGATGTTCCACTCGTTACGATTCCAGTACGTCCGGGCCGAAATCTGGCTGTTATTATCGAGGTAGCGGCCATGAACTATCGGTTGAAACAAATGGGCGTTAATGCAGCTCTGCAATTTACAAACAAGCTGACTGCGACGATTTCTGAAGATATGGAAGAGATGGATTAAGGTTCGTTCGGTTGCAAGGAAGAACAAGGAGTGAGAGAAACATATGTCAACGGCAACATTACTGCTGAATCCGATTGCTTTTTCAATCGGGGCAATCAAGGTCCATTGGTATGGGCTTATTTTGGGGCTGGCGGCACTTGTGGGTTTATATCTCGCCATCCGTGAGGGAAAAAGATTCGGTATTCCGCAGGAATTCTTTATGGATATGCTGCTTCTGGGTGTTCCATCGGCCATTATTGGAGCGCGTATTTATTATGTAGCCTTCAAATGGGAAGACTACCGAGATAATCTATGGGATGTCTTTAAAATTTGGAACGGCGGTATCGCGATATATGGTGCTTTGATTGGTGCCATTATATGTGCGGTTATTTATTTCCGCTATAAAGGGTATAACTTCTGGCGTATCGCTGATATTTGTGCGCCGGGTCTATTAATCGGTCAAGCGATTGGACGCTGGGGTAATTTTGTCAATCAAGAGGCTTACGGTGGACCAACGGAAGAGACTTTTTTGCGCAATCAGCTACATCTACCGGACTTCATTGTGAATCAGATGAACGTTAACGGGGTGTTTCATCACCCTACGTTCCTGTACGAATCGCTGTGGAGTATTGTAGGCGTGATTTTGCTGCTTGTGATTCGCCGGATGAAATTTGTACGTGCAGGTGAAATGTTTGCATTTTACTTCATTTGGTACTCTATTGGTCGTTTTTTCATCGAGCGGGTGCGGACGGACAGCTTGGCCTTTCAGGGACCGGACTGGCTGGCTTCCTTTGTGAATGCTCTGTGGTCCCCTATGGTATGGCTAGGGTTTGAACCGGGGTACTTGGATCCGAATTACGGTAACGTACGGATCTCACAGTTGCTTGCTATTTTCATCATTGTAGCTGCCGTGATTTTCATCTTGGTTCGTCGTCGGAAGGGCTCAGCTGTTGCGAGATATAGCGACCCGATTGTCTCCAGCAAGACAGGGATTGATCAGGTACCTGATGTGACGCCAGAACAGGTGTCCCGTCCTGGGCAGGATGCGGTTTCTCCAACTGCCACGGCGGATAAGCTATCTAAGGAAGACACGGATAAGGACAAGAAGGAGCATCTATGATAAATACGATTTTGTTTGATTTAGACGGTACCATTATGGATACGAATGAGTTGATTATCAGCACATTTTTACACATTTTGAACCATCCAGATGCTGATCCGCTAACGCGGGAGCATATTATTCCTCATATGGGGGGAACGCTGGACGATCAACTCCGTACTTTTACGGGATTAACGGATGTATCTGGGCTAGTTAAAGACTACCGTGCTTATAATCAAATTCATCATGATCAAATGGTGAAGCCATTTCCATATGTTATTGAGGTTATTCAGGAGCTACGTACACGAGGAATTAAGCTAGGGGTTGTGACAACTAAAATACGACCATCCACGATGCGTGTACTTAACCTGTTTGATCTGACTTCGTCTATGGATTACATTGTGACGGTAGACGATGTGGAACATCCGAAGCCTCACGCGGAGCCAGTGCTTAAGGCCTTGGCAGGTCTGAATGCTGAAGCGGAACATACGTTGATGGTTGGAGATAGCTCCTTTGATATTTTGTCAGCTCAGGCGGCAGGTGTGAAATCTGCGGGAGTGGCCTGGTCGCTCAAGGGTGAGGAAACTCTGCGCGGATATGGACCAGACTACATGCTATATGATATGAGGGATTTGCTGAAGCTGGAGCTTCAAGGTGTCAATGTATCGTGAGAAAGGTGAACCGCTATCCTGTAGAAGGTCCCAATGCGTTGTGGCAAATTTATCGGACGGTGAGCCCTTGGAAAGGCGTTAAGAACTTCATTTTCATACAGATTGCCCGGTATTGTCCTGTGCTTTCTCTGAAAAATGTTATTTACCGCAGAATGCTGGGGATGAAGGTTGGGCAACATGCTGCTTTTGGCCTGATGGTGATGGTGGATGTTTTTTTTCCAGAGCATATTACGATCGGGAACAATTCGGTCATTGGATATAACACAACCATACTGGCTCATGAATACCTTATACAGGAGTATCGCATCGGTAAAGTGGTGATCGGGGATCGTGTGCTGATCGGCGCGAATACAACCATATTGCCGGGTGTTACCATCGGTGACGGAGCTGTGGTAGCGGCCGGAGCGGTTGTGCATAAAGATGTACCGGCAGGTGCATTTGTAGGCGGTAATCCGTTGCGTGATTTAAGACGCTCTGGTGTGGATGAAAAGTAAATAGCACGATAAGAAAGGCCCCTTATGTATTAAGGGGTCTTTCTTGTGCTGTTTTTCTGTATAATAAGTGGGGTAATGCATATTGGTTATGTTTAAAAGTTGATAATAGTTATTTTTGCAAGGCGATATGGGAGCGTGTTGATTTGGTCAAAAAAGAACGTATACCAGAGCTTGATATTTACCGAGGAATATTAATTGCGGCCGTCATTACTATTCATGCAACTTCAATGGCATTGATTGATGCGCGTCATTCTCTATTGTTTTACCCCTTTTTATTTTTAAATATGTTTAGCAGCTTTGCAGTGCCTGTATTTATTTTTGTGAGCGGTTTTGTTTTATTTTACAATTATGTCGATCGGCCACTTCGTGGAAAGAGTATGCTTTTGTTTTTTCGAAAAAGACTGATGTTTATTGTGTTACCCTACGTTTTATTTTCTCTTATGTACTATTTGACCTTGGTGACACGTGGGTTGATGCCGCTTAGTGATCTTCCGCTCGTGCTGCTAACGGGAAAGGCGTATACGCATTTGTATTATGTCATTATTATCATCCAATTTTATTTGGCCTTTCCGCTACTGTTGTGGGGAGTGCAGCGTTTACGTCATTGGATATCGAGTCCACGGAGAGCAGCTTTTGTCATTTTGGCAGTAGGGTTGGTCATTCAATGGGGGTTTGTACTGCTGAACAAATATGTTTGGCAAGAGGAGAGAGGAAGCCTTGCGATTACGTATATCAGTTACTTTGCCTTGGGTGCCGCTGTAGCGATTGGATATGAAGGGTTTAAAAAGTGGCTTTTTCCAGTCCCAGGTACGGTAATGGGTCGCGGCCAGTTGATCAGCTGGTGGGCCCTGTGGGCGGCTTGGTTATTACTCGGGATCGTTTATGTACAAATATGGTTTGTAGCCTACCGCAAAGCCATTTATGCGGACTCGCTGGTTTATGAACTGCTACATAATGCATATGCTCTCGTATCTGCATTGGTGCTGTTTCAGTTATCGGTTTTATTATATCGTCATACTAGTGATAGACTGCGAATGTTCATCAGTTGGCTGGGAGCATGTTCTTTCGGTATATATTTACTTCATCCGGCGTTATTACGAGTGTATCGCAAACTGGATTTGCATGGTACACCGATAGAATATGTCTTCTCTGTTGCTGGCGGATGGGTGTTGGCGCTGTTTGGATCATGGCTGATTGTGACGTTGTTTTTCCGATATGTACCATTTTCATGGATCGGTTTGGGTACAGTTCCGAAGTTTCCGTTCCAGAGTAAAGATAAAAAGGCAAATTGCTAAATATTTTGACTTGGACTGTTGGCTTAAGGCTGACAGTCTTTTTTTAGGATTCATGCATTTTGCATTGGATAAAATATAGAGAAGGACAGCGACTTGTCTGACCTGTAAAAATGGGCTGCTTCGTTTGGTTGACGTTCATAAGTAGGGCATGATAATATATCGAATATACTTTAGTTTGTTAGCACTTTACCATGATAAAGATATTGAAATCATGAGGTGATAGAGATGTCTAAGCCAAAAGGATTCGAGATTCCTGTAGGGGTTCGGGATTACCTTCCACGTGCAGTGTCGAAGCTGCGGGCCATTGAACTGAATGTACTCGCATGTATGGAACGTTGGGGTTACCGGCAGATTATGACGCCTACGATGGAATACTACGATACGGTAGGAGTAGCTAGCTCTACTTCTGATCGGAAGCTGTTTAAATTGCTCAACAACCGAGGGACTACGTTGGTACTTCGTTCTGATATGACTGCTCCAATTGCACGGGTGGTATCTTCGTTGCTAAAGGAAGAGGAAGTACCGCTTCGCCTTTCCTATCACGCCAATGTATTTCGAGCGATTGAGGAAGAGGCAGGAAGAGAGGCAGAGTTTTTTCAAACAGGCGTGGAGCTGGTAGGGGATGACTCGCCTGAGGCTGATGCAGAAGTGGTAGCATTGGCCATTGCATCATTGCAGGCAGCGGGTGTTACCTCTTTTAAAATTGCCATGGGACATGTGGGATTCCTGAACGGGTTATTTGAGGAGATCATTCCAGGTCGCCAGGCTGAACAGCAGGCGCTAAAAGAACTGTTGCTCAATCGTGATGTAGTGGGCTACCGAACGGCGATTGAAGCTTTAGGTTTGGCGCCCGAGCATCGCGATAAGCTGGAGGCCATTCTTCGGCTGCGTGGCGGGAAGGAAATTTGCGAGCAGGCTACCCGCCTTAGTGTGGAGCAGCAGACGCTTCAAACCATTGCACATTTGTGCGAGGTGTGGGAAGTCCTGGAGGCATACGGCGTATCTGAGCATGTGTTAATTGACCTTACCATGATCGGGGATTTTTCATATTATACAGGAATGACTTTTGAGGGCTATGCAGCAGAAATCGGGTTCCCGGTATGCAACGGAGGTCGTTATGACAATCTGCTTCAGCAGTTTGGGCGATCTGTACCAGCAACGGGATTCGCATTGAAGACGAACCGAATCGTCGATGGTGTGGATGGTGTTGCAATTGAGACGAAGCGTCCTGTACTTATTTGTTATGACGAGCAGGAACGTCGAGAGGCGTTATCTGCAGCGGCACAGCTACGTGCAGAGGGGCTTACTGTGGTGACAGGACTCACGGGGGGACCGGAAGATCGACGTCGTGAGCAGCAGGATCTGTACGCAGAGGTATACAGCTATACAGCTGAAGGAAGACAGCCAGTACAAAGGAGGGAATTGCCATGACGGAAACATTGAAGGTAGCCATGCCGAAGGGACGGATTTATAAGCAGGCTTCCAAGTTGTTTCGCCAGGCAGGGGTTCCAATTCCACTGGATGTGGACGAAACCCGCAAGCTGGTCATTCCATTGCCTGAACTGGGGATGGAATTTATTATGGCGAAGCCCGTCGATGTTCCTACGTATGTGGAGTACGGTGCAGCTGACATCGGCATTGTAGGTAAGGATGTTTTGCTGGAAGAAAACAAGGATGTATATGAGCTGCTGGATCTGGGGATTGCCCGTTGCCGGATGTCGGTGATTGCTTTACCCGATTGGCAACCAGGTATTCGTCAGCGGGTCGCAACCAAATATCCAAATGTGGCTTCCCAGTATTTTCGGGAGCAAGGTCAGCAGGTGGAGGTCATTAAGCTGAATGGCTCCATCGAGCTGGCGCCGTTAATTGGTCTGGCAGATCGCATTGTAGATATGGTGGAGACGGGGCAGACCTTGCGGGAGAACGGATTGGTTGAGCAGATTAGCATACTGGATATTACCAGTCGTTTGATTGCCAACCGGGTCAGTTACCGGATGAAAAATGGTCCGATTCAGGCATTGTGTGATCGATTGCATCAGGTGATTCCAACTGAAGTAGTACCGAAGGGTTAAAGGAACGGCAACGGTTAAGGAGCATTCTGCAAGCAAGCAGCAGGTAAGGGGGAATGAGCAAATGAAGATCGTAGCAGCCCGTGATTTCAATCTCCAACGAGAGGTAGATTACGGAACACCTGAGCAAAACGAGGCTGTGCGTACGATTATTCAATCGGTACGCCAAGAGGGAGATGAGGCTGTCCTGCGGTATACAGAAATGTTTGACGGTGTATCGCTGACAGCGGAGCAGCTTCGTGTGACAGATGGAGAATTAAAGTTGGCCTATGATAAGGTAGAGCCTTCATTTATACAGGCGATTCGAGAAGCGGCCGCTCATATTCGCGCTTTTCATACCAAGCAAAAGCGTAACTCATGGATAGATTTACAATCAGATGGTAGCTTGCTCGGTCAAATCATCCGACCATTGAAACGTGTAGGCGTGTATGTTCCAGGTGGTAAAGCTGCCTATCCCTCCTCGGTATTGATGAATGTTATTCCAGCTCAAGTGGCTGGAGTACCGGAGATCGTCATGGTGACACCCCCGGCGACAGGCGGCAAGGCAGGGATCGACCCCTATACACTGGTAGCTGCGGCAGAGGCTGGTGTAACGGAAATATACAGGGTTGGCGGAGCGCAGGCTATTGCCTCTCTTGCATACGGGACACATAGTATTGAACCGGTTGATAAAATTTGCGGTCCCGGCAACATTTACGTAGCGCTGGCGAAGCGAGAGGTATACGGTGCAGTGGATATCGACAGTATTGCGGGACCGAGTGAAATTGTCGTATTGGCAGACGACACGGCGAATCCCTCTTATGTAGCGGCCGACCTACTTTCACAGGCGGAACATGACGAAATGGCCTCAGCCATTCTGGTTACGCCTTCGCAACGCTTGGCCGAAGAAGTATCAGCCGAGGTACAGCGCCAATTGGCGGAGTTGCCGCGCAGAGATATCGCTGCTGCATCGGTGGAGGCATACGGAGCCATCATTGTCGTTGACAATTTGGAAGAGGGCATCCGTATTGTCAACCGGCTTGCGCCAGAGCATTTGGAGATCATGACAGAGCAGCCGATGGAGCATATGGGGCTGATTGAAAATGCGGGAGCTATTTTTCTGGGAGCGTACAGCTCGGAGCCGGTAGGCGATTATTTTGCCGGACCTAACCATATCATTCCGACGAATGGAACAGCGCGCTTTTCTTCGCCAGTGGATATTGATGATTTTATCAAGAAGTCGAGTATGATCTATTACAGCAAGGAAGCACTGCTGCGCAATGGAGAGACCATTATGCAGCTTGCCCGGCATGAAGGGCTGGAAGGCCACGCACGGGCGATACAAGTTCGATTGGACAATGAGAAGAAGGCGGTGGATGGCGATGGGGAACGAAAATAACAAAGCAGAGCGTACAGGCAGTGTCAGCCGGAAAACGAACGAAACAGACATTCAGCTGTCATTTGCAGTAGACGGGACAGGGCAGGCCGAGATTGAAACGGATGTTCCTTTTCTGAATCACATGCTGGATTTGTTCACCAAGCACGGACAATTTGATCTGAATGTACAGGCCAGAGGGGATGTGGACATTGACGATCATCATACCGTCGAGGACATTGGTATCTGTCTGGGGCAAACCTTGCTGGAAGCATTGGGTGATAAAAAAGGTATCAAGCGCTATGCCAGCGTCTTTGTACCGATGGATGAGGCACTCGCGCAGGTTGTTATTGATCTGAGCAATCGACCTCATTTTGAGTATCGCGCAGAGTACCCGTCTCAGCAGGTAGGCAGCTTCTCGACAGAGCTGGTGCATGAATTTCTATGGAAATTTGCATTGGAGGCTCGCATGACGCTGCACGTCATTGTTCACTACGGGCAAAATACCCACCATATGATTGAGGCGGTGTTCAAAGCGCTGGGGCGTGCTTTGGATGAGGCGACCTCCATTGATCCGCGCGTGACAGGAGTGCCTTCAACGAAGGGAGTGCTGTAGTCCATGTCCATTGCCATTGTGGATTACGGCAGAGGGAATCTGCATAGTGTGAGCAGGGCGGTTGAGCGCCTTGGCTATGAGGCTGTAGTGACAGGAGATGCTCAAGTGATTCGTACCTCTAGCGGTGTAATTTTGCCGGGGGTAGGGGCTTTCGGGGACGCGATGGAACATCTGCGTTCCAGCGGATTGGATCGGGTTATTCAGGAGGTTGCAAGTGCTGGACAACCGCTGCTCGGTGTTTGTTTGGGAATGCAGCTATTGTTCACTCGTGGTGAAGAATACGGCAGTCACGAAGGACTTAATATTTTACCAGGCGAGGTCGTTCGGTTTGCTCCTGATCTGGGCGTTAAAGTGCCACATATGGGCTGGAATCGTCTGCATATCACCCAGCCAGAGCATCCGTTATTGCAGGGTCTGGAGGAAGGACATGTATATTTTGTGCATTCCTATCATGCAAAGCCGGAGACCGAAAGTGACCTGCTGGCAGTAACCGACTATGGTGGACCTGTAACGGCTATTGTTGGCAGAGGACATGTATACGGTATGCAGTTTCATCCGGAGAAAAGCGGAGAAATGGGAATGCGTCTGCTTCGTCAGTTTTTGGAATTGGCGGAAGCGGAAAAGCGAGCATAACTACTTGAGCATTTGTGTTGGTAGGCTCAAATTTGGGCGTTGATGGGTGTGAAGGTATATAGCTGTTGATTAGTTCATAAGGGGGTCATACTTTGTTCACGATATACCCGGCGATTGATATTCGCGATGGCAAATGTGTACGACTGGTACAAGGTGATTATAACCAGGAGACAATATACAACGAAAATCCGGTGGAAGTAGCACGAGAATGGGAGCGCTTGGGCGGCTCCTACATTCATTTGGTTGATTTGGACGGTGCCAAAGCAGGTCAACCGGTGAATGATGCGCTCATTGGACGGATTGCTTCTGCGGTGCAAGTGCCTGTACAAGTGGGCGGTGGCTTACGTACGCTTGAGCATGTGGAGCGGCTGTTGTTGCTGGGCGTGAGCCGGGTGATTTTGGGCACGGCAGCTATTGAGGATCGTGCTTTTACGGAAGCGGTATTGGGTACCTACGGTGATCGGATCGCCATCGGTCTAGATGCGCGAAATGGCTATGTGGCTACGCGTGGATGGCTCGAAACCTCGGGGGTTCGAGCAGATGAATTGGCTGCTGAGCTGGCCTCCAAGGGAGCGGAAACATTTATTTTCACAGATATTTCCCGTGACGGCATGATGCAGGGCCCGAATGTAGAGGCTATTGCAGCGCTTGCCAAAAGCAGTGGACGAACCGTGATTGCATCCGGCGGAGTCAGCAAGATGGATGATCTAATCACACTGAGTACCTATGCGAAAGAAGGCGTGGGCGGAGCTATTGTGGGTAAAGCATTGTATACAGGGAGCATTGATTTACAGGTTGCCGTACAAGCTGTAGTAAAGGCATAGGGGGAGTAGGCATGCTGGCTAAACGTGTTATTCCCTGTCTGGATGTAAAGGATGGCAGGGTGGTTAAGGGCGTTAATTTTGTGAACTTGCGCGATGCAGGTGACCCGGTGGAGCTGGCTGCGCTTTATGACCGGGAAGGGGCGGACGAAATCGTATTTCTGGATATTTCCGCTTCGGTTGAAGATCGTGCCACGATGGAAGAAGTAGTTCGACAGACAGCCGGAGAAATTGCTATTCCTTTCACCGTAGGTGGCGGGATATCTCATGTCGATGATATGAAACGCATTTTGCGTGCCGGTGCTGATAAAATCGGCGTAAATACGGCGGCTGTCCGCAACCCTCAGCTGATCGCGGAAGGTGCGCGCAGCTTTGGTTCACAATGTATCGTTGTTGCCATCGATGCCAAGTACAATGAGGCGTGGGGCGAATGGGAAGTATACACGCACGGAGGCCGCACGCCATCGGGTATTCGCGCCTTGGCCTGGGCCAAGGAAGCAGAGCAGCTGGGGGCCGGTGAGATTCTGCTGACCAGCATGAATGCAGACGGAACTAAGGATGGCTTTGACCTGCCGCTGACTTCCGCGGTTTCGGATACCGTAGGGATTCCAGTTATTGCTTCCGGCGGAGCAGGCAAACAGGAACATTTCTATGACGTGTTTACGTCAGGTAAGGCGGATGCTGGATTAGCAGCAACGATTTTTCACTATAAAGAAATCGGAATCCCTGAGCTGAAACGGGATTTGAAGCGCAGAGGAGTGGAGATACGATGAGCAACGAATTGAACCAACAGCTACCACTGGAGCAGATACTGGATAATGTCCGCTGGAACGAGGCGGGGCTTGTCTCGGCGATTGTGCAGGATGATGCTACACTTCAGGTGTTGACGCTGGCCTATATGAACCGCGAGTCACTGAAACGGTCTTTGGAGTCAGGAGAGACCTGGTTCTGGTCACGTTCCAGACAGGAGCTGTGGCACAAAGGAGCAACTTCTGGGAATACGCAAAAGATCTCCTCCATCCAGCTGGATTGTGACGGCGATGCTCTATTGGTGCGTGTCATTCCGAGCGGTCCGGCCTGTCATACAGGCGCAACGAGTTGCTTTTCTCGTGATATTTCCGTGCCAGGAACAGCTGTAACACCTGTGGCAGGAAAAGCAGGAGCTCAAGTGTCGGTAACTCGTACCGATGCTATTCCCATTGCTTCAGAAGGCCGCTTTGAGGTGCTTGCCCAATTGGAAGCAATTATTAAGGAACGCGAGGAGACGCGTCCTGAAGGAGCCTACACGACCTATCTTTTTGATAAAGGTGTAGACAAAATCCTGAAAAAGGTTGGCGAAGAAGCATCTGAGACCATCATTGCAGCCAAAAATAAAGATAATGAGGAGTTGCGTCTGGAGGTCAGCGACCTGATTTATCACCTGCTGGTGCTGTTGCAGGAGCGCAAGCTACCACTCGATGACGTGCTGGCTGAGCTGAATCGCCGTCATGAACGCCCTCGTCGTGATTAGGACGGCTATTGTAGGATTTGAAAGGGGGAGGGCTGCATGAAAATTGACTATCATACGCATCATTCCCGCTGCGGGCATGCGATAGGAAGTCTGGAGGAGTATGTGCAGCAGGGGATCCGGCTGGGGCTGGATCAGCTCGGCTTATCCGATCATATGCCGCTGCTGCATGTAGAACCAGCCAACTATTATCCAGAAATGGCGATGCCTATGGATGAGCTGCCCCGATACGTGGAAGAATGCTTGGATCTGAAGGAGCGTTATAAAGGGCAAATTGATATTCGTGTTGGTTTGGAAGGCGACTATATCGAGGGCTGGGAACGCGAAATCGAAGATATCGTCCATGCATACCCATGGGATTATGTGATTGGTTCCGTCCACTTTCTCGGTGAGTGGGATGTCACCGACTTCCGTCAGGTACACCATTGGGAAGGTAAAAATGTGCTAGAGGTGTACCGCACATATTATGATGCGGTTTCCAAGGCGGCCGCTACGGGGTTGTATGACATCATGGGTCATTTGGATGTCATTAAGCGCTTCGGCTATCATCCGAAACCAGAGGAAGAGGAGGAGCTGCGTGAATTGGAGCGCTCCGCACTCTCAGCCGTAGCCCGCAGCGGTCGGGCAATGGAACTCAATGCATCAGGGCTTTCCAAACCCTGTGCCGAAATGTTTCCGAGCCGCCGCATGCTGGAGCAAGCTTTCACGCTAGGTATCCCGTTGACCATCGGCTCGGATGCCCATGATCCAGCGAAGCTGTCTGAGCACTTGGAGAAGGCGCGATCACTTTTATATGAAGTCGGCTATCGCGAGCTTGCCGTATTTCAGCATCGTGAACGTTCACGGGTTCCGTTAACGCTATAATACTTATTTATTGGATCAAAATGTTATATCTAGTTGCTAGCCGAACGCGCCTTTCATACAGGGAAAATGCGCTCGGCTATTTTGCGTATTTTTGTATATGTATCTACCGGGATACGAGCACGAAACCGTTTTTTGGAATAAGGCAGGATCGACTGTCAAGTCGTTTTGAAGTTGTGGTATACTGAAGGGTATGAACATGTCAGTTACTTTTAAAGGAGGTGCCTTGGTTATTTATGAAAGGGAAACATCTGCGAGTTTCGGAACCTAGCCCTAAGATTATTGCTTTGCGTTTCGACGCATCTTTCTTTTTTGAGAAAGCTGTGCGCTCGCTTGATCGCAATCATTATGACAAGGCATTGAAATATTTTCGCAAAGCCGTTGAATATGAACCGGATAATCCGGTGAATCATTGCAATATGGCGGGTATATTATCAGAGATGGGGGATTATGCAGGTTCGAATGAGATCCTGTCCTCTGTTCTGAGTGACGTAGACTCGTCGATGACAGAATGTTATTTCTATATGGCGAATAATTACGCTAATATGGAGCAGTTTGAAGAAGCGGAAAAAGCATTGGTCACGTACCTGGAGGAGGACGAAGAAGGCCAGTTTCTTGATGAAGCCGAGGAAATGATGGAGCTGCTCTATTATGAGCTGGACCGTCCGACGAAGCTGAACCGCATTAAGGCCCGGCAGGGAGTGGTTGAGCATGATCAGGCCCGTGTTCTGCTGGAGGAAGGGAAATTTGCTCAGGCAGCCCAACTGCTCAAGCAAATTTCGGAGGAGCAACCAGACATGTTCGCTGCGCGGAATAATCTCGCGCTAGCGTATTACTACATGGGATTGTTCCAAAATGCTAAGGCTACCATTATTCAAGTGTTGGAGGATGAGCCAGGTAATTTACACGCATTGTGCAACTTGGCGATTTTTTATCAGCACGAAGGCGGCGGTCCGGAATTGGATCGTCTGGTTCAAACCTTGGCGGTCACTATACCGTTTCAGGAGGAGCAGGTATTCAAGCTGGCGACCACTATGGGGATTCTCGGACGTCATGAGGAGGCCTACAGACATTTTCGTAGGTTGCTTCATGGCAATGGAGAGAACAATGCGGACGCTTCTTTGTACCATTACACAGCGGTAGCTGCCAGCAATACAGGAAGATATGCGGAAGCTCGGCGGTTATGGAGTCATTTGCAAAAGCAGGATGCTTCCTCGGAGGTTCCAAGATTTTTCCTGTCCAGATTGGAAGAGCTTCAGCAGGAAGGTACACCGCTGCAAGTGCTCAGCTATCACTATCATCTCCCGTTTGAAGAGCAATTCCGCATGTGGGAGAAGTTTGGTGCTGAGCAGGTGCCTGACAGTATGAAGAAGGACCCGCTAATCCGGTCATCTTTCTTTTGGGCCTTGCGCCACGGAGACCGGGCGACTCAGCTTCAGGTCATTCAGGCGTTAAGCCTGATCGGTGACGATGAGGTGCGTCAGGCGCTGGAGTCCTTCGTAGAAGACCCGGATCAGGAGAGTGAACTCAAACGCCGTGCTCTGCAAGTATTGCAAGAGCTGGCAGAGCAGGAAGTACAGAATACACACGCGGTTACGGAGCATCCTGAGCGGTTGGAGGCTGAGAAAGATCCGCATACAACCGAAGGTGATAGCTCTGCTTCGTCAGTTGATCCACAATGGCAGGCCGTGCTGGACAAGGTACTGACCGTCATGAGCAAATCATCCGATCCGGCCATGCAGCATGATTTGAGATCACTTTGGCAGGAGTATCTGGATCGGCTTGCTCCAGAAGTCCCGATGGTTCAGCATACTGAGGGATGGGCAGCTGCGCTGGAATATTTGACAGCCAAAATGCATCATCATTCAGTCACCTATCAGGAAGTAGCCGACCGCTATGGTATTTCCGTATCGACCGTAAGCCGCTACGCACGTCAAATTGACAGCGTGTGTGGTATCAAACAGAAGCTGAAGCAGCCGCTCTCCACGTTTAAAAAGCAGGTCTGAGACCTGCTCCAAACATCACTTAAAGGAGGCAACAAACGTATGTATAAATCCATAATTATTGGTACAGGTCCTGCAGGCTACACAGCCGCTATTTATTTGGCACGCGCCAACATGAATCCGCTGATCATTGAAGGAATGCAGCCCGGTGGGCAGCTGACCACAACGACTGAAATTGAAAATTTCCCGGGTTTTGAGCAAGGTATCCTCGGACCTGAGCTGATGGATAACATGCGCAAGCAGGCCGAACGTTTTGGCGCTGAGTTTACTTCCGGTTGGGTAGAGGAAGTCGATTTCAGCAAGCGCCCTTTTAAAGTGAAGGTAGAGGGTAAAGGTATCATTGAGGCGGAGTCGGTTATTATTGCTACAGGTGCGTCCGCCAAATACCTCGGCATTCCAGGTGAGCAGGACAATGTAGGTCGCGGAGTTAGCACATGCGCAACTTGCGACGGCTTCTTTTTCCGTGGGAAAAAGATTATCGTGGTCGGCGGTGGCGATTCAGCCATGGAGGAAGCGAGCTTCTTGACCCGTTTTGCTTCCAGTGTAACCTTGGTCCATCGTCGTGACGAATTGCGGGCATCTAAAATTATGCAAGACCGCGCACGCGAAAATGAAAAAGTACATTGGGCATTAAACCGGACTCCTCTGGAAGTTGTGACGGGAGAAACTGGCTTAAAGGGCCTGAAAGTACACAATAATGAGACCAACCAGGATGAGCTAATAGAGGCAGATGGCGTGTTCGTGGCGATTGGGCATACACCGAATACAGGCTTTCTGAACGGACAGATCCATACCGATGAACACGGCTATATTGAAGTGAAGCCAGGCACGACGGAAACGAATATCCCGGGTGTTTTTGCCTGTGGGGACGTTCAGGATAACCGTTATCGACAAGCCATTACGGCTGCGGGAACGGGCTGTATGGCGGCTATGGATTGCGAGAAGTATCTTGAAGGCAGCGCTGTCCACGACTGGAGCGAAACACTGGATCAATAAAGGGTGTCTATAATACACAAAGTGGCTAATGTGAGGGGCTAATGGCCCTCTGTTAAGCTCCGTTGTTTGTTCAGGAAGAGAAAGCCTGGTGCATTTGCACAGGCTTTCTCCTTTTTATGATTATAGTATTTATAAATGTTCAGCGGAGCTGAACAATTCTTTAATCGCAAGGAAAATTTCCGTTAAGCGTGGTCTGGCTTCCTTGAAAGTACGTCAATAGACGTTTTTCTTATGGAGGCATGAGGTTAAAAGTTCAGCTAATCGTACATTTTTCAACAGGCAAGTGTCCTTGACCGTAACGGGGGCTTCAATTATAGTTGGAACGTAGGATTACTATTATGAGGCAGGAATTTTAAGCTATATTTCATACCAGATTTTTAAGTAAACATAAAAGGTGGCTTGGAACATGTCTGAAAGTATCTATGTAGGTGTCGATTTGGGCGGTACCGCGATTAAAGTCGGCATTTGTAATGAAAACGGACAGCTTTTGCACACATATGAGGGACCAACCGAAACCGATAAAGGTGTAGACGTTGTCATTGGTAATATCGAAAAATATGTGCGGCACATTGTTGAGGAATCTCCTTATGAGTGGGATCAACTAAAGGGTGTCGGTGCAGGCGTTGCAGGTTTTACGAATGTTCGTGATGGTATTATTGTCCTCGCTCCTAATATTGGCTTTCGTGACGTACCGATCCGTGCGCTCCTAGAGAACCGGATTGGCAAGCCTGTGAAAATAGACAATGATGCGAATGTTGCTGCGCTGGGTGAGGCTTGGGCTGGTGCAGGCAAAGGCATTGAAAACTGCGTATGCTATACCCTGGGAACAGGCGTAGGTGGCGGTATTATTATAAACGGTAAAATATATCAAGGTTCTTCGGGCATGGCTGGGGAAATTGGCCATATCAGCGTCGTGCCTGATCTGGAGGCTATTCAGTGTGGATGCGGCAAAATAGGTTGCTTGGAAACTGTATCTTCCGCAACAGGCATCATTCGTATGGCCAAGGATGCTGTGGAACGTGGCGACCGGACCTCTCTGGCGCTGGAAGATCACATTGCTGCTAAGGAAGTATTCGATGCTGCTAAAGCCGGGGATGAAGTCGCGCTGCGTATCGTGAACCGGGCTGCCTTTTATTTGGGGAAATCGATGGCAGCTGTTGCCGCTGTGCTCAATCCAGAATTGTTTATTATAGGCGGCGGTGTTTCTAAAGCAGGCGACTTTTTGTTTGAAGAGATGCGTCGCGTATACGCCAAGCTGGCACCTGAACCGCTTCAAAAAGGTGTATATATCGTACCAGCGGTGTTAGGGAATGACGCGGGTATCGTAGGGGCTGCAGGGTTGCTGCTACGCTCCTAATCCACAGGTTGATGATAGGGGTACTGGCATAGAGCGAAGAAGCAAAAGGAGAGGGAAGTCCATATGACAGACAATCTAAAAAATGCTGCGCCGTGGGCAACGCTCATTATTATTACGGGGATGTCAGGCGCAGGGAAGACCATTGCGGTGCAGAGCCTTGAAGACTTGGGCTTCTTCTGCGTTGATAATTTACCCCCTGTGCTGATTCCCAAATTTGCCGAGTTGATTGAGCAGTCTAACGGTAAAATAGGCAAAGTGGCTCTTGTCATTGATTTACGCGGACGAGAATTTTTCACCGCCTTGTCGGAATCGCTTAATTATATTAAAGATCATTTTACGATTCATTGTGAAATTTTATTCTTGAATGCGAATGACGGTGTTCTCGTACAGCGGTACAAAGAAAGCCGTCGACGGCATCCGCTTGCTCCAGATGGTATGCCTTTGGATGGGATTCGTTTGGAGCGTAAGATGTTGGAGGAACTCAAAAGCTCCGCTACACAGGTTATTGATACAAGTACGATGAAGCCTGCAACCTTAAAGGCGAGGATTATTTCGAGATTTTCTCATCTGGAGAGCAGTATGCTGTCCGTGAATATTACTTCTTTTGGCTTCAAATATGGTATTCCCATTGATGCCGATCTTGTATTCGATGTGCGCTTCCTGCCTAATCCCCACTATGTGGACCAGCTACGTCCACACACGGGACAGGATAGCGATGTATATGATTATGTCATGAAGTGGCCGGAGACTCAGGCGTTCCTGACCAAGTTGCTGGATATGTTGCACTTTTTGATTCCGCAGTATCGCAAAGAAGGTAAAAGCCAGGTCATTATCGGTATTGGCTGTACTGGAGGTAAGCATCGTTCAGTTGCAATATCGGAGTATTTAGGAAAAATGCTGGGTGCCAGCGAGACAGAATCCGTTTCTGTTTCGCATCGGGATGCTGATCGGGACCGGCATTAATGAGGTGAAATCATGAAAGAGACCGGATCACAACGGGAGCGCCCACGTATTGTTGTTATGGGCGGCGGAACCGGCTTGTCCGTCATGCTGCGGGGCTTGAAGCAAAAGCCGCTGGATATTACGGCTATTGTTACAGTCGCTGACGATGGCGGAAGCTCCGGGATATTGCGCAGTGAGCTGCAGATGCCCCCTCCAGGGGATATCCGCAATGTGCTGACTGCCTTGGCTGACGTGGAACCAGTCATGTCAGATATGCTAAAATACCGTTTCGGTGCTGGATCAGGGTTGTCAGGCCATAGCTTGGGGAATTTGATCTTAGCAGCGATGACTGATATATCGGGGGATTTTGTAACGGCGGTGCGTGAGCTTAGCCGTGTATTTGCTGTCCGAGGGCGCGTACTGCCGGCGGCTGAAGAAGGCGTTGTGCTCAGCGCCGAGATGGAGGATGGCACGGTGATCACCGGGGAGTCCAAAATCCCAGAAGCGGGCGGACGAATCAAACGTGTTTTTCTTGAACCGACTCACGTGGAGCCGTTGCCTGAGGCTGTGGAAGCCATTAATGAAGCCGATGCGATTCTGATTGGTCCCGGCAGTCTATATACCAGCATTTTACCGAATTTGCTTGTACCGAAACTTGCTGAGGCTGTGGTGAAATCAGATGCTATCAAAATATTTGTCTGCAACGTGATGACCCAGCCGGGGGAAACCGATGGCTATACAGTGGGAGATCACCTGCAAGCGATCTATGAGCATGTAGGGCATCATCTGTTCGACTATGTCATTGTAAATAACGGAGAAATTCCACCCCAAGTACAGGAAATGTATGCCGAGCAGGGAGCTAAGCCTGTTCAAGTAGACATGGGCGAGCTGGCTGATCGAGGATATAAAGTAGTGGCAGATACGTTAGTTCTGTTCCGCACGTATTTACGGCATGACGCCGACAAACTGAGCCAGCATATTTACCAATTGGTACAAAACTGGATGTTAAGAAGGAGGTGAGTCCCTTGTCCTTTGCGGCACAAACGAAAAAAGAGCTTACGATGATTGAAAGCCAGCCCTGCTGTGAAAAAGCGGAACTGTCTGCGCTCATACGTATGCTCGGATCCGTACAACTGTCGAATAAAAGGGTGATATTGGACGTGTCCACAGAAAATGCCGCGATTGCAAGGCGGATTTACTCCTTGATCAAAAAGCATTTTCAACTTCACATCGAACTGCTTGTACGGAAAAAAATGCGCTTGAAAAAAAATAATGTGTATATTGTCCGTATTCCTAATGGTGTACAAGAGCTGCTAAAGGAGCTTTATATTGTCTCAGAAGGTTTCTTGTTCACTGACGGGATTAATCGGGATATCATTCGGAAAAACTGTTGTAAGCGGGCTTATCTGCGGGGTGCCTTTATGGCAGGTGGCTCTGTAAATAATCCAGAGGGATCGTCTTACCACCTTGAAATTTCTTCGATGTATGAGGAGCATTGTCAGGCGCTAGTTGACCTTGCTAATGAGTTTCATCTCAATGCCCGCTGTATTGAGCGAAAAAAAGGCTTTATCCTTTACATCAAGGAAGGCGAGAAGATCATTGAGCTGCTCAGTATCATTGGGGCGCACCAAGCCTTGTTCAAATTTGAAGATGTACGTATCATGCGCGATATGCGCAATTCCGTAAACCGTATTGTTAATTGCGAAACAGCTAATTTGAACAAGACGATCGGAGCTGCTGTCCGGCAAATTGAGAATATTAAGTTGCTGGAGAGGGAAGTTGGTTTGGAGACCTTGCCAGATAAACTGCGTGAAGTGGCAGAAATTCGGCTCGCTCATCCCGATTTGAATTTGAAAGAAGTCGGGGAAATGCTCAAAGGGGTCGTGAGTAAATCGGGTGTAAATCATCGACTTCGCAAAATTGATGAGATGGCTGACAAAATCAGGGGGGAAAACGGCCTGATTCCGTAAAAGAGGGTCTGTGGGGCTTTTAGAACCGGTTTTTTTAGTTTTTTTTCTAGTGTCTGTCCCGGGTTAATGTTATAATGTGATAAATAAAATGGAGTAAATAGCGTCCAGATTTATTTGATGAGGGGGTAAGCTGACATGTCAAAACATCCAGTAGTCGTACGCTTGAAAACAGGACTGCACGCCAGACCTGCTGCGTTGTTCGTACAGGAAGCGAATAAATATTCATCTGAAATTTTTGTGGAAAAAGAAGACAAAAAGGTTAATGCCAAGAGCATCATGGGTATTATGAGCCTCGCCATCAGTACAGGTACTGAAATCAATATTAGTGCTGAAGGTGCGGACGCCGAACAGGCTGTAAACGCTTTAGTAAGTCTGGTTAGTAAGGTAGAGCTGGAAAATCAATAAACGAACATTTGCTTTGTGATATGATGTATGCTCTTAGTGAAAGCCCCCTCGGGGGCTTTTTTTTGTATCCAGAAAAAAATATTCAACCAGCCCCACCATTAAGCTATTTGTGTATATTTATTTGAATATAGCGACCGCGTTAAGTCCAAGCTACAAATAATTAAAACCCCTGGGCAATGCTCTGTTTCGGAAATTTATACCGCTTGACTGCAACCTTTTCCCGTTTTTTCCGTCTGGAAGGTACAAACATTTTCAAGAAAGAGGCTGACTACAATGAGAGTTTGGACAAAAACAGTAAGCACAGCAATTCTTGCAGGAGCATTATTAGCTGGAGGAGTAGCAGGAGGGCTGTGGACGGGAGCTGATCGCGCTTATGCAGCAACGGCGACGACGGCGAATGGTGTGATTAACGTGAGCGGAAGTGGCGAAATAATGGCTAAGCCAGATATCGCTTATCTCTCTATTGGTGTGCAATCGGAAGGAAACACCGCTGCTTCTGCTCAAAAAGCCAATGCTGCGAAAATAAACAAGGTTACACAGCTGTTAAAAGAAAAATGGAGCATTAGTGCAGACGATATTCAGACAAGCCAGTTCTCTGTACAGCCTAACTATACCTATAACGAGAAAGAAGGACAAAAGCTCAAAGGCTACATGGCCAACCATACACTTTCAGTGAAATACCGCAATTTGGACAAAATTGGTCAACTGTTGGATGAGGCTACAAACTCCGGTGCAAACAACGTAGATAATATACAGTTTTCCGTAGAGAATCCTTCCGCTTATGAGGAAGCGGCCATTGCAAAGGCGTTGGATAATGCTCAATCCAAAGCCAATGCTGTAGCAAAATCAGCTAAACGCGGTTTAGGAGCTCTGGTGAATGTTACAGTAGATGGCGGGGAAGCTCAGGTTTTCACACAACGTGAGAATGCCATGTCCAAAGCGCTCATGGATATGAGTGGCGGAACAGAGATACAGTCGGGTCAAGTAACGGTGAAAGTCCAAGTGTCTGCCCAATATGAGATGAACTAGTATAGACCATTAAGCGGAGCCGCAAGCGCCTGCAACATTGCAGGATGACTTGTTGGCTTCTTTTGTCTATTGAAACCGTTTTGTAATGAGTCTGTCATAGCTAATGGCTGTTAGGTGTACAGATTGAAATCAAGGAGTGTACAGATTGTAAACTACATACAATAGGGTATAGATATAATAAGAAAAGTGATCAAAACACATAGATTATACAGATTTGCAATAGGAGGAATACTTACGATGAACAAACATACAAAAAAATGGGGCTCAGCATTGCTGGCAGCGGGAATTTTAGCAGGGGTTGCGGTTATTCCCGTTTCCTATATTGGGGCAGCATCGACCAAACAGCAGCAAGCGACAACACAGCAACCAGGGATCGCCATCCAATGGAATGGTAAAACGTTGGCCGCTAAAGGTATTCAAGTGAACGGGAACACCATGATTCCAGTGGCAGCACTGCGTGACAGCTTGGGAATTCCGGTGAGCTATGACACCAAAGAAGGGACATATACAGTGGGGAGTGGGTACAACAAGCTCTATATCGTGGTCTCCTCCTCGGATGCCTATGTCAATGTGAACGGAATCAACACGCGCAGCATGGATGCCAAAATGATCGCCGGGAAGCTGTACATTCCTATGAGTCTGCTGAAAGACTATCTGGGTATCGATGCTCAGTGGAATGCAGCTCAGAAAACCGTAACATTGAGTAAAAGCCAGCTAAATCCAATCACAATTGCATCTCAGACGCTTCCAGCTTCGAGCAATGCAAAGGTATCTTATAAGATTAAGTATCCACAAATCAGCGGCAGCCAGCTGAATCCTGAGGCTCAACAGACCATTAATAATGTGCTAAAAAAGCATGCAGAGACAGTATTGGCAGCAGGCAAAAAGATGGTGGCAGAGGGAGAGGTTACAGCAGAAAGACCGTATGATTTCGAGAATGATTTTGCAATTGCCTATAACAAGGACGGTATTCTAAGTGTGATTATGCAGGACTACTCGTATACAGGTGGCGCACATGGCATGACGGCGCGTAAAGGATACACGTTCTCGCTCGCTGATGGCAAGCTGCTGCAATTGTCTGACGTATTGAAGGCAAATCCGAACTATAAAAAATTTTTGAATGCTGATTTGAAGAAAAAAATTGATGCGCTCCAGGCTGGCGAAGGTTTTGAAAAATTTAAAGAGTTGGCCGCAGATCAGAATTTTTATGTGACCAATAGTGGAGTAACCATCGTGTTTGATTTGTATGATTATGCCCCATACGCGTATGGAATTCCGGAGTTTACTTACTCGTTCGCTCAACTGCTACCTCAGGGCGGAAAGCCTTTTGCGGGACAAAATCAATAATTTGGATGACCTATATTTTTAAAAAATAGCAAATCAAAAAGGCTGCCTACTGGATACAAAAATCCGAGGCAGCCTTTCTATTTACCAGCTATTCAGAAGTAAACCACTTTTCTTATACACCTTCTGGAGAGGAGCTAGTTAACACTTTATCAATAATACCGTATTCTTTGGCATCATCAGCGGACATGAAATAGTCACGGTCTGTGTCTTTTTCGATGCGTTCCAGTGGTTGACCTGTGCGATCTGCGAGAATGCGGTTCAATTTGTCACGCATTTTCAGAATGCGACGGGCGCGAATTTCGATATCCGTTGCCTGTCCTTGTGCACCGCCCAGTGGTTGGTGAATCATAATTTCACTGTTTGGCAAGGCAAAACGTTTGCCTTTGGCACCTGCATTCAGCAAGAAAGCACCCATGGAAGCAGCCATACCTACACAAATGGTAGATACGTCAGGTTTAATGTATTGCATCGTATCGAAAATGGCCATACCAGCTGTGATGGAACCGCCAGGACTGTTAATATACAAGTGAATGTCTTTTTCAGGATCTTCAGCAGCCAAAAACAGCATTTGTGCAATAATTGAGTTGGCTACAACGTCATTGACGTCCGAGCCCAACAAAATAATGCGATCCTTCAACAGTCTGGAATAAATGTCATAGGCGCGTTCGCCGCGGTTACTTTGTTCTACTACCATAGGAACATAGCTCACGTCAAAAAACCTCCCTTAAATATCGTTAGTGGATTTGGTGGATATGCCGATTACACATCCCTATTTATAAACTGTTACCGTATTAACCACATGATAAACAATTTCAAACAAAAAGTCAAAGAAAGTCAAACTATTGATTAAAAAAAGAGCGCTCAGCGCTCTTTTTGGTTAAAAACATTATATGGAACATTTAGCCAATCATATAAAACGACGCGCCCGCGAGGAATCGAACCTCGATCTCAGGCTCCGGAGGCCTACGTCATATCCGTTGGACCACGGGCGCACAGATGAACATTACAAGCAACTAACTAATTAATTTGGAAACAAAGATGATTATATGATATACGGCATTGAATTGCAAGCTTTTATTACGTGCGCATATTCACATAAAAAGTTGAGAAATATAGGTTCAGATAGACTTGCATGTGAAGCAAATATTGGGTAAGATATACGTGGGACTTAAAAAGTTATCCCGGGACATTTTAAGACCAGTTAGAGATATAGCATAGAGACAGAACTTAGAAGTGTGCGGGAGTGGAAAGCATGCGAAAGATATTAGAAATACAGAAGCAGCTTCTGCCCGACCTCATGGATGTTTTGAAAAAAAGGTACACGATCCTGCATCAGATTATGCTGTCCGAAGTTATTGGACGCAGAACACTGGCAGCTTCACTGGATATGACCGAGCGCGTACTGCGCGCTGAGACTGATCTCCTTAAAGCGCAAGGGCTAATTGAGATTGAGAGTGTGGGCATGAAGGTGAGCAAAGCAGGACTGGATCTGCTGGAACAGCTGGAGCCGATTGCGAACAACTTGTTCGGCCTGTCCCAATTGGAGGATCAGATTCGTCAAGCCTACGGTTTGAGGAAGGTGGTTGTCGTTCCAGGGGATTCGGATGCTTCACCGTTAGCGAAGCAGGAACTGGGCCGTGCTGGCGCAAAGGCGCTGCTGAGTGTTATGGATGACGAGGACGTGGTCGCTGTAACAGGTGGCACGACGATTGCAGATGTGGCGGAACAACTGACATTACCTGCTAACGGCCCGCTTAAAGGCGGATGGTTTGTACCGGCACGCGGGGGTTTGGGAGAGAGCATGGAAATGCAGGCAAATACAATTGCTTCCACGATGGCTCGCAAGGTCGGCGCTCAATACCGTCTGCTCCATGTACCGGATTTGCTCAGCAATCATGCTTACAACTCCTTGCTTGAGGATACGAATATTCAGGATATATTGAGCCTGATTCGAGAGAGTCGTATTATCATTCACGGGATAGGCAACGCCATAGCAATGGCCCACAGACGCAAGCTTGACCCTGAAACCTTTGCCCAGATCAGCAATGAGGGCGCGGTCGCCGAATCGTTTGGTTATTATTTTAACGAAGACGGCGTCGTTGTTCACAGAATGCTGACGCTTGGACTCCGTTTGGAGGACATCAGGCGCACGGAGACGGTGTTAGGTGTGGCTGGAGGCAAGAGCAAGGCGGCTGCTATTCATGCGGTATTGCGTTTCGGACAGGAAGACATTCTTGTCACCGACGAAGGCGCTGCTGCCGAGATTGTAAGCCGTTATTTAAGAGATTGATAAGGTTTTTTAATTGTGTTGTCTTGACGGGCTTTCGGGTCTGTCTTGAATATATAAAACTAAACTAAACGAACTTTGGGAGGAACTCACTCATGACAGTTAAAGTTGGTATTAACGGTTTCGGACGTATTGGACGCCTTGCTTTCCGCCGTATTCAAGACGTAGAAGGTATTGAAGTAGTAGCAATTAACGACTTGACAGATTCCAAAATGCTGGCGCATCTGTTGAAATATGATACAACACAAGGTACTTTCCAAGGGGAAGTAGAAGTACATGATGGTTTCTTCAAAGTAAACGGTAAAGAAGTTAAAGTTTTGGCTAACCGTAACCCAGAAGAATTGCCTTGGGGAGACCTGGGTGTAGACATCGTTCTGGAATGCACAGGTTTCTTCACAACTAAAGAAGCTGCTGAGAAACATTTGAAAGGCGGCGCTAAAAAGGTTGTTATCTCCGCTCCAGCTACTGGCGACATGAAAACTGTCGTTTACAACGTAAACCATGAAATTCTGGACGGATCTGAAACTGTAATTTCCGGTGCTTCTTGCACAACTAACTGCCTGGCTCCTATGGCTAAAACATTGCAAGACAAATTTGGTATCGTTGAAGGCTTGATGACTACAATTCACGCTTACACTGGCGACCAAAACACTTTGGATGCTCCACATGCTAAAGGTGACTTCCGTCGTGCTCGCGCAGCAGCTGAAAACATCATCCCTAACACTACTGGTGCTGCTAAAGCAATCGGTCTGGTTATCCCTGAGCTGAAAGGTAAATTGGATGGCGCAGCTCAACGTGTTCCAGTACCAACAGGTTCCCTGACTGAGCTGGTAACAGTTCTGGAGAAAAACGTAACTGCTGAAGAAATCAACGCAGCGATGAAAGAAGCTTCCGATCCTGAAACTTACGGATACACTGAAGATCAAATCGTTTCTTCTGACATCAAAGGTCTGACTTTCGGATCCCTGTTTGATGCAACTCAAACTAAAGTTCTGACTGTTGGCGACAAACAACTGGTTAAAACTGTAGCTTGGTACGACAACGAAATGTCCTACACTGCACAATTGATCCGTACTTTGGAATACTTCGCTAAATTGGCTAAATAAGAATTTCCTTATCGAGCAACATCATAGAGCGGAAACAGGTGTTATTGTTTCCGCTCTTTATATATCAAAATGTGCCTTAAATTCCTGTTTCGTAAAATTATAAGGGTGCGGAGGAATATGGAGATGAACAAAAAGAGCGTACGTGATATAGAACTGAATGGAAAACGGGTGTTTGTTCGTGTAGATTTTAACGTTCCGGTTGAAGATGGTAAAATTACAGATGACAAGCGTATTCGCGAAACCTTGCCAACCATTAACTACCTGATTGAAAAAGGTGCAAAAGTTATTTTGGCGAGTCACTTTGGACGTCCAAAGGGTCAAGTCGTTGAATCCATGCGTCTGACTGCTGCTGGTGTACGTTTGTCCGAACTGCTGAAAAAGCCAGTTGTTAAAGTGGACGAAGCAGTTGGTGAAGCTGTTAAAGCGAAAGTGGCTGAACTGCAAAACGGCGATGTGCTATTGCTTGAAAATGTACGCTTCTACCCAGGAGAAGAGAAAAATGATCCTGAACTGGCTAAGCAATTTGCTGAACTGGCTGACATTTTCGTGAATGATGCTTTTGGTGCAGCACACCGTGCTCATGCTTCTACAGAAGGTATCGCGCATTTCCTTCCGGCTGTTTCCGGCTTGCTGATGGAAAAAGAGTTGTCTGTTATTGGTAAAGCTTTGTCGAATCCAGATCGTCCTTTTACAGCCATTATTGGTGGTTCCAAAGTAAAAGACAAAATCGACGTAATCGACAACCTGCTGAACATTGCAGATAACGTAATTATTGGCGGCGGTTTGACTTATACATTCTTCAAAGCTCAAGGTCATGAAGTGGGTCAATCTTTGCTGGATGAATCCAAACTGGACGTAGCTCTTGGATTTATTGAAAAAGCGAAGAAGCTTGGCAAAAACTTCTACCTTCCTGTGGATATCGTTATCTCTGACGATTTCAGTGCTACAGCGAACACGAACATTGTGGACATCGACGGCATTCCTGCAGATTGGGAAGGCGTGGATATCGGACCGAAAACTCGTAAAATTTATGCAGATGTTATCAAAAACTCCAAATTGGTTGTTTGGAATGGACCAATGGGTGTATTTGAAATCGAGCCTTTCGCTGGCGGTACTCGTGAAGTAGCGGAAGCTTGTGCTACAACAGAAGCATACACCATCATTGGTGGCGGTGATTCTGCGGCTGCGGCTGAAAAATTCCACTTGGCTGACAAAATGGATCACATCTCCACTGGCGGCGGCGCATCCCTGGAATTCATGGAAGGGAAAGCACTTCCGGGTGTTGTTGCACTTAACGATAAATAATCAAACGCATTACGCGTAATAAAGGCTTTAGGGCACCTAATAGTTAGGAGTTGAAACCATTGAGAACACCGATTATCGCGGGTAACTGGAAGATGTTCAAAACCGTACCAGAAGCTAAAACCTTCATCGAAGAGATCAAAGGTAAAGCAGAGGTTGCAGGAGTGGAGAGCGTTATATGTGCTCCATTTACAAATCTTCCTGCTCTGGTTGAAGCAGTAAAAGGCACATCTATTAAAATCGGCGCACAAAACCTGCACTTTGCAGAAGATGGCGCATTTACAGGTGAAATCAGCGGCGGAATGCTTAAAGATCTGGGCGTAGACTACGTTGTGATCGGACACTCCGAGCGTCGTGAGTATTTCAACGAAACAGACGAAACGGTGAACAAAAAGGTTCATGCAGCATTCCGTCATGGCCTGACACCAATTGTATGTGTAGGCGAAAAGCTGGAAGACCGTGAAGCAGGTCAAACCAAAGAAGTTGTAAAAGTGCAAACTGTAGCAGCTTTTGCTGGTCTGGCTAAAGATCAAGCAGCACAAGTCGTAGTTGCTTATGAGCCAATCTGGGCCATCGGAACAGGCAAATCCTCTACTTCGCAGGATGCGAATGAAGTGATTTCCTACATCCGTAGTCTGATTAAAGAGCTGTATGATGAAAATACAGCAAATGCTGTACGTATTCAGTACGGTGGTAGTGTAAAACCTGAAAATGTTACTGAGTACCTGGGTCAAAGCGATATCGACGGCGCGCTCGTGGGCGGTGCCAGTCTTCAACCGGCGTCGTACATCGCGCTTGTTGAGGGGGCGAAGTAAGATGACAGCACCAAAACCGGTAGCTTTAATTATTATGGACGGATTCGGACTGCGTGACACTGTGGAAGGCAATGCGGTTGCACAGGCCAACAAACCGAATTACGACCGGTATTTAAAACAGTATCCACATACCACGTTGACGGCTTCTGGTGAAGCGGTGGGTCTGCCGGAAGGACAAATGGGTAACTCCGAAGTAGGTCACTTGAACATCGGCGCAGGTCGAATTGTATATCAAGATTTGACTCGTATTTCGAAGTCCATCCGTGAAGGCGAGTTCTTCGACAATGAAACATTGGTTAAAGCCGTGCAACATGCGAAGAAGAACAACACTAAACTTCACCTGTACGGACTTCTGTCCGACGGTGGTGTGCATAGTCATATCAGCCATCTGTTCGCTATGCTGGATCTGGCTAAAAAAGAAGGTTTAACTGAAGTGTACATTCATGCTTTTATGGATGGACGTGACGTTATGCCTGATAGCGGCGTAGGCTTTATGCAACAACTGGTCGCTAAAATTCAGGAAGTAGGCATTGGCCAAATTGCAACCGTACAAGGGCGCTATTATGCAATGGACCGCGACAAACGTTGGGAACGTGTTGAGAAGTCTTACCGTGCAATCGTATACGGTGAAGGTCCTCAATATACCGATCCACTTGAAGCATTGAAGGAATCGTATGAAAAGTCAGTGTTCGATGAATTCGTGGAGCCAACTGTTATTGTGAAGGCTGATGGAAGCCCTGTAGGGCTGGTCGAAAGCAATGACTCTGTCGTATTCCTGAATTTCCGTCCTGACCGTGCGATTCAATTGTCTCAAGTATTTACCAATGAAGATTTCCGTGGTTTTGACCGTGGGCCAAAATGGCCTAAGGATCTGCACTTTGTTTGCCTGACCTTGTTCAGTGAAACGGTTGGAGGCTTTGTTGCCTATGAACCGAAAAACCTGGACAACACGTTTGGCGAGGTGCTGGTACAAAACAACAAAAAGCAATTGCGTATTGCTGAGACAGAAAAGTATCCGCACGTTACTTTCTTTTTCAGTGGCGGACGCGATGTGGAGCTTCCTGGCGAAACTCGTATTTTGATCAACTCGCCTAAAGTGGCTACATATGATCTGCAGCCTGAAATGAGTGCGTATGAAGTAGCGGATGCTGCTGTTAAGGAAATCGAAGCTGACAAGCATGATGCGATTATCCTGAACTTTGCCAATCCGGATATGGTTGGACACTCCGGTATGCTGGAACCAACAATTAAGGCAGTAGAGACGACGGATGAATGTGTTGGACGTGTTGTAGATGCAGTTAAAGCCAAAGGTGGCGTGGTAATTATCATCGCTGACCATGGTAACGCGGATATGGAAATTGATGAGCAGGGACGTCCGTTCACAGCTCACACAACGAATCCGGTTCCGTTCATTTTGACTGACGAAAATATCGTTCTGCGTGAGCATGGAATTCTGGCTGACGTAGCTCCAACGCTTCTGGATTTGATGCAACTTCCGCAACCTGCGGAAATGACAGGAAAATCTATGATTGCATCCCGCAAGTAAGCTTGATTTAATAAGTATAGGCTTGACCAATAAATTATGAATTACAAAGGAGATTAAGTACAAATGACTATTATTTCTGACGTGTACGCTCGCGAAGTCCTCGACTCCCGTGGTAACCCTACGGTTGAAGTTGAAGTATATCTGGAATCCGGTGCGATTGGTCGCGCTATCGTTCCTTCTGGTGCATCCACAGGCGCTCACGAAGCTGTAGAGCTTCGCGATAACGACAAATCCCGTTACCTGGGTAAAGGCGTTCTGCAAGCTGTTAAAAACGTGAACGAAATTATTGCTCCTGAAGTAATCGGCTTGGATGCTGTGAACCAAGTAGAAATCGATACATTGATGATCAAATTGGACGGTACTCCAAACAAAGGTAAACTGGGTGCGAATGCAATTCTGGCTGTATCCATGGCTGTAGCTCGCGCTGCTGCTGAAGCTCTGGGCTTGCCACTGTACACTTACCTGGGCGGATTCAACGCTAAACAATTGCCAGTACCAATGATGAACATCGTTAACGGTGGTGCTCATGCCGACAACAACGTTGACGTACAAGAATTCATGGTTCTGCCTGTAGGCGCTCCTACATTCAAAGAAGCTCTGCGTGTTGGCGCAGAAATCTTCCACAACCTGAAATCCGTACTGAATTCCAAAGGTTTGAACACAGCTGTTGGTGATGAAGGTGGTTTTGCTCCTAACTTCAAATCCAACGAAGAAGCTCTGTCCACTATTATCGAAGCGATCGAAAAAGCTGGTTACAAACCAGGCGTTGACGTATTCCTCGGTATGGACGTTGCTTCCACTGAGTTCTTCAAAGATGGAAAATACACTTTGGAAGGCGAAGGCAAATCCTTCACTTCTGCTGAGTTCGTTGACCTGCTTGCTTCTTGGGTTGATAAATACCCAATCATCACTATTGAAGATGGTTGCTCCGAAGATGACTGGGAAGGTTGGAAATTGCTCACTGAAAAACTGGGCAACAAAATCCAATTGGTTGGTGACGACCTGTTCGTAACTAACACAGAGCGTCTGGCTAAAGGTATCGATGAAAACATCGGTAACTCTATCCTGATCAAAGTAAACCAAATCGGTACGCTGACTGAAACATTCGATGCTATCGAATTGGCTAAACGTGCAGGATACACAGCTGTAATCTCTCACCGTTCCGGTGAATCCGAAGACAGCACAATCGCTGATATCGCTGTTGCAACAAATGCAGGCCAAATCAAAACTGGTGCTCCTTCCCGTACTGACCGTATTGCGAAGTACAACCAATTGCTCCGCATTGAGGATCAACTGGGTGAACTGGCTCAATACCACGGCCTGAAATCTTTCTACAACCTGAAAAAATAATATTGCCAAAAATGCTGGTGGTGTCTCGGGCCTATGATTTATCATAGGGTCAGGACGCTCGAAGCTTTTGCGCATAATAAAACAGACCTGCTCGCTATATGCAAGCAGGTCTGTTTTTTTGTTATGGATAATCTATTATCTACAGAAGCTTAATGGCTAAGTGTCTTGCTGTAGCTGTTGTTATCTACTGGAAGCTGTGGTAGAATGAAAATAGTGTTTTGCGTTAATTTCCGGCTATTTAAAGCATGATATGTGCATGTTTTCATAAAAGAGGCTGTGTTGTTTTGCAAAACAGATGTATAAGCTCAGGAGGTGGGATTTTTCATGGAAATCTTTTTGAAAGTGCTGCTCGTTGTGTTCTCGATTGCTGTTATTGCGGTTGTGTTACTGCAAAAGGGGAAAAGCGCAGGTTTGTCCGGTGCCATCTCTGGCGGTGCTGAGCATCTGTTCGGCAAGACCAAAGCTCGCGGTATGGATTTGATTTTACAACGCGTAACTGCTGTTTTGGGTGCATGTTTTATGATCGTTTCCGTTTTGGTTGCATTTTTCGCAAAATAAGATAAATATACACCTTAAGCCTTCGTTTCACGGGAAACGGGGGCTTTTTTGGATTTTGGACAGGCAGGGATGCCGTCGATTAAATTCGTGTATACTAGGGTATGAGTATATAAAGAGCCTTGTATCAGGAACAAGGAACATGCGGATTTATTACTGAAAATTAAAGGTCACCCGAGGTGGACAAAATTATGATAACAGAGCAACAACTACTTGATTTCATGCGCGAGACCGCATACAAGCCTATGACATACCAGGAGCTGGAGCAACATTTTGACATTAAGGATGCAGAAGAGTTTCGTGAATTTCTTAAGCTCTTGAACGCATTGGAGGAAGACGGGAAAATTCTGCTGACCCGCACGAACCGTTATGGTGTTCCAGAACGGATGGATTTGCAGCGCGGGCGTTTGCAGGCCCATGCCAAGGGCTTTGCTTTTTTGATTCCAGAGGACCGGGAGCACCCGGATGTATACATTCATGCTAACGATTTAAAGAGCGCGATGAATGGAGATACAGTGCTGGTAAGAGTGACGTCAAAGGGACCTGCGGGTGGCCGATTAGAAGGCGAAGTTGTGCGGATCGTGAAGCGCGCAGTGCTTCAGGTAGTCGGTGTGTTTCAGAGCCACGAAGCATACGGTTTTGTTTTACCGGATGATAAACGTATTAACCGGGACATTTTCATTCCTAAGGACAGCTTTAACGGAGCTGTAAACGGACAAAAGGTCGTCGTGCGTATTGTGAGCTATCCGGAAGGACGTGCAGCGGCAGAAGGCGAAGTGCTGGAGGTGCTGGGTCATAAGGATGATCCGGGCGTTGACATCTTGTCCGTTATTCGCAAGCATCAGCTCCCAGAAGCTTTTCCGGATGAAGTGATGGCGGAAGCGGATGAGGCTCCTGATGCGATTACGGAAGAAGAGATTATACGTCAGGGACGGCGTGATTTGCGCGATAAGATCATTGTCACCATTGACGGGGAGGATGCCAAAGACCTCGATGATGCGGTTAATGTAGAGCGTTTGCCGAACGGAAACTATCGTCTGGGCGTTCATATTGCTGACGTAGGGTATTATGTGCGTGAGAACTCCAAGCTGGATCTAGAGGCATATAACCGCGGTTGTAGTGTGTATTTGGTTGACCGTGTCATTCCGATGCTTCCACATCGACTTTCAAACGGAATTTGTTCATTGAATCCTCAGGTGGATCGACTGACTTTATCCTGTGAGATGGAATTCAATGAGCATATGAAGGTCGTAAAGCATGATATTTTCACCAGCGTGATTAAAACGAAGGAACGGATGACCTATACTAACGTTCGCAAAATCCTCGAAGAGGAAGATGCAGAACTGATGGAACGGTACAAGGACCTGGTTGATGTATTCCGTACGATGAAGGATTTAGCATTGAAGCTACGTGCGAATCGGATGCGCCGCGGTGCAGTTGATTTTGATTTTGATGAGGCCAAAGTGATTGTAGATGATGAAGGCAAAGCTGTCGATATTGTGAAGAGGGATCGTACGATAGCCGAACAAATAATCGAAGAGTTTATGCTGGCGGCCAATGAAACGGTAGCCGAACATTTTCACTGGCTCAAGGTACCGTTCTTGTACCGGATTCATGAGGACCCCGATCCAGAGAAGCTGCAAAACTTTATGGCTTTTGCAGCTAATTTTGGTCATCAGATCAAAGGTCGAGGAAATTCCATTCATCCGCGTGCACTCCAAACATTGTTAGAAGACATTCAGGGTACGAAGGAGCAAACGGTGCTTAGCACAATGATGCTGCGTTCGATGAAGCAGGCAAAATATGATGCGGAGTCTACAGGACATTTTGGACTGGCTGCTGAGTATTACTCTCATTTTACATCACCGATTCGTCGTTACCCTGACTTGGTAATTCACCGTGTCATTCGTGAGGTATTAGAGAATGGCGGGGCTTTAACAGACGAGCGTCAGGAATATTTGACTGCACGCATGCCAGATATTGCTCAGCAATCCTCCGAGCGTGAACGTGTGGCTGTGGATGCAGAGCGCGACACAGAGCAAATGAAAAAGGCTGAATACATGCTGGATAAGGTCGGCGAGGAGTTCGAAGGGATCATCAGCAGTGTAACCAGCTTTGGGATGTTCATTGAGCTGGACAACACAGTCGAGGGCTTAACGCGTCTGAGTGCACTTACGGACGACTATTATCATTTTGACGAGCAGCATATGGCGTTAATCGGAGAACGCACCTCTAAGGTATTCCGCATTGGGGATGAGGTTAAGGTTCGCGTCGCGCGTGTGAATATGGAAGATTACACAATTGACTTTGAACTCGTCGATATGAAGCAACGACAACGTCGTGAACGGACGGGAGGCTCGGGCCAGGGTGGAGATTTTGCACGTGGCGAGGGCCGTGCTAAAGGCAAAGGCCGAGAAGGACGTGACCGTAAGGGCGGTAAGGACAAGGCTGGTAGAGAGCGTAAAGTCGGTCGTGAGGCGGCTGGAAAGCCTAAAGAGGGCGGCAACGGAGGAATCAGCACCACAGGTCGCGCAGGTCGTGGTGGTGGAAACGGTGTCGGTACAGGCTCGCCAGGCAGCTTCGGCTTTGGTAGTGGCAAGGGCGGATACAATTCGCCAGCAACGGGTGCAAGCAAGCGACGGAAGAAGACGTCTGCCAGCGGGATATTCATTGGTGATGCAGCTACCCCAGGTAGTGATGCCAGACCAGGTGGTGAAGGCGCAGCACGTCGCAAGCGGAAAAAAAAGGGCGCTAACGGCGGGAATAGCACCGCTGGGTTTGTGCGGAAAAAGAAAAAGTAGGTTGATATAACTTACTGTTAGGAGATTGGGGCTTCCGAGAGCAGTGAATGAAGCTTACGGATGCTTAGGTATATGAGCGGTTTCTGTCTGTAGTAATGGATAGAAGCCGCTTGGTTTTAGTGTGCTATAAGTGTAATGAGAAATGTAGAAGGCTTGACCTTTCTTGCTTTTACCCTCCGAAATTTGTTACAATATATTTCTAGGTAGCTCTTTGTAGCAGGAATTCTAGATTGAATCTAAGTTATTCATAAGGAGTGGTATTCATGGGTAAGAAGGCAGACGGGAAAGTGCTCGCCCAGAACAAAAAAGCTTCCCATGACTATTTTATTGAAGACACCTACGAGGCGGGCATGGTGTTAACGGGAACAGAGATTAAGTCTCTGCGGAATGGTCGCTCTAATATAAGCGATGCTTTTGCTACGATCCGTAATGGCGAAATTCATATTCACAATATGCATATTAGCCCTTTTGAACAAGGTAATCGTAACAATCCGACTGATCCGACGCGTACGCGTAAGTTGCTGCTGCATAAAGAGCAGATTCGTAAGCTTATTGGTCTCTCGAAACAGGAAGGCTACACCATCGTGCCGCTCAAAATTTATGTTCGCAACGGTTATGCCAAACTGCTGCTTGGACTGGGTAGAGGTAAAAAGCAGTATGACAAGCGAGAAACAGCTGCCAAACGTGATGCACAGCGTGATATCCAACGTGCTCTGCGCGAGAAGCAAAAAATAGCGAGATAAGCAGTTTGCTTACTCTGTATGGTACAAATTACGTGGATAAGTTACTTGTTCCTGTAATGGTGCTATTTTATCGAGCTAGAATGGCTTCAATCCGTTTCGTTATGACATATAATATGTTATACTAACGAAGTAGTAAGTTTTCAAAGATCTTGGATTTAACTTGATTCGAGTGTTGGATCTTAGGATTCAGCTTTTGATATTATGCACTTATGCTCCGGTATTTCCGGATTTATCCGTGGAGCCCTTTTATAATAAGGGGGCGTTTATGGATTCGACGGGGATAGTTCGAGCATGGGTAGCGGGTAGTGGGGACGCGTCCACTTCATCAACGCTAAAGCCTATTAAACGGCAAACAACAAAACAACTACGCTTTCGCAGCTTAATAACCTGTGAGCGTGCTCCTCTCCTGTATCGCCCATGTGCCGGATGTAGGGGCTAACCTATAGTGGGATACGCTGCCACATCTCCGCCTGGGGTGTGCTGAAGAAGACAATCAGGCTGACCCAACGTATAGCCGGTTACGGGGCGATACTCGGGTGACATCAAAACTGTGACTACACCCGTAGAAGCTTATGTGTCGTTATCTTCGGACAGGGGTTCGACTCCCCTCGCCTCCATCGATCAAATCCACAACTTGTAGCTTAAAGATGACTTCTACGTGTTCTTGGTAGACGATCACTTTTTCTACATAGCTGCCGATGAACTTCTTGATCTCAGGAAGGTTCCGGCTGGTGATGTGGTCCTGAAAACCAGAAAGCAGTTGTCGCAGAGCTCCTCTGTGATGGCTGCTTTTTCTTTTACCTGTTGGGCTTTTAGGAGTTTGGTTTCCAGTTCAACCTTTTGTTCCTCCAACGCTCCTAACTTTTCGAGAATGGTAGGGTTATTCAAACCACTAGCCACTGCATTCACGATGTTCTCGATTTGGCGATCTACACCCTCTAAGCTCTTGGACAGGCGTTGTTGATCGGCTTTGACGCTCGTTTGCTTGGAATTCTGGTACTCATTAAGCTGTTTAGCCAGAACAGGGATGGCCTGATCGTTAAAAATCTTTTCCTGAAGCTGAGCCAGCACGTAGGCTTCAATGTAATCCCGATGCAGCTCAGGGTTTTTACATGCCTTTGTCCGATCACGGTTGCCTCAACGGTAAGTAACATATTTCAACTTGCTTCTGCCGCTATGCTTGGTATTGCCCATCATGGCATACTGAATACCTACGTTTTTCAAACATTCCCCGCAAACAATGAGTCCGCTAAGCAGGTACATTTCTTTTGCCTTGTAAGCGCCAGGTTGGCGCTTGTTTTGATTCATCTTATCCTGTGCCTTCTGAAAATCTTCCTTGGTTACAAGTTGTGGCATACCACCTTCGACACGAATTACATCTTCACTATTTTTATGCCGATTGCCATTACGCTTACCAGCCGCATCCTTGCTGTCGGTGAGGTTGAAAATGTAGGTGCCTGTGTACTTTTCATTGCGAAGAATGGTACCTAAGGTTCCTTTGCTGATCGGTTTCCCATAACGAGATGTGTAGCCTTGCTCCGTTAGTTCCCTAATGATTTGATTATAGCCGTGACCAGCGAGGAACATCGAAAAAACAGTTTCAACGATGCCGTGCTCCTCTTCATTAATGATGTATTTCCGTGTTACAGGGTCTACAGCGTAACCAATAGGAGGCAGACCACCTGTATGTTTGCATTGGTACGCGGTTTCTTTCATCCCCTTCATGACCTCACGGGCCAAGTTTTTGGAATAGTATTCAGCCATACCTTTCAGCAAAGATTCCAGTATGACACTTTCGGGGGAGCCATCTAGGTTTTCGGTGACGCTGTACAGTTGAATGCCATTTAATTTCAATTTGCGTTTGTATTTAGCGCTGTCATATTTGTCCCGGCTGAAACGATCCAACTTATGAACAATGAGCACATCAAATAATCCTTATTCACTATCAACAATCATTTGCTGGAACTGTGGAACTTCATCGAAATTGCTTCGCATCTAAAGGAAGAGTTCAATTGCTTGTTTGATGGCACTGATGTGTTTAACACTAAAGCTGAAAATCTAGTTAAGATGGTTAATGAGAAATCACCTTATGATGAAAATGATCCAGAGGTGGGTTGATGTATTCATTTCCAGAACTAGGATTGAACTTTTGGAGATCGGGAATTTTTAAAGAAGAAGATAAGCTTGAGGATTGGTTTATTGAACTTTCCCAAGAAGATCAGAAAGAAGAGTGCAGATTTCTATATTTCGAAACTGTAAGTATTTTTTCTAATTAAAATTTTCTAAGTAGTATTAAATCAAGATTAAACGGTACCGACGACCTCGCGTTGAATGATGCTTTCGTTGGTACCGTTGTTTTTTAGATTGAAAGGGATATTGAGTATAGTCAAACAAGCCTTCCACTTCCTGAATATCATGCGTGCTAATGAGTATAGATTGCTGCCGACCCTCCAAATAATCAATAATCCCGGCCACAATCGCCTCTCTGGAGAGGACATCAATACCTGCGAACGCTTATCCAGGATTATGAGTGGAGAACCTCACGTGCCAGACATAAAATCAGTAGCACACGCGCCTCCTGTCCGCGACTCAACCCGGCCATTTTCAACCCAACTCCACGTCCATATGATCAGCAAGCTTATACGCATCCTTCATATTCGTGTAGCGACATGAACTTGCTTGAATATTGGACAAGAACTTACTTGAATAACTTCTGCGTCAAGAACATACTTGAGTTTTTTTATTCTTCATTTACTAATCGTCGTATGATCTGGAACTTTATCCGTTAATCCCAGCTCAAGGAACCAGCGATAGGCTAGGTTCGTCTGAATTTCACGCTCGAGTTGCCGTTCTGAGCGAATGCCATAGAAATAACCGAGAAAGATCATTTTAAACAACACGGTAGGATTAATGGCAGGATGTCCGTTGTCCGCACAATACAGCGGGCCTACCTTCTCATGAATAACGGAGAAGTCTATTATATTTATCCACTTTACGAAGCAGATGATCTTGCGGTACCAGTTCTTCCAGAGAAACCAATTCAAAAGATTGTTGTTTGTCTCGATGAGGTCGCAACATATCAACACCGTCCGTTCTACATAGTTACCTATATTATACAACATTAACGCGGTGTCGTCTTAAATAAAATTAACATAAAAAAAGCTGTCGAGACTTTCTCAACAGCCTGGAAAGAGGACTTCTCTTTCTTCTTTTTAAAGAAATTATATTTATGATAGTTAAGGAGTCAAATCAACTTCTAATATTTGGAATACACCATTTTTTCCACCAAAGAAAATTTTATTATCAGAAATTTTAACTGTAGTTTTATTATCTATTTCATCCGGAACAACAATTGTTTTTCCAGTATAAACATTCATAGCAGTATTATTTTCAATTTTTAATATGTGGACTTTGCTGCCATCTCTGACTACTACATGATTACCTGGAAAAGATGTTACGGATCGAAGAGAGCTGACGACATTTTTTCCTGACACCAATCCATCTCCAATAATTGTCCCTTCTTGGTTGAACAAAATATATGAACCAGGAGTAGTTACGGCTATTAAATTACCGTCAGACAATCGGGCAACACTTGTTATGGCTGAAGTTTTATACCTTCCTGACTTCAAACCTTCACCTTCATTGTTGATTACAGACCAATTCCCGTGTGTCCCAACTAACAATATATTGCCATTATCCATTTCTTCGGCATCATAAATAACTGCGTTTGCACTCCACATCCCACTTCGAAAAGGAGTCATGTCAGGTTCAAAAATTTGGTAAGCTCCTCGTGAGCCTGCAAAAAGTATTTTCCCATTTTTTAGCTGCTTAATTTTATATACAGGTCCCCCCATATCCCATTTCCCAGTCTGAACTGTACTTCCTGACTCATCTTTGATTTCCCATTCACCATATTCTGATGAAGAAAGTGTACTTCCATCTGATAAGACAATTGTAGTGCCTGGTTCAATCAAAACTTCAGACTGAGAAGACCAAAACACTCGGCCATTTTCGTCGTAAGAATTGTACCAAGCACGAATATTCGACGTTCGACCCGTTGCAACTATACCTCCATCCTTTTTTAAGGCAGCAGAAGTGAGAGTAAACTTATACGTCGGCTTTTCTTCTACGGAAAACTTGCCGGCAATAATTCCATTTAATCCATATGCATTTGATGTTCCTGAAATAAAAGACATACCAAGGACCATCGAAACTAAAACAAATCCGATTTTCTTTTTCATGCTTAAAGCTCCTTATTATTAAATTGAGTTGGTGCTGACCAAACTTATCCGCTGTTGCTTGATGGGCACTAGCTGTTAATACAGTAATTTTATTCCTGTTATATGAATTTGTACAGGTATACAATACCATTTAAATTCTGTTTATCCATAACTTTTCAACGTCTTTTTTTCCTAAGCCGGCTCTTCAATAAAGTGTTCCTTACAGTCCGAAAATGATTCGCACCTGTTTTAATGATCGAACAGACGTCCTCACAGCTAGGACAAACCCTTTAATGTATGTGTTTTTTCCTCCCAGTTGATCCACCTCGATCGGCATCTCTGTTCATATCAGCCGGCGACTCTTCAATGAATCCAACCGTTTTTCTAGCGATTGGAGACACATCTCAGTTAATCAAGAACGTATCGAATGATTCGCTTTGTTTCGTCAGTAATTTTAGGATATGCCCAACCAATTTTGTGGTTCTAAATCAGGAAAAACTTAAAGAGACAGAGGACGGAAAAGAGTACATAAATAGTTCAATTGGGCTTATGAGCAAGATAAACACATTATTTTCATTTTACAATAATGCTCAAGCTTTATGCTCGGGTGCACTTAATTTGTTGAATTCAATTTCGTAAATAATTATGCCACCTCACCAAACAATCTCAACATTACTCGACGACGGATTGTGGATTTGCTGAGCCACGGTTCGCCTCCATTTAAAAACCCGCTCATAAAGCGGGTTTTTGCTTTTTAGTAGGTTCGATTGCGGACCAAGTGTAACTTTAACTTTACAAACCCCCATTATCCAAACCACTTGATAAAAATCATTTGTATTATGGTAGCTGCCTTTCCAAGTCATGATACCTGCTTTCATTCTGAGCAAGGATGGATTCAATTTGATCCATAGTCCGTTCCGATCAATCCTCTTATCCATATTGATTTCAGAAATATACATTGAAAATAACGCATGCTATGGTTCTTTCTGCAAACAAAATATCTATTCTGGCCGATACATACATAAGATGGGTTATTGTTAAATATGCCCTTTTTCTTTTATATTTTGAATTAAATACTCATCTTTTTTAAGAAGAAGGGACTAACCCTATGAACTATATGGACGAGCATATTTTAAGTCTTAAAAATAAGCTTAATTATAATGTTGCATCTAATAACGTAAATACGAGTCTTTCTCAAACTGTTATTTCCGAACAGGATCACTCCGTTTCTGAGAAAAATTTGGCGTTACGGTTAGGTGATGAGCTCATTCCGCTGGAGTTAAGGGTGATTTTGGACGGACAAGTGGAGGTTAGCGTGCCGAAATCCTTTAGCTTGATGCCGCTGGAGCAGGCCAAATTTAAGTATCCTTCGGAGTATCGTCCGGAGGTCATTTATACCTCGGAGGATGGAACGGTGAATATTACCTTTAATCGGACAGAATCCACTTTGGCAAATGAGGAGCTTCCTGAGTTTGTGGAGCAAATGGCGGACGTTTTGCGATCTGTACAACCAATCCGTAATTGGCTGGGCACTCAAGTGATCGTGAATCATTCTGGTCTGTCCATTGGGTTGATCCGTTTTATAGCTGCAGGTGTGGATAAGAATTTGTACAACGAAATCCTGCTGTTCACCCATGCAGGACAGGTGATGATGGGGACGTTTAACTGTATGGAATCGGACATGGAGGCATGGCTGCCTGTAGCGGAAAATACAGTACATTCGCTCCATGCAGTTTCATTTCCCTTACAATCTTCACTTGAGAAAGGAGCGGATTCGCTATGAATTTGGGCTACGATAATATCCAAATCCAGCCTTACGAGCTGGTTGAGCTGGAGCAGCTTACCCTCGCGAAGAAAATCAACGAGCATACTCGGCTCTATTTTACAGGAATCATCCCGGAAGAAATGCAGGACAGCTATGTGGAAACGACGGAAAAGAACACGATTATTGAGGTAAGCCAGCGCAATGAATCGGGTGAAAGTAAGCCGCTATTCAGCGGAATTGCGCTATCGGTCGAAGTGAAGGTTGTGCGGGATGTGTACTATCTGGAGGTAGAGGCCATCTCCCATACTTATCGGATGGATATCCAGCAACGCACCCGTTCTTTTCAATATACCAAAATGACAATTCCTCAGATGCTGGAGCAGATTGGTAAGGATTATGAGGGGTTGGATGTGATTGATGGAGCGACCGGTGGAGAGCCTATCGGACGGATTGCCATCCAGTATCAGGAGACGGATTGGGCTTTTTTAAGACGCATGGCTTCCCGCTATCATACGAGCCTGATGCCTGTGTCGCGTTTTGATAGTCCCAAATTTTATTTTGGCATTGAAGACAGCCCTGCACAGGCCGTACTGGATCATACCCGTTATACGGTACGCAAGCAGATGCTGCCTTTCCGCTACTTTCAGGAAAGTGAGCAGGCAAAGGTAAACGAAAATGACTTTATTTTTTATGAGGTGGAGACAGACGAGGTGCTGGATTTGGGCGCTCAGTTGACCTTTCAGGGACACAGTTTGTATGTCATTGAGGCTTATACGGAAATGAGACAGGGGCTGTTGCGGCATCAATATGTGCTTGCCTCGTACAAAGGCTTACGACAGAAAGGCTACTATCAGGAAAAGCTGGCGGGCGCTTCATTAGGCGGAGTAGTCGTGGATGTGCGTCAGGATCAGGTACGTATCCATCTGGATTGCGACGAGAAGCAGGCGGTCGATCAGGCGCATTGGTTCAATTATTCGACGGTATATAGCGGCGGGGGACATACAGGCTGGTACGTAATGCCGGAAAAAGGGGACCCGGTTTCACTTTATTTTCCGGGCAGCCGTGAAGAGGATGGGGTAGCAGGCAGTGCAGTCCGACGTGCAGACAGAGGGAGCGGACATAACAAGCTTTCCAATCCGCAGATGAAAATATGGCGAACACCTCATGGAAAAGAAATTCGTTTGGGACCGGATGAACTGGTCGTGACGGGTAAAGATGGTGCTATTTTTATCAAGCTGGACGACAAGGAAGGCATTCATATTGTGAGCAATAAACAGGTAAGTATCTCGGCGGGTGGTAATCTGAGCTTGTCGGCAGGGAAAACGATGAATTTGTCGGCAGGCAGCGAGCTGCGTATGGATTGCAATGGCAGTCATATTCAATTGAGTGGATCAGCGGACATGAAGGGCAGTGAAGTAAAGTCGAATTAGGCTATAGGGCAGCGGGTGAATGGCGTCAGCCTGAAGACATAAATTTATGAAGAGCTTTAGGTGGTGGTTGGGTACAAATGGAGAAGTCTATTGATGAGTTAGAACCGCAATGGCATGCCTTTTTGAATCAGGCGTGGCTTCTCATCCGCAGAGACTGGGCGCTGAAGTTCAAGGTGACGCAGGAGCAACGGGTTCAGGCTTGTGTCGAAGAGTTCCGGGGATATTGCCAGCACATTCGGCGAGAGCAGCTTCAAGGAAGAAAGGGAAGGATCGGTTATATCACGTACTCCATGCTACGTACCGCATGGCTGGAAGAACGGCCTGCTTATCTCGTAGAGGCTTCCGATGCTTTATGGATGCTTGATCCGCAGCCGATCCGATTGGAATGGGATACAAGCTGGGCATATTCCTACTGGACCGATTTGCAGCGACAATTGCGAAGGGAGGTAGAGAAGCAGCATGTTTCTCTAACGGAGCTTGAATGGGAGCAGGTTATGCTGGAGGCAGCGGTACACATTCATGCTCTCGTTGTGAATGTGGTGCGCTTGGCGATGAAACAGGCGGTGTGCTTACCGGAGTTTCAAGAGCTGGAGCGGGAAGAGACGTTCGAGATTCGTGTGGGTGAATTTTTGGATCATAGTGTGTCAGTATATCGAGAAGATCGCAGAGTCATGGAGGCAAATGATATCCGGTCATGGTTGGAGGAAAAAGAAGAACATGCGTACAGCTATCAGGCGTTGACCCAAGTTCAATTGTCAGATGGGGATTATAGTCTGTTGGATTTTCGTTATACAGCCTTTCGCCAAATCAGGATGGAACATAGTCGTCTGCATGGCTGTATCCTGGTAGGAACGGTGTGGCAGGAAAGTGAGTTAAATGGAATCGATTTGACATACAGCTTGCTTCATGGAGCCAATTTTAGCGGATGCTCGATGAAAGGGGCCATATTGGATGTCGTTATGGGTAACGCCGGATATGGATCAGATGCTTCATTGGATTGGGAGGCATTGGGTTTTGCTGGCGTAGATTTCACAGGGGCGAGCTTGCAGGGAGCCCGTTTTCATGATGCACAGTTACGAGGAGCCATTTTTCAAGAGGCGTTACTACAAAAAGCGTCCTTGGACGGGGCAGACCTCACGGATGCCTGCTTTGTTGGAGCAGATGCGACAGGTGCATCCTTTAAAGGGGCTTGTTTGATCGGAACCGATTTTACGGGTGCAAACGTACAAGGAGTCATTTTTACCGATGAGCAGCGTAGAGGAGCCATTGGTTTGGAGTGGTCTACACAGGTAAGGGATGATGCTAGCAAAAAGGAGTGGCTGCATTGAGATATTTTCGACTGATGATAGACGAGCGGGTAAAACATCGGGTGGAGCCTGCTGCGCTGTCTCCTTTGCAAGTAGAGAAAATCCTGACAGAAGCTGAGGGAGATCAACAGAAGGATGATCCTCTTTTTTTGGCTGTACATAGCGATCCACGAACAGTGTACCCGGATTTTCTGGAATTTCCCCTGCCGCTGGTGTCTGATCGGATGAAAGTATTATTGGAGAAATATATGCCGGGACTGAAATGGAAAGCGGCCATCCTTACCGATTTCCAGCAGGCCAGACAGGAGGTATACTGGGTGCTTCGTCCGCCGATGGTGGACTGTTTGTCCGCACAAACGGAATGGTATCCCAATGGTACGTTGAAGCGTTTGATACTGAGACAGGGGGAGATAGAGCCCCCTGTTTTTCGGATTGAGGGACTGATCGAACCTCATATCTATATCCATTTGGCTGTGGCAGAAAGCCTGCTGCGCCGATCTTTTACAGGCATTCGAGTGCAAAGAGTCGAGATGGAAGCACTAAGGAGGATGGGGTAAGTGGAAGAAGCCCAAGTGAACCCGGGAACGGGCGCAAAAAAAAGCTATGTCGTGGCAGGAGCGATCTTAAGTTGTAGTTATGGCACACAACCTACCCGTTTGAAAAGACCTTTTAGCCATGGTGTCTACGTAAAAAACAAAGCACAAATGAACATTGGAGATTACGTTCCAGGAGTGAACATTCAGTCTTTTGGAAATTGCTCCAGTCCTTTAAATCCGGCTGTACAGGCTAGTGAGATGGTGGACATCTATGGCGTGAAAAAAGCTCCGTGTGTTCCAGTTCTGACCATGCCGTGGCTGAATGGGAAAAGTGATGTGAAGATCGAGGGACAGCCGGCCTTGACACAAAACTGTACCCATCAGTGTCTGTATTGTGGTCATATCCAAATTGAAAATGATGGACAGGAGCTGGATTAAGAGTCTGTTTCAAAGCCGTTGGGTTTTGGATTCGGGACGTGTATACAGTTGAACTGAAGGGTGCTTCGCATTCGTACTAGATGGATATCCAGATGAAGAGACGATCTTATCAGGATATCCATTGACCTACGATGATCAGGTCACTGCGATGGTACAAAAATACCAGTATTACCAGCATGGAGATAGCATTGATATTAGGGGGAGAAGCAACTCAAGGATTCATTTTCTCCTCTCTTTAATAAAGTGTTGACAAGAACAATAAAATATTATATCTTTATATCAAGATAAATAAATTAAAGATAAAACAACAGCAAATTTTGAATAGGGAGGTATACACATGCTTGCGATTTTAGAAAGAATTAACCAGTTGGCAAAAAAAGCAAAAGAAGTTGGGTTAACTGAAATTGAAAAAACGGAACAAATGGATCTTCGCAAAGAATATCTTCAAATCTTTCGAGGCTCTATCAAAAGCATACTTTTGAATGCTACGATTTATGATCCGAATGGAGATGATGTTACTCCTGAAAAATTAAGAAAAGAACAGGCGCAAATCGTTAAGCCATGAATTTAATTTTGTCTAATATCTTAAATTAAAAAATCTTTAAACAATAAGTAATAACTATGGAGAGTGATTTTATGTTGGCGAGTGGATTGTTGTTGATACGTTTGGTGGTTGGATTGCTATTCGTGGGGCACGGGGCTCAGAAGCTTTTTGGCTGGTTTGGTGGCTATGGCCCAAAAGGTACCGGTGGTTGGATGGAATCAATCGGGATCAAGCCTGGGGTATTGATGGCTGTGGCCGCTGGATTGATGGAATTGCTGGGAGGGGCTCTATTTACTGTAGGACTGCTCACTCCACTGGCTGCACTGTTGATTACGATGGCGATGCTTGGAGCGATTGTCAAAGTGCATGGTCAAAACGGAATCTGGGCAACCGCTAATGGCTATGAATATCCACTGGTTCTTATTGCTGTCGTAATCGGGATTGCGTTGACAGGTGCAGGTTCATATTCCATTGATGCAATACTTCATTAATACATGAACTTAGATCATTAAAAATTGAACGATAATGAAAAATAAGGATTTCTACAATTAAAAGGAGGGTTTCATATGTCACTTCAAACGACAGGTATCCATCATATTACAGCTTTTGCTGGTAATCCGCAGGCAAATGTCGATTTCTATGCAAGTATTCTTGGACTTCGGTTAGTGAAGAAAACCATCAACTTCGATGCCCCTGAGGTTTACCACTTGTACTTTGGTAACGAGGCAGGAAGCCCCGGAACGATCATTACTTTTTTCCCTGCACCAGGAACTCCCAAAGGGCGCATCGGAGGTGGTCAGGTGGGCATAACCTCGTATGTGGTACCGCCAGGTTCGCTTGATTTTTGGCAGCATCGTTTGCAAAGCTTTGGTATTCAAGTTACGAAAACAAGCCGGTTTAATGAACAATATCTTCAATTCGAGGATAATGAGGGCCTACGTCTTGAGCTTGTTGAACGTGCAGAGGGAGCGAGCAGTACTTGGTCTTACGATGGCATTTCGGCTGATAACGCCATTAAAGGGTTCGGAGGCGCCGTACTATTTAGCGTCAATCCACAGAAAACGATGGATGCATTGGAGAGCATACTCGGATTTACGAAAATCTACGAAGACGCCGAATATGCTCGTTATCAATCTGCTGGAGAAATCGGCAACATTGTGGATGTTCCGCTCGTCAAAATGGGCTTAGGCTTCGGTGGAGCAGGCACGGTACATCACATTGCATGGCGCGCAAAAGATTTCGAGCAACATGAAGATTGGAGAAGCACAGTCCAACATTATGGCTATCAGCCGACACCAATTATCGACCGCCAATATTTTAATGCGATTTATTTCAGAGAGGCGGGCGGCATACTTTTTGAAATTGCTACAGATCCACCGGGATTTGCTAACGATGAGCCTGCTGAATCTTTGGGGCAGAAATTAATGCTGCCAGAGTGGTATGAACCACAGCGGGCTCAGATCGAGGCAAACCTGCATCCTATTGAAGTGAGAACATTAACAGATAAACAAAAGTAAACGAAATCAAACGAAATAGCTGCTGTTTTGCATCCAGATAAAGTCACATAAATCCACAATCTCATTCGATTGTGGATTTTTCATTCGATGAATTACCTCCTGAAAATGAAATCCTCCGCAATTAACCTATATTTATGATTTGACTAATCTAATATACGACATTATCTATCCAAGACAGAACCTGCTTCCAGATATGTGTCTCGTGTGCTACCGTCCTCTTTTTATTCCAACAGCTTTTCAGACTTTACCAGCATTTCTCGTAACACGTGGGCGACTCGGCTTTTCCGGTTCTCTGCTTTCTTTTTTATCACCCGTAATGATTGCTGGTATGCTGGGGTATTGTTGTGATAATAAAACTGCTTGGCAGCAATGCGTAGTGTCCTTCTCAACAACATAGCTGATGTTCGTGTTAACCTAGAACGGAGTCCCCTGCGTAGCACGCGCAGCGTATTTTTGTAGGTCTCAAAATCCTCGGATGGAGGAATTAGAGCGAATAAATTTAACGAGGAGTCATTGAACCCGTAAGTTTCATACATGATTCTCAGATTTTCCGTATTTAAAACGTTACCTCTAAGATGGGTTGGATGTTCCTGATGATATCCGACCACCTCTTTGATGCAATAAAAAGGGATTTTTAAGCGATGCAGTCTATAGCCCAAGTCCCAGTCTTCGAGTCCGTACAGCACAAACCGTTCATTGAAACCTCCAATACGAATCAAGTGGTTGCGTCTGATGGCTACACAACGAGTTACTAGCATCATCCAGGGAGCTACGTCCGTTGAGGCAAATTGTTTTTGAGTACTGGGCGGAACCCTGGTGGGGCTAACGACTTTAGACAATGCACCCGTTTGATGCAGGACATCATGAGGGGTGATGATCGGGATAATTTCATTCGCTGTTTCAAAGTCGGGATTCCATAAGCCTGATTGTGTAAGTATGCTCCGACAATGTTCTTTTTCTTCCACAGAAAAGTCAGGGTGATAATGGGTAAATGCATCGTCCCACGAGTGAGGAATGCCTGAAAGCACGGATTTGGGATACTTGCGGTGATAACGACTCACGGTTTTAATGAAATGAGGTAGCACCAAAAAGTCAGCGTCGCAGAAAATGATATATATCCCTTTTGCCTGGCGCAGTCCCAAATTTCGAACGGCAGATCGACCACGTTGTTCCGGGTGTGACACATAGATAAGAGGATAGGATGCTTTGAAGTCTTCAACCATTTCTTTCGTTCCATCTGTAGAGCCGTCATCAGCTACAATCACTTCGAATAGTTGCTTGGAATAGGTTTGCGCTTCAAATGAGGCGAGTGTGAGCAGCAGCTGCTGGGCTCGATTATAGGTTGGAATGATGACGCTGTAGCGGATAGCCAATGTGATCTCCCCCCACCACTTTTATTAGAACACGTTTGAACAAGATAAATAATAACAATGTATTCAAGGATTTTAGCCTGGTCTGGTCAAACACCCCTCAAGGTGCGAAACAGGCTTGGTCATATTGAGAATGTTAAGGTGGAGGTTCTGTATTTTTTGCTATTTTGCAGGTATTTTCAGTGGTGTGATGTATATGTCATGGCAGCATTACGCATAAGGATGTAAAGTAAAAGAGATACAAACAAACATGAGATGAAATGGACATGTTTATGGTAAACTATATGGAGTTATAGAAGACCTGAAAGAGGAGTACTATATGACACAATTTGTCTATAAGCAAATTATTGACGATCTTAAAATGAAAATTTTCGCTGGAAAGTTTGCAGATATGAGATTGCCAGATGAACGTAGTCTTAGTGAGACTTACCAGGTTAGTCGTAGTTCCATTAAACGCGCTCTGACTAAAATGGAGAGTGTCGGAATTATTTTCAAAAAACAAGGCTCCGGGACATTTATTAATCCCTTATACATAAGAAATGAATCTATCTTTAACTATGAAGGCTCTAATCTAGGAGTTACTGATAATTTTCAAATGCATGGCAAAAAGCCAAAAATCAAAGTATTGAGTTTCGAGGTCATTCCACCGACAGAAGAACTACAGCGCGATTTGTTCTTGGATACCCATGATTTTGTTTATAAAATCGTTCGCTTACGCCTGTTTGATGACGATCCCTTTATGATTGAAACGGGCTACATCCCCATTAAAATTGTCCAAGATTTAAATCAGACGATTATTGAGGGTTCCATTTTTAATTATTTGGAAGACTCGCGGAACCTGGCCGTCACCAAATCTTTTTTATCCATTTTTGCAGAACCGTCCCAAGAGAATGACCAAAAGCTACTAGAATTGAAAGAAAATGAACCGGTAGGCATTATGGAGGGGGTTTTCTTTTTAGATAACGGCACGCCATTTGAATTTTCACATATGCGGTTTCATTACAAATATTTGAAATTTAATACCTTTGTATCGGTACACTAACGAAAAGACTGGAGAATTCTCCGGTCTTTTTTTATGGTTTTGAAAAAGAATTAGAGTCTGCAAACCTTTCATTTATCACAAATTTTATTGGTTTATCTTTCTATATATTTTAATGTAAGAGCTTTTTTACTGTCTTTTTAATTTATATTTCATAGTATGTTCAAGATTTCACAAAATTGGACCGTATCACTTGTGAAAAAGGTTGAATTAATTTAGCGTAGCGTTATGATGTACATGTAGATGAAATTTCCGGAAATAAATTACAAACCAAATTACTAGGGAGTGGACACCATGGCCTTAACACCCGTGTTAGCAGAATACTCATCTCAAACATATTTGAAAAAACTTGATGCATACTGGCGTGCAACCAACTACATTTCAGTAGGTCAGCTTTATTTAAAAGACAATCCTTTGTTGAGAGAACCTTTGAAAGATTCGGATGTAAAGGTGAAGCCTATTGGACACTGGGGCACGATTCCAGGCCAAAACTTTATTTATGCTCATCTTAATCGTGTTATTAATAAATATGATTTGAACATGCTTTATATTGAAGGTCCTGGTCACGGCGGCCAGGTTATGGTTTCAAATTCATATCTTGATGGAAGCTACACTGAAATCTATCCACAAATCACTCAAGATATCCCAGGCATGAAGAAACTGTTCAAACAATTTTCGTTCCCTGGCGGTATTGCTTCGCATGCTGCTCCTGAAACACCTGGATCTATCCATGAAGGTGGAGAGCTGGGCTATTCCCTTTCTCATGGTGTAGGTGCTATTTTAGATAATCCGAATCTGATTTCGGCTGTTGTTATTGGGGATGGTGAAGCTGAAACGGGACCATTAGCCGCTTCGTGGTTCTCTAACAGATTTATCAATCCAATCACGGATGGCGCAGTGCTGCCAATCTTACACTTGAATGGCTTCAAAATTAGTAACCCAACGATTATATCTCGCCAATCGAAAGAAGAGTTAACTTCGTTCTTTAAAGGTTTGGGTTGGGAACCGTTTTTTGTTGAAGGTGAAGACCCTGATCACATGCATCCAGAAATGGCGAAAGTATTGGATACTGCCATCGAGAAGATCGAAGCTATCCAGAAGAATGCACGTGAAAATAATGACCTTACTCGTCCGGCGTGGCCAGTACTTATCTTCCGTTCACCTAAAGGCTGGACGGGTCCAAAGGAATGGGACGGAGTGCCGAATACAAATTCGTTCCGTGCCCATCAGGTTCCAATTCCGGTTGATCAAAAAAATATGCAGCACGCACCTGCCTTATTAGAATGGCTGAATAGCTATAGACCAGAGGAATTGTTCGACGAAAACGGTCGTTTAAAAGCTGAGATTGCTGAAATTCTGCCTACAGGCGATAAACGAATGGGAATGAACCCTGTTGCGAATGCGGGTAACCTTATTAAAGACCTGAAATTGCCAGATTTCCGTAACTATGCGCTGGATAACTCCACGCCTGGTAAAGTGATTGCGCAAGATATGTCGGTTTTGGGCAAATACGTTAAAGATGTGGTTGTATTAAATGAAGAGAATCGCAATTTCAGAATCTTCGGACCTGACGAAACGATGTCTAACCGCTTGGCTCCTGTTTTTGAAGTAACCAAACGCCAATGGATGGATCAAATTATTGAGCCTAATGATGAATTCTTGTCATCTTATGGTCGTGTCATTGATTCCCAATTGTCTGAACACCAAGCTGAAGGATTGCTGGAAGGTTATGTGTTAACAGGCCGTCATGGTTTCTTCGCAAGTTACGAAGCCTTCCTGCGTGTGGTTGACTCGATGATCACTCAACACTTCAAATGGCTGCGTAAAGCAACGGATCAAGGATGGCGTGCAGACATCCCATCATTGAATGTTGTAGCTACTTCAACGGTCTTCCAACAGGATCATAATGGGTATACACACCAAGATCCAGGTTTGTTAGGTCATTTGGCTGATAAGAAACCAGAATTTATTCGTGAGTATCTGCCAGCTGACGCCAACTCTCTGCTAGCTGTTTTTGACACCATTTTAAATGACCGTCAAAAGATCAATTTGGTTGTTTCGTCCAAACACCCACGCCCACAATGGTTTTCTGCTGATGAAGCGAAGGAATTGGTGGACAAAGGGTTAAAGATCATTGACTGGGCAAGTACAGATCAAGGTGGAGAGCCTGATATTGTTATCGCTTCTGCCGGTACAGAGCCAACGATTGAAAGCTTAGCTGCGATCTCTATCTTGCATAAAAAACTGCCTGATTTGAAGATTCGTTACATCAACGTAGTAGACTTACTGAAGCTGAGAAGCCAAAAGTTAGATCCTCGTGGATTATCTGACGCTGAGTTTGATCAATTTTTCACAAAGGACAAACCAGTCGTATTCGCTTTCCATGGTTACGAAGGTCTGATCAAAGATCTGTTCTTTGATCGTCACAACCATAACCTGCATGTACATGGTTACCGTGAAAATGGCGATATTACGACACCATTTGATATGCGTGTATTGAATCAAATGGACCGTTTTGATTTAGTGAAGGAAGCTGTTCTAAACTTACCTGACGCTGGAAAGTACGCGAATATTGCGGATGAAATGGATGCAATGGTTAAGAAGCATCATCAATTCATTCGCGAAGAAGGCATTGACTTGCCAGAGGTAGAGAACTGGGTATGGGAAGGCCTGAAATAAAAAAAGTACAGTACATTTCAGCTTTGTGTTGGACAACCAAGCAGTCTAGCATGAAGTGAAATATATGATTTGGTAGCAGAATAGAAGTGCCTGACCCCCTTGATTTCAACGGGGATCAGGCACTTTTTGATGTAGCACACAGAGAATTTAATAGGGAAGTCACGAGCAAGTGGGTAATAAGTATATGGGGAACTGAATGGTTCGCTGCATTTTGTCTGAATATTGAAGAGGTGTTATGGTATAAGAGAATAGGAGAGGAGGCTGTTAATATGAACCATCCAATTCCGGAGAAGGTATTGAATGATGGCACTAAGGTGCCTGTCATTGGGTTTGGAACTGCTGGATTGAAGGGGGCAGATGGAGTAACAGCGATAGCTAGCGCGATTGATGCAGGTTACCGTCTGATTGACACAGCTTTCAACTATGAAAATGAGGGTGCTGTCGGGAAAGCTGTCCGGCAGAGTTCTGTACTTCCTAAGGCCTCTTCTGTAAAACATCAGACGGAAAATCTGAATATTTTTGATTTTGAGTTGTCGCCTGAGGAAATAAACGTAATCTCGGCACTTAGCAGGGCAGATGGACGGCTATGGGGGCAGGACCCCAATTCCTATGAAGAGCTATGATCTACAAGAATGAATGAGAAGGGTTCAAAAATCTGTGGAAGGTTTTTGAACCCTTCGCTTTTAGTGATAACCGAAAGCATGCGATAGGGTCCATATATAGCTATGATGAATGATGAACATTTTTAATAGGATTTGATGTATGATATGGGGGAATGTAGTCCTTTCGAAGGAGGTCATCATGGGGATTTTGTCAAGGTTTAGGGATATTATGAAGATGAATATCAACGCCTTAATGGATAAGGCGAGTGATCCGGAGAAGACGATTGATGATTATATGCAAAATCTAAATAGTGATCTGGGCAAGGTGAAAGCGGAAACGGCTTCAGTGCTGGCTGATGAGAAAAGGGCGAAAAGAGCACTGGATGAATGTAGAACTGAGATCAAAAAGCTCCAGCATTATGCAAGTAAGTCTGTGGAAGCTGGCAATGAAGAGGAAGCTCGAAAGTTTTTGGAGCGTAAAGGTTTGCAGGCGGAGAAATTGGAATCGTTACAGACATCCTATGACTTAGCTTCGGCAAACGCCGTACATATGAAACAAATGCAGGAGAAATTGGTGTCCGATATAGGGCAACTGGAGTTGCGGCGTGCCGAACTTAAAGGGAAGCTGGCGATCGCCAAAGCACAGCAAACCTTGAATTCTATGGGTGACCATGATTCTGTTTTCGAGGCCTTGGAAGAAAAGGTGAACAGGGCATATGATGAAGCGATGGCGATAGCCGAGCTCCGAACAGGAGCGAAGGACGACCTGGATGCGTTATTCGCACAATATGAGAAGAGTACCAATCCAGAAGATGAGCTGGCTGCAATCAAGAAGAAAATCAATCCCAAAGAATCATAATAGTTTCTACATGAAGAGGTGAGCAGATGCCGGTTATCGAATACAAATGCCCCAACTGCGGCAGCGGCATGGTCTTTGACAGTGAGACAGGAATGTTATCTTGCCATAGCTGCGGAAGAGAGGACAACATCGATACGATTCCTGATCCTCTGACTAATCGTATTTTTTCAGAAGATGAAGCCCATGAGTATCATTGCAATAACTGTGGAGCAGTGATTATGACCGAAGTGGAGACGAGTGCAACGGTGTGCAGCTTTTGTGGTTCTGCCGTGGTGCTGGGTGATCGACTGACCGGAGAGCTAGCTCCGGCGCAGGTTATTCCTTTTTCGATCAGCAAGGAAGAAGCCATAGCTGCATTCAAAAAATGGTGCAAGAATGGCCGTCTGACACCGAACCGATTCATGATGGCCGACCGAATCAAGGGAATAACTGGTATGTATGTCCCCTTCTGGTTATATGAATTACATAATCATATTGAGGTTCAAGGTGAGGGTACCCAAGTGAGAACCTATACAAGCGGAGATTACGAATATACAGAAACGAAGCATTTTGATGTATATCGGAAAATCCGTTTAAATTATGTGAAGGTTCCGATTGATGCTGCGGAGAAAATGAATGACGAGCTGATGGATAAATTGGAGCCTTTTCCCTATGATCAGCTCAAGCCTTTTAAAACGCCATATCTAGCGGGTTATATTGCGGAAAAGTATAGTTATAACGAAGAAGAGCTTTTCCCGCGAGTAAAAGACAAAGTGAAGGAATATATTGATGCTTATATTCAGTCTACGGTGTCAGAGTATACGTCCGTGAGTTACACGGAAAAGCAAATTGATACTACATTAAAACAAGCGGATTATGTCCTGCTCCCGGTATGGGTCATACACTATGACTACAATCAATTGGAGCATACGTTTGCGATGAACGGTCAGACGGGCAAGGTAGTTGGTAAACCTCCGATTAGCAAGTTCAAAGTGACAGCTTGGTTTGCAGGCATTTTCGGCATAACTCTCTTTTCATTAAGGTTAATCACTTGGCTAATCATGGGAGGAGAATTCTATTGAAAAAATATAGAGCCATTGTGGCTGTTTTGTTGTTCTTTGCCGCCTTTCTAGCGGTTCCTATGGAAATGAAGGGCGAAGCAGCAACGACAGAAATGAAGCCATTGATTTTTGATGAGGCGGGGCTGCTTAATCAGGAAGAGTATGATGTGTTGAATACTATGGCTAACCAATACGGAGCCGAAAGAGAAACAGACATTATTGTTTATACGACCAACAACCCCGACAATATGGATGTTATGAAAATGACGCAGGATTTTTATGATGACCATGGCCCGGGGTATGACAGGTCCCATGGGAATGCAGTCATTTTAACGATGGATATGAGGAATAGAGAGGTTTATTTAGCTGGCTTTTACAAAGCAGAACGGTATCTGGATGACGACAGGCTTACTAAAATCCGGCATGAGATTACCCCGGATCTGACGAACGGTAACTATGGGCTTGCGTTTCAAAAGTATATTCTCGGCGCGCACAAATATTTGGCCATCCGCCCAGGCGTGAATCCGGACAGCATATTTTTCAAAGGCTGGCTTCATTTGGCGGTTGCGCTGGGATTGGCGTCTATTATTGTAGGTAAGATGGTTTCGAGTTCCGGCGGTCGGGTTACGGTAAATCGGCAGACCTACGAGGATGCAAGCACGTCAGGGGTTCTGGCACATCAAGATCTGTACACTCACACAACGACAACGAAGCGGAAGATTGAAAAGAGCAGTAGCAGCAGCTCATCAGGTGGAGGAGGCGGAACCACCAGCGGCGGTCATTCGCATAGCGGCAGCAGAGGATCATTTTAATGGAAGGGATGGATACAGCACATGGGGTTCTTCAGGAATCAATTTGCAAATGTTGTTGAATGGGAAGAATTTAGGGATGATATGATTTTTTGGAAGTGGAGCAATCGTGAAATTAAAAAAGGCAGTAAATTGATTATTCGCTCCGGTCAGGACGCCATTTTTGTAAATAACGGCAAGATCGAGGGCATTTTTGAGAATGAAGGGTCATATAACATGGACTCGGATATTATTCCATTTCTATCGACATTAAAAGGATTTAAATTCGGCTTTAACAGTGGCATGCGGGTGGAGGTCTTATTCGTTAATACGAAGGAGTTTACGGTCAAATGGGGAACACAAAACCCGGTTTTGATCCCTACTCCCCAACTGCCAGGCGGGATGCCGATTCGTGCCAACGGCACATTTAATTTTAAAGTAAACGATTATGTTACGCTTATTGATAAGATTGCCGGGGTAAAGGACAGTTATCTTGTTGAGGATGTAAAAATACGGATTACTTCGGTGTTGGATCAGTTATTGATGAAGTGGATCAGCAGAGAAGGCAAGGATATGTTTAATCTACAGGCAAATGCTTCTGATATTTCGAAGGGCATTCAGGAAGATCTGGATATGCAAGTGATGGACAACGGTATGACGATTACAGGGTTTCATGTGATGAGCTTCAATTATCCTCAAGAAATCCAGGATATGATTACAAAGACAGCTTCTCATGAAATGATCGGTAATCTACAAAAGTACCAACAAGTGACGATGACCGACGGTATTGCATCGGGGAATGTAAAAGGCGGCGGTGCTGCTTCGGATATGGCGAGTATGATGATGGGCATGAATATAGCGAATGAAATGATGAAAAACTTGAACCCAAGCCAGAAGCCCCCGGCTGAGACTCAGCCTGCATCCGATGCTCCCACTCCTTCGGGTGACGGTAAAAGACCTAATTTTTGTCCGAATTGTGGCACAAAAAACGAGGGAGCTAACTTTTGTCCGAATTGTGGACAGAAATTGAACAGGTAGCCATAGCTAACCGCTGAACTGTTTCCTTTCAGGAAATTGCCGACTGGCTAAGTAATTCTATAAACCAAACAGCAGTTGTTGCAGAGTATTCTCTGTGATGACTGCTTTTTTAATATAGATTGTTCAAGCATTTTCTTTATAAATCCGATTTATTGGATTGAAAAAGGTACACAAGATAAGGTACTATAACTATATAGTACGTATTTATATTAACTAATTAGGTATTACATTAATAAACTATAGATATAGGAGCCATAAAGATGACCAAATTCCAAGATCAAATCATTGCGCGGTACAAGTTTGATGATGCAGAGAATGTCGGCAAGGATAGCTCTGGACAAGGTAATGACGGGATTGCTTCAGGCACAGCAGCACCTACGATCTCCCATACTACCGGAAGAGCGGCTTTGGCACTTGAGGGAGGTCCCAACGGAACATCTTATATTCAGCTACCTTCTGATCTGTTTAAAGATGTAAGCGATAACACCGGTGTTACAGTGACGGCTTGGGTAAACTTCGGCAGATTCACGGATATGTGGGAACGTGTTTTTGACTTTGGTAAATCCCACACGGGTCCTTACATGTTTATGACACGGAATCTGCGTGGAACTCTTTTCACTGAGGCTGACTTATCCGTAGACCCAGGAAGAGGTTTTGTCAGAGATGAATGGATGCACATAGCCCTGTCTGTAATCGGCACGGAAGGGGGCACATTAAGTAGTGCGGGCCCGGTGGTATATGTCAATGGTGAAGTGGCAGCAGACGGTTCCATCAGCCAAACCTCCAGCGGCAACTATGCCAAGCTGCGCAAATGGTTCGAAACGTTTGCAGATTCGACCAACTATAGTAACAATTTTATTGGTCGTTCCCAACATGCAGCGGATGTTGACTTTGCTGGCTTGGTTTCGGATTTCCGAATTTATAAAACAGGCTTGACGGCGGATGAAGTCATTGAGGTCATGTGCGATTCATTGACAGATGAGGAGATTGTGAAGCTTGCCCGCGATAAGTATTTATCATTTCCGACGACGATTATAACCAAAGACATATCTCTACCAACGGTTCTGATGGGTGGAAGAGTAGAAGTGACCTGGAAATCCAGCCAACCTAGTATACTCTCTGACAATGGACAGGTTCAGGCGATTACTTCCGCAGAGGGGGTCACCGTTACGGCTCTCTTGACCAGAGGTTCAAGTCGGATTGAAGAAAGCTTTGAAGTATCCGTTCTCCCAGAACAATTGCCTCCATACACGCTGACCATTCATGGGAATAAAGAAGTTGTGGATGTCAGCGAAGTGATGTACGGCTTATTCTATGAGGATATCAATAACGCCGCAGATGGCGGGATATATGCAGAACTTGTACAAAATCGCTCATTCGAATCCTTCGAGTTTGATACGTATTCCCATGCTTCGGGTGAATGTGGATGCTCTACAGGACGGAATCGCAATCCGCTGTTCGCCTGGTCTGGTGATACGGACAAGATGACTCCACAACATAGCGGTGGATTGAATGAGTTTTTGGGCGCAAAGGATAAGGATGTGAACTCTTATTATGTGACGGTAGCGGATGGGGCAACGATCCGGAACAAAGGCTTCTCCGATTCTAACCAGAATTGTGCCATGTCCATCCAAGAGGGTGCCAAGTATGAGTTCACCATCTGGGCAAAGGCCGATTCGACGGGTACCATCACACTGCAACTTCAAGACTCGAAGGAAAAGGACATCAGTGATCCGGTAACCGTACAGGTGGAAGGTGGCAGCACGTGGAAAAAATACGGTGTCGACTCCAAGCTGGTGCTGACAGGTACAGCTACGGTGCTGGGACAGCTGGCACTTACATTTGAAGGGGACATTTCCATTGATATGGTTTCCTTATTCCCACAAGATGTATGGGGAGCAGGAGAGGAAGAGCAATCCCCGTCGGCACACGCCAACTATCAGGGTAATCCGAACTACCGATTGAGAAAAGATCTGGTGAACGCACTGGTTGGCATGCATCCGAAGTTTTTGCGTTTTCCAGGTGGTTGTATTTCCGAAGGATCGTTTATATGGGAAAATGTATACGACTGGAAGGAATCCATTGGGGATATCGAGCTGCGCAAGGAAAACTTTAATGTATGGGGCTATATGATGACCATGGGTCTTGGTTATATGGAATACTTCCAGTTGGCAGAAGACCTCAATGCAGCTCCGCTTCCGGTTATGGCCTGTGGTGTGCTTTGCCAAGCCCGCTCGGATTATGCTCATCCGGCTGGAGGTGCATTAAGAGAATACTATATCAAGAATTTTACGGATCTGATCGACTTTGCGATCAGCGTTGATTTTGAGCATAATGAATGGGCCGCCATGCGTAAAAAAATGGGTCATGAAGCACCGTTCGATTTGCGTTATCTGGGCGTGGGCAACGAAAACTGGGGTACAGAGTTCTTCGCCAACTTTGAGGTGTTCAAGACATCAATTGATGAGTACATGGAGAAAAATTATCCGGGATATGAACTGCATATCATCTCCACGGTTGGCGCTCAAGCAGACGACGATGCTTATCAGCAGGGCTGGAAGTTCCTGAGTGGTAATATGAAGGGCTCTGCCAAGGTTGCCTTTGCAGATGGTAGCCAGGTGACGGAAGAAACTGTAACCTGGTATGAGAAGCAAAAAGACTATATGGACACCATTGCCGATGAACACTATTACCGTTCTAATGAGTATCTGTTGAATAATGTGGACCGCTATAATTACTACTATAGAGCTTATAACGCGGATGGCAGTGTCAACTGGAAAGAAACGTCGAAGGTTTTTGTTGGGGAATATGCCTCGACAGATAAAAATACATTGGCAGGCGCAGTAGCAGAAGCAGCAGTGATGGCGGGCTTCGAAAATAATGCTGATGTCGTCCGGTTGGCTGCCTATGCGCCGCTGTTTAACAAAGTCCTGACGGACGGAACTTACAGATGGACACCGGATTGTATCTGGTTCGATGACGAAACCGTGTGGTTTACACCAAACTATTATGTGCAGCAAATGTATGCCCAATATTTGGGCGATAAAGTATTGGCCACTTCGTTCTCTACTTACAAAAATGGCAAGCCGATCGACCTCATTCCTCAGGGTGGAATCGAAATCGCGACAGGCAACGCCGAGGTTGTAGTTAAGCGTGTGACCGTTACCTCCAATAAGGACGGCAGTGTACTGCTGGATCAAGATTTTACTAAGGAATTGAATTCATTATGGAAAGTTATTCCTGGCTCTGTAGGATCTACGTTGGAGGAAGGCAAGGGGCTTGTCCTCAAAGCCCAAGATAGCGGTCTGAATGGCTTGTACATCTTGAACGACAGCTGGAACAACTACAAGGTAGAGGTGGTTGCTTCTCGCCTTTCCGGCACGGATGGTTTTTATGTGGGTGCAGGCCTCACGGATATTACCACTGAGAAAAAGAACGTCATCGAATACGCGATTGGCTATGGCGGCAATGCTACTGGCGTGAAGGTTTACAAGCAAGGCATAGAAGGCTATACCATGGGTGATTACTCTTCCAGTACAGCGGCGGGCAACCTGAGAGCGGCGAGCTATGAAGAGTTGGCCGACAACACCGACTACACCATCACGGTGAACTATGGGGGGGAAACGGGCAACAACCTGATTTGCTCATACACCGACGGCAAAACTACCAGTAAAGTGCTGGACTACAAGTTGGAGGCTTACAACAGAGACGTGTTTAATTCGGTGACCCAAGATGCTGAACATGTATATGTGAAGCTTGTGAATTCCGATAACGTAGATAAGGCAACACAGCTGAATCTGGAAGATTTGAATGTTGAATCCAGTGCCAAGCTGATTACACTAACCGGCGATTCCTCGCTTGTTCATGTACCTAACGTGAATAAGAAAAATGATGAAAAGGTAGTGCCTACCGAACAGCAGGTCACACTTCATACGGATTCTGTCCTCTTACAATTACCGGCTAACTCGGTAAATGTATTGGTACTGGATCTTAAAGCGTAAAAAATGAAAACCCGCTCATTTGGTCATACCCCTGTCAAGTAGACAGAACTAAAAAGACATCTTTAAGCAGCAACCGTTTCTCGGTATTCAATCGGGGAACGGTTGTTTAATTTTTTCTGAAATCTATTTTCATTATAAAAAGAAATGTACTCCCGTACGTGTTGTTCTACCTCCGCTAGGGTTCCGGGTTTCGTTAAATAAATCTTCTCTGTTTTAAGATGGGAGAAGAAGGATTCTATGCAGGCATTGTCTAGGCAATTTCCACGCCTTGAATGGCTCCCAAGCATGCCAAGCCGCTTAAGTTTGCGGTTAAACGGCTTGGAGGTATACTGAAAACCCTGGTCTGAATGGAGAATGACACCCTCCATGTTCACGTTCTTACTTAGAACGTCTAGGGTCTCGCTAACTAGAGCAAGGTCATTTCGTTCCGAAAGACGCCAAGCCACGATTTCATTGTTAAACAGATCTTGAATGACAGAGAGATATACAAACCGCTCTCCAGCTCGTATGTATGTAATATCGGTAACCAGCTTGGATAAAGGAGAATCTGCCTGAAATTGTCGATCTAATCGGTTGGCATTTACCACAGATGCCTGTTTGCCAAAAAAGCGCCGCTTCTTTCGAATGACGGAACGGATCCCTAATTTCTTCATTAGGCGGTATACCTTTTTGTGATTGACCAAGATACCTTCTCTACGTAAAGCAACGGTCATCCGCAGATAACCAAAATAGGGATGGATCCGGTGGATCGACAACATATGCGATTCCAGAAGCTCTTCTTCTTGCTTACGCTGCTGGGTTGTTTGCTGATTCTTTCTCCATTTATAATATCCTGCCCGAGAAACATGGGCTAATTCAAGTAACCATTTCAACGAATATCGTGTTCGCATTCCCTCAATAATTTCAAACCTCGCTTCTTTCCTCGTCACTCCTTGTGTAGATTTGGATACTGCTTTTTTAAATATTCAATCTCCGCCCGTAGATACGCCATCTCCTCTTCGATACTGGAAAATTTCGTTTTGGGTCGTCCCTGCCTTGTGGTCGTTGGCTGGAGGTTCTCCCCCGCTCGATGTTTCATCACCCAGCTTTGCACTTGGGATTTATTACGAATGTCCAATTGTTTCGTCACTTCACGAATACTCATATGTTCTTCGTTCACCAACCGGACTGCCTCCATCTTTACATCTAAGGAGTATTGCCGGAATGATTGTCCCTTTTTAGCCATGAAAAATCCCCTCCGTTCAACAAGATTAAGTCCATCTTAACAGATGTCTTTTCTCTCTTGTCTACTAGAAGGGGATAATACCAATTGAGCGGGTTTTTCTATGGATCAAGTCAGAATGTTGTTGATTTTATTTCCCTGACGGGCATTACTTCGTGCTTCTGTTCACCAGTTCACGCGGATTGGTGCCATCGTCTATCGTTAGCGGGGTAACCGCACCTGTAGCAATTCGCTCCCAAGGTACCATTTTAAAGTTCTGATTTAACTTCTTGCCGTTTTGGAGATTTTCGTCATCTTGTGCAACGAAGATACCATGGGGGAAATTCTCGCCTAATCCGTAACCCAGAACATCAATACCGTCTGTGACAGACGTACCATCTACGGTAGGGCTGTCGCCGATTGTGAAGTTGCTTATATACGCATTGTCGCCTTGTCGTTCATAGATCGCATAGCTGCTGTTGCCTTGGCTGGAGGCCATGAGATACCCCTTGCCATCTTTGCCGTAATACAATGTGAGTCCCTCTATGTCATCGTGAAGTCTACGTCCATCTGCAATATCAACACGTCGCAGCGGCTTGGATGAACCGTCTGGCTCGGCACTATATTTCCAAATGGCGTAATCCTCTTCAGCAATGTAGAGCGTACCATATTCATCATCAGCGACCATGCCCTCGGATTGCGTAGCCAGCTTAAATTGGCGGACAAGCTTGCCGGCAATTTTACCGTTTCCATTGTCAGTCAGCTCATATTGCTCAAATTCACCCTCTTTGCCCAAAACGAGCGCATAAAACTTATCTGTCTTGAGGCTATGGTACAAACTGAATCCATATACTTCTTTCATGGTTGCTTTAATAGGTTTGTCAACCACATTGGTCAACGTTCCTGATACACCATCAATGGTAAAGATATCGATTGTGTTGTTGGTTCGATTGGTTGCACCTGCAATATCGACTTTTTTACCGCCCAATGTGAAACCGTAACGAAGATCCACGTTGTTCATTTTTCCGACTTTCATGTTTTGCAGTTGCTTGCCATCCAGGTCATAGACTAAAATTCCGCCGCCCTTATTGGTAGCTAAAATTCTGCTTTTATCCGGATCAACCGGACTAAGCCAGATTGCAGGGTCGTCAGCTGCATCTTCTCCATCCTCCACGGCTTCTGTTTCGACAGAGGGGAGCACTTTATAGGTGGGGACTGCGTCCTTGGGATCTGTATATTTGCTGTTCTCTGCTTCAAGCGTAGTAATCACTTTTGTAGGAAGATATACATTTCCATTGATCATCTTAATTTCTCGGTCTGCTTTTCCGCTTTGGCCAGCTAGACGATATTGCTTCTCACCGACTGTAAAGGTTCCGACAATGCCATTTTTCAGCTTGATCAATACTGAATGGTCATCACTATCCCATGTAATGGTTGCCCCCATTTTATCTGCTTGTGTTCGTAGTGATGCGTACCCGGATGGCTGAGTGTCTGCCGCATGGGTCAGTTCTGGTGATACCAGAATCCCTGTTAACATGGTTAATAATGCTAGTTTATTTACCTTCATATGTATGCCCCTTTTCTGAAGCGAAAATGATATAACCGACTCAGTATAAAGTGACAATATCAAAAGAATACAATCAAAATGTAAAAGAGACGTAAACATTCAATTGGCTGGTTTCCAGTATTGTTGTCTGTAATTTTTCGGTGACATTCCAAATCTCTCTTTGAAACACTTTGAAAAATAGCTGGCTTGAGAAAATCCTGTTTCCTCCGTAATTTGCTGGATGGACCAGTCGGTTTGCAGCAAAAGACTGCGTCCCTGATCCAGACGATAGTCCATCAAATATTCAAGTGGTGTGCGCTGGAAGGTGGCCTTCATGCATCTGGCAAGATAGTTTTGATGTACGTGAAAATGTGCCTCCAGGTCTTTATTCGTGATGGCATTTCTGTAGTTTTGTTTTAAGAATATTTCGATTTGTTCAGCTAACTTGGAGGAACTGCTTTTGTAATTCTCATCATATTCCAAACTCTGAAAAATATTCACAAATGTTTGTTGAGTCTCCCATAGAGCCAGCTTTCGAGTTTTTAAAGTAGAGGCTAGTAAATAGTCCAATTTGGAGAACAGCTCATGGGGATTAATTAGTTTTTGATATTTGGGTAGATGGATGGTGGTATGTTCTGAGTGAAAATGCAGCTCAGGAATGGGGGTGCTAGGGATAATAAGATTCGGCGAGGATTGGGCGCACCACATACTATTAGTTTGAAAATGAAACCAGTAAAAGGAGGTTTGTTCTGTACATGCCTCTATGGGGAAATGGTGCTTATCCGGCTCAAGAATAAGTGCATGATTTTCAGTTATCTTCCACGACTCATCCTCCTCACCGATGTGCAGTAGTCCTTCTTTAATAATAATTACGTCAAAATATCCCAAGTTATAGCGATTCGGATGCCAGTCCCCTTTTTGGTATGTAGTAAAATTCCCCTCAATGAAATAAGGCAATGGAGGGACAAGGAAAGATAGAAAGTCTGTTTTGCTCATGGAAGTCAGCTCCTTTGTGTGTGAAATCGTATAAGTTTTAGTTAAAGATCGCGATTTTTTTTATAAATTCAGGTTGATAAAATAAGGACTGTAGCAAGGGGAGTTCAGGTTAGCTTGTTCGATATTATCATTACTTTATCCTTATTTTTTCAAAAATGAAAGCGTTCTATTTTCAGGAAGGGATGTTTATCCAATGAAAACGGCAAAACCAGTGAAGCATGTCATCGTCGATGATTCATTTTGGAAAAAGTATAAGCAGGTTGTGGCGGAAGAGGTTATTCCTTATCAGTGGAAAGCATTAAATGATGAATTACCAGATACAGAACCCAGCCATGCGATTGAGAACTTTAGAATTGCGGCCGGGGAATCTAGTGGAGAGTATTATGGAACCGTTTTCCAAGATAGTGATCTTGCCAAATGGTTGGAGACGGTTGCTTTTAGTTTAAGGGATCATCCAAATTCTGCGCTTGAAGAGCGGGCTGATGAAGTCATTGATCTATTGGGAAGAGCACAAGCTGAGGATGGATATCTGAATACGTACTATTTGCTGAAGGAACCTGACAATCGTTGGACAAACTTAAGGGACAATCATGAGCTGTATTGTGCGGGACACTTTATAGAAGCGGCTGTTGCTTATTACGAAACGACGGGTAAGACGAAATTCCTCAACATTATGGAGAAATACGTAGACCTGATTCAGCAGATATTTGGTACAGAAGAAGGGAAGCGGAAAGGCTATCCGGGGCATGAAGAAATTGAGTTGGCCTTGATCAAATTATACGACGTAACGGCTAAGGATCAATACCTCAAATTAGCGCAATATTTTATCGAACAGCGGGGACAGTATCCTATTTATTTTGTGGAGGAGCAAGAAAAGAGAAAGCATATTCAAACAGAGCCCACCTGGAATGATGATAACAATATTAATTTTGGCCTAGGCTTCGAATATCAGCAGGCACACCAACCTGTGCGAGAACAAAAAGAGGCCGTTGGTCATGCGGTAAGAGCAGTGTATCTGTATATTGCGATGGCGGACCTAGCTGCAAAAACGGGAGATGCTTCTCTGCTACAAACCTGTGAAACGCTGTGGGATGATGTCACGAACCACAAAATGTACATTACTGCCGGAATCGGATCTACGGTGAACGCGGAAGCATTCACTTGCCATCATGATCTTCCCAATGACAGCATGTACTGCGAAACTTGCGCCTCTGTAGGGCTGGCTTTCTGGGCCAATCGTATGCTGCGCTTAGCGCCGGACCGGAAATATGCCGATGTTCTGGAGCGTGCGCTCTACAATGGAACGATTAGTGGAATGGATCTGGATGGGAAACGGTTTTTCTACGTGAATCCGCTGGAAGTCAATCCTTTTCAAAAATCGAGAAAAGATCAGGAACATGTAAAAACAGAGCGGCAAAAATGGTTCTTCTGCGCCTGCTGTCCACCCAATTTGGCGCGAATGATTGCATCGGTGGAGGACAATATGTACACCCAGACCGAGGATACGTTGTATACGCATCTGTATATTGCCAGCAAGGTGAACATGACTTTATCTGGACAAGAGGTTGAAATTACACAAACCCATCATTATCCGTGGGATGCAGATCTTGCTCTTTCGATCCATGTAACAGAGCCAACTGCATTTAAATGGGCACTGCGAATTCCAGGGTGGTGCAAGCAGGCAGAGGTCAAGGTGAATGGGGAAGTCATATCACTAGACCATCTTGAAAAAGGCTATGTCGAGATTCAGCGCACTTGGAAGGATGGGGATATGGTAACTTTGCACTTGGCTATGCCGGTGGAGCGTATTCGGAGCAACCCGCTTGTCTCCATGAACCAGCAGCAAGTTGCTCTTCAACGTGGTCCAGTTGTGTACTGTCTGGAAGAAGCGGATAATGGGGCGAATCTGGCAGGATTAAGATTACCAAAGGATAACCCCGTTACAGAAGAATTTAGCGAAAATCTGCTGGGTGGCATTGTAAAGCTGACCATAGAGGGATATCGGGTAAAAGGTTCAAATGCATTATACAGCTCGGAGCCCCCTGAACTTGTTCCTCAACAAATTACCGCCATTCCTTACTACGCCTGGTGCAATCGGGCCAAAGGGGAAATGCGTGTATGGGTTTATGAATCATAATTCATTCGCATGGGGAGAGGAAAGATCATGAGTACGAGAATTGTGAGTACGGAACCACCCGAAAAAGCAGCCAGTACCGTTCCTTTTCATCGTAAAATCAGCTATTCGTTAACGGATACGGCAGGCAATCTACTATACTGTGTTATTTCCAGTTATCTATTATATTTTTATACGGATGTATTCGGTCTTTCTATTGGGATTGCCGGAACATTACTATTTATCACCCGTTTTATTGATGCCATTGATGCCCCGATCTGGGGCATCCTGATTGACCGAACCAAATCAAAATACGGCCAGAGCAGACCTTATTTTCTATGGCTAGCTGTTCCGTTTGCCGTGTTCATGGTCCTTACGTTTACGACGCCCAATTGGAGTGAATCGGGGAAAATTGCATATGCGGCCATCACTTATATCATAGCGGGTATTTTGTATACGGGAATCAGTACACCGATTACGTCTATTCTGCCTAACCTAAGCACCAACTCCAATGAACGCGTGGTCTTGAACTCTTTCCGTATGGTCGGGGGAAACGTGGGCTTCTTCATCGCCACCACGTTCACCTTACCTCTGGTCGCCTTCTTTGGACAGGGGAATGACCAAAAAGGATTTTCTCTAACGCTCGTTTTATTTGGAATTATGGCGATTATTATGTTTTTCATAGCGTTCGCCGATTTGCGTGAAAATGCGGCAGTGAAAACGAAATCTGTTCCCATTGCTAAAAGCTTTACAGCCATCAAGCGAAACTGGCCCTGGATGCTCGTTGTAGCTGCTAACCTGTGTTACTGGATCGGTTTGAATATTCGTTCTGCCACGCTTATCTTTTATCTGCAATACAATCTGGACAGTAAGGACTTGGTGCCTTTAATCAACGGACTGACCTCTTTGCAATTAATCTCTATGGTTCTGATTCCGTTGTTTGCCAGAAAATTAAGTAAAAATACGATCATGATTATCGGATTGATATTAGCTGCATTAGGTCAAGTTGTGATTTTAATGGGAAGTACAAACTTAACCCTTATTATTGCCGGCTGGATCATTGGAGCATTAGGATCAGGCTTTGCGTGTTCTATGCCATTTGCCATGTTGTCCGATACGGTTGATTATGGGGAATGGAAAAATGGAATTCGGGCAAGTGGATTCCTGACTTCTATTGGAAGCGCATTCTGTATTAAAGCAGGTAGCGGAATTGGCGGATTATTGCCAGCATGGGTTATGGGTAGCACGGGCTATATTGCTGGAAAGGTTCAGACCCCGACTGCTTTGTCTGGCATTCAGTTCAGCTTCATCTGGCTGCCGTTTATCGTCTTCTTGATCGGAATTATCCCTATGTTTTTCTATAAGAAATTCGAAAAGAATGAAGCTTCTATTCAACAAGACTTAATTGCGAGAAGATCATAGGTATTCTCTTAACAAGGTGTTATGCATACCTAGGGATGGTGTAATCCTGTTTCAAAACCTGTTCACCGAGCTGAGCAGGTTTTTCACCTTTTTTCTATTCTAATGTGAGCAAACGCATTGACAGAATTTTCTTTTGGAGTGATACTTCTATGTAGAGAAAAGTGTACAGAATCAAGAGCCAGAGACATCTAGCCTTGCAACTTTATACATTTTTTCGCTATGAAAGACTCTTCTGTTGAAGGGTTTTTTTTCAATTTGATAAAAAGAATGTGATGATATGAGTCAACTGAGTGTAAGGATGAGAACGCACGGCTTTCTGAATCGGCATTTTTCTGGAGAGTCTATTGATTATCGGCAGATGATTGCCTTGTTTATCCCGCTTCTAATTGATCAGGCTTTTATCGTGGGTCTTAATTTGGTGAACACAGCAATGATTAGCTCGTCAGGGATGGCGGCGGTCAGTGCCGTAAATATGATTGATTCATTAAATATTTTCCTAATTAATGTGTTTGTGGCAGTGTCTACCGGGGGTACGGTTGTTGTAGCGCAGTATAAGGGGAGCGGCAACGATCTTATGGTCTCTAAAGCAACATCCGGTACTATATCCTCCGTTTCCTTGCTGGCCTTATGTATCAGTCTGTTTATGATCCTGTTGTACAATCCCATTTTAAGCGTCCTGTTTGGCTCTGCCTCGACTGATGTATTGGCTAACGGCAAGGTGTACCTGCTGGGAAGCTGTATGTCTTTCGTGGGGATTGCGATCGTTGAGGCCGTATGTGGAGCGCTGAGAGGGATCGGCAAGACGAGGGCGTCGCTGGCTCTTTCGCTCATCATGAACCTTTCGTATGTGCTGCTGAATGTCGTATTTATTAACTTGTTAGATATGGGTGTACTGGGCATGACGATTGCAGTCAATGTGTCCAGATATGCAGGAGCTGCCTGCGCGTTGATTTATTTGGTTAGGGTAGATGACGACTTGCGTGTTCAGCTTAGAGATATGCTTTATTTTAATCTAGCCATGCTTAAAAAGATCCTGTTTATTGGTCTTCCTTTTGCAGCGGAACAGATGTTTTTTAATGGAGGTAAAATTTTAACGCAAATCTTCATTGTGAACCTGGGGACCAATGCATTGGCGACGAATGCCATTTGCTCATCCCTAGCTAACGTGTTCCAAATTCCTGCGAATGCTTTGGCTCTTACGATTGTGACCGTGGTGGGTCAATGCATGGGACGGCGAAATGTACACGATGCCCGCAAGTTTACCAAATCGTTTATTTGGCTGTCGTCCGGTTCGTTTATTGTAATGGGGCTAATCCTAATGCCTTTGTTTAAGCCGATGGTGGGGTTGTTTCATCCACCTGCTGAAATTGTAGATGACATTTTTATGGTCATGCTGATTAATACGCTGGCCCAGATTCCACTCTGGTCCATCGCCTTTATTACACCCTCTGCGCTTAGGGCAGCAGGTGATTCCAAATTTACGTCCCTCACCTCGATGCTGTCCATGTGGTTGTGCCGGGTAGTGCTCGGGTATGTTTTGGGCATTGTGTTCAACTTGGGAATTGTTGGTGTCTGGCTGGCCATGGATATTGAATGGGGTGTGCGGGGGATCGTTTTCCTCTGGCGCTTCCGTGGCAACAAATGGGTCCAGCATCGTTTGATCGACTGAATAGGTCCACTACTATAAAATTGACCTCGGGATGAGGCACTTTATAGTAGTGGATTTTTTTCTAGATACATATGGTTACGTACGCCTTATTCTATTCTGATCCCTATATTGCCTAACTGCACTCCCTGCTGCATACGGTAAAAGGCTTGCGCTGTATCTTGTAGAGGGAAGACGCTATCTATAATGGGATGAAGGGAATGGCGCTCCATGAATTGGAGCATATCTGCGAATTCCTCACCGCTCCCCATAGAGGTACCGATGATGCTAATCTGTGGGAAAAATATAGAACGCAGCGGAATCTCTATGTGATCTCCTGAGCTTGCGCCAAATGTAATGATCCGGCCATCCGGTTTGATGACATCCAGATATTTGTCGAACGTAGCGGGTCCGATGCTGTCAAGGATCAGATCCACGGTGTCTCCGTTCATGCTTTCTTTCCAATCGCTATCACTGTCGAATGCATGATGAGCGCCATGGGCGAGGGCAGCTTGTTTTTTTGTTTCGCTACGTGATGTGACGCTGACCCGTGCGCCCGCCGCTAAAGCCATTAGCATGGCATACGTGGCTACACCGCCGCCAATACCGGGAATGAGGACATGGTCACCCTGCTGTAATTGGCCTCTAGTGAAGAGAGCGCGGTAAGCGGTCAAGGCAGACAAAGGCAGTACCCCTGCTTCTTCCCAGGACAGGTAAGCTGGCTTGCTGACGGCATTTTGAACGGGAACGATAACCGATTCGGCCAATGTCCCGTCTGAAGGAACGCCCAGAATGGCAGGAACCAAGGGAACGTGGTTCGTCTTCTCCCATCCGATACATGGATTGATGATTACGTCAGTGCCTGCCAGTGAGGTTGGGACGCCAGCGCCCACAGCCTCGATCACGCCTGCTCCATCCGATCCTAGAATGAGTGGAGCATCGTTGGCGGTTCGATCCGCCATGAGGAACAGATCCCGATGGTTCAAGCCTGCGGCTTTGAGTCTGACCTTCACTTCGCTGTGCCCCGGCTGTCTGTCCGTAACGTCCTTATACATCAGGCCCTCAAGGCCGTGTTTGTCGGTATGTATTACAGCTTTCATTTTAAAGCCTCCTGTGGTCGATTTTAGATGCATTTGCATGTACTTTGAATTGTACAGAGTGGCAAGCATCCGGTAAAATGAACAAAATCGAACGTCAGTATCATAAATGATCATACCAAGCAGGTGATGTATATATGGAAAGCAGTGATTTGAAAATTTTTCGGGCGGTTGCTCGCGAGGGCAGCATCACAAGGGCTGCGCAAGTGTTGAACTATGTACAGTCCAATGTGACCTCACGGATTCAGCAGCTTGAGGCACAATTGAACGTACCGCTATTTCGCAGATCTAATCGCGGAATGACACTAACGTCGGCAGGAGAGAATCTGCTGGAGTATGCGGAATCCATATTGACTTTGCTCGACGAGGCAGAGAAGTCTACTCAATATTCGGACCAGCCTGCGGGACCGTTGCGATTGGGCTCGATTGAGACGACTGCGGTTACGCATCTAACGACTTTATTGACGGGATATTACGCTGAATACCCTAATGTGCAGCTATCGCTGATGACCGGGGGGACGCATGCCCTTGTACAAAAGGTATTAAATTACGAATTAGATGGGGCATTCGTCTATGGCCCTGTCGATGATCCGAATATAGAGCATGTTGCGGCGTTTGAAGAGGAGTTGGTGCTTATTTCGGAACCGGGAGAAAGTGATATGAGCAAGTTGCTTGCCAAGCCTATGCTGTTCTTCGATGTAGGCTGCACACATCGGGCAAGAGCGGAAAGTTTTCTGAGCGATGCAGGTGTGGATGCGTATCAGATTATGGAATTCGGAACATTGGAAGTCATTTTAGGTGGTGTAGCCTCTGGTCTAGGGGTGTCCATGCTTCCACACTCGTCAATTGTAAAGGCGAAGAAGGAGGGAAGTATTGCTTCGCATCGTTTACCCGAAACCTATCGTAAATTAGAGGTGTGGTTTGTTCATCGGCGGGATTCGGTTTACTCCAGTGCGCTGTCAGGATTGCTCCACTGGATGAAAAAGGATGTTATACTTAACTGGGATTAAATTGACATCAGGGGTGTATCATTTGGAAGAACATAATTTATCGAAAAATCCATCTACAGTAGCTCCGGGAGAATTTGTGAGGAATGGCGGCTATCAACGACGAGAACCAGATAGGATGGCGGTATTATCAGAAACATACGGAGCCTCTATCTTTTTCAGGAGATGGGCCGCCTGGATGATTGACTTCATTCTTATCGTCTTTGGGTATGGTGGGCTTGTCTATTTTATAGCGAAAAAAGTAGCTGAAGCGGAAATCCCAAATATGGGTATGGTAGTGATACTCTTCTTGATTGGCTCTTTCTGCTATTATCTGTTGCTGGAAGGACTTACAGGCTATACGCTGGGCAAGTTTGTACTTCGCATTCAGGTCGTGAATGGAGAAGGAATGCCGCCAGGCATGATTAAATCGTTGATCCGTACGCTCATACATCTGGTGGATACGAACCCGCTGCTTTTCTGGGGGCTGCCCGCCGGTATATGTGTGCTGGTGACACCTCGGAAACAACGAATTGGAGATATGGCCGCCAATACATATGTAGTTAGGACACGGGATTTGGGGAAGGTGAGCAAAAAGAAAACCGGGATTATTGCAGGAGCAATCATCCTGATGACGATCACTTCGATTGTCTTTGCTGTATCCTTAATTTCTACGCTCATTACTCAAATCGTGAAGCCTGAGGTATTTACCAGTAAGGATAATCAGTTTGCAGTTACGGCTCCGTGGAATTGGTCACGAGATAATAGGATTAATGAGGAAGCGGATATTTCCATTAAAAATGAATTTACCGATAGATATTTGATTGTATTGTCTGAACCGAAAAGCGACTTTGACAGCAGTATGACCCTTCAAGAATATAAAGGAATCATTGAGGATCATTTGGTGTCAGGAATTACGGACCCTGAATTGGGGACTGCTTCAGATATGGTGGTGAACGGATATCCTGCCATTGAGTTTACCCTAAAAGGAGAAATAGACGGGAATCTGGCCATGTATAACGTGACCACAATTGAAACACCTTCGCATTATCATCAGGTGCTTGCCTGGACCTACGCCTCGCGATACAGCAGGGCACAGCAAGAGCTGCGCAAGATTAGAGACAGTTTCCGTGAAATGAACATGATGTAAAGTGAACATGGAGCAATAACGATGATTCAAATTATAAGACGGTAAGCAGAACAAGCAGACAGCTTATAGAAGCGTCTGCTTGTTGTTATATAGGCGGGATAGTGCTACGGAATGGTGCTATAGATGACTTTTGATCACTCGCAATCCAGCCACCCTCGCCACCTTGCCTTGTGGCTGGGCTGTGAATCGAATCGTAACTTCATTCTTTTCATTCGTCACAGACAGAGGCAGCTCATAGATAAATGTCTCGAATTTATTCATTTCCTCGGATTCCAGCTTGCCTTCTCCTAAGTTCTGACCATCTGCAGTGATGTCAAAGTCACGATGAGAGCGGTCGGAGTCCTTCAGATAGGTCACTGCTAATTGGACAGGCTTATCAGGGAGCACCTTCATGACAAAAGAGAACCAGCCCCCAGACCATGTGTCGCGATATTTGCGATTATAAATGGACCCCAGGCCAACGTGTTCTCCAGTGAAGGCATGATCCCGTTCAGGCTGCATTTCGGCAGGCTGCACAACATCCACTGTAAGTCGTTCCAGCTCTAGCTGGTACGCTAACGCGGTACGGTATTCTGCCTCTGTTGCTACCCATTCCTCCTTGGAAAAGAGATCCCAGTAGACGGTATAAGAACGATCATATATCTGATAAAACGGACGAAGCTGCAAGTCTCCGATATAGCCCAGGTCGTTTAGATGGAATGTATTCGGCTCCTTCTCATCAGTAATCAGCTTGGCTGTCAGGGAATCGGCCGATCCAATCAGAACAGATGCCAGCAGACGTTCCTCGTTGGACTCCTGTACAACAGGACCCAGATCTCCAGCCAGCACAAGTGGGCCATACATGAATGCAATCCGACGCGGATTATCCGGCATTTCCTCAACTCTTACTGTCATAGGAATATCGTACTCGACCGTATCCCCATCGTTCCATTCTCGTTCAATTACAATATAGCTGGTAGGACAAGCCTCTGCGGCATACTCTTCTCCGTTGATTTTAATCTTCATTCCCTGCTCCGCCCAGTGCGGGCATCTTAGTTTAATCGTGAAGAACTTGGGTTCCTTGCTTATGACATGAAGCGTTCCCCGCCCATTTTGCGGAAAGAGGGTTTCTTGTTTGAGCTGTATGTTCATCTCATCCCACGTCACGGTAGAAGGGACATATTGGTTGACATAGATTGTGTTTGCCGTGTGAAAATAAATCGCCGTGCCGTACATAGAGTGACTCTCCATACCGGACCCGACACAGCATGTAAAATCCTCATATTGAGAATTGAAGGACTTGTGTCCTCCCATTTCCAGCGATACAAAATAGCATACACGTCCATCTACAGGCTGCTGTGAAGCCAGAATATGATTGAACATCGCTCGTTCATAGTAGTCGGCATAGGCTGCGTACGCGTCCCATTCGAACATATGTCTTGTTAATTTCAGCATATTGTAGGTGTTGCAGGTTTCACAGGTGCCTTCGCCCAAACGATCATTCAGCTTGCCGGGTTCACCAAAATGTTCATTATAGCTATTGCCGCCGATTACGTAGGAATGCTTGTGAACCACCCGATCCCAGAAAAATCGGGAAAGATCCGCATATAGAGGTTTGCCTGTCACTTCGAACTGCCGTGCTGCACCGATGATCTTAGGAATTTGCGTATTAGCATGTCGTCCTGCCAGCGTATCGCGACTGTCTGCCAGATCATTCAGCACCTCTCCATGATAAAAGCGTTCCGCCAGGTTCAAAAAGCGTTTTTCTCCGGAATGTTCCGCCAGATCGGTCAGCACCTCGTTCATACCGCCAAACTCGCAATGGAGTACCTGTTGCACCTGCTCATCGCTCAGTCCTTGGAATACATCCTCCAGCCAGTCGCCGAGTTGGATTTCCATCGCTAAAGCCTTGGGATGATGAGCGAGCAGGTGGGCATCACGCAAGCCTGCGAAGAGCTTGTGCATCGTATATAGCGGAACCCAGCCTCCGTTAAGATCAAAGCCCTGGGAACGAATATCTCCGGCTTTGACTTCTTCAAAAATCTCTTTCCCACGCGGGATGCCGGAAATGTATCCGTTTCCATGACTATTTTGGCATATTTCCAACTCGTCGATCACATAGTTTACTCGTTCCAGTAGTCTTTTGTCGCCTGTGGAGGCAAACATCAGCGCACAGCCAGACAGGTAGTGACCAAGTGTATGTCCACTGATGCCGCGTGCCTCCCAGCCCTCATAATGAGCCGCTTTGGGCTCCAATCCCGCATATTCACGAAAGCGTGACAATAAACGGTCAGGTTCCAAACTCAGCAGATAGGTCGTATTCAGCTCCATGGCGTGGTAAAGTGGGCCGGAATCAATGCTTACTTTATGCAAGTCAAAAGCTTGTGCTTTCAAAATCATCGCTCCTTAGCTAAGATGAAAGTGTATATTTCTCCACTACATTAGCATTGCAACCGCGGTATGTCAGTAGCTTAACCATACAATAGGTGGACAAATCCGAACATGAATCTAAAGAGGCGATAACATGACCTATCTGAAAGTGAATGTAGATGCTCCGATCCAACTGATCTCGGCAGGCGAGTTCGTTTCCGAGGTGCCATGGAAGCATATGAGCCGTTCCATTGAGAACTTTGAGCTGATCCTTGGTGTCCAAGAGACGGTATATATACGGGAGGAAGAGGAGTATTTTGAAGTAGGGGAAGGAGATATTCTATTGCTGTACCCCGGTCGTACGCATCGAGGATACCGGGAATCGTTGCCTGGGGTTAAATTTTATTGGTTTCATTTCGATGTACCTGCGACCCCGAATGTATTATCTAGTGAGGAAATAAAGCAGGAAACAAGTGCAATGGACGGGCTTGTACAGCGTCATGGCGTGATACGCGATATCTATTTGCCGCAAAGTGTACAGGCAGATAACGGAGATCGGATTCATATTATCGTCAATCAAATCTTGCATGTCGCCAACTCGCATTATCTTACGTATCACAGTGCTAACTATTTGTTCACCTCACTGCTGATCGAGATATCCGAACTGGCCCTCAGTCGCTTGATCTCCAATCCTGTCCATTCACAGGGGAATGTGAGCATGAACAAGATTATTGAGTGGACTCGAATTCATGCTGGAGAACCGCTGACCGTGACCGATTTGGCTCAGAAGTTCAATTACAACAAGGATTATATATCCCGTTTGTTCATGCAGAATACGGGCATGCGTCCATTGGAGTTCATTCACAGTATTCGAATCAACAAAGCTAAGGAATTGATTTCCCGTACAGATATGAGCATTAAGCAGGTAGCGGAAGAAGCAGGATACACGGATGAGAAGTATTTTATGCGGTTGTTTAAAAAGAGAGTACATATGACTCCTTCACAGTATCGGAATGCCTATCACAAAACATTTATGAACAATGTCTAGTCTATTTCCGCTTCACAGCAGCATAGCTTATCAGACCATAATTTGATAATCTGATTTAAGAGAGATTGAATGAGAGCAATCAATACATAATACTTTGTCAAAAGGGGCGAGTGAGATGCTGCAACCACCATTAAAGGAAGAACTGACTCGAATACTCGAAGAGCATTCACTTGATGATGAGTTAAAAGAAGAGATCTATCAGGATGCCGAAGCTACTATACAATTTCAGCTAGAGCATGAGGAAAACTATGAACACGTTGGGAATAGTCGGATCGCCGGCTATCCAGATCTGCCGCCCACAATAGAGTGGCCGTGTAATTCAGACGGAGAATATTATACGTTTATTGCTCAGATCAATTTAAGCGAGTTGCCTTTTTCACCATTTGAGGGATTGCCTCATCAGGGCATACTATACTTTTTTCTTGGGCTGGATGAGCCAGCTTACGATATTGAGCATAAAATCTTTTACTATAACGGCGACAGCAGTGCTTTGCAGAAAACATTACCGCCCGCTGGGCGCGTAGAGGTGTCGGCGGATCAACGGGATTTCACTGCGTATGCAATTTCTTTTCATCCGATCCTGACGCTACCATCGGAGGGTGAGCTAGGAGATATTCTATTAGATCAGTACGAAGAGCTTTATGAGCTTTTATATGAACATAGCGACACGGTGTGGGGACAGCATCAGTCTTTTGCCGGGAACACTCGTCGGGATGCTTATCTGTGCCGTAACGGGCTAAAGGGTCTTCTGTTTAATTGGCATAAGAGTGAGAGTCAGATCCATAAGGAAGCCGAGCAAGCTATGCATAGGGGAAGTACGGAGTATGCGGAGCATTTGCGATCCGAAGTGCTGCCTCAGCTGCAAGAATACCAGGCGAATCGGGAAAAGCACGATCAAGCTTCGGAAAATTGGCATGTTCTGCTCTCGGTATCTTCTTTGGATGAGGTCGGTATGTGCTGGTGGGACGCAGGGTATTTGGAATTTTTTATAGATCAAAGAGACTTGCAAAACCTTGATTTCACGCGAACGTATGTTAATCTGGCTACAAGCTAGCCGGGTCGCCAGGACTCATGTTTATTTTGGAGGCTAATGACAGGGGTTAGAGCAGGGTGGTTTTTTTTGATTGATAAAAGAAGTGAATTGAGCATGTGGCACAGTATCCGAGCGTTGGGAATTGAACGATCAATAATAGGTGGTCCTATATAGGACTGCCTTTTTTCGATGTAAATGAACGATTGTACTCCGTTAATAGTCTTAATAGATGAGACCACAACAAGGGAGGTGCACGTATATGACTGATCGAGAGCTGTTTGAACTATATAAGGAACAGATATATTATTTTTGTTATTATCTGATGCAAAATCAAGCAGATGCAGAAGATGTTTGCCAGGAGGTATTTGTCAAAGCAATCTTGGCCGACAGGTCCAAAGTACAAGATCTCAAATCATGGATTTTACGAATTGCTTCCAATGAGTGCAGCAATGTGCTTAGAAGGCGAAAAACTGGGCTGATGAAGGAAATACGAACTTTTTTATTGTCACGTCCTCATTCATTTAATCCGGTGGAAGAGAGCTTATATCATCGAGAAACTAAGACAGAGCTACACCAGCTATATAACAAGCTTCCAGATAAAATTCGAATGGTCGTGGTCCTTCGTTATGTAAACGAATTGACTGTGCCGGAGATCTCTAGAGTTATAAATATACCCGAAGGAACAGCTAAATCCAGATTAAATCGAGGGCTTAAACTGCTAAAAAAAATGGTGGTATCCCAAGTAAAGGAGATGAATAGCAGTGAGTCGGTATTTTGAGAAAGAACAGCACATTCCTCAACCCGAATATGATGCAATGTGGGTAAATATAGAACAGGAAGCAACCAAACGAAAAGCAACTCTGCAACAGTCACAGGAAGCACCTATGCATAGAACAAAAATTGTTCCTGCGAGTATTGTATTCTCATGTTTTCTGCTCATTGCCATCCCTGTATTCGCTAGTGTGACTATCAATTGGGATAGAATAGGCGGACGTAGTGTAACCAACGCGATAAATAGTGGTATTGGTCAGCGGTATGATCTAAAAGTAACCGATGCAGGCATTACGATGAATTTGAATGGTGTTGTAACAGATGGCGAAAAAATGAAAATGCTCATCTCTCTGGATCCGGGAACCGACCCAAGCAGTTATATTGGGTTTGCTATAGAGAAAACTATGGTAACTAGCAATTCTAATAACAAGGAACGAGCACACGGATATTTGAATTACGATCCTAAAAGCCAGAAACTCCTAGGCATTTATGAAACTGTTGATACATTAAAGGATCGTAAAAAAGATTATACACTTGAGGCACAGAATCTAATTTTTTATCGTAATCAGGATATTCCTTTAAAGACGAATCATCAAGCTGGGGATACCCTCGTTACGGGGACCAAGCAGTATCCTAACATTTATATAGAATCCGTTCGACAAACCAATAACAAGACTGTTGTCCGCTTTAGAGTTGCTGCAGCTCCATCCGATTTAGGACGTGGGAACCCGCATTTGGTAATGAAAGTGGGCGACAAAGAAATAGACGCCATCCCAACCATTCTACCTAGTGACAGCCCAGAGTTGCATATTGAGCAGGTATTCAACATGACTGCACAAGATTGGAGAAAGGCAAACCTTCATTTCTGTTACATTGAGGAAGCAAAACGAATTGAAGGTACTTGGAAGTTCGAATTTGAAGCGGATGGAAAAAAAGCAAGTGAAGCGATTTATTCTAAGAAGCTGCATAGCAGCGCGGAATTCCAGGAAAATACAGGCGCTACCTTAGACCAACTGATTATTACCCCCTTGGATATTGAAATTCTAGTAACAGAGCGTGATTCACTTAAAAAAGGAAATGTCCATTATAAAACGGCTCAGTTGGTTATAGGTGATAAAAAAATTAACGGAGGATGGAATCTTAAAGGGGCTGGTCCTGAAAATTATCAACACTTATATCAATTTGAATCCTCAGAGTGGTATAAGGACTGGTCTGATGTTCCAATGAAACTTATATTGAAAGATGCTGTCATCCAGAAACGTGATACTTCCAAGAATTGGATTACTCTTCATAAACCCAAAGAAGAAAAACAGTTCGCTGAGCTTAATGTAGACGGTTATCAAATTGATTTCACATACTATACAGAGAGAAAAGATTTGATTGTCGAATCGAAATCCGTTTCCCCTGGCTTCAAAGGTGTCAACCAAACAACGATGCGAATTAACGGCAAAGAAGTAGTACCTGAGATCATTGCGAAGGGTATGGTATCCACAGGAGTTAATGTTGACCGTTATAAAGATATTGAATTAGACGGAAAATTGGAACTAAATCCTGGCCTCTACAAGTACAGCGATCCTGGACGTAATATTGAAGTTGTTTTGAAATAGATAGGGTGTTCACCGCCTATTCTACAGATAAGGTCAATTTAGGAAGAGTAGTCCATACGATTAGGATAAGTACAACTATTTGGTACGTAAATATTAAAGCCCTTCCGGCTTTCCATGAGGGAAGCAGCGGAAGGGCTTTTATTACATATACTTGTCTATACGGAGAGTTTATTTATATCCGCTGCACGGTAAACTCGAATTCCAGCTTTTGATCGGCCGGAATTTGATATTCCTCATGTACCGGGGCACCCCAGCTGTCGTCACCGCCTACGCCCATTTGCTTGCCAGCTACGGTGACAACGGTGTAATACACATTGGGCAGTTCATACAGATGGCCTGCACTTTCCAACTCAAATGCCGTATACGGCGAAATATTGCATTCCACTGGTGCGGTGGCAGGTGCTGTAATGCGAATGCCTCGCTGGGAATCGTCGGTAATATCGACCCGGCGCACGCCTGTACGGTTGCCGGATTCCTGTGGCACGACATACCCGGACACATTATCCGCAGCTTCGTTGCGGAATACGCCGAGTCTAGCACCAAGGGCTCGGTCAATGTAATTCTCCTCCGGTCCCATCGCATACCAGTCCAGATGGCGATAGTCCGCTGGAACCTTGAACGAAAGGGCAAAGATCGGCAGGTTAGGCAGCCCTGATACACCTTCATAGGTGGATTTTACGTTCAAACTGCCATCCGCCAGGACGGTGTAGGTTACCGTTACCTGTACGTCAGCATGAATGCTTAGGGTGTAGCGGAACGTAATGGTCACACGGTCTGTCTGCTCTTCCGTAACCTCGATATCCACACATTTATGCGTCAGGCTTGCGGCGAACCAACCACCAGCTTCAAAACCCAGTGCCGTTCCCCGATCATTGTCTGTGGTCGCTCGCCAGAACAGCGGGGCAGGAGGCGTAGCGATCATCTCACGTCCAGCGTAGCGAAGTGAAGTCAGGCTGCCTGCTCCTTTGGAGAACATGATGGTGAAATCCGTACCGTGAACGCCAATATTTACATCGCCATGTACTACTCGTAGGGCTCCACCTGTAGGAGCTTTCAGCGGACTTGGATCTTCCACAATGAAAATATGTTGTCCGAAGGCCACTTCATGCCCAGCCTCAGCCCAGAGCGTCGCTTCCGTCAATACGAGCGCTGTGTGAATGACATATTCCCCAGGCTTCTCGTCTGTGCTCGGGAATGTCAATGGAATATAGGCTTCGGTCTGAGCCGCCACATCCACATGACTCACATTTCGCGCGATCTCTTGACCTTCATGCAACAGGCTGTATACCAGTTCATAGTCTCCTGTACCCTCGAACAGGTTTTCGTTGCGAATGGTCACACCTTTGGTATCCGGGATGAGCTTCAGATTTTGGTACAGGAATTTGACCTCCTGCATCTTTGGTGAAATCTTCCGGTCCGCATAGACAATACCGTCCGTACAGAAACCATAGTCTGTTGGACGGTCGTCAAAGTCACCGCCGATCGCGAGGTACTCGCGTCCGTAGCGATCTTTTTTCATAACCGCCTGATCGATATAATCCCAAATAAAACCGCCCTGATACAGCTCATATTTGTTCTCCAGTTCGGTATACTTGTGCATGCCGCCTACGGAATTGCCCATTGCATGCATGTATTCGCAACTGATATACGGCTTTTGTGGATTATCGTTTAAGTATTGCTCGATATCTGCGGGCTTGGCGTACATCCGGCTCTCCATATCGCTGGTATCATCGTACGTACGATTGTGAAACACGCCTTCGTAGTGTACCAGACGGCTCGGATCGGTGGACCGGAAATAGTTAGCGACATTGCGCAGCACTTCACCTGCATACGACTCATTTCCGCAAGACCAGATCAGAATGGATGCATGGTTTTTGTCCCGTTCCAGCATGGAAATGGCGCGATCCATAACGATATCCTGCCACTCCGGCAGATTGGCCGGAATATTCCACGAAGGCTCGACTGCGCCGAGTTTTTGCCAGGAACCGTGTGTTTCCAAGTTCATTTCGTCAATCACGTATATCCCGTATTCATCGCAGAGCTCATACCACAGTGTCTGATTCGGGTAATGAGAGGTACGGACAGCGTTTATATTGTTCTGCTTGAGTGTCCGAATATCCCACAGCATATCTTCACGGGAAATCGCACGTCCGGTACGAGCGTTAAATTCATGACGGTTCACACCTTTAAAGACGATGCGTTTGCCGTTCAGATGCATAACCTTGTTGACCATCTCGAATTTGCGGAAGCCGACCTTTTGTGGGATCACCTCGACAAGTGATCCATCAGCATCATAAATTTGAATGAACAACGTGTACAAATAAGGTTTCTCCGCGCTCCAGCGCTCTACTTGCTCCAAGGTTGCCGACAGCGAGGCGATGCCATCTGTAAAGTCAGCTTTTAAACAAGCTACGATATGACCGGCGGCATCCTTCACATCGACAGTTGTATGGGCCGTTGCCGGTTGTTCCAAAGTCAGTTTCAATTCCAGCAGGCCCTGCGTGTAGGTAGCATCCAGATCCGCCTTGGCATGCAGGTCGCGTACGTGAACAGTAGGGATCGTGTACAGATATACGTCTCTGAAAATGCCGGAAAAACGCCAAAAATCCTGATCCTCCAGCCAAGCTCCTGTACTTCTTTGATATACCTCTACCGCCAGCTTGTTTTCACCAGTTTGCAGGTAGGGTGTTAGCTCAAAGTCAGACGGTGTAAAACTGTCCTCGCTGTAACCGACAAATTGTCCGTTCAGCCATACATAGAAGGCCGACTCGACACCTTGAAAAGAGATGAACACAGGTTGCGCGTCAGAAGCCATATTTTCGGGCAAAACAAATCTTTTGATATAGCTACCGACCGGATTGTGGTCTTCTGGAATATGGGGTGGACGAACGTCTGAATGTCCGTCCCACGGGTACATCGTATTGGCGTACTGCATTTGGCCGAAGCCTTGTGTCTGAATATGACCTGGTACCTGAATATCGCTCCAGCCGCCATACTCAAAGTCAGGGGCATAGAATTCTACTGGGCGAGTGGCCGGATTCGTCGCATAGTTGAACTTCCAGCTCCCATTCAGGCTGTGACGCCAGGCCATATCGGCCTGGTGCTCTGCTTCCTGAAGCGTGGCGTAATACTTATGGTCGGAATAGGCAGGCAAGCGATTTACCGCGAACTTGGTCACATCGGTGAGCCAGTCCAGACTAGGGGTATGAATGGTCAAGGCGAACACTCCTTATTTTTAAATTGAATGAAGACCGTACACACAAATCTATTATTTTACCGAGCCGACCATACCTGCGACAAAGTGCTTCTGCATCAGGAAGAATACCAGCGCAGTCGGCAATGTGGACAGGACAATAGCGATCATGATAACGCCGTAGTCCGGTGCATAGCTGGAGCCGAGGTTCGAGATCAACAGCGGGATGGTCTGATTTTCTGGCGTTTGCAGTACAATCAGAGGCCAGAGGTAGTTGTTCCAGCTGGACATGAACGTGATGATTGCGGCAGCGGCATAGGTTGTTTTCATCGTAGGCATATACACCCGGAAGAACAGACCTAGCTCGGATAATCCATCCATCCGGCCAGCTTCCAGCAGATCCTTGGGAAACATCTTGGTGCTTTGACGGAAAAAGAAGATCAGGAACGCCGTAGTTACGGTCGGAATAACGACAGAAGAGAGCGTATCAATGCCGATCCATGGTATGACATTAGAAATGCTGCCGAACATCCGGTAAAGCGGGATCATGATTGCCGCAAACGGAATCATCATCGACATCAGCAGGATATTGAAGACAACGTCTTTCGCTTTGCTTCTGTAAATTTCAAAGCCATAGCCAGCCAGTGATGCAATGAGCATAGCTAGCAACGTCGTTGAGATGGAAACCTTTGCAGAATTACTGAGTGCAGTAACGATGTCTACTTGTTCCAGCAGATTGTGCATGTTATCCATCAGATGGGAGCCAGGCAGAAGTTTGCCTTTTGTTACATCGACTGACAGGTTCGTGGAGCTGGATAGCATCCACAGGAACGGGAAAATCGAAATGAATGATACAAGAATCAGAAAGGCGTACGTAAATGCTCTTTTTGTTTTCATCATTTTTTCTCACCTGCCACTTTAAACTGGATAATCGACAAGATAATGATCATAATGACGATGGAATAAGATACGGTCGCCGCATAACCAAAGTCGGATGAATACTTGAAGGACAGATTATAGATATATTGCGAAATAGAAGATGTCGCGTTACCGGGTCCACCCTTCGTAATATTCATAATTTCATCGAAGAGCTGGAGTGTACCAATCGTCGATGTAATCGAGGTGAACAGGATAATCGGCTTAAGCAGTGGAACGGTAATGCTGAAAAACTGCCGAATCGGGGAAGCTCCGTCAATGCGGGCTGCTTCGTAGATAGAGCTGTCAATGTTCTGAAGACCCGACAGATAAAAGATCATGTTGTACCCAGTCCAGCGCCATGTGATCGCAATAATAATTGTTACTTTGGCCCAGAAAGGATCTGTAATCCATTGGATTGGCGTACCAATCACATGCAGATTCAGCAACAAGGAGTTTACCAAACCGTCAGATGAGAACAGATACTTGAAAACAACCGAATAGGCTACAAGAGATGTGATACACGGCAAGAAGATGGCGGTGCGGAAAAAGCCCTTGAATTTCAGGTTTTTATCGTTCAACAATACGGAAATGAACAGAGCCAGAATGACCATTAAAGGTACCTGGAAAATTAAGTAGATAAACGTATTCTTTACGGCGGTGATGAACATTTTGTCGGTGAACAGGCGCTTATAGTTATCAATGCCGTTAAAACTCAGATTAGACCCTGTACCCGTTTTAAAGGATAAGATCAGCGCCTGAATCATCGGATAAAAATAAAAGGCGGCAATCATGATCACTGCGATGGATATGAACAACCATCCTGTCATACCTGCTTTGAGACGTGTTGTAGTCATTTTGGGCGCGGCTGTCTTCATACCATGTCAACTCCCTATGCAGCAATAAAACCTTGAACTCGCAAGCCCAAGGTTTTAAGTGCTTATCGTTTTATTGTTTAGCCTTGGCTAGATGGACTGTCTTATTTAAGCTGTGCTTCCGCTTGTCCTTGAGCGTCCTTCAGAACTGTGTCTACATCTTTCCCGTTCAGGTAGTTTTGAATTTCAACGGTCATGATGTCCTCAATGGCATAAGTGTGCAGGCCATAATTGACTTTTGGAACTTGCTTAGTCCAATCAGCAAACTTCTTGTATACTTTGTCGCCACCGAAGTAAGCATCTTCCACGTCATAAGCTTTACCGCTGGAAGCAGCGTTCAATGAACCGACAATTCCGATTTTGCTCAGCATATCTTGATACAGCTCTGGATCTGAACCAAATGTTTCTTTCAGGAAATCAGCAGCGGTATCTTGACCGTCCGAGTTGAGGACATACCAGGAGCTGCCGCCGAGGCTGGAAGCATTCACGGATTCAGGTATATTTTTCAGCTTAGGGAAAGGAACTACAGCCCATTTACCGGATTGCGAAGCTTCAGCTTTAATCGAAGGCGTAATCCAGTTACCTGTAGGTACGGAAGCAACTGCACCGCTGTTGAACGCGGCCAAGAATTGACTCCAGTCGGCATTCATTTTAACAATGTTAGCGTCGAACAAGGATTTGTACGTCAAGAGTGCTTCCTTCAGAGCTGGGTTACCAGCCAGGTTTGGTGTTTTACCGTCTTCTTTCAGGTACCAAGAACCTGCAGTTTGGATCATGCCACGGATCAGACCCAGGTCATTCGGATCTTGAGTCAGCATATCTTTGCCTGTTTTCTGTTTTACAGCTTTACCGATTTCAATAAATTTGTCCCAATCAATATTGGTCAAGTCCGCTACTTTGTAGCCGGCTTGTTCCAGATAATCCGTTCTTACATACAATCCCATAACGCCGGAGTCAAATGGAACTCCATACTGCTTGCCGTTGTAGCTGGTCGGCCCGATTTTATAATCCGCGAAGTCGGATGCTTTGATCGAATTAGTCATATCATGGAAAGAATCGGGATAGGCTTGCAGGAAGTTCTGTGCCCGGTAATCCTCAATTAGAACCACGTTCGGCAATCCTTTAGTAGAACCGGAGTTGAGGCCGGCATTCATTTTTTGTACGATATCATTTTGAGCATATTCAACAATGTTTACGGTTACATCTGGATGTTTGGCAACATAGCGATCTTTTGCCAGCTTCAGGGCTGCGATATTAAAGTTCGGGTCCCAAGCCCAGACTGTGATTTCTTTCTTGCCTGAATCTGTGGTCGTAGCTGCTTTCTCGGAATTGCTGGAGCACGCGGATAGCAAGATCAAGCTTGCGATCAGCAGAAGGAAAGACATTTTTTTCATTTTGTTCAACCCCTACTCTTTTTTTATATGTTGCTAATCATGTAAAACTTTCTTTGAAAGCGGTTACCTTGTTTATGAATTTAGTTTATCATCCTTGCTTTGCTGGCAGTTAGGAATATCTTTATACAGATTGGTCTTATTATTATGATTTATCTAAAAAGGTACCGCTTACATTTGTACTTTTTTTAGTTTTAGGTACTTTTTATAGACTGAACTAAAGTTCTTCACGAAGCATCATTCCGCCTACTCCGTTCTTGTTCCACCTTCTTTGTTTAGTTCAGCCTATATTTTTATGGGGTAGGAGGGACGGGTTTTAGGATCAGTGGCAGGGTCAGCCTCACTTTGGTGCCCTCGCCCTTCTTGCTAGAGATGGTTACGCCATATTCTTCTCCATACAGAAGGGTAATGCGATTGTGTACATTCTGGATGCCGATGCCCGTAAATAGTTGGCGTTTGCTCTTGGGATTCGGCAGTCCGTCTTGCACTGTATGCCCATCCAAATCCATACCGTCTCCGTCGTCGACCACCTCACAGATTAATGTATCATCCGTTTTGGACACCAATATATAGATGTGCCCTGCATTTTTCTCATTAAAGGCATGAAAAAAGGAATTTTCGATAAATGGCTGAATGATGAGCTTGGGCACATGGTACTCCAGACAATCGGGGGATACAAAATAATTCACTTGTACCCGCTGCCCGTAACGTACATGATTAATAAATACATAATTTTGCATGTTGTCCATTTCCTGCTCGATGGTGATCGTTTCGCTCACATTGCTGATTGTATTTTGCAGCAGGGAAATGAGCGCATTAATCGTCTCGGCAGCGGTTTCCTTGTTTCCTTTGAGCACTAGCATTTTGATGGAAGCCAATGTATTGTACAGAAAATGTGGATTGATCTGCCGTTGTAGTGCAGCAAGCTCTGCATTTCGTTGGCCTTTTTGCGTTTCTAAAAGCTTACGAATATAGTCATTCAGTTCATCGAGCATGTAGTTGTAAGCATGACTTAATTGTCTGACTTCGTAGCTGCCTGTGACCGGGATATAATTATCAAAATTTTTCTCGCGTATCGTCGACATTTGCTTGACCAACCGAGTCAAGGAACGGATCAGGCGTCGGGAAATGAGAAAAACAATCACCAAAGCAATCAGTACGATGGCGATACAGATCCATACAACAGATTTAACGTCAATAATTTGCCCAACCGCCGTTTGTCTATCGATCATGTTCACCAGATAAAAATCAAATGAAGGAATATAGTTGGAAAGAACGATACTCTCCTTATTCATCACACCTGCATTAATATAGTTCAGTCCCTGTTCATTGATTTTGGTGGCATAGCCCAGCAGTTCACTGGAGCGTTGTCCGATCAGATCCTGGCGGTTGCTTGATACAATCAGTCCCGTCTTGTCCATAATAAGCACATCATTACCGTTACTCGTGAAATTGTTATAAAAACGCCGGAATTCCGGCTCTCGGATAGCGATGTAGATCATACCGTACATGGTGCCGCTCGTTCGCTCCATAAATACTTTGGAGGCAATAATATAGGGAGTTGGCTTCTGTGCGGTGCTATTCATTTGTTGATGAAACAACTCCGTATCCATTTGATACATAAGCTGTGCTGGCCGTGTCACGCTTCGGGCTGTAATGGCACTGCTCTTAAGCTGTTCCGCAGTTACAGGCCAATAGGACGCGTCGGAGTAAAAGCTCCGACCGTTCATCCCTGTTACAGCGACACCGACATCATAAGCATCGACGTTCGATTTAATTTGCTTCATTTGCTGTGCCATACCAAAGTAAATCCTTGCCGAGTTAATCGAGTCAGATTGGCCGCCAGTCAAATAGTTTTTGACGGTTCCATTTTCCGAAGCATGGGTTACAGCATTCACGATAGAGTCATTGAAGGATTCAAAGCTGGATTGAATCTGGCTAAGCACCTTGGCATTCGTAATACTGAATGTCTCAGCGAATAGTCGTTCAGACATTCGAATCGTCACCAAAGAGGTCAGCAAGGACACCGCAGTGATGCTGACCACCATAACAATAAAGATTTTGAAGAACAGACCTTGATATTTGATCTTGTGGATATATCTTTTCATATTTAATCTCTTTTCTGCTGGCAGATATGCGCTTGCTCTCTAATGGAGATGCTCCCGGCGGTACTGGCTGGGTGAGTAGCCCTTCACTTTTTTGAACACTTTAGTAAAATAGCTGGGGTCCGAATAACCTACTGTACTACTAATATCTGAAATAGGCAGCGTCCCCGATCGCAGTAATTCAGCAGCCTTCTCAACCCGGATTTTGTTCAGATACTCGCTAAATCCCTCTGTATGGTGTGCCGTAAAATAACTGGACAAATAAGAGGGGTTAAAATGAAAATATTGCCCAAGGGTCGTCAAATTGAGTGTTTCAGCATGATGTTCCTCAATATACTCCAGCAGTTTTTTCATGCTTGCACTACTTCCTTGCTGTGTTTTGGCCAGGATCTGTCGGTTCGCTTCCTCCAAAAAAGTCTCCAGCAACCGCACGGCTTCATGTACATGAGGAGCATCATTAATTGTTTTGAAATACGAATATTTCGCCGCATCCAGCTCCTTCATATCATACCCCTGATTCCCGAGCAAAATTGTAATGTTGAACACGATATTTCCGAGCAGCGATTTGAATTCAAAAGCGGTAGAGGTATAGTTACCGGACATGGCGGCTACATAGGACCTCAAATCCTGAAAAGCCGTATCAAAATGCTCACGCTTCATCTCTTCCGTAAACAGTTTTAGGTTAAACGAACTATTCACCTGAACAGGCTGAGGGAGTTCATCTTCCATCAGTAGCGCCGTTTCTGGGAAATAAAAGCGGTAACTCAGTAATTTGGGCAGCTCATCCTGATAGACATTGCTAATCTGGTTAAAATCATCAAATAGATGGCTGACCGCCCAGCCTGTCTGTGGCTCGACCTGCTTCGTCTCTTGAGCAACTTCCCTAACCGTAGCCATCCAGGCGTCTAATTCCCGTGGCTCCAAATTGGCTAAAAAAATAGCTGTATAGACATCAGATGGCAGTTGTCGCAGAACCATATGTTCACAGGCAGAGGCTAACCGATCTGTAAGCTTGGAAAATAGGTCCGAAGCAGAGGTAGTAGTAGAGCGCCCCTTATCTTGCTGTACCGACTGTTCTATACCTATGAGCGCAAAACGGGGATAAGGAAATGCTTGCTTCAGCAGTTCAGCGTCATAATCTATGGTATAGCCGGAGATCAATTTTTCGATCACATGATCCATCGTAATTCGATTATTCCCGGCATCTTCCTGATACTGAATGGATGGGATTTTGCGGGCCGTTCGCTGAAGCACTTGAAGCAGCTCATCTGTGTCCAGCTTCGGCTTCAAAATATAGTCAGCCACACCTTGCTGAAAGGTGGAGCGTACGTAATTAAACTCGCCGTAGCTGCTGAGCACAATGACCTCGATATCTGGATAGTTCTGTCTGACTATGCGTGTCAGCTCCTCGCCGTCCATGATCGGCATCACGATATCCGTAATGATAATATGAGGACGTAAGGCTTCAATCAGCTCCAGCGCCTCTTTCCCGTTGGAGGCCTCACCTACAATTCGAAATCCGTATTGTTCCCACGACAAATGATGCTTGATCCCTTGCCGTACCAATATCTCATCATCTACAATCAAAATGTTGCATAGCTCATTCATGACAGCACTCTCCATAATTATATCTATTCAAAAAAGACGCCATTAAGGCGAGGGCCTAATCACCTGACGGACATAGTTGATAACGCTTCCAACTTTAACTAAAAACGAATGCATTTAATCTTTACATGCTAACATAAACGACACGGTGATTCCAAAGATAATTTAGTTCCAATGGCATATAAAAGACAAAAAAGGCTGCCGAGAAAATCTCGACAGCCTGAACAACCGGGATTACTTTATACAGTACCCCATGTCCGATCTCCTGCCAAATATTTTTCAGTCAAAATAGACAGCAGTTGAATACCGACCTCGTTATGTCCTCCCTCAGGAAGGATCAGGTCGGCGTATTTCTTGGAAGGCTCAATAAATGCCTCGTGCATTGGCTTAACCGTCGTCAAATAGTGATCATGGATCGAATGGATGGTGCGACCGCGTTCCTCAATATCGCGAAGAACCCGACGAAGAATGCGCACATCAGGATCCGTATCCACAAACACCTTAATATCAAGTAGGCTGCGGAGTTTTTCGTCTGACAGTACGTGCAGACCTTCCAACATAACGATATGATTTGGCAAAAGCTCTACCGTCTCGTCCGTGGAGCGGGCATGAACCGTAAAGTCATACACGGGCGCTTGAGTTGCTTGTCCTTTTTTTAGACATTGGAGATGCTCAATCAGCAAGTCGTTGTCAAAGGCAAACGGATGATCATAGTTGACCAAAGCGCGTTCGTCATAACTCAGATGTGAATGGTCTTTATAGTAGTTATCCTGAGATATGAAAGTCACTTTATTAGATCCCAGACGCTCAACGACGGCGCGTGCGACCGTCGATTTACCGGAACCTGTACCGCCGGCAATACCAATAATAAGCATGGCGTTTCACTTACCCTTCCCTAAATGTATCCCGATACAACTAAAGTATTGTAGCACAATGCACACTTTTTTTCATCACTGTTGCGCGTTGTATTTCTTCCATTTCCGTATCTTGGCTCTGAATGTTTTAAACGGTGCTACAGAGTTGATGTGAATCCATCTCGCCATAGGCCAGTTCGGATTGGTGCCCGTCCACTTGTGAACGCCCTGGGTGAAGAGTTCTTCATGACTGAGTGTGTCCACCCAATCCAGCCACGTTTGCTCAGCCAGCTTGAGCATATTTCGTAATTCATATAGAGAGTGGTCGGAATAGGTCTTGTAGAATGATTGGTATAGTTCGCCTAGTCTATTCCACTTATAATTCGCGGCGGGCATGATGACGGTTTTTCCCTCCCGTTCGTCTCTGTCCCAACTCATGACAAGATGAAGCCATCCGAGCTGGTAGGCAATCATCTCTGCGGGTGTTTTATCGACTTCGTCGATTCGAGTATCCTTGTGGCTTTCGTCGATCTCTTGGAACTCACTGTCAAACCGTAAGTAGGAGGTATGAATGGCTTCTTTTAACTCTGATTTGGAAGCATATTCGTAGCTAGACATCTAATCGCTCCTTTACATGATATGGGTGATACTCACTCCTTTATATGTACCATTCTCAATATGACAACCGTATGTCTTATTCAAAAATAAAAAAATCTCGTTTTTTGTGATTTTATGAAACATCATTTGGTGTGTTCGCGAAAAAAAACGAAAAATTAATAGAAAAATTAAGACAAAAGATAAGTAATTAGACATATTTTAATATTTATTTAAGTGCCTATAATTATTGGAGTATAGCGATTAGGGCCCTCATTGGTGTGTGGATATGATTCCATCCATCAGTACGTTATATACCGTTTGCTTTAGTATTCATGAATCTAATTGAGAAGGGAATTGTGATATGAAATCGAGTTTGTTAAAAAAATGTGCAAGTGTAATGTTAAGCAGTACGTTGGCACTGTCTTTATCACTACCGCTTTTAGGCCATGCACAGGCTGATGAGAATGTACAGGTAAGTGATGATTTTGAACAAGGAGAAGCTCAAGGATGGTCTGCAGGTTCAGGGAACTGGTCTGTGGTCAAGGACGGGAATGGTTCTACATACCAACAATCTAGTCGAAGCGAAAGCCATTCCGTTAAAGGCAATACCTCATGGACGAATTATAGTGTGCAAGCAGATGTATATGTAAATGATTTTAATGGCTCTAATCGAGTATATGTGGCAGGTAGATACACAGATTCAAACAATTTCTATGCAGCATCGTTGTACAATAAGAAAGGCGGAGCCCTTGAGATTCGTAAAAAGGTTAAAGGCTCTATGAAGACATTGGCTACCAATAAAAAATACAAACTAGACACCAATACATGGTACAGAGTGAAGCTGGAGCTATCCGATTCGGAAATCAAAATGTATGTTAATGATCAGCTGGAGTTGTCCGCCACAGACACTAGTCTCACTGCTGGAGCTATGGGTCTGGTAACGTCTAAAGCAGTTGCCCAGTTCGACAATGTGATTGTATCGGGTGCTTCTTCAGAAGGGAATGCAAGTACACCACCTGTGAAGCCGACACCGGGTACAGAACAACCAACTCCAGGGATGGACCCCGGTGTAACCTCCAAAAATAATTATAATTTGACTGGCTTTTCGTATGGTAATACAGGTGGTGGGAATATTACCGATACAGATGCTAATTACAAAAAGGTGTACAATGCTGTAGATCTCAACGAAGCACTGAAAAAAGGCAGCAAGGTTAAAGTGATTGAAATTATGAACGATCTGGACCTTGGCTGGAATGAAATCCCTAGCGCTGCGAAGGCAATGCCATTTAGCGCCAACAATCCTGTACAAACACATCCTGTTCTGAAAAAGACAGGGGTGAGCAAAGTCTATATCGAGAATATGAATGGAGTTACGATTTTCTCGGCCAATGGTGCGAAAATCAAGCATGCCGGTTTTGTCATCAAACGAAGCTCTAATTTGATTTTTCGTAACCTTGAATTTGATGAACTGTGGGAATGGGATGAAGCAACCAAAGGAAACTATGACAAGAATGACTGGGATTATATTACCATCGAAGGTGCAAGCTCTAAGGTATGGATCGACCATTGTACGTTTAACAAAGCCTATGATGGCCTGGTAGATGTGAAAAAGGGCAGTAACGGAGTTACGATTTCCTGGTCCTTGTTCAAAGGAGATGACCGCAGCTCCAACAGCTGGGTAACCCAACAAGTCAATGCCATGGAAGCAGATAAGTCCTCCTATCCTATGTACGCTTATTTGAGAAGCAGTGCAGTGGGCATGAGTAAAGAAGATATCATTGATATTGCAGCAGGACAAAAGAAAGCGCATCTGGTGGGTGCCACGGAAATGGCAGGCGACAATGCGGATTTGGAAGTGACGCTGCATCATAATTACTATCTGGATATTCAAGACCGTATGCCACGTTTGCGCGGTGGTAATGCTCATGCATATAACATCGTTATGGATGATGCTGGATTGGCCAGAGCCAAAAAAAGAATTACGTCCGACATGGCCAAGGCGATTGCTGCCAAAGGATATCATTTTGACGTCGTGGGTAATGGTGCGATTTCAACAGAAAACGGGGCGGTTTTGCTAGAAAAATCGTATTTAATAGATGTGTTTTCTCCAGTGCGTAATAATCAAAAAGACCCTAACAAAGCGGATTATACAGGTAAAATCAAAGCCGAGGATGTTATCTTTTCGGACAACGGTGCCGTGTTCAGAGGAGGCAGTGACGCTGCGAATAGCCCGGTAGCTCCTTATCCAGCGAAGGCTAAGAGCTTCTCTTGGAATGGGTTCACAACGTTGCCATACAGCTATACAGCCGAAGACCCTGCCAACCTGGTTGCTCAATTGCAGGCCAAGGATGGAGCGGGCGCAGGCAAGCTGAACTGGTCGAGTGAGAACTGGCTCAAAACGGTGTACAATACAGCCGCTACGAAAGACGTACAAGTAGAAGAAGATTCTGAGTAGGTAGGTAGTTTGAAAAAAGCAGTCAGGACAGATACGCTCTGTTCCTGACTGCTCTTTTTGTTAACTACGTCTAGGCTGCGTTCGGTACGAACTTAACCGATTACGACAAATGAGGACACGCCAGCAGGTACGGATCTAACACGGAATAATACTCCATCATCTCTAAAAGTACGCAGAATATAAGGCTGGTTCGTAGGTGTGCGGACTCTGTTGAATCGGGCAGTACCAAAGCGGTCGAAGCCTGCAGCTTGAACAAAGGTTCCATCTAAACGCCGGAGTGTTGCAAAAAATCCAGACGTGTTAAAAGGTACACCATCATTGTTAGCCCAGATAACTGTAAATCTACGAAGGGTTTGTGTTGGACTCACATTGCGATATCTCGTAACAGGAACCTTTCTGCCCGTAGATTTCAGCGTTTGTGGAGGACGAATGGCCACTTCAAATCAACTCCTTTGTTGTGATGAGATAGTAAATGCACACAAAGGAGCTTTGGACCGTGCTATAAACTACGGCTTCCTAAAAATAGGCATGTAGTGAACTCAAACTGGTACTCCATATACATTATAGTTCGATTTGGGACATCATTATGCCCACTCACGGCGTAGCGTAAAGAGGTCTTTTAACGCGTCTGTAGACAGCTCAGTAATCCAGCCCTCGGTGCTGGTGATAATTTGGTCGCTGAGCTGCTGCTTGCTCTCCAGCATCTCGTCAATGCGTTCCTCTAGCGTACCCAACGAGATAAATTTGTGAACCTGTACATTCTTGGTTTGTCCCATCCGGTAGGCTCGGTCTGTAGCCTGATTTTCAACAGCCGGATTCCACCAGCGATCAAAGTGAAAGACATGGTTGGCAGCCGTCAGGTTGAGACCCACCCCCCCGGCTTTGAGCGATAAAATAAACACGGACGGCTGCTCGTCAGGAGAGAGCGTATGCGATTGGAATTGATCAATCATTCGGTCACGCGCAGTTTTGGATGTACTGCCGTTTAGATAGAGCACAGGTTCTTGGAGCTCCTGAGCGAGTACCTGCTGGAGCATCTGACCCATACCAATATACTGCGTAAAAATAAGGCAGCGCTCGCCCTCTTCCCGTAGCTCCTTGACCATAGCCAGAATGCGCTCCAGTTTGGATGAACGGCTAATGATCGCCTCAAGATCGGGCTGACTATAACCAGAAGCTGCTGCATCCAGAAGCGCCTCCTTAGTTAAAAGAGCAGGGTGGTCACAAAGCTGCTTCAACTGGGTCAGAGCTGACAAAATAGCTCCTTTGCGCTCGATCCCCTCCAGCTTCTGCATCCGTTCCATCAGTTCTTTAACAATCTGATCATAGAGCGCACCCTGCTCGGAGGTAAGGTGAATGTATGTTTTCATCTCGTTCTTGTCAGGCAAATCAAGTTGTATCGCAGGGTCCTTCTTTTTGCGCCGCAGCATGAAGGGCTGAACCAGCTTCTGCAAATCCATCGTGCGTTGCTCATTATGTTCTTTCTCAATAGCATTCATAAAGCGATTGCTGAAGGCGCGTGAGCTGCCCAGATAACCTGGATTGATAAAATCATAAATGGACCATAGTTCGGACAACCGATTTTCAATAGGTGTTCCTGTCAACGCGATACGATGACGTGCAGGGAAACTGCGCACAGCTGTGGATTGCTTGGTTTGCGCATTTTTAATGTTTTGCGCTTCATCCAGACAGACCGAATCCCAGGTCATGCTTTGTAGTAGCTCTTGATCCAGGGTTGCCGTAGCGAAGGAGGTCAGGATGACATCGGCCTGCTCGACTTTTTCGCGGAACAAGTCTCCCTGCTCCCGCTTGCTTCCATAGTGCAGCATGACCCTTAATGAAGGAGCGAAGCGGCTGAGCTCTTTCTGCCAGTTGCCCAGCACCGAAGTCGGGCAAATCAGCAACGAACTGGAGCGTACACCCGTCTCAGCGGCAATTTCCTGTAGGTGCAGTAAATAAGTAATAAATTGCACCGTTTTGCCGAGCCCCATATCATCGGCCAGACAGGCGCCCAATCCAAAGCGCCGTAAAAAGGCAAGCCATGCGTATCCGTCCCGCTGATATGTCCGCAGCTCGGCTTGCAGTCCATCCGGCACGTCCAGAGCGGGCCATTCCGATTGCCGTCCGAGCTGGCTGATCAGCTTCAGTAGATGAGCGTTCAGCTCTACTTCCAGTCGGAAGCGTGCCGGGTCCTCCGGCTGCTCGCCTGAGGCATCGCCTTCAGGCTCGTCGGTGTTGCCAAGCAGATGCAGCTGCAGAATGTCCTGAAAGGACAATCCCTGAGCGCTGTCGACTCCGTCCATGGCGCGGCGGATTTGCGCCAGCAGCGCAGGGTCGAGCGCGATCCATTGCCCGCGGAAGCGCACCAAGCGCTCGTTGCGAGCCACGAGCTCGGCGAATTCCGACTCGCTCAGATCGGCATCGCCGATGGCCACACGCCAATCGAACTGGACAATCGAGTCCAGTCCGAACAGCGAGCTGCCCTTCGAGCGCTCTCCCGCTCCCTCGCCGGGGCGAACCTTGGCCCGCAGCTTTGGCTTCTTGCGGGTGGCTGCCTCCCACCAAGCTGGCAGCAGCACCTGCCAACCACTTTCCAGCAGACGTTGGCTGTCGGTCGTCAGGAATTGCCACGCTGCTTCGTCGGAGAGCGGGCGACTCAGTATGTCATCGCGGCTTCCGGCACGCTGCCCTGCGGGCAAAATAGCGGTCAAGCGTTCCAGCCATCCGCCTGAGCGCTCACGCACATGCACCGTCCACGCATCGGGCCATGAGCCGGATGCATATCCATCATCGGCGAGCTGTACAGGTACCAGCAAGGCCGGGTCCTGCTTGTCCTGCAACACAAGCTTGAGCTTCCAAGATGGCTCGTCGTCCTCCAGCTCTGGCTCCAGCAGTTGCAGAAGCGGACGAAATGGCGCGGTATCTGCCTTCCATCCAATGGCGATCAGCCAGGCTTGGGCATCCAGGCCTGCCGCGACCTGGCGTTGGGGAGCGAAGAGAATCGGATATTCTCTTCGCAAATCAGCGGCTTCCGCTTCAGTGCCGTACCAGCGCTGAAATACAGCGGCCGAGAACGCCGCTACCAGCCCATCGCGCTCGTTCTCATCCAGGCTGTCCAGCAAAGCAAGCTCTGCTGGTTGGATGTTTTCCAATGCTTCTGCATCCCACTTCCATTGCAGCTTCCCTGCTTGGAACGACGTGAAGTTGGGCACATAGGCTTTCGTTTCAATACAGTGAGCCAATAGAGGGATCAGCCGAAGCCACGGGGCATTGCCCTCGTCCCAGATCCATTCGATATGCTGTAGAAGCTCCTGCTCTGCCAGAAAAGGAATTACTTGCTCCGAGGGCAGCACGATAATATCTGTGTCTTGAACATGCTGAATCTCCAGCTCGGTGCCATAAAATGAAGCCTCATGCCAAGCAAACAAACGCTGCTTCAACATTTGACCGGAAATGCTATAGTTCATGGAGGAATCGCCATAGATCAGCGCGTCCCCATAGGTAGTTAATTGAATATGCACCGTAATCGTTTCGGTATATTGGCTCATGATAACAATTTCCCTTTCCGCAATTCCTCCTGCAGCGCCCGCAGGCGGCTGTGACGGCTGGTAAAGGTCGTGAAGAACAGCTCCCAGCGTGTTTCTTGCTTCATTTTCTTGTACAGCTTGAACAATCGCTTTAACAGCTTAACCGCTGCTTTATAGCTAGATCTGTTTTTTTCCAGCACATAACGTTCTACCGCTTGATGGTAAAAGGGCAGCAACAACTCAGGCGCGTTCTTTTCAATCGGTTGCAGCACGCTCACCCGAAAACTTAAAGGTTCACTGCGTATGCTTAGCTGATAGTCGATCCATTGCCGCCATTTTTCATGAGCAAGTAGAGCCTCTTCGTACATTCCACCCGCAAATGGAAGCATACCCTTCAGCGTGTCCCACATGTCCTCCTCTGCTTCTGGAAGGTGCTGCAAAACCAGCTCCCAATCATGCATATAATCCTGTAAATGATCATCCCGATGACTGTGAAGGAGGGGGCCGATATGTCGCAGTCCGTCTTTGAGACGTCCCCAATCTTCGGCCTGTCGCAACGCATGTAAGAACAACAGCAATTGGCTGGAGGAGATTTTTAGTGGAAAAGCCCGTTCCGCCTCCTGTAGCAGTTCCCAGGCTTTATGATCCTGCGCTTGGTAAACATACATCCAGCTCTGAGCCAGCATCCACGGAAGCCGTGCCAACGTTGCACTATGCTCCTCCTCAGCTGCATGTAAATGCTGCAATTCCTCCGTATATATGTTGGAGTCCTGCCTTGCAGGATGCACCCAGTATAGCCAAAACTGATAATACGTGTCTGAAAAATAAGTACCGTTCCGCGACTCTGTCAGCATTTTTCGGCGCAAATAAGCTAAAGTTTCTGCCATACGGGCCTCATGCATCGGTTCATCAGTCAGCTCCAGTGGACTTTCAAAATCACGCTCAATCGCTTCTTTAAGCTCATCTGCGGCAATTTGTGTGTAGTAACCCATATAGGTATGAGTAGGGTAACCCGTCACGGGGGTCTGAGGCACCAGCTTTTCCAACACACGCAGATGAGCATGCAATCCATATAGCTGCTGCATGCCAGATGAGAGCTGCGGCTTCACGGCATAGATCGAAGCTAAAGCACTTTGGACATATTGAGAATTTTGGGTGTGTACATGATTAAGGGCGATACACTGATCAAACAGATCATGCCATTCGGAAACGGGCATGTCCGGTATGTTGCTTGCTGTTTTACTGAGAGCATCTCGTGTTGTTTCCTTGTGCTCCAGCGAAAGGTTCGACCGGAAAGTAGGTGGGGTACGGGTGTCTGCTTTTGCAGCCAGCCGAGTGAATCCCGCCGAATGAGCGTTCACTAATGCATGAACGGAACGTTCCTGTTCATTCGCGTAATTCAGCAATACGGCGATCATATGCTTGCAGTTGGTGCGAACAGGGCATGTACATCTGCTAGCAGCAAAAGCACTCAAGTGGAGATCCACTTCGTAGAGCTCATTCCCATCCACGACAGCCGCAATATGGTCAGCATCAGGCATTGCAAATTCTTTTACCTTTCCCTGTTTGAAATACTGGAAACCTCGTTTGATCGTCACATCATTAAAATGGTCAGCCACGTTCTGAATAAGCTGCCGCCACTGTATATCATCCATAAGATAGGTTGGTTTCATATGCAATAGTCTCCTAAGAGAGAATAGTTGATCTGATAATAGCTTAACTCTTCCATTATATCAGTTCACAGATGTAAATTGAGTGGAGGGAGCAGTTGGAAAATTCCGAAGAATAACCGCAGGGTGAAAAGTGAAAATCCCCTTACGCTATAGCATAAGGGGGGAGTCATTGGCAAGAGCGAGGAGGAAGTATCCTCTACTGTTTCCCATCCGCATTCTCTGTTCGATGGAAGACCTTAGAGATGATAAGAAGCACCAAGGGTATTGCCGCGCATACGACAATTCCTGAATAACCTATTATTTTATCGAAATTGCCTATTTCAATAAAATTTTGGGGATACATGCTCAGGCAAAATAATATAATTAACGGGAGATAACAGATATACCTGTTCCACTTTTGGGTGAGTTGGCTGATCCCAGCAACAATATAGAAATAATAATTTGAGGCGGTCATGAAAATTTTGATCGTCCACAAAATAATAAATAATATTTCAAATCGTTCCAGGAACGCACCGGGGAATTCAATTTGCTGTGCAAAAGAAACGACGGGCCACTGCAATCGGGAAACTTCTTCTACTGACATACAGCCAATGACCATCGTTACCATTAAAATATACAAACCCATTGCAATCGAGTAGCCAATCCACCCAGCCTTCCATGCTTTTTGTGGGTGGGTCATCACATTAGTTAATATAAGGATCGATTCAAAACCCATTGTAGAGAAAGGTATAACTTTAAGTGATTCAAAGATTGGACGCCAACCTTTATGGAAAACAGGGCGCAAATTATCAAGATTAAAATGGTTGATATTAAGAATGATCAACAATAAAAAAACAATAAAGGTTAAAGGGAAAAAAAGCTCGATCAATCGCACCATTGCATGGAGACCGCCCCAGGTCAAATACCCAATAAGCAGAAGAAACGGCAAGAGAATCATGCTTATCGGGGTTCTCTCCAGTGCAAGACCTTTGAGGAATTCCGCCATCATTCTACATACAAGAGAGCAGATCATCGTGCAAAATACAATAAATGCGATATTGATCAGAAAGCCGATGAATTTACCTGCAATCACAGGATTGAACTCATAGAACGTCTTCCCTGGAAATCTATGGCACAATTTAACGTGGATAAAAATGACGCCGATCCCAAGCAGAGTTGCCAGCAAAAGTCCCTGCCACACGTCGGGTGTTTGCGTCTTCTCCGCAATGGTTCTTGGTAAACTAACAATACCCACAGCATATACAGTCGAAGTGACGGTGAATAAGGCTTGTGGTGTGGATATTTTTTCCTGTTTCATGGAAGGTATGTTAGACATTTACTCACCCTCTTCTTTTGAATAAGCACCAGTTCGCTCGATTTGTACTTTAGCCTTAACATCAATCGGTATTTGACTGAAAGTGTCTTGCCAATTTTCCTTTACTCGATCCCAGTAAGCGGGATAGTTTACTTTTACTTTTGTGCCAAAACCGACTACGTCTGCTCTCAATTCTTTCTGAAGTGTGTTTAGCGATTGGGATACTATCTGTTTGATTTCATCCTGCACCGCTTCTTTAGCCGATCGAATGAATGATTCCTTCAGGAAATCTACAGAATTATCCGTGCTTTCGTTTAGTTTGACATCTGTTTTAATACGAACTGTGAATGAGAGGTCCTGCCCGTTGAGGTGGGGAATAAGTTTTGTATGGACATCCTCAACTTCAAAGACCATGGATTGTTTTGACTCTGGGTCCTCTGTTTTAATAACTGAATCCTTCGTTTTCCCTAGTATCCAGTTGATCCCGGTGACTTCCTTTTCATCTATCCAATTAGCAAATTTCTTCGTTTTGCCGCGGACCAAAGCTGCGCCTGAGAAGTGGTTGCCTCCATTGGTTTCTATGCATTGAATGAGGAAGTCAGCTTCTTGTGAAGTTTGTGTAGAGATCTCCCCTAATGTTATTTCATGGGGAATCTCGGAGTTGAGATCGCTATTTTTGGCCAAAGCCTCAAGGTCAATGGTAGGTATATCTTGATGTTTGCCCATCTTATTAAACGCTTCTTTCGCGCTGCCTTTTGTGATCATAACAAGTGATTTTCGACTCGGTTTATAGGAGCGAGTAAATGTATCTAACAATTGGTCGATTCTTCTTTCTTGTATAGCTTGGTCACTAATCAAAATCAAGCGAATAAAACTATATAAAGGAGCATGGGATACCTGCTTGGCCTGTTCTCTGGAAGCAGACTGAATGGAATCCTTGTTAAAGGTGGTTACGTTTCTGTACATACTTTTTTTGGATTTCTGCGATATTAAGTGCTGGTAGGTTAGTTCCAGCATATCCTGATCCATATCAATGGCGACGCCCTGTATGATACTCAATTTATCGATCTCCCTGCTATCCCAACAACCGGTGAGGAGGGCACATGCGATCCATGTGGCGATGCATTTTTGCACCCACAGGGTTCGACGAAGTAGAAAGATATAGGAGCTCATAGGCTTACTTCCCTTTCCATTTAGAATGTGTCTCATCCTTTGTCTTTAGCATCATAGGACGCTTTTTGAGATATTTAAAAGGAACCCGAACTAAAGTATCTTGTTGATCTCTTAAGCGAATTGGGGCTAGAGGTGACATATAAGGAACTCCAAAGCTTTTGATCTGGACCATGTGTACGCCTAAACAAATAAAGGCTAAAATTACACCATACAGCCCATAAATTCCTGCAATCATCATAATGGGGAAACGAAGAAGCCGGATTCCAATACTGCCGCTGTACTGCGGGCTTGCAAAGGACGCAATGGCAGTAAGACCAACGACAATAATCAGAAAGGCACTTACGACCGCCGCCTCGACAGCGGCTTGTCCAATAACAAGACCGCCTACAATACCGATAACTTGTCCTATGCCTTTAGGTAGCCGCAGACTTGCCTCGCGCAGTATTTCCAATGATAACTCCATAATGAGAGCTTCCACAAAAACGGGAAAAGGAATCCCTTCCCTTGAGGCAACGATAGACATCACCAGCTCAGGCGGGATTAATCCTGGATGGAAAGAAATAAGTGCAACGTACAGCGAAGGCAGGAATGTTGCAATGAACAGAGCCATTAAACGAAGCATACGGAAAAATGTTCCTAAAGGAAAACGCTCGTAATAATCCTCTGGGGATTGAGCCAACATCCAGAAGGTCATGGGAGCAATCAGGACAAAAGGAGTGCCATCAAGCATAATGACAACTCTTCCGGACATTAAAGCATTTATAGCTTTATCCGAGCGTTCAGAGGCCTGAATCTGGGGAAACGGAGACCATGGATGTTCCTCAATCCATTGCTCAATAATCCCGGTATCGGGAGCATCATCCACATCAATCGTTTCGACTCTTCGTTTAACTTCCTGAACTAGCTCCGGATTTGCGATATCTGATATGTACAAGATCGCTAACTTCCGTGAAGATCTCCTTCCCATGGTTATTTTATCTATTTTGAAACTTAGATCTTTGATATGCCGCCTTACCATTGCTAGGTTGCTTTCCAAATCTTCAATAAAACCTTCTCTCGGCCCTCTAACCAAAGTTTCGGTGCTTGGTTCATCGACACTTCGCGATGGAAACTGGCCCGTAGAAGCAAAAAAGACTTCATTGGTTCCTTCGATCAGCAGACAGGTATTCCCCGATAACACTTCGTGTACACACGTCTCAAGGTCTGTCTCTTCTTCCATATCGATCGTAAATGCTGTCTGTTGTATCAGCTCCTCCTTTATTTTCTCGGGATTAACTTGGGAGTGGCTTTCACGGACTCCAGTTAAAATGAGCGGCTTGACGATTTGTTCGTTAATCATACTTGTATCCGCAATACCGGAGAGATAGATCATAATGACATGAATTCCCGTTTGACCCACATTCATTTTTTTGAAGACGACATCAGGAAGATGACCCAGAGTCTTTTCAAGATAATCTAATTTTGCCTCGAGTGATCTTGCCACTGACGTTTCCCCCTTCAAAAAGCTTAAAGCATGATATGCATGTAATATGTGTAAAATAGTGATAAATATTCATTGATCGTTTTTCCCAGCAAAAGCAAAAACGAACACCTAATGGTGTTCGTCTCTAGTCATACATAACGCTATATGAACTTAATCAGAATGCGATCATTTTTTGAACTCGTAAAAATGTTCCTCCAGCATGCTCAAGGAAAGCTCGGCTGTAGTGGCTACCACGATATCTGCACCTTGCATTTGCGAAGGTGTTCCTACACCGACCGCGAACATCCCGGCACCCTTGATCGCCTGTATGCCTGCCTGTGCGTCTTCTATGCCGATACAGTCGGCAGGTCGAACGCCCAGATTCGCAGCTCCGGCGAGGAAAATTTCCGGGTCAGGCTTTCCATTCCGAATGGCTGTGACATCCACCACACTGTCGAAATAGTGCGTCAGCTCCAGCCGATCCAGTATAAACGCTGCATTTTTGCTCGCAGAGGCCAGCGCGATGCCAACTCGGGCTTCACGAAGCTCCTTCAGAAGCGCTTGAATGCCCGGTAGAACATCTGCGGGAGTTAAAGCCGAGATGAGCCGCTGATACTCGGTGTTCTTTCGCACCGCCAGGTCTTGCTTGCCTTCTTCTGATAACGTATCGGACAGGTTACCGCGCGCCAGTATTTTGTCGAGCGATTCCGTACGGCTGATTCCCTTTAACTGTTCATTAAATTCCCGATCAAAAGGGATGCTGAGCGCTGCCGCCAAGCTACCCCATGCCTGAAAATGATATTCGGCGGTATCTGTAATGACTCCGTCCAGATCAAAAATAACTGCTTTCATTTGCTTTCCCCCTGTCTGGTCCATTTATGAAGCACTGCTCGCCATTAACGACTGTCCACTGGTAATATGCGTTGGCTGTCCATACAGCTCCAACGTGAGCGGTTCTCCGTCCAGCAGGGTAATGACTACTTCACCCTCCTGTACGAGAATACTTAGCAAGCGGCCGCGATAGTTGATTTTAAACGTATATTTGTTCCAGTCCTTCGGCAGAAAAGGGGAAAAGCTGAGTGTTTCATTATAGGTTCTCATCCCGGCAAATCCCTGTACAATCGCCAGCCAGCTTCCTGTCATGGAGGTGATATGAAGTCCGTCTTCGGTGTCATTATTATAGTTATCCAGATCCAGACGGGCCGTCCGTTTATACATTTCGACTGCCTTATCCTCCATTTTGAGTTCAGCGGCCAGTACGGCATGAATCGAAGGAGACAGACTGGATTCATGAACGGTCATTGGCTCGTAAAATGCAAAATTGCGTGCTTTTTCCTCCAGCGTGAACTGGTCTCCAAAGAAATAGAGCCCTTGCAGTACATCCGCTTGCTTAATGAAGCAGGAACGCAGGATTTTATCCCAAGACCATTTCTGATTAAGTGGCAGATTGCTAGGATGCAAAGTGGATACAGGCTGCAAATCCTTATCCATAAAGGTATCGTGCTGTACGAAGACGCCCCGCTCTTCATCATAAGGATAATACATGTTGTTGATGATATCTTGCCAATGTGCACGCTCATCAGCTGTAACTGCCAGGCGCTGCGATTTCTCAGTCGAAATTTGAGGCAAGACTGATAATGTATATTTCAGAACCCACGCAGCCAGCGTATTGGTATACCAGTTGTTATTAACGTTATTTTCGTATTCGTTTGGCCCGGTAACCCCGTGGATCATATACTGCTGACGGCTCTTGGAGAAATGAACCCGATCAGCCCAGAAACGGCTAATTTCGACCAGTACGTCGATTCCGTAGTCATGCAGATAGGTCAAGTCCCCCGTATAATTGGTGTAATTGTAAATGGCATAGGCAATCGCACCATTACGATGAATTTCCTCGAAGGTAATTTCCCATTCGTTATGGCATTCCACGCCTGTAAAAGTGACCATAGGGTACAATGCCCCTCGAAGCCCTTGCTGGGTTGCGTTATGCTTGGCACCCTCCAGTTGTTGGTGACGGTACAGCAGCAGATTTCGCGTTACCTCCGGGTCGGCAAGCGCGAGGTACATAGGTACGGCATATGCTTCTGTATCCCAATAGGTGGCACCGCCATATTTTTCACCCGTAAAGCCCTTCGGTCCGATATTTAGACGGGCATCTTCACCGTAGTACGTAGAGAATAGCTGGAAAATGTTAAAGCGTATTCCCTGTTGGGCCTCCGTATCCCCCTCAATTTCAACATCTGCCTTGTCCCAGCGTCTGGCCCAAGCGTCGATATGCTCTTGCTTAAGAGAGGTGTAGCCTTTGTTGACAGCTTCCACGGCGATGCGTTCAGCTTGCGGAATCAATGCATCCTTTTCCATATCGCGTGAAGTGGTGACGGCTACAATTTTTTGCAGTTGGATACGGTCACCTGGCGAGACGTTGTATTGATAGTGGCGTGCAGCATACAAAAAGCTCTCTTCCGTCGTCTGCTCATCTTGTCCCTCGGTTACAATACCCATGGTAGCGTTTACGGTAAAGCGCGGAATACCGAAGGGATTATCTATCGTCGTTGTAGACAGGCTGATGAATTGCTCTTGAACCTCACGGGCTTCTTCCAGCCAAAATACCTCGTCATAGTTTGTGTCCTCATTTTTCGTATTGCCATCCAAATAAGGAACAAGCTCAATGCTTAAAGGCTGATCGCTTATATTTTCGACCTGATAATCAATCAGGCATAATTCACGTGTAGTAATGCTCAGAAAACGCTCTGTAGTGATACGAACCTGGTCGTTCACAGTACAAGCGCGCCGCAGGATTCCCTGCTTCATGTCCAGTTCCTGCACAAAATCGCTGATCTGTGCCGTAAATAAGTCCACTTCATCTTGGTTTACAATCAGACGGATGCCGATGAAATTCATGGCATTGATGACCTTGCCGAAATATTCAGGATAGCCGTTCTTCCACCAGCCTACCTTTGTTTTGTCAGGGAACCATATACCGGAGATATACGTCCCCTGATGATGATCCCCTGAATAAGTTTCCTCAAAATTGCCGCGCATGCCCATATAACCGTTGCCTATGGACGTTAAGCTTTCCTGTAATCGCATGTGTGTGCTATGTAGAGTGTGTGTTGTCAGCTTCCAACTATCTACGTCAAATAATCGGTTGTAAACCATGATTGCGTACCCCTCTCGGAAAATGAGATCGTTGTTTTAACGGAACCAATATATGAGCGAGTTCAGTATATAGTGCAACCGTTTGCCCTGTCAACGCAAAAAAAAACTGATTTTATGAATATCCACAAAATCAGTTCTTGTTCATTTCTTAGAGATTCATAGTGTCTGGCTTGATTTGCGCTCTACAATTCGGTGGGGAACAATGATGTGCTTGGTCAATTCTTTCGGGTCTTCAATTTTTTCGATCAGACTTTTGGCAGCCTGATAACCAAGGCTGAAGATATCAATATCCACGGAAGTAAGTGGGGGATTCATCAGCTCAGCCAGCATCAAGTTATTGAAGCTCACCATGGACAGCTGCTCTGGCATAGATACGCCTAACTGAGCAAGCATTTTCTGTACGGCCATGGCTACAAGGTCGTCGCTAACGATCATCGCAGTAGGCGGCGGGGTAGCCTGCAATAACGTGCGCATGTCCTCCAGATTAAAGGGCTCCCTGACCACGTATTCCTTCGGTAGAGGCAAGCCGGCTTCTCGTAGTGCGTCTTGGTAGCCTCGGAGTCTTTCAAGATTTACGATGTGTTCCTGATCACCGCCAACATAAGCAATGCGCTCATGATTCAGCCCCGTCAAATAAGTGACCACATCTTTGGCAGCCTGGTAGTTATCGTTGTCTACATGGGTAGTTTCACTGACAAACTGCTGAGGCTTGCCGATAACGGTATAGGGAATTTTCTCTTTATGAAGATACTCCACGATGCTATCCTTTTGCTTGGAGTACAGGACAATGTAGCCGTCAACGCGTCCGGTCCGGGTCATTAGCTTTACGCGGGATAGCAATTCATCACTCGTTTTGCCTGTGACAATCGACAGTGTATAGTTGTGCTCGTTTACCCATTCGCTGATCCCGCGTAGGCTTTCCGGAAAGAAAGGATTCTGAAAGATCGCCACGTCCGATTCAGGCATAATAATGCCTATTGACTGTGTGACACGGTTAGCCAGGCTTTGAGCGGAATAGTTGGGTTCATAGCCAAGCGCCTTCATTTCTTTGCGAACGCGTGCCTTGGTGGCTTCGCTGATTTTGGGGCTGTCTTGAATGACACGGGATACGGTGGAAGTAGCAACTTTAGCACGTTTTGCGACATCTTTGATGGTTACTGCCATCGTCTTCGTCTCCTTTTGCTATCTCAAGCAGAAAATATTATGTTCTATCATACGATATTGCTCCAATTTCAACAAATTAGCGGCTTTTTCGAGTATTTCTATCAGCATTAACCAAGATATTTATAACTAGGGTATTGCCAATAGAAAGCGATATCATTATAATAATCGTGCAACCGATTGCATAATTTTCTTATTGAGCACTACCCATGCTATACATACTATAAGGGATGGAGACTGAACGAGCATGAAAAAACTTCTATCATTTGATTTTTGGCAAAAGCTTGGGAAGGCACTTCTTGTGGTTGTTGCTGTCATGCCAGCAGCCGGGATTATGATTTCACTTGGTAAAGTAGTGGCGATGTTGGCTGGCGATATTCATTTCTGGGTGACTGTCGGCGGGGTCATGGAGAATCTGGGTTGGGGTATTATCAACAACTTACACATCCTGTTTGCCGTGGCGATTGGTGGTTCCTGGGCTAAGGAACGGGCGGGCGGAGCTTTTGCGGCCTTAATTGCTTTTGTTCTCATCAATATATCAACAGGAACGATTTTGGGCGTATCCTCGAAGATGCTAACCCAGGAAGGAGCAACCACTCATACTCTTTTCGGTGCATCGATTCCGGTCAGTGGTTATTTCACCTCTATTTTGGGGGCTCCTGCACTCAATATGGGTGTGTTTGTCGGTATCATCTCCGGCTTTGTCGGGGCCGTGGTGTTTAATAAATACTATAATTATCGCAAGCTCCCCGATGCTCTAGCTTTTTTTAACGGTAAGCGCTTTGTTCCGTTTGTCGTGATTCTCTGGTCTGTGATCGTGAGTTTGATCATGTCTGCTGTCTGGCCATTTGTCCAAGGCGGGATTAACCAATTTGGCGTTTGGTTGGCGACTTCAGGAGAGTCGGCTCCTTTTATAGCGCCATTTGTCTATGGTACACTGGAGAGACTGTTGATTCCTTTTGGTCTTCATCATATGCTGACCGTTCCTATTAACTATACTCAACTTGGTGGCGTTTACACGGTACTCACGGGTTCTGGAGCAGGAAGTGTTGTTGCTGGGCAAGACCCGCTGTGGCTGGCTTGGGCTAGTGATCTCAGTGCGCTTCGTGGTACCGATCCGGCAGCCTACAACAGCTTGCTGGGAGGCGTGACGCCTGCCCGTTTCAAGGTAGGACAAATGATCGGCGGAGCGGGCATCCTTATGGGGCTGGCAGTAGCAATGTATCGCCGTGTAGACAAAGATAAACGCGGCAAGTACAAGTCGATGATTTTCTCTGCAGCAGCAGCCGTTTTTTTAACAGGGGTGACGGAGCCGCTGGAATTCATGTTTATGTTCGTGGCGCCTGTATTGTATGTGGTTTATGCTATTCTTACCGGTATTGCTTTCGGAATGGCTGATATTATACATTTGCGTTTACATTCGTTTGGTATGATTGAGCTGCTGACTCGCTTGCCATTGTCTATAAATGCAGGGTTGGTGCAGGATATCATTAACTTTGTGCTGACTTGTGTAGTGTTTGCGGTAGCAACCTACTTTATCGCTTATTTTATGATCGGCAAATTAAAAATGGCTACGCCAGGAAGACTCGGGAATTATACAGATGAAGAGCCTCAAGCGACTTCCGAGGCAGAGAGTACAAAAGCCGATGGTTTGGCAGCGGTTTCAACTAAAAATCAATTGGCTGCGGATATCATCAAGACACTTGGGGGTGAGCAGAACATTGTCGAGGTGGATGCTTGCATGACCCGACTGCGTGTAACGGTGAAGGATACAGAAGCCGTCGGGGATGAAAAGACGTGGAAAGCGTTAGGCGCCTTGGGCTTAATTAAAGTAGATAATGGGGTACAGGCGGTTTACGGACCAAAGGCCGATGTGCTTAAATCAGATATACAAGACATACTCAATAGGTGATTAGCTTGAAATTATTAACCTTAAATGCACATGCTTGGATGGAAGAAAACCAACACGATAAGCTGAAGCAATTGGCTGCTTTTATTGATGAACAGCAGTTTGATGTCATTGCTTTGCAGGAAGTCAACCAGTCCATAGAAGAGACTCCGTTGACACCGGACGATTTGGGCGCGTACTATAGTGCAGATCCTGAAGTTGTCATTAAACGCGACAACTATGCTTATGTGCTGAACGGTCTATTGTCCGATACTTATCACTGGACGTGGGCTCCCGCGCATATTGGTTTTGCCAAATATGACGAGGGTTTGGCGATTCTGTCCAAAACACCGATTACAGCGACGGTGAACGAATATATTTCCTCAATCCAGGATTATGACAACTACCGCTCGCGTAAAATTGTAGGCATTCAGACTGTGGTGGACAGAGTACAGGCCTGGTTTGTCAGTGGGCATTATAACTGGTGGAATGATGAGGAATCCTTCCGCGGACTATGGGATCGTACAACCGAAGTGCTCGATCCTTTAGCTCCGGCTCCTGTATTTGTGATGGGGGATTTCAACAACGCGGCTGAAGTGCGCGGAGAGGGATACGACTATGTAATGCAATCCGGTTGGTCAGACACCTATTCGAACGCTACAGTACGTGATGCAGGACACACAGTTATCAAAGCTATTGCTGGCTGGGAAAGTAACGCGGAGCCGCTTCGTATTGACTATATTTTCTTCAGTAAGGCAGCACAGGTTCAATCCTCAGCAGTTGTACTGAATGGGAAAACAGGACCGGTTGTATCCGATCATTTCGGCGTTGCAGTCGAGTTGGAACTGTGATGAACACACAAAGGAGGCCATTTGCTTATGCAATTGGCCTTTTTCTTACGGATTTCGATTTTAATCGAATGGTATATTGAATAACAATCGCAATCAATACCAAAATCATATTGTAATAAAAGGGAGTATTGATGCTAAAACAGTCCATGAGCGCGCCTGCAATGATTGGAGACACAATGGCCCCCAATTCGGACAAAGATACGACGTTGCCGATAAATAAGCTTCTATTTTCTTCAGGAATAACATCCCCTAGCTGCGAGTAAAAGGAATCCAGATAGCTGGCTCCTCCTATACCTCCGATGAACATCCCCAAGTATACGATCCACGGTTCTGTGAACCATAAAAATAAGATAATTTCCATCATGATTAATAATAGACCAATGATACATAGCAGCAAGCGATCCTTGAGCATATCAGATATTCTACCAATAAAGGGTGCTGATACAAAGGTAGATATGCCGATGATTGTAAAAGCTAAGCTGATTTCTGCTGGACTCCAATGGAGCTTGTAGGTTGCATACACAGAGAAGTATGTTAAAAATATAGCAAATGCACTCATTTCAAGGAAATGAACGGTGGAATAAAGCAGCAACTGTTTTGTTAATATGATTCTTCTTTGCGGTTTTTGAAGGGGGGGATGCTGTTGCTGTGGCTTTAAGGGAGAATTAGCGAAAGTCATTCTTGAAGCGGCAATGAAGGATATACATGCAAAAATAGCAACGAAGTAAAACGGTACGGATAAAGAAAAATAGGAAACAATGACTCCACTTATAAGAGGGCCTAAAATCATACCGGCACCTTCACTGCTGCTAATATATCCATTTAGCGTGCCTCGATTCTCTGCGGTGCTCATGTGATTGACCGTGACTCTTACAAAGACGGTTAGCCCTATAGCCACCAAGCCTTGAAGAAGTCTCAGTATGGATAGAATGATGAAGCTTGTTGCAATCGGAAACAGGAGCATACAAGCGATTTCAGCGATGAGTAAGCCTAACCCCAAGCGTTTTGCGCCAATCTTTTCATAGATTCGTCCTGCCATGCCTCCGCCAAGAAATCTTCCCACATAAAACAAAGAAAATAAAATGCTCATGCCAAGTGTAGATATCCCGAATTGCTCTACATAAATAGCAAAGAGTGGAAGGATCATACTTCCACTCATGTTAGCAATAAGGCTGATCACGATCATACAGGCAATATTACGGTTTAAATATAAGTTTCTTACCATATCCTCGAGACCTCTCTTTGAGCTTGCATCATGGGGACCGTTTTTTTCGATGACTCTTTATAATGAATGAACGGCTTCCATTCGAGCTAGTGGGTTCCTTCATAGGATACGCAGGTGTACTCCACGCTGTGCCTAAATCCCAGTGCAATTTTGGAGGTGTGACACGTATGACAAGGGAGTGGCGTAGCCTTTAAGCAGGGAAGCCGCCTCCTGGGGGTGGCCAAGCTCCATAAATCCGGCGCAACAGTACGATTTCACCCAAATGATAGGAATTGTGGGAAGCGATATTCCGCAGCAATCCCGCTTTTGTTTCCCCTGGGAAATGAGCCAGTAATTCATCCAGTTGCGCGGTTTCAGCAATTTGCACAGCACGATATACGCCCTGTAAAAATTCATTAATGACAGCCTGCCATGCCTCTTCGCTTTGCGGTCCAGTTTCTTCGGGCCAGCTCTCCATGACATTGCCTGGAAGCTGGGGCTTCCGTCCTTCCAAATGCTCCAGCATAAATTGCTGCCAGTAAATCATATGCTTCAGCAGTTGATAAATGCTGTAGGGCATTTCCGCGTTTTTCTTCCCTGCCAGCTCAACGTCAATGTCTGGCAAAGCCCGAGCCACGCGAATATGCCCACGATCCCCGACCAGTGATTTAACCAGTGCTTGAGCGAATAATTGGTTGGCATCCGACATGTATAATCATCCCTTCTATGGAGAGCTTGTTTCTTGCTTAGTCTTATTTAGCAATTATACAATTATATTTTTCGAAATGGAAATAAATGCGTGGTCTAAAGTAAAGGGCAGAAATCATTTTAATAAAGTAGTTGATAATTGTTATCAATTAAATTACAATAATATTGTTTCAAGAGAAACAATAAAAGACATTTGTATGTGTTGTTTAATATATACGGAAATGTTAAGGGGAGCTTTCCGTATATGTATATTGTTTCTTTAGAAACAATTAGGTGGTGGAAATAAAGTTTTTAAATAAGGGGTGCGAACATGGATTACGAAGTGATTGTAGTAGGCGGCGGACCTGTTGGGATGTGGTTAGCTGCTGAGTTGGCATTGGCGAGGGTAAGCGTATGTGTAATTGAACGTTTAGAGGAGCCTATTCGCCAGTCGCGTGCGCTTACGCTACATCCACGGACGCTTGAGATGTTTGATATGCGTGGATTAAAGGAGCGGTTTATGAAGCGCGGCAGACCTATACGTACGGGTCACTTTTCAATGCTGAATACCCGCTTGGACTTTTCTGTGCTTGATAGTTCCTCCAATTATACGTTGTTTATTCCACAGGTGATTACAGAGCAAGTGATCGAGGAGCATGCGCTCAAGCTGGGAGTTGTCGTTCACCGTGGTATGGAAGTGGTATCTGTGCGAGAGCAAGAGCAGGGCGTAGAGGTGGTTAGTGTATGTGCATCTGGAGCACAAGCCAATGTATCGGTGATGACTGCTGCCTATGTCGTAGGAGCGGATGGGGCCGGGAGTATCGTGCGCAAACAAGCCGGGATTGCTTTTCCGGGCACGGATACGACTCTGACCGCTGTATTAGCGGATGTAGAGTTAGCCAATCCGCCTGAAAATGGCGTACATTCCGAATATAGTGAACGAGGTGGGGTGATGATTGCCCCTGTGTCTCCAGATATTTATCGGGTTATTTTGACTACACCTCGACTGATAAATGTCCCCAAAGACGTACCTGTGACGCTGGAAGAAGTGCGGACAGAACTGCGCGATCTGCTTGGTACAGATCTTGGCGTCACCAATCCTCGCTGGTTATCCCGATTCGGGAATGCAACGCGGCAAGCGCAGACATATCGAAAAGGGAGAATCCTACTAGCAGGTGATGCTGCGCATATTCACTTCCCGGCAGGTGGACAGGGAATGAATGTTGGCTTGCAAGAGGCGGCGAATCTGGGATGGAAGCTGGCAGGAGTGATTCGTGGCTGGGCTCCAGACACGCTGCTGAATAGTTATCATGACGAACGTTATCCGGTTAATACGCAGTTTTTACGGAATACCGAGGTTCAGACTCGCTTATTGGATTTTACGCCTGCTGTATTGGCACACCGCCAATTACACGAGGAATGGTTCCGCCATCCGGAAATTAATCGGTCTATGGCAGAGCAGATTAGTGCACTGGATGTATGTTATCCAGCGGCTGGCAATATACCGCAGCATCCGCTGAACGGAAAACGGTTTGCGGATTTTGAATTGCAGTTGCCTGACGGAGTGACATCGTATGCTTACGATCTTCTTCATGAAGGCCGCTTTGTACTTCTCCATCTTGCACAGGATTCTAAGGTATCGAATGAGTTTCGCCATATCTTCCTTTCACATATTTCATATGTGGAGGCCGTAGCCGAAGAATTGCCCGTTGGATGGAGAGGTGTGCATACGGTTTTCATCCGTCCCGATGGGTATATCGCCTGGGCCATTTCGGTGGAACAAACGGATATAGCGAGTGTTATTAAGGATGGCATTGTCACGTTAATATAAAGGAAAAAGGTATGATCATGACCATATTGTTTCCTGTGAAACAAATGTGGGCTATAATGAAAGGAGGAGTATGCCAAAGGAGTGACTACTTGTTCGTATGGAGAAGGCGACATCGGTTCAGCATGTCTATGATTTGCTTATTAAGATGAATCACCAGCTGGAGCAGCATCAGCAGAGAGAGAGCATGACCTTTCTCGAAGAAATCCGCGAGCACTTTGATGGAATGACTTCGCTCAATATGACGGATGTGCACGTTATGGATTGTATTGGTAGGCATGAGCCGATCAATGTTACGACATTAGCGGAACGAATGGAGCTGAGCAAAGGTACCATTTCGAAAGTTAGCACCAAGCTGCTCAAGGAAGGCTGGATTCGCAGAACCCAGCTGAATGACAACAAGAAAGAAATTTATTTTCGGCTAACCCCGTTAGGGAAAAAGCTCTTTCTTGTACATGAGCGGCTGCATGCTAAGGTACAGCATCAGTTATTTCAATTTTTAGATCGTTATAGCTCGGAAGAACTACATGTCTTGAAGCGTCTGCTGTCCGATGGCGTAGGTTTCTTGGAAGCTATGGAGTAGCAGAACAAGAATCTTAATACAAGAGACATTTAAATCATCGACAATGTGCACCTGTTTCATCTCTGTGTGATAGCCACATGGGGAGATGCAGGTGCTTTTCTTTTAATGCAATAGTCGTTTTGCTTCCATATAGAGCACCTGGACGAACTTTTTCGTATTAATGCGGGCTTGGGACAGTGAAGGCTCCACATTGTTTTGCAGCTCCAGCATTTTTTTGCGGATTTCTGTAAAATCAAAAAATTTGGATGCATAATTTTCAAACTTAGGATGGGTATAGTCGGTCAATCCGAGCGATACTATATGGCTTAATGTCTGGAAAATGGCGCGGCGGACACGCTGCTCCGATGCCTTGATTTCCTTGCTCAGCTCTATTGCTGAGGCCGAGTCTCCTAATCGTTTGGACGCTATATTCGCAAATATATCCTTTAGCGAGGGAAACAGATAGGGCGATAGATTGCCGGTTTCTTCCTCATATTGCTCCAGATATTCCAGCATATCCAGTAAATCCACACTTCCGGCTTCGCCGATCATTCCCATCTCGGAGAGCAGAAACTGCCCCGAACTGACAATGTTTCGGGTCGGTTCCAGTGTCGCTGATGGGCTATTCGATGTGAACATCGACAGTCCTTGCAGTGTGCGCTGGATATCTGTAATGGACTGTTGCATGCGCAGGCGTTCGGTCACCTTTTGGATAACTGCGATAATTTCCAGTCGATTCAAGGGCTTGGCAATATAATATTCAATACCTAGCGAGTACGCCTCACCGATCATGTTTTTGGATTCAATCCGAGAAATCATAATGATTTTTCCGCTAAATTGATCACCGAGTGCACGCACGGTCTGAATGCCGTCACGAAGCGGCATCAGCAGGTCAATCAGTAACACATCAATTCGGTTCAACTCCAGCAGGCTGCTATTCACGTAGGAACCGTCCTCCGCTTCCCCAACGACCTCCCCTAAACCCTCGTCTTCAATAATGTCTGCCAGCATAGAACGAATCCCCTGATCGTCATCTACTATATAAAAACGCATCCGGGCTATCTTCCTTTCTCCGTCAGTTTCCGTAAAGGCAATATGACTCTAAAAGTGGTCTGTGATCTATCTGTGTGCTCATCTTCATTTTGTAGTAGTTCAAGCGTTCCATCAAGGCTCTCCGCGACTTCACGCACATAAAATAAACCCATGCCGGTCGAAGGTTGTCCTCCCTCATCATACTTGGTCGTGTATCCCGGTGTGAAGATCATTTCCCGTTTACGCTGAGGAATACCTGGACCGTTATCGGTGACACTAAAGGATATTATATCCTCTTGTCCCGGTAGAAAATGAATGGAAACGTCAATCCTTCCGCTGTCCTTCATCGCTTCCACTGAATTGGATGTCAGATTGTTAATCAGCGTGAGAACTGTATAAACATGCAGTTTAGGCAACAAAGGATCGAAATTCAGTGTGAAACGGATAGACTTGCCCAGCGATTGGGCGTATTTGCTGTTCGTTCGGACGATCAGCTCACCAAGTTCCTGTGAAGTCATATAATGCACGTCGCTTTCCGAATCAATGAGCTTGGACAAACCGGCAAAGATCCGCTGGCTGTCTTTTTTAATCTCATGGACCTGTCCGGAAATACGTAGCGCCTGTCTGGCGTAATGCTCTCTATCTTTCAGAGATTCATCCTGCTGCAGTTCACGGTAGAGTTCATAGCTTTCACGGGTAATCCGCTCTGCGTGCGATAGAGTTTTGCCTAACTGGACTGACTCCTCGTACAGGTCCGACACCAGAAGTAAAATTCGCTCTGTCTGCTGTCTTTGTGCCTCTTCATGCTGAACAGATTGATTTAATCGAATCATATTATAGAACCCAAGCACGAAGAAGCTGCGGATCATGGCCATAAAAGCCACTTTGCTGATCTTCATGATGTCCCAGAAATCGCCGTCAATGCTTCGCCGGACACTAAGTTCCGCCACACTTGCGGCAACCTCAATCCCCACCGAGAGGAGGCCTACGCGCAGTGCGCGGTAAGGCTCGGCATTAATGTTAAGGACCTGAAAGAGCAGGCCATAAACCATGTAATAAAAAAAGGTAGGTCCATGCAAGGTCACCAACGCTTCAAAGGAAGACCCGGGATGGAGATAATGATTGAGTGAAATGCGAAAAGCGACTACTGCGATCCCGACAAGCACACCCGAGAGTGCAGGCGGAATTTGACGTATGGATAACAGAAAGAAAAAAAACACAGGCGTACCGAAGCTGAGACGAAATGTATTATCGAACGGGTGAATATTCAACTCACCTGCCAGTGGTACAAAGATAAGCATCAGCAGGAAAAGAAGGGTATTTAGCTTCATCCCAATTCACCTCCGGATATTTGTTTCAGAAAGGCAATGTAAGATAAATTCACAGGCTCAACATTAATGTTTGTGAATTTATAGAAAAAAAGAAATACATGTGTAGATAACTGTCGGTTTTTATAGTTCGGATTGTAGTATAAATAACATCATTTGAATATTAAGAGCTGCATACTGCAAAAATATACAAACCAGCCAGGGGGGACATGAAGTGAAAAAGATTAATTTAACAATGCAAATCTTTATCGGTCTGGCTTTAGGTATTATTGTTGGTGCCTTATTTTACGGCAATTCAGGGGTGGAAGTCTACTTAAAGCCGATCGGTGATATTTTCATCCGCTTAATTAAGATGATTGTCGTACCTATTGTGATCTCAACGCTCATTATCGGTGTAGCCGGCGTCGGAGATATGAAGAAACTGGGGAAACTCGGCGGGAAGTCGATTCTGTACTTTGAAATTGTAACAACCATTGCAATCCTATTTGGTCTGCTTGTTGCCAATCTGGTTCGACCCGGTGAGGGCGTGGACATGTCCCACCTGGCCAAAAGCGATATCCATTCCTATGTGGAGACTGCAGAAAAGTCTGGCCATAACTTTATAGATACAATTGTGCATATTGTACCTACCAATGTTATTCAAGCTCTGGGCGAAGGAGATATGCTGGCTATTATATTCTTCTCCGTGTTGTTTGGACTAGGAGTAGCTGCGATTGGTAACAAGGGCAAGCCTGTGCTGAACTTCTTTGAAGGTGTAGCCGACGCCATGTTCTGGGTAACCAATCAGGTTATGCGCTTGGCTCCGTTTGGCGTATTTGCACTGATTGGAACGACAGTGGCCAAGTTTGGATTAGCTTCGTTATGGCCGTTATTGAAGCTTGTCCTGTCAGTGTACGGCTCCATGTTACTGTTCATTGTGATTGTTTTTGGAATTATCGCCAAGCTTTGCGGTACCCGTCTCTGGACCATGGTTAAAATTTTGAAAAGTGAGCTGTTGCTTGCGTATTCGACGGCCAGCTCGGAAAGTGTCCTGCCTAAGATCATGGAGAAGATGGAGAAATTCGGATGTCCGAAGGGAATCACGTCCTTTGTCATTCCGATCGGATATTCTTTTAATCTGGATGGCTCCACTCTGTATCAGGCACTAGCTGCCATTTTTATTGCCCAAATGTATGGCATTGATATGCCGATCACGACCCAAATCACGCTTGTACTCGTACTGATTATTTCCTCCAAAGGGATTGCTGGTGTGCCGGGTGCTTCCTTTGTCGTGTTGCTCGCTACGCTGGGAGCAGTGAATCTCCCGCTGGAAGGTCTGGCCTTTATCGCTGGTATTGATCGTATTCTGGATATGGCGCGTACGGTAGTCAATGTTTTAGGGAACTCACTTGCGGCTGTAGTCATGTCCAAATGGGAAGGCCAATATGATAAAGAAAAAGGCGAGGAATACGTTGCCTCAATTAAATAAGATACATTGAACCGTATAGTGGATAAAAAGAGCACCTTTGCGAAGTAATGCAGAGGTGTTCTTTTTGTTTCCAGACTTGTTAACACACTTCCTTTTTCGACATTTTTCGATGTTTTTTGTATGGATATATAGGTATATGGGCATGAAAAATAAGCCTTAGTACCTATGTGATTATAGAATTATTTATAATGATTCTTAATAAAATACCGATATTAAATTATACCGTTTTATATATTGGCTTAGAAGGGAAGATCATGCATGTTTCTCAAGAAAAATGAGTCTCAATCACTTGCTCCTTTAGTAGAAGAAAGCCGCAAACTTTCACAGAGAATACAGCAAAAGGATTATGCTGCTGCAATACAAGTCTCCTCAGCATCTCCTGAGGTTCAAGAAATCGCAAACAATGTTAACCAAGCGATAGAGTCCATGAAAAATGATGCTCAGCATGTTGATATCCGTTTGAAGCTTGTTACCAAGGCGATAGAGATTGGATTATGGGACATGGAGGTCATTGCGGGTGATCCTGTCAATCCCAATAATACGTTCACATGGTCGGAAGAATTCCGTTCTATGCTGGGATATCAGAGCGAAAAAGAATTCCCCAATGTATTGGACAGCTGGTCATCTCGACTGCACCCCGAAGATTATGACAGGTCTTTGGCAGAATTGTCTGATCATTTGCTGGATTTTACGGGAAAGACGCCATATGACGTACAGTATCGTTTGAAGCTGAAGCATGGAGAATACCGCTGGTTCCGGGCTACCGGAACGACGATCCGCGACGAGAAGGGAGTGCCGCTTCGGATTGCGGGCGCTCTGCTGGATGTGCACGATCAGAAGATTAAGTCGGAGGAGCTTCAGGCTCTAGTTACAAGATACGACCTCATTAACCTCGTGTTGGTTGAAGCTCCTTACGATGTAAATATTATCGGAGGGGACATAGAGAATCCGGATAATACATTTTGGTGGTCACCGCAATTCCGCGAAACGCTGGGTTTTAAGGACGAGCAGGATTTTCCAAGCAAGCTTAGCAGCTGGGCTTCAATCCTGTATCCTGAGGATGCTGAAATGGCGATTAAAGTTTTGAATGATCATTTAAATGATTATACGGGGCGCACACCGTACGAAATGGAATGCCGTTTAGTGCGTAAGAATGGTGAACATCGCTGGTACTATTGCAGTGGGAAAACATTGCGCGATAGCAGGGGAGTACCTATTCGCATTGCCGGAACAATCCGTGATATCACAGTGGAAAAGGAAAAGCAGGCTGTGGCGGATGAGCTTACGCTCAAAATTCAGCATCTCTCTGATTCCATTACAGAAATGGTGAACGGTGTTAACTCGGTTAGTAACCAGGCACAGGAATTGGCTACCGCTCAAGAGCAATCGACAGAGGCAGCGAATCAAGCCAAAGTCAGTGCAGAAGAGACGCAAAACATTTCGAACTTCATTAAAGAGATTGCGAATCAAACGAATCTGTTGGGTCTGAATGCTGCAATCGAGGCATCGCGAGCAGGCGAGCAGGGACGTGGTTTTGCAGTAGTTGCAGATGAAGTGAGAAAACTTGCCATCCATAGTGCTGATGCGACCGGGAATATCGAGACCAGCCTGGACGAAATGAAAACACTCATTGAGCGAATTCTGCACAACATCGGGAACATGTCTACGCTGACACAAACACAAGCCGCGCTAACGCAGCAAGTGAATGCATCTACGGACGAGATCAACAGTATGTCCAAAGCTTTGTTGGATTTTGCGAGAACGATGTAAGGTTTTAGATTTCAGGTGAATATTAGACCGGGCCATAGGCTCGGTCTCTTTACTGTTTTTGGTAGATGAACTATACTTTTGACGATCGATCTAAAAATGACCTCATAGTAACTTCATGTGGAAAAGAGGAAACGATTTGAGCCTACTTAGTTCAATATTGGTTGGAATTGTAGCGCTGGAGCACGTGTACATTTTAGTGTTGGAAATGTTTCTGTGGACGACTCCACGCGCGATTCGTACGTTCGGTACCTCGAAGGAACTGGCAGGAGTGACCAAATCTCTGGCAGCCAATCAGGGGCTGTATAACGGATTTCTGGCTGCTGGATTGGTCTGGGGCTTGTTCTATCCCGATCCTGTGATCGGGCGGCAAATCCAATTATTTTTTGTCATTTGCGTGGTAGTGGCTGCGGTGTATGGTGCATTAACTGCCAATAAATCTATTTTACTAAAGCAAGGCTTGCCTGCCATTCTGGCATTAATCAGTTTGCTGGTCTTCTAAATGACACTCTTAACGGGTGTCTTTTTTGCTCATTCGATCACATTTCGTTCATTAAAATGGGCATGGGACAAGGATAGCAGCGATACCGGCGAGCTGAAAGAAATTAGTCCCGGCCATTATGTGGCGTACCCGGTTGGCCGTTAGGTTAAGATCGATGGTACGGTGCACATAACCCATAGGAGGTAAAAAACGATGACTGAATCGACGAAAAGAGTACGTATTTCCCAGTGGGACGCGCTCATGCTGGAATCTTTACGTTCATTAGGCTGGTCCCATGAGGAACTCATCCATCGGGCGCAGCAAAATGAGCTGCCAACGGACGGACAGTTTGATTATACGGAACTGGCCACCGGGCTGGCGTCCAAAGAGCCGGAGGTGTTTGTCAACGCGGTAACAGACGGGTATCAGATCAAATATAATACGATCCGTGGCATTCGTTCGTGGATTGCCGTGGCGCCCGGACGTGAGCCTGAGCTGTCTCTGGAAGAAGGAAGCGAAGCTGTGACATCCGAACTGACGCAGGCTGAGTATGATCGGCTGGAGCAGGTGCTGTCGTTAGGCTGGGTCATTCAGGAAGCACGTCCCGCGACTGGCGATACTGCAGGATTGTACCGAATTGTGCCTGCTGCAAAGACGAATTAAATCGTGGGGAGGGAGTAACCCACTTTACCAGAAATTGAAACGAGCTGGCCAGGGAGGCCAGCTCGTTTTTTAATGCGATTCTTCTTCATCATTTTCATACTTGAGAAGATACGGTTACGGCTTGGCGCCTCATTCACAACCTTTCCATCTTTTCTCATACGGATATCATCGATTGAAATGATTAGAAAGGTTACATTTTTCACCATATATGACCGATAAAAGTATAGTAGTATTTATATTTTATGGAAAGTGAGGAAAGGGGATATTTTAAAACTGATGAGTGAACAAGAAATACATAGGAGTGAATATGGAGGTGGGACGATCGTCGCTGAACCGAACGCAATTTCACCACGTCCACAAAGAATTGTTTTGACCCTGGTTGCAGGATTGGCTTTCTTGATCTTTAGTTTCTCCCTTTCTCTAATCACAGGCATATTCCCTATCAGCTATGCGGAGTTATGGGAAGTTTTGTTTTCTTCCAATCCCGATCCCATATTAAAGGAAGTTGTATACCAAACTCGTATGCCATTTGCCTTGGATATGTTGTTGCTCGGAGGATGTCTGGCCGTATCAGGAACTCTTTTACAATTACGAACAGTTAATCGATTTGCATCACCAACCTTAACCGGACTTATGCCTGGGGCAATGGTGGGGCTATGTGTTGTCCTTTTATTGGGATTAGACATAGACTCTTTTGGTAGTATGGCCCTTTGTATTGCAGGAGCGGTATTTGGGGGATTCATTGTATTTAAATTAAATAGAATCCGTTTCATTCGAGGGCGGTCTGCGGGAATTCATTTATTCATGATTGGTTTCATTATGGATGTAGCCCTTCGTTCAATCTCTGGGTTTATTGTGCTACTTGGAGAAAATCAGCAAGAGTGGGCAATTTCTGTGGGAGGCTGGGGAATAAGGGAAGGATCATTCACGTTTTGGCTTGCCTTGGTTACACTTCTCGTTGCAGGATCTGTCTCCGCATTCCCCAAGCAGCTTAGACCACTGTACATTCCCTTTGCAATGGTGTTGACCGCCGCTACGGTGTGGGCGTGTGGTGCCATCGGATATATAGGACTTATTGTGCCTTATTTCATGCGTTGTATGATAGGAAACCGTCCGCGGCTTCTCATTTTGGGCTCCATCCTTTGGGGGGGAGGCCTATTAATGCTGGCCAAAGTCATTTCCGCTAGAATCAACGAGCCGGTTGGGTTGCCCTTAACCCCGGTGCTGGCCTGCGTTGGCATACCCTTCTTGGTCTTTATGGTGCGGGGAGAATGGAAAAGAAGCTCTCTGCTTGAGAAGTACTAGATTATCAAACGTAATATTTACCGGACAGCTAGACTGTTATCATACTGCTCTGCCAGCTCATCATACTCTCTTTTTTATGCTATATTTTATACATTAATAAAATAATCAGAGGGTTGAGGTGCAGCATGACATCAATGACTATTGTCGATCCATCCGTCAAACCAGGATTAACAGCTTTTCAGGCAAGTGCTGAAGATCAGGCTGAGGTTCACGAATTAATTTTAAAGACGGCTAGATGGCTGCACAGCAAGGGCTCCACGCAATGGGGCAAATTACTAAAAGGAGAAGATGATCACAATCTGGGTGGTGCTATTGCACGCGGAGAAGTGGTTATTTTCCGAACGTCAGAGGATCATCGCTTGGCAGGTGCAGTAATTTTGCAGCAGCAGCCCAGTGCTTGGGATAGTAGATTGTGGGGATTAGAGGAGACAGATTCTGAGGAAGGAACTTCCGTATATCTGCATCGTTTGGTTGTAGATCGAGATAATAGTGGGAAGGGACTGGGCCGTGAGCTCATGCAGTGGATTGAGCAAGGCATCCGTTTTGCAGGCAAGGATCGAATCCGTCTAGATTGTATTGCGGGCAATGACAAGCTTAGTGGGTTTTACAAACAATGCGGCTATACTTATATGGGCGAAACGAATGGCTATAACACTTTTGAAAAGATGCTAATAAAGTCATAGAAAAACGAATCCTAATTGAAGGAATACAAAAGAAGGAAGCAGGTGATCTGCATTCTTCTTTTTTTGTTGTGCAGACCTTTACGTCCTCGTGATGTCTTTCTTCTGGATTGCTGTCATATCAGATCCACTCAAAAGAAAAAAAATTATATAAAAATGAAAATGGGGATATCGCGCTTTCTCCTTCTACATATGATGATAGGGAAAGTTTGTAAGCGCTTCAAATGAAGGGTGATATACAACCATGCGAAGCTACAGGAGGCGGTTAAGGTGGATAATTACATGAGCTGGATAAAGATTGGATTTTTCCTCAGCGTTCTGTTTTTACTTGCAGCGGCATGCAGCACTTCTCCCAAGATAGAGAACACAGCTGGGCAAAAAGTGCGGCTTACGATGCAGGTTTGGGGTAATCCTGCGGAGGTGAAGGTGTATCAGCGGGCACTGGATGCATTTGAAAAAGAGAATCCGAATATCGAGGTTAAGCTGGTACCTGTACCAGGAGACCAATATGAGCAAAAGCTGTTGACACAGTTACAGGGAAGCCGCGGACCGGATGTCTTTTATTCCTATGAATCGACGATGGCGCGTTTGATCGGAGCAAAACAGGTGCAGCCTTTGGGTGAATTTTTAAAAAGTGACGCAAGTGACGTGAAGGCCGAGCATTTTCCGGAAGGATTATGGGGGCCGGCCAAGCGTGATGGGGAAATCTATGGAGTCACTCCTGACTCCAACCCGATGGTCATGTACTACAACAAAAAAGTATTCAAGGAAGCAGGCGTGAAGACACCGCAGGAATACTATGATGAGGGCAAGTGGAACTGGGACGCCTTTGAGGAGGTTACATCCAAGCTGAAGGCCGCCGGAAAGCAGGGCTATATTGCGGAAAACTGGTGGGCTCACTGGTATTCATGGGTGTGGTCGAATGGTGGCCGGATCTTTGATGAACAAGGCAAATATGTGCTGGACCACAATGAAAAGGGTAAGGAAGCCTTCGCTTTCATGCACGATATGGTGAAAAAGGGAAATGCGGTATACCTTGGTTCGCTTCCGAAAGGGCAGGGGGCAGATGCGATGTTCATGTCCAATCAAGTCGGCATGCTGGCGGCAGGAAGATGGCTGGAGCCCTTGTTTAGCCAAAATAAAAGCCTCGACTTTGATTATATCTACTGGCCCTCTAACACCGGTAAAAATGAACCTGTTGCCATTCCGGTTGCATATGTAGCTGTAAACAAAAATAGTCCGCATGTGCAAGAGGCCATGAAACTGGCAGCCTTCTACGTCTCTGTGAAAGGGCAGGAGGAGCGGCTGGTTGAAGGTGGCAATGCCATGGGTACGCTTGCTGCCGCAGACGAGAGCATCATGAAAAAGGCGACGATTGAGCACTCGGGCTATCTGACTGAGGGACGAGATAAAGGGCATGCTTATGGTTCTGCATTGGCGTATGATGCACAGGTGCCGGGGTTGAACTCCGATATCACGGAAACCATTGACCTGATGTTCCTGGGCAAGCAGGATGCTGCGACAACCATTGAAAAGTTGAATCAGATCATATCCAAGGCGGTCAAGTAAACACGGGATCGGCCGTGACCAGGGAGGAAGGTGACAAGATGCAGAAAAAGTATCAAGCGCTGTGGGGCTATCTGTTCATTGGCCCCCAGTTTCTTGGTCTGTTATGTTTTTCGCTGTTGCCCTTGCTATATGCGTTTTACTTAAGTTTTGTAAATTGGGATGGTTTCGGGGTACCTTTGTTTGTCGGCTTGGACAATTTTAAAGGTCAATTATCTGATCCTGACTTTTGGAAGGCACTTATCAATACGGTCTACTATATGGTGCTGGTCATTCCGGTGGGGATTGTGTTGGCTCTGCTCGTAGCCATCGTACTCAATAAAGTGAAGGGCAGGGAAATCTATCGCTTGTTTTTTTTCATGCCTGTCGTAACCAGTTCGGTATCGGTTGGGGTCATCTGGATGTGGATACTGAACGGCGAATTCGGCATTTTAAACCACTTGCTGCGAACGATTGGGATTGTAGGCCCGATGTGGCTTACCGATACGCATTGGGTAATCCCATCGATTGCTCTACTTAGCATATGGCTGGGACTGGGATACAACATGGTCATTTTTTTGGCAGGACTTCAGGGCATCTCCAAAAGCTATTACGAGGCAGCCGAAATTGACGGGGCCAGCAAGTTCCAGCAGCTAAGGTATATCACATTGCCGCTATTATCACCAACAACCTTTTTCGTCACCATTATGATGGTCATCAGCTCTTTCCAGGTGTTCGATCAGGCGTTCGTCATGACAAATGGCGGGCCGGCCAAAGCAAGCTATACGCTTGTGTATCACATTTACGATCAGGCATTCATAGATTTCACGATGGGAGAAAGTGCGGCAGCGGCAATGATTTTGTTCGTGATCATTCTCATATTTACACTGCTGCAATTTAAAATGCAAAAGAGGTGGGTGCACTATGGAGATTAGTTGCAGAGGCAGGATGTTCCTGCGCCATGTGCTGCTCGCTGTCGGCTCTTTAATCATGTTTTTTCCATTTCTGTGGACCATCCTCAGTTCTCTAAAGGATATCTCTCAAATTTTTGTCGTTCCGCCGCAATGGATTCCCGATCCGTTTGTATGGAGTAACTATCCGGCTTCGCTAGAGGCCATGCCCTTCGTGCAGGCTTACATGAATAGCTTTTACATTACGTTTATCATCGTGACAGCAACCCTGATTAGCGCTTCTATGGCGGCGTATGCTTTTGCTAAAATCCGTTTTCCAGGTTCAGATATATTGTTTATTTTGTTCCTCGCTACGATGATGGTGCCTAAGCAGGTAACGATGATTCCGTTATACTTGGTGATGGATCGTATCGGTTGGCTGGATACGCATTGGTCGCTGATCGTACCTGGAGCCTTGTTTAATGCATTCGCGGTCTTTTTGCTCCGTCAATTCGTCATGGGTATTCCACGCGATCTGGAGGAAGCAGCAGTCATGGACGGGGCGGGATACATTCGCATTTACTGGAGTGTCATTCTGCCACTCGTTCGTCCAGCATTGGCGGCGATCGGAATTTTCACCTTTTTGGGTGCCTGGAATAGCTTTCTTGATCCGCTGATCTATCTCAATACACCGGAGAAATTTACGGTTCCGCTTTTGCTCAACAATTTCAAAGGACTATATACCGCCGATTGGTCACTGATGATGGCAGGCACCACCATCTCTGTCGTTCCAGTGCTCATCGTCTACATCATTGCCCAAAAGCAAATTATTGAAGGCATTACCTTAACAGGCATCAAGGGGTAGGGGCGTTTCCCTACTCCTTTTTGTGCGATTTCCGATACTGTAACGGAGTACGCCCGGTGAAATGCTTGAATACACGGCCAAAGTGAGCGATGCTGTCAAAGCCCGTTTTTTCAGCAATGGCGGTCACTTTCCAGTTTGTTTCCTTCAAATATGCCCGAGCCTGCTGGACCCGTACATCCTGAAGATACTCGACCAGGGTAAAACCTGTGGTCTGCTTGAAGATGCGACACAGATATGTGCTGCTAATATAAAAATGTCCTGCCAGTTGCTCCAACGACAGCTTCTCGGCATAGTGGGCATGCAGGTACTCAATCACCGAGTACACACGTTGCTGCTGCTCGCTGCGTTCCGGCGCTATGGTGTCAGGAGCCGCTGATTGTATGCGGCGGATTCGGATCAGTAGCTGTAGCAACAGGCTTTGAAGATACATATGACGGTATGCATGCTCTTGATGGTATTCATCCAGCATTTGCTGGAACAGATGCTCCAGCTCGCGTTGTTCTTCCGCGGAGGGGCGAAGCAAAAAGCTTTTTTCAGGCAAAAGCAGGTGGCTCTGATCGCTGGATGGAGTAACAGACGTGGACGAGGCTACAAACGCTTCATCAAAGTTGATTAAAATTCGCTCATGGCTGCCGCTCCCCTTGTTACTCGTACGGTGAAAATCATGTTTGCTAATCCAGATCAGATCGCCCTTTTGTAGCGCGTATACACGTTGATTAATGTAATAGTAGCGCTCTCCTGCCAGCAGATAATAGATTTCATGCGCTTGATGGACATGGTCGGCAGACATGCTAAAAGGCACCATCCGAAGCGCTCGCTCGATGGCAAAAAGGGGTGTAGCGATCATAGCAGCGTTCTCCTTTATGAAAGCATTCATGAGAATAATATATGCATACTTTTTGGATGAATTCACAATAAAAGTGAAGATTTTGCTCTTTCTTATACTATAAAATATAAGTAATTCATGTAAAGGGTGTGAACCAATTGGCTAAAATCAAATATGCGCTTGTGGGCACCGGAGGAAGAGCTGAATTTTTTTACGGTGAAGTTGTTACCGTTTTCAAAGATACATCAGAGCTGGTCGCGTTCTGTGACGTCAATCAGACGAGAATGGATTATGCCAATCGGCTGTTGCAGGAGAAATACGAACACCATCCGATTCCAACCTATAAAGCCCACGAATTTGACCGAATGATCGCGGAGACGAAGCCGGATATCGTCATCGTCACCACCATTGACCGGGTGCATCATCGGTATATTATCCGGGCGATGGAGTTGGGCTGTGATGTCATTTCCGAGAAGCCGATGACGGTCGACGAAGACAAATGCCAAGACATTCTGGATGCCATAGACCGCACGGGACGGAAGCTGCGCGTCACCTTTAACTATCGCTATGCCCCGCATAATACGAAAATCCGTGAGGTTATCATGGACGGGACGCTGGGTGACATCTTGTCAGTCAATTTTGAATGGCTGCTGAATACCCAGCATGGCGCAGATTATTTCCGCCGCTGGCACCGGGACAAGCGCAATAGCGGCGGTCTGCTGGTGCATAAATCGACGCATCATTTTGATCTGATGAACTTCTGGCTTGGCTCAAAGCCGGAGACGGTATATGCGATGGGCGACTTGAAATTTTACGGCCGGGAAAATGCGGAGCAGCGTGGCGTGACGGAGTTCTATCAACGCGCTTACGGCAGCAAGGCGGCGGAAAATGACCCATTTGCCTTACACTTGGATCGTAACGAACATCTAAAAAACATGTATCTGGATGCGGAGCATGAGGATGGGTACGTGCGGGACCAAAGCGTATTTGGCGACAATATCAGTATCGAGGATACGCTGAGTGTCATGGTGAAGTATCAGAATAAAACGGTAATGAACTACTCACTGAACGCTTATCTGCCTTGGGAGGGCTTTATCATCGTATTTAACGGCACCAAGGGACGGATGGAAGTTCGGGTATCCGAGCAATCCTATGTCAATTCCGGTGGCAGCAAGGCAGATGAGGGGGCGTTAAAAGAGAAAACCATCACGATCTATCCTCACTTTGCAGCACCTTACGAGGTCGAAGTAGAGGAAGGCGTGGGGGGACATGGCGGAGGAGATCCGGTCATGCTACGGGATATTTTCGATAAGCCGGCAGAGGATCGGTTTCATCGTGCGGCCTCTCATATCGACGGCGCGTGGTCCATTTTAACAGGCATCGCCGCCAACCGCTCTATGCGTACAGGCCAGCCGGTGAAGGTGGAGCAACTGGTGCGATTATAACGATTGTAAGCTAGGAAGCACCTTTAATAACAAGAAGCCCCTCTATTCAGATGAACAGAGGAGGCTTCTTGTTTGTATTAGATATAAATGCACTTTACATCGTAGGGCACTATATTTTATTATTTATCGGCCTTCAGCTCACGGGTTCCCAGTTGTTGTACAGGACGATGGTTATCGGGAAAAATGGCAGCAAACTGTTTAATTTGGTCTGCCGACATTTCAATAGGCTGTTCCAATACCGTCCAATTTACATGTTCTGTGCATGGCGGGGTAGTCAGCGACCCGTTGTAGCGAACGGAGTGCAGGTCTTTTGGCAGCAGCGCAGCGAGATTTACATCCTCATCCAGAACCGCTTCTTGGGAAATATCTTTTGGCAGTTTGGACCAGATGCGATTGAAAGCCTTGTTTTCTTTGCCGCTTTGAATAAGAACGCCTAAGACGGCTGTGCTTCCGGTGTCGCTTTGATGAACAAAATGAAGCTCCATTTCAGCATTTTTGCCATCTATTTGATGTTCGCTTGGATGATGAAAATGAAACTGCTTTAAAGTGAATGTAGTGCCGTCCACGACAATATCATTGCTGGGACTAGCTGCATTGACTTGGACGGTGTGCCCATTATTCAGTATGGATACTTTAGTGGTTGAATAATGAACCTGTAGCGGTTGCTGCGTATGCGAAGCTTCTAGATGGGAATGCTCTATGTTGATGGGAGACTGTTCCTGACCATTACCACAAGCAACAAAATCCTTTTCCAGCTCCCCCCAATGATCGGGTCCTTCATCCCCTTCGTAGGACCAGTGCGGGCTTTTCTGAACAACTGCATGTACGTTGTTAGCGGATGATGATGATGTTGCGCTAGTAGTACGAGAAGTGGCGGATGGTGTACATCCTGTTACCGACAATGCCAAGATTATGGAAAATATGCTGAACAAGCAACCTCTCCAGTGTTTTTTCATGTTTCTTTATCCTTCTTCCAAATAGATTATGTGAAACTTTTTACATTGTAAATTATTGTACAAAGTTCCTGCAAGGGTACAAGGACTTAGGAAAAAGGTAGAACTGGTTGCTTATTATTACCGGGTGTAGAGAGAATAATGGAGTGGTGAAATATTTGTTTGTCCTCTTTGGGGGAAGTAACTATAATAGTGGGGTGTGCATTACAAATTAATTCCATATCCACTCAAAGGAGAGATCTACATGAAAGCAGCGATTGTTACAAAAGACAAGAAAGTTAGTGTAGAAGAGAAACCTTTGCGCTCCCTGAAACATGGGGAAGCGTTAGTCCAAGTTGAATATTGCGGGGTTTGCCACACAGATTTACACGTAAAAAATGCAGATTTCGGTGATGTCACAGGCAGAGTTCTGGGACATGAAGGTATTGGGAAAGTCATTGAATTAGGTGAAGGAGTAACCAGCCTTAAAGTTGGCGATCGCGTAAGTATTGCCTGGATGTTCGAAAGCTGCGGTCACTGCGAATATTGTTTAACCGGACGAGAAACTTTGTGTCGTGAAGTTAAAAATGCCGGATACACGGTAGATGGTGCAATGGCAGAACAATGTATTGTCACAGCTGACTATGCGGTCAAAGTACCAGATAATCTTGATCCTGCTGCTGCAAGCAGTGTAACTTGCGCAGGGGTTACAACCTATAAAGCTGTTAAAGTGAGTGATATCAGACCAGGGCAATGGATCGGTATCTTCGGTATTGGCGGTTTGGGTAACCTGGCTGTACAATACGCCAAAAATGTGTTCAATGCTAAAGTTGTAGCCTTTGACATCAGTGATGAAAAACTCGAACTGGCCAAAAAAATTGGTGCTGACTATATTGTTAACAGCATGAAAGAAGATCCAGTCGCCCGAGCTAAGGAATTAACCAACGGTGCTGGTCTGGATGCAACCGTGGTTACTGCTGTTGCCAAAACACCTTTCAACCAAGCCATTGACGTTGTAAAGGCTGGCGCGCGTGTCGTAGCTGTAGGTCTTCCAACTGATAAGATGGATCTCGACATTCCGCGTCTGGTTCTGGACGGCATTCAAGTAATCGGCTCCTTGGTCGGTACTCGTGAAGACCTTAAAGAAGCATTCCAGTTCGCTGCAGAAGGTAAAGTTGTACCTCTTGTACAAAAACGTCCGCTTGAAGACATCAATGAGATCTTCGAAGAGATGGAGCATGGCAAAATCCAAGGACGTATGGTCATTGATTTCACAAAATAAAATGATGTCCAATTCGTAACTCTTGGAATTCTAAGAGAGAGAAAGCGCCTGCTGATCTATTGCAGACGCTTTTTTTACTTTACAGCTTATTCAGAATATTATCCTCCAAAACCGCGGATTTATCCCCGTATTCTTTAATAATATGTCTTTCTCCCCAGGCACAAAGTGAATCCAAAATGCTTTTCAAACTACATCCATATTCACTAAGCTCGTACTCCACTTTGGGTGGAACCTGATTATAGCTAATTCGATTGACAATGCCGTCTTCCTCTAATTCACGAAGCTGTTGAGTCAGCATTTTTTGTGTTATAGAAGGCATCATTCGCTTTAATTCACTTGTCCGCATTTTTCCATGGGTCAAATGACACAGAATCACACACTTCCATTTTCCCCCGATTACCTCTAATGTCGCCTCAACAGAGATATTGTATTTTTTCTTTCCCAATGCCGATCCCTCCGTGTATGTCACCTGTAGGGTACTTTTTGGTACCTATATCACTAAAAAGTACGTACTGTTCATAATTGATTGAATAACTCATAATAACATCTGCTGGTCGAAGATTACTATAGATAGGAGTGAAAAACATGTCGCCAGAATCCAAGCGAAGTATCTGGCCATTACTGGCTTTAGCCGTAAGCGCCTTTGCCATTGGGACAACTGAGTTCATCAGCGTAGGACTGCTTCCCCTGATCGCTGAAGACTTGCACATATCCGTAACGATGTCCGCACTAACCGTAACGCTGTATGCATTAGGGGTTACCATTGGGGCACCTGTGTTGACCTCATTAACATCGAGTGTTCCTCGTAAAACGCTGCTGCTGTGGATCATGATTGTATTTATAGCAGGCAACAGCCTTGCTGCGGTTTCTAGCGGAATCACCCTGCTGCTGATTGCACGTGTAATCTCGGCGTTCTCCCATGGGGTGTTCATGTCCATCGGGTCCACCATCGCGGCCGACCTTGTTCCCGATGATCGGCGGGCGAGTGCTATTTCTATTATGTTCTCTGGCTTGACCGTTGCCACCGTCACAGGGGTACCGTTGGGCACCTACGTTGGGCAGCAATGGGGTTGGCGGGCTGCATTTATGGCTATTGTGGTCGTCGGTGTTGTGGCCCTCATTGCCAATCTGATTCTGCTGCCCTCTACGCTTCGAAAAGGAAATAAGACTCCTTTCAGCGAGCAGGTCAAACTGGTTACGAATGGTCGCTTGCTACTTGCATTTATCATTACTGCCTTGGGATATGGTGGCACATTCGTCGTGTTTACTTATTTATCTCCATTACTTCATGACATAACCGGTTTTGGACAAAATACGGTAACGTTCATTCTCTTATTGTATGGAATCGCCATTGCTATCGGGAATGTTATCGGTGGAAAAGCTGCGAATCGCAGACCGCTTTCAGCTTTATTTTATATGTTTCTCATTCAAGCCGTGATCCTGTTTCTGCTGTGGTTTACCGTGCCATTTCAAACAGCAGGCCTGATAACGATTTTCTTTATGGGATTGCTTGCGTTTATGAATGTGCCTGGTCTACAGGTATATGTAGTCATGTTAGCCGAACGTTTTGCACCCAAAGCTGTCGATGTCGCCTCTGCTGTTAATATTGCGGCCTTCAACGCAGGGATCGCAATTGGAGCATATGTGGGAGGAATGGTGACGGATTCACTGGGTCTTATGCATACGACTTGGGTCGGTGGGGTAATGGTTTTTGTTGCGGTTCTACTGACAGCCTGGAGTCGTTTGCTCGAAAAAAGGGATACAACCGCCTTGGCAGGCTAAAACTTTTAAAAAATAGAGAGGAAGATACACAATGACACAAAACCTACAAAGCACAACAACATTGCACAACGGAGTTCGCATGCCTTGGTTTGGCATCGGAGTATTTAAAGTGGAAGAAGGTTCAGAGCTGGTCAATGCTGTAAAGGCTGCTGTAAAGCATGGCTACCGCAGTATAGATACAGCGGCAATCTATGCGAATGAAAACAGTGTAGGACAGGCTATTCAGGAAGCCCTCTCGGAGAATAATCTGTCGAGAGAAGATCTGTTCGTCACGTCCAAAGTGTGGAATGCAGATTTAGGCTATGAAGAGACACGAGCAGCTTATGAAGCGAGCCTGGACAAGTTGGGACTGGACTATCTGGATCTATATCTAATTCATTGGCCGGTTCAAGGGAAGTACAAAGAAGCATGGAGAGCGTTGGAGTCCTTGTATAAAGAAGGACGGATTAAGGCAATTGGACTCAGCAACTTCCAAATTCATCATTTGGAAGATCTCATGAAGGATGCAGAAATCAAGCCAATGGTCAATCAGGTGGAATTCCACCCGCAATTAACTCAAGCCGAGCTGCTGCAATTCTGTCAAAAGAACAACATCCAAATGGAAGCCTGGTCCCCGCTCATGCAAGGCCAATTGCTCGATCATCCGGTACTGCAAGACATAGCGAACAAGTACGGTAAATCGGTGGCTCAAGTGATTTTACGCTGGGATGTACAGCAAGGAGTCGTCACTATTCCCAAGTCCACCAAGGCACATCGAATCGTCGAAAATGCCGATATTTTTGACTTTGAATTGACGCGTGAGGATATGGATCAAATTCAGGCGTTAAATGCCAATCTTCGGGTAGGTCCAGATCCGGATAACTTCGATTTTTAAATTCAGTTCATCATGAAACGCCGTTTCCTTCTTCATGGAAGGGACGGCTTTTTGTGTATGATGAGTTTGGAGCTACAGCAATCCAATCCCGCCATATGGTATTATAGATTTATGTAAAATGAGAAGTTTTGGACACTTATGAAAATGAAAATCTCCGGGGGACCTCATGAATAAGACGATTGCAGATATAGCCCAAATGGCTGGTGTATCCAAAAGCACCGTATCCCGCTTTTTGAACGGCGGATCTGTCAGCCTGGATACAAAGCGTAAAATTGAAAAGGTGGTCAAAGCCACGGGGTATGTGCCCAATACCTTTGCCCAGAGTCTAAAGGCAAAACGAACCAACATTATCGGAACCGTCGTGCCACGGCTGGATTCTTTTGCCACATCTCATACGTTAATGGGGATTGATGAGGAGCTGCGTTCCCAGCATTACCAGATGTTGATCTCTAATACGAGTCAGGATGTAAAACGTGAAATCGAAGCGATCTATGAGTTCGCACGGCAAAAAATTTCAGGTATCATTCTGCTGGCTGCTCAAATTACAGACGACCATCTGACCGCGATTCGAGACATCAGTATTCCGGTATTGCTGGTGGGCCAACAACATGAGCAGATCCATAGTCTTATCCATGATGATTATCGTGCCGGATATGATATCGGTGCATATGTCCTGTCACAGGGCCACCGTGAAATTGCCTATGTCGGTGTGACTGAAAGGGATGTTGCTGTCGGTGTACAACGCAAAGAGGGCTTTAGGCAGGCTGTTCGCGATGCATTACCTGCTGCGTGTTATACGGACGAGGCGATGCGAGCCGCAGGATATGATATCAGATACTATGAAACCGGGTTTAAAATGTCCGATGCACGGATTGCTGCATCCGCTATTTTGGACAAATTCAAACCATCGTTAATGGTGTGTGCTACAGATAATATCGCGCTTGGGGTAATCAACGCGGCTTATTCCAGAGGAATTACCATTCCGTCGGATTTGTCGGTAACTGGCTTTGGGGGATACGATATTACGGAGGTCATTCACCCTGCGCTAACAACTGTTCAATATCCGTATATGGAGGCTGGACGTGTAGCAGCACAAAATATTGTACGGCTGGTAGAACATAAAACGGTAGAGCAAGTAACAGTCATGGATTATTCCCTTATTGAAAGAGAAAGCGTTGACAAACGTTAAACAAGTGGATTATAATTTCTTCGAAACCGGTTCCATTTTACTCTTGCAAATTGGAATCGGTTGCAAATCCATGGATGAGTATTTTTTTAATCGTATAGGAACCGGTTCCGTTATAATATTTTTTTCGTTTATTTGGAACCGGTTCCCTAAATCTAAGTTTTTAAAAAATGAGGTACACCTATGAAAATGACAAAAGAACAAAAGTATCGATTGATCGAGCAGGCAGAGCCTGGCGAAATAGCAAGCTTGCAGAAAAAGGTGGAGCAATGTCAGTGGCGACAGTCGTTTCATATCCAGCCACCGACAGGTTTACTCAATGATCCGAATGGATTTTCATATTATCAAGGTGAATACCATTTATTTTATCAGTGGTTCCCGCTCGGAACCGATCATGGGATGAAATATTGGTATCATTTGAAATCCAAAGATTTGGTCACATGGCATAGTGCAGGCATTGGCATCACACCTGGGGACGATTTCGACTCGCATGGGGCTTATTCCGGCAGCGCGCTAGAGCATGAGGACAAGTTATACATGATGTATACAGGAAATACAAGAGACGAAAACTGGATTAGACATCCTTATCAATGCATGGCTGTGATGGATGAGAGCGGTCGCATTACCAAGTGGGAGCATCCTGTTATTGACCATGTACCAGAAGGCTATACAGATCATTTTCGTGATCCCAAGCTGTGGAAGGACGGCGATAGTTTCTATTGTGTGATTGGTGCCCAGAGAACGAATTCAACAGGCTGCGTTGTCCTTTACCGTTCAACCGATCTTCATACTTGGCAGTTCGAGGGGGAACTGAACACTGGGCTGGAATTGTTTGGATATATGTGGGAATGTCCGGATTATTTTGAACTGAACGGAGCAGGGGTCTTGGTCTTTTCTCCACAGGGCTTGGAGCCTTCAGGGGACGAAAACCACAATATTTATCAATCGGGCTACGTCATCGGCAAACTGCTGAATACAGAGACAAGAACACTGGAGCATGGCGCATTCCACGAGCTCGATAGAGGCTTTGATTTCTATGCACCACAGACGATGATTGACCCGCAGGGGCGGCGTATTATGGTGGCCTGGATGGGGCTGCCGGATATCGAATACCCGACAGATCCGAACGGATGGGCCCATTGTCTGACGTTACCGAGAGAACTTACGCTTCATGAGGGAAAACTCTTGCAGCGGCCAATCCCAGAACTAACCACATTGCGTAGAAATAGTGAGGATCGGGTAGCTGATACGTTGTCTTCAGAGAGCAAAACCTATGAAGGATTTAAAGGTACAGCGTATGAGCTGATCTGTGAAGTAGATCTTTTGGATGCGAAGGCATTTGGTATCGAATTCCGTGCGAGTGAGACGGAGAAAACGGTGATAAAATATAACGCCGTCAGCCGCAAACTTGTATTGGACCGTTCGCAATCGGGTGAGCCTGTAGCCGCTGAGTATGGTGAAGTGCGGCAGTGTGCATGGGATAAAGATCATATCAAACTTCATCTGTTTGTAGATACATCTTCGGTTGAGATTTTCATCAATGATGGGGAAGAAGTGTTCACCAGTCGTATTTTTCCGCACCCAGAGAGTGACGAAATACGCTTTTTTGCCGACAAGGGAGAGGCTCTCTTCCAAGCGGTAAAATGGAATTTTACATGAGTAGGCTAATTCATCAAGTGGATCGTTAATCATCAAACATAACGGAATGAACGAGGGGATGAACATCATGGCGGAAAACAGAGAGATAGCTAAAGAAGTGATCGAGGCGATCGGTGGAAAGGAGAATATCGCTTCGTTTGCTCACTGTGCAACGCGCTTACGGATTATGGTGCATGATAAAGAGAAGATTGATCAGAAAAAAGTTGAAGAGATCGACAAGGTTAAGGGTGCTTTCTTCAATTCAGGTCAATATCAGATTATTTTTGGTACAGGAACGGTAAATCGGATTTTTGAAGAGGTTGAGAAGCTTGGCGTGACGGGTTCATCTAAAGAAGAGGTGAAGAGTCAGGCGAAAAAGGAGGGCAACGTCTTCCAGCGGTCCATTCGTACCTTTGGCGATGTGTTTGTACCGATTATTCCAGTGCTGGTCGCTACGGGGTTGTTCATGGGACTGCGCGGTTTGCTTACTCAGCCGCAAATTCTCGCTCTGCTCGGTATGACGCCGCAGGATATTTCACCTAACTTTTTATTATATACACAGGTATTAACGGATACGGCTTTTGCCTTTCTGCCTGCGTTAGTCGCATGGTCAGCCTTTAGAGTATTCGGCGGTAGTCCGGTGCTGGGTATCGTTCTCGGTCTGATGCTGGTAAACCCGGCTCTCCCTAACGCGTATAGTGTTGCGGACGGCTCAGCTCATCCGTTGACGATGTTCGGATTCATTCCAGTGGTGGGCTATCAGGGCTCAGTATTGCCAGCCTTCTTCGTGGGTTTGATCGGAGCCAAACTGGAGCGGGCGCTGCGTAAACGGGTGCCTGAAGCGCTGGATCTGATTCTGACACCGTTTTTAACACTGTTGATTATGATCACTTTGGGACTGTTTGCTATCGGTCCAGTGTTCCATTCACTTGAAGAATGGGTGCTGCACGGAACAATATTTGTACTTGATTTGCCTTTCGGTATTGCAGGGATCGTCATCGGCTTTTTGCATCAGATTATCGTCGTTACAGGTGTGCATCATATATTTAATTTTCTGGAGATCCAACTGCTTGAAAAGAACGGCGTAAATGCCTTCAATGCTATTATTACCTGCGCAATGGCTGCACAGGGAGCTGCCTGCCTGGCGGTTGGTCTGAAAACGAAGGACAGCAAGCTGAAAGCGTTGGCGCTTCCTTCTTCGTTCTCTGCTTTCCTGGGGATTACAGAGCCGGCTATCTTCGGAGTCAATCTGAGATATATGAAGCCTTTTGTCATGGGTCTCATCGGCGGAGCGGTTGGTGGTTTTATTGCTTCAGTCTTCCATTTGGCGGCTACAGGGATGGCGGTTACAGTTATTCCGGGTACGTTGCTCTACATGAACCATCAGCTTCCGCTTTACATTTTGGCGAACTTGGCTGCTATGGCTGTATCTTTTGTCCTGACTTGGATGTTTGGCTTTAGCGATAAAATGCTGGATAAAGTCAAAACAGCGGGTTCCTCCAAATAATATCATCCAGTCAGCCCAAATACACGCAGATTTATCGCGTAAGTATAATGATAATGGTCGCTTTTACATGAACTCCATGTAGGGCGACCATTTTTTTATCTATGATATTCCGCTTCAGGCTATCAGATTAGACGATGGAGGAACGTTCATCCAGAAATTCGGACGGCGAGCAGCCTGTTAAGCGTTTGAAGATCCGATGAAAATAGGAAACATCGCTATAGCCCACATACTCCGAAATTTCACGAATCGTTAGCCGCGACTCGGTTAGCATGTAGATGGCGGTTTTAATACGTTGCGTATGTACATGCTCGCTAATCGTTTGGCGTGTGACCTCACGCAGCAGTGTCGCCGCATAGTTGGGGGTTTTGCGGATGGCGTCGCCAAGCTCTTCTTTGGTTACCTTTTCCCTGTAGTGATTCTGTATATACTGTTTCATATGTTCCACATGCCGCTCTTTATCGCAAGAAATGGCGCCTTTGTCCCATTCCTGGTTCATATAAATCATGGCCTCGGTCAGCAGACAGTCAGCCATCAGAGTATAGTAGCTTGGGTGTTCTGTCCATTGATAATACATCGATTTGATCCGTTCATGCAGCATATCGTAGCATCCTGGTTTGATCAATAACGGCTGGTCTGTATTCAGTATGGGAAGTGCGCTGTTCGTACATGTTTTGCGGCAATGTATCACATACTTGGTATGGAAAAGCGTAGGGATACTCTTACCATAGTAATTCAGATGAGCGGGTAAAAGCAGTGCTTCACCCTTGCCAAGAATGAACTTGCAATCGTTCACCCAATATACACATTTGCCAAAGGTGACCAAAATGAACAGTAAGTCATCGTGGCCGCTATTTGCACCAGTCTTTTCATACCAGTCCACACCGTTGTCCTGCCGTATATCCACCAATGTAATCACGAAACTCACTCCCCGATGTCTTCAACATTCACTATACTGTAGTACATTCATCATACTATAGTTCATAGTCTTGGTGCACGGGTACAGGTAGAATAGAAGCATATAAGTTTAATGTAGATAGAGAAGCAAAGTGGAATAGAAACCATACAGTAAAGACATTCAGGAGGATGACATTACTATGCTTAAAACGAAAATTATTTGTACTATGGGACCTGCCTGTGACTCCATTGATTTGTTAAAAGAAATGATCCAAGCTGGTATGACGGTAGCTCGCTTAAACATGGCTCATGGGGAGCTGGAGGATCATGTTAAACGTATTGAAAATGTAAGACAGGCAGCGAAGGAAATGAATACCTGTATCCCTGTCATGATGGATATTAAAGGACCGGAAATACGGATTGGCAAGCTGAAAGAGGCATCTGTTCTACTGAAGCCAGGCAGCCAGCTCATTCTGACCACGGAAGAGATTTTGGGGGACGAGCATCGTATTTCGGTGAATTACCCAGATATGCCGAAGGATATCAAAGCAGGTGACCGCATTCTCATCGACGACGGTTTGGTTGATCTGACTGTAACCTCCATCGAAGGAACCGAGATGATTTGTAATATCGTAAGCGGCGGTATTTTGAAGCCGAGAAAAGGTGTGAATCTGCCAGGGATTCATACAACTCTTCCAGGCGTGACAGAGCGCGACGTGAAGCACATTCAATTTGGGGTGGAGCAGCGTATCGAGCTTATTGCGGCTTCTTTTGTGCGTAAAGGCGACGACATCCGTGAAATCCGTGAGATTTTGAAGGGACATCATGCCGAGCACGTACAGATTTATTCCAAAATTGAAAATGCCGAGGGCATGGAAAACCTGGATGATATCATCGAAGCTTCGGACGGTATTATGGTAGCTCGTGGCGACCTGGGCGTGGAAGTGCCGATTCAAGACGTGCCTGTGATGCAAAAAGAAATGATCGACAAGTGTAATCTGGTCGGTAAGCCCGTTATTGTCGCTACTCACATGTTGGAGTCCATGCAGGTGAACCCGCGTCCGACGAGAGCTGAAGTTAGTGACGTGTTCAATGCCGTTATGCAGGGAGCTGACGTAGTGATGCTGTCGGGCGAATCTGCTGCAGGTAAATACCCTGTTGAATCCGTACGGACCATGGCTGCGGTAGCTGCCAGTGCAGAATCCCAATTGGATTACCAGGAGCAGTTCGATAAGCGCAGAGCACGCCAAAGCACCAACATTACTGAAGTCATTAGTCAGGGTGCGGTGAGTTCGTCTCTGGAGCTGGATGCCAAAGCGATTATTACCTCGACTGCCAGTGGATTCACGGCTCGTATGGTGTCCAAATATCGTCCGAAGGCACCGATCATTGCGGTTACTCCGAATAACACAGTATTCGCTAAAATTTGCCTCTTGTCCGGTGTATTCCCGATTAAAGGGGATAAGGTAGCCACAACGGATGAAATGTTCGAATCTTCCATCCGTAACGCGCTGAATGCAGGCTATATCCATAAAGGAGATACTGTAGTCCTGTCAGCAGGTGTTCCTGTCGCTGAGGCGGGCACTACCAATCTGATTCGGGTATATCAAGCGTAAGTTACATCAAATACAAAAAAAGGCGCTGATCCTCTATGGATTCAGCGCCTTTTTTATGTTCGGTCGTGTCCTAGGCTTATAGGCCGAACACACTTTTGGCAACGACTTGTGTCAGTTCTGCCTTATGGGCTTGGTATTGCTCAAGGGTAATGCTCTTATTGGCCAGTCGTTGATCCAACTGCTCCGTCAACTGAGCTACCTGTAAATCAACGATAGCCTGAGCATCCTGATTATTGGTTTGTGCAATATCAGCCAAGGTTTGACCATTATATAACGCATCATATAATTGCTCATCAGAGGATATACCCAGTGTTTTCAACAAGTCATCATCCTTGGAAGCTTCATTGTCCTGTACATGAAGGGCTCTCTCTGGAGCCAGTGCAGCAGCATTAGTCCGACTTCCCCAAGTGGATGACTGCCCAATAGATAACGCCAGCAACAGTGTGCAGATGACCAACATTCGTTTTCGATTCATAAGTGTAAATCTCCTTTTGTGTTTCATTAAATTTCTGACGGGGTGGAACGGTATATGGATATCCAACGGGAGTGATGTTTATGCCTTTAGCCCATCCGGCCTATGTAGTTACCAGATTCTTAAATACATCATACACGCCCAATCTTAGCGCCAGCTTAATACTCGTTTAAAATAAACTAAAAGAGAAGATTGTAAACAGGTAGCGCTAAAAAAATTCGCAGATGACAAAAAGAGGATATGAAAAAAACCTCCTTCACAAAAGTGAAAGAGGTTTTAGACAACTACATCAAATTACAATTTAGGGTTTTGCCCATACTTATTGTCGCCAGGCTGACTGTCTAGACATGTGAATACAAGCAGCACAATGCTCCCAAAAGGAACCAAAGCGATCAGAATCCACCACCCGGTTTTGCCCGTGTCGTGTAGTCTGCGGAAAAGAACTGCCAGAGACGGTAACAAAACAGCCAAGCCATAGATAAATGACAATACGAAAGGAAGTCCTAAGAGGAAATCCAACAAGTATAATACCAGGCCAGCTATCGCATTGAACAAAGTAAACATCCAGTATTCTGTACGTCTTGCTCTACCTTGGAATCCTACATAGTTTTGCAGCACTTTTAAATACCATTGCATAAATTTTCACCTCCTCATAAAATGTAAATATTTGTATTACAATTATCATAAAACAGTTATTTTTAAATATATCGGCAGGTAACATATAGGATTTTACTTGTCAAATTATAACTTTAAACTAGGAATTAAAGCAACACATTTATTAATGTTAATAATTAAATGAATTATTTATAAAAATATAAAATTACATATTGAATTTTCTATACCCATTGAATAATATAGAGATACGATTACCATCTGGTTTGAATCGTCCTTCTTAATAGAAGGAGGTTTTATTTTTCGAATTATTTGAAAGCGCTTTAATACAAAGGAGGAGATGATCAACATTTAATTTGAGAGTGAGGAAGTTAATACAAACATAATCCTGACCGTCTTATTCATTATTGTTTTATGTTATCAGGAATGTTCAAAACGAGAGGAGATTGATTTATGAAGCAATTATTTGTTCGTAAAGTAACGGCCGCTTCTCTGGCAGGTGCGCTGTTGTTGCCTGCTTCTCTGGTGGGCGCCGAGTCAACACTCAATTCAGATACAGCTGGGATTCAAAGTGTAGAGCAAACTTCCCTTCAAGCTCAAGGTCTGGAAAATGTTTTAAGCCAAAGTAAAAAGGCCGTCTCCTTCAAGGAGACTTCCGTACATGATCCATCCATCCTGAAAGTGAAAGACACATTTTACATTTTTGGCTCACATCTGGCGGCTGCCAAGTCCAAGGACCTTATGAATTGGGATACAATTGCGACAGGTGTGGCAAATGGTAATGCATTGATTCCCAACGTCAAAGAGGAATTAAAGGAAGCGCTGGATTGGGCGCAGACAGACACGCTGTGGGCAGCTGATGTCATTCAACTGGCGGATGGCAAGTTCTATATGTACTATAACGCTTGCAAAGGTGACTCCCCGCGTTCAGCTATGGGCCTAGCAGTTGCTGATAAAATTGAAGGACCTTATAAGAATAAAGGGATTTTTCTGAAATCCGGCATGTGGGGTCAACCGAGTGAAGATGGGACGATCTATGACGCAACCAAGCATCCCAATGCCGTAGACCCTGACACTTTCTATGATAAGAACGGCAAGCTGTGGATGGTATATGGCTCCTACTCCGGAGGCATTTTCATTTTGCAGATGGATGAAAAAACAGGGAAGCCTCTGCCAGGCCAAGGCTACGGGAAAAAGCTGACGGGCGGTAACCATGCTCGTATGGAGGGGCCGTACATACAATACAGTCCACAAACGGACTACTATTACTTGTTCCTATCCTATGGCGGATTGTCAGCGGATGGCGGATACAACCTGCGTGTGGCTCGGTCCAAAACACCAGATGGCCCTTTCTACGATGCTGAGGGCAACGACATGATCAAGGTTAAAGCGAATCCTGATAAACCTCTTTTTGATGACGCTTCCATTGAGCCATATGGTGTCAAGTTAATAGGTAATTACTTGATTCCAAGAGAAATTGGCGATCCGGGAACAGGGCTGGGTATGGGCTATGTGTCGCCTGGACACAACTCGGCTTATTATGATCCCAAGACGAAAAAGCATTTTGTCATTTTTCACTCCCGTTTTCCGGGGAGAGGCGAGCAGTTTGAAGTACGTGTACATGAAATGTTCATGAACGCCGACGGTTGGCCTGTAGTTGCTCCTTATCGCTATACAGGAGATGAGGATTCACTGAAAAAGCTGTCAGAGAAGGATGTCATCGGTCAATACTCGTATGTAAATCACGGGAAGGAAATTTCGGCCAATATTAAGCAAGCTGTTACCGTCAGTCTGGATCGCGGTGGCAAACTGTCTGGCGGAGTGAACGGTACATGGAAGCTGGGGGCAGACAATCAGCTGGAAATTACAGCAGATGGTGCGAAGTACAAAGGGGTATTCCTACGGCACCGTGATCCAGACACGGGAGCCAAGACGCTTGCTTTTACCGCATTGTCCTCCAAGGGTGTTGCGGTATGGGGTTCGCTAAAGCCTGACCTGAAGGCCAGCAAGATTGTAGCTGCGGTGCAGAAGGATTTGAGCCTAGGCGATACGAGCAACGTTTTTTATGATCTCACGTTACCTACTCAAGCTGCACAAGATACCACTATTTCGTGGGAATCTTCCCGCCCCGAGATTATTTCTGTCACTGGTGAAGTGTACCGTCCAGAAGCTGGTTCCCAGCCTGCAGCAGTTACATTGACAGCGACTATTAAAAAGGACAAAGCGACTGCAAAGAAAAGTTTTACAGCCATTGTTCCTGAACAGGCTCAGGGTCCTCAGCTCGCATGTTACTCGTGGAGTGAGGATCAAGGCACCTCGGTTGTTGACAGCACATACAACCAACTCGACGGTAAGACCTATGGCGGTGCCACATGGGACAAAGACGGGAAGCTTGGCGGTGCTCTTGCCCTGAACGGCAAGGATGGTTACGTGCAGCTGCCCAATACGGTAACGGATGCGAAAGACTTTACCTTTTCCGCTTGGGTGAACTGGAAGGGCGGAGCAGCTTGGCAACGGATTTTTGACTTCGGCAACGGCCAGGCTCGCCATATGTTCCTCACCCCTTCTCAAGGAAGCGGTGTACTCCAGTTTACAATCCATGAAGGTACGGATCAGAGCTTGCTTTCCAAATCATCATTACCTCTAAACCAGTGGACCCATGTGGCGGTTACACTGGAGGGGAATACAGGGAAGCTGTATGTAAATGGTGAAGAAGTAGCTGTAAATGACGGTATTACCTTTAACCCCAATGAGTTGCTGACGAACGAGGCGTATCTTGGTAAAAGCCGCTTTGTTGCCGATGCCTACTTTAACGGTAGCCTGGATGAGGTACAGTTATATAACAAAGCGCTGACAGCAGAGGAAATTAAAGCACTGGCGGATTTGTAATTAAAATGAGCAAATAAAGCAGAAGATGAACTTTTTCTCAAGAAGTTCATCTCCTGCGCAACGTTGTGTATATTTATTTCTTGATTACTGGTATAATAGAAGGTAATTGCGGATATAATGTTTTAAGTAGGCGTTGATGATTCACTCTTGTCTGATGAAGACAGGTTGAAGCAGCAATAGATGACATGAGCACTCTGCATAAATTAAATTCTCCAGTGCTTGCGTTTTCAATACACTTATGGTAATATGAGTATATTGAAATTGTGACCTGAGATTCACATATTGTAGAGGGTTATTGTTTTAGGTTGAAATAACCTTGTGCAATATGTGAATTTTTATTTGTAAAAAATAAAGGTCATATAAATATATTTTGGAGGTAATTCCATGCAAACAGGTACAGTTAAATGGTTTAACGCAGAAAAAGGTTTCGGTTTCATCGAAGTTGAAGGTGGAAGCGATGTATTCGTACACTTCTCCGCAATCCAAGGCGAAGGTTTCAAATCTTTGGACGAAGGCCAACGCGTAGAATTCAACGTAGTTGAAGGAAACCGTGGACCACAAGCTGAGAACGTTGTAAAACTGTAATTTTAAATTACAGCCTACTTCAGATGCCCCGAACATAGCGTTTGGGGCATTTGTTTTTATCTGTTCACAAGACCGTTTTTGAACTGATTACATCTTATCGCTTTATAAATCATGAAGAAAGAGGGATGTTTATGTACAATTCACGGAAAAAGCCAATGGATGAGATTCCTGAGGAAATAACAACAGTTTGGAATTGCGCCAGTGATACATGCAACGGCTGGATGCGGGATAACTTCGCTTTTTCTGTCGAGCCGACATGCCCCATTTGCGGTTCTGCCATGGTGAAGGGCGAGAAAAAGCTGGCTGTTTTGAATAATACGAGCTTTAATCATACCAAACAATCCTAAGCGGATACATGTTTGTAGTGAAAGATGCCCCATAGCCATAACGGCGCTGAGGCGTCTTTTTTGTTTTTCTGAGAACAGGCTTTCAATTAGGGTGTAAAGAGGATGGGGATAGTATGCTCAGTAAGGTGGAATTAAATTCAGGTAGTGCTTCATAAAATACACCATGACCACTTCGTTCGAAAGGAATAAGCCTGGAACCGGCAATTCCTTTTTGAGTTTGGATCGCTAGGGGGAAGGGGCAGACTCGATCCAGCTTGCCGTGCAGAATCCACGTAGGCACGTGTATACATGGCAAATCGGGCCGTAAATCAGAGTCACGCAGTGAATACAAAGTACAAGCCATGCTATGAACCGAAGCCGCAAAGCCCTGATCACGTAACCAGTCACGTAAACTCTGGCTGACAGGATTGGCGAATAACATTTCGCCAAATGATGTTACCAGTTGCGGGCGATCTGTATAGGCTTGTTTGATGAGTTTATCTACCTCAGCGACAGGAGTACCGTAAGGAAAGTCGCTGGTTGGGGTGAATCGAGGCGTGGCAGCTCCGATCAAAATCAGCTGGTCAACACCCCATCCCCGGTGCCTACTCATGTAGCGCGTAACAATAGCTCCCCCCATGGAAAAGCCGATCAGTCGTATATGGCTTAATTGAAGGGCCTGTATAACAGCCAGGAGATCGTCTGCCAGTCGATCATAATGGTAGCCATGCCATGGTCGATCAGACTTCCCGAACCCCCTAAGATCTACTTGAATACAGCGGTATCCGTAAGCAGGCAACAGGGCGACCTGGTATTCGTACATTCGATGGTCCAGCGGCCAGCCGTGCACCATCAGAACAGGGATGCCTTCTCCTATATCTTCTACATACAGCTTAACGCCACGTTCCACTTCAATATAATATCCCATGATGCTCCCCCCTTTAAAAATCACGAAATTTCGTTCTCTCTCACATATATGTAGCCAGGGCTTAGCTCATTCGAAAAAGGGGTGAGATCGTCGCTATGCAGGTATGAAATTAGTAAAATATGTATGTCATCCTGCATGGGGATAGGATATACTTATGGAATGAAACAGCATTGGGAGAGTGGAACAATGACACCATCAAAAACATTAAAATGGATCACAGGCGGATTGGAGCTATTTTTTGCTATTCCTGTTTTGGGCGGGCTGCTCGTCATAAATTCTGCGTATACTGTATTGTTCTTTATGTTGATTTTCCACATTGTTACGTTGGTGCTATCGGTGACTAATAAAGAGGCTTATTATGGATCTATTTTAGGGATCGTGACCTCAGTTGTTGGGTGGATTCCATTTGTGGGCTGGTTAATGCACTTGCTCTCAGGCATATTTTTGATGATTACCGCAGCCCAACAGCCGCGAGATCACTATCGTAATCGCAATCCCTACGATGATTATCGCTACTAGGGTCAATATCGCGCCGAAATGATGAAAGATCCTGTGGAACAGGATCTTTTTTAGTTATGAAATCTTCCCATGATTATGGTGTTGTAGTATTGACCATCTGAGAGAATCTTGTCGTTTTTTAATAACCCTTCGATTTCAAACCCATGCTTTTTATAAAGCTCAATAGCTTTATTATTGGTTTCCAAAACTTGTAGAGTCATTTTCTGGATACCGTTGGAGTCTGCCCAGGAAATAGATTTTTTCAAAAGATTCGTACCGATTCCATAACCCCAGAAATCCTTTAGTACACACACACCGAATTCAACTTTATGAGCGAATCGACGCAGAAGATGACCTTCACATCTTGAAAATCCAACGACTTTATCATGAACGACCGCAACTAAAAATAGATTTTTGGCATGCTCTGTATCGGCTTTAATAAGCTGTTCAAAACCGGATGTACTTATGAATGCTTCTCCCTTCTCTCTGTCTAAATTTTCAGTCTCTCCATCAATTAGCACGCGGATTTCCGACAAGTTCATCGCATCCTGAATCATAGCCGATCTGATGGTATAGCTTACTCCTTGTACATTAAATTCCTGTTTATTTATTTTCATTACATACTCCCTTTACCTGAATCAGGATAAAAAATGTGATCTCTGGTTTATGTTAGTTTACCACATATTGTATGTAATGCATGAAAAATAAGCCTGTCCTCTTCTGTTGTATCGCAGTAGAGGACAGGCTTATTCATTCTCGATCCGTACAGGGAAGCCGGATGGAGATTTTATTATTATGGAGTGGCTGTATCAGATTAACAAATGGTTTTTACGAATATGACTTATCGAGCTACAGCTTTTGGAAAACAGAAGCTGTAGCTATTTTTGCTTAGCAGAGGCTTTAGCTGTATTTGTTTTGGCGGGAGCCTTGGCCGCCGCATCTGTTTTAGTAGGAGCTTTACCTGTTTCTCCTTTAGCCCCGTCCACTGGTGGCTTAGAGGGCTTAATGCCATTCACCATATCGGTAATCATTTGCTTCAGGTTGGAAACACGTTGATTATATTCGCTTGTGGTAATCTTGCCGTTTTGTTTTTCCGTAGCGAGTTTTGACTTCATATCCGAAACCATCACATCAATCACGGAGTTTACGCTCACGCCTTGTGCTGTGGCGATCGTAGCAAGGGATTTACCGGCTTTCAGCTGTGTATCCAACTGACTGGAGGACAATTTTAATAGTTTCAGGAGAGCCTTGTTCTCAGCATAGTTTCCTCCTGCGATTTGTGGACCGTTAGCATCGCCGGGGTTTCCCTTAGGTGCCTGTGCTTTGTTTGCAGTGGAAGCCTTATCAGGTGTAGTTGAAGCAGCATGGGCTGCGCCTGTGGAGTACAGCGCTCCGCCTCCTAAAAATGCCAACGCCAACGTTCCGGCCAAAATTGCTTTCTTGGTGCTCTTCATCTTCATTTTCCACCTTTCGGTTATGGTTTGTTTGGTACGTGATACATCATAAGGGATTAACTTGAATGCTATCTGAGCGCAAGCTGAGCATTTACTGAATGAAATTTGGATGGCAGGACTAACTAACATTTTAACGAATTGCACTTGTATTAAGTGTATTAAGTGATATAATACACTACAGGCACGATAGATACAGCTGAATTAGGGGGAAAACACCCATGGAAGAACAACGGGTTGGCTCGTTCCGATTTTTAATTGACTTTAGCCAGCCATTATATGAACAAATATTAAATCAAGTACGAAGCTCCATTGCTAAAGGGGAGATCGAAATGGGAAGCAAAATGCCATCTGTTCGTGATCTGGCGCAGGAATTGCGTATGAATCCGAATACCGTGATGCGGGCGTATCAGGAGTTGGAGCGGGACGGATTGACTGAGAAGCGGCGTGGCCTGGGTACGTATGTAACTTCGTCCAGTGAGCGGATTGCCAGCTTTCGGGAACAACTGGCTATGACGTATATAGATCAGTTTCTCGGACAGATGAGCAGCCTGGGATTATCCTGGGAAGATGTACAGCAATATATAAGAAACCGACAGGACGGAGATCACGAGGAAGGAGGCGAAAAGGCATGACAGAGTCTGTGGTAACCGCAAAGAAGCTGATAAAGCAATATGGAAATAAAAAAGCATTAGACCAACTGGATGTCGTCATTCCGACAGGACGTATTGTAGGTGTGCTTGGGCCCAATGGCTGCGGGAAGTCCAGCTTCTTTCGAGCCATCACGGGGTTGATTCAGCCGGATGGGGGCGAGCTTCAGGTGCTGGGCCAACAGCCAGGCTGGGAAACCAACCGGAATATATCCTATCTTCCTGACCGGGCACGCTGGTATCCCAATCATACAGTTCAGCAGACGCTGGAATGGGGGAAGTCCTTTTTGCCTGGCTTCAATATAAAGGATGCCTATAAACTTGCTGACCATATGGATGTGGAATTGGAGCTAAAGATGGCCGGGTTGAGTCGCGGACAGGAGGCACGTGTGCTGCTGATTCTGTGCCTGGCACGAGAAGTACCGCTTATGATCCTGGATGAACCTTTTGTAGGCATAGATGTTCTCTCTAGAGAAGCGATCGTAGCTGGGATTATTGATTATTTGGAGGATCGGCAACAATCCATACTCATTAGCACACATGATATTCAGGAAGTGGAAGGCTTGTTTGATTACACGGTCATGATGGACCGCGGGCGAGTGATATGGTCTGGTGAATCGGATGATCTGCGTGCAGAGCATGGCTCGCTGAATCAGGTGTTCCGCAATTTGTACAAAAGGGAGTGGAAGGCGTGAATTCATCCGGGCTGTTCAAAGATTTAATACGCCATGAATTTCGGAATAAAGGAAGTTGGAGAAAGCAAAGCCGTAATCGACTGCCCAGATCATGGAGGCTTGTATATTTCTCATTTTTTCTAATTGCGGCGTTCACGATTTCCTTGTATTTTGCGCTTCACAACCAACTCGAATTGACAAGGCTGTGGTATGTCACCCTGGGCCTGCCGTACATGATCGTTTTTATGGGTGTGGGAACACTCAGAAGAGAATGGGAAAATGATACCTACGGCTGGTGGCTGACCCTTCCTTATCCGCGTATGTGGTTGATTAGCGCCAAATGGATTGCTGCTATTTTACAAACCATTGTCGTGATATTGATCCTGTTTGTGGTAGGTTCTCTATACGCGCTGTTTATCTCATCGACCATACAGGCTTATACGTTTGCGGATGCAGCGTCTTTTATGATAGCCGGCTTGAACTGGTTTGTGATGATTATTGGTTTTACTCCGTTGGTTATTGCGGTGGGTCTGCTGACGGCTAGTACCAAATACAGCACTTTGCGGCCACTTAGCCCGATTCTGTGGATTCTTTTGATGGGTGGAGGGAGTATCTTTTATTGGTCAGGCGATCAGCGGATTTATGAGCAGTTTGATCGTGTCCAAAACGGACATTGGTTTCCTTTTACCTGGAATTTCCCGGTTGCGGTGTTGATTAGTTGGGTTGCTGCATATGCATTGATCCGCTTGAACGCTTATTTGTTGGAGAAAAAGCTGTCGATTTAACTTTGGATAAATGACTATATATTAGAAAGGAATTTCACCATGACGACAATCTTTATTTATGCGTTGATGGCTGTTCTGGTGGGGCTAATGATCTGGTTGAGAACCAAGAGACGAAGGGGCCCGGTAAAAGGAAATGGATTCCGGATTTTGCTTCCCATGTTTATTGCTTTCCCAGCTATGATGATATCGGTATATCAATTGATGCATATTCCTGGTCAAACGTACGCGCTCCCCGCCTTTTGGGAACTGTTGGTTGCTGGGTTATTAGGGGCTCTGTTTGGCTACGTTATCTTGCTGCATACGGCCTATGAAAGACGGGATGACGGTCTCATCTATCCCAAGCCGAACCAATATTTTAAATATATTATTATCGCTATTATTTTGATTCGCGTTGTTCTGACCCAATACCTCAGTAGTCTGGGTACGACCGAAATTAGCATGCTGGCCATTACGATGGCGCTGGTGTATATCTCAATCTGGCGAATTGGGAGCTTTATCAAGTTCCGGAGAACGTTGTCCGTATAACAATATTAATGAGGTTAACAGCGGCTTTCTATTCAAAAAGCGTCTATTCGCTTGGTGATAGGAGCCGTTTTTTTGAGCTAACTTTATTAGTGCATGTTATTCATAATAAAATTATGGAGAGTATCATACATTGTTATTGCTTTCCATATCCTTTATTCTAAGGTTTGTGATTTGTGTGGCAACAGTCATAAGTATAAAAATTCAAAGGAGGGTTACTAAGGTTTCAAATGATTTAAATGGGGTTTAAAGTTAGATAGGGGGGAATGTTTATACTTCCGCGGTTAACTACAACTATATTGGTTACATAAAATTTTCATACTCTATTTTACAGGTTGAGAGGGGCTTACATTCATGAAAAAACATACGGTTACTGCTGCACTTGCTGGCTTGCTTGTTCTGTCTTCTGCTGTACCGGCTTTAGCAGCCGACGTAAAACCTGCCACGGGTATTCAGGTTTGGGTAGATGGCAAGAAGGAGGCTTACAAAATTGCGCCTATCGTGAGAAACAAGCAGGTGTTGATCCCCCTGAGACAGTTGGCCACCAGTTTAGGAATTCCACTGGACGCCAAGCATATTACATTCAATACGGCGCGTCAAAGTACGACGATTCGTTATGATCAAGCGACGGTTGTACTAGTATCCGGCAGTCCGGAAGCACAAATCAACGGGATTAAGGTACCACTGTCCACCTCGACCATCTTGACCAAGCAAGGGGTAACCTATGTGCCGGTCGATGTCGTCAAAGAAGCGTGGGGCAAGCAAGTGATTTGGGATCCGGCCAGCCAAACCTTGCAAATCGGGGTGAGTAATAAGGATAAGGTTGTAGAGATTCTGAAAAGCTTTGAAACGGGTAATACGAAAGCAGCTGAGGCTTGGATCAGCAAAGATCAGTACATTCAGCATAATCCGAGCTTTGCTAGCGGGAGAGATGCCTTTTTGCAAGGGATTAGCCAATCGAAGGGAGCTAACGTACTGGTTGAGGTCCAGCGGGTTATTCAGGACGGCAATGATGTAGCAGTACATTATAAAAAGTCCATTGCAGGGAAAACGAGTATTGGTTTTGATATTTTCCGCTTCGATAGCAATGGTAAAATTGTTGAGCATTGGGACAACATGCAGGACTCAGCTCCAACCAATCCAAGTGGACATACCATGATTGACGGAACAACACAAATTACGGATCTCAACCAAACCGAGACGAACAAAACGCTGATCCGCAAGTTTGTAGATGATGTGCTGGTTGGCAAAAATCGTGCAGCATTGGAAAGCTATTATAATGGGGATCAGTATATTCAGCATAATCCTCTTTTTGGTGATGGTGTATCCAGTCTGAAGCAAGCATTATCGGCAGCAGGTCAGGGAGCTTCTATTGGATATGATCAGGTGCATATGGTTCTTGGAGAAGGCAACTTCGTGCTGGTTGTAAGTGAATTGAAATCTCCTAAGGGGACTTCAGCTGCTGTCTATGATCTGTTTCGTGTGGAGAACGGCAAAATAGCCGAGCATTGGGATGTAGTTCAGGAGATTCCAGCTAAAACAGAGTGGAAAAATACGAACGGTAAATTTTAAAAAATGCACATATAGTGCGATCTGATTGGCACTTTCCAGACCGTCCTGTTTTTGTTAAAATGATGCAAACATAGATCAGGGGGATGACGATGGAAGGTTTGAAGGAACGTGTGGGTTGCCTGCATGCGCATCACTCGAATATAGCTTATGTGGAACGGGCTTTTGCTTCTTATGAGGTGGAACTGGTACATTTTGTGGAACCGGGACTTATGCGCCGGGTCTCATCGGACCGGCACTTTTCTGCGGATGATGCCAGTCGCAAGGTAGAAGAGCAACTGAGTTGGATGTCTCAAAGCGATCTAGACGTTATTTTGATAACGTGCACGAATTATATTGCTTTGGCGGAGAAGGCTCAAGGGGCCGTGTCTACACCAATAGTCGCACTGGATGAACCCTTTTTTCATGAGATGTGCGATGATTTGCTGCCACGAACCTTGGTATTCACGAATCCAGCTACTGTAGAGGGCACGATGAAGCGTCTTTATCATACGGCCACTCTATTAGGCAAGCCGGAACTCTCTTCACTGATAGAGGTCAAGGTGGTGGAGAGCGCTTTTGAACTGATTATGCAGGGACGTAAAGATGAGTATGAGGAATTGCTGGTTCGCTCATTGCATGGTCTGAGGAATGCTGATCCAAGCAGAGAGCTGGCTGTCGCACAGTTATCCATGGTTGATGCTGCATTGCAAGTAGAGCTGGAGACGGGGCGGACGATTGCCAATCCCTTACGGTCGTTGGCGAATTTAATTAAGGTTTTGTTAGGTTAAATAAGTATAGCTAAAAGAACTTCCAACCCATTTTTGGGACAGTGGAAGTTCTTTTTTTGGAGGTTGGCGGGTGGGGCACCTCTTTTGCTGTTCATTAGAGATTCTGTTGGTCTTGGGTGATGAATGTTGCGCCTGCCGATTCTCTTTGAACAAGCGTAACGTACAACCGCTCATGCTCCACGTCTTCCCCGGCAATGATTTTGAGAACCTGTTCGGCGGCTACAGCGCCCCATTTTCGTTTGGAATAGTCAATCGTTGTCAGCCGGGGCTGAATATATTGCGCCAGCTCGATATTATCAAAGCCGACGATATGAACATCCTTGCCAATGGTAAGCTCTGACTGAGCCATTCGATTGTAAAAGCCTACGGCCATTTCATCATTGAGACAAAATACGGCTACAGGCTTCGAATCCGGGTCAGCTTGCTGCTGTAAAATGATTTCAGCCGCCTGCTCGCCGCCCGATTTCTCGAAATTGCCGCCTATTTCAATCATCTCGGCGACGCCGCTACGCTCAATGGTCTGCTTGACCGCCTGCATCCGCTGCCAGGAATCATAAGAACCTTCTGGTCCGGTCACAACATATAACTTGCGGTGTCCCAATTCCAATAGATGTTCTATTGCAAGCGCGGCACCTGCTTTGTTATCCAGCAGCACCTGGTTAATGTTAGGATGATTCAGTTCACGGTCCAATACGACAATTTTATGTCCCCGCTCGGCGTAGTTCAGCAGCTCCTGACTATCAAACGTCTGATCCAGTACAATAGCTCCGTCAATCATGCGTTCTGGCAGCATTCGATGTGATTGCTTTCCGCTGCATACAATGAGGTCATAGCCCTTGCGGTTCAAAATTTCCTTGATGCCGTACAGCAAATCTCCATAAACATCTCCGCGAAAATCAGTCAGGAATACGCCAATAATTTTGGTTTGCCTTTTTTTGAGATTCCGTGCGGCGGCATTTGGCACATAGTTAAGCTCTTTGGCAATGGCCAAAATACGTGCGCAAGTCTCTTCTGTTACCTTATCGCTACCGTTCAAAGCATATGAAACGGTAGATATGGAAACGCCCGCCTGTTTGGCGATATCTTTAATGCTGACCACAGCGTCACCTCCTTGTGTCCGTCTTATATCTGCTATTGTATATTCATTATTAACCACATATCTATTCCAAATGTCGTAGTTCTACATGCAAGCAGCAAAGGGCGATCCCGCAAGATCGCCATCACTTTGTTGCCTATACCTGATTTTGCTTATGCATCATTCGATTTTATAAAATAATCTCCAGGCGGTGTACACCATCATGTTCTGCTAACGCTTGCTCGAAAGTTTTGCGTTTGATGCGCAAGGCACCGGAACGGTAGCGATTATCATCGGCTGGCTCGCTTTCCAGAGGGGCACCGTTCAATACTGTACGGCCTTGCTCACCGCTCGTATGCTCTTGCAGCATGCGGTAGACGAAGGTGATTGGCTTTCCTGCAAAGGAAAATTTAAATTCCAATCCGTCGAGATCGTCTGGCAGCACAGGGTCCAGGATCAGGTCCTCGCCTGACTGACGAATACCAAGGACATTCGATATGAGCTGATTCATGTAGATTCCCGGACCGCTGGAATAGATTCTCCAGCCACCCTTGACGGGCACGGCTCCTTCCCGCAGTTCACCAAAACGTTCCTGTGCTTCATAGCGGGTGTTAAATTTACCGTCCGAGCTGCTGAAATACGCGTTGCTTTGGCGCCATTCGGCATTCGGTACGGTCGCACGGATGCCGACCGGATTGATGAGCTTCAGGCTATGCCAAGCGTCATCCTTGCGTCCTAATTTGGCCATAGCTTCCACAAAGCGGATATGGGCATGCACATATTGCAGCCCGACCTCACGTCCAAAGTTGGCCGCTTGCTCTGCACGCTTGAAGTGCGAACTCACACCGCCGTCATATTGTGCAGGGCGGTTCATCAGACGCACACCATCCGGGCAGAGGAAGTGGTCGCGGATGAGCTGCTCATGAGCCAATGCTTGCTCAGGCGTGAGTAATTGGCTAATCATGCTGCGTGTCATCGGCAGCAAGCGGTAGTGGATTCCCGTCTCGGTGTCGGACGGATGGAGCATCAGCTTGGGTTGACCGGGCTCTTCCATATATACGAAGCCTGGAATAATTCCACTCTCCAGCATGTAGCGATTGAAGTCTTTACGGATGCCGTTCGCCATCTGATGTAGATCTTGTGCGATCTTATCAGCTTCGCTTACTACATCTGCAGGTGCTTGCTCCAACGCAGCAGCAAAATTACGAACCACTTGGTAGGTGAGGGCAACCGTCCAGCTGCTCGCCATGTATTGCTTCAGCTGCGCATTGGCTGGCTGGAGCGTGTCGTCCCAATCGCCATCGCCATAAGCCGATAAGTACGTGTCATGCAGGAAATTTTCCCGAATATATTCGATTTCCTTCATAGCATGTTCCATGAGGGTCGCAGTCTGCTTGGTATAATCGAAAGTATGCCGATGAGTGTAAGGCACATTTTCTCCCAGAATACTGTAATCACGGGTAGCGGTCAAATAATCGCCCAGTACCTTGAGTGGCCAAACGATAATATCCCCATGGCTTTCTTCTTGCTGCACGTGAGTATAGTTGTCAAACATAAACCATTGCGGCCAGTTTCCGCTGTCTTCATACTGATGGCTGAATACAGTTAGCAAAATGGAACGAACCTCATCAAACTTTTGCACCGCCGAAAAATATTCCACAGGCCCCTGACATACATCGCGTGTTCCCCAGGCTGCTCCGCCGTATTGCTCCAGACCGTGAGGCACAGAATAGTGGACGAGCATATTGTGGGTGTACCACCAAGCCACTGCGTTCACACGGAATAGCTCGCTGGTTTCCTGTTGGCCAAGCGTCAGATGGAAGCCATTCATAAGCTCGGCAAAATATTCCCGGTAGCGCTCGCGCTCACCTTCAAAGGAGACGTGAAGCTCCTTGTGTGCTCGGTCCTTTCCGGTCGAGCGGCCATGCAGCCAGCCCTGTACAGTGCAGGTCCATTCGCTGCTGTCGTCCAGTTCCAAAACGACCAGCGATGCATCAGGAGAGGCTCCACCCTGTAGCATCGCTTGAGCATCGCTCACTTGCTGTAACGAAGCGCCTGCTATGTGCATTCGGTACAAAAGATCCGGGTAAGCCTCGGCGCTTAGGGAAGCGGAATCAGCTCTAAAGAGCAGCTCGTCACCTTCGCGTTCCATATGAAACGGAAGCTCGTATTCGTTCACATGCATAGACATTTGCTGAGTGATCAGGAATGGGTAGGCTTTACCGCTTGCCGAGCGCATGTGAAGCCGCACTTCTGGGCGATCGGCATTCGTATGGTTTGTAATAATGAATGTATCGTCAGCCGTTTTGTAATACCAGCGCACATAATTAAAGCCAATCTCGAACAGGGAAGGCATGGTGAGCAGGCGGTATTTTCCTTGAATTCCGACGTAGATACGTTGACCGGATGTCTTGGGAATGTTGAGCGCATTACGCACGTTGGTGATCATTTTGTTGAAATTGGTATTACCGATCACGAGTTGGGAATTGAATACCCCGTACATATAGGAGGTGGTTGTAATGGTTTCTTCCTTACCTCCAGAGTAATGCCCACCCATTAAAATGTGCCCGTGAGGACGCTCTACACGAAGCTCTTTGGATTTGAGTACAACATGCTCATAGCTATCCGTAAAAAAGGAAAGTAGTTCATCGCCATCCCGTTCTTCTTCCTGGCGTTTCGGGAAAAGCTGATCCACTTCGGCATCGGTCAAGTCCAGCGTGCGCAGCGGTTCACCGATGGTTTGCCCTGTAGCTACACGTTCTGCCTGGAAGTCACTTGCGATGCGCGCTGGTATGATGGTCGCGGAAGCGTCCGCTAGAACGCCAACTACTTCATCGCGTGCTTTGGTTACCAGGTCCTGATACTCCAGCTTCGTCACTGCAGCCGGATGGCTCGGCTGGAACAGACCGTAAAACGTAAAGCGTGCTTCCCCGGCGAGTTTTACCCGCTCAGATTGCAGCGCTGTATAAGCGAATTCGTATTGATACACTTCATTGGCGAGCGAGTCGCGGCGCAGTGCTTCCGGCTCATTCGTTTCCTTGTAAGAAAGTCCAAAGAACTGAAATCCGTCAGTCGAGTATCCGACAGTACGGGTTAACGAGCCTTGTTGAATGTAAGGGAATGCCTGGCTTTGCGGCTGATTCTGACGTGAGCAAACGGTATAGCCTCTTTGTTCATCATGATAGACAGTATGGTCAATATATTGAGACAAATAAGCTTCATTACTGCGCACAGCAGCGGTATCGGCAATACCGATATCCTGACCGTACACAATATCTGCTTCAACGTCATCGCCCTGTAGGGTTACATCCCAGAACCATACTCCCAGGCGGCTTAGTGTGAAGGTCACCTGATAGCCTACACCGGCGGTGAAGCCTTCCCAAATAATCTGCTGATCCGTTTGTCTGATTACGCCGGGCGAACGAACTCCAAGCAGTGGAGTGATGCTTACGCCAGAAGGACGATACAGTCTCAGGTACAGATTATTCAAGGAACCATCGACTGAATTGGTCAACAGCTGGTTGATCATCGTTGAGCCGTGAGCGATCTTGTACACATCACCGCTGCTTAAGAAGGTAAAAGACAGGTCTCCGGCTCGCAGCAAAATATTTTGATCTAGACTTGTATTCATCAAAGGGAACGCCTCACTTTCCTGTTTCTTTTACTAACCGAAAACGGCCTTCTGTAGTATCTCGGCTGTTAGGTCCTGTAAAGACGGCAAATTCACCGCTGTCACTGTCGAAGCTCAAATCTGCATGATGATAGCGCAGCTGAGGCTCGGTCACTGTAAATTCCACTTCCTGGCTTTCGCCTGGGGCAAGCAGGACTTTGCAGAAATCTTTCAGTTCTTTCATCGGACGAACCGTATCACCGCTGATATCACGGACATAGAACTGAACCGTTTCCTCGACTGGACGTGTTCCTGTGTTCGTTACTTGTACTCTAACGGTCAGTTCTTGACCGGGAATAAGGGTATCGCCGGAAAGCTGTAAGCTGTCATAGGCTACATCGGTGTAGCTCAGGCCATAGCCGAACGGGAATAAAGGTTCGTTCGGTATATCTAGATACTGGGACACATAGCGTTCTGTCGTGTTCGGATCTAACTGTGGACGTCCTGTATTAAAATGATTGTAATACACAGGCACCTGCCCGACCGATTGCGGGAAGGACATCGTCAGACGACCCGTAGGTTGGGCATCACCGTATAACAAATCGGCAATTGCTGCGCCGCCTTCGCCACCAGGGAACCAGGCTTCCAGTACAGCGTCTGCTTCTTCGATGACACCGTGCAGATCCAATGGACGACCATTAAACAGTACGGCTACCATTGGTTTATTCAGTGTCTTCAGGCGCTTCACCAATTCCAATTGGGCCTGTGGCAGGCGAATATTCGAACGGCTGCCTGCTTCACCACTCATATCCGAGCGCTCACCAAGCGCTAATACGATGACCTCTGCTTGACTGGCAGCATGCAGAGCTTCTGTATATTGCTCCTCTGTTATGTCGTCTACAGAGCATCCTGCCGCTACGGTGAGCAGCGAGGAGGATATTTTCGAATGAAACCCGTCGACAACACGAATGGCTTCCTCTTGTGAACCGCTCCACGACCAAGAACCCAAAATATCGCCGCTCTCTGCAAAAGGTCCGATCAATGCAATACGTTGATTGCGATTCAATGGAAGCACGGAATCATTTTTGAGCAGCACGCATGATTTAATGGCTAGTTCTTTGGCAACCGCACGATGGGCTTCGCAGAACACAACTTCACGTTCACGCTCAGGGTCTGCGCCGCGTAGCGGATTCTCGAACAAGCCCAGCTTTTGCTTGAGCTTCAATATACGCATCACTGCTTCATCAACGAGGGCTTCATCCAGCTGTCCGCTGCGAATCAGCTCAGGCAGGTGTCCATTATAGCAGGAGGTCATCATTTCAATATCTACGCCTGCCAGCAATGCTTTCTTTGCTGCCTCCCGCTCATCTTCGGCGATGCCATGAGGAATAAGCTCTTTGATCGCGGCCCAATCCGAAATGAGTACACCGTCAAATCCCCATTCATCACGAAGCAGATCACGCATCAGGCGCTTATTGCCCGTTGCCGCTACGCCTTCTACGGTATTGAAGGACGTCATCACCATTTCGCAGCCTTCATCTAAAGCAGCTTTGTAGGAGGGGAGATAATACTCTCGCAGCTGCCATGCGGATACATCTACGGTATTGTAATCTCGTCCGCCTTCACCGGCTCCATATGCAGCAAAGTGCTTCACGCATGCGGCTACCCGCTCGGTATCATTCGTCAGATCTTTACCCTGAAATCCGCGCACAAACGCACGGGCAAATTGACTGTTGAGATAAGGGTCTTCCCCAGTGGATTCCATTACACGACCCCAGCGGGGGTCACGTACCAGATCGACCATAGGAGCGAATGTGACGTGAACACCAGATACGGCTGCTTCCCGGGCAGCGATAGTAGCGCTCTCTTCTGCAAGTTCCATATCCCATGAGCAACCAATAGCCAGCGGGATCGGGAAAATCGTTTTGAAGCCGTGTACAATATCTGCCATAATTAAAAGCGGAATACCCAGACGATTTTTACTCAAATGAGCCTGCTGAACACGAATCGCTTCCTGAGCTCCTGCAAGGCCGAGCACGGAACCAACATTGTGAACCGTTTGCTCGGTAATGCCGAGAGAAGCCATAGGACCAGTAATTTGGCCCTCTGTACCCGCTTCTTCAAAAAAGCCACCCACAAGCTGTAGCAGTTGGTCAACTTTTTCTTCAAGCGTCATGTTTTGTAAATAGGAATTCAGGTGTTGTTCCATCATAATCCTCCATAAGCTGTATGGTTGGTAGAACAGCTCTCTTTTTCAGATTCATGAGATTTTTTGGATAAGTTGATTCAAAAAAGTGCTGAACAGGCTAATAGCTAGTATAGAAGCATAATATTCTGTTGTATTATTAATCGAAACGTTTCTATTGTTGAACTCAGTTGGATTATATACGCTTTCAAATAGAGAGTCAAATGCAAAACGGAGGTCTTTTTATAGGATAAGTAGCGTAATAAAGATAAAATAAATGAAAAAAAGATGCGATTCTAAGTAAATAAAAAATAATATCCCTATTGAATACGGTTTCAATTTGTTCTATAATGACTATCGAAACGTTTCTATTGATGAGTATGGTCCTTAGGCTTTAAACATAATTGTTATAACGGTATGCTTTAACTGCTATGTATTTGCATGTATCAGAATTTTGCAAAACTCATGTACTTGAATCCGTTATTATATTGCATGATCGGTAAACAGATCATCTCGGGAGGAATTCGTATGATGAAAAGAACATTGGGGATCATTTTGGCAAGCACCTTATTACTGGGGGGGGCGTTGGCAGGCTGTTCATCCAAGGATGATTCGTCAGGCAAAGATGCAAATGGTAAGACGACCATCACCATGTGGGGCATGGGAGCGGAAGGAAAGCTGCTGCCTGAGATCGTAAAAGATTTTGAGAAAGAAAATCCAGATATTCACGTTGATGTACAGGCGTTGCCTTGGGATAACGCTCATGACAAATTGCTCACAGCGGTTGCTTCAAAATCCGGTCCGGATGTTGTTCAGTTAGGTACGTCATGGGTGCCGGAATTAGCATCTGCGGGTGCATTAACAGATATCACGCCTTACATCAGCAAATACCCTGAGCTTGAAGCGAGAAATTTCTTCAAGGGCGCTGTGAGTACGGCTCAATTTGAAGGTAAACCGGTCGCCGTACCTTGGTACACTGAAACGCGAGTTTTATTCTATCGTTCGGACCTACTGAAACAGGTTGGATATAATGTAGCACCTAAAACGTGGGAGGAACTGTCCGATGCTGCTCAAAAGCTAGCGGCTCGGGGTAAAGGCAAATATGGTATCTCCTTTAGTGCAAAGGAGCAGTCCATGGGCTTTATGTTTGCTCTCCAGAACGGTTCCAAGCTGGTTGACGAGCAGGGCAATCCGCTATTTAACCAAGCACCGTTTGTAGATGCTGTGAAGTATGTAAATACCTTTTTCCAAAATGGCTCTAACGCAGTGGATATTGGAATTGATTCCGTTCAAGGTTTGCAAGGCGAGGGTATTGTTCCAATGTTTATCAGCGGTCCTTTCATGATTAAAGAAATCAAGAGCAAGGCACCAGAATTGGAAGGTAAGTGGAATATAGCGGAGCTTCCTGGCAAAGTAAACAACCTGTCCGTTTTGGGTGGAGCCAACCTTTCAATTATGAAATTCAGCAAGCACCCAGAGGAGTCGGCCAAATTCCTGGCTTACATGAGCAAACCAGAAACACAGCTGAAATGGATGGATCTGTCCAGTAACTTGCCTGCGACTACTAAATCGTGGGAAGATGCCAAACTGAAGAGTGATCCGATGCTTCGGACGATTCGCAAACAGTTGGATCATTCCGCAGCATTGCCGCAACTGGCCGCATGGGAAGAGGTTTCTCAACAATTCATCAAGAGCTTCGAACGTATTTACCGCGGTCATGCCGATGTACAGAAGGAAATGGATGACTTTAATCAGCAGGCTGCAAGTATAATGAAAAAATAATGATCCATATCCGTCATTGTCAAAGGGAGTGAAGGCATGAAAGGAAGCTCGCAGAAGCTTGCGCCATACTTGTTTATCGGTCCCTCCATCATCCTGTTAACGCTGTTTTCGTTGTTGCCGATACTACTGGCGCTCGTGATCAGCTTCACGGATATGGATCTGTCCGGACTCGTTAATTATGAAAGTATTCGCTTTATAGGATTGGAAAATTACACGAACGTGCTTTTGGACCCTTCCTTTTTGAAGTCCATTGGTAATACGTTGTTCTTTGTCATCATTGGTGTTCCGTTGGTGCTGATATTTTCGCTCAGCATCGCGATCCTGATTAACATGGGTAAATCACGTGCTTTCAAAATATTCCGCGTCGTGTTCTATCTGCCGTCCGTAACGAATGTAGTTGCGGTCGCAGTCGTTTGGAGCTATCTGTATAATCCGACGCTTGGATTATTCAACTACGTACTTGGTCTGATGAATTTAGGTCCCGTCCCATGGCTGACCGATCCAACAGTAGCGAAAATTTCGCTGATTGTGTTAGCGGTTTGGCGGGGCATCGGCTTAAACATGATTATTTTTATTGCGGCTATTAAAGGGATTCCGGGCTCTTATTATGAAGCGGCACAGCTTGACGGGGCCAATACATGGCAGCAAATTCGTTATATTACGCTTCCGCAGCTTCGTTACGCTATTTTCTTCGTGTCCATCACAACGATGATCGGCTGGCTGCAATTTTTCGAGGAACCTTTTGTCATGACCAAAGGGAAACCGCTGGACGGCACGCTAACGGCATCCTTGTTCATTTACAATAACGGCTTCCAATTTAGTAAATTCGGGTATGCCGCGGCGGGATCGTTCATTCTGTTCTTTGCGATCATCGCGGTAACGCTGATTCAGTTCCGTTTGCAAAATAAAGCGGAGTCCTGATAGAGAGAGGTGATGAACGTGAAAACAGCTGTTCAGCAAGCCCGCGCCAATACGCGCAGTGGTGAAAAAACATTTCAATGGTTCGTGGCGATTCTCCTGACTGTGGGAGGTCTGTTGATGGTGCTGCCTTTTGCGTGGATGATTTTATCCTCCTTTAAGACAGAGGGCGAGGTAACCAAAATTCCTCCAACCATCTGGCCGGAGCATTTTACACTGGATAATTTTAAAATCCTATTCGATAGCATGGCGTTTGGAACCTATCTGACGAATACGCTGATCATTGTCCTAGCTTCCTTCTTCGGATTATTCCTTAACGCCATGGCGGGTTATGGTTTTGCCAAATTTCAGTTTAAGGGCAAGGGCTTCCTGTTCTATTTGGTGCTGGCAACCATGATGATTCCAGGTCAAGTGACGATGATTCCCGTCTATTTGATTCTGAACCAGATGGGGTTGACCAACTCTATGCTGGGGATTGTCCTTCCTGGATTGGTGGGCGCGTTTGCGATCTTCCTCTTCCGGCAGTTCATGTCCGATATCCCAGAAGAACTGCTGGAGGCGACCCGTCTTGATGGAGCAGGTGAGTTCCGCACTTTTTTACAAATCGTGCTACCCATTTCGACGCCGATTATCGCGGTACAGGCCATCCTGACCTTCATCGGCGGCTGGAACAGCTTCTTATGGCCGCTCATTATTGCGAACGATGAAAAGCTGTACACCTTGTCCGTCGGTCTGTCACTGCTCAAGGGACAGAACGAAAGTCAATTTGCTCTGCAAATGGCGGGCTCGACCTTCATGGTCGTTCCGATCATGATTATCTTCATTATTTTCCAAAAGTATATTATCGAGAATTATACGATTTCGGGGATTAAGTAATAGCTTAATACGTAAATTGATAAAAACACAAAAACGGAGGACTTCCTAGTTTGGGCAAAAGAAGCCCTCCGTTTTTTGTGTATAAAAAAACGAAAATTCCTGGTCAGCTCATGTTCATTCTTAGAGAAGCTGCATCAGGATTTTGTTTATATATGGGGAACGGAAAAATGAAAGAATTAGAATTCAGATTGAGTGTTACGAAGGTGAATAAAAGTTTCGGTCTCCAGAATCATTAGGGTATGCATTACATTAACAACGACCGGCTTTTTTCAGCAAAGTGAACTATACTTTTATTATATTTATTTGAAAATATTTCAAAAATAATATGTTAACAAATTTTACATAATTACTTCAAAAAAAGTATAGAGGCCAATTAAAAAAATGATTATATTGGAAAAAAAATAAAAAAATACAAAAAATGAGGTGAATCAAATTGTTTGATCCTATTAACCAAGCAGCTGAAGGCAGTGTTTCTCCTATGACGTGTGTTTTTTGTGATACACGTGATCGTTGTGTAGGTTGTGATGCTACCGACTGGTTTTGTAGCAAAGAAAGTGGTCATTGGTGTACTAATAATGATAGCGATAAATTCGATTAATTGAAGTAAAACTCGCAACGATAGAGCTTTCAAACACAGGTAGTCAACTTAGGAGGTCTGGGAACTAATCTTCTTGGACTTCCTCCTATTTTGTAACTTTGAGAGGATGATTAATAGTGATTAGTGCTCCATTTGAAAAAAATCCCGTCAAAATCATAGAACAAAATGAAAAGTTACACTTATACAATATAAAAAACAAATGGGCTTTTTCAGATTGATGATGTCGTAGTAGATATATGCAATAGCGAAGGTAAGGAAATTGAAGAAATATATGAATTACTTAAGCATCGTTCTAGTAGAGAAGAGGTAGATAGGTTATTAGCCAGTCTGAAGGAAGCATCGGTTATATATAATAAAGATTTGTCTGTTCAAAAGGAATGTAAAAGTTGCAATGATGAGCAAGTGAGTCTATCATCTATAATCCTTATGCTGGTTCAAGAGTGTAATCTAAGATGCTCTTACTGTTATGGAGGAGACGGAGAATATAATGATCGAGGACGCATGGACACAGAGACCGCATTAAAAGCAGTTGATTATCTGTTTAATCATTCTGGCGAGGAAGAAGAACTGAATATTTGCTTTTTTGGAGGGGAGCCACTTCTGAACATTGAAGTGATTAAAGAAGTTGTAGCCTACACTAAGCTAAAACAAGAAAAATCAAATAAACGTGTTACATATAGTATGACAACGAACGGCACCTTGATTCCCAAAGAAATTGAAAATTTCTTATTAGATCATCATGTTTCTATTCAGATAAGTCTAGATGGTGATCAAATGACGCACGATTTCAATCGATATTATCAGAACAGAAAAGGTACCTATGAAATCATTTTAAATAGAACAGAAAGTTTAAGAAAAAAAGGTGCCATAACAGCAAGAGCTACGATTTCACCAGTACAATTGGATATAACACATACACTTACACATTTATTGGGGATTGGTATCCGCCATGTTGCGATGTATCCTGCAGTCGAGATGCTTAGTGAGGATGACTTTGAGAAGTATGCACAAGAATTCACCAAATTGGTTGTTCATTTTGAATCTTTGCTTCAGGTCAAAAAATATGGGGAAGCACGTCAAATATCGAACATTCTAAAATACTTGAAGATGATTCATTCTTCTTCTAAGCGAGATTATTTTTGTGGAGCGGTCTCGCATATGCTTGCCGTTGATGTGCATGGTAATCTTTATCCTTGTCAACGATTTGTTAATGAAAAGGATTACTCTTTAGGAAATGTAAGGGAAGGGATGGATGTAAGAAAGAAGAGTGGCATGCTTAGTGAGATGCGTTTAGAGAAGAGAACTGTATGCGGAGAATGTTGGGCTAAGAATCTATGTGGTGGAGGTTGTCCTCAAGAAAATATGGTGCTTAGTGGTTCAATTAATGAGCCAGTGGATAAATACTGTAACTTTACTCGTAGTGCAATAATGGATTGTATGAAATTGTATTTACGATTAACTAAAGAAGACAAGAAAAACCTGTTCTCTGCTAAGCGGCAGCGAGAGCAACTATTGGAGGATGCCTCATTTGACAATTGATATTCAAGCTTTAAGTAAGTCATATGGTTCTCACCAAGTACTTAACGAGCTTCATTTTCACATTGATAATGGTATATTCGGACTGCTCGGAGACAATGGAGCGGGTAAGACCACTTTAATGAAAATTCTTGCCACTTTACTTAGATTCGACCGAGGGGAAGTTGAAATATTCGGACATTCTTTGAAAAAAGAACCTGATGCTATTCGTTCTTTACTAGGTTACTTGCCTCAGTATTTTGATTTTTTTCCAAATGTGACTATTTTGGAATCCATGAACTATTTTGCGGCTTTAAAAGGTATTCAAGGTAAACATCATATTCAAGAGGAGACATCACAGCGATTAATTGAGGTGGGACTTATCGATCAAGTTGATAAAAAAATAAAACAGCTGTCTGGGGGAATGAAGCAGCGCTTAGGAATTGCTCAAGCTATGTTAGGACAGCCTAAGTTGTTAATTGTTGATGAGCCTACGGTTGGACTGGACCCCAAAGAACGAATTGCTTTTCGAAACTTGCTTCAAAATTATGGAGAAGACAGGATTATATTGTTATCTACTCATATTGTTCCTGACGTTTCAAGCACATGTGACAAACTACTCGTTTTAAAAGAAGGCCGTTGTCTGTACCAAGGGGCTATAGACGATATGATTCGAACTGTCGAGGGTAAAGTGTGGTTGGTTGATGTTGGAAAGCGTCAATTGGAACAATTAAGCCAACAAGCTCGAATCACTTCCATTGTGCGGAAGGAAGGAAGAGTTCAGGCTCGATTATTGTGTAACTACCCTCCAGATTGTTGTACAGAAGTCACACCCGAAACGGCTAATCTTGAGGATGCGTATCTGTACATTTCCGATCCGGAGGAGAGTTAGCAGAATGGGACAAGTAATCAGAGCCCTAGTTCAATTTGAAGTTTTGCTTATGAAAAAGAGTGTAGTGTTTTTTATAGCACTAACGTTCTCTTGTTTTTTAATTCCTTTATTTTTATATCTAGGAGCAGGGAATAAGAATAACGAGTTATGGATATTTTTGCATCATGGACAAATGTTCTTTACCATATTACTAATGCCGTTAATGTATTCTGTTCTTTATGATAGTGAGAAGCAAAAAATGATCTCTTCTGTTATTATGCCTAAATTACTTAAAGGAGCCCAATATTTTTATTGTAAGAGCTGTGTATTATGGGGAGTGGTTTGCTTATTTCAATTTGTCGCTTTAGCTATGATTGGTGTAGTTCAATGGACGACTCATAGTAAGGCTCCATTCTTGATACTGCTTCAGCTAACAGCAGCAGGTGTAGCAACTATGGGGTATTCTGTTCAAATTACCGTCATATTGAACTTGGTCTTACGTAAACAACTGTATGTGAACATTGTGATGCTCGTTTACCTTCTAATCAGTATTACTATCAACTTTCCTTACATTTCAATCTGGTTTAATCCGGATTGGATTATTTCCAATTTCTTCACACAGTCGTTTTCTTTTGGGCGAGTATTCCTATTTTTGCTTATATGGGTATTGATGAAAGTCAGTAATCATCTATGGATGGCGAGGGTACAAGGATGAATGGAATTATAGTTCGTTTCTGGCTACAGCTTTTATTTCGAAGAGAACAAGCAGTAACCTTGCTCGTTTCCTTTAGTGTGGTTCTTTTATTCAATTTAATAATGAATGAAGGTATTGCAATAACTTATAGTGTTAACTTGTTATTTGTAGCTTTTTTTTCTTTACAGATTGCGAGTATACACAATCGTAATCATACAGAACCGTATATATATATTTCTGTCTTTCCTAATTACCGTCTAATCGCTTACCAGCTTTATGTTTCTTTAATTCTTTCGTTTCCTCTCTTGCTCATGATGGTAGGACTTTTATGGAAATCATTCGCTGATGTTTCACTATGGAATTTGGTTATCATTGTATTTTTTTCTAGTGTTTTTTCATCGATGTTGGGTCTCTTCCTGGGGCAGGTAGTAAAGCATTATGGGTTAGCCTTTACTTTTCTCATTGCTTTTTACCTTCCTATAGGTTTAGTTTCCTGGTCTTTTAATGAAAAGTTACGTTATATATCTCCTGTAGTGAATATATTCAACCCCTATATGGTCAACTGGCGAAATCTTTTTGGACTCTTAGGCTGTAGTTTATTATTTTACGGATTAGGCACAATGTTATCCAGTCGGCGTGGAGGCGGCAAAAAGTCTATAATCCCTTGGATTAGTACAGTCCTTGCTTGTAGTATATTGATGGGCGTATGGGGATATGAGAGGCTATTTAATGAGAATGTACAGACATCGTCGTTTCAAAAAATAACTGTGGGGCAAACACAAGTAGAGTATAAGGGAATTAGTTTGTATCAGGCGAGGCAATTTGCCACCCTTTTCGAAACGCTGTATCAAGTGGCTAAGAAAAATGGGACACACCCGGTTCGCTATACCTTGGAAATCACCCGAATACACTCCATGTCATCGTTCGAGCCGAAAATAATAGTTCAAAATTATAATAAACTTCAAATCAATATTTATTCAAATAAGCTTTTAGAGTTTAATTTCGGAATGGATTGGGCGAGTAAGTGGATTGATTACATTTTGCCGCAATCAACTCACTTCTCCAATGAGCAAGTGGACGCATTTAGGCGCGTCAAAAGTAATATCATTGTGGAAGTTCGCAGAAAAAATCCCGGAAATGTCTATACAATTCAGGGAGATTGAGAGCTAAAATAACGAGAATTCGTGAAGAACCAATAATAGTGGATATAAAAGAAAGGGATGGAATGAATGGAACGTGAGATAGACCATTTGAATATAAGAGCTATATTTCATTCATTCCAATATTGGCCGAAATTAACTAGGTTGTTATGGAATACAAAACCTATCTATTTTATTATCATCATCATTGGTTATCTTTTAAAAGGAATACTCCCGATTGCCAATCTCCTTTCCATACAGTTTTTGGTTTCTGAAATAGAAACAAGACCATTATCGCATATGCTTCAAATAAGCACAGTGTACCCTTTAGTTCTTGTGATGTTTTGTGGTCTGCTCATTTCAAGTTTAATTGAATACTCTGATAAACTGTTCCAAATTACTCTGATAAACCAATTACAAACATTGATAGTACAACAAACATCAACATTTAATCTTTCGGATTTTGAAAACCCGCAAGTACATAATCAGCTCAAAAGAGTTCAGAACGACTCGATAGATAGACCTATCCAGATCTATAAAGAACTCATTAATTTGTTAAGTTCCATGGTTACACTATGCTCTAGTATTGCCATTTTACTAGCGTTCAGATGGTGGATTTTACTTATTCTCATTCTTTCTCCCCTAGCATCCTTTTATTCTTTACTGAGGTTCACACAAATTCAGTATATAGCTAAAAAGAAACGTGCTCCTTTACAACGCAAATCTAGGTATATTAATTATTTGCTCACTAATGACAAGTCTTTTAAAGAAATCGTATTGTATCAACTTAGTGACTATTTAACGGCAAGATATAAGAGCATTTTTGATGTTTTCTATAAAGAGGATAAGCATTTAGCCAAAAAACGTATTGCGTTATATTTGTCTTTTCAAGTAATAAGTACATTATTTATAGCCATTGCTTTGATTATGATTATACAAATATCATGGAAAGAAGAATTTCTCGTTGGCAGTATTTATGCATTAGTTCAAGCAGTATTATTAGCTAATCAAAATATTAACACAGTATCTCAAGGATTGATTTCATTGTGTGATCATAATCTGTATCTAGATGAATTATTCGCTTTTTTTAACATAAAACCTAAACAAGACAGTTCTAGAATGTTGCTAAGAGAGTCAGGTATACAAGCTGATTCAACGATAGAATGCATAGAATTTAAGAATGTTTCATTTGCTTACCCAGATCAAAAAGAATTGGCTCTCAAAGATATAAGTTTTAAAATGAAACGTGGTGAATCTCTTGCTCTAGTGGGCAGGAATGGATCAGGGAAAACAACAGTGATAAAACTTTTAACGGGGTTATATGAAGACTTTGAAGGAGATATTTTAATCAATTCTATCTCGGTTCGAAATTACAATAAAGAAATGCTTTACAAGAAAGTAGGTGTTATATTTCAAGATTTTGTCCAATTTGATTTTTCAGTAAGAGAAAATATAGGTTTTGGCAGTATAGGGGATCTTGAACTTGATACCAGGATATGGGAATCGGCGCAACATACAGGAGTAGATTCGGTAATACGGGATTTGCCTAATCAATTAGAACAACAGCTAGGAAGAAACTTCGAAGGGGGGATACAGCTTTCAGGAGGGCAGTGGCAAAAGATTGCTATATCGAGAGCGCTCTTCAAAGATGCTGACGTTTATGTATTAGATGAGCCTAGTTCATTTCTTGATCCAGAATCGGAAAAACAAGTATTTAAACAATTTCAAAAATTCGTTGATAATAGACTATGCCTCTACATATCTCATCGCTATACCTCTGTTTTATATGCAGATAAAATTTTAGTTATGGAAAAGGGTCAGATAGTAGAAGGAGGAACCCACCAAGAACTAATTGAAAATAGAGGGTTTTACTATAATTTATTTTCTGACGAAATTCATACATTCCAGAAAGCGCTAGTTATTAATGATGTACGCTAACTGTGCATTGAGATTCTGGCAAATAGTGGGACTGCGAACAGAATTGTTTTTTACCTTATGAGAAGTAGACTATAACAAAAAAAGCGGAGCTTCCCTTCGAGAGGCCCCGCTTTTGGGCTTCACATTGGACATTTTCTATATGAGTTAGCCAATATTGATGGGATAATGTGCGAATATGAAAAGTGATGATAAAATATACAAAAACATACAAAAAAACCGATATACCTCTAGAATTACTATTTAGAAGAGAAATGGAGGTTTTAAGATGAATGTATCTTTTACACCATCTCACCAATCGCCGTTCCACACCACAGATAACAACCGACTTGAACTACGGCATCCCCTTTCCCCTCAGGCTGAAAGGAAGAGTATAGGCAAGCCGCAAAACAAGATTATTCAGCAATTAATAGAGCAGAAGCAAAATCTGATGGAGAGGCGTTCGGACTATATAAGTAATGCTCTAAAACGTGGCCTCGGTTCGGAGGCTGTAAAAGCTGAAATGGAAAAGATAGATAAGCAGATTCAACAAATTGACGAGAATATTCAGAAGCAATCAATAGAAGAACAAAAAAAAGCATTTGGAATGGATGAGGAAAGTAAAAAAGAAGCCCAGGAAGATAAAAAGGAACAATATACGCACAAGACTGCAGAGGAGCAGAAGCAAAGTCTCATGACTTATACGATGCATAGTATTGTTTCAGCAAACAACCAGCTGAAGATTTCCAAAATCACTAAAAGGGCACAAATTACATTAGAAAGCGAAGCTAAAGGTTGGGAAAACACTAACCCTTCAAGATCAACTACTTTGCGTGAGAAGGCAGAAGGCCTTAATGGGAAAATTATGGAGATTGCCTCAAATATCAATGAGTGCATTAGAAAAGCAGTGAATGAGGAAGCGACGATAATAGATCGAGATGAACCAAAGGATGAGAAAGAATCAAGTATAGAGGTTGGTAGGGTGTGGACTGAACAAGAGATCAATGCCTATGTAGATTCGACTAAAGACAAAGCTAAGAATGCAGGTGTGAAGATTAATATTGCAGTTTAATCGGACTATTATTGCTATTTAGTAAAGAGGCTATTTGCTCAATAGGTTTGTTTATAAAATGAAGTGTTCAAAATACGTAACCAAATGCTTATCTTTTATTGTTAAATACTTAATATTATTATTAAGTATTTAACAATAATATTGACCATGCTAATTACGGTGTGTTATATTGGAAGCGTTAATAAAATGGCTTGTTAATTTTAGGTACAACAAATTTTATTTTCGCATTCAGAGAGGATGGTTTAGGTGGCAGCAGCTGTAAAAGCAAAGATGATTGTAGACAAATCTTTTCGTATTGCTGAAGTCGATAAACGCATTTATGGTTCTTTTGTAGAGCATCTCGGGCGTGCTGTATATGGTGGTATTTATGAGCCTACTCATTCGACTAGTGATGAAAGCGGTTTCCGCAATGATGTTAAAGAACTGGTAAAAGAGCTGGATGTTCCTATTATACGCTATCCGGGCGGCAATTTTGTATCCGGTTACAATTGGGAGGATGGTGTCGGCCCTGTTGCATCCAGACCTAGACAGTTGGAGCTGGCGTGGAGAACAGTGGAGCCGAATGAAGTAGGAACGAATGAATTCTTTAAATGGGCCAAGGATGTTGGCTCTGAAGTAATGATGGCGGTAAATCTGGGTACGCGTGGAATTGATGCGGCGCGTAATCTGGTGGAATATTGCAATCATCCAGGAGGCTCCTATTGGAGTGATTTACGTCGTAGTCACGGTATAGAGCAGCCACATAAGATTAAAACCTGGTGTCTTGGCAATGAGATGGACGGACCGTGGCAGATTGGGCACAAGACAGCGGAGGAATATGGTCGTCTGGCTATAGAATCTGCAAAAGCCATGAGGCTGATTGATCCTGACATTGAACTTGTATCCTGTGGAAGCTCCAGCTCCACGATGCCGACGTTCCCGGAATGGGAGGCAACCACACTGGATCATACGTACGAGGTAGCCGACTATATTTCCCTGCACCAATACTACGGCAACCATGACAATGATACGGCTAATTATCTGGCACGTTCCATGGACATGGATCATTTTATTCATACTGTCATTTCGACTTGTGATTATATCAAAGCGAAGAAACGTAGCAAGAAAAAAATGATGCTCAGCTTTGACGAATGGAACGTATGGTACCACTCCAATGATGCAGACAAAAAAATCGATCCATGGTCTGTGGCACCACCGCAGCTTGAGGATATTTACAACTTTGAGGATGCATTGTTGGTGGGCAGCATGTTGATTACGTTCTTGCGTCACGCGGACCGTGTAAAAATGGCTTGCCTGGCTCAACTGGTCAACGTTATTGCGCCAATCATGACCGAGAATAACGGAAAAGCGTGGAAGCAAACGATCTTCTATCCGTATCTGCATGCTTCCCGTTATGGTCGTGGGGTATCACTGATGCCTGTAGTGGATTCCGAAAAATACGATTCCAAGGACTTTACAGACATTCCTTATCTGGATAGCGCTGTGGTTTATGATGAAGAGGGAGACGCGCTGACTGTCTTTGCAGTGAACCGTCACTTGTCTGAATCGCTGGAGCTGACGGTAGATGTACGCAGTTTCGAAGGCTACCGTATTGTCGAGCATACCGTGCTGGAGCATGATGATCTCAAAGCGACCAATAGCCCAGCTGGAGAAAAGGTTACGCCTCATAACGGTGGCAATGCCAAGCTTGAAGACGGAATTGTAAAAGCTCATTTGGGCAAAGCCTCGTGGAACGTTATTCGTCTTGCTAAATCTCATTAATTCTCTTTCTAAAAGGAACGGACTGAGTTATACCTAAAAAAGTCCGCATTCTCTCTTGTAAGGCTACTACAAGAGCAGGAATGCGGGCTTTTTGTATAAAATGAGCCATTTGTCCCTCCATCAACATAGTGCTCGAAAGGAAGAGGTAATTTCAATAAATATTATATTTATTCCTAAATTTAACTAGGTAAAGATGATCCTTAATCACTAAGTGTTCGTGCCTCGTACATTTTTGTGAAGTTAATTAGACCCAGTGCCCACACTCCTGGGTGAAAAAAGGCCCTGTTGTACCGTTGTCAATGAATTGATATCTGAAATGAAGGTGTGTAATCCGTCTTAAATCCACGTTATACTTTAAAAGATAGCTATTTTAAATAAAAGATGGCTGTAGCATTTCGTGAAAGGAATGATCTCTATGAGTCAAACAGACGAATATCGTTTTCAAGTAAATTTGGGCGGCATGATTGATATTTTGGCCAATCATTTATATAGCAGTCCACGGGTGTTTATACGTGAAATACTACAAAATGCAACAGATGCGATCACGGCTCGCAAGGAGCTACGAAAGACTGAAGCTGAAAGTAGATCATTGAAAGAAGACAATACCTTTGAAGATACAGTTTCTGAGAGTAACGACTATGAAGGCAAAGTCATCGTAGAGCTATCCGGTGCCGGGGATCAGCAGGTATTGATGATTCAGGATAACGGTATTGGATTGTCTGAAGAAGACATTCATCGGTTTCTGTCGATCATCGGGCAGTCTTCCAAGAAGGGGGCTGATTTGCTAACCTCGGAGACTTCATTTATCGGGCGTTTTGGGATTGGCTTGCTGTCTTGTTTTATGGTGAGCGATGAAATTGTAGTACTGACCCGTTCGGTGAAGGAAGGCATCTCTATGGAATGGAGAGGGAAGCCAGATGGGACGTATACGATTCGTCGATTAGAGACTGAGCTGCCTATAGGGACGCAAATTTATTTGCGCTGTAAGCCGGGGAGCGAGTTTTATTATGAGCCAGCGCAGGTGAAAGACTCCTTATTTTATTATGGAGCCTTGCTGCCATATCCTGTCCTGCTGTCTGTAGACGGGGAGACTAAGCAGGTCAATCTTCCATCGACAAGCTGGATGCAGGACCCGGAACAATTACGGAGTCGACGCGGTGAGGTGCTGGATTTAGGCTATCGCCTAATGGGTGAGCGCTTCAGTGATTTTATACCGCTGCGGACGGCATCGGGCAGAACAGGCGGGATTGCATTCATTTTGCCTCGCAGTGTTAATCTGAACAGCAAGCGGCTGCATCGGGTGTATCTGAAGCATATGCTCGTGTCCGACAAAGCGGAAAATGTATTGCCAGAATGGGCATTTTTCATTAAAAGCCTGATTTGGACAGACGAATTGCAACCAACGGCATCTCGTGAATACTTTTATGAAAATGAGCAGCTTGATGCGGTTCGTTCTGAATTGGGGACCTGTATTCGCGAAGAACTGCTACGCATGGCGGAATATGAGCCAGACCGCTTGCAGAACTGGATTTATTTACACGAGCTGTCCATGAAGGCGCTCGCGGTCGAGGATGATGAATTTCTGCGGATTATGCATCGCTGGTTTTCCTTCGAAAGTACATTTGGACGGCGCGAGCTGAGTGATCTGATCCGAGAGGCGGGCGGACGTCCGCTCCATTACACGGCGACCGTGGATGAGTATCGTCAGATTACGCATGTGGCGGCAGCACAATCCATGCTAGTGATCAATGGCGGATATATCTATGATTCGGAAATTTTAAAAAGGCTGCACTGGGTCGACGCTACCCTGCACACAGAACGACTTAGCCCTGAAGACGTATCTCTTTCTTTTACCGGACTGACGCAGGAAGAGCATACAAAGTATTACGGTGTGCTGCGTGTGATGGATGCTGCTTTACAGCCGATGCGTTGCCGCGCTGAGTTGAAACGTTTTGAGCCTGCGAGCTTGCCTGTGCTGTACACCATTTCACAGGATGCACTAACCTTGCGCTCTATGGAAAACACCGTTGAAGAGACAACTTCACTTTTTTCCAATGTGCTCGATAGTCTAAAGGCAGGAGTCCAGCAGAACGCAGGCTACTCGACCTTATATTTTAATTTGAATAACCCGGTAGTGGCACGGATTTTTGAGGCTACTGATACACAGATGATTACGGCTGCGACCGAAATGATGTATGTGAATGCGCTTATGATGGGTCACTATCCGATGAACCGCAGTGAGCTAGGGCTGATGAACCGAAGTGTACTGTATTTTATCAATTGGGGATTAGGGAACGGACAGAACACGTAATTGCGTAACTAGAGGAGGATTCAAATGGAAGAGACGATATATGAATTGATGGAGCAGGCGCAGGATATGCCCGGAGGGGCGGCAAAGCTGGCGATTCTGGAAGAGGCTGTTCGCTTGGCCGATTCTTCAGGCTTGAAGGAGCTCGCTTATGAAATTCGGGGAGAGATTGTAGACTGTGCTATTTTTAACGGATATCCATTGAAATCGCTGATTGCTTTTTCATGGCAGCTGGGTCAATTTGACCAAAATCCAGAGGAGTACGACCCCGTTGAGCTGTTGTGGAACTATAAATGGATACTCGGGAAGGTGTGCAGTTTTCCGAATATATCGAAGACTCAAATCGAGGATCTGGTAGAGGATATGCGCAGACGTTATGCCGAGTACGGATATAATGAGCGTCCATATTACTATTATAAATTCCGCATCGCGATGGACATGGGTGAATTGGATGAAGCACGGCGGTATCTGGATATGTTCCGCGTGATTGAGCCAGACAGTATGAGTGATTGTGAAGCCTGTGAGCAGAGCCAGATGGTGCGGTTCTATTACTTGACCGGAGAAGACGAGCAGGCGCTTGCCGTGGCCAAGCCGATTTTGTCGGGACGGATGAGATGTGCAGAAGTGCCGCATGTGACGCTCTCACAGGTGCTTTTGCCGCTGTATCGTCAAGGCGAGGTTGATCAAGCGAAGGAGCAGCATCGCAAAGGCTATCGCCTGGTTCGTGATGACCGTGACTTCCTGAAAACGATAGCAGAGCATATTGAGTATTTGACGGTTGCAAATCCGATTGAAGGAATCGGAGTGGTGGAACGTCATTTGCACATCGCATTGGACTATGAGAGCGGATTGGAGCAAATGTATTTTTACGCAGCGATGGTAGGGCTGCTGCAAAAGCTGGATACTTCGAGAAAACTTCGTTTGATTCGGATGCCTGCATCTTTTGAATGGGGCAAACAGGAACGTACGTTAGAAGAGATCATTGCGTACTTCAGACCACTGGCAGAGTCTGCGGTAGCTGAATTTGATCGACGGAATGGAAATGCATTTTATTCGAAATGGATTGGGAAGATTGTTCAACCGGCGTAGAAGAACAGGCGACTGTGGCGAATATTTTATACAGCCCAAACAATGAACGAGTAGAATATTCTTGTTTGAAATGACAGGAGGGATTATATCGTGACTATGACCCAGAAGGTAATTAATTTTGCGCATCGCGGAGCTTCCGGGGTATGTCCTGAAAATACGATGGCGGCTTTCCGCCACGCGTTGGAACTGGGAGCAACAGGCATTGAAACGGATGTGCAGCGTACCCAAGATGGGCATTTGGTGCTGATTCACGATGAGTCGCTGGAGCGCACGACAGGTTGCCCGCTGGATGTAAGAGATATCACGCTGGAAGAATTAAATAAACTGGATGCAGGCAGTTGGTTTGATGAGAAATTTCGAGGCGAGCGGGTACCGATGCTGGGTGAGTTACTGGAACTGGCACAGTCCTCGGATACTATTATTAATCTGGAACTGAAAAATAGCATTCATCTCTATCCGGGGATGGAGGAAGAGGTCATTGCCGCTGTGAAGTGCTTTGGATTGGAAGAGCGGGTGATCTTATCCAGCTTCAATCATGAATCGCTCGCGCTCTGTGCGCAGATTGCCCCCGAGATCAAGACGGGAGCGCTCTATATTGAGATTATGGTTCGCCCATCGGAGTATGCAACCCAATTCGGGGCTACAGCACTTCATGCCTACAAGCAAGTGGTTACACCGGAAGCGGTGTCCGAGGCTTTGGCATTAGGCGTCGTCTACCACCCATGGACGGTGAATGAGCCGGAGGAAATGGAGCGTCTGCTGGAGGCCGGAGTGAACGGGATCATCACAGACTATCCTGATCGGTTGGCGCACATTCTAGCTGTCCACTCTTCCTAAGAGGAAGACGCAGTAAACCTACAGCTAAGGAGTGTAGGGAAGTAGATGTAGCTATGTATTAAAAGAAAAAAGACTCTCCTACGTACTCGCTTTCACGAGACAAGGAGAGTCTTTTTTTGGCTTGAGCCGAAGTGAATATCATCACGACGATTTTGATTCCGTTCTACTTGATGCCGAGTCTCATACGATAGCTGAACAGGATATCCAGTGTTCTGCCTTCAAAATGATTCTCAACCAGCTTCACGAAGCCGGCTATATCGTCGTCAAGCGTTCGATTGCCAAGTTTGAACAGGCTCTGAATTCCTCCCTGGCTAAGAGCGAGCCCAGTATAACGAGCAGCGTCACATTGCTCACGATTGTGGAAGACAATCTCCCGAATATAGCGGAATTGCCCGCTATGATGCAGATTAGCTAGATGCTGATCCTTGCTCCATTTATGAGCCTGTTGCTCTACAGGAGCTTCCTGTTCCAAAACGGTATCAGCTTTGGTGATAAGCTCTGTATAAGTCTGCTCTATCTGCCATTGCAGCACAGGAGGCCAGTCACAGTCAAAGGCTGCGAACACGCCGCCTTGTGCCAAGACCCTGCCTGCTTCCTGGAGTGTGCTCTCGGGGTCCATCCAGTGAAAGGACTGAGAACAGGTGATGACATCTACAGTGCCGTCCTCAAAGGGCAGGTTGTTGGAGAACCCGCTTTCGAAGGAAATGGTACCTGTCATTGTCGTTCCTGCTCTCTCCAGCTTGCGCTGCGCTATCCCTCTCATGTCCGGGTTAGGCTCGATGCCGACGATTCGACGAGCGGTGTCTTTCCATATGAAAGTAGAGAGCCCAGTACCGCAGCCAATATCGGCAACTAGCGCTACGTTCCGATCCAGATAGCGGCTGATGATTTCCACGACGAGTGATGGCGCTTCTGGACGGTGTTGATCGTAGTTGTCGGCAAAGCCATTGAAACGATCCACATTACTTTGCAGATTTCCCTCAGGTATCATAGGGGCTTCTTTTCCTCCTTAGTTTCGGCCGGGCGACCGCGTAAATTCCGATGCTCTATACTTTTACATTGTACAAGTTTATGTGCTTAACCAGCTACTTTCGTGATTTCACAACATCATCGGATTTCGGTAGGAGGAAATTTGCCTATTTTATCATTGAAGCAAGTGCCCACTCACGCATCATGGAGTCAAGCATTGGACGCAAATCTTCGCGCTGCATGCCCATGTGGAGCACTGCTTCCAGATAGCCAGCTTTATTACCAATATCGTAGCGTGTGCCCTCCAGTTCCAATGCAAGCAGCTGGTTTTGCAATGCTACTTGATGCAGAGCATCTGTCAATTGGTATTCACCGCCCGCTCCAGTGGACATGTTCTCCAATATGGAGAAAATAGAAGGCTCCAATACATAGCGACCAATGACAGCCTGCCGCGAAGGAGCATCTGCCGGGGATGGTTTTTCAACAAGTCCGCCGACTTCATGAATAAGGCCATTTTGGTGAGTGGAGCCAATAATGCCGTATTTACTTACATCCTGTTCTTCTACCGTACGCACGCCGACCACTTGCTTGCCAGTGGCTTCGTATACATCCATCATCTGACGAATCGCCGGAGTGGAGGAATTCATAATATCATCGCCCAATAACACGGCGAAGGGCTCATCGCCAATGAACTGACGGGCGCAGCGCACCGCATGTCCCAAGCCGAGCGGTTCTTTTTGACGGATATAGTGAATGACGGCTTTGCCCCCGATGCTTTGAACTTCACGCAGAAGATCATATTTTCCCTTGCTCTCCAGTACTTGCTCCAGCTCTACAGACTTGTCAAAATGGTCTTCGATGGCTTTTTTATTACGCCCCGTAACGATAATGATGCTCTCAATTCCAGATTTGATGGCTTCTTCAACGATATATTGAATGGCTGGTTTATCTACGATTGGAAGCATCTCTTTTGGTAAAGCTTTCGTAGCTGGCAAAAAACGGGTTCCCAAACCGGCGGCAGGGATAACGGCTTTTGTAATTTTTCTCATAGAGATTCACTTTCCTTTCGGGATGGGGAACCGAACACCCAGTATCGGCTCCCGATATAATTGATGATCATTCCGGCTGCGGTGGCGATCAGCTTGCCTAAAGCAAGCGGCAGCTCGGTTTCAGTGTGAAGCACTTGCAGCAATAAGGAGGTTATCCCCAATACGATGAGGTTGATGACGATAAATTTGAGTAACTGACCTTTGCTTGTGTTGTTTGCTTGTTGTTTGCTGAATGTCCATTTGCTGTTCAAAATATAACTGTTGGCTGTGCCGCAGCTGTACGAAATGATCTGCGCCACCACGACCGGCACTCCGCTCCAAGCCAGTAGCATAAAAATGATATAATCTACTCCTGTATTCACCAGACCTACGATGCCAAATCGGATCATAGGAAGCAGCTGGGCCATGCGACTTTTCATAGATTAGGCCCCATGACCGGATTGGGGTCCAGTATATACCGCGCTGTTGTCGCGTACTGTACGTCCACCCGAAATCAGACTGTCACGGGCTCCTTTCATGTACAGGGACTCGCGTTGTTCAGGAACCTTCATAGCATGTGTCGGACCGTTATCGTATTGTCCACCTAGACGCTCACGGACAATGTAGAGTGGACGTGCTTTGGTTTCGTCATAAATCCGTCCAATATATTCACCCATGATACCGAGAATAATCAGAATCACTCCGTCGAAGATCAGGCTGATGCTAATCATGGATGACCAGCCTTTCATCACATAGGAATCGGTGAAAAAGTTAAGAAACAATACATACATCAGATACAGGAAGCCGGACATGGACAAAAGTACGCCGATATAACCTGCCAGCTTGAGCGGCTTAATCGAAAAGGATGTGATCCCGTCGAGACTGAGCTTGATCATGCGTTTTAGCGGATACTTGGTTTCGCCTGCGAGCCGCTCATCGCGCTCATATTCAACAGCAGTTTGTTTAAAACCGATCCAACTGACCAGACCGCGTACGAATCGGTTATTTTCCGGCAGACGTTTCAATTCATTTATGACCTTGCGATCCATTAGGCGGAAGTCCCCGGTGTCGACCGGGATATTAATATCCGTTGATGCTTTAAGTACGCGGTAAAAGAGGCTGGCAGACCATTTCTTGAAGCGAGTTTCGCCATTGCGTTTGAGTCGTTTGGCGTAGACGACTTCATAGCCTTCCTTCCACTTGTTAGCCATCTCAACAATCAGTTCCGGCGGGTCTTGGAGGTCAGCGTCAATGACGACGACCGCCTCTCCCACCGCATAATCCATCCCGGCGGTAATTGCTAGCTGATGACCAAAGTTGCGAGAGAAATCAATCAATATAATCGTGTCATCTCTGAGACTGAATTCCTTGATGAGTTGGACGCTGCGGTCCGAACTTCCATCATTTACGAAGATCAGCTCGTAGGGCTCGCCCATTGAGCCCATGACTTGTTTCAGTCTCCGATAGGTTTCTGTAATAACGGCTTCCTCGTTGTACATCGGGATAACTATGGAATAACGGATAGGTTCACTCATTCGTAGTTCCTCCTCATTTATAATGTGATTTCGTATAAAGTACCGCTTCCGCCACGCTCGTCTCCGCCAAATCCACCTTGACCATCCTGAGCGCTTGCGTTGGTGTTCGTGGTGTCGTTTCCGCTGTTCGTTGCTTTCACTGCTGTACTTGTTTCTGCTGTGGTTGTTGTTTTCCATTCATCTGTAGGGATTACTTTGCCGTGTTCTTTGATCCAAGCAGTGACTTCGGAGTTGCCGCCGTCCGGTCCACCGCCGCCACCAGAAATCATAAAGTATTTCACTTGCCCACTTTCGACCAGCGCCTTGATTCTATCGACGGTATAGACCGGATCGGAAGACACAAAACCGTTCATAATAATTACTTTTTGTCCGGCCTCGACCAGGTAAGGAGCGGCTGTTGAATAATTACTTGCTGCGAAAAGATAGGTTTCACCTGTGTTATTTTTTTGCAAGTAGCTCAATGTTTTTTGATCTAAACTTTGGCTGCCGTTCGGACCTCCCATTCCTCTGGAGCGGGTAGAAGATTTCTGTTCCGCGTCTGCACTTGTTTGTGTGCTTGAGGTATTTCCATCAGAGTTGGAATTCTCTGCATTTTGAGTCTGGTTATTCATTTGAGTTCCTTCGGCTTGTTGACCATTGAAGCTTGCACCTCTATTGCCATCATTGCGGCCTGGCATTCCGCCACCGCCGCCGCCAAATTGAGTCGGTCCAGCTTGCGGAATCATGCTGTTCCCCCCGTAGACGATTGGTGTCAATGCCCAGTACACAGGGCCGATAAACATAGCGAGTACACTTGCGATAATAGCGTATCTTGTGAACTTCTCGGATTTCATTCGTGCTACCACCAGGAGTGCTGTGCCGATGATCCCTAGGATCAATACCGCGATGGACCAGCCACTGCCGATGGTATCGTTGTAATTTTGTAGAATGAACCAGCTAAATACCGATGTTGCTAATACTGCCACGGGTAACAGCCAGGAGAGCCAGTTGGAACGCTCACGATACTGCTGCCACAATTCTACGAATCCTGCTCCGAAGAGCGCTGCAATCGGTGGTGCGAGCATAATTAGGTAATAATGATGGAAGAAACCTGCTACGCTGAAAAATGCAGCTACGGGAATCAACCAGGCGAGCCAGAAGATAACTTCTTTATGTTTCCGTGTGATATTACGGCGTCGAATACTGGCAAGCAGGCCGATGGAAGCAATGATTGCGAACGGAAGCAGCCAGCTGGCTTGGCCTGACAGGGAAGATTGGAACAACCGCAAAGGTCCCTTTTCACCAGTACCGAACATGCCGCCACCGGAATTTCCACCCTGGCCACCGCCTGGACCACCCTGGCCCTCTCCACCTTGTCCGTTCCCCCCGAATCCGCCGGGTGGTATTTGACCACCTGCACCGGGTCCGCCTGCTGCCATGTTGTTGGCACCAGAGTCATCCGTAGTGGTAGTGCTGTTGGAGGATGTAGTCGTCTGGATCTGATCCGTGTTCGTAATGTTGCTATTCGTTGCAGCGTTATTGTTTTGCTCTGAGCGTTGACCGCCACGATTGCCACCTGTCCCCTGATCTCCTGTCAGGCGAGACAGGCCGTTATAACCGAAGGCCAAATTCAGTACAGAGTTGGTTCCGCTACTCCCCATATAAGGACGTTCATCGGCCGGAGTGGAATCCACTACGACTGCCCAAGAGAGCGATACAATCAGGAGAACCACTGCCGATCCTGCCAACGTTATGGCTTTTCGTTTCCAGTTATACTTGGAAGCCAGCAGATAGAACAGGCCCAACGCAGGAACGATCATATAGGCTTGCAACATTTTTTCGTTAAAGGCAATGCCGACGACTGCGAAAGCAGCCAGGATCAGCCCGGTTTTGCTATTTTTAAGGCCTCTGAACAATAGCCAAGTTGCGAGCAATAATGTGAAGACCAACATAGCGTCAATGTTATTCGTGCGGCTAACCGCTACGGCTATCGGTGTTGTTGCCATGGCGAAGGCAGCCAAACGTGCGGCCAGTGTACCAAAGCTTGGTTTAACGAGTAAGTAAACGAGCAAGACCGAGCCGACCTGAGCCAGTGCCTGCGGCAGGATCACGCTCCATCCGTGAAGTCCGAATATATAGGCGCTCAACGTCTGAATCCAGAACACCACAGGCGGTTTGTCTACCGTTACCGATCCTGCAGAATCAAGTGAGGCGAAAAAGAAATTGTGAAAGCTTTGCAGCATGCTTGCTACTGCCGTCGTGTAGTAGGTGTTTACGTACTTGTCTTGCCAGATGTTGTATCCGTTCAAAAATGCGGATATCAGCATAATGATGATCAAGGGGATGTCCGCCCTGGTCTTAAACCATTTCTTAATCATGTTCATTCCACTCCCTGTGAAAGTTTCTTTGTATTTATTCCGATCTTGGCCCGGTGAACTACCGGCTTGCTATTATCATGCCAGACGTACCTTAATGGGTTCTGAGTGCTCCCTGAACGTTAGCTGAAAGCTGGGGTGAGGTGCTTTTTTTACGGCAGGATTCAGGTATATTAGATACAGGTAAAAATGAATCGACTTTTAATATGATAAAAATGAAGCAATATGAAAGGGAAGATTAATAATGAATCCAATACACGGAGTTAAGATTATGCTGGCGGACGACGAGCCTCATATTTTGCAATTTTTAGAGCTTGGACTGATTAATGAAGGATATGAAGTCAGAACCGCCGAGAACGGGAGTGATGCACTCGATCTGGCAAGAGAGTTTCGTCCGCATGTAGCGGTGCTGGATGTAATGATGCCTGAAATGAACGGATTTGAGGTATGCCAAAGTCTCAAGGAGACAGAGGATAACATCGCAGTTATTATGCTGACCGCCAAGGATGATGTGGACGATCGGGTAAAAGGGCTCAAGCTCGGCGCGGATGATTATATCGTTAAGCCCTTCAGTTTTAATGAGCTGCTGGCTCGTATTGAAGCGCGTTTGCGAAATCAGTTCCCTGACCTGTTGGGGGAAGTGGTTCACGGACCCTTTCAAGTGGATGATCGACGAAAGGAGATTCGCTATCAGAGTCAGGTGCTGGAGCTATCGCCTACCGAATACGAACTATTGAAGTTTTTGGTGTTAAACCACGGAATCGTGCTGAGTAAAAGTCGTATTCTGGACCGAGTCTGGGGGTATGACTTTGGGGGAGAGGATAATATTGTGGAAGTGTACATTCGCTCCTTGCGAGAAAAACTCAAAGATAAGGAGCATCGGGTCATTCGGACGCTGCGTGGTGTTGGGTACCGAGTGGATCTGTTATGAAGGCGGGGAGGAAAAAACGGAGAAAATATGCGCTTCGTTCTCTCCGGTCCCAGCTTTTGGCCAGAACCTTACTCATTTTGGCATTGCTGCTCGTGTTGATCGGTTTTCTCCAATACTTTCTAATGAAAGATTTTCTGTATCGCAGTCGAGCAGACGCTATGAATACACAGCTGAATTCAATTCCTGTCGACTTATTGATTAAGGATTCACAGGAAAATAGTAGGGATGGGATCGCCGCTCCCCAAGATGATACCAATCGGAGAGGTAATCGACCGGGGCCGTTTCTGTTTTGGCCGGATATGTCGCTTGCTTCTATAGGTATAGACGGCACCTTCCAGAGCTTGTCCAACGAAAATGGGCTTAAACCGCCGCGCCTCACCACTCAGCAGTATCAAGCAATGCAACAGAGCAAGCGTATGCGTCACGGCTATCAATTAATTACGGATGCACAGGGAAAAGAGCAGCTGGTTGTATTTCGCCCGCTCGGTCCACCAGACCGTTCGTCAGGGTTACTGCAAATGGGCGTATCCACGAATTCCATGCAAGAGCAGCTGATTAATCAACTCCGCACCTTTATTTTATTGTCTCTGATTGCACTTGCGATTGGTTTGGCGCTTATGCTTCCTGTGCTTCGCCGTACATTAGTGCCCCTTTCCAGAATGGTCGAGGCAGTCAAACGTATTGATGCGGGCAATTTGGACGAGCGCTTTGACGCAGAGCAGGGTCAGTATGAAGTAGATCGCCTGGCAGTTTCATTTAATGGAATGCTGGAGCGGCTGGAGCATTCTTTTGCTGCCGAGCGGGAATTGCAGATGCAAATGCGACGATTTATTGCGGATGCTTCTCATGAACTGCGTACCCCGCTCACATCCATCCACGGTTTTTTGGAAGTGCTGCTTCGTGGAGCAGCATCCAATCCGAAGCAGCTCCAATCAGCACTAGAAAGTATGTATGGTGAATCCAAGCGCATGAACAAGCTTGTCTCTGATTTGCTATTGTTGGCTAAGCTGGACCGAACACCGGAGTTGAAGCTGGAAGATATATCGCTAGATGCATTGCTGCTGGAAATGAAGCCACAGCTCCTTATGCTGGCAGGCACACGTAAGGTATTTTTTGATATGACGGCAGGTGTTCGCGTATTGGCAGAAGGCGATAAGATCAAACAGGTCGTACTTAACCTGTTTCACAATGCTGTTCAACATACCGATATAGAGCAGGGCGTGATCCATGTCAACCTATCGGCTGGTAAGAAGCTGGCAGATATTCAAATTCGTGATAATGGACCCGGCATTGGGAAGGAACAGCTGGAGCGGATATTTGAGCGATTTTATCGTGGAGATGAATCGCGTACACGCAGCTCAGGCGGAGCGGGCCTTGGTCTGGCTATTACGCAATCAATCGTGGAAGCACACGGAGGGAGCATTACAGCTGAAAGTACACTGGGAACGGGAAGTATATTTAAAGTAACGCTGCCTTTAGCAGGAACAGTATAGTATCGCAGATTATGGTCTAACATAAGAATAGCCCCCCGAACCGCGACTTTGGTTAAATAACGGCTCGGGGGGCTTTGTAATTGTTAGTTAATGAGTGCAGCTTTTTGTAAGAGCACATGCAGCACCTTGGCAGATGCCTCACGTGTTGTAGGTGCATTCGGCTGGAAGTAGGAAGAGCCTTTAATCGTGGCTCCGTTAATAATACCTGCCGCACTTACTTTTTCAATACTGTCCTTGGCATAGCCTGCAAAGGATGAAGTATCATGGTATGGTGTGCGTGCAGGACCATCGGCTGCTGTTTTGATTTGAAGCAAGTCTACTGCTTTGCCCAGCACAACAGCAATTTCTTGACGACTGATATTTGCTTGCGGATCAAACTTGTCGTTGTTGCGACCTGTAATCAATCCGGCCCCATAAGCGGCCGCCACATCCCCGGCATACCAGCTACCTGCCGGAATATCACTAAATGGTGCAGCAGTACCTGGTGTCAGGCCAAGTGCCCGGGTGACCAAGGCTGCAAATTCTGCACGCGTCACGTTTTGCTTCGGTGAGAATTTCGTGTCGGTTGTGCCGTTAATGAGCAATTTATTTGCAAGCGATTGAATTTCGGATTGGGCATACGACGATGAAATATCTTCAAAGCTAACAGGTCGTGTCGCCGCTGCATACGTCGAGAAGCCCGGACGGCTTACCTTAACGACGGTAGATCCATCAACTTGCTTGGTGAAGACGGATGGGACGGGATAGACATTTCCGTTCGCTGTATAGAGCACACCGGCTGTATTAGGATCAATTTGACCAGGTACGGTAAAGGATCGGCTAATAAATTGTCCTGGCGAAACTTTGAGCGGTTGGCTCTTACCGCCAGTGATTACGTTGGCCTCAAACCCTACCGGGGTGCCGATCACATTCGAGCCTTTAAGCTTGCCTGTAAATGTGCCGCTCGCCTCTGCTTGGCTACTGATGACCACTTCAATGCCCGCACCTTCAGGTGCATTTTTTAGAGCAGATACTGGCAATGCCAGGGAAGAACCTGTATTACTCACAATCAGGCTGCTTCCTGCTGCGGCTTTGCCCAGCGTTGCCAGCTGTGACGAAGTGAGTGATGCTTTAGTCGTTTGGCCTGCTTGGCTAGTAGCCGACAATACAATAGCTGTCGGACTGGAGCCAGCTGTTGTCACAGCAGCCTGCAGGTCTGCATCAGCTACTGTCAGTGACTGTACATTATTGTTTAACGCAACGGCTGTAGGCACAGCTTTTACAGCTTGTCCTTGCTTCACTACGCTTTGCAGTGAAGGTGCAGATGTAGCGACAGGGGTGGATGTATTAGTTGCAGCAGAAGGTGTAGTATTGCTTCTGCCGCCACCTCCACCCCCTCCGCCGCCACTACTACCACCGGATGGGGCACTATTATCCACACGGATCGATTTAGTGGCAGTGAACAGTCTAGGACCATCGGTATTGCGTTCGACTTCTCCCTTTTCATTCAGTTCTGGAGAGCTGACTTCCAGCTTGTACACGCCATCCTTCAAGTGCTGAATAACAGGCTGACCGTTAGCATCCAGAACAGGCTTGCCATTGTCATCAAATTCAACGTAACTTCCGTTAATCCCCTTGAAGGAATATGCGCCTTGTTTGAGGCGAGCGTTAGCACCTTGTTCCTTGGTAGTGGCAATCCCATCAATCAGACCGATCAGCTTATCATCTAATCCATATACATAGAGCGCGATCTGATTGGTTTTATCTGTGGTCAGACGGAAAGTCAAATCTGTTGTGCGCTGCGCACCTGTGCGATTTGGGTAAATAATCGGGTTCGTGAAACTCAGGTCCTGCAAGCCGAAGCCTGTCGTTGGATTTTCTTTGCCGACATGCACAACGAACGGAAGATGAAGTGTCGGCTGTCCAGCGCTTTTTAGAATAACCTCTCCTTCATATACACCAGTAGCTGCATTCGCACTTGGTTGTACAGACAGGAAGAACGGTTGCGATTTGCCTGGTTCTGCCGAGATAGATCCATTCGCGCCAATACCCTGCAACTGAACGCTAATATTGCTCACATCGGGGGTAGCAATAGGCTTAGTCGGATCAGAGGTGACATTATCATGTAAAACGTAGCTGGCTTCATACTGCACAGGGTTTGCGGACAAGTTTTTGAGTTGAAGCTGGATCTGCTTCGCATCACTACCAGGTCGTAACAGCCCGAAGCTGGCGGAAGGATTATAATTCACAACCTCCTGCCGATTAAAGTTCTTGTCAAGAATCGTAATCTTTTCAACGGTTTCCAGCAGGGCTGGAGTCTGAATCGCATTCGCAATGTTTACAAGACCTGCACCTTGGGAATACACATCATATTGGATTTTATCCTCATCAAATAGTGTAACCGAAGTGTTTGCCAGAGCAGCGCGGATATCAAACGGTGTCCAGTTCGGATGCTGCTGCTTCAGCAGCACGGCAAGTCCAGCCACATGCGGAGATGCCATACTCGTTCCGTTGCTGCGTTTGTAAGCTTGCTCATAGGATGCATCTGGATAGAACTTGGCGAAGGCAGGGTACGTTGACATAATGCCAACCCCTGGTGCGCTCACGTCCGGCTTGATGCTCAGCAGTTCATCGCCATTTGGTCCGCGGGAGCTAAATCCGGCCATGGTATTACCAGGATTGTCAGTACGACGATACTCTTCACCAAAAGTAATAAAGAATTTTTGTTTGTGGTTTTGGCTTTCAATGATTTGTCTTGCCAGTGCTCTACCTTCTTTTCCTATCATGTCAAAGGTAGGAATATAATCTACATTGTCTCCTTGATTCGAATTAATGTAACCGTCGTAACCAGGGATAGCTTCACTCAGATTGGCTTGTGTACTGTCGCTAGATTTCGCTTGACCATTAAAAATAATAATAGCCTTTGCACCATTTAGTTGTGCGTTCGCGATTTTATCTACGAAGCCCAAGACGCCACGCGATACGATTACAACCTTACCTTTTACATCTTTAGAAGTGAAATCATCTGGATATCCCAAGTTGGCATAAACTAATTCCAATGGTTCTGTCCCCAAAATAGAAGAAAAATCCTCGTGAAATGTTTGCCAACCCATCATGTTAAAATTGTAATAGGTATCTGATGTAACTGTTATCGGCTTTTCATCATCACCATAGGTTACAAGATTGACGGATGCTTTATTGGAATAGCTGTGGCTGGGGGAAGTGGCTGCACCAACGGAAATCGCCAGCTGAGATGTTGCGGGAGAACCCATGGAGTAAAAATAGGGCCCTTGTTGTGCAGCGTTACCGTTCGCGATGACCGCGACTACCCCGGAAAGTACCGCATTATTGATGGCAATGGCGTCTGGGGAGTTGGGATCCTTTTCAGAATCCGAGCCTAGCGACAGGTTGATGACGTTCATGCCATCTTTGACAGCACGTTCTATACCGTCAATGACCTGTGCCGAGGAACCGGAGGAACGACCGGTCTTGGTATTGCGTCCAAGCACCTTATATACGTATAAGTCCGATTTATAGGCAATCCCTTTTTGTACAATATCTGAGGATTTATTCGCGGCTTTCCCGGCAATTGTACCGGAGACGTGAGTACCATGTGTCGTTCCACTAAAACCTGTGCCGTATGGATCATTCTCTTTTTCAAGGAACGGTTCCTCGTAAGGGTCGTTGTCCTGTTCAAAAGAGTCATAACCGCCTTTGTAGGCTTCTTTCAAATCCGGATGCTCATAATCGATACCGGTATCAATAACCCCGACCTTGATTCCCTCGCCGTTCAATCCTTTGGCCCAGGCTTCAGGAACACCAATTTGGTCCAGTGGCGCATTGTCATAAGTGGCTTCACTGGCTGTAAGTGTTGGCGGGTCCTGCACGGGGATAGAATAATATGTTTTGTTTTCGTGAATGGATTTAACGCCTGGCAGTTTAGCCAACTCTGGAATTTTATTGGCTGGCACCGTAACCTCCAGTCCGTTAAGCACCGTGTTGTACTGGTAATTAACTTGAAGAGAAATACCGTGCTCAGCGGCTTGGTCTACGAACGTGGTTTGCTCGGTGGCGATCGCAGATTCGGCTTTTTGCTCGGATTGAGCGGTGAAAGCTTTGGCGCTTGAACGTGCTGCATATTTGTCCACTGCTAGGGGCTCACCATCAAGCTGCACGATGACTCTGACCTGACGGGAGGAGTCTGTACTCAGCTCAGGTGAGATAAAGGCCGGAGCCGACTCAATAGTTAATGCTTCCTGAGCTTTTAAAAATGAGTCGATGGACAGATCCGCAGGAGCGGCAGAACTGAAAGACGGCAGAGATAAGCTTACCGTCAAGGCAAGAGCGAGTGATACGACAGGTATTTTTTGCAAAATGATCGGCTTTTTCAAAGATTTCCCTCTTTTCAATCAAAATATGATATCTCTACATACTAGGATTTGAAGCCACTGCCGTTGTTCTCACGCCTCCCTTAATATCTAAAATAATAGAATTGACCACTGGTGACTAACTTGCCAGTTTTGAGGCATATCTTACCATAATGGTGGGATATATTACTATATGTTTTTTATATTTTTAGAAAAAATAAGGTTAACTTCACATATAGATTCCATGGAAATGTTATGAATTTACTAGATTATTTTTGAAATCAATCGAAGGGGAATGGGAGAATGCAAGATTTAATGATATAATCTGCATTGGAATTGTTGAGGTTACACAATCACGTAAATTGCTTAAGGTGAAGGAGTCGATTATGTTGGCAAAAACATTGATTTTCGGGCATAAAAATCCGGATACGGATACCATTTGCTCAGCTATTGCTTATGCAGACTTGAAAACCAAACTGGGCGCGGACGTAGAGCCGGTTCGTCTGGGAGAGGTTAACGGGGAAACGCAGTATGCGCTGGATTATTTCAAAGTGAGCGCGCCGCGTCTGGTTGAGCAGGTTGCTACTGAAACAGACAGCGTCATTCTGGTCGATCATAATGAACGCCAGCAAAGCGCAACGGACATTGACAAGGTGCGCGTAACTGAAGTCATCGATCACCACCGGATCGCTAACTTTGAAACAAGCCAGCCGCTGTACTTCCGCGCTGAGCCAGTAGGTTGCACAGCCACCATTTTGAACAAGCTCTACAAGGAAAACGGTGTAGCCATTCCCAAAGAAATCGCAGGTCTGATGTTGTCCGCGATTATTTCCGATTCCCTGTTGTTCAAATCCCCGACCTGCACAGATCAGGACGTAGCCGCTGCCCGCGAACTGGCCGAAATTGCTGGTGTAGATGCAGATCGTTACGGTTTTGACTTGCTTAAAGCGGGTGCTGATTTGAGTGGTCACACGATTGAGCAGTTAGTAAGCTTGGACGCAAAAGAATTCCAGATGAATGGACGCAAAGTGGAAATTGCACAAGTGAACGCAGTAGACGTAAACGATGTGCTGTCCCGTCAAGCTGATTTGGAAGCTGCATTGGCCCAAACCATTGCAGCTAAAAATCTTGATCTGTTCTTGTTCGTCGTAACAGACATTGTGAACAGTGATTCCATTGGTATTGCGCTGGGAAGCCAAGCCCAAGCAGTTGAAAAAGCCTACAATGTACAGTTGGATGACAACAAAGCTGTTCTGAAAGGTGTCGTATCGCGCAAATCGCAAATTGTGCCTGTATTGACAGAAGCTTTTAACAGTTTGTAATGATATAAAATAAGCCTCCTGAACCCGACTGCATGAAGGCAGTGGTAGCAGGAGGCTTATTTTTATTTCCTCAGATCTTCCAGAACGTCCTCGATACGAAATTCAAATGCCAATTTCAACTGGTCGCTCATCAGGTGCCAGGCACTTTCAGCTACAGCGAGATCCCCGCTATGAGTAAAAGCATGTGCGGCACCCATGTATTTCTTATACATTACGGGTACATCCGCTTCAATCAGCCGCTTGGCATACAACTCAGCTTCATCAGCCAAGGAGTCCAGCTCGGCCGTTATGATCAGCGCAGGAGGGAGATCATGTAGCGATTCTGCATAAATAGGAGAAGCCAACGGATTTTGCGCCTCATCTGGCGAGCGCAAATAGCTTTCATTGAAGATTTTTGCCACGCGAGGCGGAATCGCCTTCTCAAATTGAGGCTTCAGCTTGGGATCTGTAGCGATATCCAGTGAAGGGTAATCCAGCACCTGATACACAATCGGGAATTCCTTGCGATCTCGGGCCATAAGACACAGTGCTGCTGCAAGATTACCTCCTGCGCTATGTCCGCCGACCGCAATGCGTTGGGGATCGATGTTCAGCACGTTAGGATGCTTGTACACCCATTGGGTCACATCATAGCTTTCCTGTAGCGGAATAGGGAATTTGTGCTCCGGGGCTAAGCGATAATCGACATTAACGACGACGCAATTCGCACGTTCGGCAATGACCGGGCACCAGGGGTCATCCATTTCAGCGCTGCCCATAATGAATCCGCTACCATGAAAATTGACGAATACTGGGAGTGGATCAGCAGACCTGAGGGAAGGCTCATATACAATCACCCTGGAATCACCTACAGAGGTGGGAATCATCCTCTCTGTCCGATGTACTTTGGGAGAATGCGAAGGTTTAAAATCGGATGCTGTTATCATCCGGCCAGCCGATCTGCGGGCAAGTTTGACGAACAGATTTTGTCTCAGTCTTCGCACTATTGGTCTTTCTCCTCTCTGAGGGCACTGGGGGTGGTTAGACGCGAACCTTTAACATCTTCAAAAGCATCTCGTACGCGTGACAAATAGGTCTGAAACTGGCAGAGTTCCGCTTCAGTAAAGTCTGACATCAGACGTGAAGCCAGCCCTATAAAAAAAGGGTCCATCTGCTGAATTTTACTTCTTCCTTTATCATTCAGGGAAACAAACACTCCCCGCTTGTCATTGGGATCGTCGTATTTATTAATGAATCCTTCTTGTTCAAGAGAAATGACCATAGAACTGATTGCTGCTCGGCTGACACCCATCTTTTCAGCTAAAGCAGAAGGAGAGGACATTTCATCTCTTTGCGCAGAAAGTACACAAAGTGCAATATATTGCCCGTAGGAGAGACCAAATTCACGCGAACGTTTTTCCATATTTTTTCTTATTTCGTACGTTATAGAAAATAAATCTACCAAAACACCAATCGGCTTATTGCCACCTGGAAATAGATTATAGGCCAGTTGACGAATTTCGGAGTCCAAAAAAAAGAACATGCGATCCACCTCGATGTAGTTAATTAGTTAACTGTAATTTAATTAACCACTGGTTGCAATGATTTATACAAACTTTGTTCTGCATTTTTTGAAAAAGTATCGGTAAAACGTCACTTCCAAGGTCCGATGCACTGTTCAATACCTTGATCCACAAGAGCTTGGATGGAGGGCTGCCGCAAGGTACGTCCTTCTTGCCAGCGCCACTCACTATATTGAATCTTGGCGGTAAACATGGGCTTTACCCAAAATGCGTCTTGATGCCGATCCGGTTTATTAATAAAAGGTCGCTCCGATATGGTATGTGGCAAGAGGCGCTCAGTTAGCTGACGCCAATCTCCACGAGTCAGCTTACCTGTACCCACGTGCCCGATATAGCGCAGCATTCCTTGTCTATCATACTGGCCCAGCAATACAGCGTTGATAACGCCTCCGTTTAGGGTATAGCCACCGATAACGGCAATGATATCACCATAATTTTTGACCTTGACCCATCGTCTGTCCTGTCCGCCCAATGTGTATGGACTATCCAGTTTTTTGCACACAATACCTTCCATTCCTTGGCTGCACATAACCTGAAATAGAGCTTGTCCATCAGGATGAGCGGGAGCCAGTTGGATCCGTTCATTCGGTATGATGATCTGATGCAGCAGTTCAAGCCTTTCCTGTAACGGTTTGCGATGAACCCATTCCCCATTTAGATAAACAATATCGAACAACATGTAAGTAGCGGGTACGGCTGTATAGGCTGCCTGAATTCGATCCGTCCGGCGAATCAGATCCCGGCGCATAATTTCATGGAACGACGGTTTACCGTCGGCACCAAGTGCGATCATCTCCCCGTCCAGTATGACTGAATCTGCCCTGCAGTAGGAGGAGAAGTGAGCAAGCTCCGGATACAATAGCGTTCGTTCATGCTGCTTGCGATTGAACAGACGCGTGCTGCCCTGATCGTGATACGTTAAAATTCTTGTACCGTCCCATTTTATTTCGTAACGCCAAAGGCCTGCATCTACAGGGACTTTTTCGCTCAGTTCCGGTTCAAACGGGATGACAGGCTTCATTTCCGTGCCCAACACAGCACCTCCCTTTACCTTAATTGGAATAAATATAGTGTCGACGATAGTTCCTTTTTTATGTATGTGATGTTTCGCTGTCCCCTAAATAGGGGAATGATAAGGATATCTAGCGTGGGCATCAAGTGATTGCAGTACTCGTTCGCATGGAGTTGTACCGGCATTTTCTTCAGTCAGAAAGGGGATTGGTCTCATGAGACAAATTCGCGAGGAAGACCATGCAGTAGTCATGGTGGATGATGGACAGGTAGTTGCAGAAGTAGGTTATAAATCCGTAGATGACCACTCTTTGGTCATTGACCATACATTTGTATCCGAGCAGTTACGGGGTCAAAAAATTGGCAAGGAGCTTATCGACAAAGTTGTTGCTATGGCAAGGGAACAGCACAAAAAGGTGATCCCTGCTTGCTCGTACGCGCTGGCTCTGTTCAAGCGTCATCAGGAATACAGTGACGTCTGGCAGCAATAAATATGATATCATGGCAGCGTATTGCATAGCCGACACAACACCGGAGTGGGGAACGATCCCTTTTCGGTGTTTTTTGTGTGCATAAAGCTTGTAAAATGAATGCATTCTACCGTTGATATGGGGAAATGAGAGCGATTCCCAAATCGATGAAGCATATTTTCTGGAGAATGGCTATGAAATTGTTCATACTGTTGTCACTTCACAGGCTATCTATGAGTTCTATATAATATATTATGGTTATGACCGCAAAAATAACGAAAACCTGAATTTAAACGAAGGAGACGCTCATGATGAATAAAGCGAGTGAGGACAAGCAGTACGTTCCAACGAGCAATCGTAATTTTACAGCCTTGATTATCACCGTTTCCATTATAGCCAATGTGATTATTTTGCTGCTGTTCTTTTCGCCGATCGGATACCAGGGGAGTGTTAGTTTTGATCTCACTATTTTCCCAAGGTTGAATGCGATTTTTAACAGCTTCACATTTATTTTCTTGGTGGCTGCATTGGTTGCGATTTTCAAGAAAAACATTAAGGTGCATAAAACCTTTATTCTGCTGGCCTTTGCCAGTACCGTTTTGTTTTTATTTTCCTACCTAACCTTCCATTACATTTCGCCGGAAACTGCAAAATATGGTGGTGTGGGTATCCTGCGGCCGATTTACTTTACGCTGTTGATTTCGCACAGTATACTGGCTGCGATTATCGTACCGCTGGCACTATTCACAGTTGTATGGGGATGGACGATGCAGGTAGCGAAACATCGTAAAATTGCCCGTTGGACGATGCCTATTTGGCTATATGTGAGCTTGACTGGGGTTTTGGTGTACGTTTTCATGGCTCCATATTATTAATAGATGTGAATCCTTTGTAGGTTGATTTGGAAAACATGGCGTCTCTATTGAAGAGGCGTCTTTTTTGTATCCAATAAAAGAAAAATTATTCCTTCTAAATTTATTTTATTGAAAAAATGTTCCTTCTATAACGGTATTTCTGTTATAATTTACCTTAATCAACTAAGAACAAGGGGGTCACCATGTGACAAAGAAAGCGAAAGGCAGGTTACGGTTGCTTGTATCTATGCTGGCACTGGTTGTACTGCTGAGCGGCTGCGGTGGCGGAGGCTCAAAGCCGGAAAAGGTAGACGGAGGGAAAGTGACACTGCAATTTTGGACCATTGCGCTACAACCTACATTTACCCCGTATTTTAATCGGGTCATTGCCGATTATGAGCAGAAGAACCCTAATGTCAAAATTGATTGGAAGGATTACCCGTATGATGCAGTGACCAATAAGTTATTGACGAGTATTGCTAGCAACAGCAGCCCGGATGTAGTGAATCTCAATACGGAATTTGCTAGCCAAATGGGCTCTAAGGGTGCTGTTGTTGATATGAATGAACACTTGTCGCCCGAGGAAAAGGCTGCTTATTTCGAGGGTATTTATAATTCTACGGTTATTAACGGTAAAGCTTATGCACTACCCTGGTATACCGGCACGGAAGTACTTTACATGAATACAAAGCTGGTTAAAGCTGCTGGATTGGACCCTGCTCATCCGCCCAAAACGCGGGAAGAATTGTCAGAATGGGGCCGCCAAATCAATAGAAAAATCGGTAAGGCCGGCTATGCTCAGCAGCTCGTATCCAAGCTTTTTGCGGTTGACGGTATTCCCATTCTAAATAAAGAGAAGACAGCAGCTGCATTCAACACTCCAGACGCAGTCACCATGGTTGATAATCTAAAAAAACAGATGGAAGATGGTGTCGTGCTCAAGGAAGATGCTGATTTTTCACAGCAAGTGAAATATTATGCCGGCGAGCAGGTTGCCTTTGAGCTGGCAGGTCCGACGTTCATCAATTTTATCAAAACGGCGGCGCCGGACGTATATAAGAATACGATTGCTGTTCCCGTCCCAACTGGCAAAGCTGATGTGCGGCTCTCCAACTCTATGGACCTGGTCGTACCTACTAAGTCTGCACATATAGACGAGGCGGTGAAATTTGCTGTTTTCTTAACAAATGCTGAGAGTCAAACGGCTTTTTCTAAAGAGGCCAATACCCTACCTTCCACGAAAGAATCCATTAAAGACCCGTATTTTACTCAGTCTGACCAATCATTAGAAGCACAAGCCAAGGTAGTATCTGCACAAAGCTTGGATAAGGCGACAGATTATATGGTCGGTGTGCCTAATGCCAAGGATGTGAACAGTGCAATCGCGCGAGCCTTGCAAAATATTTTATTGAACGGAAGAGATGCGAAGGAGACGCTTACTGCCCTGGAGCAGGAAGTAAACGATATTTTAAAGCAATAGGTATGACAGGGGAGTAATGCGAATACTCCCCTGTTCATTTATCAAAATCAGGTGGTGATGCAGCATGATCAAATGGTTGAGGTCGGAGTCCTTTACGGCCTGGGCCTTTATGACGCCGGGACTGTTATTGCTTGCCGTCTTTGTATTTTGGCCTATTATTTACAGCATTCCGCTGGCATTGACGGACTACTCTGTCATATCAGATACCCATTTTGTCGGCTTGGATAATTTTGAAGCAGCGTTTAAGGACCGTAACTTTCTTATTTCGATTTGGAATTCATTGTTATACGTGCTCATTGTCCCCTTTCTTCAACTTTTCTCTATCCTGATGGCTGTGCTGGTGAACAGCCGTATCCCTGGAATTAAAATATTTCGTACGACCTACTACATCCCTGTTGTGACTTCGATGGTAGCTGTGGCCTTAATTTGGAGTTGGCTGTTGGGCAATAACAGCGTAGTGAACTATTTGCTTATACAGGCAGGTTTGATTAGCAAAGACATACACTGGCTATCGGACAGTAATTTAGCCTTGTATGTACTGATGTTCATCACGATGTGGAAGGGACTCGGGTATTATATGATGCTCTATCTGGCAGGATTACAAAACATTCCTCATGATCTGTACGAAGCCGCTAGGGTGGACGGAGCAAGTCGATGGCGTTTGATTATTCATATTACGCTTCCGCTGCTAAAACCTTACGTTTTATTCTGTACCCTCATATCGCTTATGGCAGCTATTCGTGTTTTTGATGAGGTATATGTGTTAACCAAGGGTGGACCGGGAACGGCCACGTTGACATCCAGCTTGTATATTTTTCAAAAGGGGATGGAGCAGTTTAATTTTGGGTACGCTTCGGCACTTGGCTTAATTGTCGGTGCAATGATTGCAGTACTTAGTATTATCGTATTCCGATTCAATAGGAAAGGCGGTGTCAATCCCTATTGATGAATCTACAGAATGATAAAATGCTACACTCGTCTCTTCCTAAAAAGGAGAGCAGTCGCATCATGCGTAGTCTTGGTCGAGTGCTCAGAATGACGATAATGTATTTGCTTTTAGTGCTGCTAGCCCTCTTTTTAATGGGACCGTTTCTATGGCTGCTTAGTGTATCCCTCATGCCAGGCCGTAATATTTTTTCAACGCCGCCTGCGATCTTCCCGACCTTTATTAATTTCGACAACTATGTTCAGGTGTGGCAGTTCATGGATTTTCCTAAATATATGCTGAATACAGTCATCATTACGGTGTTGGGCGTTGTGCTCAATGTGATACTGGCCAGTTTGACGGGATATCCCCTGGCTGTATTTCGTTTTAAAGGTAAAAATGTGGTGTTTACGTTGCTGATTGCTACAATGATTATTCCTTCTTATACGGCATTTATTGTGCATTATCTGACCATTCAAGGACTTCATCTGGGCAATACATATATGGGTGTAGTGTTGCCTGGGGCAGTCTCTGTGTTCAACATTTTTCTAATGCGGCAGACGTTTATTCATATCCCCGCCGACGTGCGTGATTCGGGTAAAATGGACGGTGCTTCGGAGTTTCGAATCTGGTGGCAGTTGGTGCTTCCGCTGGTCAAACCGGCGCTTGCTGTGATTTCTCTGTTGGAGGCCATGTCGTTCTGGAACAGCTTCCTGTGGCCTATCGTTATTCTGAACGATACGGAGCTATACCCGCTGGCAGCTGCACTTACGTATCTCAATGGTCAGTTTGCTTATAATTTTGGCTGGATTGCTGCAGGCACAATGATTTCGGTATTGCCGATCATTATATTGTTCCTGTTCACACAGCGCTATTATATGGAAGGCTTGGCGGGAGCGGTAAAGGGATAATTCAAGTCTCGGCTACGGAGAGTCCGTAAATGGAAGGAGACGATTGCGATGGAACTGTCCAAAGGAATGAGGCCTAATTCGGGTGTAGGGCTAACACCGCAGGAGATTCAATATTATTTTCGTGATGTGTATGACAGTGGGGACAAACTGGTTATCTCTGAACCGAACCTGATCTGTGAACTGTCCTCGCGCTTCGCAATGAACCAGGAATATGAAGGTGCACTGGACCCCGAGGGACCGATCAGGCTCATTGCACCTCCGGGACCCGGTGTTCCGACTGAAACAAGGGGAAGCGTGCAGTTGGTACTTGAGTATGACGGAACGCTTACTGCAGATGGATATCGTTTGGACATTCAGAAGGAAGGTAGAATTGAAATCCATGCGTCCAATAAAAGAGGGCTCAAGTACGGCATGGATGCCCTGCATCTCCTGCTTCAAGTAGAACAGGAACGATGTACGCTACCGGTGATGTCTATTCGAGATGAGCCTTCCTTTCCGGTCAGAGGAATCATTGAAGGCTTCTATGGGAAACCGTGGAGTTTTGCGAATCGGTTGGATGCCGTCCATTTTATGGCTGCGCATCGGATGAACACGTTCATGTACGCTCCCAAGGACGATCCATATCATCGTGAGCTATGGAGGGAACCGTACCCTGAGGAGACGTTTGCCCAAATCCGCGAATTAAAGGAAGCCTGTGAACGGCACGAGGTTGATTTTCATTATTGTATCAGTCCAGGGAATGACCTGAGTTTTGGCAGCGATGAAGATTTCCTCAAATTAACGGAAAAGCTGGCGGCCATGATGGCGATTGGCGTGCGCCATTTTTCTATATTAATGGATGACATTGATTATGTCCTTAAAGGAGAAAATCGACATTTGCTGGGCCGCTCGGGCCACGCCCATGTCTTTTTAACGAATAAGGTTCATACATGGTTGGCTGAACGGCTGCCTGAATTTACGCTGACAGTCTGTCCTTCGGAATATTGGTCCTATTGGGATACCGAATACAAAAAGGATTTCCGGGAGCGATTGCATCCGGAGATTAAGGTGTTCTGGACGGGATACTTTGTTTTTGCTCCACAGATTAGTCGCCAGCATGCTGCCGATAATCATGCGTTCTATGGGCATGAGCTGTGGTTGTGGGATAACGTTCCGGTGAATGATTGTGACCATGATCGGTTATTCCTCGATCCACTGCGCGGACGGTATTCCGGTCTTCCAGATTGCGGACATACCGGCATGGTAGCCAACCCGATGAACCAGTGGGAGTGCTCCAAAGTGACGCTCATTACGATGTCCCACTATATGTGGAACAGTGAGCGGTATATGCCAGAGCTGTCCTGGGAATGGGCTGTGCGGGAGTTGGCGGGGGAGCATACAGATGAACTGATGTTTTTCTGTCGCCAAAACAAGAACAGCCGACTGGGCGGCAGCACGTATGAGGATGTGGACCTTGCCTTGCAAATGCGCGATATCCCTGCGCTGGATATATACTTCGAGCGGCTGCTTTACGTCGTGAGCGTCCTACAGAATATATCTGCCGATGATCCGGCGGCAGGCTTCGTGGCACAGGCTGCGCCTTGGCTGGAACGTGCCAAGTTGGACGTGAGCCTGTGGCAAGTGCTGCGCCAAGCTGCGCTCGGTAGCGAGCGCCAGAAGGATGTGCAGTCGCTAGGAAATCTCATGCAGAGCGAAGCAACTGACGGACAAGAGCCGCCGCCTCTGACGGACGAGGTCGTGGACGAACTACGACGCAGTATTACGGCTTGCCTGGAAGCGGAGGCTCGGCTGGGGAGCAATCCGGCGATCCGTGCCGCCGTGCAGTGGGGCTATGTCGATCAGGATGAACAAGGCAAACATCGACTGATCTTGTGAGAATTTGTGATGGTTAAGAGACAAGGCAGCATAGCTGCCTTGAAAATTACCATTTGCCGTTAGGATAACGGTGATTTTCAGGAGAGGTGGAACGTATGGTGAAGCCAAATACTCGATTACTTTTTGTGCCGCTGGATGAGCGGCCCTGTAATTATCAATTTCCGTACTTACTAGCACAGGGCACAGACCTTGAAATGGAGCGCCCTCCATTAGAATGGATGGGACAAAAGAAAACCCCTGGCGATACGACTAGACTATGGGCATGGCTCGAAGAACGTGCGGCGAGTGCTGATGGAGCTATTATTGCGATGGATACGCTGCTGTACGGGGGGATCGTACCCTCTCGGCTACACAGAATGTCGAGTGAGCAGGTCGGAGACAGAGCTAATCGTCTTCGCAGGTTAAAGCAGCTATACCCGCAACTGACTCTGTATGCATTTCAATTGATTATGCGTTGTCCGCAGTACTCTTTAGCTGATGAGGAACCAGACTACTATGCTGATTGGGGCCGTGAGATATTCAGAAAGGGCTTCATTGAGCATCGTCAGGAGCTAGCGATTGCTACCGCAGAAGAGTTGCTGGAATTAGCGGACATCGATGAGCGTTTGCCTATAGAGATTTTGGATGATTATCTAGGGCGTCGCCGTGTGAATTTGGAAGCCAATCAAGTAGCACTGGAACTGGTAGCAGAAGGCGTGATTGATTTTATGATCATCCCACAGGATGATTCGGCTCCCTACGGCTATACCGCCAAGGATCAACAGCGGCTAAGAAGTCGTATTTCCGAGCTTGGGTTAGATTTGAAAGTATATATGTACCCGGGGGCAGACGAAGTGGGTTGTACGTTGCTAGCTCGTTGGGTGAATCAGACGAATCATGTAGTTCCACTGGTGTATCCTCGATTGTCTGCTTTGCAGGGAGCATTTGTAGTCCCGCTTTTTGAGGATCGTTATTTTTACGAGACGTTAAAGTATCAGATTATAGCGGCAGGTGGGCTGATTGCTTCCTCAGCAGCGGAGGCTGATTTGATTTTGCTGGCGAACACGCCCGGCGACACGATGGCAGAAGCTTCATCCCAGCAGCATGCGATGGCCGGATATGATGTACATCGGAATCTGGTAGAGCTGGTTGAGTACGGTGCTCATATGCAGCATCATACCAATAAAAATATTGCAATTGCGGATGTAGCCTATGCCAACGGCGCCGATCTCAAGCTACTTAGACTATTGAGGCAAAAGGGATTGCTATTTAAGCTGGCAGGCTATGCAGGCTGGAATACTAGTTCTAACACGCTCGGTACTGTCATTGCTCAGTCTATGCTTTATGTCCGCTATGGTCCTACGGAGGAACACCTGGATTTTCTGGGGCTACGCTACGCTGAGGATGCCTGTTATTGCGCCGTGGTACGTACAGCTATGAATAATGGAATTGTGGAGCAGATGGGTTTTAACAAGTTTATGCTCGATGGCTCTAGAGGGTCGGTAGCTGCAGTCATTCGCGGACGGCTGGAGCAGGCACTCGATGAATATGTAAACGGGCCGGAAGGTCGCGTGGAAATTACAGATTGCTACATGCCGTGGAACCGTACCTTTGAAGTTGGATTGACTGTACGGCATTATGCCGAGGGGAGGGAGTGATTCCTATGGGAATGGAAGGTGTATTATCCAAGGTTCGGCATGGACTGATCGTTTCCTGTCAGGCGCTACCAGGCGAACCGTTGCATGGAGCAGATTCTATGGTCAAAATGGCGCGTGCTGCACAGGAGGGTGGAGCTGTAGCGATTCGTGCCAATGGTGCATCGGATGTACGTGCGATTAAACAGGCGATCCCTCTACCAGTCATTGGTTTGATTAAACGGGATTATAATGATTCTGATATTTACATTACGCCTACCCTCCGTGAAATGGAGGAACTGGTGGAGGCAGGTGCGGATATCATTGCGCTGGATGCCACATTGAGACCGCGCCCAGCGGGGTGTAAGTTGAAACACCTCATAGATTACGCCCATGAGCACGGAGTCGCTTCCATGGCGGATATATCGACACTAGAGGAAGCACTTCATGCGGCTTCCCTTGGTATAGGCTGCGTATCCACGACGTTATCCGGTTATACGCCATATTCTACTCAGATAGAGGGTCCGGATCTGGAATTGGTTCGGAGAGCATCAGAGCTGGTTCCTGTTCCTGTCATTGCAGAGGGCAGAATCCATGATCCGGCACAAGTAGAGGAAGCGTTTCGGCTGGGTGCACATGCAGTGGTTGTAGGCTCGGCGATTACTAGACCCCAATTGATTACGCAGCGGTTTGCCGATGCCGCAAGGAAGGCAGTGAAATGCATCTATGGAGATGAACGACCGAATTAACACGTATTATCCTTCATTAACGAAATCGGAGCAAAAGGTCGCTTTGTGCGTACTGGAGTGCCCCGCTGACATCATATATTTCTCCGTGACGGAGCTGGCTGACTTTGCAGGTACAGGCGAAACGACTGTTATGCGTTTTTGCCGGAAAATTGGTTTTAAAGGGTATCAGGATTTCCGACTGTCGTTGGCGCAAAACCAGACTTATCGCAAAACCGATATGAGCGAGGAGAACATCGACCCAGATAACGAACATGATATTACCCGCACGGTGTATCACAATATGCTCGATATATTGCATTCCAGTATGGGGCTCTTGGATCGTTCGGAGCTTAGTCGTGCGATAGCGTGTCTCGATCAAGCGGGTTATGTTCAATTTTTCGGGGTAGGTGCATCGGGCATTTCCGCGCAGGATGCTAAAAACCGCTTCTTGCGGATTGGGCGGCGCGCCGAGGCTGTGGCAGACGGACATATTCAGTCGATGATGGCGGTGTCCATGAGTCCTGGTGATGTCGCTATTGGTATCAGTGTATCAGGAAGTACGCTGGATACGAATGACATGCTGCACAAGGCCAAGCAGAACGGTGCAACAGTTATCGCAATTACGAATTATGCAAAATCACCTATTACCTCCATTGCAGATATTGTTTTACTGACCGCAGGGAAGGAAGCTCCGATAGAAGGCGGTTCAATCGGCGCCAAAATCTCACAGCTATTCGTGATTGACCTCATCTGTGAAGGACTTGCTCGCAAGCACACGAGTCACACCAAACAAATGAAGGAAAAAACAGCGAGAGCGGTGATTGAACGAAGTTATTGAAATTCTGCGATTGTGGATTGGAATACGGCACGCTCCGACAGTTCATCATGTTTTTCTATCTATAGAAGGTTTGTGCTAAGAGCTCGTAAGCTTTTATGTGGGGGAACAAGGAGGATATGGTGGTGGCAGTTGCATTGAACAAAGTCATTGGGATCGACATTGGGGGGACTTCTGTAAAGGCCGCCATAGTGGCACGGGATGGATCTGTACTTGATGAAATTCGAATGGATACAGATGCCTCCCGTGGGCGTGACTGGGTGTTGTCGCGTGTATCTGAGTCTGTATTCGGACTGATGCGTTCTTTTGGGGATACCAGTGTGAGTACCCCTGTAGGTATAGGCGCTTTAGGTATTGCTACTGCTGGCAGAGTGAATGTGGAGAGCGGTGAAGTTGTGTACGCTACAGATAACCTACCTGGCTGGCAGGGTACATCCTTGGTGAGGTGGGCTAGAGAAAAGCTTGCTTTACGTGCGGTTGCTGATAATGATGCGAACGCTGCGTTACTTGGAGAAGCTTGGCAGGGGGCCGGGAAGGGTAAGCAGCGCCTAGCCATGCTCACCTTGGGAACAGGGGTCGGAGGCGCGTATATGGAAAATGGCCTCTTGTGTAGAGGTGCTCATTGGAGCGGCGGCGATTGGGGGCACAGTATTTTGTTTCCTGGAGGTCACCCCTGCAATTGCGGGAAAAAGGGATGTGCTGAGCAATACGTATCAGGTAGCGCCCTGTTACGTCGAGGTAGTGAATGCACCGGAAAACTGTATTGTTCTGGGAACGAGATTGTGGAAGAGGCCGCTCACGGCAACCTGAAGACAATTCAGGCGCTAGATGACTACACAGCAGATTTAGCTGTTCTTCTGGCTAATATATCGGTGACTCTTGATCCTGAGTTGATCATTGTTGGGGGAGGAGTAGCGGACGCGGGAGATGTCTGGTGGCCCTTGCTGGAAAAGCATCTGGACCGACTGGGAGTTCAGACAGAAGTAAGTCGGGCAATGTTGGGAAACCGCGCTGGATTCATTGGCGCTGCCAGGCTTGCTTTTGAGATGACGGAATCTTAGTAAAAATGAAAGGGGAACGAACCATGACGCAAAAACGGCTTGATGCCGATATTGTTGTGATTGGCGGAGGTCTGGGTGGGACATCGGCAGCCCTTGCAGCGGCGAAAGCTGGTATGAGAGTCATCATGACAGAGGAGACGGACTGGCTGGGAGGGCAATTAACTTCACAGGCTGTTCCTCCGGATGAGCACCGCTGGATCGAACAGTTTGGTTGCACAGCAACGTATCGTGAGTTCCGCAATCGTGTACGCGACTACTACCGTCAGAACTATCCATTAACTGAAGAAGCCTACAATGATCCGATTCTTAATCCTGGGAACGGCTGGGTAAGTCGTCTGGCTCATGAACCACGGGTAGCTCTACAGGTGCTTGAGGATATGCTTGCTCCTTATTTAAATACGGGACGTGTTCGTGTATATTATCACACCGTGCCTATTGCTGTTCAGACAGATGGAGATACTATCACTTCTGTTACCGTCCGTACCTCGTATAATCCTGATCATAAGAGTGGCCTCAGAGTGCTGCATGGAACGTTTTATCTGGATGCCACAGAGTGTGGTGATCTCCTTCCCATGGCGGGTGTGGAGCATACGAGTGGAGCGGAGTCCCGAGCTGCAACGGGGGAGCCTCATGCACTGGAGTATGCTAATCCTCTTGATATGCAATCTATCACGCATGTGGCTGCTGTAGATTACATTCCTCAGGAAAGCTTCATTATAGAGCGACCGCAACAATACGATTTCTGGAGAAATTATATCCCGTCCTTTTCCCGTTTTCCGATTTTGAGCTGGTTTGCAACAGATGCAGATGATACCAGTAAGCTAAAACAGTTTACATTATTCCCTAACGATCAGGGTATTGTATCCTTATGGGATTATCGTCGTATCGTAGATCCTTCCATATGGAGCGAACCGCTAAACGATGGTGAGGTTACTCTTTTAAACTGGGCTCAAAATGATTATTACCTGGGACCATTGATCGGTGTCACCGCTCAGGAGCAGGCAAGGCATCGAGAAGGAGCGCGTGAGTTGACTCGTTCATTAATATATTGGCTTCAAACTGAGGCTCCCCGATTAGATGGAGGTTTCGGCTATCCAGGAATTCGACCACGGGGTGATTTTCTTGGCACTTCTGACGGTCTGGCTAAAACGGCTTATATTCGCGAGTCGCGCCGGATTAAGGCCAAGTATACGATTTCGGAGTTTGATGTAAGTCGTGAGCTTCGGGGGAAGGAGGGACCCAAACGGTATTCAGACAGTGTAGGTGTGGGCAGCTATCATTTAGATCTTCATCCGACTACGGTATCTCAGCGAACCTTTTACATCCCTAACTATCCTTATGAAATTCCATTGGGTTCACTGATTCCTGTCAGAGTTCGTAATTTGCTTCCTGCTTGCAAAAATATAGGGATGACTCAAATAGCCAATGGTTGCTATCGGCTACATCCTACAGAATGGAATATAGGAGAGTCATCGGGAAGCTTGGCGGCTTACTGTGTCTCCAACGGAGTATATCCTATTGAAGTGAGCCGGTCAGAAGAACATCTTGGACGTTTTCAAAATGTTCTCCTTCGTCAAGGTGTGGAGCTGCATTGGCCAGTAGAGGTGTTCGAACCAGAAGG
>NZ_CVPD01000001.1:1972500-2095000 GCF_001049835.1 Paenibacillus sp. Mc5Re-14 | reverse complement strand
ACCGGTTAGATGAAGAGGTCTGGAAAGGCCCGCCAGAGAAGGTAAAAGCCCTGTAGTTCAAAACTTGTTCCCTCCGAGACGGATCCCGAGTAGTGCGGGGCACGTGAAACCCCGTATGAATCCGGCAGGACCATCTGCCAAGGCTAAATACTCCCTGGCGACCGATAGTGAAGCAGTACCGTGAGGGAAAGGTGAAAAGCACCCCGGAAGGGGAGTGAAATAGATCCTGAAACCGTGTGCTTACAAGAAGTCAGAGCCCATTTTAGGGGTGATGGCGTGCCTTTTGTAGAATGAACCGGCGAGTTACGTTCCCGTGCAAGGTTAAGGTGAAGAGCTGAAGCCGCAGCGAAAGCGAGTCTGAATAGGGCGAATGAGTACGTGGACGTAGACCCGAAACCGGGTGATCTACCCCTGTCCAGGGTGAAGGTGCGGTAACACGCACTGGAGGCCCGAACCCACGCATGTTGAAAAATGCGGGGATGAGGTGGGGGTAGCGGAGAAATTCCAATCGAACCCGGAGATAGCTGGTTCTCCCCGAAATAGCTTTAGGGCTAGCCTCGGAAAGAAGAATCGTGGAGGTAGAGCACTGATTGGGTGCGGGGCCCGCAAGGGTTACCAAGCTCAGTCAAACTCCGAATGCCATGGATTTAGTTCCGGGAGTCAGACAGTGAGTGCTAAGATCCATTGTCGAAAGGGAAACAGCCCAGACCATCAGCTAAGGTCCCCAAGTGTGTGTTAAGTGGGAAAGGATGTGGAGTTGCACAGACAACCAGGATGTTGGCTTAGAAGCAGCCACCATTGAAAGAGTGCGTAATAGCTCACTGGTCGAGTGACTCTGCGCCGAAAATGTAACGGGGCTAAACACACCACCGAAGCTATGGCTTGATGCTTTGCATCAGGGGTAGGGGAGCGTTGAATGCGGGTTGAAGGTGTACCGGAAGGAGCGCTGGACTGCATTCAAGTGAGAATGCCGGTATGAGTAACGAAAAGATCTGTGAGAATCAGATCCGCCGAAAGCCTAAGGGTTCCTGAGGAAGGTTCGTCCGCTCAGGGTAAGTCGGGACCTAAGGCGAGGCCGATAGGCGTAGTCGAAGGACAACAGGTAGAAATTCCTGTACCACCGTAATCCGCTATGAGCGATGGGGTGACGCAGTAGGGTAGTGACGCGGACTGATGGATGTCCGTCTAAGCAGTGAGGCTGATGTGTAGGCAAATCCGCACATCGTTAAGGCTGGGCTGTGATGGGGAGCGAAAATTGTAGTAGCGAAGGTCATGATCTCAGACTGCCAAGAAAAGCCTCTAGCCAGGAGAAGGTGCCCGTACCGCAAACCGACACAGGTAGGCGAGAAGAGAATTCTAAGGCGCGCGGAAGAACTCTCGTTAAGGAACTCGGCAAAATGACCCCGTAACTTCGGGAGAAGGGGTGCCTCGGTAGGGTGAATAGCCCGAGGGGGCCGCAGTGAAAAGGCCCAAGCGACTGTTTAGCAAAAACACAGGTCTGTGCGAAGCCGCAAGGCGAAGTATACGGGCTGACGCCTGCCCGGTGCTGGAAGGTTAAGGGGAGTGGTAAGCTCTTCGGGGCGAAGCTATGAACCGAAGCCCCAGTAAACGGCGGCCGTAACTATAACGGTCCTAAGGTAGCGAAATTCCTTGTCAGGTAAATTCTGACCCGCACGAATGGCGTAACGACTTGGGCGCTGTCTCAACGAGAGATCCGGTGAAATTTTAATACCTGTGAAGATGCAGGTTACCCGCGACAAGACGGAAAGACCCCATGGAGCTTTACTGCAGCTTGATATTGAATTTGGGTACGATCTGTACAGGATAGGTGGGAGCCGTAGAACTTTGAGCGCCAGCTTGAAGGGAGGCATCCTTGGGATACCACCCTGATCGTATCTAGGTTCTAACTTGGTACCGTGATCCGGTGCGAGGACAGTGTCAGGTGGGCAGTTTGACTGGGGCGGTCGCCTCCTAAAGAGTAACGGAGGCGCCCCAAGGTTCCCTCAGAATGGTTGGAAATCATTCGAAGAGTGCAAAGGCAGAAGGGAGCTTGACTGCGAGACCTACAAGTCGAGCAGGGACGAAAGTCGGGCTTAGTGATCCGGTGGTACCGCATGGAAGGGCCATCGCTCAACGGATAAAAGCTACCCTGGGGATAACAGGCTTATCTCCCCCAAGAGTCCACATCGACGGGGAGGTTTGGCACCTCGATGTCGGCTCATCGCATCCTGGGGCTGAAGTAGGTCCCAAGGGTTGGGCTGTTCGCCCATTAAAGCGGTACGCGAGCTGGGTTCAGAACGTCGTGAGACAGTTCGGTCCCTATCTGTCGTGGGCGTAGGAAATTTGAGAGGAGCTGTCCTTAGTACGAGAGGACCGGGATGGACGTACCGCTGGTGTACCAGTTGTTCCGCCAGGAGCACCGCTGGGTAGCTATGTACGGAAGGGATAAGCGCTGAAAGCATCTAAGCGTGAAGCCCCCTTAAGATGAGATTTCCCAATTCGTAAGACCCCTTGAAGACGACGAGGTAGATAGGTTGGGGGTGGAAGTGCAGTAATGCATGGAGCTGACCAATACTAATCGGTCGAGGGCTTATCCTAAAGATAAGGCGCAAGGAAGTTTCGGATCCAGTTTTCAGGGTGTAACCTTGAAGTTAGAATTTGCGAGGCAAATTCATGTTTGGTGGCGATAGCGGAGGGGTTCCACACGTACCCATCCCGAACACGACCGTTAAGCCCTCCAGCGCCGATGGTACTTGGACCGCAGGGTCCTGGGAGAGTAGGACGCCGCCAAGCAAAGTCCTTTAAAGGATGATAAAATTATAAATTAGGGCCTTTAGCTCAGCTGGTTAGAGCGCACCCCTGATAAGGGTGAGGTCGGTGGTTCGAGTCCACTAAGGCCCACCATTTCTAGATTGACTAAAAGTATGGGGCTATAGCTCAGCTGGGAGAGCGCCTGCCTTGCACGCAGGAGGTCAGGGGTTCGATCCCCCTTGGCTCCACCAATATTCCCTGATAGCTCAGTTGGTAGAGCACTCGACTGTTAATCGAGTTGTCACAGGTTCGAGTCCTGTTCGGGGAGCCATATTTTTAATACTTCTGGATTTTATATATAAGGTGGCGGCGTAGCTCAGCTGGCTAGAGCGTACGGTTCATACCCGTGAGGTCGGGGGTTCGATCCCCTCTGCCGCTACTCGGAGAGATACCCAAGTGGCTATAAGGGGACCCTCTGCTAAGGGGTTAGACTGCGAAAGTGGTGCGAGGGTTCGAATCCCTCTCTCTCCGCCATAAATTTATTAAATCAGAATTCATTTTGTAAGGCCCGTTGGTCAAGGGGTTAAGACACCTCCCTTTCACGGAGGTAACAGGGGTTCGAATCCCCTACGGGTCATAATATGGAGGCTTAGCTCAGCTGGGAGAGCATCTGCCTTACAAGCAGAGGGTCGGGGGTTCGATCCCCTCAGCCTCCACCATATTTTATATCGCGGGGTGGAGCAGTTCGGTAGCTCGTCGGGCTCATAACCCGAAGGTCGTAGGTTCAAATCCTGCCCCCGCAATTAATTTCCTGATGGAAATGCCTCTGGAACTGTGGTGTAGAGGCCTAACATGCCTGCCTGTCACGCAGGAGATCGCGGGTTCGAATCCCGTCAGTTCCGCCATTTATATGCATATAGTACGAACTATATAGTATATTTATAAAATTAAATATGGCTCGGTAGCTCAGTCGGTAGAGCAGAGGACTGAAAATCCTCGTGTCGGCGGTTCGATTCCGTCCCGAGCCACCTTTCAAGTGGGAATTGGTAATGTGCCGGTGTAGCTCAATTGGTAGAGCAACTGACTTGTAATCAGTAGGTTGGGGGTTCAAGTCCTCTCGCCGGCACCATTTTGGAGGATTAGCGAAGTGGCCAAACGCATCAGACTGTAAATCTGCTCCCTTACGGGTTCGGTGGTTCGAATCCATCATCCTCCACCAGTTTTATAATCATATGGCGGTCGTGGCGAAGTGGTTAACGCACCGGACTGTGACTCCGGCATTCGTGGGTTCAAGCCCCATCGGCCGCCCTTTGATTCTTAATTTAATGGGGATTAGCCAAGCGGTAAGGCAACGGACTTTGACTCCGTCATGCATAGGTTCAAATCCTATATCCCCAGCCATTAAGAGCCATTAGCTCAGTTGGTAGAGCACCTGACTTTTAATCAGGGTGTCGAAGGTTCGAGTCCTTCATGGCTCACCATTTATAAATTATTTTGCGGTCGTGGCGGAATTGGCAGACGCGCACGGTTCAGGTCCGTGTGGGCTAACCCCCCGTGGAGGTTCGAGTCCTCTCGACCGCACCATATTTTGCGGACGTGGCTCAGCGGTAGAGCATCGCCTTGCCAAGGCGAGGGTCGCGGGTTCGATTCCCGTCGTCCGCTCCATTATCCATACGGCGCCATAGCCAAGTGGTAAGGCAAAGCTCTGCAAAAGCTTCATCCCCAGTTCAAATCTGGGTGGCGCCTTAACTGCTCATTATGGAATTTGATATGCGCCCTTAGCTCAGCTGGATAGAGCGTTTGACTACGAATCAAAAGGCCGGGAGTTCGAATCTCTCAGGGCGCGCCATTTCTTAAAAAATGTATAATGTCGGGATGTAGCTCAGCTTGGTAGAGCACCTGGTTTGGGACCAGGGGGTCGCATGTTCAAATCGTGTCATCCCGATACTGATTTGCGGGTGTAGTTCAATGGTAGAACTCCAGCCTTCCAAGCTGGTAGCGTGGGTTCGATTCCCATCACCCGCTTTTTGCTATAGCGGATTCTTGTTGCCTCAGTGGTGACACCTTATAAATAAAGAGAGCCTGTCTGGGGACAGAGCTCTCTCTTTTTTTGTACATTTATATTCCATAGATTCCACAAAGTGATGGCTATTGTTAGTGCTTGCCATCGGTGTATCTCTCCTGTTCCTGCAGGGGGATACACCGATAACTGATCTAGTGCACAGATTTTACACTGGAATGGTTAGTTGGATGGAGGTTCCCTGATTTGGAGCAGAAGTCATGCTCATGAAGCCGCCTACTCCTCTAGCTCGTTCTTCCATGCTGAACAATCCAACTCCCTCTCCTTTGGATTCTCCAGAGAAGCCCATACCCTCATCCCGAATAGTTACTTTTATTATTTCGTCTTGATCCTCTACATCAACGTATGCTTCTGCTACATCTGCGTATTTAGCCACATTCGTCAGTGCTTCCTGTACAATTCTATAGATTGCTATTTCTTTTCGGATATCAAGGCGTTTACGTAAAGTACATTGAAAATGCACTTTGATTCCGTAATGCGAACAGAAATTTTCAATATAAGTTCTTAGGGCCGGTACGACACCCAAATCATCCAGAACTGAGGGACGAAGTTCCCACGCTAAGCCACGAACATCTTTAATGATATCAGTTACCTGTGTACGCAGATTTTCCAGAGTAGCACTGGGCTGTTCAGCTAGTTGGCTATCTAGTTGAATAATAAGTGAAAACAGGCTTTGACCAATCCCATCATGAAGCTCTCTTGAAAAGCGTTTACGCTCTTCCTCCTGTATTTGCATGACTTGCGTCATCATGGTCTGAAGCTCTGCCTCTACTTTTTTTAATTTAGTTACTTCATTACGGATCGCTAAGTACTGATAGGGTTTACCTTCCTCGTCCATAAATGGAACTATCGTGGTATTCACCCAGTAGTAGCTGTTATCTTTAGCACGATTTCGTATTTCTCCCTGCCATACCTCACCTGAACGGATCGTAGTCCACAGGTTCTTCATGAAGGCTCGAGTATGATAGCCCGAATTAATGAGACGATGATCCTGCCCGATCAATTCTTCACGACTATATTGCGAAATCTCACAGAACTTATCGTTTACGTACTGAATAATTCCTCGATGATCGGTCAGAGCAACGATGGAAGATGTATCTAGAGCAAATTTAAGATTGGATAGCTGATGGAGAGAACTACGCAGTACATGGAGAAAAGGAGAATCTGGTATATGAATTTCCAAATCATTCAGTAGTTTATCGGTTGACTCCCCAAAGGCGGGCTGCAGTAAAGGGTTAGAAGGTTCATTCATAATGGAGCAACCCCTTTTTCAGTGCAAATTTGACCAACTCAGGCCGTGTTTTCAAGTTAAGCTTCTCCATAAGGTTGCTTTTGTGGGATTCTACGGTTTTGACGCTAATCACCAGGTGTTCGGCAATTTCCTTGTTGGCATATCCTTTGGCTACCCATGATAGGATCTCTTTTTCCCGCTCAGACAGGGATTCATACGGTCCGGCTATGCCCTCTTGTTTGATTTTGTCCAGATATTCACTCATCAGGCGTTTGGTTGCATTGGGGTATAGATAGGCACTGCCTTCGGCCACAGACTGGATGGCAGCGAGTAATTCCTCATGAGGTGCACTTTTTAAAATATATCCAGATGCTCCGGCTTGAATGGCTCGGAACAGATATTCCTCATCATCATGCATTGTTAGAATAAGCACTTCTGTATCTGGCAACTGTTTTTTTAATTCGGTGGTTGCCGTGAGGCCATCTTTGCCAGGTGGCATACTAAAATCCATGAGCACGACATTAGGTTGTAGCTCCACCGCTTTGCGGATTGCTTCATCCCCGTCTGCTGCATCTCCTACTACCTTAATACCGTTTTTGCCGTCCAATAAGGCCATGAGGCCAGAACGTACGACAACATGATCATCCACTACTAGTATACGAATCAATTAGTCATCCCCTCGAACGGTAAAAAAACCGTGCGTTTTGTCATAATCATAGCAAATTTTAGGGATTTCAATCAACAGAGATAGTTAGATGAGCTGTTCATAATCACTTATATTTATAATTTTATTTTTCTTCAAATATCAATCTATGGAGTGAGAGGGAGAGCACATAGCTGGCCAAGGCGATGAGCGACTTGAGTGGCCTTGGCTACATCAGATTCGGTGAATGTTCTCACTTCACGGTTACCAACAAGTAGCACACCGTTTGGCAAGTCTCCTGTACTGGAAAAGGGGATGGCTACTGCAGAATGTAACTGTTCGGCCAGCATAAGCGCACATTCTTGACGTAAACGTATACTGCCTGATATTAAAGCGCTAACGGTTACGGTACGCCCCAGACGAACAGCCATCCCGGCAATCCCATGACCGACTTTAAAAGAGATAAGGCGATAGCGATTGTTTCGGCTGCCGGAGGCATAATACCAATGCAACTTACCCCCTGACCTGGACATAAATGCAAGTGCAGTGAGATCCCCATAAACATGATTTCGCAACTGGTTCAGTTCATTTCGCATTTCATCCGTTATTTGTAGCATAGAAGACACATCCTTTATCTTAACCAACTGTAGCTCTAATTTATTGTAATTCCGACAGGTACAAAAGTAATTCAGGGAACCCCCTGATCTATAGGCGCAGGAAACACTGACTTTTCATTAGACTGGGTAATCAATAAGAGGCGGGGCGATAAATGGGGCGTTAGATAATCCTGGAAGTGATATTTATCACTGCAAATCAGGGAGTAGGGAGGTGCAAAATCAGGTGTTCTCCCGATAACAACCCAGGAATTAAAACATTATGATAAAGATATCAGGTAAACACGAGGAGGACGCTAATATGCAAGCCACTTGTATGGAACGGTTTAGGGACGAAACGCAGCGCACGGGGATTCAGCTTTTTCTGACGGAAGAGCATTTTGAGCTGTTAAAAGATATCATGTCGTGGAAGAAGGTAAAGGCAGGCGTTATGCTTTTTCGAGAGGGTGATGATGCGGAGCAGCTTTATTATATACATTCGGGTCATGTTAAACTCCGTAAATCGACAGAAGACGGTAAAGAATTGATTCTGACTATTCAGCACCAAGGCGATTTGATCGGGGAGTTTAGTGGGATAGATGGGGAAGAGTATAGTTGTACTGCAGAAACAGCCGATGTGTGTGAGTTAGGTGTCGTGCTTGTTAAGGATCTGGAGTCACTCCTGTCTAAGAACGGGGAAATGGCGCTTCAGTTCATACAGTGGATGGCAATGAAGCAACGAATTATGCAATCACGGTTTCGGGACTTACTGTTGTATGGTAAAACAGGGGCACTAGCGTCTACACTGATCCGTGCAAGTAATACATGTGGTGTAGCTGTGAAGGATGGCATTTTACTGAACATGAAGCTAAGTCACTCCGAACTGGGCGAGATGATTGGAGCAACGCGCGAAAGTGTGAATCGGATGCTGAGCTCGCTAAAAGAGCAGAGAACCTTGGATACGAGAGACGGAAAAATCGTCATTCATGACCTGAAGGTGTTGCGTGCCATGTGCTGTTGTCCTTCGTATGGCCAATGTGCCCATGAGGTTTGTAGGTTATAAAATGATGAGCATCGTTAGGCGGGGGGCTAAAAGACTCCGTCTAATTGTAAGTCTTCTGACAATAAGCAAATAAAAGGAACGAGTATTATAAATATCAAAAAAATCGACGACGCGTTTAGCGGCAAATCAACGATATAGTTTTTTTTAAAAGTAGTACATGTTGAAATAGCTGACTATTAGCAAATAAAATTCAGATATTGGACATTTGTAAAATATTACAAGTTGTATTCTGTAGTTGAAAATGGTATATTATTTGAGCTGACAACAAAACAGCCGTTTCGAAAAAGAATAACTAGGGCGAAACAATCTTCGAAAAGAAGAGAAAAAATAACTCTTGCATTTTTGGGACGAACATGATATGATCTTATAGCTGCTGAAAAACGCAGCGAAAAAGAATTTGATCTTTGAAAACTGAACAACGAGTGAGTAAATTGATTTTGTTCGCAAAATCAACAATGAGATATTTTATCTCGTCAGTTTCAAAATGAGCTAATCGCTCTTTCTATAAACCAACTTCGGTTGGTCTTTAATGGAGAGTTTGATCCTGGCTCAGGACGAACGCTGGCGGCGTGCCTAATACATGCAAGTCGAGCGGGGTTATTTAGAAGCTTGCTTCTAAATAACCTAGCGGCGGACGGGTGAGTAACACGTAGGCAACCTGCCCACAAGACAGGGATAACTACCGGAAACGGTAGCTAATACCCGATACATCCTTTTCCTGCATGGGAGAAGGAGGAAAGACGGAGCAATCTGTCACTTGTGGATGGGCCTGCGGCGCATTAGCTAGTTGGTGGGGTAATGGCCTACCAAGGCGACGATGCGTAGCCGACCTGAGAGGGTGATCGGCCACACTGGGACTGAGACACGGCCCAGACTCCTACGGGAGGCAGCAGTAGGGAATCTTCCGCAATGGGCGAAAGCCTGACGGAGCAACGCCGCGTGAGTGATGAAGGTTTTCGGATCGTAAAGCTCTGTTGCCAGGGAAGAACGTCTTGTAGAGTAACTGCTACAAGAGTGACGGTACCTGAGAAGAAAGCCCCGGCTAACTACGTGCCAGCAGCCGCGGTAATACGTAGGGGGCAAGCGTTGTCCGGAATTATTGGGCGTAAAGCGCGCGCAGGCGGCTCTTTAAGTCTGGTGTTTAATCCCGAGGCTCAACTTCGGGTCGCACTGGAAACTGGAGAGCTTGAGTGCAGAAGAGGAGAGTGGAATTCCACGTGTAGCGGTGAAATGCGTAGAGATGTGGAGGAACACCAGTGGCGAAGGCGACTCTCTGGGCTGTAACTGACGCTGAGGCGCGAAAGCGTGGGGAGCAAACAGGATTAGATACCCTGGTAGTCCACGCCGTAAACGATGAATGCTAGGTGTTAGGGGTTTCGATACCCTTGGTGCCGAAGTTAACACATTAAGCATTCCGCCTGGGGAGTACGGTCGCAAGACTGAAACTCAAAGGAATTGACGGGGACCCGCACAAGCAGTGGAGTATGTGGTTTAATTCGAAGCAACGCGAAGAACCTTACCAGGTCTTGACATCCCTCTGACCGGTCTAGAGATAGGCCTTTCCTTCGGGACAGAGGAGACAGGTGGTGCATGGTTGTCGTCAGCTCGTGTCGTGAGATGTTGGGTTAAGTCCCGCAACGAGCGCAACCCTTATGCTTAGTTGCCAGCAGGTCAAGCTGGGCACTCTAAGCAGACTGCCGGTGACAAACCGGAGGAAGGTGGGGATGACGTCAAATCATCATGCCCCTTATGACCTGGGCTACACACGTACTACAATGGCCGGTACAACGGGAAGCGAAGCCGCGAGGTGGAGCCAATCCTAGAAAAGCCGGTCTCAGTTCGGATTGTAGGCTGCAACTCGCCTACATGAAGTCGGAATTGCTAGTAATCGCGGATCAGCATGCCGCGGTGAATACGTTCCCGGGTCTTGTACACACCGCCCGTCACACCACGAGAGTTTACAACACCCGAAGTCGGTGAGGTAACCGCAAGGAGCCAGCCGCCGAAGGTGGGGTAGATGATTGGGGTGAAGTCGTAACAAGGTAGCCGTATCGGAAGGTGCGGCTGGATCACCTCCTTTCTATGGAGAATCGTTTCCTGCAATGGAAACATTCAAATATGAAGCATAAGCTTCAAACTTACTCACTCGTTGCTCAGTTTTGAGAGTTCAAACTCTCAAATTGCACCTTGAAAACTGGATACCGAAACGAAATTGCGTTTTAGAATATTCCTTTAAGCTGATCTTGTGTAAACAAGTGAAATAAAGGTAGCATATTGTATTTACAATGTAGATACTAGGTTAAGCTACAAAGAGCACACGGAGGATGCCTAGGCGCCAGGAGCCGACGAAGGACGTGGCGAACAACGATAAAGCCTCGGGGAGCTGTAAGCAAGCTTTGATCCGGGGATGTCCGAATGGGGAAACCCGGCTGTCTTCATCGACAGTCACTACTCACTGAATTCATAGGTGAGTGAGAGGCAGACCAGGGGAACTGAAACATCTAAGTACCCTGAGGAAGAGAAAACAATAGTGATTCCGTCAGTAGCGGCGAGCGAACGCGGATTAGCCCAAACCAAGGAGCTTGCTCCTTGGGGTTGTGGGACGTCTCACATGGAGTTACAAAGGAACCGGTTAGATGAAGAGGTCTGGAAAGGCCCGCCAGAGAAGGTAAAAGCCCTGTAGTTCAAAACTTGTTCCCTCCGAGACGGATCCCGAGTAGTGCGGGGCACGTGAAACCCCGTATGAATCCGGCAGGACCATCTGCCAAGGCTAAATACTCCCTGGCGACCGATAGTGAAGCAGTACCGTGAGGGAAAGGTGAAAAGCACCCCGGAAGGGGAGTGAAATAGATCCTGAAACCGTGTGCTTACAAGAAGTCAGAGCCCATTTTAGGGGTGATGGCGTGCCTTTTGTAGAATGAACCGGCGAGTTACGTTCCCGTGCAAGGTTAAGGTGAAGAGCTGAAGCCGCAGCGAAAGCGAGTCTGAATAGGGCGAATGAGTACGTGGACGTAGACCCGAAACCGGGTGATCTACCCCTGTCCAGGGTGAAGGTGCGGTAACACGCACTGGAGGCCCGAACCCACGCATGTTGAAAAATGCGGGGATGAGGTGGGGGTAGCGGAGAAATTCCAATCGAACCCGGAGATAGCTGGTTCTCCCCGAAATAGCTTTAGGGCTAGCCTCGGAAAGAAGAATCGTGGAGGTAGAGCACTGATTGGGTGCGGGGCCCGCAAGGGTTACCAAGCTCAGTCAAACTCCGAATGCCATGGATTTAGTTCCGGGAGTCAGACAGTGAGTGCTAAGATCCATTGTCGAAAGGGAAACAGCCCAGACCATCAGCTAAGGTCCCCAAGTGTGTGTTAAGTGGGAAAGGATGTGGAGTTGCACAGACAACCAGGATGTTGGCTTAGAAGCAGCCACCATTGAAAGAGTGCGTAATAGCTCACTGGTCGAGTGACTCTGCGCCGAAAATGTAACGGGGCTAAACACACCACCGAAGCTATGGCTTGATGCTTTGCATCAGGGGTAGGGGAGCGTTGAATGCGGGTTGAAGGTGTACCGGAAGGAGCGCTGGACTGCATTCAAGTGAGAATGCCGGTATGAGTAACGAAAAGATCTGTGAGAATCAGATCCGCCGAAAGCCTAAGGGTTCCTGAGGAAGGTTCGTCCGCTCAGGGTAAGTCGGGACCTAAGGCGAGGCCGATAGGCGTAGTCGAAGGACAACAGGTAGAAATTCCTGTACCACCGTAATCCGCTATGAGCGATGGGGTGACGCAGTAGGGTAGTGACGCGGACTGATGGATGTCCGTCTAAGCAGTGAGGCTGATGTGTAGGCAAATCCGCACATCGTTAAGGCTGGGCTGTGATGGGGAGCGAAAATTGTAGTAGCGAAGGTCATGATCTCAGACTGCCAAGAAAAGCCTCTAGCCAGGAGAAGGTGCCCGTACCGCAAACCGACACAGGTAGGCGAGAAGAGAATTCTAAGGCGCGCGGAAGAACTCTCGTTAAGGAACTCGGCAAAATGACCCCGTAACTTCGGGAGAAGGGGTGCCTCGGTAGGGTGAATAGCCCGAGGGGGCCGCAGTGAAAAGGCCCAAGCGACTGTTTAGCAAAAACACAGGTCTGTGCGAAGCCGCAAGGCGAAGTATACGGGCTGACGCCTGCCCGGTGCTGGAAGGTTAAGGGGAGTGGTAAGCTCTTCGGGGCGAAGCTATGAACCGAAGCCCCAGTAAACGGCGGCCGTAACTATAACGGTCCTAAGGTAGCGAAATTCCTTGTCAGGTAAATTCTGACCCGCACGAATGGCGTAACGACTTGGGCGCTGTCTCAACGAGAGATCCGGTGAAATTTTAATACCTGTGAAGATGCAGGTTACCCGCGACAAGACGGAAAGACCCCATGGAGCTTTACTGCAGCTTGATATTGAATTTGGGTACGATCTGTACAGGATAGGTGGGAGCCGTAGAACTTTGAGCGCCAGCTTGAAGGGAGGCATCCTTGGGATACCACCCTGATCGTATCTAGGTTCTAACTTGGTACCGTGATCCGGTGCGAGGACAGTGTCAGGTGGGCAGTTTGACTGGGGCGGTCGCCTCCTAAAGAGTAACGGAGGCGCCCCAAGGTTCCCTCAGAATGGTTGGAAATCATTCGAAGAGTGCAAAGGCAGAAGGGAGCTTGACTGCGAGACCTACAAGTCGAGCAGGGACGAAAGTCGGGCTTAGTGATCCGGTGGTACCGCATGGAAGGGCCATCGCTCAACGGATAAAAGCTACCCTGGGGATAACAGGCTTATCTCCCCCAAGAGTCCACATCGACGGGGAGGTTTGGCACCTCGATGTCGGCTCATCGCATCCTGGGGCTGAAGTAGGTCCCAAGGGTTGGGCTGTTCGCCCATTAAAGCGGTACGCGAGCTGGGTTCAGAACGTCGTGAGACAGTTCGGTCCCTATCTGTCGTGGGCGTAGGAAATTTGAGAGGAGCTGTCCTTAGTACGAGAGGACCGGGATGGACGTACCGCTGGTGTACCAGTTGTTCCGCCAGGAGCACCGCTGGGTAGCTATGTACGGAAGGGATAAGCGCTGAAAGCATCTAAGCGTGAAGCCCCCCTCAAGATGAGATTTCCCAATTCGTAAGACCCCTTGAAGACGACGAGGTAGATAGGTTGGGGGTGGAAGTGCAGTAATGCATGGAGCTGACCAATACTAATCGGTCGAGGGCTTATCCTAAAGATAAGACGCAAGGAAGTTTCGGATCCAGTTTTCAGGGTGTAACCTTGAAGTTAGAATTTGCGAGGCAAATTCATGTTTGGTGGCGATAGCGGAGGGGTTCCACACGTACCCATCCCGAACACGACCGTTAAGCCCTCCAGCGCCGATGGTACTTGGACCGCAGGGTCCTGGGAGAGTAGGACGTTGCCAAGCACAAAAAAAAGAGCACAGCCTTAATGGCTGTGTTCTTTTTGTATATCCGATTCATTTTATCGTTCACATGAAGGGCTCATGACATGCCTTTGGTTAAAAGCACTACAATATTCTGGTTGTCCTTGTATAGTGCTGCCTGACGTGCTGTTTCAACTGACATCCAGCACTGGGCGATGTTAATCTATTTCAACCTGTTCTGCCTGGAGGGCACTTAAGGCTTGAAGTTTACGGGTAATTTCCTTTTGCCACTTTGTATCTCCGACTTGTACGGCAAGATTGAGAAGATCCAAATAATCATCGATATGCAGGGAGGTTTTACTAAAAGCTTCTTTCACTGCGGTCCTGCCTCCTTTAAAGTCTATGTGTATTTATTATTTAATAATGATAATCATTATCAAACTATGATCTTATTCATATTATGCCTGTCTTCTAGATAAATTGCAAGTTATGATATGAATGAATTTTGAAGCACGCAAATGAGGGCTTAAAAAAACAAACCCTTCTCCTTAAGTTCACGCATTGTTCACGTCTTTTCTATGGAACATAATGAAAAGAACAAGCGGGCATTGAGTGTCCACCGACTAGGAGGATAAATTGCGCAATGCTTCAACCAGAGGAGGAATAGGAACATGAGCAGAATAAAGATGAAAGCGTTTGCTGTTGTGGCGGCGGGCGCCTTGGCATTGACGCTGGCAGCTTGTAATAACGGACAGAGCGTAGGTCCGGGAAATTCAGGGGAAAAGGGTGGAGGCAATGTAACGAAGGATGTGACGATTACTTTTCAAAACATCAATCCTGATCCGAGCACCCCTTCGTACAAAATGATTAAGCAGATTGTAAGTCAATACGAGCAGGATCATCCTCATGTCAAAATTGAATTGGATTCGTTAAATACAGATCAGCAAAAGCTCAAGCTAAAAACACAAGCAGCAGCGAAGGAAGTACCGGATATTACGATTGTAAATCCGGCTGCACAGATGAAGCCATTCGTAGATGCCGGGCTATTGGCACCATTAAATGATGTAGCTGATAAAGAGGGGTTAAAAGATACGTTTCAGGATGGTCTTCTTAATTACTATAGCTTCGATGATAAGCTTTATGCTTTTCCGGATGGTAACAATATAGAAGTGGTCTTTTACAACAAAGAGCTGTTCGAGCAAGCGGGAATTCAAAAGTTGCCGACTACCTTTGATGAGCTGATTACGACGGTCAAGACACTAAAAGCGAAGGGAATTACTCCAATTGCTATTGGGGAAAAGGATTCATGGACCGGTTCCCTCCTTTTTATGAATATTCTGTTGCGTACGAATGAAGGACCAAACTTCCTCAATGATGTGCTGGATGGCAAAAAGACGTTTAACGACCCGGCTTTTGTGGAAGCTGTGGATGCGTTCCAGGAATTGGTGCAGGCTGGGGCTTTCCCGGATGGAGCCACATCTATTGACTATAATGCAGGCGGTAATATTTTTAAAACAGGAAAAGCTGCGATGTATATCATGGGCACTTGGGAAACAGGTTCTATTGATGCTTCCCCGGTAGCGGGTAAGGTCGGAGCGTTTCAGTTCCCTACGGTGAATGGCAAAGGGAATGTAAATGAGTATGTCATCGCGCCAGGTAGCGCGTTTGCGGTATCTGCGAATAGTGAACATTTACAGGAGACGAAGGACTTTCTGCACTATTTTATTACAGAGATGCCCAAGATTCAGTTTGATCTGAAAAATGCAATTGGCAGTGGTCAGAAAATGAAAGGCGATCTGAAGGAAGCTGGTTATTCCGAATTAGCCATTAGTCTCAATGAGCTGTTCAAAAATGTAAAAGGAGGAGACCTCGCTTTTGATAATACGATGAATCCGGCTATTGCGCAGGCGCATCTAAGTAGCATTCAAAACCTGTTTGTGCAACAAGAAGACTCTGCGCAAGTTGCGAAGGAACACCAGAACACTTTTGAAGCCAATAAATAAGTGAGGATTTTGCAAAAATCCTGAAGTAGCGGACTCTAGGGGAGGGAGCGAAAGTACCCTTCCCTGATTCGGAATCACATATGGTTAAGCATCCCCAGAAGATACTCCGAATCAACACAAAGGAGATTAGAGCATGAATGTACTGAAGGTGCCGGCACGCACGATTGCCGTTTTCGTGCTGCCCTGCCTGTTGCTGTATACCTGTATGGTATTTGTTCCGATTCTGGTATCTGTGTATTGCGGGTTGCTAGATTGGAACGGAATTGCAGAGGCGAAGTTTGTGGGGCTAGCTAATTTCAAACGAATTTTTACAGCCGATCCAGTGTTCTGGCCGTCCGTGAAGCGGACGATGATGTTCGCTGTATTTTCCATGCTGGAAATTCCACTCTGTCTGCTGCTGGCGATTTTACTCAATCGTTATGTGCGTAAGGCAAATACATTGGTAACGATGTATTTTCTGCCGGTCATTCTATCGGTGGTCATTATCGGGCAGTTGTGGAAAACGATCTATAATCCGGCCTCGATGGGTGGGATGCTGAACGGTATTTTGATGGCGGTCGGGCTGGAAAGCTGGACACGCTCTTGGCTGACGGAACCGCAGATAGCGATGTATGCTCTATATTTTGTATCGTTGTGGCAATATTTTGGCTACCATTTGCTTATCCAGTTTACCGGTGTACAAAATATACCCAATGAGCTGTATGAAGCAGCTAAAATTGATGGGGCAGAAGGATTCAAAGCAGACCGTTACATTACGTTGCCACTCATTGTGCCTATTTTCAAAATATCTATTGTATTAGCCTTTATCGGGTCCTTGCAATCGTTTGATTTGATCTGGGTGATGACGGGTGGAGGACCGGCCCATGCGACGGATACAGTATCCACGTATATGTACAATATGTCCTTTTTATCTATGAAAAACGGGTATGGCAGTGCATTGGCTTCGTTTCTCGTAGTAATCTGCTTGTCATTTACAATTGTGATAAATTTTGTTTTCAAACGGATCGAAAATAAGGTAAGCTAAAGGAGATGGGACTGTTGAACGCCTTGAAAAAAACGGGAGTCTTCTCCCTGTTGGCTGTCTTAGTGGTCACGCAGCTGTATCCACTCTTTTGGTTGTTGACCTATTCGTTGAAGACGAATGAAGAGATATTAAGTTCAAGCTTCTTTGCACTCCCTCAAGTGCCCCAGTGGCACAACTATCAGGAAGCCTATGAATCAGGGAGCTACTTGCGTTATTTAGGAAACAGTGTGCTGGTGACTGGGGTTACGATGATATTCGTCATTGTATTAAGCTCGATGACTGCTTATGCAATTACACGTTTTCGCTGGCGTTTCGGGGCTGTTGTACTGACGTTGTTTTTGGTCGGGATGATGATCCCCATGCAAGCTACACTGCTACCGCTGATGGTGATGTTTAAAAACGTCCATATTCTGAATACGTATTTCTCGCTGATTTTACCCTACATTGCTTTTCAGACACCGATTGCGGTCTTCATCCTATCCGGCTTTATGCGGTCCATTCCCCACGAAATTGAAGAATCCGCCTACATTGACGGAGCGAGCATTTATCGTATCTTCCGCAGTGTAATCTTACCCATCTCGATTCCGCCTATCATGACAGTGTGTATTTTAACTTTCATTAATATCTGGAATGAATACATTATGGCTGCCACCTTTATCTCGTCCGAAAAGCTAAAAACTCTCCCTTTCGGCGTTTATACGTTTGTCAGCCAGTATTCTGTGAACTACGGCAATATTGGTGCTTTTCTAGTTATGGGAGCCTTACCGGTCATTATTATTTATTTTGTCCTGTCCGAAAAAATCACCAAGGGCATGGTTGCAGGAGCGGTTAAAGGATAGGCGGCCGATGCGAAAGGAGCGCACGGAGGTATGATGCGCCGTTTTCAATCCATTCAATACCGCTTGTTTGTTCTGTTCCTATTGAGCATGTCCAGCATTGTGCTGGCGGTCAGTCTATTATTTTACAACCGTACTACAGTGCAGTTCCATGATAAGATCAGCGAGCTTGCACGTAAAAATGTATCTCAGACAGCAGGACTGTTCGAATTGCTGCTCGACAGCTATAACAGTCTTTCCAAGTCGATCAGCAACAATATGGATTTGGTTCGTCTGTTGACGACAGATCATAGTGATTTACCTGCTGTCAATTACATCAATGAACGTACGATTACGAATATCCTTGGAGCCATTTACTATTCGCGGGAGGATCTAATCGGCATTCATGTCATCACAGACACAGGCAAGGTATACAATTATGGCAATTATATGAATGTCATTGATACTCATTACGAGCATACGGAATGGTACAGGGAAATTCGAAGATCGGCGGGCAAAATTGCATGGTTGGGTGTTTATCCTCACTCTGTCATCGACCAAGTGGAAACCAGACCTGTGTTTGCATTCGGACGGCAGCTCTATGATCTGGATGAACACAAGCCGATTGGTATTGTTCTGTTTGAGGCTGAACCACGTTCAGTATTGTCCGCTCTCCACAATTTGCGGCTGAGCACTAATAGTCAGGTATATCTGTTGGGCCATGAAAATCGAATTGTATCGGCTACTTCTTCTGATCCGCCACCAGATTTGCGAAATCTACAGCAACAGGTCCCGGAGGAGGATGTAATTGTAGATCGGAATAATGAGAAAGTTGTAATCGCTTCCAAACTTCCGTTTGCCGATTGGTCGGTGATTAGTGTGACACCCAGTGAGGATCTGAACGTGGAACTGGCGCAAAATCAAAGATACTTATTTATCGTGGCACCTATACTCATTATGGTGTCAGCGCTAATTGCGTCCATCGTCTCTAGGAGCATCTCCCATCCGCTCAAACGAGTTATTCGGGAAATGAAACGGGTAGAGACAGGCAATTTTCGTCACACGGTAAACATCGAATCCTATGAAGAAATCAACCAGTTGGCCACTTCTTTCAACCATATGGTAAGACAGATTGCAGAACTGATTGAGTTAGTGCGTATATCATCGGTCAGCGAAAAAAATGCGGAGCTGCACGCTCTACAGACGCAGGTTAATCCACATTTTCTGTACAATACGCTGGATATGATCTATTGGATGCTGGATGAAAAGGGACAGGATCAGCTCGGTGAGGTGGTTCTCTCCTTATCCCATATGTTCCGTTACAGCAGTCACTGGGAAGAGGGAGCCGATGTAAGTCTTCGAGAAGAAGTAGAGCAAGTCGGCCACTACCTCACCATTATCCAAGCTCGGCTGGAGGGCAGGGTATCTGTTGACGTCAACATTGAGGAACAATGGCTGGATATCCGTTTGCCCAAAATGACCTTACAGCCGTTAATTGAAAATGCGGTGAAACACGGGCTGGAGCCTCTTCATGCAGATACAGGTGGCAAACTGCTCGTCAGAGCGGAGGAGTATGGCGGTGTATTGAGTCTGCATATCATAGACAATGGTGTAGGGATGGAATATGAACGATGGGAGGTGGTCCAGGTCGCTTTGGCAGAACCCGGCAAACAGGCGGGCAGCGGGCAGGCGGGAGGCATCGGCCTGCAAAACCTAAATTTACGGCTACGGCACATGTTCGGAGAAGAGTACGGCCTACGGATCTCCAGCACACCAGGGGCCGGAACGACAGTCACTGTAAGTGTGCCTCTGCCACAGAAGGAGGAGAAACATGAATATTCTGATAGCTGACGATGAAAATATGATTCGACAGGGGATTCGGCGCACTATTGGCCAAGCTCTACCAACCTGCGGCATTCATCTCGCTGCTTCCACCGAGGAAGCAGCAGGCATTCTGGCGGAGCATCCTGTGGATATTGTATTGACTGATATCCTGATGCCCGGTATGGATGGTCTGGAGTTCATGCGTATTTCCAAGCGAAAGCATCCTCATCTGCAGTGGGTTGTCATTTCGGCCCATTCCGACTTCCAATATGCGCAAAGAGCAGTAAAGCTGGGTGCCAAAGACTACCTGTTAAAGCCAATCGGCAAAAAGAAGCTACTGGAATGCATTGAAATGTTAGCAGCCGAAGCGCTCGTGGCCTCGCAACAGGCGAACGAGGGCAGGCTTCTTAAATCCAATATGGTTTATTTACGTGAAGCTGTTTTCCAACGTTATGCACTCGGATTGGATACGGGGAAGCTGGATATACAGCCTTTCGTCGAGAATTATCCAGAATTCCATCTTTTTATGGTTCGCATGGAACCTGATCACAAGCAGACACATTTGGAGCATTTTATGATTGAAAATGTACTGTCTGAGCTCATTGAGGCTGGAGGCAGCGGTTTTGTCGTCAGTCTAGACCGCCATAGTCTGCTGGGGATTGCAAGGCTAAGGGATGAAGCAGAGGCTGCACGGTTAGAGATGTTGCTTGAATCCCATTTAAAGCGTTATGTCAGAGTGCCTCTGCAAATTACACGTTCAGGTGTCCATCACAATTTCTCATCCATACCTGAAGAGGTGGCGCGACTAAGACGAACGCCAGAGGAGATTGCAGCCGCAGCAGCGGATACAGGAGAATGTCTCCGCAAGGGCATGCATACAGTTGATGTAGCATTGCAGTATATTCGGGCTCACTTTACAGAGGAGCTGTCACTGGAAAAAGTGGCCTCAATCGTATTTTTAAATCCAGTATATTTCAGCCAGCTATTCAAGCAAAAGACGGGACAAGGGTATAAGGATTACGTCATTTCCTTGCGTATGGAAGAGGCGAAGCGGCTACTAAATGATCCTCATCTGCGGCTGGCTGATATTTCCGAGCGGATCGGCTATCAAGATATGAGGCATTTTACACAGGTGTTTCGGCGCAAATGTGGAATGACTCCGACCGAGTATCGGCATCAAGGAGTTAAATAAGTTGGTATCAACGACCGAATGAAGGAAGTTCATCCAGCATCAGACTGTTTCAGGAGTAGAGCGGTAGAGCATCTACTCGGGAACAGTCTTTTTCGTGTCTCCAGCTTGTAGCAGTTCAACAAATTTGCGAGCTGCATTGGATAAATAACGATCCTTGCGCCATACGACGGCAGGCTGTGTGAAGGGGAATGGCTCCTTAATGGAGAGTGTGCGAAATCTGTCCCCGTATTCTTGTCCCAAGCCAGCGTCTGGAATAATGGTAATTCCCATGCCTGTGGAAACGAGCGAGAGAATGGTCGATATTTCTGGACAGTCCAATACGACGCGCGGAATAAGATGGTGTTCCTGAAATTTGCGGATGACGGTTTCGTATAGTCCGTGTCCTTCTGTTCGGCGTCCCAACAAGAGGTCATAGCTGGCAGCTTCCTGTAATGTAATTTCCCCACTGGGATGGCGATCTGCCCATTCACACGGAAGAACCGCAACAAAAGAAACGCCCTCCAGTTCAATCGTATGGTACGATTTGTCGTCTACCGGAAGCAGCAGCAGGGCCAGATCGACTTTATTTTGATGCAGCAGCTCTTCCAGATGATGTGTGTCTCCGTGTCCTATTTTAACGTATACCTCTGGATAAACCTGATGAAAGTGACTGAGTTGTTCAGTAATCAGAGACATACAGGCGGATGACGTGCCTATGGCAAGTGTGCCGGTTACTCTGTTTTCAAACTCCCCAATTTCTCTACAGGTGTCCTCCATTTCAGCCAATAATCGTTTGGCGCGTGTATACAGTGTATATCCGGCCTCGGTAACTTCCCACTTCTTTCCTTCACGGTAAATCAGCTTTACACCAAGCTCGTCCTCCATATTTTTGAGTTGTTGACTCAGTGGAGGTTGGGCCATGTTGAGCGTTCTGGCGGCCTTGGTGATTTGCCCTTCCTCCACGATGACGCAAAAGTAATGCAGATGCTTCAAGTCCATTGGGGATTCCTCCTCATTTCTAAACAACGCTCCGATTTGAATACTTTTAAAGTATGCATTACATATATTATATATATTTTTCGTGTGCAGGGAACGGGCGTATAATTTTTGACAGTAATGCATGGGTGAACATAAAACGATGGGGTGGAAGGAGGGGACATATGAAGAAAATCATTGTAGGAATATCGGGAGCGACAGGGTCAATCTTTGGTATCCGTATATTGCAACAATTACGGGAGGCTGGAGTCCAAAGCCATCTGGTGCTATCCCCGTGGGCTATTGCCAACATTCCCTATGAGACAGGCTACACGGTGAAGGAAGTGGAGGCAATGGCGGATGCAGTCTACTCGTATAAGGATCAGGCCGCACGTATTTCTAGCGGCTCCTTCCGGGTAGATGGTATGGTCGTCGCTCCTTGCAGTATGAAGACTCTTGCCTCTATTCGTATCGGTATGGCGGACAACCTGCTTACCCGATCAGCGGATGTGATACTGAAGGAGCGAAAGAAGCTGCTGCTCATGACCAGAGAAACACCATTAAGCAGTATCCATCTGGAAAATATGCTGGAGCTGTCACGTATGGGCGTGATGATCCTGCCGCCGATGCCTGCCTTTTATAATCATCCTGCAAGTATCGAGGAATTAGTGGATCATATTGTTTTTCGCGCATTGGATCAGTTCGGTATTGTCACAACCGCAGCCAAACGCTGGGATGGGATGAAGCAGAATGACTCCAGGCTGCACCAGAATTGAGAAATCGAAAGACGAAGGAGAATGAATGATGGCTTATAAAGACTTTCGCGATTTTCTACACACCTTGGAAAAGGAGGGACAATTACTCACGATCAGCGATGAGGTAAAGCCGGAGCCGGACCTCGCAGCAGCTAACAGAGCATTAAACAATCTTGGAGATAAGACGCCTGCTCTCTTTTTCAACAACATCTATGGATATACGGATGCTCGTATTGCAATGAATGTGATGGGCTCCTGGCCCAATCATGCCCTCATGATGGGAATGCCCAAAAATACGCCGCTCAAGGAGCAGTTTTTTGAATTTGCCAGACGCTATGAACAATTTCCGGTGCCCGTGAAGCGGGAAGACGCCGCTCCTTTTCATGAAGTCGAGATTACGGAGAATATTAATTTGTTTGATATTTTGCCGTTGTTTCGTTTGAATCAGGGGGACGGAGGGTTTTATTTGGATAAAGCAATTCTAATTTCACGCGATCTGGATGACCCGGACACCTACGGTAAGCAAAATGTCGGCTTATACCGGATGCAGGTGAAAGGCAAGAACCGTTTGGGCATCCAGCCTGTACCACAGCATGATATTGCGATCCATATCCGTCAGGCTGAGGAGCGTGGCGAAAATCTGAAGGTGGCTATTGCCCTCGGATGTGAGCCTGTGATTACAACGGCTGCTTCTACGCCGCTGCTGTACGATCAATCCGAATATGAGATGGCGGGCGCCATTCAGGGTGAGCCTTATCGTGTGGTCAAAGCGAAGGATGCAGACCTGGATCTGCCTTGGGGAGCCGAGGTCATTTTGGAAGGCGAAGTGTTAGCAGGTGAACGTGAGTATGAAGGTCCATTCGGTGAATTCACAGGTCACTATTCCGGCGGTCGCGCGATGCCAGTCATTCAGATTAATCGTGTATATCACCGCAAACAGCCTATCTTTGAGCATCTGTACATCGGGATGCCTTGGACGGAAACGGATTATATGATCGGTGTGAATACAAGTGTACCGTTGTTTCAGCAGCTTAAGGATGCTTTTCCTAATGAAATCGTAGCTGTTAATGCCATGTATACGCATGGGCTGGTCGCTATTATTTCCACGAAAACCCGGTATGGCGGCTTTGCGAAGGCTGTGGGAATGCGTGCGTTAACGACTCCGCATGGATTGGGGTATTGCAAGCTGGTGATTGTGGTGGATGAGAAGGTCGATCCGTTCAATCTGCCGCAAGTCATGTGGGCTTTATCCACCAAGCTTCATCCAAAGCATGATGCTGTCATTGTTCCTGGCTTGTCTATTTTACCGCTTGACCCCGGCTCTGATCCGGCAGGTATGACGCACAAAATGATACTGGATGCGACGACACCTGTAGCACCGGATATTAGAGGCCATTACTCGCAGCCGCTCGATTCCCCGCTGGGTGTAGCGGAATGGGAGAAAAAGTTGAGTCAAATGCTTCGCTAAATATTTTTAAAAACAAAGAAAGATTAAAGGAGTGCTGACAGATGCATATTTGTCCCCGTTGTGAGTCCAATCGTTCAGAAGTCGTTTCCCATTCGCCGGTTAAAGGTGCCTGGGAGGTTTTGTTGTGCCCTGTATGCCTGTTCACATGGCGAACCTCAGAACCGGATAGCATTACTGATCCAGCAAAGTATAAATCGGCGTTCAAGGTAAACCCCCAAGATATTCCGGATGCTGCTCATGTTCCTCCTATTCCAGAGCGGATATAGGGTCGTTCGTAAGTAGCCGTAAATTATGGTATTTTGAAGTTATAGGCCAAATGTAAAGGGGATTATACTTCATGCAGACGCCAAGGATCGATAAGGAGCTGTTCACGCTGCTGAACGGCAAGGAGTTGGAGCACAAGCAACAAGAAGCAATGATGCTGTTGACGGTTACAGAAGATCAGTGGCCGCACATAGCGATGATTAGTGTGGGCGAGGTTGTAGCGCTGGACGAGGGGAATTTGCGTCTGGCCCTATGGCCGGGTACGACCACGACAGGCAACATGATCCGTACTGGGAAGGCAACGCTTGCGGTGTTCACCGGGGGAAAGGCGCATTATGTGCGGTTGTCGCTGAAACATCTGCCTGCTTTACCCGGAGCCAAGCATGTACGTGAGCGATTTGCGGCCCATGTTTTTGCAGCCAGAGAAGATTCGGCTCAATATGCGGATATCTTGACAGGTGTCACAATTCGCCTCAAGGAGCCGGAATCGGTGATCAATCGCTGGAAAGAGACGGTGGCAGAGTTGTTGGTATAAAGCTATCTGATTATGACAAATCATCTTTGTAATTACCAAGTTTACCGTTAAAATAGATGCAAGGGAATAAGCGCTTACAAGGAGTCAGGTTGAGCTTGTTGGAACAGGAATTAGAGCGTGAGGGGAAGCTTGTTTCTTTTGAAGGAAAATAGGAGGGATGAAAATGTCTCGTTTTGACAAGGTAGATCAGCTATTGCAACGATTCTTAGCAAATGGGCCGGCAGGGTGTGGTTGTGCCATTGCACAAAATGGTCAAGTGTTGTATGAAGGGTATCATGGATATGCTGATGTGGAAACTCGGAAACCGATTACTGAAGATACCGTGTATCGCTTGTTTTCTATGACAAAGGTCGTTGTATGTGCGGCTGCACTTATGCTATACGAACGCGGACAATTTTTATTGAATGAGCCTTTGTATGAATATTTACCTGAGTATCGTAATTCGTATGTATTCAAAACTGCTCCTAACGGACACACCTACATTGATAAGGCGGATAACCCTATTTTGATTAAGCATATATTCAATATGAGTGCAGGAATTCCGTATGCTTCTGAGTTTTCAGAAACAGGAAAAGCTATGCATAAGGTCATTACAGCATTAAAGGAGAAGCAGGGGAAATATGACCTGCGCACAGAAATTAAAGCGCTTTCTGAAGTTCCGCTTGCATTTGAACCAGGAACACGATGGTTATACGGATATGGCCATGATCTTGTTGCTGGTCTTATTGAAGTCATTTCAGGTAAATCATTAGGGCAATTTTTGAAGGATGAAATCTTTGATCCGCTTGGAATGAACAATACAGGTTACCGTTATCGTGGAGATATTGAATCGCGGATGGCTTCCATGTATCAACGGACAGACGCCGGAAAACTTGAAAAAATTGAGGGTTTCCTGGATGAATATCATCAGCCAGATGCTATATATGAAGGTGGAGGCGCAGGTTTATATTCGACAGTCAAAGATTACCTCACATTTTCACAAATGATGTCAAATGGCGGCACGGTAAACGGTGTGAACTTATTGGGGAGAAAAACCATTGATTTAATGCGTACAAATCATCTGAATACAGCTCAACTATCGGATTTCACCAATTCATACCATACAGGTTATGGCTATGGACTGGGTGTACGCACGTTAATGGATAAAGCGGCTGGGCATGCAAACAGCTCGATTGGAGAATTTGGCTGGACGGGAATGGCAGGCACCTGGGTTTCTATAGATCCGAGCGAACAGTTCTCCGTCGTTTATATGCATCAGCTTGATCCCAATATGGAAGAGTACCACCATTTAAGAATTCGTGCAGCAGCTTACAGCTGTCTGTAAAAGTACCGATTCTAGTTAATAAGGACCAAATTTTCTCTAAAGTCTAAACTATTCTTTTCCATATGACGACATAAAACGTAGGTGTAGGGATTTTGCGAAATCCTTAATTTTTAGCTTTGAAATGGGAGGGAATTAGATTTTGAAGAATAGATGGTCCGGTTTTCTGGCGTTGGTCATCCTGATTTCAAGTTTTACATCATATGCAGGGTTTGCATCTGCAGCAGAAGCAGTGCTTTCCAAGATTGTCCTTTCGTCTAACGAGGTAACTTTGCAACAGGGGGATACAGCTGCATTGACGGCTACGGCCGTTTTTAGCGATGGGACAACTTCGAATGTAACCGTAAGCACGGATTGGAAAAGTGATAATACAGCTATCGCTACGGTGTATAACGGTACGGTTTCAGCCAAAGCTGAAGGGGAAGCGACCGTGATTGCGACCTATAAGGAGAAGGTACAATCAGTTCAGGTACATGTAACGAAAAAGGTTAAGGCGCTGACATCCAGTGTACAAAGCCTGAGCCTGCGTTCAAGCGGCACAGGACAGATTGATCTGACAGCGACTTACAGTGATAATACAACAGCTCAGGTTTCAGGTGATGCGACCTGGACTTCGGATAATCAGAAGGTAGCGACTGTAGTCAACGGATTAGTTACTGCTCAGGGAGCAGGTTCAGCTAATATTAAGGCTGTATATGGACAACAGACCGTAACGATTGCTGTACAGGTAGAGCAGGTTAAACGGCTGGATGCCAGTACATCAGAGGTTTCTCTTTTGTTAAAAGATACGGAGAAGGTTAAATTGACAGCCACGTTCCCGGATGGATCGACTCAGGATGTTACAGAGTCTGCCGAGTGGAGCTCCAGCAATACAGCCGTGGCAGATGTTCTGAAAGGCACTATTACCGGCTATAGCACAGGGAAGGCGACAATCACAGGTAAATATGGCACGATGTCCGCTACGATTGCGGTGGATGTGGATCAGACGAATAAGCTGAAAGCCAGCGAAACCAATATTTTTCTCCGTTTGGATGAATCAAAAAAAATACAGGTATCTGCTGTGTACCCGGATGGTACGGTAACAGATATCACAGATAAAGCTGCTTGGACATCAAGCGATGAAAAAATTGCAACAGTGAATAAAGGAACGATTATGGCCATTGGAGCGGGGTCGGCTACAGTGACCGCTAAGTACGGAGATAAGACGGTTTCGATCAAGACAGATGTTGAAACCTCTAGATTTCTGGATTTAAGCGAGGACAAGCTTAGCTTGAATGCTAAGGAATCCAAAAAGCTCAAGCTGACCGCAACCTATGTAACAGGGACGGAAGAAGATATCACAAGTAAAGCAGAGTGGAAGTCCAGTAATGAAGATATCGCTTTTGTCAGCGGGGGAGAAGTCACAGGTTATAAAACAGGTGAGGCAACGATCACAGCTTCTTATGGCGGCAAAACAGCCACAGCTACCGTATCCGTAAACGTACCTGGTGATCTATCTTTGTCCTCTAAAACGGCAACGATAGATATTAATGAGGACTATACTGCGACTCTGACGGCTACTTATGCGGACGGGCGTAAGGAAGATGTTACAAAGGATGCAGAATGGACTTCAAGTGCGGAAGATATTGCTTCTGTGTCCAAGGGAACGATTACGGGTAAAGCGGCCGGTAAAGCGGTTATTACAGCAACCTATAACGGCAAAAAACTGACGATAAACGTACAAGTGGGCCTTGTAGACCGTTTGGAAACAGACTCGCGCGTAATTGCACTCGGTGCTCAGGAAACGAAGCAACTGAAAGTAACAGGCGTTAAGAGTGGCGGTACAAAAACAGACGTAACCAAGGACGCCACTTGGACTACTAGCAATGTAAAAGTAGTTGAAGTTAGCGAAGGTTTGATCAAAGCTAATGCTAGCGGTAAGGCAACGATCACTGCTTCATATGGCAAGCAAACCATTACATTTACGGTAGAAGTAGACGTAGCACAAAAGATTGAAGCGGATGCCATTACGTTATCACTGAAATCCGGGGATCAAAAAACGATTGCGATTGTGGTTAAATCCAGTGATGGTAAAGAAAAGGATGTTACAACCCAAGCTGAATGGAAAACGTCCAACTACAGGGTAGCCACCGTCAAAAAAGGTCAGGTTACCGCGATCAGCTACGGTAAAGCTAACATTCAGGCGAAGTTCGGCGGTAAGGTGATCAGCGTGCCTGTTGATGTTGATACGCTTAAATATCTGCAAACGGACGAAGTCGCCTTGACTTTGAAGGCAGGGCAGCTGGCTAAGGTTACGGCTACAGCCACGTATAAGGATGAGTCGGAGAAGGATGTTTCCAAGCCGGCTGTCTGGTCCTCATCCAGAATTATCGTTGCGACCGTCAAAGACGGTAACATTAAAGCACAGGGTAAGGGAAAAGCTGTAATTACAGTAAAATATGCTGGTAAAATGACGAAGGTACAGGTAACCGTTCAGTAATCTGTAACCGACTGAAAAGAAAAAGAGCAAGCATACGTCTAGGGACGGCATGCTTGCTCTTTTATTTTTAAGGGACGTACTCGCTTCTTAAAACAGAGGAGATTACCCCAATTATGGCTTATCCTTTTTGACCGATGTGTTGCGAGTAAGGGATTCGGTCAAACGCTTGCCGGTCGGTGTCTGGGCCAAGCCGCCTTTGGCGGTCTCGCGGTGCTTTGACGGCATTGCGCTGCCGACTTCAAGCATCACGTCAATGACTTCGTCAGACGGAATGGCGCTGCGCACACCCGCCAAAGCCATATCCGCTGCGGCTAGCGCAGTCACGGCTCCCAGCCCGTTGCGCACGATACACGGAATCTCGACGAGTCCGGCGACGGGGTCGCATATCAGACCGAGCGTGTTCTTGAGCGCTAGGCCTACGGCGTGAACGGCCTGCTCAGGTGTGCCACCGCGTAGCTCGACCATAGCGCCAGCGGCCATCCCGATGGCTGAACCAATTTCAGCCTGACAGCCTCCCTCCGCGCCGGAAATGAAGGAATTGTTGGCGATGACGTAGCCAATGGCTCCGGCTGCGAACAAGCCGTGCACCATATGCTCATCATCCCAGCCGAACCGCTCCTGCGCACTAATGAACACACCGGGGATGACTCCGCATGAACCTGCAGTGGGCGTGGCGACAATGCGCCCCATGGACGCATTAACCTCCGACACGGAGAGCGCATAAGCCATGGCGAGCGCGGAGGCATCGCCGGAGCAGGTTTCCCCAGTCCGCAGATATTCGGCTAAGCGCTTGCCGTCGCCGCCCGTTAATCCACTGCGGGATACGGTGTCTTGCGTCTGACCGCGATGAACAGCCTCTTTCATGACTTCATAATAATCAGACATTTGGCGGAAGATTTCTTCTTCCGTTGAATTCGTCTCTTGTACCTGCTCTTGAATCATCAGGCGGCCAATCGTGGTGGATTCCTCAGCGCATATAGCGCTGATTTCATGCAGATGGCTAAATCGCATCAGATTCAGCTCCTTTTTTCAAATTAATCATTTTAATTTCGTACATATGTGGTAAGGATCGTAGGTTTGCGATTAATTCAGCCGTAGGAGGACTGTCCGTTTCGATGGCGGTAAGTGCTTCTCCATCCCGACCTTTGCGATCCACGTGCATATAGGCAATGTTAATGTCAGCAGCGCCGAGCGCTGAAGTCACTGCACCTAATGTACCGGGCTTATCCGAGTGAAGAAGCACCAACGTAGACAGCTCTCCGGTCAGGTTGACTCGGAATTCGTTGAGCTGCTGGACATGGATGCTGCCACCGCCGATGGAGGAACCCAGCAGTGTACGCTGATCCTCACCCTTCCACAGCTCAAAACGGACGGTGTTCGGATGGGGGGCGGGTAGTCCGCTTACGGCAAATTCTACGGCCATACCGGCCTGCTCCGCCCATTGCTCGGCATCTGGAATTCGGTGGTCGTCTGTATCGTAATTGAGCAGTCCTGCGATGAGCGCCAGGTCTGTACCGTGTCCTTTGTATGTGTCGGCGAAGGAGCCGTACAGTGTCATGCGGGCACGGTCAGGCTGCGTCCCGAGCCAGTGACGGGCAACGCGTGCAAGCCGCACCGCGCCTGCAGTGTGTGAACTGGAAGGTCCGGTCATGGCCGGACCGATAATGGAAAATACATCTTTGAAACGCATGGTGTGGCCCCCTGTATGTTCTAGTACCATAGTATATGGTATTTCCGCGTTTTTGCGCGGCTATGACGGTTCCTAATGCTGACGTACAATGTGAGCGCAAAAAAGGACAGGATAAGGAAGTTTCCCTTATCTCTGTCCTCGTTACCTGAGAGTTTCGTGCGGTGTCCTTACCGCCTTACCCCTTGGGTGGCTTGCGCTCTCTCCAGAGTTGCGTCAGATGACGATACATGGACCTGAGAGATTATCCGCCAGCCGGGTGTTGGCGTCTTGCTCCTTCGGTGCCGCCAGCGTGTAAGCCCCTGGACAGACTCTCCCGTCATCTTCATTCGCGTATACCGTTCTACATATCTTTCTTAGCGTAATGTATGCTGTGCTCGGTGTCAATCGCAGGGTTCAATTTTTACATAAACAAGTGAGTTTCCGATAAATAAGAATAAAATTTACATAATTATGGATGAAATCAGGAAGGAATTAGAAGATTGATAGCTAATCTGATAGAGGACAATTACATTTATGGAATTATAGGAGGGATATTGACGTATGGTAAAAGGCTTGCGGTTCACAGGTTCACGTTTGAAAGGGGTGCTGCATCTGGCAGCGATCGTATCGCTGCTGATCGGGATCTTCGTTCCATTCGGTCAGGTCAAAGCGGAGGGAGCACTGACAGTAGCCGAGGCACTCCAGCGCCAAGGCAGTGGAGGCACAGTGACGGTGGAAGGTTACATCGTCGGACATGCTACCGGATCGAAAACGGCTAATTTTTCTTCTCCGTTTGCGAATGATTTTAACGTACTGATTGCCGACCAGGCCAATGAACGAAGCACGTCTAATCTATTGGATGTACAGCTGACATCAGCGTACAGAGGGCAATTTGGGCTAACAGGCCATCCTGAGCTGATTGGCAGCAAAATCCGTGTGACGGGTACACTTGGCGCCTACAATAATTTTGGTGGAGTGAAAAGTCCAAGCACTGTTGAACTGGTGAACGGAAGCGAGCCGGGGGAACCAGGTGAACCTGGCGAACCTGAACCTGGAAATCCGGGTCAACCCGGTACTACACTGCCGGATGGCAAAGGCAAAAAGGTGCTGTTCGATAATACGCACGCACAGACGGCTGGGGCAGCAGATTGGGTTATTGAAGGCGCCTTCTCCGACTTTGCCAATGGATTGCGTAATGTAGGTTTTACAGTGGACCAACTGAACCGTCCCATTCCTTTTACTTATGGAGAACAGGCCATAACCTATGATAAGCTGCGCCAATATGATGTGTTCATCATCGGTGAGGCGAATGTTGCCTTTAAGGCATCCGAGCAGGCTGCCCTGCTGCAATATGTGAATAACGGGGGAAGTGTCTTCTTCATCTCCGACCACTATAATGCGGACCGTAACAAAAACCGTTGGGATTCCTCTGAGGTTATGAATGGCTACCGTCGTGGAGCCTATACTAATCCGGCCAAAGGGATGACTACAGAAGAAGCAGCATCACCGGCGATGCAGGGGTTAACTAGCTCCGATTGGCTGGCAACCAACTTTGGTGTTCGTTTCCGTTATAATGCGCTTGGCGACGTGAATGCTACGGACATTGTAACCGCAGATCAATCCTTTGGCATTACCAAGGGTGTACGCTCGATTGCCATGCATGCGGGATCTACGCTGGCTATTATTGATCCTACCAAAGCCAAAGGAATTGCCTATATCCCTACAGGTACGAAAAAATGGGGTAATGCTGTAGACCAAGGTGTCTATAACGGTGGAGGCCGTGCGGAAGGGCCTTATGCTGCGATCTCCAAGGTGGGTCAAGGCAAGGCAGCATTTATCGGTGATTCATCCCCTGTAGAAGATGCTACACCGAAATATGCGCGTGAAGAAAACGGACAGTCGAAAAAGACATATGATGGTTTCAAGGAAGTGGACGATGCCACCTTCCTGGTGCAAACGGTCCAATGGCTTGCGTGGAAGCAGGACTACACCAAATTATCCGATGTGGCAGGTTTAACGCTGGATCAACCGACGAAGCTTCTGCCGTTTGAGGAGCCTGCGGCTTCCACAGAACCGCAACCCGAGCCTTGGTCTGCTCCAGCAGCAGGCTACAAATGGTACGATCCAAAAACGTTCAAGTCGGGCTCCTATGGAGCGGCTTCGTAATAAACGTAAAGAATTCAGTGTGAGTGGTTGGGTGCTAGTTAGCCGTTTGATCCTCTGTAGGGGATCAAACGGCTTTTTTGTGATGAAAATTAACCTGTGGTTGGTTATTTGATTACATTTTGTGCCAGGAAAGTCGCGCTACTGCTGGATCATTGATTTTTTAAATGATGTTGATAGCATAATCTTAATTGATATATCCATATACTGGTGATAGGATGTATTCAAATTATTCCGACAAAAACGGTATGTAATGTTCATGAGAGGTTTTAAACATCAAACATGGTGAGAATAAGCGGGACAAGACCATGGAGAATGGAGGAAGCGCGCATTGAATATCAAACCCGTGTTGGAGATTAAGGGATTATCCGTATCTTTTCGCATCAAGGATCAATATCACCCCGCAGTCGACCATCTGGATCTGACGGTCAATCCCAATGAAGTGCTGGCTGTGGTCGGAGAATCCGGTTGTGGCAAAAGCGCGCTGGCGCTTTCGATCCCACAACTGCATGACATGGAGCGAACACGTGTCGAAGGAAAGGTTCTTTTTAAAGGCACGGATCTGATCCGTCTCTCCTCAGGGCAAATGAATAAAATCCGCGGAGCGGGCATTGGCATGATCTTTCAGGACCCGCTGACAGCACTTAACCCGTTAATGTGCATTGGTAAGCAGATCGAGGAAAATCTCGATTATCATACGTCCCTATCTACGAAGCAAAAAAGGGAACGTGTACTGGAGCTACTGGAAAGCGTGGATATACCCAACCCCGTACGTGTGTATGAACAGTATCCGCATGAACTTTCAGGAGGGATGCGCCAGCGTGTGATGATCGCGATTGCCATAGCTTGCCGACCCTCTCTTATTATTGCAGATGAGCCGACGACTGCGCTCGATGTAACCATTCAATCGCAAATTCTTGACTTGCTCAAACAGCTTCAACAGGAGACCGGAAGCGGAATTATTCTGATTACGCACGATCTTGGCGTTGTGGCCGAAGTAGCCGACCGTGTGGTGGTCATGTATGCCGGAGAAATCGTGGAAAGCGCAGATGTTTTTGAATTATTTCGGCATCCGCAGCATCCGTATACGCGTTCCTTGCTAGCCTCCATGCCGGGATCGCATACCAAGGGAGAACCGCTGCATGTCATCGGTGGTATTGTTCCCTCCTTGCAAGATATTCCTCGCAATAGCTGTCGCTTTGCTTCGCGTATTCCTTGGATTCAGCAGAGAATGCATGAAGACCATCCCCGATTAAGTGAAATTTCTCCCGGCCATTGGGTCCGCTGTACATGTTACCAGCATTTTCATTTTGAAGATGAGACAAAGGGAGAGGCTGCTCATGGCACTACTAGAGCTAAATGATTTAAAGGTTCATTATCCGGTGCGCGGCGGTTTTTTCCAGCGTGTCGTTGATCAGGTAAAAGCAGTGGATGGCGTGTCGATCAGCATAGAGGCAGGCCAAACATACGGGCTAGTAGGAGAATCCGGCTGTGGAAAGACGACGACAGGAAGAACGATTATCGGCCTGAATAAGCTGACGAGCGGACAGATTCTTTTTAATGGCAAGGATCTTACGGCTCTGAGTCGTAATAACCGCCATCCGCTGCGTAGAGACATTCAGATGATTTTTCAGGACCCCTATTCTTCGCTTAACCCGCGCAAGCGCGTATTGGATGTCATTGCTGAACCACTGCGAAACTTTGAAAGGCTGAGTAATGAGGAAGAACGGCGGAAAGTACAGATGCTGCTGGAAAAGGTTGGCTTGAACGCTGATGCGGCCTACAAATATCCGCATGAATTTTCCGGGGGACAGCGGCAAAGGATCGGGATTGCGCGTGCGCTGACATTAAACCCAAAACTGATTATTGCAGATGAGCCCGTATCAGCGCTTGACGTTTCTGTGCAGGCACAGGTGCTTAATTTTATGAAGGATGTGCAGCGGGAGTTCAAATTGACGTATTTGTTCATTAGTCATGACCTGGGGATTATCCGCCATATGTGCGACCAAATCGGCATCATGTACCGAGGTCGCTTAGTGGAACAGGGGAGCGAGCAAGATATTTATGAGCGTCCACAGCATTTGTATACCCAACGGCTTATTGCCACCATTCCCAGTATCGATCCTGCGAAACGGCTGGAAAATGCTCAAAAAAGGCAAAAGCTTTTATCCTCTTACAAGTCAGAGCTGCCCAAACATCTAGACCCGAGTGGAAAGCCGTTTGCACTAAAGTCAGTAAGTTCATCCCATCAAGTCGCGCTACCATAAGGGGGGACAGGATATGTGGAAATTTACAATGCGCCGGCTGCTGGTTATGATCCCTCAACTTTTTGCACTGAGTGTGCTTATATTTTTCCTAGCTAAGGCTATGCCAGGGGATGCCCTGACAGGGCTCATCACTTCAACTCCCAATCTAAATCCGGCTGCACTGGAAGAACAGCGGCAAAGACTGGGATTGAATGACCCGGTGTGGGTGCAGTATGGGAACTGGCTCGTCCAGCTTGCTCATGGGGATCTGGGCAAATCTTACGTACATAAAATTAGCGTTACCGATTTGATTGGCAGTCGTTTGGGGAACACGTTCTTTCTGGGTGTTGTGATTCTGGTTCTAACGTATCTGATCGCCATTCCGCTGGGAGTACTCAGCGGTCGTTATCAGCATAGTCTGCTGGATAAAACCGTGGTCGGGTATACCTATCTCAGCTTTGCGACACCTCTATTTATACTCGCATTGCTGTTGTTGTACGTGTTTGGGTTCAGGCTTGGCTGGTTTCCAACCAGCGGCAGTGTGGATGTAGGTGTAGAGCCGGGGACATGGTCATATTACATGAATAAGTCATATCACCTCATTCTACCGGCGGTTACAGGCGCATTACTCAGTACAACGGCTACGATTCAGTATTTGCGCAATGAGGTCATTGACACACGTCTGAAGGATTTTGTGAAAACGGCGCGTTCCAAGGGGGTACCCGAAGGAAAGATCTATTCCCGTCATATTTTCAAAAACTCTTTATTACCTATTGCTGCTTTCTTGGGCTACGACCTGACGGGTGTGATTGCGGGCAACGTTTTCCTAGAATCTATTTTTGGTTATCCGGGGTTGGGACAGCTATTTCTTCAGTCCATCACCCAACGGGACTTTTCAGTTGTGAACGCACTGGTCATGATCTCCGGCTTCTTGGCACTATTAGGGACCCTTTTATCTGATGTCATCCTAAGCAAGGTCGATCCCCGCATTCGAATTGAATAGAGAACAAGTCTAGAGAAAAGGAGGGATTATGGTGTCTATGCAGGTGGAGGAAGTCTTCTCGCCGGAAATCATTCGTAAATCACCGTCTAGCTGGTCTGTACTGCGTCGTGAACTCGTACGTGACAAAATGGCCTTGATTTCCATTGGATTTGTGGCTCTGTTCTTGATTTTTATATATGCCTCTGTCCTGTTTGTCAATCAGGATGTAGTCACGACGGTCGATCTGGGCGCGATCCGCGAAGCTCCCGGTTCAGTGCATTGGCTGGGTACGGACCGAGCGGGCAGGGATATATTCGGCCAGCTGGTCATTGGGGCCCGCAATTCCTTTACCATTGGCTTTACGATTACTTTGTTATCCGCCGCCATCGGCTTGACGCTGGGCTTACTGGCTGGGTTTTATGGAGGACTGGTTGATAACATCATCATGCGAATCATTGACTTTATCCTGGTGCTTCCATTCTTGATGCTGGTTATCGTATTTGTCAGCATTGTGCCCAAAAGCGGCATAGGTTCCTTTATTTTTATTATGACTTCCTTTTTATGGATTGGAAAAGCGCGCCTGATCCGGGCCAAGGTGCTGTCTGAGCGGGAACTGGACTACGTGCAGGCTTCCAAAACCCTTGGCACACCCAATTGGAAGATCATCTGGTTGGGTGTGCTGCCCAATCTCAGCTCTGTTGTGATTGTTAATCTGACGCTCAGTCTTGCGGGAAATATCGGGATCGAGACCGGGCTTTCCTATCTCGGCTTTGGCTTGCCGGAATCTACTCCGAGCTTGGGGACACTGGTGAGTTATGCGAATGACCCGGATGTATTGCAGAACAACTGGTGGATGTGGTTGCCTGCCTCACTGCTTATATTGGTGCTAATGCTGGCAATCAACTTTATCGGTCAGGCACTCAAACGTGCCACGGATGCCAAACAACGATTGGGTTAAACCGAAATTCAAGGATAAGGACAACAACAAGGAGGGGTTTACAATGGTTAAACGCTGGAAAAAAGGAATTCTGCCTGTTCTATCTGCCATTTTGGTGCTTTCTTTGGCTGCATGCAGCGGCTCGCCTTCCGCTTCGAATGGAGCAAAATCGTCTGACGGTACAGGTGGATCAGGGGCCGACAGCAAGCAGGTGAATGCGACTGCGCTGGCAAAGGCGGTCAAGAACGATAACCCCCCGATTAAGGGCGGCATCATCAATTATGCACTCGTGTCCGATACCCCTTTTGAAGGTATTCTGAATCCTGTATTTTATGATGGAAATCCGGATTTTGAAGTCTTCCAGTTTTTCTACCCTTCCCTGTTTTCGATTGATTCCAATCTGAATATTGACGATAAAGGAGCTGCGACGATTTCCTTTTCCGCAGACAATAAGGCAGTGACTGTCAAAATTGATCCCAAACTGAACTGGACAGATGGTAATCCCGTAACGGCAGAGGACTATGCTTTTTCCTATGAAGTGATTGGCCACAAAGACTATGAAGGTCCACGTTATGATAGTTTTATGACCAACATTGTAGGTATGGAAGATTATCACGCCGGCAAGGCCAAGACCATTTCTGGCGTCAAGGTGCTGAATGAGAAAGAGGTTACCATTCATTTTAAGGAACCTAATCCTTCGGTAAAGTCGGGACTTTGGTCCACACCACTGGAGAAGAAGGTATTCCGGAACATTCCCGTAAAGGATATGGCTGGATCTGACCCTGTCCGTAAACATCCGATTGGCTATGGGCCATTCAAAATTAAATCTATGGTCACAGGTGAATCTGTGGAATTCGTCAAAAATGAAGATTATTTCCGCGGTGCGCCCAAGTTGGATGGCCTTCATCTGAAGGTTGTGAATCCGAATGTCATTACTGAGGCGCTGAAAAGCGGAGAAATCGATTGGGCCAGCTATCCAACTACCCGTTACAATGAGGCCAGTAATCCGAAAAATGTACAGTTTCTCGGTCAGGAGGAATTATCTTATAGTTATGTAGGCTTTAAGCTGGGTAAATTCGATCAGGCCAAGAGTCTAAATATCATGGACCCGAACGCCAAGCTGGCGAACAAGTCATTGCGTCAGGCCCTTGGCTACGCGCTGAATAATGAGCAGGTTGGCAAGCAGCTCTATCATGGGCTTCGGACTCCTGCGACATCCCTGATCCCGCCCGCCTTCAAGGGATACCATGATGTGAATGCGAAGGGCATTGCGTATGATCCAGACAAGGCGAAAAAGCTGCTGGACGAGGCAGGATATGTGGATACCAATGGAGATGGATACCGTGAAGACCCTAAGGGCAAGGAACTGGTGCTCCATTATGCAGCAATGAGCGGGGATGCGACGGCCGAATCGCTGGCTAAGTTTTATTTGCAAAATTGGAAGGATGTCGGGCTTCATGTCGAACTGGTGGACGGTCGTCTACTGGAGTTCAATTCCTTCTATGACCGTGTGCAGAAGGATGACCCGGGCATTGATATTTTTGGCGGCGCATGGAGTACAGGTACAGATGTAAACCCTAGTGGGCTGTATGGACGCGGAGCCAGCTTTAACTACTCGCGCTTTACCAGTGAAGAGAATGATAAGCTGTTGCAGGAAGGGGTGTCTGTGAAAGCCTTTGACGACAATTATCGTAAAGATATATACAATCAGTGGCAGGCGTATATGAGCGAGGAGGCGCCGATTGTACCGACGTTATTCCGTTACTCGTTGGAGGCAGTAAATAATCGGGTAGCCAATTACGATATTACCCGCGGCAAGGAGTACGATGCAGACGCGTTTGCGAATATTACGTTGACCGCGGAAAAAGCAGAAGTAGCCCAATAATCTAAAAAAAGCGCAATAGCCTGAAGAAGCGCGAACCGGATTGATCCGATCTCGCGCTTCTTTTGACCTGTTCATGCAAACATTCTGGGGATTCTCGAAGGGAGAGAAGGAAGACGGAAATACGTCAGCTTCAATACTTCATAGCCGTATGCGAGGAACTGCATTTTACGAAGGCTTCGGAAAAGATCGGTATCTCTCAACCCACGCTTAGCTTGCAAATTAAGGCGCTGGAAGAGGAACTGGGCATGACGCTCTTTGACCGTGCAGGCAAGAAAATCAAAATGACAGATGCCGGGAAACTGCTGCTGCAACACAGTGCGCATGCGCTCAAAGATTTACAGCAAGCGAAGGCTTCTATTGAGGAACTGCGTACCGAGCAACGCGGCAGTTTACGGATTGGTATCGCATTACCGGAGCTAGAGGAGTCGTTGCAAGAGATGTTTGCCCACTTTCATCGGTCATTTTCTAAAATCAGCTTGCACATCTGTCCATCCTTTGATTTAACAGAACAGCTGCTGGATAACCGTGTGGACGTTGGCATCACCCTACATTCGGGTACAGATGAAAGGCTTGTCCAGCTTCCTCTTCGCACAGAGAACTACTGTCTTATTGTCCCCGTAAATCATGCATTTTCCAATCGTTCTTCCCTTATGCTGGACGAATTGAGGCATGTACCCTGGGCGATGCAGCCAGAGTGCCATCCCGGCAGGAAGCTGATTGAGAAATGCTTCCGTGATCGCGGGTATCCCTTTGCAACCGTCCTGGAAACAAATTCTATACCTTCAATCCTGCGCTGGGTGCAGGAGGGACTTGCCGTAACCCTACAGACGAAGTCCCTTGCGGCCGAACTGGATCGTTCACTTTTTTGCACGGTACCTATTTTGCGTGGCGTGCCCCAAGGTCAGCTAGAGTTGATTTATCGGTCTGACCGTTACCAGGGAGAAGCAGTGAAGCGATTGATTGAAAAGATACAAGCTGTACTAACAGAGTGTTCCAACTAGTGGCAACCCTGATGAGTACTACGTGCTTTAATGTGTACGAACTTCTAGCCTGCGTGCAATCAGTGACATACTGTAATTAACGGCAAAGTACAGGAAAGCGGCGAACAGCAGAGCTGGAATGACAAAAGATTGATTTTGTCCACCGACGATCTGAATGTTATGCGTCAGCTCCGGCAAACTGATAATGACAGCCAGTGAGGTATCCTTGAATAGGGAAATGAACTGGCTGACAATAGGAGGTACCATGCGACGAAGCGCTTGGGGTAGAATGATATGCCATAAGGTTTGAGAATAGCTTAGACCGGAGGAACGTGCGGCTTCCAGCTGTCCTTTATGAACCGAATTGAGACCGCTGCGTACAATTTCGGCAATCATGGCTCCCTCGAAGATCGACAGTCCTGTAATGGCTGCCCACTTGAGGGAAATCGATAATCCGATGGATGGCAAAACCATGCCGATGAAGAAAATAATGAGCAATAAGGGCAGGTTGCGAATCAGATCAATGATAAAGGCTGCAACCTGTGAAAGGACAGGTATACGGGTATAGCGCAGGATGCCGAACACAATACCGAGAGCGAAGCTGAATATGATAGAGTAAATAGCGACCTCCAGCGTGAGCAGGAAGCCCTCCAGTATAAAACGCACATTAGGCCATGCAAACAATCCACCGAAATCCATACGGGCTTCCCTCCTTAGGATGTTTTGGAAAAGCGTCGCTCCATATATAGCACAAGAAAGCTGAGTGGAACCGTCAATACAAGATACAGCAGCGCCGTGATCGCATAGACTGTGATGGGCAGGAAGGTATCTGAGTTAATGAGGTCCGAGTAATACATGAGATCCAGTCCAGCCACAATGGCCAGCACGGAAGAGTTTTTGACCAGATTGATGAATTGGTTGCCGATTGCAGGCAGTACAATTTTAATGGCTTGCGGTAAAATAATGCTGATCATCGTCTGGTTGTAATTCAACCCGGAGGACCTTGCCGCTTCAAATTGTCCCTTGGGTACAGATTGAATGCCGGCACGTATAGCTTCTGCAATAAAAGAGGCTGTGTACACAGTCAATCCAAGCGTTCCAGATACAAAGCCGTCCAAGGGGATGCCCAGAGTGGGAAGACCGAGATAAAAAAACAGTACAACAATCAGCAATGGAATATTGCGGATGACCTCTACATAGACAGTACCGATCCAGTTTAGCCATTTAAAAGGCGCAATTCGGAAGATGGCAATGATTGCCCCCAGAATGAAGCTTCCGATCAAGGCAATAACACTAGCTTGAACGGTATGAAGCAAGCCTTCTCTGAAACGGTCGCCATGATCGAAAAGTACGTTGATATCAAAAGTTAGCATCTACGGGTATACCTCCTTATCCAGAGCTAAGAAAGGAAGGAGCACGCAATCGCGGCTCCTTCACAAGATCATTATTCGGGTTTAACCCCAAGCCATTGCTCATGCAGCTTATCGTATTCACCATTGCTTTTCAGTTCCTTGATCGTATCATTAATGGCTTGCAGCAGTTCGGTCTGCCCCTTTTTCACTGCAATACCGTAAGGTTCCTCTGTGAAGTTCCCACCTACTAGGGTATAATTCGGATCTTGCTGTTGCATGCCAAGCAGAATAGAGTTATCGGTCGTCAGCGCTTGCCCTTTACCTGCCTTGAGGGCGTTGAAGGCATCTTGATAGTTTTCGAACTCTAAAATCGTTGCTTTGGGCGCTTTTTCGCGGATATTTTTTGCGGAGGTAGAGCCTTTAACAGCGAGTACCTTGGTATCGGGTGTCAGGGACTCCAGACCGGTGATCGGGCTTCCTTTTTTCACGAGTAGGGATTGACCTGCATTAAAGTAGACATCGCTGAAATCGACCTGTTTTTTGCGCTCATCCGAAATGGTCATCGTGGCGATAATAGCGTCGATGTCCCCATTTTGCAGTAAGGTGATTCGTGTTTTGGACGTGACTTCCTTGAGTTCGAGCTTGGTTTCATCACCAAAAATATGCTTGGCTACAGCCTTGGCGATGTCGATATCAAAGCCCTCGACTTTCCCGCTAGCCGGATCTTTTAGTCCGAATAACTTGGTGTCGTACTTCACCCCAACGACCAGTTTGCCACGCTGTTTGATGGCTTCCAGCCCGTTGGGAGCTGCTGCTTCATTTCCTGACGTTGCTGCTTCTTGTTTGCCTCCACAACCTGCCAAGACGAGCAGACAGGTTAATGCAACCAGCACCAAAGTACTCCACTGAAATCTTTTTCTCATTACAATGATCCCCTTTCAATTTTTATTCCATTAATAATAGTCCGTTTAATGATGAATCAGACGGCTCAGGAACAAACGAGCCCGTTCTTCACCCGGATTCTGAAAAAACTCAGCAGGCTGGCTGTCTTCCAAGATCTGTCCTTTGTCCATAAAAATCACGCGGTCAGCCACTTCACGAGCAAAGCCCATTTCATGAGTGACGATGACCATCGTGATGCCTTGATGGGCAAGCGAGCGCATGACATCCAGCACCTCTCCAATCGTTTCGGGGTCCAGAGCTGAAGTCGGCTCGTCAAACAGCATAATTTTCGGATTCATTGCGAGTCCACGGGCAATTGCAACCCGCTGTTGCTGTCCACCGGACAATTGGGCGGGGTAGCTCTGTGCCTTTTCTTCAATTCCGACACGCTTCAGATAGGTGAGGGCAGTTTGAATAGCTTCTTCTTTCGGGATGCCCAGTACCTTCATCGGTGCAAGTACAATGTTCTCAATCACCTTTTTGTGGGGATACAGATTGAAATGCTGGAACACCATCCCGATATTGCGGCGGAAGGCGTTAATATCAATTTTTTTGTCATGCACGGGGACATCGTTAACGATTAGCTCCCCATCAGATATCGTTTCCAGACGATTGATGCAGCGAAGCAGGGTGCTTTTACCTGAGCCGGAGGGACCGATGATGACAACGACCTCGCCCTCCTTAATCTGAAGATTGATGTCTTTAAGTACATGAAAGTGACCGTAATGCTTGTTGACATTGCGAAAATGGATCAGAGAGCTCACCCCTTTTTTGACTTGAATACATCGCTTAGTAGACGGAATGACAAGATGCAGTTCTATTAGAATTTCGAAATTTCTCTCATGATACTATAAGCTTACAATAAAAAACAAGATTTTATGTCAATAAACTTTACGTGAAAAGTGTTTTTGGCTGTTTTTATACTAGTTATCTGTTATTTATATGATGAAAATGAATATATATCCACAATTTAATGTTATTTAGTTTGACATAAACTATGAAACCTCGACATGCAGAGGGAGAAACGTGACAAAAGCAGCGCTATGTTTTACAGTAGGGAAGAAGGAATTTAGGGTAAAGGAAGGATAGACAATGACGAAAGCTATTTCACCGCTAGTCACGGCATTGGGCATGGAGCCCCATCCAGAAGGCGGCTGGTACAAAGAGATGTGGAAGGCCAATTTTCAAATTCCGAAGCCTGTACTGCCGGATGTGTATTCCGGTCCGCGCTTTGCAGCTTCGTCTACGTATTTCTTGCTGCATCCGGGTGAGTTCTCCGAGTGGCATGTGGTCCATTCTGACGAGCTGTGGTTGTACCATAGTGGAAGCCCTATAGAGTTAAAATTGGGTGGAAGCGGAGAAGAACCTGGCGAAGAAACGGTCATTATCGTTGGTGCAGATGTGGAGGCAGGACAACATCCACAAGCACTCGTACCAGGAACTGTATGGCAAACGGCACGTCCGCTGGGGGATGAGCCTGTGCTGGTAACCTGTGTTGTTGCACCAGGATTCCACTTTGATGATTTCAAGCTGATTGCCAAGGGTAAGGTGGAGTAGGAATATTTTATCGGCGGGTATAATCCTGGATAAACAGGACTTACCCGCCTGATTTGTTGTTACGGGTATTTTTGTTAGTGTTAGAGAGTTGCCATTTGTTGTATACTTTGAATCTTTGTTTTTTTTCGAAAACCAGCTGCAAACTTTATCACTCGTGCAGTACCATATGATCTGACGTTTGGCCTCTGTTTGATCCTCTGGTATACAGCATAGCGGTTTCTTCCCATTCCTTTCGCTTGGTACATGGCGATATCGGCCTCTTTCAGTAAAGAAGGCAGGGGCTTCTTCGGAGAAGGATGCATAGTAATCCCGATGCTACCTGTAACCTGAAGATTGATTCCCTGGATGTTATAAGGAACGCTGATTTTTTGCAGCAGCAGTTCTGCCAGAACTGTGACCTGATCGGCATCATAATCCTTCATAATGAGTAGAAATTCGTCACCACCGATTCGAAAAGCTTTCTGATGGGAGTTTGTTACCTGGAGTAAATGATCGCTTACCCGTCTGAGCAGCTTATCACCGATTTGATGTCCATATGTGTCATTAATGGCTTTGAATCCATCCAGATCAAGATACATAATAGCAAAGCCTTCCTTGCCGTTGCTTCGTTTCCAAAATAGCTCAAGTGCATTCCGATTGAATAGACCCGTTACAGGGTCCTGATAGGCAAGTTTCCGCAGCAAATTTCTTTCCATCATCACAGAATGTAAAAAAATTAACGTATATATCCACAGCGCCAAAGTTAGACCGATTAGAAGTAAGGCTGTTAAAGATATACTCAATGGGTTCACCACCAATATAGTTTATAGGTTATTCCGCTTCTATTAGCGGCATTAGGTTAGTTGTCTGGCATGAACGATGAGTCGATGTGTCGGATTTACAAGAGGATCACAGGTAATTAGTGTGAGAAGCTTTTGTTTCTTGATGCTTTTTAAAACGGAGACATTTGAAGGAGTGACGACTGAAATGTTGTAGACCTTGTATACGTATTTTTCACCCCGAGTGTGAATTAGAATCTGATCTCCGATTTTCACCTCATTAAGCCGGTTAAATAAACGTCCAGTTGTTCGTGAGCGATGAGCGGCTATGGCAGCATTCCCCACCTGGCCGAGTGTCGCAGTTTCCGACATATGTACGGCTGCATATCTCATATGCTGTTGGGTTGCACCTTCGAGTACAGGAAGTTCCAGCCCGATACGATCAATCTGGATTGTAGCGATTGGGGCTTGCTCTGAAGCCGACGATGGGGGAGTGGCTTGTGACAATTGTGGCCCATCCGCTGCTGCAGTATTTGTCAGCCAATTGGACAAATTTGTATAGCCTTTCATCATTTCGGGAGTCAGTGTCGATGTATCTGTATTTGATAATGATTCAGCTTCCTGTAATAGCTCTTTTTGCTTTTGATCTTCCAACCATTCATTAGCGGTAGGAAATAACATGATGATGATTCCTAACATGATGCTCACGTATGCCAGCTTACGCAATTGAAAAGCCTCCTAATACAGTAATCCATAGATCGGACATGTAAAATAATTCCCCTTCTCGCTGAAATGATGAGTTGAGAAGGGGGATTTTTGATTATAAAATGTTATTTATTTTTTATGCGTTCGTCTATAACCCAGATAGGCCCCCAGAAGAATTAAGAACATGCCACTTACATAGAAGGGAGCAGGACTGTTTTCTCCTGTCTTTGGCAATGTATCCACCTTGGGTGTATGACCCGGATCACTTGGATCTTCTGGTTTTTCTGCCGGTAGACGGATTACACCCTTAGGTACTGGGTCTTCTTCAATCTTCACGGGCGGTGAAGGCTCCTGGTGAGGATCGGCTTCCGGTGTCTCAGGTTGCACCCCTGGTTCAGCGGATGGTTGCGCCTCTGGTTCTACAGGTGGCTGTTCAATAACCGGAACGCCCAACGGAACATCCTCATCCTCGATAATTTTCGGCTCTTCGGTTGTTACGGGCGTAACAGGCGTCGCCGGAGGTTCAGTTATTTCAGGGTCCTTATCATGTTTTTTGCCTGAGCCCGGACTCGTAGGTGTACCCGGATCGGTAGGCGTACCTGGGTTTGTAGGCGTACCTGGGTTTGTAGGCGTACCTGGATCAGTAGGTGTACCCGGACCCGGATCAACAGGAGTGTCTTTTTTGTTGGTGATTACGATTTGTTTAATGCCTGAACTTTGTTTGATAGTTGTATCTATTTTGATTTCTGTTTTTGGCGCTGTTATTTTGTAGCCTTCAGGAGCAGTAAGCTCCTCCAGGATGTAGTCATCATAACTCAATGAAGAAAATACGATTTTCCCGTCCAAATTGGTAGTTTGGACAAGAGGTGCTCTTTTCTGATTCTTGTCATAGAGTGCAAAACGTGCCCCGGATAGAACCTTATTGTGATCGTCCTCATCAATTTTGGTAATCTCCAGACTTCCCGTAACTCCTCCTCCTGATCCTGAACCAGAGGATGTGCGCACGGTAATTTCCTTACTTGTTTCCCTGATTTCGGTGGTCAAACGGTCGCCCTCGAAATTAACCTTATTGCTCACTTTTGCCTTGTCTTCAGCTTGAAGAAAGGATTGATATTGCAAAATATAACCTGATGATATAGCCTTCGCAAAGGCAAGCTCAAAGGATTGCTGACCTTGAGCAGTCGTTGTTATTTTTAGCTTATAATCCTGATCCTTGACTAACTCAGTGTCCCTAACAGCTTCTCCGTTGGCAGACACTTTGGTGGAGTATAGATGAAAGGAATCTTTAATCAGAATTTGATTATTGCTGGGCGTATCCACGATCTTCGCATTGGAAACATGGGATTGCCCTTCATTGATATGGATGTTCCAGTCGATTTTATTTCCATTCTGAGCACCGGACTTTGTCACGTATTCTCCGCCGTGGGGTACAGACACTTTGGCAGCCCATTCCGAATCTACATTTTTTCCATCCATAAGCAGAGCGTTATTGTTAATCTCTTTATCAATAAGCTCTCCTTCCAATGTTGTTTGGAAAGTGACCCAGTAAGGAGAGTTGATGGACTGGTTAAACTGGATGCGCAGTTCGTTGTTGTTAGCGGCGGAAGGTAAAACCAGAGTATATTGGCTCGAAGGTACTTCGGCCCCTTTCTGTACGCCATTCCACCATCCAAGCAGGGTCATATCGTATACCTTAACAGAATTTGGGACCAACTTTTGGCCCTGTAACAAGGTATCTCTAATCTCAGCATAATTGAGAGTTTTGCGGTTATAATTGGCCTTAATGTCCCATGTAATTTGCTTGGAGCTGGCATTGTAACTACCTGACTTCGCCCCATTTTGCTGGGTCATATTGTCCGGCCATAATCGAGCTTCGGCCTCAGCAGTTTGTGTTGTTCCGCTGTATAACCAAGTGATAGAGGCTTTATTCCAAAAGTCCGGCTTGGTTTTGTCGATTTTCCATTCATTGTTAAAGGTAGTTGTATAGTTAATGGTGTACGTGTCTTGAATCTTTTTATGAAAACGTATAGTGAACCCTTTTTTGTAATCCAGCGTAAGAGGGATCAGTTCGTAGTCTGTCGGTGATGTTAGTGTTGTTTTTCCGTCCGCGCTTTGGATCTTCAATGTGTTCGGCAATAAGGCCAGGCCGCCATTCGGAAAGGCATCGTCGATAACGATTTGATCCATTGTATACTTATCCGCATTAATAGAAATGACCCAAGGAATCGTTTTGGTGTTATAGTTCGGTTCCTTATAGCCTTTGGTGATAATTATACTTTTCAGTTCGGTGGTTGTTTCTTTTGTTACCCCATCAGAAGTTACACTGTTCTTTATTTTACTATTTTTAACTACACGATCTATAGCCTTTGTTTGATAACGGATGGTATATGGAGCTTCAATATCCGTATTGAAAAGCAGATTGAAACCATTGGTACCATGATCGTCAATAACTGGAGTGACGCTGTATTGGGATGCAGGGAGCTCATCCTGTGTATCCCCTTTATACACTTTAAGTGAATCTATGATGAGTTGTTGGCTGTTATTAAAACGGTCACTTAACGCGGCTTTAGCTGCGGGAATTTTTTTGTTGGCAAAATTATATTTGATTGCCCATGAGATCGTTTGAGTGACTGGGTCGTATTTCTCCACTTTTTTGCTTAAAAAATCCCCGCGTTGAACAGTGACTGTAGCTGTTGCGGACGTATCCTTCACATCGTCCCCTGAAAAAGTGGCTGTGTTGGAGAAACGAGTATCCTCGCTTGTTATGTTTGTGGAGTATTGAATTCGGTAGGCGCTGTTAATATTCTCCTCGTTAAAACGGATTCTGAAGCCCGGCACAACCGGATCAGCCTCTACTGTATACTTATCTGCGCTAACAGTGTCCCCCAGCACGGTGGTTCCGTTCACATTAATTTGTAAATGGTTTACCCGGATGGAGTCCTTGACTAGTTCTAGTCCTTGGGGAGTTGGGTCGGTTACTACAGCGTGTTTGATAGGATCCAAGTGTTTATTTACGTCAACTGTCCAATGAATTTGGTCTTTTCCATCAAACTTTCCTTGTTTCTCCATTGTAGGACCAGCTGCAGGCTTAATATTTACGATAGCCGTTTGCTCGCCGCCTTTGATCGGGATCGCAATAATAACTTGTGTACTGCCTTTTTCTATTTGTGTGCTAAATTCAGTTTTGATCTCTAGCTTACCGCTGACATTAGAGTGGCTTTCTACGTAATCATTAAATGTCATAACCACTTTACCTTGACGGTCTACGGTAAAATGACCTACTTCTCCATCTGTATTCGTCAAAGGAGACGTAATATCTGTGTAAATTTGGAATTGCTCAGGTAATTGAAAGGTAAAGGTGTCTCCAGCTTTATACGTATGGTTCGGCAGTTCCCATTCATAGCCTAAATGGATGGCGGAACCAATATCAATACGGCTATCGGGATTATACACTGCATCAATAACACTTCCAGTAGAATCTGTAAGGGTTAGCTTGGTTAAAATACTTTCTTGAGTTGCCCTAACTTCAGAAGTTGAGCCAGCAGTTGGTTCAGGGACTGGAGCCGGGACAGCAGGTGGGATGTTAATTGGCTCTGAGGGCATTGGATAAACATCGTTAGTCACACTCTGAACCGGATCGGTTCCTGGGGTCACTGGCAGAGTAGAGTCGGGATTTTGTGCATAAGCTTGTGTTGTGCTGAACAAACACTGCAAAAAGAGCAATAGCGCAACCGTTGCTGCATTCCATTTTTTTCTCATACGGTAAACAAATCTCCTATTCTTAAAATACTCTTATTTAACGGCTAATGGTTATTCCTTCGAGGTCGAGAGAACTGTATTTATATATTCATCATTCATTCATATGATGCTATGTTAGCCGCATTAATTACTTGTTCAGAATTTATGAAAATTCATGTTCGGGGATGAACCTCCTCCTTTTGACTCGAAATTAGATAATGGTTGGAAATCTCATTGTCTTCCTGGACTAGAATACATGCCACATCTCAACAATTTCTCAACAAGGATAGAAAAAGAGCCTTGATCATGTGATCAAGGCTCTTCAAGAAATGTAGTTCTATTTTTTCATTTTTTAAAAAATATGAATTAAAAACATTGATATTAATATTGCTTTGTTTTAATGTATTTGGAGGGATCTTTGACCATTTCGAATTTCTGTTTACCCATATACAGTGCTGCATCTACTGTAGTGTCTACGACCACCCACTGATTATCGATGTAGACCTCATTCCAGGCATGATAAGTGTCCACGTAGGAAGATTTGCCCATAACCAGCTTGGTTGGTACATCTACACTTCGTAACATAGCAGCCATCAGTGAAGCATAACCATAACAAATATCTTTTTGAGAGCTTAACGTATGATCAATTTGTGGCAAATAGTCAGTCGTTAAGGCAAAGGCCTGATTGGAGTCATACTTGATATGACTAATTACGTAGTCATAGATTTTTTGCAGCTTCTCGCGATCGGTTGTTGCACCTTGGGTTAACTCACGGGCTTTTTGAATCGCTTGATTAGTACTACTCCAGTTAATATTTTGAATGGAATTAAGATACACTGCCTTGCTATCGTTTAGCTTTAACTCGATCGTATCTTGTCCTATCACTTTATATTGATTACCACTAAGCTGTTCCAAAATACTGATGTTATAGTTCCCATTACCCATTTGGAGAGGAAATACTTCTTCGGATTTCCCGGGTGTTAGATTATAAGAGTATTTTTGTGCATCTTTGGTAACCAAAATCTTGGTTTTAACGTTAGGTTTAACAGGGTAGCGCACACTGACCGTCCCATGATTTACATTGTTTTGATCCAACCATGCAACACTATCAGCAGCGTAAATTGTCGAATTTAAGAGAATTGCGGACAGCATGAAAAATAGGAGAAGTGTGGAAAGTATCATTTTCCCCATAAAAAACTTCCTTTCGGTGGCCAGGCTGCCATCATCAATAGAAGGCCCTATAGCTTTGCGTCCCTGCCTTTCGACAGGTTTGCCATTTCGTATAAAGTTTTCGGGAAAAATAAGCACGACAAAAAGCCACTTCAACCGGTAGCTGGCTGCCATCATACAGAAGGCCCTGTAGCTTTGCGTCCTTGCCTTTCGACAAGTTTGCCATTTATCCTGAATAGCTTGTATTTTTATTCTATCAGTTAGGTACTCTATTAGGCAAGTTTAAATCTCAGATTTTCGCTATTTATCGACAAAGAAAGCTTGCAGATTATACATAAGACCTATTTTATACGGTTTCCCCATTTTTTGCGATAGGAATGAGGCGTTTCTCCAATGTGCTCTTTGAACAGATTGATAAAATGACTTGTGTTGGGAATGCCCACATATTGTGCGATGTCCACAATAGCTACATCACTAGTTTTAAGCCAGCTTTGAGCAGCCGTGATACGAACATTAATAAGATACTCAATAGGGGAAAAACCAATCTGTTTTTTAAAGTTTTTAGCCAGGTTGAACTTGTTTAGACCAAACATTTCTGCTAGCGAATCCAGCGTGATCCGTTCGCAATAGGATTGATCCAGATATTGCTTTACCTTGCGCACCTCTGCAGTCCCATCTGAATTCGCGTTGGGATTGGTGTAGGGGTGCTGTAAAATAATCGTTAACAAGTCAACGATTATCCTGGATGAGAGCAGCTCAGATGATAAGCTTCGTTCTGGCTGTACATGTAATAAGGTGCGCAGCTTGTCCAGTACTGTACTTGAATCCTTTAGTGAGATTACGGGCTTATTGTGTTTATCGAATTGTTCGTAGAAATGGTCAATAAGATTGCCATATAGATTCACACTAATAAACTCCCATGTCTTCTGACAGGAAGTTTTGTACTGTACATATTCTTCGCAATTAATAAAAAGTATATCATGAGGTTTCAATATATAATCCTTGCCCCGGTATTGTAATTCCCCTCTCCCGGACAGAGTAAAAAGGAGCAAAAAAGAGGTGAGCTTTTGCCGTTCCATTACATAAGCATCTGTTTTGAAATAGCCTATTTCCTGTATATAAAAGAGGGATTTTTTAGCAAAAGCAGAGGGTGTACATATAATTGCAACTGGATCATCGCTCCAGACATACTGGGCATTTTTTTGGTTTGTTGTCATATCCAATTCCTTTACAAAAGAACAATTTTAGTAAGACAATTGTAGTTTGTTTCATGAATATCCTTTTAGAACCGGAGTTCCCATTTACAAAGGTTATTTTATCACATTAAAGTATATTCATGTATCGATTTGAGGCTATACATTATATAACAAAATTAACCAGAAAGCACCTATTTGAAAAGGATAGGGTCCTTCTGGAATTCATTCCTTAAATTGATGTAATAAAGAATGAGGTTGGAAATAAATAATTTCCTCAATGAATATATCGTAATCTTGCAATTCCACTTTTTGAGGCATATATCCTTTAGGTTTCAGGAAAAATGGGACTATATTTCGACAAAATGATTCAAAGGGCTCATTTTGTTAGGAAATAGTTGTAACTTAATTGTTGTGATTTTGTTCACGAAAATGTATGGATAAGTGTGGTTATGCGAACTCAATTTAAGCTAATGTGCAAATTTTAAATATCATGCAATTTGTTGACAATAGAGTATGGTTACCTTTGGTATCTGCACAGGCAATGATATGATGGTACTACAGATGTAATGAAACAAATTTTACAGTTAGTTTGGAGGACTACATGATGGGAAAAACAAAAAACACAAAAACCGCAGCAGCTTGGTCACTTGTTATGATGGGAGCGGGCTTTGCTGCTACGTTACCTTTTCAACAATTTGGCTGGGCCCGTCTTTTGGCCGGATCTTTTGAAGCCGGACTTGTAGGAGGATTGGCAGACTGGTTTGCCGTAACCGCGTTATTCCGTCATCCGCTGGGCATTCCGATTCCACACACAGCGCTTCTCCCTAAAAATCGGGGAAAGCTGACCGATGCCTTGGTTAACACGGTCGAGAATAATTTGCTTCATAAAGAAAGTATTGCATCTAAAATTGCCGAGATTAGACTGGCAGAGCTGGTGCTGAAAAGTGTGGAAAAAGGAATACGTACGCCCGAAGCGGTCACTTTTATAGATGTTCTTGCCAAGCAACTTGTCCGTTCGATTCCGCTGGCAGAGCTGGCCCCGGCCATCGCAACCGGGGTTAAGCGACAGGCGACTGAATTCGATATAGGACCATTGCTAGAGGTGCTTGCCCGGCAAGCTGGCGAGCGAAAGTATGACCAACGGGCGTTGGATTATGCGCTGGAGCAGACGGAGTCCTGGCTAATGCGGTCAGACACCGGGGTTACGCTAGGCACCTTGGGGATGCAGGCTGTTAGCGGCTTGCAGGTCAGCGGGCTTATGCAGTTTGCCCTGAACGCTTTCCTTGGCTATTTGAATGAGGAGCGTATGGGCGAGATGATTCGTCACTTTTTGCTGGACCGCGTAGCGGAGCTTCGAGATGAAGGACATCCGCGTCGTCAGGCCGTCCTGGATGGGTTCAACACACAGCTGATTCATCTGGCAGCCAAAGATACGGTCAGGGAGGGGCTGAATCACTGGAAAAACACCTTTATTGATTCTTGGGAAGGTGATGCAGCTATATCCGATAAGCTCGAAGAGCTTCGTCGTAATCTGCTGGATTACATGGAAGATGCCAGTTATGTAACGGTGTACATTGTACCTTTGCTGGATCAAATGCTGTCTGATTTATGGAGAAATACGGAGCTGCTGGACAAGATCAATTCGTGGATCGTAGCAGGTGTTACCGGAGTAGTGGAAGCAAACCATAGCCAAATTGGTAATCTGGTTCGAGAAAATGTAAATCGAATGGATGATACCTCACTGATCGCTTTAATGGAGGACAAGCTGGGGCAGGATTTACAATGGATTCGGATTAACGGTGCGCTTACAGGTTTTCTGATTGGAATTGTGCTTACTGGGGTTCGTATGTTGCTTGAGTAGCACGGACAATCTGAGGAACGATAAATGAAATTTGTGTAGATAAGGTTGTGAAACTATGAGGATTGGTCACCATCCAATGCTGCTGGTTCAGATGAGAGCCCGGCAACGGTACGTTGATGTATGGTGCCGGATCACCAGTAGATGAATAAGCGGAACTTTTTTTTAATTACGCTGTCATTTCTGATCGTGATTATCGGCTTGCGTTTGTTGTGGTTTGATTATTACCACAATCAGGATTATCCCCGGGCCAAGGCGGGAATTCTGGATCTGAGGGGCTTGAATCTGCAGGAGATAAAGACCCTGCCATTAAATGGGGAGTGGGAGTTTTATCCTGGGACTTTATCTTCTCCTGCCGAACTGAAATCCTTACTTATGCAGAAGCAGCGCCAGACCATTCAGGTACCAGGATTATGGAGTGAGTCGGTATCTCCTGTAGATCATAAGGCATATGGCGTTGGAACCTATCGGCTGCTTATTTTGAGTGACAGGTCGGAGGACACTCTATACGGACTTCGGATTGGAAAGATCAGTACGGCATCCAACATATTTGTGAACGGTCGTTTAATTAGTCATAGTGGTCAGGTCTCTAGCAAGGTCGAACAGCATATAGGATCGACTGTTCCATTCTCTGCTATGTTTGATGCGAACAGGCAGGCCATTGAGATTGTCATCCAAGTATCCAATTTTGATTTCTCTGCTAGTGGAGGAATTATGAAGCCTATCATTTTTGGAAGCGCGGATGCTGTGAATAGCCGAACCAACTTCACGATCGCAATGCAAATTATGGTATGTATTATTTTGCTGCTTCACGGGTTATATATAGTCGTTATATTTTTTATGAATCCACAAAAGAAGGCGCTTCTGTATTTTACGGGAATTGTAATCTGCACGGTATTATCCATCCTGACAGACGATGACAAGCTTTTATTGGACTGGTTCCCCATTAATCTGGGTCTTTCGTTAAAGATAACCACCCTTTCCTATATTGGAATAGGCATGTGTGTACTGAAGCTGGCGCAGTCTCTGTTGGTTCGATCCCGAATCATTCAGATTGTTTTTATAGGCCACTGTTGTTTTGCGATTTTGGTGTTACTTGCACCTGCATCCAGCCTGTATGCATTTCTTATGGTTCTTATCGCATTACCGGCTATTACTCTATGTGCTACAGTTCCCTCCCTTGCTTTTCTTAGAACATTCAGAGGGCAAAAAGAGGCTGTTTTTCTGTTGCTAGCATCCATTAGCATCGCATCCAGCATGCTGTGGGGCATTTTCAAGACGAATGATCTCCCTTATTACCCTTGGGATATTGTGCTGGCTTTTGTGGCATTTGCATCCTATTGGTTCAAGCGTTTTTTTAATACGAATGCTGAACTGAGAAGGCTGTCGGACAGATTGCAGCGCGCTGATCAGGTGAAAAATGAATTTTTAGCCAACACCTCTCATGAGCTGCGAAATCCTCTACATGGGATGATCAATATAGCACAGACTGTGCTGGAGAACCGGGGCGGCGCCCTGGATGAACCCAACAGGAGAAACATGCAATTGCTTGTTACGGTCGGCCGCCGTATGTCCTTATTATTGAATGATTTGCTGGATGTTACACGTCTACGTGAAAAGGATATTATTCTGGAAAAAAGAAGCCTGAAGCCCAAGGCTGTAGCCTCGGGTGTATTGGATATGCTTCAATTCATGACAGATGGGAAACCTTTAAACATGGTAGTTAACATCCCTGCTGATTTTCCAAATGTATTAGCGGATGAAAACCGAGTAATCCAAATCCTGTTCAATCTCCTTCACAATGCTGTTAAACATACTGCTGAGGGGACTATTTCCGTTCACGCACACATCCAAGGCGAAATGGCCAGTATTCAGGTGCGTGACACTGGCGTTGGGATAGATGAGGAGACGCAAAAGCGAATATTTCGTCCATATGAACAAGGAAATTCTCATTTGACGGTTATTGGGGATGGGCTTGGACTTGGGTTGAGTATCAGCAAGCAATTGGTGGAGCTTCATGGAGGATCTTTGAGTGTAAGTTCTGAACTTGGTCAAGGCTCAACCTTTTCTTTCACACTACCGCTCGATCCCTCACCTACCCCAGACGAATCACGAGATAACGAGCAGGTATGTATGGATGAAGAAGCAGGTACTGATTTTATAGCTCTACAGAATGAAGCTGTGATGCAAGTTGCGGTAGGCTCTGCACGATCTGCCATACTCGCAGTAGATGATGATCCGGTCAATTTAAGAGTGTTAGAGGGCATTCTCGCCTCGGAGTCGGAGCCTTACGAACTTGTCACTGTAACCAGTGCCCAGGATGCCTTACATAGGCTGGATCATCGGGAATGGGATTTAATTATAGCCGATGTCATGATGCCCCAAATGTCGGGTTATGAGTTAACTCGGCGTGTGAGGGAATACTTTAGCATTTCCGAGCTGCCTGTGTTGCTGTTGACAGCACGTAGTCAGCAGGAGGACTTATATACGGGATTTCTTGCAGGGGCCAACGATTACATTATGAAGCCTGTGGATTCTATGGAATTGAAATCAAGGGTCCGTGCCTTGACTGATGTTAAAAAGTCCGCAAGGGAGAGGCTTTGGATGGAGGCTGCGTGGTTACAGGCACAAATCAAACCTCATTTTTTGTTTAACACCTTGAATACCATTGCATCTTTAAGTCATGTGGATCACACCAGAATGGTGAATCTTATTGAAGAATTCGGCAAATATTTAAGATCAAGCTTTAACCCTCAAAATCTGGATAGAGTCGTATCACTGGAATATGAACTTGCTCTCCTGAAATCTTATCTTTATATAGAGAAGGAACGCTTTGGCAATAGACTAGATATTGTATGGGAAGTAGACGAACAGATAAACTTGCTATTGCCACCGTTATCGATTCAGCCACTTGCAGAAAATGCAATCAGGCATGGTATCATGAATCGGATAGATGGAGGAACATTGTGCATTCGTATTCAGCAGCGGGAGGATGGAACAGAAATAGCGATCATTGATGATGGTGTGGGCATGAGTCAAGAGGAACTGGACCGTCTGCTGAGTCCTCATCAAGAACAGGATAGCGGGATTGGATTACGGAATACAGATCGACGTTTGAAGCAAGTATACGGTAAAGGATTATCTATTAGCAGTCTTCCCAACCAGGGTACAACGGTAAGCTTCCATGTTCCCCAGGTACAAAGATAAGGAACATAATATCTCTGTCCCGTAGGTCCTCTATACAGAACGAGGCGAAGTAAGTGACGCTTCTAATGGGGACTCTACGGGTACGGAGAATGATTCCCAGTCGTGAAATTAGGCATGAGCCATTTGCCACTCTTTAAACCAATTTGTAATTTGTTCATTGGGCTTCTCATGAAGCTCTTCCCATAAGACGGATGATAATAAATCATGCCATTTGATCACTAAGCTATTTTTATTCATCTCAGCATAGGTCTTCATTAATCCCCAGTAGGCTTCCTCTTCTTGGGGGTGACGACTACAGATGCCCTCATAAATAGAGATCGCCTCTTCAGGCTGGGAGTTCCCTCTATACCATTCTGCCATTTTTAATGATATGGATAACCACATTTTATGCAGCCTTTGGCGTTCACTTTCAACCCACCAAAAATCATATTCCTGTAAATAGTCCCCTTTGTAAAGCTCCATCATTTTTACATAATATGGGATGGATTCCTTGTTCATCTGTGGAGCGGATGCCAGGAGAGACTCCCATCTTTCTGTATCTAACAGAACGTTTTGCGTGTGCAAAATATAACCGCCATTAGTATTGGAAATCTCTAAAAAGGAATGATACGGCGCTATCGTTTTTCTAATGTAATAAGCGGCTGTATATAAAAGAGAGTAGGCCTTATCTTCTTCATATTCTGGCCATAGTAATTCAATCAAGGCTGATTTGCGAACCCATTGGTCATGATTCTGGAGCAAGTACAAAAACAACTCCTGGGTCTTTTTAGTCCTCCACTGAATAACAGTGGGTTGCTGATCCGGTAATGTAAAGACGACATATTGAAAAACCTGTAACTGGAGAACAGAAGGCTGATTCTCAGGCATGGAGGCAGCTTGATCGTCACGCTTCAGAATGCGATTCATGGTTTTGATAAGACGTTCTGTCGTGACCGGCTTGAGCAGATAATCCAGTGCGTTAAGCTCGAAGGCCTGAATAGCGTACTTATCGTAAGCTGTAACAAAAACGATCTGAATATGGGGTTTGTGCTCCAAAATTTGATGTGCTAATTCAATTCCGCTGATCCCTGGAAGTCTTACATCCAAAAAAGCTATATCTATATCATCAAGTAGAATATAGTCCTTAGCCACGAATGGATTCGTAAAAGCTCCTGCAATATGTATGCCTTGTAACTCGCCAAGCAGACGCTTCATATAATCCAAAGCTAACTCTTCATCATCGACAATAACAATCCTTGTCAATATCTCTGATCTTTCCACGTGTACTGTACTCCTTTGTAGGCAGATACATCTTATTATATAGGATAACTTGACTACGGCTATAAGCAAACAGTTGTAGAAGAAAAAAATTTAAATAAAGAGGCGGGCTGCGATGGGCCATCGTTAAGATGAGTGATCGCAAGCCCGCCTGTTCAAATTGTGTCAAACTTAAAGATTGACTAACAGTATTGGACGAATATTTACAGGACCCAGCGTGTGACCTTCTCCAGGGGTTGTCTGGATTTTTCCCGCTTGGGTTCATGAGCACGATAACCGAAGGCGGCTATGACTGAAATATCCAGCAGTCCGTTCTCAAGCAATCCTTCTTCCTCTAAAATGGCATGTACCTGATCATAGTTAAAGCCTTCAATCGGGCAGGAATCGATGCCGATCTGAGCTGCCGCTGTCATCATATTGCCTAAGGCAATATAGGTTTGCTTGGAGGCCCAGTCAAATAACGTGCGTTCGTTTTCCAGCAGGCGTTGGTTTTCACCCTGGAAAATCTTATAGCGGCCTGGTAGGGAGGCAAAGTCTTCGTCAGACATCCCCTTAACCTCTTTATACATGTACTCCACGTAAGGAGAATCATAACGAACATCCTTACGTGCCAAGATCAGGACGACGTGGCTGGCCGCAGGAATTTGCTTTTGACCACCACTGGAAACCGCCGCCAGCTTTTCTCTCAATGCCTGATTTTGCACGACCACAAACTGCCACGGTTCAAATCCTACGGAGCTTGGGGAAAGTCGTCCGGTTTCGAGAATAAATTGAAAATCTTCCTCAGGTATGATGCGATCGGGGTCGAATTCCTTCGTGGCATGTCTGAATAAAAAGGCATCCAGAATTTCCTGCTTTTTAGCTGATGTATTGGACATAAAATGTACTCCTTTTGATATGGGTTTAGTTGGTACTCTATGGGTTTTCTGCTACTATATTGAGAGCTAATATCGAATATATAGTTATCATATAGAAAGTTTTTGCAGGGAACAAGTACGCACATATTTGTTCCTTGTTATAGGTCTGAAGGCTATTAGCCTACATCCTGTAGAAAGAAGGGGAATACATGGCACAGGAGATGGAACATACAGTTAGCGTTAATTTTGGATGTCCGGTAGCGAAAACTGTTGGGGTGATTGGAGGCAAGTGGAAGGGAGTCATTTTATATCATTTGACCACAGGACCGCGGCGCTATAATGAAATTCGACGGACCTTGCCTAATATTACACAGCGGATGCTAACCTTGCAGCTACGCGAATTGGAGCGTGATGGCATTGTGCACCGTGAAATTTATAACGAGAACCCACCACGTGTGGAATACTCGCTTACCCCGTTGGGAGATACGTTAAGACCGTTGCTGGATTTTATGAGAGACTGGGGGATCTTCTACGGAGAACAGGGATGCGAGCCTGTGGCGACAATTTCCAAGTCAGGCAAGCATTTTTGCTAAGATAGACATGAGAAAAGCCCACCGATGATTTCATAGAAAACACATGAAAATCATTAGCGGGCGGAATAAGGACGGATTCCTTTTACAAAATGGACACTATTTAAACTCGATCGATTCGTTCATCTTCGCCCAGGCCGTTTCTCCAATAATACCCAGACGCCAGATGGCGATTCCCTTGAGGTCATAACGTTTGGCTAAACCGATCTTGGCGTTAATGGTGCTGTCTTTTTCGCTACCCATTGAAATTCCCAAAATGAGCTTGTCCCGCGAGGTTTCCTTCAACGCCAGCTTTATGGCTTCGTCCACTTTATCCAGTGGCTCAGGCGTAGATTTTTGTCCGTAATCATAGGCCATGATGATCAGATCGTCCGCCAGATTGCCTAGCGTCTTGTAATCATAGCCAGTGTAAGAGCTATTCAGCGGATGCAGAACGACGGTAAGCTTGAGCCCGGCTTGATGTGCTTTGGCTGATAACTTTTTAATAAAGGCGTTGTAGTCGGAGCGAGCTTTGGCCTTATCACCGCTCCAGCCTAATCCTTCAAGATCTAACGTAATGCCCTTGAACTGCTTATCGGTGGCAGTGCTGACGATTTGAGAAATGGTCTGTTCTTGAAGCTGCACATTTTCCAAAACCTTGGTTAGCTCATGATTACCGTCGACAGAATAAACCATCAGGTAAGGGGAAGTCCCCTGGCTATCTGCCTCCTGTAGAATAGACTCGGGCGTTACAGCTCCAGCAGCTTGAGGCCATTTATATTCTTTGCCGGTCGTTGTGAACTGTCCGTTCGTATCAATTCGGCTCCAGCCGAAGGCAACGGCATTAAAATTCGGTATTTTGGATTTTTGGTCAAAGGAAGACAGTGCATAGAAGCCTACAGTGTACATAGCTTCACGTGGCGATGTGATAGAGACCGTCCGTGTTCCCTGGTTCCAGTTCACTGTGGCTCCAAATTGTTGCCCGAAAAAGCCCAGCGGAATCATCGTGCTGCCGCGTACGGTTTGCGGTGCTGCTGTTAGTTGAACCGTTTGTCCATCTACGGTGGCATTGCGGCTCCCCATTTTGAGAACCACCTGCTTGGTTGCATTGCCTTGCGCTTTGGTAGCGGTGATGCTTTGGCTGGCTTGATCCCATTTCACTGTAATGCCCAGAGCCTCAGAAATAGCGCGAAAGGGAACCATCGTCGTGCCGTTCATCATGGCAGGCTGTACAGGGAACGGCAATGGATATCCGTCCAGCATGATGCTGACCTTACCCGCCTCCGCTTGTGCCAAGGGACTATAGATGCCCGCTGCGGTACTCAGAAAGATAACGCTAGATAACAGAGCCTTATTTACGATTTTCATCCTATGATCTCCTATGCTCAATAGATTGCAATGCTATCATGTTAGAATCGTGAGGTTTCTATCATTTTACCAAAAAAATGATAGATAGGTGAATGTAAAATGATAGGATGAGATAACGATAAAAAAAGCTGGTGCCTGAATGAATGGCACCAGCTTTTTTACATGTAAGGCTCTGTTGTTTGTAACTCAGATTACTTGCGACGCTTGAGTGCAATGCCTACTGCTGCGGCACCAAGCACGACTGCGATGATCGAGAGGACAAGTGCTGTTGTTTGTGCAGCAGAGCTGGCTGGAGCAGAAGCGGCAGGCGTAGCCTCAGCAGCATTGTCCGAGGTCGGCGCTGCACTGCTGTTATCTTTGGCCGTATCTGTGCTCGCATGGCCCTCTGCGGTGCCTGCCGAATCATGTCCGCTGTCTGCGGCAGGAGCAGAAGTTTCGGGTGTGGCATCTGCCGTAATTTTGGTAATGGAATGAGGATTGTTACTTCCTTCATCGCCTGTCCATTCCACAATACTTCCGTCACTGTAATATTGGAAGGCGTCCCAGGCTGCCGCGGTATTCTGGTCTGCATTTTGTGCTACAAAGCTGAAGCGTTGGTACTGTCCCGCTTGAATGCCGTCTTTTTCAGACGTCCATGTGACGGTGGTTATTTTGCCAGAGCTGTCTTTTTCGGTGGCTACCTTCCAATCCGGTACAGGCTCGTATTGTTTGAAAACGACCTCTTTAGGAACTTTTAAAGCGACTTTGGTGGTTGGAATGTTTTTTTCCACAGGCACTTTCAACGTGTACGTTTCCCACGCATTAGGTTGTGAAACGGAAGGCTTGACCGTCACATGCGCACTGGCCATACCTGCAAAAAGCAAGGCACCAGCCGCAATTATACCTATAGAGGTTGTGAACCTGGAAAACCTGGATTTTGCTGTTTGAATCGTTATATTCATCTTCATTTCGCTCCTTATTAGATAAAATAATTATTTTTTACCGCCTACATGCAGAGTAAATTCAGCATCAACCGCATCGAGTGATGCCGTCAGGGTATGTACTTTTACCGCCCATGTTCCTTCGGAGGTTATCAATTCCTGACTGCGGAAGGGCTGTTGCTGCTTCACGGGCAGAACAAATTCCTGTTGATCTTGGTCAGGATCAGCTGGGGTAAGCGTCAATGTGACTTGCTGGATACCTGAAACGGCAGTACCCTTGCTATCCTGAACGGATACCTTAAATTCATTGCTGCCCACAGCATTGGGGCTGACTGCCAGTGTAACGCTGTATTCGCCAGTAGTGTGAGTCTCCTCAAACGGTACAGCAGGTGCCTGGCCAGGTGACATGTGAGTGAGCACCGCTGCCAACAGCATCACGAGCAGGCCGACGGACAGCTCGACACGCAATCCTCCGGCGGCTCGTTTGCTCGCTGCCGCTTGTCGAGCGCTACGGAACTGGCTGGCTGCAAAGACCAGCATAACTAGCAGTAGCGCTGCTTTGCTGAGCAGAACGAGTCCATAGGACGTGTTCAGCAGCATGGAGGGAGATGGAAGGTACAGCACCGCTCCATAAATACCAGTGGCGAGTAGCGCCGCCACCATAGCAATGCCCCAGCCAGCAAAGCGGCGCAGGGCGATTTGTCGCAGAGCTGCCTGCTTGGATACAGGCAGCTCCGATCCGGCAACAGGCAGGCACACCACCATGACGGTAAGTGAGCCGATCCAAAAGGCTGACGCTGCAAGGTGGACGAAATCTGCCACAATGGCTGGAGCCGGATGGGTAGCTGCTGCCGGATGCCCAACAAAGGCCTTGGATAGCATGAGGCTCAGCGTTAGTAGAACGGAGCTGTAGCCCCATACACGGCGCTGGCGATCAGAAATGCTGGGATCAATCGCATAAATTAACGTTACGCTCAGAAGCAGCACGAGAATCATCTGGACAAACCAGATTTTCCCTGCTCCAGTAAATTGAAGCGCTTCTCCCATAATGGGGAGTGAGAAGCCCTCCCTGATGGAAACTCCGGCATCCCAAGACGCCTGAAGCGGTAGGCTGATTAAAATGGCAGCAGACGTTATGCCATAGCCGCTCCATAGCAACTTAGTCCAACGGGGTAATGTGTCAGAGGGCTGCTGACTAAGCATCTTCTGCTCACTGCGATTCTTGTCTCGGTTTATGCTCGGTAAGAGGAACAGTCGGAAACAAATCGCTCCAAAAAGCAGCGATAGCCCTATGTAAAGGAGCCAACGGACAGCGATTAAGTCGATTCGTGATGTCCCAGAGCTTTCAGAAGGGGTAGCTTGATCGGTATACGCATTGGAACCGCTACCTACTTGAAATGGAATCACTCCATTGACTGGATGTCCATCTGCGGACAAAGCTCTCCAAGTGATGGTGTAAATTCCATTTTTCATCCCCGGAATCAATTGGATTTCCATGGTGGATGGGTGCTCTGGGTTGAGCTGTGCTTTTCCTGTGTCGACCCGCTTGCCTGTTTCATCGGTCACTTTGATGGACATGAAGGCAGATTGCAAATCTTCGTTGAAAGTGATAGTCACCTGAGAAGGAGACTTGTCCAAAACCTGATTTTCGGTCGGACTGGATTCAACGACAAATGCATGAGCCCACGATGAGTGAGGAAACAGGAGCAGAAGAGGGAGGCACAGCAATAAAAGACAAGCCACACGGGCTGGTCTGGACAGGTACAACATGCCTGTGAAGTCACCTTCTCTCGATTACTTGAAGCGAGGATATCCTCATTTGTAGCATTCTATACGGACAAACCAATTTCTATCTTAATCATAGTGCATATAGCGTGAATAGATGGAACGAATTATGACATTTATATGAAATTTGAAATAATAAGCATCATGCAGAATGCGAATCCTATGAAAAATCCCTACTGCGAATGAAATCGCCTGGATTTCATTCGCGGTAGGGATAAAGAGGAATAGTGTATGAGACATTAGAGGCCTGCTTCTATAGACTGCGTGAAAGCAGGTTGCTTATGTTGAATATATTGGATAAAAATAGCCGTTAGTTCGGGATCGAATTGGCTTCCCGAACAAGTACGCAATTCTTCGATGGCCTCCTCGAATGTTTTGGTCGGTTGATAGGGACGCTCGGTTGTCATCGCATCAAAAGAGTCGATGATTGTCAGCATCCGACACAGCCTTGGGATTTGCTCGCCCTTGAAGCCAAACGGATAGCCTCCCCCGTCATAACGTTCATGATGCAGCTCCACAAAAGGAACTAAATCTATGAATCTTTCGTTGGCTTCGACAATACGTTTGCCCCACATGACATGAGCTTGTACCATCCGCCATTCCTCGCTGGACAGCTTCTCTTTTTTATTAAGAATATTCCAGGGAATTTCCAGTTTTCCAATATCGTGAATGAGTGCTCCCAGTAAAAAACGCCGTTTATCCTTTGGACCGAGCTGAAGCACATCGCTCATGTCCGCTGCATACCTGAATACCCGTTTGGAATGCTTGAAGGTGTTAATATCCTTGTACAAGAACAGATTGAGCTGCTGCTCAAGATCACGGATATCTTGTCCCAGATCGACCTCGCGTTCCACTTCATTTAGACTGCCGTGTGTATGAACGATATTTTTGCCCTGTTTCTTGGCGTAGTACAGTGCTTTATCCGCCAGATCGACCAGCTGTGATTTGTCGTAGATGTCAATGCGGCTTTGTGCAATGCCTGCGGAAAAGGACAGGCACCCGTGTGGGAAAATTTCGACTCCCTCGTAACGGGAATCATTCAGTCTTTTTCGGATAGCATTGACTTTTTCATAAGCTTGTTCAGCGGTATGATCGGGCATAAGCAGAGTGAATTCTTCTCCACCATAGCGGGATACGGTAATGTGAGTACCGAACGTTTCCTTTTTCAGAAACTCACCGAGAAACCCCAGTAGTTGATCACCCTTGAGATGACCGAAATGATCATTGTATTTTTTGAAATCATCAATATCAATCAGCGCCAGACTTAGGGGAATATTCTGCGATCTGGATATATTAAGTTCAGCTTCAAGCGTATTTTCAAAGTAGCTGTGATTGTACAACCCTGTTCTGCGATCCGTGTTGGCTTTTTCTTCAATCTCACGATACATCGTGAACATTTGCTTGAACGCGTGGGATAAGAGCATGCTTAGGCCCAGGAACAGCAAAAGTCCTAAAATTCCGTTGTAATAAATCAGCGTGGTCAACACCAAAGACAGGATGAGTGTACATAAGTATACAAGCAGGGATTCAGCCAAAAAAGCCTGTTTGAGCTCATTGAACGACCCTTTATATGCGATATAGAAGTAGATGCCGAGGGTGATTGTGTTCACCGTAAAGTAGCAGATCAATGCCAGCAGGTAGGAAGTAAAATGGTCCTCGTTTAAGGCTCCCTGCGTTCCGCCGCTTAGTTCGAATACGGTTGACGATACGAAAATGGAAAGTGCGTAAATGGAAAAATTGACTGCATGTTTCCACCAGGACAGTTCTGTATGCCGAAACGCAGCAATAATCACATTGAACAGCAAAATCAAAATGGCAATTTCAGTGCCATGCACAAAAATACAAGCGAGGTACACGGAGGAATCCATGGACTGCTTGTTACTGGCTGGTGGCAACTGGAATGTAAAATGCTCCAAAATCAGAACTGCTCCCAATAAGGAATAGATCGTGACCCACTCTGTCGTTGAATAGTGCAAAAAGGACCAATGGTTCGTATACAAGAGGACGATCAGGCCTACCATACACATGAAAAATACGTATATTCCCGTCGTGGTAACCCGTTCTTGCAGCTTTTTTAATATACTCATCATTTTTTCTCCTGCCTTGTCGTATCTTGATGTCAAAGCTACCAGGGGTGAATGGGATAATTTACAATTTTGTAATCGAAAATTTCACATGAAAAAACAGGCCGGAATCCAGCCTGTTTTGTTGAGCCTGTGCTTCCCTTTTTATCTTATCGGTGACTAGCCCCCGATTTTGTAACCGGAAGTCAAAGCGATTACGACAGAAGCAACGATAATAGCATTGATAATCACACGGGAGTATTTCAAGTTTTTCATAATGTTCCCTCCCTTCCTTGGAATAAGGTCTGAACTAGGCGTGGCGGGGATTGGTTTCTTGCTGATTATCCTTATTTCTTTTCACGACCATCACATTTTGGATAAACAGGAACATCCCGAAGTTCATGACGACATCTCCAATACTAATCACCTGCGTGCGGGGATAGGGCTTAGAAAGGGGGATGATGTCACCAAGCAATGATAAACGCGTGCTCGCATCCATCATGTAATGTTTCGAGATGACACTTCCGGATTTAAGCATATCTGTATAATAGGGGCCCAGCACCTCTGAAGCGCTCAACGAGACCGGCATTCTGCCGCCATTTACCGCCATCACGATAAAATTCAATAATACGCCGATTAAAATAAGCTTGAATCCCTTATGATGTCTGTTCAACCAGAGAAATATCAATCCGACTACGTAGACTCCCATAAATAGATACCCGTTCATAGCTGCCAGCCAAGCCCATTTTTCCTGAGCATAAAAAATAATGAATTGCACCAGCAGCAGCAGGGGGAACATCCAGCCGGCTATAAGGCGAATGTGACTGAAACGGATCAGCCCTTGCCGCCAGCCTCCTCTAAACAGACCTACAATGAGACCCAGCAGCACTCCATCATAGACCATTATCATTCTCCAGATTCTACAATTTTTTTGTTTTGGTTACCGTGTAATTCGACCTGAAATTGGTAAATTCCTGCCTGATTTATAGCAGTTTTGAAAAAAAAATTGCGGATTAGCGTGTAATTATTCGAAGCCAGACGAAATGAATGATATCATAATAAATTGAAGTCATTATTTATATTTTAGTGAAAAGGATGATTATTATCATGAACCGGTTATCCAATACGGTAATGGTTGCCGCAGATATGACCAAATCACGAATATTATGGATTGCCTTTGTTCTGGGTGCATTAAGTGCCTTCGGACCCTTGTCCATAGATATGTATTTGCCGTCACTGCCCACATTAGCCGACAATTTGCATACGACTACTTCGCTGGCACAGCTTAGCTTGACAGCCTGTCTGCTGGGACTGGCCGTTGGTCAGATCGTTGCTGGTCCGCTTAGCGATGTGAGGGGTCGCAGAGGACCGCTGGTGATCTCGCTTATTCTGTACGCCGCGGCATCGCTGTTATGTGTGTTTGCGCCGAATATCGGTGTGCTCATTGCGCTTCGCTTTATTCAAGGGCTTACGGGATCGGCGGGGATCGTGATTTCCAGAGCTGTGGCTCGTGATCTGTACTCGGGCAAAGAACTGACACGCTTTTTCTCACTGCTCATGCTAGTGAATGGTGTGGCTCCCATTGCTGCACCTGTGCTGGGCGGTGTCATTTTGAATTTTGTTTCCTGGCGCGGTGTATTCATGGTGCTGTGTGTAGTTGGTGTGGCCATGCTGATTGCCGTCGTATTGGGTCTTCCAGAAACGTTGCCAACGAACCGCCGTTCATCCGGTGGCTTGAAGCAGACGCTAGGAACACTCGGTCATCTGTTTGCAGATCGACGCTTTATGGGTTATGCCCTCTCACAGGCGCTGATTACAGGGGCGATGTTTGCGTACATCGCTGGCTCGCCTTTCGTGCTTCAGGATATTTTCGGGGTTTCCCCCCAGACGTATAGCATCATTTTTGCGGTGAATGGTTTAGGAATTGTACTGTTTTCCCAGTTGACGGGTAGACTCGTGGGTCGATTTAGCGAGCGACAGTTGCTCTTGTCAGGTCTGGTGATTGCGGCTGTAGCCGGGATCAGCTTGCTTACCGTAGCTTTTACCGGAGGCCAACTGTTAGCCGTATTGATTCCGATGTTTTTTGTCGTATCCTGCGTAGGTATTGTGAGTACAACGACGACTTCACTGGCCATGCAGAGTCAGCAGCGTTCCGCAGGCAGTGCGTCCGCCATGCTTGGCTTGCTGCCTCTATTGCTTGGCTCCATCGCTTCACCGTTGGTGGGCTTGGGTAGTGGAACAACCCCCGTACCGATGGCGGTTGTGATTGCTATAGCAGAGCTTGGTGCGCTGTTAAGCTTTATTGTACTTGCCAAGGAAGCACGCGCGAAGGCTTAAAATAGGCAATTTGAACTGAAAACTCCCATGGACTGATGCATGAACCACTTCAGACCATGGGTGTTTTTTTATCGTTTTACAATCGAGATATCTTCGGCTTCCCTCGCGGGGAGGGGGATCTGTTTTAAGTACATACGAGAAGGTTTGTGAATTAGAATGCAAATCAAATAAACAGCAGGATCAGTATGGTCGGAATTAAACAAAAGAATAATTTACCTAATACAAAACCGACCATACCCTGTTTCCCTGTTATTGAGACAAAAAAAATCGAACGATATTCCCCGTTCCTTCCAATATAGAGTATGAGCCGAAAGAGAGGAGGAGATTAGGATCGAACAGTGCAAGGAGGTGGTCAGATTGGCACAGGATGATCAGATGACAATGCTTGTTGCAGAGACACTGGCTGGCAGCCGCGAAGCTTATAAGGAGCTCTATGATTACACGATTCATACGGTCTATAAATCAGTGCATTTTCTGTTGGAGGAAAAGGCAGACGTTGATGATGTGGTTCAGGAAATTTATATACAGGTGTATAAATCACTGGAGACATTTGATACAAATAGATCTTTTCAACCTTGGCTGATGGGGATTGTTATGCGTCAAATTCGGGCGTATCGGAGAAAAAGATGGATGAGGATGCGAATCACAAGTAAGGCTGAGAGTCTGGAGCATCATGCAGCGTTTGATTTTTCTGAGGAAATAGTGGACAAGGTTGCAAATCATGTATTGCTCCAAGCAGTTCAGCAGCTATCGTTCAAGCTAAAACAGGTGATTGTATTGCACTATTTGCATGAGTATTCCCAAGAGGAAATCGCAAACATTTTAGACATACCGTTAGGTACGGTGAAGTCACGAATTCACGCGGCTTTGCAAAAGCTCCGTTCGAAAGAGCGGCAGGGACATTTTCTGATCGGAAAGGTGGAGAAAATCCATGAAGCTTGAGCAAGAACTACGTAAGGTGATGCAGCATGAGGATAACCACTTATCTCCTCCCATTGAGTTAAAGGAAAATATCATGATACAAATTGAGCGAATTAAAGGGAAAGGATCTAAACCTATGAAAAAGTATATCGTGACAACGATTCTTGTAGCGGCATTATTGATCCCGACAGGTACCTTTGCTGCATACTCTTACTTGACTGATACGCTGTATGGCTCGCAGGAAAAGCTAATTGAAATGGGAGGGACGGCAGCGGAATATACAAGAGTAGAATCGAAGCTCCAACAAGCACAGGGACGTTTGTCGAAGGAAGAGTTTAGTGTTTTTATGGAATTACTAAAGGAACTAGGAGCCTATAATCTTAAAATAACGGACAAAAACGGGATGCTCCATAAGGAGCGTTTAAGCGTCGATGAACAGCGTGAGTATAATCGAATAACCGCCGAGCTGGAACCGTACTTTGATAAATTGAATCAGGAGGAATTCCAAACCCATAAGAGTATAGATTTACAGGACGAGTTAGACTATGCGAAAAAAGCTTTAAGTAAGGATGAATTTGTTAAGTTCCGTGTTCTGTTCACGGAGTTTTACAAGTATGTTCCCCGTATAACGGGCGAAAATGGGGTATTGTATCCGGATCGTTTGCCTGAAAGAGAAAGAGAAGATTACGAGGAGCATTTGAGGTTGCTTCAGCCTTATTTTGATCAGTTTAATTCGCTTGAGAAGAAACGGTGACGAAAATTAAGGCGAAAAGGTGACACTTTTCTGGAAGGTTGACATACCCCGTGGGGGTATATTATGATGGGATATATTAAATGCATGAGTGCATATACACCACACAGGAGGCTGATGTATGGCTGAGGAGCAACCTGTTTCCCACACTGAAGTCCACGGGGCTCATTGTGGAACAGATGGAGAGAAGACAGTTAGAAAAAGTCATCATTCGGCAGAATTCAAGAACAGCCTTGTATCCCGGTTAAACCGTATTGAAGGTCAGGTTCGCGGGATTAAGGGATTGATTGAGAAGGACACCTACTGTGACGATGTGCTGAATCAGATTGCGGCTGTTCAGTCGGCCCTTAATGGTGTCGGCAAGCTGCTGCTGGAAGGGCATATGAAAAGCTGTGTCATTGAGCGCATGCAGGCAGGAGAGCAAGAAGTGATTGATGAGCTGCTGGTGACGGTTAAGAAGCTAATCCGTTAAAAGTAGCAGGTATACACATTATGGGTATGGACGTACCCTTGAGGAGGAAACGAAAATGGCACAAGTTACATTGAACGTAGAAGGCATGAGCTGCAATCATTGTGTGAAAGCAGTAGAAGGAGCCTTGGAGAAAGTAGGCGCTACCGGCAAGGTCAGCCTCGAGACGAAACAAGTAAATGTAGAATATGATGAATCCAAACTGAGCGTTGAAGCTCTGAAAACAGCCATTGAAGACCAAGGCTATGATGTTGTTTAAGATTAAGATGCTGTATGATGCGTGAACAGATTTGTTCGAAGGAGAAGCTTCCATATTAGGAGCTTTTTCTTTTTGAACATAATATACCCCACTGGGGTATGTAGAAGGAGGACTACCATGGAAAACCGTGCGACCGACGGTGATAAGCATACAACGCTTCATATTACGGGGATGTCCTGCGCAGCCTGCGCAAGCCGTATTGAAAAAGGTTTAAATCGAATAGACGGCGTGGCACAAGCTAATGTGAATTTGGCATTGGAGCAGGCGTCCATATCCTATGATCCCAAGCAGGTGGAAATCCCAGAATTCCGCGATAAAATTGCTTCTCTTGGTTTTGGAACTGTGAGTGAAGAAGCCAATTTGAATGTGACGGGCATGACTTGCGCGGCTTGTGCAGCTCGAATTGAAAAAGGATTAAACCGAATACCAGGCGTAACAGGTGCCACGGTAAATTTGGCGATGGAAACAGCCCATGTGGAATATGCTGCTGGGAGTACTACGGTTAGTGATTTGGTAAGCAAGATTGAACAGCTGGGCTATGGAGCGATCCCGCAGAGCGCTGAGGACAATATTGCGGATGTCCGCAGTAAGGATATCCAACGTAAAAAATGGAAGTGGATGATATCGGCAGTGCTGTCGCTACCGTTATTGTGGGCGATGGTGGCTCATTTTTCCTTTACCTCATGGATTTATGTGCCGGAACTGTTCTTGAATCCATGGTTTCAACTTGTACTGACAACGCCAATTCAGTTCATCATAGGATGGCAGTTTTATGTGGGAGCATATAAAGCGCTTCGTAATAGAAGTTCGAATATGGATGTATTAGTTGCGCTAGGTACGTCTGCGGCTTATTTTTACAGCTTGTACCTTACTCTGCGTCCGTCTGACGCCATGGAGGGAATGGCGGGAATGCCTGTCACGACCATGCCAGAGCTGTATTACGAGACAAGTGCGGTACTCATTACGCTTATACTAGTCGGTAAATGGTTCGAGGCGGTAGCCAAAGGGCGCTCGTCTGAGGCGATCAAGAGCCTGATGAACCTACAGGCGACAACGGCACGTGTGGTACGTGATGGACAAGAGCTAGATTTGCCGATTGAACAAGTGCGTGTGAAGGACATCTTTATTGTGCGCCCAGGGGAGAAAATTCCCGTCGATGGTGTGGTCGTGGATGGACGTTCGGCAGTGGATGAATCCATGTTAAGTGGAGAGAGTCTTCCGGTTGAAAAAGGAGAGGGTTCCCCAGTCACAGGAGCCACGCTCAATAAAAACGGAGTACTTCGTATTCAGGCTGAGCGTGTGGGTGGTGATACGGCGTTGGCCCGTATTATTAAGGTCGTGGAAGATGCGCAAAACTCTAAGGCCCCGATTCAGCGGATTGCTGATCAAATCTCGGGTATCTTTGTCCCCATCGTAGTTGCTGTTGCCGTGATAACATTTCTCGTCTGGTTTTTCCTTGTGACACCGTCGGATTTTGCAGGATCACTGGAGAAAATGATTGCAGTTCTCGTCATTGCTTGTCCTTGTGCGCTTGGATTGGCCACCCCAACGTCCATTATGGCAGGATCGGGACGTGCTGCTGAATACGGTATTTTGTTCAAGGGCGGCGAGCATTTGGAAATGACCCGTTCCGTCAACGCAGTGATTTTGGATAAGACAGGTACGGTTACGAACGGCAAACCAGAGCTGACAGATGTTATAGTTAGAGCGAGCAGCCTGGCTGAAACGGATTTGCTGCGATTGCTCGGTGCGGCAGAAAAAAGCTCGGAGCATCCGCTGGCGGAAGCCATTGTAAAAGGGATTGCTGATCGAGGTATTGAGCTAGTGGGCCCGACGGATTTTGAAAATATTCCAGGCTATGGTGTGAAGGCCTCTGTGGAGGGCAAGCAGGTATTGGTGGGCACACGCCGATTAATGAGCAGGGAAGGCATCACGATGGATGACTCAACCGAGCAGCAAATGAATGAACTGGAAGGCGCAGGGAAAACGGCAATGCTTGTCGCTGTGGATGGTTCCTATGCCGGATTAGTGGCCGTGGCGGATACAATTAAAGAAACATCACGGGAAGCTATTGCCCGTCTACGGGCGATGAACATTGAAGTCATTATGATTACAGGTGACAATGAAAGGACGGCACAGGCCGTTGCCGCCGAGGCGGGAATTGAACGGGTGCTGGCGGAAGTGCTGCCTGAAGGAAAGGCCGAGGAAGTGAAGCGACTTCAGGAACAGGGCAAGATCGTAGCCATGGTCGGGGACGGTATTAACGATGCGCCAGCGCTGGCTACAGCCCATATAGGGATGGCAATGGGCACAGGTACAGATGTGGCCATGGAGGCTGCCGATATTACTCTCATGCGTGGTAACCTGAATAGCATTCCGGACGCGATCGAAATGAGCCGCCGGACCATGACAAACATACGGCAAAATCTGTTTTGGGCGCTCGGTTATAACGTGATCGGCATTCCGATTGCTGCTTTGGGCTTTTTGGCTCCATGGTTGGCGGGAGCGGCCATGGCATTCAGCTCTGTTTCGGTTGTACTGAATGCGCTGCGTCTCCAGCGGGTGAAGCTGTAAACGTATTGATGTATTCGGCAGATGCATGCTGTTGGATATTTGCAGCGATATCATTTTTGTAATTAGAGCAAGTACGCACAATTTTGGCTTTGTGTGTACTTGCTTTTTTGTTGTGTTTTTTTATTTATTTAATTCATGCAGTCATTCTTCATCGCGTCAGGTTGCTTATCATTCGCGAAAGTTTCATAATATTTGTAAGAGTGCCATGCAAGCATGCAAGAACCTTTTCGTGTACTCACAGCTTGAAGCAGATAAAGAGCTTATATTATGGATTAGGAGTGAAGCAGTCATGAATGATACGATTTCCTTGTTGATGAACCATCGGTCTGTGCGAAAATTCAAGTCAGACCCCATTACCGACGAGCAGCTCGCAGCTATTGTGGCAGCTGGCCAAATGGCATCCTCGTCCAGCAATGTGCAGGCATATACCGTTATTGCCGTTACCGAGCCTTCATTAAAAACAAAACTGGCCGAGCTGGCAGGAGGGCAGGCTTACGTCGAGCAGTGCCCGACATTTCTGGTATGGTGCGCAGACCTGTATCGTTTGAAGCAGGTGACGATTCATCATCAGCCAGGCCAGCCTTCCTATGAAGGGTCCGTCGAAAATTATACGGTTGCAACCATTGATGCTGCGTTAGCTGCACAAAATGCAGCGGTGGCCGCTGAATCACTCGGCTTGGGCATCGTTTACATCGGGGGCATTCGTACTAAAATAGCAGAGGTATCCGAGTTATTAGGCTTGCCAGAGCTGGTATATCCAGTGTTCGGTATGTGCATTGGTGTACCGGATCAGGAAACGGGCTTGCGTCCACGTCTTCCACTGTCGGGTGTGTTGCATATGAACGGTTATGACAAAAACCAAACGATGAAAGCTGTAGAGGTATACGACCACACATCAGCCGAATATTTGAAGGAACGTACGGGCGGTCAACGCTCCACACCTTGGTCTGAGCAAATGGCCACGAGACTGACCGAACCAGCGCGCTTGCAATTGAAGCCATTTTTGGAACAGAAGGGTTTCTTGAAGCAATAAAAATGGAGCAACGATAAAGAATGCTGCAATTTACAAGTGGCATTTGAGAAATATGTGTTATTTAAAGCTATAAGAACCTCCTTAATTACGCATGTTGAAGTTTCGCGTACATAAGGAGGTTCTTTGCTTTGACTATAAGTTGTGGTTGTAATCTTTTTTAGTAAATAGCAGATATGCCTTTACGAATCAGACAGTGAGTAGAAGCGTCTTGTATTATCATAAAATAATTGACGGACAGCAGCTTCATCTTGATGGGTCAGCTTGCTATATGCGCGAATGACCTCGGTAGTCATCCGTGGATGCGTCTGCTGTCCGGTAAAAGGACCCTCGAACGGCCATGGACCGTCTGTCTCTGCCATGACCTGATCAGACGGATACTGTCTTGCCAAACTGCGGATTTCTTCTTCGTACAGGAGATCCGGTGTGAAGGAGACATAATAGCCGTTCCGGGCCATACGTTTGGTCGTGGCGGCAGAGCCCTTAAACCAGTGAAAATGCGCCTGTGTGACGTCATGACGTTCCAAAAGGTCGCAGGCAATGTCTGCATCTTCATAAACAGCGTGCAACACAATGGGTTTGCTATGTTTGCTTGCAAACTGGATAAAACGCTCCAGCAGTGCTATGTAAGGAGCGAGCTCAAAGGGCTCTCCACTGCGTGAAGCTTCCAGCCGATTGTAATAGGGCAAGCCGACTTCACCCACCGCGACCATCTGCTGTACATGTTCGTCCATCCAGTCAAATAACAGGTCAAGCTCGGTATGTGATGGCAGAGCCTGTTCTGGATGAAAGCCGAAGGCGGGACGTACTAGCCTGGGCCAACGCTCAGCCAGGCGCAAGTTGGCTTGACTGGAGGCGAGATGCATGGACACAGCTATGATGGCTTCTACATGGTTGTCGGCAAGCGAAGCGAGCAATAGCTCCTGTTGTTCAGGCGGGTAGCTGTCTACATGAATGTGCGCGTCGATTAAGGGAACAGTTGCTGCCGCGTTCGATCTCAATGCAGAGTGCATGTTCCAATCATTCATAATGGTTTACCCTGTCGTCCGAGGTGTTTTTGCGGATGCTTTCAGCGGCGTCCATGTCGCCGTCCAGTTTGTGCTTTTCCTCGCGCATCCAGCCAGTCATGGTCCGTTTCCATTCCATAAAGCGTGGATCCAGGGTGATTTCTTCCCTACGTGGGCGAGGAAACGGAACATCTACGACATGCATCACTGAAGCAGGTCGCGCCGACAGCACATAAATGCGGTCGGAGAGCAGCAGCGCTTCTTCAATGCTGTGGGTAATGAACAACACAGAGCGGCGGTTCTTCTCCCACATCCGCAATAACCATTGCTGCATGTCTGCACGTGTCAGTGCATCGAGTGCGCTGAACGGCTCATCCAGCAGCATTAATTCCTGTGGACTGAGCAGGGCGCGAAGAAAGGCCGCGCGCTGCTGCATGCCACCAGATAGCGTATGCGGATACGCCTTCGCGAACTTGCCCAGTCCAACCTGTTCGAGCCATTGCAAGGCTTCTTTTCGAAGTTCACGTTCGCTGCCGTATCGGGAGCCCGCTGCTGCATCCTTTCGTGGTGCATTTTCCTGCCCGAGCAGTATGTTGTCCAGCGTGGTGCGCCACGGGAAAAGGGCGGGCTGCTGCGGCATATAGCTGATATGCCCGCGTTCACCAGTCATGTCCCGTCCATGCATACGGATACGTCCCTGCTGCGGCTTGAGCAGCCCTCCGATAATGTGAAACAGTGTGCTTTTGCCACTGCCTGACGGACCGATGAGGGAGACAAATTCGCCCGGCTTAACGGTAAGGGATACATCCTGCAGTACAGGGAGTGAGCTTCGCCTTTCCCGGAAGACGAGGCTGATCCCGTCCAATTCCAAAGCAGGAGGGGCAGGCGTCATTACCTGCAGTTCTCCGGCTTGTTGCTGTTCATCAGCGACGGGTGGTGATGTCAAGTCAGTCGGATGCAGACTCATATATGCCACGTCCTTTCATTGATGCTTTAATGCAATATGTGGAATCTACTCTTGGTCAGGTTTCCAGCGAACCAACCATTTCTCCAGTAGTAAAATAACGACAAACATCAGCAAGCTGAGTGCAACAATAATACCGATAGCGGCAAAAATGAGATCCGTACGATAGGCAGACTTTTGCAGCAACATATAATATCCAATTCCTTCACTGGCCCCAATCCATTCGGCAATGATCGCGCCCATCACACTATAGGTAGCAGCGATTTTAACGCCAGAGAAGACTTGTGGCAGGGAGTGTGGTAGCTCTAGCTTTAGAAAAATAGCCCTGCGGCTTGCACCTGACATTCGCATGTAATTCATCATCATACGGTCTGTCCGTGTCAGCCCGTCCATGGCCGCTACAGCCACGGGAAAAAAGCATACTAATGTAATGACCATAAGCTTGGGCAGCACCCCAAAACCGAACCATACCATGAGCAACGGACCGAGGGCGATAATCGGAATGTTTTGGCTAAGGATCAAGAGCGGGTATAGAGCAGATTTGAGAAAAGGAATCGTATGAAGAACGATGGCGATTAGCAGTCCAGTTGCTGTCCCTATAGCAAATCCCGCAAGCGTCAAGCGAACCGTAGCCCATGTGTGGGTGCCAAGCAACGCCGATTGCGCCATGCCCTCTTGTACGATTAGGGATGGAGCTGGCAGGAGCCAGGATTCAATATGTAAATAGTTAACCGCTCCCTGCCAAGCCGCTAAAAAGAAGAGGACCGCCACAAGGGGCGGCCATACGCTTTTCCACCAGGATGCGTTCTTGCCTTTCGGATTCATGGGCGATACTTCTCGGTCAGCTTGTTCATGCTGATGCCCTGTGGGTTATGTGCGATTTTGATCTGTGAAATGACGCTGGGACTTCCAGCTTCCGTCAAGGCCTCATGCATGTCTTTGACGACTTTCAGCAATTCGTCCAATTCGCCCTCCATTGTAGTGTCCAATGGATTCACTTGATGCTTGACGCCGGAACGCTGGATGACCTCAATCGCCTTGTCTACATATGGATAAGAGTCTTCGTTATTAGGAGTTTTAGGGATGACTTGAATGCTGAGCAATGTGTTAGCCATGCGAGTTTCACCTGTCCTTTATTGTTTAAGTTATTAGGAAAATAAATTGGATTAAGGCGGGGAGATCGCTTCACGGTTCATTTGATCTTACGATCGCTGTTGCCGTGGGACTCTTTGAATAAAATTTAAAAGGTAAGAATCCCCCTGAGCATATGCTTCCGAAGCTAGCTTTCCTAAAGAAAGCTTTCAGGCGAACACCTCGCTTCTCCAGATTCAAATGAATCGCTCCGCTGCCAACCGCCTTAAAAGCACTTTAGTTTTTTGATAGGTTGTGTGGCATTTTTACACACAAGCGCACCTGCTTTTGCGCTTAGATACTATGAGACTAAAGAATAAACCAAGTGGAGCGAGAACGAAGCGGACGGAATGGTGCTGTACAAGCGAAGCGGTCGCTTTTGCCCCCGGATTTCTACCCTGCTGATGCTTTAATCCGGAAATCCGGGGGCGGTGGCGATGGAAAGCATCATCCGTCCGCGTAGTGGCACAAAGGCTACTTCAAGCTCTATTTACAAGATCAACGCTTGGGCAAGAAGTCGTTTGTGAAGGCCTTATCGACTTCCAAAGGTTTGCTGAGCAGCTTGCGTTCATACATCCAGTCCGAGTAGTTTTTCCATACCTCCGCTTTTTGTACGCCCCATTGCGCGGCATCGTCCTGATAACGCGGACTTAGCCATTTTTGACTAGCGAGTACCAGTTTTTTGTCCAGCTCCGGCACAGCTTTACTTAAGATATCTGCCGCTTCTTCTGGATGGGCGATAGTGTATTCATAGCCTTGCGCAGTAGCGTCCATGAACGCCTTAACCAGCTCAGGATCATTTTTTATCGTCTGTTCATTGCTCACAATTACAGGTGTATAGTAATCGAGGTTTTTGGAATAATCTTTTACATATAGCATATCCAATGGCTCACCTCGAAGCTTGGCCTCAATCCCGGTCCATGCGTAGAAAATCCAGGCAAAGTCAATATCCCGCTTCACGGCTGTAAAATAGTCTGCATTGCCCATATTGACGATCTTCACTTTGCTCACATCACCTTGGTCTGAATCCATGATGGATTTCATGACCGCTTCTTCTACAGGAGAACCCCAGCCGCCGTAGCTTTTACCCTCGAAATCTTTCGGGCTTTTAATTCCGCGGTCTACCGGGGCTGCGAAGCCAGAGGTGTTATGCTGAATCACCACAGCGATGGATACGAGCGGCACGCCTTGGATGCGAGCCTGAGTGACGCCTTCTTGATAGCTGATACCAAAAGGTGCAGCATTCGAAGCAACCATTTGGTCGGCTCCGCCTGAGCCTGGTTGAACAATTTGGACATTCAAGCCTGCTTTTTCGTAAAATCCTTTGTCCTTGGCGACATAGAGTCCCGTGTGATTCGTATTGGGTGTCCAGTCGAGCACGACTTTAACATCTTTGAGACTCTTTGCCGAGGTAGACGTTGAAGTGTCGGCAGCAGGAGCCTCCTTTTGAGATGTAGGGGGATTGCCGCCGCAAGCGGTCAGAGCCATGAGCCACAGACTGATTAGACCCAGGCTTAATATTTTCATGCGCTTCATCGTTGTGTTCTCTCCTTTTTAATTACCCGTTATCCGTCCAATCAGACAGCTTATGTTCCCCATTTTCACAAAAATAACATCTGCCGGAATGCAATCTTTCCAACAACTTCATCTTCAACAAAAAAAGCGTCCCGGGATTCCGGGACGCTTGCGCTTGTATATACCAAAGTAAGGGATGTCCTGTTTTAATAAAAGGCACATCTTGCTTAAGCATTCCTACGCTGGCATTACCCAGATCAGGTTGTAAGGGTCAGTGTCTTGGGACACACTCTCAGCCGGCCGATTCCAGCACCCCTGGCATTGTATGGTTTAATGGGTTCGTTTATTCGGGTTTACTACGACGATTATATGCCTTGAAGGCGGGTCTGTCCAGCTTTAAGGAAGCGCTCACGGTTCATATGCCGAATGACAGGGTACACTTTTACTGTGAGCTTTGATCTGAAAATGAACATGAATCATTCAGATCTGTTCTGGTCATGTTATTTTCAGAACAGCTACACTGTATGTTTAGGAGAGCTGGTGCCAAGTGGCATAGACTCTATAGAATTCTAATTCGTAAAAAGGAGTTGTTGTACTATGGGTAAAACGGAGACATTGGATCGCAGTCAGCTGGAACAAGCCATTGTGAAGGCTTTGGATAACAACAAATTTTGCTCGTTAGGTACGGTAGAGGGCGGAAAACCGAAAGTACGCTATATGGCCCTTTTTAACGATGGAATGAACATTCATCTGGCGACGGATCGCAAAACACATAAAGTGGAAGAGCTAAAGAACAATCCGAATGCTTATCTGCTGCTGGGTTATGAAGTGGGTGGTACGAAGGAAGTCTTGGAAGTGGAGGCTACCGTCCAGGTTACAGCTGATGAGGGGTTACGCAAACAAGTGTGGAATGATTCTCTGAAAAAGTGGTTTTCCGGACCTGATGATCCCGATTATGTCATTTTAGACGTCAATCCGACTCGTATTGAGTATGTTGGTCAACAAACGGAGCGCCAGGTGTGGACGAAATAGAAACAATATAAACGGACAAGCCAGTAAATTTCCAACTTTTTTAGGAGATTTACTGGCTTTTTTGTGCGAAAAATAATTATTTTTCCATAAATATTTTAAGCAAATGACTACTCTTTTGTCCTACGTTGGATTAAAATAGGAATGGTGGGTTCAAAGCTTACATATATGTGCAAAAGTATGTATATGAGGCATACACCTTAATGAGGAGGGGTATATTTTGTTATTTCGTAAAAATTGGTTTAAAGGGTTTACAGCAGCAGTTGTAGCTTGTAGCCTACTGGTGTTTTCAGCCGCTCCATCCTGGGCAGCTAGCGACTCTCGCGATAGCGCTACGGTGAATTTGCGGATCATGGAGACAACGGATATTCATGGGGCGCTGATGAATTATGATTACTATTCGGACAAAGAAACCAACGAATATGGCTTGATTAGTACAGCAGGCTTGATCCAACAGGCTCGTAGTGAAACAAGAAACAGCATGCTGTTCGATAACGGTGATTTGCTGCAGGGCAATCCTTTAGGCGATTATATGGCTAAAAACAGAGTCTTCGAGAAAGAAGGCGGTGTCCATCCGGTTTACAAGATGATGAACTTGATGGGCTATGATGCGGCTACTGTGGGCAACCACGAATTTAACTTTGGCCTCGACTTTTTGGATAAATCGCTCAAGGGTGCTGATTTTCCTTACGTAAATGCGAACGTCTATGTTGATAATGAGGGTCAAGCTACTAAAAATTATTTTACCCCTTATCAGATTCTTGACAAAACAGTAACGGATGAGAAGGGCGAAGAGCATACACTCAGAGTGGGTGTCATCGGTCTAGTAACACCTCAAATTATGCAGTGGGATGAAGCTAATTTGAAGGATAAGGTCGTTACAAAGGATATCGTGGAAACAGCCAAAAAGTTTGTTCCACAAATGAAAACAGAAGGTGCTGACATTATTGTCGTGCTTGCACATACAGGTTATGAGGATGTGCCGCAAACGCCAATGATGGAGAATGCCGTTAAGTATTTGAGCCAGGTGGACGGAATTAACGCGATTCTGTTTGGGCATGCTCATAAATCTTTCCCTGGCCCTGATTTTAAAGATATGAAGGGCGTAGATTTGGATAAAGGAACTATTAATGGTGTACCAGCTGTAGAAGCTTCTTCGTGGGGCAAGGATCTGGGCATTATTGATCTGAGCCTGGAAAAGAAAAACCGTGAGTGGAATGTAATCAATTCTCAGTCTCAAGTGCGGCCAATTGTGAGCACCACAAACCATGCTTTGCAGTTTACTCCTGACACTAAACTGAAAGACGCGATTAAAGAAGAGCATCAAGGAACGCTGGATTATGTTCGTCAACCTGTCGGTACAACGTCTGCACCGATTACCAGCTATTTTGCATTAGTGCAGGATGATCCGTCCATTCAAATTGTGACAAATGCACAGAAATGGTATGTTCAAAACCATCTTAAAGGAACAGAATACGAAAATCTCCCAGTATTATCGGCAGGCGCTCCATTCAAAGCCGGTGGTCGCAACGGTGCCGAGTATTATACCAACATTCCTGAAGGTACAATAGCGATTAAAAACGTGTCCGATCTGTACGTGTACCCGAACACGGTTCATGCCGTAGAAGTTACTGGTGCTGAAATTCAGGAGTGGCTGGAATGGTCTGCGGGTCAGTTCAACCGCATTGATCCTAGCAAAACAGAGGAACAATCGCTGATCAACAAAGATTTTCCAACCTACAATTTTGATGTGATTGACGGTGTGAATTACCAGATTGATGTAACTCAGCCTGCACGATATGATGCCAAGGGAACTATTATTGATTCTTCAGCCCATCGTATCAAGGATCTGCAATACAATGGGAAGGCTATTGATCCTGCACAGAAATTTATCGTTGCGACCAATAACTATCGTGCTTCCTCCTCCAAACTGGCCAACCCAGATGGCAAACGTATTGTGATGGCAGCACCAGATGAAAGTCGCCAAGTCGTTGTTGATTATATCCGTACGAACGGAACGATTAACCCGTCAGCGGACGGCAACTGGTCTATTGCTCCTTTTGGTCAGGCCAAGGTTACCTTTGAGTCCTCTCCTGATGCCAAAGATGTGCTGGCCGGAAATCAACAAATTTCATACTTGAGCAGCGCGGCAGACGGGTTTGCCAAATACAGCTTGAAAGCTGGCGCTAAGCCTAGTGCAGCAACGACGTCTGTGAAGGAAGCTGCGGCACCTGCGAAAGCAACCGCGAAGCCAGCTGTTAAAACGACTAAACCTGCAGCTGCAAAACCAGCTAAAACAACGAAACCAAAGGCATCCAAGTAACTTGGAGTTTTAGTTTCCACTCCATATCAGAATGAAGCAGTAAGTCTCTTTAAACAAGAGACTTGCTGCTTTTTTTGATGCCAAATACAACAGTACCTGCGTTTATCATGAGTGTAAAAAAGGTTTTGTTTTTGTCGAATATATACTTAAGTCCTAAGTTGTTGTTGAGAATAAGCTTATTTTTTGTAAAAACACGTAATTATATAGTACTTTTGTTCTAATTATTTGTGATATAATGGTGAAAAAACCGGGAAATTGTTCCGAGGAGGACCATTATGACTTGCAGCAATTGCAGCATCATATTACCTATTAAGGATCAAGGATTGCTGAAAATTAGGCATTCTAGGGTGTCACTTACTCCAGCATTAGAGGGCTTTGGCATGCTATCGGAACAAATGAAACAAGAACATTGGTGTGAGGGTAACATCGTGTTTCGCTATGACAGCCGTTCACAGTTGGAACAGCTGGTTAACGGACTGGCTCGTCTGCCGCAGGAGTGCTTGAGCCGAATGCAAGTTGTGGTGACTGGCTTGCAACATGTTGAGGGATTTGAGGAATGGCTTTTATTTGGTCAATTGCAAGCTCGACTGCAACATCCGGATCTGGTGAGTATTATTAATAATCAAAACTTTACCAGCCATATGCAGCCTATTGTTGACTACAAGCTGAATATCATCGGCTTTGAGTTTTTGCTGCGTCCATCACAGCCAGATAAGTCTTTTCAGCCTTTCCGACTGTTTGAAGTCGCCCGTGAAGCTGGATTGCATGCTCATTTGGATCGCTCGGCTCGTATTTCCGCTATTGAAAAAAGTGCGACCTGCCTTCCGGCGGGGATTAAACGATTTATTAACTTTCTCCCTTCAACCATTTATAATCCGGCTTATTGCTTGAATCATACCTTTGAGACGATTGAACGGTTATCTATGAATACGGAGGATTTTGTGTTTGAGGTCGTAGAGACAGAAGAAATAGACGACCTGAATTTTTTGCATCAAATTTTTGAACAGTATCGTACACGGGGAGTTTCAGTGGCACTCGATGATGTAGGAGCCGGCTATTCTACGACAGAGCTTATGAACTGCCTCCAGCCCGATTATGTTAAAATTGACCGCAGTATAATTGATGGCTGTCATCATAACAATGATCAGAAACGGCAAATTACTGGGATAGTGGAATCCGCTTTTCGTTTTGGAGGTCAGGTGTTGGCTGAAGGTGTAGAGCAAATGGAGGATTTTGAATTTTGTCGCGATGCAGGTGTGTCACTGGCCCAGGGTTATTTGTTTGGCAAGCCGGAGCCCGGTCCGCCCTCCAACTTTATGCTTAGTAGCGTAATATAAGTCAGGAACAAATTAAAGAAGACGTATTTTATGAAAATTTGAGCTTAAATAAGACTGTGGCATAAGCAAATTCCAATTCTATTGGACAGTGCTTATATCACCATTAATGTAAAAAAACGCGAGTTGCAGAGGTTATTTCACCCCTGCAACTCGCGTTTTTTGGTCATGCTTGCCGTTTTTATTTTTAAAGTAAAGATTGACGTCTTGAAGATAATTGAATACAGTGTATTGTATAGGAAACACTGTTTCCTATACAATACACTGTATTCATACTAGGTAAAAAGTTAGCATTACAGGGAGGACAACCAAAATGAAAGCAGTGCAACTGAAAAATGGTTTTGGCTTTGAAGAGTTAACCTTGACGGAACTTGACATACCGGTGCCAGGACGGCTGGAAGTTCTGATCCGCATAAGGGCAGCGTCTCTTAATTACCGGGATTTGGTAGTTATCAACGGAGTAATGCCGATCGGCATTCAATTTCCCTTCATTCCATTATCCGATGGAGCGGGTGAAATTGTAGCTGTGGGCGAAGGGGTGACAAAATTTCAGGTTGGACAAAGGGTAGCGGCAAATTTACAACAGAAATTCATTGGTGGGAGCACGAGAGCGGAGGTCTTAAAGGACAGTCTGGGAGGCCCGCTCAGTGGAGTGGCGGCTGAATATATCGTTCTGCATGAAGAAGGGGTCGTCGCCATTCCGGATCACCTTTCTTGGGAGGAGGCTTCCACCTTGCCGATTGCGGCATTAACCGCATGGAGCATGCTGATGGAATCCGGCGGGCTGCGAGCGGGGGATACGGTGCTCTTGCAAGGAACAGGCGGTGTTTCCATCTTTGGGCTTCAATTCTCTCTGATGGCGGGAGCAAGGGTAATTATCACATCGAGCAGCAATGACAAGCTCGAACGAGCAAAGGATCTCGGCGCATGGCAGACAATCAACTATTCGGAAGTTCCCGAGTGGGATAAGGTGGCTCTGGAACTGACAGGCGGCGGAGTTGACCATGTCCTGGATGTAGGGGGAGCGGCAACAATGGCGCAATCCATCAATGCACTTCGTACCGGAGGGACTGTGAGCATGGTCGGATTCTTATCGGGCTTGACTATTCCTGAGTTCGATGTCACCAGCATTTTGCAGAAGGCTGCGACGATTCGTGGCAGCCAAGTTGGTAACCGGGAACATTTCGAAAACATGAATCGTGCCATTTCCCGCCATCGTTTACATCCTGTCATTGACCGAGTATTCCCGCTCAGCCGAATCGGCGAAGCCTTCGCACTTTTGGCTGAAGGAAAACAGTATTTCGGTAAAATCGTCGTTCAATTATAAATATTATTCACATCACATAGGAGGCACTCTAATGCCCAGTAAACCTGATTTATCTGTCAAAGATTCTCAAGGAAGAAAGAATAAGAAACCGCGTAAATGGGTACGCAGAAGCGGATTATCGCTGCTGGCGGTAATCCTTCTGGGAGTGGTTATTTTTATGCTCATCCCTCCCCCTGTGCAGCCTGCAAAATGGCTTGCACCTTCGGCTCCCTCTTTTGAACAAGCGGGTCCATGGCAACAAAACAACAAACTCAGCTCCGCAGAGCTTGTTACAGATGCCCCTAAGTTTCCGGAATTTATCACCTTTGACAAGGAAGGAAATTTATATACGGGAGACTCCGACGGGGAAATTTATAAGGTTGCCTTTGATACTAAGGGCAATCCGCAAAAGGCCCAGCTATATGCAGATACCAAAGGAACGCCCAATGGACTTATATTTGACGTAAGTGGAAATCTGATCGTTACGGATGTTAAGAAGGGGCTACTGTCGGTAGATCCTTCCGGAAACGTGACGGTGTTGGCCAATCAAGTCGACGGCACACCGATCTATTTGGCCAACGAGCTGGATATTGCCAAAGATGGTACTATTTATTTTTCTGACACCTCCAATTATGGCAGTGTAGTCTTCAAAGAAATCGCCGAGAACAAGCCACATGGACGTTTGCTGAAATATGATCCGGCGACCAAGCAGACGACAGTTCTGTTGGAAGGCCTTTATTTTGCGAACGGGGTTGCCTTGTCTGCGGACGAAGATTTTGTGCTTGTGGCAGAGTCGTATCACTACCAATTGACCCGATACTGGCTCAAAGGGCCTAAGAAGGGGACTTCGGATATTTTTGTGGATAATCTTGCCGGTTTTCCGGATAACATTACGCGTGATGATCAAGGCCATTTCTGGGTCGGTCTCTTCACGACACGTATTCCCTTTGTAGATCAGATGCATGGAAGCCCGTGGCTGGCTGGAATGATGGCCAAATTGCCTCAATCGCTGCTCAGCGGTGCAAGCGCACCTGTGAAGCATGGGCTTGCTGTGGAGCTTAATCCGCAGGGTAAACTCATCGGAAGCTGGCATGATCCTGAAGGCTCGCTTTATGGGGTAACCACAGCTGTAAATCATGACGGATATTTATATATAGGTACAGCTCCTGGAGGCAGCCAGGGTGTTCATCGTGTGATTTTAACCAAATAAGCCTGGGGAGAGTATAACATGATATTGGATGAGTTGAGATTATCCTGGAAAGCGAAGGAAAGCCTGGCCGAGAAAGTAGCTTTGGTTACAGGCGCAAGCAGCGGCATTGGGGCATCGATTGCAAAAAAACTGGCAAAGCGAGGCGCGTATGTAGCTGTATTGGCACGCCGTCAGGAGCGATTGGATGAATTGGTTCGCGACTTGCATCAAGAGGAATTGTACGAGGTCATGGCAATACCTGCTGATATCCAAAAAGCTGAAGACGTACAGCAGGCGGTCCACGCCATTCTTGAACGCTGGGGACGGCTTGACATTATCGTTGCCAATGCCGGCTTCGGGTATCGAAGCCCACTGGCAGAAGTGGAACTGGAAAGGTGGGAGGAGCTTTACAAGACGAATGTGCACGGTCTTGTCCTGACACTGAAGTACGGACTTCAGCCAATGAGGGAACAGGCCAAGGGGGATGTTGTCATTGTCTCCTCTATTGCAGCGAAGGAAGTGGTTGCCGGAGGAGGACTATACAGCGCTACCAAGTACGGCGTTAGCGCCATGGCCTCTGCATTGCGTTTGGAGACCAGTACGCAAGGAATTCGTGTAACTGCAATTCATCCCGGGGCGGTGGCGACGGAATTTTCGCAGGTGGCCGGATATCCCGAGCAGGAAATTCGGGCGTTTGCTTCGAGCGTTTTGCCGCTGCATCCCGATGATGTTGCAGAAGCTGCCCTTTATGCACTAGAGCAGCCGGAGCATGTCAATATTCCAGAGTTGACCATTATGCCTTCGAGGCAGGTCCAGCGGTTCAAATAGAGCGGTATTTATTCTGACACAAACCGGGTATGGTCATTGCCGATGTCGGGTATGGCGGCGGAGAGGACTACGTGCCTTCGCTTGACCATAACCTGCTCAGATGGGTGAGCATGAACCAAAAAGCGCGAGCTACAGGGGAAATAACCCTTGCACTCGCGCTTTTTTATACTAATGGCGAAGCTAGACTGTCCCATAAAGTTTAAAACCAGCTTCGGGACAGCTCCATTTACTATAGAGCAGATCATATTCTGTGAAAATTTTAGCCCCACGTTCGCTCATCCAGTCATCGTCAGCACAGCTATAGTGTAATGACGTACAGGCCTAGCGGTGTAGTTGCACTGCCGGCGACCATGAAGCTAAGAGAATAGCTCGACTGGCCAGGAGGGACGCGGATGTCAGTCAGTCGGCATACCTTGGCATTATCTTGTAGCAAGGGGATACCATATACATGACCATCTACGCGTACAGACCCGGCGAACGCCCCCCCACGTGGATTGGCATAAATTCGCACAGTACGTACCTCACTACTGTGATTAACGATAGGAATGGTTGCGTTATATATCGTTCCGAATTGTCCGCGATTATCAAGCGCAGGCCCCAGCTCGCTGCGTGCTCCGGTAAACAGCAGATCTGCAGGAGTTTCGCCGTTCAGCTTCTTAGTGGCACATGCTCGGTAGTTGGCGCTTTGCCCTACTACATACTCCGGCATGCGCGCATTTGTTTCAGAAAAGGACCATACTCCTCGTGGGTGCGCCTGCGGCGGGGGGACAGGAGGGAGTGCATCCTTGTGAATCTCGCGCAGATCCGTCTGCGTATCTTTGCTGACTACGGTGCGAATCACATAGTCCAGCGTACCGTGGCCTTCGGCATATTCTACCGTGAGGTCATAGATGAATCCCGCCAGTGATCCTTCGGGCAGCTCAAATTCCTCCAGCAAGGCGGTGCCTCTGCCGAATTTGTGACGGTCTACTGGCTTGAGACGTTTCATCGTACCCGCCAAACAGCTTTTGGCAATAGACTGCCCAACATCAATAATCCAGTTGCCGTCCTCGGGTGCAATCTCAAGGGCACGTTCAATATGACGTACTTCTAGGCGAGCCGTGCTTTTATTCTCTATGGTGATGCCCAGTTTAACAGGGCTGCCTATTTTGTTATAATGCCAGCCGAAAATCCGATGCTTGACTGTCCGGGTTGTGGTGCGAACCACATCATGCCACAAAGTGGCTTGCTCGGTAGGTACCGTCACATGGGTAAGCGTCTCCGGGTTATCGCTAAGCATCAGACGGCGTGTTCCCCCCTCAGTGGCTGACTCCACATCCACATGGATGTTGGGTGGGATTACAGCTGATTCCACAATCAGATCCTTTGGCTCCTTGGGTCGAAGGTTCATATACATTCCTCCCTAAATTCAAGAATGGCACCGCTTTTGGTTCAAGTATATGGGCAGTTCATAAATATAGGTAACGCCAAGTCCATTTATACAACCTGTTTTTCAAAAATTAAATTAAAAAATATATCGTAGGCTATAGTAGCTCTGCTTATGCGCCCGAGCAAGCTTACAAGTCCCTTATTTCCCTGCACCAACGATTCGCATACAGGTATTGCGTGTATGTTAAGAGCATAAGCTATTGGATGTACAGAGAAGATACAGGAGGGAAACATGCCTAAAAAAATATGGTGGAAGGAAGCTGTTGTTTATCAGATATACCCGATCAGTTTTCAGGATTCTGACGGAGACGGAAAAGGGGACCTGCGCGGCATTTTGTCTCGGCTGGATTATCTGTCTGAGCTAGGGATTGATGTGATCTGGATTTGCCCGATATATAAGTCGCCCAATCACGATAACGGATATGACATTAGCGATTATTATGCCATTATGGATGAGTTTGGAACGATGGAGGATTTTGATGAACTCCTTCATCAGGCACATGAACGAGGCATCAAAATTATGATGGATTTGGTATTAAACCATACGTCGGATGAGCATCCGTGGTTCACGGAGTCACGCTCATCCAAGGATAATCCGAAGCGAGACTACTACATATGGCGAACAGGCAAAAATGGCGGATATCCGAACAACTGGGAATCATATTTCTCCGGTTCTGTGTGGAAATATGACAAGCTTACAGACGAATATTACATGCATCTGTATTCCGAGCATCAGCCGGATCTGAACTGGGAAAATGAAGAGATGGTGAGTGAACTCTATCGTATGGTGGAATGGTGGTTAAAAAAGGGAGTCGATGGCTTCCGCTTTGACGCCATTGCCCATATTGTCAAAGCAGAAGGGCTACCAGATGCCCATAATCCGGACAAACAACCCTTGGTGCGTGCCTATCAACTCTTTTCCAATCTGGAACAGGTTCATGTACTTCTACGGATGCTAAATGAAAAAGTACTGGAGCGTTATCCCTTAATGACGGTTGGCGAAACGTCCGGTTTAGGACCGGAACAGGCACTGGATTATGTGGGAGATCAGCGGCATGAGCTGAATATGGTGTTCCAGTTTGAGCACATGTTTATTGATGCACAAGGGTTAGGAACGGAAAAATGGAAGTACAAGTCGTGGACGCTGGTGGAACTGAAAAAAATAATGAGTAGTTGGCAGACGGTGCTTCATCAGGAAGGATGGAATGCCAATTATCTCAACAATCACGATCAACCACGAGCTCTCTCCCGTTTTGCGAATGATGGACAATATCGTGTGGAATCCGCCAAAATGCTGGCAACCTTCACACATATGCTTGAGGGTACACCTTATATTTATCAGGGTGAGGAAATTGGGATGACGAATATTGCCTTCCCGTCGATTGATGATTATCGGGATGTGGAAACGTTAAACTACTATGAGCAGCAACGGAAGCTCGGTGAGCCGGAGGAGCAGATTATGGCCGCGATCTGGCGAAAAAGTCGGGATAATGCGCGTACTCCCATGCAGTGGAATGCCGGACCTGCAGCCGGATTTACCGATGGAGAGCCGTGGATGAAAATTAATGATAACTACACGCACATTAATGCAGAAGCAGAAAGAAATGACCCGAACTCAATTTTCCACTATTATCGTAAGTTGATTGCTCTGCGCAAACAACATGAGGTCATAGTCTATGGCGAATACAAGCTGTTGTTGCCACTTGATACAGAGCTATATGTATTTTCACGCATGTTGGGACAAGAGTGTTTGCTAGTCATTTTGAATTTCTTTGACCGTGATCCCGTGTTCCACTGGCCCGACGGTGAGGAGTTTCCTGCCGCCAAGGCGGAGCTGCTTCTCTCCAACTACGAACCAGTAAAAGGAGAAAATTTACACGCCTTGAAGTTGCGGCCTTATGAAGCCAGAGTGTATAAGCTGACCTTGAAATAGGCGTTGTTATCCTTTGGATGGTAAAAGGAAGGAAAGGCCCATAGAGGGACCTCCCCTTCCTTAGCATTGGACTAAATAGTTACTGTTTCAGCCAATTCACGTATTTTGGCGATAATCCGCTCTTCTTGATTTTCCCCCTCATTGGGGATAGATTCAGTCGCGTAGGCAGCCAGTTCAGCATGGTGATGAATCATGACGGATATCCATGACCTTCCTTATTCGTAAACTAATCAGCCCGATTCACACAGTCTGCTAGGGCAGATGTGGATCGGGCTGATGACGGTATTGAGTCATTAAGCTAGATGCTATTTTTAATGATAGTGCTTAACTTTAAGGTCATCCAGGCTTTTGAACTCATATCCTTGCTTGCGAGCCTCGTCAATGATCGAGCCAAGTGCCTCGGCATTATCCTTGGATACAGAATGGAGCAAAATGACCGCTCCAGGGTGGAGCTGCTGCATAACTTGGCGATAGGCATAGTCTGTTCCTCGCTGAATATTCGTGTCCCAGTCCTTGTAGGCCACCGACCAGAACACACTCGTGTATCCAGCTTCTCGACAGGATACCAATGCTTTTTCATTAAAAATGCCGCGCGGTGGCCGGACATATTTCATTTCCTTTTGCCCAGTCAGCTCTGCAGACGCAGTTCGTACCCGATCCAGCTCAGACCGAATCTCTGCCGAAGAAATGGTGCTCATATCAGGATGGCTCCATGAATGGTTTCCGATAATATGGCCTTCGCTGGCCATGCGGCGCATCAAATCCGGTTGGTCTTTTACAAAATGCCCGGTTACAAAGAAGGCGGCTGGAACCTTTTTGGCTTTCAATACATCCAGCACCTTGGGAGTATATCCATTTTCGTAACCGTTGTCGAAAGTAAGAAACAATTCTTTCTTAGTCGTATCCCCCAAAAAGATGCCGCCTTGTCTTTCAATCAGGTGCATAAATCCTTCTTGTGCGATGGAAGGCAGCTCGCCTCCCTTACTTTTTTTAAATCCAAAATGATACGGCTGTCCGTCCACAGCTTGGGTAGCTGATGCTGATTCTCCCATAACTGTGGACATCCCCATCAATGCAATGCATAGCCACAAGGTAAATATTTGCTTCATCTATCTTCCTCCGCTTCCGCCCTGATTCGGGTAAGATGTGTATACTTCGGCTTATTCCATACCATCTGCAATATCATGTTCATTTATGCAAAGAAAGAAATGCTTGCACCAAACTTAAAACACATATTGACATCAATAAAATCGAAGTAGTATACTCTATAAAACTTACTAAAATACTCGGATTTAAATTTGATTCGATGTTCGTGCCATAGGAAAGAAATCAACTCAGAGAGATTTTACATACTTGATGGAGCGGGAGGAGTTAGGAGCTATGATTGAACTTAGGAATGTATCCAAAACCTATGTAAGAAAAGGCTTAAGCATTCAAGCGTTAAAAAATATAAATATCACAGTGGATAAAGGAGATATCTTTGGTTTTATCGGATTCAGTGGTGCGGGAAAAAGTACGCTTATCCGTTTGGTCAATCGTCTGGAGAAAGTAACGACCGGTGAGGTTCTTGTCGAAGGGGAGAGCTTAAATGCCTACTCGACCTCGGGGCTGCGAAAAGTAAGGAAGAAGATCGGCATGATTTTTCAGCATTTTAATCTGCTGGAATCGAAAACAGTATTCGAAAACATTGCCATTCCGTTGGTGCTGCTCAAGCGCAACAAGCGGGAAATTGAGAGGCGTGTAACAGAGTTGCTGGCATTCACAGGATTATCGGATAAGGCAAATAGTTATCCCAGCGAGCTTTCCGGCGGACAAAAGCAGCGTGTCGGGATTGCGCGGGCGCTTGCGAGCAACCCGTCCATTTTGCTCTGTGATGAGGCAACCTCGGCACTCGATCCGCAGACCACGCAGTCTATTCTTGATTTGCTTCGCAAAATTAACAAGGAATACAAGATCACCATATTGATCATCACCCATGAGATGTCGGTCATTCAACGGATTTGCAACAAGGTAGCTGTAATGGAGAAGGGGGAAATCATTGAGCAGGGCGATGTACTGGAGGTATTCGGGCAGCCGAAGCATCCAACGACGCAAAGCTTTGTACGCACAGTTATTCACGATGAAGTACCGGATAGTGTACTGCAAACGTTCGAGCAACAAGAGTCGCAACGCATATACAAGCTGGAATTTATCGGACAGGCAGCTTCCGACCCAGTGGTTCATGAATTGATTCGGAAGCATGATATCCATGTGAACATTTTGTTTGCCAACATGACGGAGATACAAGAAACGACGATTGGCTATATGACACTTCAACTGCGCGGTGAGCAGCAGGCCGTTCAGCAGGCTGTTGATTTTATCAAGAGCAAAGGAGTCCATATTCAGGAGGTGGAGAGTCTATGATGATTACAGGAACCACGATAACTTGGGATCAACTGTGGGAAGCTTTGTATGAATCCGTGCTCATGGTCAGCATATCATTATTAATTGGCGCTCTGATTGGGATTCCTATCGGTATTTTACTTGTTGTTACCCGTTCAGGCGGAATTTTGGAGAACAAATGGCTGTACGGTATTTTAAATCCGATTATTAACATTGTCCGTTCCTTACCGTTTATTATTTTGCTGATAGCGATCATTCCGTTAACTCGTCTGATTGTGCATACATCTATTGGGACCAGTGCGGCCATTGTCCCCTTGATTATATATATAGCACCCTATATCGGCAGGTTGGTGGAAAATTCGCTGTTGGAGGTCAACCCGGGGATATTGGAGGCAGCAGATGCGATGGGAGCGACTCCGTTTCAGGTCATTCGATATTTTTTGCTACCCGAGGCATTCAGTTCTTTGATTTTATCGTTAACTACAGCCGCCATTGGATTGATTGGTGCAACGGCTATGGCTGGTGCGGTCGGTGGCGGTGGGATTGGCGACCTGGCGATAGCGTATGGCTATCAACGTTTTGATACGCTGGTAATGCTGATCACTGTTATCATTCTAGTCGTGTTTGTACAAGGTGTTCAGTCCTTGGGCAATCTGCTCTCCCGCAAAGCACGCAGGGGTTAATGAACAAAACGGATATAAAAATATATAGTTGGTATGTTAGGTTTTAGCGTTATTACTGATCAAGAAACGCCCTATGTAACTGGATAGGGCGTTTTTGCTGTTTCTTATATGAATACTACTATTACATTACTATTATAGAGCGCCAATTACTGGATGAGGAACATACAGTTCTTCCAGCGACGCAATTTCCTCAGGTGTTAACGTAATTGATAGGGCAGCTACCGCATCTTCGAGATGAGATGTCTTTGTAGCACCGATAATAGGAGCTGTCACCGGTGCTTTCTGCAGCAACCAGGCAAGAGCAATTTGAACGCGGGGAACTCCACGTTTTTCTGCGATTGTCGCAACCTGCTCCACAATCAATCGATCGGAATCTGCAGTCGCATCGTATTTAGATTTTGCCACTTGATCGGTTTCAGACCGATGTGTTGTTTCCTGCGTATCCCGCGTCAATCTACCTCCTGCAAGCGGGCTGTATGGAATTACACCGATCTTTTCCTCCTTACAAAGCGGCAGCATTTCTCTCTCTTCTTCACGGTATAAGAGGTTTAAATGATTTTGCATTGATACAAACCGTGTCCATCCATTATTCTCAGCGACATGCAATGCCTTCAGAAACTGCCATGCATACATGGCAGAAGCACCAATATATCTTGCCTTTCCGGCCTTCACAACATCATGTAATGCTTCCATCGTCTCTTCAATAGGGGTATTGTAATCCCAGCGATGGATTTGGTATAGATCCACATAATCTGTCCCCAGTCGCTTAAGGCTCTTATCAATTTCGCTCATGATGGCCTTTCGGGAAAGTCCAGCACCATTGGGGCCTTGATGCATACGGAAATGAACCTTTGTTGCTAGGACAATTTCATCTCGATTCGCATAATCCTTTAAAGCCCGTCCGACAATTTCCTCGCTAGTTCCATCTGAATATACATTTGCGGTATCAAAAAAATTAATGCCTAGCTCCAGAGCTTTTTTTATAACTGGACGACTGCGCTCTTCATCTAGTATCCATGGATGAATCCATCGTTCAGCGACCCCGAAGCCCATACAGCCAAGACAAAGCCGGGATACATCCAAGCCGGTATTTCCAAGCTTAACATAGTCCATTTGATTATACCTCGCTTCCTAGATATGGTTTTCTTCAAATCTAGTCTATTCCACCTGCTTACATCGGATATTATGCCATATGGAGTTAACTCCAAGCCAAGCACTTTTGCTGCGGAATGATTCGTATAGGTCTAATTGTTCAGAATCGGTTCAGTAGGGTTTCGTATACTTCTCTTAGTGTAGTTCCTTGGTTGCATAAATCTTAGAACTAAACATGACTAAAGCCTTTGATATAACAGGATATCTGCCAATAAATAGCGTCTAGGAGTGAAAATGTTGAAACTTGTAAATCGAAATAAATGGATTGCATCTGCAATGGTACTGGGGATTGCTTCAGGCTCCATCGTATCTCTGCCTTGGATGGGCGGTGCCCAGACTGCTTATGCAGCGACAGCAGATACGCAAAGTGAAACTGGATTTGTAACACAAGCTCGCACTTTGGGTTTGATGACAGGTGGTAATCAGGGCGATTTTATGGCACAAAAGAATTTGACCCGCGCAGAAGCGGCTAAAATTTTGTGCAGTCTGTTCCAGTTGGAAGTTAACAATCAGCCGCAAACATCTTTTATGGATGTATCCTCGGATGCATGGGGTGCTCCCTATATTGAGGCTGTACGTGCAGCCGGGTATATGACAGGCAACGGAGAACTGTTCCGTCCGGGAGATGCCATTACCAAGGAAGAACTGATCGTATCGCTAGTACGCGCAATGGACTTGCAGGATGCAGGTACTACGGACGCACAGCAAAATGCAGTTCAGGTAGCTCGCAATTATGGTTTGTTATCAGAGGATGCTTCTGCAACGGATTTGAAAAATCCATTGAACCGGGAGAGTAGTGCGGAAGTATTCGTTAGCCTGTTGGATCATCCAGTAGGAGAAGTGAAATCAGAGGGCAATACTGTTCGAATCGGAAATATCCCCTACCAGCTGGAAGGATCTTTGCAAGGCTTGTTCGGTGAAAATAACAAAGCTGTATTAAAAGGGGCAAAAATCGATCTTAACCGTAATTTGCGTACACTCACAGGTGTAAAACAGCTGGAAATTAACGCAGACGGTGGCGTATTTGACGGTAAGGGTGTGTCTTTTGATGGACGCCTGATCGTCAATGGTTCGGTAACCTTGAAAAACATGTCCTCCACAGGCGTATTGGAAATCAAAGGTTCAGGAAATCAGTCTGTATCGGCCATTTTGGAAAATACGACATGGTCTGGTGTGGAGTTGGGCTCTAAGGATGCCAAGCTGACAGCAACCGGAACGACAAAGATTGACAACTTGACGCTGAAAAATGATGCATCGATCGTGAGCGAAGGGAATGCTGCGATTAGCCGTGTTTCATTACAACAGGGACTCGGCAAGCTGTTGGTTAACGGTAGTATTGGTTTGCTGGATGCATCTCAATATGTGGGCGTTCCTTTTATTACGTTGGCTAAGGGAGCGGCAATCAGCCAGCTTAACCTGCCGGAACAAAAACAGCCGCGGGATGTTATCATTAACTATGATGCGGTGAAAGAAGCTATTGGTCTCGTGAATGGTACAAAGAACTCATCCTCTGCTGGATCGGTTATCACGGATACAGACAGCAAAGATAAGAAAAAACACGACAGTGACATTATCAGCGTAGACCGCAGTCAGTTGGAGACGGAAGTCCATGCAGCCAAAGAACTGCTGGAGCGTGCAGATGAGGGTGGAACGGATCAGGCGCTTTACCCAGCCGCAGCGAAGGAAAGCCTGTCTATAGCAATCAATCAAGCTATGCTGGTACTGAACAATACGGCAGCTACACAGACAGAAGTAGATCAAGCGCTCAGCACATTGAAACAGGATGTTTCTGTGTACACGGCCTCAGCCACAGAACCGGTGATTGGAACACAGGAATTAACTAGACTGATTCAGTTAGCTTCGACTACCCTTGAACAAAACCGAATGATTGGTGACGAATTTCCGTCTCTTTGGGATGACTCACTAAGTCAAGCTATTCGATTTGGCAACAATGTGTTGGAAGGGAATGCGCCTCAGAATATTGTGGATCGGGAAGTAGAAAGCTTGGGTCGAGTAATAAAGGTATACAAAGCATCAGTAAAACTCAGAGATGCATATCTGCATTTTCTCGATGTAACGGATCGTGTGGAGAATTTGAAAACTGACAAAGCGCGTTACAAGTCCATTGTGAGGGAAGGATCAAAAGTATATCTGAATCCATTATCTACAACGGAGCAGTTGGACGAATGGACACAAAAAATAGAAGGTGCCACAGAATCATTCTTGGCACTGCAAGCAGCCGACTTTTCGGTGCTTAAAAATACTTTACAAGAAGCGCAGGTTATCTACGATCAGAATGGTTCTCAAAATGCTGAACTAGACAACCTGATTCAGGAATATACAGAGAAGATGCACACTGCTATGACCCAGCAGGACGTATTGAACTTGAACATGGAGCTGAGTCAAAGGCTTACGGAGTTCACTGTGCCATTGCCTGCTACAACTCGGGAAAAACTGCAGCAGCTGGTTCAAGATATTCAACTAAAACTGCTGTCTAACCCTGTGGCTCGTAATTACTTGAATACGGAAATGCTGTCTTTAGAGCAACAAACAGGACAAGCCAACTTTGCACTCATTATGCCATTTACTCCTGAGGAGCAATTGGTCATCTCTTATAATCAATTAAGTCAGGCTAAAGGGACCTATCTTGAAAAATATAACGAGAAAAGACTACAATTGAGAGACAAAGTCATTGAAATGCAGACTTCGATCAATGGAATTTTGCTGCAAAATTCAGGCGCATTAAGCGCTGAGGCTCAGCAAGCCTTGTCTTCTGCTTCAGAGCATGCCTCTACTTTCTTAGGCTTGTCCAGCTTTGAATTACAAGACGTTGTTCCTGTATATGAGGAGCTGCAACAAGTACAGAGCCAGTATGCTGCACCAATAGCAGTGGATACCATGTTGTTAAATTTCAACATAAGTATAGCTAATAATGAAGTTCAGACGTTCGGCCGTCATTATACCGAACAAGATAACGAAGAACTTCAAGGGCAAATTAACCTGGCAAACCTTGTGCTTAATAATCCGGATAGCACACAGGTACAGGTAGACCAAGCTAATACGGATCTGATTACAGCGTTTGCGAACTACCAATTCAAATGGATCGTAACTGATCTTGATATCAATGAGCTTAAGAACATTGCGAACAATCTGCTTACAGTAAATGGTACAGATCCTACGACGGTCTACTTTCACAGAGTAGTGGATGCATTCAATCGTCTGGACCCGTATTATCCTATGCCGGAAGTTAAGAGAAATTACATGAATCTGGAGGATGCGATTCAGGAGTATAAAGATTTTATAGACAGCCAGCAACAAAGCAACGGAACAGGCAGCGGCGACAGCAGTGGTGGAACAACACCGCTAAGCGATAGCGACGGAACAGGAAGCGGCGACAGCAGTGGTGGAGCAACATCGCCAAGTGATAGCGACGGAACAGGAACTGGCGACAGCAGTGGTGGAGCAACACCGCCAAGCGATAGCAGCGGAACAGGAAGTAGCGACAGCAGTGGTGGAGCAACACCGCCAAGCGATAGCGACGGAACAGGAACTGGCGAAAGCAGTGGTGACGATTCAGGATCAATTCCTGGCGGCGGTAATGATGACAGTATGATTCCTTAATAAGAAAAATTAGAAACTACAAGGATGTATAGAAGGGGACGATTCCGCACAGATTTTATCTGCGGCGGACGTCCTTTTTTGTATGGACAACGCTTCTAATGTAGCTGGATAGAATAACCGATACAAAAAGATAGACGTTATTGAAAAGAGCGGGGGATTTATGAAAAAACAGGGTGTTTTATTTTTTATTATACTTCTGCTTGCGGTTGCGTTGCCGGTATATCCGTTAGTGTCGGGTGTATTATCCGGAAACAGTCATTGGAAAGCTCACAACGGTGTTATTGATTTGCGTAATTGGGACCCCGACAAGGAAGGTGCTGTACAGTTGGGAGGAGAGTGGGAGTTTTATCCTAATCAGCTTTTGCAGCCTTCATCTTTTCAGGAAACGCGATATCAGGATTGGGCAAATCGTCAAAACTCCTCCAAATTGGGATTAGGCACCAGATCTTCTGCCAAAATTGTGAATGTGCCTGGTAGATGGAATCAGTGGATGCCTGGGGGACAGGCAACTGGATATGGAACCTATCATGTTCGTGTACTGTTACCTGAAAAAGTGGAAAATCTGTACGGCATCCATATGCAAAATATTCGCAACTCCAGCCGAGTATGGATTAACGGAGCAGAGGTGGGGGCAAGTGGTATTCCCTCTGTTTCGGCCGACAAGGGCAAGCAGGGCAACGCCCCCTTTGTTGGGTTTGCTGCAGTAGATGGACATTCGGCTGATATTACCGTGCATGTGGCTAATTATAGCTATTCCTCTGGGGGGATCATTTATCCGCTGCTATTTGGGGATTATGCCAGTATTACGCATAGCCGTGAAGTAGCGATGGCAGAGGACACCGTACTAGTTGCAGGATTTTTTATCCCTACCGTATTTTTTATCATGCTGTACTTTTTACGTAGAAAAGAGAAGGCCCTGCTTTACTTAGCATGCTTTTGCATCGCGGCACTATTTTACATTCTGACACATGGAGAGAAGCTGCTAGTCTGGGGGATGCCGGATTTGCCTTATGAATGGATATTGAAAATTCAATCGTTCTCTTCGACGCTGTTCTACTATTTTCTGATTCGGTATGTTCATCTGACGACACAGATTGTTATGAATCGAATCGTGCTGCTTCTATATAATATTGTAACCGCACTGATGCTGGGTATGGGGCTATTGTTGCCTACACTGGTCCTTTCATCCTTTGAGACTTTTATTCTTCTTTTTGGTGTAGTCAGTGTGGGGTATGTATTACTGATTCTGATTCGTGGACTTCTTCAACGGACGGATGACGCTGCGCTGCTAGTCATTAGTATTATGAGCATTCTTATGATTGTGGTGACTAGTTTTGTGTATGTTCTGGGCTGGGGAGATGTACGTGGGGTGACAGCCTATGAAATGCTCATATTCGTATTGGCTCAAACACTGTTGCTGGCCAAACGTTTTGTGCATTCGTTCATGGAGGTTGAGAACCTATCACGACGGTTGCTAACACTGGATGGGTTAAAGGACGAATTTCTGGCGAACACGTCACATGAGCTGCGTACTCCTCTACATGGAATTATTAATATCGCTCAATCCATGCTAGACCGCTACGGGGCACAATTCAATGAGCCGCAAAAGCACAACTTGGCCTTGATTGTGAATGTAGGGCGCAGACTGTCTTATTTGATTAACGATATTTTGGATTTTTCTAATTTGAAAAATGGAAGATTAGCCTTAAACCGCCGGCCTGTAAATGTACAGACTGCCGTGAATTCTGTGCTAGAGGTATTGGGTCATAACGTAGGTAAGAAAAAGCTCCAATTCGTCAAAGAATGGCCCAATTCGTTGCCCAAGGTGGATGCAGATGAGGACCGGTTGAATCAGATCTTATATAATTTATTGGGTAATGCGATGAAATTTACGGAGGAAGGCGAAATCGTAATCTCTGCCAAGGTGAGGAACCGTGAAGTGGAGATCAGTGTGAAGGATACCGGACCAGGTATTGCCCCAGATCATCTTTCGCACATATTTGAACCTTTTAATCGAGGAGCGAATGCTGAGGATGAAGGATATAGTGGAACTGGACTTGGGTTAGGCATAACCCGTCGTCTGGTGGAGCTGCATGGAGGTTATATCCGAGTAGAATCCAGATTGGGTAAGGGTTCGACCTTTTATTTTACACTGCCCTTAGCAGAGACTGGTACGTCGAAACATGAAGTTCAAAAAGATGTCTTGTCTGAGATTATATTGCAGTCTGGTGTGACCTCGAATCAGGGTGTGAATCCGCTTGAAGAGGATGGATTAGAGCAAGTGAGGAATGTTCCTTACAGAGTGCTGGCTGTAGATGATGATGGGGTTAACCTTCGGGTATTGGAAGAGCTGTTATACGCCACAGGTTGTAGCGTAGTGGCTGTGGACCATGCTGAGGAGGCGCTTCATCTGCTGAATGGCCGTGCCCGATTTGATCTAGTTATTACGGACTGGATGATGCCAGAAATGTCCGGTATTGAGCTGTGCCGACGGATTCGCGAACGGTATTCTCTCTCCGAGCTACCTGTGTTGCTGCTGACAGCGCGCGATCTGCCCGGCGATATCCATGCAGGCTTTATGGCCGGAGCAAATGACTTTCTGCGTAAGCCTGTTGATGCGGAGGAATTAAAGGCGCGTGTACGCACCCTGTTGAACATGCGTAATTCGGCAGAGGAAGCGGTGCGTTCGGAAATGGCCTTTTTACAGGCGCAAATCAAGCCGCACTTTCTGTACAATGCATTAAATGTCATTGTTTCGACCGTAGCAGTAGACCCGGACAAAGCAGCGGAGCTGCTCATGGAGCTGAGTCAGTACTTGCGGGGAAGCTTTGATTTTCAAAACAGGGAGAATACAGTTCCGCTATGCAAGGAGCTGGAATTGGTAGAATCGTATGTGGCATTGGAAAAAGCCCGTTTTGAAGAACGGTTGCAGGTAACTATAGAGGTAGGGAGGAACATCCGGTCGCTGATCCCGCCATTAAGCATTCAGCCCATCGTGGAAAATGCGATACGACACGGTGTGATGCAGCGGGCCACAGGTGGAACGGTGCGAGTGGTTGTACAAGAGGATGGAGCCGATTTTGTGGTCAGCGTGACCGATGATGGCGTTGGGATTCCACCAGAGCGACTGCAACAGCTACTGTCGGAGGAGCATGTATCGTCCAGTGTGGGTCTACGTAATATCCATCGCCGTCTGATCCATATGTATGGAGAAGGATTGCGGATTGAAAGCAATCCTATGCAAGGGACGACGGTAAGCTTCCGTGTGCCGGAAACGATCTTATCTCCCCCTACTGAATGAATAAAAAATTACAGTGCATCTGCCGGAAAAAGCTAATATCGCGCCTGAGTTTATACGATATATAAAATATAAGAAATTAAAAATCGGATGATAAAGCAGATAGCCTGGTCATAGAGCATTGTGATGGATGGTTGCAGCAAGAAGGGGGCGCGGACACAGATGAAGGCGATATTGATTGATGATGAGAGGTCGGCATTAACCTACCTAGAACGGTTGCTGGAGGCGGACGGACGATTAACGGTCATGGGCAAATATACGTCTGCACAAGCTGGGTTGGATCATCTGGCGGCAGAACGCGTGGATATTGTTTTTATAGATATCGGAATGCCGGAGATGAACGGACTGGAGGCCGCCGAGTGGATTCAACAGCTGGACTCGCATATTCATATCGTCTTTGTGACTGCGTATTCGGAATACGCTATTGAAGCATTCGAACTGCAGGCACTGGATTACTTGTTAAAACCTGTTCATGCCCGGCGGCTTAATAAAACGTTAGATCGGATTGTAGCCACGCTGGCAGATTCCCGTCCTTCCAGCTCGGTCGTCGCAGCAGAGCAATTACCCAAAGTGCGTTGTTTTCAAAAGCTTGAAATTCCGGAGGATGGACAAGGAGCCGTGGGAGCAAAGCCATTCAAATGGCGTACACTAAAGTCGCAGGAGCTATTCTCCTTTTTACTACATCATGAAGGAGAATGGGTTAGCAAGGAGCAATTGCTGGATGCGCTGTGGCCCGAATATCATTTGGACAAGGCCGTTGTTCATCTACACACGTCCATTTACCAAATCCGCAAGGCGTTGAAAGAACGGATGCAAGATACGAAGCTGGAATACAATCTGGATCGCTATCGTTTGAACCGTAATGGCTGGGTTACAGATGTGGAGCTATTCGAGCGGGGCATTTCCGAATGGGCGGCATCTGGCAACGGCGGTGCACCGCGCATCGAGAGCCTGTTGGCTCTGTACCGTGGCAATTATCTGGAGGAGCACGATTACCCATGGGCGTATGCAAAAAGAGAAAAACTACGCAATATGTATCTGGCATGTGCTTCAGAACTGGCTAAGGAAGAGCTTCGTTCAGGTCGTGCCCGGCAGTCTATCCAGCGCTTGCTCAGCCTACAACAGAGGGAGCCTTACTCAGATGATATCTGTGGTCTGCTGCTGACAGCCTATGCCCAGTTGGGCGAGTATACAGCTGCTCAAAAGCATTATGAAAGCTTCGTCAGCTTATTGGAAGATGAGTTGGGTATTGAGCCACATCAGGTTACACACCAGTTGTACGTGCAATTGAAAACACAGACGCTACCTGCGTAGACTGCTGTACTCGCTCAGGTCATATGAATAGGCCAACCAGAGGTTACTGGTTGGCCTATTCTCTATTGGAGATTCTACGAGGGAGGCAGCCGGTAGAATGTGATAGCGCTGCTTCTTGGTTTTCACAATCGCTTGCTGAAGTTTTAATACACTTTTCTCCTGGCGGAGGATAAATACCCCAATTCTTCTCGGTATTTGGCTACCGTTCTGCGTGACAGCTCTAGTCCTTCCTTTGCCATCAGTTCTGTGATTGCCTGATCTGAAAATGGTTTTTGCTTCTCTTCACCGTCGATGATCTGCTTTATCCGCATTTTTGCGCTCTCTGATGAAGTAGCATCTCCGTCTTTCGATCCTAGGGCGGAGGTGAAGAAATATTTGAGTTCAAACAATCCACGAGGCGTCTGCATGTATTTATTACTGACCGCCCGGCTGATCGTGGATTCATGCAGGCCGGTTATTTCAGCAATCTCCTTTTGGGTCATCGATTTCAGATGATAAACGCCATGCTCAAAAAAATCCCGCTGCCTATCAACAATAGCCTGGGCCACACGCATCAGGGTCAGGCGGCGCTGCTCAAGGCTATGAATAAGCCATAATGCCGTATTCATCTTCTCACGAAGAAATCGTTTTTCTTCCTCCATAGCCGGCTTTCGAAGCATACTTTGGTAAAAAGGATTAATCCCGACGCGTGGGACTGTGATATCATTAACTGTCACAATGTAGTCGTTTTTAAATTTCTCCACTGAGATATCTGCTATATGATGCTGGCGGTCATATGGAGCAAATGCTGCTCCCGGACAAGGATTCAGCTTGCGTATCTGATCGGTAATTTGTTGTACCATGTGAATGTCGATCCCCAGAGCATCCGCGATTTTTTGTATGCGGTTACATGAAAGATTGACCATGTGGTGTCGCACGATTTCTTCCAGATAAACATCATCATTCCCGGCATATCGCAGCTGCAAAAGAAGGCATTCCTCCAGACTGCGGGCAGCGATTCCTGCCGGTTCAAAGCCTTGAATCAGGGCAAGTATATTTTCAACCTCATCGGTGGGGACGTCAAGTATTCCGGCAACTGTATTTACATCCAGCTCAAGGTAGCCTTTTTCATTTAAATTCCCAATCAGAAACATGCCAATCATCTGTTGTAGCCTGGATAGCCCGCTGACCATCCCAAGCTGCGCTTTAAGATGTCTATATAAATTATCTGCGGGATTAGAGACAAAATCCAGAAGGTCTACCGGATTATCATTTTTTCGTGGCGAATCTTCTTCTTCTTCTTCTTCTGTATTGATTCTTTCGATGGACATGTCGATCTCTGCCAAATCAATGATCGGATTTTCATTTGCTTGCTCATGAAGATATGACATCAGATCGACCGAAGAATATTGAAGAATCGTGATGGCTTGTCGTAATTCTGGAGTCATAGCCAGCCTGAAAGTTTGCTCTTGCTGTAATCCGTAGCGCATTATTTTATCTCAGCTCCTTACTGGGAAACAAAAATAACTTTTTATGCAGCTTATTCGTGAAGCTTATGCAATTATACTGCCAACCTTTGATCTTGGAAAAGAAGTGAATGGAATGGGCTGAATTTGAGTTTTGGATAGATTCAATAAAAAGGGTATCAGATTAATGATTAACTTGTCAGTTTATTTTCTTGTAGAGGATTATTTCTTTTTTTATATACTAATTAAATAAGAACTAGTCAGCATGGGGGAATACCGTGAAACGAATTGATGAGATCTTAGAGTATATTGCCAATGGTACAAAGAAACTGTCGGTAGAGGCCTTGCAGGACGGCGGTGGAATTACGGCTGCGGAAATAGCCGATCAACAGAATATGTTAAGAAATAATGTAAGCAAGGAGCTTAATAGTCTACTTCGCGCCGACTTGATTATTAAAATCAAGGGGAGACCCGTCAAGTTTTTGCACAAGCAGGTGATCGAGGAGACCTTTCGGGTTCAGCTTAAAGAGAAACAAATCCAAGTCAACAGCATTCATGAAATATTGCTGCCTGGAGAGCAAGTGGATCCGTTTCACGCCTTAATCGGTTTCATGGGGAGTATGAGAAACCAGGTTGAGCAGGGAAAAGCGGCAATATTATACCCGCCGAAGGGCTTACATACGCTGATTGTGGGGCAGACTGGCGTTGGGAAAACAATGTTCGCTAGGTTGATGTATAATTATGGTAAATATATGAAGCGCTTTTCAGAGCAAGCACCGTTTATCGTATTTAACTGCGCCGATTATTACAATAACCCTCAACTGCTACTCTCCCACATTTTTGGTCATGTAAAAGGAGCATTTACCGGGGCTGATAGGGAGAAAGAGGGGCTGGTTGAGAAAGCGGATGGGGGTATCCTGTTTTTGGATGAGATTCATCGGCTGCCCCCAGAAGGCCAAGAAATGATATTTTATTTCATGGACACGAACAGTTACAACAAATTGGGCGAGTCGGAGCGCAAGCGGGAAGCGAATGTGCTACTCATCGGCGCTACGACCGAAGATCCCGGTTCTTCTATGTTGAAAACCTTTATCAGACGGATACCGATTACGATCAACATTCCTTCCTTGCAAGAGCGGACCGTTGAGGAGCGGTTTTTGATCCTGAAGCATCTCTTTGCAAACGAAGCCCATCGTGTGAACAAGCCCATTAGAGTTGAATTGGAAACTGTAAAAGCACTGATTGGCAGCGTAACCTATGGCAATATCGGTCAGTTGAAATCGAACATTCAGCTTGTGTGTGCCAAAGGATTTTTGAACAGCATACATGAAAATAAGGAAGAGATTGAACTTGATTTTAAAATTTTGCCCGGAAATATCAAGGAAGGTCTATTTAATATGGGGAAGAACCGCAAGGAGATTGCCGAAATGGAGATGGTCAACTCCTCGCTGTATATTACTCCTGAAGGCAGCAAAGGAATGGATGAAGCAGACGCTTCTGAACTGCCGTTCAACCTGTACAAATTGATTGAAGACAAGATAGGGATGCTCAAAGAAGAAGGACTCGATGACAGTTTTATCAATAAGTTTATAACTACAGATGTCAATATTCACATCAAAAGTTTCTATAACCGATTTTATAACATCAAAGGGGGACGGGAACGGATTCTTAAGATCGTAGGCAGAAATATTCTGGAGTTCGCTGAACAGGTGCAAGAGATGGCTCAAAAAGAATTGAATAGAAATTACAGCGACAGGTTTGTTTATGCCTTCAGTCTTCATTTAAGTGCCTTCTTAAAGCGAATCCGGGAGAAAAAATATGTCAGTAAACAAATCTATGATCCGATGAATGATCAGGATGAAGAATACAGACTGGCACTTATTATCAAGGATTTGATCGAGTCCAAGTTTGAAGTCAACGTACCCAATGCCGAGACTACCTATGTGGCGATTCTTCTGAAATCGGTAGAAGAGGAGCACCAGGGAAATGTGGGAATCATTGTAGCTGCACATGGCAACAGTACGGCAAGCAGTGTCGTTAGCGTTGTCGACAGCCTGCTGGGAAGCTCAAATATTTGCGCAGTAGACATGCCTTTGGATGTTAGTCCTAGAGAAATCCTGGAAGTTATTGTGGATAAAGTGAAGGACATTGACAATGGCAGAGGCGTATTGCTGCTGGTTGATATGGGCTCCTTGCTCAATCTTGAAGCAACCATTATGGAACGTGTCGGGATTAAGGTGAAGACTATCGATATGGTTTCAACCCCGCTTGTGTTGGAGGCTGTGCGAAAGGCCAGTATTTTTGATATGAATATAGAGGAAATTTATCAATCTTTGAAGGATTTTCGTGGATATAACACTGGAAATGCTGGAGTGAAAGCGGAAAAGACCAGTAATAAGGTAATCGTGACGGTCTGTTCCTCCGGCAAAGGTGCCGCCGCCAAGCTAAAGGAGTTTGTAGAGAAGGTTGTTTATGACTTAACCGAAGAGAAAATAGTTGTTGTACCGGCAAAGGTCAGGGAATTGGATAAAGTGGTGAAGGATTTACGGGCCAAGCATACGCTTCTTGCGGTGATTGGGGTTAAGCGGCCAAGCGAGCTCAATGTACCGTTTATCCCTTTGGAAAAACTGATCGAGGCAAGCGGTGAACAGGCATTAAGAGAATTGTTGCTCAACAATCAGTTGCCTGTTATGCATGAACACGGAAGCGTGGTTGTAAGAGATCTATGTGAGGATACGCTAAAGGAGTTTATGACTTATTTGAATCCTCACAAAATTTTGGGGATTTTGATGAAATTTATCGAGCAGCTGGAACAGGAACTGGAGGCTGATTTCCATTATGCAAAGAAGGTTCAGCTTGCTGTTCATACGGCTCATGCGCTGGAACGAATGGTCATTGGAGAAGGGCTAGTGTATCAGGAGGATGTATCCTTACTTGACCAACGATTAATCGATGTGGTGAACCGTTCCTGCAATATATTTGCCTCCAGTATTAACATTAAGCTGACTAATGATGAAAAATATTATATTTGCGAAATCCTAAGCGAAGTATATAACTGTATCCCCAAGTAGTGGCGCAAGTGTATAAAACGATGCTGGATGTGTATTAATCATGCGGATAAGGATAATAAGTAGTTGGTGAGAAAAGGCCAAATTCCCGGAGCAGCCGAGGGTTTGGTCTTTTTTTTGATAGTTAATCGCATCATACAGAATCTTGGCATGAGACTTGCATATAAGTATAGGCGAAGGATGCAAGGAGGGGGTGAAACAAATGATAGGTGTTATTGTTGGCACTCATGGAAAATTTTCCGAAGAGATCCTAAGATCCACGGAAATGATTTTCGGCCATCTGGAAAATGTGGTGGGTGTAACGTTTGAACCAGGTGAAAGTGTTAACGGACTTGTTGAGAAGTACAAAGCGGCCTTGGAAACAATTGATTGGACGGACGGATTGATTTTTCTCGTCGATTTGTTTGGTGGCAGTCCCTATAATGCGGCCAGTAGGATTGTGGCCAGGTATGAAAAAATGGACATTGTAACAGGGGTAAACCTGCCAATGATCGTAGACCTGCTGACCAATAGAGGGCTGGAGAACGTGGAGAATCTGAGTGATCTGGCCATCCGTGCGGGTCAGGATTCAATGAAGTCTTTTCGTGTCATCCGGGACATACAAACAGAGGAGGAATTATAGGTATGGAAATATCATTTGTTCGTATTGATGACCGTCTAATTCATGGTCAGGTGGCTACTGTGTGGGTGAAGGAAACGAAGTGTAACAAAATTATCGCCGTCAGCAATGAGGTCGCTGCGGATACGCTGCGCAAAACCTTATTGTTACAAGTGGCGCCGCCGGGGATTAAAGCTTATGTTGTCACGATTGCGAAAGCGATTGAAGCTTATAACAATCCTAAATATAACGATTTCAAGACCTTGTTCCTGTTTACCAATCCCACGGATGTACTGCGGGTTGTAGAAGGTGGGGTACCGTTTACATCGGTAAATGTAGGTGGAATGTGCTTCAAAGAAGGCAAAACACAAATTACCGGAGCAGTGTCCGTAGACAAGCAGGATGTAGAGGCATTTTATAAATTGCACGAAAAGGGGATAGAACTGGAGATTAGAAAAGTGGCCAGTGATCCTAAAATTAATTTGATTAACAAGCTCCAAAATGTCCAGTTTTAACAACACGTACGCATAAGAGAGGGGGTCAAACATGAGTGTTTTTGAAATCGTAATGGTCACGCTGGTTGCAGCCATTTGCGGAATGGGCAGTGTTTTGGATGAAGGACAGACTCATCGTCCTATAGTTGCGTGTACACTGATCGGTCTGGTCCTGGGAGATCTCAAAACCGGTATTATTCTAGGCGGTACGCTGGAATTGTTGGCTTTGGGCTGGATGAATGTCGGAGCGTCCATGGCTCCGGATGCGGCTTTGGCCAGTGTAGTCTCAACCATATTGGTTATTGTCGGGCACCAATCGATCGGTGCGGGAATTGCCGTTGCGATTCCGATTGCGGCTGGCGGACAAGTGTTAACTATCTTTGTTAGAACGATTACCGTGTTCTTTCAGCATCTGGCAGATAAATATGCCGAATCTTCAAATTTCAAAGGAATTGAATTATGTCACTTCATAGCCCTCCTTCTTCAGGGATTACGTGTCGCTTTGCCTGCCGTATTGGTGGCTATTGCAGCCGAAACCGGTCTAGTTACGACTTTGCTGGATGCCATCCCGGAGGTCATTACAAAAGGGCTGCAAATTGCAGGAGGATTCATCGTCGTTGTAGGATATGCCATGGTTATTAACATGATGGCAGCCAAATATCTGATGCCTTTCTTTTTCTTGGGCTTTGTCATCGCGGCATTTACAAGCATCAATCTGGTTGGCTTTGGAATCATGGGAGCGGTTCTGGCTCTGCTGTATATCCAGCTCAATCCCAAATATAGCCAGCGCAAAGATCAAGTGGGTGAAATTGAAGAGCTCTAAAGAAATTCTTAATGAAAGAGTGGGGTACTATGGAAGAAAAAAAGTTGACCAAAAACGATTTAAACAAAATGTTTTTCCGTTCATGGTTCCTGCTGGGCTCGTTTAATTTTGAGCGTATGCAGTCGATTGGTTTTTGTGTCACCTTGATTCCGGCAATCAAGCGGCTATACAGCAAGAAGGAAGACCAAAAAGAAGCACTAAAGCGGCATTTGGAGTTTTTTAATACTCAACCGTTTATCTCTGCACCGATTATGGGGGTAACGGCCGCTATGGAGGAGCAGAAAGCCAATGGACAGCCGATTGATAATGCTACCATAAGTGGCGTGAAAGTTGGCTTAATGGGACCTTTGGCTGGAGTAGGGGACCCTATTTTCTGGGGAACATTACGCCCCGTTCTGGCTGCATTAGGAGCTTCCATTGCGTTGTCCGGAAGCGTTATCGGGCCTGTCCTATTTTTCTTGCTCTTTAATGTTATTCGCCTGGCTACCAAGTGGTACGGACTGAAATACGGCTACCAAAAAGGGACGGAGATTGTGTCCGACATGTCCGGAAACCGGCTGCAAAAGCTTACGGAATCGGCCTCCATCCTGGGACTATTTGTTATGGGCGCACTCGTATCTAAATGGACTACTCTGAATATACCACTCGAAGTATCCCGATATACCCGTTCGGATGGAGTAGAGGTTGTTACGACGATACAGATGATTCTGGATCAATTGATACCTGGACTGTTACCTCTTTTGCTGACTTTTTTATGCATGAGACTGCTCAAAAAGAAAGTGAATGCTATAGCTCTGATTTTTGCTTTATTCGCAATAGGAATTATTGGATACGCTCTTGGTGTATTGGCTTAAGCCAATTTGTAAAGTGATCCGGTCAAGCAATCGTCGCTGACCGGCAACCTGCCGCTTAACTTGTAAACGCTTTAAATTTTACTGATTAAAATGTTCAATCATCTACAAGCGAATCTGCAAGCGCTCAACGATAGTCATGAAAGGCTACTGGCTTGTTGAAAACTGACATAAGCAATGATTCTCTATCATTAATCACTACAGGCTCAATGATGGTTTTAAAGCCACATTGAGCCTGTAAAAGCAGGTTCCGCTCTTTTGCTGTTAGTATGTTTGTTGTAATTTTTTGGATGAGCTTGCCAGATCGGGTACTAACAGCCTCTTTTCTCTATGATCTGATATTCGCCGAGACCTGTTTTCTTCAGTGGCATATGCATATAGCATATCTCTTCACAGTTAGGTCATATTGAGAGGTTTATGAAGCCACGAAGACTTAAGAAGGCCATGGCATTGGGAAAAAGGAGACGAACTGGCTTTAAGGGCAAAAGAATTAGGGTGGACGTTAGACAATCTTCTTCAGCTCAAACAGGACAAGGCGGTAACCCCATTTCTATCAATGCGTCGGACGTTGGGGTAGTAAGAACAGATGTCCAAAATAAATAATCAGCTTGTACAAAAAGCTATATCCTCAACGTAAAAAAATCGCCGGGAATAAGTTGGATAACTTGTTCCCGGCGATCTTGCTTTTTTTACAGTCGGCAGGTATTTTCATCAGCATCCGCGTCTACATAGCCTATGCCTTGCTTTGCATCTTGTCGTCAACTTCTTTTGCAGAGTTGACTGATCGCACAGGCGTTGCCTTCAGCACAGCATATCCGTAAGGCAAAAGCTCGGCATGCAGCCCCTTTGCTCCCACGGACCACCGGCCTTCGCCAAAGACTAACTGCCATTCCTGCTCTGGAATGGACAATTCAAAAGTGTGATCCTCATCGGAACGGTTGAGCAGCACAAGCAACACTTCTTCGTCGCTGCGCCGCTCGTAGGCGAGTGAGGCGCCCTCCGGTTGTGCCTCCAGGAAAGTGATGCTTCCTTGATCACGAAGGACAGGGTGCGCCTTGCGAAGAGCGATCAGCTCACGATAAAAGTTGAACAGCTCGTGGTCCTGCTTGTCGGTATCCCACTCCATGCACTGGCGGCAGCCTGGATCGGCATCTCCATCCAGGCCGATCTCATCGCCGTAAAAAATGCAGGGTGCGCCCATATACGTGAACTGGAACAAAGCAGCCAGCCGCATCAGTCGTTTGTCGCCCCCGCACAGCGTCAGTAGGCGTGGTGTATCATGGCTATCCAGCAGATTAAAGGCAACCTCGGATGCCTGCTGCGGATAGCGGGCAAGCTGGCGTCCAATGGCGAAGGCGAAGCTCTGGGCATCGGTCACTTTTTTGACGAAAAAATCATTCACCGCATAGGTGAATGGATAATTCATCGTCGCATCGAATTGATCGCCCTGAAGCCATTCAGACGATTCATTCCACATCTCACCCAAAATATATGCATCCGGATTAGCCTGTTTGACTGTAGTGCGGAATTCACGCCAAAAGGCGTGGTCTACCTCATCTGCCACATCCAGTCGCCAGCCGTCGATACCGACCTCTTCAATCCAATGCTTTGCCACATTCAGCAGGTACCTTTTCACCTCAGGATGTTCCGTGTTCAGCTTGGGCATCATCGGTTCAAGCCCGAATGTATCGTAGGTCGGGGTGCCATCGACCACTTCCAGCGGAAAGCTATGAACATGGAACCAGTCCTTGTAAGGTGAGGCTTCGCCTTTTTCCAGTACATCCACGAACGGTTTAAAGGTACGTCCTGAATGGTTGAACACCGCATCGAGTAGTACCCGGATTCCCCGATCGTGGCAGGCCTCCACCAGCTTTTTTAATATCTTTTTGTCCCCGAAGTGCGGGTCTACCTCCATATAATCCTCAGTATCATATTTATGATTGGTCGTCGCCTTGAAGACAGGAGTCATATATATGGCGTTGATCCCCAACTCGCTCAGATGATCCAGATGATCGAGAATCCCTTGTAAATCGCCACCGAAAAAATTGTCTCTTTGCGGTGTGCCACCCCAGTCCTCAGCATCTTCCGGGCTAATGGAGGGGTCACCATTGGCAAAGCGTTCTGGGAAAATCTGATAAAATACAGCATCCTTCACCCATGCGGGTGGCTTCAAAATATCAATCGGATTTAAAAACGGATATTGGAACAGACTGTCTGCATTTTGAGGTTCCTCGGTGGTGAAATCGTCCTCGTCCATCCAAATTCGTTCCTCGCCATCTTCCAGCAAAAATCCATATTTCAGCCGACGGTGAGTAGGCTTTACAGTACATTCGTAGTAATCGAACCTGCCATCGGTGGCAAATTTGGACATCGGAATAAGCTGCCGAGTACGATCCCAGTCGTACTTATCTACGGTAAGAACATGAACAGAAGTCAGGTCATTTTTCTTTGCACGAAGCCGTAAAATTATCGTTTCATCATCATAACCAAAAGCCCAATTACGTTTCGGGTGGTGGTATATCGCTTCCAGCAGCATCTGATAGGCCTCCTTGTTCACCTGCATTCAAATTTGAAATTGTGAAGCGTATGTCGTATAAGGTAGTTATTAACCTTTTTAAGTGGGTTATGTACCATAAATGCTATAATGCCCATTACATAAAAGAAAAACGATAAGTAGGTGTCTATTATGAAAACAAATGTGCTATACATCGAAGATGACCAAGATATTGGTGCTTGGACGCATCAGTATTTGGAAGAGCGAAATTACGCTATAACCTGGCTTCGCAGCGGAGATGGGGCTGTGGAAGCAGCTCGTACGTGCCAGCTCGTGATTCTGGATGTGATGTTACCTGGTCTGGATGGGTTCACCATTGGGAAGCGGCTCAAGAAAGAGTACCCGGAGCTTCCCATTCTCATGTTGTCTGCCCGTACATCCATTGACGATAAGCTGCAAGGATTGGATTTTGCTGATGATTATGTGACAAAGCCCTTTCACCCCGATGAACTCATAGCACGTATGGAAATTTTGCTGCGGCGATCAGGAAGCGTATCCGAAGAATCTCTACAACTGGGGCATCTGTCTGTGTTTCCTCCAGATAATCGTATTGTAAATTGTGATACCGGGGAGGAAATTACGCTGACAGGCAAGCAATATCATATTTTTGCTTATTTGCTGCGGCATTTGGGCCAGATTATGACGAAGGAACAAATGTATGAGGCGGTGTGGGGAGATCCGTATATCGACGGAGACAAAACCTTGATGGTCCACATCCGGCACTTGCGGGAAAAGCTGGAGATTGATCCTGCCACACCCCGTATCATTGAGACGATCCGTGGTGTAGGTTATCGGGTGAAGGCATAATGAACGGTATGCGTAAAAGGTGGACAGGATTACATCGCAACTTCCGTCCAGGTCAGGGAGGGCGGTTTCGTAATTCATTGTTGTTCCGCTATCTGGTCATTATTGTGTTTGCTATGGTGCTGTTGCCCATTGTATTGCCTGTTACAACCTTAATATATAGCATACTGTTGAATTTGCAGACGGATATCAAGCCTACGAATCCTTACTATCCCTCTACGACCCATACTGAAAATAGCTGGCATCGAGAAGCTATAGCTTTGAAGGGGGCTAATCCAGAGCAAATCTCAGCCCATCTGCGCAAAATACAGCAGGATATGTTCCCGGATTCACAAATATTTTGGGTCGATACCGCAGGGTTAACCAGATTAGAGCTGCCAACCCAACCTAACATTCCAAAACAATGGAGCGCGGCACAGGCTATAGCTTTTATGAAGCAAGCCAGCTCTGAGGGTCCGTTTACAGTCGTGGCCTTTATCGGCGGGGGCAAGGATGATGTGAATCAGGGCTATATGGTATTAAAGGTGCCCCGTTCGTTTTTTGAACAGTCGTCTACTGATAATGGCATGTTGATGTACTATCTCCTTTTTATTCTATTGGTTCTGGGAGCTTTTATATTCGTATCTCTTCTGTTTTTTGGAGGCATTCGGCGGAGGTTGTTGCAGCTTCAGGCCGCCATGTCGCAGCGAGGAGAGGATGGGTTACCCATCCTCGTTGCCACCGGTCGCCCGGATGAAATCGGCAAACTGGAGGAAGCTTTTAATCGGATGGTCGAACAGTTGGCAGAGAGCCGAGGACGTGAGCGTCAGGAGGAGGAGCTACGGAAGAGGCTGGTCGCCGATCTGTCACACGATATTCGAACGCCGCTTACGGTTGTGCGCAGTCATCTGTATACACTGGATACGGAAAATCTTAGCAGCAGAGGGAAGCAGTCGATTACACTAATGGAAAATAAGTTAAAGGACCTTGGAAGTCTGATCGACAACTTGCTGACCTATAATCTCCTATCTAGTGGAAAATACACCATGAATAACGAACCGCGTGATATTTTGCGGCTGGTGCGCGAGTGTGCGGCCAGCTGGTATCCGGTGTGGGAAAAGGAAGGCTTTGAAGTGGATATCGACCTGCCCGAGCATAGTATGGTGTGGAATGTCGACGAGCAGGGCTTCCGCCGTCTGCTGGATAATCTTTTTCAAAATGTAGTTCGTCATGCTGCCTCAGGCCGGTATATTGGTATTCAAGTTCAGAAGGATAACGGGAGAGAGGCATTGGTCATTGCAGATAAAGGCCCGGGAATGGAACGACAATCCAGTGAAAAAGGAGCTGGAATTGGCCTGGCGATCACAGAACTATTGGCGCGCGAAATGAATTTGGAGAGGGAGATTTGCAGTTCATCAGCCGGGACACAAATCTGTTTTTTAAACAAAACTTAAACTCAGTGTTCCCTTGGCTTTAAACTTGGCGCGTTACGATAGGTGTCGAGGTGAGGAACTTGAACGAATCAATCATTGAAACGAACAGTCTCAGCAAAATATACAAAGGCCGCGCCGCGGTTAATCAGCTGGACCTGAAAATAGCGCGGGGAGATATTTACGGATTTCTCGGACCCAATGGAGCAGGGAAAACGACAACGATCCGCATGCTACTTGGGCTTATTCGCCCTACTCGAGGAACGATCCGTATATTCGGCAAAGATATTCGCAGACATAGACTGGATATTTTGCGTAAAGTCGGTTCGTTGGTAGAGTATCCTTCGTATTATGGTCATTTGAACGCCGTCGAAAATCTGGAGGCTATTCGTCGTATTTTGAATGTGCCGAAAGAGAACATTACTGAAGTATTGGAGGTCGTTCGGCTGACCAAGCACGCTAAACGTCCGGTTAAAGGTTACTCGCTGGGCATGAAGCAGAGACTTGGTATCGCAGCAGCCCTGCTCGGCAATCCCGAAGTGCTTATTCTGGACGAGCCAACGAATGGGTTGGACCCCGAGGGCATTCAGGAAATGCGCGAATTGATACAGGCGATGCCCAAGCAGCGGGGGATCACTGTACTGGTATCCAGCCATTTGCTGAGTGAGGTAGAGCATATGGCTAATACCGTCGGCATTATCCGTGAAGGACAACTGGTCTTCCAAAATACAATTCACAATCTCCGTCAGGAGTCCGCAGGGGGGATTCGGATCGTAGTATCGGAGCCGGAAGCAGCCCAATTGATTGCACGGGAACAGGGCTACCATTCAGTGAAGGACGGGTCAGCGCTGGATTTTGACAACATGAATGATGCGGCTGTTGCGCTGCTAGTTAGAAGATTAGTTGAAAACACACATGCCGTATATCGTGTGGAGGAACGCCGCAAATCGTTGGAGGATATGTTCATGCAGGTGGTGGGCAAAGGAGGGGGCTCCCTATGATGCTGCGAGCGCTGACAGCGGATCTGCTCAAAGCACGCAGAAAGGGAATCTGGTTTCTGGTATTCCTCGGCCCTCTTGGGCTGGTGGCCATGCAGGGACTGAACTTTGGGCTCCGCTATGACTATCTGATTCCGCGATATAAGGGCCGTTTATGGGAAAGCTTGATGGATAACATCGCACTGTTTGTTCCCCTTGCACTTGTGTTAGGAGCCACGATGGTCGCTTCCATGTTGGCGAATGTGGAGCATACCTCTAACTCCTGGAAGCAGCTGTTGGCTTTGCCTATTTCCAAATTTAGTGTTTATATGGCAAAGCTAACACTGGCCATTGGAATGCTGTGCGTGTCCTGCCTACTCTTGACGGTAGGGACTTGGACCTTGGGGATGCTTCTTGGCTTTGGGGGAGAGCCAGCACCGATAGGGGAGCTACTGCGGCTCGGGTTTTGGCCCTTAGGCGGCACGCTGCCTATACTCGTATTGTTGTTGTGGCTAACGGTCACGTTCCATAATCAAGCTCTGCCTGTAACATTGGGCATTACGTTAGGCATTGGCAGCTTATTCGCTTCCCAACTGTCCGAATGGTTTCCGCTGGCTTGGCCGCAATTCGCCTGGGTTGCGCCACAAGCGTGGATATTCGCGTCTATCGGATGCGCAACAGGTATAATTCTCAGCCTGCTGACCGCAGCTCATTTTAGCCGAAAGGATGTGGCGTAAATGTTCGGAGGATACGTACGGTTACTTTCTGTCGAACGCCTGAAAATGGCGAAATCGCCCGTCTGGCTGCTTGCGCTCGTCAGCCCGGCGATTGCCGTCCTAGTTGGTTTACTGGCGAATCCGGGAGGAAACTGGCTGTTGCTGTTGGCTGCCATGCTTACAATACATGCAATGCTGTTCCTGCCGATGCTGACGGCCGTGTTTGGGTCTCTAGTCTGCCGTTTTGAGCATGGGGGCGGCGGCTGGAAGCAGCTGATGTCACTACCGTTGTCCCGCACGGGTCTGTACGCAGCCAAGCTGACCATCATTATGGCTATGGTCGGACTGACTCAGCTGCTGTTTGGAGGATCGTTGCTGGGTGTTGGAGCTGTGCAGGGGATGAACGGGCCGATCCCTTGGGCCGTGATTGCCCAAAGCCTGCTTGCGGGCTGGGTTGCTTGTCTGCCGCTGGCCGCCCTGCAATTGATGGTGTCCTTTCTGTGGTCCAGCTTTGCTGCACCGCTTGCTTTGAATTTCGTCTTCACCGTGCCCAATATGCTGATCGCCAACTCTCAGACCTATGCTCCGTATTATCCGTGGGTACAACCTTTATTGGCGATGATGCCGAGTGGGGGAGACGACTTCGGGGCGTTCATGGTGCCAACGGATACACTCTTGATGGTGGTACTGGGTAGCTTTGTCCTGTTTGCGTTTGCCGGTCTGACGATATTTCGTTATAAAGAGATATAAGACGAAATGTGGGAACTGTAAAAGCTCCTTACCCTAAATGAGGGTAAGGAGCTTTTTTTGCTGTGCGGCAGGTTCGTGTTCTGAATAAGGTACTTACTCTATGGGCTTACACTAAGCCTGAAATGGCACGAATATTGTCGCTGATCAGGTGGCAAGAGGCGTCGAACTTGGCTTGCTCTTCTGGGCTCAGCTCAAGTTCAATGATCTCCTGAATTCCTTTACTGCCAATGATTGCTGGAACGCCCGTGCAGACATCAGTGTGTCCATACTCGCCGTCCAATACGGCAGAGATCGCTATAATTTTACCGTCGTCATTTAAGATGGAACGGGTAATGTAAGCCAGCGCATTGGCAATACCAAAATAAGTGGCACCTTTGCGGGTGAAAATCTCCCAACCGGCATCCCTTGTTTTACGGGCGATGTCATCCAGATCAACGTGTCTGAATCGTTCCTTATGCTGACGCAAAATGTGCAAGAGCGGCTTGCCGCCAATCGTGACGTGCGACCAGGCCACGAATTGGGATTCGCCATGCTCGCCCAAGGCATACCCCTGCACACTGCGTGGATCTATGGAAAATACCTCAGAAAGCAACGTCTTGAGTCGGGATGAGTCAATAGAGGTGCCTGTGCCGATCACCTTATTGCGCGGCAGACCGGATATACTCTGCACCAGATAAGTGACAATGTCGACAGGATTAGCGGCAATAACGAAAATACCGTCGAAACCGCCCTCCATAATAGCTGTCACAATCTCTCTAGTGATATGCACGGCATCGTCCAATACAGACAAGCGGTCTTGGCCGGGTTTAGGATTGGATCCAGCTGTTATAATCACAACATCCATATCCGTGCAGTCTGCATATGTGCCTGCACGGACCTTGGTGCGTGTAGACGTAAAATCCATACAATGGGACAGATCCAGTGCATGGGCTAAAGCTCGGTCATACGTGCGGTCAATCATCATGATTTCATCACAAATGGACTGATTGACCATTGAGTAGGCACAGCTCGAACCGACCATTCCCGCGCCGACAATCGCTACTTTCCTTGCCTTCCCCTTCATTTATGTTTCCTCCTCGTTCCAGCGAACGTTAATATGCTACAAATTATGCCTGAAATCCATTTTACGTTACATAACATAACATATTGCTGATCTTTTGAAAATATCCATTTTTTTGCCCTCATTCCGATAAATTAAAAACGAAAGGTGAGTAGGGAGAGCTATTTAGGAATAATTAAAGAATAAGCGAGGATTATCAATATTCTTTTAGGGGAGGGCAGGATAGAATATATCCATTTATTTATAAATGGTTTTCGTATAAATCATAACATGGACCATATTCATGGAAGAAATGTTGCCATAACATTATTGGAAGTGTGATATTTATGTGACGCTTCATAAAGAACCTTAAGAGTATATAGTGAAGGGGCATTCTCAGCGATGTCGCTTCTTGTATTTTTATAATGTATTCGTTTATGACAAAGGTTCTTAGTAGTCTGCATTATTAGAACATTTTTGCCAAAGGATTTCCAATGGTTTCCGCGAATTCTACATATACAAGCTTATTTCTTTCCATACCATCCGGGGAGGTAATGATTAAATGGAAGAAAGCAAGTCGACGACGGAAGCAGCAAAGCAACTGGGAATTGGGGCGAGTACCCTTCGTAAATATGCAGCGGCGCTGGAAGAACAGGGATACGTGTTTCAGCGTTCCGCTAATCAGTCGAGAATGTTCAGTGCTGGGGATGTTGATTGTTTGAAGGTGATGCGGAGGGCGTTGCGTGAGCAGCATATGACGATGGAGCAATCCGTTCAGGTGGTACTTGAGCGAATAACCGCTCCCTTCCAACTGGAGGATGAAGAATTCCGCTTGCCACCTATCTCGGATGCTGAGTCACTGACCGCAACCTGGCAAGAAATAATGGCGGCGGCTGAGAACAGAGAAGAGACAGTCGTGCAGGAGCAAGCTGCTGCTACGGTTGAGCTGACAGAGTTAGAGGATGAAATGAGCGTTCAGGAATTGTCGAAGGAACCCATGCAACCGCAGGAGCAACTTCAGACTTTGACATCAGCCATTGAATATAGATTGGAGCAAGCACCTGTATCCGTACAAACACAGGAGTCTGTAGAGCCGCAAGAGCTGGCGCAGATGCAGGATATGGTGCAAACCGCTTTGTCGGAAATGCGGAGCCGTTTGGAGGAACTGGAAGCAGAGCATAGCCGTTTGGTGGAGAAGAATGTTAGCTTATCTAACCAACTGGAGGATCATAAACGTTGGATGAAAGAAAGGGTCGAGGAAGAACGGGATCGGCAGTTAATCACTAATTTACGTACCTACCAGGGCCGGCAACGCAAAACGCGCAGTTCGCTGTTGTCCTGGCTCGGTCTGACACCGCGTAGCCGTAGAGAGGCATAACGAACATTATCTTGCCTAATAAGACCATCAGACCTAATCGGTTCTGATGGTCTTTTGGCGTGGATGATATAATAACGGAATACAAGAATACGAGGACAAGTCGCATAGGAAACGTGGTGCGGCATGTATAAGAAAGGATCTAAGTATGTTTGCTTGGTTGCGGAATATTTATGAATCATGGATGGATTATCCCAAACAGCCTGGTGATTTGCTCAGCGGACGTTATTGTGTTCGTTCGCTTTTAGGCATGGGTAGCTATGGTTTAACCTACCTCTGTCTGGATCGGCACAGCGGGCAGGAGGTGGCGGTCAAACTGCCCAGACCGAGCAAACGAGCGCAGGCAGTTCAGCTATTGCAGCGCGAGGCTCACATTATGCGACAGATGGAGCATCCTTATATTCCGAAGCTGCTTGAGAATGACATACATTCGGACGAAATGTATATGGTCATGGAATACGTCTCCGGTATGACCTTGGAGGAGCTTATCTTTGAGCAGGAGCGTTCCTTTACGGAACAAGAATGTATCGTCTACATTTTAGAGTTAATGGAGCGAGTTTTGCATGTGCATGAACGGGGATATATCCATCGTGATATCCGCATCCCTAACGTAATTCACCGCGAAGGGAAGCCGTGCCTAATCGACTTTGGGCTTGCTCTGGCCGTGGGAGAACGACAGGAGGATGTATTCACCGAAGCCATGCTGGAAAAGCGCGCACCTGAGCGACAAGATGTCGCTTTTTACAGCGATTTGTACGATATCGGGCATTTCATGCTCTTTATGCTGTATAGCAGTTATGAGCCTCAGCCGGATCAACCGCCTGGAAGCTGGCAGGAAGAATTAGTATTAAGTCAACCAGTGCGTCATATATTGGAGCGGCTTTTTCAAATTCGCCCACGTTATGAAAACAGTCGACAGTTTATGCAGGAGCTGGAGGAAGCATTGTTGCTGCTAGAGGTTAATCCAGAACGGTAGCTGAAAATAAACAGGCATTCGCCGCAAAAATGGGGGAATGCCCCCCTTACGCATTAGGCTAGGTCTACATACAATGATCCTGTAAATGAGCGAAGGGAGTGTTGTAAATGAGTCATATGTGCGGAGTAGGCGGTATGGGTTGCGGTGTAGGTGCCTGGACCTCTGTAGGGGCGATTCTGGTACTGTTTATTTTGCTGGTGATTATCTCTAAAACTCTGTTTCTGTAATTTATGTAATTTCGGTGATAGACGATTTCCTGTAAAGTGCACTGATGTTGCTCTGCAAAACGAAGGGCGCACAACAATAAAGCGAAGGCCCTTGATGATAAGGGGCTTCGCTTTATAAGTTTAAGAAGCCTGTGGTTTGCTTCTGTGTTAAGTTGTACTCCGCCCCTGCTTCGTGTGGTTTGGCTAGGAACTGGAGTAATGACGGCGTTTATCCTTGTAATATCGGTGACCGTTATGGCTGTTCTTGTATCCGTCTGATGAAGAATGGCGTTTACGGTCGTAATAACGATCTGAGCTGCTGTATCGCCGCTTATGGGAATGAGAGGTGGAATGTAGCAGGCGGTGCAGTAAGTTTTTGAGCATCGTCTAATCCTCCTTCTTATCCTATCCAACTGACATAGACAGGTCTTATAAAACGATAATACGCAACAGTGTTAGAACAGGTTCCACTAATTTAAAATTGTAGGGACTTGGCCTGAAATTCTGCGATATCCTTGAACTCTTCTTCAAATTTACGGGAAATGCGAATATAGATCGGCAGTAAATCGCGATAGATATCTACATGCTCTGCCGCAGGTTTATGCTGATGAGTGGTGCCGATCATACCGGATACTGCATCTAGCGAATCAATTCGCCCTAACGCGTACAAGCCTAGAATGGCTGCACCTAGACATGAGCTTTCCAGACTTTCGGGAATAATGACTTCCTGGTCGAAAATATCCGCCATGAGCTGTCTCCATAGCTCCGAGCGTGCAAATCCACCCGTGGCATGAATGACTGACGGTCTGTCGATGACTTCTTCCATAGCGAGCATGACTGTATACAGATTGAACAGTACGCCCTCCAGTGCGGCGCGAATCATGTGCTCTTTTTTGTGCCGCAGGGACAGGCCGAAGAAGGATCCGCGCGCATTTGGGTCCCACAGAGGAGCGCGTTCGCCGGATAGATACGGAAGGAAAAGCAGACCGTCCGAGCCGGGCCGCACCTGTTCCGCGATTTGGGTCAGTACATGATACGGATCAATTCCCAAGCGTTTGGCAGTTTCCACCTCAGAGGCTGCAAATTCATCCCGTATCCAGCGGAAAACGATACCGCCGTTGTTCACCGGGCCGCCGATGACCCACAGCTTTTCGGTCAAGGCGTAACAGAAAAAGCGCCCTTTGGCATCGGTGAGAGGCTTATCAACTACAGTACGGATGGCTCCGCTGGTGCCGATGGTAACAGCGACAACTCCGGGTTTGATTGCATTCACACCGAGGTTGGATAAGACACCGTCACTGGCTCCGATCACAAAAGGAGTCGTCTCCAGCAGGCCCATGTCATGTGCATAGGCTGCGTCAAGCCCTTTTAGCACATGAGTTGTCGGCACCAGTTCGGACAGCTGCTCCTCCGTCACACCTGCAATAGTGAGCGCTTCCTCGTCCCAATCTAGCTGCTTCAAATTCATGAGTCCGGTAGCGGAGGCGATCGAGTGATCCACGACATATTGGTGGAATAACCGGGCAAAGACATATTCCTTTATTGAAATGAATTTGTACGTCTGGGCCGCAACATCCGGTAAATCTCGTGTAATCCACATCAATTTTGTCAGCGGTGACATGGGGTGAATGGGCGTTCCAGTGCGTAAGTAAATATCGTGTCCATTGTATTTATGTTTGAGCGCTTCAGCCCATTTGGCACTACGGTTATCTGCCCAAGTGATGGAGGCGGTCAGTGGTTTACCGTTCTTGTCTACCGCCAGTACGCTGTGCATAGCCGAACTAAAGGAGACGAACAGCACGTGTTCGGCGGGTACTCCGCTTTGTGTCATGACCTCTTGCACCGTCGTTACGACAGCTTTGAAAATATCTTCAGGGTCCTGTTCTGCCGCATCTGGCTCAGGTGTATGGAGTGGATAGCCCACATGATGCTGCGCGGCAATATTGCCGTTTTCTTTGAAAAGCACTGCCTTGGTACTGGTTGTGCCAATATCGACGCCGATCATATATCGGGTTTCAGTCATATTCATTCTCCCCTTCACTTACCTTATTAGCTCATTATCGTTAAATTAACACATTCAGCAGCATAATCAAACCGAAAGCGACCAGGGAGAGGATGGTTCCATAACATTCAAAAGAATGAAGGCAACAATATGTATAGATAAATGTATACTTGTCGACAATTGAGTCTAAAAAAAGAGCCGCGTCAGCTGGAGCACGCATAAAGACGCGGTACATTTGCTCTTTGCCAAGCATGTTGCAACTAGGATAATGTCTTTCTATAGGAGGACAAAACGCTATCGTTAACCGCGTTGCGGGTGTCTCGATAATGTTCCTCGATAAGTCGTGACAACTCCTGAGCATTCGCTTGTTTTAAAGCATTTGCAAAGGTGCGGTGCTTGCGAATTGTGACTTGAGATTCTTCGATGTTAGACGCAAATCGTTGTTCTGTCGCAGCCAGCATAACTGTCAGGATCAACTGTCTCATACCATTCCAGGTATGGAGAATACGGGTATGGCCTGCTTCCAGAACCAGAGCTTCATGAAAATTAAAATCCTGAAGAGAAAACTCAGCGATATCCCTGTGCTTGAGAGCGACTTCCATTTTGTCGATCATCTGATTTAAAGTGGTTACCAATATGCTATTATCCTTATGTACATACCTTTGAACAACAAAATGCTCAATCAGCATTCGTACGTCGAATAGCTCCTCCATATCACTGGGTGTCATGCCGATCACAACCGCCCCCATGCGCTCCAAACGGATAAGTCCTTCGCCTGAGAGCACTTTCATGGCTTCACGCACAGGAGAACGACTGGTACCAAAATCGGTAGCAATCTGATTCTCAGATAGAACAGTGCCGGGTGTCTGCATACCGCGTATAATCTGAAGTCGGAGTTCACAAGCAATCCTCTCTCCAAGCGATGCGCCCTGTAACCAGGTTGTTGGATATTTCATAGAATACTCCTATCTTGCAAATAATTTTGCATACTTGTATACAAATTATGGAGTATTATAAACCCCGTTTAAGCCCCTGTAAACGGTATCAATTGACATCGGTTCCATTTCACTGCTTTTAGCGTTACAATAGAAACAGAA
>NZ_CVPD01000001.1:1800000-1967500 GCF_001049835.1 Paenibacillus sp. Mc5Re-14 | reverse complement strand
AGCCTAAGGGTTCCTGAGGAAGGTTCGTCCGCTCAGGGTAAGTCGGGACCTAAGGCGAGGCCGATAGGCGTAGTCGAAGGACAACAGGTGGAAATTCCTGTACCACCGTAATCCGTTATGAGCGATGGGGTGACGCAGTAGGGTAGTGACGCGGACTGATGGATGTCCGTCTAAGCAGTGAGGCTGATGTGTAGGAAAATCCGCACATCGTAAGGCTGGGCTGTGATGGGGAGCGAAAATTGTAGTAGCGAAGGTCATGATCTCAGACTGCCAAGAAAAGCCTCTAGCCAGGAGAAGGTGCCCGTACCGCAAACCGACACAGGTAGGCGAGAAGAGAATTCTAAGGCGCGCGGAAGAACTCTCGTTAAGGAACTCGGCAAAATGACCCCGTAACTTCGGGAGAAGGGGTGCCTCGGTAGGGTGAATAGCCCGAGGGGGCCGCAGTGAAAAGGCCCAAGCGACTGTTTAGCAAAAACACAGGTCTGTGCGAAGCCGCAAGGCGAAGTATACGGGCTGACGCCTGCCCGGTGCTGGAAGGTTAAGGGGAGTGGTAAGCCTTCGGGCGAAGCTATGAACCGAAGCCCCAGTAAACGGCGGCCGTAACTATAACGGTCCTAAGGTAGCGAAATTCCTTGTCAGGTAAATTCTGACCCGCACGAATGGCGTAACGACTTGGGCGCTGTCTCAACGAGAGATCCGGTGAAATTTTAATACCTGTGAAGATGCAGGTTACCCGCGACAAGACGGAAAGACCCCATGGAGCTTTACTGCAGCTTGATATTGAATTTGGGTACGATCTGTACAGGATAGGTGGGAGCCGTAGAACTTTGAGCGCCAGCTTGAAGGGAGGCATCCTTGGGATACCACCCTGATCGTATCTAGGTTCTAACTTGGTACCGTGATCCGGTACGAGGACAGTGTCAGGTGGGCAGTTTGACTGGGGCGGTCGCCTCCTAAAGAGTAACGGAGGCGCCCCAAGGTTCCCTCAGAATGGTTGGAAATCATTCGAAGAGTGCAAAGGCAGAAGGGAGCTTGACTGCGAGACCTACAAGTCGAGCAGGGACGAAAGTCGGGCTTAGTGATCCGGTGGTACCGCATGGAAGGGCCATCGCTCAACGGATAAAAGCTACCCTGGGGATAACAGGCTTATCTCCCCCAAGAGTCCACATCGACGGGGAGGTTTGGCACCTCGATGTCGGCTCATCGCATCCTGGGGCTGAAGTAGGTCCCAAGGGTTGGGCTGTTCGCCCATTAAAGCGGTACGCGAGCTGGGTTCAGAACGTCGTGAGACAGTTCGGTCCCTATCTGTCGTGGGCGTAGGAAATTTGAGAGGAGCTGTCCTTAGTACGAGAGGACCGGGATGGACGTACCGCTGGTGTACCAGTTGTTCCGCCAGGAGCACCGCTGGGTAGCTATGTACGGAAGGGATAAGCGCTGAAAGCATCTAAGCGTGAAGCCCCCCTCAAGATGAGATTTCCCAATTAGTAAGACCCCTTGAAGACGACGAGGTAGATAGGTTGGGGGTGGAAGTGCAGTAATGCATGGAGCTGACCAATACTAATCGGTCGAGGGCTTATCCTAAGATAAAGCGCAATGAAGTTTCGGATCCAGTTTTCAGGGTGTAACCTTGAAGTTAGAATTTGCGAGGCAAATTCATGTTTGGTGGCGATAGCGGAGGGGTTCCACACGTACCCATCCCGAACACGACCGTTAAGCCCTCCAGCGCCGATGGTACTTGGACCGCAGGGTCCTGGGAGAGTAGGACGCCGCCAAGCATAAGCCCCTTCTCTGGGGATTTTTTTTCGCCTGTAAGACTAACCTCTACATAATCAGAATTTTAATGGTTATTTCTAAGATGGGGCTATAGCTCAGCTGGGAGAGCGCCTGCCTTGCACGCAGGAGGTCAGGGGTTCGATCCCCCTTGGCTCCACCAATATTCCCTGATAGCTCAGTTGGTAGAGCACTCGACTGTTAATCGAGTTGTCACAGGTTCGAGTCCTGTTCGGGGAGCCATATGGAGAGGTGTCCGAGTTGGCCGAAGGAGCACGATTGGAAATCGTGTAGGCGCCAAAAGCGTCTCGAGGGTTCGAATCCCTCTCTCTCCGCCAGCTCTTATAATAGATATGTGGCCCGTTGGTCAAGGGGTTAAGACACCTCCCTTTCACGGAGGTAACAGGGGTTCGAATCCCCTACGGGTCATAGTAGTATGGAGGCTTAGCTCAGCTGGGAGAGCATCTGCCTTACAAGCAGAGGGTCGGGGGTTCGATCCCCTCAGCCTCCACCATTAATAATATTGAGAAGTACCTTCAATGTCGCGGGGTGGAGCAGTTCGGTAGCTCGTCGGGCTCATAACCCGAAGGTCGTAGGTTCAAATCCTGCCCCCGCAATTAATTTCCTGATGGAAATGCCTCTGGAACTGTGGTGTAGAGGCCTAACATGCCTGCCTGTCACGCAGGAGATCGCGGGTTCGAATCCCGTCAGTTCCGCCATTTAACTTAATATGCCGGTGTAGCTCAACTGGTAGAGCAACTGACTTGTAATCAGTAGGTTGGGGGTTCAAGTCCTCTCGCCGGCACCATTTTGGAGGATTAGCGAAGTGGCCAAACGCATCAGACTGTAAATCTGCTCCCTTACGGGTTCGGTGGTTCGAATCCATCATCCTCCACCAGTTTTATTATTATGGTGGTCGTGACGAATGGATTAACGTACCGAATTGTGGCTACGGCATTCGTGGGTCCAAGGCCCATTGATCGCCCTGTTAAATACATAATGGGGATTAGCCAAGCGGTAAGGCAACGGACTTTGACTCCGTCATGCATAGGTTCAAATCCTATATCCCCAGCCATTAAGAGCCATTAGCTCAGTTGGTAGAGCACCTGACTTTTAATCAGGGTGTCGAAGGTTCGAGTCCTTCATGGCTCACCATTATCATTGTATGCGCGTGTGGCGGAATTGGCAGACGCACTAGACTTAGGATCTAGCGTCTTTGACGTGGGGGTTCAAGTCCCTCCACGCGCATATTGTTTTTGCGGACGTGGCTCAGCGGTAGAGCATCGCCTTGCCAAGGCGAGGGTCGCGGGTTCGATTCCCGTCGTCCGCTCCATATTTGCGCCCTTAGCTCAGCTGGATAGAGCGTTTGACTACGAATCAAAAGGCCGGGAGTTCGAATCTCTCAGGGCGCGCCATTAATTTCATAAGCCGGTGTGGCGGAATTGGCAGACGCGCGCGACTCAAAATCGTGAGGGAAACCGTGGAGGTTCGAGTCCTCTCACCGGCATCTATTACGGGATGTAGCTCAGCTTGGTAGAGCACCTGGTTTGGGACCAGGGGGTCGCATGTTCAAATCGTGTCATCCCGACCATTTTTTTGCGGGTGTAGTTCAATGGTAGAACTCCAGCCTTCCAAGCTGGTAGCGTGGGTTCGATTCCCATCACCCGCTTTATATAGATGAAAAAAGAGACGGCTTATGCCATCTCTTTTTTTTGTACTTTTAAAAAATATCGTGTTCTAGTCAATAAAGCTCAAGAGTTAGAACATTATAGTCTAAATCGATGAGATTGCAATTGTTATACTTCATCGATTTACACAGACTGGTTACTCATCGTCCTTACTAAGCTAACATGCCCCGTTAGTTGCCCCACTATTTTAAAACTCCTTTTCTAATTCAAGTCGCTCGGAGCTCCAATCCCATAACTCGATAGCACGATTGTAGTTGTATGATTTCTCTGAAGATTTGATTTCTTTGAATCCGTCCCACTTTGAATAGAGTTGGTGAGTACAAGCTTTGCCAGATCATTTCCTAATTGTTTGGTTGTACGAATGCTGGAACGAACGAAACGGAGTTATGGCATTACATTATTCCACATAAATCGCAGGAAGAAGAATAGGAAACTGGGGAATAATAGTTTCACCTCTAAAAACCGAATTTGGCCCAAAGGCCGAATATCGTTTTTTTTTGTTTCATGAGTGCCAAGCCAACATTTTAAAGAAAATAAACGCTATGTTTTCAGAGTGATCAGTTAGTTCTGATAGACGCTAGTGATCCACCGTTGCTAACTATTCTGCACGTGTGTTTATTCTCTAGACTACTGATAACAGGATACGTTAAGTGTGTGATTATGAATCTTCTACATAGTCCAAAAATAGCAATAATTTGAATCTGAATTCATAAGAGTGAAATAAAAGTATTTCCTTTATTACACACTTAGTCTCTACCACACTTTGCGAAGGTTGTTTGTTTATTGTTATGTGAATTATTTTTTGATCTAATAGAACTATTTCAACCTTTTCCCTTGATGTCGATATAATTGAGGGTCACAAAAGTGTATTCCTTTAGGCAAATGGAGATCAACTCGCTAAAACGAAAAATATGTAGGTTGCGAATCAGAATTGTCTTATTGAACAGGAGGGGTGTACTAGAAAAAAGACTCATTACGGAACTCAGAATTGAGGAAAAACGGAGGTTATGTTATGGACAAAAAGAATGATAAAAGTTGCTGGATGAAGTGATTGACCATAAGCCTTGCGATTACAAGCAGCAAGATATAAACATTAGGAGGATAACCAATATGAATTCATTCAAGAAAACGAAGAGCTTGATCAGCGCCCTGACCGGGGCTGCACTATTATTCTCGCTACCAATGACGGCAGGCGCGGAGAGCAATATCAACTATACAGGCATGTTCCTGGGCTATGACGGAAGTGTAAACACCAGCCCTGTCTGGACCTACAACCCTGACATTGTCTCCTATGATCTGCTGAACTGGAACCAGGGGGGCACCGATGCAGCCTCCATTACCTCTAATAGCGCCTCCGTCATCCAAGACCTGGGGAAAATCGTCACCGTTTCCACCCACATGCCCAATCCTCAGGGTGGAAATGTAAACGCCCCAATGTCTGATTCCGATTTTAATATCTTGGCCAATACAGACATTTCATCCATCAATTCGTCCAGCCCCGCATGGCTACAAAATTATAAGGCCCAGGTTGACAATGTTGTGACCGGTCTGCAAAAGTTTAACTCATCCCCCGTTTACTACAGACCCTTCCATGAAATGAACGGAGGCTGGTTCTGGTGGGGAAACAAGAATACGACAGACTATAAGAACCTGTACATCAATTTGTACAATTACATCGTGACGACCAATGGCATGTCCAACGTCAATTTTGTCTATGCCCCAAATAAAGGAGCTAACGCGGCTGCTTATTACCCCGGCTCTAGCTATGTCACATGGATTGGCATCGATGCTTACAGCGATGATCCGTCCAATGACAATGAAATCAAGATGGCTTACAATGACATCAAAGGACTTGGCAAAACTTACGGCTTTTGCGAAATTGGACCAGCCGTGGGTGGCGACCATGTGGATCGCAACAATAATCAGCTCAAGGAATTCGATTATTCGCTTTGGAACAACGCCCTGAATGAAGTCTACACTGGAGCAAGCTTCTTTATCACCTGGGATGGCGCTTATGCTCCGCAGAATAACACAAACGGCAGCGTGCTGTTTACAAAGGAGAGCTCCCAGTAAGTGCCTAGCGCCCGGCGTCCAGGCAGCACGGCATCAATGCGTTAATCTCAAGCTGACCGCAGAGCCTTGGGAGAGTGGGACGTTTTCAAGAACGACAACAAAAAGCACCACCTTAATGAATTGGCCCCTGATAGACTAAAAAGACCCAAAAGACACGACCTCCTGTTAGGAGAACGGGTCTTTTGGGTCTACACAGCAACATGCGAGTATGCACGTTAAATATCGGTTGGTCAGATGCGGATTTCCGTCTCATCCGGAACGAACTGACGATATTGAAAATACATACGGAGCCGCCAGTGTAACAACGTCCCGAAGGCTAGTATGAAAAATAGCCCTGCTGTTTGCGGGATGGTAATGTAATGCTGAATAAATTCATGCAGCAGCAATCGGACGATCAGCAGGCTGATCAGGATAAAAAAGAAGGTGCGCGAGCGTTGCACGAAAACCAGCCCTTCTTGTAACTCAAATTTGGTGCTGCGGATCAACGGGTAGGAAAAAATAAACCAGCCGATCAGAAAAGCGCCCAGCGCCCAAAGCCAGGGAACCCGTACTTCTGGCACCACAAACATCATAAAGCCGGTGCTCATGCCGAGCGGAGGAATGATGATTTTTTTGGCATTAATCGGGCGATGACCTGTCTTCATACGGATGAAAATAGCCGATATAGCGATTAAGATCATACCGAAAGTTGCGCCATATTGCAGCAATGGGGTGCTGATATGAAACATGGACTGGCCCCCTCTATAAGGAATATAAGCGTTATTGGACAGACTGCAAACCTTTTACATTATAGCACATATGCAATGGATATATTTAGTTACAGTCTTTCCTCCGGCAAGCGGATTATACGCCTTTTGGTGGTAACCGGCCCTATAATCGGGTCTCTTTCATCTTATGCGAGTTCTTGTGCTTGTACCTCACCTGCGGCTGATTTTTTCTCTTGGCGCATGATATAAACCATCGCTGCAATAATAAGGATAAAAGCAATGAGTGCGAGCAACGGAATGGTGATGAAATCCAACCAGTTCAAATAATCCTGTTCACAGGACACTCTGCCGCAGGCCGTTGAAGTTTGTGTGGCAGCTTTGGCGGCTGCATGGATGCGCTGAATAATAAAATGATAGGCCGAAATCGCACCACCGATGACGGCTAATGGCATAACGTAAATGCGTATCTTCGTATCGCCTCGAAAATATGCAATTCCGAGCAGAAGGGTCAGGGGGTACATTAGAATGCGCTGAAACCAGCACAGCTTACAAGGCTCATACCCCAAAATTTCGCTGAGATACAGACTGCCCAATGTCGCCACACAAGCTACTACCCACGCGGCAAATAAAGCAATATCCGTTTTTTTAAACGATCCGATCATAGTAACGCTCCTTTTTAAATTCAAATGAGAACAGTATGAACTCATCGTGTCTTGTCCCATCGGCAGGCATTTGCCGATATGCATGTCTTTATCCGTATTGTACTGTATTTTGAGTGCGGGGTCATACTTAAACATATTGACATCATTCACTATCATTTTTATAATTGCAGTAGTTTGGGAAGTTAATAAAGATTCAAGATATATATTAAGAAATTAGGAGTGTGCCCAGAATGTCGAGCAGCCGGAAAAATGAAACCTTATCTGTTATTAGTGAAAGACACGCGGTAAAAAGCTATGTAAAGGATTTTAAAATGCCAGAGGAAGATCTGGAAGCTATCTTGACTGCCGCGGTAGAAGCTCCTTCCGCTTGGAACCTTCAACATTGGAAATTCCTTGTTATCGAAAGTGAAGCGGACAAACAAAAATTGCTGCCTATCGCCTACAACCAAGGTCAAGTAGCAGAGAGCTCTGTTACGATTGCCGTACTGGGTGATTTGGAAGCGAACCGCAATGCTGTCATTTATGATCAAGCGGTAGAAGCAGGCGCATTGCCAGCGGAAATCCGTGACGCATTGGTAGGTCAAATCAATGGCGCTTATCAAAACCCGCAGGTAGCTCGCGATGCAGCGATCCTGAACTCTGCTCTTGCAGCACAAAACATTATGCTGGCTGCTAAATCTTTGGGCTACGATACTTGCGCAATGGGCGGATTTATTCCAGCACAATTGATCGAGCAATTCAATATTCCAGCACGATACCTGCCAACCATGCTCATTAGTGTAGGTAAGGCACAAGTGCCAGCACGTCCATCAGGACGTTTCCCACTGTCTGACGTTGTTGTAAAAGGCAGCTTCTAAGAAGAATAGTGAATATAAAAGGGTGTTCCTGCAACCATTTACTGGTGAGGAACACCCTTTTTTACGTCGTTTTAAACTGTCAAAATCCTTTTGTATCGTACCTTGTTTAGTCCGAGCGTTTGGACACGAGATATACCAGCTCCAGCGTCAGGATCGGCAGAAAAACAGAAGCTGGATAGGCCAGATAGCGCGGCTCCCACTGCGGCTTGAATTTATCCTTAAAGCGTCGAAGTCCCTGGAAGCCGTAAAAATGCCCCCCGTATTGAAAAACGAGTCGAGCCAGCTTTTCCTCGCGCAATGCCTTTTCGCTTTGTCCTACCTGGGACAGCGGGGCCATGCCCAGGTTAAATGTCGTATATCCACTTTCCTTGGCCCACTCAATGACCCGTGTGAATAAGTAATCCATCGTTCCATTGGGTGTGTCGGGCAGGTGACGCATCAGGTCGATAGAGACCGTCTGCCCATGATCATAAGCTGGGGCCATCGTAGCGAAAGCAATGACCTTCCCTTCAGAGTCCTTCAGCAATGCAATTGGAGCCAACTGAAGGTAAGATTCTTTGAACCAGCCGAGAGAATATCCCTTCTCCTTGCGCCCATCCAGCCAAATATCCGAAATATGACGCATCTCCTCAATCAATGACGCCTCTAGAGGCGGCTGGACCATTTCGAATGAATAGCCTTCGCGGTCAAAGCGATTTTTGGCGCTGCGCAGCGCCTGATTGCTTTTGCCTGTTAGTGTAAAGGACTCCAGCGGCACGAGCGCTTCCTCGCCCAATTTAAAAAAGCGATAGCCGTTCTCGTGATAGATGGACAAATATTCCGGTGATGCTTGGTAAAATACAGCCGTCAATGCATATCGATCCGCGAACCGTTGGAATTCCTGAATGGCTTCACTCACACGTTCTTTTGGACCGAGAGGGTCACCTAATACAATCAGTTTGTCCCGGCTGCGAGCATAGGGGAGAACCACCTGTTCGTCCTTGGTCCAATACAGATATTTATCGCCCAGAAAAAGCATATGAGAAACGAGGTTACCACCCTGTCGTTCCAAAAATTCTTTTAGCTTAACCAGCTCCTGTGCGTCGGGTAGATTGCTGATGCTACGCTGAGGACGAAGAAAGAAATACACCGTCAGGAATACCCACGCCAAAATCAAACTAAATACGGCTGTAACTCCGTAATCGCTGCGGTTCATAAAAAAGTCCAGATGGACCTTGGCATGTATATGACGCATAAATGGTGTATTGGAGCCTGCCCCGATCATAAAATAAGCGCCGGTTACGAGTAGAGATAATCCGCCCCATATTAAAATGTTGTGCCGATTCAGCGGCGCACTGACCCGATAAAACCGTGAACGCGAAATCCACAGCATTAATGCCACGAACAGCAGGAAAAAGGCTTCTTCAAAATCCAGACCTTTAGTGAAGGTGAAAATGGCTCCTGTCAGCAGCAGTATCAAGGTCAGCCGCAATGCTCTGCGAATACGCAGAGAGATTCCGTGGGACAGAACGACAAGCATAATTCCGATGATGACCGAGATTTCGTGCGATAAGCGCATAACGGGCAGGCTGAGCAAATGTTCAGCAAAACGAAGCCGATACAACAGACCAGGCGTAGCGGCCGACAACAGAAGCACCACGCCGGAGATGAGTACCAGTTTCCCAAGTGCCCATACCCCCAGATCGGCCAAAAACCGGAATTGACCAGGCCAGCCCCATACCTTCTGCCAGGCATTAAGGGAGTAATCCCAGCCTGTCTCAGCGAGCTGGCTCAAGCGCTCATTACGCGGAATCATTTCCAGCGCGGCTAATACCAAGCCGATGAGCCACGGAATGATGTAATAAAAGACGCGAAAGACCAGCAGCACAGCCAGCGCCCGGTCCGAGTTGGCTCCTGCCATTTGCAGCCCGAGCAGGGCAATAATATCGAATGCGCCGACTCCTCCGGGTGCGAGGCTGATTAACCCTGCAATTGCGGCTATTACATAAATACCGAACACAGAATGGAGCGGCAGCTCATGGAGCAAGTGCGAGCCGATCCATGCAAAGGTAAGACCAGCCAGCAGCCATTCCAGCAGAGAGGCGCCAATGGAGGCAGAGATGGTGAACCAGGAGAGCTGTCCTTCTCCCTTGTTGAACCATGTGGCATACCTTTTGGAGCGCTGCATGATCAGAAATAGAGGCAGGTAAAGTGCCATTCCCCATAGTGCCCAATGAAGCCATGGGTGAGCATCAAGCACAGGCTGCACCGGATACAAATGGACAATAGCACCCCAAGCTAGCAAAGATAGTCCGGTAATGACGACAGGCGAAAGAAATACGACTGCCGAGGTGATGACACCCAATGGCACACCGCTCTTTTTATACAGTACAGTACGTAGTCCAGCTCCTGTAAAGCCTGCAAAGCCGAAGACATTATTGAAGGTATTGGAGATCCAGGCGTACCGAAATGTCGTTCCAGGCTTGACTTGAAGCTTGAAATGATGCCTGATTACATAATCGTAAGCACTCATAGCAGCCACGGCTACCAGGGAGAACAAGCCAATTTCGATGAGAAACGTGGCATCCATTCGCCGCAACTCATGAAGCATCCGTGCCAGATTAAAGTCTTTTAGCTCTCGTCCAGCCTCCCATATAATAAAAGCCAGTACAGCCAGCGGTAGCAAAATACGCGTCAATCGCTGCCTGTAGATGGTCATCATGTACTGTACGATTTTAAAGGATTGGAACGATTTGTGATTTGAATTCATAGATTCACCTGCTTGAAAAGGATAAGATTGAGACTGATAATGCGCGAAAACTTCCTGCCCAAATAAAAGGCTTCGTTATATTATACCTGTAATAATAGCTTGAATAACAACAGAAGGGTTACGAAATGGGAGTTGAGATTGATTGCTGTAAATAATTGCAATATAATGATGGAATACCTAGTAAATTGCTTGGCAATGGAGCTGACTGGACATGAGTATATGGGATCGTAATCTTTTTATACGTCGATTGGAGCTATTATGGCCTCCAGATGCAGACAGGAGCCAATACCCTTTTAACTTAAAGGCTCTTCAACAGTGGAACGAACTCAAATTCCATCCTTCCGTTACCTATATTGTTGGAGAAAACGGTGTAGGTAAATCGACGCTTATGGAGGCAATCGCGGTCGCGTGGGGTTTTAATCCAGAGGGTGGCACTAAAAATTTCAACTTTTCTACACAAGCCACGCATTCCGCGCTGCATGAGCATATCCGGTTGGTGAGAGGGATCGAAAAGCCGAGGGATGGCTTCTTTTTCCGGGCGGAGAGCTACTATAATGTGGCGACTCATATCGACGAGCTGGATCGAGAAGGAGGAGGGCGACCTATTCGAGATTCGTACGGGGGGAAGTCGCTGCATGAGCAGTCACATGGCGAGTCTTTTTTTGCTGCATTTGTGCACCGGTTTGGGGGACAAGGATTGTATATTTTGGATGAGCCAGAGGCAGCGCTATCGCCTTTGCGTCAGATGGCCATGCTTGCCCGGATTCATGAGCTCGTGCAACAGGGATCACAGTTTATCATTTCTACCCATTCCCCCATCTTGATGTCTTATCCAGATTCGGTCCTGTATCATCTGACACATGAAGGGATCGACACACGGACGCTAGAGGAAACCGATCATTTTATCATTACCAAACAATTTCTGAATAACAAGGAAAGGTTATTGCAGGAGCTATTCGAAGATTCACCATAAGGATATAGTAAGTTTGGTAGTATTCACTTTGATGAGGAGGAAACCGTATGAGTTCAAATCTCGATGTAGTTATTCAGCGGATATCGGCTTTCAAGGTAGCAGCGCTGACTGCGCGAGCCCCTTTTGCCGAATTGGGTGATGAGGTACGCAGACAGTGGCAACAAGTGCAACAGAACGTCCCAGAGAACCACTCAGGTCGTCTGGACGCGGATATGGGCTATGTGTTAACTCCCCAATGGACAGTTGTTGAGGAGAACGGAAGTACTGCGGTCAAGGTGGGCGTTAAAGTGTCCTCGTGGAATGAAGTACCGGATAGTCTTGAACGCATCGAGGTGCCCGAAGGAGAGTATGCAGTGACCCGTTTTCAGGGAGATCGAGAACGACTAAATACGATTTATGATGATCTATTTGCTTGGTTGGACCGTAATGGCTATGAGCGTAATACGACAGAGGGGGTATATTGGATCGAGTCGAATCGACTAAAGCCGGTGAATCCTTTTGATATTCCATCCGCAGAAATTCAGAAATTTGATTATGATATTGCGATTGCTATTGTACAAAAATAAAGGAGTAACATTCAGGGGTATCGGAAGTATTTTATGATTGTTATTTGCCTCCCGCTCTATTAATATAATGAAGAGTTTTGCTGAAATGGTTGCAAAATAAGAATTTCGTATACGAAATAAAGAACCTGAGGAGGACAAAACGCAACATGTCGGATTCACAACAGTTGAAAATGGGGCCGCTCGTCATTTTGATGATTAATATGTTTATTGCCATGCTGGGAATTGGAATCATTATTCCAATCCTCCCCAAGTTCATGGGTTCCTTGGGAGGCAGTGGTGAAACGGGAGGCTATCTGGTTGCCGTGTTTGGCTTGACCCAGTTTATATTTTCGCCGTTAGCGGGGGAATGGTCCGATAAATACGGACGTAAAAAAATGATTATTATCGGTTTGGTCATCATGACGGTGTCTTCTGTATTGTTTGCAATTGGACACTCATTGACGATGCTGTATATTTCCCGTTTGCTTGGAGGCGCAGGAGCGGCATTTATGATCCCTCCAATGATGGCTTATATTGCCGACATCACAACAGTCCATAACCGAGGCAGAGGAATGGGGCTGTTGGGGGCCGCGATGTCGCTTGGTTTTGTGATCGGTCCTGGTGTAGGTGGTTTGCTGGCAGATATCTCGCTTCGTACACCCTTATACGTTTCGGCGGCGGTATCAGGTTTAGCGGCACTGATTTCATTGATTTTACTGCCCGAAACCTTGTCGTTGGAGAAGCAGTTGAAGTTTCGAAATGTTAAGGTGAAACGGGACAATGTGATTAAACAGTTTGCGCTGTCTTTCCGTAAGCCGTACTTTATGCTGTTGATTATGATATTCACGTTAACCTTTGGCCTGACGCATTTTGAAACGATGTTTCCGTTCTTTGTAACAGGCAAGTTTCATTACAATGAACGTGATATTGCTATCATTATTACGGTAGGTGCGTTGGTCGGAACTATAATTCAAGCTGTGGTCATTAGTCCGATGTTGAACCGTTTTGGTGAAAAAGGTGTGATTATCGGTTCTTTTCTGTTTTCCGCGATTTCCCTTGTGCTTATGTTGCTCTCAGGGAACTTCTATTATGTACTCGGAGTATCGCTTATCTTCTTTACCGCTACGTCGTTGCTGCGACCAGCCATTAATACTGCTTTATCCAAAATGGCAGGGGATGAGCAGGGAGTTGCAGCCGGGATGAACAATGCTTATATGAGTATTGGTAATATCCTGGGACCTGCGCTCGCCGGTACACTGTTTGAGGTGCATATCAATTTGCCGTACATTTTTGGGGCGGTCATTCTCATGCTTAGTTTGGGGCTGGCTGTAAAATGGAAAAGCAGAGATACGCAATCCACAGCGGTTTAATGTTGTTTTTTCTGTAAAAATAGTCTCTTTTGGTGTGAACTGTGGCGTTCTTATGAACTACTACAGATTACAGTGGAAGAGGCTATTTTTTTGCATACATAGCCAAATGTTAATGAAACGGCAGAATCTTGGGTAATAATGCATGATAAGTTTATAACCAGTTAGAAAGTAGAACTTAAAAGTCGGATAACTTGTGAGGAATACGCTAAAAGGAGCTGAGATCGGATGAAAGAGCGGAATGAGCAGTTATTTTATATAGGAACTTATGCGTCTCGTGAGGAAAGAGGAATTTATATAGGAGCTTTGCATACGGACAATGGTGATTTGCGTATGGTTGGAGGTGTGGAAGGAATCGAGAGACCTTCTTTTCTGGCACTGCATCCGAATGGGGCGGAGTTGTATGCTGCCAGTGAAACAGAACCAGGCCAACTGTACACGTATCAGGTGAACACCCAGACGGGGGAATTGCATCCTATGGATCGAAAAGGAACGGAGGGCGCACATACTTGCTATGTATCCGTAACAACAGATGGACAATATGTGCTGGCTTCTAACTATTCTGGGGGCAATGCCGTTGTATTCCCTGCGACAGAAGCAGGAGGGTTGGGAGACATGTCAGGGCAGGTTCAGCATACGGGGTCAGGGATTCGTCAGGACCGCCAGGATGCGCCACATCCACACTCGATTATTCCTGATCCTTCAGGACAGTATGCCATGGTATGTGATCTGGGGCTGGATCAGATTATAGTATATCGTTTGACCGAGGATGGGAAACTGGTGACCCACCGTGAGACAGATTTGCCACCTGGTTCCGGCCCGCGTCACCTGGTTTTTCATCCCTCAGGTCGATATGCCTTTGTCGCCAATGAATTGAATAATACCGTTACTGTGTTTGGTTATAACGAACGTAATGGTAAGCTTACCTTGCTGCAAAGTCTGTCCACACTGCCAGAAGGCATTATAGATGTAGAAAATACAGCAGCGGATATTCGAATTACACCCTGTGGACGTTTTCTGTATGTATCCAATCGAGGACATGACAGCATCGTACTCTACCATGTCGATCTAGACAGCGGCAAGCTAAAGACGATTGAATGGGTCGAGACTTTCGGCAGTACGCCGCGTAACTTCAACATCTTGTCTGGTTATTTGCTAGTGGCGAATCAAGAGGGAAACAACGTCGTATCCTTTGCTATCCATGGGGATGATGGACGGTTGACCCGAACGGGATATGTATTGGAGGTTCCTTCACCAGTTTGTATTGAACCTGTACGCTAATTACACAGCGCATGGCAAAAAGGGGCCGGTAAAAGAGGATGAGAAAGTAAAACACGGCGCTTTGTCTCCCAAGAAAGGCATGGGCAAAACGCCGTGTTCAGGTTTTGAATGGTCTAATGATTATTTGCTGCTATCGCCAGCTTCTACCGTTGCTGTTTTGGTATGGTTTTCCGCAGGTTTGTAGTACAAACGGAACAGGATATCCTGGTTATAGTTACCGAATCCGGTACCGAACAGGGTTACCCCTCCAACATGCTGTGCATCATCCAAAATGGCAATACGAAATTTCCATTGCTTCTGATCAATCAGTACGTCGCTTAGAGTCACATCGGATATCTGCTTGCCATCCATAAACGTACCTTCGGACGTCACGCGAAGTCTCTTAAGCAGGCCATATTGATTGATAAAATCAGGCCACCATGAAGGTGTATATTTACCACGATTATCACCGAAATCCCCCGGGCTGGTCCAAGTGCCCAAATTCACATCATTTAGAAAAAACGTGATGTCTGAAGGCCAATTATCATTGGTAAAAGGGGCCTCCGATGATAATTCCATCGAAATTTCCAGTTCCTCAGCTTTTTGACTGGACAATAGGAAATTCGGCACTTTATAATCCATATACCCTTGGCTAAACCACAGAATTTTGGAATTGAAGCGCTCAGGGTCTAAGAATGAACGAGGCTCATCGAATTCTCCGATAATCTTTTCGACGGTAGCTAGGCCGCAGGTTGCCTGAATTTCAAAATCTGTAAAGTGTCCGACGGAAATCTCCGTCTGATGAAATTGCCGTACATCCTGCTGATAGCGTGGCATGGCGATTTCAATTTTGTCCGTAGCCAATGAGCATACCTTCTGAACCCCGCCTCGTCCGGGCAGCATTTTAGTCGAAATAATGGATGCTCTCTCCAGTTTCTTAACATGCATGGTCATAATCGCACTACTGAGTCCCAGGGCTTCCGCCAGCTCACGTATATTCATAGGCTTCTCCGCAAGCAGAACAATCATGTTCAGCCGAACCTCACTGGCCAGCGCTTCATAAACGGGAAGTGATTTTTCAGAAATGTCCAGTTGCATAGTTCCTCCAATTCTAACGCGCATCATAAATTGATGGTAGTTTAACATATATGGATTTTTTTCAATATTCATACATATAAAACGATATGATTTACATTTATATAAACAATATACCCTTTCCTTGATCGCTGGCACAAGCCTAACCCCGTAAAAAGCCAAAAATTGTTCAAAAAACAGGACACCCCATAAACTCTTTCTTTGTGTGTTGGGATGTCCTGTGATGGTATGTGATTTGCGGGATGTATATGGGATCTAATTTCAGGCGCAACGGGTGTTTAGGACCGCATATGTTCATCAGCCAAAGAAGAATCGGCGGTTGTATCTTTGTCAGTTGCGTGTAATTCCTGATGCTGCGAAGCATCGGCCTTCATCAAGCCGGGATGACCTACATAAGGACGATCACTTCGCGAGCGGCCTCGGGTAAGTCGGAAGCCAATCAAGAACAGCACAAGCTGTGCAGCCAGTATGTAGGGAGACGCTTCTGGCCCAAGCCACTGAAACAGGGCGACAACGGCAATGACCATACATAACAGGCTTGTTGGGAAATGGGATGCCGTCACGTCCAGATCATTTTGTCTACGCAGGGTCATCAGACGATAGACATACAGCAAGGCGATCAAGCCAGAAACGAACCTTGTCCATGCATACCCTATAAGCCATGATACAGATTGTGTGGTGTCGGGTAGACTAACATCGACATGACTGTAAGTCATCAGTTCCACAACCAGTCTTGAGGTCAACCAGACGATCCCCGCCAGCGTCAGCGGACCGGCCGCTGGTCGCAATAGCTTCCATAATGCTGTTCCCCAGCCTGGAGCATGGGATTCCAGCAGAACAAGTCGCCGTTCCTCGATCAGTTTGTTCATTTCACGCTCCAGTGACTTGAGAAGCAATTCCCGGCGGAATGGATCACATTCCCGAAGGGATGCTTGAACCTGCTCTTGAAGGTGAGGGGTCAAATAGGGGGCTGCTTTAGCCTCCTGAAGAGCATGGATTAGTCCATGCTGGTGCTGATGCTTTTCGCTGTTGTTGATCGCGTTCTGGGTAGCAGTCTGGAGATAACCAGCTAACCGCCCATAGATACGCAGTGATTCCTGTAATTCTTCGAGCCGCTGCTGACGCGAATTGCGAAGCTGGGCTGCACTGTGAACATACAGCCATACCAGAAAGGATAACGCCAGCAGGAAGGCGATCAGACCGGGTGAGATATATGCGGCTAATGCCGCGAAGTCCGTCGGGGACACCCGCAATCCCTCCTTCCATTGTTCTTTCTACACTATTGCACAGACCACACAGGCATTTCAAGGGCATGTATATCTCTAAACCAAGAACTATGAAGTATTTTTTGGTAAAATAGACAAGATTACAGCAGGAAGGGAGATTCGGCATGAATAAAAATATAGATTTTGCAACAGAACATCATGAGACATCGAATCAACCGTACGAGCTGCTTCGCGTAGATTACGCTATTCCAGCCGTGGAGGAATATCAGGCTTTACGCAAGGAGGCTGGTTTGTCGCAAATTACGGAAGAAGCGGCAGCTAAGGGCTTGCCGAACAGCCTATTTGCTGTAACGCTACGGCTTGGACAGGAATTGATCGGGATGGGCCGGGTGAGCGGTGATGGCGGTGTGTTTTTTCTGGTTACGGATATTGCAGTCATGCCTTCCCATCAGGGGAAGGGTTATGGACGTAAGCTTATGGAAGAGATTATGGAGTATTTGAAACGTGAGGTTCCTGTGGGCAGCTTTGCAACACTGATTGCGGATAAGCCAGCCGACCGGTTATATGCGCAGTTCGGTTTCCAACTGGTCAGTCCAAGGTCGGAAGGGATGTATTGGCGAAAGCCGGGAGGACTGTAAGCTGAAATCCTGCACGAGTTTGAGCTGGTTATAAAACGGATAAATAACAGTAAGAAAATTATAGATAGGAAGAAGGCACGTTAATATGAAAGTGATTATTTTCGGAGCAACAGGAACAATTGGCAAAGCGTTAGTAAAGGAAGCAATCAAGCGTAAGTATGAGGTGACGGCGGCAGTGCGCGATCCGCAACGAGTGACAGAGCAAAATGAATATTTGACGGTGGTTCAGGCGGATATTCTAAACCCGAATTCCGTTACGGAGGTAGCCAAAGGGCACGATGCTATCATTAGCGCCTATGGTCCCAAGTTTGGAGCTGAGGAGGAATTGCTCGAAGCGACTCGTTCTTTACTGGAAGGAACTCGGCGTTCCGGTGCGGAGCGCATACTTGTCGTTGGCGGAGCGGGTAGTCTGAAAACAGAAAACGGTGAGCGTCTCATGGATACCGCTGAGTTTCCAGAGGAAGTGAAGCCACTGGCGGCGGCGCACGCTGATGCACTGGAGTTGTACCGTGCTGCGGATGTAGACTGGACATATTGTAGTCCTGCCGGAATTATTGAACCGGGTAAACGTACAGGGCAGTTCCGTATTGGTTTGGATCATTTGGTAGTGGACGAATTAGGCCATAGTCGCATCTCTGTAGAGGATTATGCGGTAGCCCTGATTGATGAGTTAGTAGAAGGGGAATTTGTCAATTCCCGCTTTACCGTCGGATATTAATCACAGGGATGGCTATATGGGAGGCGAATAAGCATGTATATGGTGACCGCCGAACAAATGCGGCAACTGGATCGGTACACGATTGATAAGCTGGGGATCCCGGCCCTGACCTTGATGGAAAATGCCGGGCGAGCAGTAGCTGACGAGGTACTGAAACTTTGTGCTGAGAGACGTGGAAAAAGCGGTGGCATAAATGAGGTTACACACACAGGAGCGGGGGATGTACCGGGACATGGCAGTGTTATACGGACGGATTCATCGAGCCGAGGGCGATATGATGTATGTGAACGAGCACACTGGTATATCCTCGTTGGTAAAGGCAACAACGGCGGTGACGGACTGGTGGCAGCCCGCCATCTGACCGATACAGGTCTGCGCGTCACTGTTGTGTATGCCGAGCCGCCTGAAACGCTACGCGGTGAAGCGGCTGCCCAGCGCGACATCATCGCGGCGCTGGATATCCCGGTTATCCTCTATGGTCGGGATAACCTCGAACTGCACGGTGCCTCCGGCATCGTCGATGCCCTGCTGGGCACGGGCACGCAAGGTCCACCGCGTGAACCCTATGCCTCGCTAATCCGCGAGGCCAATGCCAGCGGCGCGCCAATCGTGTCGGTAGACGTGCCTAGCGGCCTCGACGCCGACACAGGTGCACTGCACGAGCCGTGCATTCATGCGCGTGTCACCGTATGCCTCGCCTACTTGAAGTGTGGGCTCGCCCAATATCCGGGCGCCGGAAACGCTGGTGATGTGGTGGTACGCTACATCGGTATTCCGCCCAGCCTTGCCCGTGAGCGCGGCGTACAGCTGCGGCTCCTGACCAGCGATACGCTGCGCGACGTGCTGGACGTGGATGTCAGCCGAAGCCGGGTGCCGGACGGGCACAAGGGCACCTACGGCCACGTTCTGGTCGCAGCAGGAAGTCTACGCATGAGCGGTGCAGGCCTACTGGCTGCACGCGCCGCCTTGCGCATCGGCAGCGGCCTTGTGACGTGGGCGGTGCCTGAGGCACTGCTTCCGCGCGTCATTGGCGCCGCGCCGGAGCTGATGCTCGCTGCCGCAGCAACAGGCGGAGACGGCGAATGGAACGCCGACTCCGCAGCCGAGCTGCTACAGCTCGCGCAGGCGCGCGATGTGCTGGCCGTCGGGCCCGGCCTCGGCCGCTTCGCAGGGGACACTGACTGGCTGCGCCGCCTGTGGGAGGAATACAGCGGTCCGCTCGTGCTTGATGCGGACGCCTTGAACATCCTTGCCTCGGCGGGGCCTGAGCTGGATGCCTGGAAGTCGAGGGCTGCGGCGGTCGTGCTAACGCCGCATCCCGGTGAAATGGCTCGTCTGCTGGGCATACCGACAGCAGAGGTGCAGCGTGACCGAATCAGCCATGCCCGGGAATACGCCCGGACACGCGGAGTCACGCTGGTGCTCAAGGGAGCACGCACGGTCATCGCGTGTCCCGACGGAAACGCCTACGTCAATACCACAGGCCATGCCGGCATGGCGACAGGCGGTGCCGGCGATGTGCTGACAGGCATCATCGCAGGGTTGTTGGCCCAAGGCTTGAACGCTTCGCAGGCAGCAGGCTTTGGCGTGTATCTGCATGGCGTGGCTGGGGAAACGGCCGCGCATCATCGCCAGCATCCCGCTTCAGTAGTAGCCGGCGATATTATTGAAGCCCTATAACCCATAGCAGCAGTGGCAGGAGGAAGGCCAGCATGATCTGTATTCCATATTCACGGTTCAGCCAGTGCCTTCCCCCATAATAGAGTAGTGTAATCCCTGCACCTGCTATGCCGTTGCTCCATGATATACCTGTTCCAGCAGGCGACATCAGAGATCCTAGCAGAAGAAAGACACTGAACCCTACGGCAAGGTATAGCGTGAACTGCTCAGGCTTGCGAAGCCAGGGTAAAAGATCACGTAGCGCATCAGCGGCAAGAGCCGCCGGAAGGGCAAAGCCATAGGCCCACAACTGCGCGGTCAGTTCACCGCTATTGCCTGCTATACTCACAGGCAATCCCGTGATTTCCTCTGTCAGATAGCAGTAGACCCATAAGAGACCAAAAACCAATCCTCCACAGGCTAGCTTATTCAGGGCATAACAACCAAGCTCCATCCGCCAAGGCATTTTGGAATTAAACTCATTCCAAGGCTGTCTCATATTGCGACTCCCTCCTCATTTCACTCGGTAAATCAAAACCATTCAAGGAATTTATTTTCAATTACAATCCGCTTACCGTTTGCGACATTTGAGTTTACGTTAGCTGTGTATCATGTTCCTAAGCAAAATAAAGATTGCGGATAGCCGCGGTACGGAAAGGCGGGGATTGCATGATACAGGCGGTTATTTTTAATCTTGAAAGTACATTGTTAGACCCCGGGGGACGGGGCTTAATCCAGGGAATGTGCGACATCTTCAGATGGAAGGGCATACAGGTAACTGAAGAGCAGGTATCTCATGGACGGGGACTGCCCATCCGGGATCATATTGCGAATGTGCTCGGACTTTCAGAGGTTCGTAGAAAATGGCTGGAGTGCTTTGGTGCGCATCCTGGCAGAGTGGATATTGAGCATATTTATCTTGAGCTTGTCCCTGTTCTTCGCTCTTTGATCCAAGGGGCTGAGACTGCTACCGGTATAGATAGGGCGCTGCAGGAGCTTCAAGATCGCCGCATTCAGTCAGGCGCTACTGCATCTTGCCCGATGGAGATGCTGAGTCACGTATTCACGCCTGCACAGTCACCCTATACACTGGATTGTATGGTAGCCCCTTGTGAAGTTTCGCAGGGGAGGCCTTATCCGTGGATGATCTATGAAATTGCACATCGCCTGCAGGTATTCCCGCTTAGCGATATTGTGAAGGTAGGAGACACAGCAGCCGATATGCAAGAAGGACGGAATGCCGGCGTTTGGACGATTGGTGTGTTGAACCATAACGAGGGTGCCTTGCCCCCGGATCACACTACAAGCTGTGAAACGGATGACAGAGTATCTGAGGAACGACGTAGACAGAGTATATATGGCTTGAAAAGAGCAGGGGCCCACATCGTGATGAACTCAGTCGCTGACTTGCCGCGTATTTTGCGTGAAATTGAAATGCTTCAGCATACGGGAGGCTATCCTTCTTATATGAAACCGATGAAAACAGCCGCGGCTCCTCCATCGTGAGAATAACGGCACAACTCTTAAGTACCTTTAATAGACCTTCTAGGTTATATATGTATGCATCTAACTGGATAAAGGTGTACTCAGCCCGACTTTCTAACCTCAAAAGGAGCATTCGCTATGTTAGCGAATGCTCCTTTTGAATGTACTCCCTTTCGTCTGTAAAATGACCCGTAAGATGGACACTTTAGGTCAAGTGTCCATCTTACGGGTCACAGTTCACCGAAATCATTATTGGTCTGAACTCTTTACCCGGAACTGATCAGCATGACGCTGTAGATTGTTTGATAGTGTAGTCAGATTACGGGCTACTGCGGATAGTTCTTTTACCGCTAAAGCCTGCTTCTGTGCGCTTGCGGATACGTCTTCCGTCATTCCGGCAGTTTGCTGCGCCGCGCTGGCTGTGTGATTCAGATGTTGATCTACGCTGTGACGTACCTCGTGCATTTCTGTCGTCAATTGGGCCAAATGTGCAGCAAGTTCCTGAACTTCCTCTGAAACCTGGGTGACTTCGTCAACAGACTGTAAACATAATGCAATTTGTTTTTCTTGTTCATTGACAGTGTTTATATTTTGATCAAATTGATCGCCCATTTGCTCAATTTGCTCGACAAAGCTGCTTAGGATTTGGTCGATTTCACGAATGGACATGGCAGATTGTTGGGCAAGTTGTCCCATCTCATGAGCTACGACAGAAAAGCCTTTACCAGCTTCCCCTGCACGCGAGGCCTCAATCGAGGCATTAAAGGATAAAATCTGCGTCTGCTTTACGATGCCCTGTACCTGCTGCCCGATGTTAGCTGCTTCACGGGATTTTTCGGTTAGTGCGTGTGACATACGCTGCATCTGCTTGATTCGCAGGGCGCTTTCTCGTCCCTTCTCCAATAGCAGTTCATGTTCACTGGCTACCTGATTACGGACCTCATTGAGATGGCGCGCCGTATCCGTAAACTGGTGCACATGGCTTCCGACTTCATCCAGCGTTTGCCCTAAGCGGTCAGATTGCTGAACCGATTCTAACGTTTGATCCGCTTGGTTTGTAGATACATCAGCAATTTGCTGGAGTGTGCGGGACAGTTCCTCAGTCTGGTGGAGTGTTCCTTCTGTTGTCACGACGATATTCTCTGATGCTTGCTGAAGTGTACTTGAACTGCTTTGAATGTCCACAATCATATTGGACATGGCTTCCACCATTCGGTTCGTCAAGCCGCTGATTTCACCTAGCTGATCATACGTAACTTGCTGCGATGTAACCGTAAGATTGCCGTCGGCTACTTGCTCCAGTGTATTTTTAATGAATCGCACCTGACGCAGTATTCGACGGGTTACCAGCACCATTGCCGCAATGGAAATGATCAGAATGATGGAGACCACAGGGATAACTAGCCGGTAGGCCTCAGGCAGGGTTTTCTCGTATACTTCAGTTACAGAGGCAAGGGATCTGTCAATTCCCAGATAGCCTATGATGGTTCCATCTGTATCCTTAATGGGTGTAAAGGAAGAAAACATCGTTCCCCAATCAGGGTCCGTTGTGATATCTGTAGTGACCGTCTCCCCTTGTTTCAATCTATCTGCCGTTTCTTTACGGGTGAAACTAACAGGGCTTCCAAAAGGACTGTAGTCTTTGTCGTCCCAAGCAGCTCCGTCCACCGTGAGCTTCCACTCATCGCCAACACGGTTGTACATATACATATACAGGACTCCGCTTTGCAGCCTAAGCGTATTTAACTCGTTCCGAAGTTCTTTATACTCGCTGCTCTGCTCGGATGGATTCGTATTTAAGCTTTTGACGGCTGATTTGTCCAATAGCTTGGCCGTATTCACTGCCAGCGCTTCATTGTTGAGCTGCATGGTTGATAGAGAAGCATTCTGAATAGACAGTTTGGTCGTCCACAGAATCATGACGCCAATCACAACTAAAGGAATGAGCAAGATGAAGTAGAGTTTGGATTGTAATCCCATTCTTTTTTTGACTTTGCTTTTCATAATATGCTCCTTACTATATTATTTCACCTTCATATAATATCGTGTTCAAGTAGGGAAATATGAATAGTAATTCATATGTTTCATGAAAATTCTGCGCATTTGTGCAAATTTCATCCCATAGAAAAAAGCCTTAACTCAGTAATAACCGAGTTAAGGCTTGTAGCGTATGACTTACAAATCGTCAAATCCGTTGTCATCTCCGACTTTGCCATAATTGCGTGATTTTGCTTCAAAAAAGTCCGTTTTTGTTGCATTCAGGGCTTCATCCGAAAATGGCTTGATCCAAGGCATACTATTTACATCTACACCTTCATAGGCTTTGTCCATACCCAGAAGTCTCAGGCGCATGTTTGCCATGTATTTGATATAATCGCTCAGCTCGTTCAAGTCAATGCCACGAACCTCCTTGAGCGTATAATGCGCCCAATTCGTTTCCAGTTCCACAGCGCGGTTGATCATACGATAGACGTAGTCCATGTTCTCTTTTGTGTTCAGCTCAGGGAAATCAGCCAAAAGCTGCTTGAACACTTCGGCAAAGAAGTAGCAATGCTGATTTTCATCGCGCTGAATATACGAGATCATCTGGCTGGTAGCCATCATTTTTTGGTCACGAGCCAAATTGTAAAAGAAAGCAAACGTACTGTAAAAGAAAATACCTTCCAGAATTAAATCCGCTACCATCGCTTGGAAAAAGGTTTGCGGGTTCTGCTCATCGCGGAACTCCTGGTAGATCGCCGAGATGAATGTGTTGCGCTCCAGCAGGACAGGATCGTTTTTCCAGTATTCAAAAATTTCTTTCTGCTCCTGTTCCGATACCAGGGAAGATAGCACGTAAGAGTAGGACTGGTTATGCACGACTTCCTGTTGTCCGATAATGGCCGAAATGGCTTCCAGCGATGAATCGGTAAAATATCTTTTTACATCTCCGACAAACATGGTTTGCATGGAATCCAGTACAGCCAGCAGACCGATGTTAATTTTGAAGGTGCGCTGTTCTTCGGCATCCAGCATAGGGAACTGGGACGCATCCTTGGACATCGGAATTTCATCCGGAATCCAGTGGTTCAGTAGCAGTACTTTATATAGTTTGTACATATGCGGCATCCGAATATCGTTCCAGTTCAGAATACCGGAGTTTTCGCCTTCAATAATACGGGTAGAGCGGTTAGGCGCTTCTGTGTTAAAAATCTTTTGTAACTGCATGAGAGGCTCTCTCCTTTAGTTTAGGATGCGCAGCTTTCGCATTCTTCAATCGTCAGTGCGCGGCTGCGTACATAATAGGTCGACTTCATACCTGATTTCCAAGCATGGATGTGCAGCTCTAAAAATTCGGTAGCTTTAATATCTGGGCGCACATACAGGTTAAAGCTTTGACCTTGGTCAATATGACGCTGACGTGCAGAAGCCATGTTGATCGAAGCATGTTGATCCAGCAAGAAAGCTGTTTTGTAGTACCAGATGGTTTTTTCATTCAAGTCTGGTGCAGGGTTAGCGATCTTGTAGGTTGTTTTCTCTTCATAGGAAAGCAACTCATACAGTGGATCAATGCTAGCGGTAGAGCCTGCAATGATGGACGTGGAACCATTAGGCGCGATGGCGAACAGCCATGCGTTACGGACACCGTTTTGTTGGACTTCTTCCGCAAGCTCACTCCACTCGGACGTAGTGACGAATTTGCCTTCACGTGTACCGTCTGTATAGCCACGGGAAGTGAAATAATGCCCGGTCGCCCAGTCGGAACCCTCGAATTTGGCATAACGGCCTTTTTCTTTCGCCAGCTCCATGCTGGATTTTACAGCCAGGTAGTTGATTTTTTCATACAAATGATCGTTATAGGTTACCGCTTCATCGGACTCCCAGCGGATGCCCTCAAGTGCGAGCAGATGATGCAGCCCAAATGTACCCAAGCCGACTGCACGATATTGGCTGTTCGTGTATTGTGCTTGCAGCACCTCAATGTTGTTGATATCAATAACATTATCCAGCATACGTACCTGAATCGGTACGAGACGATCCAGCACACCTGCCGGAACAGCACGAGCCAGATGAATGGAGTTCAGGTTGCACACCACAAAGTCGCCAGGAATTTTGGAAATAACAATGCGTGTTTGTCCGTCCTTGGTGACCAGTTCTTCTTTTTCTACTACCGTTGCAGATTGATTTTGCATAATTTCCGTACACAGGTTGGAGGAATACACCATACCATGGGCACGGTTCGGGTTAGCCCGGTTTACCGTATCGCGGTAGAACATGTACGGCGTACCTGTTTCCAACTGTGATTTCATCAGACGCTTCATGATGTCAATGGCAGGCACCGTAATACGAGAAAGGATCGGATGCTGTGACGCCTCCTCATACTTCTCGCGGAAGGAGCCTGAACCGAAGGCTTCATCATAAAAATCTTCCAGTCCCAGTGGACGACCCTTGTCATCTTTCCAGCCCATGACCTTCTTCACTTCATGCGGACAGAACAGATTCCATTCGCCCCGTGCTTCGACCCGCTCCATGAACAGATCGGGCAGACATACGCCGTGGAATACGTCATGCGCACGCATCCGCTCGTCACCGTTGTTCAGCTTTAGGTCCAGGAATGCCAGAATGTCTTTGTGGAATACATCCAGATAAACGGCAATTGCCCCTTTGCGTGTACCCAGTTGGTCTACGCTAACAGCTGTATTGTTCAACTGGCGAATCCAAGGAATAACACCAGAGCTTGTATTTTTATGTCCGCGGATATCGGAGCCGCGTGCCCGTACTTTACCGAGGTATACGCCGATGCCGCCGCCCATTTTGCTAAGACGGGCTACATCGGTATTGGAATCGAAAATACCCTCCAATGAGTCATCTACAGTGTCAATAAAGCAGCTGGAAAGCTGTCCAGCCACCTTTTTTCCGGCATTAGACATGGTAGGTGTAGCTGCTGTCATGTACATGTTGCTCATCGCCCAGTATGCTTCCTTAACCAGCTCCATACGCTTGTCGGCAGGCTCTTGATGCATTAGGTACATTGCGATAATCATGTAGCGTTCCTGCGGAAGTTCCATCACGCGTCCGTCAAAATCATTGGCCAAATAGCGCTCAGACAGCGTCAACAGTCCGATATAGTCGAACAGCAGGTCATTCTGCGGCAATATGGAATCGCCGAGTTCATCAATCTGCTCCTTGGTGTAGCAGTCAAGCAGCTCTTGACGGTAGATTCCTTTTTGAACTAAATCGGTGATCAGTGGGTAAAAAGCGCCGTAAGGCTCGTCTGCATACGATTTGTAACGGCGGTGAGTAGCTGCTTTTTTATATAAAGAAGTGAGCAAAGCACGCGCAGCGGCAAATTTCCAGTCTGGTTCTTCCTTGCTAACCAGTTCAAGGGCAGCCATTGCAAATGCATTGCTAATTTCATCCCCCGTGACTTCATCCCGGCGCAGCTTACTGGTTACACCGCGAATGAGCCGATCTTTATCCAGCTTGTCCAGCCCGCTGAGCACACGGTCAGCATATACGGATATACGTATTTCATCAAAAGCCAACTGGCGATTGTTTGGTTTGGTTACGAGTTGTGGCATAGGATTAATTCCTCGCTTTCTTGATTTGGAATTCATACTTAGGGAATAGGCATGAAAATGATCTGAGAAAAGAAAATGATGAAAAAAGCGATGGTCAGACAGCATTTTGGGGCTGTATGTAATCCAATAACATAGAAATAGCGATGCGCCTGCCAATGAAGGGGAAAAAGATGGTTCCCGTAGGATTTATCGGCTACATCACTATATTTAGAGGTGTTATGAATATTTAACCCAACATATTGTGTATATAAACTTAAAATTTCAAATAAGTGCAAGGAGTATTATAGCAACATTCGAAGCCATACGTAAAGGAAAAGGAATGGAAAATCAAAATATGCAGAGAAGTCGCGAGCCGTATTTGAATTGAGACGGAGTGGACGGTACAATAAATAATATAGATGCTTCCTACAGAAACAAGCGGTATACATATGGAACTTTTCTTGCAAAACAAGGTTGCTTTATGGACTGGGTTTTAGAATTTTAAAAAAGAAGATTTTTTTAAATTAAAGGAGGAACTTGGTGATGGCTATTGCAGAAGTGACTGTGATCCCGATTGGAACGGGGAGTACGAGCCTGAGCGACTATGTTGCTCAAATGCAAAAAGTGTTGAAGACGCAAAAAGGAATTACCTATGAGCTTACCTCCATGAGTACGATTATTGAGGGTTCGTTGGATGATGTGTTCACCGCTATTGCTGCGCTGCACGAAGCGCCATTCCTGGCAGGAGCCAAGCGTGTTTCCACCTCGGTCAAAATTGATGATCGCCGTGATAAGCCTTCATCCAGTCGTCAAAAGCTCAGATCCGTTGCAGATAAACTATCCGGAGCCACGGCAGGGAATGTTACAGAATTAAATCCAAATCCTAGTTGATAAAGTTGATGTAAGTGATTGATTTTTATGTAACTAAGAGTATAATAGTTTTTGTTGTCAGTCACACTGACCTGCTGGTGTAGCTCAGGGGTAGAGCAACGCACTCGTAATGCGTAGGTCGGGGGTTCAATTCCCTTCACCAGCATCTTATAAAACTCAAGCACAGCGCGGCTTCCAAGCTTTTTGGAGGTCGCGCTTTTTTTGTGATTTTGGACAATCTTCTACCATTTTTCTAACCTTTAGTCTAGTAAAGTAGGTTCTTCAGTGCTAATGCTCTCTCCTGTAATTGAATCGCCAATGTTTTTTAACACCGCTTCTTGGAGATTCGGAAGGACATGTGAATAGGTATCCAGAGTTACATTGATAGACGAATGTCCAAGTCGTTCTTGAACAATCTTTGGATGGATACCAGCTTTGAGAAGTAGTGTTGCATGAGTGTGTCGCAAATCGTGGAAACGAATCCGATGAAAATCGGGATGTTCCTTTACAATTCTGTCCAAAATACGATAGTAATGTCTCATTAAATTGCGGGGTCCAAGAGGCGTTTCCACACTCGTTTGAATTACTAAACCAGAATCATTATATAGCTTATTTCTGGTTTGCTCATGCTCTTGCTTTCTAAAGTGCTTTCCAAAAATTTAGCGGTATTAGTAAACAGTGCGATGGAGCGAACGCTGCTATCATTCTTAGTATCATCAAGACCATGTCCTATTTCAGAAATGGTATATGCTTGTCGAACCGAAGCTGTTTTTTCTGTAAATCTACCTCTGATCGGGGTAGTGCAAGTATCTCACTTTGACGCATGCCAGTAGAAGCAGCGAGCTCGAAGGCCATAAAGTATTGATCTTCAAATGCAGCATCGAGGAACATTTTGGGGATTGGCTCGTAGTGTCGGCCTATCTTATGGACAGCTCACTTGAAAGTTGAACAAATACAAAGAGCGCGTTAAAGAGCAAACGGTTCAATCAACTGCTGTTTAAATAAATCCTTTGCAGGGTGGCCTCTACCCTCACGGGCTACGGCGGCCACCTGCATTTTATAAACGGAACGTATGTTCTTAATCCGCTTACCTGTTTGCTCAGACTCCTGGCAACAGCTGGGGCATGATGCTTTTGCCATAATCCAAGACGTACTTATTAATCTCTGAGACAAGTTTTGTGTCCTTAGTTTTGTAGTGCACCTTGTTAATTACGAAGTAACCTGTACTAGAATATTGCTCATCACTCGAAAACATCAACGTAAAACGATAAAACAAAAAAGCCGCTAAAATAGCGACTTCAAATGGGACTATGCTCTTGTCCCCCGACAGTTAATCCAGATACAAAATTTCAATCTCGCCCGGAGCGAAGGATTGCTCTGCGTAATTCCCCCCCCAATCACAAAGCGATCTCAAAATGGGTTCAAGTGATTGACCCAGTTCCGTCGTTGAATATTCCACCTTAGGCGGTACCTGATTGTACATCTTTCTGCGAATTAATCCGTCTGTTTCCAGTTCCCGAAGAGTTTGAATCAGCATCTTTTGCGATATATTATGAACGAGTCGCTTAAGCTCTCCCGTCCGTTTAGGTCCTTTTATTAAATAGTACAGAACAAGCCCCTTCCACTTTCCTCCGATAACCTCTAGTGTAACTTCCAGTTCACAGAAAAATGTTTTCATATCAATGCACCATCTCCCGATCTAAGAATATCCCCTTCATGTATCGCTTGATCCTTCAAAGATCACTGAAGGAAAAATTGAACGTTACATGGAGGGGATAATACAATCGCATTTAAGTTGATTTAAAAATCTTTGTCGTTTGAAAATTGTTATGTCCTGGTTAAACTTGAGCTACTCCGCCATCTACGAATAATTCAACGCCGTTCATATAGCTGCTTTCATTAGAGGCTAGGAACATGACAGCATTGGAGATCTCTTCAACCTGCCCCACTCTGCCGAGCGGAATATCATTTTTTGCCTGTTCCAGTAAATGATCTAGTTCAGAGCCAAATAACTCATCGTACGCCGGCGTTACGATTGTTCCCGGACTAAGGATGTTTATACGAATTTCGGTCCCTCTCATATCAAGAATCCAGCTGCGGACGAGCTGTCTGATCGCTGCCTTGGATGCACCATAGATACTAAACGCTGGCATCCCCGTCGAGCCAGCAGTGGATCCCGTTAGAATAATCGAACCTCTTTTATTTGGAAACAAAGCTAATGCCTTTTGTACTGAAAAGATGGTTCCTTTCACGTTGACATCGAAAGTCTTGTAGTATTGTGCTTCTGTAATTTCTCCTAATGGAAGAAATGACCCTAGTCCGGCATTTGCAAAGAGAATGTCCAAGTGTCCCTTTTCTCGCTTAACTGTTTCGAATAATATATCTAGATCTTCCGATTTAGATATGTCACCTCGGACACCTGTAACATTCTTTCCGATCTGCTTTACTGCTTCATCCAGTTCACGTTGTCTGCGTCCCGTGATAAAAACGTAAGCCCCTTCTTTTACGAACTGTTGTGCCGACGCGAGACCGATGCCGCTTGTACCTCCGGTTACAACTGCTACCTTCCCGTCAAATTTCCCCATTCTATTACACTCCTTTTATAATGATTTATATGGTATAGAATGCTCTGTCTGCTTCATGAACCTCCTATGAACGATAGTATGGGGGAAAAGTTACAAGAAAAACAGTACCCACTTTTTTGTGATATAGTCACCAAAAAGTGATAATTGAGGCGGCACAAGCGTTTGTTTTTACAGCCTAACAGATGGAAGTGAGCTCCATTAAGTTTGAGATTGTATATGTGCTTTTAATTTCTGCCGGACTTATTTGTCCGGTTCTGTTGACCCAACAGGTGTCAATGCCCGACTGAAGACCACCTTTGATATCTGTATTTAATGAATCTCCAATGACAAGCGCATCCTTTCTATTAAATTCTGAAATATGACTTATGACGTAATTGAAAAATTCTTCCTTCGGTTTTTGATAACCAATGCTTTGCGAATCAAAGATATCCTCGAAAAACTTATATAGCCCAGACTGCTTCAAGCGTTTGATTTGCGTGTGAGTGATACCATTCGTGATTACGAACATTCGATGGGTCTTTGATAAGCGATGACAGACATCCATTGCGCCTTCCATAAGCAATTGGTTTCCATCTCCCAACAATTCTCTATACAAACCTTCCCATTCCAAGCCGACCACGATTTCCCCCATTCTCAACATTGTAAAAGAGGGCTCCATTAATTACTCACCACATGATACCACGTATTTGAACTATCCTGCCCGTTAGCTTAACGTCGCGGTTCAGTCTACAGTTTTCAGCAGGCGACCGTAGGATGCTGCTATGAAGGATCTGGAGATGAGAAGAGGGACTTGAGACCATTAAGGCATCTGCCTTGTACTTGTTGCCTCAATTATTTTCTTCTACCAAATCTTCTACCGAAATACGGATATCTGTAATACCTGACGGAACCCTATTTATTGTTGGACAGGCTATAGGAGCTTTGTAAAACCCATCAAAACTGTATTTCAACGCACTCGTAATGCGTAGGTCGGGGGTTCAATTCCCTTCACCAGCATCTTATAAAACTCAAGCACAGCGCGGCTTCCAAGCTTTTCGGAGACCGCGCTTTTTTTTGTGATTTTGGACAATCTTCTACCATTTTTCTAACCTTTAGTCTAGTAAAGGTGGGGCTATTTTCGCATTTTCGGAATCATACAGTTCTGAAACCAAAGCTGTTTTTTAAAATCTTATTGAAAAGGTGTGGATGACTAATGTTGAAAAAAACGGTACTGCTGATTATCGCGGCTAGCTTTTGGTTATTTATTATAACTGTGCCGGATCAAGCCTTAAATCACCATAGTATCCAGCCTCAGGTTACCATTGGAGGAGCTTAAACGTAAGCAAAGCAAATCCCCGCTAACCTGAACTGGTTGGCGGGAATTTTTGTTGAACAATCTAAGGACAGTGTATTGTACAGTACCCCTTGTACAAATTTATGATTCCCAGAAGTGATGAATTAATGTGTAATTAAAAGCAATGCTGTAATACAAATAATGTATACAAAATAAGCTGTCTGTTATGATTAATAAAATTGGCAGGTTAAGACAAAGTAACCATAAAGATCAGATAAATAGTCGAAGGGGTGCACTTCAATAATATGGTTATTTACCTGCTTATTAACCAAAAGAAAAAATAGGTACTAACTATAAGCCCTCCTCTTCTTCTTCCGAATTAGCATGGTCAGCAAAAGGAGGACAGGCAGTACAATCTGAAAAATAGGCCAGACTCGAACCAAGGCTACATGAAGACCGAACCACAAAAATTCGGTTAACCTAGGGGAGAGAAACGTAAGAGCATATATGATGATGCTTAGCAACAGTAACGCAGGCTTATATCTAAAGGGGGTTATCGTTTGAAGCCCTATGACGGCACCAAACATAAACCCCGCCGTTTTGACTCCGATTCCAATAAATAGAATCATCGTAAACAGGACATCAGCTCTCTCAACAATCTTCGGAAGCTGAATTAGTTGAGTAACCTCAAACAAGGGATAGGTGCTTGATGCCGCCCATTCTGGACCTAGAACCAGGACTGATAGTTCATTCATAACGATAAGGAACACAGCAGTGATCCAGTAAACAATGACGATCGATCGCTGTAATTTACGTTTGTCCGTGACAATCTTGAACAGCACAAGAAAAAGTACCGTCTGCCCGAAGGGAAAAGACACGATCTCGGGAATGGCAGCCTTCACTACGGGAGTTAGACCATTCTCCAATACAGGAAACAAAAATTCAAAGTGAATGAGTCCTGTAAAAGGAGTAAGCAATAATAAAATGCCATAACCAAAAACCAATAGAAGAAGGAAGATATGACATAGAAGGAACCAGACCCTCGGTCCAAACCACACTACATCGGCACAGACAATTAACGCTATAAACGTAATAACTTCGGTAGGAGTTCTGTTCAGTAATGTCAATGCGCCGAGCTCACCAATGTCCCTGACACTCCTGGAAGCTTCATAAGCAAAGTAACTGATGAACAGAAGACCACCCAGACTACCAACCCATTTTCCCCAATAATGGCATAGGAGTTCATACAAATCCCGGTGTGGGTCAAGCTTATGCATGTATAAATACATGATTAGCAGGACGAAGCCTGCAAGTGCACCGGTCAGCATGGCTAGCCATGCATCCTGCTTGGCTTTAGCCCCCAATAGGAATAATGTTGTACTGCCAACCTGAAACAAGGAAAAGGCGATAGCTAACCCGGATACCCTGGTGACGGTTTCCCTCATATTTTTTGAGTCCCTTCATACAAATTGGTTTAGGTTTGACTTCCGATACGCTTTTGTAGGAGTCCAGGACGCTTAATCCGTGCATCCACTCGAATGTCCAGTTCTATCCTCTTGAATTCCTGATCCCAGTCTTTTTCCACTGTCTTCCACTTTTTTGGGAAACTCCGGTGAATCCGGTCAGCGAAACCAGTTGCATCTACCCCAAGTTCCTGAAGTTTAGCCCAGCCTTCATTTATCGTACTGGTCACTTCTTTTGCTATTTGTTCTTCCAGATCATGTATTGTCTTCGTCTTGGAAATATCCTTAGTGCATGTAGTTTCATTTAAAGTCCCGTTAATTTTCACTCCAACCTGCATAGTGTAATGAGAATTCGTTTTTCTGGGTGTAAGCTTTACATCAGCAGAGTTTACTAGCAGGGAAGAGTACATTTCCCTATTAGATTGTTCACCGCATGGAAACGAAACTTCAGTGTTGTTAACCTTTTGAGACAGATAAGATACTCCCAGACTCTCTTTCTTGTTGAGAAACCCTTTGAGCTTCCCTTTTTGGAACACCGCCAATTTAGTCAGTGCCAGCTTGAGCGGGGTTGAGGTTTTTTTGAAAACATCCAGACTCTCTGCTTCCTTCTCGTCCTGGTATTCTCTTTCTCCAATCAACTCGGCGACTGGTACTCCAATAGATTTGGAATCCGAGTTCATGCTTAATACGAAATCATAAACCCTAACTTTCGGAAACAACGATAAAATATCGCTCTCTTTGTCGACCAATTCAGCCATAGCGGCGCCTTGAAGTTTTTCAGGCGGCAATAATTTCTTTAATAGATCGGATGCTAGTCCGTCCGTTACAATCATATTTACCATTTCCCTCGCTTCCGTATTACGAAGATAAAAATCGATTAAACGGTCCATTCCTTTCTCAGCCGCTCTCCTACCGATAAATACAACACGATTATGTGCTACGTAAATTCGTCTTGATGTTTTTAAATTGCTGTATGATAACGCCTGGTTATAGGTTTTAGACTTTACAGAGAATACATGGGATGCCGGTTGGGAAGCCCCTCCTGTTCCTCCACCGGTACCACTTGCAAGGGCGGAGGGAACAATAATCTGATAGGACACCATCCACTGTCCGTCGTCCATCATATCTACTCCTGTAGCTGCAGTTACCCACAGTTCATTCAGTTCGACTCGGTTCCAGCAACCCACCAAACTGAATAACACGACCAAGATCATAAAAAACCTTCCTAATTGGGACATATCGGTCCTCCTTACGCCATAGGATCTCGGCCGTGTTCCCCTGCCTGTTCTGCAAATGATTCCTGTTCCGTTGCCTGTCTTACTGGATTGACATCCCCAATCATTTTCGGCCGTTTCTTCATCTTCCACCAAGGTACACGCACAAACAGGTCTTTCATATTGCTCTTATAGAAAGGTGCTAGCGGCATCATATAAGGAACGCCAAACGAATTCATAGATACTAATCGAACGAGGATGGGAACCACGCCCGCCAAAACGCCGTATAATCCAAACAAACCCGCTAACAGCATGAGTCCAAATCTGAGTAAACGAACAGCTCCCGCCATATTGATGGCAGGTAGCACAAAGTTGCAGATGGCTGTGAATGATACCACAATCACCATAGCAGCGGAAACCAAACCCGCCTGAACGGCAGCTTGTCCAAGAACCAAAGCCCCAACGATAGAGATTGCAGGCCCTACGGCACGCGGCATTCGTACTCCTGCTTCGCGGATAACTTCGAAGGTGAGCTCCATTAGCATTGCCTCAAGTAGGGCTGGCAATGGTGTATTCTCTCTCTGTGCAGCCAAAGTGATAAGCAGTGTTGTAGGCAGCATTTCTTGGTGAAACGTAGTTGTTGCAATAAAGAACGAGGGTAATAGCAATGCCAAGAAAAAGGATGCCATCCGAACGATCCGAAGAAAAGATGCCAGATCATAACGTTGGTAGTAGTCCTCACTGGAAGAGATGAAACGAAAAAAGGTTACGGGAGCAATCAGGGCAAATGGGGTCCCATCAACCAATATCGCTACTTGCCCTTCAAGCAAGCCCCCTGCTACAGCATCCGGGCGTTCGGTGTTGTATATAGTTGGAAAAGGTGTCCATACCCCATCTTGAATAAATTCCTCGATATATCCACTTTCGAGAATACTGTCCGTGTTGATGTAATCTAATCGTCTGGAAATTTCCTTAACTACCTCCGGATCTGCTATGCCTCGAATAAATGCCACCGATACCTTCGTCTGCGTGTATGATCCGATAATTCGAGAATCAAAGTGGAGGTCAGTTGATTTGATCCTTCTCCGGAGGAGTGCGATATTGGTGGATATATCCTCTGTAAACCCCTCTTTAGGGCCGCGAATTACTGTCTGCGATGTTGGCTCCTCAACCGCTCTTTTAGCCCCCCCGCTCATAGAAGCAGCAAAGGCCTTGGTGCTGCCTTCGACAAGGAGAACCACCTGTCCATAAAGAACGGCATGGATAAGTGCTTCCTCATTTTTAAGGCAAGTGATGCCCCCAATAGGAATACGATCCATCAACCAACTTTCAACATTACGATCAGAGAGATTCCCATTTCGAATACCTGCAGTAAGTTCCTCCAGCAGTGTCGTTAAAATTTGCTGATCAATCAGGCCTTGAAGAAAACCTACAGCGAGAACCGGATTGCCCTGTTTATCGTTCAAACAACGAAGAATGAAATCCGTGCTATGTCCTATTTCCTGCTTCAGCAGGGTCACGTTGTCCTTAAGCGTGCCACTCAGCTCCTTGGATAACTCAGTCGATTTTTCATCATCAACTGGCTTAGGGCTGCTGCCATTTTTAGATCGTGAAGGCTGTTTAAACAGCCATTTTTTTAACTTGTCAACCATGGCCATATAGTTCCCTTCTAGATATCAGTCAACTGTAATATGCTACTATTTCACGGTTTGTATGTACTGTTCTTGTCAAAAGATGGTCGCATATCAATCCATTGCAGCTATGTTTATTGTGGAGATGCCCGTTAGCTTAACAGTGTACTGGCAGTGCTTCTTTACTTCCAATTTACAGGGCGATGGGCTATTTATGTTCTATTTAAGGCAGATAAAAGACATCATCATCAGCTGACTCATCTGCCTGACGTTGGTAAACTTCTAAATTAGCTGGGATGTAGTTCTATGTCACGTAGATGACTGATATCTCTCATCGGTGGGCGTCCGAATAAGCGAGCGTATTCTCGGTTGAACTGAGAAGGACTTTCGTAACCGACCTGAAATCCTGCCGTTGCAGCATCGTACCCTTCCGTGAGCATCAGTCGACGTGCGCTCTGCAATCGAATGATCTTTTGATACTGAAGGGGGCTCATTCCCGTTACTCTTTTGAAGTGCTTGTGAAAGGTTGTTGGGTTCATGTTCACTTTTTTTGCTAACTCTTCAATGACTAGCTGTTCAGAATAGTCACGATTGATTACATGTATTGCATTTGAAATACCTTGTGCATAGCTTCCGATCACGGCGAACTGCCTGAGTAACGCTCCTTGCTCTCCCTCCAGCACACGATAAAATATCTCCCGGATGTAGAGTGGAGCTAGTATCTCGATATCCGTGGGTGAATCTAAAAGATTGACGAGGCGTAAAATCGCATCTAACAGAAAGGAAGTGGACCGATTAACCAGAATGCCCCTTCCCGTGTCTCCCTTTTTCTGCAAACTAGATTTCGTGCATATATCTATAATGACATCAGGGCTAAGTGTTAATTGTAAACTTAGGTACGGCAACTGTGGAGAAGCATGAGTGATTTTCCCAATCACTGGTAGATGTACGGATGCAACCATATAACTGGACGAATCGCACATGAGGCTTTCCCCAACAAACGTGACGGTTTTAGAGCCTTGGGCAATTATGTAAATAGAGGGCATGTTGAGGGTATGCGTCGGTTTCGACTCCGCGGATGCGCGCCTGAAACAAAGCTCTGGAATCGCTGTTTGGTGTAAACCATCCTTAGGCGTATGCCGTGCTATTTGCTTAGCTAACTCCGTAATGAGTTGGTTCAAACTTATTCACCAATCCTTTTTCATTTAATCTGATATGAATATTGTAATTCAAACCGGACAGGAATAGGCAAGGAACGCGTATGAATCGTCTATCTGCTTTATTTTGATATTTCTTATAATTCAAGGCGAAAGACAAATTTCCAGATGAAAGAAGGATTCGGAAATGAGATTAATCCAGAATGCAACCCTGTCCGGAATCAAAGATAAAGTTGTTGTCATTACGGGTGCAAGCAGTGGGATTGGTGAAGCAACTACACTTTTACTGGCTGAGCATGGGGCAAAAGTCGTACTTGGGGCACGGCGACCTGAGCGCCTTGAAGCTCTTGCGGCCCGCATCGCGGAGGTTGGCGGTGAAGTCGTGTATGCTAGCACAGACGTCAGACGGCGGGAGGATGTAACCAAGCTCATCCATTTGGCATGTGAGCGATTCGGCACGATTGACGTTCTCGTGAACAACGCCGGCGTGATGCCGATTTCTCCCCTTGACGACTTGCGTGTTGAGGATTGGGAGGACATGATCGACGTCAACATTAAAGGTGTTTTGTACGGCATCGCCGCAGCACTGCCTGTCTTTCGCAAGCTGGGTTCCGGACATTTCGTCAACATTGCTTCTACAGCAGGACATAAAACTGTACCGAGGGCTGTTCTTTGCGAAATATAAATTGTACTCATGGATGAATAAGATTTATAATTCTATTATTTTCAATAATATACTATTTGATATTGTTGTTCTTGTGCTGTTATTCCGTTTTCGTACTACGAGTCAATGGTTTGAGAAGACAACGATTGATATGATCATAGCCCCTGTAGTTATCCTCGTTAGTATTCATTTAATGAATAAATTAAAACTAACCAGACTTTTCGCTTACCTAGGCAAAAATTCAATGAATATTTGGTTAACCCACACCTTTTTTTTGTTATTATTATTTTCAGAGTATTGTTTTCTTCCCCAAGGTATCTATCTTGATCTTGTTGTGGTTAACATTGTTAACGGTACTTACTTCAATTATTGTTAACAGTATCATCAGTCTCATTAATAACAAGGTGTACACTAAAAATATGGATCTTAATCCAAACCAAGTTGGAAGCCAAGTGTAGTTTGATTTTTTGCACTCATTCAAGAGCAGTTTAGTTAAATATAAGCGCAGCCTCCATGCTTTTTGGAAGCTGCGCTTTTTTTTGAATTAAGCGGTGGCAAACTTTTTGCCTGAAAAGTATATAAAAAAAGGACTTCATTAGCATATTAGCCGATATGAAGTCCTTCATAATGTTTATTTGGTTGAATACTCACTTACTTCAAATGTGAGAATTTTGTTGAAGATTACATAGTCTTTGCGATTGCTGAAAGGACCTTTGTTATTATTATGTTTATCGATGGCAAAGAATGAAGCACCTCTGCCGGCATCTTTAGCATCGTACCAAGCGATGAAGGCATTCAATTCTTTCTTACTGAGATCGAATTCTTTATCAAATCCATTGTCCATCGTTACAGTCAGAATGGCGCGATCACCAGCTGGTTGTGAGGAATCATCTGTATCCGATGGATCTGGCGTTGTGGACGACCCAGGTGTTGTAGATGAACCAGGCGCCGTAGATGGATCCGGTGTTGTAGATGATCCAGGTTTTGTAGATGGATCCGGTGTTGTGGACGGATTAGGTGTTGTTGATGTATTTGATTCTTGGTAAGGCAAAAATCCTTCAGGAATTGGATATTTAAAATCACTTGCCCCAAAATTAGCAGTAAGTTTTTTTTCTGATCCAGTGCCATTGTAGATCAGTGGGAACACTTGTGATCCAGCAAGCTCTGAAGGTTTTGCAATGCTTGTTCCTTGGGAAACTCCATTTTTATACCATGTAACATTGTCGTTGTCCAAATCTAAAGCTATACCAATGACGTCATTGCCGCCAAATATACTACCATAAGCCGTTCTCTGAATATTGTTCGATGTGTTTTTTGTTCTAATTAACAGTTGACCATCCATGCCATATTTAGCCATCATTTCCCATGACGATGTGGGTAGTGTACCTGTTTTGCCAGTAATTCCTATTAGAGTTATAGAATCGTATCTATTATCATTTACGCTTACTTCCCAGTACCATTTTCCCGAGGTTTTCCCAACAGTTGCTTTGTCGGCATCACCGTTACTCCCAAGAATTCTTACTAAAGAACCATTTGTCCAAGTCACATTTGTTGTCTCCGCTTTTGTAACGGTCGGGAACAATGAGAACACCGAAATCCCAATAAGAAAGGCTAACGCTATTGTTCCTAGTTTTTTATAAATATTTTTCATGACTTCCTCCTAAAATTATGTAATAACAAGTGAATTATAGAACTGGATTGGGATAATTGTCCAAACATTAAATGATATATATTCAAATATGAGTATAATTGTGGAAATTAATTTGTTTCGGAGGAACATAAGTAACATACGCAGAAATGTTTATTGCAGAAGGAATCTATTTATAATTTACTGACTGAAAATAGTTGAGGTGATCGTTGTGAAACGTACATATAAAATATTGAAGACAGATATGGAGTTGTTTAGAGCTGCTTTGGTCCAGGCGCATGTATATGTGGTGTCCGTTGATGAGGACTTACGCGTGACATTTGAGGACTATGGGGGAATAGTAGAGGAGATTAAGCCAGAATCAGTCAAGATAGCAGGTAAAATTTTTATGAGAAACCAGCTTGAGTTTCGGGTAGACCTGATAGCAGGAGAAAACCCTGAATGATCTAATAACTCCGGCTCAATTTTCGAAATTAGATTTGTATAAGACGTGGAACTTTGATAATCATAATGACCTGGCATATCCCATATGACTAAGTAGGTGCTTTTTGGCTCACATAGAGGAGGGATATGATTGGATGCATTCGTGGCGCGTTCATTAGATGAAATACGGTTTTGGTCGAGGATCATGAAGGAGCATTCCTTTTTTCTGGGGTTAGGTTTTAGAGCAGAAGATACTCAGCTTAAAACAGAAGCCAATCGGTTTTACACCATTTTCGAGGATATTGAGAAAAGATCGTATGAATTTAAGACTGACACAGATCCTTATACAATTAGAGAGTTTAATACGGAAGTTCAGAATGCGGCGACGAATATTTGGGCATTTAAGAGAATGGTATTGGGCCTTATATTACAATGCAAACTTCCTGGGCAAACCAATTTTCCCTTACTGGTAGATCACGTAAGCCGGGAAGCAAATTACTTCAGAAATCGTTTAGGGGAACTCAATTCAGGAACGCTTGAACCCTTACCTGATGCTATTATTGACGAAAATGTATTTTTCTTAAAGATTATGGCCGATCACGCAAAATTCATAGGCCATCTGCTGGATCCCTCCGAACGCAAACTGGTTGAACAAGCTAGGGAGTTTAGTAATGATTTTGATACACTGATGTTTCAAGCGATTGATTTAAGTTATATGCGCCCACAGTCGCAGACGGTTCCACTTCTGAGTCAATTTGTGGATGAAAACCGTATCTCTGTGAAGTCCTTGCGAGATTTTAAGAAAACAGCGCGTGATTTGATCGACGAGTGTCGAATAAAAAGCATTATCCATCCTTTATTAGCTGATCATGTATTTCGTGAGGCTGAGCGTTTCCTTTTTATTCTCGATATGTTTGATCAGTCCTTATCCGGTGTCAAGGTGAATAAGAATGAAATTATGCACTGAGATCCCCCTACAAAACGAATACAGTTTCTGTAAAATGTGCATTGGAAATAAAGTTTTAGATTGAGCAAAAAAATCAAACAGCGGCGGACCAAGACTTAAAAATAAAGTCTTAGACTGCCGCTGTTGTTATTCCACTAACGTATTCTGTTAGGTTGTCCAATATTATTGGCTGCCGTTAATTCTGACTCCGATCCTCCGGTATTTACTACACCTCTCGGCTCTACTAGCGTTCACTAAACTTAGATATCCTCTGCCGGATTTATAATCGCCAGAACCTGATGGTCCTCCCACTTTCCATTAATTTTTACGTTGCTTCGAGAAATGCCTTCTTTGTGAAAGCCAGCCTTCTCAAGCACACGGATGGATCCTGGATTCCGAGGGGAGGCTTCTCCAACGATCCGATGAAACTTTAGTTCATCGAAAGCGTAGCGAACCACCTGCTTCACCGCCTCTGTCATATAACCTTTGCCGTTATAAGCTTGGTCTAGGCTGTATCCGATCATACAGCTCTGAAGGGGTCCCCTCACCACAAACGATAGGCCTATGCTGCCTATAATCCGGTCGTCCTCCTTGTGGCATACCACGAAGGAATATTTCCGATCCTCCACCATGTCAGCCTTACTCTTAATAATCGTTTGGAGCTGGTGCTCCTCCGTATAGTGCTCTTCTTGGTGGTTTGGCGAAAACTTATCAAAGAACTCGCGATTGCGTCTGTACATCGCTGTCAATTCTGTGACGTCCACCTCTTCTGGGAATCGGACGTATACTTGCTGTTCCGACATCTGCACCATCCTTCCATACGATGATATTGAAGGAATTATATCATAGGATGAGGATGCAGAAACTGACTTGATGAGTATGTATATGAGAAGCATTTCTCTGAATTTTAACCAAAAATATATAGCGAAATGATCATATTGGATATAGTATTTTCTAAAAAAGGGAGGCTGGAAAGTATGAATAATGCTTACCAAGTGCTCGAGGAGCGTATATTCGAGCAGCACTGGTTGTATCCATTGAACTGTTCAACCGGTTATCCTTAGAAGTACGGCTAAGTATAAATATATGTATCCATGAGGATTTGTTTTACCATATTCAAACCTGTTTGGGGGAGCAACATGATAAGCATAGATAAAAAATCGGACACCCTAATTGTCGTGCTGCATGAGATTTATGGGATTAACCAGCATATACAAAATTTTTGTAGTTTATTATCGGGTCAGGGTTATGACGTCATTTGTCCAAATTTAATAGGCAAAGAAACGCCTTTTGACTATTCGCAAGAGGAGGCTGCTTATGCCCATTTTATGGGGAATGTAGGGTTTGAACGCGCTTCCTATCATATCGAAAGTGTATTATTAAGTATTCGAGCTCGCTATAAAAAGGTATTTATCGTCGGATTTAGCATCGGGGCAACGATTGCCTGGTTGTGTAGCAAAGAAAAATATGCTGATGGAATCGTAGGATACTATGGCTCTCGTATTCGGAATTATTTGGAAATAACTCCGCATTGTCCAACACTGCTTTTTTTCCCGCAGGAAGAAAAATCATTTAATGTGGATGAGCTCATTTCAACTTTAGACAACTATAATATCCGGGTACATAAATTCAACGGACAGCACGGATTCAGTGACCCCTACTCTACCCGATATCACGTACACTCAGCGCAGCAATCATTTAACGAAATGGTAGAGTTCTTCAGGAAGGTTGATCAATAAAAGCAGTCGTTTGCTTCTAGCCCACACCTTTTTCACTGTTCTGGGGAAACGCACAGTCATGATGTGCCGATTAGTCATAGGTATATACATCATTGACTATGAAAAGGAGATGCATGTGGCTGTGGCTACCTTTTATCAAGCTTTCAAGTTGAAGAGTCGGATTTGGCGAACGATGCTAAATCGAAACGGAGTAACAGGGATTGGAGTAGGTTATGCTGATCCCAATAGACCGGCAAAGGGTGCGGCGATTGTGTTATACACCTTGAGAAATCTTTCGGCTGTGTCGCAAACCAAATTGCAGGCAGTAACCCAAAATATAAGTCGGGCTTCTGCGATACCTATCCTAATTTTAGGTGTGGGTTCCTTCAAAAGCGAAGCGGCGACGCCTACCCAAACGAACCCTCGCCAAAGATGGCGCCCCGTGCCCGGTGCAGTCAGTGTAGGAACAACGGTTCCCACCACTGCAGGAGGGACCGGAGGACTCATTGTTATTAAGAATAATATTTTGTTTATTTTGAGTAATGCCCATGTTCTAGTCCCAACGAATACAAGCCAATTTCACAATACCATTCAGCCTTCTCCGGCAGACGGGGGTAGAACGGCGGATCAGATCGGGAGAGCTTTTCAATTTGTCCCGCTTACTACGACAGGTGTTAACTTTCAGGACTCTGCCATAGCTATTGCCAATTCAAATAGTCTGCTTAATCCGAGGTATCTGATTAACCAAAGTGGTGGTCTCATTACCGTACCTGGGCACTTATTGAGCTATCGTCTGGGGATGACGTTTAAAAGAATGGCTAAAACAAATGGCTTCGCCAGAGGAGTTGTGGAGGCGATTGGCGTGGAGCAAAGAGTGAGGGGCGATTCGGGAATCAAGACTTTCCGTGATCAAACCGTCATTCGTTTTACCCAGGGACGAACTGGGCCTGGAGATTCGGGTTCCGTATGGCTGAATGACAGTAACGACCGGCTGAACAATTATGCAGCCGCGGTTCATTTTGCCGGATCTACCGATGGAACGCGTTCTGTATCTTTCCCAATTGAACGGGCGATGAGAACCTATGGGACTTTGGTTGCCATTCCGGCTGCTGCTGGAGGATATAAAGAAGGTGTGGCAAAAGGAAAGGCTCCAAAAAACAATTATGCCTATGTCCGGCCATTGACCAGAAAACAAAGGTCCTTGTCTCCGGTCATAACATCCAATACAGAACAAGAAAAGCATTAGACTATGATTATCTAGCCGATCTCTATCGAAAATACCTCTTTAAAACCTCTTTTACCCTCGGCTGTAATGCGTATCGCTCGGGTTGTGGGCAGATGCTCGACCCAATGTAATTCAAGTAATCTGTCCAGAAGAGCACTTCCTAAAGCACCGGCAAGGTGATGGCGTCGTTCACTCCAATCCAGGCATTTATGTGAGAAGGAGCGACGCTTTTGTCTTGTGTTCTTGAGGTCTATCTGAAAGTCAGCGAAGAAAATCTCTCCTTGTTGGGTAATATGAAGTCCGTCCTGATCCTCGGAAAGAATCCCCTTTTGAATGAAAAAACTCATGATTTGTACGCCTAAATGACCCGCAACATGATCGTAGCAAGTTCTTGCCAACCGTATGGCCTCGTTTTCGGAGGCTTGTTTGAATGACTTGATTGGAACAGGTGGAGCTATGGATAAAAGTGACTCCATCACCTGGGCAACCTCGGGGTCTTGAATGCCATAGTAACGGTGCCGACCTTGTTTTTCTACGGTAACGACTTGTGCCTCGGTCATTTTAGCCAGATGGAAGCTGGCGGTTTGCGGTTTGATACCTGCCATATGGGCTAATTCACTTGCCGTGTGAAATCTGCCATCTAATAGAGCGGTGAGAATGGCTGCCCGGGAAGGCTCACTGACGAGAGAAGCAATCATGGCTACATTTGATTTGGTGCTCATGGCACGGTTATCCCCCTTTGTAATCCATACTTCGATGAAGGTTGAAATGTTTACATTTTACAATAAGGAGGCAGATCTGAACAGAAGGAGAAGAGAACATGGACCCAATGAATCAAATAAATCAGATGAACTACAGCCCAAGTATAAAAACGATAACCCCTAGCATTTTATATTACGGAACCCCTGTGATTTTACTCAACACGCTGAATGAGGATGGAACGACCAATATTAGCCCTATTTCCTCCTCGTGGGCATTAGGAGATTGTGTGGTACTAGGCATTGGAACAGGTGGCAAAGCATTAGAAAATATGGAGCGGCATCCCGAATGTGTAATCAATGTTCCTGGGCCTTCCATGTGGGAAAATGTAGAGCGTTTGGCTCCTTTTACAGGTAAGAATCCCGTTCCAGTGGAAAAAGAGAAACATGGATTTACATATCAAAAAGATAAGTATGAGATCAGCGGACTGACTGCGATTGACTCGAATAGGGTCAAGCCCGCCCGAATCAGGGAGTGCCCTATTCAAATTGAAGCCAAGGTGAAGGAAGTCCGTATTCCTGATCATTCTCCTTATTTTGCGATCGTCGAAACCCAAGCCATTCAGGTGCATGTTCATCAGGATATCATCCTAGGTGAGAATCATATTGATCCGGCAAAGTGGAGCCCACTCATCTATAATTTTCGCCATTATTTTGGTTTGGGTGAGCATTTGGGCAAAACTTTCCGATCCGAAACCTGATACTTCAAATAAAATAATATTATCCTACCTGAATAATGAGAATTATCTTCCCAAATCGTCCTTTTTGTGCGAGAATAATTGAAAAATCATCCATGACTACGCATACAGGAAGAGACGATTCATACAGCACGTATAACAAGGGAGGAAATAATCATGTCAGAAGAACGCAAGCTGTCATTCGAAACCCTCGCTGTCCATGCCGGACAAGAGATTGATCCTACTACCTTTTCCCGCGCCGTTCCGTTGTACCAAACCACTTCATATGGATTTCGGGATGCCGAGCATGCGGCTGATTTGTTCTCGCTGAAAGAATTCGGCAACATTTATACGCGTCTGATGAATCCAACTACGGATGTGTTCGAGCAACGGATCGCCGCACTGGAAGGCGGGGCTGGTGCGTTGGCCACAGCTTCGGGAATGGCGGCGATTTCCTTCTCCATTCTGAACATTGCGGGAGCTGGAGATGAAATTGTATCGGCCTCCAGCCTGTATGGCGGTACATATAATCTGTTTTCTACCACACTGCCTAAATTGGGTATTAAGGTGCATTTTGTCGATTCGGATGATCCAGAGAATTTCCGTCATGCCATTACGGATAAAACGAAGGCCATCTTTGCCGAAACGATTGGCAATCCACAGGGCAATGTGCTGGATGTGGAAGCAGTATCTGCGATTGCACACGAATATGGTATTCCACTGATTGTGGACAACACGTTCCCGAGCCCTTATTTATTGCGTCCTATCGAATATGGAGCGGACATTGTTGTGCATTCGGCAACGAAGTTCATTGGCGGACACGGTACGTCTATTGGCGGAGTGATTGTGGACAGCGGCAAGTTTGACTGGAAAGCGAGTGGCCGTTTTCCAGGACTGACTGAGCCGGACCCGAGCTACCATGGGGTTGTATACACCGAGGCGGTGGGACCTATTGCGTACATTATCAAGGCACGGGTGCAATTGCTGCGTGACTTGGGAGCAGCCATTTCTCCGTTCAATTCATGGCTGCTGCTTCAAGGCTTGGAAACATTGCATCTGCGGCTGGAAAGACATAGTCAGAATGCCCTGAAGGTAGCGCAATATCTCGAAAGTCACAAGGATGTGGAGTGGGTCAGCTATGCCGGATTGCCGAGCCATCCATCCTATGAGTTAGCCCAAAAATATTTGCCAAAAGGACAAGGGGCAATTCTGACCTTTGGTATCAAAGGCGGGAGCCAGGCGGGAAGCAAGCTGATTGCGAATGTAAAGCTGTTTTCTCATCTGGCGAATGTGGGCGATTCCAAGTCTTTGATTATTCATCCGGCAAGCACGACTCACCAGCAACTGGATGCAGAGGAACAGGTGGCTGCCGGAGTCAAACCGGAGCTGTTACGTTTATCTGTTGGGACCGAAGCGATAGACGATATTTTGTATGATCTGGAGCAGGCAATCGCGGCCAGTCAACAATAACAAACAGTAGTTGGCGTCTTGTTAGGCCCAGTGAGATAGGGAAGTTTTGTAGCATTCGCAAGTGATTTTTGATTCCAATCGGTTTTCATTCAGAGTTTGATCAGGCGGGGGGCAACCTTCGCCTTTTTTGTATGTTGACAACATACCCCCATAGGTATATATTATACCCCATAGGGTATATAAGGAGGGGAAGAAATTGGGTAGGACAATAATTATTATTGGCGGGGTAGCAGGTGGAGCTTCTGCTGCGGCAAGATTGCGTAGATGGAGTGAGGAAGACGAGATTATTCTATTTGAACGCGGTGAGCATGTTTCTTTTGCAAACTGTGGCCTTCCCTACTATATTGGGGGGACAATCCAGGCGCGGGAGAAGCTGTTTCTCCAGACGCCTCAAGGCATTAGAGACCGTTTTAATATAGATGTACGGGTGCAAAAAGAGGTAATACAAATAGACCGCGAGCATAAGCTTGTCCATTACCGCGATATGATCACAGGAGAGACGGATGAGCAGCCATACGATATTGTGGTATTATCGCCGGGAGCCAAACCGATGATAGCGGATATTCCCGGATTATATGAAGCTACAAATGTATTTACGTTAAGAAACATTCATGACACCGACCTTATTAAGGCATATGTAGATGAAAGGCATCCCAAGCATGCCACGGTAATCGGGGCCGGATTTGTTGGGCTGGAGATGGCTGAAAATTTGCGGGAGCGTGGACTTGCAGTAACCATCATGGATAAGGGACAACAATTGTTGAATCCGCTTGACCCCGAAATGGCTAAACTGGTGGAACAGCATGTAAAGCTGAACGGGGTGGAGGTGCGTTTAGAGGAAGGAGTCGTAGCTCTTGAAGAACAGGGTACACAGCTCCGTTTGACTTCCGGGGAGATGCTTCAGACGGACCTGGTTATTCTGGCGATTGGTGTTGTGCCTGAAAATGAGCTGGCCAAGCAATGCGGATTGGAACTAGGTTTTCGCGGTGCCATTCAGGTGAATGCTCAGCTGCAAACCAGTGATCCGTCCATTTATGCGGTAGGGGATGCCATCCAGGTCAAAGACCGCAATCATGGGTTTGCAACGATGGTATCGCTGGCCTGGGGAGCCAATCGGCAGGGGCGTTTGGCCGCAGATCATATTAATGGTCAGGCGATTTCCTATGATGGTGCGCTCGGAACATCCGTAATTAAGACCTTTGCATTGACCGCAGCTTCTACAGGCAACAATGAAAAAACATTGCAGCGACTGGCTGTTCCTTATCAGGCTATTCATATTCATCCCGGTTCACATGCCGGTTATTATCCTGGCGCGTCACCCATTTCGATGAAGCTGCTCTTTCATCCGGAGACTGGGATGATCTACGGGGCGCAGGCTGTTGGGGCTGATGGCGCGGACAAAAGGATTGATGTTATTGCCACGGCGATTCGCGGTCATTTGAATGTCCGTGAATTGGCAGATATCGAACTTGCTTATGCACCTCCTTATTCTTCAGCTAAAGATCCTGTGAATATGGCGGGTTACGTGGCTTCGAATATCATGGATGGACTGGTCCAGACGATACAATGGCATGAAGTTGACGATTTCCACCGCAATGATGGTCTTGTAATTGATGTCCGGGATGCGGTGGAGCTACAGGGAGGAACCATTCCAGGTTCCATGCATATTCCTCTGGCCGAGATCAGAGAGCGGATGTCGGAAATTCCTCGTGATCTGGAGATCGCGGTATCCTGCCAAGTCGGGCTGCGTGGCTATCTAGCGGCCAGAATTCTGACCCAATCGGGCTATCGGGTAAGGAACGTTGATGGTGGCTACAAAACATATTCGGTTATGGCTAAACGTGGTCATCTTTTAAAATAGTTCATTACCCATCCAATCTGATTAAGATGATCCGTTACTTCGCCGTGCAACGCACCAAAGAAGGTATCTTGTAGCTCTACAGTGATGGTACCTTTTTCTGATAGTGAGTAGTAAGCCTGTTTAAGCTCATCCTCACTCTCACAGTCGAGAATGATTTGGACATGCTGTGCTTTCAGTGGTTTACCGTAGGAATCGGAAAAATGGATATGACTGCTACCCAGGTGCAGTTCGGCATGTAAGAGCTTGCCTTCTTGCTTGTTCAGTACTTTGATTTTCCCGCCTAGAACAGATTGGTAGTAGTCAATCGATTGCTGCACATCGTTTACAATGACAAAAGGACTTGCACTTCTCATGGGATCCAATCCTCTCATTTCTTCTATGTAGGGCTGTCTGCTAACATACATTATTTACATTGTCGGCAGGGTTTACCCCTTTTCTGATTAAATTTATGGCTTGGTTCACTGTGTGACGTCTGTTACAATAGAAGAGGCATATATGATGGATAGAAAAGAGGTCGAACAGGTGGGCACTTCAGCGATTTGGGAAGCAGTTATCTATTGGGTGATCTTGGTGATTTCTGCTCTGTGTGTGATTGCAGTATCTGGTAGTCGGAAGACGGCAAGCACGATTATTTTGGCACCCATTGTTTTGTTCTGTACCATATTTATGATGCAGGGCTCGGTGTTTACTGCTATGAAGCATCCGACCATGGGGGCTAATGTCGGTCTGGGTATGGCGTTTCTGACCACATGGGTAGTCAGCGGAATATTGTTTGCTGTAGCGCTTGTGATTGCTTTTATTAAATATAGCAAAAGGAACAAGGCGTAGTTCAGCCTTAACCTCAGATGAACAAAGGCTTTCGGTGATGTACCGAAAGCCCTTTTTGTATTCTTAGTTAACGATACAGGATGTTTTCGTTCATCTACGTCTTCTCATGAGCAAAACAACGATCAGCACAATGATGATCACGATCAATAGAAACTTCATATTCGATAACCTCCTTGATCTGTCTCCTATTTGATATTAACCATTTTTAATAAGTGTGCACCGATGCATCCCAAGCAAGTATGTATTGTCAAATGTTTGGCGAAAATGTGATTGTGGGATCAAAAAGAGGTTTACAGGCTTAGCTGTAAAGTGTATACATAAAGTGAGGAGGCGATTGCCATGAGTGATCGTGCATTTCATTTGTTTTATATTATTTTCTTGACGGTTCTGGCACTTGGAAGTGTTGGAGGAATCTCTTGGTGGTTGCGCTCTATCGGTCGTCAGGAGAAGGAAAAAAACTAAATTCAGCATGGGCATACAAGCCCGTATGCATCTTCCAGTAGGAGGGTGCATTTTTATATGTTATAATGGGAACATATGTTCTTTACAGGAGGGGTAATGATGTTGCCGGATTTGGAACGGAAGCTACTGCGTATTTTGTATAATTATTTTGCCCAGCATCGCCACATGCCTACAATGGCTGAATTGTCAGCAAAAACGGGTAGGCGAGATTCTGAAATTACAGCCGCATTGCGGCATATGGAACAAGAGCGCTATATCACATGGGAAAAAAACACAGGTACCCAGCATATTGTGTTACTGGAAGGATGGGAGCGTCCTTCCACCTACAAGCCTGCCCAAGTGGAAGCTGGACGCCCTTCTACCCAAACGATACAGTCTGGTAGTACGGAATATTGGACGAATTATTAGTAGCGATATATAGCTGGAAAATTAATGAGTTTTTAAGGTGCATATCATTTAGTTTTAAGAAAGCAAGACTATAATGACCCTATTAACCCCTTTTTGATCAAGCTATAGGCCCTGTCGATGTATCGGCAGGGTCACTTTTTTGTTCATAGATACGTTTTCCGTATATAAAAAATCCCCCGGGGATCATCCGGAGGATGTGTGCAGCTTGCGTATACTGCACGGCCTGCTCAAACTTCATCGTTTGACGGCATAATATATATTTAACCCCTGCTACCTTGCATTATATGGTCAGCATGTTCATAAGGGGCAGTCTGATTCCTCTGTTCATTTTCCAAACGACAAAAGCCCTACCTCTCTTTCGTCCTTGCGGCTCCGATGACCGCGCCAGTGTGAATGTGAAAATCTTCGGCAAAAGCTCAAAATTCTACATTAGGGTTATACATAAAATTTGGAGAAGCTCCATGCGGTATTAGGAGTATAGCTTCTTGCGTGGAATCCTATGGGGTTAATACATACTTTATTAGTATAACAAGCTTAATTCTAAAACGCAAGGTATTTATGGTTTTTTTTGATTGTAGACTGGAAATAATGCACTTTTTGCAATGAATTAGACTCATTTGCATTTGCAGAAAATGGAGACTGTGATAAATTGCTCTGACAAAGCACTCGAATTTTGAAATAGTGTAGTTACACGAAAAGATGGAAGGAAATTAAGAACTATGACTGCCTCAAGGAAAGACAAAAAAACATCACAGAATAACTCGCCCTCAGTCTGCACATGCATTAATCTGCGTCGTGCCTCGATGGCTGTAACAGGGCTGTATGACCAGTATCTGGCTCCAAGTGGACTCAATATCAGCCAGTTTTCGCTGCTCAAGCATTTAACGGTACTGGGACCGGTAAGTGTAAGCGAATTAGCATTGGAGATGCGACTCGACCGAACCACGCTTGTGCGCAATTTGAAGGCACTGGAACAAAGCGGGTATGTGGAGGATACATCCGCCGAGGGAAGCCGGAACCGCTGCCTTACCCTGACGGAGAGTGGAAAAGCACTATATAACGATGCAGCAGAGCTCTGGGAGGAGGCGCAGTTATTTTTACAGGAGTCACTGGGAAGTGCCGATTTGCAGATATTGACCACACTGTTATCTAAAATTGAAAAATTGCGACTGTGATTAGCTTTTGCCTAATAAGGGAGGTATGCCGACTCATTCGTGTATATACACGAAAAGGGTTCGGATGTGTAACGCAGCCATTCATCGGTCAACAGGTATCCGCCAGGAAGTCGAGAGAATTCACAATAACTTAAGAAGAGGGATGTGGACAGGATGGTAACGCCCGTACCGGACATGAAAGAACTTATCGCAGCCGAGATGAAAGCCTATGTGAGTGAAGACAAGGGCAATTTCTGCCAAGAATTACAGAGCCCGTACTACGAGGAACCGATTATTCAATTTGCAGAGGCCAATGATCCTTTGTTTGAGCAGTATAAAACAGTGGTGGGCTCCGACCATGCTACGCCACAGGAAGCCTTCGAACGGACCTTCGGCACAGGAAGTTTTGGTGGAGGCACCGTTGTCAGTGTTGTGCTGCCGATCAGTGAGACGATCCGCAAGGCCAATCGTGCGCAAAAAGCAAGAGCCTCCAGAGAGTGGGCGCTGCTACGGACCTTTGGCGATGAATATTTTGTGCGTTCGGCAAGGCAGCATTTGGCGGGATATCTGATCGGGCTTGGTTACCGAGCTGTGGCGCCGCTGGATACGGATTGGTACAGCATCCACGGTGCCGCAGGTGGTCCGGTCTCTAACTGGTCGGAACGGCATATCGCGTATGCAGCCGGTCTTGGCACCTTCAGTATCAACGATGGCTTTATCACCGAGAAAGGAATTGCCATCCGTCTGCTGTCTGTAGTAACGGATCTGCAGGTGCCGCCTGATGTCAGAGTGTCCTCGAACCTGAGCCATACCGGAAACTGCCTGCTGTGCAGCAAAGGCATTTGCGGTGTGTGCATTACTCGCTGCCCTGTGCAGGCTATCAGCAAGGAAGGTGGTCATGACAAAATCGCCTGCATGAAATTTGTGTATGGTGAGGAATCCCGAAAGTGGGCCGTGTTAAACGGCGGTGAGGCTAAATCGGGTGCCGGCTGCGGACTTTGCCAGACCAAGGTGCCCTGCGAAAGCCGCAATCCGATGCGGACCGCTCGCTAGTGTTATTTTCCTAAGATCTATGCAAATTGCTCAAGCAAGAAGGTTAACTTTTGACGGCTGGACTCCGATATTGAATACAAAGATATCTTATGAGCGTACGGATGAAAAGAGGGGTAGCATTTTGCCGATCTATAAGCGCTTTATTCAGCATGTTATCCTGAACTATATTATAGGTTCATTTATTGCTGTACTACTGGTATGTATGATTTTTGTATTTTCCACGTTAAATGTAGCCCACTATGAGCTTCTGGGTCTTGTCAAAATTGTTGCATTTTCCAGCGTCATTATGATTGTTTGTGAAACCATAGTGTTTCGAATGCATTTAAGACCTGTTCATCGTTTTTTTCAAGGAAACCAGGAGACGCTCAAGGATGTAGAAGCGGTGTACATTCGGGTTCACCATCTGCCTAATTTGTCAGTTTTGCGTATTGTTGGGCCGCATTTGTTAGGCTTCTCTATCCCGGCAGCCGTTATTGCATTATGGATGATACATACTGGCCAACTTACCTTTCCCTTTTATTATGTAGGAATCGCCTGTATAGGAGCTTGTCTGGTCGCTTCCATGCATGCACTGGTTGAATTTTTTCTGACCATGAGAGCAATCAAACCGCTACTGGAGGAAATTCGAGATCGGACCTACCAGCAATATGGATTGAGCTTGTCCCTGCGAGGTCGAGTTCTGCTATCACTGCGGCATAAGTTTCAGTTAAGTGCAACGTTAATTGGTGCTTTTCCTCTGTTTCTGTTTTGTTTAGCTACACAGATTCGGCTGGAACGTTTGGAAGCGACGGATTCCGGCTCCTATTGGGCATGGGCGGGTACGATTTTAATATTTGGTGTAGCTTTTGCTTATCTGGGGGGAAGATTGCTGACCCGTGAGATCGAACAGCCCATCCATCACTTGTTGGAAAAAATGAATGAAGTGAAGGAAGGCCGCCTGAACAGTAACGCCAGTGACTTGTATTCAGACGAATTTGCGGAGCTGGTCGAAGGATTTAACATGATGATCGAGGGCCTGAAGGAACGAGAGGAAAAGAACGGTCAGCTATTAGACAGTTATTTTGCCACTTTGGCTGCAGCGCTGGATGCGCGGGATGCCTATACCGCAGGACATTCGTTGCGCGTGGCTGAATACTCTGTACTCATTGGGCGAAAGGGCGGTTTGAGCGAGACGGACCTTGACTTGCTGCGTAAAACAGCCTTGCTGCATGATATCGGTAAAATCGGTGTGGCTGACGCTGTGCTGTTTAAGGATGGCAAGCTGACGGACGAGGAGTTTGACCAGATTAAAATGCATCCGGTTATGGGGGAGAGTATTCTTCGGCAAGTGGAGCCGGCTTATGCTATGGCCCCTTATCTGCCTGGGGTGCGCTCTCATCATGAGCGTTACGATGGCAAGGGATACCCTGATCAGCTCTCCGGGGAAGATATTCCCCTATTTGGGCGAATCATAGCCGTAGCAGATGCCTATGATGCGATGACGTCGGATCGCCCTTATCGGAAAGGGATGAAGGAAGAGAAGGCGGTTATGATATTGGAAGAGGGTAAAGGAACCCAGTGGGACCCTTACTTTGCCGAATTATTTGTCAAGGAGTGGCGCCGGAACAAAGGCATTCTAAGCTGACTCTATAGATACTCCCACTAGGGCGAGCCGTTGCGGTTCGCTTTTTTTATACACACACGCAAGCCTCTTTGGATATGTCGAAAGATGGGGCTTCATGTTATGATGTACGAGTAAGGCAAAATCGGCTAGCATAGGCCTGGCATCCAATTTCTTGCGCAATGGGAGTGTGAATCCATGCAATTTTCAATGATGTTTCTAATGAATTTGGGGATGCTGATTGCTGTTGCCTATGTGGCGAACGTGATTTATAAATATGGTTTGAGTCGTACGTCTACGCGGTTCAAATATGTCAGTTCGGTGTTGCTGGTGGTATTTGGCGGATGGGTCAGCTCTTGCTTTGGTTTTAACTTCAATGAAACCGTTATTTTTGATCTGCGTTTTGTTCCGCTAATTATCGCAGCGTTGGTGTATCCCCGTTCCTACACGCTAATTATTATTGGGGTAGCGATCGGTCTCACAAGATTTTCCTTCGGTCTGAATATGGCGGCATGGGTTGGCTTTCTGAATATGAGCATTTTGGGCGTATTGTGCGCCGGATTGAACTACTGGATGCGCCGCTCCACCTGGCGCTTGATTATTAAGGCATCCGTAACCATTTTAGCGGTTAATATTGTAAATACGTTAAATATTGCTTTCCTGGGCGTCATTCCCTGGCGCTATTATGTAGCAGAGGTTGTTCCTCTTACACTGCCTATCGGCGTGATCCTCAGCTTTTTATTTGCACTGATATTACGTGATTTTCAGATGGAGCAGCAGCGAAACTATCAGATTCAGCAGGCGAATGAGTTATTGTCAGAGCAGCGTGATAAGTTGCAGAAGGCAAAGGTTATTTTAGAGGAACGCGCCAAGCAGCTCATGATGGCTTCCCAGTATAAATCGGATTTTATGGCAACGATGTCGCATGAGTTACGTACACCACTTAACAGTATTATTAACCTGGCACAGATTATCAACGAGCAGGGAAAAGAGCTGGATGAGGACGAGCTATACCAGTACAGTGATCTAATCTATGCCTCGGGGCATGATTTGCTCCAACTGATCAATGACATTCTGGACTTATCCAAGGTCGAGGCTGGGCACATGGAAATCGTAAGTGAGCCAGTCAGTGTGCGTGAGATTGCGCAGGGGATGATGATGCATTTTGAAGTCACAGCGAAGGATAAAAACCTGGAATTCAACTTGAAAGTGCATGAACATATACCGGATGAAATCCGATCCGATTCCAAACGAGTACAGCAAATTTTACGCAATCTATTGTCCAATGCCTTTAAGTTTACTCATAAAGGACGTGTATTGCTGGAAATTAGCACACAGCATTTAGATCGAAAAGGCCAGGAGGGAGATTGGGTTGTATTTGCTGTAAAAGATACAGGCATCGGTATATCCAAGCTTCAGCAGCATGTTATTTTTGAGGCATTCCAGCAGGCGAACGGTTCGATTAATCGTAAATATGGTGGAACCGGGCTGGGGTTGTCCATCAGCCGTGATTTTTCCCGCTTGTTAGGCGGGTTTATCCGTCTGGAGAGTGAAGAGGGCAAGGGAAGTACTTTTTCCCTGTACCTGCCTATGTGTCCGTCCGACAGCAAGGAGGCGGACGAACAGCCGTTTAAATTAACCTGATCGCAATCATGGGAACAAGGAGCGTTAGGAGGTATATATGGAACGTAAAGCGGTCGTTGTGGGTGGCACAGGGCTTGTCGGGGGTTATGTTGTACGTGAGCTGCTGGTGCAAAAAGAATACACCCGCGTCATGGTTATGGGCAGGCGTCCATTGGACATCAAGCATCCCAAGCTGGAGCAGGCGTTAATCGACTGGAAACAACCACAGAAGTCGGCCTTCGCCCTCGAAGGGGTAGATGATGTGTTTTGCTGCCTTGGGACAACGATGAAAAAGGCGGGATCCAAGGAGCGATTTCGACAGGTGGATCTGGACTATCCCGTTCTGACAGCCCAGTTGGGCAAAGAAGCTGGAGCGGTACAAATGCTTGCGATCTCTGCAATGGGCGCTGATCCGGATTCACGTGTGTTTTATAACCGCACCAAGGGTGAAGCTGAAGAGGCGCTTGCTGCGATCGGGCTGCCTGCACTGCATTTGTTCCGTCCATCGCTCATTTTGGGAGCGAGGTCTGAACGGCGTTTTGGCGAAGCCGCCGCCACGGTTGTCATGAAGGCGCTAGACGGCCTGATGACAGGCAGGCTCGCTTCCTACCGCGCTATCCCCGCTTCGTTCATCGCACGAGCTATGGTCCGAATTGCTCTCGCGCAGGCGAGCGGCGTACATATTTACCCGAACGACATCATTCGGGTCATCGGTGCGGAACTAACCTCCGATGATGAGGAAGCTGGTACAGGAACGACTCCTGATGACAATGTATAAAACCATGCTTAGGATTAGAAAATGACAATAACGCCGCTGTTGCCCAATGACTCGGGTAGCAGCAGCGTTATTCGTGTTTTATGAGTGGTTTGTATTTTGCGGTACATCGATCGTAATCTCTAATTCATCCATGTAATGGCGTGGCCAGTTGCCATTAGCATCGAGTAGGGCACTACCTCCTGGTTGGGTTGGCAAGATATACGGCTTGAAGATGATCTTCTGGGGAGTGCCCACAAAAGGAGTAAACAGTGTGATCATTTTGCTGTCACGTTCTTGGGTATGGGGAACTCCAGAACCGCTCAGCAATTGAAGTTCTCTTCCCTGCTCGTCGAATACAGCATAATCGAGTATATCCAATTCCCTTTTGCTGTACTGGATCGTGTGTCCGTTCTTCATATTATTGTACTCACGCTCTACAGTGTACTCATCTGGCATATGTGCAATATCGGTCAGCATTTTGAATGACGTTGTGATCTTGGTTGTGATGGGGGTAATTTCTAACTTTTCTACCGTAAATGCAAGATACGGATTAGATTTGCTCATTTGCGGCTGAAGTATCTTGTTATTTATTTTAGTTTTGTGAACCGTGGTTTGTATGCGGAACGGCTCGGGTACACCTTTTAACTTTGCGTATACCTCTAGCTCAAACTGATCTGGTAAGGCGGATTTACCACTGGCAGGGTCACGCATATACGCAATCAGCATAGAATTATTGTCTTTGCCCGGACGACCATACATGAGATTGAAGGCGCTACTGTTGCTGTTGACCGACGTCCCATTGATGAACAGGTCTATTTTTTCCACCATATCCTCTTCCTGTCCTTGCGTATTGGTAGTTGGATACAGGGGTTCATGTGGTGAATCCCCACCACTCTTTTCCAACGCCACGACCAAGCGTGTCCCGTCAAATATGATTTGAGGTACCTTCAATGTAATACCGCTATGGGTAACACTAAGGTTTACGGAAGTGGCCAACCCTTTCTGGTCAGCGGTTTGCAGCCCAAGATCCCCAGCTAGCTTGAACACACTATCAACAAGGGGGACCTGTTTCAATGACTCCGCCATTGTAGGCGAAACAAAGGCGCTGCCAATGATCATAACGCCAATGAGCGCTGCAGAAGCAGCGGTAATTGCAGTTCCCCGAAAAAACCTTTTAACGGATAGATGGGAGGATGGGCGGTTGGGTAGCAGTTCCAGATCCGATTCCATTTGTGCATAAAATGCATCTAGGCGTTGCCTTACCAAATCAGGGATTACTACCATTTTTGCTTCCAAGTTTTCCTTTTCCAATTGTAATTTCTCATCCAGCTCTTGATCCTGGTTTTCAAACCCTGAAGGATTCATTGAAAGGTCACCTTCCTTTCTCCGCGATTTTGTAGCAGGTCCATTAATGTTCTGCGAGCACGGTGCAATCGTGTTTTGACGGCACCCTCTGATAGATCCAGTAACTCTGATATTTCCCTGATCGGCATATCGCGCAAATAGTGCAGGGAAATCACGGTTCGCATGGATTCCTCCAAATGGTCGATGGCCTCGCGCAGTTCGATTTTTTCGTATCCGCCCGAGGTGGACGGTTCCTTTATAAATTCCGCGACGGGTACAACCCGTTTTTGCTTGCGGATAATGAGATGGCATTCATTAATGAGAATACGAAGCAGCCATGTTTTAAAATAGCGAGGTTCACGTAGCTCACCCAGAGACTTGTATGCTTTGAGCATCGCTTCTTGCATTGCGTCCGCGCAATCCTCATTGCTGCGAAGAATGGAACGCGCCATGCCATACATATCGGATTCCATATGTTTCATCAAGGCGACGAACGCCTTGCGGTCCCCATTCCTTGCTTGGTGTAAAATTGTTTCGAGATTCAAAGGATGGTACTCCTTTCCCGTCTATACTACTAGCTATAATCATTGTACTTGTACCTGTAATTTGATTTTGTACAATCTATTGTGTAGCAGGTTACAGGAATTAGATGTTACATGGGCGTTAAAGGTTACAGCGGAAATAAAAAAATGTAGCACCATTGCAAACCGTCGCACGGAATAGTGGCTTTGGACTTCACATGCTATAATACGGTGAACCAGTATCAGGAAGGAGAATCCAACCCTTATGAAAAAAACAATTGCTACTGAAAAAGCACCCGGTGCGATCGGACCCTATAGCCAAGCGGTAGAGGTAGGCGGGTTTATTTACACCTCAGGACAGCTTGGGCTGAATCCGGCAACAGGTGAGTTTGGCAAGGATGTACAGGAGCAGGCTCGCCTGTCCTTGAGCAATGTACAAGCTATTCTGGAAGCAGCAGGCAGCAACATGAACCAGGTTGTGAAAGCGACTGTATTCCTGAAGGACATGAACGATTTTGTCAGCGTCAATGAGGTGTACAGTTCTTTCTTTGAGCAACCGTATCCAGCGCGCAGTGCGGTCGAGGTAGCTCGTCTGCCTAAGGATGCACTGGTGGAGATTGAAGTCATTGCACTGAAGGGCGAATAGTTGGCAAGGTTTGTTCATAAAATATATAGTTTGCATGACAACCGGGTGTCACTACTATAGTGGCATCCGGTTGTTTTGAATGTAATATGTGTTGTTCTTTGTATACAAAGTGGAGGTGGAGATGATGAATAAAAAAATAATGTTCACTGGTGGAGGCTCTTCAGGACATGTAGCAGTAAACCTAGCTTTGATTCCTCACTTACTGGAACAACATTGGAGTGTCCAATACATAGGCTCAGAACAAGGGATTGAAAGGAATTTGATCTCGGGGCTAGAAGATGTGTGTTATTTTAGTGTCGCAACTGGGAAACTACGTAGATATTTTGACTGGAATAATGTTAAGGACCCGTTTAAAGTGCTAAAGGGGATTTCTCAAGCATACCGGATTATAAAGAAAGAAAAACCGGATATTATTTTTTCAAAAGGCGGGTTTGTTTCTGTTCCTGTGGTATTGGCTGGGTGGCTGAACAAAGTCCCCGTCATCATCCATGAATCTGATCTTACTCCTGGATTAGCGAATAAGATTTCCAGCATGTTTGCTACCGAAATTTGTACTACTTTTCCTGAAACAACTGAATATTTTCGCTCAAATAATACCCGGTATATTGGTGCTATTGTGAGAGATGAACTAAAAGAGGGGAAGGCAGCTAAAGGGTTGGCCTACTGCGGTTTTACTCGAAATAAGCCCATCATGCTCATCATGGGTGGGAGTTTAGGTTCCAAGAAGATCAATGAGCTGGTCTGGTTAAATTTAGAGGCTTTGCTTGCTCATTTTCAAATCGTGCATATTTGTGGTAAGGACCAAGTGAATGAATCTATTCGTACGAATGGTTATAAGCAATTTGAATACATAAACGATGAATTGGCGGATGTAATGACGATGGCAGATATGGTTGTTTCCAGGGCAGGTTCAAATTCCATTTTTGAATTCTTGACGCTGCGCAAGCCTATGCTGTTGATTCCTCTTTCAAAGGCAGTCAGCAGGGGAGATCAGATTCTAAATGCAAAATCATTTAAAGCACAAGGCTTGTGTGAGTTTTTAGAAGAAGAAGATCTGGAATCTGAACGATTTGTCGACATGATTCTTCGTTTGTATGAAAAAAGGCCGGATTACATTCGTAATATGGAGAAAATAAATACTGATCAATCGACAAGCAAGCTTTTAGATTTGATTAAAGTCTATGCCTGATCATATTTAATAAAAAACGAAGCAAGCGAGCTTGGGCTAAATAATTCAGACCCATGCTCGCTTGTGCTTGTTAGGAGATTATATTCGTTGACTTTAATCCCGGTCTCGATTACGGGCAAAAAATAGCCATAGCGCGTATACCAGGATGATTGCCGACAAGATCCATGCAGCCAGCCGTACATTTTCATTGTTCGGATGCTCGATGGCGACAGCGACATAGGCCCATACAAATACAAGCGGGTAGATGCTGTCACGATAAGGAAAGCTGACCAAGATTGCTAATGCGGCGCCAATAAGCAGGATGATGATCGCCCATATCGTATCGCTGAGCCCCCAGCCACTCCATTCATTCTTTTCCAGTGCTACTGCAATGTTGATGAGGGTAGCAACGGATACCCAACCGAGGTTCAGACTGAAAGGCAGCTTGACGAACCACATTTCTCCGCGAGTTGGTTGCGGTGTACGGGTACGTGTATATACGATGAATAGGGAGAGCAAGTATAGAATAATGACGATCACGCACAGCTCTACGTATACATACTGCCATAGGAAAATCCAGATGATGTTGAAGAGACAGCTCAAAATAAAGAAAATACCGATAGACTGAACGCTTGTCTTGGATTGCCCTGTAGATGTAGCTTGGTACACGGCAAAACAGGCGAGCAGCACGTAGATGACCGACCAGATGGAAAAAGCGTAACCTGCTGGCGTAATTAAGGTAGGATACATGTTGGATACAGCCGGAGTGCTTCTTCCGCCAATAGGAAGTGTAGAAGCCAGAATGTTAACGAGAACGACAGCGATGAATGCGATAATATTCCACCATTTATACGGATGGCTTCGTGACATAGGAATAACTCCTCCTCAACGAATGATGTTCAAAATGACCGACTGGTCACTATCTTCTACTATGAATATACCCACTTTGCTTTCAAATATGTCCGAACGGGAAAAAGTTTCTTGAACCCAATATAATCATAAAAAGTTGTATGTATATACATTCATATGTAGTACAATGGTAAAAATTTTAAGCACTATATGAGCTGAATGAAGAGTTCACATTGGGGAGCTAATACGCAGACGGAAGATGCTTCCGATGTGAATTTACTTAAATTCAGCTTATATAGAAATAAGGGGATTAGTAGAATGAGAGGATTAGAGAAAGCAGGTAAATTTGTAGGTGGGACCTTTTCCATCTGGGTGCTTTTGTTTGCATGTTTGGGATTTTTCTTTCCTACGGCGTTTACAGGGTTGAAAGGATACATACAGCTATTTCTGGGCATTGTCATGTTCGGGATGGGACTGACTTTATCTGCTGCTGACTTTCGTGAAGTATTCCGGCGTCCAGTGGATGTGGCTATAGGAGTGGTCGGGCATTATCTGATCATGCCATTTCTCGCTTTTGTATTGGCATTAGTATTACAGCTTCCACCGGATATTGCGGTGGGTGTTATTTTGGTCGGCTGTTGCCCGAGTGGAACTGCATCCAACGTAATGACGCTCTTATCCAAAGGCGACGTGGCGCTTGGCGTATCGATTGCTTCAGTGTCGACGCTGATTGCTCCACTGGCGACCCCGGCGATGATTAGTCTGCTTGCCGGACGCTGGATGAATATTGATGCAAAGTCGCTGATCATGGATATTCTCATCGTGGTTATTGTCCCGATTGTGCTGGGTGTAATCGTCAAGTCGCTATTTCGCAAACAGGCGGAAGCGAGTGTTAAGGCGCTGCCGCTCATTTCAACATTGGCAATTGTACTCATTGTGGCTATTGTGGTTGCAGGCAGCAAAGGCAAGATTTTGGAGACAGGCCCGATTATTTTTGCTGTGGTTATTTTGCATAACGGTATCGGCTTTCTGCTCGGATATTGGTTTGCCAAGCTGTTTGGCATGAATCTTTCCAAACGTAAGGCCGTTACGCTGGAAACGGGAATGCAGAATTCCGGGCTGGGCGCTGCGTTGGCAGCAGCTCATTTTAATCCGATTGCTGCTGTACCGAGTGCGATTTTTAGCGTGTGGCATAATATTTCCGGCTCGTTGCTGGCGACCTGGTTCTCCCGCCGAGAGGAGAAAGATAGCATAGCCGGAGGCAAATAAGCGACTGTCAATAGCTGATGACAAGTGGCTGAAATTCGGGTTTTTCGGACAGTTTAAGGGAGATCAGAAAGGATAGATTTGACTTTGTAGGGGCGGATCATTATACTGTGGTTATTATAACCACTGTATTTAAGTAAGCACGGTAGATAGGCTTTGTCATGGAAGAAAAATGATATCGAATTCGTATTCGCAATCGTTTCATGCTCAAAAGCCTTATATGATCTGTTCTGACTTAAACTGAAGGAGAGAGAACGAATGAATCCGAAATATAATCCTTTATTTGAAGCTTTTACCCTGCCATCCGGTGTTACATTGAAGAACCGCATTACGATGGCCCCTATGACTAACTTTGCTTCCCACGAAAATGGCGAAGTCAGTGATGAGGAACTGGCATACTACCGTGAACGCTCCGGTGGTGTGGGAGCGGTTATTACCGCTTGTGTGTATGTAACTCCAGATGGTAAAGGATTTGTTAATGAGTTTGGCGCGGACAAGGATGAAATGATTCCTAGCCTGCGTCGTCTGGCCGATACGATTCATCAGGAGGGCGCGAAAGCGATCCTGCAAATTTATCATGGTGGCCGTCTGTGTCCGCCGGATCAGATTCCAGACGGACAACCAATTAGTGCAAGCGCAGTAGCCGAGGAAAAAGAAGGCGCACCTGTGCCGCGTGAAATGACACCTGACGATATCCACCGTGTCATCCGTGCCTATGGCGAAGCAACTCGCCGTGCGATTGAAGCAGGCTATGATGGTGTAGAGCTTCACGGAGCGAATGGTTACTTGGTGCAGCAGTTCTTCTCTCCGCATTCCAACATTCGTACGGATGAATGGGGAGGAAGCCTTGAAAAACGGTTGACCTTTCCGCTGGCGGTTGTTCACGAAGTGAAGAAAGTGATCGCAGAACATGCGAAGCGTCCGTTCATCTTCGGATACCGCTTGTCTCCTGAGGAAGGACACACGCCAGGCATCATGCTGGATGATACGATGGTGCTTGTAGACCGCCTGGCAGATGAAGGGCTGGATTACCTGCACATTTCCGTAAATCATTTCTTCGGCGGTTCGTTCCGTGACCGTAGTGACGAACGGTCACGTACGGTTCTCATCCATGAGAAGGTTGGGAACCGTGTGCCAGTCATGGGCGTTGGTTCACTGAATACACCGGATGAGGCGCTTGCAGCACTGGAGACAGGTGTACCGCTTGTTTCACTGGGACGTCCGTTGTTGATGGAGCCGCAATGGGTTCAGAAAGTGCAAAACGGCACAGAAGATACTATTCGCACGACATTATCCAAGCAAGCCCAGCAGGAGCTGGTTATTCCTGACTACTTGTGGGGTGCGCTGACGACTATTCCTGGCTGGATGCCTGTAACCGAATAAATTCTAAATAACAATACCCTAGGCTGCGTTCATGCGCCTGGGGTATTTTCTTGTCTCGTGACCGTGAATTACAATTACATAGGAATAACACAGAGAGAAGGTAATGATAATGTTCTATGAAACGAATGGTATGATTTCGATGAGGTCCACCCATCCGGGGTTACAGATTCGATTGTTACAAGTAAGTGATGCTGAACATTTATTGGAGATCAGACGTGAAAATTTTGATTTCTTCAAGCCGTACGAGCCAGAACGACCTGAAATTTATTTTACGCTGGAAGAACAGGCGCGCCTGATTTCCAACGGTTTAGAAGCGGCACAAGCCGGACAGGGATATACGTTTGGACTTTTTTTGGTGGAAAATAATAAGCTGATTGGCAGAATGGAGCTGTCAGGTGTTGCCAGAGGTCCTTTCCAAAATGCCAATCTGGGCTACCTCGTAGATCCTGCATATCATGGACAAGGCTATGCTACCTCCGCAGTGAAGGATATTGTACACTATGCCTTGAATGAGTTGGAATTACACCGTATTCAAGCTGGAGTCATGCCAAGAAATAAGCCCTCCCATCGCGTGATGGACAAGGCGGGATTTCGCCGCGAAGGGCTGGCTCTCAACTATTTAAAGATTAATGGTGTGTGGGAAGATCATGTGTTATATGCGATGACGGCTGAGGATTTGCAGAATGGCGTCTTCTGAATTCGCCAGGCGTGACTCCCTCAAGCTTTTTGAACACCTTGCCAAAGTATTTCTCGTCCTGATAACCGACCATACCGGCAATATGATGAAGCCGCAGCTTATCATTCAGCAGTAACAGCTTTGCCTTGCCCATCCGGATCTGACACAAATAATCGGATAGATTAACCCCGTACTCCTGCTTGAATTTACGAGAAATATATTCTCGGCTAAGATAAAAGCGGCTTGCTATATCCTGTAGAGAAATGTCCTCGTCATAGTTAGCATCCAGATAGCGGGCAATATCACGGATCGTCGGGTTGTTTGGGCTATGGCTTGGTGTAAGTGCCTGACCAGCTGCCAGCAATCGATTTTCGATTTGTTTTTTCCACAAAGGCAGGGAAAGCATGCCGCGATTGTCGACCGGCAAGGCAGGAATGGTGCTCGACTCATCCGTCAGTTCCTCGCCTTCGGTATCTCCAGGTCTGTCATTCAGCCAGCGAGCCAGCATCCAATCCAGCTCTTGATTCCAGCCGGCTAGCTGCTCTGCTGTAACCGAAGGCAGTACGGCTACGGCTTCCATCCAGCTGCTTACCGCCATAGATACGCGACTGGCATTACAGCTGAGCGCACTAAGCCGTAGTTCTTCTTCCATTTCAGACAACTGGGGAAGACGAACGGTCTGCCGGGCCGGAGAACTTTCGTGCATCCAGTCAGTGTTCTGCAACATATCCCGTTTCCAGAGCGCTTGCCGTGCTTCTTGGTAGGCTGTGGCTGCCCCTGCGGGAAAGGTTTCGAAAGAACCAACTCCAATGTGCATGTAGCACCGCAGCGCCGTTCTGATCCCTGCGTGAATGTCCTGCAAGAGCGCTGGCCAACGAGCCGGCTCGCCCCAATACAGCAGGATAATTTCGTCCGTACGCTCCAGATGACGGAATGCAACTCCGGTCTGAGAGGTGCCCAGAAATTCGTTGCAGATGTTCATGAGGGAAAAGCCTAGAAGCGCGCGACGCGTTTTATATTTGTCGAGTATATCGGCATCCAGTTGAGTGGTACTCATCACTGCCGCATTACATACCTGAATAGCTGGCGGGAGACGCAGCTCCTCACGTAAAGGCGTGATGGAGAGCGATGTACCGGAAATGAGCTCGGTCAGGAGTTTATCAGCATAGTGCGGCCTCATCCGGTTGACCTCCATAGCCTGCATGGTCTGCCTGTTCCGGTCTTGCTCCGCTGTCCGCCAAGCTTGAGTAGCTTTACTGAGCGCCTCATTGATCTCTACCGGATCTACAGGCTTAAGAATATAGTCCATACCTCCCCGGCGAATGGCCTGCCGAACTAACTCAAAATCATCATAGCCACTGACCACCACGACTCTGGTAGCTGGAGAATTCGCCTGAATCCACTCCATCAAGGCTACTCCATCTCTACCAGGCATTCGCATATCTGTGAGTACCACGGGCGGGGAAAGTGCGGTAATGACCTCAATCGCCTGATCGCCCGATTCAGCCTCAATCACCTCGGTCACACCGTAAGCTTCCCAATGTACAAGCATCCGAATGGCGTGACGTACATGCTTTTCATCATCCACTATCAGGACCTTCATTGACAGATCACTCTCCCTTAATATGATTTTCTGTATGGGGCTCGGTGCGAATTTCAAGTGTGAAACGAACGCCATGAGGCAGAATATTGTCTACACACAGGGTATTAGAACCATCCTCCGAGTGAAGTTGGATACGTAATAGAACATTACGAAGACCAATGGAGTTCTGCTCGCTAGTGTCTGATTCTTCGTGGGCTTTCAGCGGACGTTTCAGCATTTGCTGGAGCTGCTCCAACTCGGTTGGTGGAATCGACGCGCCGTTATTTTCCACTTCAATCCTCACAATGCCTTCCCGGATTCGGCAGGCTGTAATATGAATCTTACCAGGCCCCAGCCGGGGATCGGCACCGTGTTTAAAGTAGTTTTCCACCAACGGCTGGAGAATCATTTTAGGCACCCGATCATTCAGAACCTCATCATCCCACTGATAGGTGACCTCTAATTGCTCACCGAAGCGTTCTTTTTGCAAATCAAGATATTGTTTTACATGCTCAGCTTCTTCCTTGAGTGTTACAACTGTGTGATCCCGCATATTGTAGCGCAGCATTTTGGCAAGGGAAGAAAGCAGAGAATAGATTCGCGGCACCTCATGCTGTAGAGCCAGTGTTCCAATAGACTGTAGCGTATTATATAAAAAATGAGGATTAATCTGTGCCTGAAGCGCTTTCAACTGGTTCGTCTTGTTAGCCAGTTCCAGCTTGTATTCCTGCAAAATGAGGTTATTGATGGTATCCATCATCTGTCTGAAGCGACGCGACAGCACTCCAATCTCATCGTTGCCCATGGCTCGGATGTCTACATCTAACTGACCGGACTGAATCTGGGTAATGTAGCGAGTCAGCCGCTTAATAGGTTCCGTAATTTTTATCGAAATCCATAGCGTGGCGACAATAACGAGCAGCAACGCTGCACCTGTAATGACCGCATTGATCTGGGTCAGTTGGGTAGCCCGTAAATAAAGCGTCCGATGAGGGATTTTCTTGACGAGCGTCCAGCCTGACAGGTTGGCATCCAGTTTGCCATATACGTGCAGGGCTGTGTCATCCTCAATTACACCGTGCTCGCCTTCTTTAGAAATTCGATTGAGCAGGTCAGATTCCTCCCAGTGTGTTCCGATGGTGGATTCTTTTCCGCTATATATGATCGTCCCGTTCCGATCGATTAAAAATAACTCCTCTGTATCCGCATCATACAATTGACGGCAAATACTGCGCAGCGGCTCCAGATCCACATCTATAGCCAGTACCCCAAGCGTCTCTGAAGAAGGAATGTTCCGAATCGCCCGGTGGAGTGTAAATACCCGCCGCTTAGTATCGTGCTCCGCATAGGAAACCGCTGAAAAGCCGTACAAATGCTTTATGTGCGAGGGTTGAATGAACAGCCCGGAAGGACCGTAATGAATAGAGCCAGTGAAGGGAGCCAGCCTGAATTCCCGCAGAGGGACTGTGCTGGTAATCAGTGTAGATTGCCCAGCCTCAAACGAATGCAAGTACACCTGGTCAATGCCTGAGGAAGCATTCATCATCGTTTGCAGCGTGGTGTAAATCTCGGCAACGGCCCGGTAATCATCCGGAATTTTAGCCAGGTTGCGCAGAAAATGAGGGTCATTATAGACTCCGATCGATGCACGATTTAATCCCTGTAAATAGTTATCCAGATTCGTAATTCCCTGAAAAATAAGCCGTTCGTTTTCCTGGGTGGCCTGTTCCCGTAAGGATTGCTTGGTGAGGATGAAGGTCATGGTCATTGAAAGCAGCAACGGAAGAGTAACCGCAATGAGTAGAAACCAGATTAGACGAGAACGAATGCTATGAAATTTCATGCAGGTAGCTCCTTTCACAATTCAAGGCAAGCCAGAGGTCAATATTTTCCCCCCTAATGGTTCACGATCTTGCGTGTTCTCCAGAGCGCTTATTCGACATAATGAACATGTGAATCGCATATCCATACGGATTCAACGTCCACACTGCTTGCAAGGATGCCGTAGAGGAGCGTTCCAGACACCAAAGAGAACAAAGGGGGGATCGGTTTGAATCGCGCCAAGTCGTCGCAATGGCTCCAGCAATGGATTTTTGTAGGGCCATCGACGTTATTTTTCGTTATCATTATTGTAATCCCTTTCATGCTAGGAATGTACTATTCTTTTACAGAGTGGAATGGGGTAGCCAATCAGGCAAAGTGGGTCGGGCTGGATAATTTCAGTCACATTTTATTTAATGATGACAAATTCGGGACAGCGTTTTGGTTTACCGTCCGTTTTACGGTGATTGGAGTGGTAGCTGCCAATATTTTTGGTTTTCTGCTGGCGTATTTTCTAACCAAGCCGCTAAAAACAAAAAATGTGCTTCGAACTATTTTTTTCATGCCTAATGTGATCGGAGGTCTGTTGCTCGGTTTTATCTGGCAGTTTATTTTCGTCAAGGGATTTGCAGCGATCGGCGAGAGTACGGGGTTATCCTTCTTCAACCTGTCCTGGCTGGGAGATGAGATCACGGCCTTCTGGGGCATTGTGATCGTGTTTATCTGGCAAACAGCCGGATATTTAATGGTGATTTATATCTCTTCCCTTACCAATGTGCCCCGGGATATGCTGGAGGCAGCCGAGATTGATGGGGCGAGTCGGATGCAAATCTTGCGGTCGATTATACTGCCTTTGATCATGCCTGCCATTACGGTATGTCTCTTCCTGGCGATATCATGGTCGTTTAAAATGTTCGATCTCAACCTGTCATTGACGAAGGGTGGTCCCTTTGGTTCTACAGAGTCAGTGGCGCTCAATATATACAATGAAGCGTTTGTCAATAATCGTTATGGGTTGGGAACGGCTAAAGCACTCATTTTCTTTATCATTGTTGCTCTCGTTACGAGCCTTCAGGTACGCCTGACGAAAAGCCGGGAGGTGGAATCGTAAATGGAAACAAACAATCGCTACCGCGTTGGGACATGGGCGACTGAGTTGGTGATGATCCTCGTCGCATTGGTATTCCTCGTCCCGTTTTACTTTTTGTTCGTGAATTCAGTCAAAAGCTTTGGTGACCTGCTCACTGACTCTGCGGCCTGGCCACAAACCTTTGTATGGAGCAACTACGCTAGAGCTTGGAGTATTACGCGTTTTCCCGAAGCGTTATGGAACTCACTCGTGGTTACGGTGGTCAGCAATCTGCTGCTCGTACTGATCAGCTCAATGGCTGCCTATCGAATGGTTCGGCGTCCAACACGTTACAATCGGGTACTGTTCAGCCTGTTCGTGGCTGCGATGGTCATTCCTTTCCAATCGGTGATGATTCCTTTGGTCAAGGTTGTAAGTACGCTGGATTTAATGAACAGTATTAGTGGTCTGGTAATCTGTTATCTGGGATTCGGGGCTCCTATGTCCATCTTTCTCTTTCACGGATTCGTCAAAGGTGTGCCTGTTGAGGTGGAAGAAGCAGCTACAGTGGACGGTTGCACGCCTTACGGGGTGTTTTTCCGGATTGTATATCCGTTGATGCTGCCCATGATGGTAACGGTTATTATTTTGAATACACTCTGGATCTGGAATGACTATCTACTGCCTTCTCTGGTACTGCAAAAGGCTGAATTGCGCACAATTCCGATTGCAACCTATGCCTTTTTCGGACAATACACGAAGCAGTGGGATTTGGCTTTGCCAGCTCTGGTGCTGGGTATTTTGCCAGTCATCGCGTTCTTTCTAGCCATGCAAAAATATATTATACAAGGTATCATGGCAGGCTCGGTCAAAGGCTGAGTGTGGGATGTACTGAAAACATGTGCACGGTGTGCCACTCCGCAAACGGAGAACACTTTGAAATTTAGAATAGAAAGGAACATAAATATGAAAACGCATACTTTTAAAAAGAAAGCCCAAGCACTGATTTTGCTTTTTGCTGCCTTTGCTCTGGTTTTGGCGGGCTGTAACAGCAGTGGTGGACAAAATGCAGGCAATGAGGAAGTGAAGGAAAAAACCATTCACATTTTTCAGTTTAAAGTAGAGATTGCAGAAGCGCTAAATCGCATGAAGGCGGAGTATGAAGCGACTCACCCGGGGATCAAGCTCGACATTCAGACCGTAGGCGGGGGGAGTGACTATGGGGCGGCGTTGAAGGCCAAGTTTGCCTCTGGCGAACAGCCGGATATTTTTAATGTCGGCGGTTATCGTGAGCTGGATACGTGGCTGGAATATTTGGAGGACCTGTCCGACCAGCCTTGGGTTGGTGATGTGGTCGATGTCGCCAAAGAACCGATGACCAAGGATGGCAAGCTGTATGGTCAGCCAATGAATCTGGAAGGGTACGGCTTTATCTACAACAAGGATTTGTTCAAAAAGGCTGGAATCACCGAGCCGCCTAAAACGCTGTCCGAGCTGGAGGCTGCTGCGCAAAAGCTGCAAGCCGCAGGGATCACACCTTTTTCCAATGGATACCAGGAGTTTTGGGTGCTGGGTAATCATTTGCTGAATGTGGCATTTGCCAATCAGCCAGACCCCTCGGCCTTCGTCAAGGGACTGAATGATGGTACAGCCAAAATTCCAGGCAATGCTGTATTCGCCGAATGGATTAAGTTGCTCGATCTGACGCTCAAGTATGGCAATTCGAAGCCGCTCACGACTGATTACAATACGCAGGTAACGAACTTTGCCACTGGCAAAGCTGCCATGATGCAGCAAGGGAACTGGACTCAGGTTCAAATTGATGGAATTAATCCGAAGCTGAATCTGGGTATCCTGCCTATGCCGATTGGTGAAGACGCAACAGCCGGAGATAAGCTGTTTGTAGGGGTTGCCAATAACTGGGTGGTTAATAAAAATTCGTCTGTCAAAGCTGAGGCCAAAGAGTTCTTAAACTGGATAGTGACATCCGAGCAGGGGAAAAAGTATATCACCAAGGAGTTTAAGTTCATTCCGGCGTTCAAGAGCATCAAAGGGGAAGAGGCCGATATGGGCCAACTGGGTGCCGAAGTAGTGAAATATAGTCAGGAAAATAAACTGCTGGGCTGGTTCTTTAGCCGTTATCCTGAAGGAGCACAGCAAGAATTCGGAAGTCAGATGCAAGCCTATGTGGCAGGTAAATCGGATGCCGGGAAGCTGTTCGAGGATTTCCAGAGAACATGGGATAATTTAAAGACCAAATAATGAAATGAAATACGCAGTAGAGCCTTCGTATGTCAGGGAGATTGCATGATCCTGAGCATACGAAGGTTTTTTTGTGAACATAATTATAAATGATAATGAAGTAGAACAATATCCCCGCGGCGTTCGATTTCTTGGAGTTCAAAAGTACTTGGCAGCGTTCCTTCTGGGAATAAGGGTATTCCTTGTCCCAGTACTTTGGGAATGATCGCAATGATCGCCTTTTCCAGCAGCCCAGCCTGCATGAAGGCCTGAACTAACTGACCCCCACCTACTAACCATACCAAACCTTCCGATTGTTTTTGTAGACGCGGAACCAGTTCAGACAAAGCCTCGTCCGTAAATGTAACATGTGGTGCCTGCTGTTGCTCCGTCAATGACCGGGTGAGTACATAACACGGCTTTCCGGCATAAGGAAAATCATCCGAAAGCTTTAACACTTCCTCATACGTCAGCCTGCCCATCAGCACTGTACTTACAGTATCGTAAAAATCAGCGTATCCATTGTCCCCGCCATCTCCTTTGACATCATACAGCCAGTCCACCGACCCGTCAGGCAACGCAATATACCCGTCGAGACTCATGGCGATATACAGCACTACTTCATTTGATTTCAAATCCTTCATCGTTCATCACTCCTTTTTATCTCTATGTTACAATCTATTTATGACATACTTTGTCGTAGTTAAATGATCGTCTAAACTTTATTTTTGATTAGAGGAGTACCTTATGAACGAACGCAGAATTGCTCTTATGAGGATACTGGATTCCCGAAAAAAATATACGGCGCGTGAGTTGGCCGAACGCTTTGGCGTCTCCGTCAGAACGATACAAAGAGATCTCGATTATCTGCAGCAAACCGGGTTGCCCCTGTATACCGAGACGGGCCCTCATGGCGGATACCGGGCACTTCCCAATCGGCTTCTTCCTCCCCTTCATCTTGCGCGCGACGAGGCACTGGGTCTTTTTCTCATGCTGCAACTGCTGGAAGACATTCCGGATATCCCTTTTGGATCGGTTCGTGGACATTTGTCCGAGCATTATTATGCCGAGCTTCCCCAGGATGTACAGGACAGCATTGACCAATTAAAGGATTACATTTCTTTTCGTATGATACCTACTCACGCAGACTCACCCTACACCTCGCTCATTTTGGAGGCTGCACTAAACAAGCGCAGGGTGAACATGCACTACCGCTCCGCTTCCCGGGCAAAGTGGACCCAGGTATATCCGATTGGGCTTTATTTTGATCACGGATATTGGTATATGCCAGCGCATAACAAAGACCGCATCATTCTGTACCGTTCAGATCGGGTGATCACCATCACGATGCTAGATGAAACCTTGGACAGCCTCCCGACCCTTCAAGCATGGTTGGCTTCAGAGGATTCCCGTGTAGGAATTCCGTCCAAAATAAAATTTACCGCATTGGGTGCTAGGCTGGCCGAATCAGATGCCCTCTTCCACAATGTCTCCCATCAGGAAGGCCTGGGTCAGGAATGGCACGGACATATCCCCATTGAAGAGTTTAGGTATGTATCCAGACTTTTGTTAAAGTATGGGCCAGAAGCCGAGGTCGTATATCCGCAAGAACTGCGTATGCTGGTCAGGAAATTGCTGCAAAACAGCCTGAATCCTTATCTGAAGGATGATGAAGAATAAGAGGCAGTGCTTATAGTTAATCACATGAATATTTAAGGTTATTAACGTATGACTTTCCATTTATTTTTGTGATAAAGTTTTGAAATGAGCCCGTTTTCGTATATGATGAAGAGTAATAATTCAAAAGGCTGGACGGGAGACAGATATGAATCAACCGCTTTATGGAATATGGCTCGGAGATGTGTTTTTTTGCTTTTCTGGTGAGACGTCGGAACCACGTATTGATGCGTGGAGCAGTGTAATTCGCAGGCTGACGCTAAAGGGAGACCTTCGGCCGTTTCGGCAGGCTGCGTTGCGTCTTGCCGAGGTGCGGATACCTAACATTGCTCGCGTGGAAACCGCAGGCAGAGGTGGCAAGAGACGTTCCATACTGGGGCGTACGCTGGAGGGTCTCGCGCTGGAACCCCGCGAGACGATGGCTCTGCTGACTCGCATGGACGAGAAGGGCTGTGCGGCATCAGGCATTACGCTTGGCGAGGAAATGCAATATTGGCAAAAGGCTGCTTATTTTGCGCTGGAGCTGATGCAGCGGGGCGAAATCGTGCCATCACTTACAGAGGCGCGTCCATCTGGACCGCGACGACGCGGCCCGGATGCGGCGGTAGGAGTGTGGATTCCTCGGCTTCGCGAAGAGGAGGACATCCGCCGCTTTCATGAGCTGGCAGCTGCGATGCCGGCTGTTTGTATGGCAGCTCCGGCCGTTTTTGCGGGCAAGGAGCCAGAAACACGTGAGGATGCAGCTGGAATGGTGCTGTATTCCTTCTTGTGTGCGGTCGTTCATGCAGAAACGACCTCGGTGCTGGCTGCGTCAGATCGTGAACTGGGACGATATCGGGCAGATTATCGGCGCGGAGGATCACCACTGGCGGAGCTGTGGTGGAACAGTCTGTTGACAGGTTCGCGCCAGGTTGCGATTCAGGGAACGCCTGCTGAGATGGAGGAGCTGGTTCTTCAGGCGTCCTCTCTTAAGGGAAGCACGATGCCTGTAACGGAACGGGAAGCCAAGGAACCCATTGAAGGGCAATTGCGTCTGTGCCTTCGTTTGGAGCCTTCTTTGGAAGAGAGTATCCAGGAATGGCGCATTACCTTTTGGGCAGAAAGCGATGCTGAGCCCGGATTACGACTGCCTGCTTTGGCATTGTGGGCATATCCGGAACGTGATCTGGTTCGCGGTGAAATTGTGTACCGTCAAGTACAGGCGCAACTGCTGACGAGGCTTGGACAGGCGGCTGAAGCGGCACCTATATTGCAGGAAGCATTAAACCGCCCTTATCCCGAGGGACTGACCCTGGAGCCGGAGATGTTCTTCCGCTTCCTGACGGAAGCCGTACCTTCTTTACAAAAGAATGGTATCACTGTGCAAATGCCTTCACGCTGGAGCCGGGAGGGGCGAAGACGTGCAGGCTTGCGGCTTAAAATGCGCTCGACAGAGCAGGGTGCCAAGCCAGATGGTGTGATCGCCGATACATCGTCGGTTGGCATTAACCGCATGATTTCGTTTGATGCCGAGGCTGTGCTGGGGGATACGACCTTGACGATGGAGGAATTGGAAAGCATCGTCGCGGCCAATTTGCCTTATGTACGTCTCGGAGGGGAATGGATTGAGGTAGATCCCAAAGAAATTCGTCAGGTGCTGCGGTTTATCAAGCGCGGAGAAAACGGTGAAATGAGCTTGTCCGAATGGATGCATTTGGCTGCGGAAAATGAAAGTGCAGGCGAGGCCTCGTGGAAGGGCTTGTCCATCTTTGGCGCGGAATCCGCCGGATTGCTTGCCTCGTTGGCTGAGGGCGGGGTACTCCGTTCCGTAGAGCCGCGGCCTGTGCCGGAGACGCTGCATGGTGCACTACGGCCGTATCAAGAGCGCGGCTTTCAATGGCTGGCTGCGATGCGCGGATTGGGCTTTGGTGTGTGCCTTGCGGACGACATGGGGCTGGGTAAAACGATTCAGGTTATTACCTGTTTGCTCGATGGGGGCATCGGCGCAGATGATCAGCGTCCGGCGTTAATTATCTGTCCGACGTCTTTGCTTGGCAACTGGCAGCGGGAATTGAAGCGTTTTTCACCGGATTTGTCGCTTTATATTCACCATGGCAACCAGCGACTCCACGGTGAGCTGTTTCAGGAAAATGTACGAGAGTATGATATCGTCCTCACTACCTATCATTTGGCGGGCCGGGACGGCAGCGATTTATCTGCGGTCTACTGGTCTTCCATTGTGTTGGATGAGGCGCAATATATAAAAAATGCACGCACTAAGCAGGCACAAAGCGTCATGAAGTTGTCCGCCCCGCATCGAATTGCCATGACGGGCACGCCGGTAGAGAATCGGCTAAGCGAGCTGTGGTCTATTTTTCAATTTCTGAATCCAGGGTACCTCGGTACGGCATCTTCATTCCGCCAGCGGTACAGTCTGGCAGGAGAGGAGCGGGGGTCCGCGTTGCGTGAGCTTCATCGTCTCGTCTCCCCGTTCATGCTGCGTCGGCTCAAAAGCGATCCGGATATTCGCAAGGATTTGCCAGAGAAGCTGGAGTTGAAGTCCTATTGTGTACTGACACCAGAGCAGGCCGGATTATACCGCGGTGTGGTGGATCAATTATTGGGAACATTGGATGGGCAGGTCGGTATGGCCCGCAAGGGGCTTGTTCTGTCATCGCTGACCAAGTTGAAGCAAATCTGTGACCATCCGGGTTTGATCATCCCAGGCCGTGCTGACAGCAGTAAAACCGAAAACTCGGGTAAAATGGAGCGACTGCTGGAATTGGTAGAAACCATTCGCGAGAACGATGAATCGGCGCTGATTTTCACCCAATATGTGTCGATGGGAGAACTGTTGGTATCCCGTTTGGCCAAGATTTTGGGAGAAGAGCCATATTTCCTGCATGGAGGACTGGCGAAAACCAGACGGGACGAAATGGTTCACAACTTCCAGCAGGGAAAAGGACCGAATATATTCGTACTTTCCTTGCGTGCAGGTGGCGTGGGTCTGAACTTGACGCGTGCCAGCCATGTCATTCACTATGATCGCTGGTGGAATCCTGCGGTGGAAAATCAGGCGACAGACCGAGTATTCCGTATTGGCCAAAGTCGCAATGTACAAGTGCACAAGCTGATTTGTCAGGGAACACTGGAGGAAAGAATCGACGAGCTGATCGAGAGCAAAAAGGCCCTTTCCGAGCAGGTTGTCGGCTCTGGAGAACATTGGCTCACCGAAATGTCTGATGATGAACTGCGTGGTCTGATTGCGTTGCAAAATGACGTATGGATCGAGTGAGCAGAGAAAGGATGAAGGCGATGACGAGACCGCGAGTGAAGCTGAAAGTAACTGACGGTCGATGGATCGTGGAATTAGACGGCAATGGTCTGGAAGGTAAATCGACGGGTGTACCTTTCGCACATCCCGTTCAATGGACTGGCCCAGTGCCTGTACTGAACCTGGAACAGCGAGGGGCATGGCTGGAGCAGTTAAAAGCGGAGCCTTTGGACATCTACCGTCTTCTGAAAGGGGAAGCTTGCCTGTCGCTGGATGAGATTGTTCAACTCGCAGCTGAGACCGCCATCTCAAGCAGAGAGAATGGAGTGGGTGCAGTCGAAGACGTGAAGAAAGCTCTTCAGGCCGGACTGGAAAACGAGCCACAACACTGTCCGGCGTTGATCGGAATGACGCAGGAAGAGCTGCTGGAATACGTGTTTAGTGCTTGGGCTGGAGAGTTATCCCATATGCAGAGAACATCCCCCGCGCTTGAGCCTACCTCACGCGCGGAGGGCGGACGCAGCGGAACGGCAGCGATTAGCGAGTGGATTGCAGAATCTGCAGCTGAAGGAGCGTTACATCGTCCCGGAGCAGGCTTTCATGCCATTGAAATCCGCCTACCGCAGAAACTTGCTTCCAAAAAGGAAACCGATATTACGTCCTTGCTGCCAGGGTTACCCCGTGCCGAAGAAGCATTGAAACTCATACGTGAACGGGTAGCCGAGCGAGCCCAGGCTGCAATCCCGCAAAAACGTCATAATCCGTAATAATTCGGGTATATGCTTTCTTTTTCGAGTCTGTTCAACCTCATTGGATAGGATAACAGCTTCGAAGAGTGTCCAAAGTTCAGTTACAATGAGGGAACGGAAAAGTCACTGCAAGTCATGTATCAATTGCAATATTGGAGGAGATACCAGCATGAAACGACATATACAACAGACGCGCACATCTCAGCGATGGACCAAAGCGCTCATTCCGGGGCTGATCTTGCCAGGGCTATTGCTGGCAGCTTGCCAGCAAGGAGGAGCAGGTGGACAGGAAAGTGAGCCATTAAAATCATCCACAACGGTACAGGAGAATGTACAGCCTTCCACCCAGACGGATGCGGGGAATGGCAGTACTAGCGCTGGACAAGCCTCTGCGGATACAGGAAGTGGACAGGCTGATCCTGTGATGGCGTTGCGAAGCCAAAGTGCACTGCAGGCCACAGTTAAGGAAGAGGATGGAACTGCGGTTGTCACCAATGCGACTTCGGATACAGTCGTGGTGAACAAAAAGCGCAGCTTGCCTGTGGGCTACGTCCCGGATGATCTGGTAGAGCCGCAGGTGCCTTTTTCCTTTGAGGGACCGCATGAGAAGCGGCATTTGCGTAAGGAAGCGGCAGAGGCACTGGAGAAGCTGTTCGACGGTGCGAAAAAGGACGGCATTGAGCTGCGTGCGGTATCGGGATACCGTTCCTATAAGCGTCAGGTGTCTATTTTCGACAACAATGTAAAGACAAAGGGGCAGGAATATGCCTCTAAAGTCAGCGCTGTACCAGGTACGAGTGAGCATCAGACGGGATTGTCCATTGACGTATCCAGCCCCAGCGTAGGCAATGTGCTGGAGCAATCGTTCGGAGCTTCCAAGGAAGGTCAATGGCTGGAACAACATGCACCGGAATACGGATTTATTATTCGTTATATGCAGGGTAAGGAAGATGTGACCGGCTATGTGTACGAGCCTTGGCATATCCGTTATGTGGGAGTAGACATTGCAGAGGATGTAGCCAAGCAAGGGTTGACGCTGGAGGAATATTTCGACGAAAACAATATCAAGCTATAGGCGCTACAACCAAGCCGTAATCCTGGGGATTGCGGCTTTTTGTCGTATTTTTCTTCCAAATTGAACCTTTTCAAGGTAGAATCTCGTATAGTGAACGACGACAGAAGCTTGAATTTATAGTAAACCTCATGACAGAAGCGTACAGGAAGGGAAGGGAATCATCATTTATTATTCATTAACGTATCGCGAATGGTCAGAAGACACTCAAAAGGAACTGCGCAGCCTGACACGGGAATCCGTATCGGGAGATGAGCTGTTTCTGCGCAAGCTTGTAGACGCAACGCGTCTCCATGACAAACTATGGGCGCATACCTCGAATGAAAGTGAGGAGCATACGGATCATTCCGTCTATGTGACCGAATTTACAGGGGAACGTGCACAGCCTTACGGCGCGTCGATCACGGACCTCGTGCTAGCCAGTGAAGGAGGCTATACGTCCACGTTCAGCGCATTGTACTGGGTATGGCATGAGCCTGCGTTCCGTAGCATGGATCAGCGGGAAGGCTCGGTATTTACCTTAGACCTAGCCCAACGGCTATTGGATCACTATACGGTATTGGGTGGCAAAACATACGAATTTATATATTCGGTATTGGACCCTCAGTTGAAAAAGGTGCATTTGTTTGTGAAGGAGGTCGATCTGTGATGGAGCATTCTTGGGAAACCATGAAATCCAAGCCCGGCTCTCGTGCACGGATGGCGGCCTTTGCCCTGATGTTGGCTGTCCCGGCCGCTCTGACGGGTTGCGGTGATGACGAGTATTATGACTGCGACGAGCTCCCTGTATCAGAGCAAACGGCCTGTCGGGATTCAGGCAGCAGCGGGTATTATTATGGCGGATCGACCTATTATAGTGGAGGCTCCTCATATCATAGCAGCCGTTCTTCCTCCAGCTCTTATCGCAAAAGCTCGTCCTCATCTTCCAGTTCACACAGTGGTTTTGGCAGCAGTGGCTCACGCAGCGGCTTTTTTTCTGGGGGTTAAGATGAGCATGCGTACGATTCGGCAATTACCTTATGAACATGACGAGCTTTTTAAGGGTGAAATCAGCCATATGATTCCGTATCATCGCATGTACGGCAAGTCCTATTGCGTGCCGGCCTTAACGGTGTATCGGGAAAGCGAGCTGGCAGAGCTTCAGGCTGCTTCTGAGGCGGTACATCGTATTTATCGCAAGGTTCAGCAATTTATCCAGCGCTATATGCCGGATGAATATCTGGTGGAGCGGTTGGGGATTCATCCAGGCTTGCTGCGTGCTGCACGTATGGAAGCCGCGCCAGATGGGATCACCCGACAGGACTGGATTGTGGGGGAAGCGGGGATCAAGTGCATTGAGAATAACACCGATACCCCAACCGGGATTCCCGAGGTGGCTTATCTCGAAGGAAAGCTGCTGGAAGTGCTGCGTTGTGAGGGAATGTCAGGGGATGACATTGATTTACATGGACCCTCATCAGGAATGGATGAGGCGATTCAGTCTGCCTTGACGGAGCTCATTCATTTTTATAGTCGTAAGGGTTTGGGGACAAAGGTGTATTTCACTTGCTATGAATGGCATATCGAGGATCAGACGAATACCAAATATATCATGCGATTATGTGAACAAGCCGGGTTTGAAGTGGTTTATGCGCCATTGGAAGAACTGGAAATTATCCCGAATGAAGGATTGTATCACCGTGGAGAGCAGATTCACATCCTCTATCGCCTGTATCCGCTGGAATATCTGATTGAAGATCGGGAAGAGGACACAGGGCTTGAGGTGGGGCAGGCGTTAATGGATATGGTGGCAGACGGAAAAATAGGACTAATCAATCCGCCGCAGCATATCATTACGCAGAGCAAAGGGTTCACCGCAACCGTATGGTCGCTGTACGAGCGCAATGAACAGACACCAGCGTTCTGCGGTTTTCGTTTGTTTGACGAACGGGAGCTGGAGGTGATACGAACCTACCTGCTACCTACATATTTTGAGCCATCCGTGTTTCTGCAAAATAAAGAGCCTTATGTCGCCAAAGGCATATGGGGCCGAGAGGGTAAAGGCACGCATTTGATTGAGCAGCCTAAACCCGAGAAGAGACTGGAAGGTGTCTTGGGAGTGGCCCAAAATGCGAAGGCTGACCAGCCTGATCTGCATCATCAAGCTGATGCTCCACTAACACCTGAACAGGAGGAAGCCGCACATATTGCCGCTTATTACGAGGGACAGCCTAAGATTTATCAGCGGCTGTGGCCCATGCAGAGCGCAGAGTTGCAGACCGAGGAAGGGCTATTTCACGGCTATGTACTGACAGGCATATTCGTGATCGGGGGGCGTTTTGCGGGGGTTCTGCCGCGAATCGGTGAAAAGGTAACAGGCGATATGGCCTACTATTGCGCTGCCGCCGTTGCCAACGAACCTTCTAATCCACCCGCTGTATAAGCTGAATTGTGAAATGTAAAATATTCGAACAGATCTGTTCCTATTCACAAGTATCATAAGGAGGAAAAAAATTGGACTCTCATATCAGTTTGGGCAACGCATTGGGCAATGTAGGTATCGGCCTGCTTATCTTGTTTGCCATCTTAATCGTAGGTTATTTTGTGTTCAGCTTGCTGACACGTTATAACGATAATCAGGAAATCGCACGCGGCAATGAAGCGGCAGGCATCTATATGGGGGCAAAGCTGCTAGGTCTGTGTATCATCGTGGGAATGGTGTCGTATAGCAGCCATTCATGGCTCGATATGCTGACCTGGTCGGCCGTGGGCATTGTGGTGCTGTGCCTGGTGTATGTGATTTTTGATCTGGTGACGCCGCGCACCAAGGTGTGCGAGGAAATTGCCAAAGGCAATGTAGCTCTGGCACAGCTGTTGCGCTCAATCATCATCGGGGTATCTTTTGTCGTAGGTACATTTTTGATGTAGTCGATGTAGTCGATATAAAGAAGAAGCATAAAGGATCTGCAAAACCGGACCACGGAGCTGCAGATCCTTTTTTTATGGGGAATTGTATTCACTGTCTGCTATCTGTCTGTGGAAGTAAAACTTACGATGATCACTTCTGATGGGGACTATTCTACAAAGGTACGGGTGATACTGCATAGCAAAAAGGAATGTGCTCCAGATATCAAACCAAATTGTAGAGAAGGGAATTCTGAACATATGAGTACCTCTACCTCCCCAACCCTACCCATTCGGATGGGTATCATCGGCTTGGGCCTGATCGCTGAATATCACATCAGATCATTACACAGCATGTCGGGGGTATCGATTGTGGCCGTTAGTGATGTAAATGCGAACCGCCTTCAAGCCATCGGAGAGCAATTGCAACTGCCTGCCTCCAAGCGGTACTCCCATTATGAAGCATTAATCCGTGACCCAGAGGTAGATGCGATTCTGTCGCTGACACCCAATGATGTGCATTTTGACATTATTCGTATTGCGCTGGAAGAACACAAAGCTGTACTGGCAGAGAAACCATTGACACTCACGTGGTCGGAGGCAGGCCAGTTGAAAAAGCTGTATACCGCGAATCCGGTGCCTTTGCTGGTTCACTACAAGCATCGCTACGGCGCGGCCTTCCAATATACCAAGCAACTGCTGGATGAGCACAAGCTGGGCAAAATCTATAATATTCAATTTCGTTATCTAATGGATGCATTTTCACCGTATCGTCAGCATCCGTATACATGGCGACACAATTTAGCCAAGGCCGGCTCTGGAGTAGTGGGGGATACGGCCTCACATATTATTGATCTGGCCCGTTTTCTGATTGGTGAATTTAAAAGCGTCGCGGCGCTGCTACATATCATTACACCTGAGCGGCCCGATCCGGTCACGGGTCTGCCTGTAAAAGTGGATGTGGAAGATCTCGCCGCCTTTCATGGCATCATTGGCGATAATACTGTGGGTACCTTCATCACTCACAAAAATGCCATCGGCAAACGTCACGATATCGAAGTGGATATCTACGGCGAACTCGGTACGCTGCACGCAAGTCTCAATAATCCGGAAAGTATTCGCATTGTGTTGCGTGACCTAGAACACCCGGATGCCGAATACGAGACTTGGGCTGTTCCACCAATCTATAATCATACAGCCGATGGCGATTTTGTTAAGCTGGCAAGGGGGGAGTTCGTGGATCGAGCTCCATTGTTCGATGACGGATACAACAATCAGTGGGTACTTGAGAAAATACTGCAATCCTGGAGAGAGAACGGACGTTTAGTAGAAGTATAAGGAGATAGTATAGTAATCTTTTTATAATTAGCCTGTTTGGCATCCTGAAGGCTCTATCTCTTTTCTTGCTGCGTTCTTGCCCGTTTTGCCCCAATCAGCCTCCAGCCTGTTAACAATGCCGATACAAGACAGATGGAGGCAGACGTCATAAAGACTACATGCATTCCTTCCAGAAAAATTTCAGGGTGACCCGGAACCAATCCGGTGACTCGATAACCAGCCTCTTTACTCATAACATTAAAGAGAATGGTTGTGGCCAGCGTGATCCCTACAACCATCCCGACGTTGCGCACCAGTGAATTAACACTTCCGGCTGAGCCAAGCTGTGTGCGGGGTACCTTGGACATAATCAGCGAATTGTTCGGCGATTGGAATAAACCACTGCCAATACCCAGCATGGCAATCCACAGACCGACGAGCGGGATGGAGCTACCTGCATGCAGCTCCGCTAATCCAATTTGGGCAACGACCATAACGACCAGCCCGGCGAAGGTGAGTAGTTCAGACCCGATTTTATCGGACAGCGCGCCGCTGAGCGGGGCCACAATAACCATAGAGATGGGGAACAACATCAGCAGAAATCCGGCATAAAAAGGCGACAAGTTCAGCATATTCTGTGCATAGAAAGGCGAAATGATGTTAAAGCAGAAGTTAGCGACAAACACCAGAAAAGCACACAAAATACTAAGTGAAAACAACGGATTTTTGAATAGAGCGAGCTGTAACAGCGGCTGTGGACGACGCAATTCCAACCAAATGAATATGGCAAAAGCAACTACGGCCACCACCAGCGAAGCAATAATACGTGGGTCTCCATACCCGACCTGCTGTCCCAGCAACAATCCGACGAATAAAGTGAGAATAAAAATAGCAAACACCAGGCTGCCAGGAATGTCGATCTTATCCTTCACCTTGATCAGATCCTTAGGCAGAAGCCTCCAGCCCAGAAAGACAGCGATCAGGCCTATCGGTACATTGACCCAGAAAATGTATTGCCAACCCAGCGAGGAGACAATAATACCGCCCAAGCTCGGCCCGGCGATACTACCCAAAGAAACGAAGGTTCCGATGAGGCCAAGCGCTTTGCCCCGTTCAGTAGACGGGAAGATATCTGTTACGATCCCTTGGCTGTTCGCCATGGTCATGGATGCTCCAATTGCCTGAATGATGCGCGAAATCAGCAATAGGGAGAGTGAAGAGCTAAGACCGCACAATAGGGAGCCAAGAATGAATATGATGGTGCCGATTTTGAATATTTTGATTTTACCGACCATATCCCCTAGCTTGCCAAAAAATAAAATTGCGGTACATATCGCCATTAAATAGGCGGTTGTCACCCATTCAATCTGTGCCACAGGTAAATGTAACGTGCGAGACAACACAGGAAGAGCAATATTAACAATACTTCCATCCAAGGTGGACATAAACGTAAACAGATTTAAAACAATTAAAATCATCCAACGTTTCTTCTGAACTTCGATATTCTCTTGATAGGTTGCAGCAGTTGAACTCATTATGAACACCTCTTTATCGTTGGCAGCTCTTTCTTTAGTTGCGTGCGCAACTAAATGAACGGTTCTAGTGTACAGTAAATTAGTTGCGTGCGCAACAATAGTATTGTAAACTTTGTTTTGGTCCCAGCTGGGGATTGCCATTTTCAAGCCAATGAGGTGAATTTGATGAGAAAAAAACCGATTGGAAAGCTAATTTCCCACCTGTACCGTCGAAATCAAAAAATACTGTCCAAAAAACTGGCTCCTTACGGAATCGGCAGTGGGGGGCAACACAGTTTTTTAAAGATTATTTTGCAGCGGCCAGGTATTACGCAGGAGCAGCTGACGAATGAACTTAAATTTGATAAGGCAACCACGGCACGCTCTGTAAAACAATTAGAGGAATCAGGCTACATTGAACGTAAAACGGATCCGAATGATCGACGTTCTCAACTTGTGTCTCCCACGGCCAAGGCATTAGAATTCGCTCCTGTCCTACAAGCAATACTGGACGAGCTCAATGCCGGTCTTGTCCACAATTTATCCGAAGAGGAAGAGGACCTTCTGATCGACTTACTGCAAAAGATTAGTATAGATCCTGACGAATAAATAAAGCAGAGATAGCATAGAGGATCGGCAGATAAAAGAAAAAGGAAAAAAGAAAAAGGAAAAAAGAAATAAGCAGCCACCACGGAGAATACTCTGTGGTGGCTGCCAGCCCCGCTATATGGCATTCGCAATTCAGTCCAAGCTAATCCCTTCGAACGCATTCATGACTAATTGTCGTACATAGGCATCGTCTAATGGATAACCGGTTACCAGCAATCGATAAAAAACCGGCCCATAAATGAGATCGATACATAATTCAACATCGAGATGCTCCTTCAATTCCCCACGCTCTATTCCCCGCTCAATAAGATGCCGGGCTTCAAGTCGCCGTGGATGAAAATACCGGGTTCGGTATGCCTCTGACAACCCTGCATCAAGTTGCCCTTCGCCAATTAACTCCGTAATAATTTTACCTTCTCGACTGATTAGAAACCGTACTAAATTCGTAGCATGAATGAGAATATCGTCTAGTACACGACCCGTGTCGGGTACAGGCAATCTTGCCATGGTAGCTGACAGGAAACCATCCATGACTACGGCAGCTTTGTTAGGCCACCATTTATATATGGTGGCTTTGCTCACTTTTGCTCGCTCAGCAATTTTTTCTACCGTAACAGCCCCAAAGCCTTGTTCCAACAGTAGATCATAAGAGGCGGTAAGGATAGATTTTTGCGACTCGACATTACGCGGACGTCCTCTTTTATTCTGCACTGGAATGCTCACCTTCTTACATAGATATAAGAAAACATTAAAATAAACTATACGTTCAGTATATCAAATATCAGGTAAGAATAAAAAGTTGAATTTGCCTATTTACAAAACGAAACGTTCAGTATATTATTTGATTATCGAATTAAAGAACTATACGTTCAGTATTTAAATTATTGAGGAGGATTATCATGCAAAGAGAACAACAAGCCGTAGAAGGTAACCGTATTTCAAATTGGATGATGTTTCTGTTGGCAGCGGCATGCGGCCTTATTGTTGCCAACCTTTACTATGCTCAAACCCTGGTAGGACCTATTCATGTAGCGATGGGCCTTTCTTCCACAACAGCGGGCTTCATTGTCACTTTAACTCAAATCGGTTATGTTGTGGGACTGCTGTTTATCGTACCCATTAGCGACATTATTGAAAATCGACGGCTCATGGTCGTATCGCTCATCATTACAGTCTGTGCATTGCTTGTTGCTGCCTTTGCCCCCAATGCCACGTCGTTCCTGACCGCATCCTTGTTCATTGGAGTTGGATCTGTAGTAGCCCAAATACTGGTACCGTACGCTACCTATTTAGCATCCGAAGAACAGCGCGGCCGGGTTGTCGGGAATGTCATGAGTGGACTCCTGCTAGGCATTATGTTCGCACGTCCATTGGCAAGCTTCATAACCAGCATTTGGGGATGGCAAGCCGTATTTATTATGTCAGCCATCGTTCTGACATTGTTGACGATTCTTCTCTCGCGGGCTCTTCCAGAGCGCAAGCCTGTACCTACGGTATCTTACAGTAAACTGATTCTCTCGCTAGGTACTCTTTTCAAACAAACGCCTGCATTGCGCCGCCGTGCCTTATATCAAGCCTGCCTATTTGGTGCTTTCAGCCTGTTTTGGACGGTTGTTCCTCTACGCTTGGCGGATGATTTCGGCATGTCCCAGCAAGGAATTGCACTGTTTGCTCTAGTAGGTGTAGGGGGCGCAATAGCAGCTCCGATTGCCGGGAGATTGGCTGATAAAGGTTGGAGCAAAGGTTTAACCGGGCTAGCTATGGTCATTGCCGCCTTGTCCTTTTTGGTCATCTATATTTTCCAAAGTCATTCGACGGCTGCGCTCATCCTTCTCTTTATTTCTGCGATTACACTGGATATGGCTGTATCAGGAAACCTTGTGCTGGGGCAACGTGTTATTTACTCCTTGGGAAGTGAAGCGAGAGGGCGTCTGAACGGATTATTCATGTCTATCTTTTTCATAGGTGGAGCGATTGGATCATCATTAGGCGGTTGGTCTTATGCGTTGGGTGGTTGGAATTTCAGCGCTCTGATTGGAGTCATTTTGCCTGTGCTGGCTTTACTGTACTATTTCACTGAGAAAGAAACTGGTGGAGACGTACGAAAGAAACAAATCGGGTAAAGATCAGCTTTAAGCTATGCCGTACGCAAAAGCATCATCATTAAAATGGCTGTTCCCAAGAGAAAACAAAGGGGCGAATAGAGCACAGTATCCCATTTTGCAAAAACCGTTCCTTTTTTTCTCTTGAAGAACCCTACCCATTTGAAATCTCCTATAGAACGTAAAATAAATAAACATGACAACAAGCCTGCACCGTAGAAATAGAAGAAATGGAAAAACTGAATTGGTACGACTCTCCCTAACTCCAAAACGAACCAAGCGGCTAAGGCTAGTAAAATGGCAACAATCGACGTCCCTATTTTGGAGGGTTTAAAAAGCAAATCCGTTCCCGTGCTTGGGATCGCTGCCTTAGCACCTTTTTGTCCGCCGAATACCCAATATAAATGCATGCCGCTCAGTACAAATAGAATTCCGCCAACTGCCCATGTAAGTAGCTCCAACATCTCACATCCTCCTTAATTTGAAATCCACTCTGTCCAAATCATATGAATATGCTGCTGAATGGCTTCTTCACTTAACGTCTCTTGCTTGTGACGCTCATACCAACCCAAATAGTAATGGTACAACATCCATGACCTCTGAGAGGCTTTCTCTGGCTGCATTCCCTTCTGGACTAAAAGCTCTTTCATAAACTCCATTCGCATCTGTTCGACTTCATTGAGCAAGGAACGGTAACTATCATCCTTCAATGACAGCTTGCGCAGATAAAACAGAAAATCGCCCCGTTTTGTCTTGCCAAACATCTGGGTTAGCAACTCTTGGATTCGCTCATCTATAGCAGCATGGGTGATGGACGCGGCAATAACCTGTTGTGTCGTCTGTGCCTTCCATGTCTCTACAATCTGTCGAATATAGCTGCTGCGATTGTTAAAATACCAATAAAAACTGCTCTTACTGCACCCTAAAGCAGTAGCCATTTTTTCAACAATGAGTTGATCAATTCCGCCCTGTTCAAAACGTTCCATTCCTTTTTGAATCCATTGTTCTTCTGTGACAATGATCTTAGGTATCTCTTTCGCCTTCTTTCTGTACGGTATCGTCTAGATGAGAAATATTCTACAGTGTTTTTAATGGGGTGTAAATATAGGCCTATTCGTCTTCATAGCCGGATGATAAATAAGACAGAAACTTACATAAACGTCCACTTGAAATACCTGCGAATTTGATCTATAATGCTGTAGCATATAGTAATATTCAAGGCATTGACCAAAGACATGATTTCCTTGAAGGACCGTTCAGAGAGAAAAGACGAGGCTGTGAGCTTTTCCGGCAACCGCATGTGAAGTTACCCCTTTGTAGCTGTGACGTTGAACGTGTAACTGTGCAAGCTGGCAGTGACATCAGTAAGCGCCCACCGATTTATCCCCGTTAACGGATACCAATGGAGGGCCACGCAGGTCGTGCAGAGCATGTTTTGATGAACATGAATGTATGTACAGCAGCGGGCCGAACTAGGGTGGAACCACGAGCTGAACGCACTCGTCCCTTGAGGGAGAGAGGCGTTTTTTTGCGTTCAATTTTGATATAGCACACAATTTGAAATGGAGGCTTTAATCGTGAGTATTCAAGTGAAATTGCCGGATGGAGCCGTACGTGAGTACGAGCAGGGCGTAACTATCGCCGACGTGGCGGGTTCGATCAGCTCCGGGCTGAAAAAAAACGCAGTAGCAGGTAAAGTAAACGGGAAGGCTGTCGATCTGAACACCGTTTTGGATCAGAACGTTGACCTTGAAATTGTTACGCTGGACAGTGCAGATGGTCTGGAAATTTACCGTCACAGCACAGCGCATTTGCTGGCCCAGGCGCTCAAACGCATTTACGGTGAGAAAAATGTGAAGCTGGGTATTGGTCCAGTCATCGACAGCGGCTTCTATTATGACATTGATATCGAAAACCCACTGTCCGTTGACGATCTGGCGAAGATCGAAAAGGAAATGGCGAAGATCACGCAGGAAAATCTGCCGATTACACGTCGTGTGGTTAGCCGTGAGGAAGCAACTCGTATTTTTGGTGAAATGGAAGATCCATTGAAGCTGGAACTGATCCGTGATTTGCCAGAAGAAGCGGAAATTACGATTTATGATCAAGGCGAATTTTTTGACCTGTGTCGTGGCCCGCATCTGCCGTCCACTGGCCGTATCAAGGCTTTCAAACTGTTAAGTGTAGCGGGTGCATACTGGAGAGGCGATTCCAACAACAAGATGCTGCAACGTATCTACGGAACAGCTTTCCCTAAAAAAGCACAACTGGATGAGCATCTGCACTTGCTGGAGGAAGCAAAAAAACGCGATCATCGCAAGCTGGGTAAGGAGCTGGAGCTGTTCATGTTCTCCGAAGAAGCACCTGGCATGCCGTTCTACCTGCCTAAAGGTATGGTTGTGCGTACTGCGTTGGAAGATTACTCCCGTGACATTCAACGTCTGCATGGCTATGAGGAAGTACGTACACCGCTGATGATGAACAACCGTCTGTGGGAACAATCGGGACACTATGAGCATTACAAGGAAAACATGTACTTCTCCGAAGTAGATGAAACTACTTTTGCTTTGAAACCGATGAACTGCCCAGGGCATATGCTTGTATTTAAAAATGAACTTCATTCTTACCGCGATCTGCCGATTCGTATATCCGAATTTGGACAAGTGCATCGTCATGAGCTGTCCGGCGCGCTGAACGGTATGATGCGTGTTCGTACATTCTGTCAGGATGATGCGCATATTTTCGTTACACCAGGTCAGATTGAAAAAGAGATTACGGACGTAATCAAGCTGATTAACGAAATGTATAGTGTGTTTGGCTTTGACTTCACAGTGGAATTGTCCACACGTCCAGATGACTTTATGGGCGAGCCAGCGCTGTGGGATCAAGCGGAGCAAGCTCTGCAAAACGTGCTGGATCACCTGGGCATCAACTACCGTATTAATGCGGGAGATGGAGCATTTTACGGTCCGAAAATTGACTTCCACATTCTCGATGCGCTCAAACGCAGCTGGCAGTGCGGAACGATCCAATTGGACTTCCAAATGCCTGAAAAATTCGACCTCACTTATGTGGGCGAGGACAACCAGAAGCACCGTCCGGTCGTTATTCACCGTGCTATCTACGGTTCAATCGACCGCTTCATGGGCATCCTGACTGAGCATTTTACAGGTGCATTCCCATTGTGGCTGGCTCCTGTTCATGCGAAACTGTTGCCTGTATCCGAGAACTATATCGAGACTGCCAATGAGGTGCAGGAAGCGTTGCTGAAAGCGGGTCTACGCGTCGAAGTGGATACTCGGAATGAGAAGCTTGGTTATAAAATCCGTGAAGCGCAATTGGAGAAGGTTCCATACATGTTCGTTATCGGGGAAAATGAAAAAACAACCGGTACTGTAGCAGTGCGCAAACGGGGCGAAGGCGATCTGGGGTCATTCAGCATTGCGGACATCGTTGAGAAAATCAGCACAGAGATTCATGAGAAGCAGTAATATTTGATTTGATTGAAAAAAAGTGTAAAAGAGCCGTCAAAACCATGATCATAGTGGTTTTGACGGCTCTTTATTTATACATTATACATAAGTTCCTAAGTTCCAGCACAAGGGGGAACAGCCTCGATTGAATGGTTTAGTTATCCTGTGCCTGCGTGCCTAGCAAGTCTGCGACCGAGAAGTGGCGTGATCTGCAGGGAGGGAAAGTGTCTTCAAAGCTGACTCTTCAGCTCGTTTCCCTGGAGACTCTTCCACATTCTGTTCCTCGCTAAGCGATAAAATTTCCCCGCGCAGCTTGAGCATTTTCTGATCCAGTTCGTAGGTTGCACGTGCAGCTTCGGTCAATCCGTTAACGACATGTTCGGGTACTTTCTTATCAAACTTATAGTACAAAATATGCTCCATACTGGCCCAAAAATCCATAGCCAATGTGCGCAATTGAATCTCGACCTTAATCCAGCGTGTGCCCTCAAACAGAATCAGTGGAATTTCCACAATAACATGTAGGCTCTGATAGCCGTTGGGCTTAGGATGGGCAATATAGTCCTTTACCTCTAGTATGCGAATGTCTTCCCGTGTGCGGAGGTGATCCATCAGGCGATAGATATCTTTGACAAATGCGCATACCACACGCATGCCTGCGATATCATGAATTTCACGCAATATATTGTCCAGGGTGACCTCATGCCCTTTGCGCCGAACTTTTTCCACAATGCTGTGGGGTTCTTTGATCCGGGTTTTAATGTGCTCAATCGGGCTAAAACCATCTATCAGCTTCCATTCCGTTTGGATCAGCTTAATTTTGTTCTTTAATTCCTCCAGAGCTAGTTGATAAAGGACGGGGATTTTTTTCCATTCCTCTAGTTGCTTGGCGTCAACACTGTTCTGGTCCAGCTGTAGCTGAAATTCCTGCAAGGGCAAAGGGACAGCATTCAAGTGCTTCCAATCCGGTTCATTCACAGAGCATTCTCCTAAATGAGGCTTACGATGTCCTCGATCTATTTCGTAAAGATGGATTACCGTATATATTGTACACTATGTCAAAACGTACAGGCAAAGGAGAAACGGACAAAGAAATGAGAAATAAAATAATAATTATAGTGGTAAAACCGAGTAATCCGATGTATAATTGCAAAAATGCTGATTTAAAGCATTAAATTTTAAAAAAATAGCACAAATGTTGAGTAGTCGTCATTAGACTAAAAATAAAAATTACAGAAAATGAGGATGAGAAAAATGGCAAAAGTAGAAAGCTTCCAATTAGACCACACGATTGTAAAGGCTCCTTATGTAAGAGCAGCAGGAGTAGAGCATGATGAAAAAGGAAGCACGGTACAAAAGTATGACTTGAGATTTCTGCAACCGAATGAAGACGCACTGCCAACAGCAGCTGTACATACGCTGGAGCATTTATTGGCAACGTATCTGAGAGACGAAATCAAAGGCATTATTGATATTTCTCCTATGGGCTGCAGAACGGGATTCTACTTGATTTTATGGAATGAACACGAGCCTGAGGAAATTGCACTTGCTTTGGAAAAAACCTTGAAAAGAATTCTGGAAACGACAGAAGTTCCGGCTGTTACTGCTTTGGAATGCGGGAACTATAAGGATCATTCTCTTTTTTCAGCACAGGAATATGTGAAGATTGTGTTGGAGGCTGGCATTAGCCGCGATCCTTTCAAAAGAGTATTTTAAAATCTATGATTTCAATAGACTTATCTCATCAGACAGCAGTAGTGACAGGCGGCAAGTCAGGTATAGGCAAGGGGATTGTAGAGCTTTTCATTCAGAGTGGAGCTAAAGTCATTTCTGCTGATATTTCTTATGAAGAGCCGTATAGAGTGGTCAATTCACAGTTGGTTGAAACTCAATTGGACATATCCAAACCGGATGATATCGAAAGATGGTGCAATCTGCTAATCAGCGAAACGGGAGTTCCTGACATTTTAGTGAACTGCGCAGGTACTTCTACGATGGATTATGTCATTGATAGTGAGTTGGCTGATTGGGAAAAAGTATTTTCGATCAATTCAACTGGGCTGTATGTAGCGTCCAAACGATTTGCCAAGGAAATGGTGGATGCGCGTAAACCGGGGCGAATTATCCAAATTGCTTCGCAGGCTGGTAAAAATGGATATCGGGCCATGGGCGGATATTGTGCATCCAAACATGCGGTTCTCGGCTTGACCAAGGTGATGGCCATTGAGCTTGCTCCGCATCAAATTTTGGTAAATGCGGTTTGTCCAGGTATCGTAGAAACGCCGATGAAGCATCGCGAGCGGATTGAAGGGGGCGTTATTCGCGGAATGACCGCCCAGGATATATATGAAGAAGATTGTTCGCAGGTACCTTTGGGGAGAACGGCTGAGGTAGAGGATGTCGCCAATGTGGTGTTGTTTCTGGCAAGTCCGCTCTCCGCATATATGACAGGACAAGCGATTAATGTTACAGGTGGAATGACGATGCACTAGCATACTAGCATGATCTGGGGGAAAACAACATGAAAAAATCGTTCGTTTTACTATTAGGGATTAGTTTATTACTCGTAGCCGCAGGATGCGGTAATAAAAGCACAGACAGTAATGGCTCCAGCTCCGCTTCCGGTGCGGAAACGCAAAAAGTAGTTATTGGTTCCATGGGGTCTGACGCGCAGATTTGGAAGCATATTGCCCAATCCCAGGCCGCCAAGGATGCCAAGCTGGATATTGAAGTAAAGGAAATTAACGGTGGGATCGAAACGAACAATGCGACTAGACAAGGCGATGTGGACGTGAATGCATTCCAATCGTGGGCGTATCTGGTGAGCTATAACAAAGAGAGCAAAGCCGATTTGAAGGCGATAGCCACTACCTACCTGGAGCCGATGGGGATTTATTCGCAAAAGTTCAAAAGCATCGATGAAGTGACTGACGGAGCGTTGGTGGCTTTGGCGGACAATCCGGCGAATACAGCACGAGGTTTGAAGCTGTTGGAAGCATCCGGTTTAATTAAGCTTAAAGCTGACTTTAATGATGCTTTAGGTACAGTCAATGATATTACTAGTAATCCTAAAAACCTGAAATTTGAACTAATCGACGACAAAACAGGTCCGCGCGTGATTCAGGATGTAGGCTTGGTGTTGATCGGGAACACGATTGCTTTAGAAGGCGGTCTGAACGTACTGAAGGATTCCTTGTTCCACGAAGAGATCAGTCAGGCAACAAAGAACAATATTAACGTTCTGGTAACTTCATCGGATAAGGCAAACGATAAGGGACTACAAAAATTAGCGGATCTCTATCATAACGAGGATACTCAAAAGTACATTAAGGATGAATTTGGCGGTACCAAAGTAGAGGTTAAAGAACCTGTTTCTTATTTGGAAGGGCAAACCGCAAAATAAATAAAAGAGGTCAACCAGTTTGGGACTGACCCCTTAACGTGAGACAAATCAAAACACCTTCAAGAGAATGCAACCATGTCGTAAGATATGGAGACAACCTTGGAGGTGTTTTTTCGTTGGCAACAAGAGTCAGTTATCCATTAGAGGTTAAAATGAAGGCGATTGAAATGAGAATGGCTGGTATTCCAGTCAAAGAAATCATGGAGCAATTAAACATACGAAACAAGACACAAGTGGAAACTTGGATGAGATGGTACCGTAGTGGCGAGCAAAACCGTTTAGAGCAGCCTGTAGGTAAACAATACAGCTACGGCAAAGGACCCGAATACACTTCGGAATTAGAGAAGGTCCAAGCTGAGAACAGGTTTTTGAGACAACAACTAGAGTTGCTAAAAAAGTACAGGGTACTGGAGAGGAGGTATCGTCAAAGATCGTAATGGAGTGGATAGAGTCGATCCGAGGGGAAGTGAGTGTGAAGCAAGCTTGTGCATGGATAGGAATCTCTCGCGCCACGTACTATCGCTGGAAGGCGGAGTATGCGAGCAAACTTGAGGACCACTTGGTAGAGAAAATCTGCGAACTCTGTATCCAGCATAAATATCGTTATGGATACCGGAAAATCACCGCCTTGCTTCGGAGGGAGTATACAGTAAACCACAAACGCGTGCAACGGATTATGCAGCGTGAAGGGCTGCAATGTCGTGTCAAAGCGAAGAAACGGAAACCCACTGGGCAACCCATTCATATCGCGGAGCATCTGCTAAAGCGACAGTTTGAAGCAGATACGCCTATGCAAAAACTTGTAACGGACATTACGTATTTGCCATTTGGAGGAAGAATGTTGTATCTGTCGAGTATTTTAGACTTGTTTAACGGAGAGATTGTGGCATACAGTATAGCTGACAAGCAGGACACCGCATTTGTGCTCGATACCCTTCGTCAGTTGCCATCTCTACTAGGTGCAATACTTCATAGCGATCAAGGCAGCGTCTACACATCCTTGGCCTACCAGGAAGCTGTAAAAGGAAAAGGCATTACCATGAGCATGTCCCGTAAGGGAACGCCTGCTGATAATGCCCCCATCGAATCGTTTCATTCCACACTAAAGTCTGAAACGTTCTACCTCGAAGGTTTAACCTGTACGACGACGGCAATCGTCGAGCAGACCGTTCGAGAGTACATCCTTTACTATAACTCAATTCGCATTCAAACAAAACTAAACAACCAGTCGCCGGTTCATTTCCGACAACTGGCTGCTTAAACTTGGAAGGTGTTTTGATCCCTGTCTCACAAACGGGGGTCAGTCCCGTTTTTCTGGTTGACCTCTTTTGTTCGTTAGAGGCTTCTACTTGTAATTTCAGTAGTCGTTTTAGATTTGAGCATGGGTTTCGGCTCGGTAATGCTTGGGAGAGAATCCCTTTACCTTTTTAAAAATTTTGGAGAAGAGCAAAGGATCATTATAGCCGACTGAACGGGAAATATCGCCTATCGAAAGTTCGGCGTTCCCCATCATTTCACAGGCTTTATTGATTCTATAGCGAATCAAATAATCTTGAATGCTTGTGTTTACTCGTTGTTTAAATAACGAACATAAATAGCTCCGATTGAGTCCGATAAAATGTGCAATATGCTCAATGGTAATTTTCTGAGCATAATTCATTTCGATAAAGTCTTTCACTTTTTCAACGTAAATTTCTGCCCGACCTTCTTTTTGGTCGGAGGACGCTGCCGGACTGAACTCTATAAGCTCCGATAACATTAAGTAAAGCAGCCCGGTCAATCTAGTTTCCCGAGCTTTATGGCATCCACTTGATTCGTTCATTTGCTGCAAATACTGATAAATCAAATGGTCTCCTTCAAAGTAGAGGATTGGGGACGTCATCGTCAGGCCTGCTTGCTTGAGGAGTGTTTCTGCCAGTGTCCCATTAAAGCCAAACCAGCAATAAGACCAAGGATTTACGGCATCGGCTTGATAATAAGTGATGACTCGCGGGCAGATTAGAAACCACTGTCCTTTCCGCAAGCGATAACTGAACCCGCCAACCTCGAAGGTACCCTCTCCGTCCAAAACATAATGGAGCAAATAGTGATCTCTTATAGCAGGTCCGAAAAAGTGACTGGGTATGCATTTCTCTATGCCAAACTGAGTTAGATACAATTCAGAGTGCTGTTTACTACGTGGCAAATACTCTATCACGGTAAAATCTCCTTATGTAAATTATCAAGCATTATAACATAAATAGTGAGCACCATGCCATGTACTTCATATCTAAAATTAATATATGATTTCTGTAGAACCTACTGCTATATTGTTGGATCTTATCAAGCTTTACACCATATGAACTTAGTTGATGGTTGTTACAAAATACTTCTTCTGAGTACCTTTTTAGGTGTGGAACTCTGATGATTATTATTTATGAGAGGGGTTATTTTCCCAATGGGTATCATTGTTCAAGAGCAACCGGGGCTGTTTCATTTGCAGTCGTCGGGCATGAGTTATATTATTCAGATTGTCGATGGATTTCCTGTGCATGTATACTGGGGAGACAGGTTGAAGCACCGTGAGCCCATGGCTGATCTTTTGCTTTACACTCCTACGACGGCTGGATTGGATCGGCTGCCGCAAGAATACCCACAGTATGGAAGTGGGGACTTCCGTACCCCGGCGTATCAAGTAGAGCTTGAGGATGGAACTCGCATCACGGAATTAAAGTACGATGGTTACCGGATTATTAAGGGAAAGCCATCTTTACCAGGTCTTCCGGCCGTATATACCGAGAATGAAGCTGAAGCGGATACGTTGGAACTGGAATTAAAAGATGCCTTTTCAGGTCTTAAAGTGGTTCTTCTTTATACTGTTTTTGCGGATCGAAACGTAATCGCTCGTTCGGCTCGTCTAAGTAATGAGGGGGAACAAAGTCTTCGACTCCTCCGTGCGCTAAGTGCCAGCGTCGATTTCTCAGGGAAAAGCGATTTAGAGTTCATGTATCTTTCGGGAGCATGGGCACGGGAAGGGAATATTACCCGCAAACCGATCCTTCAAGGTGAAACCCGAATTGATAGTAAAAGGGGCATGAGCAGTCACCAACTTAATCCTTTTACTGCATTGGTCACGCAGGAGACAACTGAACGCCATGGTGAGGCATTCGGCTTTAGCCTTGTGTACAGCGGGGGCTTTGAGGCTGGAGCGGAATTAGATTCATTTGGCTCTACCCGGTTTAGCATTGGCGTAAACTCCTTTGACTTTTCATGGTTACTGAGCCCAGGAGAGAGCTTCCAGACACCAGAAGCCGTTATGGTATACTCTGGTCAAGGACTGGGAGAAATGTCGCGTACATATCATCGCTTGTATCGAACTCGGCTTTGCCGAGGGAAATATCGGGATGAAGAACGCCCTATTCTGGTCAATAACTGGGAAGCTACCTATTTTGACTTCAATGCAGATAAGCTGGTATCGATAGCGAAGGAGGGGGCAGAGCTAGGCATCGAGCTCTTTGTCTTGGATGACGGTTGGTTCGGAAAACGGGATTCTGACAATTCGTCTCTCGGTGATTGGTACGAGGATCGTCGGAAGCTGCCAGACGGACTGGCTGATGTCGCGAAACGTATCAATCAATTGGGGCTTAAATTCGGGCTCTGGTTCGAGCCGGAGATGATCTCCCCAGACAGTGAGCTGTACCGGAAGCATCCAGATTGGTGCCTTCACGTTCCAGGACGGCGGCGCAGCGAAGCCAGATGGCAGCTGGTGCTGGACTATACTCGCAAGGAAGTACGCGATTACATCTACGATTCGCTGGCTGCCATTTTCTCCAGCGCCCCAGTCTCGTACGTGAAATGGGATATGAATCGCTGTCTGACGGAAATTGGTTCCGCCGAACTGCCGCCGGAGCGCCAATCTGAGACTGCCCATCGCTATGTTCTTGGATTGTATGAGCTGCTGGAGCGCGTCACTACCGATTTCCCGCATATTCTTTTCGAGAGCTGTTCAAGTGGCGGAGGACGCTTTGACCCAGGCATGCTTTACTACATGCCTCAAGTCTGGACTAGTGATAATACCGATGCGGTGGAACGCCTGAAGATTCAATATGGAACTAGCCTTGTCTATCCTGTAAGCGCCACCGGAGCGCATGTGTCAGCAGTTCCGAACCATCAAGTTGGACGCATAACCCCCCTTGATTTTCGAGGTGATGTGGCCATGTCCGGAAATTTTGGATATGAGCTTGATCTCACGAAATTCACCGATGAGGAAAAAGAGACGGTCAAACGCCAAATCGCAGTATATAAGCAGATACGTGGCTTAGTACAGAAGGGTGACTTGTATCGCCTAAAGAGCCCGTTTGAAGATAACGAATCGGCTTGGATGTTTGTTTCTGAAGACCAAGAGGATGCCATCGTCTACTATTTCCAAGTGATGGCTGTCCCAAACGCGCCTTGGCGAGCCCTGCGCCTTGACGGACTAAATCCAGAGCTCGAATATGAGGTTCAGTCAGGAAATAGCGGGCAAAAGTCTATCCATGGGGGGGATCGGCTTATGAAGTTGGGCCTACCTCTTGTCTACAGACAGAAAGACTATGAAAGTGGATGGTTCAGGCTTCGGGCATTAAGGTCCAACAAGGCTTAAGGCTTAAAGGATCAGTACAACAGTACAATTGGCGAAAGATAGAAAACAATCGACTGAGTTATGCATGCCCCTTTTTGTATAAAAGGGGCATTTTGCGCGCATCAGCGTACTGATTGGGGAGGACAAGCCATGTTTTTTATACGAATGATGAATGACATGAAACTGAGAAAGAAGATGACGCTTACATTCATTTCGGTAGCTGTTCTTCCCTTGCTGTTATGCGGCCTGTTTCTGACTGGGAAGCTTCGAGAGGCCGTCATTAAGGACGCCTTTATGCAAGCATCCAACAACGTCGAGCGGGTCCAAAATCGTACAGAAGAACTGATTAAAGTGCCGCTGGACATCTCGTATCGGCTAACCAATGACAATCGGATGAAAATGGTGGCCAGCCAAAAGTATGACAGCTACATCGAAGTCATTCAGGCTTACCGGGAGTATACAGGTATTCGTGACTACCTCCAATTGTACAAAGAGATATCCGGCATCCGTGTCTATGTCCCTAATCCTGGAGCACTTAATAATTGGGAATTTATCCAGCCGGACGAAAGAATCACAACCGCAGGTTGGTACAAGGAGGCCATAGAGCAGAAAGGATTGGTTGGCTGGAATTTAATTAAGGATGAGAGGTACAATGCCGATTATCTCAGCCTGATTCGATCATTCTCAGTAAATTCACCAGGGCGCAAAGGGGTTCTGGTCATAAATGTTAACAAGCGCCAATTAAATTCAATCCTGAATCAGGAATCGTTCCCTACCTTGATCGTGGATAACCGGAATCAGATTGTCGCGTCCAATGAAGCAGAGTTGTTTGGGAAGAATCTTTCTGAAATTCATGTCGACGAAAATATACTTTTCCAACAGGAAGGAAGTTACAACACACTCATTAACGGAAAAGCATCGAAAGTGGTGATCGCAAATCTAACTCCACAGAACAGCTGGAATGGACTTCGCATTATTTCCGTTTTTACCGTTTCTGAAATTACCCGAGATGCTAATCAAGTGATATGGCTCGGCGGAGTCGTGATCACAGCTAGTCTAATATTTGCAGCCTTACTTATCTATGCTTCTGCTTCGCTATTATCCAGAAGGCTTCTCCGCTTGAGCAAGCATATGACCCAAGTAGGGGCGGGCTCGTGGGAAACCTATCTCCATATCGACGGAAAAGATGAAGTTGGTCTACTATCGAGGGAATTTAACGCGCTCGTCAGTAACGTAAACCATTTGGTCCAGGAGGTTCAAGAAACGAATCGTCAGAAAAACCTGGTGGAGCAGAGACAGAACGAGATCAAGTTCAAAATGCTGGCAAGCCAGATCAACCCGCATTTTCTCTTCAATTCTCTAGAGTCCATTAGAATGGAGGCCCACATTCGCCAACAGGACGATATCGCTAAAGCCGTATGGCAGTTGAGCGCGTTGTTGCGCAGCAGTCTGGAGGCCGGTAACGACAAGATTCCACTGCGTAAAGAGCTTGAGCAAGTGTGCTGTTATCTTGATCTTCAAAAATTCCGGTATGAAGACCGTTTGGAGTATCGCTTAATGGTTGATCCGGATTTGGAGGAAACACTGGTTCCACCTCTGATTATTCAACCATTGGTGGAGAATTCTATTGTACACGGTCTGGATAATCAAGCAGAGGGAGCTGTCATTGAAGTGAAAGTTAAGAAAATCCCAGAGGGGGTTCGAGTTATAGTATGTGACAACGGCGCCGGTTTCACGGACGATCGTCTCGTCCTTGTACAAGCGGAGCTTGCTGCATCTGTACATGAACAGGAGGTCCAGCGAATTGGACTACGAAACGTAAATGATCGTCTCGTCTTACTATATGGGACCTCTAGTGCCTTACATATTGAGAGCGAGCCTGGAAAAGGCACTTGTATTCAGTTTTTCATACCTGGAGGTGAAACCAAATGATTAAGGTAGTCATCGTTGACGATGAACCGAAGCTTCGTCAAGGGCTTCAAACACTGATTCCATGGGAAAGCCTCGGATGTATCGTTACAGCTACGGCAGCCAATGGAAAAGAAGCATTGGAAGTCATCGAGGAAAAAGCTCCTGATGTCGTAATTGTCGATATCCGCATGCCGGTTATGGATGGCTTACAGTTGATTGAGCACTTGAGATCCGGTGGTCATCATTTGCATTTTATAATCCTCAGTGGATATGCCGACTTCGAGTATGCCAAACAAGCGATTAAATACGGGGTGTTCGGCTATCTCCTTAAACCGGTCGACATTGATGAAATGACGTCCAGTATAAAACGGATACGCGAGCGAATCGAAGAGGAGCGCCTTCAAGAGGAGTGGCGTAAGAGAGAGGTTATTAATCGCGATTTATACCTGCACAGTCTGCTCGTCCCTCAAGAGAAAACTGAAGATCCCGCCAAGTTGAGAAGTAAAGCAATAGAAGCGGATTTGTTGTGGACCAGCTACGAAGTCGTGGTCGTCTACCCGCGTGTTTCCGAAGTAGACCGTTCCGATGTCGCATACCAGCTTTCGAATGGATTAAAGGCAAAGATCGAGGGGCAGATGATGGGGCTTGTCACAGTAATCCCTCCGTATACAGTCCTGTTGCTCAACGCGCCGCTGCGCGGAAGAGAACGGCGTGAAATTCTGCACAATGAGATTCGTAATGCTGCGGATAATGTTAGGTTCGTCGCTGCAACCGGAGGGGCAGTATCTGCTCCTGAAGATATTTGTAAATCTTTTTTAAAGGCCCAGGAAGCGGTAAAACAATCCTTTTTCAGTGAGAAGAACCGACTGCTAGGTCCGTATCCTTTCTTTTCTCCTGCGCTGGATTCCCCCCGATTATCTGCTGATAAAGCTGAAGAAACGATGGAGGAATTCATCTTCCGCCTGTATTACAGTCTGGAAGTAGGGAACCAGACTGTAATACTTCCATTGTTGAACGAGGCGGCAGCATTTTTTCTCCAACAGGGGCAAGATGAGAAGTCGATCAAAGAGTCGTTCTTCTTTCTGTCCAATGCGGTCATTCACAAGCTGACCGCGGGTTTCTGTATCGAGTTGAAAGAGACGGAGGAAGTTTCCCGTTTTTTGAATGGGATATACCAGCATGATCATTTACATGATCTTTTGGAAGAGACCTACCGTTTCCTGCTAGCTTTGGCGAAAGACTCCGAACCTCGTGGAAAGGAGCAGGAATTCAAAAAAATGATCGACTTCATTCACAGTCATTATACAGACAACCTGAAGCTGGAAACGCTGGCTGGACTACTAAACTATAGTACTGCCTATTTGGGTCAGCTATTCAAGAACAAGACTGGGGAGTACTTTAACACCTATCTGGACAGAGTCCGTATCCGCAAGGCAAAGGAGTTGCTGGACCAGGGAATGAAAGTTTACGAAGTCGCTGAAAGCGTCGGCTATACAAGTGTTAACTACTTTTACAGCAAGTTCAAAAGGTACGAAGGCTGTTCACCGTCGGAATATAGAAATCCATAATTTGTGAATGATTTTTCCCGAAATCCGTTGTATGGGCTCTGACTCTCCTCTGTTTTATGATGGATTTAAGAGAGGGGATGAAAAAAATGAAAGCGGTAACAGCGAATTCGGAAAACGTATACAAAAAACCGAAGCGGAATGCTTGGAAGGTATTTAAAAGCCAGAGGTATCTTTATTATATGTCCATTCCGTTTGTGATCTGGGTCTTCATCTTTCAGTATTTGCCGCTATGGGGCTGGACAATGGCATTTCAGAAATACAGACCCGGTTTGAGTTTTTTTGAACAGAAGTGGGTGGGCTTGGAGCATTTTCGTACTTTGTTCCAAGATGATCATTTTTACCAAGTACTGCGGAACACGCTGGCTATGAGTCTTATGGGACTGGTCGCTGGTTTTATTGTACCGGTTGTCTTTGCTCTATTGCTCAACGAGGTCCGTATTCAGGTTGTAAAACGATTTGTTCAGACTGTATCTTATCTGCCGCACTTTGTTTCATGGGTGGTTGCTGCAGGCATTGTCACCAAAATGCTTTCAGCGGATGGCGGTGTCGTAAACGATATGCTCATGGGTCTAGGCATCATCGATCAGCCAGTCCAGTTTATGGCCCAAGGTAAATTATTTTGGTGGGTTGTAACTTTCGGAGACATCTGGAAGGAAACGGGGTGGAACGCTATTATTTATCTGGCTGCCATCGCCGGTATTGGTCCTGAATTATACGAGGCTGCACGGGTGGACGGCGCTAGCCGATTCCAGCAAATGTGGCATATTACGCTGCCGGGGATCCGGCCGACCATTATCATTCTCCTGATTATGTCTATTGGCCATCTGCTCGGTACGGGATTCGAGAAGCAATTTTTGTTGGGCAATCACCTGGTCATCGATTACTCTGAAGTACTTGATTTGTATGCGCTTAATTATGGTCTGGCGATGGGACGCTACTCTTTCGGGACGGCCATTAATATCTTCAATTCGGTGATAAGCCTGGTCCTATTGTTTGCGGCTAACGGAATCTTTAAGCGCTATACCAACGAGAGCATTATGTAAGGAGGAGAATAGACATGGAGGCTGTCAAAAGCACTACGCCGGTCGGTGGATTAAACAACAAGCTTAAGTCTAAATCACCACAAGACCGAATCCTAGAGGTAGTTGTTTATGTTTTCATGATTGTGGTAACCGTTCTGACGATCTACCCGTTCTTAAATGTGCTGGCTATCTCTTTTAACGATTCGGTGGACACCATTAGAGGTGGAATCACCATCTGGCCAAGGCAATTTACTTTGAAAAATTACGATTTGATTTTCACCTATGAGGGGTTAATCACTGGATTCAAAATCTCCTTTCTGCGGACCGTCATTGGCACTGTAGCGGGCTTGGTCAGCGGCTCGATGCTCGCTTATACGCTTGCCCGAAGTGATTTTCAAGCCAGAAGGTTCATCTCAATTTTTCTTGCTGTTACCATGTATGTTTCCGGAGGGTTAATTCCAGGTTTTATCCTGATGAAGGAATTGCATTTAATTGATACATTTGCCGTCTATATTTTACCGGGCCTTGTAAGTGCGTTTAACGTCTTCATTATTCGTTCCTTCATTGATGGTCTGCCTTATGCGTTACAGGAATCAGCTAAGCTGGATGGTGCCAACGATTTCACGATCTACTGGCGCGTTATTCTTCCTCTTTGCAAACCAGCATTAGCGACCGTAGCGCTCTTCTTGGCGGTTGGACAATGGAACTCTTGGTTCGATACTTATCTGTTTAATGGGTCCAACGAATCGTTGACGACCCTGCAATATGAATTGATGAAAATTTTGCAAAGTACGACAACAAGCGCAACCAATTCCCAGGACGCTGCCAATATGGCGGAGCGTATGGCACGGGTTTCGCCCGAATCCGTTAAAATGGCAATCACCATCATTGTTACCGTGCCGATTCTTATCGTCTATCCTTTTCTACAAAAATATTTTGTTAAAGGTATGACGCTTGGAGCGGTAAAAAGCTAAAACGAGGCAACATTCATTATAAGGGGAGGTTTAGCTCCATGAAGTCAAGAAAAAATAGAATGATCGTACCTTTCGTAATGTCACTAACTTTAGTGGCGACCCTTGCAGGGTGTAGTGGTAATAATCCGTCTGAGGCTACCAAGGCCGTAACAACAGGCGACATCACGCTTACTTATTTTTCGGAAGACTCCAGTACAAATTGGAATAACATGAAGGATGAAGTCGGTAAGGTCATCGCTGAAAAAACCGGAGTAACCCTAGATGCTGAATTTGCTGTCGGAGACCCGGTCCAAAAGATTTCATTGATTGCAGCCACAGGAAACTATCCTGATTTAATCGCTGCTAAGGCGGATGTCGGCAAACTTGTCGATGCTGGTGCAATTATTGATCTGACGGATTTGATCGACAAGCATGCACCGAATATCAAAAAAATGCTGGGAGACAAGCTTGTTCGGACGAAGTACAGTTTGGATGATCAATCCATCTATGTTATTCCGACCTGGTCTGCTGTCGAAGAGGAAAAAATCAAACCCGACGTAGGATTTAAACTCCAACACCGTGTCGTCAAGGAAGCGGGATACCCAGACATCCGTACAGTACAGGATTTCGAAAAAGTCATTAAGGACTATATCACCAAGCATCCGACGGACGAAAATGGCAACAGAAATATCGGACTGTCCCTAAATGCCGACGATTGGCATATGTACCAGGTCACGAATTCAGGATTTCAAACGACCGGGGGACCAGACGACGGCGAATACTTCATCGATCAAAAAACACACCAAGCGACTTATCATTTCCGCCGGCCGGAAGAAAAAGAATATTTCCGCTGGTTGAATCACATGAATGCCATTGGATTGCTGGACCCAGAAAGCTTCGTACAGAAGACAGACCAGTTTAAGGCAAAAGTGGCCTCTGGCCGCGTACTGGGTCTGGCCGATCCGGAATGGGACTATGGCGACGGACAAAATGCGCTGAAGGCGGAGGGCAAATTCGATCAGACTTACGGTCATTATCCAGTCACCATGAGCAAGGAATATAAGGACACCAACTTCTGGCTTCCTGGCTTTGATGGGGGATATGGAATCTCGATCTCTAGCAAGTGTAAGGACCCGGTACGTGCCATCCAGTTCCTCGACTTTCTGGCATCGGAAGAGGGTCAAGTCCTGAATAATTGGGGGATTGAAGGCAAGCATTACACAGTTAAAGACGGCAAACGGACGATTATTCCGGCTGTACTTGAACGGATGAACAATGACAATGCGGCTTTCCAAAAAGAGTCCGGAATCGGTCTATATTGGAACTTGATGGTCCATTATGGTGATGGCATTAAGGACTCGACTGGCAACTATTTTACTCGTAGTTATCCTGAACTGCTGACAGCGACTTATAACAAGTCGGAGAAGGAAGTGCTAAAGGCCTATAAGATTGAGCACTGGAAGGATCTATTCCCGAAGGAAGATGAATTCCAACCGAGAGCATATGGAGCAGCGTATACGATGCCTCTTCCCAATGACGATCCGGCTGTTATTCTCGGAGCCAAGATGAAGGATATTACATGGAAACGGATTCCGGAAGCTGTCATGACTAAACCGGAAAACTTCGACAAGGTTTGGGATGTCTATATGGCAGAACTGGAGAAAGCCGGAGTACAAGAAATGGAACAATCCTTTACCAAACATATCCAAGACCGAATTAAGCTGTGGTCCACTAACTAACTCGTTTCGCATAAAAGAACGGGGCCGTTTCCACTTTCCAATTGGAGAGGAGACGGTCCTTTTTCATTGGTTTGCGATAGACTGCATTCATTCAGGTTATAAATCAAAAGCGGCCACCCCGGTTACTTTCTGAGGTGGCCGCTGTTCTTTAGAGACAGGCTTCTACGCTGCTTCATGGTGCTGGAGGGACGGTACAGTTATGGGCACGTTAAGAGCGCCTTACTCCGCTTCATTCTTGATGGAAGTAAAAAGGTCTTGAGGAAGCTCATCCCTCGTGATCACGTAATCGCTGTTGAACACTTTTATGAGATGATCCAGGGAGTTATATTGTCCGTTGCGAATGAAGTCGCCTGTCCATGTGGTGAAAAAGAGCCAATGCGCTGAATATGTTTGAAGTAATTCAGGATCGCCAATCGGGCCGTTTTCGGACAGACCAACCAGCTTCTTGCCTTGCACGAGATTCACCAAGCTGTCATACTTGCCGATACTTGGGCTATAATTAGCCGCCTGGTTGTAGATATCCACACTTACAATATCGACGACATCGTCTCCCGGATACCACTCGGGGCTCTCGGAGTTCCATACCCAGATCAGGTTGTTCAGGTGATGGTAGTTTGTTAGGCGGTCGTACATATATGGTACAGTTGCTTGGCGGAGCCTGGCCCTTGGGCGCCCCACCAGAACCATTTGCCTTCCGCCTCGTGCAGCGGTCTCCACAGCACCGGAACGTGAGCGTCTTGGAGGCGTTTCAACTGAGCAGCAATAGCATCGATATCCCGTAGGATAAGCTGATACTCTTCCGACTCGGGATGAGTAAGCGCATATTGAACGTCGAATGTAGTAGCGTCCGTGTAAAACCCGCGCCACCATTCTTTGCCGGGAATATCATGCAGTCCCTTAGGAGCATTCCAGTGCCATGCGAATGTGACAATTCCACCTTCTTTGGCCCATTGAATCGCCTTTTCCACTTCAGTTGAGGTGGCGCCATGTTTGATGCGAGAGGGAGAATAATCCATCATGTCCGTTGATAATATGGCAGGATACTTTCCAGTTTGGTCTTTAATCCACTGGGCATCCTCAAGAGTGTGCTGACCGGAAAGAATGTTGCTGCCGTAACTATCGACGAGATAACCCATAAGTGCCTTGGTTTCCGCAGTCGCATTCGGGTTTACTGGCTTTTTCTCAATCTGATGCAGTTTCGGGGGGGACACTGCTGACAGCTTGACGTAGTCGATATGATATTGGTCCGAATCGACATTGAACTGTATGGTATTGTTTCCCGCACTCAGCATCAGTTTACCGCCAGATACCTCTGTGTAGCTTGCTGTTGTCGGGAGTGATGTTTCGCTGGTCTGGCCATTGACCATCAATTGGGTCTTTTTGTCTCCATTGGGATTACTGTAACCGATTGCAAGATTGTAAAGCCCGCTTGAGGCTGCGTTATAGGCAAAGGTTAACGACCCTGTGCCTTTAAAGGCTGCGTAACCGGTACCGGAATAACCCGTATCAGCAGCTTCGATGCTGACCTCACCAGTAATGGCTCCGTCTTCGGCTTCCATTTTGCTTATTGCAGCTGGCAGATTGGCGAATTCAACCTTCACATACTCGATCCCGTAATATCCCCAGCCTCTTGAAAAAGTCAGCTCGTTTGTGCCAGCATTCAGCATGATCTTAGTTACCATTTTCTCGTTCACCGCCGCACCTTTCGGAGGAGCAGCCAGCGTTATGTTTTCAGCCATGGTGCCATTGACCTTGATGCTGGTATCCTTGGAGCCGGTGTCCACCGGAATGTAGTAGCCGAGGCTCAGCCTATAAAGACCTGCTGTAGGCACGTTCACTTTAAACGTAGCCGTCCCGTCAGACTTGCCGGAATTAGGGTCATAGTCATAAAAGAAGGATACATAGCCATCGCCTTTATAAAGCGTATCGCCGGTATAGGGTGTATCCCGTTTTTCTACACCGTAACCTTGAAGAATTGCATCTTTGGAGCTGACGACTATAGGAGAGGAATTGCCGTTAGTGGATAAATCTTGACTTGCATTCATCACCGTTCGGTCTTCAACACCGGTGACCAAGGGAGCTGATTCTGCTTTTGCTAAGCTTGGAATTAAACTGAGAGATACCAACAAAAAGGATAAGAGAACAAAGCTGAGAATACCGAAAGACCTTCTTTTCCATGGATCTGGCATATTATTCACTCCTTGAATTAGTAGATGTTACCGCCTCGATTGACCTGCAACGCATACTACAGAAAACGCTTTCATTAGTGTGTGCATATTAAGTACACTTTGAAGTAATCGATGACAGGTGATTAAGGACCAGCTTGCATTATTAAGCATTCTTTCTTCGTTTGTATGCGTTTTCAATATTTGTCATTAATTTTTTAGGACCTCACCTCTCTTTAATTTCATCATAAATTAGAGGCGAGGCAGGAACCATACAATGAATTTCGGAGAAAATCATCCTTAAATTATGGATTTTTATACTTCGATAGCAAACAATTTTTATATTTTTTGAAATGTATAACTCAAGAGGCTACATGGGATAAGCGGGAAGGATCGTTTCCATTTGTGGTATTATGCCAATAAGAATATTACCCACATGGGAATGAAAGGGACTAATACATGATTTCTCATCGACTGCTTAGCGACGAAACTATTTATCAATTAACGAACCAGATTCATAGAGACCAACACTTGTTATTCTATAGCTATTTAAGCCAACGTAAGGAGCAGGCTAAATTTGTTGGTCAATATGTAGATGACAAGCTGACAGGGGTCTTAGCATACTTTTGCGGGCTTTCATTCCCTGCATTTTCTTTCCACTGCATAAACCGAGAGAAACTTAACTTTTCAGCTCTTATTGCTTTTACTGAGGAACTCATTCAACTTAAGAAAAATACCGTTTGTGGTACAATCCTGTGTGATCGTGACCTACAACTTTTTCAGTCTCATGGGCTCATAACGGGTAACCCACAACGTTTCTTAACGATGAAACATATGGATCAATCGAAACTGCTTGATTCTAACTTGGCTGAGTTAGTTAAGGAAAACGAAGTTCCAGAAATAGTGGATTTATTACGAAATGGGGGCATGAAATTTTTTACGAGGAGCGAACTCGAACAATATCCTTTCCTTGGGATCAAGGAATGTGGTCATTTTATTGCCGTAGGTGGCTTTCACTTTTATGATTCTAAGCTCGTGGAGCTCGGAAACATATATACAAGCCCTGCTCACAGAGGGAAAGGGCTAGCAAAGCACTTGACGAGCCAACTTACAAAACTGGGCAGAACGCTATCATCAGATGTCTATCTGGGAGTAATGGAGGAGAACCAAGCTGCTGTACAACTTTACAAGGGCTTAGGCTATGAGGTTACGGCTGAACAGACGATTGTTGATTTTAAACTATCTATTGATTGACAAACTATAGCATACGGCATCGTTAGCGAATTTAGTTACAATCCTGAGGAGCCACCGTCTTGGATTATCAGTATCGAGAACTCTAAAATCGTGCTTACTTCGGCCATCTTATTCCAATATATGAAACAGCATCACAATTTGGGGGATACGTTAACTCATTTTATGCGCGATCACTTTTCATACTTCAATTAAACAGTATCCACCGTATTATAAAAACTTACTTAAAGATACATATCAATGTAAAGAGGTAAGACCCATAAAGAATGAAATTGCTGAATAAGCAAATAAAGGAAACTGGCTAAGTCAACTGGAGGGTGCAGATATGTGGTTTGGGAAGAACGAAACGCAACTGGATCGAATAAAAGACAAACTGAATCAGGCCATGCACAAAGACAAGGATTTCTCGGTGTTTGGAGCATCCTCACATCAGTACAGGGTTAAAGAGAAGCTTACAGCAAAAGAGCTGGCGGACTGGCAAGCCCACAATCAAGTCATCCTACCCGAGCCTTACGCGCTGTTTTTAACAAACATCGGCAACGGAGGCGCCGGACCCTATTATGGAATTTATCCGATTGAAAAGGCAACTTCCTATACCGAGCACCAGGCACTCCTTGCAAAATCCGTTCTGCATCCCGGGATGGCCAAAGAGGAATGGAACCATCTGATTGAGCCCTTGACCAAGGATGAGGACATCCCTGATGAGGAATACGATGACGCCCGTAATAAGGTGCTGGGCGGCATGTTGTGCATAGGTACCCAAGGCTGCGAATACGACATGTATCTCGTACTTGAAGGGAAATACAGGGGGAGAATTGTGTACACCTCCGATTTTCATCCCGATCATCCCTTTTTCTTTGTCTATGAAGACAGCTTTCTGGACTGGTACGAGCGCTGGCTGGATGAAATTATTTTGGATTATGATATCGGGTGGTTTGGCAGTCGAATGCCGGGTGATGAGAATGCACTGATCCAGATGTATCAGAGCGCTCCAAACGAAGAAATCCAAGCAAAGGCGCTTGATGGAATGTTCAAGTTTAAGGAAGTTGCCCAGCCAACCCTTGGTTTTTTGAAAAACATTGCGGAGCAAAGCCCAAAAAATCGGACCACAGCTGTTTGGCTAATCTGCAAAACTTCTTTTGACACGGGTAGAAAATATCTTCTGGAATTGTTGCAATCGGATGAACATAGGGATTTTCTGCAAGCTTTAACGATTCTGCACGCTTCCAGTAAAACAGCAAATTTAACGGAATTTATTCCAGTGATTTTGCAAAGTCTTGACAGGATTCATGACCCGGAAACGTTGCGTTATGCAGGATATATTTTAGAGGATTACGGTGAGATTACGCTCCGAAATTTTGCGCCTTTCCTGTGTCACGCCGACCCGAAAATGCAGACCACTGCCATCTATGCCGCGCGTAGTTGCGAAAACAAGCAGGGAAGCTGGCAGATCATCGAACAGATGTTGATAGGGAGTGATCCGCAGGTTCTAAAAAACATGATTTTATACTGGGGCATTATTCCACATGAGAAGTTGCTGCCTTACTATAAGGCGGTATGGCCGGAATATAAAAAAAATCCGAATTTCAAAGAAAAATTTATCGGTTGCTTGCGAGAACTACATTTGCCAGATGATTATTTCAATAAAGACGAATCGTGAGAAATGAGATTTGGGAATTATGATAACGTGCCAGCAAATTCTACAAGGTAAATCAATAAAAAGCGAAATAAAGGAAAGGGCAATCCCGCAAAAGGACAGCCCCATAAGCGAGCTATTCTATTGAATTTTTCGTTGCCTTATACATATTCTCTACGTGTTCGTCGACTTCATTTCGTGACATGCGTAAGCGAGCCACAGAAGTACCATATCCGATTTCTATTTTACCTTCTTCTAATCCTTTGAAAATTCCATCTGCGAAGTCATCTAATGGTTCTCCTTGCGTGTGCAATCCTGCTCCACCTAAATCTGTATTCACTGCCGGAGGGACAACTTCAATTACCTCTACAGACGTATCAGAAAGTTGGTGTCTTAGGCTAATTGTAAATGAATGAAGTGCCGCTTTCGTTGCTGAATAAATCGGAGCAATCACAAACGGCGTAAAAGCTAACCCAGAAGTGACATTAATGATAGTCGCCTCTTCTTTTGTTGCAAAATATGGAGCCAGCAGCATGGATAGATGGAAAGGTGCTTCAATGTTAGTTGTGATTTCTTTACTGAAATAATCCCAATTGTTTTTTGCATCCGTTTTTAGAACGTTAAAGCGTTGTTGAATACCGGCGTTGTTAACTAACACATTTACTTCTGGATAGTTGGTTGTTACCCAATCCGATACTGCTATACGCTCGGATTCAATATTCAAATCACTTACATGAGTAATAAGGCTAGGCAATTTCTCTTTCGCTTTTTGAAGTACATGTTCACGTCGTCCAGTAACAATGACTTTATTGCCAGCTTTTAAAAATCGTTCTGCAAAAGCTAATCCTATTCCAGTACTTCCACCGGTAATTAGTATTGTATTTCCTGAAAGTTTCATTATATGTTCTCTCCTTTAATCAGTTTTTGTTCTTGTTTCCTGAATGCGTTGTGTCTAAACTATAAATTTAACTTAGATAAAATTATATATAAAAAAACGGCAGGCTAGGATTTTATTCTCACATCCTAGTCTACCGTCTTTTATTTTATTTAGTCTGTCTAAAACTTATTTTTGCAGGGTGCCGGGAAAATGTACATTAGTGCTTTTTTGGATTCATTACAGGTCTGCACAAGCCGGATTGGAAATGACGAATGCAGTGGAAGTACAGCTTCATAGCGGCTATACACGCCTCGCACTTATCTAGCCGGGATATTGCGCGTTCCCTCCGTCATCGGGGAGGAGCAAAGCGGACACACCGGTGGCGTGCCTGCACTGGCCCCCGTGGTGCGGCGTCCATCTACTGTGTCGCGCCGCATCCACGCCTTGCAGGCGGCGTCCGTGCATTTCCACACAGGCACATCGACGCGTGGCTCTGTCTGTGACCTAGCCGTCGCCGAGGCCGTCCGTGCTGTAGTGGCGGCTGGGGTTGACCCCGGTCTGCTGCTCACGCGGGTTGCCGTGCCAGACGCTGGCGAACCACCACCGGCCCGGCTGCCATAACCCGAAGTACCCTTCGGTTGGCCAAAGCTGCTGCGACGCGTGTCCGGCTTGGAAGTCTCGGGGGGAGTGACCCCATAGGCTTCCAGCAAGAAGCGAGACACGGCGGCAGGCTTGCCGTGATTGGAGGCGGGGGAGGTGATGTACAACAGCTCCTTCGCCCGGGTGACGGCCACGTAAGCGAGGCGGCGCTCTTCCTCCAGCGCAGCATCGTTATCCACAGCCGTTGCGGGGGCGGCGCCTGCCCGACGATCCTCTGGCAGCTCGCTGTGTAGAGCCGAGCTATGCGGAAGGATGCCTTCACTTGCTCCGATCCAATATACGCAAGGGAACTCCAGTCCCTTGGCACGGTGGATCGTCATGAGCCGAACAGCATCGCTGTCTTCCTCTCTGCGCAGAGATTCCATCTGGCGGTGGCGCTCTGAAAGCTCGTCCGCAAAGTTGACGAATGCCTCTACCGTGTCAAAGCGCTTGGCTGCCGTTTCAAGCTCCTCCAGACTTTCTTGCATCGTTTCCTTATAATGTGTCCACGCGCCCGTATCTCCGCTTTCCAAATACTTGTCATAAAAGACGCGCCGCATTTCTTGAATGGCATAGGCAGGCTTCATGGTAGTGAGACTGCGAATCAACCGAATGCGTTCTTTCACCTGTTCACGCTGAAAATCACGTAGTCGATCCCAGCGGCTGAGGTGGATTAGCGGGTATTTTTTAGCCTGCTGTTTCTCTTCGCGCATAATCCATTCCATCCCAGCCTCACGGGAGACATACAGCGGTCCAAGGGTACTTGGAATGGATTCCATTCGGCGGGGATTCAGCGACAAGCGCAAGTGATCCATTAAGGGACGAATCAGAGACTGATCGTAAAATACGGCTCCTGCTCCGTACTGAATAAATGGGACATCCCGCATAATTAATTGCTCAAAAATAGATCGGCTTCCGCTGGCTGTCCGATGTAAAATAGCGATATCCCGATAGCGAAGACGACCTTCTTCTACCTGCCCGAGCAGATGAGTAACAATATGTCCCGCCTCTTCCTCAGGCCCAGATGGGGTGGCAAACTGTGGCGGCAAGCCCTCACGTCCGGCAGCCGCAAGACGTTTGGAGCGTCGATGAACATTTTTGGCGACGATGTTGGAGCCCAGCCCCAAAATGCGTGCATCACTGCGATAATTAATATCAAGAGTAATGACCTTTGCATCTTTATAGACCTTATCAAACTCCAGAATGGATTCCTGGCGGGCTCCATTAAAGGTATAGATCGTCTGGTCATCATCTCCGACGACCATCAGATTGCGATGCCTCGCAGCCAATCGTTGCACCATTTCGTATTGCAGGGCATTCGTATCCTGAAATTCATCGACCATGATATAGGAAAAACGTCGTTGAAGCGGCTGAAGCACATCCGGATCACGCAGGAGAACGGAGGCACGCAGCAGAATATCGTCAAAATCCATTTTGCTCCGTTCCTGTTTCCACGCTTCATAGGCGAGCATGGCACGTTTGGCATCCGCTTCCTCGCGTATGGTTTCCGGCAGCTCATCTGCGCTACGGCCTTCCGCTTTCCAGGCGGAGAGGGCGGACAGCAGGCTTTCCGGCTGGAAAGCCTCACTCAGTCCAAGCTGGCGCAGCATCATTTTCATAACGGTATGCTGGGCCTGTGTTTCACCGAACACTTCATCTTGCACACCGCGATGTCGCAGCATCGCCAAAGCGAATGAGTGGAAGGTACGCGCCTGTACTGCGCGTGCAGCGGCAGGTCGCACACCGGGTAGTCCCGCGATGCGCAGCTTCATTTCGGCAGCTGCTTTGCTGGTGAAGGTCACCAGCAGGATGGACGATGCAGGGACATCCCGCATCGCCATGAGGTAGCCTGCACGGGCAGCCAGCACCGTAGTTTTACCGCAGCCAGCCCCCGCCAGGGTTAGAAGGGGGCCTTTACCATGGCGTACAGCCTGAATCTGCGGGCGGTTCAGATGAATGCCCGCGTTCTCTATAGCACGAAAATAAGCCGCGTCTTGGTCGGTGTCGGGTACCAGCGTTATACTGGTATCCATAGAAGCTCGACGTGCCTGAGGGCTCGTCGTTGAATAAGGAACCCCGATAGGTCGGGGGTAAAATGCAGGATTTGGGTTCATGATCCTGAAACCCCTTTCGTTCTTAAAATCTTCCATTTTCACAAATGGGGGTAGTTTTTGGTATGATAGAGTTCTAGTCACCTTTAGTTGATGATAAGAACAAGGCGAATGGACTAAAAATGATGCTGAATTCATGCGGATCTAGAGCAGGAGCGTCAGAACGTTAATAGGTTGACGCCAATGCCTATAGCCTCAAACAGGCGATATGACCGCATTCCATTATACAGGAGTTCGAGGCTTGCCAACAGAAAAAAACTTTGGGATATACGGACGGTACAGTGAAATCCGGCTGGATATGGGGAGGAAATGACGATGAAGCTGATTCAACGCATAAAGGAAGGCGCTAATCGCGCAACAGAAAAGGCGCAGCATGCTGTCGAGATTAGTAAGATTAATTCGCAAATTACAACGATTCAGCAGGAAATGGATGTTCATTTCTTACGAATGGGTCAAATCTTTTACGAAGGCTACCGGGCATCCGATATGTCAGTGGCTGAAACCGAGATGACACAGTTGTCTACTGCTTGTGATGAGCTTCAGGATGAAATTGATGAGCTGCGCAGTAGAATTGCAGAATTGAAAAACGCCCATTTATGTACCTGTGGTGCAGTTGTGCCGCTGGATGCGAACTTTTGTCCCAAATGCGGACGCAAGTTAAATGGAGGGCAGGCTGCCTCCAAGCAAGTAGCGGCCGTGCGGGAAGAGGTACCAACAGACGCCTATTCTTTTGATCTGCGCAAGCCTGAGGCAGCGAAGGATGCTGTGCCTGCCTACATGGAGTATGCAGAAGATGAAGTAATCGATCGGCATGAACAGGATGAGCGGTATGAAACGCACGATCCAACGGAATCAGACCGCAATTACACGGTGTCTGATTTTACTCCGGAAGAAAAAGCGGCATTCGATGAAGAGTGGGAGCGCCGTCGTCAGGAAGAACTGGAGAAAGAACACCATCGTCTTGAAGAACTGGAACGTGAACGGGAGCGTCAGGAGGAGCTGGACGAGCGCATTCGATATTGGAAGGCCAACAATTCGGGGGCAGAGAAGCCGGCAACACCGTCAACGCAAATACGCGAAAATGTAAAATGCCAAATCTGCACAGCGGAATTACCCAAAGGCTCCAAATGGTGCCCGCGCTGTGGAGCTGAACAGATTTGACGCAGCCGAACAGGCTGCCGCAGGACACAGATATAACGCCGGGCAGCATAGGGGAACAGAACATATGGAGCGTTTGCTGCAACATCTGCGGAATCTGGGTTTTACGGAGATGGAAGCCAAGGTGATGGTCGAGCTTTCGAGACAAAATGCGGCTTCCGGCTATGAAGTTGCTAAGCGTTTGGGGGCATCGCGCTCCAACGTGTACGCAGCTTTGCAGCGTTTGGCCGGGCAGGGATATCTCAGAGCGAGTGCGGGAGAGCCTGTACGCTACAGCATGCTGCCACCGGGTGAGCTGACACGGATGATCGAAGGGCAGATGCGGGAGTCCCTGCTGGCGGTGGAGAAGGAGATGCCACGAACAGAACCAGCCAAGCCGACCTTCTACAACGTGGAAGGTGACCGGAAGGTGCTGGAAAGTCTGACACGCGAGCTGGAACGGGCAGAGCATGAGATTGTGTTGGATTTGTGGCGCGAGGAAGCCGAACTGCTGCGGGAAGCGTTGAAAAAAGCCGAGAGTCGGGGTGTGCGTCTGTTGTGGTCCTGCGACAACGGAGAAAGTATGTTGGGACCGTGGCTACCGCGTGCGTCTGGTACAGACGGACAGGAACCGTCAGGGCGTAAGTTTTCCTTTGTTATTGATCGGCGTTGGTGCATGCTGGGTATGCGGGGAGAGAATTGCCCGACACAGGCGCTTATTACCGAGCATCCGGTGATGACAGGTTTGCTGCTTGATCATTTTGCTCAGGATCTTATTCTGTATGAGCTGGAGCATGATATGGGCAGCGAGCTGTCGACCCGATATGGCTGGCGGTATGAAAGCATTATCGGCAAATATATGTCAGCCGGAGAATAGTATAAGGATTACTGGGAGGGAAGTTCCATCAGGGCCCGGCATACAGATGTAATATAGCCCGCTTGATGAGGCACGAATTGATCCGGTGTAATCAGGCGGCGAGTTTTTTCCGGGTTCGGCCCTGACGTAATACCTTGGGCTTCGATAAATGGAATATGGCCTTCAAACAGGGCTAGTGCTTGGTCAAGGTCTGCTTCGTACAGTCCGGCTACTTCTTCCTGCTGGAGACAATAGGCTTCCAGGGGCTGGTTGGACAGCAGTCCAAACACCGAGCTGACCTCCCGATCCCAAAAAGAGGTGCCCTGTGCGGTACCTTTACTTTCATACCGAACGGTCATCAGTGGTGTTAAGGAGGTAAAGGGAACATAAATGCCTAGTTCTTCCTCCAGCTCGCGAGCCGCCTGGGACATATCTTCGCCTGAAGTCAAATGCCCGGCGGCTGTAATATCGTAGCATCCGGGAAAGGTGTCCTTTGTATCCTGACGCTGTTGGAATAGCAAGCGGCGGCCTGTCGAGGTGTCTCGTGCCAGCCAGCAGTGAAAGGTATGATGCCAGTAGCCCTTGGCATGTGCTTCCTGTCGGGAGGCTGTGCCGAGGGGGTTGTCTTCATCGTCGTAGATATCCAGAAGCTCGCTAGTCATCGTGATTCCTCCTATAATATGCAGAAAATCAAAGTCTACTTTACAGTATAACGTGTTTTCCGTTCTGACGATATGATGGACGATGTGGAATGCGGAGTAGCTTTTGGGGTATGCTGGGAACATGGGGATTTGCGCCATAACATAGCTTTATGATTGAAAGGAGCGATTTTACATGGAATGTATTGTACATTTCCGAGTTATGCATCCAGAGGAGCCCAAGGAACTGCGTGGGCTGATTATGCTGGAAAGCGGAGGCAAGCCGGGGATTGATCAAATAACAGATATGTTCAAGAATATGGGCTATGATGTGCGTCCAGACAATCCCGAGGAATTGATTTTTAAACCCGTCGATGCCAGAGCGAACTATACATATATCCGGGTAATTGAGCTGGATACGGGTGAGGAAGTTTATCAGGAAGACAGGGATTTGCGCGCGATTTTGGAAAGCTTGCTGAATAAGCATTAAAAATTAGGAAAACTCACTGTTGGAATGAGATAAAGCGATCCTGTCGCCATTCATAGGAACGGAGAACAAATAATGAGATTGTATATTATCCGACATGCAGACCCCGATTATCCTAACAACACCATCACGCCAGAGGGTCATTTGGAAGCCAAGGCATTGGCCAAACGGCTGTCCAGTCACGGACTGGACCGTATTTACGTCTCTCCTTTGGGGCGGGCCTTGGATACGATGCGGTACACCGCCGACTCTCTCGGTATGACTTATGAAGTGGAGGACTGGACGCAGGAGCTGGCTCTAAAGCTGGAGGATACTCCATACGGTCGTCTTTCCCATTGGGATTTGCCTGGTGAAGTGATTCGTTCCGGGTCGCCTCTGCCGACTCATGATTCTTGGAAGGAAATTTCCTATTATCAGGGGACGCAAAGTCCTGAAACCTTCGAGCAACTGAAAGTTCATTCTGATGAATTTTTGAAGCGGCAAGGCTTTGAGCGGGTGGAGGGCAGGTACCGAATTCTGAAGCACACGGAAGACAGGGTAGCCGTATTTTGTCATGGCGGCTTCGGGCTAACCTGGCTTGCACATCTGTTGGAACTACCGTTGGCTTTGGTCTGGTCCGGTTTTTGGATGCCGCCTAGCTCCGTAACCACCATCTTGTTTGATGAACGCTCCAAGGAATGGGCAGTTCCCCGTTGCGTTGGCTTCGGTGATGTCTCCCATCTGTACGCAGAAGGTTTGCCAGTCAGACCTCGGGGTATTATCACCAACTTCAATTAATGATTTTTAGAGCCATGCTAAAAACGGCTTAAGACGATACACTGTCTTAAGCCGTTTGTTTTATTCATAGGAATGTAGTTCGAGTCAGCGTGCTTCAACGAATCCCTCTAGCTTGGAAGTGCAATGTGCACAGCGGGTAGCAGCTATAGGGATTTCGGACAGGCAATGTGGGCACTCCTTGATTGTTTTTTCCTGAGGAGGTTTTTCTTCCTCTTTGCGCTTCAGCATGTTAATCCCTTTGACGAGCATGAACACACAGAAGGCCACGATGAGGAAATCTAGCAGGACATTAATAAACTGACCATAGGCAAGGACCGCAATCCCTGCTTCTTTGGCTTGTGCCAAAGTCTTGCGTGTACCGTCAGCATTTAGAGGGTCGGCAGCTTGTAAAGCTACATATAAGTCTGGAAAATTCATACCGCCCAGAAGTTTACCAATCGGAGGCATAATAATATCGTTTACCACAGAAGTAACAATCTTGCCAAACGCTCCACCAATGATAACACCGACCGCGAGGTCAATCACGTTACCCCGTACAGCGAATTCTTTAAATTCTTTAATAAAAACTTTTTCACTCATGTGAGTGCACACCTTCTTTGCATAAAATCATTTATCTATAATACATGCTATGTCAATTGAGGGCAATTCCAAATTGATGTATTGCACTTTGTCACAAAATCACATGTTCATTTGTCTTCTGTATGTAAACCAATAATGGAGGCGATGTATCGTGAGTTTAAGATTTAACCACAGAGCAGTGAGTCCTAGTACATTCAAGGCAATGATGGAGATGGAAAAATATATTTCCGGTCGTTTTACAGACAAAGTATTGTACGAACTGCTGAAAATTAGAGTATCCCAAATCAATGGCTGTTCCTATTGTCTTGATATGCATGCAAAGGATTTGCTAAAACTAGGGGATTATGCTGACCACATTTTGCAGCTTGCTTTATGGCGGGAGGTTCCTTTGTTCACAGAAAAAGAACGTGCTATGCTTGAATTAGCTGAAGCGGTCACTCATATTTCAGAGCAAGGGGTACCCACAGACTTGTATAATCGAGTCAGAGAACATTTTACAGAGGAAGAGTATGTAGATTTGATTACCGCAATTAATGTGATCAACAGCTGGAACCGGATTGCCATAGCGACCGGGATGTATCCAGGCAGTCTTTAATGAACAGGGGGCTACACTTTGACTGGCAAAGAACAAGGGATTGAACAAGAATCGGTGGATGTAAGTCTGGAGGAGCTGTATCAGAAATATCGCAAATATTCTTTTGCCATTGCTTATCGCATGCTTGGAACGGTTACGGATGCCGAGGATGTCGTTCAAGACTGTTTTGTTGAGCTGGAGAATAAGCCCCTGAATGATATACAGAATCCCAAAGCCTATGTAGCCAAAATGACGATGAATCGGTGTCTGAATCTACTGAATTCTGCGCGTAAGCAAAGAGAGACATATGTAGGACAGTGGCTGCCTGAGCCGCTGGGTGAGAGCGCAGACCTCCCTGCCGATTGGCTGGAACGTAAAGATATGATATCTTACGCATTTCTGGTTCTGCTGGAGCAGCTAAAACCGATAGAGCGGGCTGTTTTTGTGCTGAGAGAAGCTTTTCAATATGATTATAAAGAAATTGCAGAATTACTGGGCAAGACCGAGAGCAACTGTCGGCAGTTGTTCAGTCGTTCCCGTCGTATTCTATCTTCCGGAGAATCTGCTCCTGAAGCTCCAATCAGTCCTAATATAAATAACTCTTCCCGGGTAAAACTGCTGGAGCGTTTTACAACCGCTTTTCTCGCCTACGATGTGACTGCTATGCTGGAACTACTGGCTGAACAACCTATATTCGTGTCAGATGGTGGAGGTAATGTGCATACAGTGATGAGGCCGATGGTTGTACGCAAAGGCGTTCTCGCCCTGTTGACCTCTCGTCGGGTATTAACCGTTTTACGAGAAAGAGATGTGGTCCACACCGTCATTAATGGTGAGGTTCAGCTGGCATTTCTGAAAGACGGTGAAGTGAGAGAAACCTTATGCCTCATACTGACACCGGACGGGGAGCATATTCAGAATTTTTATTTAATGGTTAATCCAGATAAGCTGGGACACATCCATATATGACAGAAGAAGCTAGCGTAAAAAAATGAACTGCCCAAACATAAAAAACCTTGATTCCTTGCTTAGGATCAAGGTTTTTTGCTGTTTTCATAACTGCCGAGCTTGATGAAGAGCCAGATCGCCTATCCAAGGAAGCTTGAGCCACTTTCCTTGTCCCGCACGAATTAACAAGATAATCCACAAGGCAAGGCTTGCCAGCGTTAGCAGGGAAGCGAGGAAAGGACCGAGTAGCGGAATGAATCCGACCAGCACATGTCCGATCATGAGGGCTACAAAAAGAAGTATGGATTGCAGTGCGTGAAATAATACGAATCGGCTTTTCTTTTCCAGCATGACAAAGGCCAGCGCGCCAATAAAGGCGAACAAATAGCACAGGACAGCTGCTATATTTTCATCCAATCCTGTGGAAGACTTATAGACTGACATGTCAGGCATATCCTCCTTTATAAAAGATTCAAGCTAAGTCTCCGTACTATACAAGCTATGAGGATAGGATTGAAGGATATGCCCGATCTCGGTAAAAAAGTTGTCTCTACACAAAACATACTAACTCATTGAACCACTTCCACCTTACGAATTGCCTGATAGTCTTTCCCGAGAATCCGTTTCGGTTCCCGCCAAACGTTTTAGAAACGTATTTCTCCAGTTTACGGACAATTCTTCCACTTCGAGAATTTGTTTAATACCCTCGATATGATCCTTCTCTTGATGCATAATTCGATTGGCAAATGAAACCGTAATTGCTTTCGGATGGCGATGAAGGAGGGATAGTCCGTCGGATTTAGAGGCAACTCCCTCTTCCAGAACGCGGAAGTAGAATCCCGTGTAGCCTGTTTGCTGTACCTTCAATGGCATGTCCGGTACGCCGTACTTGATGGACAACTTGTAGCAAGGCTGTCTCGGCTGGCTAACTTGAACGATAGCTTTGCCAAGCTTAAAGACGTCTCCAATGCAAACGTCGGATTCTAGCAAACCCTTTATCGTTAAATTTTCCCCGAACGCGCCGTAATCGAGCGGTCTCCGCAATTCATTTTCCCAGAACGGATAGTGCTCGTAGGGATAGACGCATACAGCTTTCTCTTTACCCCCGTGATGAACTAGATCGCCCTGCCCATCCCCTTCGAAGTTTAGATAAGATAAATACAAATATTCATCTGTGGCCGACTTGAATATCCCCGTAGAAACGTCCTTCTGATTAAACTGGATCTGCTTGGGCATGCCGACATTAAGTGAAAGGATTTTAATAGATGCCATTCGGATCACCCCTACTCTTTTTACATTTCGGTAATTCCTTCTTTTGACTCTGTTCGTCCCCGTTTATTTTACACTCCTCTATGCGCTATTTGCGAATTTTTGATTAGTCTCCGTTAATGGGATAGAGTCCTGTTTGGGCAACTCATCGTTCCGGGAGCGATGTTCTCGTTCGAACATACCCGATCTCGGTAAAAAAATGAATTAGAGAATGTGTATAAAAATACGAAAAAGGCTGAACGAAAAGAATTCGTTCAGCCTTTTAAACGGTTATTGCACATGTTTTGCACATGTTGTATACACTTTATCCACCGCATATTAATGTTTATCCACAGAAATAACATGATTTATACACAAATTGTGCACAATCTGTAGATAATATTACGATAATTCATACTTTGCACACAGTTTGTCCACAAACTATCAACATATTGGGTGTAATTGTGGATATACTTCCGTAATTATCGATCACCAGTTTTTAAATGGCGGCGTGGGTGCGTGATTTTACCCATTTTATTCTTGTCATCCTCTTTGGGGATAAGTCGTTCATCGGTACGTCCTTCGTGATGGTTATCAAAGGCATATTCGGTCATTTTCCACTCGGAAGTACCCAAAACAACATCAGCGGGAAAGTGCTGGCCTCTGTGCAAATGTTGCTCATGTCCATCCTCATCCACATAAATACCATCCACTTCTACCTTTTCACCCGTTAGTGGGAGTAAATCCTTTCCTTTGTGTTCCATTGGTATCCCCTCCGTCTGGCTTATTCTTCGTTAATTTGTCCGGACAGAGGTTCTTTTATCCACAAGCTGCAGTAAAATATCCTCGGCAATCTGGTCTGCGGGATGAGGTTTGCGAAGTAACTCAATCGCCTGCTTCATTTCCTTAGCAAGAGAGGGGGTGGAGATCAGATCCAGACAATGTTGAATCAGTTCCTCTGTTGTGCGAGCAATGCGGGCAGCTCCTTTTTGCTGCAGATACAGAGCATTATTTAGCTCCTGTCCGGGTACGGGTTTGAACACCAGGATAGGTAAACCCGATGCGATGCTTTCCGAGAGTGTGATACCACCGGGCTTTGTAATCACCAGATTGCTTGCTCGCATAAGTGCCGGGACGTAGTCCACGAATCCGTAGGTGTAGATGTCGGGGTGGTCCGCATACAGCGCATCCAATTCTGCTTTTAGTTGCTGGTTGCGTCCGCAGACGATCAGCAGTCGTAGCTGCGGAAGTCGGCTTAAATGACGACAGATATCCAGTATGCCGGATAACACACCATATGCACCTGCCATAATGAGCAACGTGGTCGTCTCAGTTTGTAACGGTGGGATTACCTGTTGCTGATCAGGGACTTCGTTGACAGATAGGTTATAAAAAGAAGCGTGAATCGGGATCCCGGTCGCGGCAATACGTTCGATAGGTATTCCTCGCTGTGCGGCTTCCTGCTGAAGATCCTCAGTGGCTACATAGTAGCGATCAATATCGGGATGTAGCCAGCGCCCATGCAGGTCAAAGTCTGTAACCACGTTGACAATAGGCAAATTCATTCCCATTTTGCGGCGTAACGCCGGGAGAGCGAGCTGCGGGAACGTATGGATTACGAGATCCGGCAACTCCCTTTTCAGTGTGAGAGCAAGTTGACGCATTCCGAATGAATGCAACACATGGCCAAAGGCCGATTTAGCTTGCATACCGCGCGTGATGTTATAGACCCAGCCGTAAAGCTGTGGAATGGTTTTGAAGCTTTGCATATATACAAATTTGGTCAGCCCATTCAACCAGGGATGTGATTCAGCCATCAGGTCGAGTAGTTGTACCTCGCAGTGTCCGAGTCTTCGCAGACTATCCATGATTGCCCGGGCGGCCTGCACATGGCCTTCCCCGTAGCTGGCGTATAATATTAGAATTTTCGGTGCTGAGACTTCCATGATTGTTTAGCCCCCTATATTCAATAAGCACATGTAGCTCATTTTAGGAACGTTCCAAGTTGAGGGAGGATACGGCTGGCAAAACGAAACGTTCTAGCAGTGTTCGTGGGTTTTTCCAACGGCTTACCTTGCTGTCTGCTGTAAATACCACGACTGCATTCGCTTCCGGTATCAGATAAATTTGCTGTCCTCCATGTCCGTGTGCACAGGCATAATCAATGCCGTGGAGTCGTCCAGTCCACCATTGGAATCCGTAATCTCCGAATTCCGGATAGCCTTCAATCTGTCGCTGCGTCGCCTCATGCAGCCAATCGGCTGGAATCAATTCTCTGCCATTCCAGATGCCTTGATGAAGGCAGCAATCGCCGAATTTAGCCATGTCTCGCGACGTCAGATACAGTCCGATGTGGCCCATGGTGTAGCCCTCTGGATCTTGTGCCCAACCACTTCTCCCGAACCCTAACGGTTCGAATAAATGCTGGAGAGCATACGTATAGGCGTCAATCCCACAGCAACGGGTGAGCAGAACGGACAACAGATGTGAATCCACACTGCGATATTGGAATACCCCAATTTGATCCTCCTGTACAGGTAAGCGTAGGGCAAAGGACGGCCAACTTTTGCTGCGATGAAAACGGTGGATAAAGGCTTCACCGAGCTTTTTGCCCGTCTGCCAATACAAGCCTGACGTCATAGTCAACAGATGACGAATTGTAATCCGTTGTAGCAGTGTTTCCTTCCGCTTGGGTAAATACTCAGGCAACAACTTATGCACAGCGGTCTCTGGTCCGGGCATATCCCCACGTGCCATAGCAATGCCGACGAGCGTGGAAGTGAAGCTTTTGGTTGCGGAACGCAAATCGTTCAGGGAGCTTGCTTCATGACCGTTGTAATAGCGTTCCCAGATCAGCTTGCCGTGGCGAAGCAGCAGAAAGCTATGCATTTTCGGAAATTTGGCTCGGATTTCGTGGTCTGCCTGATCAAGTAGGGAGGCATCGATGTCTTCCTCTTCACAAGTTCCGAGGTTCAGCGCAGACAGACGGGCAACAGGTGCAGTGAACAGTGGAGCATAACGGCTCATCCTTTTCCCCCCTTGTTATGTTTATTTATTTTACCCCAAACACATACGCTCCAAAAGCCGATAAATAAGGTATACCTCTATGCAGCAGCTAATTGAGAACTCCAAATGATATGAAGCGTAAAAGATAGGTAAAATCAATGTAAATTTACTGGAAAGCTGAAAGCTGTATCTGAATATGGTATAATGGGGTAGTGATTCAGCCAAAAGAAAATCGGTTAATAATAGTGTCAGGTACATGCCTCGCATAAGGCATTCCCGACCTAAGCTGCACTAGACATACTACTTCACTGCATAAGGACATCAATACTTTTCGGCATTCTCTTCAACGGAGCACTTATTTTCAACGTTTTGGGAGGGAGTTACATGGCAACGAAAGGTCATAATGAAGTTAAGGAAAGTCTGCGGGAAATGACTCGAATTTTCCGGCCTAAGGATCCCAAAAAATTTGTAAAGGAATATGTGCGAAAATACCGGATAACAGGAGGGTATGAGGAAGAGTTGACCATGGTGGTGGAAAACGAACTCGGCCGCATAAATTCTTCAGTATCTTAAGGGTTCGCTTACGAACAACTAGAAACACGACTTTTATAAACCGTCTATCCACAGAGGAGACGGTTTTTTTGTGTCCGTCCTGCATACAATGGGATAGGTTTAGTGAATTTGTATGCTCAAAGGAGGCGGATTCCAATAGAAATAGCGATACGAACACCGGAGGAAATCGGCTACATGAGGGAGGCCGGACGTATTTTGGCAGATTGCCATCGTACGCTGGAAAGTCGTATTCTTCCGGGAATCACAACGCTTGAAATCGATGCTTGGGTGGAGCAATTTCTAAGCAAGCGTGGAGCTACGCCTGAACAAAAGGGCTATAAAGGGTTCCCTTATGCTACCTGCGCTTCGGTCAATGAGGTGGTATGTCACGGCTTTCCCTCGGAGCGGGTGCTTCATGACGGGGATATTGTGACCATCGACATTGTGGTCAACAAGGACGGGTGGCTGGCTGACCGGGGATGGACCTACGCAGTGGGTAACATCAGCCGGCCGGTAGCAAAGCTGTTGCGGCAGACCCATAAGGCGCTAATGCGAGGCATCGACGTTGCCCGCCCCGGCAGGACATTAGGGGATATCGGGCATGCGGTGGGAAAAGCGGCAGGCTGGCGGCGGTACGGTAACGTCAAATCTCTGATCGGGCATGGGATCGGCCGCCAAATGCATGAACCGCCGGACGTTCTCCACTACGGTCGTGCTAGAACAGGATTGCCACTGCGCGAAGGGATGGTGATTACCATTGAGCCGGTATTTACCCTCGGACCCGAAGGCGCGGTGCTCTGGGGGGATGATGGTTGGACCATCAGCACAGCAGACGGCAGTTGGGGCGCTCAATATGAGCACACCATTGCGATTACAAAGAACGGTCCTTATATTTTGACCTCGTAAAAGAGTATTGTGCCATAGGGAGTCCAATGTGCGGGTCGTGTGCATAAGACTCTCTTGGTAAGTTTTTTAGGATGGCCTATCCACTTCACTAAACAATGAGCTTCTTGTTATAGATCATAGATCGAGATTCGGATCGTCGATATAATAGGAGGCATAATATTGGAAACTAGGAGTGGAACCCACATGATGATCAGGGAAGCGATGATATCAGATGCCGAAGACATCGCCAAGGTGCACGTAGACTGCTGGAGAACGACATACAAAGATATCATGCCTGACGAGGTTCTGGAACGTCTTTCCTATGAGCAAAGAATAGAATTATGGAATGCGAATCTATCTACTGAAGACGGTCACCTCGTATATGTTGCTGAAAATGAAAAGGGGGAAATTATCGGATTTGTGAGTGGAGGTCCGGAAAAGTCAGGGGAATATCCCCCGTATGGGGAGAGATCACGGCTATTTATGTTTTGAGTGAATACCATAGTTTAGGGCTCGGCAAAAGACTTTTTCTACGCTTGCTTCAACATTTTAATAGTATGGATATTCACTCTGTCATGGTGTGGGTGCTGGCAGATAATCCAGCGTGTACTTTTTATGAAAGACTGGGGGCCAAGCCTGTAGTAGAACAGCATATTATAAATATGGGTGGCAAAAACCTGAACATGGTGGCTTACGGCTGGCTGCTATTCCGATAGAATACGTTTTTGTCCTTCCAAGGCGCGAATAGGAGCGATGTTTTGCGTGAATTCCAGCGTTCCCAGATAGCGTCCTTCGTTATCCCGAACGGCAAAATAACGGATGTAGACAAATTTGTCCTTGATTGGAATCCAAAAATCCTCAACATCCTTGCGGCCGGCCTTAAAATCCTCCAGCAGTTTCTCAACGACATGCACGCTTTGCGGCGGATGGCAATTTTGCACGGTACGACCAATGACGGCCTTTGTGCGGGCAAAGATCCGTTCTTTACCGTGAGAGAAATAGCGAACAACATCATTTTCATCGATAAAGGTCAGGTCCACAGGCAGATGATTCAACAGCAGTTCCAATTGTTGTACAGATACAATCCCTGTCTCAAATCGCACGAACCCTTGCGGAGTGCCAGAAGTGTCTTCTTTTTGCTCAAGGGCTTCTACAGGCTCCTCTGCCCGTTCAGGTATCCATTCACGCTCAGGAGCGGTCAGGCAGAAACCGATTTCCTCGCTTTCCCGGGCTATTTTTAGCCATTCATCCTCGGTCAGCTTACTGAGTGCCATCGGCAGCAAAATATTTTCTTCCTTGAATACCATTTCATTCACTTCGCTCATGATATGGGCAAGCGCCTTCCCGATCTGCTCACGATCTCCGTTATATTCGGTGAGCAGCTTCTTCGCATCCTTGATTGCGGCGCGAATGCCGTCGTCCACTCCCCACATTACTTTGGTTGGACCAAAGATTCCATAACGTTCTAGATAAGGAAATACTAGATTTTCTTTGCGGCTATAGTGTTTGTCTACATCCATCAGCAGACTTAAATCCTCAAGCAGCTTGTAAATAACCTTGGGACTGTCTTCTTTTTGAAATTGCTCTGCATGCAATGCCAGCTTAAAATTGACTAGCCGTTCGATCTCACGATTTTCCAGCTTAAAGGTGTGAACAGGATGTCCAGGTTGTTCCTCAGGTCCTGTAGGACGGTGAATATCCTCAATAGACCCCTTGAATATCGACGTATGAACGGAACAGAGGCGTTGGACTTCCGACACCGGAATTCCTTCCTCAGTCATTAAGGCATGCTCCATCGCTGAAATTTCTGCCACACTTACTCCACCAACAGCCTCTGCAAAACGCGCTTTGACTTCCTCCACGCTTTTCCCAGCATGTAGTTCTTTAATAATTTCCTTCAGTGTTCGCTGACGCTCCGTTAATTCCTGTGCTGTATGTTCACGGTTGTTAATTAGCTCGCTCATGATCGTTAACCCCTTTATTTTTGAATGGTAAAACCATGTTGCATAAACGTCTGCTGCACAGTTTCTATACCTATTTTCTTCAATGCAATTCCCTTGGACAGTGTCATAAAACGTCCTGCGGTTTGGAGCATACCGGGCTTGGCAATATCGTGAAAACCTAGTTCTACCATAATGTCCTTCACTTCAGGATGACGATTAACAAGGTTAAATATGGACTCATCCCAATGCAATATTTTATCCATTTGTTCATCCCCTTGATTGAGAACGTTTTTCATTTACAGAGTAGCATAGGTCCAAACGAGCTATTGTGATTGTACGCACAATATTGTTCAGGTGGTTGACAACTGTAAATCTTGGTTTATATACTGTGTATAAGGATATATACAGTAATAACACTGAATACTGTCGTAACACCTTCGAAATGAAGAGCGAACGAGGTCGTTATTCACAGGCAGTGCAGAAGGGATCAGGATAAGAAAATGACGATCATGAAGCAAGCATGGATGATTACCCGTCAGGATTTTCGCAAGAATCCATATGCAGCACTATGGACGTTGCTGTTTATTGCGTATTTGGGATTTACCATGAGTTTTGCAGTAAGTGTGCAATGGGGTGAGCATGCAGCCTTGAGTCCAGTAGCTGATTTCATCATGCTGACGTTGATTCCGTTTTTGGGGTTCATTTATAACCGTCGAGCGTTCAAATATTTGCAGGAAGATTCTTATACGCACATGCTAGCCTTTTTCCGCACCTTGCCTATACCGATGAAAGCGGTAATTATGAGTCGAATTCAACAGGCGGTGTTGGCGTTTGTTGCGAATAGTGTGATATTTTTTGCTCTTTTGTTTACGTTGTCAGGTACGCTTCGGGTATATGCCAGCACAGGTTTCTTTGTATCGTTTGCTCTGACCTGGATAGGCTACGGAATGCTCATTCAAGCCATTTATATTCACTTGGAATTTTTGAAAAGAGGAAAAGAGTACTTCTGGCTATCTATTGTGATCATGCTAATGTGCGGGATGGTTACGATTATAGCTCGAGTATGTGGGGCCAATCTGGTATCGATAACGGCTTCTTACAGTAAGGAATGGTTGCTGTTGTCCCCGGTGATGTGGGGAGCATTGTTAGCAGGAGTTCTGGCTATGTCAGTGTCCTATCGGGTGACACAGCGTAAACTCATGAAACGGAACTTAACTTAGTAGTATGTGTACAAAAATAACAAAAAAGGGGGGGAAAGCAGGTGAATATTCCAGTGCAAATTGATGAGAATAGCGCGGAACCGCTGTATGCGCAGATTGAAAAGCAGCTTCGTTCACTCATAGTAACCGGACAAATTGCAGCGGGAACGCTGCTTCCCTCCATTCGTGAGTTTGCGGGGACGCTTCGTTGTAGTGTAATCACCGTCCGGCGGGTCTATCAGGATTTGGAGAACGAAGGCTTGTTACGTACCCGGCAGGGAACGGGCACCTTTGTCGCTCTGGTCGAGGATGATATGCGCTCAGGTTACCGCCTTAAAGCGGTGACCGAGGCATTGGAAACGGCAATTGCCACAGGCATCGCTGTACAGATGACAGAGCAGGAATTATTGGAGCTTTTTGCAGAAATGGTGAAAAGAAGGTATGAAGTCCAGGTGAAGGAGTGACAGCTGTGAACAATCATGTGGAAGTTCCTACGCAAATACAGAGGAAAGCACCAATTATTGAGATGAGCCAGGTCTATAAAACCCGGGGTAACCGGAATATTGGGCCGATTAATTTAACGGTTGAACCAGGATATGTGGTCGCTTTGGCTGGACATAACGGATCAGGGAAAAGCACATTGATTCATTTGCTGACTCAGCTTGTTCATCCGGATTCCGGTGAGATTCGTTGGTTCGGTCAAGCATACCCCGACGGCATGCCGGCAGATACACGACAATGGGTTGGGTATATACCGGAGCAGCCGGTTCGTGAGGAGGATCGATTAACGGCAGAAGCAGCAGCGGCTTTTCGAGCATTGTGGTATCCCGGCTGGGATGAAACACGTTTTCAGCGTTTAATGGACCGCTTTCAGGTTCCATCACATACGAAATTATCGCGTATGTCCAAGGGACAGCGTCGGAAATTTGAATTGGCTGCTGCCTTGGCGCCACACCCTCGTGTGTTGCTGCTGGATGAGCCTTCATCAGGTTTAGATCCTTTTGCCTGGAAAATCATGCTAGATGAACTGCGGGATTGTATGAAGAACGGCAAAACGACGATCATTATTGCTACCCATATCATGGACGAGATCAAGCGTTTGGCGGATTATATTGTCTTGATGCACGATGGCAGGCTGCTTGGCAAACTGGAAAAAGACCATCTGCTCGAAAATGGCAAGGAAATGTGGTTTGAAGGTACACCAGAGGAGGCATCGGAGCTTCCGGGAGTTGTAGAGACGGAGAGTGATGGGAATTTACAGCGAATTATAACGCTAGCAGCCGGGGAGGCCAGTGCTATATTGGAACAAGCGGGGATTCGCCCTATCCGTGTGCGGCGTCTGGAACTGGATGATATTTTAGTATATTGGTCTGCAGGACAAATATCTGCGAATGCAGAGACATTTATGGAGAAGGAAGGGGTAAAACAATCATGAGTATGCTGCAATTGGAAAAGGTCGTGAAGCAATATGGGAACCATACGGCGGTAAATGGAATATCGCTGAATGTGAACGGCGGCGAGATTTACGGACTGCTGGGAGGCAATGGAGCAGGCAAAACGACAACGATGCGCATGGTGCTCGGTCTGATTTACCCTGACGGGGGAAGCATCCAATATGAGGGCAAGCCCTACAGCAAGGAGCTTCAGCGGACAATGGGCTATTTGCCCGAAGAGCGTGGGTTGTACCCCAAGGTGAAGGTGAGCGAGCAAATTAACTATTTGGGCAGGCTACGCGGAATGTCAGCCAAGGAGGCAGACAAAAGCCTACGCTACTGGCTGGAGCGCTTTGGAGTGCCGGAATATTATGACAAGCGGATTGAGGAGCTATCCAAGGGAAATCAGCAAAAAATGGGCTTTATTGCCGCGGTTGTGCATCGCCCAACGCTGCTCATTTTGGATGAGGCCTTCAGTGGACTAGACCCGGTGAACGTCGAATTGCTTAAGGATACGGTGAAGGAATTACGGGATGATGGGGCAGCGATCTTATTCTCAACCCACCGTATGGAGCATGTGGAGGAACTGTGCCGACATATTACGATTTTGCATCGCTCAAATACTGTGGTGCAAGGAAGTGTGCAAGAGATTAAAGGCCGCTATCCACGTGAAAAAGTTCGTCTCATCACTACGGGAGAAGTGAGTGGGCTGGAACAGCTGCCAGGCGTACGCAGCATAGAGAATATGGATCGTGGCTGGATGCTGCATATTGAGCAGCCGGATGCGGCGAAGTTAATTTTGCAAACAGCGTTGGGGCAAACGGATGTGGAGCATTTTGAGATCAAGGAACCTACGCTCAACGAAATTTTCATAAGAGAGGTGGGGGATTCCCATGAATAGACTAGGTACGGTGATCGGTTTTACGTTTCGTCAGAAGGCGAGGACCAAATCTTTTATCATTACGACACTGGTACTGGCCTTGCTTATTACGGTTGGCATGAATCTGCCATATTTGATTTCTTTGTTTAAAGGAGAAGGGGCCGGAGGTTCCGGTACAACGGCAGCTGAGCATCAACGCTTGGGGCTGATTGCCGGGAGCCAGACAGAAGTGGCGAATCAGCTGGAGCAGTTTACCAAGGAGCAGTCCAACCCGGCAGCCATCTGGGTACGTTATGACAGCGTACAAGCGCCAGCAATGCAGCAAGCCTTGAAAAATGGGAAGCTGCAAGGTTACGTGCGGTTTACGGAGCCTGCCGCCAAGGGAGACACATTTCCCAAAGTGGAGTACGTCTCTGTAGAAAAAGAGCCATCTCCGGCTGTAATCACATTGGTGCAAACGGGACTTCAGGAAGCAAAGGTCAAGGCTATTATGGGCAATAAATCGTTGACCAGCGATCAAATTCGTGAAATCAGTACACCTGTAATGGTGGATAGCAAAGAAGTAGACAGTCCATCTGAACCAGGGGGAGCTGTAGGGACAGAGGAAAAAGAAACCTCAATGATTAACTATGGTTTGGTCTATGTATTGATGATATTATTCTTCACCTCTTCCATGATGACAGGGAATATGATTGCTGCAGAAGTAACATCGGAAAAAAGCTCACGGATCATGGAGATTCTCATCACAAGTGTTTCGCCGTTGACCCAAATGTTTGGGAAAATTATCGGCATCTTCCTGGTTGGTCTGCTGCAAATTGCTGTTTTTGCAGCCGTTGTGTGTGCCAATCTTATGCTGCCGCATAATAATGTGATCCTTAGCTCTGCCGGGCTGGATCTGTCGCAACTGAATATCGCGGTGCTAGGATATGGTCTCATATTTTACATCCTTGGCTACTTTCTATATGCAGTACTGTTCGCTGCGGTGGGCTCCATTGTTAGCCGTACCGAGGAGTTGGGGCAGGCCATTATGCCAATTACCGTGCTGTCACTGGCAGCCTTTTATATCGGTATCTTCAATATCGCCGCACCTGATACGATTTTCGTTAAGGTGGCTGGGTACATTCCATTCTTTTCTCCTACCGTTATGCTGTTGCGGATTGGTCTGGAACGGGCGAGCTTGCTGGAAATCTGGCTGTCACTTGCCATTCTGGTTGTTTCCATTTTGTTGTTCGGTTGGTTGGCCGCAAAGATCTATCGTACGGGTGTCTTAATGTACGGGAAACGACCTTCATTCAAAGAGCTAAGAAAAGCAATGAAGGCTTATAAGATTTAAAAAATTAAGAAAACGTGTCCGAATATAAGAAGGTTGTGTACAGACAATAAAGTTGTATACTAATTATTAATGACGGATAACAAGAATATCTCTTCATAATAAGTATTTAATAAAAAGCCCGATGAGCACGTATCATCGGGCTTTTTATTAAATTCAGAGGGTGAATGCTTAGGTTTCAATCAGAGCGAATATAAATTGCATAACAAGTCAAAATCTTTTGAATCTTTTCCTGTTGGGGAAATCCGAGCAAATGCGTTAAACCAAAGACTTGATCGGTGTAACCGGCTGTATCCGTATAATGCACCTCGATGGCCAAGTCCGTTTCATGGTGGAGCAAACCGTTCGAAACTCCAATCTGGACGGTAATTCTATAATTTAAATTATTTTACATACACAAAGAGCAGCCTGTTTAGTTGCTCTTTGTGTATGTAAAACATATTGAGTTTTCATCAATTGAATCTCCTAATAGAGAATATGACTGTCCCATTTTTTTGTAGATTAATCAATTGTACATATTTTCCCCTTTAGAGGATACTCTCTACTAGAAGATAAGAATATAATCTTTTCGTCAAAATATTTATTAAAATAGTTGTTCGTTTTTAAATGAATATCAGGCTGATACCATTTAGAAAACCCATTTCGCTGAAACAACAAAGGCATACCCAATTGCTCGGATCGCTTCCCCTTTAAACCATCTCCAATGTTCAGCGAATCAATATATATTCGATCAACAATCCCCTGTAATCTTTTGGGGAAATCTGGCGTGAAGGGCAAAAGAGGAGAAATGGATGCCTGTGTAGCAATTCCTGCTGCATGGACATTTCTAAGAGCCTTTAAGCGCTGGTTGATCCCTGGAGCTAAAGGTGCAAAAAGTCGCTTTACATCTTCTCGGTCTGTTTCAATAGTCATAGAAACTAATAATTCACAACGTTGTTGCAATTCTAATAGTATATCGAGGTCTCTAACCACCAGAGGACTTCTTGTTTGGATTTGAAGGAAATCCGGTGGAGATTCAATCATCTCCGTTAATATTTTTCTTGTGATCTCAACCTTACGCTCGATGGGTTGGTATGGATCTGTAGCAGTAGACATGAATATATTGATAGGTTTATTTCTTCGGCGAAGACTATTAATTTCTTTACTATAGTTTTCAACAGCGTTAAGTTTAATATCAATCCATTCTCCCCAAGGAATATCTTTATATTTTTGAATGGGCATTTCTCTAACATAGCAATAACTACATCCAAAAGCACAACCACTGAAAGGATTCAAAGAGTGAGTAAATCCAACAGTAGATGCTCCTTTGGTTTCGCTCAAAATTTTTTTTGCCATCGTATTATCAATCTGCATGTTAGATACCCCTTCATTTTAAATATTTACATAAATGAAATTCCGAATGAACAGAAACTCCCTCCACCAGTTCAACTGATAAAGGGAGTTTTCATTAATTATAGTAAAAGGTGTGTGTATTTAGAACGCATCGAGACCCGATATAATCCCAGGATGGCGGACAAAAGACCAATGGGAATGTACTGTACGCCATCCGCCATTAATTAAACGAAAAACTTCAGTAGTATTCCAACATTTTTGGAGTTTTTCTTGTCCATCTTCTCCTGCTACGTAATTGTGTAAATTATAACTCAACACAGCCAAATCACCAGCTTCACTGACAGCGACATCGGGATTGAGATATTCACTCCGAATAATATTAGGATTTTTATAGCGTGACAAAATATGTTCTCTCACCGCTGAATTACCTACAATAAGTTTTTCAGTCACAGGATCGAAGTATGAAATATCATCACTGTAACTATCCAGGTACCCAAAGCAGTCTCCTTGATTCCACCGTTCATTATTGGCGCGTTCTATATTCAATACAGTTTCAGCTACTTCTTTGATATTTACACTCATTTTTTTTACTCCTTTTTTTTAGATGTTGGAAATGATATGATCATTTTAGGTCATTCAACACAAACGATAAAGGCAAAAGCGGGAAAATAAATGATACTTTTCGGACATTCTACATTTGTAGTATAGGAGGTTTATGTAGTGGTTCGCATATCAAAGCAGAAAAGAAATATAGAACGTCTTAAATATCAACCTGTACTACCTTATCCATACGATGTAGAAATTTTTCGAGTCTCTGATCTTAAACAACGGACACCCAAAGAAAGGATGAGTGTAACTTATAGATATGAATTCTATATGCTTATATGTGTTACTCAAGGTGAGTGTATACAATGGGTCGATTTTGAGCCGATTTCCTGTAGCACAGGAACCTTTCTTGCCATATCCCCAGGTCAAGTTCATAATTTCGGACATGATGAGAATTGGGATGGTTGGATTATTTTGTTTCGTTCGGAGTTTCTTATACCTAACACATCAACATTAAATGAGCTTAAACTAGCTTTTGATTTTGGAAGGCTACCAAGCATTCTAAATTTAAATCATAATGAGTTGCGTCGTAGCATCGCTTCTATCGAACAAATGATCGAAGACTTGTTGATTGAAGGGACAGAAGAAGATATTCATATGTTGTTGCGTTACCAACTCTACGCATTTGTAACTTGGCTTAGTATTCTTAATAAATGCAAACGGATGAATGAAACAATAGATTCTCAAACATCGCTGCGTTTTATAAGCTTCCAGAAACTCGTTGAAAAATACTTCGCTAAGTTGAGCCATGTCAGTGAATACGCTACTCGTCTAAACTGCACGGAAAAAACTCTAACTCGAGCAACTATGGCAGCAGTTGGAATAAGTGCAAAGGCTTTCATTTCGGCCCGGATTAATCTTGAAGCAAAACGTCTGTTAATGCATACGGACTATTCTATTAGTGACATTGCGGAAAAACTTAACTTCAAGGAAGCAACCCACTTTAGTAAATTTTTCAAACGTGAAACAGGTTGTACGCCTGCAGAATTTCGACAGCAGCATCTTTGAAATTATTAACTTACTCGAGTGTCTACTACTATATTTCATAATTGAATAAAACACTAATTGTAGTTATATATTAATGTTATCTTATGAACTCTTTTAAAATGCGTTGTTTAAGGAAGTGATTTTATGATCCAAGGATCTTTATTTGATGACGAGTATGATCAGGGGCGGCCTTTAGCAAATCGGGTACGTCCACAAAATTTAGAAGAATTTGTAGGTCAAAAACATTTGCTTGAACCCGGAAAAGTATTACGTGAAATGATTGAGAATGATCAAGTTTCATCTATGATTTTTTGGGGGCCACCAGGAGTGGGAAAGACAACGTTAGCTAAAATAATCGCCAATCAAACCCAATCTAAATTTATTGATTTTAGCGCTGTGACTAGCGGTATCAAAGATATTCGTAGTGTCATGAAAGAAGCTGAAGGAAACAGGCAATTAGGTGAGAAAACACTTTTATTTATTGATGAAATTCATCGTTTTAACAAAGCACAGCAGGATGCCTTTCTGCCTTATGTGGAAAAAGGAAGCATTATATTGATTGGAGCAACAACCGAAAATCCATCGTTTGAAGTGAATTCAGCCTTGCTTTCTCGTAGTAAAGTGTTTGTGCTTCATCCGCTCAATCATGCAGATATTTTAGAGCTATTACAGAAAGCATTAGCGAACCCAAAAGGGTTTAATAATCAATCAATCGAGATCGAAGAAGGCGTTCTATCAGCGATTGCTGAATATTGCGATGGAGATGCCAGAAAAGCTTTAAACACACTAGAAATGGCTGTATTACACAGGAAAAAATCAGATGGAGCCATTGTAGTGAATAAAAATGATTTAGTACAAATGTTAAATCGCAAGTCATTATTATATGACAAAAATGGTGAGGAACATTATAACATCATATCTGCTTTGCATAAGGCGATGAGAAATAGTGATGTTAATGCTGCAATTTACTGGTTATCGCGCATGTTGGAGTCCGGAGAAGATCCATTATTTATTGCCCGAAGATTGGTCAGATTTGCAAGTGAAGACATTGGTTTAGCAGATAACCGAGCTTTGGAGATATCAGTAGCTGTCTTCCAGGCTTGTCAGTTTATTGGTATGCCAGAGTGCGATGTACATCTAACCCAAGCTGTCATTTATCTCACCTTGGCCCCGAAGTCCAACGCAGCTTATTTGGCCTATAGAGCTGCCAAAAAAGACGCCCTGCATTCCGTAAATGAACCTGTTCCCTTGCATTTACGAAATGCTCCGACTAAGTTGATGAAAGAACTGAATTACGGGAAAGGTTATAAATATGCCCATGATACACAAGAAAAATTAACAATGATGCAGACCATGCCAGATTCTCTCATCGGACGGGAATATTACCACCCCACTATACAAGGATCTGAAATGAAATTTAAACAACGGATGGAAGAGATTTCAGCATGGTATGCAAGCCACAAAGAAAGCTAATTGCGTTTAATGCATAGAAGATCCAATAGAAATCGAGGTAATTCGTCATGACAATAGAAGAAATTATTGAGCATTGCTTATCATATCCAAGTTCATATGAAGATCACCCTTTTGGAGACGGATGGACTGCGATGAGACATCAAGGGAACAAAAAAATTTTTGCCTTGATATACAATCATGATGAGCATCTTTGCGTCAACCTAAAATGCAACCCTGATCATGCTGATTTTTTGCGAAAAGCGTTTGAAGAGGTAAAGCCTGGTTATCACATGAACAAGGAACATTGGAATACAGTAATATTAGATGGTGATCTACCAGAAGATGAAATTCACGATATGGTGCATCATAGCTTCAAATTGACCAAGCCAAAAAGCTCCAAAAAACATACTAGCTAGAGAATAAATTTCTTATTGATAATTAAATTTTGCGGAAGTCATTATGTAAAAGTATCCGTTTCGAGAGGTGTAATATGAAGTTTAATGAATTCTTTGTAGGGCAGCGGTTCGAGACTGATTCTATAAAAGTAACCAAAGAAAAAATTATAGAATTCGCATCTGAATTTGACCCTCAGTACATGCATTTGGATGAGAAGAAAACTCAGGAAGGCATATTTGGAGGAATTATTGCTTCAGGAATCCAAACATTAGCTCTAACATTTAAACTATGGGTAGAGTGTGGTTTATACGGTGAGGATGTAGTGGCTGGTACTGCTATGGATAATATCCGATTTATGAAACCTGTATACCCTGATGATGAGTTACATGTAGTTGTTGAAGTCATTAATCTAGAAGATAACCGAAAGAATACAGGAATTGTAACTGTGAATTTATCCACTTTTAATCATACGACTCAAAAAATTTTTGAAGGGGACCTTTCTGTAATAATAAAAAAATAGCGTATCTTTAAATAAATGAAATTGACGGGATATCCCTCATTCACGTGTTGGGATAATACCAGCGTCGCTGTCACCAAGTGCAAGCGTATGGGTTAGATTGGGAATTTTTTTGATAACCTCGTTGTACTTGTTTTGTGTTTCGGTAATGGCGAGCTTTGAATACATTTCTAATGACTTGCGGCTTTCATGGCCGGAGTACGGTTGTATGAGTGCGTCGTCAATTCTCTTCTTTTTCAGCCAGGTTAGTAGGAAGTGGCGTAGTTTATGTGGCGTAAGGTTTTATGTAAGACCGGCTTCTTCCGAATACTTGGCTAAAATTTTCCAAATACCTCGATCCGTATATTTCTTCTTCCACGATGACTCAAATAGATACATTGCCTGTTTTTTCTTCATCGCGTCAACATACATGGCCAGTACTTCTTTAAATGACTGCGGGAAAATGGAACAATGCGATCCTTGCAGTCCTTTCCGTTATTAATGCGAATTTGGCAGCAATGAAAATCAATGTCCGTCAGCCGAATATTGATGAGTTCGCTTACCCCGATTGCGGTATACATGAGCGTCTTAACAATCAGTGTCCTGAGGTATAACGACAGGATGATTTCCTGAAATTTTCCAACAAAAAAATGACTTGGGTAGGTTCAATATGGGCGTATTGTTGTTTGTGTTTAGATAACATAAAGTTAACCTTATTCATAAATAATGTTAATTTTATGTCATTCATCGCTTCAATTGCTCTGATATAATTTCTGCTAGGTAGATGAGTTTTGCTTTCAGAATGTGGGTCAGATAAGCCTACAATGGTTACGCGAGGTGCGAGTGAGCCTCCCAGTAAACAAGTAACAACTCAACCGGAACAAAATACTGAGGCAAAACTGATAAAGGCATCGGAAAATAAAGAAAAAGTATCACCCCATTTGTTATACAGCAGTGAAGGATTACTCGCTGTATGGAAGTAGCTTTTAGCACATGGTGATATAAAAACGATGGAATAGGAGATTTTAATCCATACGGGGATTAATTCAGTTAGCAAGCGAGTAAACATGCGAAAACATAACTTTATAGTAGGAGTGTGAGATATGAAAAAAACATTATTGGCTTGTATTATGATAGTGTTGATGCTAGCATCAGCTTGTGGAAATGTTGACACGACATCAAATCCAAATACTTCTAGTGAGCCTAAACCTGAAACGGAAGAGTCTATTATTCCAAAAAACACATCCGAATATTGTACTGTAGAACGTATAAGTCTGGATAGTGAAACTGAAAAATATTTCTATGGAACTTGGAAAGTTGAGAAGCTTTTAGGATTTGCAAATTCATATAATGATGCTTCTGAATATCCAACAGGGCAAAAATTTATTGGAGACGAAATTATAATCAAAAAAGACTTTTTTTCATCAAAAGGACTTAAAAACTATAGTAATTATCAATATGAATTAAAAAACCCATTATATGAGATTACAGCGACATGCCATAACTCTGACTCTTTTTATAGATTATATAAAATAGATATCCCAGACTTAAATATAAATGATGTAGTAAAAGCAATAGATATAAGTGACCCTTCTACAAAACTTAGCATACCTGTAAGTGTAAGTTTTTTTGTTGTTAATAACGATAGGCTTATCTTGTTATCAGAGGCAACTATTTTTGAACTTAAAAAAATTACTGATTAAATGAATTAAGGTTATGTAATAAGTTCTGTGCTAATAAAATAGAAAATATCCAGGAAGGTAAGTATATCCTATAAGCGATTCTGAAAATGCCTGTGAATATAATTTTTTAAACAAGAAAGGTCAGCCTTTAGGCTGACCTTTCTTGTTTATGTCGTATAATGATTAAACTATAGTGTATATACTGGATATTTATGAGTATACTTCCTTTCTTTACAAAATAAAGTTGCTTCTTCATTTCTTCTTTTTTGTAAATTTCTATCATATGAAAATGCTTTGCTGACTAATTTTGAACAAGTATCAATTTGACTTTGTGAAAGTGGACCAACAAAAGTTGGATATATATGCGCATTGGCAAGCATAGCTTTTACATCATTAGTTTTTAGCACCCCAGGACCTGCATTAAAAGTGAGCGAAACAAGTGCATCAAACTGAGATTGTGAAAATTTATGACCGCTAGGAAGTACCAAGTTATTTACTGCCGCTACAGCACTTGCAGTATCATTAGAAAAAAAAGTATTTGCTTTAGACTGAGAAATTGGTGAAGTATAACCTAAATTTAAAGATTTTGATAGAGCATCAGCTTGTACTTGAGAGAGAAGAGAATCATTGGGATTACCTGTTGTATTCTTAGTATAAACTTTAGACTTTGTTATCAAATGTCCCCATCCAACTGTTGGATACCCATAAGGATCTCCATAAAATTTCAAGGAAAATCCCTCATGTTTTTTGATAAGGTTTGCTCCATCTGTGCCTAAAGAAAAATTTGCCATAATAATCACTCCTGAAATTAATATTAGTAGAAGAACAATAAGGAGGAATCATAGACAGAGCACCATTCCCAAGTTTTCTGCAATGCCGTATTGCCTTCACATATATAAAGAGAAATGAGTCTCTTTGTTACAACCACTCTCCAAATTTTATTTCAATTCACTAATATCAAAAGTTTGTATAACCTCAATCATTTTGACATAGAGTTCCTGTTAATCTATAGGAGGAATGAAAATGAAATTTAACAAGTTGTTTTGTGGATAAATGAATTCGAAGATACGAAGGTATTTTACTCCAAATTGAATTATTTAATTGCGGATGATAATGAATTTACGGTTTATATGGGCTACACGCAAGTGGTCTTCAAAAAGGCGGATGATCGATTTTAGTGCAGTATGGTAAGCCTTATTATCATATAGCCATCAACATTCCAGAGAATAAATTTACAGAAGCGAAAAAAAAGGTATCTTCTCAAATCAGTCTTATTGAAGAGGATCACGAAGATGCAGTGTTTTTCGATTTTTGGAATTCTCATTCATTCTATTTTGAGAACCCGTCAGGAAATATCGTAGAATTCATTGCTAGGCATAATATAAAAAACCAAAAGGATTATTCATTTTCGATGAAGGATTTGATCGGGGTGAGTGAGATCGGTATCGTTTCGAAAAACGTTCCAAATGCAGTGAAAAAGTTAAATGAACTGGGGATACCGAACTTTGGAGAGTCATCTGAAAACTTTGCTCCCATAGGGGATGAGCATGGTCTATTCATCATTGTGCATAAAGGAAGAGAATGTTTTTTTTAAAACGGAAAAGAGGCCGTATCTTATCCAGTAGAGGTATGGATTGAAAACATCGGACACATCACTTTCACATCAGACGAAGATTTCGTTATTCATGATATACATTTGATTGTTTTTCCCTGATTGATTAATATAATGGGCGATGTCCTAAACCTGTCGTATTAAAAATAGAGATGAGGATTACGATGAATAAAGCAAAGATTCTTATTATTGAAGATGATGCCCCGATTGCCGACTTGCTATCGTACGGACTTTCTATGGAGGGGTTCCAGACATGCACAGCGGCCAGCGGAGCAGCGGGAATGCATGAACTGCAGTCGTTTCAGCCCGATTTGCTGCTGCTGGACTGGATGCTGCCTGACCAGAGCGGCCTAGACATTTGTAAAAAGGTGACTACGAATTATAACATACCGATCTGCATGATTACCGCTAAATCGGATATTACCGATAAAATTCTCGGTCTTGAATTCGGAGCCGATGATTATATTACCAAGCCTTTTGATCTGCGTGAAGTTGTTGCACGCATTCGAACCATTTTACGCAGAGTGGAGCAGGCGAGCAGCCCCGACAGGGAAACAACGAAAGCCGTCATTCGGTTTAAAAACATTGAGGTGATCGAAGAAGAACGACTTGTCCAAAAAAAAGGTCGTCCCGTTGAACTGACCCCCAAGGAATTTGACCTGCTTATGATGCTGGTTAAACATCCGGGCAAAACTTTTTCACGTTCCGAACTGCTTGATTTGGTATGGGGTTATCATTTTGCTGGAGATACACGTACAGTTGATACGCATATCCAGAGACTCCGCAAAAAGCTGGATGACACCGAATGCATTGCTACCGTCTTCGGAATCGGGTACAAATTTAAAAAAATGGGTGAATAAGCATGATACGCAAAATCAGCATCAAATTTCTGATCGGTTTTTTTCTGATCTTTTCGCTTTCTTTTGTCGTGCTTAATCAGACCGTCAAGGAATTTATCCGAACAAGCAATCAGAACCTGGTTACCTCGGAACTGGTCGGACTGAAAAATAACAGCAATGTTTATGTGCGCCAAGCGTTCCTGATTAACCATTTCAGCAGCAATGAGCTGTATTTTGGAGGAATTGCCAAGGAGATAGCAACTGATCTGAACCATACCACGAACAGCAGTATTGGCGTGTATACGGTGGAAGGCAAATTGCTGTATGCCCCGGACAACTCCCCGTTTCAGCAGCAAATGCAAAGCGATCTGCAGCAGGCGATTGGTGGCAATACAGCGTACAGCATTACTTATGATCGTAATAAGACGACAGTCCTCTTCTCCTACCCGGTTGTTATAGACGGTTCAAAGGTGGGCATACTGCGTTTTTACAAGGATTTCAGCTCACTCTACGAACAAACCGGACAGATTCGGGAGATTACCCTCTATATGGCCCTAGCGATTTTTGCGGCAGCCTTTCTGTTTTCCTATATTCTTTCCAGGCATATTACCATCCCGCTGACCAGATTGACGCAAGCATCCACCGAGGTGAAAAACGGGAATCTGGATATCCGTCTTCATTTTAAACGCAAGGATGAAATTGGCCGATTAGCTGAGAATTATAACGATATGATTGATCAAATCAGTAGACAGATCCATATTATTGAGAAGGACCGGGACCATTTGAAGCAGCTTCACCAGCAGGAAAAGCGCTTTTTTGACAATATTACTCACGAACTGAAAACGCCATTAACCTCAATTCTGGGATATGCGGAGTTGATCAGGCTGAACGGTGAGAAAGACCGTGCTTTTTTTGACAAAGGAATGAATCATATTATCGAGGAGAGCAGGCGCCTGCATGCGATGGTGCTAAAACTGCTGGAAGTCTCACGCAAAAATATCATGCTCAAGGAGCTTGATCGGGTGGATATTGGGTTAATCCTGCAGGATGTGTGTGAATCGATGATGATCCGAGCGCAGCGCTATAAAAAGACCATTGAATATGAGATCAATGAGGAATTGTTCATGTTGGCTGATGGGGACAGAATTAGACAGATGTTCATCAATTTGATAGATAATGCGATTAAATATAGTTTGCCGTTTTCGGCAGTATCTGTAAAAGCAGTACGGGCAGAAGAAAAGATCCGCCTGATCTTCAGAAATCCAAGCGATCCGATTGAGGCAGAACATCTGTCACGCCTGTTACAGCCATTTTATCTGGCTCATTCCGACAGCGCAGAAGAAGGCAGTGTAGGATTGGGGCTTAGCATTGTGAAATCCATCGTTGAAGAATTTTCGGGTTCCATCATGATTACCAACGAGCAAAATGAAACCATCGTTACGGTGGAATTTGATGCTCTGGAAACCGCACGGAACGGAGAATAAATAATGGGCAATAAATATAAACATTTTGTAATGCTTGTGGTCGTATCTCTCGTAGTATTACTGCTGTCAGCATGCGTTTCAGAACCAAAAACAGAGACCGTTGTCATCGCCGATAGTAATGAAGTTTCCAATGCCGATCAAAGCTCTCGTCCGTTTCAGGTCCAAAAAATATATCGGCTTCCAGAGCGTTTTGCAAATAGGGGTCAACTGCTGGGCTGGTCGTCTGGAGATGCCGTCATCGCATCGTTCGGAGCCATGACCATACTGAAGCGAGGTACGTTGGAACGTTTAACTTATCCGTATGAGCAGAGCAAGGTCATATCCGGAATCGGCAAGGTAACTTCCAATACGATACTTTCTCCCGATGGGAAATATATTTGCGAAGTTTCCCCTTCTTCCTTGGAGACAACCTTAAAGCTTATTTCCTTACAGGATGGCAAGGAAAGGGAAATAGACAGGATCAGCACCAGGAACGAGTCTTATGTACAATATGTTTCCTGGTCGGCTAACAGTTCGTATATCGGCTACCTGGTAGAAAATCTGGTTGATAACGGAGCTGATAGCCTATATATCTACGATATGGGGTCTCAAACTTCCAGCAAGTATCAGTTAAAAGGGATCGTAAAGGGAGACACCCTTTTGAGTGTTAATCTTGCAAATGATGGCCGCAGCGTACTGCTGCAGTTTTTGCGTGCAAAACAAGGTCAGAACAAGGTACTAACCCTGGGGAAGGTTTCCGGGAAGAATATTGAATTTCAATATGAACGTCAGATTGGTGGAGATTCAGTAGCCTGGATGAATAACGACCAGTTTGTGTTTCTCGGAAAGGATAGTTCATTGTACGAATATGATCAGCGAAACGGCGAGCTCTCTGTCATTCTAGAAAAAGTGCTTGATTTTGAATTCTCGCCTGACAGGAAAAATATCGCATACACCGTGTATGATCAAAATATCACTTACGTAGGCAAGGTGCAGGGAAGAAATATACTGTACAACGAACCGGTGTATCGCGGAATTGTGCCGAAGCATATGTACTGGAATCCGAACAATAAAAGTGTACTGCTTCAAGGACAAAAAAAATTGGATTCCTTGCAGACTTCCCCAACGGATTCTCCTAGCGAGGAGTCATTGATCATTGTATTGAAATAGCAATTATGATCGCCATATTTGTATATGTCAAAAACTAAACCTTATTTCGGTTGTTCAGCCGGAATAAGGTTTTTCTTTTTGCAACCGTTGTGACAATTTGTTTACATGTTGATCAAACTTTCGCGACATCTTTTTTCTATAGTAAATGAAGCAAGATCAATAGCCTATAAGGACAAGGAATGGACCATAGTGAATGGAAACCGGAATTTACACCTGAATCAACCAACAAAACGTTATATGACCGGTCTGGATGGGCTAAGGGCTATCTCCGTGCTTGCTGTTATTGCTTATCATCTTCATTTCAGATGGGCAGAGGGTGGGCTACTGGGGGTGGAGATTTTCTTCGTCCTGTCGGGATATCTGATTACGGACCAGATCCTTTATGAGTGGAGGACACGCAGCGGTTTTTCCATTGTGCAATTCTGGATAAGACGAATGCGCAGACTACTGCCGGCAATGATCTTTATGCTGACTGTAGTGGCATTGTGGCTTTTAATTACCGATTTCTCCAGGCTGCAGGCATTGGGAGGCCATTTTGTATCCTCGCTTTTTTACGTAAACAACTGGTATCTCATTTTTCATCATGTTTCATATTTTGAGAGCTTTGGCCCGCCTTCCCCAATCGGACACCTTTGGTCGCTTTCCATTGAGGAACAGTTTTACGTAATTTGGCCACTTATTTTACTGATCGGTCTGTGCTTTGCACCGCAACGAGGCAGACTGATGTTATTCATTCTGGGTTGCGCTATCGTATCTGCCATAGCAATGGCCGTTATACACGAACCCGGAGCTGATCCGAGCAGGGTGTATTACGGGACGGACACGCGGGTGTTTGCCATTTTGATCGGAGCGGCTCTGGCGATAATCTGGCCCAGCTGGAGACTGAGCGAAAATGTATCCTCTTCGTCACGGACCATGCTGGATATGACTGGCGTGCTGGGCATTGTAATGCTGTTTATCATGATCGGTCAGACCAACCAGTTTGATGATTCGCTGTATCGCGGCGGTTTTCTTTATTTATCACTCATTACTGCAGTTATTATTGCTGTACTTGTTCATCCGGCCAACCGACTGGAACGATGGCTCGGCTGCCGGCCTCTGAGCTGGATCGGTAAGCGATCTTACAGTCTGTATATATGGCATTATCCAATCATTATTTTGTCAGGTCCGGTGGTAAATACCGAAGATGCCAACTATATGCGTATTGCTCTGCAAGTAACGGCCAGCTTCATAACGGGGGGGCTTTCTTACAAATACATCGAAGAGCCTATCCGTCGCGGGACCTTTTGGACCAACCTAAAATCACTCCGCAGGTCGGCCGATGGCAACCAATTAGGTCTTGTTGTAATTGTTATCGCCATTATTCTAGTCCTGACATCATGGAAAAAGGATCCCGTACTTGATGCGCCAGTAACTGTAAGCCAGAAGCCCGTCCAGACAAAAAAACTGCAATGTGGTTGTTCCGATGACAATCATTCTGCTGAAAATACAGACCATTTGGCTGAAGGAAGTGGGGTCACAGCGATTGGGGATTCCGTCATTCTGGATGCCGCCCCGTTTCTGGAAAAGCAGTTCCCTGGTATTGTCATTGATGGTAAGGTGGGACGACAAATGTCACAGGCCAAGGATGTGCTTAATGACCTGCGGGCACAGGGCAAACTTGGCCATAAAATTATTATCGAACTCGGTACAAACGGTGTTTTTAACCGGAGTCAACTGCATTCCTTGCTGGCTTCATTGCAGGATTCTCGGCAAATTTATCTGATAACGACCAGAGTACCGAGAGGATGGCAGAATACCGTAAATGACAATCTGCGTGAAATTGCTGGTGAATTTCAAAATGTACGACTTATCGACTGGTATTCGGCCAGCGAAAACCGCAACGATCTATTTTATGACGATGGTGTTCATCTGAAACCAGAAGGAGCTCAGTATTATGCCTCGGTTTTGATTGATGCTATCAAACAGGATAAAACCTACTAGCATGTTAAAGGAAAGGATGAACTAGGTATGAACAAAAAAAATGTCGGAAAAGTGAGGGCATTATGGGTTTTTATGATTCTTCTTATCGTCATAGGAGCCATAGGGCTCCATCTACATTCAAAGCAAAATTCGGATGATAACGAACCACGCGGCAAGGATTCTTCTCTATACAATCTTGATGCGATGCAGCCTGCTGCACAAAAGCCTAGGGCTTCCAGTACCAGCGGAGAACAAGCTCAACCATCCGCGTCCTTAAACGGCGAGGGCGTCACGATGATTGGAGATTCGGTTACGGTCGGAATTGAGCCTTATTTAAAAGAGCAGCTTCCGAATATGACGGTAGACGGCAAGGTTGGCCGGCAGATGTCTCAAGCTGTAAAAGTCATTAATGAATTAGCCGTCCAAGGCAAACTGGGAGACCAAGTCATTATCGAACTCGGCACCAACGGTCCGTTTAGCAAAGACCAACTGCACGACGTACTGCAATCCCTTTCTGGAGCCAGACAGGTAATCTTGGTCACCACCCGGGTTCCGAAAGGATGGCAAAACACGGTGAATGACACGATTGCACAGGTCGCCGATGAGTTTAGCAACGTCAGCGTGATGGACTGGTATTCAGCCAGTGTAGGCAAAGATGAATACTTTTATAAAGATGGCGTCCATTTAAAACCAGATGGTAGCCGATATTACACTTCACTCCTCGTAGCAGCCTTGCAAAAATCTTAAATACAGAAGGGACAGGCGCGTTCATCATCCGGAAAGGAAGAATGATATGACACAGAGGAAAAAGAGGATATTGATTGTAACATTGTTACTTGTGGTCGCTGCTGTAAGCTTTATCTTTTATTATTTCTTTTCGATTTACAAAGGGCTGGAAGGATTTAATAAGGCTCCGGCAAACTCCCCGTTCATTAATGTAAGCACCGATAATACCGAAGCTCTGGAAACTCCAGAATGGGAGGGAACCGAGCCTGTCAATATTTTGCTGATGGGTGTGGATGCCCGTGGAAGCGCCAAGGGCGAGGTACCCAGATCCGACAGCATGATGGTCGTTTCGTTGAATCCTACCGATAAGCATATCCATGTGTTTTCGATTTTGCGTGACACCTATACGGATATTCCCGGATACGGCAAAAACCGAATCAACACCGCTGTTACGCATGGGCCGGATACGGCGATGAAAGCAGTCAGCGAATTGCTGGGGGTGCCTGTTCATTTTTATGTATATACCGATTTCCAGGGGGTTATTAAACTCGTAGACTCTGTAGGCGGACTCGATTTTTATGTCGAAAAGGATATGTACTATGAAAGCAAGGCCGATCTGCATGAGTACGATATTAATTTAAAGCAGGGACAGCAGCATTTCAACGGCAAAACGGCGCTTCAATATGTCCGTTTTCGTCATGATGCCATGTCCGATTATTCTAGAACAGAAAGACAGCGCCAATTTATTACGGCATTAGCCGAGAAGGTCAAAACAACGACTTCCATTATGAAGCTTCCTTCCATTCTAGAGGAAATCAGTCCGTATATCGATACCAATTTGTCAGTCTCCGATATGTGGAATTTGGCTTCGGTAGGGTATCAAAGTACGTTAAAGGGAAATGAACAAATACCGCCAATGAAGCTATTAAAAGAAACTTATGTGGGCAAAGCGGCTGTTCTGGATGTAAAAAGTCGAACTGATTTGAAGCAATTTGTGCAAAGTACCATAAACTCCGACGCTTCTCATTCGATGACAGACAATCCTTCCGGGCAGAAGCAGAAAACAGATCTTGAATAGGATTGGACAATATATAAAATCATAATTTGCCGGATAGTAGTCTGTAAGTGCTCTTGGTAAATAAAGAAGAGCATAACAGGGTCTTCAGGTTATCCATAGGGGGAAAAAGAATGAGTACAAAACCGATGATGAGGCTCTGCTTGGCGTTAACTGTATCCGCCGCCATGCTTCTGGAAATCATTGCTCCACACATAGTTATGGCCGAGGCTGCGCAACGCGCAAAAAGCACGTTGTTGAACGATAAGAATGAACCAACAAAAACAATTTCAGCGCAGGTTAAAAATACCCCGACACTGAAATTGGATAACAATCTGGCATCCATGACGAAGAAAAGAACCATTAAAGCTAGGTTTAAGCTTCCGAAGGGTGCCGGTATAAAGAAAATAAGGTGGACTTATGGTGGCAAGCCATTATCGGAATGGAAATCGTACAAGGATCACGATTACAATGGCGCCCCCTTAATCACCGTTACTCAGGTCAAAGCAGACAACGGAGAAGTCACTGCCAATATCAATTTTGGTCTTACTTACGGTACGGAGGATCTTGCCGAACCGAGTCTGCAGCGTCCACTGTACGCCTCATTGATGGGAACCTATGAACTGGCTGCCGCAGTCAACGGCAAAACCGTTGCCCAGGCTCCCATTAAGTTGGTCCCGTACGACAGCTTCCGTACCTATGATGAACTGAAGCCGGAGATTGATACGATTACGGCACAGGCAGCTCAAAAAAACAACAGATACATTAAAACGATGTCGATCGGCAAATCCGTTGAAGGCCGCGATATGTATATGACTGTGGTTGCCAAAGATCAAGCAACGATTGACAAATATCAGAATGTAACTCATCCTGCCATGCTGAATGATCCTGCAAAGCTGGAGAACGATATTCAATCCGGTGCATTCGGAGATTATCAAGTGCCCATCTGGATCAACAATATTCATCCGAATGAAGCGCCGGGCTTCGATGCGATTATCAATTATTTTAAGACCATGGCTCTCGATAAAAATGTTACGTACAAGACCACGTCGTCCAATGGAAAATCGAGTACGGTAACTCTGAATATGGACGATGCGCTTGATCATGTGTTTTTTCTGTTCCTGTATACGGAAAACCCGGATGGAAGGGTTCATACCGAACGTTCTAATGCTGAATATTTTGACTTGAATCGGGATAATTCATATCAAACCCAGCCTGAAACACGCAGTGTCACAGAGCAAATCGCCAAGTGGTCGCCCATTTCTTTCCTAGATCTGCATGGGTTTGATAAGAATTTTCTGATTGAGCCTACCACACCGCCTCACGATCCGAATATTGAGTACGATCTACTTATGGATAACATGGTAGAACAGGCCAAAGCGATGGGTGAAGCAGGTATAGCAAACACGAAGTATGATTACTACCATATTCCTTATGAAGAACATCGTAAAACAGTTGAAAATCCTAAATATGTTTCCAAGGGGACTTCTTCAGGATGGGACGATGCGTCTCCAGCCTATACAGCTGTCTTCGCCATGCACCATGGTGCAATGGGACATACGCTGGAAACACCTGAATCGAATGAAGAGTCGACCAAAGCATTGTATTATAGTGTCGCTGCAGCAACTGATTTTGTTATGCAAAAGAAAGAAAAGTTATTTTTGAACCAGCTAAAAGTATATGAACGTGGAATTAACAATATCGATGATCGATCCGTAGATCGGTATCTAGTCAATGCAAAAAATCAAGTCATTGGTCGCCCCCGTCACGGTAATGAGAATTTTTTTCCTGAGTATTACGTTTTGCCGATCGATAAAGGTCTTCAAAAAAATCCGCTGGAAGCCTATCGGATGATTGAGTATCTTATCCGCAATGGAGTAACGGTTGAACGCTCGACAGAGGCTGTAAGTACTGCTGGCAAGACCTACCCCGCGGGTTCATTTATCATAAATATGCATCAGGCTAAACACGGCATCGCAAACATGGTTTTATATGATGGTATTAACGTCTCAGATTATGCTTCCGTAGCTGGCGAGATTGTGCAGGACTTTCCCGTCATGCGAGGATTTGAACGTGATGTGATTAGAGAAGCCGGCGTGTTTGCGGGCAAAACTTCTCAGGTGACTTCCGTATCGATCCCGGCCACACCAATGCCGAATCATTCTGCCTATGTGTTAATCCGAAACACCAATAACGATGCCATCAAAACCGTTAATGAATTGCTTAAAGCCGGCAAAGTGGTTACGATGCTATCCAAAAGCGGAACAGGATATGAAGCGGGTGACTTTGCAGTCGCCTATGATGATCTGAACCCGCTGGCCTCGAAATACTATCTTGATGTCACGGCATTCGGCAATAACAAATCCGTTGGTAAAGTTCTTAAACCTTCTACGGTAGCCGCTCTCGGCGAATCGGCTTATGTGCTCAAAAATCTCGGTTTTAAAGTGACCGATGATCAGCAGCATGCCGATGTGTTGGTGAATACATTCGATTCCGATAAACTTGTCGAGAAAGGGAAACCATACATTGCTTATGGAAATATGGGGATGGGTAACGTGAAAAACTGGATTCCTCAATTTGCGTTTGCTGGACCGACATGGGAAAGATACGAAGGGGTCTTCCTAGCGAATGTCAAACAGGATCATGTGATTACAGCCCCTTACGATAACGAAGAATACTTCTACACCGTTACAGGTTCTTACATTACGAAACTACCTAAAGCTGCAAAAATTCTTGCAACCATTAGTAATAAAGAAAACTTCTTCAAAGCGGGCTGGTGGCCAGGTCACGATGCTGCAAGAGGAAAGATTATGGCCTTCACCTATAAGGAAAACAAAAAGAATATTACTGTTTTCTCTAACGATCTAACCAATGGCGCTCATTCGCAGCAACAATTCCGTTTGCTGGCCAATTCCATTTTTAATGCTGTTCCCAGCAAATCCTAAGTAATTTTGCAAACAGCCTTATTCCAGTGATCAACTGTGAATAAGGCTGTTTTCGCGATAAAACGGTTTCGCCTACTGTGACATTTTGTTTACAACTTGATCAAACTTTAGCGACATCTGCAGGATATATTGGACTATAGCGTAACATCATCCTGTACATGCGGGTTGATGAAAAATACGAGTCCAGGATTTTCAAGGAGGAATGCAAGTTGCTAAGCAGTATCAAACTGATAAACAGATCCGTCAGAGAGTATGAGGAAGAGGCCAATATCAAAATACGAGCCTTTTCCGTAAATAGCCAATTGAATGAAAATCAAGTAAATGAAAAGACGGTTGCTAATAAATTAGATGAAAAAGAAGTAGATACAGCAGGTATATCCAATTCATCCTACGACGTTACACAAACCGATATTCCTTCTCGAAGCTCTGTAGAAGAGTCGAAAAGAAGGCGGGGCACCGGGCGTCTTGTAGCACTTGATGCAGTACGAGGAATGGCGGTGCTGGGAATGTATTTGCAGCACTTCGGATCGAACCCAAACGTTTCTGCGATTGTTTCCGGAAACACGACACTATTATTCGTATTGTGCGGGGGTATATCTTATTCCATTATGGCACAGCGCATGATGGAACGGGGAGCGGATACGGCCGCTTTCCGTGCGCGAATGCTGGCACGCGCCGTATTTGTTGATATTATCGGGTATTTGCTAATTATGCTGAACACTTCATATGGCATCATTCTGCCTGCCTATGCAGCTATGTTTGTGTTGGCCCTAATGTTATTTCGCCGTTCGACCCGCACCATTGTTACAACAGCAGCAGTTTTGCTCGTGACAGCCCCACCGCTAATGATTCTTGGATCAAGCATTTTCTCGAAAGCTTATCTTCTTAGTGATATCGCGGGAGGTCCGATGTCTGCTCTCGCCTTGACTCCTGCGTTTGTTGCCGGTATGGCCATTGGCCGCTTTGATCTCACCAGATTACGCACAGCTCTCTTACTCGCAGGCAGTGGTATCGTTATGCTTGTTATTGGTAAAGCACTGGCCGCTTTTATACTTCCGAATTGGAATCTTCACTTTGAACAATGGCTGATAAGTGTGCAAGGAGTTGTTCCTGTACAACCGACGGATGTGTACGCAATTTGGCCTCTTAATACGGAGACACCGATGTGGCAGCTCCTTTTGGGAACGGCTCCACACACCGCTTCGACATTCCAGACGATGATAGGATTAGGGATTTCATTTCTGGTAATGGGAGTTGCGTGCCTCGTATCGAAAAAGGCTTCCGCTGTATTAATGCCTTTCGCAGCAGTCGGCCGTGTGGCTCTGACCATGTATGCCATTCAATTTGTAGTGGTTTGGATTCTCGATCTGACAAAGATTGGGCACAGTCTGGACGGAGTCCCGTTCGGCGACGTAATGATCGCAGTGACAACACTGCTGCTGGGATTGTTGTTTGCTAAGCTTCCTGTTGGTCCGCTTGAAGGATTGATGCGCCGCTTTGACCGAGTGTTTAGCCCTGCCCAACCAGTTTCACAAACAGTAAAGTAGACTGATCAAAAGCATACCAGATAAAGAACAATATGTTGAAAGGCATTATCTTCGTTCCTAATGATTTTAATACACCAATGGAAAGTATGGAGAGGGAAAATCTACCACTAATTTAATATTACCGGGGACATTTAAAATCATTGTAAAGATGATTGTATCAGTTATAATAGTTACTCACAGATATGATGAGGAATATGGACTGGACGGAGTACCTAAGAAAACATTGAGGAACAGCGAAGAGCCGTGAGTTGGTAAATACTTTAGAAGCAGGAGCACCGGAGAAATCTCCGGTGCTTTTTATTATCCAGTAGAGATAATATTAGTCCGTTCTACATAGCCCAGCATTCCTCTGCTAACCATACAGCTGGGATAAAGCAGCAGTAGTATGTTGACTACAAAAGGAATATAATTTAGACATCTAATATTTAGGTATCTAAATAATGTCTCTAAATATATAGGATTTGAGCAGATTGATAATGATAAAAGGAGATATCGACATGAATAGACTGGCAGATAAAGTTGCTATTATCACAGGCGGAGGATCAGGGATAGGAGAACGGATGGTTGACCTCTTTAGTGAGGAGGGAGCTGTAGTTATTGCTGCAGACATCAATGATCAAGCTCTAGAACGGGCTAGTAAGAAAACGAATGTGTACGGAATGAAACTGGATGTTTCTTCTGACGAGGATTGGAAGGCTCTTTCCGCAGAAGTGAACATTAAATTCGGTAAAATTGACATTCTGGTTAACAATGCAGGAATAACTTCTGAAAAAGGATATCAGGATATCGACCAAGATGACTGGCATAAACTGATGACGATTAACGGATATGGTCCGTTTGCAGGTATTAAGCATGTAGCTCCGTATATGGCTGCCCAAAAGAGTGGCTCTATTATTAATATTTCTTCTTACACCGCTCAAATCGGTCAGGGATTTAATCATTATTCCGCTTCAAAAGGTGCTGTACGTGCTTTGTCGAAGGCTGCGGCAACAACGTTTGGCCGGGTTGGAGTCCGTGTAAATACGCTTTTTCCGGGCATTATCGAGACACCAATGACTGAAGCGCTCAGCACATCCAGGGAAATGCTGACCCACTTAATTCAAGCGACTCCGTTGCATCGGCTTGGTCGACCTGATGATGTAGCTAACGCTGCCTTGTTTTTGGCTTCGGACGAGTCTTCATACATTACGGGATCGGAGCTTGTTATTGACGGTGGGTTTTCTGCCCAATAAAATTAGGATTCACTTTACTGGAAAAGGATATATGCCTGACCTTCTTTCAGTAAAGAATGACTTTTATACAAGCCCCCTATACAATATAGGGGGTTATTATTTTATTTGAGAAAGCAGGTTAAAGAGTGTTAATGAAAGAACAAAATATATTTACGTTGATTCATGCTATGGACCAAGTTACCAACAACCTATTAATTAGATGGAATAAAATGTTTAATGAGAATCTAGGGATATCACATATCCTTATTCTTTCGTATCTAAATAGTTACGGAAAGTATCGCCCTTCTGATCTGGCCAGATTATTGGGGCTAACTCCTCCGACATTAACCCATCTATCTGGAAAGCTTGTGAAAAAAGGGTTAATTGTCCGAGTGGCGGATGAGGAGGACCGGCGGATTGTGTACCTGCAAATAACTGACGCTGGTGACGAAATGCTAAATAAAGCGCAGGAAGAAGGACGAAAGCTTAGAAGAAAACTATTTGAAAACCTAACCGAAGAAGAAAGAGAGTCCTTATTGTCTGTTTATGAAAAACTAAATAAGGTAATGAGTGAGGATTGATACAGGTAATCATAAAGAAGCCGCCATATTGGTCATACCCCTGTCAAGTAGACAGAACTAAAAAGACATCTTTAAGCAGCAACCGTTTCTCGGTATTCAATCGGGGAACGGTTGTTTAATTTTTTCTGAAATCTATTTTCATTATAAAAAGAAATGTACTCCCGTACGTGTTGTTCTACCTCCGCTAGGGTTCCGGGTTTCGTTAAATAAATCTTCTCTGTTTTAAGATGGGAGAAGAAGGATTCTATGCAGGCATTGTCTAGGCAATTTCCACGCCTTGAATGGCTCCCAAGCATGCCAAGCCGCTTAAGTTTGCGGTTAAACGGCTTGGAGGTATACTGAAAACCCTGGTCTGAATGGAGAATGACACCCTCCATGTTCACGTTCTTACTTAGAACGTCTAGGGTCTCGCTAACTAGAGCAAGGTCATTTCGTTCCGAAAGACGCCAAGCCACGATTTCATTGTTAAACAGATCTTGAATGACAGAGAGATATACAAACCGCTCTCCAGCTCGTATGTATGTAATATCGGTAACCAGCTTGGATAAAGGAGAATCTGCCTGAAATTGTCGATCTAATCGGTTGGCATTTACCACAGATGCCTGTTTGCCAAAAAAGCGCCGCTTCTTTCGAATGACGGAACGGATCCCTAATTTCTTCATTAGGCGGTATACCTTTTTGTGATTGACCAAGATACCTTCTCTACGTAAAGCAACGGTCATCCGCAGATAACCAAAATAGGGATGGATCCGGTGGATCGACAACATATGCGATTCCAGAAGCTCTTCTTCTTGCTTACGCTGCTGGGTTGTTTGCTGATTCTTTCTCCATTTATAATATCCTGCCCGAGAAACATGGGCTAATTCAAGTAACCATTTCAACGAATATCGTGTTCGCATTCCCTCAATAATTTCAAACCTCGCTTCTTTCCTCGTCACTCCTTGTGTAGATTTGGATACTGCTTTTTTAAATATTCAATCTCCGCCCGTAGATACGCCATCTCCTCTTCGATACTGGAAAATTTCGTTTTGGGTCGTCCCTGCCTTGTGGTCGTTGGCTGGAGGTTCTCCCCCGCTCGATGTTTCATCACCCAGCTTTGCACTTGGGATTTATTACGAATGTCCAATTGTTTCGTCACTTCACGAATACTCATATGTTCTTCGTTCACCAACCGGACTGCCTCCATCTTTACATCTAAGGAGTATTGCCGGAATGATTGTCCCTTTTTAGCCATGAAAAATCCCCTCCGTTCAACAAGATTAAGTCCATCTTAACAGATGTCTTTTCTCTCTTGTCTACTAGAAGGGGATAATACCATATTGGCGGCTTTTTTATTGATAATTAGAACCGCTTCGATTTTAAGAAGCAGAGACCGTACTGCGCTTATTCTTAGCGTTGACGCGGTCGCGGCGACTCAGCAGAAATCCGACCAGAGATGCCGTGGACTGCTGGAAAATCATCCCGAGTACAACGGGCAGCGCTACCGGAGCCGGGAAGTAGGTAATGGCAAGCACAGCCCCCGCGCTAATATTGCGCATGCCGCCGTTAAAGACAAGCGCCGTACGGTCTGCATTATTCCAGCGCATCAGCCCTGATATGAGATAACCAATCGCATATCCAGTGGAGGCAAGGATAATGATGGAGAGGCATACTCCAACAAGCTTGAGATTAAAATCGACCAGGTAAGGTGCGATGACAGATCCGTTAATCATGACGACAAGAGCCATGGCGAGCTTGGAGAACGGGCTCAGCCGAGGTCCCCACACCTGCTTAATCTTTCCTTTGGTCCATTCGTTCAACACCATGCCAACTAGTGAAGGAACGACAATCATCCAGAACAGGCTCTGCATCATCGCCCAGGTATCAAGCTGCACATTCGCTCCGATCAACAGAGACATGATGCCGGGTACGGCGAACGGGGCCAAAATTGTATCAATAAGAATGATCGCCAATGTCAGCGCTGTATTGCCTTTGTAGATACTGACCCACACAAAGCTGGAAATGCCGGTAGGGATAGCCGCGCCAAGAATCAGTCCAGTAATCGTATAAGGATCATCACTGAAAGCCAGATGCCCAAACATCATGGCGAGAAGCGGCATGGCTAGGTGAAGAATAAACAGACAGGCAATCAGCGGACCAGGATGCTTGATCACATGGATAAAATCCTTGAACCCCATACCGATACTGCCCGCGAAGGTCATGAATGCAAACAGCCAGGGAGAAAGCTCGGTATATTGGGACAACGGCGTACCGATGAGGACGCCGATTAGAATGCTGATGGGTGTAATTAGCGGCATAGCTGCATTTAGTCTTCGATTCAACGTTAGGAGCATACAAAACTTCCTTTTTTGAACTTAAGTATAGACCTTGCTCTTTTATCCGTAAATGATCTGTGTAGGGAGGAGATCATCTATGAATCAACCCTTTAAATTATGTCGGTAATCCAGAGGAGAGCAGCCCATTATTTTTTTGAATAGCCTGGAGAAGTAATAAGGGTCCCTAAAACCAAGTTGTATGCTAATTTCTTTAATAGAAGCATTCGTTAAATCCAAGAGCTGACTGGCCCTCTGAATTTTCATTCTTAAATAGTAATCGACAGGAGAGTAGCCGGTTGATTGCTTGAATATCAAGTTTAAATGCTGCTTGGATACCTGAACATGCCGGCTCAGCTCATCAAGTGAAACGGTAGATTCCAATTGTTCGCCCATATAACGTGTGGCCTTATCGACATGGCTCTGGTATGTGCTGTCTTCCTTGCGATATGCAACAGATACAACAAAACTTAGCAGATAACGGATGGTTTGCGACACTTGAACTAAATGTACCATGGAGTATGATTTGTTCAGTAAAAGGTCGTAACACTGATGAAATAGCTCCAGCAGTTTGATTTCATCACTGGCGGCCATTGAAATATACATTTTAAACGGCTCAAACAACGCCATAAAATCATCCATTTGATCCCCTTGAAGATGAAACCAGTAAATTGTCCATGGATCTTCATCGTCAGCCCCATAAGTATGCGGCATGTCCCTAGGAATGTACGCAAAGCTCCGCTCTTTCAGGACAATGGTTAGGTTATCCTCGGTTCGCACCCAGCCTTTTCCACTCGCACAGTAAATGAATATATGCGAGTCACAGCCGTGTGTTCTTTCACGAAAATGATGGCGGGCATGGCTGAAGCAGCCTATATCCGTAATATATAAATTCTTTGTAAGCGGATTTGTTTTTAATTTATTCAGCATATAGGGTGGAAGGACATATACCTTTTTACGCTCAAATTCATCGGCTTTCTTATTCATAATCTATTTATCTCCCAGCCGTAGCGGCTCTAATGATGAAATACGTATATAGTCCATCATAAACAGTGGATTGTCAATTGTCTGTAATATCGCTTACTTGTAAGCTTTTGTATATGAGTGACTATGAGGGAGTGATGAATTGAGCATGCAGGAAACTGGACAGATTGAACAGGCTATAGAAGGGCTGCGGAAGGCTTGGGGATTAAGGAGCATTGAACCCTATGGACTGGGGCTGGGAGGGGAGTTCACATGAGTAGTCTGATGAGAAATGTACCGCACAAATTGACGATTACGATGTGGGACTTCTCTTGGTACACCATGACCCAGGAGGGGGAGCCCTACAGCGATCTGGAAGCTCGTTTTCAGGAAGCAGTCGAAAGAGGCTACAATACGATCCGAATATGCGCCATGCCCTTCATGTTGTTTACGGCGGATGGCAAACGTACTGGCTCCTTGGAGTTTGCGAGCCTTGGGAAAGTGGGCCAGCGTACGCGCTGGTATAACTGTCGGGGCGGCGCAGTGTTGGATGGGCATGCTCATTTGCTCGAGCTGTTTAGACAGGCCAAGGCACACAACTGTTACATTATATTATCCTCTTGGGAATATCAGCAGAGTCCGAGCTTCCTGGCTCATACTGAGCTTAGAGATGAATTAGCTGCGATCCCTCCTAAGGAAAGATTCATGGCCATTGCCAAATCAATGGATCAGTTGATTCGTTTTGTTACAGCAGAAGGCTATAGGGATCGGATTGTCTATACAGAGTTGCATAACGAAGTGGAATTTGGGCAGTTAAACGCTGTCGGAACGTCTATGGGCATAGCGGAAACGAACATACCAGCGCTTGTTGAAGCAATGCAGCCCTATGTAGAAGAAGCGATTGAATATCTTCGCCAATGCCATCCAGATATGATGATGACAGCCAGCTATACGTTAAATGAAGCCTACCCCAAAGCTTACGTGGCGCGCAATATGCAGGTGGCCCATTTTCATCTTTATATTAAAGGGGTGCTGAATGAGCTTATGGAAGCGGCAGGGCTTGATGATGAGCTGGCTCCGTTCCCCAATCCATTCGTCAAATCCCTATTGAGGGAAGAAGCCCCTCCATTTGCAGAATGGATTCTACCTCCAGAGCAGAATTGGCGGATGGAAGGCAACCCCGTTGGCATGAGGCTTATTTATTTGCACGACTGGGTAGATCCGGATCAATGGGATTTATTTTTGTACGATCGGTACGGGGATCATAAAATGGCCATGTTGCAGAAGGCCGACTCCCGATTGGAAGAGATTTATGAATGGACCCGTCATTCCGGTAATCCAATTGTCATAGGAGAAGGTTATGTAGGCTATACGCCGCTGTATGCCCAATTTGAAGAAGGTCCAGTCGGTAAATATATAGCCGAATATGTGTTGCGAAAAGGAATGGCACTAGGGTTCTGGGGAATGACCCTCTGCTCCAACTGTGCTCCGCATCATCCATTCTGGAATGATATAGCCTGGCAGCGCAAGTGGAACCAATTTATCCTAAATTCGGATTAGAGTTTCTTTCTTAGACAACCTGTTGTCTCTAAGATAGCCGGTGTCATTCAATATGAATGAGTGAGGGGAGTGAACTTCATGAGAAACTATCGAATTACAGTCCAAGATGATCACAAGCAGATTGTGAAAGGACATCTTAAACTTGGCGGCACCAATCCAAAGGGAGAACAAATCGGATTCACCAACTATTTTATGGAGAAGGATGGAGAGCCTTTTTTCGGGATTTGTGGTGAATTCCATTATACACGCTATGATGAACGCTATTGGGAAAACGAAATTATTAAAATAAAAATGGGTGGCGTCAATATCATTGCTACTTATATTTTTTGGAATCTACATGAAGAAGTTGAAGGTATTTTTAATTGGAGCAGGAATAAAAACCTCCGCTATTTCATTGAGTTGTGCGGCAAACATCAGCTATATGTCATTATCCGGATCGGACCCTTCAATCATGGCGAAATCCGAAACGGCGGTATACCGGATTGGCTATTCGGCCGCCCATTTGAGGTTCGTTCTAATGATGAGGGGTATCTGTTCTATACAAGAAGAATGTATAACGAAATCGGTATTCAGGTTAAAGGGCTGTTATATAAGGAGGGTGGGCCGATCATCGGCACTCAAATCGAAAACGAGCATCATCATTCCTCTGCTCAGTGGGGATTGACTGTAGGAATTAATGATATGTGGTTAAACTCTGGGAGTGACGGTAATTCACATATGTTAAAGCTTAAAGAAATAGCCTTGGAGGCAGGGATTGATACCCCGATCTATACATGCACAGGCTGGGGAGGAGCGACAACGCCTGTTCCTGATATGCTGCCATTATGGGGCGGGTATGCCTACTGGCCGTGGATCTATTACGAAGAGGGACGTTTGGAGGGGAAGGACGAGCATCCTGCGACACCGGAATACATTTTCCGAGACAAGCATAATAACAAGATTCCGCAGAGCTACAATTTTGAGCCCCTATACGCCCCGGAAGACTATCCGTACGCTTGCTGCGAAATGGGTGGCGGCATGGTTCAATTTTATAAATACCGGTTTGCATTTCCTTATCGTAGTGTTCCAGCGATGACAGTCATGAAGGTTGCAGAAGGCTGTAACCTGATCGGATACTATATGTATCATGGGGGTTCCAATCCTCGAGGTAAGGTTAACCCGTTCACAAACGATCTGGCTACACCTAAAATATCCTATGATTTTAATGCCATGATCGGAGAATTTGGTCAGATCAGGGAGTCATACCGAAGAACAAAGCTGCAGCATTATTTTCTTTCAACATTTCAAAAGCAATTCTCTCTGACGAAGACTATACTGCCAGAGGACACGTCCCGAATGAACCCTTATGATGTGGATACCTTACGATATGCGGTGCGCTCCAGTGCCGGGTCAGGCTACCTGTTTCTAAATAATTTCCAGGACCATGTTGAAAATCATGACCTGTGCGATTTTAATGTAAGCATCGAGCTGGCTGAGGAAACGATTGTAATCCCTAGTCAAGGTGAACTAACGTTAGGACGTGATAGCTTCGCTATATTGCCATTTAACCTCAATTTGGATGGAATAAAGCTCAAATATGCAACAGCACAGCTGATAACAAGGATAGAAGAGGAAGGAGAAATATATTATTTTTTCTTTGTACCGGACGGGATGAAAGGAACGTATGCATTGGAGTCAAAAGATATCATCAGTGCCACAATCGACAAAGGTTCGATAGAACAATTGGATGGGAATACGATCATTCAGATTGCTGAAGAGGAAGAGAGTCTTATCCGCCTGGTATTTGAAAGTGGCTTAAAAGTCGCCATCTACACGATGACTGATGAACAAAGCTTGGAGTTTTGGAAGGTTAACCTGCAAGGTCGGGACAGAGTTATCTTGACGAGTGCCAATTTACTTGTATCCGAAGATGAGATAAGACTGGAATCAACAGATCAGGAGATTGTAGCACTGAGTGTATTCCCGGATTTTGACGACTTAATCACATCTATATCTGGTGGAGAGTTGTTTACAACAACAGAAAGTAAATTATTTACAACGTATCTGTTAAGGGTTCCTAAGAAAGAAATACAATTTAATCTGAAAAGGGTGAACCATGATAAATTCGTTCTTGATTTCGAAATAAATGCCCTCAATGGGATCAAAGAGGCTCTGTTGCGTATCGATTATACGGGAGACATTGGTTATGCATTTATTGACGGTGAACTGATTCACGATAATTTCTGTAACCACACAACCTGGGAAATAGGTTTGAAATCATTTGAACATCGGCTTATCGAGCGAGGGATGTACGTATACGTTGCTCCAATTCGAAAGGGCAAGGTTCTAAACAGCAATACGACCATGGCTGGCTGGAAAGAGACTGCGGAGGAACGAATCGCGGATATTGGCACGGTCAGCATCGTACCTGTGTATGAAATTAAAATCACCCTGTAAATCAGGGAATGCAAGATCAGAAGCGCTCAGCGAAGACTTTAGTACAAAGTATTAAAAATAGATAGCTCATGGTCGTTCAACCATGAGCCTTTTTATATTCTTATTGTCTTTTTAGAAGATACCGGCTTTTTTCGATGTTTCTTTGATCCCGTTCGCTCCCTCTACCACGGTGCGACCCCAATCGGTCAGATTGCCGTTAGGCCCTGTCACAAGATCAAGATAATTAAGGTTGGAGCTATTGCCATACCAGGACCAGGCTAACCAGCCTACGCTTTTAGATTGGCCGTATCTCATGATTTCTGTCTCGTCGACGTCTGCTCCCTGATGGTAACCGCCAAATTCACCAATAATCAAAGGGAGCCCTTGATTCAGAACGTTATCAATATTGGTTCGAACCGTTTGAACATCTTTACCAGCAAACTCATACATATGAATGGAGAATACCGTATTCTTCAAAGCATCAGCTGCAAATACAGATTTACCGAAGTCATTGATAGATTGAGGATATTGTCCCCAGCCTGCACAATCGACGATGAGCGTATTTTTGATACCTGCGTTTCTTAGCTTGGGAATCGCTTGCTTATACCCATCTGCCCAACCGCCTCCATTCCAAGAGCCATACCATTCGTTCGCAATGTTCACGATAACCCGATCTTCCTTGCCGATCAGAGCATCTTTTATACTAATCCAGTAATTCACTGCTGTATCTAAAGACGCATAGTCGTCTTTACCTGTAGCATCATGAACTTCAAGTACAGCAATCATTTTATGGTTGGAGACGAGAGAGATAATATTTTTCACGGAATTAATGTCATCCTTGGTGTACTGGTTTCCGTTAGAAAGGACAATTCGGACTGTATTAGCACCTGTTTTAGCAATTGCTGGGATAGCAGTATAAAGATCGTTTTTGTACCAAGTGTGAGCATGATTGACGCCTCTCATAACGAACGGTTTGCCTGTAGAGTCATACAGCTTGGTACCGCTTACATAAAATCCTGAAGCAGCTTGCGCCTTGGAGAAGAATCCCCCCAAACCAATCATGATAAGCAGACCAGCGAGTCCAGAGAATAATGCTTTTCTTAACAATGCGTTCACTTTTATTCCTCCCTAAAATATATTATTCAACTTCCTGCTATATAGAGGTGGAGTAGGTATGTAAGTATGTAAATAGCAGTAAGCTAAACACATAATAAAGCGCTTCCATTTTTGAAGGAGTTATTTTTCGTTATTCTATCATTTGTGAATTTGTTATTCAATTGATTTTTTTGATTTATTTTTATTTTGGAGTATATCTGTATGGAAATCTTATTAAAGTGTGATTTTTAAAGGTTTTATGACGGATTCTTTCTCTATTATGATGTGTTTTCTTGATTTTTTACGTTGGTAATTTAGCTAAAAATATTAAAATAAAACCTAACTAATTTTCATGATTGCTTTGTTGAATATAAACTAACCTAACAATATGTTTGGTTGCCTATCAGAAGTCATCTGAGGAACCGACAGTATAGCCCATGCCAAGCTTCACCCCGGTATTAAATTGTTGTATGATATTCTCGTAATACTTTTACCAGAATAGATAGGGGCAGATGATGAGAAAACCAATCATAGCAGTCGATATGGACGATACGATCTGTCATCTCGTCAAACGGGCTATATACCATAACAATAGTGAATTTCCCACTCATCCGCTTCATTATGAAGACATGTTAGATTGGAACACCGATCATCTACGTCATCCCAAAAGCACACATGATGTATTTTATGGACGACCGGGTTTGTTTGAGGAACTTGAGCTGTATGACGAGTATGTTGTAGAAGAAATGGAGAAGCTTTGCAATGCTTTTGATGTCATTATTGTGACAGCGGCAGAACCAAAAACCGTCGTGGAGAAATGGAATTGGCTTCAAAGGCATATGCCATTCATTCCGATGGAGAACTTTTTCCCATGTAAACGAAAGAATCTGATTAACTATGATCTCCTGATTGATGATGGTCCCCATAATCTAGTGCCTGCGCTGGAGGACGGGAAGAAGGTGCTTTGTATTCCTCATCCATGGAATTTGAGAGCAAGAGAGCAATATGCATTCCCGGTCATGGCATCTTGGCGAGGAGCAAAAGAGCGAATCGACTCCATTTTGGGAGTTCTGAAATAAAAAAATAGATGCATTCGCAAAAACAGCTAGCTCCCTTGGAGCTGGCTGTTTTGCTAGAAATAATAGGCCCCATGATAGAATAAAATGGTACAATTGATACATATTTTTCATGGGGAGGGATACATGTATGATCATGACTATGGGGCAGATGGTGATTCATCTGACAAAGGGAATAGACATACCCAATACGACCGTAGATCTGCTTAACCCAGAGCTTAGGGATACTGAGATTCAAGGAATTGTAACCGCTTTCTGCGCGTCACAATATGTAATAGAACAAGCTATTTCGCTTGGCGCGAATTTTATTATTACGCATGAAGGTATGTATTATAGCCATCACGGTATCCAGGAATGTTTACTACATGATCCTGTCTATTTGCACAAATCTCGCCTGGTCGCCGACTCAGGCGTAGGGATTTATCGTTTTCATGACACCATACACCGTTATCAGCCAGATGGAGTGATGGTTGGACTTCTTCAGGCGCTTGATTGGCATCCTTACGTTGTGAAACAGCAGCCCTCTTCCGCCATTTTGGCTATTCCGGCTATGGAAGTTAAGAAGATCGCTGAATATATGAAAGCCAAACTTCATATTCGTTATGTACGAGTAGCTGGCGAGGTATCCATGCCGTGTGAACGAGTGGGAATTTTAGTCGGATATAGGGGAGGTGGTGAACTAGCCATACCATTATTTCTACATGAAAATGTAGACCTGGTCATTGCTGGTGAAGGGCCCGAATGGGAAACACCGGAATATGTGAAAGACGCTGTCTATCAAAGGCAAAATAAAGCACTTATCATGCTGGGACATGCTGAGAGTGAAGCGTCTGGTATGAAGTATCTTGCTGATACACTTTCCCTCCAATTTCCAACGCTCCCCGTCTACTTTGTTGAGGATCGCCCTGTGTTTGAAATATTGTAAGCGAGAACATACCTATGATGATCATCCCGCACTGTTGTTTATATCCGTTCATCTACTTTATGAAATGGAGGCAAGATAATGGGAAGCAGAGTGATTATGCCGTTCAGAACAGATTGGAAATTCGTAGAGGGCAACTACACAGGTGCTGAGAAGACAGATTATAACGATGGGCATTGGCGGGACCTTCATCTCCCTCATGATTGGAGTATTGAAAAATCGTTTGATCCACATATGCCGTATGGCGGCAATCAAGCTTATTTGCCCAGGTGGTCCGTCGGGTGGTACAGAAAACATTTTAATGTGAAGCCCTCCTCTCCAAAACAGCGCGTATACATACAATTCGATGGCATTCACAGTAATAGTGAGGTTTGGCTCAATGGGCATTTTGTGGGCAAGCGGCCCTATGGATATGTTAGCTTTCAGTATGATTTGACTCCATATATTCGGTGGGATGAGGAGAACGTAATTGCCGTCAAAGTGGACAATACGCTTCTTCCACCTGACAGATGGTATTCAGGGGCCGGTATTTATCGTAATGTCTGGCTGATTTATACGGATTATCTTCACATAACCGAATGGGGCACTTATATTACCACACCTGAAATTTCACCAGATGAAGCCAAGGTGAGTGCCAGAATCCAGGTAAGTAATCATCATGTGCATGCCGTAGAGTGTACGATTATGACTGAAATATTGGATTCACAGGGACAACTAAAAGGGAAAATTGAAAACCGAGTAATCCTTGCAGGCTTAGAATCAGAGGAAATTGAGCAGAAAACACGAGTTTTAGAGCCGGAATTATGGTCACCGGACCATCCAGTGCTCTATGAAGCCCAAACGACGATCTATTGCGACAATACTGAGGTGGATCGTTATCGTACCCCTTTTGGTATAAGAAAAGTGATCCTCGATTCTCAAAAAGGATTTTTGTTGAATGGAAGCAGCTTGAAGCTGAAGGGAGTGTGCATTCACCATGATTTAGGCTGCCTGGGAGCTGCTTATCATGATACAGCAATGAAGAGAAGGCTAGAGAAGCTGAAGGAAATGGGCTGTAACTCAATCCGTTTTGCTCATAATCCTATGGCGTCCGAATTACTAGACTTATGTGATCAGATGGGTTTTTTGGTGGTTGATGAGGCTTTTGATAAATGGAAATCTCTTTCCTATGAGCATCTATATGATGAATGGTGGGAAAAGGATCTGGAGGCCATGCTTGTTAGAGACAGGAATCATCCTAGTGTTTTGATGTGGAGCGTTGGTAATGAAGTGGAGAACCAAGGCCAACCGTCCATGCTAAACATGCTGGAGCAACTCGTTGCCTTTTGCCATAAAAAAGACCCAACCCGGCCTGTTACCTGTGCGCTTGAGCCGCATAATACACCAATCAGCTTGCGTGATGGTCCGATCGAGGCCAAGGTGGAGCATACCAAGCTGCTGGCACAACGAGTGGATGTGCTAGGGCTGAACTATCAGGAGCAGTGGTATGAGCACTATAGAGCAGCCATGCCGGATACACTTATCCTTGGAACAGAGACATTCCCATATTATCGGGGTAAAGATAACCGGGTTAAAGGTTATTTGTCCCTGAATCCCTGGTTTGATGTTGCTAATCATGATTATGTGATCGGTCAATTTGTTTGGAGTGGAATAGACTATTTGGGAGAAACAAGCTACCCCTCTAAAGGATGGTCCTCCGGACTGATCGACACATGTGGGTTCCGCAAACCTGTATCTTATCTCCAACAAAGTCTATGGTCTGATCAGCCAGTTGTGCACATAGCCGTATTTAACGATCATATGAAATCGGAATATAATCCCACATGGACAATGCACTGGAAATCGCCGACTATGGAAGATCACTGGACATTTCCTGAATACGCAGGAAAACTGATACGGTTGGTTACATTTACCAATTGTGAGAGCGTAGAATTGATCGTGAACGAGGAATCATACGGTGAGAGAAAGTTGACCCATTACTCTAATCATTTAATCCTATGGGAGCTTCCCTATACACTAGGCAAAATCCGAGCTATAGGCCGTAATGGGAATCAGCAAGTTTGTGAGCATGAACTGACCACCGCTGGGCTTCCTTATGCACTAAAATTGGAGGCTGATCGGGCGATTCTCCCTGCTGATGGGCATGAAATATCTCATGTGGAAGTAACCGTTATAGATCAACATGGGATTGTTGTACCCAACCAGGATGTTGATTTGAGCTTTGAACTGCATGGTGATGGTCGTATCCTTGGAATAGACAATGGAGATCTCACCAGTGATGAACCCTACAAGGGGAAAGAGAGACGAACACACAGAGGAAGATGTCTTGTGATTGTACAATCCGGGGATGTGGCTGGTGAGCTGTTGCTTCAAGCCTCAGCGGATGGGGAGTTACAGGGAGAAGTCAGTCTGAAAGTGGAATAAAGGAGAAAATGGATATTTGCCAGCTCATGCAGCTGGCTTTTTTTGCGTGAAAACTGAATATATTTCAGAATTGACACGAAAAAAAGGAAGATTTATAATTTCATCATTAAAGAAGTTAATTGAATAGTTTAATTAATGGGGTGTTTGATGGTGAACGAACGAGATTTCAAAGATGGTCTTTTCACCGAATACGCACGGATCGGAAAATGCTTGTCCAGCCCGAAAAGGTTGGAAATTCTTGATATTCTCATACAAGGACCCAAATCAGTTGAAGTTCTATCTAAAATGACTTCGATGTCCGTTGCCAATGTTTCTCAGCATCTACAAACTCTATATCAGGCTAAGTTGGTTCAATCCAAAAAGCAGGGAAACTTTGTGTATTATGAACTTTCTGATTCATCTGTTTTGCACTTTTTAAATTCACTGTATGACCTGTCTGAAAAGCAGTTAATTGAAGTTCAGCATATTAAGGAGCAATTTTTGGGTCAATTCTCAGATGTTGAAGGAGTCACAATGGAAGAATTGGCAATGCGGATGGAAAAAGGGGAAGTCACACTTCTGGATGTACGGCCACGAGATGAATATGAAACTGCGCATATACCGGGAGCTGTTTCCGTTCCAATTGAAGAA
>NZ_CVPD01000001.1:1615000-1795000 GCF_001049835.1 Paenibacillus sp. Mc5Re-14 | reverse complement strand
AAAGGATGTGGAGTTGCACAGACAACCAGGATGTTGGCTTAGAAGCAGCCACCATTGAAAGAGTGCGTAATAGCTCACTGGTCGAGTGACTCTGCGCCGAAAATGTAACGGGGCTAAACACACCACCGAAGCTATGGCTTGATGCTTTTGCATCAGGGGTAGGGGAGCGTTGAATGCGGGTTGAAGGTGTACCGGAAGGAGCGCTGGACTGCATTCAAGTGAGAATGCCGGTATGAGTAACGAAAAGATCTGTGAGAATCAGATCCGCCGAAAGCCTAAGGGTTCCTGAGGAAGGTTCGTCCGCTCAGGGTAAGTCGGGACCTAAGGCGAGGCCGATAGGCGTAGTCGAAGGACAACAGGTAGAAATTCCTGTACCACCGTAATCCGTTATGAGCGATGGGGTGACGCAGTAGGGTAGTGACGCGGACTGATGGATGTCCGTCTAAGCAGTGAGGCTGATGTGTAGGCAAATCCGCACATCGTTAAGGCTGGGCTGTGATGGGGAGCGAAAATTATAGTAGCGAAGGTCATGATCTCAGACTGCCAAGAAAAGCCTCTAGCCAGGAGAAGGTGCCCGTACCGCAAACCGACACAGGTAGGCGAGAAGAGAATTCTAAGGCGCGCGGAAGAACTCTCGTTAAGGAACTCGGCAAAATGACCCCGTAACTTCGGGAGAAGGGGTGCCTCGGTAGGGTGAATAGCCCGAGGGGGCCGCAGTGAAAAGGCCCAAGCGACTGTTTAGCAAAAACACAGGTCTGTGCGAAGCCGCAAGGCGAAGTATACGGGCTGACGCCTGCCCGGTGCTGGAAGGTTAAGGGGAGTGGTAAGCCTTCGGGCGAAGCTATGAACCGAAGCCCCAGTAAACGGCGGCCGTAACTATAACGGTCCTAAGGTAGCGAAATTCCTTGTCAGGTAAATTCTGACCCGCACGAATGGCGTAACGACTTGGGCGCTGTCTCAACGAGAGATCCGGTGAAATTTTAATACCTGTGAAGATGCAGGTTACCCGCGACAAGACGGAAAGACCCCATGGAGCTTTACTGCAGCTTGATATTGAATTTGGGTACGATCTGTACAGGATAGGTGGGAGCCGTTGAATCTTGAGCGCCAGCTTGAGAGGAGGCATCCTTGGGATACCACCCTGATCGTATCTAGGTTCTAACTTGGTACCGTGATCCGGTGCGAGGACAGTGTCAGGTGGGCAGTTTGACTGGGGCGGTCGCCTCCTAAAGAGTAACGGAGGCGCCCCAAGGTTCCCTCAGAATGGTTGGAAATCATTCGAAGAGTGCAAAGGCAGAAGGGAGCTTGACTGCGAGACCTACAAGTCGAGCAGGGACGAAAGTCGGGCTTAGTGATCCGGTGGTACCGCATGGAAGGGCCATCGCTCAACGGATAAAAGCTACCCTGGGGATAACAGGCTTATCTCCCCCAAGAGTCCACATCGACGGGGAGGTTTGGCACCTCGATGTCGGCTCATCGCATCCTGGGGCTGAAGTAGGTCCCAAGGGTTGGGCTGTTCGCCCATTAAAGCGGTACGCGAGCTGGGTTCAGAACGTCGTGAGACAGTTCGGTCCCTATCTGTCGTGGGCGTAGGAAATTTGAGAGGAGCTGTCCTTAGTACGAGAGGACCGGGATGGACGTACCGCTGGTGTACCAGTTGTTCCGCCAGGAGCACCGCTGGGTAGCTATGTACGGAAGGGATAAGCGCTGAAAGCATCTAAGCGTGAAGCCCCCCTCAAGATGAGATTTCCCAATACGTAAGACCCCTTGAAGACGACGAGGTAGATAGGTTGGGGGTGGAAGTGCAGTAATGCATGGAGCTGACCAATACTAATCGGTCGAGGGCTTATCCTAAAGATAAAGCGCAAGGAAGTTTCGGATCCAGTTTTCAGGGTGTAACCTTGAAGTTAGAATTTGCGAGGCAAATTCATGTTTGGTGGCGATAGCGGAGGGGTTCCACACGTACCCATCCCGAACACGACCGTTAAGCCCTCCAGCGCCGATGGTACTTGGACCGCAGGGTCCTGGGAGAGTAGGACGCCGCCAAGCAAGATAAAAAGGCACATCCCAGTAAGGGGTGTGCCTTTTTTTGGAATCAAGCCGATCTTACTTACTTAACCATTTACTTCTACTTTTCCAGTAAGTATAGAAGTGTAAAACAACAATTACATGCTTGCTTTATAAGAAAAACGACCAAGGGAAGTACCTTTCTTGGTCGTTTTTCTATATTTGCTATTTCCTTGTGTTATCAACCATTCTCTGAAGCACACTCTCAAAGGTATGAAGATCGTCTTGAGAGATCCCAGCAATGGTGTCTTGCTTAAACTTCTCAGCAATCGGCAGAAGCTTAAGACAAACCTGCGTACCAAGATCGGATAATTGAATTTGTTTCATTCGTTTGTCTGTGTCATCAATACTTCGAAGTAAATACCCTTCGGCTTCTAGTTTTTGTAGCAGCCGCACTACACTTGGCTCCTTAATCGACAATTCTTCTGCAAGTTCTCGTTGAGTCATGGATTTATGTGTATAGATATAATACATCGCAATCCATTGACTCCTAGTAATGTTATAAGGCCGAAATTCTTTCTCCAAGGCTTCCGAAAAGATTTTTCCACTACGATTGGTAATAAAAGCAAGACAATTCTCTAAGTTAAACATGGCCACACCAACCCATTCAACTAAACTATATTTCTTATACATCAACTTAAGTATAACAGACCTTTGTACTTTTCATCATATCAGATACTTTCTTAACAGTTAAAATAAATTACTTAGCTAACTATTGATTTTCGAAACCAAGAGTGCTACAATTTCCCTGAATAAAGTTATTTTTTTCACAAAGTAAACGGGAGGTTATATTTATGTTAACTACATTTAAAGCTACTGCAAAAAAATTACCTGAAGGGTTGCAGGTGGAAGCTCAATCTAGAGGGTTTAAAATTGTGATGGATGAACCTGAAGATTTTGGTGGAACCGACAAAGCGATGAATCCGGTTGAAGCACTTCTGTGTGCGCTTGGTGCATGTCAGTCGATCGTTGTTGCTGCTTTTGCCGAAAGCTTTGGGTTTTCGTATGAAGAATTCCATATAGAGCTGGAAGGAGATTTGGACCCGGATGGGTTCATGGGGTTAGCGGATGTTCGTTGTGGCTTTCAGGAGATTCGTTTTGTCATGCACTTTAAAACGACAGAGAGCCAAGAAAAAGCAGAAGCTTTTGCAGCGTTTGTTGAAAAGACTTGTCCTGTGGGTGATTGTTTGGCTAATGGGGTTAAATTGGTACAAGCTGGCGTAGTCAGACATTAAATTATTCGCTAAAAGGGCTCAATAAATTCTCTTTTGGTTATGAAGGAGTTTGAGAATTATGGAAGTTAAAATGTCAATGATCCCTGGAGGAAAAAAGGGGAAAGCCAGCAGAAATCACGTCCAGCTCGGACAAAACGTTTCCTTTGGGGATGTACTACTTGAGGTTGAGACAGGAAAAGGTGTTCGAGAAATTACAGCGACTGTCGAGGGAAGCATTAGTAAAATCCACTTTGAAGAAGGCGACGAAGTGTCCTCTAATCAGGTCTTGTTTACAATTGACGCTGCTGCCGAAGAGGGGACGTCTACAGTAACATCACAGGCTACTAAGATGGAACAACCTACACTGGATAAGAACGTGGACTTACTAATTATTGGAGCTGGACCAGGAGGGTATGTGGCAGCGATTTATGCCGCTAAAAAAGGAATAAAGGTGGCCTTGGTGGAAAAGGAGGAGTTGGGTGGCACCTGTCTTAATGTAGGGTGTATTCCAACTAAATCCCTGGTGAAGTCTTCTGAGATTTGTCACCACATCAAGGAATCGTCTTTGTTTGGTATTCATACGGGAACAGATCTTCAAGTCGATATGAAACAAGTCATTCGTCGTAAAGATGAAATCAAAGGAAAATTGATTTCGGGTATTGATTATTTAATGGAAAAAAATAATATTGAAATTATTCGCGGTCAAGCAGCCTTTTTATCTGCCACACAAGTAAGCGTCAAAGGACAACGACATTACCAGGTTACAGCAAACGATATCATTATTGCGACAGGTTCTAAAATTACCAAAGTGAATATTCCCGGCATCAATCTTCCTATTGTAATGAATAGTACCGATGCCCTTGCCTCTACTGAACTACCAAAAAGTATTACGATTATTGGCGGTGGTGTGATTGGTATGGAGTTTGCTTTCATCTATCGCAATTTCGGCGTAGAGGTTCACGTAGTAGAATTTATGGATCGTTTGTTGACCATGGTTGACAGTGACATTTCAGAAGAAATTAAACAATCGGCAGAGAATGCTGGGATTCATATCCATACCCAATCCAAGGTATCTAAGATCCAACAGGCGGACAATGGACAGGCTATTGTCACCTATGAAAACAAACAAGGTGAGCATTTGTTAGTTAGCGAGAAAGTGCTTGTTGCGATCGGACGTGAGCCCAATTTGGATGGACTGGATATTGAACAAGCGGGTATCCAGCGCAATGAGCGAGGGAAAGGCATTGCCGTTAACGAATATATGCGTACAAACGTCGAACATATCTATGCCATTGGTGATGTGACGGATATTATGCAGCTTGCCCATGTCGCCTCCCATCAGGGGATCACGGCTATTGATGCCATCATGGGTGGATCGGAAGGTATGCACTATGCCGCCATTCCAAATGTCATCTTCACTTCACCCGAAATCGCAAGTGTTGGCATATTAGAGGATCAATGCAAGCGAGAGGGAATGGATTTCAGTGTAAGCAAAGTTTCGTTCTCCAGCAATGGGAAAGCATTAACGATGAATGAATCGGAAGGCTTTATTAAATTGATAAAGGATAATGTGACACAAAAAATTGTGGGTGGATCGATCATTGGTCCAGATGCATCATCTTTAATCAGTAGCCTGACATTGGCGATTGCCAATGAGCTGACAGAACAGCAAATCACGCAAACGGTTTTTGCTCATCCAACGACTGGAGAAGTGATTCACGAAGCTGCGTTTGGCCTTAGCATTGGAGCGCTTCATCAAGCGTAACATTAAAAATAAAAGGAATGCTTCTAGTCTAAGTAAACGGACAAGGAAGCATTCCTTTTTGATACCGCCCAGGTTGACAATAGTGCTGGATACGAGTAGAATAACTTTTTATAATGATACTTATTAAAAGATTTATAAAAAGTATCGTTAAGGAGCTAATTGATGACAGTAGAACCCTCCATGAATCCTAGGATAGTTCGCAATGTTTTATTTGTTTTATTCGCTTTACCGGGTATAGCTTTTGCATCCTGGGTGTCCCGCACGCCTGTCATACGCGATATTTTGCATGTCTCGACTGCCGAAATGGGGATTATTATTTTTGGATTAGCTGCGGGTTCCTTATTGGGACTACTTAGTGCGGGCAATGTTATTTCTCGTATAGGTGGACGGTCGGTCATTCTGGGAAGTGAGCTTTTGATTGTGATTGGTTTTGTCATTGTAGGGTTGGGAACTGCATTTTCGCTCACGAGCATGGTGTTTGTTGGTTTGGTCATCTTTGGTGGTGGCTATGGTACAGCTGAAGTAGCTCTTAATGTCGAAGGTTCTGCGGTAGAAAATCAGTTGAATAAAATGCTTTTGCCCGCCTTTCACGGTTCGTTTAGTATGGGGACACTTGTAGGAGCTATCATCGGTTCTGTAGCAGCGGCGTTACGAATACCTGTTGTGATTCATTTTGGAGCTATGGCTGCCATGATTGCCGCAGTAACTTTCTACTTGTATCGTTATTTGCCTCATGATACAGGTAAAGAAAAGGAAGTTTCTACGCAAAAGGTTGGATCTAATATGAAGGTTCAGCTTGCTGTCTGGAAAGAAAGGCGAATCCTACTGATTGGGATCATCGTGCTCGGGATGGCGTTTGCAGAAGGGGCTGCGAATGACTGGCTGCTGTGGGTATTATTCTAGTGATCTGGGGACAGCATTATCTCTTAGCTGGAGTGGGTATCTTGCTATGGGGGCTTGGAGCTTCACTTGGTTTTCCTGTAGGTTTGTCTGCTGCCGGAGATGATCCTCGTGGTGCGGATGTCCGGGTAGGAGCCGTAGCCACAATAGGTTATATTGCCTTTTTAGTGGGACCTCCGGGATTAGGGCTTTTAGGTGAACATGTGGGTCTCCTGCATGCTTTAATTGTAGTGCTCATTGGCGTTATTGTTGCTGGTTTGATATCGGGTGCTGCCCGGCCCGTGGGGACGAAAGAAAAGAATGAGATTAAAATATAAAGGGGATTGTCGCATGTCTATGAAAACGGAAAAACAAAAGATGCTGGATGGGGAACTGTATGTAGCAGCTGATCCTCAATTAATGAGTGAAAGAGAGTATGCGAGAAGATGTGTACGTCTCTTTAATCAGACGACTGAGGCGGATAGTGAGTACCGTAAAAAGTTACTTAAGGAGCTTTTCGGTTCCACAGGTGAAAATATAAGCATGGAACCCAACATACGCTGTGACTACGGATACAACATCCATGTTGGGGAAAATTTCTATGCCAACTTTGACTGTACCATTTTGGATGTATGCGAGGTACGTATTGGGGATAATTGTTTTCTGGCTCCGGGAGTCCATATTTACACAGCGACTCACCCCATTGATCCATTTGAACGAATTGCTGGTCCAGAGTATGGAAAGCCTGTAACGATTGGCAATAATGTATGGATTGGCGGCAGGGCGGTTATTAATCCCGGTGTTACGATAGGTAATAACGTCGTAGTGGCATCAGGAGCAGTCGTAACCAAAGATGTTCCAGATCATATGATTGTAGCTGGGAATCCGGCACGAATAATCAAGCAAGTTGAAATCTCCTAAACAACAAACAGGTTAATCATTTATGATTTGTACCAAAGATCCTATTAAAAGAGCCTCTTATTTTAATAGGATCTTTTATATTTAAGGACTTTTACATATATGCTCTTCAAGAATTGAACTATTATACAGAGTAATAAATGATCATATTCATCCTTACCAGGGTTTCTCCAAAATTATAGTATATGTGCGGACGGTCTGCTTTAAAGCGTATCGAATCTCCGGCTTTCACCGTGTACGTTTCTTCGCTGACTTTTACCACCATTTCACCCTCAAATACGGTAATAAATTCTTCAGTACCCTCACGGTGAGGGGCGGAACTCAGTTCCCCGCCTGTTTCAATCTCTACGGTGTAGACCTCAAAATTTCTGTTTCCTTCATAGGGGAAAAACGGATACAAACGATAGTGATTGCTTTCTTCAAGCACTTGTATTTTGCTTTTAGGAACGACTATGGCATCGGCAGGCGGTTCGCTAATCAGGGCAGTGAATGATATTTTTAGGCCGTTTGCAATTTTCCATACCGTTGTAATCGAAGGATTCGATTCTCCGCGTTCAATCTGGCCGAGCATTGTTTTACTGATCCCCGTCAGGTCAGCTAATTTATCTAAACTCAATTTTCTTTCATTTCTTAGATGTTTTAGGTTTTTACTTAAAATCAAATTAATATTCTCCATCATTTTTTCGCTCCCTATTGTGCTATATAAAGACCATGATGTACAATCATGAAGTACAAATGTGCGTTTCAACGTACATTTCATTCAATTATAACACACTGGAGTTGATTGTTGCATGCCGTTTATTCCATTTTTATCTTATGTGCTTGTTACTAGCTTTACGCCAGGCCCCAACAATATTATGTCATTGGACAGTGCCAGGCGGTTAGGTTTGAAGAGAGCTTTTCCATTCTTACTGGGAGTAACAGCAGGCTGTTTCGCCATTATGCTGTTAGCCTGCTATTTTAATCTAGCTTTATATCATTTCTTGCCTCGAGTAAAAATCTGGATGAATGTTCTTGGTAGTCTGTACATGCTTTATCTGGCAGTAAAAATAGCAAAGAGCAAATCTACTTCGGAGGATAATGACCACAATGAAGGATATTCCTTCAAATCAGGACTGCTGCTGCAATTTATCAATTTAAAAATTATTTTGTATGGTATTACGGTCATTTCAACGTTTGTAATGCCGTATGATGTGTCGTATATGACAATGTTTACGATCTCGTTACTCCTGACCTGTATTGGTTTTGTAGCTGTAATGTGCTGGGCGATTTTCGGAGCCATGTTCCAGCGCTTCTTGAATAAGTATGAGCGCTCCTTCAATATCATTATGGCCTTATTGCTCCTTTATAGTGCACTATCCATATGGATTTAAATAAATACCGTATTCACGATTTAAAAGAGAGGTTCCTGACTTATAAGCAGGAGCCTTTTTCGTGTGAACAGAGCTTATTCAAAGATTCATGAAATATAATCCGGACAGAATGGATGAGTTTCCTGATCATTTAGCCGTAAAACGGGTATTACCTTAATACATAAAGTATATTGACAACTTGTATATACATGATTTAATCTTGTATATACAAGAAGTTGAAAGCGTTATAATAAATTCTTTTACGCTACTTCATTTCGCAAGAAAGGAATGAGCATGAATGGAAGCAATGAACAAGGCTTTAATTCCTCAAGATAAGGACTGGTGGCGCAAATCGGTCGTCTATCAGGTTTATCCCAAAAGTTTTAACGATACGACGGGCAAAGGAACCGGTGATATAAGAGGACTGACACAAAAGCTGGATTATCTGCAAGGACTGGGTGTTGATATTATCTGGTTGCAGCCTGTATATGTCTCGCCACAACGTGATAACGGGTATGATGTAGCCGATTATTGCCGGATTAATCCTGACTATGGAACAATGCAGGATTTTGAAGAATTGAGCCGGGAAATTCGGGCGCGTGGGATGCACTTGATGATCGACATCGTGGTTAACCATTCTTCCACAGAGCATGTCTGGTTTCAGCAGGCGCGGCTCTCTAAGGATAGTGAGTACAGGGACTATTATATATGGCGTGACCCAGCACCCGATGGAGGACCTCCGAACAACTGGATTTCCAAGTTTGGTGGACCAGCTTGGCAGTATGACGAGGCTACAAACCAATATTTCTTGACACTGTTTGATAAGACGCAGGCGGATTTAAACTGGGAAAATCCCAAAGTTCGTCAGGAAGTTGTTAATGTGCTGGAATTTTGGGCAGAGAAGGGAGTTAGTGGCTTCCGACTTGATGTCATTAATTTGATCTCCAAAGATCGGCAATTCTCGGACGACGATGGAAGCACGGCTCCTGGGGACGGGCGTAAGTATTATACGGACGGTCCGCATGTACATGAATACCTTCATGAATTACATGAGAAAGTATTCTCACTGTATAACAGTGTCACTGTAGGGGAGATGTCCTCCACCTCACTGGATCACTGTATCCGTTATTCCAATCCAGACAGAAAAGAATTATCCATGACCTTTAATTTTCATCATTTGAAGGTGGATTATCCCAATGGGCAAAAGTGGGAACTCATGCCTTATGATTTTGAAATGCTGAAAAAGCTATTCTCGGATTGGCAGATTGGCATGCAACAGGGTGGCGGCTGGAGTGCATTGTTTTTTAACAATCATGATCAGCCAAGAGCGATCTCTCGCTTTTTGGATGATGATGAATACCATGTGGAGAGCGCCAAGCTACTGGCAACCACGCTACATGGACTTCAAGGAACACCTTATATATTTCAAGGTGAAGAGATCGGAATGCCCAATCCGCAGTGGTCAGATATTGAAGAATTCCGTGATGTTGAATCGCTGAATATGTATGGTATTTTGCAGGAGAAAGGTAAAAGTGCAGAGGAAGCATTGGATATCATTCGAGAGCGGTCTCGTGATAATTCGAGGACACCGATGCAGTGGGATAACACTCGCAATGCGGGCTTCACTACAGGCACGCCTTGGATTAAGGTAGATGAACGATATCCACAGATCAACGTTCAGTCTCAGTTAGAGGACCCGAACTCGATCTACAGCCATTACCGTAGGCTGATTCGTCTGCGTAAGACGGTACAGGTCATCACCGATGGGGATTACCAACGTTTGGACGAAGCTCATCCTCAGGTCTACGCATATCAACGCAGCAATGAACAGGAGACTTTGGTCGTCATCTCTAATTTTAGTGGGCGGGATGTACAATTCCGTATACCGGATTCATTTTATTTATCATTAGATAATCAAGCAGTAGCAGCGGCTGAGCTTTTAATCGGTAATACCCAGTATGCTCCGCAGCTAAATCAGGTGGTCTCTTTGACTCCGTATGCTTCCTATATGTGGATTGTTCGTTAACCTTAATGAATAGTATGGAAATATCCAGTAGCACCCCGGTAGTACATTTATTTTTAAGCCGGGGTGCTGCTTTAAAAATGAGCAAACGTCGAGGGAGTGGACTAGATGGCGATTGAAAGAGCACAGGTGGAAGACATTATAAAAGCCGTTGGTGGTAAAGACAACATAGAGGCCTCTACGCATTGCGTAACTCGTCTGCGATTTGCCCTGTATGATGATAAGTTGGTCGATAAAGATGCACTCGAACAAAATGATCTGGTCAAAGGCCAATTTTCTTCACAAGGACAGTATCAGGTCGTGATTGGCCCAGGTCTGGTGGATAAGGTATATGACGAAATGATCTCCATTACAGGAGGCAGTCGGGCTTCTAAGGACGATGTTAAAAACGCCGCTAGTAAAAAACAAAACCCGATTCAGCGTGCCATCAAGACGCTGGCAGATATCTTTATTCCTATTTTGCCCGCAATTGTGACTGCAGGCTTATTGCTTGGGATCAATAATATTTTGACTGGAAAGGGAATCTTTTTCGAAGGAATGGCTCTGGTACAGGTCTATCCTCAATGGACTGACTTTGCGTCTATTATTAACACCATTGCCAGTACCGCTTTTACATTCCTACCTGCCTTGATTGGATGGTCGGCCGTTGTTAGGTTTGGCGGTAGTCCTTTACTCGGGATTGTACTCGGTTTGATTCTAGTTCATCCAGATCTGCTAAGTGCATACAGTTATGCGGATGCCGTTACCAAAGGAACTGTTCCAGTTTGGGATTTGTTTGGTTGGGAAGTGAATAAGATTGGTTATCAAGGACAGGTTTTACCCGTTTTGGTATCCGCTTACGTGCTCGCACAAATTGAGAAATTCCTAAATAAAAAGATAGCGGATTCATTTAAGCTGTTGCTCGTAGCACCGATTACATTATTAATCACGGGATTTCTTGCCTTTACAGTGATCGGTCCGGTTACTTTTATGATTGGTAATGCGATTACGACTGGTCTTGTATACGTTTTCGATTTGGCTCCTGCGCTGGGTGGCCTGATTTATGGAGGTTTTTACGCCTTGCTCGTGATCACGGGAATGCATCATACTTTCCTGGCGGTGGACGTGCAATTAATTGGTACACAGGGTGGAACGTTCCTATGGCCGATGCTGGCCCTGTCCAATATCGCTCAGGGGGCCGGGGCACTGGCAATGATGTTGGTATTGAAGGAGCAAAAGGGAAAAGGATTGGCTCTTACCTCTTCCGTGTCTGCTTTTCTGGGTGTAACCGAGCCTGCCATATTCGGGGTGAATATTCGGTATAAATATCCGTTCGTATTCGGAATGATCGGTTCCGGTATCGCAGGTATACTGCTCACCGTAAATCATGTGTTGGCTTCTTCCATTGGTGTGGGAGGGATTCCAGGCTTCCTGTCTATTTTCCCAAACAACTGGGGGGTATTCTTCGTTGGGATGGCGATCGTATTGATTGTGCCGTTTGCTTTAACCTTTATGTATGGGAAGCTGCTCAATAAGCGTCGTCAGACTCCAGCTACACCAGCTAATGACTCCATACGGAAAAATTCGGACCAACAAAATTCTGCACTGGATGTGCTTGAAGTAAAGACTCCGGTACTAGGACATGTTGTGCCATTAGAACAGGTTCCTGATCCGGCTTTTGCCGAACGGCAGATGGGGCAAGGAATTGCAGTGGAACCGAAGGATGGTCGGATTCTTGCCCCTTTCAGTGGAAAAGTCATTCACATCATGGTGAAAAGCAAGCATGCCTTGATTTTGGAGCATCCAACAGGTGTGCAGATTCTGGTGCATGTAGGAATCAACACGGTGTCATTAAAGGGAGAAGGATTCACCATGCATGTGGAAACAGGTCAAAACGTGGAGCAAGGACAGCTACTGATGGAATTTGACCGTGAGCTGATCCAGAAATCAGGGTATCCTATCATTACACCGGTCATTGTTCCCGAAGGGCAGAGTATGATTGAATCGATTGAGGAATTGCCAGGTGAGGCGAACGATTTGCAATATGTCTTAATGAGAATTCATTTGAATTCTTCATCAGACAAAACGAATTAAGTCAGATTCATCCCTGCTAGCCTAATTTAGTAACTTGGTCAGTGAAAGAATGCTACAATAAACGTGGTGATGAAAATTGACTAAGAATATATTTTTGCAAATTTATCAAGAGTACTCGGGGCGAATCCAGACAGGCGAATTGGCTCCTGGTTCGAAAATGCCCTCTGAAAATGAATTGGCCCGGGAGTATAACACTTCTCGTGAGACTGTGCGTAAGGCACTTCACTTGCTTGCACAAAATGGGTATATCCATAAAATAAAGGCTAAAGGATCTTTTGTTCTGGATATCGGACGGATGGATTTTCCTATAGGGGGATTGGTCAGTTTCAAAGAAATGTCTGAGCGGATTGGGCGTAAATCACAAACGATTGTTCATAAAAATCAGTTGATTCCCGTTCCAGATGACATAGCTACTCATCTTGAGATTGACAAAGATAAGTATTTGGTTTGGGAAGTCATTCGTGCGCGTGAAATTGAAGGTGAATGTGTCATACTGGATAAAGACTACTTTCGATCAGACATTGTCCCTGTGCTTACCGAGGAAATTAGTCGTGAATCTATCTACGAATATCTGGAGGGGGAACTCCATCTTCCAATCAGTTATGCTAAAAAAGTCGTTTCTGTAGAAGATGCAGATGAAGAAGACCGTAAGCTGATGGACCTCCAGAACTATACTCATGTGGTTGTAGTACGTAACTATGTTTATCTGGAAGACACCACATTGTTCCAGTATACCGAATCAAGGCATCGACTGGACAAATTCCAATTCGTCGATTTTGCCAGACGTTCCCACGGTGAAGAGAGAAAGTCTGATTTTTTAAGCTGATCCATTAGAATTGATCTAAGGACGAGAGATTAAATCGGAATAGTTCACTGTGGTGGAGAACCCCTCTTCTAAGAAGAGGGGTTCTTTGTTAACTCCAAGGTAAATTGTTGAGTGGATTTCGACTATTCGGCAGAGGAACCTAAATCCGTAATGGTTAGCTTAATATCGAAGGTTACGGGGATTTTACTGAACTTATAATCCCAATCATCTTTTACTTTTTTCCACACCTGTGGTTTATCAATTTTCAGGTGATCACCAAAGCCGGCAACATCCACTTTATATTCGGATTGTAATTTGTGCATAAGAGACTTAATCCTTCTAGTCACTTGTTTTTCAAACTCTTGCTCAGCTTCTTTCATGTTCCGCGTCTCAGTCGGGTCTACCTTCTCATCCCAGTTTTCGATTAAACGCCCTTTGGATTCAATTTTTACGTGAAAGGAGATGTCGTTGTCCTTACCCACTTTAGTTGTTATTTTGCTTTTTACCGATTTGATTTCATAAGTTATGGCTTCATTCCGCTTGTCATACGTTTTGACAGCTCCGCCCTCAACATCACCTGTAATCCATCCAATACTCTCCACGTCTTGTTGTCCCAAAGCACCAATCCAGTGACCGGTTTCCCCTTTAATAATGCCGGCACCTGAAAATTCTAATTCTCCCTTAGATTCAGTAATGTTTTGCAGTATATAGCTTTTTTTGGAGTGCATTAACCCATCTAATTCAGACAAATTGACTCCCCTCATTACCTTGCTGGTTCTAAAATGGTTACGAAGCATATTCAGAATATGAATAGACGGAATTTCGCCTGTATATTTGGTAACTAAGGTGTTGGCTGCTCGATCCTTACTTAAGAAAACCATACAACTTGGACGAATATCATTATCACGTAGCACAAAATCCATCAATTGTTGCATCGTTTGTAGTTTTGCCAATTCGGTGGAAACCACGATGACTTTTAGGTGGTGACCAATAACGGGGCGATCCAAACGGAGAGAGAGCTGTCGGAAGATTTCAAGTATAGAATCACCGGTGCCAGCTATATTTACATAGTTTAGCTCTTGTCCACCGTCGCCGCCTTGTTGGTTTGTGCTTCCGGATGATTTTTTGGGGACGATTTGTACGCTGGTCGTAATTGTATTTTTCTTGAAGTAACGGCTGCCTTTCTTCTCCAGCTCCTGTTCCAATGGACTGAGCTCTCCCTTATCGAGAGCCAATCCTGTATATATGCTAAGCTCCTCTACTTCCTTGCTGCTCCAGCAGCCGACTTGAGTCACCAGCAGAATGAAAGCAAGCAGCAAGGATAGGAAAGATCGTCTACACATTTTGCTTCATTCCCTTCTTCCTGATCATAAAAACGATGGAGAGAAGTACCGGGATCAGAAAAAATAATACGATTCCCATGTATCCGATCTCATCGCCAAGGCGAAACACTTCAGTCATACGAACAGGAGTCATCGTGGAAATAAAGATAAACGGGATTAAGCCGAAAATCGCATAACGATATTTAAGACCAAATACCTGTGAGACACCTAAGGAAGCATTGAAGAAAAAACTACAGAAATTACAAAACATTTGCATCACCCAGATCACCAGCAGTGGAAACTCCAGACGTTCAAAAAGAAATCCGGGGATCTCAAAACTGCGCATCAAATTAATGGTAGGCCAAGTACTTGTCACAGTAGAATCTACCGATAGCCCGCCGATCACCATAACTACAGTCAAAAAATACAAAACTAAAGGGATACTGATGCCCACGGCCATGGCCTTAAATGCTTTTTCGGGCTGCTGCATAAAAGCGACCAGTGTCATGACAACTTCACATCCAGAGAAGACAAGAATAGTTGATTTCAGCCCCTTGATGACGGGTAATATTCCGTCACTCAATACGGGGCGAAGGTGATCAATTTCGAAGATTCTTAAGCTGAAGACAAAACAGAAAAGCAGAAAGAAGAGACTGATTGGAAGTACAATTTGGTACAGCCGTGCGATGGGATTAATGCCTCCAAAAACCAAATAACTCCCTACCCAGATGAATGGAATCACAATCGCCCAGATGGGTGTGCCTTCAAGTAGGAAAAACATGGTTACTTCAGCCAACACACGGATCTCAAAGCCGGCTATAATTATAAAGTATATAATTAATAGCACACTTAAGAATCCTCCCGGAACAGTACCTACAATTCTTCTGGAGTATTGATATATGGTGTTTCCGGGAAACTGTTGACTTAATTTCACCATGATCCAGACGACGAATATGACAATAGCTCCACCGATGAGGACAGAAAGCCATGCATCAGGAGTCTGTACTTGTTCAGTTACACCTCTCGGCAGTGTCAAGATCCCCGCGCCCAATACGGTATTGGTCAGGAATACAGCCCCTTGCTTAGTTGTGATCTTATCATCAGAGCGTCTAAACACAGTAGCTCCTCCTTCGTTTTGGGCATCATGATCTGCGTTTGCGTTGCTGCGTTTTCATCATGACAGGTCTTCGTTTCATCAGAGACATAGGAGCCCGGATGTACAGATCCTTCCAATCGCTTAGGCGCATAGGGGAAAAGGGAGTTACATATGGTACACCAAAGCTTTTCAACTTCGTCAGATGGATACAAATTAACAGAAAGAACAATATGGTTCCAAACATGCCCAGCATTGCTGCAAAGAACATTCCGACAAAACGCAAAAGGCGCAGGGTAATGCCCGCACTATATGTTGGTATCGAAAACGATGAAATGGCAGTAACTGCAACTACAATCACAAGGAAGGGACTAACGATGCCCGCATTGACAGCAGCATCACCGATGACCAAGCCTCCCACAATGCCCATCGCAGGGCCAATGGGTTTGGGCAGGCGAATGCCAGCCTCTCGTAGAATTTCGATAGAGATTTCCAAAATCATGACTTCTATAACGGATGGGAAAGGGACGCCTTGACGGGTTCCGATAATGCTAATGACCAGCTTGGTCGGAATTAAACCGGGATGAAACGATATAAAAGAAATGTACAGAGCAGGCCCCATAAGCGCTATAAAAGCCCCGCTAAACCGTAGCAGACGTAATAGTGTCCCCGGAATCCATCGTTCATAATAGTCTTCGGGAGATTGAAGCAGCATACTGAAGGTCACCGGGACAATAAGTGCAAAAGGAGTACCATCCAGTAAGATCGCTATTCTTCCCTCCAACAAAGCATTAATAACACGGTCAGGACGCTCTGTATTATGAGCCTGTTGGAATGGACTTAAATAATTGTCTTCGATGAGTTGTTCCACATACCCGGATTCAGGTAAAAAATCCATGTCTATTTTTGATATTCTGCGGCTTACTTCTTCAAGAAGGTCTGGATTCACAATATCCTTTATATACGCGATAACCAGATCCTTTTTGATTCTGCTGCCCACTTGGAATTTCTTCAATTCCAAACTTTTATTTAAACCCTGGCGCCGAAGCATCGAAGTGTTTTCACTCAATACTTCCGTAAAACCGATTCGGGGACCCCGAAGCAATGCTTCAGAGGTTGGCTCATTGACGGAGCGAATAGCGCCATTAGGCGGGCCCACCAGTAGCGCTTCCTTCATTCCTTCAATTAATAGGGCGGTATGACCTAAAAGGATGAACTCGTACAATTCCTCCATACGGGTTACTTCACTAATTTGCGTAAGTGGCATCAGGCTTTCTTTTATAAAAGAGTTACTTATACCTTCCGGTTGTTCCTGCTGATCCTGACCCTGCTGCTGGCCTTCAAACATCAAGACCTCCAATACCTGCTTGCTCATAAGCTTTTCATCCTGCATACCTTCTATGAAGACTAACACGGACCGAGCATGAAATTTCTTCACCACAAACTCACGAAAATGCACATCACTATTTTCGCCAATAGCTTCACGAATTGCCTGTAAGTCGGAATCATAATTTCCTGTAATTTTAGAGCTCGGTTCATGCTGCTGATCCATGTGCCCTTCGTTATGTTTATTAGAGAGCGGATGACTGCCAGAGTGTTTGGATTTGGCTCCCTTACTGCCGACAAATGAATAAATCGAGGTGTTTATATAATAAATTCCTAAAGGAATAATCAACGCGAGGCCAGCTTGAAAGAGTGTACTCCAGCTAGGAAGATAAGAAATGATTTTAGACCACATGCTGATTACCTCCAAACAATTCAATTCGTTTTCCCATAAGATACAAGTTGTTCATAAAGTATTCCTTATAACGGTTGTATTTACGCATGAATTGGAAAGATTCTTTCGATGACACTGCTATGATTTCCGGTCCTTACCTTAATCCCTTGAAATAGAATAGGGAAATCCCTAAATATTCATAATTTTAACTACATTGTGATCGAAATCACATATAGACCTATCTGCTGTATTAGAATAGAAGCATAAACAATATTCATTAGAAACGTAGAGATGTCGTCGGATAGGAAGTAGCGTCGAATGAATGGAGGAACCGGTATATGATAAACAGTAAAAAGAAGCTTGTGGTTATAGGGAACGGAATGGCTGGTATCAATACGGTCGAACAAATTTTAAAATTAACAGATAAATATGAAATTACAGTCCTGGGAAGTGAGCCGCATCCGAACTATAACAGGATCATGCTCTCTTATGTGTTGGAAGGTAGTAAAACAATAGATGATATCATACTGAACGATTTGCAATGGTATGCGGATCAAGGGATTACTTTATATACAGGAAAAATGGTTAAAAGTATCGACGGTGAGCACAAGAAGATTCTCACCGAAGACGGACTGGAAATTGATTACGATGTGGCTTTAGTGGCTACTGGTTCACAATCGTTTATTCTGCCTATTCCGGGTAAAGAATTACCGGGAGTTATTGGTTTCCGAGATATCGCCGATTGCTCGGCAATGCTGGAAGCAGCGAAGACCTATAAAAAGGCCGCTGTCATTGGCGGAGGTCTATTGGGGCTGGAGGCAGCTAAAGGCCTGGTCAACCTGGGGATGGATGTTACGGTCGTTCATCTAATGGAAGATTTGATGGAACGTCAGTTAGACCGGGAAGCCTCTGCGATGTTGAAAGCAGAACTGGAACGTCAGGGAATCAAGTTTGCTATGCAAATGCAAACTGCGGAAGTGTACGGTCAAGATCGGGTACAAGGACTGCGCTTCTCGGATGGAAGCGAGCTGGAAGCAGATTTGGTTGTAATGGCCGTCGGGATTAAACCTAATATCCAGGTAGCTAAAGAAAGTGGTATGGAAACGAACCGCGGGATTGTGGTCGATGATTTCATGAGAACCTCCATGCCGGATGTATACGCTGTAGGGGAATGTGTTGAGCACCGTGGAATCTGCTACGGTCTGGTAGCTCCGCTGTTTGAACAGGGAAGTGTGATTGCCAAGCATTTGGCAGGCGTGGATACTGAAGGCTATGCAGGATCGGTAGTTTCCACCAAGCTTAAAATTTCAGGGGTAGATGTTTTCTCAGCTGGCGAATTCATAACCCAACCTGAACATACGGCGATTGTAGCGAAGGATGAGTGGAAGCGAACATACAAAAAGGTACTGCTTCGTGATAATAAAATTGTTGGTACTGTACTGTTTGGCGATGTGAGTGAATCTGCTAGTCTGCAAAAATATGTGCGTCAGCAAACGGAAATGACAGATGAGATCTATGGACAGATCATGGGTACTGGATGCGGCAATCACGGGGCGAAAACGTCATCCGTTGAAACCATGGCGGACGATGAAATTGTCTGCGGTTGTAACGGTGTGACTAAAAAGGCAATTGTGGAAGCAATTAATGAAAATGGATTGACCACAGTCGATGAAATTAAAGCATGTACCGGAGCAACGCGCTCCTGTGGAGGATGTAAGCCGGTTGTTGAGCAAATTTTGCAATATGTTCTTGGAGACAGCTTCAAAACGTCAGCCAAACAAGGAATATGTGGCTGTACAACATTGAGTCGGGACGAAATTGTGGAAGCGATCAAAACTAAAGGGCTGACAACTACGCGTGAAGTGATGAACGTACTGGGCTGGCATAATGATGAAGGATGCTCCAAATGCCGTCCGGCGCTGAATTATTACTTGGGTATGATTAACCCTGATACCTATGAAAATGAGGGAGATTCCCGGTTTGTAAATGAGCGATTGCACGCGAACATTCAAAAGGATGGAACGTTTACAGTGGTGCCGAGAATGTACGGCGGTGTAACGACTCCAGAAGATTTGAAGAAGATAGCTGATGTATCGCTTAAATATAACGTTAAGGTCGTTAAAGTAACCGGGGGACAACGGCTGGATTTGATTGGTGTACGTAAAGAGGATCTGCCTAAAGTGTGGGAAGAACTTGATATGCCTTCGGGATATGCGTACGCGAAGTCACTTCGTACGGTGAAAACCTGTGTTGGATCGCAATTTTGTCGTTTTGGTACACAGGACTCGATGGGAATGGGAGAAGTACTGGAACGGAAATTCGAACGATTGGATTTCCCGGCAAAATTCAAATTAGCGGTTAATGGATGTCCACGCAACTGTGCGGAATCATGTACGAAGGATATCGGAATCGTAGGCAACGATGGGGGCTGGGAGATCTTTGTCGGTGGAAACGGCGGTATTAAAGCACGGTTGGCTGATTCACTCTGTAAAGTAAAAACCGACGCTGAATTGATTGATATTGTAGGAGCCGTAATGCAATTCTACCGGGAAACAGGACAATACCTGGAACGTACTTCCGAGTGGGTGGAACGGATCGGTCTGGAAGAGATTCAGAAGGCTGTCGTTAACGATACAGCTAATCGACAAGCTTTAGTAGAACGCGTTGAATTTGCATTACAACAGGTCGAAGACCCATGGAAAAAAATCATCCATGATGAGGATACACGCAAGAATCTATTTGAGGCTGTCACTCCGTCTATTGTGTAAAATTGCATCTAAAAATGCCTGAGGAAGGAAGCGAGCAAGCAAATGATCAAGAATGCCGAATGGCTTGTTGTCGGTCATAGCAAGGATTTTCCGATCAGAATAGGACGCACTATCCACGTCAAAGGTGCTGAAATTGCTGTTTTCCGCACTTCGGAGAATAAGCTGTATGCTGTTGAAAATAGTAATCCTCACCCTAAGGGGGGTCCTCTTACAGAGGCAATAGTATCTGGTCATTATATTTATGATCCTTTGTATGACTGGAAAATTGATTTGCAAACAGGCCTCGTTCAAGAGCCTGACCACGGACAAATTAAAACGTTCGCCGTCTGTGAAGAGGGAGAAGTAGTGAAAATATCGCTTGAGACGGTTTAATTCATGTGAGGGAAAGCATAAAAAGGGCTCGACAGGAACAATCCTGCAGGGCCCTTTTTGTTTTGGATCAGGTAATAGTGACACCTGCACTTGCGTAACCCACCACGGTGTTGACGAGGGAAACGCCTGTCGCAGTGGCAGAGAAAACCATAAGCAGACGGGTTTGCGCGGTTACGGGTATAGCCAATCCAGTAGCAATACCACTAGAAGTCGTTCCTAAAGCAACGATGTCAGTTAGTGGGGGAGTCAATGTAACGGTAGCTCCGGGAACGGCTATAAAGGTGTTATTAGGTGTCGGGGAACTAAACAACTGGGCAGTAATGCTAACGGATGATCCTAAGAGGGTTAGAGCAGCAGTTGTACTGAAATATCCGGTAATGGATGTGATTACACCCCCCCGTGGAACGGAAAAAGCAAAGTTAATGAGTGGTCCTACAAGCGTACCTGTGAGGTCTATAACCCCATTTACAAGGCCAATACCTGTAGCTGAGCTTCCGAAACCAATCAAACTTGTGGTTCCTACCAATCCGCCAAGAACGGTTGTCAGTATAGCAGGACCACCGGAGGCAAATGGGATAATTGCCCCTGAACCGGTGGCTCCAGTAACCCCAGTGGCTCCAGTAGCTCCGCCGACACCTGTAGCGCCCGTGGCTCCAGCAGGCCCAGTCGCGCCAACCGCGCCCGGCAGTCCATCAGCGCCGGTCGGTCCAGTGGCTCCAGCAGGCCCAGCCGCGCCAACCGCACCTGGCAGTCCATCAGCCCCAGTCGGTCCAGTGGCTCCAGCAGGCCCAGCCGCGCCAACCGCACCTGGCAGTCCATCAGCCCCAGTCGGTCCAGTGGCTCCAGCGGGCCCGACCGCGCCAACCGCGCCCGGCAGTCCATCAGCGCCAGTCGGTCCAGTGGCTCCAGCGGGTCCGACCAAGCCATCAGCGCCCGTAGCGCCTGTGGCGCCTGTTACACCCCCGGCAGGCCCAGCAGGCCCTTCAGGTCCGACGGCCCCGATAGGCCCAGCGGCTCCGACAGGCCCGGCAGGTCCAGCGGCCCCTACAGGCCCGGGAGGTCCTGGTGGACCCGGTATACCTGCTGGACCAGGCGCACCGCCAGGCCCCACAGGTCCGGGAGGTCCTGGTGGGCCCGGCACACCTGCTGGACCAGGCGCACCACCAGGCCCCACAGGTCCCGGAGGCCCTTGTGGGCCGGGCTCCCCTGACAAATACGGTTCACTTAGTGCGTTGCTAACCGTCGTACCCGCAGTTCTGATTGCACGGATTAAACTGTCTTTAAGAGTTGAATTGAGGGATTCCTGTAGAACGATGGACAATAGGGCATCCAGCAGTTGCTGTAATGTAGTACCTACGCTGATCGGAGAGAAAGGCGTGGCTTCTAATGCTACAATAGCAAGTTCCAACGCCGCCAGTAAATCTGCCTTAGCCCCGCTTCTAAGTCTTAAAGTTTTCGCCAGAGACAGCAATTGTCTTAAAATCTGTTGCAATAAAGATACATTAGCCGCAGAAGGGTTTGCGAATACAAGTGGGACGATCGAGGTCAATTCATTAATAAGCTTGAGAAGCGCTTCGATACTTCTATTATCTCTTGGTGGTTTGCAATCCTCGTCTTTTTTTGAAGCACCACTGAACCTAAACGGTCTTTTATGTTTCATGCTCAAGTATCTCCTCCTCATTCTTCCTACTGTAGAGGTGACAGATGGTTAATCGCCCCGTTTTACAGATATTCATAATATATTTATTGAAGCGAAAAGGGTGAATACACAAGCAAAGCTTAATAAAATATTGATAACAAAAAGCGCGGTCCCCAAATAGCCTGGGACCGCGCTTTAGTGTGTAGTCTATTAGATTATACGTCTTCGACAGATTTATTTGAAAATTCGTACCAGCAGTTCAGCCATCTCGCCTCTGCTGATGGCGGCTTTTGGTTTGAGTGTTCCATCAGGATACCCGCTAATCCAACCCGAGCCTATGGCTTTCTCGAATGCTGTGGAAGCCCAGGAAGCAATCTGCTGATCATCTTTGTAAGATTGCAGTCCAGTAGGGCTGGAAACGGATGTCTGTTTCTGCATCGCGTGTGACAGGATCACCATCGCCTGTTCACGGGTAAGACTTTCATCAGGTCCGAACGTCTGAGCGGTTAGTCCTTGAATCCATCCCTGACGGTGAGCGGCATCCACGGCTGATCCAGCCCAGTGCCCCTTCATATCTGTAAATGAGGTAGACAGGCTTTCGTCTCCAGTAGTTCCTAAAGCCCTGATCAATATGGCTACAAATTCTGCACGGCTTACCGCACGCTCAGGGCGCATGTTGCCATCTTTATAGCCTTGCATCCAGCCTTTGGCTGCAAGAGATTGTAGGGACTTCGCTGCCCAGTGATCTTGTAGGTCCGGCCACACTTGAGCTGGCTCTTGCGAATCTGACGAATGGATTGGGTCATTTTGTACATCGGTCTGATCAACCTGAGACGCGTCCGTAGAGACGGCAACAGCGAAGGTACCTAACCGAGGTGTATTCAGACTCACACCCGACAAAATCCCTTGTGAATTTATCACAGCAGTGCCCTTTAGAATCTCGCGCTCGCCATTTTCATACATCACAAGAATAGAGAATTGGGGTTCTACATTCTGCAATTCACTTGAAGATTCGCTATCCAGCGGCAGAACGATGGACGAAGTCCCTGTCACGTTAGCTTTAATTTCTACAGCCGCTCCTATCAGCTTCAGGTTGGATTGTTGCTCAGCCCAATCTCGGAATTGCTGATCTGCCTGCTGAAATGAAATGGTAACGTCCTGCTGACCTGAGGCGGCCATGCTGGTTAGTGTGTCACTGGATAGCATCAGTGTTCCATAACGAGAGATCACCGAAGCTCCAATCTGCTCCCATTTATTCAGTACAGAATGAGTCAGGAGAACACGGCTCATTTGCTTTTCCTGCTCCAAACGAATGTCAGCGTATGCCTTGCCTTCGCGCAGTGCTTGTTGAATCTGTTCATCCAGAAATGCCGGCGAAGGAACAAAGAGGGAAACAGCTTTCCCTTGCTCTGAAAAAACAATCTGTTGTACGCCAGCAGACAGATCCTGACCCTCATTCTTATCTTTGTTAGACCTGCCTGTGTCCACAGTCACTTTAGCAGGGACGATGACTTTTATGGCCTGCGTCAAAGCATGAGAACCATCGCTTGCCTTCATGACATCCAATATTATAGTGACAACAGAAGGAGTGTCTCTCTGAAAAATAGTTCCGTCTGTACGTACGATGTCTGGTTGACTACTGCTGCTGATGGTCACACGGAAGCCATTGGGTACAGCAGGCAGAATAAGCATTGTATCACTTGTTGTAGGGGCAGGTATGCTTGTGATGGAATCCGCGACACGCTGCGCGGTTAATCCTTGTGGATACACTAGCCCAGAGGGCGCGCTCTTCATGCCATTTACGTTTTGCAGCACATAGTAGCTGGCTCCTTCGGGTACTGGTGTAAATGTATATTTTCCCTCACTCGAAGCGATTCCTTCCGCTATAAGCTCCTGCTGAGCATTATATAGCTCAAGCCGTGCGCTCGGTAAAGCGCCTGTGACGATCACGGAGGCAATGTCCTCATCGCCTGCTGCGGCTGCAACAGCACGGGGCAGCACGTTTATACGGCGTTCTGCCGGCTCTGCGGTCCAACTTCCATTGTCGCTATAAGTATAGTTCAATACGTATACACCAGGTACATTCGTATCGACATTGCCGATACCTGAAAGATCGGGAATCAGAATATTGCCGTATACACTGTCCAGTACGCTGGCTCCTGGATCAGTGAAGCTATCCCCGGTTCCCAGAACAATTGGATTACTGCCGTTCAATCGTACATAAGGTGTATTCGGCAATGCTTTCAGCACGGTAATCGTGAATGTTTTTTGGACAGAAGCTATACCTTTAGAAATAATGGCAATTAACTGTACATTCATATCACCATCTGTATATTTAGGCCGATTCACCTGACCACTGTCACTGAGGATATCCGGTCGATCCGAAGACCAGTCGATCTGGGTGGCGAATGCCCCTGTACGAGGCAGGGCGATGGAATCCTTAATCCCTTGCGGGTAATCCAGATTCAGTGTTTTTGCCGCCAAATTCACTGCTTCATCAGCGCTTACGGGCAATGCGGGTACGAGCAGTCTGAAGGTTTTTCGAAGCTCAACCCCACCTCTTGATACAACCGCTTCCAGCATGACGGTCTGATCGCCCTGTACATAGGTTGGGAAGGTGACATGTCCAGTATGATCCAGAAACTCGGGTTGACTCGACGACCATGACACCTGAACACCATTCAGAGCATCCTTTGCCAAATATACGTCTCCGGTTACTGTCGTTAGCGGTAGTTCAAGTGCTCTGTATGCTGCGTCCACGGCTTCAGTGTCGCTCATCGGCAGACGCAGTACGTGTGCAGTAAAATCCTTTGTTTTCGTTAAGCCTGCAAGTTGCAGGGTGGCCGTTAGGGTAACGTCGGTATCTCCATTACTGTAGGAAGGTCTGGTGAGTGTTCCATCTGCTGCAATGACAAGAGGTTTGGACGAGGACCATTCGATCTGCACTCCGCCATAACCGGATAAAGGGAGAGATACATTTTCTTGCATCGCAGACAAATCGCCAAGCGATAGGGCATCTGCTGCTTGATTCAATGTATCTTGAGCAGTCATCTTCGAAACGGTAACTTCAAAAGTTTGGGTATCCGAGGCGGTTCCTTTTGTAATCGTTGCTGTCAGTTTTACCTTTTGATCACCCAGATCGTACCGCGGGCGTATTACAGTTCCTTCGTTCGTAATAACGTCAGGAGTATCCGAACTCCAGCTCACCGTCGTATCATTCAACCCCGTGAGTGGCAGTGTCAGCTTTTGGGATATTGAATCCACTGTGTCTCCAGGGGAGAAGCCTAAAGCAAGGGCGGCTTTGGCCTGTGCGACTTTCTCGGCATCGGTAATTATGGTCACTTTGACCTCTGCGGGAGTGCTCTCCCCTTTAGCATTCATGGCCTGAACCGTGTAAACTGCTTCACCTGGCGGCAATGCTGATGTGTCTATGAACTGGGTTAAGTTGCCTGTATAGAGCGTTACGCTATCTCGCATGACTTTGTAGGAAGTTGCATAAGGAACGGCATCCCAGCTTAACTCCACCGTATTTCCATTTTTAATACCTGTAAAATGACCCGGGGCCTGTGGGACGGGTAATCGCTCCCCATAAGCCGAGAATTCCATGATGGAAGCCCATTGATTGTTTCTTGCATTTCCTTGATCAATATATAATCGCAGATATCGGGCTGTTACAGGAGTAATGCCCTTTTGGAAATTAGAACTCACATTATTCTGCACGGCATCCACAGTCTCCCAATTAAATCCGTTGCTGCTCGTCTGTAAACGGAAACTGTATGGATCACGTTGATCGTTCCATCCATAATGGACACCCATACCTGTAACAACATATCGATCTACGATATACCAGTCTCTCAGATCTACCTGAATCCATTTTTCACCGTTGCTCGCCTGATACCAGCGGCTTGTCGGGTCGATTGACCCATCCACAGCTCTGGAGGGATCATAGGGCTGGGTGTAACCGCTGGATGTAGTTGGTTTGTTAAACACTACATTTTCCCAACCGGCAGCATGGGCTTCATTCGTCCCTATGAGCAGGAACGCACCACCGATCAATGGCATGAGTGAAACCAACACACGGTAGGGTTTTAATTTATTGCGTGTGAAGTTATTGCCTTCGAGCACGCTATCACCTCTTCTTTATTAAATAGCATACCACATGAGCGTGTTCATATTATGGGCGGGACGGGTAATCCCCCTCGGTAGCGATGTAGTAGTTTACATTCGGTAACGGGGAAGCTCCGCGCAAGTCAGGCAATGCAAATGTACGCACTCCATCACCGCCAAAATTAGTGCCCAGCAGGCTGTATAATACGGTATTCTGAGAAATGTCCAAAAGCTGACCCTCGCATTTTATCCAGCCCTTAGGAGCGTACGTATAAGGGTACATCGTAATTTCCCCAATATAAGGCTCATAACCTGCGTGTGCCTGTTTGGGACTGATTGCCGTTCCTCCTAACAAAATGACCGCCAGCAGACTCAATACAGCGGTTTTTTTCCAAAAATGATTCTTCATACCTACAACTCCTTTTAGATTCGAATAATGGACCACGAATTCAACAAATTTGTGACATTAGTCATAGAATGAATAGATATTATCATGGATTTCCACTTTTGCAATACAGTTCATCTATCAAATTCACCTTTTTATTCCTTTTGTGAGCAAAGAAATTTATTCCATCTGGTCCATTCTCCATGCATCTTTTTTCTAATTCAGGTAAATCTATATACAAATCCTATGAAATGAAGGAGGAATGTGCATGTGGCAGTTCATTGGAAATCATGCTCCCAAATGGAATGTGTGGGTGGAAGCCTTCTTTTTGTTCATCATACCTTTGATTATTTTTCTGACAGTACGACAACTTAAAGCGCTGGATGGCCGGGAAAGCAGACGCAAGGAGCGATTGAAGCTGCTAGAAGAGGAAGATCGTTCGGAGCAGGCTGATCATAATCCGTCTGTCAGTGAGGCAGAGAAGGCAAAGGGGACCTTTACCGAAGATTATGAAGCCAATGTAGCCAAAATCAGACAAGCAGTCACGGATATGGCAGACGTAAACGAACGATCGATTTTTCTGGAGAATCTGAACGCTGAAGGCACACTTTTTTTTGTAGATGGATTAACGGACAAGGTTGGCATGGATCAGAACATTTTAAAGCCGCTAATGGATTGGGGCAGCTCCGGGCAAGAAAGGGAAGAGCTTCCGCGAGGAAAAGAGCTTCGGGATATGATTGTTCACCAGGTCATGCTGGTATCGGAGACAGAGTATACGTTAGAGGTACAGTTTTCCTTGCAAAAGGTGCTGTTCGGTTCAGTCATACTCATGATTCAGGGCATACCCGGTGCTTTTGTACTGGGTACGCCCAAAGGGAGTACACGAGGGGTGGAAGACCCGATATCGGAATCGGTGCTGCGCGGACCACGAGTCGGCTTTACAGAGACACTCAGCGACAATACAGCGATGCTGCGCAGACATGGGGAAAGTACGGAACTGGCTATGTCTTCCTTCAAAGTCGGCAAAAGAGTGGAAAAACAGCTGATGGTAGTGTATTTCAGAGATATTGCCGACCCGGAGCTTGTAGATGAGGTGAAGCGGCGGGTCAAAACGATAGATATGGATGAGGTACTGGAGTCGGGCTATGTAGAGCAGCTTATTGAGGATAATTTTCTCAGCCCATTTCTGCAAATTCAAAATACGGAGAGACCAGATCGAGTCATGGCTGCATTGCTAGAGGGACGTGTCGCGATTCTGCTGGACGGTACACCTTTTGCTCTTCTTATGCCCGTAACATACGGGATGATGCTCCAGTCTCCTGAAGATTACTATGAACGATGGCTACCGGGGTCGCTGATTCGATTTCTTCGTTTTATGTCAACTTTCATATCGCTATTCGCCCCGGCGCTATATATTTCCTTTATCTCGTTTCATCCTGGATTGATTCCAACCAAGCTAGTCATTTCCATTATCAGTGCGAGACAGGGAGTTCCATTTTCGACGCTGATTGAGGCCCTGATTATGGAAACCTCGATTGAGATTTTACGCGAGGCAGGACTTCGGCTCCCCAAACCCATTGGACCAGCGATGGGCATCGTCGGCGGTTTGATTATCGGACAGGCCGCTGTTGACGCCGGGATTGTAAGCCCGATACTCGTTATTGTGGTGGCCGTCACGGCGATTTCTTCCTTTTCCGCCCCTGTATACAGCGCTGGCATTTCCATGCGTGTTCTGCGCTTTGGAGCCATGTTCACGGCGTCTATCTTTGGCTTGTATGGCGTGATCATGTTTTTTCTGATGCTGAGTATTCATATGGTTAAATTACACAGCTTTGGAGTTCCGTTTCTTAGTCTAACGACCCCCCGTTCGTTCAAAGACTGGAAAGATTACTTCATACGAGCACCGTTGCAATTTATGAAAAACAGACCCATTCTTTTGAAGCATAAAGACCCTAAGCGACAAGGATGAGCTCAACACAGGAGGGAGCAAGATGGCCCGTGGGAAAAAAGCGGATAAGATTACAACGTTACAGACAACGGCAATTGTGGTTTGCTTTATGCTGGCTGCCGGGTTGCTTACCCTTCCAAGAGTAGCAACTGAAGCTGCAAAAACACCGGATGCGTGGATATCTGTCATTTTAGCAGGGGTGGCCTCTTTTCTCTTCGGATGGGTTATAGTCAAACTAAGCTCGCGGTTTCCAGAAAGCACCTTTTACCAGTATGTTCAGCAAATAACAGGCAAATTCATTGGCAAAGGGATTGGCATGCTGATTGTTATTTATTTTGTTTGTATAGCCGCATTTGAAATCCGATCTGTGGAGGAAGTAACGTCGTTCTTTCTTCTTGAAGGCACTCCGGCGTGGGCGATTTCAGCACCTTTTATGTGGCTCTCTCTGTACCTATGCATGGGGGGAGTGGGTTCATTAGGAAAGATATGTCAACTGATATTTCCGGTTTCGGCGGCTATCTTTTTGCTGATCTGCTTGCTGAGTTTAAATATTTTTGAATTGAATAACTTGCGTCCTGTCTTGTCGGAGGGGGTAATGCCAGTGCTTAGAACGCTCAAAACTACAATCCTGACATTAACGGGGACAGAGTCCTTACTGATTATTCTTTGTCGGATGGAAAAACCTGAGAAAGCAACGAAGGCAATCGGACTGGCGATTGGGATCGCGGTCGTTTTTTATACAGCTACGTTGATCCTGTGCATTGGCGCCTTTTCAATGGAAGGGGTCTTGAGCAGAACCTGGCCATTTTTAGATTTGGCCCGCAGCTTTGAAGTGGAATATCTGTTATTAGAACGGTTCGAGTCCTTATTGTTGACCATTTGGATCATGCAGATTTTTGCCACATTCAGTATTGCTTTTTATTGTGCTTCGCTCGGAGTATCTCAAATTTTGAATAGCTCTTATTCCAAGATGTTGTTCATTTTGCTTCCGTTTATCTACCTCTTATCCCAAATTCCGAAAAACCTGAATGAGCTATTTTCTTTTGGAACGGTTATCGGGAATGTAGCGTTCGCTTTATTCGCGCTACTTCCACTGCCACTGTTGCTTATTTCGTACTGGAGGGGGGCACGCTCATGAATCGTGTTCGTGTCCAGTCAGGATTACTCGGATTGATGGCTCTTCTGATGTGCTGTACACTTTCAGGTTGCTGGAGCAGTTCCCCAGTGGAGGATCTAAATCTGGAGACAGGTATTGCTTTGGATATAGCGGAAGAATCCTCGCAAGAAAAACAAATTAATCAGGAAGGGGGAGATTATCCCAAAAAGGAGTTAATTACAGGAACCTTTCAATTTGTCATTCCAGAGGAAAGCGGCGGCTCCAACAGCTCCTCTCCACAAGCCAAAAAATTTTTTAATATTACGGAAACAGGAGATTCTGTTTTTGAAATGATAAGAGAAATTTCTTTGCGGACCAATCGTCCTCCCATTGGGCAACATTTGAAAACCGTTATTATCAGCTCCAGTCTGCTTCGCAAGATTCCGTTGTATGAGCTGCTGGACTTTTTCTTGGGGGATAATGACATTCGGCCCAGCGTACAGCTACTGATTAGTACAGAAAAGGCGGGTCATGCGCTTCAAGAGAAAATTCCTGGTCAGATTCCTGCCTATATTTTAAAGGATATTTTCCAAAACCGGAAACGGAACGCACGGTTGATAAAACCCATGGCCTTTGTTAAAGTGATTGGACCCATGAAGGGTGAAAGAAGCTTTATATTGCCCAATGTCATTACAGCAGAGAATGAAATCAAGCTTGCAGGTGCGGGAATCATTAAGGGAAAGACGCAAACATACGGTGGTTATCTGAATGAGTCAGAGGTTGAGGGTCTTATGTGGATCAAAGGCGATCTGAAGGGAGGCGTGCTGAAAAGCAGCGATCCGAAGACCGGTAAAAATATAGCATATGAGATCAAAGCGGTGAAAAGCAAGATCAAGGCCATCGTTCAGGGGGATGACATTTTCTTTCAGGTAAAAATGACCTCAGAGGGACGCATTTCGGAGGTGCATATAAAGCATGAAAATTTACGCAACAACAATGTGCTTGGACAAGAAGAGAGTCTTTTTCAGGAGAAAGTGAATTCATTAGCTGAACAAACCGTAGCTAAAATGCAAAAACTGAAGGTTGATGTCGGAGGTTTCGGAGAAGCCTTGAGGATTCAACATCCTAAAGTTTGGCGTAAGGTCAAAGAGGATTGGGATACCACCTTTAGCACCATTCCCGTAAGGTTTAGCACAGATATTCATATTGAAGATTACGGCTCTTCGATTACGACGGCAGACTGAGGAATTTCGTTTGCACCTGTTATGGACAAACCTTCAATACCACGAATCTAGGTGGCATTGAAGGTTTTTTAAGTCTATTTAAATAGGGATAGTGTTTCTTTCAGCCACGTAATATAGCTTTCTTCCCGATTAATAGCACGACTCAGCACTAAATAATGGCCGAATTGACTAGATCCGGGCACTTGAAGGTTCTCGTCCAGCCGTTGAAGGGATTTCTTACTTTCGTACAGGTATTCCAGCTTTTCTTCTCGTTTGGCAATCTGGTCCTCGAACAAGCGCTTGCTTTCTTCCTTGGGGATGGCTGCTGAGAAATACAGCATAAGCATAAACTCATCCTTTTCTGTTTCCGGTAACTCTTTGGGGCTTAGCAGCCATTCAGTTAGCTCCTGGGTCCCTTTGGGGGTTATACAGTACAGCTTCTTTTCCAGCTTGGCTCCTGTAATGGATGTGCGATATTCAATGAGTCCCTCTTCGGTCAGCCTTTTAAGCTCGGGGTAAATCTGACTGTGCTTGGCGCTCCAAAATTGTCCGATTTCCTGCTTGAATTGGCTCGTAATATCATAGCCGCTCATTTCCTCTTTGTGAACCAGACCCAAAATGGCATATTTTAATGTGCGTTTCAACGTTGTTCTCCTCGCAATGGGTATTTGACAATAGTATATCACAGCGCTACAATTTATATGTATCATAAAACATGTTTATATTTACATGTTTGAATGATTGTTTATTATTTTGATGTCTTGTTCAATTCATAAACTCATAATAAGGAAAGAAGGATGCAAGATGGACAAGTTTATCGGCAGTCACATGATTTACACCTATGAGAATGGCTGGGAGTACGAAATATATATTAAAAATGAGGATACGATTGATTATCGCATTCATAGTGGGATGGTAGGCGGACGCTGGGTACGTGATCAGAAGGTCAATCTGGTGAAGCTGGTAGAGAATGTGTATAAAGTATCGTGGACCGAACCGACAGGCACAGACGTTTCCCTGAACTTTATGCCTGAGGAAAAACGGATGCATGGCATTATTTTCTTCCCAAAATGGGTTCATGAGCATCCGGAAATCACGGTGCGCTACCAAAACGATTTTATTCCGCTGATGGAAGAATCGCGTGAAAAGTATGAAACCTATCCGAAGTATGTGGTTCCTGAATTTGCGGATATTACCTTCATCGAAAATGCAGGTGTGAACAACGAACAATTAATCTCCCAAGCGCCTTACGCTGGAATGACAGACGACATTCGCGCAGGGAAGCTGCAAGCATAATCGAACATGGTTAATGGAAGTTGTACAGCCTGAGCCTGTGGTAAGCAGTCTCAGGCTTTTTTACGTGAACTGGAGAGTGGATTGCTTAATGGAGTGGTGGACGATATCTAGAATGAATAGTAGACCAGTCCATGCTCGATAAGATATGAACGACTAATCCGAGGGGGGAGGATGGTAGCTGTTGGGGAGAGAATGTACGAGTTCGCATGGGCAGTCAGATCGGATAGGGCAGATAGTGCCAGCTCTGTTTTAATAGGTCCCCAGTGATCAGCGCGGTGCTTAATATATTGTTCAGCCTCGGTCAAGGAGAGACCTTTGAGCAAGGTAAATACGGAAGCCCAGCGGACAAGGTCAAAGGTGCCTTTAATTTCAGGCAGCTTATATTCCGCCAGGCCCTGAGCGCCGTTACACGACATAGTAAGCAAGCCGCAGCAATGATGTTGATACTGTTCCGGGTTAGGAAATTGACGATGGTCATATTGGATAATTACCATGGAACCAATGCATAATTGCGTCGTTTGGAGCGTTGAGGGCTGGGCAAGCGTCGGGCTCATATGGAACGGCCTCCTTCTTGGATTCACTGTAATAGGGATGAAAGAATCATACGTCACAGCGGATGTAATGTAAATCATGAATACAAGCGTAAAACAAGTATATGTAGCGGAAAACGGATTTTAATGGCAATGGAAACGGATACTTGTATCCGTCTCTTTTATTATCTTGACGATGGTCTTTATATTACAAAAAACAACCCCAGGTCACCCCAGGGTCGTCTTTATGAAAAATATATATCTGCATTTTGCAAAATGCTTGTTTAGCTGAATCACACGGGTGTTACATCCTGAATCACTTCTTCTTTTTCTTCTTTCCAGATCACGTTCTCGCGATAGTTAGATCCCCAATCGTACATCGCTCGCAGTACCGGAATTAAGCTTTCACCATGCTCGGTCAGTGAATATTCCACATGTGGAGGGACGACAGGATAGACTGTACGCAGAATGAGTTTATCTTCTTCCAGCTCGCGTAATTGGTTGGTCAGCATTTTTTGCGTGATGTGAGGGATCAGCTTCTTCAATTCACCGAATCGCTTGGTGCCTTCCATACCAAGATGCCACAAAATAATCAACTTCCATTTGCCACCGATGACCGCGAGAGTCAATTCTTTATCACAATTAATCAGTTTCAAATCAATCCGGTCTTTTACAGTTGTGATGTTCATCGACCTCCTGTCCGTAGTTATTCCAAGTATACTATGTATAACTACAGTACGCAAAAGGAGATACATCCATTTTGGAAACTATGCATACGATGGGATACGAATCGACTGAAATCACAATCTGATGATGTGCGCCAGACTGGAAGCTTCCAGAAATCTACAACGGTTAAGCAGGAATAACGATGGTGTTAAAGGACTCCGGCTCCAGCTCCAAACGGTGTGTTGTTTCTCCGACAGACAGATTCAGCACGCGAGATTCCTTAAACGGGTTGGCGATGACCAGAACCTTTTGTCCGTCTGTATTTTGAAAAGCAACCGCATTTCCAGCCCATGAACCCCGAATTCCAATGCGTCTGGCCCCTGGTAATACAAAATGAGAAAAGTGCTTCATAACGTAATATTCCGGGTTCAGAATAGGTTTTCGATTCGCTGGATCTACGGTGATCATCGAATTTTGCTCCCAGCCCCATGTGCTCTTCCCTTTCGGCTCCAAAACCATATTCCAGTAAATATAAGCATTCACACCATTGGTGAAATAGTGCTGATACAGGTTATATACATATTTGGCGTAGTCCCATGAGTTTTCTCCGTTTCCGCATTCATTTTCGGTCTGCATGTAACGAAGCTCAGGATAGCTGGCTACGGTGCGCTGAATGGCATTTTTGCCTGCCCACTGATAGCCTACACCTTTAATATATTTATAGGCCTCGGGGTCACTCAACACGGTGTGGGCATACTCATCAAATCCGGTCGACGTCTTTTTCATTAATTCCTCCCACGGATCAGGGGCGTTAATGGTACCCAGCCAAATCTCTGTATCCAGCCCATGTTCCTCAAAAGCGGGCCCCAAATAGTCGCGAATAAATTCACGCAGCTGTTCTCCGGTCCATACACAGGAAGGGAACTTCTGATCGGCAATGACTTCATTTTGAACATGAACCTGGTGAATCGTAATGCCTGCCTTGCGGTATGCCTGAACAAATTTGACAAAGTACAATGCATACGCTTTCAAAATATCCTTTTCCCAGCGCAGTGTGCCGTAATTGTAAGCTTTGGGTGATTTCATCCATGTCGGCGGACTCCAGGGTGAGGCGAACAGCTTCAAGTCTGGATTGAGTTGTAACGCTTCCCGAATAAAAGGTATGAGATATTGCTGATCGCGCTCAATGGAAAAGTGCTTCATCTCCATGTCGCCGTCCGTTTCATTGTGGCTGTACCATTCCAGCGCGTAATCACTCGCTCCAATAGGAAGTCGGCAGATTGTGAATTTGTGCTCGCCCTCCGGGTGAAAGAGAGCATGAAGCACCTGCTCTCGTTCTTCGCTGTCCAAATGATTCAGAGCTACATAACTCAATTCATTAAAACAGCCGCCAAAGCCCTCGACGAGCTGATATGCTTCTCCCGTAAGGGTTAGGTTGGCACTCTCTTGGGTTTCGGTCAAATGATGAGCTTGGGATTGCCAAGCATTAGCTTTGGAAGTGGAAAACCACTGAATGGTTGGATTGCTCATATGTTACCCTCCTGTTCAGGCTTTTTGTATCTCTACATATTATAGGGTAGGATTTTAGGGGAAGAGATGGTCTGAGCGAAGACAAATTTGCCCTAATCCAAGGTGAAATTTGCGGATGGGAAGTTTCTGTAGATAAAAAAGTAGTGAGAACACATAAAGTACACATCTCTTTGATATGCTGTTGTCCTAGAATGACCGAAAGAGGGAAGTCGATTTGAATAAAAGAGTTCTTCTCGTGGAGGATGAAATACGTATTCGTGAAGTGATTGCGGATTATTTTAAACAAAATAATTGGGAAGTCTATGAAGCAGGCAATGGAAAAGATGCACTCCTCTGGTTCGATTCGGTACAACCGGAACTAATTATACTCGATATTATGATGCCTGAGCTGGATGGCTGGGAAGTATGCCGTCAGGTACGCAGCCGTTCAGGGGTACCGATTATTTTGCTGACGGCCAAATCCGGTGATGATGATAAAATATTGGGCTTTGAGCTAGGGGCAGATGATTACGTGACCAAGCCTTTTAGTCCCAAGGTGCTGATTGCCCGCGCGAACGCGCTGATGAAACGGGTGGAGGGGAATGTGCAGCCGGAGTCGCATATTTTGCGGTTCGGCAATGCTATGCTCAACACGATGGCTCATCGGCTTGAAGTGGATCAGGCGGAAGTTGAACTGACGCCCAAGGAGTATGAGTTGCTGCGGCTGCTTATACATAATAAAGGCATCGTTGTTTCACGGGATGCGATACTGAACCGGGTGTGGGGTATCGATTTTGAAGGGGATACACGAGTTGTCGATACGCATATCAAAAAGCTGAGAAGTAAGCTGGGCCGTGAATCACGCCATATTCGCACGGTTTTTGGCACAGGCTACAGGTTCGAGGAGGAAGAATGAACAAACGGGGAGTTACCTTTAAGTTGTTCATTATGACAGTTGTGTTTTTCCTGTGTTTTTACGGTATGGTGATTTTAAGTCAGCTGCTGTTTTTTGAAAATTTTTATCAGAAACAGAAGATTGGGCGTGTGGAAAGCCGTTTGCAAAGCTTCGGTCAAAGTTATGTCCAGGAGGCTTGGGGATCGGGCAGGGTTTCGCGTGAGGCAGCCCGCTTCATGCTTCAGAATAAAAACCAGTTGGCGATTGTAACGTTGGACGGCAAAGTAAAGCTGGATGATGCGTTTCATATCAGTCTCAGAAAAGCAGATGGTAAAGTCGTTAAAATATCGCTGTCTCTATTTATGAGTGAGCACGGAGATGAGCTGAGAGCTGCCCGGATTCAGCCTGGTGATCAGGTCACTGTGGAAGGTGAGATGTTGGGATCTGACGGCATCTCTTCTGCCAATTTAATTTATCCAACAGGCATACAGAAGCTCGGTTTCAAAAATATAGGTTTAAACTCGGAAGAGACAAGCACAAATGACAGTGTAAGGCTGTCCGGTACGGTGACAGAGATTGTACTGCCGGATCTGAAAACCTGGAGCCAGCGTCAAGGCCTGCTGTTTAGTGCGCTGGAGGAATGGTTTCCTTTATCCCAGGATCATCTGGAGAGACTCAAAAATTTTGAAGTGTTGGAAGAAGATTGGACAGAACCTTGGACAGGGGTACGAAATGCAGTTATCGTCCATCCTGTTCGTCAGAGCACAGGCGAGATCGATCTCTTGTTCACTGTGACATCGTTGCAGGAAATCAGTGAGACGAATGAGGCTCTACGCTGGTTTTATCTGTACCTGGGGATCGGCGGTTTTGCACTCATTCTGATTTTGTCCCTGTTCTATTCCCGAATGGTAACCCGTCCGCTCATTACTTTGAATAATACCGCCAAGCGGATGGCCAAGCTCGATTTTACAGCCCATACGCCAATCCGGCAAAATGATGAGCTGGGCAGCCTGTCCTACAGCATGTATACCCTGTCCCAGAACCTGGACACAGCTTTGCGCGAGCTTCAGGAGGCCAATCAGCAATTGGTCGAGGACATGGAACAGAAGCAGAGGATGGAGGCTGTGCAACAAGACTTTTTTGCCAACGCTTCTCATGAGCTGAAAACCCCGTTAAGTATCATCAAAGGATTCGCAGAAGGACTACAAGATGGGGTCAGCGCGGGGAAGCAGGATCATTATATGAAGGTCATTGTAGAGGAAGCGGACAAAATGGAGCGATTGGTCAAGGATATGCTAGACCTTGCCAAATTGGAGTCTGGAACCCTCAAGCTTCGCAAGGCGACCTTTATCCTGAGTGAGCTGGTGGAGGAGGTTGTGGATAAGCTATTCCATCTGTTGAAGGAGAAGAAGCTGGAAGTGGTTATTATTCCTGCCAATGAGCTGCCGATTCATGCCGATATAGGATGGATGGAACAGGTGATTATCAACTTTGTTGTCAACGCCATACGGCATGCCGAGGAAGGAAGCTCCATCACGATTCGTATCGAAGGCTCTGGGGAAGTCAATACGTTTTCCATTGAAAATAAGGGTGAGACCATCCCAGACGATCAGTTGGAGCTGATATGGAATCGTTTTTACCGGGCCGAGCTCTCCCGTAGCCGTCAGACAGGTGGGACAGGACTCGGGCTATCGATCGTTAAACGAATTCTCGATTTACACGAATTCCGCTATAAGGCGGAGAATACCAAGGACGGCGTCCGTTTTGTCGTTATATTCGGAGGCTAAGCTACGGCAAAGGAGTTAAGAGTATGAAATGGAATTGGTTGCCCTCACTATGCACGATTGCAAACCTGGGGGCAGGGGTCTTATCCCTGTATTTCACGATTCATGAGCAATACATGACCGCTTTTATTCTTGTGGTGGTGGCTGCTTTATGGGATGTATTAGACGGTTTGCTGGCAAGGCTGCTGCATTGCTCCAGTGATTTTGGCAAACAGCTTGATTCGCTGGCGGATGTGGTCTCATTTGGGGTTGCCCCTGCTTTCTTGATCTTGTTATACAAGCTGGGAGATACTCATTGGATAGGACCGCTTGTAGCTGTGTTGTTTGTGATATGCGGTGCGGTGAGGTTGGCAAGATTCAACCTGATGGCTTTTAGCAAAGGCTTTGTTGGCATGCCCATTACGGCCGCAGGTGTGATTTTGTCCTTTATGTTTTTATGGAGTGAGCATTTGAAGCCGGGGGTGTTGCTGGCACTCATGGTAGTGCTGTCATTCCTAATGGTTAGCCGTATTCCCTTCCCGTCCTTCAAAAAATAATCGGTCAGGAGGTGGCGTCCCTATGGAATGGGCCATCAGCATGATTACACAATACGGATATATCGCTATTTTTGCACTTCTTGCCCTTGGAATTATAGGGCTACCCGTTCCTGATGAAATTATTATGGTGTTTGTCGGCTATCTATCTTCTATCATGGTACTGAATTATTCCCTATCTATATTAGTCAGTTTCATTGGGGCGATGACAGGGATGATGATCAGTTACACGCTAGGCAAAAAGCTGGGTCAGCCATTGGTAGATAAGCACGGCAAGTGGGTGGGACTGACACCGAAGCGGTTTGCACGGGTAAAAGGATGGTTTGCACGCTTTGGGTTGTGGACCATTTTGTTCGGTTATTTTATTCCAGGAGTCAGACATGCAACAAGCTATTTGTCGGGGATTAGCGCGATGCCTGTCCGAAAATATATGCTGGTGGCCAGCGCCGGTTCTCTGGTATGGACACTGATCTTTATCTCTATTGGTTACATTGCGGGGGCGAATATAAATTTTCATTAAGGTGACCGCAAAAGTAATGTAGCATTTTTCATGTATTGCACCGATAATATAATATAAAAGAACCTGTACAACCAGTGAGGGGATCTGTATTGAATGCACTAATGAAGTATATTGAAAAGTTACCTGGTTTTCTGCAAATAATCTTGAACATCTCGCTGTTTCTAGTCGGGCTGATTTTAAGCTTCTTACTTCTAAAAGAAACATGGTCCATATTTTCATATGTGTTCTTGTATACAGAAGCCGACAAAAATTACTATGAATTCACGGAAGAACTGCTTGTATTCTTCTTGTATTTTGAATTCATTGCATTAATAGTTAAGTACTTTAAAACCAATTTTCATTTTCCATTACGTTATTTCATCTATATTGGGATTACAGCCGTCATCAGGCTCATTATTGTGGACCATGATGATGCTCAAAATACATTCTGGTGGTCCATTGCTATCCTAGTCATGGTAGGTTCTCTATTGATTGCTAACAGTAAATTATTAAAGAGAGAAAGTTAATGCCGAGGAAGATTGCAAGGGTGACAGTCAAGTAGGAGAGAGGGAATAAAGACGAATGGTAAGAAACTGGATGAATCATGCAGGCGTCAGGCGGGCAGCTGTCCTTGCGATAATCGTTTTACTGCTCTTTATGTTAAGAAGCATGATGAATATTATTTTGTTAACACTGTTGCTTACGATCTTGATTGGCAGTATATATAACGGTGTGAATAAGCTGATCAAGCGGTTCGCCAATGTGCCGCCTATGATCGTGCTGCTACTGGTATACGGGTTGCTGATCCTGATTATCGTGTGGGGAGTTTACCGAATGGTGCCGCTAATCAGCGTACAGGTCAAGCAGGTGTATCTCATGATTCAGCAAGCCTACATGTATCCTGATCGTAACCAATGGAACGAAACGATTATTGAATTTATGGACACGCTTAATGTTCAGCGGTTATTTGAGCCTGGCTGGAATGCGGTAATGAAAATCAGCCAACTGGGAACACAACTGCTGGTATCGATTATTTTGAGCTTGTTCTTCCTGATGGAAAAATCCTATATTACACGCTTTACAGCTACGTTTGTGGATAGTAAGCTGGGTTGGTTCTTCAAGGAAGTGGGCCATTTTGGACGCATGTTTCTGGGTACATTCGGGAAGGTGCTGGAAGCTCAACTATTGATTTCACTCATTAACTGTATATTGACGACGACAGCTCTTTGGATTATGGGTTTTCCCAATCTGCTCGGCCTCGCGCTCATTATATTCTTGTTGGGATTGGTGCCAGTGGCGGGTGTATTTATTTCCCTGATCCCGCTTGGTCTGATTGCTTTTAGCGTCGGAGGAATCAATTATGTGATTTACTTGGTTATTCTGATCGTAGTTATTCATGCGATTGAAGCCTATTTCCTGAACCCGAAGCTGATGTCATCCAAAACCAATTTACCGATCTTCTTCACCTTTGTTGTATTGATCTTCTCTGAGCATCTAATTGGGGTGTGGGGCTTGATTGTAGGTATTCCGTTGTTTGTCTTCTTCCTTGACTTGATTGGAGTACAACGCAAGCAAGAGAAGGATACCTAATATATTTACGACAGATACGAACATAGTAGTGACCATGGATTCTTCATCATGAATGCCTGCGAAGCCGCAGGCATTTTTTTGATTTTCCTGGCGTTGACTGTAGTACACTGAGTATCCAAGATAAGATATTGTTAAAGGAAACGGGATGATATGGGTGGAACAAAAGATTAAGGTATTGGCTATATCGGGGAGCCTTCGTCAAAAGTCTTCCAACACCGCGCTTATGAAGGCTACTATTGGATTGGCTTCTGAAAATATATCATTCATAGTTTATGATGGATTGGGGGATCTGCCCCATTTTAATCCTGACTTGGATGTAGAGGAGGGGCCAGCTTCCGTAAGAGAGCTACGGGAGCAATTGAAACAAGCCGATGGAGTGCTGATCTGTACACCGGAATATGGGAATGGTGTGCCGGGTACTTTGAAAAATGCCTTGGACTGGCTCGTATCTTCAGGTGAATTTGTAAACAAGCCTACAGCGGTCATTAGCGCTTCACCGTCCCCTATGGGCGGCAATCTGGCTCATGCTTCGCTGCTGCTCACATTGCAAATGATCAATGCAGAGATTGTGGAAAATGGAAAGGTCATTATTCCGCATATCACATTGAAGCTGAATCAAGAAGGCATCATTACAAATGCTGAAACTAGACAGGAGCTGGAAGCATTACTTCAAGGGCTTGAGCAAGCTTGCCGAGGAAAGGTATAGGGAAATTCAAAGCAGATCCTTCATTATAGAAGGATCTGCTTTTTCGGATGGCCACCTACTTCGTATTCAATTCAATAAGCTCTCATAGACCTTTAAGCGGGCATACACCGTTTCAAGTATCGGATATGAAATATTACTGCTAGAAGCCAATGCCAGAAGTGCACCATGCAGATGGCTTGCTTCAACCGGTAGATTTTTCTGCATATCACGTTGCATGGAAGACATCATCTCAGGCTTTAAGGAATCCATCGTTTTTAGCGTATGTGCTTCCATTTCTGAATGAATAGGCATATCTGCATTGCGTGCGATTGTGACGATCTCATGCAGTAGCCTTTTATAGATTGCACGCGATTCGGGCGTGGCGAGTATAGGTCCGACGGAGGTACCCATCAGGGTTGTGATTCCGCTCATGCTGGCAATAAATATATACTTCTGCCAAATTTCACGCTGAATGTCATGACTGTGTGTGACTGTGAAGCCTGCATGATCAAGATGGCTACATAGTAGTTGCGCCCGCTCTGAGTTTCCTCCATCCCATTCACCAAAAACAATGCGGTGGAACGGGCTTGTCTGAACGATAGAGCCTTTGTGATTTAACGTCGTTTCAATATAACAAAGCCCACCTAGCACTTTTTCAGCCCCGAAATATTCGCGTAAAGATCCAAAATGTTCATAACCGTTAAGTAACGGAAGAATCATTGTATTTTTGCCGATATAAGGCGTTAGATCGGGCTGCATTGGAGGCAGGTGGTACGCTTTGACCGCGAGAATAATACAGTCAAATGGCTCAGCAGCTTCACCATAGGTAATAGCCTGAATCGGTGTCTGAAAATCTCCGTGCACACTTTGAATCGTAAGACCGTTTTCTGCCAAATGAAGCTTCTTGGAAGGGCGGACGAGAAAGGTTACATCTTCTCCCTTTTGAACCAGGCGTCCCCCGAAATAGCCTCCAATAGCACCTGCACCCACAACTAGAAACCGCATCATAGGGTCCCTGCCTTTCCTAACTTAGTTTTTGAAAAACAAAAAAACCTTCCAGCACATTGCTGAAAAGGTCCGAAAGGCAAAAAAAGAGTCAATTTGCGACCGTTCTTTTGTCTCGGTCCTTTCGGATCAGAGCAAAATCCAACGAGTTCACCTCCATAGGCTCACACTTATACTTATTAAATTGCATCTTACCAGAGTACCGTTCGAATATATCGATACAGCCTCTCAGGGAAGTATACCAGAATATAGGGTTCCTGTCCCATATAAATCCAATCCGAACAGCGTGTGTGTGATGGTATCCATAAAGCACGAACCTAGTGTATATGGAGCGTATAGAGGTGATATAATAGGGCGCAATAGGTTTATAGACCGATAACTTGGAGCAGAGGAGAGAAGGCTGATGTTTGAGCAAATTGTAGCGTATGGTCTGAGTCAAAAAGAGGCTGTTAAGGATTATCCATTTGGTGCTGATCCCCTGGTACTAAAGGTAGGGGGCAAGATGTTTGCTCTCCTGACTGAAAAAGATGGCATTAGCCACATATCCTTGAAATGTGATCCGGTCATTGCAGAAAACCTGCGTGAGCAGAACAAGGCCATTAAACCAGGCTATCATTTGAACAAAAAGCATTGGAATACGATAGAGGTTGATAACAGCTTCCCGTTGGAGGATTTGTACAGCATGATCGACCATTCGTATGAGCTGGTCTTCAAGGGCTTAACCAAAGCGCAACGCGAAGCGATTACGATGAGGATACGGACAACGGATCTGTAAAGGGCTGGTAAAGCCCTTACATAACACTTTTATAGTTTTACTTGACAGAAAACAACTAAAGATATATTCTTAATTTAAAGATAATTTATTTGAAAATAATATCAAGGAGTGGACCTGAATATGAGCGAACTGGTGAATGTTATTCAAGAGAGAAGATCGGCTTCTAAATTTATTCCTGATGTTACTATAGATGCAAAAGAACTGGAAGAGATATTTCAGCTGGTGAAGTTCGCTCCATCGGCTTTTAATTTACAGCATGCGCGTTATATCGTAGTGCAGGATGCAGAAATCAAACAAAGGCTGCATGATGAGGCAAGTAAGCAGTATAAAATATTAACTGCTTCGGCCACCATTATAGTGCTGGGTGATACAGAGGCTTATACCAAGGTAGCTGACCTCAACGAAGGGTTCCTGAATTTGGGTGTTCTGAGCAAGCAGGAATATGATAGCACAGTAGAATCGGTAACTCAGTTTTATCGCGAGCGGGGACCTGTCTTCCAGAGAGAAGAAGCAATTCGTAATGCCAGCCTGTCGGCTATGCAATTTATGTTGATTGCCAAGGACAAAGGCTGGGATACTTGTCCGATGATCGGTTTTGACCCGGCGAAGGTGCAGGAAGTACTGAATATCCCAGAGCAATTTGTACCCGTGATGATGATCACCTTGGGAAAAGAGGACGAATCAGGTCAGCGGGCAAGAGGATATCGCAAGCCAGTTGGACAGTTTGTTAGCTACAATGGATTTTGAAATTTGTAAATCATCATGTTCATTAAGGAGTGACTAAGATGTCTTTGAAAACCGCTGGAATTCACCATATTACGTCCTTTGCAGGCGATCCGCAGGGCAATGTTGACTTTTATGCAGGTGTGCTTGGTTTGAGATTGATCAAAAAGACAATTAACTTTGACGCTCCAGAAGTATATCACTTGTATTTTGGGAATGGAGAAGGCAGCCCGGGAACGATCATTACCTTTTTTCCGGCTCCGGGTACACGCAAGGGTAAAATTGGAGGCGGACAAGTCGGGATTACGACGTATGTCGTGCCGCTGGGCTCGCTGGATTACTGGGAAAACCGTCTGCACAGCTTGAAGGTATCCTTCACGAAGGCTACTCGCTTTGGCGAGTCATTCATCCAGTTCCGAGACAATGAGGGCTTGCATCTGGAATTGGTGGAGCGCGAGGAAGGCCCGGTGAACACGTGGACAGCTGGAGGCGTACCTACAGATAAAGCGATCAAGGGCTTTGGAGGAGCAGTGCTCTACAGTGCGGATTCCAAGCACACCCAAGGCGTGCTGGAGAATGTTCTGGGCATGACTCCCATCGGTGAAGACGCAGATGCGGGCTATATCCGTTATCAGACGACTGGGGATTTGGGCAACCTGATCGACATTCCAGTCAAGGATGTACCGTGGGGGAACGGCGGCGCCGGTACGGTTCACCATATTGCGTGGCGCGCGCAGGATGATACCGAACATCAGGCGTGGAACGAATGGGTTCGTCAGCATGGTTTTGGGACGAGTGGCATTGTAGATCGCCAATACTTCAATGCCGTATACTTCCGCGAGCAAGGCGGTATATTATTCGAGATCGCAACCGATCCGCCCGGATTTACGGTGGATGAGGAATTGAATGAGTTGGGGCACAAGCTGATGCTGCCTGAATGGTATGAGCCTCAGCGCGCCCAGATTGAATCTAATCTGGTTCCCATTGAGCCTAGAGTGCTCAAACAGGATGAATCGGTTTGAGCAGGACAATCACATATGGAACATTAAAAGGTCCAATGCGGGAAGATTTCCACCCTCATTGGACCTTTTGGGTTCTGAAGTGTCAGTATCGTAAAAATAAGCGTGGAAGAGCTGGTTAGATCATGAGCAGCTCACGAATCTCCAGCTCGGTCAGTGCTGAAAGGCTTTCTTGCCCCGGTTGAATGACCTGGTCGATCAGGTTTTTCTTTTTTTGCTGTAGCTCATACATTTTGTCCTCTACCGTACCTTGGGCGACGAGCCGAATAACCTGCACAACTTTTTTCTGGCCCATTCGGTGTGCACGGTTGGTAGCCTGCTCCTCTACAGCGGGATTCCACCACAGGTCATATAGAATGACGGTATCTGCGCCGGTGAGGTTCAGACCCGTACCTCCTGCCTTGAGGGAAATCAGGAACAGCTCGCGTTCTCCTTCGTTGAAGCGACTGCACAGCTCGACTCGTTCGGGGGCAGGAGTCTGTCCATCCAGGTAAAAGTAGGGAACCCCTTCACGGGAAAGCTCGCGTCCGACCATTTGAAGCATCGTAGTGAACTGTGAGAAAATGAGCATCCGCTTCCCGGAGCCGAGACATTCCGTAATAATCTCCAGCAGTTGTTCAAATTTGGCCGAGCTTCCCGTATATCCTTCTATGAATAAGCCCGGATGACAGCAGAGCTGACGAAGCCGGGTCAGACCTGCTAGAATTTTGATCCGGTTTTTCTGAAATCCTTCTTCGTTGAGATGCTTCAACGTTTCATGCTGGAGCTTGGCCAGATAAGCCGTGTACAGCTTTTTCTGATCCGGCAGAAGCCGTGATACCTGCACGGATTCGATTTTTTCCGGCAGTTCCTTAAGAACATCGCTCTTCAGACGGCGCAGCAGGAACGGACGAACCCGCTTGGCAATCACATTGCGAGGCAGGTTGTGAAATGCTCTTTTTCCGCCGGGAAATAGCTCAGGAAATACAACGTCGAAGATGGACCATAGTTCTTCCAACGTATTCTCGATAGGCGTTCCTGTCAGGGCAAAGCGGTAACGGGCTTGTACATCCTTAACTGCCTGTGCCGTCTGGGTGGCATGATTCTTGAACGCTTGCGCCTCGTCCAGAATAAGCGTATGAAACGATGGCTTGCTGTACACTTCTGCATCGCGCCGTAGCAGCGGATAGGATGTAATAATGACGTCGTAACTGGCGCCATCCCGTATAATCCGGCCTCGTTCCTCCGGGCTGCCATCGGCAATAGTGACGCGGATATGCGGGGCGAATTTCTCCAGTTCATTCCGCCAATTGTACACCAGTGATGCAGGGGATACAATCATGGCTGGAAGCTGTTGACTGCGAATCTCCGGCAATACAGAGACGAGGAAGGCAATGCTTTGCAGCGTTTTGCCCAGCCCCATATCATCTGCCAAAATACCTCCAAAACGGTAATGTGCCAAGGTCTTAAGCCATTGAAAACCGTAGACCTGATAATCTCTTAAGATTGGGGCGAGCGTGACGGGTACGGGAAAGTCAAGATGATCAGGATTGCGTATATTTTCTAGCAACTGGCGAAAGGTTTTACCCAAGGTCAGATTTTTCACATGATCGTGAGGATCAATCAAGTACAGCCCCTGTGTGACTGGGATCCGAATTTGCGCTGCATCCAGATCGCTTTTGCGGATACCTGTTTCGTTCATGAACCGAATTAACTCCTTGTACTCCTCTGTTTCCAGCGGTAGCAAGGCGCCATTCGGCAGACGGTGATATCTCTGTTTTTCTTCCAGCGATTGGAGCAGCTTGCGAATTTCCGATTCTGGTATACCCTCAATATCAAATTTAAATTCAAGCCAATCTGTACGTTCGTCCCATTCCGCTCGTATTCTTGGGACAGGTAGCGTATTATTGATTTTCGCTTTGACTGCACCTGTGGCATAGACGTCCAGTAGCTTTTCCAGTTGCGGTACAGTATGGTACAAAAAGTCATACTCTGCATCTTCATCTTCCATAAAATATCCGCTGTCTGTTCTGGCGAAGGAGCTATGCTCCATCAGTTCCAAAATCCGCTGCTCCTGTTCCCCATCACGTATCAGAATACGATCGTTACCTGGCGTTCGTGCATCTGTTTCCAACGGATTGATGATGATGTCTCCATATTGGAATTCCAGTCCTGCCAGCAGCTTGTCTCTTACCCGGTCCAGATACAGCTTGGCCTTCAACGGATGCTGGGCGACCCGATCTGAGACAGCACGTGTCATATGGACACGTCCCAGCTTCATTAACCCGGGCACGACCTTATCCATAAATGATTCCATCTGTTCTGGTGCAATCTGGACTGCTCGTCTGTGATGTACTTCGACCATCCGTTTGAGCTCGGACAAACGCCGTAAGGAATCAGCCTTCTGCTTGACAAGCTTGCCATCGGCAATGACGACACCGTAGTCCTCCATGATGGTCAAGTCATCTAATCCTTGAATGCTTAGCTGGTAGCCTTCACTTGTGGCTTCGGTCTCATCAAATTCAAATTGCAGCGGAAGCATCAGGTCGGACTGGGGGATACCTTCGCTCATGTTTCCGTGAATTTCAAAGTAGACGCCCTGTGCTGCTGTCAGCAAGGGGAGCAGCCTATCCCAGGCCGCGGGCGGGATGAGAAGCATTCGCTCACCACTCATATGACTGCCGGAGGCTGAATACGTACCAGAGGTTTCCCGAATCATGCGCTCCTGGTGGCACACCTGAGATAATTGCTGGAGGATAGCGTCATGTTCAGCTCGGAAGCGGTACAGCTCCGGCTCGTAAGAGAAGCTTTTCGTGAACATGTAGCTATCCCCACGTTCGATACAATCCAGAAACGGGCGGATTTTCTGAACGATGTATAATCTTTTGGGGCCAGCCTTCATTTCTATCCCAAACATATATTTTTGGTAACCGTAGGCAAAAGGCCGAATGACAAATTGAAAATCCAAGATCGCGCGAGTATCCAGCAGCGCAGATGTGCTGCGAAGCGGTCTTTTGCGACCGAATAGTTTTAACATACTGTCGGTTAACTGGAGATCCCCTTGTGTGATGCCTGAGGATCGTGACTTTCTGGCTGTGTGTTCATTTGGGTCATCTGTAGATGTGTACATCTCGTCTGAACCTATACTTCCTGCTGGATCGGGAGCGGTGCCGGGATGAAGTCTGGAGACATAGGAACGTACGGACACACTTTTCCCACGTCGCATATCATAAGCATTTAGGAGAACAGCGGCAATATGTTTGCAATAACGTCCGGTGGTCTGAAATGAGCTACAGGTGCATTCCGCGCGGATACTGCCGTTGGGCCGGATCATCGCAGCAACAGCATAAAAGCCGCTTCCTTTGACTGTAGCTTCATACACACCTTCATTATGATCTATTTGTGTAAAGGCCACCTTTTTGGCCCGGTAATAGGCATCCCCGTCGTCGTAAGCAGATTGACTGCATAGTTGTCTGATCGCTCGCCGGGTAAGTTCAAAACTCATGGTTCGTAATCCTTTCCTGAGTTATTCCGTTTTCTACATGATAACAGAACAGACAGGGGGAAAGACACTTGAGTACGGAATGTAATTTTACGAACAAGGAGAGAGGACAGAAAAAAAGCAGGCCTTGGTCCGTCATTGAACCAAAGTCTGCCAGGTGGCTACAGCTATATTATATGTCGGGCAGTCCTTCTTCTTGCTTATGGACACCCAGCGCGTTACGTGCCATCTCCATATATTCATCTAGTCCGGATTTGAGGGCGAATTCGGCGATAAGCACAGGGTAAGCCGCGGTCAGTTCAATGATGTGTTCGCTCATACGCGGCCATACACGTCCGCCTGCTGCCTTGTAAAACTTCAATAGACGAGCAAGCTCTACTTCTCCGAACAAAGTATAGTAACTCGTAAAATCAATCGCTGGATCAGCTACTTCGGCCTCGGTCCAGTCCAGCATTCCAGTAACCTCTGTATTCGATGAGACTAGAATATGGCCTGGGTGCAGATCGCCGTGGACAAGTGCGGAATATTCCGGCCAGTAGCTATCATCTGCCAGCCAGGCCTGCCATCGTTGCCACAGCTCCCCGGATACACCAAAGACGCGCTGTGTTTCTTCCATTCGCTGACCCATTAAGTGCCGAACTTCGTCGTGTTGCTTTACGCGGACACCGAAATCGGCTGCCCGTCGGTGATCCGTCTGGTGCAACGCGGCTAAGGCTTTAGCGAGCGAAGCAACGAATCTATCTGTCAGAGCATCAGGGTTGATGAACCATACATAGCTTTTTGTTTCCATATCAATAGTAGCGGCAGGTGTGCCCTCCAGCTGAGGATAGGCGATGAACTCTGGACTATATACCTGCCAATCCGGTACCGCTACAGGTAGCGTATCACGAATCAACCGAAGCACTTTGTGCTCGTAAGCCGCTGATTGGACCACATCTATTCGTCGCGGTGTACGTAAAACCCAAGGGGTACCCTGAACGTCTTTGGCGAATAGGGCCCGGAAATCCAACCCGGACTCATTGAGCTCCAATCCTTCATGTCGTATGTGAAGCCCGTTGCTTTGGGCAAGGGCCAATATTTCGCTAACATCTTTTGAGTTAGTCAAGGGACGCTTTTCAGTCATATGAAACACACCTCATTGTTCAGATTTAGTCTTAAAAAAAGACAACTTAAACAAGCTTCAACCCTTCATGTGAAAAACAGGTTGAGCTTCATGGAGAAGTCTATCCTTTTATCTGAGACGCATGTAGTGAGTACACATGAATGAGCAAACCTCCTTTTACAAAATAGGGTATCTAACCCAGCACCAATATACCATCCGACATTCGAGGATGTCTACAATATACGGAATAATGTACATAGCTTCCCCAGTTCGCTTATCTGTGAGTTAGAGAAGTTTTTACAACCTGCACATTGCAAGATACAATGGAAGTATTAGAGAAAGGAGACGGATAATTTTGCAAAAAGAAGACAATAAAACCGATTCCAAATCCGGCTCATCCAAATGGTATCTTGGTAGTGCAGCAGCATTGCTCCTGCTGAAAGGCAAATCGTTACTTGCCCTTTTAAAATTCAGTAAATTTGGCGGCGCGCTGATCTCTATGGCATTTACGATTGGCACGTATGCGATCATATACCCGTGGGGATTTGCGGTTGGGTTCGTGTTGCTGTTATTTGTGCATGAGCTGGGGCATGTATTAGCTGCCAAACGCAAGGGGCTTCCGGTGTCGACACCGTTATTTATTCCTTTTCTCGGTGCGTTAATCACCATGAAGCGCCATCCTTTGGATGCCCAGACAGAGGCTTACGTAGCCATGGGCGGCCCGTTATTGGGGACAGTTGGGGCTATGGCAGTATACGCAGGAGCGTATGCAACAGACAGTCCACTTTTGTATGCACTAGCATATATCGGTTTTTTCCTGAACCTGATCAATTTACTGCCGATTCATCCGCTCGATGGAGGACGGATTTCTACAGCAGTGACACGCTGGTTATGGCTGGTGGGCCTATTGGGTGGGATTGTAGTGATTGTGTATTTGAAATCCATTTTATTTTTCTTTATTTGGGCATTATTTGCCTATGATCTATACAAAAAATATGTCAAACGCAATAAAAAAGACGTCAAGGTTCAATCGTTATTACAGAAGCCGCTGGTTGACGTACAGCATTTGTATGAGCAAGGATATCCGCTGCCTGGGCCGGAGCATACGCGCAGACTATCCTTTAATACCTACTCGGATCTGGAGGGGCAGCAATATGTAACGGTATATATGGAAAGTCTGGATGTGGAGCATACGCTTCTGCTGCCCCAGCAGTGTCTTGTCCAGCATGTATGGCTGAACGGTGTAGAACATATACCGACCCCGGATGCGTATCAGCTCAGATTGCTGTGTGGGATTGACTACATTCCGTTTGAAAATGATAAATATTACGAAGTACCCGCTGCATCACGCTGGAAATTCGGAATCGGGTACTTGGGATTGGCCTTATTCCTGATGGGGATGATGTATGTAGTACATCAGCACATAGGAGATATCAGGCTATGATTCGCAGGATAGGAACTTCACCATCAATATAGATTATTAAGGCAATGAAACTCATTAGAAAATAAAGTAAAAAGAGCGCGACAGCCGCAATATACGGTGTCGTGCTCTTTTTCATATGATTAACGCAGTGGAGCCATTGTTATCCTTCCTTATGTCTAGCTCCTTTGCTCATCCGTAATCGGTTTTAACGTCTGGCGGTATTTTAGCGGGCTGGTACCTGTCCAGCGCTTGAACTGTCTGCTGAAATGAGCCAGACTGGAGTATCCCAGTAGGGAAGCTACCTTGTTTAGCGGTAGATTGGGTTGCTGGATCAGCACCTTAGCCTCATGCAGCTTGGTCTCCGATAGATAGTGACGTGGTGAATAGCCGTAGACCTTGCGGAACACTTCCTGCGCATAGCCTGGACTGATCCCAAGGGAAGCCGCCACATCTTCAAGTCGGAACGTCTGCTCACCAGATTCATCCCCCCGATAAGGCTTGAACCTCGATTGAATTGCTTCCATAATGGCCTTGGCATATTGAACGGATGAAGGTGCAATTCTCGGCTCCAATCCCGTAGAAATCATTTGCGAGAATATCCCGAATAGCTCGAACAAAGCAATCTGCATGCGAAAGCGGTCCGCTGTCGTATATTCTCCATTCTCCCGCACCATGCTAATCCAGCTATGGACCACCTTTTGCAGCTTGGTATTGGTTTCAGTGCCTGCCGGGAAAAAGAGCTGATTGTTTTTAATCATTTCTTGACGGAACAGCGGATCATCAACATTAAAATGGGTGCTAAAATAATACATTCCATCCGGGGATACACACTGAGTTACATGCTTGAATCCTGGTGGAATCATTAAAATATCACCCTTTCCCACGGAGTATACGTTATTCTCCATTATCGTTTCCTGACGACCTTCTAAAATGAGAGCAATTTCAAAACCGATATGAGATTCCTCAGGCATGCACCAATCCGCTTTGACCCGATGAATATGAGCGCCAAAAAATTTCACATTCCAGTCGATAATGGGCAGCCATTGACAATCATGGAATAGAGCTGGATCAACATCCGGATTTAATATCATCAGATCACCTTCGATTAGGGCAAATTTTACACCGCTTAGACAATCTCATTGTACCTAACATTCATCTATAATAAAAGAGCGCTTACAAGTGCTGTAATACATGCTTTTACATAAAAAATCGTTTATATATAGTATTTTTGAAAGCGGCACCATATTGTAATCAGGAAGAGCTATGTTTCGAATATAGCGCAGACTGGACAGGGTTTACATGGATATTCGCACTTTATGCTGGTGCTTGGTGTAGGAGCATTAAACTTATTGGAGGACGACTCGATGAAAAAGCTATTGTACGGTGTTGCTTATTATGATGAATATATGCCTTATGACCGTTTGGACCAAGATATCCAAATGATGAAGGATGCAGGAATCAATGTAGTGCGGATAGCCGAATCTACTTGGAGTACGCATGAACCGCAGAACGGAGTGTTTGATTTCACCTCCGTGGATCGGGTGCTGGACGCCATGCATAAGGCGGGTATTGAGGTCATTGTGGGCACGCCGACCTATGCCGTACCCACATGGCTGGTGAAGGAGCATCCCGATGTCTTGGCGACAACACCTCAGGGACCGGGCAAATACGGGGCTCGTCAGATTATGGACATTACGAACCCAGTGTATCTGTTCCATGCTGAGCGAATCATACGCAAGCTGATTGGACGGGTAAGCCAGCATCCGGCAGTTATTGGTTTTCAGACAGACAACGAGACAAAGCATTACAATACGAGCGGTCCCAATGTGCAATTACAGTTTGTGAAGTATTTGCGGGAGCGGTTTGAATCACTGGAGGAGCTGAACCGCAAATTTGGCTTGGATTACTGGAGCAATCGCATCAATAGCTGGGAGGACTTCCCTTCGGTGGTCGGAACGATTAATGGAAGTTTGGGAGCGGCCTTTTCCCAGTTCCAGCGCAAGCTGGTGACGGACTTCCTGGCCTGGCAGGTCGCGATTGTCAATGAATATAAGCGGGAAGACCAATTTGTTACGCAAAATTTTGATTTTGAGTGGAGAGGTCATTCCTTTGGAATTCAGCCGGACGTGGATCACTTTGCTGCATCTGAAGCGTTTGATGTGACGGGTGTCGATATTTACCATCCATCACAAGATGATTTGACTGGAATTGAAATCTCTTTCGGTGGTGATGTGGCACGTTCGACAAAACATAATAATTACTTAGTGCTGGAAACGGAGGCGCAGGCGTTTACACACTGGGTTCCTTATCCGGGACAATTGCGTCTGCAAGCGTTCAGTCATCTGGCTTCCGGGGCCAATATGGTAGCTTACTGGCACTGGCATTCCATTCATAATTCCTTCGAAACCTACTGGAAGGGTCTGCTTAGCCATGATTTTGAACCGAATCCTGTATATGAGGAAGCACAGACGATAGGGAAGGACTTTGCAAGACTGTCCACGCATCTGGTCAATCTGAAAAAGAAAAATAAAACAGCTATCCTGGTTAGCAACGAAGCGTTGACATCCATTAACTGGTTCAAGTTTAATATGAACAGCCCACTGAATTACAATGACATCGTACGCCGTCTGTATGACGAGCTGTATAAGCTGAATATTGGGACAGATATCGTCCATCCGGGTACAGAATCGTTTGATGACTATGATCTCTTGATCGTTCCGAGTCTGTATTCTGCGCCAGATGCACTGCTGGAAAAGCTGAACCGATATGTCGAGCAAGGTGGTCATGTGGTATACACGTCCCGCAGCGGATTTACCGACGAACATGTGCAGGTGAGAACATCGCAGCAGCCGGGCGTGATTAGCGAAGTGTGTGGTATTCATTACAGCTTGTTTGTGGAGCCGAAAAATGTGACACTCAAGAATAATCCTTTTAAAGTGGCAGAAGATGACAATCAGGTAGATACGTGGATGGAGCTGATAACGACGACGACTGCCGAAGTATTAGCCTATTACGATCACCCGCATTGGGGCAAATATGCTGCGATTACGCAAAATCGCTATGGTCAGGGAACGGCGACCTACATCGGCTGTATCGTCAGTTCGACGGTCATCCGCGAATTGTTCAGCTCTGTAGCCAAAAAGGCAGGCGTATGGGGACTGGATCAGGAAGCTTCTTATCCGATCATTGTTAAGTCCGGTACGAATGATTTGGGACGAACGATCCGGTACTATTTTAACTATTCAGAACAAGCAGGCTCGGTGGTGTATCCGCACGGAGACGGCAAGGAGCTGATCGGAGAGCAGGCGGTTACCCATGGACAATTGCTCCAATTGAAGCCTTGGAGTGTTATAATTATCGAAGAAGCGTAAATGATGAGTAATGAGTTGAAATCGACGTACGAATAATATCAGAATAGGTATCCCGCCGTAACGATCCGGCACATTGAAGCGCCCCTGCGAATTGCGGGGCGTTTTCGCATATGGCTGAATAGAGGAGTGCATCGCTATGCCAACCCGAGCAGTCCGCTGGTTCCGGGCGCTGACGGCCCCGTATCGAAGTAGCATTCAGCTCAAGCTGATTTTGACGATGATTGTTCTATCTGTGCTGCCTGTCATTGCTGTCACGGTGCTGGCTGCGGAGAAAAGCAGAGCATCTATGGAAACCGAAGTGGTCGAGACGAACATGTCCAATATGAAATGGACGGGTATTTATATCAGCGACCAGTTAGATCGTCTGAATCATCTGATTTACAGCATTCAGATCAGCCCTGATCTAAGCGATTATTTGAATGAACGCGAGCCTGACAATCTTTCAAGCCAATTTAATGCTCAGCGAAAAATGTTGAATACGCTGGCGAATGTATATTATTCAGCCGGGAGTCATGTCATCGGTATTCAGCTGTATCTGAAGCAATCGCAAACCCTGTTTACCTTTAATAGTATGCAAAATGAAATAACGACAGTGGGCGGTATTCCCTCGCAGTACGCCGAGATGTGGCAAGCGAACAAGGATTATTCGATTCGATCAAGCCCTGCAGATCCTGATCGCTTTACACTGACACGCAGTATTCGGCGTTTTGAAGACCAGAAGCAGACGGGAGCTATTTCATTGGAGGTGCTATGGTCACAATTTGATCAGACGCTGGGTCTGTTGGGACGTGGGGATCAGCACCAGGTATTGATTACAGATGGGGATGGCAGGGTCATGTATCCAGCGCAGGCTCGTCAGTCGCCTCCTCCTCCAGGAGTACTGACCGCTCTTCGTGATGTTAAGCCGGGCCCCGGGATGCTTCAAACTGCTGAACATTATGTGTTCTACAATGATCTGGATGTAGTTGGACTGAAACTGGTCAAAATCATACCGACTTCCTCCATTAACCACAGTGCCTTTTCAACCATGCTGTATGGTATTGTCGTAGGCGTGATTTCAATCCTGGTTTCCATCTGCATTGCCGTTTTCATCGCATGGCGGACTGCACGCCCGATTGTCCATTTGGCGCGTTCGGTGCAGGAGCTTGATATGATCAAGGGGCCAGCTGGAGAGCCAAGTACACGACCGGATGAAATTGGGTTACTGGAAAGAAGTCTACATGGGATGGCAGGCCGAATACGCGAGCATATCCAGACGGAATACAGTATCAATTTGCAAAAAAAGACGGCTGAATTGAAAGCGCTCCAGGCGCAGATTCATCCTCATTTTCTGCAAAATACGCTGCAAATGATCGGAAGTATGGTGTTTTCGCAAAAGCCGGAGGATACCTATGAAGTCATTCGTTCGCTGAGTGAGATGTTCCGTTACGTGGTACGTGAGCCTCAGGATATGGCCTCTCTGCGTGCAGAACTTGATCATGTGGGACATTATATGCGTATCCAGCAGCGTCGTTTTCCGCAAAGATTAGTATTTCAAGTGGAGACAGAAGAGCAGGCGATGGATATTCGTCTGCCCAAGCTATCGCTTCAACCATTGTTGGAAAATGCGTTTCAGCATGGTCTTGATCGCAAGGCAGGGGCGTGGCGAATGGCAATCCGCGTGGAAATTATGAAGGAAGAAGTGTGCATTACGGTCAGCGATAATGGTAACGGTATGCCCCCGGACAAGCTGGAGAAAGTTCGGGCTAAGCTGGAAAACGCATCGGAGGAACCAATTTGGGCGAAGGGCAGTCATATCGGATTAAGCAATGTGGCTTCACGCATACAAATGAATTTTGGAGTGCATTACGGAGTGACTATAGATAGTGAGCAGGGAGTCGGTACATGTGTCACTATTCGTATTCCATTCATCTCGGCAGAGGAGGGCAAAATATGATCAGGGTATTAATCGTTGACGATGAGCCGTGGAACCGCGATATTTTGAAGACATTCGGCACATGGGAAAAGCTTGGAATGGTAGTAGTGGGTGAGGCTGAGGATGGAGACGAGGCATTCAGGCTGGTCGGGGAGTTAGCTCCCCACATTGTGATTACGGACATGCACATGCCGGGTGCGGACGGAGTAGAGCTGCTGCAAGCGCTAAATAACCAATGTCCTGATGTGAAAATCATTGTCGTGAGCGGTTATGATGATTTCGCGTATGCCAAACATGCGATCCGTTACAAGGCTGTTGATTATTTGCTCAAGCCTGTCAATCCTGTCGAGCTCAATGCGGTGCTACTCAAATGCAAAAACGATCTGGAGGTCAAGGCGGCCGAACAGCAGCCAGAAGTAACAGAACTGGATTATGAGTTTTTCCACAAGTTAACCCGGTATAAGCAACTGCTGCGTCTTTATTTTAATGAGCTGAATCGTGACGGGGTGAACTTAACATGCAGGCAGGTTGTGCAGGAGCTGGAGAGTTATGGAGCACCAAGTCAACCTATGCTGGGCAGGCTGGTACAGGAGTTGCTTTCCCTGCTGAAAGAGCTATCAGCGGATAACGGGCTGGATACTTCTACAGCAAAGGAACGATTTCCGCTTTCGCAGGCTGCCCTATCCTCTGTAGAACATGCGCTGGAATTCGTATCGTCATGCTATGTTCAGGAACTGGATCAGCTGATTCGGCAGCGAAAATACAAAAATAAGCTGAATTTGGAGGAGGTACGGCGGTATATCGACAGTCACTTTGCTGGGCCGATTACACTGGAGCAGTTGGCGAAAAACTTTTTTGTGAGCAAGGAATATATGAGCAAGGTATTCAAGCAGGAGTATGGTCAGAATGTAACGGACTACATTGTAGAACGGAGAATGGAAAAGGCGCGGGAATGGCTGTCCAATAAACAGATTTCAATTAAAGCCGTTGCAGAGATGGCTGGGTATGAAGATGTGTCTTATTTTTATCGGGTATTTAAAAAGCATTTTGGCATGGCCCCCGGTGAAATGAGAAAGGAAGTTTAAAAAAATCCAATCCAATAAGTTAAGGGTGTCCAATGGCAGAAGTGACCTCCCATCCTATAATGAAAGCGTATACAAAATGAGATTTTCAACTTAAGGGAGGTCATTTTGCATGAAAATGTGGAAAGGTGTATTGAGTACAATGCTGGTTGGCACGTTGTTGGCCGGATGTGGAGCGAATTCTTCAGGCAGTGACAGCAGCGGTTCCAGTGGAGACGGAAAAACTGTAAATCTCAAAATGTTTATTGCTCAGCCCCGCTTAAAGGAGCACTACGATAAATACATTAATGCGTTTGTAGCCAAAGAGAAGAAAGATAAAAATATCGACGTCACCGTTCAGCTAGAGATGCCGCCTGCTGACAATGCCGCACAAATTCTGAAGACAAGACTCGCTTCCAACGATGCACCGGACGTATTCGCACTGCATGCGGTGAATGAAATTCCACCGTTTTACAAAGCGGGATACTTGGAGGATTTGTCTGGTCAGCCATTCGTCAGTAAATTGATGGATAGTGTAAAGCCTTCGGTGACGACGAAAGACGGCAAAGTCGTAGCGGTTCCTTTGGAAACGATCTCCTGGGGCTATTTGTACAACAAAAAGATATTTAAGGATTTGGATTTGAAGCCGCCAGGAACGTTGACCGAAATGAAGGCTGTCGTCGAGAAGCTGAAAGCGAACAATGTGAAACCGTTCCTGTTGTCTTACAAGGAATCCTGGATTCCACAGCTGTTTGTGCCGCTCACAGCAGGTGCGATGATGAACACACAGAATAAAGATTTTATCGAACGGATGAATCAGGACAAAGGCTCTTTTTCCGAAATGAAGAGCATGTTCGATATTATTGATCTGGTGAACAGCAATGGTACAGACAAGGCGCTGGAAATTGGCGGGGATGATGGATCGGCGGCATTTGCTTCGGGTAAAGCGGCAATGTGGATTCAGGGACCATGGTTTGCGGAAACGATTTTAAAATCTGATCCGAAGATGGAATTTGGAGTAGCACCTCTGCCGATTAATGACGATCCTAATGCGACCCTGATCAATCTGTCCACTTCGACTTCGCTGGCTGTATCCTCTACCAGCAAGAATAAGGAGGTTGCGCTCGATTTTGTTAACTATGTGTTGGACGACAAGGATTCCAGCGCGTTCTATGAAGCATTGAAATTTAACCCCATCTCCAAAGTGCATACGTTTAAGAGCTATCCTTGGGTTAATGATGCTACCGAATATGTGAAAGCAGGCAAGTCGTACCAAGATCCATCAATTCCGCAGGCGGTCAAGGATGAGGCAGGCAAATCGCTACAATCCTATTATGCTGGCCAGCTCTCGCAGGATGACGTCATTAAGGCGCTGGATAAGGCATGGAAATCGTATAACAAAGTGAACAAGTAGCGGTAACCTACAGAATGACATCGGGAGGGAGAGACTCCATGCCTTTTAAAATCTACAAAAAATACGTCATGCTGCTGGCGTTTACTGCTCCGGCACTAATCTTTTACGCCATCTTCCTGCTTATTCCAACGATCAGCGGTATGTATTACAGCTTTACAGACTGGAATGGATTGAATCCCAATTACAACTTTATCGGCTTGGGGAATTTCGTGGAATCCTTGAAGGAAGACCCCGATTTTCTCAATTCTCTTTGGTTTACACTTAAATACGTATTGGTCATGATCGTGCTGCAAAATGTACTTGCGCTAGTACTGGCAGTGTTGATTGAGTCACGCACACGCAGCAAAGGATTTTTTCGGACGCTATTTTTTATGCCTAATATGATCAGTACCATTATTAGCGCATTTATGTGGACATTCGTTTTTTCCTCCGTGCTACCGCAAATCGCTGAAAAGACGGCCATCGCCTTTTTAGGTCAATCATGGCTGGGCGATCCGAAAGTATCCTTCTTTTCCATCATTATTGTCTCGCTCTGGAATGGTGTGGGATATATGATGATCATCTATCTGGCTGCGCTTCAGGGTGTACCACAAAGCTTGAAGGAGGCTGCTATTATTGACGGGGCGAACGCATTTCAGACATTGAGAAGTGTGACGCTGCCGATGATTACCCACGCGATTACGATCTGTTTCTTCCTGACACTTAACGGTGCCTTCAAGGTGTATGAGGTCGTGTACGGACTGACTGGCGGGGGACCGGGACGCAGTACACAGGTGATTACGATGAACATTTATGAGGAAGCGTTCTCCAACAACTTCCGCTATGGTTATGCGAGTGCTAAATCCGTTATTTTGTTCGCCATTGTGCTAATCTTTACTCTGATCCAACTGCGTGTCATGAAGAAGAGGGAGGTGGAGGCATGAGGCTGAAAAAAGCCAATTCCTTGCTGATCACGCTGATGTTGTGCGTGGGCGCAGTCGTGTCCTTCTTCCCGATCTACATGGCGGTCATTAATTCGTTTAAAACACAGGGCGAGATGTTTGCATCCTTTACGGCATTGCCGACGAAGCTTCACTTTGAAAATTACAGTCAGGCTTTTCATCAGACCCATTTGCTGAACAGTGCTCTGAATTCCACGATTATTTCTTTTATCGGCATTGGCGGGATCGTGTTCTGTTCGGCACTGGCAGGCTACAAGCTGTCTCGTACAAGTGGAAAACTGAGCAGTGCAATTTTCTTCCTGTTTGTTGCCTCCATGCTGGTGCCGTTTCACTCTATAATGATACCGCTTACGCGAATGGCAAAGGATTTGTCTGTTCAAGGCAGTACGTACGGCTTGGCTTTGATCTATATCGGCTTGGGTGTGAACATGGCAATCTTTTTGTATCACGGATTCGTCAAATCCATCCCGCGTGAGCTGGAAGAATCTGCGCAAATGGACGGGTGCAATGAGTTCCAAACGTTCTTTCGCATTATATTTCCTTTGCTGCTGCCGATCACCGTCACGATTGCTATTTTGGATTTCCTGTGGATTTGGAATGACTTTTTGCTTCCACTTTTGATGTTGACGGATGTGAACCATTACACCCTGATTCTCTCGACCAATATGCTGTTTGGAGAGTACAACAAGGATTGGTCGCTTATTCTGGCCGCGCTCGTGCTGACCTCTATCCCGGTTATCCTGATCTATGCCTTCTTTCAGAAATTCATTATGGAAGGCATCGCGGAGGGAGCGGTTAAGGGATAAGCTGTGCTTCTCATCGTAAAAAAAAGCCTTCCTTGATTATAGGAAGGCTTTTTATTTTGGAATGACCCACATCCAACTTTCACTTCGACAAACAGCTTATTATAAAAAATAAAAGCGAAATGATGATCAAAAATAGATAAATACTAGAAACTCGTCTTCCGATAAGAGCTCCAAAGTCTTCAGGATTTTTATAGCCAATGATTAAACTGGGAATAAAAAAAATACTGGATAGATAAATGGTGTAGTGAAACCTAGTATTATCAACACTGTTAGACCAGGCGGGCAATCCTAAAAAGGAAAGCAACTGGTCTCCCAATATGTAATCGCCAAATTCAAAAGAAACAGCCATACCAAGAAGAGATAACAGCAGTGAAAGTGATCCCCGGCCTATTTTTTTTCTGTTTTTTCTCACCAATGTAAAGATAATCAGTAAAATTACAATTGCTTGTATGCTGTAGGTCAATATCGTTAAGAACATGAAGTACCTCCTTGAACATCAGAATCGAATGAGCGAATGTCAATTTCGGGAGTGAGTATACCATATTTTGTAATACCTTCATATACATTTCAATACGGAGTTCGATAGCGCAGCGGTCCATTTGGATCTAGAGAAGCAACAGTGATCGTAAGATCAAATGGAACGCGGAGCGGCCTTAGCCATACAATATTTCATCTGAATGTAAAAGGAGATGATTATGTTGGCTACCTTCTCGGCCGCGCTTCAAGTAAAAAAGCGGATGGCCAAGCGAGTCTTGAAAATGTCTGGTGTTCACGGCATTGGCGTAGGATACAGGGACCCTGCCCATCCCAAAAGGGGAGCCGCTGTCATTGTGTACACGGATCGTCTAGCGTCGGCCTCTACTGGACTCTTGTCGGCCACTGCCTTAGGAAAGAAATCGAACGTTCCTATCCGAATTGTAAAGACTGGAAAGATCAGAGCTAATGCCATGGACTACAGAGTGCGCATCCGCCCGGTCATCGCCGGCTACAGTGTCGGGACGATTGAAGGTTCCGGTACAACCGGACTCATCGTTTCCCCAACTGGAGAGCCGGCTACACGTTATCTTTTTAGCAATAACCATGTCCTCAATCCCTCCAATACAGACAATCGGGAAGCTACAATTCAACCAGGCGGAGCCGATGGGGGGACGGTTGCCCAGAATCGTATAGGACGACTGTATCGTTACGTGCGCTTAAATCCCACCGGAACGAACCTGATTGATGCAGCGCTTTCGCTTCCGACCCGCAACAACCTGCTCAATCCGCGTTATGCTACAGTGGGAGCCATTCCGGGTCATGTTACCGCTTATCGCGTAGGAGAAAAATTGAAGAAGGTAGGGCGTACAACCGGGCGGGTTAATGGCACGGTAGAGTCCGTCTATACGGACCTGCAAATCAATTATGGGGGAGAGTTGGGCTTACTGACCTTCGAAGATCAGACGGTTATTAGAGGTACGACTCCTGTATCACTACCCGGGGATTCCGGCTCTGTATGGCTCAGACAGTCCGATAATTATGCAGCCGCGGTCAACTATGCAGGCACGGCAGATGGTCGCTTATCCATAGCCTTTCCGGTACAGTGGTTCATGCAGGTGTTCAACACACGAGTAGCCCGCCCCAGCGGGGCAGGCAGAGTGCTCAGAGTAGATACAGGATCTTCCCCTCGCTCCTATACTAGACAACTCACTAGTGAGGAGCTTGTTCGCTTAAGACCAAGAACGACACGCATTAGACGGAGCTAATTCCTCTGCTGATGGAAAAGCTGCCGCTGATTGTTTCGGTAAAGTGGTCGCTTTAAGAGGTTTCCATAGGAAGGCTCGCTTCGGAAGCATCATCTCCCCGGATTTCTCCCCTGATTACAGAATTAATATAAGAAATCCGGGGCGGAGGCGATGGGAAGCATCAGCAAAAGTAATTCACGATACCAATCATTTACGACGCAAATGTTTCACGGTATAAATCATTCATAATACCAATTATTCACAATCTAAAACGTTAATGGCATGAAATGAATGCATAGGTGTATTTTAATCTGCCCCCTCAGCATATGCTTGGACTCCCACATCATGGGCTGTAATGGTGCTGCTTGCCGAGGCCAAGCCCCTGATTTCCTGAGCGGTCAGAGCCCTGTTGTAAATGATCAGCTCATCTACCGCACCATTCAGATAAGGATCATCAAACTGGGATTTCCCAATGTAGTTCCAATCTGTCAGTCCAAGGCTGGAAGGCTTCAGCGTCATATTCGTGTTGCGGGTCGCCTCTATACCGTCCACATACATAATTCCTGTAGTGCCTGACAGAGTCACGGCAACATGCTTCCAGACCCCTGTCGCCAGTTCCGGGGCGTTCAGCTGCTGTTCCTCTCCGTTCCCCAAGACAGTGATGGCAAAACGCATACCTGTCCCTTCGGCCTTCGGGGTCAAAAACATATACCGATCTGTTCCTGCTCCAAAATCAAACAGACGAGCCCAGCCGTTATGCGTGTTCACTCGTACCCACGCGGCAATGGTAAAGTCATTGAGGCTGCTAACTATTCCGCTGGGCAGGCTGGCATAGGCGTCTGTACCGTTAAGGCGCAGAGCATTGCCATTCCGTCCCGCGCCCCACGAGCCGCCATTTACACTGGCCTGCTGCCCATAACCTGACGAATCGGCTGCGGTTGATCCGGCCGTTTCGTTAAATTCATAATGGGCTATAATGTCCCCAGCGGGAGCCGGATTGCCTGTACTGGACTGAATACGGATATCGTAGTTGGCTGCCGTACCGATATTCAGTCTGACAGTAGTCGCAGCATTGTTAACAGCTGTGACTGAGCCGGTTTTTGTGCCGTCTATCAGTACGTCATACGTACCTGCCGCGAGTCCAGTTATCGTCACAGCAGTCGTATGAGCTGTGCCAGGTGTCGTATTTTTCAACATCAAGCGGATATTGTTCTTGGACTTGGATACGATGGCCAAGCTATATTGATCCCGGTTCAGCTCCAGACTCAGCTTCTGGGTGATCAGATGCAGACGTTGGAATACACCGTCTTTTGGAGTAATCGTATAGCTGTTATTGCTTTCAGTAACGTCACAGCCATAGCCGAATAAGCCGAATATCGGATCGACAGCAACATCCGAGCTTAGGATTTTAATGGCTCCAAACAGCCCCAGATCAGCTTCCCCGGACATGCCGCGCCATCCGTTAAACAGAGGGCCGCCGTCCAGACCAAGGGCTCCGTAATTGCCCTTGCCTGCCTGATATGTCCACGATACTGCCCCGATATTGGCAGGATCAGAGCTGATCTGTCCCGAATTAATCGCCCCGATGTTCGCCAGCTTGGCGGCATAGGATAGACGCTGGTCCACTTCGGGATTGGACGAATAACGACGTGTCCAGTCGTCCATCGCATAGCCCGCCAGCGAGGTGGTGTACTGGAAGTTCCACCAATTTTCTCCGGTGATTGTGACCGGATCTGCGTAATAGTACCAGACAGGCATATGACCGCGTGCGGCGCGTGTTTTGGCATTGATTTTGCTCATCATCGTCGTATTGCCGTTCATTTTGGCAAGTGTATATACGGCCTCTTCTCCTGTATTGTCATAGTTGTACTCAGAGCCATAGGGATAGGTGGTGTTTTTGAAATTGTTGTACTTGGTAGCCATTTTGGCAATCAGGTCGTTAGCCTCGGTAGTCAATCCTTCTTCCTGAAGCGCCTTAATTATATCCGGTGTGGTCAGCTCACCCATAAGTCCTGTGTTCCAGTTATAAGCAACAGGGCCTTCATACAACGCTTTAAAAATACGGTAAGCACGTAGCAAATATGTGTTTTTGCTATTGCGATAGCTGATCAGGTTGGGATACAGCTTGGCAAGTTTATACATGCTGAAAAACGTATTATAGATGTGCGGATAGGCATAGCCCCGGTACGTTGGTGTTGTATTAGGCTGCGGCATCAGGAAATCGGGGACCAGATAATCGGTATGATGGCCTTCCATCAGATTCGTCCAGATAGCCACCTCCAGATAATCATCGACTGCCTTGATCTCAGAGACCACGGGCTTCTGGACATTTTTCTCCGCCAGAAACTGGCCGTGAGTTAATCCCCAATCATCGCCCCAGCCCCAGTAGCCGGCAAAGCTGTTGCGTTTGGCCTTATATTGCATCATCCAATCGTCAAACACCTTGTCCCTCAGATCCCCAGGCACATTCCATTGCGTGCTGTTGACCATGAAAGTGGAGTGACGCTGAAGTGCAGTGTCAATCGGCTCAATGGCATAGAACTGGAGAACGGTTTTTTCGCCGTTACCGTAGTTCACCGTAATATTGTTGTGACCCAATCGTCCTAGTGTAAGTTCATATATTTTGTGGTTTGTAGGGGCATTTTCCAAATAGTTGATGGTCGTTTCGGAGGGATACTGCGCTGTGACAGAGGTAATGGATTTACGGGTATGCAGATCGAATTTAGCCTTGAGATTGGTCGGGACAATCATACCCGGAACCACCGTCACATCCACATGTCCCTCGCTGTATAGCCTGTCCTTTACAGCCTGCTCGTCTGCTACCTTGTAGAATTTAAAGGCATACGTTTTGCTTTCACCAGGGGCCAGCGACAGACTGGTGCTCCCGAGATAACCACGGTTGGTGCTTTTGATGACATTGGAGTGGATATAGAACACATTCAGTCCCTCAGACCAGCCACCTTGCTCCATAGCCCATGTACTGCCTGGATGCTCCTCGACTCTCCAGTGATCCTGATATTCGAGACCAGCACCCGTTGAGGCATCGGGCATCAGCAGGATATACGGTCCGATGCCGCTAGGCCGTCCAGCGGTAATAAAGGAGCTGTGGTGACCTACAAAGGAGTGAGAGAGTACCCTGGTTTCATAGATTTGTTCGTTATTACCGCCGGACCAGTATTCGTTAAAAGGTAGCGGCAGCCCCCAATCTCCAATTTCCAGTGTTTGATTAGAGGTATTCGTTACTTTCATTTGCCAATGTAAATAGTCGTTAACCAACGAATAGGTTTCATGTAAAGTGAAGTTGCGTATTCCCTGATGGTTTGAGGAATTTTGATAGGACACCTGGACACTGTTACCAGAAGAGGTGATCTGGCGCGCATCTGCAGAATTGCTTGTCCACGCCCGAGTCCAGGCCCCGTTACCGAGACGATAGGTGAACATAAGTTCACCCAGCCACTGATGATCTGACGTATTTTGCTTAGGTGCGTTGGAGCCGTTCATGACATAATTCGTATTGAAGGTGTCTCCTGTCAGACGTAAGGAAGAGATATCCCCATAATTCCCGATCGAGATGGAGAATATTTGATTAGATAGCTGTACTGCCATGCTATCAACCTCCTAACAAAGGTTCGTGAGTGTACTTCACATGTTAATATATGTGTCAAAAATACTTTTGCTACCTTATGCGTGAGAATTAATAGAAAATAGATTCATATAGATTCATATAGATGTCCTAGAAGTCTATTCATAGTGGAGGTAGAGGTATCATGAAAAATAAAATGGAGTCACCGAAGATTCCTGCGGACTTACCCATATTAAGTGAAGACATACGCTCCATACGATCCAAAGACGAACTTAGTGTGGGGGCAGTAGAGGAAATCATGTTGGACAATATCAAAGCAGTTAAAGTTTCATTAGAGAAGATGACTTTTAAAAATGTAACTATCACAGAATCGTCATTGCCAGAAAGTGAATGGACAGACGTCATTTTTGATAAATGTGATCTGTCTAATGTTAATTTTTCCGGTTCCTTTATCCATCGCGCAGAGTTCAGAAATTGTAAATTGCTTGGAACGGATTTTTCGAGAAGCAGATTCCAAAACGTTCGTTTTCTGGATTGCTTAGGGGATTATTCGATGTTCCGTTTTGCGAATTTCAAGCAAGTTGGTTTTGAGGATTGTTCTTTGATAAGTACAGATTTTTATCATTTAACACTACAAAAAACCTCTTTTGCCCGTTGCAATCTGGATCAAGCCATCCTGTCGGGGTCCAAGCTCAAGGGGGTAGATCTCAGTGATTGCGAATTTGATGGAATACAAGTGGAGATAGAAGATTTGAATGGCTGCATCATCTCACCGCATCAGGCTTCATCATTTGTGGGCCTTTTGGGGCTAGTGATCAAATAAGGGGTTCCTCACTGATTTTTAATACGGTCTCATGTCTAGCGCATGCTGTTTCCACCAATAACAAAAGAAGATCCGCCTAAGCGGATCTCTGGCATTTATTAATAGCTTATTTTTTTTTAATAATCGGCCGTACAGGCTTCGTTGTCAAGACATTAAGGGCGTCACGCACTTCTGTGGCGAAAACAAGCGGCTTTTCTACTTTTTCAAAGTGGATGTACCAAAGGTTGGGGTTATCGAATAGCCAGTGATTGTGCAGTGCCGTCACTTTGATATCATGTTTACGAAGTCGAGAAATAAACGGATTAATTTCTGCGGTTAAAATCACGGTTTCGCCAAGACATAATCCTTTTCCGTTACGGCCAATACTTTCGAAAGAAAAAGCTTGGGGTATTGCAAGAAAGGATCTGGTCCTTTTCCCCAAAATGATTGGCTTGATGTTGTTTCTGACTGCAGATGCAGTACAAACTCCGTTAATGATCTGAGGTGTTGCTTTTAATATATCGGCAAACCGTTTACAAAGTGGACTAACTGCCATTTCTCTCACTCCAATTCTTTTAAGTTACTAGCATCATATGAAAAAGTAAGGGAATGGAAAGGGCGAGTCTTCTTTATTGTTAGTCTAATTTGCTATATATAAAGTGCGAATGGAGCACCCTTTTAAAGCTTCAGCTTTGCTCCGTGATACTTATGTTTGATACGATCCCAGGCCTGGCACAGACGCTTAACACCTTCGATAATTTGCTGCTCCGTTAAGTGGGCAAAGTTAAAGCAGGCTGAAGGAGGTCCTGGTGTCAGTTGGTAATCTGCGGCATCACGCCATGTGACTCCATAAAATCGTGCCATCTGCATCAAATGATGATACGGGGCAGGTCCATGCTTCCAGATGGCATAGGCGTGTAAACCACAATCGTTCTGATGCCAGTGAAACAGTTCACTCAACGGCTGTATTTCATGCTGGAACACGTCGTAGCGTGATCTGTATATTCGAGTCATCCGCCGCAAATGACGAATGTAGTCTCCGCGTATCATAAAACGTGCCAGTGCTCGCTGTTCCAAGCGGGCAGGCGGCAGGGGATCGTATAGTCGTTTGGCAGCAGTCAGTGCTTGGGCCAACTCCACAGGCAGGATGGCAAAACCGAGTCGAAGGCTGCTGAACATACTTTTGGAAAAAGAACCGACATAGATGACACAATCCGCGCGATCCAATGCTTTTAACGGTTCAATAGGGCGTCCCACCCAGCGGAATTCACTGTCATAATCATCCTCAATAATCCACGCCTCCTTGGACGCTGCCCATTGCAAAATATGTTGACGGCGTGTTAATGGCAATACAGCACCGGTTGGAAACTGCCGTCCAGGCGTAACAAACAGAAGCTTGGCATCCCAATCCTGTGGAATAATTCCATGCTGATCCAGTTCAGCAGCGTGTATCTGTCCGCCTGAGGCAGTTACTGCACGATAGATGCCGGAATAACAGGGATTTTCCAGTACAATGTTATCTTGTTCATGAATAAGCAGCTGACTTAGTAACGTGATCACTTCCATGGAACCGCTGCATAATACGACTTGTTCGGGGGAGGCCGTAATTCCGCGTGTTCTGCCAACATGATGGCAAATCGCTTCACGCAGCCAGTTATCACCGTTCACTGGTGCAGGCATCGAGTCATCCGAGGGCTTCTGCAGATCTTTGCCAGCGGCAGCCAATGCACTTTTCCATGCGATCTGTGAGCTACCCTCCAATATAACTTCTTCTGCTTGAAAAGAAATCAAAGGCTGGTGTGCACCATCTCTATCTGTAGCATACACAGGAGTCGAGTATAAGGCTCGTTCCCTTTCGATCTGCATTATTCGTTGTCCCCATGCTGACAGAGCAGGGGCTTTTTGTTTTGTATTAGGCGAGTTTTGGTTTTGCTGGTCGATTAGAGATTCGTCTGGCAGCATTGCGGTCTGTTCCATAACAAAGGTTCCTCTGCCTACTACCGAATTCACATATCCTTCTGCCAACAGCATATCGTATGCTTCTTTAACACTCCCGCGCGAAATTCCATACATCACAGCCAGATCGCGACTGGAAGGCAGGCGCGTACCGCTGGCAAGGGAGCCAGTGAGAATTCCCTCTCGAAGAGCGTGATACAATGCCAAGTATTTCAAATGATATTTTTGAATCGCACGCTGATAAGCAATCGTAATGTCCATACTTTTCTCCTTATATTGGACCAGTCATTTTCGTTTATATTGGGTCTTTTTAATAATCCATTTTCAACATAATCTGAAATGTATTGTTGGTCAATAGATGGAAGGAGAGATCCCTATGAGAAGAAAAGAATTTACAGTGGCAGAACTAGAGGAAATAGAGCAGTTTCTAAGCGAGGTCAGTTTCGGATTTTTAGGCATGAACAGCGAGGATGGTTTTCCGCGTGTGGTTCCCTTGAATTTCGCTTATGGGAATGGCGTTTTTTATATTCATGGCAGCCGTGCTGGAGAAAAGATGGAACGAATGAAAGAGGATAACCGGGTCACTTTTTCAGCTGCCAAAGAGTATGCGCTCATTCCATCTTATTTTACAGATGAACATATGGCATGTCCTGCGACTTCATTTTTTAAAAGTATTACCGTGCGTGGTCATGCGGAGCATGTAGTGGATTTGAAAGAAAAAGCATCAGCATTTTCCATTTTTATGAGTAAGCTGCAACCAGAAGGCGGGTATGACACGATTGATGCCAACGATTCTCGGTATGCCTCACGTTTGAAAGGGGTCGCTCTGATCAAAATTGTACCCGAGGAATGGACCGCCAAGTTTAAATTTGGCCAAAATGTTAAAGATCAGGAGCGCCAGCAAATTATCGACGGCTTGCAACAACGGGGGCTGGATGATGATCTGATAACAATTGAAATGATGCGTAAATATTGTCCTCATCATTGAGATTTGTATAACATCATATATAAATTTGATTTCGATATACTCACTCCTGCTCGTTCATCCGTCCAATTGGTTAATTATACCTTGAAGGGGGATGCCCTTGATTTTCCAAAATCTTCAGTTCTTCTGTATTAGGACTTTTGAAGGACAGGTATATATCATCCTCAAGCCCGTTGTTCTTACTGCAAAGGAATTTTATAATACGATAGATTTGTGGCGTAAGGGGGCAAGACCGTGATGAGAGCGGGAGTCAGAAGTCGGGAAAGTCGACGGTTGTTACTGGAAGCGGGGGCTGAAGAGTTCGCTCAGACGGGGTTTTATCAGACAAAGGTAAGTTCGATCGCGGCGCGTGCAGGATTGACGCAGCCGGATTTTTATATTCATTTTGAAAGCAAGGAACAGATGTATGAGGAGCTTGTGGAGAGCTTTCGTACTTTGGTGAATGAGACAGTACAGAACATGAAGGTAGACCCGGATCAGAGCGAGACTGAAATTTTGAGACGGGGACAAGTGTTTCTGGAGGCTATTTTTCGCGTGTTGTCTAATAATCCGGCGATCACTCGTGTCGGATTTTACCAGGCAGCAGACTCGGTGCGCATTAAGGCGGAAATGGCAGAGCACATCAAAAAACATCTGATGGCAGCACAACGATGGGGTTCCTGCCGTGAGGAACTGGACCCTGAACTGACAGCAGAATGCGTGATCGGTTTGATAGAACGGCTGACGTTAACGAAATTGCTGCCTGGGCGCGAAAGTCCGTCTGTTCTTGCCATGCAGGCACGAAACCTACTGTATCGTGGTATGCTGGCTTCCGAAGGATACGGAACCGTAGAATCTTAACCCACATTTGGGCGTCAGGCGCGGCATTTGTCCCTATCATGGACGGTAACATAAGCATAAGATGCTCTTGTAAACCATGAAGGGAGGAATCACCATGTCTGGAGTAGGCGCTGGTTATGGAGCTTTTACATCTACAGGAGCGATTCTAGTACTTTTCATTCTGCTCGTTATTATTTCCAAAGCATTCGTTATCTAATTCTCAGCTCAAGAATTTGATTTCGGGCGATTTGTTGTAATCGACAGAGGGAGGAGGAATTCTGAGATGGGTGAAGTAGAAAGAGGTTGTGGCGGTGGCGGTTATGGCATGTTTACTTCCACTGGTGTTATTCTGGTACTCTTCATTTTGCTGGTTATCATCACACGTACTATTTTCATCTAAAGCGATATTCATGGGCTTGAGCGCCGATGTTTCGGGTCTATGACCATGCAATCCCAAATAGGAATCGCCTCTAATAGAGGCGGTTTCTTTTTGTTTTAAAGTTGACGTTGACGTTAACGTTATATAGGCGTAGTATTTATATATAATCTTTTTCATAAGGTGGGTGTCATGGTTACGTATAAAATTGATGAGGTCGCGAAACAAAGCGGTTTGACCAAGCGAACTATTCGTTATTATGAGGAAATCGGCTTATTGCCCTCCCCGCAGCGCAGTGAAGGAAATATGCGGCTGTATACGCAGGAGGATGTGGATCTACTTAAAAAAATAGTGAGTGCCAAGGAAGTGCTTGGTTTTTCTTTGCAAGAGCTTCAGCGTTACATGTCCGCAGCGGAAATGCTCAAGGGGCAGCGGGAGGAATATCGCGAGCGGACGGAGCATTTGCAACCAATTGAGCGACGGGCCATGTTGGAGGATATGGAACGTACGCTGAACGAACAGTTGGAATTAATGAAGGGGAAAATCAACAGTATCCGTATGCTCCAGACTGAATTGGAAGAGCTGCGGATCAGGGTTCGTGAACGCAAAATCCTTTTGGATGAGGAACTTGAACACGACCCATCATAACAAGAACATTTACATTCAGATGTGGAGGTAACATCATAATATGAGTTCACAACATGCATTACCAGAAGAGTTAAAAGAACGCTCAGGCTTGCTGTCTCAACCTAAAGCCGTATGGGCGGTCGCCTTTGCTTGTGTTATTTCATTTATGGGTCTGGGATTAGTCGATCCGATTCTTCCGGCCATTGCCGATCAGCTTCATGCTACGAAAAGCCAAGTGTCATTGCTGTTTACCAGCTATAATCTGGTGACAGGCGTTGCGATGCTGATTACGGGCGTCGTATCAAGTCGATTGGGTGTCAAATGGACGCTACTAACCGGGATTTTATTTATTATTGTGTTTGCCGGATTGGGCGGCACGGCCAATACGGTTGGCGGAATTGTAGGCTACCGAGCAGGCTGGGGTTTGGGGAACGCTTTGTTTATCGCAACAGCGCTGTCTGCGATTGTAGGTCTGTCTACTTCTGGAACAGCTAAAGCAATTATTTTATATGAAGCGGCCTTGGGCCTCGGGATTTCAGTGGGTCCGCTGCTGGGCGGTGAGTTAGGCTCCATTTCCTGGCGTGGTCCGTTTTTCGGTGTAGCCGGACTGATGGTAGTGGGATTTTTGTTCATTACGTTTATGCTGCCTTCGATTCCAAAGCCCAAAAAACGTGGTTCCATTGCCGATCCGTTCAAAGCGCTAAGTTATCCTGCCTTGTTCACGCTCGGCATTGTCGCATTGTTATATAACTTTGGATTCTTTACGTTGATGGCGTATTCTCCATATGTAATGCATTTAGACGAGCATGGTTTGGGTTACGTGTTTTTTGGTTGGGGAATTATGCTGGCCTTTACCTCGGTGTTTGTGGCTCCAAAGATTCAAGCACGCTTGAGCGTGGTATCTTCCATTAGTATCATGCTGACATTGTTCGCTATTGATTTAGGTGTCATGGCGATTGGGACTTTAGCAGGTTCGCCAGCGACTGTCATTGTAGCGGTTATTGTGGCTGGTATTTTTCTGGGAATTAACAATACATTGATTACAACCGCTGTTATGCAGGCTGCTCCAGTGGAGCGCTCCACAGCATCTGCGGCTTACAGCTTCATGCGCTTTTTGGGCGGGGCCATTTCACCGTGGCTTGCAGGGAAGTTGTCAGAGTGGTACTCAGCAGAAACTCCGTTTTATTTTGGAGCATTGATGGTACTGATTGGTGTAGCTGTGCTGATCGTACGTCGTCGACATATGCAGGACATTCAGGTAGATGCACACTAATATTGAACTTCTGGGGAGGAAAAGAATATGAGCGAATTCAAACAGATTCTGGTCGCGATTGATGGTTCGGAACACGCTATGAAGGCATTGGAGACAGCCAAAACGTTGTCCAAGCAGCTTCAGGGAAACCTGCATCTGACCGTATTGCATGTAAATCCGACTTTATCCATGAATGAGCCCCCGGTTGGGATTGATGTGGATGAGCGGATCGAAGAGGAAGGCCGTCATATTTTGGAGCCTGCAGCCGACTATTTGAAGGACGAGGGCATTTCGTACCGTATGCTGGCGGGTCATGGTGATCCGGCGAGTGTTATTTGCGAGAGTGCAAAGCAGGAAAAGGCGGATATGATCATTATGGGAACACGGGGACAGGGACTTGTTTCAGAGCTGATCCTGGGTAGTGTGAGTCATCATGTGATTCAGCATGCACCTTGTCCGGTACTGACGGTAAAATAGATGTTAAAAGGAACATTGATATAGAGAAAAGGAGGAAAAAAGCATGCAGCAGCATTTATTTATTGGTGGTGAATGGCAAGTAGCTTCATCATATACGACACTGAAATTACCGTATTCCGGGGAAGTCATTGCTGAGGTAGCAGAGGCCAGTGCTGAGGATGCCAAGACCGCTATTCAGGCCGCATCTGATGCACGTGCAGAGATGCGGGCCATGCCAGCGCACCAGCGGTCAGCTATTTTGGAGAAGCTGGCTGACCTGCTGGAAGAGCGGCGTGAGGATGCAGCACGTATTATTGCACGCGAAGCGTCCAAGCCATGGAAGGCTGCGCTCGCGGAAGTTGATCGGACCGTGCAAACCTACAAGTTCGCAGCCGAAGAAGCCAAGCGCATTCACGGGGAAACCATTCCGCTGGATGCAGCACCGGGCGGTGAGGGCCGAATGGCCTACACGCTTAAAGAACCTGTCGGGGTAGTAGGAGCTATTACACCATTTAACTTCCCGATGAACCTGGTCGCTCATAAAGTGGGCCCTGCGCTGGCAGCAGGCAATACGGTCGTATTGAAGCCTGCGGAGCAGACACCGCTGTCGGCTTACTTGATCGCGGAACTGCTGGAGCAGGCCGGGTTGCCTGCGGGTGCTCTTAACGTGATCAGCGGCGATGGTAAAACCATTGGCGACGTACTGGTCACTGATCCGCGCGTTAGCTATATCACTTTTACCGGTAGTCCGGCGGTCGGTACAGAAATTCGCTCCAAGGCTGGCTTGAAGCGGGTCACGCTGGAGCTGGGTTCCAACGCGGCCGTTATTATCGACCGTGATACGGATGTGGACGTGGTCATCGACCGTTGTGTAAGTGGAGCCTTTGCCAATCAGGGGCAGGTATGTATCTCGGTTCAACGTATTTACGTTGTCGATGAGCTGTATGGTACATTTGTATCCCGATTTGTAGAAGCGACTCAACGTTTAAAAATTGGAGATCCGCTAGACCCGGACACGGACGTATCGGCGCTCATCTCAGCCAAGGATGTCGGGCGTGTTCGTGAGTGGCTGGAGGAAGCGGTCCAAGCAGGTGCGAGGATCGCTCTGAGTGGCCATGCTGAAGGAGGGATTCTGGAGCCAACCGTATTGCTCGATGTGGACCCGACTTCCAAGGTATCCTGTCGCGAAGTGTTTGCCCCACTTGTGCTGATTCATTCCGTTAGCTCTGTAGATGAGGCTGTGAATCATGTGAATAATTCAATTTATGGCTTACAGGCGGGAATTTACACACGTAATATCACGACCGCGCTGGATGCAGCGGACAAGCTTGAGGTTGGAGGCGTGATGATCAATGACATACCAAGCTTCCGTGTTGACCATATGCCGTATGGCGGTGTGAAGCAAAGTGGCACCGGACGCGAAGGTGTAAAGTACGCTATGGAAGAAATGTTGGAAACCAAGCTGATCGTTATTAAACGGTAAATAGCTATATAGAAGCCTATCTGATGGACATAGATAATACGTTTTACGTATGTCTGCTCATTAGATGGGCTTTTTTTCTCATTATTTGCGCGAATGCCAGATGAAAATAAAGTGTTAGACTGAAAAATATTTGGTTAAAGCGTATTTAGCTTGAGTTTTAGACCGTTGGAACTGTTCCACCGTCAATATTATATTCACTTCCTGTAATAGAAGCGGCCCGGTCGGATACCAGAAAAGCAACAAGCTCAGCGACTTCTTCTGGTAGTCCTGGACGACCAATTGGAATTCCTCCCAACGAGTCCATTAGTTGCTTTAATGCACTTTCTCGGTCGCCTGTCGTCTCAGCCATCCGATCAATCAATCTTTGTGCTGCCTTCGTTTCGATAAAGCCTGGCGCAACTGTATTAATACGAATGCCTTGAGGCGAAAACTGCTTGGATAATCCTTTGCTGTAAGTAGTTAAAGCTGCTTTAGCCGTAGCATAAGCCAATGTTGCATCATATAGAGGCAAGCGACGTTGAATGGATGAAATATGAATAATAACACCTGAACCCTTTTCCACCATAGCCGGCAGCAGTCCACGGTCTAAACGAACGGCAGCAAACAGATTGGCGTTAAAAGTTTGCTGCCAATGCTCGTCCGTCAAGACAAGAGCTCCCCCGGATGGGGCTGACGAGCCTCCAACATTGTTGACAAGAATATCTACATCGCCTAGGCGCTCAAGAACGCTGGTTACCACTTTATCTACACCTTCAGGCGTACTAATATCGGCTGGAATAAATAGATCCGGATTTTCTAAATTAACTGGAGTAGTTCGAGCCGTAGTAATTACAGTAGCACCTGCAGCCGTAAGTCTCTTAGCAATAGCCTCTCCCATTCCTTGGGTACCGCCTGTGACCAAGGCCCTTTTGCCTTTAAACTCACTTAAAATGCTTTCTAATTGAAAACTCATGTGAATAATTTCTCCTAATTTTGACAATGTGGTTGAGAACTACCTCTAGGTATCTTCACTCCGAGTTCACTTGTTTTGCGAACCTTACACACTATCGACAATGATACCCCGGTACCGCCCTCCGCGTAGTCGATGCCTTAGGGCTTTTTGATAGGCTGGACTAAAGTACCAAGCTTGTGCTTCCTCAAAAGTGGGGAATTCCAAGATGGCCAGCCCTTCAATATCGGGTCCTTCGAGGACCTGGTATGCGCCATACATTGCTAGGGGTTTGACGGAATGTCCCGCCAAACCTGCCGGTGCCAACTGAGAATAGAGTTGGAGTTCAGTTTGATCGGTACTCTGTTCACGTATAAAAACAACATAAGCGGGCATATACGTTTTCCCTTTCTTATTTTTTAATTTCTTTATGGAAGTGTAATAATCAGTTCTTTAATTTTATTGTTGTTTACTAGAAATTGATGTTTAAGTAGGAGTGGGTCGGGAAGATTCGATTTATCAAAGTCTCCGTCTACTTTCGCAATTATGACGATGGTATTATTAATGTCATCCATATCCACGATCTCGAAGGTGACATTCGGCTCCAATATTTCTGCTTCACACCATGATTTTATGGCTTCCATACCTTTGATTTCGCGATGGTTATCCAAGATCAACGCATCTTTATCGAAAGCGGAAGTAAATGCTTCAAGCCGGGATTTGTTCGCTGATGTAAAGTAAGTTTCTACTGCTGGTGGCATGGATCTATGTGAATTCATTGATTCTTCAACCTCCTATGGTGAGTATGTGGTGAGCGATAACTTCAAACTCATCATAGCAGTAATAATATGACTACATGATGTCATATTATAGAGGATCATTTAAATTTCTTTTCATCGTTTCTAAATGAGACAATATTCTTGTACGTACTTGTTCGGGGCTAACCTCTATAAGGAGGGGACCAAAGGATAGCAGATAACTGTCCAACCAATTGCCTACAGGAAATTGTGCCGTGACGATATAAGAGCCGTCTTCCCTCTGAGTAATTGTTTTCTCGGCAAATTCATCATATACGCGGTAAGCTCCTTGAGCAGAAATGTGAAGAGTTACTTCAATGGTATGAAGCAAGTCGTTCATCTTTGTATCTGTAGATGCCACGACTGTTCTTGGCTCATAACTAATTTCCGTAACTACAATCTCTTTCATTCGGCTAATCTTAAATACACGATAACTTTCGGTATTTAAACAGTAACCCTCCACATACCAGGATTTATCTTTAAACAAGAGCTTGGCAGGTTCGACGCTACGATAACTCTGTTCCCCGGCGACGTTATAATAGCGGAACTTTATAACACGGTTTGTGATTATTGCGTTGCGTATAAGAGTGAATAGCTGTCTCTGGCTGTTTTGGCTTCCCCATGGCGAAAAATCTACTTCGATCCAGTTTCCCATTTCTTTTTTAAAAAGCCTACTCAACTTGTTTAGCACTTCTTCTACCTGTGGGATGGTAGCTGTAGCCACACTCTGAAGGGCCATTAAGATATCATCTTGTTCCTGCTCGGACAGTAAAGAGGTGTTAAAGACATAACCCTCCATCAATGATATTCCGCCACCCTTGCCTCTACTGCTGTAGATGGGAATCCCAGCTGCGCTTAAGGCATCTATGTCCCGATAAATTGTTCGTGTGGAAACCTCAAAATGCTCTGCCAATTCATCAGCAGTCACTTTTTTCTTATGGAGTAACATATAAACGATTTCAAAATGTCTGCTTAATGGCATAAGCTTCACCTCACTCGGTAGCATACACCTTATAACATGACATTATAAAGTCATATTAAGTGATTGCTCTACATCACACCCTAATGGGCATCAACAGGGGGACTTTTATTTTCTTTGGACAGCGATAATAACACTGCCTTGGATCAGATCTTTTTACAATCTTTTATATAAAGTTGAACCAAAAGCACTTGCAAAATAAAAAGGAATAAACTATACTGAGGCCAGTCAGTTAGTGATTGATCAATCACTAACTGACTGATTAACAAGCAACGAGGTAACATTCATGAGCAAGATACTGCTTCAAGTTTACTAAACGCATCTTTATTGGAACTATGGATTGATAAAGATTCAGTTAGATGAAGAAGTATAAAGTCAAGTAATTGATCAATCACTCATTTTATTTGTAAATGGAGGAGAAAAAGATGAAACATCTTATTATTTACGCGCATCCATCTGAGGGAAGCTTTAATCATGCAATTTTGACCACTGCAGTGGAGGGGCTAAAGCAAAAAGGACATGATGTGGTGGTTCGTGATCTGTATGATATCGGCTTTCAACCTGTAGTCAGCAGTAGCGAGATTATTGGAGGAATCGGAGAAGATATTGTGCGGGAACAGCAGTTTTTGCAATGGGCAGAGGTGATCACCTTTATTTATCCTATTTGGTGGACGGGGATGCCAGCCATAATGAAAGGGTATATTGACCGCGTATTCTCTTACGGATTTGCTTACAAATATGTAAACGGGGTGCAGATGGGACTGCTCAAGGGGAAGAAGGCCATCATCCTCAACACACAAGGGAAATCACATGCGGAATATGCCAGCAATGGCATGGATCAAGCACTTCGCTTGACGTCCGATAAAGGTATATTTGAATATTGCGGACTTGACGTTATGTATCATCTATTTTTCGAGTCGGTACCCCAATCCGATGAAGGTACACGTAAAGATTGGCTTTACCAGATTGCAGACATGGCCAGCAAGGCTTAATGAAAATGTGTTCTCAGGAAAGAAGGCAACGCGTGCATCTGGAGGCGTTGCCTTTTTGCTCGGTGCAATATTGAATGTGTTCCAATCAACACTCGCTCATGGCAAGCATCAATTTGCTACACTAAGGGATGGGTATTAGTTTTTCCGATTTTTCCGATTAGCACTATGAGATCCTCTGGAGGGCCATTGTGACCCGCTTCCCTGACCGCCACCTTGCCCATGAGGAGGCCACCACTGCGACCCACCGCTCTGACCGCCACCTTGCCCATGGGGAGGCCACCACTGCGACCCACCGCCCTGGCCGCCGCCTTGCCCATGAGGAGGCCACCATTGCGACCCACCGCCCTGGCTGCCGCCTTGCCCATGAGGCTGCCAATGCGACCCACCACCTTGACTGCCGCCCTGCCCATGAGGCTGCCAATGCGATCCACCACCTTGGCCACCGCTTTGTCCTGCAACAGAAGGCATACTTGGATACGGACCTTGTGCCTGACTGATTTGAGTAACGTCAATATAAGACTGTGTACCGTTAGGATATAGCACTAACATTGATTTATTTACGGGATCTACACTTTTTACGAAAGCAACAATCTGTTGACCATTCACAGTAAATATCCCCCATAAATTAACAAAATTACTCACTTCAGTAGTGGTTGGAAAAAAACCAACCGGTCCCATCGAACGATTAGAAGAATGTTTTGACAAGGTGTGTATCTCTCCTTTAGATTGAATTTTGTGACATCATATGTGCAAACGTACTTGTTGGAATGGGCAATGTTCCTTTAAGATATTTTTTTTAAAACTCAATGTCCCCAAAAAGCATACCTTTACGGGTAAAGCATTTGGATGATTGGAAATAACATTAAAATGAATAAATAAACGAAATGACCTTCTTTACATAGAGAAGGTCATTTCGTTTAATTTAGGCGTTACTATTAATTGGCATTGTCTTCTTAAATAAGGCATAATCGCTTGCAATTCATCCAGTGGTTCTTTATACCTAGTATTGAATTTTCGCATATGCGTTTTGTCGGTTAGCTATGATGCTGCGTATCACGGTTCAAAATTAGCTGTACATGATGAAATCTCTGGTGTATACCTATGTAGGATAGCAAGCTGTAGTTATAGCAATTTTTTGAGCTGGGATATACGGGCTTGGGAAACCTCAAGCATTTTGGCATATTCGTGCTGTGCTGCATTGGGCTGCTTTTGCATTAATTCTTTGAGACTTTCAATCATCTGCTGTGTTGATCGCCGTAGACGTTTGGGCTCTTTATTCGACCGTTGTCCGTTGGCTAAAGCTGATTTGGCTGGTCTCAGGACAGGACTGAAATTTAACCCCTTCTTTAAACTTTCAATACATTCTTTACAAATAAAACTGTCTCTAAAATAAGTCAATTGTTCTGCTGAACCACACATTTTACACGTCACCCCGGTATATTTTCGAAAGGCGAGAATACCAGTTTCCTCATCTGCGAAAATCTCAACAGGATCACCCACATTAAAATCCATAGAAATTCGCATTTCTTTGGGAATGACGATACGGCCTAACGCATCTAGGGGACGTGTCATACCTGTACTTTTCAAATGATAACCTCCTTTTTTATATCCTTATAATACTAAATAATTATGATAAAAAAGAATAGGCTTAGAGAAGCAATCGCATATATTAAGTAAACTGTTGAAAAGTATACAAGTAATTCCCATAATATGTTTGTTTAATGGTGGAAAACGTGTTGAGGAATTATAGGGGATTGCCGATATATATTCAGAATCAATATTCTAGTTGGCAAAGAAATTTTTAGTAATATACGTTAAGGGGCTGTGAAAATTACATATGAGAATATTTCAGTTTTGGAAGAAAAATAAAAAAACTGTGGTGGCAATCAATTTGGACACTGCTATTCCTGCAGCCATTATAAAGGTTGGCGGATTAGTAGATCAGCCAGAGCAGTTCACCGCCGAGGCGAAAAATTCGGCTGCTATGCTGGGAGAAGAGGCATTGCCTCTATTCCCGCGTTATTTTTTCGGGACTGAGTTGCAGAAGCCAGAGAGTTTGGCGGGCAAGTACGAAGGTTTGGGTGACTGGCTGCACATTCAACAGGATGCTATTTTTGAGATTATCTACAATTACAGGGAAAAGGCGATTCCCATGCTGTATGAGGTGGCGTTCGGGGTGTACGATTGGACGCAGTATAAGGCGGTGCGGATACTAACTCGGTTAGCCCGTGAAGGCCTTCAGACCGACCAGATTGTGGACGATATTATCAGCCATGTCGACGATTTTCGTTATGAGGCACAAATGCCTACATTCTATTTTCTGTCCGGACTGACGGGCAATAAGAAAGTTGCCGCGTTGCTGCAAAGGCATTTCCTTGAGAATCTGGAATACGATCCGATTGATGCCTTTGATATTTTCGAGAATTTGCACCGTTGTTCGCCTGATGTTGCCATGAGACATGCCGATTTTCTCAAAGCCATTGCCCGTGGTGAAGGCCTAGAAGGCCGCTCTCCGTTACTGGACGGAGCGATAGGGACTACCGATGAGAACGGCAAGCAAGAGTACCACTGGCCTGATGATGAACCTGTCGAAGAGCACCACCAATTACGAGCGGCCATATTTTATTACCAGTTGAATTCTCAGGATGAGGAGGTCAATCGGCTGTTGGATCAATGGGAAGTGAGCCATCCGGAGGAGAATGTAAGGAGTTATATTGGAAAATTGCGAGGGGAAGGACAGGGAGAGAGCTAGCTGTTCAGTTTGTGAATAGGGAAATCCTAATTTTGCACTCTTTTCTATGAAAACTTATACTTATCGTTACAGCTGACTTGAAGCGAAAATACAAGAACGAGGAGGGGATCAACCATGTACTCCATTAAAGAAGTTGAAATCAGGAGCGGATTGCCAGCATCTACCCTTCGTTATTATGAAAAAGAGGGCATTCTACCTGATGTCGGTCGGGATGAAGGTGGGAGAAGGGTATATACCGAGAAACAAATGGATTGGATCAGGTTCCTTATGGCTATGAAAGACACAGGAATGACCATTGAAGAAATTAAGGCATACCTTGAGCTAAATATAAAAGGAGAAGCCACGATCCAAGAGCGAAGAGATTTCCTGGTTGCTCACAAAAAGAAAGTGGAAGAACATATGGCACAAACGCAACACAATTTGGAGAAAATTATTCAAAAGATCGCTTACTACGATCATGTGGTCATGGGAAAAAGCTTCTCTTAGTAGCCAGATCGAATTGAATATATGAAGCCCCCAGCCTATTTGAAATACGCTGTAGGGCTTTTTTTTGCATAGATATCTAAAGATACCTGCTGTAGGTCGCAAGTATGAAAAGTCGTTGGCAATTAGGCGGTTCACAATGTGCTTACAGGGTAAAAGTGTAGTACCAAGGTGGGGAAGTGGGGGTATTGACTCTCACGCCACGTGAGGCTGTAGACTGTGAAAGCAAGGGAGGTGAAGCGGAATGGCTTATACGGTTAAGGAAGTATCTAATCTGTCGGGAATCAGCGTTCGAACTTTGCATTATTATGATGAAATTGGATTGCTGAAACCACATCATATCGGAAATAATGGATATCGCTATTACGAACAGGAACAACTGTTGAGGCTTCAGCAAATCATGGTGTACAGGGAACTGGATTTGCCTTTATCCGAAATTGGCAATGTGCTGGAGCAAACCAAGGAACAAAAGGCTGAGGTTTTGCAGGTGCATCGAGCCAATATTGAGGCCAAGGTCTTCCGCTTGCATACTCTCCTTCAGACCATCGACGAAACGGTGGCTCATTTGAAAGGAGAACAAACGATGGAACCAGAGCAAATGTACCAAGGGTTTAACCCGGAAAAACAAGAAATGTATGAACGTGATCTGACGGAACGTTATGGTTCACAGGTCGAAGAGAAGGTTCAGGAGAGTAAGACTGCGACGACGAACTGGAGCAAAGAGGATTATTTGGATTCGCAGGCAGAGGCAGATCAGATTCATCGGGAGTTGGCTGAAGCCATGAATAAGGGATTGAAGCATAACAGTGTAGAAGTACAGGCGCTGATCCGCCGTCATCTTCAATGGGTAAGCCGATTTTATACCCCTACAGCAGAAATTTATAGCGGGCTGGGAGACTTGTATGTAGAACATGAGGATTTCAGTAAAATGTATGAAGGCTATCACCCTGGGCTGGCTGAGTATTTGCGAGACGGAATGAAGGAGCTGGCCAAGCGGGAATTAACCTAGCAATAGCTGATGAAAGGGCTATAAGTAATATGAAAAAAGGGTGAACAACAAACCAATCGACGGCCTGCTGTTCACCCTTTTTTGTGTAAAGCAGCTTACATGCCGCTTGGTGCTGTTCTCATGCCTTGTTGACTGCTGTTTCCGAACTGCTGCATGTTACTACTGCCTGCAAAATGTTGTCCGGTCGTCCCCATATGTTGCGGAAAGTTGTGATTCATGTGGCTTCCTGTACTAAAGGCGGATGGTTGCATACTACGGGAAGCATAGTTATCGCCAAATCCAGGTTGAGTCATTTGGTTGCTCGAGCGGATGGTGTTTTCCAGCTGACTACACAGTTGAATAACTTGTTGGTATTGCTGCATAGCTTTTTGGTGGTCCTGGATTGCGGTTTGGATCATTTGAGCCGCATTACGTTCACGTTGCATCAGGCTTTCAAGGCTGGATGCATTTTGTTGCTCTTGTTGCAGCAACTGTTGATACATAGCGGTTCCTTGCTGTGTTTGTTGTACCAATTGCTGAATAATTTGTTCACATTGATGAATTTGTTGTTGCGGAGCCATGTTGTTGAACATTGATCATCAATCTCCTTCGCCGGATAGTTTAGGTTTTAGGACCCTCATATATTGTGGCGAAGGAAGAGCATATATATGCACAATTTTTGGTTACAGGCTGGATACCAGAATAGCCGTAAATTCCTCTAGGAATACACGATCTTCGTGATCAAATCGGCTTTTTAGCGGGCTGTCAATGTCCAGTACCCCAATCAGCTCATCGTTCTTGATTAGAGGGATAACGATTTCGCTATTGGAGGCAGCGTCGCAGGCGATATGTCCTGGAAATGCATGTACATCGTCAATGACAAGTGTTCGCCGTTCAGCTGCTGCGGTACCGCAAACGCCGCGCCCCAGTGGAATCCGTATACATGCAGGCAAACCCTGGAAAGGACCTAGTACAAGCTCAGTCCCATCATAAAGATAGAAGCCACTCCAGTTCACATCTGGAAGAAAGTGACCCAGTAACGCTGAAGCGTTCGCTAAATTGGCAATCCTATTGGATTCATCGTGAACAAGTGCCCGGAGTTGTCCGAGAACGGATTCGAATTGTTCCTGACGTGTTCCTTCGTAAGGGATAGTTTGAAACATGTAGAGTCCACGCTCCTAACATTAATTTTCCTCAAATCTCATTTACCATCGGTTAATTAATTTAAGATATAACGATTGTATACATTCAGTCAACTGGAAAATTCCCTGTAACCTTTGGCTAGTCTCCGTAATCTAATCTCTGGACAGAAAAAATAAGGGAAAAGGAGTTTTTTATTATGAAAAAGGTATATTACACACTCACCTCCGCGGTGGTGGCGAGTTTGATTCTGACGGCTGTTCCGGTATCGGCAGTATATGGAGCTTCAACGAAAAATACCCAACCTGCACAAGCTGCAACAGGAGCATCATCCCTAAAAGAAGTGGATGCTAAAATTGTACAAAAGGCGCAAGAGCATTTAAAAGCAGCAACAGGCAAAAGCTATACGTTTAGTGGGGCAAAGAAATGGAGTATGGGTAACGAGAACGGTTGGGATTTCAGTATAAAAGGTGTGGAACACGGTCAAGTCATGGTTACCAAGAAGGGTGAATTAGAACGTATATATGTAGATCAATCCTGGGGAGAGCTCAAGGATAGCTACAAACAGCAACTTCAAGCCGCATTGAAAAGCGTTCTCCAGGAACCGGAAGCAAGCAAAATACCGGAAAACGTAAATATTTCAGTGGATAAAAGCCCGGAGTATCCTAAAGGTGCAGTAGATTTATATACCAGAATCGATAATAACATTATTATTCTGCGGGAGGGTAAAGTGCTGCGAACAGTAAAGATGCTTGCCAAGCAGGAGATAGATGAAAACGCACTGAAGGCGGCAAGCGGTGTCTTCGCTGGTCTGGAGGGCGTGAAACAGGGAGCGTTGAATGAACCAACCCAGCTGATCACTGAGAATGGAAAGACCGTGTATAACCTGATGTTTGGTACTGATCCTGTGTTTGTTAATGTCGAAAAAGGTACGAATAAAGTAATCAAGGTTGCGGCATATGAATTGCAGGACCCGGTTGCCAATTATAAAGAAGCCTACAAAAAAATGAAATCATACAGCGAGGCTCAACTGCTGAAAAATGCAGCTGGGCAATCCAAGGAGCTTCTGAAGGTTGACCTGACGGGCTATAAAGCAAAACTAGATCCCAAGTTGACGGCTGTCGTGCATTTTACGAAAAGTGGATCTCCATCTCTAATCGGTACCTTTAATTCAAAGGGTCAATTTTATGAACTGGGATTTAAGTAATAATAGAGAGCAATTCTCTGCAAAGGTTATCCCTCATCTGTTTCCAGCTGTCCTCCAAAGGGTAAAAACAGTATAATATTGTTGGCCTAGGCCAGGGAGGAGCTAAAACGATGCATGCAGATGTTCAGAACTTGTTTATCCGTATACAGATGCTTTCTTACGCACAGCAGAACGATTTGACGGTGAGTGATGTACAACCGTTGCTCGAAGAACGCGGGTACCGTGTAGGTGAACGAGAGGTCAAGCAGGAACTGGAAAACCTGACACAGGAAAACTTTCTGACACCGCATGATGATATGTTCAGCCTTACCGGCGCAGGGATCGAGGAGTTGCAGGAAATACAGTCGATGCTGGGCGTATTGTACGAGGATGTTGTGAAAAATCCAGCGCATATCACTACCCGTGCCTCTTCGTAAAAGTAATCACAGTTAGTGCCATAAAAAGTCTCATCAAGTTGAATGTAGTCCTCTTCAATCCTGATTTAGGAAGTGGAGGGCTATTTTTCATGGATAAAGCTTGTCCAATTTTAAAGGAGGTTGTGTTTGTTGGAGGTGTATGCTTAAATGTAGCGTATATTTGTTGTATTTTGATGCTGGAAGGATGATGGAACATGTGTGCATATGCATGTAAGGGGCATATACCACTGCTGGAAAGCCCGCGTCTTCGGCTGCGAAGGATGGAAAGTCGGGATGCGGCTACGATGTTCGCTTGCTGGTCTGACCCGGAGGTTCACCGTTATATGAATCTTTCCGGTATGTCAGGACGTGAGGATGCTGAGGATATGATTGGGCTGTTGAATGAGCTGGCGAAGACGGAGGATGCGCTGCGCTGGGGGATCGAGCTGAAGGACAACGGGAAGCTGATTGGAAGCTGCGGCTTTAATTATTGGCAGACAGAGGGAGCTTATAAAGCCGAGATTGGCTATGAGTTGGCCAAGCCTTATTGGCGACAGGGCTATATGACGGAGGCGCTTCGCTTGGTGCTTTCATTCGGATATGGCACGATCCGATTAAATCGGATCGAAGCGCTGGTGGACCCGCGCAATACAGGCTCGCAAGCCCTGCTGTCCTCGATGGGCTGGACCCAGGAAGGGCTGTTACGGCAGGTACAGCATACATCTACAGGTTTTAAGGATATGCTGATGTACTCATTACTGCATGAAGAATGGCTCAGACTGGAGGTACAACGAAATGCTGTTTCAGTATAACGGCGGTTCGTCGCCGCTGCACAGGCTTGGACCGTTAAGTAAGCTTATATGGGTGGGATGCTTTAGTCTTCTGTCGATGTCATGGGATTCGACGCTACGGGAAGCGGTACTCTTGGCGGTACTGATCGCTGTGGCTGGCTTGGGTGCACGGTTGACCCTGGCACGACAACTTCGCGCTATGTCGTTCCTGATTGGTTTAGGGATTCCATATTTTATACTGTCTATCCTAGCGATTCGAGAAGGACATGAAGTGGCTTCATGGGGACCCATTGTGGTTACAGCTGAGGGACTGGATATCGCGGGGGCATTAACGCTGCGGATTTTTGTATTGTTTTTGGCATCCTATATCTATCTCTCGACGACCGATCCCCGAGATTTTGTGCAGGCTTTGAATCTGCGCTTGCGTGTGCCTTATCGGTTTGCGTTCGGTATTTCAGTGGCGTTGACGTTTCTACCCTTATTGGAAGAAGAAGGGCGAACAATTATGGCTGCACGACGTGTCCGTGGACAGGAGCCACCACGAGGATGGAGCAATCGGTTATCATGGTGGAGCGGGTATGCGGCTGCTGTGTTGGTGAATGCTGTGAGACGGGTTCAGCAGACAGCACTGGCTATGGAGGGCAAAGGTTTTGGCGCATATGCAGAACGGACGTATCTTCGTACACTGAAAAATGGGCGTTTAGGCTACGTATATGCTGTGATTGCTGTATTCGCTACGGCTGTTTTATGGTGGGTATGATAAAGAAGCAGCCCCTTTTTTTTGCTCTCATTGTCAACTTGTTAAATAAAATTAGGTTGACAATGAGACAGCGGATGAATACATTTATACAGTAACAGTTTGTACAAGGGCCAGAGTCTATGACCTTGTATACTAGATTATGGAGAGGAGTCAAGAAATATATATGAAAGAATCTCGTATTTTTGCCAAGTTTACAACGCTGGATATCGTGTTAATGGCCATGCTGGCTACGTTGAACGGCGTCATGACTGTGTATTTGTCGATGATTAACAAAACGTTAAACAGTCTGGGAGGGCCTATTGCAACTTCCGCTATCGTCGGGCTGTACATGATATATGGTTTGCTGGCCTATTATATTATTCGTAAGCCAGGTACGGCGGTAATTGCTTATGCCTTTGGCGCAGTAGTGCAGTCTTTTATGGGCTCTGCCTATGGAATTGCGTCTATCATCGCGGCGGCTGTCTGCTATATGGTTGTGGCGGAACTGGTATTTGCTCTTTTGCGATATCGCCGCTGGAACACAGTTTCACTGATGCTGGCGGGCGGAGCCATGGTTCCGCTGTGGTTTATCGTGGCAGCCAATATGTTTGGCTATATGCATTGGGGATGGAAGGTGCTGACGATTGCACTGGTCGTTCGTATCCTGAGCGGCATTGTCCTGTGTGGTCTGCTGACGAAAGTACTGGGCGATGCCTTAAATGGAACGGGGCTGTTAAAACGCTTTGAACTGGGACGCGCTTCACGTGCATAACCAAGGCTATGCATGGCTATAGCTTGAACAATAGGGATCGAGGGTATTTCGGTTATGAATGAACGTAGTGATCATGCTTCTGAGAATAGAGTGGCTGTTTCCTTGAGGAATTTTGGCTATCGGTATGATGACCAGGTGGAGCCAGCGTTACATGGTCTGACGCTGGACATTGCGGTGGGCGAGCATGTAGCCATTGTTGGAGCTAGCGGAAGTGGAAAGTCTACGCTGTGCCAGCTGCTTCATGGCGGGTTGTCCCGTTCTGGCGAGGGTGAACGGACGGGAGAGCTGACCGTGTACGGGATGGACCCCGACACCGCTGAATTGGCTACGGTCGCCACCACTGTCGGCGTCGTGCTTCAGGACCCGGATGCTCAGCTAGTGCAGGGAATCGTCGAAGACGAAATTGCTTTTGGACCGGAGAACCTGCGCGTGCCTCCGGCAGAAATAGAGCAGCGCCTTGCTGCTGCACTGGAGGCCGTCGGCCTGGCATCCGAGCGCGGCTCCTTCGTGCGGCGCCTCTCGGGAGGCCAGCGCCAACGCACCGCCATTGCTGCGGTGCTGGCGCTGGAAGCGCCGCTGGTCGTGTTCGACGACGCAGCTGCGCAGTTGGACCCGCCGGCTGTACGGGACTTCGTCCTGCTATGTCGGCGGCTTCATGCCGCAGGCCGGACGGTGATCACTGCGTCCGGCCGTATAGATGATGGCGCGCGTGCAGCACAGCGCGTCATCGTGCTGAAGGGCGGGACTATGCTGCTGCAAGGTCCGCCCGAAGAGCTGCTGCGCGAGCATGGGGCGCAGCTGGCAGCCTGGGGGCTGCTCCCCTCTTCCGCAGGGAGGGAAGACATGCCGCGTGAGCCGGGGGTGAATTCCGGCTCGGCGGCTAACTGCGCTGGGCAGCCGTTGCTGGAGGTGAAGGGATTGCCCTTCACCTACCCCGGCAGCCAGCGCCCGGCGCTCAAGGGCGTGAGTCTTGCCCTTGCGCCTGGCGAACGAGCCGTAATGCTGGGCGAGAACGGCTCTGGCAAAACCACGCTGGGCAAGCTGCTTATGGGTCTACTCCCCGCACCGAAGGGATGCATGTGGTGGGAGGGGCAGGATATGTCGAAGCTGCCTATTCACCGACTGGCTGCGGGGATTGGATATGTGTTCCAGCAACCAGAGCATCAGTTTGCAGCTGCAACGGTGTGGGAAGAATGCTTGTACAGTGTGCGGGCCAAGCTTGGTCTACGGATCGGAGATCCGATTCCCGCCGCCTATGAGGAACGAGCGCATCGCTTACTGGCAGCCGCCAGGCTGGGCCACAGGCTGGAGGCCTCACCGTACCTGCTAAGTGGAGGCGAAAAAAGGCTTTTGAGCGTTGCGGCACAGTTTATCCTACCCAAAAAGCTTTACATTTTGGATGAGCCAACTGCGGGAACGGATTACGAAGGGGCGAATAGCCTGCTCCGTATGTGTACAGAGCAGGCTGCTGAAGGCGCGGCATTTCTAATCATTACCCATGATATACAGATAGCTGAACGCTTTGCCAGCCATGTTCTTCGTATGGAAGAGGGGTATCTCTATAAAACGGAAGATAGCGGGAGTTATCATACGATTACAGTTGACAAAAATTAAGGATATGTAGACAATAATATATATACATCGTACACAACAGGCGGCCTATATAGGCCGCCTGTTTACGATTATGCAGTGCGGGTAATCATCTAAGCTTGGAAGGAAAACCGTACAGATACAACACAGTATTTACAAGGAAAGGATTTGTGATTTGCTTGGGAAACGATAAACCTATGAAGCGCGGGCTCGTGCTGACAGGTGTTCTATTGGCCACCTTTCTGGCCGCGATTGAAGGAACGGTTATCGGTCCAGCAGGACCGACAATTGTGAGTGAACTGGGCAGTGTGAGTTTGCTCAGCTGGATTTTTACGGCATATTTGCTGACGATGGCTGTAACCACGCCTATTTTCGGCAAACTTAGCGATTTGTTTGGCCGAAAACCCATTTTTCTAATTGGGTGCTCGTTATTTGTACTTGGTTCTTTGCTTTGTATGCTGGCTGGTAGTATGGAGCAGCTTATTTTATACCGGGCTATTCAAGGGATTGGAGCAGGCGGTGTCATTCCTGTTACCTTTACCATTATCGGTGATATATACAAAATGGAGGAACGTGGTAAAGTCCAAGGCATGATCAGCTCGGTATGGGGGATTTCTTCCCTTGTCGGGCCTCTCTTGGGCGGTTACGTGGTCACCTATTTTGGCTGGGAATGGATTTTTGGCTTTAACGTTCCCTTTGGATTTCTGGCTATGTTCTTCATCGCCCGTTACCTGCGGGAACAGGTAAGCAAGCGTACCGCACGTATCGACGTGGCGGGAGCAGTTACCTTTACCATCGGGATGACGGCACTCTTGCTCGTATTGGCCCTGGGGGGACAGTATATCGACTGGACTTCTCCTGAATTGCTGGCCTTGGCTGCGGTGGCCATTTTGTTCCTGGTTTTGTTTTTGGTTATCGAAAAGCGCGCTCAGGAACCGATGGTCCCTCTGAAGCTGTTTCGGATACGGGATATTGCTTTTTCCTGTGCCGCTGCACTACTCGTCAGTACCCTGCTAATCGGGCTGACTAGTTATCTTCCACTATGGATTCAGGGCGTACACGGTGGAGATGCCGCTTCATCTGGTCTGGCGCTGGCCCCAATGTCGGTAGGTTGGTTGTTCGGCTCCATGATCGGTGGACGCATTTTGCTGACGCTGGGCTCGCGTCGAACCTCTTTGATCGGGCTGACCCTGATTGTATTGGGAGCTTTCGTCATGACCTTGATGGACCTAACGGCTCCGATCTGGCTGCTGTTCTTGTCTACATTATTGTATGGACTGGGATTCGGCTTCTCGATGACCGTGTTCACGATTATTGCTCAGTCCTCGGTCGGATTCCAGCTGCGTGGCGCATCTACAGCCTTGAATACGTTCCTGCGCACGTTGGGACAAACAATTGGGGTTGCAGCCTTCGGTTCATGGCTGAATTATCGCATTGCTGCCCAGACAGCGGACGGACAGCTCACTCAGCAAGGGGTTACGCAGGAGGATATCAATGGTCTGCTGGCCCCGCATGCTTCACAGAGTCTAAGTGACAAGGTTGCCGGATTACTCCGGTCTGTACTGGAAAACAGTCTGCATTCCTTGTTCGTGATCATGGTCGTTATTGCAGTGATTAGCTGGTTTGTTGTCCTCGGCTTGCGGAACCGCCCACCGGGTACGGAAGAAGAGGCAGATCAGCGTATAAAGGCACCACAAAGAGAACACGCATAAAAAATAATATACTTCTTTCATTATAAGAGACAGTCCGGTACACCAATAAGGGGCCGGGCTGTTTCTTTATGCTAAGGTCTCTCCTCCTACTGATTCAGCAAAATAGCCACCTCGTATAGGACCGATAAATTCCCCAGTATATAAAAAAGAAAATAAAACCCCCTAGAGATTGCGATATATTCATATCGAATAGGTAACGAAATGGTAAAAAAGTCTTAAAAAATTGTAACTAAAAATTTGTTTCTGTATTGAGCCGTACAGTACTAAGGAACCATTTTTTTGAACCCGCTTCCAAATCGGGCTTTGTATGATTTATTTAAGAACGATTTTGCATGTGAATGAAGCAACCAACCAAGCAAAATGGGATACGAAAAAAAATCAAGTAACAAATTTTTCTGAATGTAATAAGAATGAAAAAACAGGGATTTTCAGAAAATTACTAGGAAAATATGAGGATGAAATTTATAGAGGAATCTGTTTTCTTCCCTCACATAATAGGGATTTTCAGTCTATATCAATCGTTTGACATACCATATAAAATGGCCCTACCAACCAAAAAGTTGGGTTTCAAATCTAGAAATCATAATCAGATTAAGGGAGATGGAGTACTTGAAGTTTAACAAATGGTTTAGTAAAGCAGCCACTGCAACAGTAGCAACTACCTTACTGTTAGGAGGCGGCGTTCAGGCTTTTGCAAAGGGAAATGACGAGGCAGATTCCAAAGCAGACAGTGCATTTACCCAAATTACGCGTAGTGACATGTTGAATATTTTCAAACAGCAAGGTAAAGAGAAATATGAGGTTCCGTCCTTCGATGCCTCTACAATTAAAAATATTCCTTCTGCTATTGGTCACGATAGCTCAGGCAAGCAGATTGATCTGGATGTCTGGGACAGCTGGCCGTTACAAAATGCCGATGGCACAGTGGCTAATTACAAGGGATATAATATCGTTTTTGGATTGGCAGGCGATCCTAAAAGAGGCGAGGATACATTTATTTATCTGTTCTATCAAAAAGCGGGTGATACTTCACTGAGCGGCTGGAAAAATGCTGGTAGAGTATTTAAAGACAATGATAAACTGCTCTCCAACGATCCGATTCTCAAAAATCAGTCAGAAGAATGGTCCGGCTCAGCTACCTTAACCTCTGATGGACATGTACGTTTATTCTATACCAGCAGACAGCCTTATGACCCAAATAACAAATTATACGGCAAGCAAACCTTGAGCACGGCTCAAATTAATGTCTCTCAGCCTGATGATAAGACACTGAAAGTAGATGGAGTCGAGGATTTGAAATCGATCTATGACGGTGGAGATGGGAAAACCTATCAAAATGTACAGCAAAGCGTCGGAATAGATATGGATAATCATACTCTTCGAGACCCTCACTATGTCGAGGATCAAGGTCACAAATATATTATATTTGAAGCCAACACAGGAACAGAGACAGGCTATCAGGGCGAAGATTCGATTCAAAACCCAGCTTATTATGGCGGCAATAAGAATTTCTTCAAGGAAGAGCAACAAAACCTGCTGCAAAGTCCTAAGAAAAAGGGAGCTGAGCTAGCGAACGGCGCACTGGGCATCGTTGAATTGAATGATGATTATACGTTGAAAAATGTAATGCCTCCTTTGATTGCATCCAATCTGGTAACAGATGAAATTGAACGGGCGAATGTGTTCAAAATGAACGGTTTGTGGTATTTATTTACGAGTACAAGAGGTTCTAAGGTGACTGTAGATGCGATCGGTGACGATGATATTTACATGCTGGGTTATGTTTCTACTTCCTTGACAGGGCCTTATAAACCGTTGAATGGAACCGGTCTCGTTCTTCATCAGGATCTGGATCGTGATGATATTACCTGGACGTATGCCCATTTTGCTATCCCGCAAGGCAAAGGTAATAACGTAGTCGTTTCGAGTTATATGACCAATCGTGGGCTTTTCCCGGATCACAAATCTACTTTTGCACCAAGCTTCCTGCTGAATATTAAAGGTTCGAAAACTTCTGTTGTGAAAAACGGTATTCTGGAACAAGGGCAAATCACGATTGATCCAGCGAATGACAAAAAAGAACACCAAAATGAGTACGGAAAGAAATAAGTAGGTATTTAAGCAGTATGTCCGAAGGCGGCAGTCGGTAGCAACCCGATCTGTCGTCCGTCGGACGATACATAACGATGCAATGAAGTAAGGAGGATCGTCATAATGAGAAAAAAAGCTCCCAAGAACATTTGGATACGATCCGTAGTAGTCATCACAGGCTTAACGATATTCATAGCTATGGGATGGAATATGTACCAACAGGATGCTGTCAAACCCCCTAAACCTGCTGCAACTCCAAAAAATCAAGCGAATCAAAGTAAGCATTCAACACCGACCTACCGGGCAGCCTACCATTTTACCGTTCCGGATAAGTGGAAAAATGATCCGCAGCGGCCGATTTATATGGATGGAAAATATCATTATTACTATTTATATAATCGTGATTACCCTCATAAGAACGGTACAGAATGGCGCCATGCAACATCGACCGATCTGGTTCATTGGAAAGATGAAGGGGTGGCGATTCCCAAATATACAAACCCGAATGGAGATCCTTGGTCCGGTTCGGTCGTGATCGACGATCATGGCACCGCTGGTTTTGGAAAAGGCGCACTTGTAGCCATTGTCACACAGCCCTCCGCAGATGGAGGAAAGCAGGAACAATTTCTGTGGTACAGTAAGGATAAAGGCAAGACGTTTACTTCTTACCGCAACAAGCCTGTGATGTCCAACCCTGGTACGAAGGATTTCAGAGATCCCAAAATCGTCCGGGATACTGGGCGTAATCAATGGGTGATGGTCATGGCAGAGGGAACGAAGATTGGCTTTTATAAGTCTAAAAATTTAAAGGATTGGCAGTTTACGAGTGGCTTTCAAACGGAAAATATCGGGCTTGTGGAATGTCCTGACCTTTATCAGATGCGCGCGGATGATGGGACCCATCAATGGATTCTGGGCGCGAGCGCCAATAGTAAACCAACCGGCGGGCCTAACACGTATGCCTATTGGATAGGAGATTTTAATGGAGAAGCATTTCTCCCTGATCGCAATGATCCTGATTGGCTGGATTATGGCTTTGACTGGTATGGTGCGGTTACGTTCGAGGATGGCAAAGCCAAAGACCAATACAGTCACCGTTATGCGCTGGCCTGGATGAACAATTGGGATTATGCCAATAACACGCCTACCCTGAAAGAAGGCTTTAATGGAATGGATTCGGTTGTTCGCCAAATTCGGTTGAAGCGTACATCTGATGTCGGCTATCGCTTGGTTTCACAGCCTGTACCAGCTTTGGAGCAGTTCCCCGTTGCAACGAAATCATTGGGGCAGATCCAAGTAGCGGGGACTCACACGCTTCCGGTAGCAGGTGATGCCTATCAGTTAGAGGCGGATGTATCTTGGTCAACGATCAAAAATACAGGATTGAGGCTTCGAGAGTCTGCGGATGGCAAGCGTCATGTAGATGTGGGTGTTTCGGTGGAGGGTCAATACTCTTATGTAAACAGAGCGAACACCGGGCAGCCGGATCAGAGTGGAAAATATGTAGAGAGTAAGGCGCCTTTTGATATCAACAAGAAAAATGTCCACTTGAAGATTCTCGTCGATAAAACCAGCATCGAAGTCTTTGTAGATGATGGAGAAGTAGCTTATTCCTCCTTAATATTTCCACGCTTAGAGGATCAGGGAATTACTCTTTTTTCAGATGGCGGTAAGGCTATATTTAATAATGTAGTAATCAAACATTTTAGTCATTAAAAAAGTCCACCCATGAATATAAGGGTGGACTTTTCTGTGTAAATCTAAATTTTCGTTTAGCACAGCTATAAGATTGTTCGTTTATTCACAAACGATCAGTTGCTAAAATTACTATTCGTTCTATTTGTGATAAGGTGACAGATTATCAGCGCTACGGCCCAATTTTTTGAGCAAGCCGATGAGTTGATCTCTTTCGGTTTCGCTGATTCCGCTAAAGGCACGTTCAATCTGACGTGTATAATCAGGATAAATTTCGTCCATGACGCGTTGTCCTTCGTCCGTCAACTCTGCATATATAATACGACGATCTTGGTCGCACGGGTGACGGTGCAAATAACCGCGGCTCTCCAGCTTGTCGATCACATAAGTGACATTTCCGCTTTGCAGAAGCAACTTGGCTCCAATTTGTTGAATTGGCTGTGCTCCCTTGTGATATAAAACTTCCATCACGGCGAAGGCCGTTGGGTTGAAGCCCACCGTTTTGATGCCAGCAACCGCATGTTCGTTTACACTTTTGAATGACTTGGCAAACACGCTATACAAATGCATGGATTGCTGTGTCACCAATGTTCGGTAATCTATCATCTTCATTCCGCCTTTATGTATGGATTTGGGCATCCTTTGACCGCTCGGTTCGGATGACCGGGCAACCATACCCTTACTACTAGCATAAAGGGATTTACGTAGGGAAAACATGCGATTTGTCACAGTAGCTGCTTTTTTAATTATTTAATTTCAAAGCTTTAAGGTAAATTTTTGAAAAATAAAGGTTTCGAATGTAAAAATAGCGTTCCGATTGGTTATATTAACAAATAACATACCTAATGAACCCAAATAACAAAATAAGATAAATTCAGAGGAGATGAAGCACATGGATACGGGTTCTTTCCGTTTTCAATTTCGTGATCCGCAGCAAGCCGCCCAAGCCTGTGAAACATTAAAGGAAATTGGATACTCTGCCAGCACGAACGGTGATACAGGCCTCAGTGTTCACGTTGAGAACCAGGATGTGCTGTCTGCATTAGAGATTTGCCAAGCTTATGAAGGAAGTATAATTGAGACAGGAGTTCTCACTTATCGTCCAGGTAAACAAAGTAATATTGGTATGCAAAATCCAGGTTATAGCCCGGAGGATTGGATTATTCCAGCGCACATCATCAATGAAGACTGGAGCGAGGCGTATAAAAACGGCTCTTCCCAAACGTTTACTAACACAACACAGGAACACAACGTCAGCTCTGACCAACAACCGGAGGACGATGTGGACGGTTTTTCAGGAAGCGTACATACCTGAAAATTGTGTCCGCCCTGGCTGCCACTTTGGAACAAAAAGGTTCCTTCAAAACCATGACTAATGGTTTGAAGGAACCTTTTTTCATCATGAGAAACAGCTGAAAAGGACATTGTGAAAACTAAGATTCTTGGATCGTGCATAAGGGCAGCAATCGTAGGAAATACCAAAAGAAGTTCAGAAAGGAGGTTTTGATCTTGCAAAAACTTGGAGTTCACGAAAAGTTGGAATTGCATGAGCTGCTTACGTTTAAAACAACTTGTATTACAAAAACTCAAACCATGCTCCCTTTAGTCTCAGATTCAAATTTAAAAAATATTTTACAGCAGGACATCAGCAGCGGTACACAAGATATTCAACAGCTTAGAAATCTGCTTGTATAATCTAAGGAGGAATAACGTGAATTCTTTTATTGGGAATATGACCGGTACAACCCCCATGACCGATCAGGTGATTGCTTCCGATCTGTTAATCGCAGCTAAAAGTGGGATCAAAAACTACGCCGCGGCCTTAACAGAGTCGACCAGCTCAGAAGTTCGAAATGTCCTTTGTGACCAATTGAGCAAAGCTGTTAACCTTCATGAGCAAATTTTTAATTATATGAAGAATAATGGTTACTACAACGCCTATGATCCGGATCAGCAAATTCAAATGGATATTCAAAATGCAGACAAGGCACTTTCTTTGTCCAAAATGTAAAACGTTTAATTAAAAAGAAGCATCAGCAAACCTTTAATCGAGTTTGCTGGTGCTTCTTTATTACAAATTGAATTGACTTTCACATGAAATATGGAGAAGAAGGCAATCATAAAAAAACAAAAAATAGGTCTCAAATTCAGAATAGGGTGATTTTCGTATGGGCAAGTCTTCAGCGGGCAAACAAAAAGAGCAAAAACTAAAATGGTGGCAGCTGAGCTTGTTAGGAGTTGCAGGCACCATCGGTACAGGGTATTTCCTCGGGTCTAGTTTAGCAATTTCCATTGGTGGTCCAGCCGTGCTGATTGCTTACTTCTTGGCAGCAGTTGGAACGTATGTGGTGTTTGACGCCCTTTCGCGCATGACAGCAGATCATCCAGAACAGGGCTCTTTCCGTTCCTATGCTCAAAAAGCATTTGGCAATTGGGCAGGCTTCGGCAGTGGCTGGGTGTATTGGTTCTCGGAATTGCTTATTAATGGGAGTCAACTAACTGCGCTGTCTATATTTTCACGCTTTTGGTTTCCTCAGGTACCGATGTGGATTTTTGCGGCAGGCTTCGGGCTCTTAGGGCTTGTGATTGTTTTTTTTGGCAATAAGGGTTTTGATCGTGTAGAAAATGTACTCGCGATCATTAAGATAGCGGCTCTTTTGATGTTTTTGGTCCTAGCGGTAGCGCTTTTGGCAGGCTGGATCGGAGGAGGTAAATATAATCCGAAGTTCCCTCTCAGCTCCAAAGACTTTTTTCCAACCGGTGGCATAGGGTTATGGTCATCTTTTATTTTTGCCTTTTATGCATACGGAGGTATTGAAGTGCTCGGAATTATGTCTAACCGACTTCAAAACCCGGAGGAAGCACCGAAAGCAGGAAAGGTCATGTTGATGACGCTGGTTGCAGTGTATGTGCTTTCGATTGGGCTGGCTGTGTCTATGGTACCATTAAGTGCCTTTAATCCGAAGGAAAGTCCTTTTGTACTTGCGCTCAGTAGCGATCAACTGGCCTTTGTGCCTCATTTGTTTAACGGAGTCCTTATTATTGCAGGGTTCTCCACGATGACAGCATCGCTATATGCAGAGACTTCGATGATGATTACCCTTGCCCAGGAAGGAGATGCGCCCACACTGTTCTCACGAAAGTGGAAGGGCAAATATCCTCTTTATGCACTCAGTTTGATCTCTGTTGGATTAATCTCAGCAATCGTATTATCGTTGCTGCTACCGGGAAAAGTGTATGAATATATCACAACAGCTGCGGGCTTAATGCTGTTATATAACTGGTGCTTTATTTTGCTGTCTTCAGGTAAGTTACTGGAATCAAGCACATCAAGCAATATCAAACGCTGGATTGGATTATTGCTGATAGCTATGGCTGTAGTCGGGGCCTTTTTTCATAAGCTTAGCCGCCCTGGGGTTTACATCAGTTTACTGCTGGTCTTGTTAATTGCAATATGTGACCTCATTGTTCAATGGGTGCGTCGAAAGCACGGCAAGGAATCTCGTTAACTTTATCAAGAAGACAAGCGTTAGCGTAAAAAAAGTAATTGAAATGCCTGTACACCAAAATAAAAGCCAAAGCCTACAAGAGATAGACCTGACATCCAAGAGATGGTTTTAAGCAATCCGGGTTTGAGAAATCTACGGAAAACACTTGAAGCAGCTGCCATCGTCACATCCCACGCCAACACGCCCAGTACAATCGCTCCGCTGTAAATCAATAGCTGTTGTACTGGATATGTATTAGCAACATTGGCCAGTATGGAACCGTAAATACCAAGCCAGAAAAGGATGGAGAGAGGATTAAACAACGACATCAGGAAGCCCGCAACAAAGGAGTTAGTCAGGGTATTGCCATTTCCCCTTAATTCGGATTCTGAAATCACACCAGCATTTTTGATGCTTTCAAGACCTGTATACACAAGCACGAAAAAACCAAATAGCCATAAAAAAGCTTTGACAAATGGGGAATTAAGAAGGTGGATCATTCCCAAATAGACAAGCATCATATAGATAATGTCTGCTGTGATTGCACCTAGCCCAATAAACCAGGCGTGCCAAAATCCATTTTTAATACCTCGATCTAACTGTGCGGCATTGATGGGTCCAATGGGAGCGGAAAGTGACAGACCCAGAAAAACATACCCGATAAATGTATTAATGGTGTTTTCCTCCTTGATTATTTATTGGACATTATGTATTTGTCTCATTTAGTTTATTCGGACAAACCCATGTGTAAGACCATATTTTTTGCGCGTATATTATAGGCATAGCTCTCTTATCGCTAACCCAATCAATGAATATAAATTAAATCCCAAAAGGAGCTCTAAACCTCATACAAAAGGGTTAGAGCTTTTTTTAATGAAGGGGCTTGACACTTTTAATGAAAGCGCTTATATTTATCTCGTAAACAATACGTTATATAACGTTATATAAAAAGGAGAGATAAACACATGAATGTACAACAGACGATTCAGACGATTAATGAACAAGCGAATGGGAAGATTTCTGAGGTTTATTTAGTAGCCTGCGGGGGCTCACTAGTTGATATGTATCCTTCAAAATATTTTCTGGATAGTGAAGCAAAGAAACTGGTAGCAGGGATGTATACAGCGAATGAGTTTGTACATGCGTTGCCCAAACGATTGGGGCCACACTCAGTGGTCATCGTTTGTTCCCATGGTGGAAATACTCCAGAATCGGTCGCAGCTGCTAAATCTGCCAAAGAGAAAGGTGCTTATACCATTGGCTTAACCCACAATAGTGAAGCGAGCCTGCTTAACTATTCGGATTATTCCTTCCTTTACGAGTGGGGGGATGAGAGCGATGTTAAAAACAACCCGATGGCCATTATTCTAGAACTTACGGTTGAACTGCTTCAAATCACTGAGGGCTATGCGCATTACCCAGCTTTCCAGAATGGATTGGGAGCAATCAATGGGATTATTAACCGGGCCAAAGTCCAAGTTGAACCGCGCGCTCAAGTATTCGCTGACAGATACCGCAATGAGGAACTCTTTTATATCCTGACCAGCGGAGCATCTTATGGACATGCTTATGGCTTTGCCATCTGCTCGCTGATGGAAATGCAATGGCTTCATGCAGCTTCTATCCATTCCGGTGAATTCTTCCATGGCCCATTTGAAGTAACGGATAAGGAAACTCCATTTATTCTGATGATCAACGAAGGACGTACACGGGCGCTGGATGAGCGGGCACAGACTTTCCTGAATCAGTATGCCGAGAAAGTGGAAGTGATTGATGCAAAGGAGCTTGGCATCGGAACGATTGCAGACGAAGTGGTAGAGTTTTTTAACCCGGTTTTATTTTACAGCATTGTATGTGTGTATCGTGAAGCACTAGCAAATGTACGCAACCACCCATTGGAAACTCGCCGTTATATGGGCAAAGTAGCTTACTAAGCGCACCTACCAACAGGAGGAAACCATCATGAAGGTTCTAGGCATTGGCGATAATGTGGTAGATAAATATGTTCATCTGCGCATGATGTACCCTGGCGGCAATGCGCTTAATTTCAGTGTGTTTGCCAAAAAAGCGGGAGTGGATGCAGCCTTTATAGGCGTGTTTGGGGACGATCACGAAGCACGGCATGTAGAACATACCCTCCGTGAGCTTGACATCGATATTTCACGGTGCAGATATCACAGCGGTGAGAACGGCTGTGCACGTGTAACCCTGGAAGACGGAGACAGAGTATTTCTGGGCAGTAATGAGGGGGGAGTGACACGTCTCCATCCATTGGAACTGAGCGAAGATGACAAGGATTATCTTGGCGGATTCGACCTGATTCATACTGGCTTGTACAGCCATACAGGCCACTTGCTGCCCGAGTTGGAGACACTGGAAATTCCTATTTCCTTTGATTTTTCAGATGATTTTACAGATACACAGGTAGAACAATATATCATGCATGCCGATTTTGCATTCTTCTCTTGCAGCCATATGACGGATGAAGAGACACAGAATTTTATCCGTTCCAATCGAAAAAAAGAGGGGCAAATTCTGATCGCCACACGTGGCGGTGACCGATCTATCGCCTATGATGGTACGAAGTTCTATTTTCAAATGCCCGATTCCGTTGACGCTGTGGATACCATGGGAGCAGGCGATTCTTATATAACTGCTTTTTTACTGAGCTTTTTGGAAAAAGGCAACATTCAGGCTGCTATGGCAGAAGGCTCAAGGCTTGCCGCCCAGAGCTGCCTGGTAGAAGGTTCCTTCGGCTACGGCGTTCATTATTGACGATCCTTTTCGAATATCTTCACTTGTAAGAATATGTAACCTTTGATACTCTAAGTGAGAGTGATATAACGTTATATGACAAGTGAGGGTACATTATGTTAAATTCAGACCAAGCGGAGCCATTATATATTCAATTACAAAAAGCGGTTAAAACCGCTATTCATAATGGAACATTTACGCAGGGAAGTCGTATACCGACCGAAACAGAATTAAGCGAAATGTATAATGTAAGTCGAATTACTGTAAGGAAAGCAATTGCCGAATTAGTTCATGAAGGATATCTGACCAAACGTCAGGGAAAAGGCACCTTTGTCAATATCCCCAAAATTGGACGGAAGATTGAACATGTCATCAGCTTTACGGCTGCTTGCAAATCCAACGGGCTTTCTTCACACAGTGTGGTCACAAAACGTGAAATCGTAGAAGCAGATGAAGAAATTGCACATCAGTTGCAGCTATCGCCAGGAGAAAAAGTGTTATTTATCCAGCGTAAAAGATATGCGGATGATCGCCCCCTGATGCTGGAAAACAATTTTTATCCTTATGAACGCTTTGCATTTCTAATGCACGAGCAGTTGGAGGGGTCTGTATACGAACTGCTGCGGCAAAAATACAGCATCGACCCTAACCAGCCAGGAGAGACGATATTACAAATTGCCTTGGCGGATGAAAATCAGGCCAAATTGCTGGAGACGGCGATCGGGCAGGCGTTGTTTTACATGCATACCATTATCTATGACCAGCATGGAAGCCCGGTTCATGTAGGGAAGCAGTACATCATCGGAGACCGTTATCAATTCTCCATATAATCCGTTACCTGTTATGCAAGGTAGTTCAGGTACGTCTGGCTTCTGCTTCCATCCAATAGGGAGAAGCAGAAGCATTAACATAACGTTATATTACGTCATGTTGTTAGGTGAATCAATCATGAGGTGGTGAAACTATGCAAGGGATGAAAGATACATTAGCAGACAAAGTATTACTCTCCAATGCTATTTTTAATGGATTGGAAAATGAAGCTTCGCCCGGGTTTATTGCAGTGCGAGGAGAACGTATTGCAGCAGTGGGGCATCCGGAAGAGGCACAAGCCTGGATAGGATCGGAAACGGTTGTCTATGATCTGGGCGATGCCTTTATCATGCCGGGAATTCATGACAACCATGTATTTTTCACCGGATATATGTCAATGCATCGGGGCGTGGATCTGACGCATACAGCCTCAAGTGAAGAAGCAGTGCAACTACTGCTTCAAGAGGCAAACCACCTTCCATCAGGAAAAGATGTAACCGCTTACGGTTGGAGCGAGGAAAAATGGGGTGGGCTGCCTGAGCCAAGCTTGTTGGATGGATTGTTTCCCGATCGGGCGGTCATCGCCATCAACCAAAATAAAAGTTACTGCTGGATGAATCGATTGGCTGAGGAGAGATATCAATTTTCGCCAGATCAATGCAGTGCCGAAGCACGCGCTTTACTGCTCCAAGCTATGATGCAGGATCGCAGCCTTGTCCAACAAGAGTTTATGGAATTTTGCCGCCTGCTGGCTGCAAGAGGAGTTACTTCTATAAAAGATATTGGCTTTGACCGGCATAGCGAGCTGCTTCCGATTCTAGAGGAATTGAAAGAAACAGGTGAATTGCCACTCCGGTTTCATTTCTCGCTGGAACCGGTTGTTGAACCGTTTGATATAAGTATTGGTATTAAGTATAAGGCACTTTATCATGGAGACCTTATTCGTTTCCAAGGCTACAAGCTGATGCTTGACGGCGTCGTAGCCGATCATACAGGGGATATGTTGGAGCCTTACGCAGATATGCCTGGAGTCACGAATTTGAGGGCGGTCGATTACGAAAAAATTGAAGCCTCAGTTCTGGAAGCGGACAGCCAGGGGATCAAATGCTGCCTAACTGCAGAAGGCGATGCTGCGATTCGCCAAGCAGTATCCATGATTGAAAAATGCCGCGCGCAGCAAGGCAATCACCTTATCAGACATTCGATCAGTGATCTGGAGTATCCTCATCCAGATGACCTGAACAGAATGGGAGAGAACGAAATTTTTGCCGAGGTCTATGCTCAGATTTTGCTGCTAAATCCCTCTTACGAAGAGGCTTATATGTCTGCTGTGGCAGGCAAAGAGAATGAAAACCGTTTTTATAATTATAAGTCCATGCTGGAAGCTAACGTGCCGATCACTATAGGTACTGATTTGCCTTTATTTATCACCAGTGTCCCCGATTCGCTGTATGCGGCCTCTCACCGATTATTCCCGGATGGCTCGCCTGCTGGAGGCTGGTATCCTGACCAAGGAATGCCGGCATCCGAAGTTTTAAAGGCATGGACCATTAATGGAGCCAAACATTGTTATATGGAAGAGGTTACAGGTACGCTGGAGGCTGGAAAATATGCTGACATCGCCGTTTTTGATCGCGACCTCCTTAATGCATCCGCTGGTGACATCAGGGATGCCCAAGTGATATTGACCATTATGGGAGGGAAGGTTACGTATAACCATTCTTGGAATGAGGGATAAACATGAACATCACGAATAAGAAATGGAAATTATCCTTGCCCCATAGTTATACCTTAATATTCTTGATTATTATTACAGTCGCCGCGTTGACATGGGTTGTACCCAGCGGTCAATTTGAGCGTCATGAAGTGACAGTGAACGGTGTGACCAAAACGGCAATCGTTTCAGGAACCTATCACTCTGTACCCAAAACAGGGGAGAACGGCGATTTAAGACAGGGAATCCCTCAGATCCTTAGCGCTCCTATTGAGGGGATTATCAATGCCGCCGATGTCGTCTCTTTTGTTCTTATCGTAGGCGGCTCCTTCGGTATTATTCTGCAGACAGGCGCCATTGATCGTGCGCTGACAGCTCTTGCCAGGCGGCTAAAGAATAAGGGGATTTTGCTTATTCCCATTGCTATGGTTATCTTCAGTCTCGGAGGTTCTACCTTTGGGATGAGTGAAGAAATTATCCCACTTTATGCGATTTTCATTCCGTTGATGTTTGCCTTGGGTTTCGACTCTATGACAGCGATTCTTATTTTATTTCTGGGAACGCAAATTGGCTATGTTGGTTCGACTGTCAATCCATTTTCAGTGTTGATTGCCCAGGGAATCGCAGGAGTGGAGGGGAATCCTCAGCTCTGGCTGAGATTTATCGAATGGCTTGTATTTACGATGATTTCTATTGCTTTTACGATGTGGTATGCGCACCGGGTGAAGCGAAATCCGGAGAAATCCCTCGTGTTTCAAAGTGATATTATAAACCGCGAGCAATTTATTAAGGAAAGCACAGGCGAGGACGTCGTCTTCACATTCCGGGACAAATTAATTATAGGTGGATTTATTGTAACGCTTGGAGCGATTGTCTGGGGAATTTTGGTCAAAGGCTGGTATATGACTGAGATCGGCGCCCTTTTCTTTGCCCTTGGTATTTTTGTTGGGGTTGTCACCAAAATGAGTCAGAAGGAGATAGCTGAAAATTTTGTAAAAGGATGCGGAGAATTTATCTACGCCGCGGTGATCATAGGCCTCGCCCGCGGAATTCTGATTATCGCAGAACAGGGTATGATTATTGATACCGTATTGAATGCACTTGCAAGCGTTCTGGAAGGTTTGCCAAGTTATTTATTCACGACTATTATGTTGCTTGCGCATAATATCATTACTTTCCTCGTTCCCTCTTCTTCGGGGGAAGCTGCACTAACCATGCCTGTACTTGCACCGCTTGGCGATCTTGTAGGTATTAATCGTGAAGCCGTAGTCACAGCGTACCAATTTGGTAACGGGTTAACCAATCTCATTTCACCGACAGGTGGAGTGCTGCTGGCAGGATTGGCCATTGCCCGGATCAGCTTTGGACAGTGGCTGAAGGTAATCTTCAAACTATTCCCGATCCTCTGGCTGATTGCTGCTATTTTTGCTGCGATATCGGCTGCGGTGGGTATGTAATCAATCAAGTGAGGGCCCCTGTCTGTTAGAGACAAGGGTTTCTTTTTGTATTTGTGAAACAAGTCCTCTTATGTAGGAAGGCTACTCATTTCTTTCCCAACATGGTGCATAAGTTTACGCGGAAAATAAATAATATGGATAGCATTTTCCTAAGGAGGAAATAAACTTGATGCTTGCTGATAACAGATTACTCATTGCTGCTCTAGGCGGTGTTAATGAGATTGGGAAAAATATGTATTTCATCCAATACGATCAGGATATTGTCGTCATTGATTGTGGCTCCAAGTTTCCTAATGAAAATTTGCCTGGTATTGACCTCATTGTACCGGATGTCACCTATCTGCTGGAGAATCAGGATAAAGTTAGAGCGCTCATTGTAACCCATGGACATGAGGATCACATCGGGGGCATTCCTTATTTACTGAAGCAGATCAACATTCCGGTATTCGGGACAAAGCTCACCATCGAATTAATTAAGATTAAGCTAAAGGAACATAATCTTTTACGTGATGCCGAGCTTCATCTTATAGATGCGGATTCTACCATTGATGTGGGGAAGATTCAGACATCCTTTTTCACTACTGTCCATAGTATCCCAGATTGCTTGGGCGTCTTTTTTCAGACACCGGAAGGAAATGTGGTCCATACCGGGGATTTCAAATTTGATATGTCTCCTGTCAGCGGACCTTTTCCGGATCTTCATCGCATGGCTGAAATCGGAAAGAAAGGGGTTAAGGTGCTTCTCTCCGAAAGTACGAATGCGGAAAGACCAGGATTTACGCCTTCAGAACGCTTGGTTGGCGGGCACATTCTGGATGCATTCGCTCGAGCCAAGCAGCAGGTATTTATCTCCACGTTCGCTTCCAATGTGAATCGTGTCCAGCAGGTCATTGATGCTGCTGTGGAAACAGGCCGCAAACTGGTCTTACTCGGACGCAGCATGGTAAATGTGGTAACGGTGGCTAAAGAGTTGGGCTTCTTGCACATGCCCGAGGATTTGTTGATTGAGGCTGGAGAAACGGAGCGGTATCCTGCAGAAAAAATTGCAGTTTTATGTACAGGAAGTCAGGGTGAACCGATGGCTGCATTGTCCCGTTTAGCTAATTCCCTGCATCCCAAAATCGAAATATTGCCTGGGGATACCGTCATCATTGCTGCGGGAGCGATACCGGGAAATGAGCGAAATCTTTCCCAAGTTATCGATAACCTGTACGTACTGGGCGCTAACGTTATTTATGGATCAGGCAGCGCTACGGGGATGCACGTATCCGGTCATGGCAGCCAAGAAGAGTTAAAGTTAATGATGACCCTGATGAAACCCCAGTATTTAATTCCTATACATGGTGAATTCAGAATGCTGCATCAGCATCGTCAGCTAGCAGAATCAGTCGGTATTCCTATGGAAAACGTATTTATTGTCCAAAACGGAGAGACAATTCAAATCGCAGAGGGAAGGGCATCCCTGGGTCCCAAAGTACCATCCGGCAATAGCCTGGTAGACGGGCTGGTAACTGGTGATGTGGGCAATATTGTACTGCGGGACCGTAAAAAACTTGCCTCAGACGGAATGCTGATTATTGTGATGACTTTGAGCAAAAACGAAAAGCAAATGCTTGCAACGCCAGAAGTCATATCAAGAGGCTTTGTATTTGTTAAGGATTCCGAAGAGCTGATGAATCAGATTCGAGACACGATTATGGCCACAGTGAACGAGTTAACAGAAATCGAAATGAGTCAGTGGGGCTTGATTAAGCAGATGTTAAAGGATAATGTGGGTCAGTTTATTTACAGCCAAACCAAGAGAAGACCTATGATTTTACCTATCATTATTGAGGTTTAGGAATAGCGGTAAACGTTAAAACAAGATGGAGTTTGTTCAATACGCGATTACTCAAAAAAAGACTTAAATCAGCAATACAACTGATTTAAGTCTTTTTAATTCCTATTTTTCTTGAAAATTGCGGTTGTAATGGCGGTTTGTAGCGAAGCGGAGGATTTGAATCTGGAGAAGGGCCAGCGATCGTAAGATCAAAGCCTACGCGTAGTGCCTCCCACTCCTACATCTCGTTTAAAGCCGCTTGCGTCCCTGCTGTATGCCCTGTCGTAAACGCCGCTGTAATATTATAGCCTCCAGTGTAGCCGTGAATATCCAGAATCTCACCGCAGAAAAACAAGCCAGGCATCAGCTTGGACTCCATCGTTTTCGGATTAATTTCCTTCAAATTCACACCACCCCCGGTAACAAATGCTTCCTTCAGGGAGAGCGTCCCATTCACACGAATGGGAAACGCCTTGATTCGATGGGCGAGTTCTTGCCATTGCTGCTTGGGAATATGATCATAGGTCAAATCTTCACGCAGTTCAGCTTGCTGAAGCAACAATGGAATCATGCGTTCCGGTAAATAAGGTTTAAGCACGTTTTTGATCGCCTTTTTAGCATCGACCGATGCCAGTTCCAGTGTCTCACGGTAGACTTCATCAGCATGTTTGTGAGGCAGTAAATCGAGAGTTAACAATACTGTGTTTACCTTATCCTTTTTCATTCCCTTGACGACAAACTGACTGCAACGCAAAGCGGTTGGACCAGACAAACCAAAATGCGTGAAAATCATATCTCCTTCATGAACGACAACCTTCTTTTGTTTCGCATTCCATACGGTCAGGCTGATGTTTCGTAAGGAGAGTCCCTGAAGCTCTTTTGTCTGGATAAACGTCTCGCCTGACGTTAGCGGGACCTCTGTTGGATATAGTTCTGTAATGGTATGCCCAGCTTGCTCTGCCCATGCATAGCCGTCACCTTCCGAGCCTGTGTGCGGGACGGATTTGCCACCGACTGCGACAATGACGTTACGGCTACGCAGCATTTCACCGGAACGCAGCCGCACACCAGCTGTATGACCTTCTTTGTAAATCACCTCTTGAACAGGGCAGCTTGTCCGAATCTCGACTCCTTGAGAGCGTACCTTATTAATCAAAGCATCGACGACCGTTTTGGCTTTGTCCGTTACTGGAAACATACGCCCGTTGTCTTCTTCCTTTAAGGCTATACCTAGTTGTTCAAAGAAGGCGATGATATCCCGATTGCCGAAAGCAGCCAGGGCACTGTGCAGAAAACGGCCATTGCCGGGAATGTGGCGAATAAGTTCATCCAGCTCTTTTGCATTGGTGACATTGCAGCGACCTCCGCCGGAGATCCCCAGCTTTCGTCCAAGTTTATTTCCCTTTTCCACTAAAAGCACCTTGGCGCCTTCGCCACTGGCAGCAGCCGCTGCCATTAAGCCGGCTGAGCCGCCTCCGATCACAATAACGTCGTAAGTCATAGACCTCTTCCTTTTCGTCGACAAATTTTCAAAAAAATTCAGAATAGCGTAACAGATTTTCCATCATATCGTAATACCGTCTCTTTAGATAGACATTGAGCACAGTAGTTGCGTATATCTCTTATTTTACAGAAGTATAAAAACCGTAAAAACGATCCTCTAATATATATCCGGTATTTAGCAGAATTTGTCGTTCTACACCGGGATTTTAACACATATATTGTAATATATTGTAGCCTGTGCTTTAATTCAACTAACGGCGTCAAGGAAAGATGATGAGGGGGAGAAGTCCTTGTTAATTGCGTTGAAGGAAAGTGTGCTCCAAGTTCTCCTTGCCGTTATATCGGCGGGTTTTTTCTCTATATTAACGGATTATGGGGACAAGAAAAAGGTTTGGGCAGGCAATCTGCTTCCCGGACCTCATCAAGGAATACTTTATCTGTGTTGCTTGCCAGCTATATTGCTATGTTCGCTCTTTCAATACCAGCCTCCATATGGCCTACCTTCCAATCTCGGTATTATTCCCCTTGCTGTAGGCGTCATGTATGGTACACGTCGCACTTCCTTTGTTCTCGCTGCTTCTGCATTGACGGGTGTTCTAATTATAGCGCAGTCGATAGAAATGTCCCCAATGTATGTGGGCACTGCTTTTATCCTTTTTCCTTTTATGCTACTGCATGTCAAGTTTTTTCAAAGAGGAACATTGTTGGACAAAAAGCTCGTAATTTTCACATATGTTGTGGCTGATATGCTGCTTAAGGCATTATTACCGCTATTGTGGGGCAAACAGAACATTTCAGTATACATTCCTGATCTGCTTACAACGTTTTGGAATGTTGCTGTAGGTGTGTTGGCAAGTTTTACGGTCGTAAGTCTGATGCATAATTCCTTTGAGAAACTGACGTTGCGGCGAGATGTAACTGAGTTTACGAGCAAATATTTAATCGAAGTGGATAAGCTGCGTCAAGTCATGGATTTGATGCCGTTATCTCTTGTTACTTTGGACAGCGAAGAACGAGTTATACATATGAACAAAACGATGCTGGAGCTCTACCGGGACTTCGATCCCTATATTACGCTGCCTGAGGTTGTAGGCCGTCCTTTAAACTCGTTGTACGTTTTTAGCGCTTCGCCTGTAGTCAACGAACGAGTTGCGAAAGCATTGGAAGGAGAAGCAGGGGCTGATTTTATAAATGTATCTCCCAAAGTATTCTTCTCCAGTTTCCTTCCTATTCGAGATAAACATATCAATCAAACGACAGGTGTCATTATCGCCTTGCAGGACATCACAGAGCTGGAGACGCTGCGCAGTGAGTTGGGCAATTTCGAGAGGCTCAGTCTGGTCGGACAAATGGCAGCGGGCATTACTCATGAAATACGTAATCCGATGGCGGTTGTGCGCGGGTTTTTACAGCTTATGCGCGAGAAGAGCCCTGATTCTCTAAGTCATTATTACCGCATCGTGATGGAGGAGCTGGATCGGGCGAACGGGATTATTAATGATTTTCTTTCCCTGGCCCAGAATCGGATTGTCGAGAAGGAGCAGTGTCATCTGCATGATATCATTCGTGAACTAACACCTCTTTTGTGGGCAGATGCGAACCTGAGGGGACAGACGATTGAGTTAAAACTGGAGGATCATGTAACGATGCTGCATCTGAATCCTAAGGAAATCAAGCAATTGCTGCTTAACTTATCGCGTAATGCGATGGAAGCTATGGGGGAAAAGGGTGTGCTGACCATTTCTACTCATGAAGAAGAGGATTTTGTCGAACTGGAAGTGAGGGATACAGGTCCGGGAATTCCGCCAAAACAGCTTGAAAAGCTGTTCCAGCCTTTTTACACAACCAAAACGAAAGGTACAGGTTTGGGTCTGGCCTTATGTCAAAGTATAGTGGAGCGTCATCACGGTACGATTGCCGTAGATTCGGTGGAGGGAATGGGCACACAGTTTAAAGTCCGTTTGCGCAGAACCATTCCGACTTATCGGGAGCATTCTGAGCCTCCTGTCATAAATTCGATACAGAAATAATTGTGCAAAGATGTAACCGGATTTTTTGCAAATTACGTGAAAAAGATTGTATAATGGGCTTTAGATGTCCATGTCTTTACTACGGCAAAGGATGAAATTAGAAACGTAGTATATATGATTTAGTGAAAAGGAGTGAAAGAATATGTCTATGTCTTTCGATCAATATATGAGAGATTCAGTTCAGCCTATGCGCGATGAACTGACGAATCTTGGGATTCAGGAACTGCGTACTTCTGAAGATGTGGAGGCCAAGTTGCCTGATGCTAAAGGTACAGTGCTGGTGGTTGTGAACTCGGTATGCGGTTGTGCCGCAGGCCAATGCCGCCCGGGTATAGCTGAAGCGCTGAAGCATGATATTACGCCGGATCATCTGTATACGGTTTTTGCAGGACAGGATAAGGAAGCAACGGCGAAGGCTCGCGAATTTTTCGCGCCGTATCCGCCATCTTCCCCTTCGATCGCGCTGCTGAAAGACGGCGAACTGGTTCACTTTATCGAGCGTCATCAGATCGAAGATCGTTCGGCAGATCAGATTGCTGCTGATTTGACCAGTGCATTTGACCGTTTTTGCCGGTAAAACTGCTCAAGCTATGCCCCGCATTTTTCGCCTGCGAAATTTGCCGGGGCTTTTGCGTGTTGGCTTGTGAAGGAAATTCCTAAAAAAGAGGTGCTTATCTGATGAGTTTGCAGGAACAGATTATTGCTGAATTGGGAGTACAGCCTACGATCAACGTAGAGGCGGAGGTCCGCAAGCGTGTGGATTTCCTCAAGTCGTACGTAACAAAAACAGGAAGCAAAGGGCTGTTGATCGCCATCAGTGGCGGGATTGACAGTGCCGTAGCAGCCGCCTTGTGCAAGCAGGCTACAGATGAGTTGACACAGGAGCAAGGGCAAGAATACAAAACGCTGGGTGTATTCCAGCCCTATGGTCAACAGGAAGATATCGAGCACAGCTACGCGGTGGCCAAAGCGTTCAACCTGAAATATGCCGGGGAAACGAACATTAAGGAAGCCGTGGATACGATTGCCGTGGAAGTGGAGCACACATTAAAGGATATCGGTCTGGAACGTTCCATTACTCCGCAAGTGAGAGGAAATGTAAAGGCAAGAACACGTATGGTGGTTCAGTACGCACTTGCGAATGAACTGAACCTGCTCGTCGTGGGTACGGATCACGCTTCAGAAGCCATTACAGGCTTTTATACCAAATGGGGCGATGGTGCGGTCGATATTACACCGCTCAGCACGCTCAACAAACGTCAGGTGCGTTTGCTGGCCAGCTATCTTGGAGTTCCGCAGGCTATTTTGGACAAGGCGCCTACAGCAGGATTGTGGGAAGGCCAGACGGATGAAAAGGAACTGGGGATCTCCTACGAAGCAAACAGCGACTACCTGGAGGGCAAGGAAATTGACCCGGCAGCCCGCGAAAAGCTGGAAAGCTATTTTACACGTACAGCACATAAGCGGACAAGCATTCCGGGAGTGTAAGCATTAATCATTTTGGAATTGTAAAATGCTAAGCTAAATAAATGCGGCGATCCGCCCGGCGGATCGCCGTTTGTATTGAGGGGGCTACTGCCTAATTAGTGATCCGGTCAATGAAGCGGCGGGTTTCGGTAATTGCCTGATCCAGTTGAAGACTGCCTCCCTGGAATGGATGAACGGTGTTAAAGGTATGATTGCCGCCTTGAATTTGTACCCACTCGATGTCGGGACGAACGGAGGTGAGCTGGGCAGAGCCTTCCCGTAGACGTTTGGAGTCTTCGGTTCCCTGGATAAGTACAGCTGGGAGCTGGCTATTGGCAAGCCTGTCTACAATGGCAAAACGCTCGCGATTGTGCTCCAGGTCGTCCAGAATGATAGCATCAAGCGGAAGCTGTTGCCCCGTTCTGGCGTTCTGCACATAGCTGCGTCCCTTGGCACGCATTTCTTCTTTTTGTGGTAAAGTAAACAGATCAAGATTGGTTACGCCATTCCATGAAATGACGCCAGCAATCTCGCCGGGATGATCTAGTGCATATACAAAGCAGCTTCCCGCACCTCGGCTATGTCCTAACAGAAACAACGGCAATTCTCTGAATTCATGGCGTGATCTCAAATTGGACAGCAATAGTTCCAAATCCTCTTGTTCGCGGCTATAGGTGTTGCGTGCGAACTTTTCCAGCTCGGTAAAATTCTCCAGATCCTCACCTATGCCATTATGTGAAAAATTGAAGGTTACTACGTGGTTATCCATACTCAATGCTTCTGCAATAAAGGGGAACATACCCCAATCCTTAAATCCTTTGTAGCCATGAGCGATGATGAGCAGGCTCTTGGCCGTATTTTTAGCGGGAAACCATGAGGCCCGGATCACCGCATCTGTTCCTGCATCAGTACCAGCTTCAACCACAATCGTTTCTGACATCCTATCCTTCCTTTCTACGGGAGTTTTTTAACCGGCATATCCGCGAATTTAAAGCATTCACTGATTGCCTCTCTCATTTTAACATATTTTGGTGACGCTTTTACGCCTTTACGACTCGCCAGGGTGTGGACGCACTGTTACAATAGATCCAGTAAAGTAAAAAAAGGGCGGGGAATACCCAAATGATCTACGGAATTGGACATGATGTGCTGGAAATAAGCCGTATGGCTCATATTTTGGCAGGTAAATATGCAGATGCATTTTTGAATCGGGTGTTGACCCCGGCAGAACGCGAGCTTGCAGTGGAACGCAAGGGAAGGCTAGCGGAGTTCGTAGCAGGGCGCTTTGCTGCCAAGGAAGCCATAACGAAAGCCTTTGGCTGTGGAATTGGACAAATCATCGGGTTCAGCGATATGGAAATTTTACCTGAACCGGGGGGGAAGCCCGTAGTTTATTTGTCTTCGTCTGCGTGGGATCGACTGAGATTACCGAATACGGGTGACTCGAATTACAGCATTCACTTGAGTATTACACATCAGCCTAACATTGCCTCTGCTTTTGTGATTGTCGAATATAAGGAGACGTGATGTGATGACTACAAATACATTGGAACAAAAGCGTTACTTCAGTTTTGAACTGTTGAATTGGTATACACGTAACAAACGCGACTTGCCGTGGCGCCGCCATCGCAATCCTTTTTATATCTGGATTTCGGAAATTATGCTTCAGCAGACACGCGTCGATACGGTCATTCCGTATTTTAATCGCTTTATTGCACGTTTTCCGACGATTGAAGCGCTGGCGGAAGCGCCCGAGGAGGATGTTCTCAAGCTGTGGGAAGGGCTGGGGTATTATTCGCGGGCCCGGAATTTGCAAACGGCGGCGAAACAGGTAGTTGAGCTTCACGGTGGGCAGGTGCCAGATGATACGCAGGCTGTTGCTGCACTGAAAGGAGTAGGTCCGTATACGACGGGGGCGATTATGAGCATTGCCTTTAATCGGCCAGAGCCTGCTGTAGACGGGAATGTGATGCGTGTGCTGTCGCGTTATTTTCTCATTGAAGAGGATATCATGAAGGGCAGCACGCGAGCGCATATGGAAAGTCTGGTCAGGGAGCTGATTCCCGAAGGAAGAGCCTCCGATTTTAATCAGGCGCTGATGGAGCTGGGGGCGCTGGTCTGCACGCCAAAGTCGCCTCATTGTCTGACCTGTCCGGTCATGGAGCATTGCTCGGGCAGGCTGGCAGGCCGCGAGGAGACGCTGCCAGTCAAAACAAAAGCGAAGCCGCCGCGGCTGGAGCCTCGCTCCGTCGCCCTTATCGAGGGTAGCGGTGCCAACGCAGGCCGCCTGCTTGTGCGCCAGCGCCCGGCCAAGGGCCTGTTGGCCCGTATGTGGGAGCTGCCGCACGAGCTTGCCGGGCCGGAGGGCTACAACGGTCCGGTGCCGGATGAGCCAGCCATGGATCACCTGGCAGCTCATTTGTTGGCAGAGGGCATGCATGCTCGCCCGGTGCGGTTCGTACGTGAGGCAGAGCACACGTTCAGCCACATTCACTGGAACCTGCGTGTGTTCCAGTATGAAGAGGTCGCCGTCCCTGCCGGGGAGGCGGGCGAACAGCCGCTGGCTGCCGAGCAGCGGGCCAGCTACAGCGCCGCGGCGAAGCCAGGTGCGTTGATTGCGCTGGCTGAGCAGGTGGAGCACGCACATAATGCGCTGCCGGCGGGGTACCGCTGGATCAGCGAGGCAGATATGTCCACCTTGGCGTTTCCCAAGGTATTCCTGGATCTGATCAACGAATATTATGCAAAGCAAAAAGAGAACTGATGTTAATAATATAACTGTCAGCAAAAATAAAGGATCGTCTAATAGGTCGAGTATCAAATTCCATTTATTTGACTCCCACTCAAAAAAGCAGTGACCCGCAAGTCGAAAGACTAGGCTAGGTTGAAAAGGATGCATCTTTTGTGATTGTGTTACTCGCCAAAAATCAAAATGTTTGCCAATTGCATTAAACAGAAATCCTACTGTTGAACCAAACGGAACGACAGAACAATTCGGGAATTCAATGAGCAGCTAAAAGGGATTAGCTTCACGGAATCGCTCGACGAGAGTACCCTCGCCTTCATATGTATGACCAACAACGGACACCATCTGGTGTTCGTTTTTTTGCTTACTGATACTCAAAGAGAGTCCCTCTGGTTCTAGTATCTACTCATCGCCGAACACGATAGACCCCTGTTCTTCCCCATGAATATTTATCACTATTTTACACATATTACATGTATATCATGATTTAAGTTTTTTGAAGGGGGACCGTCATCGTTATGGCAAGATTACTCGAGGCGAAATTAGATCATCTAAAAAAGATCCTGGATCATCTTCCTGATGTCGTCTTCAAAAAAATGGATGTGGGACAAACGGGAATCCGTGAAGGCCGCTCTCAGGTTAATCTGGAACAACTGAAGGAAGAATTGGTACAGCAGGCGGCTTTTACGATCAATGCGAAAGAAGGAACAGATCTTGAGGCGTGTGTGATAGAAGTGTTATCAGGATGAAGTTGAGGATACCCATAGCAAACTTATCCCTCACGTCAAAGGGGAGGCTCTCTCATTCACGGTTCGTATCAAAACAGCTGTCAAACTAAACGAAAACTCGGTTATTTCTTCGGAGTTCTTGAAGGAACTGTTCATCCGAACCGCTAAAGAAACGGTGCAAGATGAAATCAAAAAGATCGTGCTCCAATCATTAAGCAAGCTCCAGAAAGAAATGAAAGCAGACGTAGCCGGCTTCGGTTCAAAGGTAAAAGTGAACTATCCCGCCTACTGGGATCGTGTAAAAGACAATTGGCAGATACATTCAGTGAAATACCGATCGACGTTCGGGTTGAAGTACAGATTGAACGAACAGGTGCTTATACAAAAGGAGAGGGAGCGTAATGCCCAACACACCTTCCATGAAACAGGATGAAATTTCTACTATACAAGCTCTATTAACAGTAACTTCGACCGTGTACGCTGTGGGAATTGTCAGTTTACCACGAACCATCACGGAACAGACGCAAACGCCTGACGTGTGGCAGGGGCTTTTGCTGGCAAGTCTGTTTGGTGTCGGCGTCGTTTTTATCAACGTGAAATTGTGTCGGCGATTTCCAGGGAAGACGTTCTATGAGCTCAATTCTGTGATCGCAGGTAAATTTATCAGCCTTTTCATCAATATTGCGTTCATGGTATATTGCGTGATGATCTGCTCTCTTGTATCCAGAATGATGGCAGAATTCCTCAAAGCCCTTGCATTGGAGAGAACTCCGGTAAGCATGATTCTCTTGCCGTTTCTTCTGCTCATTGGTTATTTGACCTCGGGCGGTCTTCATGCGATGGTTCGCTTGGTCGAGCTTTTCTTTCCCTTAACCTTTATTGTTTATTTATTGCTGATCATTCTCAATATCAATCATTTTGACATTGATAATTTGCGCCCTGTTTTCCATCAAGGGTGGGGGCCGATCCTCAAATCTCTTAAAGTTGTACCTTTTTCGACGCTGGGTTTTGAATCCATGCTCATATTAACTAATTTTATGGTCAATCCACAAAAAGCATGGAAAGCGGGGGGGATCGGCTACTCGATTGCAATGGCTTTGTATGTCATGATGGTAACGATGGTCGTTGGCTGTATGTCGGTAGAAGAAGTTTCCCAATTGCAATGGCCGGTCGTTTCTTTTGCGCAGCAAATTGAATTCCCCGGTGCGTTCCTGGAACGGTTTGAAATATTTTTTATCATTTTGTGGACAATCAAAATTTTCATGACCGCCTCAAATTATTATTTCTATCTTGTAGCCGGGATCAGCCAGCTCACCCAAAAGTGGAACGGATACATTTTTTATCTTCCGTTAATTATCATATTTGCCGTCAGCATCTATCCTCAAAATTTTATTCAAATAGATAACTTTGGTACAGTAACGGGGTATTTTGGAATGATCATATGCGCGGCAGTACCATTGGTGCTTCTTCTCATTTCCATGATCTTCTGCGTAAGGGGAAACCTAGATGGGAAACGTTCATAATGTAATTGGTCATTCACCCCTAAAATGATAATAAATAGGGGTAGTGAAAATATGAACATAGATGATGTTCGAGGCTGCATGGAGTCTGCTTTTGGTCAACCGTCTGGCGTTTTCAGGCATTTATCGTGCGAATCCTCTTGGAGGCATGCGTGGTGATCCAAAGATCTTACTCTCACGCTGGAATCCGGATGATCTATGTAAGCGTATCAACACGATTCATTCTATGAGTGACCGGTTTACTGTCCAAAACCGGGATGCTTTAGAATTTATAGAGGACCAGTTTTGGTATAAGGGGTAGCGCCAACATTTTGACCGTTTTTATGTTTAGCTTTATCGGACATGCATTTTCGTCGTTCCTGATGACCTTAGCGGACGTAACGAACCGTTTTTCGGCATACTGATGACCGCTAATGATGTATAGTGGACAACAACTTAGAGTAAGAAAAGCCCGTTTTTTATGCTCCCTTAGCGTATATTTTCGTTAAAATATTGGCTGGACCCCATTTAGAGGCATGACTAAGAAACCCTCTGCTCCTACAGAAAGTTCTGGATTAATATGGTAATATGGTAATTTTACAGACAATAGGGATCGTTTTTACTAAGTATGGCGTATATGTGATGTATAAGCTGATTTACGGAAATTTTCTCCATTTGTGTCTCTAATATTTCGAGTTGAGACTGAAAAGCAAGTAATAAGGTAATCATTCCTTCTAAAACGGAATGTTGAGAGATGCTTCGGTTGACCTTGACTTTTTGCTTCAGCGCTATGTCTAGCAGCTCTGCTCTATCGTTAATCCACTTCCTAGAGTGAGAGAGCCTAGCATGTTCAAACAAAGCTTGAGAGGCATTTTTGACCTTACCCTGAAGGCAAGCTTGTATGAGCTTCATCCCATGCCCGGTGCGGCTTTAAATCGCCGCGGTAGAACATTTCAGCTAAGTGCCAAGCGTCTGCTGCATCTGTTTTAACTTTGCGTAACGTAGTCCCGCGTGCTCGCTTAGATTGCAAGGGATTCACAATGAGATATTCAATTTCTTCTCGTATGAGAAATGAAACGAGCCCACGATGATTCCAACCTCATAGCTTCGCTTGTTATACGGGATCGCATGCCCCAACCAGCTCAAACATGGTCGTTGGTGATAGTGGGAGAACAGTTTTCTTGACGGGGTTATTTATTTCCCTAAAACCACCTAGTTCTTCCCGGCTATCGTCATCTTAAAACACCTATTAAAATAGGCCAACCAAATTTTTGGTTGACCTAATAATACGAAATAAAGTCCTAGACTGTCGCTGTTCCATTGAACTAACGTATCCTGTTAGTTCAGTCATATCACTCTTTCCCTATGGTTTCTTCATAAACGCTACTTACATACTGTTGTCAGTAGTGTTTTTGTATATGTTCGGCAGTGGCGGCCGACAATCACACTGTCATCATCGAGTTCCACGTCCACGATGTCGATGCCGAATACGAGCGCTTGAAGCCGTTTGTCGATGAGTGGGTAAAGGGACCCTCCACAATGCCGTGGGGGAACCGTGCCGTTCTGTTTCGCAATCCCGACGGCAATCTTGTAACCTCTTCGCCTCTCCACCATTGCTTTTCTTTCCCTAGAATCGTTGCTACAGCCTTATCTACGATACGCTTAATTTATTTCATTATATCGTTCGACTGCCTTGCTCAGCTTATAATTGAAATTCTCAGGTGTGCCATCCGTAGTGTTCAGGAACTGGCCGTTCAGATCAGAATCAGATACAGGTTCCTTCTTATTGATGCGTTCAATGATTTTCGAAGCGGCCGCTTTTGCCTCAGTGGCTGAATCAACATAGCTCTCGATACTGAAGCTGTTAATCCCTTCTTTTTGAACTCGTTTCTTGTCTTTTGAGATTGTCATGAGCGTACTCAGATCTGCGGTCATAATGTCGTATTTGGCTTTAAACTTCGTCATATCAAGTTGCAGCACATTGTCGGCGGTGATTCCCTGCTCATCCATTTCAATGGCCGTAGCCTCGGCATCTATCATGAACTTCAAGGCATTATACCTGATCTGCTGGTCTGAATCCTTGAGTTTTTGCAGTTCGGCCAGACGCTGCTCGTTACCCAATTTTTGCAAAGCCGTGAAGTATTGTTTGGCGACAGTCTCGTAAGCGAGATTGGCACTTACAAGCTTGGTATGCAGCTGTTTTCCTTTTGCGAAATCATCATCCACGTAGCCTTTTGTATCGTAGTAGGCTTTCATTTCGTCCAGGACGGACAACAGATCATTGATGACCGGTGTCAGTTTGATCACTACGGGGTCTACGTTCGCAAAAGCAGGTTGGCTTGCGGTATAGCCGTTCGCTTTATCAACAATTTCCCGCTCAGTTTCAGCAACGCCGAGCATGATGAAGCTGAAGTTCTTGTCGATTACAGGCTGTGTATCACCTCCGAACTTCTCGAAATAATGAACCAGAACCTCATTGATTCTGCCTGTCATCAAGTTATTCAGCCTCACATACGCATTGTATTTTTCGATTTCTTTGCTCTCGCCGGACGTAACGCCTGCAGGCGCTTGATCCACGGTGGATGTAATGGCAGAACAAGCGGACAACATTGTACCTAACATGATAATGGCAATAAAAAATGATAGCTTTCTCAAAATAGTGATTCCTCCGACTGAGTAATTTAACGTGCTTTTCTTTTGTAAGGTGTCTGAATAGGAGAGAGAACAACTGCCCTCTTCTGGTCGATTAAATTCCCTCTTCGCCGCATATTAATGTTGATTGTGAAATAATCTAATCAATTTTAAAATTATTTGGTGAATGGGTCTTGAGACTTGAGTAGCATAATTTTATGAATTTCTTTGTCGACACTTGATCTCATAAATCAAAAAAAGCCGCATAATATGCGACTTCAATAGGACGAATTCTGACAAGTGGTTCATTTTGTTACAAGATATATTTGTAACAGTTTTGTATCACATATAACTTCTTCCCTTAAATTTTCAATGCTTCATTGAACTATCGTTCTCCACTCTCTACTTAACTCCTCGAATACCCTTGTAGACAGATTCGCACAGCTCCGTTGTAAACCTGCCTGACATTCCTTCAAGCGCCGTATTGGTGAACGCTACAACACTAAGCTCCTCTCTCGGATCAACAAACCAGGAGTGACCATAGGTTCCGCCCATCCGCCACGTTCCCGGCGATTCCAATGTATTGGCATCCGCTGGGTCTTTAAGCAGCGTGAAACCAAGTCCAAAGCCTCTCCCCGGCCAATAGGGCATCACAAGGTCACCAATTTGATTGGTTGTCATTTCCGTGACAAGAGCCTCAGGCAGAATCGGATTTCCTCCCTGCCGTAAAGCCTCCAGCAGTTTAAGAAAGTCTCCTGCGCTGCCAATCATGCCGGCTCCCCCGGAAGGATAAGCTGTCTTATCGGTAAACCTGTTGGGTGAAAGGAGGAATCCTGCCGTCCCCTCCACGAAAGGAACGGTATCAAACTCGTGCAAGCGCCGGGGTTCTTCAGCGCTGTCTGCGTAAGCCGCGGTCAATCTGTCCGTGTCCACGGCCTTGAAATCCGTGTCCTTCATAGAAAGCGGATGAGTTACAAGCACCCGTACAGCTTCACTTAGGGGCATTCCAGTAACCTTTTCGATGACCGCTCCGAGCACGTCTGTTGCTATGGAATATCTCCACATTTTCCCCGGCTCATATAGAAGCGGGACAGAAGCGAGTCTTTGCAGATTCTCTTCAAGTGTAATTCCCGCCAGATCCATTCCGTCCGATACCCCGGCAAGCTCATAAGTTCCCTTTTCTTCCTGGAAGAAACGGTAGGTTAAACCGGCGGTATGCGTCATCAGATGGTGAACAGTCATGGAGGCATACTGTCCATTTGGCAGTTTGGGACGAAAGACGGGCAACCATTTTTCCACCAGATCGTTTAACTGCAATCTCCCTTGCGAAATTAATACTAAGGCTGCCGTTGACACGACCGGCTTGGTTACTGAAGCATATCTGAACAAAGCATTTTCCTGCATCGGCCGTTTCTGCTCGCGGTCGGCCCAACCAGCAGGTCTGTTGTAAACAAGGTTTCCGCCTAATGCAATTTGGACAACGGTACCCACGATCCTTTTTTCCTCAAGTGCATGGTCAATTACCTCATTGACTCTTTTATGCACCAATTCCAGATCTATATTTCTCATACTTCTCATCCTCTCCTACTGTAATTTACTTGATTATTTATAGCAAGTGTGTTTATTATATAAATAATTTCTGGCGACTAACATAAAACAAACACGTTTTATAAAGAAATTCGCGATGATTCTATAGGTATTTAAAAGAAATAACTTTTAAATTTAAGGGGGCGATTTTTTTGGACGAAATCGATAAAAGCATCCTGCTTCATTTGCAGAACCAGGCGAGATTATCAATGACAGATTTAGGAAAGTTGGTGGGACTGTCTCAGCCAGCCGTAACTGAACGTGTGAAACGCATGGAAGAAAAGGGTATTATCGAGGAATACCGAACCGTCATTTCTTTGCAAAAAGTGGGTAAGCAATGCCACGCCTATATGCTTGTTCGGACCCGGAATTGCTATCCTTTCCTTGATTTTTGTCGTTCATCACCGGAGGTCACCGAATGTTATCGGATAAGCGGGGAGTATAATTATTTATTGAAGGTCCTCACGGAAACAACCCAGGAGCTGGAGGCGTTTGAAAACCGATGCGATCAATACGGAACCTATACGACTCTGATCGTAATGTCTTCACCAATCGCTTATAAAAGTCTCATTGGAGAAACGAATTTGCTCGCATAAGATGTAATTCTAAAATCCAAAAAAATGAATCCGCCTTGCAGCGGATTCATTTTTTGCTTATGTTGCACATACTCATAGATCCTTTAGGAAGGAAAGCCATGCTTTTTAGCTAGCCAAGCTGCAAGCAAGGAGGGAAGCAGCAGGATGATTAATAAGCTCGGAAGGAATTCAGCTCCAAGCAGTTCAAGAATAACACCGCCGATAATACCTCCTCCGCCGATTGCCACATTCCACGCGGTAACCAGCATCGATTGGGCTATATCAGCGCTTTTTCCCCCAGCTTGTGCTATTGCTGTTTGCAGTAAAGTGGCTGCCCCGCCAAACGTAAGCCCCCACACCGTAACACTAAGAATAATGATTGCAGGTTGATCCATTCCGATTCCCAAGGCTGCAGAAGCCAAAGCAAATCCCGCGATGCTGATTAAAACCAGCATCCTTAGAAAACGGTCAATCAGCATGCCTATCACCCAAATGCCGACTACCGAGGTAATTCCGAAAATAAGAAGAACCAAATCCACTCGCTGAGCAAACGCGGTTTTCGCAAGATACGGTGCAATATAAGTGTACAAAATATTATGAGCCAGCACCCATGCCAAAACGACGAACAGAATCGGCCGTACACCGGGAATCAGGAAAACCTTGTGAAAAGGGAGCTGATCACCGGCAGGCTCACCGGCATAATCCGGCACCTTCCAAAGCACCCAGCCAATAAGGACTACAGTCAGTAATGATACAGCTCCGAAAATGAGACGCCACCCTGTATATGCACCGAAAAAAGTGCCAAGCGGAACGCCCAGAGCCAATGCCAGCGGGGTGCCAACCATTGCTACGGCCATCGCTCTTCCTTTCAGCGAATCAGGCACCATGCGCCGCGCATAACCGGCCGTCATCCCCCACAGAACACCTGCCGAGACACCTGCTAAGAAACGCGCGACAAGCGTCAGCACATAAACGGAAGATAACGCGGTGATGGTGTTAAATACAAGAAAGCCGATGATGCACAGCAGCAGGAGCGGCCGTCGTCTCCACCCGCGGGTAGCCGTTGTCAAAGGAATGGCGGCCAGAAGAGATCCAACCGCATAGAGAGTGACCAATTGTCCGGCAAGAGCTTCTGTGACCCCAAGATCCTGTGCAATTTGCGGCAGTAATCCAGCGGGCAGGCTTTCCGTAAGAATGCAGATGAATCCCGCCATGGCTAAGGCCAGTAGCCCGACCCACGGAAGACGTTTGGAAGACGACACATTTGCGCCGCCTTTTCTTATAAGAGCAGTGTTTGAGTTCACGAAAAAACCTCCTTTGTTATTTTTTTGCCGCTAAAAAAAGCTTTCGCTTTCGTATAAGCTTATATAAATAAAACACTTTTTTACATGGATGATTAAATGAGAATGAAGTGAATTAAGAGGAAAATACTTTTATTTTCATAGAAATTCCATGATTTTAAAGGCAGACATCGCAGATGCGGCCTAATGATAAATCGTAATCGACCAGCTTGAGACGTACGTTGGAGAGATCCAGCTGCTGTTGCGCCGCTCTGGCTCTCCGGAATTAAAGGAGTTATTATTTTTCGCGAACAACCAACTATCCTGTCCGTTCGTATTATGAGGTCAGCCAGTTTTTACTGGTTGACCTCTTTGTTCATAAGAGGTTTATTACGGGTAGCCGGGGTAGAACGTCTCTGCCCGTGGGGCTTGACCCCTTGTGCTAAACTGTTCACCCCCTACTTGTAGAAACATGTTTGGGACTGGTTGAGACAATGATCTCGAATAACAAGCGAAGCTATGACACTACAAGAGGGACTAGGGGATGCAAGTGTTATTTTTGGTGATTTTTTCGGTATTCGGATGGGGTCAATTTGTTGACCGTTTTGAACATCTTAGAGAATAGGAGTACATCTTTATACCCTACTGATCGAGCGATATCTCCGATTTTCAGGGAAGTATTTTTTAAGAGGGAGCAAGATTTTTCAATCCTCAAATGCAATAAAAATTCCTGTGGTGACTTATTGAGTTGCTGTTTAAATAAACGATGCAAATACGAACGGTCAATTGAAATGTACTTGGCAATGTCACTTACGGTAATGAAGTGTGAATAGTTTTGTTGAATAAAGAGAAGCGCTTCTTTGATATACCGCTGCTGTCTTACCTCATTGTTGACTTCCTGATTAGGGTAAAGTTCAAACATCAGATACAGGAATTCATACAGCTTGGATGTAAGCAACAGGTCTTTGTTGGATTTCAGCGTAGAAGAAACGACGATACTTTCCATACAGCGAGCAAGATTGCCCTCTGCTTCAAACCGGAAAATGGGATTGTCCCTATGGATACAGGTCCGGCTTAGATATTCTTTTGCTTGCACCCCATTAAAACCGATCCAGGCATATTCCCATGGGTCGACTTCATCCGCTTCGTAGTAAATTAAAACCTTCGGCTCAATAAAGAAAGCATCGTTTTTCTCCAAATGATAGATTTTATCGTTGACTTTAAAGATCCCTTTTCCTTTTAAAATAAAATGCACCATATACCCGCTTCGTATGGCTGGACCATAAGAGTGTTTGCTGGTACAGCTTTCTTTTCCACATGTGTATAGATTGAGATCTAAGTTGTTATAGGAATGATTGGAAAAATGCGAACTCATTTGTTTTCACCTCTTAATTCATCTCTGCATATTATCACACCGTTTCATATAGAGTCTACATTATTCCATATAATTATTAAAACTATTCCATTATGATTAGGGTGTAAGAAACAAGGAAACAACATAATTTATACTTTTTGAAAATATTACTATTGGCGCTATAAGGGGGTCACTATGGCTATAATCATCGATAAAGAGAAGCTTTTATTCCATTTACAAGGCAACAATACCAGTTATGTCATGCAGGTTATACGAGATGGTTATTTAGCCCATCTGTATTGGGGAAAGAAAATTCAGAACTATCGGGGAAGCAATAAAATCATCTTTATGGATAGAGGATTTTCACCCAATCCGGATGGGGCGGATCGAGCCTTTTCACTGGATACCATCCCGCAAGAATACCCGTCATTTGGAAATAGTGATTTCAGGATTCCTGCGTATCAGCTTCAATTGGAGAATGGTTCTACAGTGACAGATTTTCGGTATAAAGAACATCGGGTTTACCAAGGCAAAGCAAAATTGAAAGGGCTTCCTTCTACGTATGCGGAGGATGATGGCGAAGTAGAAACACTGGAAATCATCCTTGAAGATCCATTAATTGATGTAAAGATTGTACTATCCTATAGCCTATATCCAAAGCGGGATGTCATTACCCGTTATGTCCGTTTTGATAATGAAGGTCAGCAGCAGCTAAAACTGCTTAGAGCGTTAAGTGCCAGTGTGGATTTTCGAGATGATGAATATGAACTCATTACCTTGTACGGTGCGCATAACAATGAAAAAAATATAGCAAGGAGAAAAATTTTACCCGGAATTCAAATGGTAGACAGTTGCCGTGGCGCTAGCAGCCCTCATCAGGCACCCTTTATGGCACTTGTAAGAGAAGGGACAGATGAAGATCAGGGCGAAGTATACGCCTTTAATCTGGTGTACAGCGGGAACTTTACGGCCCAGACGCAGGTAGATTCCTATCGGAACACTAGAGTCACGATGGGGATTAATCCTTTTGATTTCACATGGCTGCTTGGACCGGAGGAGTCGTTCCAAACGCCAGAAGTGGTTATGGTATACACCGAAAATGGCTTGGGCGGCATGTCGAGAATTTATCATGAATTATACAGGAACAGATTATGTCGTGGACCATTTCGTGACAAGGAACGGCCGATCCTGATTAATAACTGGGAAGCCACCTACTTTAACTTTGATGCCGACAAGATTGAGCAGTTGGCGAAGGAAGCTCAAAGTGTAGGAGTGGAGCTGTTTGTATTGGATGATGGGTGGTTTGGGAAACGAGATGATGACAATACTTCATTAGGCGATTGGGTGGTGGACCGTCGCAAACTTCCAGATGGATTGCCGGATCTTGCCAATCGCATTCGAAATCTGGGTATGGAGTTTGGTTTGTGGTTTGAACCTGAGATGGTATCCATAGACAGTGATTTATACAGAAGGCATCCCGATTGGTGTATCCATGTCCCTGATCGTCCGTATACGCTGGGAAGAAATCAGCTTATGTTGGATTTATCGAGGAAGGAAGTGTGTGAGTACATCGTTAAGTCGGTTTCCGATATTTTATCGAACGTTCCAATTACTTATGTAAAATGGGACATGAATCGTCACATGACAGATGTGGGTTCGGTCGCCTTGCCACCTGAGAGACAAAGGGAGACGGCGCATCGTTATATCCTGGGACTCTACAGTATTATGGAAGAGCTTACATCGAAGTTTCCCCATGTCTTATTCGAAAGCTGTTCTAGTGGAGGAGGCCGTTTTGATGCCGGTATGCTCTATTACATGCCTCAGACCTGGACGAGTGATAATACGGACGCCATTTGCCGACTGAAAATTCAATGGGGGACAAGTCTTGTCTACCCTCCGATTACGATGGGCGCACACGTCTCCACGGTACCTAACCATCAAGTGGGCAGAATAACACCATTGGAGACCAGAGGTTATGTCGCCATGGCCGGGAATTTAGGATATGAGCTGGATTTGACGACATTAACCGTTGAAGAAAAAGAAATGGTGAAAAAACAGATAGCTCTATATAAGGGACTGAGATCGCTCATTCAGTTTGGAAACTTTTACAGAATTATTAATCCGTTTGATGAAAAAGAAGCCGCATGGAGCTTTGTGTCAGAAGATCAAACGGAAATGGCGGCCAGCTATTTCAAGGTTTTATCCCAACCCGCTGCCGCGATTAAAACGTTAAAATTCAAAGGTCTGAATCCAGACTACATTTACAGAAATATAGAAACTGGTGAGCTGTTTGGCGGTGATGAATTAATGCATGTAGGCATAACGCTGACCAGGGTGAAGCAGGACTTTTTAGGTCTGTTCTGGAGATTTGTTAAAGAAGACATCATCTGATTCAGCTAGAGGAGGTTTTACTAGATGGAAGCAAAAGAAAAGCAGTATAAGCAAATTTCTCAAGAAATTTTAAAATATATCGGTGGTGAAGAGAACATTATCGGTGTGGCCCATTGTGCCACAAGATTAAGAATTGTACTTGAGGACAATGAAAAAGCGGAATTAAAAAAGATTGAAGATATTGATCTGGTTAAAGGTGTTTTCATAGCTGGGGATCAACTGCAGATCATTTTCGGAGCAGGGCTGGTCAATAATATCTATGCCGTGTTCTCCAAACTGACCGGAACAGAAGATATGTCATTAAGTGATGTCAAATCGAAGTCTGCACAAAAGCAAAATCCTTTTCAAAAAGCCATTAAATCGCTGTCAGATGTCTTCATTGAGATCATGCCTGGAATTCTTGCCGCCGCATTGTTAATGGGGATCACCGGTCTATTAGGCCAGAAGGGGCTATTCGGCCCTAAATCGATTGTGGAGATGTATCCAATTTTCCAAGGGATCAATCGCTTTGTTCAAATCGTTTCCACAGGTATTTTCACCATCCTGCCGCTGCTTGTTGTTTATTCTGCAACCAAGAGATATGGTGGCCGTCCGATTCTGGGGCTTGTGCTGGGTGCGATTATGCTTCATCCAGCCTTGGCGGATGCCTTTGAGGTAGCTAAAGGGAGCCAAAATCCGGAATCGATCAGTCTTTTCGGCCTTCCCGTACAGTTGGTAGGCTTTCAGGGCGGTATTATTATTGCTCTGATGATGGGATATGTGGTAGCCAAGTTGGATCAGTTTTTTAACAAAAAGGTTCCAGACATGATTAAACTATTTTTGGCTCCTTTGCTGACGGTCTTTGTTTCTTCTCTGCTATTGTTTACGATTATCGGCCCTCTTGGGCGGGAGCTAGCCAGTCTGGTGACTGTTTCGTTGCTTTGGATGACGCAAAACCTAGGAATATTCGGCTTTATGTTTTTTGCAGGTATTCAGCAGATCATCGTTATTACAGGTTTGCACCATGTTATGGGCGCGGTAGAAGCACAGCTGTTAACTGACACAGGCAGAAATTTTATCAATCCATTGGCATCGGTAGCTTTGATGGCTCAAGGGGGCGCCGTATTGGGGTATATTCTTTTGAATCGCAAAGACACCAAGGTTAAAGAACTGGGTTACTCTGCATTCGGGTCTGTACTTTTTGGAATCTCGGAACCCGCGATCTTCGGGGTCACTTTGAAGTATAAGTTCCCTCTGGTTGCTGGATGTCTCGGAGGAATGGTTGCCGGAGCATATGTATATTTAAGCAAGCTGACAGCCATAGGATTCGGAACCACGGCTCTTCCTGGCTTTGCAATTGCAGCGTCAGATAACCACGGTCATATCAATTATCTTGTCGCTCATCTTATTGCCCTGATATGTGGAGCATTATTTACATTGGCTTATGGTGTTATCAAGAGCAAGAGGTCAAAAGCAATATCTTAAGAAATGACCTATATGGATGGATCGCTCTCAATCAGCCCTTTGCCAATTACATTGGCTGAAACCGGGGCCTTGCCGAGCTCACGCGACCATACGGACAACTGTCCGATATGATGAATTTGGTGGGCAATGACATGGCGCATCACCTCGCCCCAGGCATCGATCACAATTCTGCCGTCCGGGCGGTGATCTTCAAACCTTTTTCGTTCCAGACCTTCATGCCAGGCGAGGACGAACGGCTCCACATCGAGTCGAAACTTCGAGTCCAGCTCGCGGACTTTATCCAGCGTATTATGCTGAGAGAAGTCCTCCTGGAAATCAGGTTTGCCTTGAATGATTTGAACCCAGCTCCATTCTACATCAACGATATGAAAGAGCGTTTTTAGAATGCCGCCAGCCCCGCCGATGCGTTCTTTTAGCAGTTCCTCCTGCGGCACCTCTTCACACCAGCGATACCATTGTTCTCGAACCATCCAGTTATAACGAAAAAAAGTCTGCATCCATTACCCTCCTGGGACTGTAATAAAGAATGATTTCCACCAGTTTACCACAGAATGCCAAAAGGGCTGTCTCATTCGTAGAAAATCTACTTTTGAGACAGCCCTTCATGATTTAGGATAAGAATGTTGCTACTGGCTTATTTCTTTGCAGCCGCGTAACGTTTGTTAACTTCATCCCAGTTAATTACATTGTAGAAAGCTGCAATGTAATCTGGGCGTTTGTTTTGATATTTCAGGTAGTAAGCATGCTCCCAAACGTCCAGTCCAAGTACCGGAGTCAGACCTTCGAACAGCGGGCTATCTTGGTTTGGAGTGCTAGTGATTGCCAGTTTGCCGTCTTTGCCGACAACCAGCCAAGCCCAGCCGCTACCAAAACGAGTTGTAGCTGCTTTAGTGAAGTCTTCTTTAAATTTGTCATAGCCACCCAGTTCGTTGTTGATTGCTTCAGCAATTGCACCTGTTGGCTGTCCACCGCCGTTAGGACCGATAACTTCCCAGAACAGGCTGTGGTTGTGGTGTCCACCACCGTTATTGCGAACCGCAGTGCGGATGCTTTCAGGAACGCTGTCCAGATTGGAGATCAGATCCTCCAGGCTTTTGCTTTGCAGTTCAGGAGCGCTCTCCAGAGCTGCATTTAAGTTCGTAACATATGTGTTATGGTGACGATCATGGTGAATTTCCATTGTCAGTGCATCAAAGTGTGGTTCCAGTGCGTCTTTTGCGTAAGGAAGTTCTGGTAATTGAAATGCCATAATAAAATCCCTCCTGGTTATATGGTTGGGTAAGTGTTCCTATGTAATAATACCCTCGATAGTTATATTAAACCGCATCCAGCCTATTTTTTCAACATTTTTGTTTGTAAAATACCAAACTGAGCAATAGGGCCTGGTAGATAGCATGTCCAAAAACCCGATTGGAATACGTAATACATAGGTAAAAAGAGGTAAATTTGACCTCCAAAAATGTAAACGCTTTATATATAGCGCTTACATTAGAAAAAGGGATGTATTCCGTCAAAAAGTATGGTTTAATGGTCAAGGAAGCAGAATTTTCGGCTTTTTTGTCGTCTGCTATAAGCTGTCATGTCTATGACATGACGAACTTGAGGGCATACACCCTTTTCCTGTTCTTCATTTCATATATAGCAGATCGTATGCATTTTTATCATAATGCCTTGTGATTAACACCATGATAAGCGCTTTATGGATTTATGTAAAAATGACGGTGCTGTCTCAATTTTTTTATTATGCTTACGAAAAGGGAGATATTACTTATGCACGTTCGTTCCTTTCAATTAAGTGATGTGAATTCAGTTACGGAACTCATGCAAATTGCCTTGTCAGAGGAGTGCTACAAAGAGACGGTGGGTGCTTTTGCCCGTCAGCTTTCGTGGGATTCCGGTTTGATCGTCGTTGCCGAAGAAGAGGGAGAGATCGTTGGTGCCCTGATTGGCACGATTGATCAGAATCATGGTTGTTACTATCGTATTGCTATTCACCCGGATCATCGTCGGATGGGAATTGGGAAATCGCTTGTGGAGTCCATGGAGCAACGTTTTCAGCAACGTAAGGTTAGCCGTATTTGGGTAGCCGGGGACAAGCATAACAGTGCGGCCATGCCGTTGTACGAAGCTATGGGCTACGGAGCAAGCCAGATTTTACAGGCGTTTCAGAAGCTGAGTATTTTGGCACCTCATTAATCGGCAATCGATATACAGAAATGAAGTATAATATTTACATTTAGAGCATATCTGAGTAACCGTTGCAATCGGGTACGGGATATGCTTTTCTATTTATAACAGGGTTGAGGAGGTTAATTATGGATGCTTTGACTCCTTCGTCAGACCTGCTACCTTCACCGGAAACGTCCAAACAGGCAGGTCGCTCTGGTTACATACGCGATTGGTTAGTTACTCTGCTGATTGCAATGGTCGTCTTGTTGCTTCTAAACCTGTTTGTATTTAACTTGTCCACGGTCAGAGGACATTCGATGCAACCGACGCTAACGGAAAGCCAGCATTTGTTCGTTAATAAGCTGGTTTATAATTTTCATGATCCGGGGAGAGGGGACATTGTGATTTTAAAAGATCCCGATTCCAAACTGTCCAGCCCAAGATTTTTAGTGAAAAGAGTCATAGGTATTCCCGGAGATGTCATTCGGATTGAGCATAATCATTTGTATGTAAACGGTGAGCTGCTAAATGAGCCGTACACCAACTCGGACGTGGAGGATGGTGATTACGGTCCTTTTACAGTGGAGCCGGAACACTTTTTTGTCATGGGCGATAATCGCCATACGGCTGCAAGCAAGGATAGCCGGTATTTTGGCAGCGTTAAGTCTGAAGATTTACTGGGACGTGCAGAGTTTATATTTTGGCCGATCTCGGAGTGGAAGTGGCTATGAGCAACGATAGTCTGAAATCAATGCGGAATACGTGCGAACCGATCAGAGTTATAACGGATCAGCGTTTCCCAATCAGGAAAGGAAGAGAACGATGAAAGAAGTGATGGTATATACCGACGGTGCTTGTTCGGGTAACCCGGGCCCAGGGGGCTGGGGGGTCATTTTGTTGTATGGAGAGCACCGCAAGGAGCTGTCGGGTGCCGAAAAGATGACGACAAACAACCGTATGGAGATCAAGTCGGTGATTGAAGCGCTGAAGCTGCTCAAGGAGCCGTGCCGTGTAAAAGTACACAGTGACTCTGCCTATGTCGTCAATTGCTTCAAACAAGGCTGGATTAAGAATTGGCTCCGTAATGGCTGGCGTAACAGTAAAAATCAGCCGGTGGAGAACAAGGAACTATGGGAAGAACTGTGGGAACTGATGGGTAAGCATGAGGTTGAATATGTGAAGGTGAAAGGTCACAGTGACAACGAACTGAATAATCGTTGTGATTTTCTGGCGACAAGTGCTGTTAAAAATTTACGGTAGCATCTGTTGCTGTTTTCTGTTGAAATTTGAGATATGAGAATGTTGCAACATTCTCATAGCCGTAATGATAAAAGTAGAAGAGAGGTGAGTATCGGATGCAACGCGAATTAACTCGGACGGCTACCGGAACGGCCTCGACTTGGGCTTCGCTCAAGCAGGAAATTATTGAGGCAGCTCCAGGGCTGGGTATCGACTCCATCGGGTTCGCATCCGCCGATCCCTTTCTGTCTCTGAAAGCTATATTGGAAGAGCATCGTGCTAAAGGCTATGAGTCCGGCTTTGAAGAGCCCGATATTGATAAGCGCATCTATCCGGAGCTGTATGGCTCGCAGCCTGCATCCCTGATTGCCATTGCGGTGGCGTATCCTTCCAAAATGAAGGACCCGCCGAAGTCGGACAAGGGCAAGTACCGTGGTATTTTGGCGCGTTCAGCCTGGGGTAAAGATTATCATCTGGTATTGCGTGAAGCGATGGAAAAGCTTGAGGCTTTTATAAGTGAGCGGGTACCTGATGCAATTTTAAAAAACATGGTGGATACCGGAGAGCTGTCGGATCGAGCTGTTGCGGAACGCGCAGGGATTGGCTTTAGCGGCAAAAATACGATGATGATTTCACCGACACTGGGATCATGGATTTATCTGGGGGAGCTGTTGACGAACATTCCTTTCCAGCCAGATGAACCGGTTACGGATGGTTGCGGAGAGTGCACCAAATGTTTGGATGCATGTCCTACCGGCGCGCTTGTAGGTCCGGGACAGCTGAATGCCCAGCGGTGTGTGTCCTTTTTGACGCAAACCAAGGGCTTTTTGGACGAGGAGTTTATGCTGAAAATAGGGAATCGGCTGTATGGATGTGATACGTGCCAAATCGTATGTCCCAAAAATCGAGGCCTTAACTGGGATCATCATCCCGAGCTTACACCCGATCCTGAAATTGTGAAGCCGTTGCTGTTACCGTTACTGGATTTGAGCAATCGCGAATTCAAAGACCGATTTGGTCAAAGTGCGGCGGCCTGGCGGGGGAAGAAGCCGATTCAACGCAATGCAGTCATTGGTCTTGGCAATTTCAAGGATGTTAGCGCGGTGCCCAAATTGACGGAGGTTTTATTGGATGATCCGCGTCCCGAGCTGAGAGGCACGGCGGCGTGGGCTTTGAGTCGAATAGGAGGGGAAAACGCTATGACAGCGATCAAGCAAGCATCAGAGAAGGAACAACATGAGCAAGTACGCGAAATGATCGCACAGGCGCATTCCAAGCTAGAGGAACAAGAGCAGGCAGAGCAACAAACTTCTGCTGAATTAAAGACGGAGGATTCGCAGGGTCCAACTACGATTTATTATGATGAAATGGAGACGCCTGTGGGCACGCTGACGCTGTGTGCTACGGATCGTGGGCTATGTCGAATTGACTATGGCTCTTTTTATGCGAAGGAAGCATTGCTTCAGCAATGGGCCCGGACATGGGTCGGGGAATATGTCTATGTACAGGAGCCGGAAAAGCTGCGCGAAGCTGCAGAACAACTGCGTGAATATTTTGCGGGAGAACGACGGGAATTCAGTATAGCCTATGATTTGAGAGGCACTCCTTTTCAAGAGCAGGTATGGCGCGCACTGCAAAATATTCCGTACGGACAAAGTGTGTCCTATCAAGATATTGCAGAATCGATCGGACGAGCCAAGGCGGTACGTGCTGTCGGCGGAGCCAATAACAAAAATCCATTGCCAATCCTGTTTCCATGTCACAGGGTATCAGGTGCAAATGGAAGTTTGGTCGGCTATGCCGGAGGCTTGCCAGTCAAGATGAAGCTGCTGGAATTGGAGAAGGAATAAGGACATATGTTTGCAAAAAGTAATTTGCTAGCTGTCCCATGTTTTGCTATGATAGGTTCGTGTAATTCAAGATGTTTCATATAAATATACAGAGGTGACGACTTCGTGGTGTGGAATATTGTCATTCCGATTATTACCCTGATTGTTGGCTTGGTCGGGGGATTTTTCATCGGTGCTTATTATCTTCGCAAACAGCTTGAAAAGATGCAAAACGACCCTGAAACGCTGCAAAAAATGGCCAAACAGATGGGCTACAACCTGAATGGGAAACAGATGCAAAAAGCCCAGCAGATGATGAAGAACCAACAGTTCTCCAAAAATCAGCCTGGTGCGCGTAAAAATCAGGGCCGTCGGAAATAATGAGCAACGTGAGCACGGATGCCGCATGAGGTTGCTGCATAGAGGAGGATTACTGTGGCTGGCGTAAAAGATTATATTAACCGCAAAGCTGCGGATAACCGGGATAAAATCGAGTACCATGTGGAGCAGATTTTAAAACTGATCGGTGAGGACCCCAAGCGTGAAGGTTTGTTGGAAACACCGGCACGCGTTGCGCGCATGTATGAGGAAATATTTGCGGGTTATGAGGTTGATCCACGGGATGCGCTGGGTGTGACATTTGACGAGAATCACGAGGAGCTTGTAATCGTGAAGGATATTGTCTATTACAGTCAGTGTGAACACCATATGGCTCCTTTCTTCGGAAAAGTGCATATCGGCTATGTACCCAGCGGTAAAATTGTAGGACTAAGTAAGCTTGCCCGTTTGGTGGAGGCGGTGACCCGCCGATTACAAGTACAGGAGCGTATTACATCGCAGATCGCTGATATTCTAAATGAAGCGGTCTCCGCTCACGGAGTTATGGTGGTCGTGGAAGGCGAGCACTTATGCATGTGTGCCAGAGGCGTCAAAAAGCCTGGCAGCAAAACGGTAACGTCTGCAGTGCGCGGCACGTTCCGTGATAATGCAGCACAACGCGCAGAGTTCTTGTCCCTGATTAAGGAATGATTGAACACGGCGTGATAGGATGAAAAAAAGGGTGGTCTACGCATAGGCGTAGCCGCCTTTTTTTGTTAACATCAGAAATAGAGAAGACGGGATCGTTGCTGTGAAGAATGAAATAAAAAAATGGCAGCATAGCTGCCCTGAAAGTTACGATTAGCCTATGGATAACAGTTATTTTTAAGATAGGGGATAACGTATGGATCATATACATAGCTCAACAGAAATAACAACAGCATTGCCTGCGTTGCAATGGTTGGAAGCGCCACTGACGACTACGCAGGAAGACGTATTGTTTCCGCTGGCTTGGGAGGAGCTAGCTTGTCGGCAAGTAGGGAAAGGAGCTGCGCCCATTTTGCATTTATGGCGGCATCCGGGAGCGCTTGTGATTGGTCACCGGGACCGCAGGCTTCCCAACGCCCCACAGGCGATGGAGCGGGTGCGCAGCTCAGGAACGTCGGTATGTGTGCGTCCTTCAGGCGGAGCAGCCGTCATGCTGGACAGGGGGGTACTGAACCTGTCCTTGATCCTGCCGAATCCGCAGCGGGCCATCAGCCTGCATGAGGATTTTCGGCTCATGGCAGGGCTGATTGCCGATGCGCTGGCCCCGTGGTCTGTCGAGGCGCAGACCGGAGAAATCATCGGGTCCTTCTGTCCCGGGGACTACGATGTGAGCGTTGGGGGACGCAAGTTTTGCGGCATTGCGCAGCGGCGTCAAGCCAAGGCGTATATCATCACAGCATTTGTGATGATTGAGGGCCGCGGAGCAGAGCGCGCACAGGCGGTGCAGCAGTTTTATCGAGAGGCGGCCGGGGATACGCCGACAGGCGTGCAGCAGCCGGATTATCCCCAGGTGAATCCGGCAACGATGGGCAGCCTCGCAGAGCTAGCTGGTGTGCCGTCTGTCGAGGCGTACACAGCATCGCTGCGCCGTGTGGTCGAGAGCCGGGCTGCCATTTTGCCTGCCGATGGCTCGCTGGTGCAACCGGAAGGATTGGCAGAACAGATGGCAGCGCTCAGAGAGCGGTACGATTTGCAGGTGTAGTTTGTTTTAGCTTAGAATGGTTGCCATCTTAGCTTAGAGGCTTGAGCATAGCGCGCCTCCACCTCAGGCCAGTTGACGACATGCCACCAATCTTCGATGTATTTATTACGTTCGGCCTGATGCTTTAAGTAATATGCGTGTTCCCACACATCGATCGCCAGCAGCGGAATAGACTCCCATTGAGTCAGGTTCTGGTGCTTTTCGGCCTGCAAAATTTCAAGCCGCCCGGCGCGCGGGCTCCATACCAGGATAGCCCAGCCGCCGCCCTCGACCTTTTCGGCTGCCGAACTAAATTGCTTTTTGAAGGCATCGTAGCTGCCAAAATCCTTTTTAATCTGTTCAGCCAGCGGTCCGCTTGGGTTTCCACCGCCTTGAGGGCTCATGATCGTCCAAAAAAGAGTATGCAGATAATGACCTGCACCGTTAAATGCCAGTTCACGTTCCCAATGCTTTACGAGGTCAAAATCACCTGTTTTTCGGGCTTCTTCCAGTTTCTTTTCCGCTTTATTCAGATCATTCACATAGCTCAAATGATGCTTGTTATGGTGAATACGCATCGTTTTTTCATCAATGTACGGTTCAAGCGCATTATAAGGGTAAGGAAGCGGAGGGAGCCGATGTCCCCCAATAGGGACCGGGCGACCGACTAAGGATTTTTCCGCTGCTGAAGGTTGCGTCTGACCGGACTGGACGCCTTTAGTAGCCCCAGAACCTTCTCCTCTCATGCTGGCATGCCTCTCTCGAAACGCTTGCTCCGGGTAATCCTCACCCTCTGCCGCTACATGATACAACCCAGCGGCTCGTGCGATGGAGCCGGGCTCTTGAAAGGGAGTTGTCGAAATCAGGAAATATTGACTTTCATGTGCTGCGTGTATTACAACTCCGGCGGATTTTGGCTGTTGACGCAATGCATGACTGTGCTCGGTCAGCAAACCTAGCTGCCGTACATATTCTTGTGATTGACGGTTCGCAGTTTGCAGCAAATCGTCCAGTCGACGATTTAATTCTTGAGAGGCAGACTGTGAATTCAAGCCTGATTCGGACAACGGTTTCTCTCCAGTTGCTGATGCGTCTGATCCCCTTGAATGTGCTGATGGTTTATCCAGCTGGTGTGTATGAGCTTGGGGGGCAGACGACGCTTTTTTCTCCTGATGTTGCCATGCCTGTTCTACCGGATCAAGCGCGCTCCGTTGCTCTTCAAGCAACTCTATGGCGGCCCGTTCCGTTTGTTCAAATACGGTTCGCCAATCATCCAGCAGCCGCACATAAGCAGGTTCTAGCCCTTCAGTAGCGGATTTAATCACTTCCACATGCCAACTTTCCTGCTGCTTCCAATGACGAATTTCCTCCAGCACACGTAAGGGCAGGAAAGACCCATAAGTACTCAGCATCGTTTTTACCTCCCGTATCCCACTATGGCTATCCGGCAGATCTAGCAGATCTGTCCTGGATGCATATGTACCCAGTATATTCGCCGTCTCATCGGGAATATGTCTATGAACTTCCTTCATCAGGTTATACCTGTTGTGCAGAACAATAATTAATCGTGGAAAATAAAAAAAGAAGCCTGTCTACGGCACGGGTTAAGTGTCCATAGGCAGACTTCTTCAAGGCGATGAATGCTTATTTCGAAAATAATTCTTTACTTCGTAGTCGTTTGTTTATGGGCAGCAGCCGTGGTTTTCTTGTCCTCCAGCTCCTGCACATTGCTTAAAAACGTCGATACCCGCCGCAAATATTCACGAGGGTGCTCTCTGAAAATAAGCTCATGTATCCCGTTTTTGACAATCCATACACTGGAAAGCGGGTTGGTCTGATTGGCAGCGAGCTTTTCCGCAATGGGGTAAGGGGCCTTTTCATCCTGTGTACCATGCACAAACATGATTGGAAACGGATAGTCCTCTTTTTTAACCTCCTGATATGGAATCTGATGCAAACTGGTGCCGTTCAAGACTGGAAACAGCAACTCCAGTATTTCCAAAGATGGATGTCTCGGCAAATTAATTTGATTGTGAATGTTATGGTAGAGCGTATCCGGTTCCAGTAGGAAGGTGCTGTCCAAAATCATCGCGTCCACATCTTTGGTTTGCAAACCCGCCTGAAGAGCGGTTCCTGCTCCCATAGAGAAGCCCCATACAATAATTTCCGACGAGCCGCGTTGTTTTGCAAGCTGGATGGCCCCAAGAAGCTGTTGGGATTCTGCCTTGCCTCCGGTTGCGACGGCCTTGCTGTTTTGTGACGCAAATCCGTAATCGAACATGACCACATTAAAGTTCAAGCTATGGGCATAATGCGCCAGATCATACATGGGAATCCAGCTTTCTTCGCGGTTAGCTCCATAGCCATGACTAAAAATTATGGTTTTCCGCGATTGATCTGCCGGGATATACCAGCCTTGTACCATGCGGCTACCATCCTTGGCTGGGAAGCTGACTTCCTCATAAGGCATACCTTTGGCCTGCATCGGATTAGAGTATAATGGCGCGACGGTGGGATTCGTAAGCACCCAGGCGATGTAAGCATGCAAGGCAATAAAACAAAACAATAGAAAAAATACGACCGACAGCAGCAGAGCAATCACAACGTGCTTGAACCGCAGCATACGGGGATTAAAGAGTGGGGTGGACGGCTCCTGAACAGCGGTCTGTAGCTGAGCGTTGCGCTGGGATGTCGAAATCATGTAAGAGCCTCCTTATATAGAATTGATCTTCGAATCATAAAATTTAGGTATAATTCCACTTGAAAATAGTAGGGTATGTCCGTATAGATACCTATTATCGTATGATGGGTATTATCCAAAGTCAACGTCTGAACCGGAAAAGTAAAAATGATGCAAAGAATTGTCGATGTTTGTTCTTGTTCTGTAATATGGTTGTCACAAAAACATCGGTTTACAGTAGCCGCGACTATTCTATATAATTTATGTAACCATGTTTCATAGTGTGAAACGAATATGGATACAAGAGGAGCGGTTCACGATGGAAGACCGTAAATTAACCGTCCGCGCTGTAGAGCGTGCACTTGATATACTGCTGTGTTTTACCGCAGAATCTGATCTTGGTCTAACGGAGATTGCCTCCCAAATTGGTCTACATAAAAGCACTGTTCATCGTCTTTTGACTACGCTAGAGGATCGGGGATTTGTCGTTCGGAATGCCGAAACGGAAAAATATCGGCTTGGTTTTCGCATATGGGAGCTGTCGACGCATCTGTCCCAAAGCGATGAGCCGGCGGTGTTGTTACAGCCTGCAATGGAAGGACTGCGTGATCGCTTAGGGGAGACGGTCAGCTTGTACCTGCGGGATGGAAGCATGCGTATTCGCATACAAGCCGTGCAGAGCAATCAGGCGATCCGCAGGGTTGCTCCCGTGGGAGCGCGTATGCCGCTGGCTGTGGGAGCCTCCAGCAAGGTGCTGGCGGCCTTTATGCCGCCACAGGAGCTGGAGGTACTGCTAAGCAGTGAAGAATGGCCTCCCTCAGTAGATACTGAGGTATATAAAGCCCAGCTGCAGGACATTCGCGAGAAGGGGTATGCGACTAGCTATGAAGAACGTGAGCCAGGAGCTGCGGCTGTGGCCGCGCCTATTGTGAACCGAAAGGGGCAGGTCGCGGCGGCTTTATCTGTATCCGGCCCGGTCAGTCGACTTGCGCCTGAGACGCTGCATGATTTTGCTCCGGTTTTGATCGAAGCAGCTAAGGAAATGGGGCTTATGCTCCCGTAACAGTAATCAATACAAAAGGAAATCATACAAGGGTTGCCAAAGCTATAAATTTAAAGTAGTCTGATAGAGATGGCGGATGTCTGTTATAGCCGCCAATTCATGTGAATAGAAAGTATCACAGTTACTGGGGGAGCCTGTAATGCAGGCTGAGATGGAATCGGGCAAGATTCCGGACCCTTTGCACCTGATCTGGATCATACCAGCGTAGGGAAGTAATCGGCCATTGAAATGTATACGCAGCTGCTGTCTGCGGTGACGCATAGGGTTTTATTCCATGTGCGTGCTGTCTGGATAGCTGCCTCGTTTGATTAGCCGGTTCCCTAGGGAACCGGCTTTTTTGCATAGATCAGCGCCACCCTCGGAATGGTTCCGGATCGGTGTGTCATTTCAACGATACGGGAGGAATGGATCATGAAATCGATGGAAACCGAAGGAACAAAAGAAACAGGAATGAAATCAACAGCAGTAGAGAAGACAAGTGCGGAGCAATCCAGTAGGGTTAATTCTTTCCCGGGGAGCCGCAAGGTGTATATTCAAGGTTCTCGGCCGGACATTGCCGTGCCAGAGCGTGAAATCGCGCTGCATCCCACACATACGCCGCAGGGGATAGAGTATCATGAGCCACTGCGTGTGTACGATACCAGCGGTCCGATGACAGATGAAGCCTATCAGGTAGATATTCGTCAGGGCTTGCCACCATTACGGCGAGCTTGGGCACTGGAACGGGGGGATGTGGAGGCTTACGCGGGCCGCGCCGTCAAGCCGGAGGATAATGGACTGAAACCCGGCTCCAAACGGGAAACAGTGGAATTTCCCGGCGTGACTAACCGTCCGCTTCGGGCTTCACAAGGGCGCACTGTGACGCAAATGCATTATGCGCGGCAAGGGATCATTACGCCTGAAATGGAATTTGCGGCGATCCGTGAAGGAGTGGAGCCCGAGTTTGTGCGGCAGGAGTTGGCGGCTGGACGAGCCATTTTACCTTCAAATATCAATCACCCGGAAAGCGAGCCCATGGTCATAGGGCGCCATTTTCACGTGAAGATCAATGCAAACATTGGAAATTCCGCGGTTACGTCCTCCATCGAGGAGGAAGTGGAGAAGATGACCTGGGCGGTACGCTGGGGCTCAGACACCGTCATGGACCTGTCCACAGGTCGTAATATCCACACAACGCGTGAATGGATTATTAGGAATTCACCCGTACCGATTGGGACGGTGCCGCTATATCAGGCACTGGAAAAGGTGAACGGCGAAGCAGAGAAGCTGACGTGGGAGCTGTATCGAGACACACTGATTGAGCAGGCGGAGCAAGGAGTGGACTATTTTACAATTCATGCGGGAGTATTGCTGCGATATATACCGATGACGGCGAATAGAATGACGGGAATTGTATCCCGGGGCGGGTCGATTATGGCAGCTTGGTGCCTTGCGCACCATCAGGAGAACTTTTTGTATACGCATTTTGAAGAAATCTGTGAAATTATGAAAACCTACGATGTGGCCTTTTCTCTCGGGGATGGTCTGCGTCCGGGTAGTATCTATGATGCGAATGATGAAGCACAATTTGCAGAGCTGAAGACGTTGGGCGAGCTAACGCAAATCGCATGGAAGCATGATGTCCAGGTCATGATTGAAGGGCCGGGACATGTCCCTATGCACAAAATCAAGGAGAATGTGGATTTACAAATGGAAATTTGTAAGGAGGCTCCCTTTTATACTTTAGGACCGCTGACGACGGATATCGCACCAGGATATGATCATATTACCTCAGCTATCGGGGCGGCCATGATCGGTTGGTTCGGGACGTCCATGCTGTGCTATGTTACGCCGAAGGAGCACTTGGGTCTGCCGAACAAGGATGATGTCCGCGAGGGAGTTATTACCTACAAAATTGCCGCACATGCTGCCGATCTGGCGAAGGGCCATCCACGTGCACAGCAGCGGGACGATGCTTTGTCCAAGGCGCGTTTTGAATTCCGCTGGCACGATCAGTTCAATCTTTCGCTTGACCCTGAGCGGGCCTTGTCCTACCATGATGAAACACTACCGGCAGAGGGGGCCAAGGAAGCACACTTTTGCTCGATGTGCGGTCCTAAGTTTTGCAGTATGCGTATCACACAGGACATTCGTGCCTATGCGGCAGATAAGAAACTGAATACCGAGGAAGCCGTCGTCGCCGGGATGCGTGAGAAGGCAGAGCAGTATCGGGATGGCGAGCGATAAATCGGTAGCGATACGAAAGTCAATCAACTGGGAAGCCTCAACAAATAGTACAGTTAAGCTCGTCAGAGGTTTATTTCCATGAATGTATGAGTTTAGGTTTAGAAACGCGTGAGATAGCAAAAAGCCGTGGTTCTCTACAGTCGATGTAGAAAACTACGGCTTTTCAGCTTATGTAAAGCGAGATATGCACTGGATTAACGGAGCTTTATTTTTTACCCATTTTTTCATTCAAAATGTCCTGAAAGCTGAGCTTCTTCTCCGAGCTATCTTCTTTCTTCTGCATACTCACCGCGTTGGCACGTTGGTATTGGTGGTGAAAGGGCATCAGGGTGTGGACAGTTAAGTTCATTGTATTCATGTGGGTCATTCCTCCAATTCCATATTGTCAAATTCAGATTGAGTTGCTTAGGACAACTGTATAGGACTATTTATATGTACTTGATGTCGTAATGCCATGTAGGTTGCTTGGTAAGGTTTCAATCATTATACCCGCATTTATCCAAAGTAAAACGCTTTTGCCATAAAACAGGAAAATGGTCGTATGTGTCCAAAATGTGTATTAGGAGGATGGTCATTTTAGGGGAAAATGTGCCTAGGGCCTAAACAAGGGCTAGAGGCCCGTTTTCTTAGTTTAGTAGTCGGGATTGTGTTTTTTTGTCGAATAACCTTGTATTAGCAGAATTTTGCGGAATTCTAAGCTTGGACTAAGGCAGTCTGGTGGCGAATTAAAGTGTCAAAGTTGTATTGACTTTATGTTGGGTAGTAGATACCATGAACTGGTTGTCAGCGTATTTTGGCAAGAAGAGTCAGCCAATCCATCTGGCAATTCATCCGTTGAAATGTTAGAGAGAGGATTAGAGCATATATGAAAAAAAGTATTGCAGATATCGTATTTATTATTCTGGGTGCGTTTTTTTTCGCGCTGGCTGTTAATCTGTATGTGATCCCGAATGAGTTTGGCGAGGGGGGCGTTACAGGGGTCACGATCATCTTGTACTACCTGTTTCAGTGGTCTCCCTCGATCGTCAATCTGGTGATTAATGGCTTGCTGCTGATTGTTGGATATAAATTTTTGGACAAGAGAACGACCTTGTACACTATAATTGCGGTCGCATTTAACTCATTGTTTTTGCATTTAACGGTCAACTGGCGGATTGATTCGCATGAGCCGACGATTAATGCTGTATTTGCCGGAGTTTTGGTAGGGGTTGGAATTGGCTTAATTGTACGGGTCGGTGGTACAACGGCAGGAACCGTCATTTTAGCCCGGATCGCTAACAAATATCTGGATTGGAATATCAGCTATGCCTTGTTGTTTTTTGATCTGATTGTTGCATTCTCTTCCTATTTTATTATTGGTCCGGAAAAATTGATGCTGACTATCGTTATTTTGTACGTTGGTACGAAGGTGATGGACTTCATGATTGAAGGACTGAACCCGAAAAAAGCGGTCATGATCATTTCGGAGCACCAAGATAAAATTGCCGAGATGGTCATTACGCAAATGGACCGTGGAGTTACCGTCCTGTCAGGACACGGATATTACACCAAAAATCCAAAAGAAGTCCTATATATCGTCATTAGTAAACAAGAGGTGTCCGCGCTTAAAAAGATTGTGAAAGCTATCGATACAGCAGCGTTTATTACCATTCATGATGTACGGGATGTGTTCGGAGAGGGCTTTTTGGATATTTCGAAGTAATTGGCAAGCGAAGGTAAGAGAATAAGAGAACATGGTTGGAAGCCGGTCCTGAGTGGGTCGGCTTTTTTTCATTTAGCAGTGGGAATGTCCTTTACTAACCGCTTAGTTGGTTTGAAGTAGGATTAGGACAAGAAGTTAATGTGTATATGGTACTCGCCTCTTTTTTTTCCACGATGATTAGTTTTATTATTTCTCTCTTACTAAGCCAGGGAAGTAAAAATATAGACTGCTGATCTGTGTATCATATAAATTGTTTAGCTCTAATAAGGAGGATTTTCATGCGAAGTAGATTAAATATTTTAAATTTATTTTCCATTCTTCTTTCTATTGTGCCCTTCAGTATCTACTTGTTTATCTATCCGACAATGCCGAGAAATGTAGCAATCCACTACAATTTCAATGATGTGGCTGATCGTTTTGTTGACAAATCCTCCCCTGAAGTATGGTTGTTGTGTGCACTTAGCTTCATAGCTTTTGTAATTATGCTTTTTCTCCAGCCTTTTCTCAGACGTCAGTTCAAGAGCGAAGAAAGTTCTACAATCATGAAAAGCCTGCCTGGTCTCTTCACGCTTCTTATAACCCTAGTGTTCTCAATCCTTGGAATATGTTTTCTCCTGAATGCTTCGAGCATGTAAAAAATCCCCTCTCAGTTGCAGTTTACACCGCATTTGGGAGGGGATTTTCATGATTCAATCGATCATTACGCTTGAATCATTTGACGCAATACGGTTTGCAAAATACCACCGTTGTGGTAGTAGTCGATATCGACGGTGCTGTCCAGACGGGCAGTGACTGGGAATTCGAACTTGGTGCCATCTTCGCGTTTGGCTACAACCGTAAGTTCTTGACCTGGTTTCACGTCATTGTCAATGCCGAGGATGTCGAAGGTTTCGCGACCATTGAGACCCAAGCTGGACCAGCCATAGCCTTCCTGGAATTGCAGCGGCAGTACACCCATGCCGACCAGGTTACTGCGGTGAATCCGCTCGAAGCTTTCAGCAATGACGGCTTTAACACCTAACAACAGTGTACCTTTGGCCGCCCAGTCACGGGAGCTGCCTGTGCCGTATTCCTTGCCGGCAATGACGATCAGGTTCTGATCGGCTGCCTGATATTTCATGGACGCATCATAGATGGACATTTCCTCATCTGTTGGCAAGTACTTGGTCACACCGCCCTCGGTGCCTGGAGCTACATTATTGCGGATTCGGATGTTGGCGAATGTACCGCGCATCATGACTTCATGGTTACCGCGACGAGAGCCGTAGGAGTTGAAGTCCTTGCGTTCAACACCATGCTCCTTCAAGTACAGTCCTGCCGGGCTGGAAGGGGCGATGTTGCCTGCTGGCGAGATGTGGTCAGTCGTGACCGAATCATTCAGCAGGGCAAGTACACGGGCATTACGGATTTCCATGATATCCTGCACACCATCTTGAAGTCCTTCAAAGAACGGCGGATTTTGAATATAAGTTGAGTTTTCATCCCACTCATACAATTCGCCTTCAGGAACCGGAATGGAATTCCATTTTTCGTTGGCTGTAAATACATTTTCGTATTTGCGGCGGAACATATCCGGGCTGAGAGACAGGCTGATCGCTTCTTTGATTTCTTCGGAAGAAGGCCAGATATCTTTCAGGTAGACAGGCTGATTGTCCTGATCATAACCAAGCGGGTCATTCGTCAAATCAATGTTCACCGTACCTGCCAGCGCGTAAGCGACAACCAGTGGCGGCGAACCAAGATAGTTGGCTTTGACCTGCGCATGCACACGTCCTTCAAAGTTCCGGTTACCGGAAATGACTGCGCCGACGGTCAGATCATGGTCTGTAATGGCCTGGCTCACTTCGTCAGGAAGTGGACCGGAGTTACCGATACAGGTCGCGCAGCCGTAGCCTGCAACATGGAAGCCGAGGGCTTCGAGTGGTTCGATCAGCCCGGCTTTTTGCAGGTATTCCGTTACAACAAGGGAACCTGGTGTCAAGCTTGTTTTAACATAGCCTGGCTTTTTGAGCCCGCGTTGTACTGCCTTTTTGGCGAGCAAGCCCGCGCCTAGCATAACGCTTGGGTTGGAGGTGTTCGTGCAGCTTGTAATCGCTGCAATCACGACTGAGCCAGTACCCAGTTCACTGGTGGAGCCGTCCGGATGGGTCAGTGGAACCTTCTGTGCAATCTTTTCATCGCTCAGTCCATAGCCGCCTTTGTCTACCGGGGTACGGATAATGCCTTCGAAGGTTTCTTTCATGCGGCTGAGCTCAACACGGTCCTGCGGACGTTTGGGTCCGGCGAGACTCGGTACAACCGAAGCCAGATCCAGCTCAATCGTATCGCTGAACACAGGGTCTGGGGTATCGGCTGTGCGGAACATGCCTTGAGCTTTGTAATATTCCTCTACGAGGCTGACTTGCTCATCGGTACGTCCGGTGCTGCGCAGGTAAGCCAGCGTTTCGGCATCAACTGGGAAAAAGCCGATCGTTGCGCCGTATTCCGGTGCCATGTTGGCCACAGTCGCACGGTCAGCCAAGCTGATGTTGGCCAGACCTGGGCCGTAAAATTCTACGAATTTCCCGACCACGCCTTTTTTACGCAGCATTTGCGTAACTGTTAGCGCCAGGTCCGTAGCGGTAGCACCTTCTGACAGACTGCCTGTCAGTTTGAAGCCGATCACATCGGGAGTGACAAAATACAACGGCTGCCCCAGCATACCGGCCTCTGCCTCAATCCCGCCGACACCCCAGCCCACAACACCCAGCCCGTTAATCATCGTCGTATGGGAGTCCGTTCCCACGAGGGAATCTGGGAAGACCACGGTTTCGCCGTCGATGGTTTTGGTCGCGGCTACGGAGGCGAGATACTCTAGATTAACCTGATGAACGATACCAGTGGACGGCGGCACCGCACGGAAGTTATTGAATGCCGTTTGCGCCCAGCGCAGAAAACGATACCGTTCTTCGTTGCGTTCAAACTCTACATTAATATTGTAGTCCAGCGCGTCACTGGTACCGAAAGCATCAACCATAACCGAGTGGTCGATTACGAGATCGACGGGAACGAGCGGGTTGATTTGTTTCGGATCGCCGCCCGCTTTTTTCACCGTATCACGCATGGCCGCCAAATCGACAACCACCGGGACGCCTGTAAAATCCTGAAGCACGATACGTGCAGGAATGAACGGGATTTCCTTGTTGGTGTCACGATCCTCAGCCCAGCCTGTCAGTTGCTGCACATGTTCCTCAGTAATGGCGCGTCCGTCAAACTGGCGAACCGCAGCTTCCAGCAACACTTTAATGGAGAAAGGCAGCTTGGCAACACCGCTTTTTCCTTGTTCCTCCAGTGCCTTAAGACTATAGTAGCGATAAGGCTTCCCGTTAACTTCCAAGCTACGGGCAATGGAGAATTGATCTTTTCCTGACATAAGTATTACCTCCTTGAAGTGGATGCTTGCGGGAAAATAGGGATGTCTTTTTTCGACGTCTTGCACAATTTGGTTTTAATTGGTTGCGTTCTCAATTTCATCTTCAGCGGTTCATCGTAAGTTAAGAGGTTGAGATGAATGTAATTCGTTTCATTAGATGAAACATGATTTCAAAATGATTGCTTTTGGATTAAGTATACCGTTTTCAGACGGTTCCGTAAAGTTTTTTTGACCTAAATTATGCGTGTCAGACTGGAAAATAAAACGTTCCGTTCCCCCGCGTTTTTCGATGTTCATACCAAGCTTTAGAGATTCATACTTATAGATAGAGAGCATATCAGACCAGAGAGGAAAGAAAGGAAGTTATATATCGGCGAGGTTATCCCCAAATAAGGATAGCAAGACGAAAAATGGAGGGATAGGGATGGGGGAGCGGGAATGGAAACAGGCCCTTTTTGCTTACGTGAATCAGTACAATCGCAGTGAGGTAAATGGTGTACCACAGCCGGATGAGTACCTGGAGGTGGGCCAGCGAATGGAGCGGGCAGCACGTGCGGCCAGGTTGGAGCAGTGGTACAGCGAACGGGACGCTGTACCCCTACGCAGCGAGACACGAGCCAAGCCGATACGAATAGTGCAGGATACCCCAGATGAGGCAGTGGTCGATGTACAACTGCATGTGCGGCTCTTTTATGAGAAGGGCGGGATGACTCACCGGGAGGATCGGATTGAACGGGAGCGCCTAACGTTTACACGCGAGGGTGAAGCCTGGCAGGTGACGAGGATTGAGCGTGATCCGGCAGAAAGAAAGCCAGCGGGAGGAGAGGTTCCTTTCGAACAAGCGTCGTTTAATCAGGGAGGAAGTCTGCCGCTGCTAAATCGTGGTGTGCTGGGCTTCGGTTCATCAGCACGCCCCAGTCGATATCGCCGTGAAGAAGCAGCGGCCTATGCAGATCAGTGGTGGGATAGTTTTAACCCGGAGTTTGAGGCTTTTGATGTGGATTGCACCAACTATATCTCGCAGTGCCTCTTTGCAGGTGGTGCACCGATCCACTATACTGGTAAAAGAGAATCGGGCTGGTGGTATAAAGGACGGGTCGCCGGACGTGAGCTGTGGAGTTATAGCTGGGCGGTTTCCAACAGTCTGGAACGGTATTTGGGTTCCAGTTCCTGGGGGTTGACCGCAGAGCAGGTGAGTCGACCGGAGCAGCTCATGCTGGGGGACGTCATTTTTTATGATTGGGATGGTGACGGAACTTTCCAGCACAGCACGGTGGTAACGGCCTTTGATGCTGGCGGCATGCCGCTAGTCAATGCACATACGGTAAGCTCCAGACATCGTTATTGGGACTATAAAAATTCGTATGCGTGGACGGACAATACGGTATATCGCTTTTATCACATCGCCGACTATTTTTAAATGAGATGATGGATAACAGGTACAGTGAAGCAAATCAGGCACAATGACGAAAGCAAGAAAGCGGAGGATAGGCATGGCAAATCAAAAATTGACCGTAGGGCTGGTGTACGGTGGTAAATCGGGCGAACATGAGGTATCGCTGCAAACGGCGTATGCGGTAATGAACGCTTTTAACTATGAGAAATACGAGATTATTCCTTTTTATATTACGAAGGCTGGCGATTGGCGTAGAGGGACGCTGTTAAATGCGCCTCTGACTACTGTAGAGCAATTGAAGCTGGAGCATGCTGAGGGCGGCACCAAGGCGGCATTAGATACGTTGTTCGGCAAGCTGTATGGAGAGCAGACACTGGATGTACTGTTTCCGCTGCTGCATGGCACCTTTGGCGAGGACGGAACGATTCAGGGTCTGTTCGAAATGGCGGATATGCCCTATGTCGGGGCAGGAGTGCTGGCTTCGGCAGCAGGTATGGATAAAGGCGTCATGAAGAAGCTGTTTGAGCATGCAGGATTGCCGCAAGTGAAATACTGCTATTTTAATAGTACACAGTGGGCACAAACCGGTCATGACTTGGTGCGTAACATTGAAACTGAGCTAGGTTATCCTTGCTTTGTCAAACCAGCCAATCTGGGATCAAGTGTCGGTATTTCCAAAGCGAGTAACCGAGAAGAACTGGAAAAGGCTGTAGATCTGGCTTTGCAATTTGATCTGAAGGTGATCGTGGAAGAGTACGTCGATGCCCGTGAGATTGAGGTCAGCGTACTTGGTAATGATGAGCCGATTGCCTCGGTACCGGGTGAAATTGTGTCGTCGAGTGATTACTACGACTATGCTGCCAAATATACCGATGGTCAATCGGAAATGCTCATTCCGGCACCACTGGACGAGGAAGTGGCAGATCGTATCCGTGAATCCGCATTGCAAGCTTTCCGCGCTCTGGAAGGTTGCGGGATTTCCCGTGCAGATTTCTTCGTCAGACGCTCAGATGGACATATCCTTATTAATGAAGTGAATACGATGCCTGGCTTTACACCGTTCAGCATGTATCCATTGTTGTGGAGAGAAACCGGCGTATCCTATGTAAGTCTACTGGATCGCATGATTGCTCTTGCACTGGAGCGTTATGAGCGCCGGTCGGCACTGCACTATGAGAACTCATAAACGAAAAAAATGAAGGGGAGCTGATCACTCTCCTTTTTGTTCATATATATTGATGTACTTGAGCATTTTACCAAACCCTTAAATATGAAAGGTGGCGGCTAGACATGGGCTTTCAAACTGAATTTAACTCGGTGTGCAAATTCAAGAGCGAACAAGAACTTTATGAACTGCTGGAATATGGACGTGGCAAAATGGTTAAATCCGGACTGCGCGTTTTTCCGACAGGACAGAAGGTCATCGCATACAGCGTGGACAACGTGGCAGTAGCCATCGTTCAGATTGTGGGCTGTATCGCCGAAATCAATTTCCAAGGTGACGAAGTGACCGAGGTAGAAATGACTCTCATTCGTAAGCTGAATGAAGAGGAATCAAGAATTCAGACCGCATTGGCGGATGAAATGTTTTTTGGAGCACAGCAGCAATCCTAGCTGTTTGTTTCTTACAGTTTTGTGCAATACACCGAATCAGCAGGTGCTTTTCCGGGTATGATCAGTAGAAAAGGGGTTTAGGTCACAGAATGAAGGCGGCCTTGCCATCTACTGTAAACTGCTGAAAGGAAGGACATCTATGATCGTAAGGTTCGGATATGTTGCCATGTCAGTCACCGTGCAAAATGCATCCCCTTCTAAAACTATGACCATGGCCAGCTTTAACAAGATCGGAGACCGAGAAGCGGCGATCCGCAAGCTAGAACGGATTGCAGCCGAAAATCTCCATAATACATTGAGGCTACTGCGTCATAATCGTGCGAGTGATATTCAGGTCTATCGTTTCTCATCCAAGCTGATTCCGCTTGCGACCCATCAGGATCTGTGGGACTGGGACCCGTTTGAGGCGCTTGCCGCTGATTTTGCAGAGGTGGGGGACTATGTCAAGGCGAATAAGATGAGGGTATCGTTTCACCCCGATCATTTTACAGTGCTCAGCACTCCCCGTCCTGAAGTGTTGCAGAGCTCCATTAATGATCTGAAGTACCACGTGGCGATGCTGGAGGCCATGGGACTTGGTGCCGAAGCCAAGAACAACATTCATATTGGTGGTGCCTACGGAGATAAGGTGACCTCAGGTCAGCGTTTTGTAGAGCAAGTGAATGCCCTGGATCTTTCATTAAGACAACGGTTAACATTGGAAAATGATGATAAAACGTTCAATGCGGTGGAAACACTGGAAGCTTGCAAAATAACGGGCTTGCCGATGGTTCTCGATATTCATCATCAATGGGTCAATAACGAGGGGGAAAAGCCGTGGGAGCTATGGCCGGATATATTGGATACCTGGAAAGGGGAATTGGCTCAAGCCGGATCTTCTACTGATCATCCATTGCCGCCCAAAATTCATGCCTCCAGTCCCAAAAGTGAAAAAGACCCTCGTGGTCATGCAGACGGTGTTCTGGTGGAGCCGTTGCTGACCTTTCTGCGTAATATTGCTGGATATACGGATCGGATTGATGTCATGCTTGAAGCCAAACTTAAGGATGAAGCATTGTTCAGATTAATGAATGAACTGCGTCTTCAGGAAGATAACGGGGTCAAAGTGTTGGATGGGGCTTCCATAGAAATTACGCCTTAAAAAGTAGTATTTTGCGGATAAAGCTTCCATATGGAGAAACTTTATGAAGCTTATTGTGTATACTAGAATGTGTAAACTAGCAAACTTGTACTGAAACAGAGATGGTTAAGAGACTGTCTGCAGGGCAGATTCGTAAACCACGTAACAATGATATAGAAAGTAGAGTGAACACGTTGAACGAACATGAAAACGAAAAGGTTCCCTATATCGTATCAGGAAAAAGCTATACGGCCGTGGCTATTAATGCGGCATCCAAAGCCGGGGAATGGATTAAGAGCAGACTGGGCACTGTTGAACAATTGAATACCAAGCAATCTTCGACCGATCTAGTAACCGAGGTAGATAAAGGTGCAGAACAGATGATTCGCAGACTCATCCTCACCCATTTTCCCGATCATGCCATTTTGGGTGAAGAAGGGGTAGAGCCGGGAGCTGAAGCTTCAGCCCGAGCATTAGAGGCTGCCCGTGAAGAGGAATATTTATGGATCATTGATCCGGTAGACGGCACTACCAATTTCGTGCACAGTCTGCCGTACTACAGTGTGTCTATTGCCTTGGCTCATCGTGGAGAGGTAATTGTCGGTGTAATTTATGATCCGTCCCGCGATGAAATGTTTGTAGCGGAAAAGGGAAAAGGCGCATACGTCCACGGAAATCGTATGCAAGCATCGAAAGAAGAAACGCTGGGAGATAGTCTGGTGTGCATCGGCTTCCCGCCGGATCGTACGTATGCACAACCGTTGAATATGAAAATTACGCAGGTTCTTACACCTCAAGTACGGGGCATTCGGGCGCTCGGCTCGGCAGCCTTGCATTTGGCTTATGTGGCGTCGGGACGTTTGTCCGCTTATTGCGAAATCGGTTTGAATGCCTGGGATGTGGCCGCGGGTGCTTTGTTGGTACAGGAATCAGGAGGCACCATTACGAACACATTAGGCCAACCTTATGACCTGAGTGTACGGCATGTTGTAGCTACGAATACAGCTATTCATTCTCAACTTATTCAAGTGCTGAAAGAAGCGGACGCAACCGGGTTATAATACTACGTAACCATCATCCTGAAGGAGGAAATCGCGATGAGCCAATCCGAAGAATTGGAACGCCAGCTCAGTGAACTGCTGACGGAAGGCGAAATTCGTGAGAATGAGGCCAAAAAACGGGAACGACTCAGCCCCAAATATGAGGTGCGGGTTCAGAATCAAATGGACCCTATTGTCGAAGAGACGCGAAAATACCGGAGTATGGCACGTGAACTTGATGACCGATATGACGAATATATGAGCAAGGCGGACAAATCGAAAGCAAACGATCAACGCTAAGCAAACCCAAATACCTCTTGCCGAATGACCAAGGCATGGGGTATTTTGTATAATATATAGAGTTTTCTCCATTTTGAGCTGGACCGTGCAGGATGAGCGAAGGAGGCGACATGTACTGATTACCTATTTTAAGAGCGCTTACAAAAATGCTGGAATCCATCATAAGATGGTACTGCTGATTACGGTACTCATGCTGGTTAATTTTGCGGTTGTTGCAGTCATACTTAAATACGTATTTCATATTTATGATAATCAAATGTACAAAAAGACATCCGAGGTACTCAATATTTCTTCAATTGGCATTGAAAATGAACTGAAGGATGTTGAAAAGGTTACTTTTAAGGTAATAACGGACGAGCAGCTTCAGCGTTATTTGCTCCAGTTGGAAAAGGAAACGTCACCTTATGTCAAAATGGTACTGCGCAAAAAAATAACGAATAGGCTTATTGCCTTTGCCGGCTCTGAAACCTATGTCTATTCTATGATGGTAATCGACAAAGAGGGACAGGTGATGAGTGCGGGCAACCGCGAAGGTATCCCCCAAGAGCTTCGATCCACCCTGTCGGAGTTGGCAGACGAATATGACGGCTCCCATGCATGGTATGCGGCAGGCCATTCCTCCTTGCTGGCAGCACGGCAATTCAAATCTTTTACCGATTCCAATTTTACGCTGAACGGGTTTGGAACGCTTGCGATTCGTGTGCGAATTGACCGGATTGTAGCGGATCGTGTGCAGACCTCCGGCCGTGACGGACAGTTAATGATTACAGACGGAAGACGGATGATCTATCCCGAAACACCGCTTTTGAGTGAGAGCGATATTCAGGCAGAGCTTGGACGGAAGCAGCCTTACGGGATCGCGACCTATACAGGCGGGACCTTTTTTGCTGCTCAAATCAAATCCTCTTATACGGGCTGGACGTATTTACATATGACTCCCTTTGATGATATGTTTCGCAGTATTACGATAATCAAAGAAATTGTAAGCGCTATTTTTGTCATTATGCTCCTTATTGCATTGGCGCTAGGAGCTAGGCTGTCGGGCAGCATTACGCAACCGATCGTTCAGTTGATCCAGAACATGCGTAAAATAGAAAAAGGCGATCTCGACCGTCTGGAAGAGGAAGCGCTTGGAGCGGTCCCCCTTTCCACACAGGATGAGGTAGGCTTACTACATCGGACGTATAAGAAGATGATCCGCCGTATCCGTGAGCTTATTAATGAGAATGTTGCCAAGCAGCTACTGCTGCGGGAAACAGAGCTAAAGGCGCTTCAGGCACAGATAAATCCACATTTTTTATACAATACATTAGAGTCTGTGAACTGGCTCGCCAAGGCCAATAAACAGGATCGGATTTCAGAAATGGTGGAAGCCCTTGCTTTTTTATTACGCAGCGCGGTCAGTTTTGAAGAACAGCTGATTCCGCTTCAAAAAGAGCTGGATATCGTGAGAAGCTACGTAACGATCCAAAAAACACGTTTTGATGAACGTCTCGTTTTCCATCTCGATGTCCCGGAAGAATTGATGGACGCGCAAATTCCGAAGCTAACACTTCAGCCCTTGGTGGAGAATGCAATCCATTATGCGCTGGAGCCGCGTATTGAACCGTGTCGGATCACGATTGTGGTCAGAGAAAGCGAAGGGGCGCTGTTCCTGCGGGTTGAAGATGACGGACCTGGAATGACCCCGGATTTCTTGGAAAAGCTGCGGAGCGGACAGATCACCACCCGTGGGCGGGGGATTGGACTTGCGAATATTCAAGAACGGATTAGCCTGACATTTGGTACACCTTGGGGGATAGAGCTGCATAGCGAGTCAGGAGCAGGAACGTCAATTCATGTCTGTATTCCATATGTGAAAGGGGATCAGGGTCGTGTACAAGGTGCTACTGGTTGATGATGAGCGTATGATTTTGGAAGGCATATCACAGGTGGTCGATTGGGGCAAGGCAGGAACAAGGCTGGTAGGTACGGCGCGTAATGGAATTGAGGCATACGATCAGATCCAGGCGAGTCCGCCTGATTTTGTGATCAGCGATATTTCTATGCCAGGACTGGACGGTATCGGACTCGTTGCCAAAACGACGGAGCATTTTCCAGACGTTCGGTTTATTCTGTTGTCAGGTTACAAAGATTTTGACTATGCCTGTCGGGCTATGCAATACGGGGTGAAGCACTACTTGTTGAAGCCCTGCAACGAGCGGCAAATTCATGACGCTCTGACAGAGTTGGGACAGGAGCGAGAGGAACAGGAAGAACGCAAGCAGTTTGTGAACCGGATGAAGCTTGATTTTCAGCGTATGCTGCCGCATGTGAAGGAGCATTTTTTGAAGGAGTTTATTTCCTATAAAACTTACGGCAGCCGTGATATCGCTTTTTATGAGCGTTTGTTCGGTCTGGAGTTGCAAGATAAGCAGGTTCGAATGCTGCTGCTGCGGGTGGAGGAGTCCCACGAGCCGGAGCATTTGTTTGCTTTGCAAAATATAGCAGGGGATTTAATGGATCATGTCTTGCTCAGTACGACTATGCAAGGGCAGCTGCTAATTGTGCTGGAGAGTGAGGATGACACATCTCGATTTATGAAACAGATTGAAGCGGTACGTACGACATTTTACCGCTTTTATAAGCTGGAGGTGACCGTCGCAGTTAGCGAGTCGGATAGCATGCAGCATTCGCGGGGGATGTACCGGGAGACTTTGCATTGTATGAATCACCGCTTTTACACCGGAGAGGGGAGTCTCATTACGAAGGAGGATTTGGCGGCTGAGGACACCCGGGAGATGGCAGATTTGGAGCTGGACGAGGAGAAGTTCGGTCTGCTGATCAAGGCTGGAAATAGGGAGGAAGTTGCACAGGAAGTGGATCGGCTGTTCGGCATCCTGTCCCGTATGAAGCTGGAAATCTCCGTAACCCGTTCCTATGTGCTACAGCTCTATGCGGCCATGATCCGTATATGTCCTGAAGAAGAGCGTGCGGCGTTCACGAGCCGAATGGTCGTGCTGGCAGAGCAAAAAACACTGGCATGTCTCAAATCTTTTGTACAGGAAGCTGCCGAACGAATGACCGCAATTTATTATAAAAGCAACGTATACCGCCAATCTTCCACGGTGGATAAAATGATCACTATTATTGAGCAAAATTATAGAAAATCCGATCTTTCACTGAACGGAGTGGCGGGGCAAATGCTCTATATGAATTCCGACTACTTAGGGAAAATTTTCAAAAAAGTGACGGGCGAAAACTTTTCGCACTACGTCAATCGTTACCGGATCGAACGTGCGGCTGAGCATATTCGGAAGACGGGAGACGTAAAGGTGTTTGAGCTGGCCGAATGGTTCGGCTTCGGCGGGAATGCGCAATATTTTAGCCAGGTGTTCAAAAAATGGGCAGGTATGACACCGTCCGAGTACATTAAATCATACGAACGGGGATGAGCTGCTGAGTCCCTCTGTTTTTTGAACCTTTGAAATCGGATTTGTGTATTCCAATGTTTCTCTGCATTTGGGAAAATAACTACAGGAGCAAATGTAAACGCTATTAAATTTGCGTAAGTACATTGTTACTTGTAATAAGGCTCCTTTCTAGAACAGCGAAAAGGGGAGAGATAGGTGGGCAAAAAGGGATGGTTTCTGATCATAGCGATGCTGCTCGTTTTGACGACGGCATGTAGTGGAGCAGACGGTGGAGGCAATTCGGGCACAAGTGCAGACGGGAAAGTAAAGTTGCGGATCGCTTGGTGGGGATCGGATACGCGCCACGAATATACGCAGAAGGTTATCGATTTGTATAAGCAAAAAAATCCGAATGTGACGATTGATGTGGAATATGCCTCTTTTGATGACTACTGGAAGAAGCTCGCCCCGCAGGCGGCAGCAAACCAACTGCCGGATATCGTACAGATGGACATTTCGTATATTAGCCAATATGCGAAGAACGGCCAACTGGAGGATATGGCGCCTTACTTGAATCAGAAAATCCAAGTCGCTGATGTGAACGAAAATGTACTCAAAACCGGGATCATTGCCGGAAAGCAATATGGTATTCCAACAGGTGTCAATGTGTTGGGCTTCCAATATGATCCGGCATTGCTCAAAAAAGCGGGCATAGACAAAATTCCTGACGACTGGACATGGGATCAATACAAAGAGCTGGCTTTGAAGGCAGCCTCTAATAAAGTTTACTTTGACAGCTCAATGGCTGCGGATATTTTCTTCCACTACTATTTGCGGACACATGGAAAGTCTCTCTACAATACGGAAGGAACAGGATTGGGGTATGACGACGATAAGCTGTTTGTTGATTTCTTCGGCGGTTTAGCTGAGCTAATTAAAAAGGGGGCGACACCGACTCCTGAAGTCATGAACCAAACCAAGGGAATTCTTGAGGAATCGGATATCGTTAAAGGAACAGGCATCGGCATTTGGCAGTGGTCCAATCAATATGTGGGCTTACAACAGGTCGTTAATCGCCCAATGGCGCTTGCTCCGATGTTTGGACCGAATATGGAAAAAGGCGTGTATATGCAGCCTACAATGTACTGGGCAGTGGCTTCCCGTTCACAGGTGAAGGATGAGGCCGCTAAATTTATTGATTTCTGGATGAACGATGTAGAAGCGAATAAATTGATTAAAGGCGAACGCGGCGTACCGATTTCTGCCAAAATCAAAGAAGCTGTAGCGCCGGAGTTGAGCGAGGCAACGAAGCAGGTGTTTGAATTTGTGGCTTCCATGGAGCCTAAGGCTTCTCCAATGAGCCCGCCGCCGCCGGTTGGATCGCCAGAAGTGATTGCGACTCTGACCGATTATATTGAGCAAGTCAATTTCGGACAGATGACGCCTGAAGACGCAGCGGTCAAATTCCGGGCTGATGCGAATACCATCCTTGCGAATAACAAGCAGTAATAATGCAGGGTTGAAGGAACGTTTCGTTAGGTTAACCGTGCGTAGGGCCAAGCATGATTGCGCACGGTTGATCCGACGAACCCATCGCAGAGGCAACCTTTGTAAATATCACAATAAAATTCATATAACAACGATTAATAGATACATTTAAATTTGCTGATTTTTAAAATGCAACAGAAGGGAGGCTTGATGAGCTTGCGAAATCATCAGAGCTTGAAAGCCAATATGACCGGATATGCGTTTATCAGCCCGTTTATTGTGGGCTTTCTGGCATTTACATTAATTCCAATGTTTATTTCGCTGTATCTATCCTTTACCAGCTACAATCTGTTCACCCCGCCCAAATGGATTGGTCTGGGTAACTTCGAAAAAATGTTCACAGGCGATCCGAAATACTGGAATTCGATCCGAGTCACGTTTACGTATGTACTGGTCGGTGTACCGTTGCGACTGATTTTCGCGTTGTTTGTGGCGATGATTTTGAATACCAAGTCACGCATGGTGGGCACCTATCGGACGATGTACTATCTGCCTTCTATTATCGGGGGGAGCGTTGCAGTATCCATCATGTGGCGCAATATTTTCAGTAATGAGGGCATTGTTAACAGCTTGCTTTCGGCCTTGGGGGCAACCCCGGTGAAATGGTTTGGTGATCCGAATGCTTCGCTAATGATGCTAATCACCTTGTCTGTATGGCAATTTGGTTCATCCATGCTTATTTTTCTGGCAGGACTGAAAAACATTCCGCATGAAATGTACGAGGCATCCAGTGTAGATGGTGCTACGCCAGTACGGAAATTTTTCAGTATTACGCTGCCACTGCTGAGTCCGATTATTTTATTTAACTTGATAATGCAGACAATCAGTGCTTTTATGACCTTCGTCCCGGCCTATGTTATCTCCAAGGGTGAGGGCGGCCCAATGGATGGAACGATGCTGCATTCACTGTATCTGTTCCGGCAGGCGTTTATGTTCAGCAATATGGGATATGCGGCGGCTATGGCTTGGGTCATGCTTATTATGATTGCGATACTGACTGCGATTTTATTTATAACATCCAAATTTTGGGTATTTTATGAAACGGAAAAGGGGCGCTGATACCAATGGCATGGAAAACGTTCAAATGGCCAATTTATCACATTCTGGTTGCTGCACTGGCGCTCCTAATGCTGTATCCCGTGTTTTGGATGCTGTTCAGCTCATTTAAAGAAAGTCGGACGATATTCGTCACAGCCTCCTCACTTTTCCCTACAGAATGGATTTGGCAAAACTATGTAACAGGCTGGAAAGGCACAACTGGTTATAACTTCGGCACATATATTCTAAATTCGCTCACGATCGTAGTGATTTCAACGATTGGCGCTGTGCTTTCCTCCTCATTGATCGCATTTGGCTTCGCACGCTTGAAATTCAAAGGGCGTAACTTGTGGTTTGCTCTGATGATGGTGACGCTGATGCTGCCAGGGGATGTAGTGCTGGTACCGCAATATATCATTTTCACCAAGCTTGGATGGATCAATACAATCTTACCGTTGGTAGTACCATCCTTTTTCGGGATGCCGTTCTTCATCTTTCTGATGGTGCAGTTTATACGCACGATTCCAGCAGAGTTGGATGAAGCGGCGACGATTGATGGATGCGGCAAGTTCCGATTGTATTTTCGAATTATTTTACCCTTGCTCAAATCCTCGCTGGCAACGGCGGCCATCTTCTCATTCTACTGGAAGTGGGAGGATCTGTTAGGTCCGGTATTGTATCTGAACTCTCCAGAGAAATATACCGTATCGATTGCACTCAAAATGTTCCTCGATAGCGAGTCAGCCTCCAACTGGGGAGGAATGTTCGCGATGTCTATCTTAAGCCTGCTACCTGTTATCGCTGTATTCTTCGCCTTCCAAAAACAAATCGTAGAAGGAATGAGCACGAGTGGCCTGAAGGGTTAAGACCGAGGAGTGAGTAAAATGTGGAAGTTTGACTTTGGTCCGGGAGAGCCTGCGGATGGCTACAAGGCAGTGTCCCCGGATTGCATATATACAGCTGAACAGGGCTATGGCTTCGAGACTACAGAGCATGTGTACGGGCGACAAAGGCAGAAGCCAGCCAAGGATGCACGCACACGGCTGCGAAACAGCTTTTGTATTCCACTGAACGCTTCGTTTATTGCAGATGTGCCAGACGGGCTGTATCTCGTCACTATACTGGTCGGCGATCCACTGGCGGAAACGCTCACGCGATTCCAGGCTGGCGAAGGCAAGCATATGCTGCCCCCGGTACACACGCTGCCGGGCCAGTTCACGGAAGCGATGTTTACGGTGCCTGTCCGAGGCGGCAGACTGCGCCTCACCGTATCTGGCACTGCGCCACGGCTCAATGCTCTGGAAATTGCACCCGCACTGCAGAGTCTTCGGCTATTCCTAGCCGGAGACTCTACGGTTACGGATCAAGGGCTGTCCGGCTATCCTTATACAGGCTGGGGTCAGGCTTTGCCAGCCCTGTTCAAGCATGATGTCTGCGTGGATAATCACGCTGTATCGGGACGAAGCTCCAAAAGCTTCGTGGACGAGGGACGTCTGGACGCTATTTTGGGAGAAATGAAGACAGGAGACTTCCTGTTCATCCAGTTCGGTCATAATGATCAGAAGCCTGATCCGAAGCGGGCCACGGAGCCTTTTACGACCTACAAGGAGCATTTGCGCCTATATACCGACGGAGCGAGAAGCAAGGGCGGAACCCCGTTGCTGATTACGCCTGTACATCGTCGCTATTTTAACGAGGATGGTACGCTGTCCGATACACATGGCGACTATATAACGGCGGTTCGCGAGTTGGCGGAAGAAGCGAACGTGCCGCTCATTGATTTGTCTGCCCGCACGCAGGAGTTATATGAAGAGCTGGGCCCTGAAGAAAGCAAGGAGCTTTTTATGTGGCTGCTGCCTGGGGAATACATGAACTTTTCCGGCGGCCTGGAGGATAATACGCATTTTCATGAGAATGGTGCGATCCGGATTGCAAATATGGTGACGGCGGCTGTGAAGGAACTGGATTTGCAACCGCTGCGCATGTACTTACGTTGACGGATGACCTTTTTTGGAACAGGTGGCAAGGAGGGCAACTAACGTGAAGCTTACCAAAGGAGGAGACGTAGCAATGCCCGCATTGAGTTTTGATGAGGAACAGATTAAACAGGTGATTGGCCGTGTAGTGGAACGCACGTTTCAAATGCACTATAGCTGGGATTGGCCGGGTGGAGTAGCCTTTTATGGAGTATGCGAGGCCTATGAATCAACAGGCAATGAAAAGTATTTGACCAAGCTGAAAGAATGGGTTGACGAGAATATCGAGGATGGACTTCCGCCTCTGTCGGTAAACGGCGTTTCTATTGGACATTGTTTGTTGGCACTACATCAGGCTACAGGTGAGCAAAAATACCTGGATATCGCCATCGAGATGGCAGAATTTTTGACGAAAAAAGCTGAGCGGTTTGCCGATGGCATTTTCCAGCACACCGTGAATTCACTACATGATGTATTTCCGCAGCAAGCATGGGTGGATACGATGTTTATGGCCGGTTATTATCTGCTGCGGATCGGGCATTTGCTGGGCAACAAGACATATTGGGAGGATGGAATCCGGCAATATCACGGGCATGAAGAATTTTTGCAGGACCCGGATACGAATTTGTATTATCACGGCTGGGATCATGCGAACCAAAGCCGCATGTCGGGAATATACTGGGCGCGCGGCAATTCATGGGCAGCCCTCACGATGGCCAAGGCGCTGAAATGTGTGGAGGTGCAGCATCCATCCTATATGATCATTGACGGCTCGCTGCGTGACCAACTCAATGCACTAGTGCGGCTGCAATCCTCAGAAGGACTATGGCATACAGTGCTGAATGATGATACCTCTTATCTGGAAACCTCCGGCTCGGCAGGGATTGCGACTGCTTTGCTTATGCAGGGCCGATTGTTTAACAAATACACGCAAAAGGCGATCGACGGCATCCTTTCCCGCATTAAAGAGGACGGCACAGTGACTGGCGTATCCGCTGGAACTGCTGTAATGAACGATATAGATGGCTATCGCAACGTACCCTACAAACGCATTCAGGGATGGGGCCAAGGATTGACGCTTGCTTTTCTGGCTCAACTGCTGCGTACCAAAGAGAATCCGTACGGGTAAAAAAGGCTTTAGAGGTGTGAAGGTATTCATAGGTGAAAGGAGGCTAATGGCATGGGAGAACCTGAACAGTCTCAGGAAAAGGCGGCTAACCAGCCGCGAGGAAGTTTATTCTGGGTCATCCCCGATGGATATATTCCACCGGAAAGCCGGGGAGAGCTGCTCAGTCATGAGAGTATATGTGTGCTGAACTGTGGAAACCGTGCGGCAAAGCTGAGCATAGACATTTATTTTGAAGACCGTGAGCCGTTGGAGGGAATGATCGAGGTGGTGGAAGGAAGACGAACCCGCCATATCCGAACAGCCTCGCTGGAAAAGTCCGGCGAACGGATTCCGCCAGGTATTCCTTACGCAATTACGGTCACTAGCGATGTGCCTATCATTGTACAATATAGTAGACTGGACACGACACAGCCGGAGCTGGCGTTAATGAGTGTTATGGCGTACCCGGTCTAGTGCGCAAAAAACTATGAAGTTAAAAACTCCAGGCTGGAATGACCCAGCTTGGAGTTTTCTTGTTTTGAAGGCAAATTAACACCTGTCTGCTTTTAGCCCATTATTGTGATTTAGCCGAAGTTGTTTTGATCGGCGTGAAGCTTTTTCTTCCTCCGAAATTGGTGCCCACCACACCGATAATGATCACCACAGCACCAATAATGTGATAGTAGGCAAGCTGTTCCTTCAAAATATAAGCACCCGCTATCATGGAAATAAGGGTGGATAGATTACCGATCACACTCATTTTGGAGGCTTCGATCCACTTCAAGGCAAAGCTGGATAACAGCGAGGTGACGAGGGTAGATAGTATGCCCAGATAGGCCAGTGCCATCCAATAATCAGGCTTTACCAGCGGCGCAGTATAAGCGCTCATGGAACCGTCTATGGCATGATACCCCAAGGCCGCCAAGTTAAAAACGATACATCCCAAAATGGAGGTAACGTAGGTCAGTTCCATTGGACTGTACTTTTGTGTTAATGGACGAGCCAGCACGTTATAGCCAGATAGGCATATAGCAGAGAGCACGAGCAGAAAAATACCGCCAAAGCTATTGGAAGCTAACGGTGCTCCGCTCTTCATCACAAATATAAAAACGACACCAAAGACAGATAGCAGTAAGGATATCTTTTGAAGCACTGTTGTGCGCTCTTTAAGAAAATAGGAGGCTAGCAGAAGCGTAAAGATTGGAACGGTAGCTTGAATAATTCCGCCCTCCGATGAAGAAGTACTCATTAGCCCGAACGCTTGCAAGGGGAAAAACAGTAAAGGTGAAAGCAGCGCCAATGGTAAAATGTGCAGCATATCACGCAACTTGATATTGATTTTGATCCAACCAAGCAGTACTGGAATGGTCAAAGCGATTAATGACAACGCAAAACGGTGGGCGATCACATCCAGCGGGCTTGCCTCTGTCACCGTCAATTTTACAAATAAAAATGAAAAGCCAAGTATAGCTGCATAGCTGAGAGCTGCCAGATAGGCGACCCCATTTCCGGAACGACTGTGCATAATAAACCCCCGTAATCATGATCTCAACTTGTGGTTCTCTCAATATAACCGGATAGCATAATCAGATACAATTCATAAAATCTGCAACTGTACGGGTACAGTTGTGAAATGAAAAAGAGCCAGAACGCAGTCCCAGAGGTCGGATACCCGTCCCTAAGATTACTTCCAGCTCTCATCCTATTCATATTTTATCGCTTACTGCTCTGCTTATTTACCTTGTGACATCGCACGGAACGAATCGTCCGCCGCTTCCAGCGTGGCATCCACATCTTCGTCCGTATGCGCTGTTGTGAGGAACCAGGCTTCGAACTTGGATGGAGCCAGATGAATACCGCGATCCAGCATGTGGCGGAAGAAGGATGCGAACGCTTCGCTATCCGTATCCTGCGCCTGCGCGTAATTCGTGATCGGATGATCACAGAAATGCGTCGAGAACGCTCCACGAATGCGGTTGATCGTCAATGGCACGCCATAACGATCAGCGGAAGACTGAATACCGTCCGTCAGTCTCACAGCCAGACGTTCCATCTCTTCATACACGCCTTCCCCTTGAAGAACTTCAAGGCAGGCGATGCCTGACGAGATCGAAGCCGGGTTGCCCGCCATTGTACCTGCCTGATAGGCTGGGCCGAGTGGGGCAACCTGCTCCATGATCTGCTTGCTACCGCCGTATGCACCAATCGGCAGACCGCCGCCCATGATTTTGCCCAGTGCGGTCAAATCCGGCTGAATCGCATCATGGTTGTCCAAACCTGCATACGTTTGGGTTGAGCCGTAGTGGAAGCGGAAGGCGGTAATGACCTCGTCATAAATGACGAGGGAGCCATTCGCCCGCGCCATCGAGCACAGCCCTTCCAGATAACCCGGCTGCGGCATCACCATGCCGAAATTACCGACAATCGGCTCTACCATGACTGCCGCAACATCGTCGCTCCAGCGCTCCAAAGCTTGGCGCAACGCGTCAAGGTCATTGAATGGCACAGTAATGACCTCGCTCGCAATGTTGGTTGTAATGCCTGCGCTGTCAGGTATGCCCAGTGTGGAAGGGCCGGAGCCTGCGGCTACAAGTACCAGATCCGAGTGACCGTGGTAGCAACCGGCAAATTTGATGATCTTGTTCCTCCCAGTATAGGCCCGTGCCACACGAATCGTCGTCATGACCGCTTCTGTGCCGGAATTCACAAACCGAACTTTATCCATAGAAGGAATGGCCTCTTTTAGCATCTTGGCCAGTTTGATTTCCAAGGCCGTCGAGGTTCCATACAATACGCCATTCGCTGCCGCTTCGCTGATGGCCTTGGTAATATGGGGGTGAGCATGTCCGGTAATAATAGGGCCGTAGGCCGCCAAATAGTCGATATACTTATTGCCATCCTCGTCCCAGAAATGAGCACCTTGGGCGCGTTTCATAAATACTGGAGCGCCGCCGCCTACAGCTTTAAAGGAGCGTGAAGGGCTGTTAACGCCCCCGACAATATGCTCCAGGGCTTCTTTATATAGTGCTTCGGAGTTATCCCGTTTCATCATCAAAACTTCCTTTCCGTTCATTAAAATAGGGTATACACACGCCAAAGGGCAGCGTTCACGGCTGCCCCTGCATACATCATTATAGCTCTTTTTGTCCTGTCTTTGTTGTTGATTGTGTGGAAGCATCCTCATTACTGGTTTTACTGCCCCTGTAAAGGAGGCTTTATCCGTCTTGGAAGACGATGCACTATCTGGCTGTTTCGTTTCGTTCTGATCCTTATTTTGTTCCTGTGTTTGTGTGGGAGGATTATTAAATATATCCTGCACATATGATTTCAGTTCTTCGGGATCGCGGACGGTAAGAACTGCCGCGCCGCCCACATTTTCTTCTCCAAGCAGCTTCATCGGTGGAACCTGTTCGCTACCTGCAAAGCTGCTTTGGTACCCTACATTCGCCAGCTTCCACATATCGTTAACACTGAGATTTGTATCAATGTACGGGTTAACCTGCTCTAAAATGCTTGGCAGATTAGCAATGGAAGTCGTGGTCTGCATTTTCTGGGCTACGGCCTCCAAAAATGCCCGTTGCCGTCCGGAACGGGAGAAGTCGGACATGGCATCATGGCGGAACCGCACATATTGAAGCGCCGTGTTGCCGTCCAGATGCTGCATACCCTTTTTCAAATCAATATCGTATTCATGCTTATCCGCATTACTTGTATAATGCATATCCTTTTCCACTTCAAAATCAATGCCGCCTACAGCGTCTACCAGTTTGATAAAGCCTTGGAAATCCGTATACACATAATATTGCACTGGGATGCCCAATAGATCGCCAGCCGTCTTCATGGCCGTATTGGGGCCATGAGTAATGGCAGTATTGATTCGATTTTTTCCGTAGCCGGGAATATCCACGTACGTATCACGCAAAATAGAGAACAAGTGGATTTTTTTCTTCACGGGGTCCAGTGATACGACCATCATGCTATCCGATCGGGGGACTTCCCCTTTCTGGATGCCACGGCCATCGACACCCATCAGCAAAATGTTGACCATATCGGTACCTTCCCACTTGGGCGGTTCTGGTGTACGAACCTGATCGACCTGCTTTACATTTTTGAAGGGGGAGTTAGCACCCTCTTTATGCAGATTATCCAGCTGATTATAAATGGATGTAAAATAGTACACGGCAAAGCCGACAATCGCGACGATTACCACGGCTAGAACCGACCATATCGTCCTTTTGGTTCTGCTTGTCATGGATGCTCTCCCTTTCGCTTTTCAGTTCATTACATTATAATTTCTTTTTGGAGCACAATCAATTTAACTATGGATTTTACAAATCCTGATTGAGAGGTATAGCATGCTAGCAATTGATGTGCAGGATCTGCGCAAAACATTTAAGGTTCAAAAAAACCGCGAGGGCTTAAAAGGTGCCTTCCTTGATTTATTCGCCCGCGAATACAACGAGGTGGCTGCGGTCAAAGATATATCCTTCCGTATTCCGCAAGGGGAAATATGCGGTTATATTGGTGAGAACGGGGCCGGAAAGTCCACCACGATTAAGATGTTGACAGGTATTCTCGTGCCGACATCGGGACATCTCAAGGTGGGAGGATATGTCCCTTATGAGGATCGCGAGAAATTTGTAGGTAACATTGGCGTTGTTTTCGGTCAGCGCAGCCAGCTTTGGTGGGACATCGGTGTGATCGAGTCTTTTCAACTGCTGCGCAAAGTATATCAGGTTCCGGCCACAGACTTCAAACGTAGGCTGGATGAGCTGGTAGAGAGGCTGCAATTGCAGGATCTGCTAAGTCGCCCGGTACGCAAGCTTAGCCTTGGACAACGGATGCGTTGTGAGTTGGTAGCTGCTTTGCTGCACAATCCGTCCATTGTTTTTCTGGACGAGCCGACCATTGGACTTGATATTATGGTGAAGTCCGAAATTCGCGAGTTTTTGAAGGACATGAACCGTGAACACGGGACCACTATTTTGCTGACAACCCATGATTTGCAGGATATTGAAGCGCTGTGCTCGCGCGTCATTATGTTGGATGATGGGAATATCATTTATGATGGTGGACTGGATGATCTCAAGGATCGTTGGGGGACAGGAAGGGAAGTACGGTTTCAATTTGGTACGACGACACAGCTGGAGCAATTGCAGGCATGGACAGCCGATATGCCGCTGACGTGGACCATGGATAACGATTTGGCTGCCAAGGTGTGGATTCCTCTTCATATTAATGTATCGGATGTACTAGCTAACGTAGTTGGTCGCACGGACATTACGGATATCAAAATCATTGAAACCAACACGGATGATATCGTCCGCAGTATCTATCAGTCTGGCTCGGCAGAACGCCAGGGCAATCCGATAGTGGAGGCCAAAGTTCATGCTTAGCGTATATACCGATTTTATTCGTATTCGATTCCTCACCATGCTTGCTTATCGTGTGAACTATTATTCAGGCATACTTATTTATTCCATGAATATTGGCGTGTATTATTTCACATACAAAGCGATATATGGTGATGCGGGTAGTATTGGAGGCTTTACTGCTGCTCAGATGACAACCTATGTAGCCGTATCGTGGATGGCGAGAGCCTTTTATTTTAACAATCTGGATCGCGAAATATCGACGGATATTCGGGATGGAAGCATTGCTATTCAGATGATCCGACCTTATAACTATGTACTTGTTAAGTTTATGCAGGGACTCGGTGAGGGGATGTTTCGCTTCCTCTTGTTTATGATTCCGGGCATGGCGATTGCGATGCTGCTGTTTCCCGTGAAGCTTCCTAGTGACCCGGTAGCCTGGATTGGTTTTCTGGTCATGCTGTTTTTCAGCTTTCTGATTAATACTCAGATTAATATCATTACAGGATTGACGGCCTTTTTTATTGAAAATAATGAGGGCATGATGCGCATGAAGCGCGTAGTCGTAGACCTGTTCTCGGGGTTGATCTTGCCAATCAGTTTGTTTCCGGGCTGGCTGGCGACAGTTTCCCAATGGATGCCGTTTCAGGCAATTACTTATTTGCCGGGCTCTGTATTTACGGGACGTGTAAAAGGCGTTGGCATCTGGAATGTGCTGGGTATCCAAATCATTTGGCTGGTCGTTCTGTTCGTGCCGATGATCATCATTTGGCGGCTGGCGCGCAGACGTCTGTTCGTGCAGGGAGGGTAAGCCGATGATGTACTATTTGGGTCTCATTAGCGAATATTTGAAAAATTACATGAAATCACGGCTCACCTATCGTGCCGATTTTTGGGTAGAAGTCATTTCGGATCTGCTCTTTCAGGCCACGAATCTTATTTTTATTTTAGTTATTTTTATGCATACGAACAGCTTGGGTGGCTGGAGTGAAAGCGAAGTTGTGTTCGTTTACGGATTTTTTATGGTTCCTTATGGACTGTTCAGTTGTTTCGTTAACCTTTGGAACTTTAGCGAGCGTTATATTGTAAAAGGTGAACTCGACCGGGTAATGACCCGTCCTGCGTATAATCTGTTCCAGATTTTCCTTGAAAATGTGGACCCGCCCGCGCTGGTCGGCTCAGTGATCGGCCTGATTATTATGGGGATCAGCGGCGCACAGATGGATTTGGCTATGGAGTGGTGGTTCGTACCGGCGCTGATCGTTTTGAGTCTAAGTGCCGTGGCGATCTATACGGGTATATACACCATATTGACTTCTCTTTCATTCTTTTCGGATGCGCCCACAGGAATTATTCCGCTCATGTACAATATTCAGGGCTACGGACGTTATCCGGTAACGATCTATAACCGTGCCATTCAGGTTGTGCTGACTTGGATACTGCCTTTTGCTTTTGTTGGCGTATATCCGGCTTCTCTATTCCTTCAACGAGAGGACATGCGCCATATGGCGCTCTTAACTCCTGTGATGGGAATTGTTTTTCTGACATTGGGCTTACTGGCTTGGAACTGGGGGATTCGGCGTTACCGGGGGGCTGGCTCATAGGGTGGATGATATAAGAACCCCTACAAGATAGGAGATGATAAGATGTCCACGACATTGACCGTTATTGGACAAGCTGCACCAGACTTTGAATTGCCTGGTAGTGAGGGCAAGAGTGTCAAGCTGTCGGATTATCGCGGCAGTAGAGTATTGTTGTATTTTTATCCCAAGGACTTAACCTCTAGCTGCTCGACCCAGGCTTGTGATTTTCGGGATAAACATGCGGAGTTTGAAGGTTTGAACACCGTGATTCTGGGCATAAGCCCCGATCCACTTAAGCAGCATGACAAGTTTATTGCCAAGTACGGTCTACCTTTTCAGTTGTTATCTGATGAAGAGCATCAGGTGGCTGAAACATATGGTGTATGGCAGCAAAAACAGATGTACGGCAAGCAGTACATGGGCATTGTTCGCTCTACGTTCCTTATTGATGAGAATGGCATTTTAGTTCATGAATGGCGCAGTTTAAGAGTAAAAGGGCATATTGATGCAGCACTGGCATACATTCAGGACATGGCATAAGTTATGAAAAAAACCTTTTGGAATCGGGCTATGCTTTTTTAAGCATCGGTTTCAAAAGGTTTTTGTTAGTTTTTCGGCCCGTTTTGTCGATGCTTCCACTTTTGCCGACAGAGGTAAACAACCCACAAAAGAAGCGGGATGAACAAGCCGTTCGTATAATGCCAGGCAGCCATCGGATAAACAAGAGTTCTTACATAATAAAACACATTTGGGGTTATCAAAATGGTCATACCAAACACAATCGCTCCTGCGGGTATGACGAATGGACGACTATTAGAAATTCGGAACAACTGGGGGGTTCCAAAAGTGAAGGCATAGAAGAAAAGAACTCCCTTGAAATAGGCAGCCAGTGCCCAGATTAAAGCAACAAGCGATTCAACGCGTGTAATATAGTTCAGTTCATTAATTTTTGTCGTGAGTACAGAAGAAATGTATGGACTGTAGTGGGTCACAAAGGGCCCAATCACAAGAAGGGAGAGCAGCAGAAACAGGCTAATCACGATTCCTCCTATAAGGGAAGCGAACAATATGTCCTTTTTAAAATGGTCTTTTTTGTTTACATAAGGAAAAACCATGAGCATAATAGACATTCCGGCAAAAGGCATTGCCGCGCCTGGTACCATTCCTTTAGCAACAGGAGCCAGCCCATTTTCCAAAACAGGCCGTATATTAGAAAGCTGAACTTGTGGCAGGAGTGCAAGGATCAGACCAGAGAAAATTAATATATATGCTGGTAATAGCATCTCGCTAACCCGACCGAAAGCTTCAATTCCCATTAGCGCAGTAAGCACCATTAAGAATATTCCCATAGCGAGTAGAACACGCAGAGGGGTGTGTACTAATAACTGTGTAGTCAGAAAATCGCCTACCTCTCTCGCAATAAGAGCGGTGTTCATTAAAAAATAAAACAGATACCAGCAGGAGACAACGGTTCCTAAGATGGGTCCCAAAATTTTGCGAATCGCTTCAATAAGTGTAAGGTTAGGGTAGAGCTCATGAACGCGAATAAGCACGTAAATAATGATTAAGCCCAGCGGGATGGACAGCATGGAGCTGATCCAGGCGTCCTGAAGAGCAATATGTGTAATCATAGTCGGATAGATTAAGAGCATATCCCCGATTAAACTCATAAACATCAGGACAGTCACTTGCCGAACGCTAATACGTGCTTTTTTTGACATGTGGCTGTCTCCTTTCTAAAAACCAAATACCTGTGACACAAAAGCGTTAACAGGGTTGTAGATGATTTCAATCAAAATCAGCGGGCTTGGCGTAACCTCTGATTTGGCAGCAAGAATACTAAGCCATGTGCCTATTCCGAGCATAATGATATACACGAACATATCTTTAAAGCGATGCTTTTGATACAAACCTGGCAAATCCTTGGCAGCAATGGCTAAACCGATACAGATAATAACAGTGGTGATTAGCACGGTGAATGCTCCTTCCGTTAAAGGGTGTGGATCAACTGGGTTCCAGGCTGTGGCGGCCTTTCGATCTTAACTTGTATACGATAAGCAGCAGCGAAGGAAAGACAACAGAATCCGTCAAATCCCAATAAATCCAGGCGTTGACGATCGTATCCAGATAGTAAGTAATATTAGGCGCCGACACGATAATCAGACCAAACAGGATCATGAAGCTAGGACCAAGAAAGGTCCGAACATTATTTAATCGCAGTAGTTGAGTCATTCCTAAGGTAAAGGCATAGAAGTGTAAAATGGTTTTAACAAAAGTAGTGATAATCCAGGCAGTACTCATCATGGATTCAATTCTCTGCAGGAAATTTCCTATGTTGATTTTTTTAGATAACGTATAAGAGGTATACACACTATGTTCGGTTACAAAAGGGCCCAGCACCATGAGAGAAACCAGGAGTAGTACGCTTAACAGAATGCTGGCCGTAAGTCCTGAGAGTAAAACTGATTTTTTTAGACCCGGTTGTTTGCTCACATAGGGAAAAATCATGAGTAAAAAAGCTAGTTCACCGAATGGGTAGGAGAGCGCAAATAGGCTGCCCTCCATAATTTTAGGAATACCTTGCTCCATCATAGGCTTAAGCTGCTGACTGTCACATTGGGGAAGCAAGCATAGGATTAAAAACAAAGCGAAAGCCAAGCATAATGGAAATAAGATTTGAGCCGTACGCGCAATTGGTTCCAATCCCATATACATCCCCCACACCAGCACAAGGATTAAAAGTAAATTGATAACGGGAAGAGGTGTCATCACATAGGTCTGGTTGTTCATAAAATCTCCGACTTCTCTTAAATAAATCGCTGAATTCATCATTAAATGGAACAAATACCATATGGAGATGAGGGCGCCTAGCCACGGACCCAAAATGCGCTGGCAGAGCTGAACAAAGGTGAGATCAGGATACAGCTGATGTACCCGCAGGAATAGCAGTAGTACAGCCAGTCCTGCAGGGATGCTAAGTAATGAGCTGATCCAGGCATCCTGCTTGGATATGCTAGTAATGAGGGAGGGATACACCAATACACAGTCTCCGATAATACTCAAAAATACGAGTACGGCTATATTTGTAATGCTGATACGCCCTTTCTCCTCCACCAAGCTCACTCCTTCATTTCTTTTTGGAACGATTCAAACAAGGAACCAATTTTTTTGATCGTAGTTTTTGCCTTATATTCAATTTGTAAGTCCAAAAATGGATTTTCTTTTTCTTCTTTTAGTCGTTTCCAAAGCTCAGGTTTGGACTGGTGGATCAGCTGACCAAAGCCGAAAATGTCTGACTTAAACTCCCGTCGAACAGTCTCGACGGAATGCTTCAAAATTTCAACGATTTTTTCATTGCTTGCGGCCTCAATTTCTTTAATATCAGCCATACTGCTTAACTTCATATGCTTACAGTTGACCTCTCGTACTGTGCTGTCGTTGGTAACGGATATGGAGATAACAGGTTCTCCATCGCGAATGATCACTTTTTTTTGGGTGTTGCTGCTTAAGGTCAATAAGGCAATGTTACCCCCTCCCTGACAGTCGGCGTGTCCTGTAGTTGATTCCACTGTATTCCGAATGTAATTGAACCCTTTGCTGTCTTGTCCGTTGATCCAGCCCAATAAGCGGTCTTTTTTTAATACACCGATGCCAGAGAATCTTAATATGGTTTCAGGAGATATGCTTTTATTGTCATCTTCACCTTTCTCAACGGACGAATCTACATTACCGACAGCTTCCAGTGCGGGCAGAGTGGACTGGATGTCAGGATTAGCCAAGTCACTAATCAGTTGATCCATGGTTACTTTGGTGGCAGGAGCCCAAGTTTTAGTTAACGTATCCAACGAAGCAAACATTTTATTGGCAGGCAACTTTTCCAGTGAGGTGGGGATATTTAACATCGTTGAGGCCTTGTTGTTTTTGGCTATCGCAATATAAAAGTCGCTTCTGGTAAAAGGTTCTCGCATCAAGGCTTCAATCGCATCAGATATTCCTTTTCTCGCATAATCCTCGCCTAAAATCAGCATACGAATATGGGATAAATAGATGGATCGCGGGCTTGTATCCGTCATTTTTTGAATAGCCTCTTGTATCGTGGGCGCAGTGGCCTGATAAGTAACCACCGGAGAGCCTCCACTTGTTGCAGATTTGGAAGCTACTGCCGAAGGAATAACCACCTGAGCCGTCACCTGATACTGGTCACCTTCCATATCCACTCCGATCCCAATAGCGATGCCCAGCTCGTTTAATTCTTTGCGATCCCAGCAACCACCTAATAGTAATACAATCAGTCCCCAGACGAAGAACAAATGTATGGTCTGCTTCATGGCTGATCCCTTCTGGTTTTCGATTTATTGCCAATCCGTCTTCTTTTCGTTTTTTGGCGAATCGTATTTTGGATAGAGATGGATTGAGGCCGTGTCTTCATGCGAGGCCAAGGTAGGCGAAACAGCGTATCTTTTATATCGCTTTCCACATAGGGACCGAACGGGCTCATATAAGATACTCCGAAGGATCGCAGACTGGTCAAATGCAGTAAAAGTACGATTACCCCCATCAATATTCCAAGAAGCCCGAAGGCTGCAGCTAGCATCATTAAGGCAAAGCGGGCAATACGAACCGCAATGGAAAGACCGTTTTCCGGAATAACATAGCTGGAGATCGCTGTAATGGATACAACAATAACCATAGCCGCCGAGACCACTCCTGCATCCACGGCTGCTTGTCCAATGACCAGTGTACCTACGATGGATACGGCCTGTCCGACAGTCTTGGGAATTCGAACTCCTGCTTCACGCAAAATTTCATAAGTTATTTCCATGAGCATCGCCTCGACAAAAGCCGGAAACGGTACGCCTTCCCTTTGTGCAGCGAGACTGACCAATAAGTTTGTAGGTATCATCTCTTGATGAAAGGTAGTTACCGCAATATAAACTGCTGGCGCAAGCATAGCGATAAAAAAGGAAAAGAAACGCAGCAAACGCAACAACGTGCTGATATCAGCACGCTGGTAATAATCCTCCGGTGACTGGAAAAATTGCACAAATAGTGCGGGAATCAACAGAACAAAGGGTGTCCCGTCCACCAAGATAGCAATTCGGCCTTCCAGCAGGCTGGCAGCGACTGAATCCGGACGCTCGCTGTTATAAATGGTGGGGAACAGGGTGAAGGTTTCATCCTGAATTTCCTCCTCGATGTAACCCCCTTCCAGAATTCCGTCAATATCAATTCGGTCCAAACGTTCTCTCAGTTCCTGAATAACTCCTTCGTCAGCGATGCCTTTGACATACATTACAGCCACGTTGGTGTGGGTGACTTGCCCGATCTGTCTTGTTTCCATCCACAGGCGCGGATCGCGGATTCGTCTGCGAATCAGAGCAGTATTAGTACGCAAATTTTCGGTAAAAGCCTCCATTGGACCCCGTACGACACTTTGGGATTGGGGCTCGCTAACACTGCGATCCTCCCAACCGACAGCATCAATCCATATGCCCTTTGCGTATCCGTCCAGCAAAATGATAATACCGCCGGATAGCATCTGGTTGAATAAGGCATCCATTTCATCCACACTACCCGAGTTACCTGCAATCAAAATTTGATCCTTCAAATAGTCGAATGGTTCTGTGCCTTCCGGTACATGATGTTCGTTTACGCGCATTAATGAACGCAGGACGGAATCATGAAGTAATTGAGTGTTGACCAGACCATCGATATAAAACAGAGCCGCTGGCCATTTCTGCATCCATAATAGCTCTTTAATGATTACATCTACGCTGTTCCCAAAGGAGCTCTCGATATGATTTACATTATCTTTCAAGTTAGAGGACACATGAGTAAGTGGACAACTTTTATTCGGATTCGGCATACGTAAAATCCTCCGATATTGGAGTTTGTTGGCTTAGTATGCTCTGAAAATATGAATTTATGCTTGGCCCCATTGTATTTACAGGGTCGATTGTTGGGTATGCTGACGACGTAGAGCCAAGGTATCATCGGATTGTCTATGTTTGGAGTAAGGGGAGCGCCCGAGATGATGGAGCCGCGAATGGTGGGCTCGGCTGGAAGAGCGGGGGATGTAGTAATACCTTTCGTGATTTCGATATATTATGCAAGGGCCTGTAGTCATAAGGCGGCAGGAGTGTGACTATTCCGTGTCATCCTTGTTGCTGGTTTTTACCGATTTTTTGGATTTGTATAGTGATCCAAACAGGAAGCTTCTCCACCGATATATAAAATACAGCAGGATGATGAACCCAACGACAGCTGCGATTCGTAGTGCGTATAGCTCAACCAAATGGAAAATGGCATCCCATTGCGGACCAAACAGCTTGCCAATGCTTAGAAAGAGGACGACCCAGAATAATGCACCGCTGTAAGCATACAAGACAAATTTACGGAAAGAAAGAGCTATAATTCCAGCAAAATAGCCAGTAAAATGGCGGACACCTGGGATGAAATATCCAAGGAAAATAAGCCAGTATCCATAACGTTGAAACCACTTTTGTGTTTTCTGAAGCTTGTCCGGCGATAACAAAACCCATTTGCCGTACTTCTGAATAAAGGGGAGTCCAGCCCATTTTCCGATAAAGTAGGTAATGGTCATACCGATGGTTGTGCCCAAAAACGCTAGCAGCACCAACTTGCTGAAATCCAGGGTACCGGCATAGGAAAGATATCCCGCATAAGCCATCGTGGTTTCCCCGGGAAAAGGCAAGGCAATAAATTCCAGCAGCAAGCCGAAAAAAAGGACGCCGTATCCATATTCTTCGAACAATTGCGCGATCCACTTCAGCACATCCATTGTGTACACTCCTACGGACAGATTAAGTAATTTAGAATCAATTTATTTTATCAATCTTTTCATGACCACTCAACTATGGTTGATTTCTTGACGTGTTGTTTTATCGTTGCGTATAATGAAACGAACAATTGAGGGAGGCACGGTAATGAATAAGCCTAATGAAATCGTTGTAGTTCTCGATTTTGGAGGACAATACAACCAGTTAATTGCAAGAAGAATTCGGGATCTCGGCGTATATAGCGAGCTCCTTCCATACAATACGCCTGCGGAGAAGCTGAGAGAGCTGGCGCCGAAAGGGATTGTTTTCTCAGGCGGACCTTCCAGCGTATATACAGACAATGCTCCTCAGGTGGATCGGGCAATTTATGATCTTGGCATCCCTATCTTTGGTATTTGTTATGGCATGCAACTGATGGCTCATCAACTGGACGGTAAGGTAGAACGTGCGGGCAAGCGTGAATATGGCAAAGCAGACGTGCAATTCAATGAGGGCGCTCGGTTGACTAAAGGACTGGATTCCCGTCAAACCGTGTGGATGAGCCATGGCGATCACGTTACAGATCTGCCAACCGGCTTTACACTGGATGCGGGAACAGAGAGTGCGCCGATTGCTGCGATGAGTAATCTGGAACGGAATCTGTATGCAGTACAATTCCATCCAGAGGTACGTCATTCTGTTCAAGGTAATGAGATGATTAGCAACTTCCTGTATGAAGTGTGCGGCTGTGAAGGCAACTGGACCATGGAATCGTTCATTGAAGAGCAAATCCGTGAAATCCGTCAGCAAGTAGGCGACAAGAAAGTACTGTGCGCTTTAAGTGGCGGCGTAGATTCTTCCGTTGTAGCCATGCTTATTCACAGAGCGATCGGCGACCAATTGACATGTATGTTCATTGATCATGGACTGCTGCGCAAGGGTGAAGCCGAAAGTGTAATGGAGACGTTCGTTGGTAAATTTGATATGAAAGTTGTCAAAATTGATGCACGTGAACGTTTCCTGTCCAAACTGGCAGGAGTGGATGATCCGGAACAAAAACGTAAAATCATCGGTAACGAGTTTATTTACGTCTTTGAAGAAGAATCAGCTAAATTCGATGATTTTGACTTCCTGGCACAAGGCACGTTGTACACAGATATTGTAGAGAGCGGAACAGCAACGGCGCAAACCATCAAGTCGCACCATAACGTAGGCGGTTTACCGGAAGACATGAAATTCAAACTGATCGAGCCACTGAATGCTTTGTTCAAGGATGAAGTGCGTAAAGTCGGCGAAGAATGCGGACTTCCGGCCGAAATTGTATGGCGTCAGCCATTCCCAGGTCCGGGTCTTGCCATCCGTGTATTGGGCGAAGTAACAGAGGACAAGCTCAAGATTGTACGTGATTCTGACTTTATTTTGCGCGAGGAGATTGCCAAAGCGGGTCTGGATCGGGAAATTTGGCAATACTTCACCGCTCTGCCGAATATGAAGAGCGTTGGCGTTATGGGCGATGCCCGTACGTATTCCTACACTGTAGGTATTCGCGCAGTAACCTCGATCGACGGCATGACCGCTGACTGGGCACGTATCCCTTGGGACGTATTGGAAAAAATATCCGTTCGTATCGTCAACGAAGTGGACAACGTCAATCGTATCGTGTACGACGTAACGTCCAAACCACCAGCAACAATCGAGTGGGAATAAGCGTGGAGACTCCCGCATCTTAACCACGAACCCTTTGAGATTCACCAATACAACATCAGGCTCCTCCGCATCGGCGAACTATCGCTATGCGGTTGGAGTCTTTTTTACGGGGGCAAGATCGAACCTTTGCTCGGGAAAGTTTACTACACGGCAACCTCAATTGGGTTTTAGCTAAAGGCGAATAGTATTGCCTCATGCTACGAAGATATAAATTCATTTGTTGTTACAAAAACGGAATATGAAGACTGAAAAAAGGAGATATTATTCAATGGTAATGTCTCCTTTTTTTATATGATTTTATTTGCTTTAAGCTATAGATAGCTTAAAGCAAGTATGGAATTAAACGTTTATTTTTTCATGTCATCCTCTAATGGTGTCATGTTTTGATACTAATATATTTTATAATTTATCTAGATTAGAGTGTTACATATCCCATTTCATTAAACGCTATTCTAAGGAGAATAAAGACATGAGAAAATTATTTTTGTCGTCCTCATTTAAGGATGTTGCACCATGCTTAGTCCATTTCGCCGATGAAAACTTGGAAGGAAAAAAAGTCACTTTCATCCCAACCGCAAGTATTCCAGAGAAAGTTAAGTTTTATGTGAATACAGGGAAAAAAGCATTAGAGAATTTAGGATTAGTCGTGGATGAAATCGAAATCAGCACAGCAACATTGAATGAAATAGAAAGTAAAATTAGAGAAAATGACTATATTTATATTACCGGAGGCAACACATTTTATTTACTTCAAGAGCTAAGAAGAAGCGGGGCTGACAAAATCATTGCTGAAGAAGTTAATGCAGGGAAGTTGTATATAGGCGAATCGGCAGGTTCGATGATTTTATCATCGAATATCGAGTATGTCCGACTTATGGACAATGTGCAGGAGGCGTCTGCTTTGGATTCTTTTGCTGCGCTCGGAATAATTGAATTCTATCCAGTCCCCCACCATACGAACATCCCGTTTAAAAAAGCGGTGGAGAACATCATTGAGGAATATGGCAGCCAATTAAATTTATATCCAATCAGCAACGCGGAATTTATTTTGGTTGAAGGTGATAGTATAAAAGTCGAGAATGCATGACTTTATTAAATAAAGGAGAATTTCAACTGATTAATATTATAAAGAACCTTCAATTCCACATCTATCTTGATATTGAAGGTTCTTTATAATAAATCTACCTTACCATACAATCTTTTTGCCGGTTGCAGCCGATTCCTCAATGCGGTCCAGTAGCTGATGTAGGTTTAGTGCATGGTTGAAATCGGGGGCGAGACGGGTGCTCGTCAAAATATCCTCGGCAAATACATGATGGGCCTTGGCTACATTCAGGGTTACTCCTTCTTTGGGAAAGTCTAAGCAGCCATCAGGTTCAGCAGCTATGCGTATGGGTTCAAAAAAGCCATTAGGAATATAACTTTGATGACTTCCCTGATCATATACAAGTTTTTCAAGCGTCAGATTCCCAAATTGAACATGTCCAAGCGAAGGATTCTGGCTCAAACGCAAACTGCCCTTTTTCCCCTGAATCTCTAGCTCAAACTTAGAATTCACCCCGCCCTGAATGTGAACCGATACCGGAGTTCCTTTTTCTAACAGCCCGTGAATCAGAATTTGATCGGCTGTATCCTTGGCAATGATTTCACCCGTTTCCTGAATAATGGCTTCGTTATAACGGGATGCTGTGACAGCCGATAGCTCGCGGAATTCACCAACGATGTATTGCAGTGCATCCAAAGAGTGTCCCCCGTTAATGGTTAGTAGGTTGGCACCACTGGCTCTATTCAGCAAGTATGCCGTATCCTGATCTGTTCGTCCTCCTTTGCCAGAAGTAGCTACTTGCATATGACAGGATACAATTTCACCAATTGTCCCGTCTTCCACCAGCTTTTTCATCGTTTGAACCTCAAAATCCTGCCGTGCCTGCAAGCCGACGGTATGATGAATGCCCGCCAGTTCCGCCGCCTTAGCCATTTCAGCAGCTTCCGCAGTGTTGGCTCCCAGAGGCCACTCACAGAAAATATGCTTCTCCTCATGGATAGCCGCCATTACGGCCTCGTGATGATGGGGAACTTTTATGCTCACCACGACCATGTCCACTTCCCTTGAAGCTGCGAGCTTTTTCGCATCGTCAAAAGCTAATGACGCCCCCACGCCTTTTGCACTTTTTCGTGCACTCTCCATACGGGAAGTGCCGATGGCTGTGATATCCAAGCTTGGGTGCTTGAGCAAAGCCGGAATATGTGTTTGGCTGGCCCATTTGTTATTCATCGAACCTCCTATGATACCTGCACGAATCTTCTGTTGTACCATGTGCCATCCCTCCTGATTTTAAAATGTGGGTAGTAAATACCGCTCAAGCCCAATATAATACACTTAACTCATAAAGAATAATGTTTGTTAATGATATAGATATCATTTTATTTGATGGGAGATGAAATGGTGGATATTCAGAATATGCAGGCATTTGTTTCAGTGGCGGAACTTAGAAGTCTAACAGAAGCTGCCCAGAAGCTGAATCATCTGCAATCGAATATGACAGCAAAAATAAAGAAGCTGGAGGCCTATTACGGCACAGCGTTATTTTACCGAAAGCCTCGTGGTATGGAACTGACACCCGCAGGCGAAATTCTATATGCTCAGTACAAGCAAATTTTACTGCTATGGCAAGACACGGAGATGAAAATGAGACCCCAGGAGGAAAAATTGCGTGTCGGCACAATGCAGTCCATTGTAGCAGGCGAAACAACAAGGGCGCTAACGAAGGTATATGAGATGTACCCGCAGGCTTCGGTGACATTAAAAACCGGAACTACCACGGAAATGGAGCAATTCATCCTCGACGGCGAGCTTGATATTGCTTTTGTTACAGGATATCCTACCAACCCATATATTCATTATCAAAAAATATGCCGTGAAGAGCTTGTGCTGGTGGGGAAAGGTATACACGAAGGCTCGGATCTCCAACAGGTACTGCAAGGAGCTTCTATTATCATATTGTCGGATAGCTGCCTGTACCTCACGCATTTAGAGAAGATGTATCAGGACATGCAATTGACCCATGGGGAGGTTGTCGAGGTTGGAATATTTGATACGATGGTAGAATTCGCTCTGATGGGAATGGGAATTACCCTTATGTCCAAAAAGCTGGCGCGACAATTTAAAGTAACGTCTTATTTACCGGTTCCTTCAATTTTTGGCTACATGGATACATATTTAATATCCCGCCCCAATCACGAAATGACAGCAATTGAACATAAATTTATCGAAATCAACAATACGATCTAATAGAGTAGGAAAGACATCGAATGACCTTAACTATAAATTCTAGAATGCTCAGACTATTCGTTTAGCTTGAGCATCTTTTTGGGATTGTAGGATTTGTCTATAGACTTGTCTCAGGACTTGTTTATTTTTAGTGAGGGTGTATAATGCTTGATGAATCAATTGATGGGTCAAGTATTAGGAGGAGGGTATGTCATCAAACATTGCTCTGAAAAAAGCCAGCTATTTTATCGAATGCATCTTTTGTGTAAAGAAATGAATAACGCTTTTGAAACACAGCTAAAAACCAGCTTCACCAAGGTCGAAATTTTGTATCATATTAATCATCGTCAGGAATTAAGTCAGCTGGAGCTTCAACATCTGCTCGTTCTGGATGGTGCAGCAGTGACCCGGCATCTGAAAAGGCTGGAGGAGGAAGGTCTGATTTTACGAAGTAAAAAAGAGCAGGATAAGCGTGTAACCTATATACGTTTAACCGAATTAGGAATTCAAGAGCTGCAAGTTTTGACAGAGCAAAGACAAGCCTTTCAAGAAAAGTTTCTCTATAAGTTTGCAGATGAGGAAATTGTGGCTTTAACAGATGCACTACAGCGTATGTCTAGCAATGTGAAGAATATGTGAAATGTGCGAGGACAAAATGATTTTGGAGGCCACTCCATGAAGATTTTAGAAGAATATTTTTATTACTACGATTTAGCAAAAGATGATCAAGTAAGTAGAGAACGATTAATCAGCTGAAGAAGCTGATACCTATCAAACCAGATGGGCAGTGTGCGGTAAAAAGGCAACAGGCGAAGTTTATACACTTACTGGAGTGGACAAAGCCCGACTGGATGCAGAAGGGAAGATCGTTTATCTGGAAAATATACCGGATACAGCTGATGCTTTTGATAAGTACAAAAATATCTGATTATTCTAAATGATAACCCGCCAGCTGTATAATAGCTCGCGGGTTATCTGTTTTCCGAACAATACATATGTGTTTAATTTGTAACATTCGTTTTTTCTGTTGACAAGCCGTAGGCGAGAGCCTAAAATAACGGATGTAATATAGCGTATATAAAGGCGAATATTACAGCAAGTGAACGACAACAATACGAGTATGCTTTGCGTAGGAGGAATTACGACTCATGGAGCGTTTCTTTAAATTAAAGGAACATGGCACAAACGTCCG
>NZ_CVPD01000001.1:95000-1610000 GCF_001049835.1 Paenibacillus sp. Mc5Re-14 | reverse complement strand
TAAGTCGGGACCTAAGGCGAGGCCGATAGGCGTAGTCGAAGGACAACAGGTAGAAATTCCTGTACCACCGTAATCCGCTATGAGCGATGGGGTGACGCAGTAGGGTAGTGACGCGGACTGATGGATGTCCGTCTAAGCAGTGAGGCTGATGTGTAGGCAAATCCGCACATCGTTAAGGCTGGGCTGTGATGGGGAGCGAAAATTGTAGTAGCGAAGGTCATGATCTCAGACTGCCAAGAAAAGCCTCTAGCCAGGAGAAGGTGCCCGTACCGCAAACCGACACAGGTAGGCGAGAAGAGAATTCTAAGGCGCGCGGAAGAACTCTCGTTAAGGAACTCGGCAAAATGACCCCGTAACTTCGGGAGAAGGGGTGCCTCGGTAGGGTGAATAGCCCGAGGGGGCCGCAGTGAAAAGGCCCAAGCGACTGTTTAGCAAAAACACAGGTCTGTGCGAAGCCGCAAGGCGAAGTATACGGGCTGACGCCTGCCCGGTGCTGGAAGGTTAAGGGGAGTGGTAAGCTCTTCGGGGCGAAGCTATGAACCGAAGCCCCAGTAAACGGCGGCCGTAACTATAACGGTCCTAAGGTAGCGAAATTCCTTGTCAGGTAAATTCTGACCCGCACGAATGGCGTAACGACTTGGGCGCTGTCTCAACGAGAGATCCGGTGAAATTTTAATACCTGTGAAGATGCAGGTTACCCGCGACAAGACGGAAAGACCCCATGGAGCTTTACTGCAGCTTGATATTGAATTTGGGTACGATCTGTACAGGATAGGTGGGAGCCGTTGAACCTTGAGCGCCAGCTTGAGGGGAGGCATCCTTGGGATACCACCCTGATCGTATCTAGGTTCTAACTTGGTACCGTAATCCGGTACGAGGACAGTGTCAGGTGGGCAGTTTGACTGGGGCGGTCGCCTCCTAAAGAGTAACGGAGGCGCCCCAAGGTTCCCTCAGAATGGTTGGAAATCATTCGAAGAGTGCAAAGGCAGAAGGGAGCTTGACTGCGAGACCTACAAGTCGAGCAGGGACGAAAGTCGGGCTTAGTGATCCGGTGGTACCGCATGGAAGGGCCATCGCTCAACGGATAAAAGCTACCCTGGGGATAACAGGCTTATCTCCCCCAAGAGTCCACATCGACGGGGAGGTTTGGCACCTCGATGTCGGCTCATCGCATCCTGGGGCTGAAGTAGGTCCCAAGGGTTGGGCTGTTCGCCCATTAAAGCGGTACGCGAGCTGGGTTCAGAACGTCGTGAGACAGTTCGGTCCCTATCTGTCGTGGGCGTAGGAAATTTGAGAGGAGCTGTCCTTAGTACGAGAGGACCGGGATGGACGTACCGCTGGTGTACCAGTTGTTCCGCCAGGAGCACCGCTGGGTAGCTATGTACGGAAGGGATAAGCGCTGAAAGCATCTAAGCGTGAAGCCCCCCTCAAGATGAGATTTCCCAATTAGTAAGACCCCTTGAAGACGACGAGGTAGATAGGTTGGGGGTGGAAGTGCAGTAATGCATGGAGCTGACCAATACTAATCGGTCGAGGGCTTATCCTAAAGATAAGGCGCAAGGAAGTTTCGGATCCAGTTTTCAGGGTGTAACCTTGAAGTTAGAATTTGCGAGGCAAATTCATGTTTGGTGGCGATAGCGGAGGGGTTCCACACGTACCCATCCCGAACACGACCGTTAAGCCCTCCAGCGCCGATGGTACTTGGACCGCAGGGTCCTGGGAGAGTAGGACGTTGCCAAGCAACAAGTAAAAAAGATCATGATCTCACTGAGATCATGATCTTTTTTTTGTGTTAAATTTCAGTAGTATTTTTTATTAGAGTAAGTTAGTTATAAGTTCGACTGAATATGTGGATATTAGCTAGTAAATAGATAGACATTTTTTTAAGAAAATTAGTACCAGGTATTAGTATCTGGTGTTATAATATGAATAAGAATTATAAAGGAGAGTGATCAGAATGTTGAATTCAAAAGCAAAGTTAACGGCCCTTGGCACTTATGTACCTGAACGGATTTTAACGAACGCCGACTTGGAGAAGCTTGTGGAAACTAGTGACGAGTGGATTGTACAACGAACGGGTATGCGGGAACGACGAATCGCGGCTGAAGATCAGTACGTATCTGATTTATGTATACAAGCTATTAAACGTATGGTTAACCTTTATAACGTAAATGTGAACGATGTTGACATGATCATTGTAGCGACAAGTACACCTGATTACTATTTTCCAAGTACGGCTTCCCGTATTCAGGCTTATTTTAATATTCCAAATACAGGATCAATGGATGTTAGTGCTGCATGCGCAGGCTTTGCCTATGGACTTCATTTGGCAAATGGTCTTATTACGGGTGGTCTACATCGTAAGGTTCTAGTGATTGGAGCAGAGACATTATCCAAAATTACAGATTATACCGACCGGACGACATGTGTTCTTTTTGGAGATGGAGCAGGAGTCGCACTTGTTGAATATGACGAGGATGAAGGATCATTTTTGACCGCAGATATAGGAACCTTTGGGCAAGGTGGAGCACATCTTTACCGCGCAGGATTATCTAACTATTTGGATGGAGAGAAGCTGCAAGATAATGGTTTTATTGCTCAAAATGGACGTGAAGTTTATAAATGGGCTGTACGCTCTGTTCCAGCTGGCATCGAAAGATTAATGGATAAGGCAAATATGGAGAAGGAAGATCTTGACTGGTTTGTACCTCATAGCGCTAATCTGAGAATGATTGAGTCCATATGTGAAAAAAGTACAGTACCTTTAGAAAAGACGCTGACGAGTGTAGAGTTTTATGGTAATACCTCGGCGGCGTCCATTCCGTTGGCTTTACAGTGTGGATTGGATGATGGGCGTTTAAGATATGGACAACATGTGGTGTTATATGGATTCGGGGGAGGCCTGACGTATGCGGGTCTGCTAATAAAATGGAGTGTGCCTGATTTGTAAGCTGTCTAATGCATAAGTAATAGTAATAGTGTGTAAAGATCATGTTGATAAAGAGACGTTGGTTGGCATTAGATTTATCGTAAGATGGCAGGATGGTATAATTAACATTATGAGAGAAAGGAGCGTAACATGAAGGTATTGGTATTGGCAGAAAAACCATCCGTGGCCAGAGAGATTGCACGTGTGATGGGCAGCCGAGAGAAGCATAAAAGTTATATAGAAGGACCTAAGTATGTAGTGACATGGGCTTTGGGTCATTTGGTCGGATTAGCAGAGCCTGAGGATTACGATTCTAAGTATGCGACTTGGAACTTGGAGGACTTGCCCATTCTTCCGAAGAACTCCAAGTTAAAGGTATTGCGGGAAAGTAATCATCAGTTCAAAGCTGTACAGCAGCTTATGAAACGACAGGACATTGGAGAACTTATCGTGGCAACAGATGCTGCTCGTGAAGGAGAACTGCTGGCACGATGGATTATACAAATGGCAAACTGGAAAAAGCCTTTCCGACGCTTATGGATTTCCTCGCAGACGGATAAGGCAATTAAGGCAGGTTTCGCGAAATTATTGCCTGGCCAGCAGTTTGATCGTTTATATGAATCGGCTCGCTGTAGGGCTGAAGCAGACTGGATGATTGGTCTCAATGTAACCCGCGCGTTAACGGTTCGTTATAACGCTCAGCTTTCGGCTGGAAGGGTACAGACACCGACACTGGGGATGATTATGGAACGTGAGAAAGAGATCACTCAGTTTCGTTCTCAGGAATATGATACTTTGACGGCTGATTTTGGCCATTTTCAGGCAACATGGCGGGCAGAAAATGGGGATTCACGTATGTTTGACCGTACTCAGGCAGAGACTTTGCGCCACAGGCTTGAGGGGGCCAAAGGTACAGTTGTGAGTGTTAAAAAGAGTGAAAAAAACGAGCCTCACCCGCTGGCGTATGACTTAACTGAGCTGCAACGAGATGCTAACCAGCGCTATGGCTTCTCAGCCAAACAGACGTCCAATGTTCTTCAGCGTCTGTATGAGCAGCATAAGCTGGTGACTTATCCACGTACAGATAGCCGTTATCTTACATCCGATATGGTGGATTCACTTAAGGAAAGACTCAGTAGCGTAGCAGTGGGTCCGTATGCTTCTTTAGCACGTCCGCTATTGCGTAACAAATTGCCAATCACAAAGCGGGTTGTGGACGACAGTAAAGTCACAGACCACCATGCGATTATACCTACTGAGCAGACATTATTACTTAATCAGTTAAGCCCAGAGGAACGTAAGCTGTATGATCTGATTGCACGCCGTTTTATCAGTTTGTTCTACCCACCTGCACGTTATGATGCTGTAGCTGTATCGGTCATGGTGGGGCAGGAAACATTTCAGGTCAAAGGTACAACCATAAAATATAGCGGTTGGCGTGCTGTATATGACGAAAGTCATTATGAATTGGACGATGAAGAGATAGATGATCGTGAAAATAATGGAGGGGGCGTTATTTTGCCTGAGCTGAAAAAAGGAGACTCCGTCCAATTGCAGCGTTGTATTGTACGAGCTGGACGAACGATGCCGCCGAAGCGTTATACAGAAGCAGCCCTGCTCGCTCAGATGGAAAAGCACGGCTTGGGTACACCAGCTACTCGTGCAGATCTGATCGAGAAACTCGTCAGCTCGGATACGATAGAGCGCCAGGGGAACGTAATGCATCCAACTGGCAAAGGCAAGCAACTGATCGAATTGGCGGCTCCACAGCTACGAACGCCCGAATTGACGGCACGTTGGGAAGCGGAGTTGGAACGGATTGCCCGTGGTCAAGGACAACCTGAGCCATTTTTGAATTCTATCCGTGCTATGGCGAAAGAATTGGTTTCTACTGTGAAAAATAGCAGCGCGGAGTACAAACCCCATAACGTAACGAATAGCCATTGTCCGGATTGTGGTACAAAGTTGTTGGAGAAAAAAGGGAAGAAAGGCAAGTTCCTTGTATGTCCAAGTGCGGATTGTGGTTACCGTCGTTCAGGGGAAAAACGCTTGTCCAATCGACGTTGTCCACAGTGTCATAAAAAAATGGAAATGAAAGAGGGCAAAGCAGGTCTGTATGTAAGATGCTTACCCTGCGGCATTACGGAGACGCTGGATAAGGACAAGCAACGGGTAAACAAACGGGAACAGCAAAAGCTAGTAAAACAGTTTGAAAAGAAGGATTCCTTTGGCTCCAGTTTGGGGGATTTGTTAAAAGCAGCAATGGAGCAAAAGCAGGGCGAATAAAGATTGGCCAGAACGTGCTATAAGCTACACAATTAGCAGGCGTATGTCGGTATAAAAAAGCTTACTCCTTGGCATGGTAATCCGAGGAGGTGAGTATTTATGCCCAAGCATAAGCCGCTTAAAATCAATAATCAGCAAAATAAATCAAGTATACTGGAGGAAGAAATCGCTGCTCATCCAGAGAAGCAAGCTAAATATCCTCCAAGCTTGAATGGGATTCCCAAACAGCAGTCTTGATGCTTCCTGTAAGGGAAAACGAATGGCTGTATAAGACCAGAACGATTGGAAACCAGATAAATTAGTTATCGGTCCCAGACTCTATTTTCTTGCATAAAAGAAGCAGCAGTACGGCGGTCAACCGTAACTGCTGCTTCTTTTTCATAATAAGGAAGTTGTATTTATTTGACTTGGAATGACTGCTCTTAGTATTCATTAAAGAAAGATTGAATTTGGTTCACATCGTGCGTTTGGGTCAAAGCGAGCATGAGCAAAATCCGTGCTTTTTGCGGATTGAGCGAATCAGTGGACACAAAGTTCGAAGCTGCGTCTTTTGTCGACGGAGACACAACTCCACTTCCTACGCGGGTAGAGCGGGCAATAATAACTCCTTTTTTACCTGCAGCCTCTGCGCCTTCTGAGGAGGTCTTGGACAAGGAACCATTACCGGAACCAGCGACCACTATACCCTTGGCACCAGCTGCTACGGCTGCATCATACAGGTAGCGACCGTTGTTTTGATATTCGTATAAAATATCTACTTGTGGTAGCTGGGTGAGATTAGAGATATCGAATACAGAAGAAGTTGTGTGCTTATGAGTGGATTTGTTGTAGTAGTATACTTGATCGCCTACTACAGCTCCAAGGTATCCCTGCTCTACAGACTTGAACGTATCGACTGCTGTTGTGTTTGTTTTCGTGATATATCTTGCTGCACCGATGCGATCGTTCAGCAGTACGAGTACACCCTGGCCTTTAGAGGCCGAAGCACCGGCAACTTTTACAGCATTATAAAGGTTGAATGGACCATCGGCACTGATGGCAGTAGCTGGGCGCATAGAGCCAACAACAACTACAGGCTTATCGCTCTTAACGACAAGATTGAGGAAGTAAGCCGTTTCTTCCAATGTATCTGTACCATGGGTAATGACAATACCATCTACATCGTCTCTGGCAAGCAGTTCGTTGGTGCGTTTGGCAAGTTTTAAGAGGATTTCATTATCAACGTCGGGGCTACCTACGTTAACCACTTGCTCACCACTGACATTTGCAATACTTTTCATCTCAGGAACGGCATTGATCAAGGTTTCAACACCTAATGCCCCTGCTTTGTAACCAGTTGTATCTGTGTTGACGGAGGATGATCCTGCAATGGTTCCTCCTGTGGCCAGTATTTTAATATTGGGTAAATGATTGGTTTGTTTGTCCGGAGTAGTAGTGGTAGTAACAGTAGATACCGTTGTGCTGGTTGTAGCTGCGGTCGCAGCGTTAGCAGTAAATCCACCACTCCATAAGGTACTTCCGAGAATAAAGCTGGCCAACAGGGGAATCATTGTCATTTTTTTCATGTTAGTCATATAAAGCTCCTCTCCAATCTTAAACCTTGAAATATTAATGATAGATTAACTGACAAAAATTTTGTCGAATACGTTAATATCACGCATTATAGAGTGTGATAATATCTTTAGTCAATAACTATGTCATGAAATATGACACGAAGATTTGTTTTTATATATGTAATCGCTTTAATTATACCTGAATGGAAAAGATTTGAAAACAAAACAACAAGCAGAAATCTCATAAGGAGTCTGCTTGTTGTTTTTGATAAAAGGTGAACAACTGAGTTTACCTACCTTTAATTTCATTGAATGAGAGTGACAAGATGAAGTTGATGTCTTACGGTATTTACATGGTTCTACAGTTGAATACAGTTCCCATGATCAGGGGTTTTTGCTATGCTGTTTTGTTGGCAAGCTGGCGCTGGGAGTTCCTTTTCCTTGTTTACGGTTACGTTCTGCCTTTTTTGCATTTTCTCGCAGCTTTTCAACGTATTCATGGGTGCTTTCCATCGTAGTTCCTCCTTTAAGACAAAATAGATGCACTCGGGAATTGCCCTCATACACCGTTACTATTTCCGCAAAAACGTTTTCCCAGTCAGGGAAGGCGTTGTTTCTATAAAAGGGGTGAGGTTATAATGAAGGAGAGAGCTCTATATAAGTCCTAATACCTGAAACTGGTACGGTGTGCAAAAGGAGGGGAGACATTGCAGACAGGCTTGTTGGTATGGCTGCTGTTCATCAATGCAGTAGGCTATCTGGTAATGTCGGAAGATAAAAAGAGAGCACGTAAACACCGTGATCGTGTACCTGAACGGACGTTGTTTTTGCTGGCCCTGATCGGGGGCGCATTAGGTGTACTCATTGCGATGTACCGCAAGCGCCATAAAACACGGCATATGACCTTCAGATTAGGTATTCCTGCGTTGCTATTCATTAACGCATTGCTCTATGGGTATTTTTTACGGTAAGGCTGGAAGTTTAGCTTCCCATAGGGAAGTTTAATGATGATTGAGAAGACTATTCTCAGCCATTACATGGTGTAATGAAAGTGAACAACTACAGGAATACATAATTTCAGGCTTTGATTTAACAAACTGAATTCGGAAGAGGTGCGTATTATGCTATTTTCAAAAGTATTGCTTGCTTATGACGGTTCGGATGCATCCAACAAAGCTTTATTGAAGGCGGCTGAATTGGTGAAGGCATCACCCTCCTCGAAGCTTGAGGTCGTAACAGCATTCGATTTCCCGCGGATTTTTATGGGCGAAGGCTTGGCTCCAATTCCAGCTTCGGTGAATAAAGAGTATTATGATTTGGCTGAGCAAACTACGGATGAAGTTAAAAAGCGGCTTGCTGAGCAAGGTGTAGATGCCAAGGTGGAACTGATTCAAGGTTCGCCGGCCGAAGTCATTTTGGATTATGCCAATGAGAATGGCTTCGATGTGATTGTGATCGGCAGTCGCGGTTTGGGTGGTATTCGTGAATTTGTCTTAGGTAGCGTAAGTCACAATGTGGTGCAGCATGCACGTATCCCCGTGCTGGTCGTAAAATAACGAAATAAAAAAAGTAAAAGTCGGATCACTACCTGTATAGGAAGTGCCGGCTTTTTATTTTTGTTAGTAAGATGTATTGCTGGCCGTTATCAGTGTAGGTAGAGAGATAGCTAAATGTAATACAATAGTTTCGAGGTGTGCATATAAAGGGCTTGGTTTTTGTTAAACACGAACATTAAATTGTATCATTATGACAATGTTCGTTTTCAAGTTGACACAGGGTGTAGGGAATTGTTAAACTATGAAGTGTATTGTCGATAAAAAATGAACTTTAGGTACAATTTAATTAGGTACACATGTTGGAGCCGAAACTCACCACGATTACGCTAGGAAAGTATATCGTTGGGTATGGAGTAAGCACAATCCTGACTCGTATAATGCCGGGGATATGGCCCGGAAGTTTCTACCTGGAAACCTTAAATTTCCGGACTACGGGAGACATACGGCTGAAGCCGCATTGGATGCGGTGGAACAGGCTTGCTTTTGGCATGCCTTTAAGAGGCTCTGTCGTTTGTTTTTTCGTAGTCCGGTGTCTTGAAAATAACGTTATTTTCGAGTGCCGGATTTTTGGCGCTTATTGATAAACAGGGAGTGAAGGACATGTCAGTGCAGGTTGCTGTCATTATGGGCAGCACATCAGACTGGGACACCATGCAACATGCATGTGCTGTGCTGGACGAGCTTGAAATCGGATATGAGAAAAAAGTAGTTTCAGCCCATCGTACACCGGATTTAATGTTTCGTTTTGCAGAAGAGGCCGCCGGGCGCGGATTAAAGGTCATTATTGCTGGAGCGGGCGGGGCTGCACATCTGCCGGGAATGGTGGCTGCGAAGACATCCTTGCCAGTAATTGGCGTGCCTGTCCAGTCGAAGGCTCTGAATGGTCTGGACTCCCTGCTCTCCATTGTGCAGATGCCGGGTGGTATTCCAGTCGCCACTGTGGCGATCGGTAAGGCGGGCTCTACCAACGCAGGGCTGCTGGCTGCACAAATATTAGGTGCTTTTGACGAAAAGATAAGTCAGCGGGTTGTGGCAAGACGCGACCGTATCCGTGACGAGGTACTGGAAGGTAGTGACTCACTATGAATGAAGCATGTGAACCCGCAGGCCGAATCCGTCCTCCTGGCACAGTGATTGGGCTTTTGGGAGGCGGACAACTAGGAAGAATGCTTGTACTGGCAGGAACAAACTTAGGCTATCGCTTCGTAACACTGGACCCTGCACCGGATAGTCCGTGTGGACAGGTGTCCGAACAAATCCGTGCTGCCTATGATGATGAACACGCGGCCAGAGAACTGGCTGCACGGTGTGATGTGATCACGTATGAGTTCGAAAATGTGGATGCAGGTGTAGCCGCGCTTTTGGAACAGGAATCCAGTGTGCCACAGGGCAGTAGTCTTTTGTACACGACACAGCATCGTCTGCGTGAAAAACGTTCTATTGAAGCAGCTGGTGTTCCTGTCGCTCCATATCGTGAAATTAGCAGTTCTGCCGATATGGTTCAAGCGGTAGCCGAACTGGGTGTACCGTGTGTGCTCAAAACAGCAGTCGGCGGTTATGATGGCAAGGGCCAAGTGGTCGTTCGCCAATCGGAGGAAGCCACGAATGCCTACGAGCAACTGGCTGGAAGCGGTTCGGAACTGGTGTTGGAACAGTTCATCCGTTTTCGCTGCGAAATCTCGGTGATTGTAGCTCGCAGCACGAACGGTGAAGCTAAAGCCTTTCCACCTGCGGAAAACATTCACGTAAACAACATTTTGCACACGTCGATTGTACCCGCACGCGTACCTGAACCTGTCCAGGAAGAAGCACGCAAATTGGCGCTGGCTGTGGCGGAGTCATTGGATGCGGTGGGGCTGCTCGCTGTGGAGATGTTTGTCACCGAAGATGGACAATTGTACGTTAATGAGTTGGCACCACGTCCCCATAACTCCGGCCACTACACGATGGAGGGATGCGCCACATCGCAATTTGAGCAGCATATACGTGCGATTTGTGGTTTGCCACTAGGCAACACGAAGCTTCTGACTCCGGTCGTGATGGTCAATGTACTAGGTGAGCATTTGGAGAACGTAATTCGGCGGTTCGGACAAACAGATGCTGAAGCTGAAAGATTGAGTGTTGTACCGAAGCTGCATTTGTATGGAAAAAGTGAAGCCAAGCCAGGCCGGAAGATGGGACATATTAATCTGTTGTGCCAGGATACGGAACAAGCGCTGGAATGGATTGATCAAACCAATATTTGGGGGGATAAATAGTCATGATCGAACGCTATAGCAGACCGGAAATGAGAGCGATTTGGACGGAAGAAAATAAATTCAAAGCTTGGCTGGAAGTAGAACTGTGTGCCTGTGAAGCATGGGCTGAGTTAGGTGTTATCCCAAAAGAAGATACCGTGGCTCTGCGCAAAAATGCAAGCTTTGATATTGAACGGATCTATGAAATTGAGCAGGAAACAAGACATGATGTCATTGCTTTTACCCGCACGGTATCCGAAAGTCTTGGCGACGAGCGCAAATGGGTGCATTACGGTCTAACCTCCACAGACGTGGTTGATACAGCACTGGGCTATTTGTTAAAACAGGCGAATGAAATTCTGGAACGAGATATTCTGAATTTTATTGATATTTTGAAGGAAAAAGCATTGGCTTACAAGCACACACCGATGATGGGACGTACACATGGAGTGCACGCTGAGCCGACCACATTCGGACTGAAAATGGGCCTGTGGTACGAGGAAATGAAGCGCAATCTGGAACGTTTCCGCTATGCTGCTGACCAGGTGCAATACGGTAAAATGTCCGGTGCAGTCGGAACATATGCCAACATTGACCCAGCTGTGGAAGAATTCGTATGCCGCAAGCTGGGCACCAAGCCTGCTCCGATTTCTACACAAACGCTTCAGCGTGATCGTCATGCTGAATATATGGCCACGTTGGCGTTGATCGCCACATCGTTGGACAAGTTTGCTACAGAAGTCCGTGCATTGCAAAAGAGTGAATTCCGCGAGGTGGAAGAAGCTTTTGCCAAGGGTCAAAAAGGATCTTCCGCAATGCCGCATAAACGCAATCCGATCGGAAGTGAAAACATCTCCGGCCTGGCACGTGTGATTCGCGGGCATATGGTATCGGCGTATGAGAACGTTACGCTGTGGCATGAGCGCGACATTTCGCATTCTTCTGTAGAACGCATCATTCTGCCAGATGCAACAATGCTGTTGAACTACATGCTGAACCGTTTTGGCAATATCGTGAAAAATCTGACGGTCTTCCCTGAAAATATGAAGCGCAATATGGCGCGTACGTATGGTGTACCATTCTCTGGCCGTATTATGACGAAGCTGATCGACAAGGGCTTTAGTCGTGAAAAAGCTTACGATACCGTGCAGCCGCGTGCTATGCAGGCATGGGAAGAACAACGCCAGTTCCGCGAAATCGTCGAGGCGACTCCTGAAATTACTGACGTGCTCAGTCCGGATGAAATCGAGGATGCGTTCAACCCAGCTTGGCATTTGAAAAACGTGGATACGATCTTTAAAAAGCTGGGATTAGGGGAGTAAGAGGGAAGGTTGGCGCTTGGGGAGGATCAGGAGCGTGATGAGACCGCTGCGCGAACGGATCGTTCTTCCGATTGCTGTTGCCCCTGGATTCCTGAATTGGAAAACCTACTAAGGTTGGAATCCAGGGGCAAAGGCAAACGCTAACGCTTCTCCAGAACGATTCCGTTCGCTCCGCTGCTTCCAGAACCACCCTTCATGTGGGAGCAGAACTTGAAAAGGTGCGGCACATAAGATGCCGCACCTTCCCAAGAGCGATGGAAAAGCAGTGGAACACGCTTTTCTATCACAAGCAACGTTTCTGGAAGGACTGCCGAATTTGCACAGCAAACAGCCCGCAGTCCTTACAGAAACGCGCAAGGCTCAAGAAGCGAAGCCTTGAGCCAGCCGTTCGCGCCGACGTAAAAGCGTTGCTGGATTAGGCTTGTGCCAACAAGCTTCATCCAGCGGAGCGCGCTCACCCGACCGTAGCTACAAAATAGACGCCCTCACCCAGCTCACCAGCCAACTCTTGCGGGAGTCCCGAGGGCAGCAGCCCTGGGGGTCCTCCCCGAGGGGAGGATTTAGGAGGGGCAACTTCTATGAAAGAGGTGTAATGAAATGTCATTGTCTACCGCCGAAGGTCTGATTCATGCGCCGCTCTTGTACAAAGGCAAAGTGCGTGAGTTGTATGATCTCGGAGAACATTTTCTGATTGTCGTGACGGACCGGATTTCGGCTTTTGATTATGTGTTGGAGCCGCCCGTACCGGAAAAAGGAAATGTATTGAACAAGCTCAGTGCTTTCTGGTTTGAACAGACGAAAGACCTGCTGGAAAACCATGTCGTGCATACCGATGTAGACAAGCTCGGACATGTCATCGACGAACAGCATAAAGAGCTGCTAAAGGACCGGATCATGGTTACGCTGAAGGCTGAACGCATCGACATCGAGTGTGTGGTGCGCGGATATATTACCGGAGGCGGCTGGCGTCAGTATGAGCAGACCGGCGAGGTAAACGGTATTCCATTGCCCAAGGGGCTACGTAAGAATGAACGCTTTCCCAAGCCTCTATTTACACCGGCTGCAAAAAATGATGTCGGTCACGACGAGGACATTTCCCTTCACCAAATGAAAGAGCTGGTCGGGGCCCAGCTAACCGGTGAGCTTGAGGAAAAAAGCTTGGCATTGTACGAATTTGCGCGTGCTTTCTGCGAAAAGCGAGGAATCATTTTAGCGGATTGCAAGTTTGAGTTTGGTCTTGTTGACGGCAAGGTGATTTTGATTGATGAAATTTTCACCCCGGACTCATCCCGTTTTTGGGCGCAGGAAAAGTATGAGCTGGATGTGGAGATTGACAGCATGGACAAGGAGCCGGTGCGAAGCTATCTAGCAGCCTCCGGTTGGGACAAGAATAGCAAGCCCGATCCGTTGCCTGCTGAGGTCGTAGAAGAAACAACTGCAAGATATACGGATATTTGGCGGCGTCTGACGGCACAGTAAATAGTAATCATAATTCAACCAATAGGATTCACTCATTCGGAGGAGGAACTGAAGGAACATGATGAAAGCAACAGTCTATGTCACGATTAAGCAAAGCGTTTTGGACCCGCAGGGGGTTGCGGTGCAGGGCGCACTGCATTCTATGGGTTTCGGAGAAGTGGATAGCGTCAGAATTGGTAAGTATATGGAACTGAATCTGGATACAACAGACCGCGAGAGTGCAGAGAAACGCGTCATCGAGATGTGTGAAAAGCTGTTGGCCAACACGGTCATTGAAGACTACCGCTACGAACTGGAGGGCTGATTCCATGAAATTTGCAGTTCTGGTTTTTCCGGGCTCCAACTGTGATATTGACTGCTATAAGGCGATAGAGGACACGGTCGGTGAACCTGTCGATTATGTGTGGCATACTGCAACGGATCTGTCACCTTACGATTGTATTCTTGTTCCGGGAGGCTTCTCCTACGGGGATTATCTGCGGTGCGGTGCGATTTCCCGGTTTGCCCCGGTGATGAAGGAAGTAGCCAAAGCGGCTGCTGAAGGCAAATATATTTTGGGGATTTGCAACGGTTTTCAAATTTTGACCGAAGCCGGGCTGTTGCCAGGAGCTTTGCGCCGTAATCTGTCGATGAAATTCCTTTGCCGTGATACGGTATTGCAGGTTGCGAATAACGATACGCCTTTTACAAGAGATTATGCTGCTGGTGAAGAAATCATTATTCCGATCGCACATGGTGAAGGCAACTATTACTGTGATGATGAGACGCTGGCTCGTTTGCAGGCGAACAATCAGATCGTATTTACGTATAAAGATAATCCCAATGGTTCCATGACGGATATTGCGGGGATTTGTAATGAACAAGGTAACGTACTGGGCATGATGCCCCATCCGGAACGTGCGGTGGATGCATTGCTTGGCACGGATGACGGCAAACGTATGTTTACATCTATTTTGAATGCTTGGAGGGATCGTCATGGCGCAGCAAGTGTCCGCTAAGGAACCGACGGCAGAGCAGGTTGCCGAACATAAACTGTATCAGCAGATGGGTGTGTCGGACAGTGAATATGCGCTGATCTGTGATTTCATGGGGCGTCAGCCGAATTATACGGAAATTGGCGTGTTCAGTGTTATGTGGTCAGAGCATTGTGCTTACAAAAACTCCAAGCCGTTGTTGAGACGTTTCCCGACGAGCGGTCCGCGAGTGCTGATGGGACCGGGTGAAGGAGCAGGGATTGTAGATATTGGAGACAACCAAGCGGTTGTATTTAAAATCGAAAGTCATAACCATCCATCCGCTGTAGAACCTTTTCAAGGGGCAGCGACTGGGGTAGGCGGCATCATCCGTGATATTTTCTCCATGGGCGCAAGACCTGTAGCTGTGTTGAACTCTTTGCGTTTTGGCAAGCTGGAGAGCGACCGTGTGAAATATTTGTTCGAGCATGTGGTATCCGGTATTGCGGGCTATGGAAACTGTATCGGTATTCCAACCGTAGGCGGCGAGGTTGTATTTGATGAAAGCTATGAGGGCAATCCGCTCGTCAATGCCATGTGTGTCGGACTGATTGACCATGATAAAATTCAGCGCGGTGTGGCAAAAGGGGTCGGTAACCCGGTGTTTTATGTGGGACCTCCGACAGGTCGTGACGGGATTCATGGAGCTACCTTCGCATCGGTTGAGCTGACAGAGGAATCCGAAGCGAATCGGACTGCGGTTCAAGTAGGCGATCCATTTATGGAGAAGCTGGTTATGGAATCATGTCTGGAACTGATCGACAGCGGTATTGTACTGGGTATTCAGGATATGGGCGCAGCGGGACTTACCTGCTCCAGTGCCGAAATGGCAAGTAAGGCGGGCAACGGTCTTGAGCTGTATCTGGATCAGGTACCGCAACGTGAAGAGGGCATGACACCTTATGAAATGATGCTGTCCGAATCACAGGAGCGTATGCTGTTCGTTGTTGAGCCAAAGGATGAAGCACAGGCGCTTGAAATTTTCGAGCGTTGGGGCGTCATTTGTGCCAAGGTCGGCAAGGTGACGGATGACGGGCGTTTGCGTTTGTTCCATCACGGTGAAGTGGTGGGGGATATGCCAGTGACGGCGCTAGTAGACGAGTGTCCGATCTATGACAAGCCTTCCGAAGTTCCTGCTTATTATGAGCAAAATGCTGCTGTTGACACATTGCGTTACCCAGAAGTGACTGATTTGAACGGTGCGCTGAAAAAGGTGCTTTCATCCCCAAGTGTAGCCAGCAAGAAATGGGTATACGAGCAATATGATTACATGGTTCGCACCAGTACGGCCGTTCGTCCGGGCTCGGATGCGGCTGTAGTGACTGTACGCGGCACCCGCAAGGGACTTGCGATGACTACAGATTGTAACGGACGTTATGTATACCTGGATCCAGAGGTAGGCGGACGAATTGCAGTCAGCGAAGCAGCTCGTAACATTGTATGCTCCGGCGGAGAACCTTTGGCGATTACGGACAACCTCAACTTCGGTAACCCTGAAAAACCGGATATTTTCTGGCAAATGGAAAAAGCCGTGGACGGTATGGCAGAAGCTTGTCGTATACTGGATACACCTGTTATCGGGGGTAACGTTAGCTTGTACAACGAAAATGCCAAAGGTGCGATCTATCCGACGCCTGTAGTCGGTATGGTCGGTCTGGTACATGATACAGATCATATTACGACACAAGGCTTCAAAGCTGAAGGCGACGTTATTTTCCTAGTGGGGGAGACGAAGGCTGAGCTAGGAGGCAGTGAGTTCCAGGCTGTCGTGCACGGTGTATCCGAAGGACGTCCGCCTGAGCTAGATTTGAACGTAGAGAAAAAACTGCTGACCGCAGTACTGGGAGCGATACAAGCTGGATTGGTACAATCCGCGCATGATCTCGCAGAGGGCGGATTGGCTGTGGCGCTTGCCGAATCTGGAATTAGCGGCGGATTGGGAGCACAGGTTAACGTAGAGACGTCTTTGCGTCCTGACCATGCTTTATTCAGCGAAAGTCAATCCCGCATTTTGTTGTCCGCATCGCCGGATAAAGCGTCTGCGTTGGAAGCGCATCTGCGTGGATTGGAAGTGCCAGTTACCGTATTGGGAAAAGTTGAAGGATCACAATTGACAGTTGAGGTGAACGGACAACCCGCTTTGAACGAGGCAGTCGCCAGTTTGAAGCAAATCTGGGAGGATGTCATTCCATGTCTGATGAAATAACAGCACGGACGTTGTGGACTGGAGATTATTATAATGAGGGCTCTGGTAAAGAGGGGCTGTTTGATAAATTAAAAGAGGAATGCGGCGTATTCGGGGTATACAGACACTCCGATGCCGCTTCCCTAGCCTATTACGGCTTACACGCGCTTCAGCATCGTGGTGAGGAAAGCGCAGGGATCTGTGTGAGCAGTGGCGACGAGTTCCATTATCATCGTGGAATGGGGCTTGTCAAAGAAGTATTTAATAAAGACTTAATGGCTTCGTTGACAGGCGATATTGCTATAGGACATGTGCGCTACTCGACAAGTGGAGACAGTAAGCTGACAAATGCACAGCCTTTGGTGTTCAAGTATCGTGATGGTGATCTGGCGGTAGCGACGAACGGAAATATCGTAAATGCTTTGCAAATCCGGCATGAGTTGGAGCAGGGTGGGTCTATTTTTCAAACGACCAGCGATACCGAAGTAGTAGCTCATTTGATCGCCCGATCGTCCAAGGATTTGGTGGAGGCTGCCAAGGATGCATTGAAGCGTATTGTCGGTGGGTTTGCTTTCCTTATTATGACCAATGACAAGCTGCTTGTGGCTTCTGACCCCAACGGCTTGCGTCCATTGACGATGGGCAGATTGGGAGATGCTTATTTGTTTGCATCCGAATCCTGTGCTCTGGAAACGATTGGTGCAGAACTGTTGCGCGATATCGAGCCAGGTGAGCTGTTGATACTGGATAAAAATGGACTGCACGAAGACCGCTATACGGAAGATAAGCAGCGTAAAGCGCTGTGTGCGATGGAGTATATTTATTTTGCTCGTCCTGACAGTGATTTGAACGGAGCTAATCTTCATGCTGCACGCAAACGGATGGGCAGCCAACTGGCGCTGGAGGCTTTTGTCGATGCTGATTTGGTGACCGGTGTACCGGATTCCAGTATTTCGGCTGCAATTGGTTATGCAGAGCAAACAGGTATTCCTTATGAGCTGGGCATGATTAAAAATAAATATACCGGTCGTACCTTCATTCAACCGAGTCAGGAGCTGCGCGAGCAGGGTGTGAAAATGAAGCTGAGCGCCGTACGCCGTGTGGTTGAAGGTAAACGGGTCATTATGATCGACGACTCTATCGTTCGTGGCACCACGTCTCGTCGAATCGTAAATATGCTGCGAGATGCGGGCGCACTGGAAGTACATGTACGTATTACCTCGCCGCCTTTCAAAAACCCGTGCTTCTACGGTATCGACACGCCGGACCGTCGGGAGCTGATCGCTTCGTCCAAAACCGTAGAGGAAATTCGGCAAGAGATTAACGCTGATTCGCTCTTCTTTATGAGCGCCGAAGGGTTGATTGCCGCAGTAGGCGGACATAACGAACAGGATTACAAGGGCGGTTTGTGCCTGGCTTGTTTCGATAACGATTATCCGACACAGGTAGATTTCAAAGGCGAAGAAAAGTTCGGGTGTAGTTGTTAGTATAGGGAACAAAAGAGGTACAGAGGTGCATGGGGATGGTGGTTCTGAGGGGGCCACTCCGCGTGTGGAAGGTTCTTACGATCGCTGCGTTCCTCAGGTGTGCAGCATTTTGCAGCAGTGCCTGTACCTCTTCTGTTCCCACAGGGAAGAGGATAGGTAAGGCCGTTAAAAACTCATGGCATAACTAATTCATGCCATGAGTTTTTAACAGGCAGGGCGCAGCTGCCTGCCTCAAGGGTCAAAGAAGTAAGCCGCCCGTTGGCGCTGCTCACTTCTTTGACCGGCACGTCCCCGACTTTGCAAAGCAAACAGCCCGGGACGTGCCCCTGCCGCCGTCACTACCAAAGGCGGCCACGCATCAAAGCGTGTCCTTGTGAATTGCGGGAAGACCCGCAACTCACAAAGGAAAACACGCGACTCACAGCACGAACCACCACCAAGCAGCACCCAATCCTACGCATCTGACCGACTCTTGAGGGGTCCAGGGGGAGCAGCCCCATGGAATCCTCCCTGCTAGGGAGGACTTAGGAGGGTCAATCATTTGAAGGAGTGTTCATGAATGTCCGAAGCATACAAAAACGCAGGGGTAGATATCGCTGCTGGTAATGAAGCAGTAGAACGGATGAAAAAGCACGTTAAACGTACCTTCCGTCCAGAAGTGCTCACGGACTTGGGCGGATTCGGTGCATTGTTCGGTCTGAATAAAGATAAGTACGAGGAGCCTGTACTTGTGTCCGGTACTGACGGTGTCGGCACGAAGCTGAAGCTTGCCTTCGCAATGGATCGTCATGACACCATCGGCATTGATGCAGTTGCGATGTGCGTAAACGACATTGTTGTAGGGGGCGCGGAGCCACTCTTTTTTCTCGATTATCTCGCCTGTGACAAGGTTATACCTGAGAAAATCGAAGCGATTGTCGCCGGTATTGCCGAGGGCTGTCACCAGTCAGGTTGTGCGTTGGTCGGCGGTGAAACCGCAGAAATGCCGGGGATGTACAGCGAGGGCGAATATGATATTGCCGGATTCACGGTAGGGATTGTAGATAAAAGCAAAATCATTAACGGCAGTTCCATTGCTCCTGGAGATACCGTAATCGGACTAGCTTCCAGTGGCGTTCACAGTAATGGTTTCTCCCTAGTTCGCAAGCTGTTATTGGAACAGCAAGGTTATGATTTGCATGATGAAATCGAAGGCTTGAATGGCAAACTGGGCGATGTACTGCTGGAGCCTACGAAAATTTATGTGAAATCTGTGTTGGCATTGCTGGATAAGGTAAAAGTAAAAGGCATGGCGCATATCACTGGTGGCGGTTTTATTGAAAATATCCCTAGAGTGTTACCGGATCACGTCAATGTGGATATACAATACGGCACTTGGCCGATTCTTCCGATCTTCCAGCTCATGCAGGAAAAAGGCGAAATCTCCAACAAAGACATGTTCACGACTTTCAATATGGGGATTGGAATGGTGATCGTTGTCGGTGCAGAGCACGCACAGACCGCACTGGAAGTTCTGAAGGAACAGGGTGAAGCTGCGTATGTGATCGGAAAAGTAACGGAAGGCAGCTCTATCGTGACCTTTACAGGAGCCGAGGTGTAATGAACGAGTACCGGATTGCTGTTTTTGCATCAGGCGAAGGGACGAACTTTCAGTCTTTGGTGGATGCGGCCGCGCGGGGTGAACTGGGCGGCGCCTCGGTAGAACTGCTCATCTGTGACAAGCCTGGGGCTCCTGCTGTAGCTAGAGCACAGAAAGCTGGAATTGCCTGTCATACTTTTCGTCCTAAAGATTATCCTGCCCGAGAAGACTATGAGCGTGAATTAGTGGCTTTGCTGGAGCAGAAATCGATTGATCTCATCGTGTTAGCAGGCTATATGCGTTTGCTATCTAGTGTCATGGTTGATGCGTACGCTGGGAAAATCATTAATATTCATCCGTCGCTGCTTCCGGCATTTCCAGGGAAAGATGCTATTGGACAGGCATTAGCCTATGGGGTCAAGGTAAGTGGGGTCACCGTCCATTTTGTGGACGGGGGGATGGATACTGGGGCGATTATTGCCCAACGTGTCGTGGCAGTTCACGATCATGATACAGCGGAATCCTTATCCGTAGCCATTCAATCCGTGGAACGTCAGCTATATCCAGAGGTAGTTGGCAGACTGGCCCAAGGCAAAATCCAATTGAATGGCCGCAAGGTGAACTCACTTCTCTAAAGATAACTGTAATTTGTCATATCATTGTCCTAACAAGGATACTGTACAGGCATTTTCCGATATTTCTCGGGAAATAAATTGATAGAAGAGAAATTTGCAAAATTCTGAAAGAGCTAAAGGAGGAGACAGGGTGAGTATTAAAAGAGCGCTCGTCAGCGTATCAGATAAACGGGGAATCGTAGAGTTTTGCCGTGAGTTGTCCAAATTGGGTGTGGAGATCGTTTCGACAGGGGGAACGAGCAGCTTGCTGTCGAAGGAGGGTATTCCTGTCATCGGTATTTCAGAGGTAACGGGATTTCCAGAAATTATGGATGGACGTGTTAAAACACTCCACCCTGCGGTACACAGCGGTTTGCTGGCTGTTCGGGATAATGAAGAGCATCAGCGCCAGATGAAGGAGCTTGGATTGGATTATATCGATCTGGTCGTTGTGAACCTGTATCCTTTTGCGGAAACGATCGCCAAACCCGGTGTAACCTATGAGGACGCGATTGAAAATATCGACATCGGCGGTCCAACGATGCTCCGCTCAGCGGCAAAAAACCATGCTTTTGTCAGTGTAGTGGTCGATGCTGATGACTATAGCACTGTACTGGAGGAAATACGTAAGGATGGCGACACGGAGCTGAATACTCGTAAGCGTTTGGCTGCAAAAGTGTTCCGTCATACGGCGTCATACGACGCTTTGATTTCCGATTATTTGTCGAATGTGACAGGCGATCCGCTGCCTGAGCGTTATACTGTAACCTATGAAAAAATTCAGGATTTGCGTTATGGCGAAAATCCTCATCAACAGGCTGCGTTTTACCGTGAGCCATTGGCGGCCAAGGGTACACTGACAACAGCAAAGCAACTTCACGGTAAAGAGTTGTCTTACAATAATATCAATGATGCTAATGCAGCCCTGCAAATCGTCAAAGAATTCAGCGAGCCGACAGTAGTTGCAGTTAAGCATATGAATCCTTGCGGTGTGGGTATTGGCGGCAGTATTTATGAAGCATACAGCAAAGCTTACGCAGCAGATCCAACTTCGATTTTTGGCGGCATCGTTGCGGCTAACCGGATTATTGATGGTGATACAGCGAACAAGCTGAGTGAAATCTTTCTGGAAATTATATTGGCACCGGGCTTCACGAAAGAAGCATTGGAGATTTTAACGAAAAAGAAAAATATCCGTTTGCTTGATCTGGGTGAGCTTTCCCCGTCTGAGGCGAAAAGCCGTTTCGTTGTGACTTCCATTGAAGGTGGCATGGTTGTTCAGCAAAATGACGTTCATGCTGTAGACCCGGATGCACTTACGGTTGTAACAGAGCGCGCGCCATCCGAGGAGGAACTGAAACAACTTTTATTTAGCTGGAAAGTGGTTAAACATGTGAAATCCAACGCCATTGTACTGGCGGCAGATAATATGACCATTGGCGTAGGCGCAGGACAAATGAACCGTGTCGGAGCAGCCAAGATTGCAATCGAGCAGGCCGGTGACAAAGCAAAAGGTGCGGTACTGGCATCGGATGCATTTTTCCCGATGGGCGATACGCTGGAGTTGGCAGCTAAAGCAGGCATCACGGCAGTCATTCAGCCGGGTGGCTCTATCAAAGACGAAGAATCCATCAAGGTTGCTAACGCATATGGCATTGCTATGGTCTTTACGGGCGTACGTCATTTCAAGCACTAAGTTGCGTGAGTGTTGTGGTTGCAGCACACCTGAACGATCATACTGGGAGCGGGAGGAATCACCTGAATGGATATTTTGGTTATCGGAGGGGGCGGCCGCGAACATGCAATTGTGTGGGCGCTGAAGAAAAGCCCCAAGGCCGGACAAATCTATTGTGCGCCAGGTAATGCTGGTATTGGACAATTAGCGGAGTGTGTGCCGATTCCGGTGAGTGAGTTTGACGCGCTGACAGAACTGGCGGAATCCAAAAAAGTCGGACTGGTCGTGGTAGGCCCCGATGATCCGCTGGCAGACGGCATTGTGGATGCCTTTGAAGCCAAAGGCATCCCAGTATTCGGACCGCGTAAAAATGCGGCGGAAATTGAAGGCAGCAAAATCTTCATGAAAGATTTGCTGCATAAATATCAAATTCCGACAGCAACTTATCGCAAATTTTATACCTATGAGGAAGCACATGCCTACTTAAAGGACCAGCCGATCCCGGTGGTCATTAAGGCCGATGGACTGGCAGCAGGCAAAGGCGTGACAGTCGCTTACTCAATGGAGGAAGCGGAAAGGGCTCTGTCCGATATTATGGTGGCAAAGGTATTTGGAGAAGCGGGCGCACAGGTCGTGATCGAGGAGTTCCTCGCTGGACAGGAAATGTCGATTCTTTCCTTTGTTGACGGTGAAACGGTACGGCCGATGGCAGCGGCGCAAGATCACAAGCCGGTTTTTGATGGTGACAAAGGACCCAACACAGGTGGCATGGGAACATATTCCCCGCTGCCTCACATAGCCAATTCCATTATTGAGGAAGCCATTGAGACGATTATTAAGCCGACGGCCAAGGCTATGGTTGCTGAAGGACGCCCGTTCCGTGGTGTTTTATTTGCTGGACTGATGATTTCGCCGGACGGCAAGCCGAAGACCATTGAGTTTAATGCACGTTTTGGTGATCCAGAAACACAAGTCGTATTGCCTCGACTAAAATCCGATTTGCTCGATATTTTTCTCGCTGCTGTGAACGGCACGCTGGATCAGGTAGAGATCGAGTGGAAGGATGAAGCTGCGGTGTGTGTGGTACTGGCATCCGGGGGTTACCCTGCAGCTTACGCCAAAGGAGTACCTATCCACGGACTGGACCAGGCAAACGAAGCTATCGTCTTCCATGCCGGAACAGGCATCAACGAACAGGGTGAGTGGGTCACGAACGGCGGACGCGTGTTAGGCGTGGTTGGTTTGGGACGTGACATTGCCGAGGCACGGGACAAAGCTTACGAACAGGCTGCTCATATTACCTTTGAAGGCAAGCAAAACCGTACAGACATTGCGGCAAAAGCATTGCTATAACAGCAATATATAGGATACAGAGGACCTCTTCGGAGGTCCTCTTTTTCGTTTGACAAATGTATACTTATCCTATAGGATTAAAAATACAAAACTGACTGACTGATCAATCGGGAGGAGGAAACCCATGCAGCCACGCAAGGCGAAGCAGCCCAAAACCCTTTCGAATGACTCACCTGTTGACCACGGGGGAGAAGAAACAGACCGCAGAACACAGCTTCTTCACATTGCGTTAAAGCGGTTCGCTGAGCAGGGTTATCACCAAACGAAGATTTCAGATATCGTGGTGGAGGCAGGAGTAGCTCAAGGCACATTTTATTGGCATTTTAAAAGTAAAGAGGCCTTGGCGCTGGAGATTATCGCTACAGGTCGTGAACAGCTTTTGTCAGCGATCGGGCAGGGGTATCGCCGTGATGCGGGAACGCTGGCTGATATGGTTAAGGCATCGGAAGCGCTGTTTGTTCGGCTATTTCATTTTGCATTCGAGAACCGTTATCTGATGGGTTTGCTGCTGATCGGCAGTGGTGTCGATGAACCAGTGAGGCAGAGCATCCGTGAAACAAGGACTGCGATGGAGCTTGCATTCCGGCGCAATATGGAGCGAGCGATCGAGCTGAACATGTTGCCTGCCGAATTAGATGTCGAATTGAGGGCAGCACTACTCATGAGCATGATTGAAGGTGTCATTATACGCTGGCTATTCGGTTCAGAGGGAACACATGACCACATCAAGCAGGTATCCGCTACAAGATTGGCAGAAGAGGCTGCTAATTTTGAATTTTACGGACTATTAGGCCAAAGCTAGACGGTCAACATCGCATGAATGAGTAGTGGGCAACAAATAGTATAGCCCAATTACACATACAAACTTAAACATTTACATCTAGACAGGAGAGAACGATACATGAAAACACGTAAAAAAGGATTCTTGGTGACTACACTCATGGCTCTGGCATTGTTTAGCCTTGTGCTGAGCGCTTGCGGTACAAAGCCAGAAGCTTCGAATACTAGCAATGGAGCAGGCAGCAGTAACGAGGCAGCCGCCAATCAGCTCGAAGCCATCAAGAAGGCCGATGTAATGAAGGTAGGCATGATGGGTACTTACCCGCCGTACAATTTCTTGAACGACAACAAGGAGTTGGACGGGTTTGATGTGGATATTGCCAAAGAATTAGCGAAACGGATTGGAGTAAAAGCGGAGTTCACGGCACAAGAATTTTCGGGACTGATTCCAAGTTTGCAAAAGAAAAAATTCGATGCAGTGGTTAGCCAGGTGGCGATTACAGAGGATCGTAAGAAGGCCATTGACTTCACAGATCCCTATATCACCAATAATGTGAATATTATCGTGAACAGTAAAACCAATGACATTACGACGTTGGAAGACTTTAAAGGCAAAACGATTGGTGTCGGCTTGGGAACAAATGATGAGTCTTATCTGCGCAACGAAGTGCTGCCAAAGGTAGGCGATTTTGAGATCAAAACATATGATGATGTCATTACTTCATTGAAGGATCTAAACTCTGGTCGTATTGATGCAACCATTAACAATCTGTATGCTCTTAAGCCCATTATCGACAAAAACGGATTTCAAATTAAAGCTGTAGGCGAGCCGATTAAATCGGATCAGGCGGCTGTAGCTATTAACCAGAAAACTCCTGAGCTGAAGGCAGCCTTGAACAAGGCTCTAAAGGAAATGAAGGAAGACGGCACTTACAAAACAATTTTTAAAAAATGGTTTGGCGAGGAGCCAAAAGAATAACGTAAGCCTGTTACAGGCGTCTGGCTCCAGTCTTGGCTTTTATGCTGACATGGGGCCACTCGTCTGAAAGAAGGGAATATAACCGATGCTCGAATTAATGTGGGAGAACGTGCCTTTTTTATTGAAGGGTGCTTATTATACGCTGTATATAACGATTGTTTCTATGCTGTTTGGTCTAATCATTGGTCTGGTTGTTGCTGTAGCCCGATTGAAAGGGAATCGACCTGTTCGGTGGCTGGCCCGCATGTATGTATCGATCATCCGGGGAACGCCGGTTTTGGTGCAGATTGCGGTCATTTATTATGGTCTGGATGATTACGGAATATCATTCGGATCGCTTACGGCTGCTTGTCTTGCGCTCAGTATTAATACAGGGGCGTACTTATCGGAGACGTTCCGTGGAGCTATTTTAGCCGTACCGCAGGGACAGACCGAGGCCGCTTATGCTACGGGAATGTCGCCTGGTCAAACGATGTGGCGTATCATTCTTCCGCAGGCGGTACGCATTGCAATAGCACCGATGGGAAATACGTTCGTGGGTATGCTTAAAGAAACGTCGCTGGTGTCAGTTATCGGGGTCAGTGAATTGATGCGGCAGGCACAGCTTTTACAGGCGCAGTATTTGCTCTACATGCCGTTTCTGCTCGAAATTGCCCTGATGTATTGGATTATGAGCATTGGATTCTCCGCTATACTGGAGCGGGTGGAAAAGCGTCTGGCTCGAGCTTATTAAGGTGGAGATGATAGATGATGATAACAACAAACGGATTAGGTAAACGATTCGGACAGGTAGAGGTTCTGAAAAGCATAGATTTTCAGGTTGCCGCTCGTGAAATCGTCGTATTGCTCGGTCCCAGCGGCTCTGGTAAAAGTACCTTGCTGCGCTGTCTGAACGGTCTAGAAGAGCTGTCTTCCGGCAAGTTTGAGGTGAACGGGATTGAGGTTGATGCTACATCTCCTGTTCGTGCCCGCCAAGCGGCCATTCGTGATATTCGCAAGCAGACGGGGATGGTGTTCCAGCAATTCAATTTGTATCCGCATAAAACAGCAATCGGCAATGTCATTGAAGGACTGCTGACAGTAAAGAAAATGCCGCGCGACAAGGCTATGTCTATCGGACAACAGCTATTGAAGCGGGTGGGATTACTGGATAAGCAGGATGTACACCCATCTCGTCTGTCGGGTGGACAGCAGCAACGGGTAGCTATTGCACGTGCACTGGCGATGGACCCGGCGATTATGCTTTTCGACGAGCCGACATCGGCGCTTGATCCCGAACTGGTGGGTGAAGTGCTAGGGGTTATGCGAGAGTTGGCTCAAGACGGAATGACAATGGTCGTCGTGACTCATGAGATGAAATTTGCCCGTGAGGTGGCGGACAAGGTTGTATTTATGGCGGACGGTATCATTGTGGAGGAGGCTGCGCCACAGGCATTTTTTGATGCTCCCCAGCATGAGAGGACACAAAAGTTTTTGCGTCAAATCAGCGAATTTTAAGTTAGATCGAGAATAAATCATAGATTACTAAGATGGAAAGAAGGCAATTGAACATGAAAGTATCTACAACTTGGCACGGCAAACGCGCGTTTACATCGGAAGGACCATCCGGTTATTTCGTAGGGATGGATGCTACGGCGGCTTATGGCGGTGATGGTAAAGGGATGACACCGATGGAACTGCTGCTTGCGGGTCTGGCGGGATGTATCGGTATTGATATTACGATGATTTTGGATCGTTTTTTGTCGGACATTCAGCGAATTGATATTGATGCAGAAGGTACGCGCAAGGAACAAATGCCAACGGGATTTACAGCGATTGATCTGACATTCCACGTGGACGGAGATATTCCAGACTACCGTGTATGGAAAGCGATTCAGATGGGTAAGGAAAAATATTGTGCAGTATCCGACTCCTTAAAAGCGGAAATTCGGATGCACCTCATTTTGAATGGAACAGAAGTACCCTATCCAGCGTAAGTGTTGAGGGGTGAGGAGAGTCAGCCTGTGTTATATACAGGCTGACTCTCCTTTTTTATGTTATCTGAGATCGGTGTACAGGTTGGGAGGTAATGCAGCTAAACGCTACGTTATCGTGCAGCATTTAGCTGTAATGGAGAACTTGTCCTTTATCCGCTGCTTTTTTGTTTGCGTTCCCGTAGCAAGAGATACAGGAAATAGGGCGCGCCAATCACGGCTGTCACGATGCCAGCAGGAATTTCGAGCGGCGGCTTCAGCCCCCGTCCGAGCGCATCGGCAAGGACGAGAATCAGGGCACCGATCATGGCTGCGCCGGGCAATAGATAGCGGTGGCGATTGCCAAACAAACGCCGCGCCAGATGTGGTGCCAGCAGTCCTATAAAACCGATGGAGCCGATGGCAGCGACACAGGAAGCAGCTAAGGCCACGGATACGGCCAGCAATCCTGTGCGCATACGCTTCACGCTAAGTCCCAAGCCAGCGGAGCTTTCCTCATCCAGACTCATAATATCCAGCTTGCGCTGTAGCGTATAGGCTAGAGGCAGCAATACAATTAACCATGGCAAAAGTCCATATACTTCATCCCAGCCTTTGCCCCACAGACTTCCAGCTAGCCAAGTCAGCGTATCGCTGGCTTCAAGTGGATATTTGACCAGAATATAATCGGTTGCAGCCTGAAAAATAGCACCTACCGCCAGCCCGGTTAAGGCTAGCATGTTAGGACGCATGCCCCCCTTCATCGAAAGCTGTACGAGCAGTAGTGCAGCTAATCCGGCACCGACAAAGGCAGCTACAGGCAATAGCGCCACGGGGGATGAGGGGAGCAGCACGATGACGAGAACCGCAGCAAAGCCGGCTCCCTTGGATACACCCACCACATCCGGCGAAGCCAGTGGGTTGCGGATCATACCTTGCAGCAGCACGCCAGCTACTGCAAGGCCAGCACCGGCCATGATGGCCAGCAGGCCACGAGGCAGTCGGTAATGGTGAACGATGAACCAGGAAGAGGCATTTCGGTCAGTCAGAGCGGCGATCAGCTCAGCGGGTGTAATGTAGGTGCTACCCACGCCGATAGCTACAAAGGAAACACCCAGCATTAACACGAGTAAAATCCACAGCTTTTTCATCGTGAAGCCCTCCCGTTCTTGTGCGCCAGATATAAAAAGAAGGGCGCGCCCACCAGCGCGGTTACGATACCAACGGGCGATTCATAAGGAAAGGCAATAAATCGTCCAAGCACGTCTGCATATGTCAGCAGCAGAGCTCCGCAGATTGCAGACAGGGGGATGACCCGTTTGTAATTATCGCCTGTAAACACCTTGATGATATTCGGCACCATCAGGCCCACAAAGCCGATAGACCCGGCTACTGCTACAGCAGAGCCTGCCAGCATAATAACTGAGGCTGAGGCCAGTAAGCGGACAAGACGTACATTTTGCCCCAGTCCCTGTGCGACCTCTGTACCGAGGCTAAGCACAGATAGCGAGGGGGCCAGTGCCAGTGCAAGGATCATACCGACGGCGAACCAGGGCAGCACCAGACGCGTATCGGCCCAAGTGGACCCGTCGATGGCTCCGGCGAGCCAATACAGTACATCGGATATTTGCTCGTTAAACACGAGCAGTCCCTGAGTGACAGAGGCCAGCAGCAGATGCACTGCCATCCCGGCAAGGGCCAACTTGACTGGCGTCATGCCCGCCGTTCCGGCCAGTGCGTATACGAAGGAGCCGCCTGCGATCGCTCCAGCAAAAGCAAAATAAATGCTGCCGGACGACCCGATATTCGGCAGCAGCACGACCGACAGGACGACAGCCAGCGAAGCGCCAGAGCTGACTCCAAAAACCTGCGGCGAAGCCAGCGGATTGCGTGTGATGGCCTGCATTAGCGCTCCGGCCACGGCCAGCCCGGCGCCGACGATCAGGCCAATGACGGCACGTGGTAGGCGTATCGTCAAGATAATGAGCTGATCCTTGGACGGATGCTCGGTGAACAGCGCAGTCAGCATGGTGGGGATGTCCATCCTGACTGGGCCAATTGCCACGCTCAGCAGCAGTCCAGCCAGCAGCGCGAATAGAAGTGCAAAGACGACCGGCTTATTTAGCCGGTCGCGTAAGGCTTGTCCGATCAACGGGAGCCGTCTCCTTTATTTTGCGCGGGATACAGAAGCGAAATCGCTTGCTCCAGTATTTTCTCGGCAGAGCCGAGTCCACGGTACCGGGTCCACAGTGCCCGGTTTACTTCGTAAACTTCCCCTTTTTTCACGGCCGTAATGTTTTGCCATAACGGATTTTGCTTCCATTCCGCAAGCAGCTTCTCATCGGCTTCCACCAAGAAGATCACATCTGGATCAGCTTGTGCAATCTGCTCCAGTGTCAGCTTGACTGTAGGCTCGCTTGTATTTTGAAGCGCATTGTGGATGCCTGCTTGCTCCAGCAGTTGTCCATCAAAAGATGAAGCGCCGTGAGCCGATAGTGAATCCGAACGGAATACCCCAAGCAATACGCTGCGTGACTCACCAGCTTGGATGCCTTCTTTCAGCTTTGCCATGGTAGCTTTATGTGCTGCGAGAATTTGCTCACCCTTTTCCTTCTCACCCAACGCGTCAGCGATAACGCCGAAGGATGCCAGGTTTTGTTCATAAGAGGAATTGCGGCTCTTAAGAACAATGGTAGGAGCAATCTCACTTAGTTCTTTGTATATGCTCTTATGACGGTTTAGATCAGCAATAATCAAATCGGGTTTCAAGGAGCTGATCGTTTCCAGGTTCGGCTGTTTGCGTGTGCCGACAGGTGTAAAGTCGATTTTTTTTCCAAGCAGCCCATCGATATCATCCTCATTTTCCTGAGCTATGCCGACAGGCATCACACCCAGTTGGGTAGCGGCATCGACAAAAGAGAATTCCAACGTTACGATTCTTTTAGGTTTGCCTGTAACTTTGGTTTCTCCCATCTCATGTTTGATCGTTCGAGTGTCGCCTATGGTTTGAGGTGCTGCTGCATTATTATTTTGTGATTGGCCTCCACATCCCGCCATAACGGCTGTCAGTAGTACCAGAATCGCTGCAAGCAGCATGCCTGTGCGTAGTGGTAGTGGCTGTTTTGGTGTTGCCATGTATTGTCCCCCGTTCCAAATATGCTTACCAGAGAAACTGATAATCATTATCAATTAACTAACTGTTGACCATTCTAGCAACCGGGAAGAGGGACGTAAATAATGTGATCATTTAAACCATTTTAGTCTATTAAATGAATTAAGTTCATAAAAGTCACAAGCAACGAGGAGCGCGGAAAGGACAGACCTGGCAGCAAAATTCGGGGATTATGCATTTTCCTGCCGTCTGCGATAGATACGCTCCGGTCTGCCGACAGTCCCGTATACCTGATCATGGTGCGCATCGCCACTTTCCACTAAGTACTCCAGATACCTTCTGGCGGTAGATCGGCTCATACCTAGCTCAATTCCCACTGTACCCGTAGTAACCTCACCTTGTCGATTCAGGAGATCAAGCACCTTTTCGCAAGTGACTTTATCAATGCCTTTGGCCCATAGGTCTCCGACTCCGTTACTCGTCATCCGACCCGTGCCCGCGCTTTGTAGTAGACGGTCAATTTCCGATTGCTCCACCGTAGCTTGTTCCTCTTGCCATGTTGTGACTTGGCGGCGAAAACGGGCATACTCCTCTAAGGTCGCTCGCAATCTTTCGAATACGAGCGGTTTTACGATAAAATCAAATACGCCTGCGCGAACCGCTTGTACCACAGTTTCAGCTTCTTTGGCGGCAGTCAGCATAATGACATCTGTACCCGGATAGTGTTGCTTGATGAACGATAGCAGGGTTAGACCATTCGTATCGGGAAAATAAACATCCAGCACGGCTAAAGACGGACGCAGAACATCTAGTTGAAGCTTTGCCTCAAATTCGTTCGTTGCTATTGCACATACAGTGAACCCGTCCACCTTTTCAATAAATCGTCGGTTAATCTCCGCAATACGCGGATCATCTTCAATAATAAGAACCTCAATGTCCGATAAAACCCGCTCATTCATGGACGTAACCTCCTTTTGCATTATTGCTCCCCGTGTCTGTCCTATTTAAAGGAATGTACACTTCAAAAATGCTACCACCACCAGGCCGTTCATGTACTTTTATGGAGCCACTCATTCGTTCGGTGTACTCCTGCACGAGAGCGAGGCCATATCCGTGTCCTGCCTCTGCTTTGGTTGATGCTCCCTTAACGAACAGTTTTTCCTGGATATCCTCTGAAATACCCGATCCATTATCTGCAACTTCGACGATGATGGCTTCAGTCATTTCTTCAAGCCGGAACCATACCTGTCCGTCAGGTATAGAGCCTATCGCAACTGCTTCCATAGCATTGTCCAGCAGGTTTCCGGCAATGGCAGCAAGAAGCGACCACTCCAACGTAGGAGACGGAGTTGAAAATGCTCCTTTAATATATGAATGAAGTACAATCCCTTTTTCCAACGCCTGTTTTTTCTTGCTGATCAGCAGGCTGGCGATGATTGAATCAGGTGAAAGAGAAGAGGAAACGGAACGATGTACACGATACTCCTCCGATTCCTGAGTAATAAAGTCCACTGCTTCGTCATAACACTCCAACTGAATCAGACCGGATATGAGATATAGCCGATTGGTATATTCATGTGTTTGTGATCGCAGCACATCCGCATAATCCTTGACCTCCGTCAACTGCCGCGTCATGCGAAGCAGCTCTGTTTTGTCGCGCAGACTGGCAACCGTGCCCAGCATTCGTCCGAATCGATCCTTGATCGGCACACGGCTGACGACTACGACTCGTTGTTGGATCTCAATTTCTTCATTGAATACGTTCTGTTCCTGATCGGGCTTCATGCTTGGATTCTTCTCGATAAAATCTGTAGCAAGCACATCTGCCAGCTGATCTGCGGCGCCCGCCAAGTGACGAAGCTCGCATCCATAGAGGCTAGTTTCCGGGGGAAGGCCCAGCAAACGGACGGCTTGTGGATTGGCAAGTGTGACTTGTCCACTGCTATTAACCGCGATAATCCCTTCGCCTATGGATTCGAGAATGGCTTGCTTTTCCTGATACAACCGTCCAATCTCTACTGGCTCCAGCCCATGCAGTTCGCGCCGTACCCGTCGTGCTATAATCAAACTTCCTAATATGCCGATCATCAGCGCGCCTATCATGAACCATAGCCATGTATATGTGTATGTACGAATATTTTGCGCCACATCTGTCATCAGAAAACCTACAGAAACGAGTCCGATAGCTTGGCCTTGTTCATTATAGACTGCGGTTTTGGCTCGCAGTGACGGTCCGAGAGAGCCGGTGGATTCCGTAATAAAGGACTGCCCTTGCAGCACCTTAGTATTCAGCGGGTCCATCATAGGCTGTCCGATGCGTTCCGGGTTAACATGCCATTGACGAATGAGATGACGATCTGCAATTGTAATAAAATCAGCCCCACTGCTGGCTTGAACGGGCTTCACTGCCTCGTTGATCCGCGCACGTAGTTGCGTTGTATCGGTCTGTTCTAGAGCATCCCTGACCTGTGCATCTACCGCAAGCGTATTGGCTACGGTCAGCGCCCTTTTCCCAATCTCTTCATACAAGGCGGAGGTAATCATATAGCGCAAGGATAATCCCAACAGTCCGGTAACGACTAGCACTAGAAGGGATATGAATACCATTAATTTTGTCTGAAAACGCACATGCCTTCACCGCCACTAAACAAAATATAGGAGCAGTTGATCAGCCGATCAACTCCCCAATACGATTCATTTTACTGTATTTCAGAAACGGCCGCACTTTTAATCTATCGAAAGAATGGTCTATAATAGAAATAGTTACATAATGCGAGGAGGAAAATATTATGATTATTATTCATGCCGATATGAAAGTTTTACCAGAAAAAAGAGAAACATTTCTGCAACAAACCCAAGGGTTGATCAGCGCATCACAAGCTGAAGAGGGCAATGTCCGCTATACGTTAATGCAGGATCTGAATGATCCCAACGCATTTACGATGGTGGAAGAGTGGAAGGATGCTGCTGCTGTAGATTTCCATAACAAGTCTGCCCATTTCCAGGCATTTGTTGCTGCTGCTAAAGAATTGTTGGCTGCTCCACTTGAAGTGAATGCTTTTCAGGATGCGACTAAACTGTAATTATCCTGTTGGATAATATATAACTAAGAATAGGAGGAGATAGACATGGGGAACATTGCGGATACAGCTTTACTAAATAACGGAGTTCAGATGCCTTGGCTTGGTTTTGGTACGTACAAGGCGGAAGGTAATGAGGTCTACGAAGCAGTCAAAACAGCCATTGAAGTCGGTTACCGTCACATTGATACGGCGGCGATCTACGGCAATGAGGAACTGGTCGGACAAGCCATTCGTGACAGTGGAGCAGCCAGAGAAAATCTGTTTGTGACCACTAAGCTATGGAATCAAGATCAGGGCTACGATTCAACACTGCGTGCCTTCGAGGAAAGCCGCAAACGGCTGGGCCTGGACATTATTGATCTGTATCTCATTCATTGGCCTGGCAAGGACAAGTACAAGGAAACTTGGAAGGCGTTCGAGCGGCTGTATGAAGAAGGAAGTGTACGCGCAATTGGAGTAAGCAACTTCCAAATTCACCATCTCGAAGACCTCCTGAAAGACAGCAATATTGTGCCTGTTATTAATCAGGTAGAGCTTCACCCGCGTCTGACACAGCAAGAGCTGCATCAATACTGCCGGGAGCATCAGATCCAGCTTGAATCGTGGAGTCCTCTGATGAAGGGGAAACTGACGGAGCAAGCAGACATTGTTGAGATTGCTGCTAAATACGGCAAAACGACTTCTCAGGTTATTTTGCGTTGGCATCTGGATCGGGGGATTGTGACGATTCCCAAATCGGTTACCACGCATCGTATCCGCGAAAATGCCGAATTGTTCGATTTTGAACTGACGACTGAGGATATTGACCGAATCAATGGTCTTCATCTGGATGAGCGTGTAGGCACCCATCCCGATAAACTGTTGTTTTAATTGAATATGTAGATGTATAAAGAACCTCCCATTCTGCTTTTATCGCGGTTTGGGAGGTTCCTTTTTTAGGTTCAGGTGTGGCTTTGTCTATTTACTTGTTTAGCTTACGATACAACAAGTAAGAATAGAGTACAGGAGAGATAACGGATATGATCAGTACGGTTAGGAAAATGACTACTCCCGCCATTCCACCTACCCATGCCGCCACCAACGCTGAAGCACCGCCAAGCATCATCATAGGCCCCCCGAAACGGTGCGTTTTACGCCATACCTCGGGATTAGACAGAGTCCACGGCGTGCGGATACCGAACGTATAGTTCGGCTGTACCTGAGTCATATAATTCCCCATCACCATCAGCATCAGGCCTATTAACCCTAAAATTATAGCATTCATTTGCAGTCGTATATTCAGGTTATACAGCAGCATTCCCCATCCAGCTACAGCGAGAACTACAGAAATACCTGCACGCGTAACTTCATAGGCTTTTGAAAATTTCTCATAATTAGCTCTGTTGGGGTCCATGTGGCGTGCCAATCGAATGACCAGCGGGACTAGGCCCAACAACACGAGCATGATAATAGAACCACTTTTGCTCGTATACCCGTCTGCTGTATTGTTAAAGTTAATATGCGAGGCTAGAACATTGGGCAGTCGGTCGTACAGCAGTATAGCGCCTATGGCGGGTGATAAGGCAATCAAAGTTGTCAAAACATCCGTCAAGCTCCAAGGTGTTCGAAATTTCATTCAGATTCCTCCCCATCCTTAATATGATTCCTATTTTTTTTCGCAGGGGTATCGGAGTGGGCGATACTGAACATCCAACCGATCACATCCGCCACAACCGTTGTATGCAGGGTGTAGATAATGTTTTGCCCCTGTCGTTCATCCAGCACCAGCCCAGCCTGCTTCAGGATATTGAGATGGTGGGAGATGCTGGGTTTGCTAATTTGAAAATGTTCAGCTACTTCGCCTGCGCTCATGCTTTTTTCCTTTAAAAGCTGCAAGATTGTACGCCGGGTCGGATCAGCCAAAGCTTTGAAGGCATCGTTCAAAATACATTTCCTCCTTTAGATATTTAGATAATATTCTAAATATCTAACACCATAGTAAAATACAGCTATACTACATGTCAATGGAACAAGACATCATTTTAGAAAAAATGAACGAGGTCAATTATGTTTGTATAAAGCAGTGAAATGGGCTATAATCAATTTATACAAAAAATAAGATTCTTAATTTAAAGTTAATTAGAGGAGGGAATAGATATGAAACACGTCTTTCGTAAAGGAAATGATCCGCAAACCCCGGTTATTTTGCTGTTGCATGGTACCGGCGGGAATGAACAAGATTTGCTACCTTTGGCTGATATGGTAGCACCGGGAGCGTCTGTGCTGGGCGTGAGAGGTAATGTATTGGAAAATGGGATGCCGCGCTTCTTTCGCCGTTTGGCTGAGGGGGTATTCGATATTGAGGATCTCGTATTTCGTACCAAAGAACTAAGCGAATTTGTAGATTCAGCTGCAGAGCAATATGATTTTGACCGTAACAACGTGGTGGCTCTGGGCTATTCCAATGGAGCCAACATAGCGGCCAGTATGCTCTTTCATGATGCAAAAGCGCTACGTGGGGCCATTCTCCATCATGCCATGGTGCCATTGCGAGGGCTGCAACTGCCGGACTTGAACGGTGTCCCTGTATTTCTGTCTTCTGGTGAAAATGACCCGATTGTTCCAGCGGCGGAATCTCAGGAGCTGCAAGCCCTGCTGGAGGGGGCCGGAGCGCAGGTGGAAGCCTACTTGGAACGCAATGGTCATCAATTGACTCGCACTGAAGCCGAAGCAGCAGGCCTATGGTTTGGAAAGCATTTTAATGTATAAAATAACTCGATAACGATCAAGCTACGGTTTAGCGCTCTAGTGAGCGATTCTATGATTAGGAGGCGTTAAACCGATGGCAAAACCGGATAATCGAGCAGATAATGTGGAGCATTTGCAACAAAATATTCAGAATACATTGCAGAATCTTCATGAGGCTGAAGGATACCTAAACGAATTTTCCTCTGAAATCAGCAATGAGGAGCGTAAGCAGATCGAAGAAAAAAATAATCGTCGTAAACAAAGTATTAGATCATTTCGAGAAGAAGTGAAAGACGAAGCAGCACATTCGCAAGAGTAGTTAACATAGCGCGACCCAACTCCGAGTTTCAATTGAAGTTGGGTCGTTTTTTTTATGCAGAAATCATCATATTCCCATCCAATTCATTTTCCCCCTATAATGCAATGAGATCTGTTTTACACAAAAACGAATTTTTTTGAATAATGTTGTTGTAAACTAATTTGTATTGATGTTAAATAATAAAAGAAAGCGCAATCATTTACGAATTAGGATTTCATCATGCGAAGGGGGAAGGATATGCTGCTGCGAAGAAAAAGCATGGCTTTGATGCTTATGGCGGTGGTTTTGATGGCTGGACTGCTGCAAGGTTGTTCTTTCAAGAGCGATGAAAAGGATGGGCCGGGAACAGAACTTGTATTGTGGACTTTCAATGAACTGCATGAGAAGTTTTTTCTGCAAATGGCTGACCAATGGAACCAACAGCACCCTGATGAATTGATTAATTTGAAAGCGAATACATTTCCTTATGACAACCACCACAGCAAGCTCTCGATTGCGTTGCAATCAGGGGTGGGAGCGCCGGATATCGCGGATATTGAGGTGAACAAGATTGGTAATTTCCTCAAAGGAATACCGCAACTGGTCCCGCTCAATCCGGTGATTGACCCTGAGATCAATAACATTGTGCCTTCCAGAGTACAGATTTACGGCAAAGACGGTAAGTATTACGGCATTGACTTCCACGTTGGAGCCGAAGTGATGTATTACAATAAAGAGATTATGGATCAGGCGGGGGTAGACCCGGATTCCATCGTTACCTGGGCAGACTATGCTACTGCTGGCAAGCAAGTGCTGGCAAAAGCGGGCAAGCCGATGGCAACCTTGGAGACCAATGACCTGTGGAGCTACTGGCCGATGATCTCACAGCAAAATTCAGATTTTTTGGATGATAAGGGCGAGTTGACGCTGGATAACGAAACCAATATTAAAACACTTGAGTTTATCCAACAGATGATAAAAGACAAGATCGCTATTCCCGCACCGGGCGGTGGGCATCATATGGAGGAATACTACGGGTTTATGAACAAAGGCGGGGCCGCTTCGGTGTGGATGCCGATGTGGTATATGGGACGTTTTACGGATTACATGCCTGACTTGAAAGGAAAAATCATCATTAGACCGATGCCGGCGTGGGAAAAAGGCGGCTATCGCTCAGCAGGTATGGGCGGGACCGGAACGGTAGTCACGAACCAGTCAAAGCACCAGGATTTGGCGATGCGTTTTCTAGCCTTTGCCAAGCTGTCCAAGCAAGGGAATGTGGAGATTTGGAAGCAGCTAGGGTTTGATCCCATCCGCAGTGAAGTGTGGACCATGCCGGAAGCCAAAGCCAAAAATAAATTTACGGAGTATTTCGGAACGAATATTTTTGACACGCTGATCGAAGTCAAAGATGAGATCAATGCGGTGCATATCGGACCGAAAACGCCTGACATCGCTAGTGCTGTACGCAATAAAATACTTTATCGGACACTACAGAGTGGCGAAGATCCAGCCACGGTGCTGCATGAGCTAGCAGATGAACTGAGATAGACCCCAACAGGAAAGGGAGTGAGATTCATGGCAACGCCCGTTCATACGAACGCTAATGTACCGACAGGTCAGCCGCCAAAAACTCAGCGTCCGACCAGAAGTCAATGGAGCCGATTTATTCATTCCAGTCGTACGGCACCGTATGTATTTGTCCTTCCATTTTTACTGTCCTTTGCACTGTTTTTTGCGTATCCGGTCATCTCGACGGTCATTATGAGCTTTCAGGAAGTTCTGCCGGGGATAACAACTTACGTTGGCCTGGAAAATTATAAGGATTTAATGAATCCTACATTTGGAAAAGCGATATTAAACAGCGTCCTGTACACGCTGCTTACACTGGTCGTGCTGATTCCTCTGCCACTGGTACTGGCGGTATTGCTGAATTCGCCTAAAATGCCGGGCAGAGGGCTGTTTCGCTCCGTGATGTTTATACCCGCACTAACCTCAGTGGTGGTAGCAGGAACAATCTTCCGACTCATGTTTGGGGAATTGGACGGCTCGTTGATGAACTCTCTGTTGGGGTTATTCGGTCTTGAGCCTTACAAATGGCTAATGAACGCGAACACCGGCTTTTTAGCGTTGATCGTGCTGGCCTTATGGAGATGGCTAGGCGTAAATATGCTGTACTACATGTCGGGACTCCAGAACATTCCTCCCGAGTTGTATGAAGCTGCACAGATTGATGGAGCCAGTCGTTTCGATTCATTTTGGCGGATTACGATTCCTATGCTGAAACCCGTGACGATCTACGTATTTACGATTAGTATTTATGCCGGGTTATCCATGTTCACCGAGAGCTATATGTTGTGGAACGGAAATAACTCCCCGAATGATATTGGGTTAACGATTGTTGGCTATCTCTATCGCCAAGGTCTGGAACAGAATAGTATGGGCTTTGGAGCGGCAGTCGGCATTGTATTGCTCGTATTCACATTAGTACTGAACCTGATCCAGCTCAAATTTTTTGGCATGTTTCGGAAGGAGGATTAAGCGATGGCTCAGAAACAAAATGGCCCGTTATCCGCATTTCTCGTTGTCTTGTTCATTCTATTTGCCGGGTTCGCCCTGTTTCCGCTATTTGCCGTGACGCTTGCCTCATTCAAGCCATCAACGGAGCTGCTGCGCTACGGTTTGAATCTCAAGCTGGAGTGGGCCATCATGTCCTTGAAAAACTATGCGTTCATCTTTCAGGGGACGACGGATTATTTTCAATGGTACTGGAATAGTCTTGTCATTACCGTCTTGTTTACGGTGTTATGTCTGATATTGTCCGCAATGGTCGGGTATGGCCTGGAGATGTATCGTTTTAGACTGAAAAATGTGATTTTTACATTGGTGCTGGTCGTGATGATGATCCCGGTAGAAATTATCATGCTGCCACTTTACAAACTAATGATCGGTATGAAGCTGATCAATACGGTATGGGGTGTAATTTTGCCGTTTGTCGTTGCACCGATTCCGATCTTTTTCTTCCGTCAATATTTGAGCGGAGTACCCAAGGATTTTATGGATGCTGCACGAGTTGACGGTTGTTCAGAGTATGGTATTTTTGTGCGGATTATGATGCCTCTGATGGCACCTGCCTTTGCGGCAATGGCTATTTTACAGGCTATGAACAGTTGGAATAACTTCCTGTGGCCGATGATCGTATTGCGTACTAACGACATGCTGACACTGCCAATCGGTCTGTCCAGTCTGCTGACGCCATATGGCAACAATTATGATGTGTTGATTGCCGGATCAGTCCTGGCTATTCTGCCGATTCTCGTTGTGTTTCTGTTCTTCCAGCGTTACTTTATTGAAGGGATGACTGCAGGCGGGGTAAAAGGGTAATCATTACGGTGCTGAATGAGTCGATTGAATACTGAAATGTATAGAGTCAGGAAAGGCGGGTCGGGCATTGTCTCGACCTGCTTTTTTTATGGATTCAATGATTTTCATTCTCATTTTCATGGCTATCAACTGCACAAGCTATAGGTAAACGTGGTATGATGTTTGAAAGATTTCAAATACACAGAAATATTCAGGCGGAGCGTGGAGAACCTATGGAACCAACAGAAACCCAGAAAACTGAACCGGCCACGGCGTCAACCGTTGGCATGGAGGATATTGTACGGGCGCATCATATGCTGCGTGAGGTGATTGTTCGTACACCTTTACAGAGGGATGCCGTCCTATCGGCCAAATATAACTGTAATGTGTATCTGAAGCGAGAGGATCTCCAAGTTGTGCGGTCCTTTAAAATCCGTGGAGCTTACAACATGATCCGCAGCTTGACTCCTGAGCAGATGGAAAAAGGGATCGTGTGTGCGAGTGCGGGTAATCATGCACAAGGCGTGGCTTTTTCATGTAACGCGCTCGGCATCCACGGTAAAATATTTATGCCGAGCACAACGCCTAATCAGAAGGTGAAGCAGGTACGTCGCTTTGGCGGAGACAGTGTAGAGGTTATTTTGACCGGAGATACATTTGACGATGCTTATGACGAGGCTATGAAGGTGTGTAGCGAGCAGGGAATGACCTTCATCCATCCGTTCGATCAGCCGAAAATTATCGCGGGTAATGGTACGATTGCGATGGAAGTGATGGAGAGTCTGGATACACCTGCGGACTATATGTTCGTGACGATTGGCGGCGGCGGTTTGGCGGCAGGCGTAAGCACATATGTTAAAACTGTGAGTCCGACCACCAAAGTAATCGGCGTAGAGCCCCTGGGCGCAGCATCAATGACGGAAGCGATGCGTTTGAACAAGGTCGTTACACTGGAGCAAATAGACAAGTTTGTTGACGGGGCTGCGGTGAAGCGAGTGGGTCAGTTAACGTATGACATTTGTAAATATACCTTGGATGATATTGTGAAGGTACCGGAAGGCAAGGCATGCACAGCGATTCTGGCGCTGTATAATGAAAATGCGATTGTTGTGGAGCCTGCGGGCTCGCTGCCTGTAGCAGCACTTGATCTGTATCGTGAGCAGATTCAAGGCAAAACAGTAGTCTGTATCGTCAGTGGTGGCAATAACGATATTGATCGTATGCAGGAGATTAAGGAACGCTCCCTAATATACGAAGGGCTAAAACATTATTTCATGGTGAATTTCCCGCAAAGAGCAGGGGCACTGCGTGAGTTTCTTCAGGAAGTGCTTGGACCGGACGATGACATTACTAGGTTTGAGTATACGAAAAAGAATGATAAAGAAAATGGCCCGGCGCTGGTCGGTATTGAATTGTTACACAAGGAAGACTATCTTCCTTTAATTGAACGAATGAATCGCAAAGGGCTTAACTATACGGAATTGAACAAAAATGAGAATTTGTTTAATATGCTTATCTGACAAGGGCCTACGGGCTCTTTTTTTTGTATATGCAATGTTATGCGTAGTTTATAAATTTCTTTTTATTTGAAATAAAGCGTTTACAAAACTGAAGTTGATAGGTTAATATATGGGTAACTTCATAAGTATAAACACTAATGTAATAAGCGTATCACCTGATTTTCATTATAGAATATTAATTTGGAGGTGCGAAAGAATGTTGAAAGCATGGAAAAAATCAGTACAGGGTAAATTCGCCCGAACAGCATTTGCTGCCGTAACTTCGGCTGCTTTGTTGCTGTCCGTGGTGCCGTCCACATCGGCCGAGCATTGGGCGTTAACAGGCGATGTGGCAGTACATGATCCATCCATCACCAAGGAAGGAAATGCATGGTATATTTTCTCCACAGGGCAGGGGATACAGGTTCAAAGATCGGATGACGGACGCAATTTTTACAGATTGCCGCAAATCTTCTTGTCGCCACCATCTTGGTGGAAATCGTATGTACCTAAGCAAAAGACTAATGATGTATGGGCACCGGATGCTCAAAAGTACAATGGACGTGTCTGGGTTTACTATTCCATTTCTACGTTTGGATCGCGCACTTCGGCCATTGGCTTAACTTCAGCAACGAGCATTGGCGCGGGAAGCTGGAGAGATGATGGACTAGTGCTGCGTACGACGGATTCTGACGATTATAATGCTATTGACCCGAATCTGGTTATTGATGCTTCCGGTAACCCATGGCTTTCCTTCGGTTCATGGAATTCAGGCTTGAAAGTGACTCGACTGGATAAGAATACGATGAAGCCTACAGGCCAGATTTATTCTATTGCTAGACGTACGGCTGGTGGTTTGGAAGCACCGCATGTTACATACCGCAATGGCTATTATTATCTGTTTGCTTCCATTGATAACTGCTGCAAAGGCGTAGACAGTAATTACAAAATCATTTATGGTCGCTCGACCAGTATCACTGGGCCGTATGTGGACAAGAGCGGAAAAAGTCTGATGGACGGCGGTGGAACGATATTGGATGCGGGGAATGACCGCTGGAAGGGACCAGGCGGACAATCTGTCTATAACAACAGTGTGATTGCGCGTCATGCCTATGATGCCACTGATGGCGGAAATCCAAAGCTTCTGATTAGTGATTTGAAATGGGATTCGGCAGGTTGGCCTACGTACTAAATAGAGGGTTACTTGAAATTATCGTAAAAGTGATCTCACATAGATATATCTAAAAACTGTTCCTCCCACGGGGGAACAGTTTTTGGCTTGCAATGTCATAGAAACATGCTATTATGAATCAAGTTGATAATCATTATCATTGGCGTTTATTGTAATGAAAGTCGTAATGGCTTTCAGGTATGGAGGGAGTGACCTCACCGAATGCAGTCTAAAGACAGCATGGACAAACATACAGCTTCGACAGAGAGGAACGCTCCTGAAGTAGCCTTTATAGCCCGTCCGGTGCTCCGAGCGGGCAGGATTCGGCAGGCGTTGTTGTTCACAGCTTCGGCTGTATTATTGGCTTTGGCCATGTTCGCTGCCATTTCCTTAGGAGCCAAGGATCTGACCATAAGCACGGTGTGGTCAGCAGTGTTTCACTATGATCGTTCGCTGACGACCCATCAGATCATTCATGAACTGCGATTGCCGCGTGTGCTCGGTGCAGCTGTCATTGGGGCTGCGCTGGCGGTTGCAGGCTCTCTGATTCAAGGAATCACGCGCAACCCGCTAGGGGATACAGGTGTGCTGGGCATTAACGCAGGAGCGATGTTTGTAGTTGCAGTGAGCTTTGCTTTTTTCCCTGATCTACCTTATGGGACGTTAATTGTTTTGTCGTTCCTGGGGGCACTGATGAGTACCTTACTGGTATTCGGACTAGGAGCTTCCGCGCCGGGAGGATTGACACCCATGAGACTAACGGTGTCTGGAGCTGTGACAGCAGCCTTGTTAGGTTCCATGACTTCGGGAATTGCGATTTATTTTGATCTAAGTCAGGATCTAGCCTACTGGTATGCGGGTGGTGTTGCCGGAATCAAATGGTCGCAGCTCGAGATTCTTGCACCGATTTTGCTTATTGTGATCGCTTGGTCTATGGGGCTCGCACGCTCCATTTCATTGATTTCAATGGGCGATGAGGTAGCGCTGAATCTGGGATTAAATCTCCGGCGTATCCGGCTGCTGGGGCTACTGACTGTGGTGGTCCTAGCTGGACTTTCTGTATCGGCTGCCGGGGCCATCGGCTTTGTAGGTTTGGTCGTGCCACATATTGCTCGCAAGCTGATCGGTGTGGATTATCGCCAGATCGTACCATTGTCTGCATTATTGGGAGCCGTGCTGCTAGTGCTGGCTGATTTGGGAGCGAGAATGGCGAATCCGCCAGAGGAGCTAGCTATTGGAATTATGGTGTCTTTTATCGGAGTACCTTTTTTCCTCTTTCTCGCCCGTAAGGAAAGGAGGGAATTATAGTGAGACGCTCTCTAGGGGCAGGGGATACAAGAACGACCAAGGCTTGGCTCGTTTGCTTCGTATTGGCTGGAATCAGTTTTGCTGTCCTTGTTCTGGGTTTGAATACCGGAACGATTCGTATTCCACCGCTACGCGTGCTGGATACACTTTTTGGCGGAGGCAGCGGACGTGACCATATGGTCCTGTTTGAATACCGGCTGCCGCGGATGGTTGTAACGGTACTGGCTGGAGCGGGACTGGGTGCAGCCGGGGCGGTCATGCAGGGCTTATCGCGAAACGCACTCGCAGATCCGGGAGTGCTGGGCCTTCATGCGGGGGCTGCTTTAGGACTGGTGATGTATGTCAGCTTTTTTCGCGATCTGGAAGGATCAGCAGCCTTGTTCATCCCCTTGTTTACCTTTGCAGGAGGTGTCGTCGCAGCGGTGCTGATAGTTATGCTGTCCTATAGTGGCAGCAGAGGAATCGTGCCTGTGCGGCTAATCCTGTCCGGTATCGGTGTAGCCTCAGGGCTCAGCGCCATAACGCTGTATTGGTCGTTGCGGTTGGATGAGGATACGTACGCATTTACCGCACGTTGGTTGGCTGGCAGCGTATGGGGACGGGACTGGATACATGCAGTGGCTTTACTGCCATGGATTGTCATTGTATTGCCCTACGTTCTATCGCAGACACGTAGCCTAAATAATCTGTCGCTGGGTGATGAGACCGCAGCTGGAATCGGTACAAGTGTAAAACGCCAGCGCTTGATACTGCTGGGCGCAGCAGTGGCTCTATCGAGCGCCAGCGTATCCATGGCCGGAGGTATCGGTTTTATTGGGCTGATTGCGCCTCATCTGGCTCGCCGTTTGGTTGGACCGATGTATCAGCATTTGTTGCCAGTAGCCGCTTTGGTTGGAGTCGTCATTCTGGTCACGGCAGATACGATTGGTCGTTCGGTATTTCAGCCGAATGCGATTCCAGCAGGTGTAGTGGTTGCTGTGGTAGGAGCTCCGTATTTTTTATTCTTGTTGTCCCGAACCAAATGACAATAGGATTAGGTTACATATGAAACCCAAAGCTGCACATGATGCAGCATGCTAAACAACAACGAAATAGAAGCGTTGAGGATCGAACATTAAAAATAGAGCTTCTATAGTATAGGAGAGAATATTCATGAGAAAAAATAGATTTGAGGGTTCAGGGTTTAAACGTTCGTGGATAGCCCTGTTTCTTGTTGCATGCATGATCATGCTGTCTGCTTGTGGGCAAACAGCAGACAAACAAGCTAGTAGTACGAAAGCAGCCGATAGTGCCCAAACCACCATGAGTGCGGATTCGCGTATTGCTTCCATGTCTATTCATTTGACGAACAATCTGCTAGCATTGGGCATTACTCCAGCGGGTTCGGTTATTGGTGGAGATGTGAAGGATTTTTTGCCCCATGTAAAAGATCGTCTTCAAAATACTCGTAAGCTGGGGGTTGTCACAGACCCCGATATGGAAGCGGTACTGGAGCTTCAACCTGATCATATTTTCCTCGACAAAAAATATTCGGGAACCGATGTGGCCAAGTTTGAAAAAATTGCACCGACCGAGGTTTTTGATTTGGATGAAGGTACATGGAAAGATCAATTGAAAAAAATAGCTGCTATGGTTAAACATGAAGCACAGGCAGACACTTTTCTGAAAGATTATGATACACAGAGGGAACGGGTCAAAAAGCTCATTCATTCCAAAATCGGAGACGGGACTGTCATGGCTGTACGTGTCACAGCGAAAGAAGTTCGTGTCATGGGGATGAAGCGTCCAGTAGGACCGCTATTGTATCAGGATTTGGGCTTGAAGCCAGCTAAAGGTGTGGAAAAGATTAATAAGGCCTACCAGGTTGTGTCTCAAGAGGTTTTGCCAGATTACGATGCTGATGCCATCCTGGTAATTATCAGTAAAGGTGCGGATGCCCAAAAGGTATATAAGCAGCTGGAGGGAAATACAGTATGGCAAGGACTCAAAGCTGTGAAGCAAGGTCATGTCTACATGTTGAACGGACAGCCTTGGCTGGACTATTCCGCGATGGGGCACAAAATTGCATTGGATAATGCAGAACAACTATTTTCCAAATAAATGCGAAAGTACATCAAGCCGTATTCCCCATGCATCTTCTTGCAGGTGGGGATACGGCTTTTCTGACGATTCCCAAGCTTCGAGTCAGATGGCTGATTGCAAATAAAAAAGGAGCTGCTACGATTCCGTAATGAGGCGGCTCCAGCACTGTGAGAATTGCGAGGTTATGAACGTTTTTTACGCAGAAAAATCGGTTTGAGTCCAATAAAGCCAATAGCCGCAAGCACTAAATTCATCCAAGGTGAGATTTTGAATACCGGCAGCACACTGCGTAGCGCAAGTCCGGCGACAAGAATGACAACAACCAGTACTACATACATCAAGATGGATTTGAAATTCATTTGGGGCTTCGCGGGAGCATGGTCTGGCTGTTGAGTCTCCTCGCCTTCTTCCGGACGATCCATGAAATTCATCAGTGCTTCAACCAGCAGAATGGCACCTGCGGCGATGATGATGAGGGTGGAAAGGCTAATTTTTTCAAAAGGTTTGATATCCCCGCCTGTAAATGTGATAAACCAACCAATAATCGCCTGTGTCAAGAAAAACATGGACAAGGCAACCCAGGCAATAAGTGTATAATTTTTTGCTTTATTCATTGCTTCCTCCTGCTTTATGATCGTATCCCAAGCTGCTGGAATCGCCATTTTGTAACAAAGACAGTATACGTGAGGAAACGCCGGATGGCAAAAGGCTTTATCCATTATGTATATTACCGCTGCATTCTCCTCAAACTGGATAAAGGGTGAGCACATGGAGCAACCTGAATATAAAACGTTGAGAGGATGTGGCATCATGGAACTGGAGAACCAGGCAGATTATTCGGTCCAAAAACGACTGACAGGTGCTCCGAACGGGAATAGCGGGGAAGCCTTGCTTGCAAACGTGAGTCACCGAAGCGTTCAAGGGACATCTCCAACGTACCGTATATTGGACGATACTGAATTGGCTGAGGACACAGAATTTGCAGGTGAACTGGGTGAACAGAGCTACCGCAGCCTGTGGCATGAGGATCAAAATAACGGCGCCTCTTGTAAACTGGAGTGGGAGGGACGAGTCGAAACCCACCAAATGTTCAGGCACAGCTACGAGTAGCAAGTCGTCTACTCTAATGTAGCGAATGCACTCTAATAAGCGAGTAGTATGGCGTTCTCCGGCATCACATCGGGGAGCGCCATTTGTTTACTTCCATCCCGGTATGAACTGACAGGTTGACAAGGAAGCAGGGCGATGATAGACTGACTTTACTATAAAACTTATTAAACTTATCGGAATTAAAGTGAATGAATATTCTGGATGGATATTCCACGTTACTATATGAGTTTGAATGATAAAATGCTTTAGTGAAGCTTGAAACAGGGGGAATCAGGATGGAACGGCAAATTGGAATTCGTTTTGAACATGAGGAGCTGGCCGCAACAATTCATTATCCAAACCGTACGAATGAGGGAGGACGTCAGAGACGAGTTCCGCTCGTTGTCATTTGTCACGGTTTTGTGGGCAATCGTATCGGAGTCGATCGATTGTTCGTCAAGACTGCGCGTGAATTGGCCGAAGGTGGATATTTTGTACTGCGCTTTGACTTTGCCGGTTGTGGGGAAAGTACGGGTGAATACGGCAAGCAGGGGCTCGAATCCATGATCAATCAGACACGCACAGTGTTGGATTACGCCGTGAATTGCGCGGACATTGACCCGACCAAGGTGACGCTGATCGGTCACAGTTTGGGGGGCGCTGTTGCCCTGCTCACAGCCGTTCGGGACAAGAGAGTACAAAACCTGGTCCTTTGGTCAGCTGTCGGCTATCCGTTCAACGACATTGTCAAAATTACGGAGCGAAGCGTGTACGACGAGTCTGTTAAAACCGGTCATGCAGACTACTTGGGCTATAAGTTCACACCAGCTTATTTTGAGTCATTAGCTCAATTCCAACCGTTCCAAGAGGCCGTTAAATTTAACGGTGATGTGCTCGTTATTCATGGCACCTCGGATGATATCATTCCTGTGGATTATGCATTTCTGTTTCAAAAGGTATTCTGGATGCGTCCAGAGGGACGCTGTGATAAGGAGATTATTTTCCAGGGAGATCACACTTTCTCGTCAGGTAAAGAGCGGCAACAGCTGATTGACCGCACACTGGAATGGCTGGATGAACAGGAAAATATTCAACGGGATTGGCAGCACTGGATGATCTGATTTCAGGGTGTAACGGATTGTATTGGAAATTGCGCCTCCGCCGGAGTAAAATGAAAGAGTAACACTATACTGGCGTGTGGAGGTTGGCAGCGATGACATTACCCTCAATTTTTGTTGCGCATGGTTCACCGACACTGGCTGTAGAAAATAACGCATATACCAGCTTTCTTGCAAAGCTGGGCGCGAGCCTGCCCCGACCCAAAGGAATCATCATTTTTTCCGCGCATTGGGATAGCCCCGATCAATGTATCGGCGCGGATGATCAGCATGCAGCGTTGCACGATTTCTACGGCTTTCCCGAAGAAATGTACTCACTTGATTACCCTGCACCAGGCGATCCAAAGCTGTATGAGGAGATAGGGCATCTGTTCAGTCAGCATAACCTGTTCCACCAGCCGGTTCGGAACCGGGGACTGGATCATGGAGCATGGGTGGTTTTGCGGCATATATATCCTGATGCGGACATACCGGTCGTACCCTTATCCATTGATTCACGGCGCGATCCTCAGGAGCAATATGAGATTGGACGGATGCTGGCGCCACTGCGTGAACAAGGGATTTTGATCCTTGGTAGTGGAGGCTTGGTCCACAACTTGCGGACACTCAAGCAGACGAGTGAGCCAGCCGATTGGGCCGTTCAATATGATGACTGGATTGCACAGCAGCTTCAAGACTGGAATTTGCGTCATCTGTTCCAATATGACAAGAAGGCTCCATATGCCAAGCAGGCGGTTCCTTCGTATGGAATAGAGCACTTTTCGCCTTTGTTTTACGTGATGGGGGCTGCCGATCATGATCGCTCCGCGCGTAAGCTTTTTCAGTCGTATGTCCTTGGCTCATTGAGCCTCAATTGTTGGGCTTTTGGTCAAGAAAATGATCTGTAAATGTAAGAAAAAGAACTTCCGAAACCACATGGTGTGTGGGGTTGGAAGTTCTTTTGGTGTGTTCTTCTGTGATTAATTAGCAGGCACGTTCTTTTTTAGCCAGGCGGATACTTTCGGAGTTCGCTTATCTTCATTTTGATCCAATAGTGTCATAAATGCCTTCAGCTTTTGAATGTAGGTACTCTTCGAATCCCTGTTGCGTTGAATGACGAGCTGATACCCTTTTTTGGCATTGGGGCGAATCTTCCCGGTGTCATCATCGAATAGTGGTGTATTGTTCGTACCATAAAAAGTATAGAAGAAATAGAGATCATGTAATGATTTCACTGCCTGTGTACGATTGGAATGTGGATATTGGGTTATAAATGACTCTTGCGCCAGCACCCTTCCGGCTAACTGTTGATAACCGATGTGTAATGCCGCATCCTTGGTAGCCGGCTGTCCAGATTCCGTTGCCATGATGTCAATATAGCTGCGGATATCTGCGGTAATGTCATTTCCGAATACTTTATATTTTTCATAGTTGATGACTGGGTAAAACATGCCTTCTGCGGTTTCAAGTTTGTAGCCGGCATCTCTGGATTGAGTGAGTAATTTTTTCAGTTTTGCATCGTTTGTCCGACTGATTACATTAGTGAACGAATCACCGGGTTTATAGACTTGATTAATCTTAGTTTGAACAGAGGTCGGATATAAGGTCTGTGCATATGAATCCAATTGCTGTTTCTGTGCATTTTCTAAATGTAGCACTAGGATGGTAGCTTGAGAGGCAGGAATGGATTGAATATGTTTTTGCAAATAAATGAATGCCTGAGGTAGCTTGCCTGGTTGGCGAAGTAGCTGCTCGAAGGTTTTGGAAAATATGTTGTACAACTTCTGCTTGAGATATTGTAGTAGATGTCGCTGCTTTGGCTGATGTCGTAGATCCCAATCCGATCGTCTGTACTGTGAAAGTTACTGCTGCGAGCATGAGATAGGCTTTGGTGATTTTTTTCATGGTATAACCCTCCATTAGGTTCTTTGATGTAACTGTAGTGTACAGGGTAAATGTATCGTGAACATTCCATGTTGTATCCAACTTGTAAACGTTCGGGGGAAAGATGAACCCGAAAAAGGAGTCTCCAAGTCAGGATGGACTTGAGGACTCCTTTGTTCACTTAAATAGAGGAGGGTGCAGCATAGCCACACATTAAAGAGAAGCAGCATGGCTGAACAAAAAAACAACCATTTTCCAGAGGATAACGGTTGTTTTTTGGATAGTTAAGCTATTTTTCGATTGGGGTCCGTTTGATAAGTATCTTTATTTTTACCAAACAGTCCACGCAGGAAGGGCAGTACCCAACGGTCAAAGCCGATTCTTCCGGCATTTGCACCAGCAACGATAAGGAAGATTTCAACCAGCAGGTAGATTGCATTGGTGCTTACTGTACCCGAGAACAGGAACGAGAAGTTCATAACCATAGCCATCAAAGTAGCCAGTGTAGTCAATGTACCAAGCAGCAGGCCAACCCCGACCAAGAACTCACCCAATGGGATCAGGACGTTGAACAAACCGACATTCGGCATGGCAAAGGCTTCAAGGAACGATCCCCACCAGCCTTGTACAGCGGGGTGATCTCCGCCTGTTTTAGCAATGGCCCCCGAAATAAATCCACCTGCATCGAATCCGCCAGTCAGCTTCTCAAGTCCGTGGGTCATCCATTCATAACCTAGATAAACCCGTACTACAGTCAGCAGCCACATTGCTACTTTGTTCTCACGTAACCAGTTGTTAAACATTCAAATCACTCCTCTTTCTTAATCTATAATGATGGGTTGTATTTCATTTTGTTTGGGATGATCATCTTTGCTACACCTTTATTGTATTAGGTTCAGTTACAGTTATTTGTGATAAAAATCACAAACTCTAAATATTTTTTAAATTTTAATGTCTTTAGATAAGTATTCTATAGAGAGGTAATGCCTCAATCAAGACAAAAACAGGAAATAAAGCTTATAATGAGAAAAATAACGATGTGGAGGGATGAACTTGTCCGGGCCCATGTTTCAACGAAATCATTGGTTGCGTGTGATGGCCTCAGCTCTGTTATGCATGACAATGATATCTTGTTCTGCTTTGTCCAATACGGGTGAATCTGAATCCGTTCCCCAACCGACCCAGCAAGAAACAGAGAAGAAGGTGCTTGAACCGCCTAAGGAGCCATCTGTTCCGGTATTTACAGCTCCGCTTACCGGGCTTCCGGTGGAGCAGCCTGTTTTGGAGCGGCCACTGGCTGTCATGATTAACAATGCCCCGGCTGCGCGTCCACAGGCAGGGCTTAGCCAGGCAGACATGGTATATGAGGTTCTTGCAGAAGGCGGAATTACCCGTTTGGTAGCTTTTTTCCAAAGTCATGGTGGAGATGTGAAGATCGGTCCGGTCCGCAGTATTCGGCCGTATTTGATTGAACTGGGCGAAACCTATGGTGCGTTGCCGATACATGCAGGGGGAAGTACAGATGCCTATGCGATTTTACAGCAGCAGCGGAAGGAGCATCTGGATGAGATTTCAAATGGAGGGGCTTATTTTTGGCGAAGCAAAGACCGTCGTCCACCACATAATTTATACACAGATGTGAGCAGGCTACGTAAAGGAAGCGAAAGCAAAGGATATACCAAGCAGACGGAAGTTCCAGTGTATCCTTATCTTAAAACCGGCGAAACTCCAGTTATGGTGGACGAGAGTGCCGCATCTGTGCACATCCGGTTTTTGCTAAAAAGCTATCGCGTATCTTATACCTATGATCAAGCCGATCAACGATATAAGCGTTTTGTGAACGAAAAGTCACATCTAGATCAAAATAATAAGCAACAGCTCTCAGCGGCTAATGTTATTGTGATGAGCACGAGGCATCGAACGCTAGATGATGTAGGCAGACTAAGTGTTGAACTGGACGGTAGCGGAGAGGCCATGGTGTTTCAACAAGGACAGTTAATACGTGCTGAATGGCAGCATACATCTGGCGATGCGATTCGGTTTATGAAAAATGGGGTTGAAATCCCGTTAACACCAGGTACATCCTATATACATGTAGTACCTGCAGATACTTCACTAACGGAACATGTAACGTTTGAAGCGAATTAGAAAACGTAATACACCTATTTAGGAAAAAATTGTCGGATAATGACTCTATATGTCGGGCATTGTATACGTATATCTAGAAATTTGCTTTTACAAACATTACAAAAACATTGATGAGTGTGATAAGATAGCAAAGGTTGTCTATTGCAGTCGAAACAGGTTGCGGATATTTTCGTAAAGGGGTAATCGTTATGAGATTGAAGAAAAAGGATATATTCTTCGAGACGTTGGAAAATATGGCAGATACGATCGTGCAAGCAGCCGATTATTTTGCCCAACATACTTCAAATTTTCAAGATGTGACTTTGTTTACCAATGAGATGAAGAAGTATGAAAATAAGTGTGATGATTACACACACACGATTATTACTGAGTTGAACAAGACCTTCATTACGCCGCTGGAACGCGACGACATCATGGAACTGACAACGACCATGGATGATGTGCTGGATGGTCTTGAAGCGACAGCCTCTCGTTTTTATATGTACAACATTACAGAGCCGGACGAGTATATTGTGCAGTTCGCTGATATTTTGCGTCAATCAGCTTACGAAATTCAGAAGGCTGTACATTTGCTTTCACAGAAAAAATTGTTGGCTATTCGTGAATACACCATTCGCCTAAATGATTTGGAAAATCAGGGGGATGAATTATTGCGTATTTGCATCAAAAACCTGTTTGCAACTGTAACTGATCCTATTGAGCTGATTAAACGTAAAGAATTGTACGAACGCCTTGAAAATACAACGGATTCATGCGAGGATGTTGCAAATATGCTGGAATCCATCATTATGCGTAACTCGTAAGGGAGTCCTGTTACATGGATACAAGTTTACTGGTATTAGGTATTGTTATTTTTCTTGCTCTGGCATTTGATTTTATCAATGGGTTTCATGATACCGCGAATGCGATTGCGACTTCGGTCTCGACCCGTGCATTGACGCCGCGACGTGCGATTATTATGGCTGCGGTTATGAACTTTCTTGGGGCCATCATGTTCACTGGGGTTGCCAAAACCATTGGTGGAAGTGTTGCTGACCCTACCAAATTAACCAACGGTATTGATATCGTCATTGCGACGCTGATCGCTGCGATTATCTGGAATCTTCTAACCTGGTGGTTTGGTATTCCTTCATCCTCCTCTCATGCATTGATTGGTGCGTTGGCAGGGGCGGTGTATGTAGGTGCGGGACAGGATAAATTAAATTGGAGCGGCTTCATCGGGATTGTTGAGGGGCTTATTTTCTCCCCGTTGATTGCTTTTGTTGTCGGTTACATTGTGATGATGATTTTGAAATACATTTTTGCTTATCGCAGTCCACATACAGTGAACAAAGGTTTCCGCACCATGCAGGTCATTACGGCAGCTATCCAGTCGTTTACGCATGGTACGAATGATGCTCAGAAGGCGATGGGGATTATCACATTCGCACTCGTCTCCGCAGGTTATCAAGACCATTTGGAAGTACCCATGTGGGTGAAAATTTCAGCTGCAACCGCTATGGCACTGGGTACGTCTATTGGTGGTTGGAAGATCATCAAAACGATGGGAACCAAAATTTTTAAAATTGACCCAATTAATGGATTCGCAGCCGACGTTTCGGGGGCTTCCGTTATATTCACAGCCACCTTGCTCCATTTGCCAGTAAGTACCACACATGCAATAACTTCGGCAATTTTGGGGGTTGGTTCTGCGAAGCGCTTTAGCGCAGTTCGCTGGTCATTAGCTGGTCGTATTGTAATTACCTGGGTAATAACGATTCCAATTTCTGCGCTGTTGTCAGGTTTAATTTTCAAAATTCTTTTCTAGTTTTCTTCATGAATCCCTGAAAAAGAACATACAATATAGGATACACAATAAGCTTCCGTCCGCTTTTTGCGGCAGGGGCTTATTGGCATTCTGGGGCAAAAATACATCTTCAGAGTTCACACATCCAGATAGTTCCATGAGATGTTTTTTAAAAAATACCTGACATCAAAGTAGTCAATTTTTAATAACTCCTGTAGAATAAACAGAAAACTTTGAACCGTTCAACTGACTGGAGGATCTTATGCAAAAACCAAGAAAACTAATAGCACTCATGATTTGTTTGTTTTCTGTGGTTGCCCTGGCCGGTAATTTCGGTGTGGTGGCTCACGCAGAAAATAAAACAAAGTATGATATCGGCACGGATACAACGTTCGCGCCTTTTGAGTTTGAAGATGTAAATGGGAAATTTGTCGGAATCGACATGGATTTACTGGCAGCTATTGCTAAGGATCAGAATTTTGAGTATACCATTAAGCCACTTGGCTTTAACGCGGCAGTGCAGGCCCTTGAAACGAATCAAGTAGATGGTGTCATTGCCGGGATGAGTATTACCGATGAACGCAAGCAAAAATTTGATTTTTCTGAACCCTATTTTGACTCAGGTGTTGTCATGGCGGTCCGTAAGGATAATGATACGATTAAACGCTATGAGGACTTGAAAGGACAGCGTGTCGCTGTCAAAACAGGAACAGAAGGCTACACGTTCGCGGAATCCATTAAGGCGAAATATGGCTTTACTACAGTTCCGTTCGACGATTCTTCTCAGATGTATGATGAAGTTAAAACAGGTAACTCGGTTGCCTGCTTTGATGATTATCCGGTACTGGCATACGGTGTGACTCAGAATAATGGTCTTAAGCTGGTGACTGATAAGGAAAAAGGCGGTTCTTACGGTTTTGCTGTCAACCAAGGCAAAAATGCGGAGCTGCTGGAGAAATTTAATGCAGGGCTTGTGAATCTTCGCAACAGCGGGGAATATGACAAAATTATGTCCAAATATCTTGGCGAATCCGGCAAAGGTGTGGCCCCTGTAGAACGTAGCCGCTGGGAGCTCATTTCCGCTTCGCTGCCTGCGTTGATTAAAGGGATGGGAAATACGCTGTTGTACACCCTGGTATCCTTGCTCGTAGCCTTTGTGCTGGGACTAGTGTTCGGCTTTATGAAAGTTAGCCATAACAAGGTGTTCCGCGGTATTGCAACTGTTTTCGTTGATGTATTCCGTGGTATTCCACTGATCGTACTTGCATTCTTTATTTACTTCGGTATCCCACAGGCACTCGATTTTAAAATGCCGCTTTTTGTCGCGGCGGTGTTGACGTTATCCCTAAACGCTGGTGCTTATGTGACCGAAATTATCCGTGGGGGTATTCAGTCCATTGATCCGGGACAAATGGAAGCAGCTCGTTCGCTTGGTTTGCCATACCGGACAGCTATGCTGAAGATCATTTTGCCACAAGCTGTGAAAATCATGATCCCGTCGTTTATCAATCAGTTGGTTATTACGTTGAAGGATACGTCAATTTTGTCAGTTATCGGTTTGGTTGAATTGACCCAATCGGGCAAAATCATTATTGCGCGGACGTTCCAATCCTTTGATATTTGGCTGGTCGTTGCGGTGATGTATCTTATCGTCATTACAGTCCTGACCAAAATTTCCAACCGTCTTGAAGGGAGAGTTCGCCGTGGGTAAAATTATCGTTAAAAACCTGAAAAAAAGCTATGGCAGTAACCAGGTGCTAAAAGGCATTGACATGCAAGTACGGGAAGGCGAAGTTGTATGCGTCATTGGTCCTTCTGGTTCAGGGAAAAGTACGTTTTTGCGTTGTATGAATATGCTGGAGGAAATTACAGCTGGTGAGGTCATCGTTGATGACTACAAATTGGGTGACAAAAACGTGGACATTAACAAGGTCCGTGAAAATATAGGTATGGTGTTTCAGCATTTCAATCTGTTCCCGCATATGACGGTGCTCAAGAACATTATGTTCGCACCGACTGAGCTGGGCAAACAGACGAAGGCGCAGGCCCGGGAGACGGCTATGAAGCTGCTGGATCGTGTAGGTTTGGCCGATAAGGCAGATGTGTTGCCAGGACAGCTTTCCGGCGGTCAGAAGCAACGTGTGGCGATTGCACGTGCTCTGGCAATGAACCCAGACATTATGCTGTTCGACGAGCCAACCTCGGCGCTTGATCCTGAAATGGTGGGCGAAGTGCTCGGCGTAATGAAAGATCTGGCTCGCGAAGGCATGACGATGATGATCGTAACGCATGAGATGGGCTTTGCGCGAGAAGTAAGCGACCGTGTCGTATTTATGGACGGTGGCTACATCGTGGAAGAAGGAACACCGCAAGAGGTATTTGGTAATCCGAAAAACGAGCGGACTATAAGTTTCTTGGAGAAGGTATTGTAAGTGGGATAGGGTTGTGAATGTGAGTCGGGGTGCTCGTTGTGAGACGCTCCACAATCCATTTGATCTTTCGATCGCTGTTGCCTATGAATTTTTTCGATTATATAAGACCTATATGGTGAAAATTCAAGGGCAAAGGCGAACGCTGGCGCTTCTACAGATTCAAATGGACCGCTACGCTACGACTTGCTGAACCTACTCCTTTCTTCGCAAAAGCCCGCGCCACTTTTAAATGGGTGGAGATAGGCAGAGGAATTGGCGCAGCGCTTTGCTTGCTGCGCCGAGAGGGATATAGCGAGTAAGCATCATTCGATTTGAATGGTGGAACCCGGGCATCCCACAACTGTATAAGAAATGAAAAAGATTTAAGTGATAACGACCAATTATTTTAAGGATATGTTAGGGGGATTGAACCTGGCATATCCTTTTCTTATTTAGTGTATGGAAATATAGAGCATGAGATTTGTATAATGTGGAATGGCTTATATAAAATATAAATGACATATAAGACGGCAGTATTTAAGCTAGGGGGACATACGGTGATACGTACATTGACTATAGATCATGATCATCAGGTGACGGTGGGACAACCGTTAGAACAGATTGTCATGGAAGATTACATATGGATCTGGGCTGACTTTAACGAGCCTACAGATCGCGAGTCGGAGCTGCTGACGAGTTATTTTCATTTTCACCCGCTGGCTGTAGAGGATTGTATGCATGTTCTGCAACGTCCCAAGTTGGATTATTACGAGAATGTACAGTTTCTGGTGGTACATGCGCTTGATGTAGATACATTAGAGGCGGAAGAGGTAGATATGTTTATTAGCAGCCGTTTTTTGGTTACATATCACCATCATGAACTAGAGGAGCTGGATCAGGCCTGGGAGCGGATTGTCGAGCATGCGAACGAACGCAAAATATGGTCTCGCGGACCGCTGGCTGCAGCTTATACGGTGATGGACAAGCTGGTTGACAACTATTTTCCGAGCCTTTTCATCATTGAGGATGAATTAGCCGAGCTTGAAGGTTTGGGTGCACACGAATCGGTAGAGGAATTAATGAAGCAGGTATTTGACCTGCGTGGCAGGTTGCTCAAGCTGCGCCGCACGATCGTACCGATGCGTGATCTGATGTACCGAGTTTTGAATTCACAGCATGTGCAGGGTCAGGGGGATCATATGGCTTATTTTACTGATATCTATGATCATTTATTGAAGCTGACGGACATGCTGGAGGCCGACCGCGAGATGACAGCCGACCTGAGAGACAGTTACATATCGCTTAATTCCAATCGCATGAATTCAATTATGAAGACGCTGACCGTAATTACGACTGTTTTTATGCCCTTGACGCTGATTGCAGGAATTTATGGTATGAATTTTTCGAATATGCCCGAGTTGGGCTGGAAATATGGATATTTTGGCGTACTGTTCTTTATGTTCTTATTGAGTGTTGCGATGGTGGTGTGGTTTATGCGTCGAGGTTGGTTTAAATAAAATAGCCTACTTTCTTGTGCGTTTGCGCGGACGTCTGCGTGGGGTAGTGGTACTTTTGCGCTGTGTCTTTCTCCGGCGTCGGCGTGGTGGTGTATATTCATCCAGTTCCTCAGTAATTGGTGTTGTCGTTTTTTTGCTTGCGTTTTTGTTGAATGCTGGGAGCGAGCCCATAATCAGTTTTGCCATCGGAGCAAATTGCTGCACGCTAGACATGATCTTTTGTACCTTGCCGACCGTAGCAACAATCCCGTCAATACCGCCCATACGGTCAATAATACCTTTAATATCGTTGAGATTACCAAGACCGCCAAGCAGCCCTCCTTTGGCTGGGGCGGGGTCTGGCGTGACCACGGCGGAATCTGTTATACTCGCTGGTGCCTCATAGGGCACCACGGCGGAGGAATCGACTTGCGGAACCTCGCTGTATGGATCGAGTCCAGGATAAGGAGTTGAACTATACGGATCGGAAATGGAACGCGTTTGCGCCCTCCGATGATAGTAATGTCCAGGCATGAGATCACATTCCTTTGCAGATTGATACTCTACTGTATGTTACAAACGCACAGTGGGTTTAGGCGCGTGTCCCGAAATTAGGTATAAAAGCGGATTTGGGCATTCGCACAGTATGTTTCTGTAGTCATGTAATGTTGTTCTGTAATGCGTGAAACCGTTAATGCTTGAAAAACTGACTATTTGTCGAGTACAATGAGGAGAGATTGTAACCTTTGGGAGATGATAATCTATGCAGCTTAAAAAGCTTAATGATAAAAGTATTGATCAATTGTTTGAAGCTATTTTAACTCTTAAAAATTTGGAAGAGTGCTATGTATTTTTTGATGATCTGTGCACAATTAATGAAATTCAATCCCTCTCCCAACGTCTGGAAGTTGCCCGTATGCTTGGCAAAGGCAGCACATATAATCAGATTGAAGCTGAGACAGGCGCCAGTACAGCCACCATTTCACGTGTTAAGCGTTGTCTGAACTATGGGAATGACGGGTATAAAATGACTCTGGAACGTCTGGGTCGCTAATGCGGAGCCCTGGGATACTAGTCATCAGCCATGGCTCTAGAGAGCCATATTGGGTGGAACAGGTGGATCAGGCAGTTGCAAAGCTTCAATTGCCGGAAAAAATGCCGATAGAGGTTTCATTTTTGGAAACGGTTAAAGGAAGATTGATTCAAAATGGAATTGATCGTCTGGAAGCCTTGGGTGTAACAGATATACTGGTTATTCCTTTGTTTGTGTCGTCAGGCAGTACGCATATAGATGAGATTAGCTATGCGCTGGGAGTCAAAGCTGCACCAGACAAAGAAACAGATTTGGAACCGTTTCGATTGAAGGCACGTGTGCATTTTGGCAGTCCATTGGATGACGGCGAAGATGTTGCCCGCATGGTGTGGGACAAGGTTCGCCCGTTGTCGGTCGATCCTGCGCGAGAGGTCATTTTACTCGTAGGACACGGCAGCGCGCACAACGGCTTTCTTCAGCGCTGGGAGCAAGGGATTTCCTCGTTGGCCCGTACGGTGCAAAACGTGAGTGGGATCATCACGGACCACGCTTTGCTAAATCCTGAGGGTGTGCATGACAAGGCGGCGTACTGGAATCAGGAGCGGGGTCATGATGTTATTGTGGCGCCGCTGTTTTTGAGTTCGGGATATTTTACAAGTCATATGATTCCTAAACGCTTACAGGGGCTGGATTACCGTTATTCAGGAGACCCTATATTGCCGCATCCTTTGCTCACAAGCTGGATGGACAGACAAATTCGTGAGCTGTTACAGAGCATGAAGACACAAGCAAGGACCGATAATAATTAACCTGAACTTGGCGATAGTGTTTCCAACCTGAAATTCCCTTATTTGGATAGTGAATGGCTTCTTTTATTGTAAAAGAGGTCTTTTTCCAGTATGATGATATTTTGTACAGACTGAATGTGATGAACTGCGATGTGAATATAAATATCATTAAATATACGGGTGGCGTAACGGAATGAAAAGAGCTAGATTAATCTACAACCCGACCTCTGGGCGTGAGGAAATGAAGCGTCGCCTTGCGGATGTCTTGCAGCGCCTGGATGAAGGTGGTATTGAGGCCTCTTGCCATGCAACTACAGGAGAAGGGGACGCAACGCGTGCCGCAACAGAGGCCGTTGAGCGTGGCTATGATATGATTATTGCCGCTGGTGGCGATGGTACATTGTATGAGGTCATTAACGGGATGGCTGAAAGGGAAAACCGCCCGCCTCTGGGTGTGTTTCCTCTGGGAACGACGAATGATTTTGCCAGAGCACTGGGCATTCCCAGGCATTGGGAGGATTATTGTGACCTCGTTATTCGCCAAAATCCGAAGCCGTTGGATATCGGAAAAGCCAATGACCGCTACTTTATCAACATCGCAGGCGGCGGAACTTTAACCGAGCTTACGTATGAAGTTCCAAGCAAACTCAAAACGATGATTGGCCAATTGGCCTACTATTTCAAAGGTATGGAGAAAATGGTCAGCCTTGCTCCACAGGAGCTAATCATCAAGGCATCGGGTCAGGAAGTGATTCACGACGAATTTATGCTTTTCCTGATCGCGAATACAAATTCGGTCGGCGGGTTTGAAAAGCTTGCTCCTGGGGCGACAATAGATGATGGACTGCTAGATGTCATCGCTGTGCGGAAATGCAATTTGGCGGAAATGATCCGCTTGGTTACACTTGCCCTGCGCGGGGAGCATTTGCAGGACAAGAAAATCGTTTACTTCAGAACAGATTACATGGAAGTGACCTCACCTGGCTATGTCCAGCTTAACCTGGATGGCGAATTAGGAGGCACCTTGCCAGCGACCTTCCGGAATCTGCCGCATCATTTGAATGTGTTCCGGTGAGGAAATCAACGGAAATAGTTCTGTTTTTGTTGATTTGAGCAGTTCGATATACAGAGCGTAGAGAAGATAGTTGTTTTTTTGTAGGAAACATATCGGTCCTTGCCGTTCTCCGTGGGGAGTAACGGCATTTTCGAGTTGATGTTAAACGTCGTCTAGATGACGATTTGAATGATATGGCTAATTGAAGATAAGTGAGAAAAGAAGAACAGAAAGAAGTGACAACCATGACAAATAACCGTAGCGGACGTGGAAAAAGCCGCCGGAATACAGCAACAGTAACTCCAGTTCCAGGAAAGCAGCACAACAAGACCATGCAGGCGAAAAAAGACAAAGAACTGGAACAGTCACGAGTTGGAGTTGGGAATAGAATGCTTCGGGCTGGAACCGAAAATAAAAATGAAAATATGGACGATTTTCCTCGGAAAAAAGGGGAGAATGAACGAAAACCTCGTCGTTTTTCCAAAAATGAACGGAGTAACGACGGACGGAGTCAGGAAGCTTCCAATCGTAAACGGTCTAGTGCAGAGCGTAGCGACCTACCTGTGCAAAAGAACGATGAGGCCGTGATAGACATCATCGGCATGAACCATGACGGCGAGGGTGTAGGACGTGTTGAGGGTTTTACGCTGTTCGTTCCGGGCGCGTTACCAGGGGAAAAGGTACGGGTCAAGGTGCTGAAAACGAAAAAACAATATGGCTATGCCAAGCTGCTGGATATTGCGCAGGCTAGCCCTGACCGGATTGCAGCTCCGTGCGCCATCTACGATCAATGCGGCGGTTGTCAGCTCCAGCATATGAGCTACGAAGCGCAGCTGGGCTGGAAACGACAGCATGTGGTGGATGTGCTGGAACGCATCGGGAAGCTGAGTGTGACTACGGAGTCCAGTGAGCGTACTGCAGAGGTTTTGGCTGACTCTGCGGATGGAAATGCAGACCACATGTCGCGTGTACAAGGCGTAGTCGTGCATCCTACACTCGGTATGAGTGAGCCGTGGCGGTACCGCAACAAAGCGCAGGTGCCGATTGGTGTCGCCGAGGGCGGGCTTGTCGGCGGTTTTTACGCACGTGGCAGCCATCGCATTGTGGATATGAATACCTGTCTCATTCAGGACGAGCGCAATGACGAAGTTGTCGCACGTGTCAAAGAGATTGGCCGAATGCTGGGCATCAGTGCATATAATGAAGAAACCGGACGCGGGCTGTTGCGCCATGTCGTTGTGAAGACCGCTTTTCGCACAGGTGAAATGATGCTGGTGCTCGTCACGAATGGACGAGATATTCCGCACGCAGAAGCGTGGGTCGGCAGTATTCGTGAGCATATCCCACACGTGGCAAGCATATGTCAGAACGTGAACACGAAGCGAACGAACGTTATTTTTGGCGACGAGACTCGTGTACTGTGGGGGCGTGAAGTGATCTACGATTACATTGGAAACGTCCAGTTTGCGATTTCCGCACGATCCTTTTATCAGGTGAATCCCGTACAAACGGAAGTGCTGTACAGCAAAACCGTCGAATACGCTGGACTCACAGGCAAAGAAACGGTAATTGATGCGTATTGCGGCATCGGTACGATCTCCTTGTTCCTCGCTCAGCATGCGGACCAGGTGTATGGGGTGGAGATCGTCAAAGAAGCCATCGACGATGCACGGAGTAATGCGCTATTGAACGAAATGCGTAATGTAAAGTTTGAGGTAGGCGCCTCCGAAGATGTCATTCCTGCGTGGAAAGAGCAAGGCATCACCGCCGACGTTATCGTCGTCGATCCGCCCCGTAAAGGCTGTGATCCACGCCTGCTCGATACCATTCTGGAGATGAAGCCAAAGCGCGTGGTGTATGTATCCTGTAATCCAAGCACACTGGCGCGGGATTTAAGGATATTGGAGGATGGCGGGTATAGTACAGTGGAAGTGCAACCCGTAGATATGTTTCCGCATACGGTGCATGTGGAGTGCGTAGTAGTAATATATCGAGATGAGAAGCATTGATGAACGAGGGTTTAAGAGCAACTTGAATATATTCCTGCATTCCAAATAACGTTTTAGGATTGAGTGTGGGAATATATTTTATTAATTCAAAAGCATGAGAAGTCGGTGGTATAGATATACGGATTCATATTGAAAGGTATTCTTTTAGGACGCTTTATAGAGGTGGGGTCAAAATTAGTTACAAAATGAATTAGAATTGTTGAAGTGTTATCATAATAATGATAATATAACGATATGTAAAGGAGGGGATTCTATGCCACAAATTAGGCCTGTATCCGATCTGCGAAATAATTTTACTGAGATATCAAAAATTGTTCACGAGAGCCGTGAGCCAGTTTTCCTCACAAAAAACGGATATGGCGATATGGTTGTCATGAGCATTGAGCAATATGAGAATATTCAGCACGATAACGAGATTTTTATAAAGTTGAAAGAGGCAGAGCTAGAGGCAGATAGTTCGAAATTACGTTATAGCCACGCTGAGGTCTTTAATAAATTAAGAATGAAAATTAGCACCAAACAAGAGGAATAAGTTGTGTCATGAAAACCGGGGATTGCTCTCGGTTTTTAGTGATATGATGGATACAAAAGGTATTGGGAGTGTTTGACAAACCAATTTACACCATGTTAAGATATATTTTAGGTATATAAATACCTATTTTTTTTGATATTTTAATTAGGTATACCTATACCTAAAGGGGAAGGAGAGTGCTTGTGATTTATAGAGAAATTGAATTAAATAAATTAATGCAGGCATGTCTTGATGAGTTAAGGGGATTGTATACTAGTGAGCAATCTGTTCGCATTTTATTAGTCGTAGTATCCAGTTATTACCTGGATAGCTTCGAACAAAATAATTCAAAGAAATTTGAACAGAACTGGGTGCAGCCAGTAGAAAATTCAATAGTTGATAATCTAGTCAATAAAATCAAACAATTGGAGTTCCATAATGAAGATTTAAAGGGAATATTCACGGGGCTTATTGATTCGTCCCTTCAATTTACCAGCATCTCTACTATGCGGACATTAAGAATAGTGATAGACAGATTAAGAAGTTTTCAATTTATTGATCAAAAAGAAATTGTTCAGCTTATTAATTTATTGGCATTTGAATTTAGTAAAGAGGAAGGCACACATGAAACTCCGGATGCGATAACTAAACTGTCTTTGGGTTTAGTAGATTTTAAATATATTCAGTCATTTGCTGATTTTTGCTCGGGGATTTCTAGTGTAGCTCTTGAGATGTCTCGTCGTTTAGAAACACTAGAGGAAGCTAGCCGCATGTCATATTATGGAGAAGAGATAAATGTTTCCGCATGTTTGATATCAAAGCTATTAATGATTGTAAATAGAGTGCCAAATACAACTATCATTAATAAAGATGTTTTAGACATTGTGAGCAAAGAAGGTGAGCAGCAAACCTTTGATTTTATTTTATCAGATTCCCCATTTGGAGTTAAATGGAATAGTGAGAGCGCTCGTAATGATCCTAGATACAAGTATGGTATTCCGCCAAGGAGTTCTGCTGACTGGGCATTTTATCAGAATGTTTTATATCATCTGAATGAGAAAGGCAAGGCCATTGTAGTTGGGACAAAAGGAACATTAGTTAGAAGCACTGAGGTTAACATAAGAAAAGCAATTATTGAAGATGATTTAATCGAAGCAATTATCACGCTGCCTGAGAGTCTTTACTCTAAGACTAGTATTAGTACGGAGTTAATCATTTTTAATAAAGCTAAGCCGAAAAGTAGACTTGGAAAAATATTGTTTATAGATGCTAGTGAGCATTCATATAAGATTAATAGAAATCAACATACTATTACTGAAGATGGAATAAGTAAAATAATTGACGCTTATTGGACTGGGACAGAAGAAGAATGGTTTTGTAGATTTATTGATGTTGAAAAAATCAGACACTACAAGTACAGTCTTAATTCAAAAGAATATTTAGTTTTTGATATTCTTAAAAATTCATTTCACCAAACAGTTAAGCTTGGTGAGATTTCTGAGATTAGACGTGGTGTTCAATTGTCTAAAGAGGAATATGAAGAACTTTCTATAGCTACTACACACTATCTTCTAAATATTAAAGATATAGAGGATGGAAGAATTACTTATGATGAAGAGTCAAAAATAACTTATAAAAAGCCAGATTGGTTGGAAAAGTTTGCGATTCAACCAATGGATATTCTAATTACTTCCAAAGGCTCAACTATCAAGTTTGTCATTGTCGAAGAGCCGTATAAAAAGGCATTTATTAGCGGGAATTTATCGATTATTCGAGTGGATCCTAAACGGTACAACGTATATGTTTTGTATGAATTTTTACAAAGTGAGGTAGGACGTAGAATGATTGATGGTCTACAAACTGGTACTACAATTAAACTAATTAATCCCTCTAAATTAGAGCAACTTGAAGTCCCATCATTTACTATAGAATTAATGAATGAAGTAGGTGAGAAACTCAAATACAACAAACAGGAATATGAAGAAATAATCAAAGAAACTAAAGAAAGATTTGTCATACAAAAGCAAGTACTGCTTGAAAAATTAGGAATTCATAATACGTAATCAAAATTAAAGGAGTCCTCTAATGGAAAAGAAGTATAAATTACGTTACCTCACCCTAGCACAATCAGACTTGCTAGAGATTGTTAATTATATAAGCGAACAACTTTCTGCACCACAAGCTGCAATTAATCTTGTTGATAAGTTAGATAGGGCCATTTCAAAGTTAGAACAATTTCCTTTCTCTGGACATCTCTATAAAAACAACTTTAAGCTTAAGGATGAATTTCGAATGCTTGTTGTTGAGAATTATATTGTATTCTACGTTGTTTTTGATGATATTGTAGAAATCCGACGAGTTATATATAGTAAACGCAATCATGAAAAACTACTTTGATAATAATTTTAATCGATGTTGATTGAATAGCCTCTCTTCATTGTCTAGCTTTGCTACAAACTCGAATAGTCAAAGTAATAATTTTAGCTTTACAATAAATTAGGTCCTTGGTATTATTCAAGGGCTTTTTCGGTTCCATATATTACACATAAATATGATATTGTATAATAAGTAAAGATTAATTATGGAATATTTGGTATAAAAAATGAATTGTAGTATTTTTTTGCCTCAGGTGTATAGACCTTTGATTTAGTTGAGATATTTCGATGAGGTGAAAACAGTTGGCAAGAATGTATTATGCAGAAGGCAGACATATTGAGAGGGCTATTTATTATAATAGATAAAAAATACAATAAGGTTAAATATATCCTTTCCATCGCCTCGACACATGTAGAAAACGTAATTTTTTAAAATTAAAAATATCGCTTGCATTTTCAAAAACATTCTTATAAGATACAAGTATCGACAACGAAAGTTAATTTAAGAAAGGCACGAATTTATATGAAGAAGTTAGATAGTATAGTAGAGTTCGTGAGTGGTTCACCGCAATTTAGGATTATAGAAGTGTTCGATGATAAAGCACCACTTTATACCTATTATGGACAACAAGATATTGAAGATGATTTGGTTGGTATTGATTCTAATGGTAGTGACAGCAAACAAGTACGGACCTTGGATATGGTCAGTACGCTATGTCAAGGGGATATTGTTTTTAGTTTGATATCGGGAAAATCTACTATAGTTGGTGTGAAGCATCAGGGATATCTATACACGCAAAACTACGTTAAATTAGTAACTGATGAAAAGGTTGACTCAAAATATCTTGTTTACTTACTTAATGAAGATAAATTCATTAAGAAACAGTTTCAAAAGGGGCTACAGGGGTCTCAAGTTCTAAAATACACACTGAAACAAGTGAAAGAGCTTGAGCTACCAGATCTGCCAACAATAGAAAAACAGCGCATAATCGGTGAACTCTATTTCAGCCAATTGCGACTAGAAGCATTGAAAATTAGAGCGGCAAATTTGGAAACTACCATAGTATTAGAAAAGCTTAGGGGGCAATCAATAAATGACCGAGAATCAATTTGAAACAGAATTAATTCAATACCTGACGAGTCGCACAATTGTAGAACAAGAACATCCTGAAAGAACGGGTAACTTTGATATCAAAGAATCAAGTGCTGGCTACATAGTGAAAACAAAATTATGGAAATACGAACCGCATATTAAATCTACAGAACAACTCTGGAATAATTTCAAGGCGATCCTGGAACAACACAATCAGAATACGCTTGACCATCCGTTAAGTGTGGTGGAATTTAATCAAGTTAAGAAAATTATCTCTGATATTCAGACCCCCTATGAAGCAGGGCAGTTCTTATATGGTTTAAATGGGGTTTCGCAAATCGAAATAGATTTAGATGATGGACGTCATGTGTTTCTTACTGTATTTGACCAAAAACAAATAGGGGCTGGAGATACCGTTTATCAAGTGGTCAATCAAATCAAACGACCATCAGTGATCACAGGAAAAAGAGAATGTCGTTTTGACACAACTCTCTTGATTAATGGTCTACCAATCATTCAAATTGAAGAAAAGCGTGATACGCGTAATGTCGATGAAGCGCTCAATCAGATGCAGCAATATGCTGCAGATCATCAGTATCGTGATATTTTCTCAACCTTGCAAATTTTGGTGGCAATGACACCAAATAATGTGAAGTATATGGCGAATACGACGGCAGATAAATTTAATAAGGATTTTGCTTTTAACTGGCAACGCAAGAGTGACAATACCATCGTGCGTAACTGGAAAGAATTTGCTGATTCTATGCTTTCGATTCCAATGGCGCATCAAATGGCTACTAACTACATGATTTTGGACGGAACAAAGAACAAACAAACGTTGAAAGTGATGCGTCCGTATCAAGTGTATGCGACACAAAATGTGATCGAGGGCTTGAAACGTTCAGATTTTGAACTTGGTACCAATAAAATCGGTTATATCTGGCATACAACGGGATCTGGTAAAACGATCACAAGCTTCAAAACGGCATGGCTGGCAAGTCGTATGCCGAAAGTGGACAAGGTTGTCTTTGTTGTGGATAGAATTGCTTTAACTAAGCAAACCAATGAAAATTACAATGCCTATGATCCTGATGCGACAGAAGACACGTTTGGTAGCGTTCAGAACACAGACAATACGACTGATTTGAGTCGTAAGCTTAAAAGTAAAGACAACAGCATTATTGTTACTTCGGTTCAAAAACTGGATACCTTGGTAAAACGCAAAACCTTTCAAGCTCCAGATAAGAATATCGTATTTATCGTGGACGAAGCCCATCGTTCAACTGGCGGTGACTCATTCAAGAATATCCAAAAGGCTTTTAAGAAATCTGCTTGGGTAGGCTATACGGGAACACCGATGTTTGATGAAACGACCACTGGTCTTCGAACAGAAGATATTTTTGGTCCACTATTACATGCATATACCATTCGTGAAGCGATTGCTGACCGTAATGTGTTAGGATTCAAGGTGGATTTTGAGACAACAATTGACGAAAAACAAATGAAAGAACAATATCTTCCTGCGTTCTACCGTGAACGTTATCCCAACTGGAATGAAGAACGAATTCAAGAGAAAATCAACAATCTTTCCCAGGAAGATATGGATGATGCTGTTGAACCCAGTTTCTACGATGAAAATTCGGATCATATTAAATTAGTAGTGCAAGACATTTTCAAAAATTGGCGTAATCGTTCTAATGAAGGCAAGTATAATGCTTTGTTCACAACTCATGTGGGTGGTGGTAAAGCAAGTACGCCAATGGCAATGATGTATTTTAAGGAGTTTCAACGTGTCAACGAAGAAAATAAGAAGAATGGCGGACAAACATTAAAAGTTGCGGTGACATTTAGTCAAAACACGTCAAACAATGATAGTATGCTTGCCACAAATCAAGGTTTGCACCATGCCATGACAGCTTATAATGCTGAATTTGGCACATCTTTTGGAATGGATGATGTTTCTGGCTATACCCAAGACGTGACTTCGCGATTAAATAAATCGGTCACCGATCAAAATTTCCTCGATTTGGTTATTGTGGTTGACCAGTTATTGACTGGTTTTGATGCACCTGAACTTAACACACTTTATGTGGATCGAACCTTGAAAGGTGCTGGGTTAATTCAAGCCTATTCAAGAACGAATCGTATTGCAGATATGCAAGAGAAGCCATGGGGACGTGTGGTGAATTACCGATGGCCTGCTCAAAATGAGAAGTTAATGAATAAAGCACTTGCTGTTTATGCCAATAAAGACTCAGCCATTTTGTCTGAAGAAGAACAACGTGAATCTAATCAGAAAGATGGTATCATCGCTAAACCATTTGAACATGTATTTAATGGAGTGAAAGAAGTGGTGGGGAAGCTAGGTAGCTTAACATCTGATTTTCAACAGTTGCCTCCATCTGAAAAGAAAAAGGACGAGATGCTCGATTTGCTCCGTGAATATAACAGAGGAATGGCAAAATTAAAGCAATATGATCCAGATGAAGTTGATGGTGAAAAAGTCGGATTTAACTATGATGATCGAGATGAGTTAATAGAGAAGTTAGGGATGACTTCAGATCAAGAAGTCATGTTGACAACAGTATTAACCAATGAACTAAAGTCACATATTGCTAAAGAGAAGAAAATCCCTATCTATCAAATCGAACTGCGCATGACACATGTGAAGGATGTTAAAGTAGACTACGATTATCTTACTGAACTCGTGGAACGATTATTGAACGAAGTCCACGAAGGCAAAGATGAAGAAGCCAAAAAGACGCAAGAAAAAATCAACCAATTTGCGAATGGGTTGGATGATCGTAACTATGCGACTAAAATTATGAATGCAGCTACTGCAATTATCAAAGGTCACTTCCCACCTGCAGGCTCTGACTTCAAGTATCCTGTGAAGCTGAGTGACAGTGAACATATTATCCAGCAAGCAAACAACGTCAGCCTGGATCGAAGGTTTCTTGACTTCCGAGTGAAGTGGGGAATCACTGATATTATCACAAGTGCTCAAATGCGAGAGTTGTTTAGTCGTCATCGCTACGGAGAGAAAGATTTGGATGACACGGGTCAAATTCGTGATATTATCGCTCAAGCCAGCTCTGACTACATGACACTGGCTCATGATGAGAACGTGCAGTCTTTAGCTAGAATGAAATATCGCAACGGTTTGCGAGACGCAATTTATGAGCTAGCGGATGAGTTGGCAGAAAGTTAACCTGGTCGAAACTGTTCAATAAGGGTTGCAGATGGGAGATTGTGATGAACGAAATACAATTTTTAATGTATGATGCCGATGAAAAAGTCGAAGTGCTTGTTCAAGATGAAACGATTTGGGCAACCCAAAAGATTATTGCACAACTTTTTGATGTTGGAGTTCCAGCCATCAGCAAACACTTGAAGAATATTTTCCAGTCTGGAGAATTGGATGAAAAAGTGGTTATTTCTATTTTGGAAAATACCACTCAACATGGTGCAATAGAAGGAAAGACACAGACGAACACTGTTAAATGTTACAATCTGGATGCCATTATATCAGTTGGCTATCGTGTAAATTCACAAAAGGCAACAAAGTTCCGTATATGGGCAATGGATGTCTTGAAAGAATACATCCTTAAAGGTTTTAAAATTGATGTTGAACGGATGAAACAAGGTGAGAATGTTTTTGGCAAGGATTACTTCCGTGAGCTGATTGAAACTGTCCGTTCCATTCGAGCAAGTGAGCGACGTATATGGCAACAAATATCAGATGTATTTGCGGAAATTTCATACGACTATGACAGGAACGCAGAGATCACCAAGAAGTTTTATGCGACAGTTCAAAACAAGTTTCATTATGCCATTACAGGCAAAACGGCTGCTGAAATTGTTTATGACAGTGCCGATAAAGATAAAGAACACATGGGTCTCACTTCTTGGAAGAACTCGCCCGATGGCCGTATCTTACAATCTGACGTATCCGTTGCGAAGAATTATTTATCGGAAAAACAAATTCGCAGTCTGGAGCGTAACGTATCCGCGTATTTCGACTATGTAGAGCGTCTGCTCGAAGACGAGATCTTACTGGGCATGCAGGACTTTGCAAAAAGTATTGATGAATTCTTAACATTCAATCGCTATGAAATCCTGGATGGAAATGAGCACATTTCACAAAGTGCGGCTAAGGAAAAGGCTATTGGCGAGTATAAAGAATTCAATAAGCATCAGAAAATAGTTTCTGATTTTGATAGAGTAATTAAGACCATACAGGGAGAGCAGTCATGAGCGAACATAAAGAAAATGTACCTAAATTAAGATTTCCTAGATTCACTGATGCTTGGGAAGAGCGTGAGTTGGGGGAGTTATTAAAAGAACACAATGAGTTTACTAAAGGAGGAATATATCCAATAGTTACTTCATCACGTAAAGGATTGTTTTTACAAAACGAATACTTTATTGGTGCACGGAGTGGTATAGATGAAACATTAGTTTTTCATCTGGTTCCAGAAAATTATATAACTTATCGACATATGTCAGACGACTCTACTTTTCATTTCAACAAAAACAATATGGGTACGCCTGTTCTTGTAAGCAAAGAATATCCTGTGTTTACTACCAATCAGGAAGCTTTTGATGAGTTTATCCTTTCTAATTTGAATAATTCAAAAGATTTTGCTAACTTTTCACATATGCAAAAAAAGGGTGGGACACGAGTTCGTTTATATTTTAAAACCCTCCAATCGTACAAGTTATTGCTTCCTTCAATTAAAGAACAGATTACAATCGGAAAATTCTTCAAACAACTCGACCACCTCATCACCCTTCATCAGCGTAAGTTAAATAACGTGAGAAATTTGAAGGCTGGATTGCTTCAAAAAATGTTTCCGAAAAATGGCGAGGATTTTCCTGAAGTTCGTTTCCCTGGTTTCACTGACGCTTGGGAACAGCGTAGGTTGGGGGATGAAGTTCATATTACGATGGGACAATCACCTAATTCGGAAAATTATACAGAGAATCCTGATGACTATATTCTTGTCCAAGGAAATGCTGATATGAAAAACGGAAAAGTGTTTCCTAGAGTATGGACAACTCAAATTACTAAACAAGCTGATAAAGGTGATTTAATTTTAAGTGTACGTGCTCCAGTCGGGGATGTTGGTAAGACTGACTTTGATGTGGTTTTAGGCCGAGGTGTAGCTGGTATCAAGGGAAATGAATTTATTTTTCAACTGCTTGGAAATATGAAACAAAATGGATATTGGACAAAATATAGTACTGGGTCTACCTTTGAATCCATTAATTCTAATGATATAAAAGATGCAGAAATTCTTGTTCCATCAATGGACGAACAAAAGCAAATCGGTACCTTTTTCAAACAGCTCGACCACCTCATCACCCTTCATCAGCGTAAGCTGGAACACTTACAAGAACAGAAGAAAGCACTACTACAACAAATGTTTATCTAGGAGGAAAATAACAATATGAGCAATAATCTACAAGCTATTACAACAAAACTGTGGGCGATGGCCAATGAGCTTCGTGGAAGCATGGATGCTGCAGAATACAAAAACTACATTTTAGCCTTTATGTTTTATCGTTATCTGTCAGAACACCAAGAACAGTATTTAGTTGAAAATAATGTTATTGATGTTGCCGCTGGTGAATCGATCAATAGTGCTTACTTAGAACAAGCGAATGGTGACGAGTTGAATGACTACTTAGAAGATATTTCTGCAAGTTTAGGCTATGCCATTGCACCGCTTGATACTTGGGAATCTTTAGTGCATAAGATTGATAATAGCATGGTGATTCCAAGTGATTATCAAACTATTTTTGATAACTTCAATCGAAACGCTGAATTAAATAAAGAAGCTGCGAAAGATTTTCGTGGCGTATTTAACGACATTAATCTTGGAGACTCGCGTCTAGGTTCTTCTACCAATGAACGTGCAAAATCACTTAACCGAATTGTAAAGCTTGTTCATGGCATTGAATACAAGGGTGAAGATAACAAGGATATTCTTGGTGCAATCTATGAATACCTCATCGGTCAATTTGCAGCAAGTGCAGGTAAAAAAGGTGGAGAGTTCTACACACCTCATGAAGTTTCTAAAGTATTGGCTAAAATTGTAACGGACGATGTAGAAGAATCGGAACATACCTTTTCAGTATATGACCCGACTTGCGGTTCGGGATCATTGTTATTAACGGTTCAAGGTGAGCTGCCTGGTGGAGATAAACCCGGGGCGATTAAATTTTTTGGTCAAGAAAAGAATACGACAACATACAACTTGGCTCGTATGAATCTGATGATGCATGGTGTTTCATTTAATAACATGACTCTGTCTAATGCTGACACACTTGAAAGCGATTGGCCTGATGGACCAGATGCCCAAGGAACTGACCACCCACGCTCATTTGATGCTGTAGTTGCGAATCCTCCTTATTCTGCTCATTGGGACAATAGCGAAACGAAACTCAAAGATCCACGTTTTAGGGAATATGGTAAACTCGCTCCCCGAACTAAGGCAGATTATGCATTCATTTTACACAGCTTGTATCATCTGAATGATACTGGAACAATGGCGATTGTATTACCGCATGGTGTCTTGTTCCGTGGTGCAGCGGAAGGTGCGATTCGCCAAACGATCATTGAGAAAAACTATCTTGATACAGTTATAGGCTTACCTGCCAACTTGTTTTACGGCGTATCCATCCCAACTACGATTTTAGTATTCAAGAAAAATCGTAAAACAAAAGACATCTTGTTTATCGATGCAAGCAATGAGTTTGAAAAAGGTAAAAATCAAAACAAACTTACTGATAAAAATATCAATAAGATTATCGAAACGTACCGAAATCGTGTAGATGTTGATAAATATGCTCACGTGGCATCACTTGAAGAAATCAAAGAAAACGAGTTTAACTTAAATATTCCTCGCTACGTGGATACGTTTGAAGAAGAACAAGTCATTGATCTTGCCGAAGTGAGTAAGCTTTTAGAGCAAGATAAAAAAGAAATCGCTGAACTTGAAGCCAAAATCAATGAACAGCTGAAAATTTTGGGTATTCATGTGTAGAATTTGACGAAAAGGGTCAAGGATATTATTCCTCGGCTCTTTTTTTAAGCCATTCGCTTGGGAACGGCATAGGCTGGGGGAAGTTATGTCGTGCAGTATTTTTATGAACTGCGGCGCAGTACGTTATAGAAGATGGCAAGGAGGGGCGGCGCTCTTCCTTTTTTTGCGAGCTTTTGGGAAGTATGCTCTTCTATTGAGTATGATATACTCATTTAGATGTCTATGCTTAACATATACTGCTGTTTGAACTACGATGCTTAAACATGTTATATGTGAAGAAGAAGCAAGGACATGAACAGGTTAGATTTACCATTTTGGGGCCAAAGATTTGTCCTGGTATTTATAGAGGAGTTTTTGATATGACGAATAATTTTTGGCGTGAGTTGCCACGACCTTTTTTTGTACTGGCACCGATGGAAGATGTGACGGATGTTGTGTTTCGCCATGTCGTAAGTGAAGCAGCCAGACCGGATGTGTTTTTTACGGAGTTTGCGAATACAGAGAGTTATTGTCACCCGGAGGGGAACAAAAGTGTACGCGGGCGTTTGACTTTTACAGAGGATGAACAGCCCATGGTGGCCCATATCTGGGGAGATAAGCCGGAATATTTCCGTGAAATGAGCATCGGTATGGCGAAAGAAGGCTTCAAAGGCATCGATATTAATATGGGTTGTCCTGTAGCGAATGTAGCCGAGAATGGGAAGGGAAGCGGTCTGATCTGCCGTCACGAAATCGCAGCGGATATCATTCAGGCCGCCAAAGCCGGGGGACTGCCCGTCAGTGTAAAAACAAGGCTCGGTTTCACTGCCGTAGACGAATGGCGCGACTGGTTGACCCATATTTTGAAACAAGACATTGTGAATTTGTCCATTCATCTGCGGACAAGAGAGGAAATGAGCAAAGTAGACGCTCACTGGGAACTGATTCCGGAGATTAAGAAACTTCGTGATGAGGTGGCACCAGATACACTGCTGACCATTAACGGAGATATTCCGGACCGTCAGACCGGCTTGAAGCTCGCTGAGCAATATGGAGTAGATGGCATTATGATTGGGCGTGGTATTTTCCAGAATCCATTTGCGTTTGAGAAGGAGCCGAAGGAACACAGCAGTGAGGAATTGCTTGAACTGCTGCGGCTACATCTAGATCTCCATGATCATTATTCAGCGCAGGAGCCACGTTCGTTCAGCCCTCTCGCCCGCTTCTTCAAAATATATGTCCGTGGATTCCGAGGGGCAAGTGAACTCAGAAACAGCTTAATGAACGCCAAATCAACAAGTGAAGTGCGTACATTGCTTGATGAGTTTGGAAGCAAGAATCATGATGAGGTAGAGGAACATGGAAATTAAATTGCCAAGTTGGGGACGGGCTGTTAATAGGCATTAAAAACATAGGAGGATATATGTCCTGGAGTAAATTGAAGCAACAACTGGAGAGCTTCCTCTGTCCTGCGTTAGACGGTAGGGTCGAATACCGGGCAACCAGTTACCGTTATTTGCCTGATAAATCTGGAGTTTGTTATATAACTGTAGATAAGAAGAACATACTCAATATGAACGATATCACTAGTCCAATCAAATGGTATCAGACGGAGTTGGAAATCAAGAATGATCCAGATATCCAAGTTCCTATCAGCAATGAAGAAATTGAAGCGATCAGAAAAGATACTAATGAGAATGTTCCGGAGGATCGTCTACAAGTAATAGCAAGAGGTAGAAAAATATCAGAGCATGCAAAGGAGCTTTTGTCAGCACAGGCCTTATTAAGCAAGTCTAATTTTAATGTTGTAGCTAATAAATTTTTAACTACTTCTATAGAGGACAGCTTAGAGAGTAATGATATCTTATTGAATATTCTAGCTTTAGTGGACAGACGAGTAGGAAAAAAGCGAATTTTAAACATGTCTGAGAAGATGAAGCTAAAGCATCCGATTGTGCAGTATTTTTATGAGTTGCGGCGCAGTACGTTATGAAAAAAATAACTTTCAATAATGGGGACACTTCGTGTCAGGGTTGTTCTCACTGAAAACATGAATGAAGACTTGAAAGAAATCGGGGAAAAGTGGAGTGGAAAACAGGGCAAACCGGCTTCCATTATCATGTCTTTTCCCTGTTTTTTATATCGGGCTATACCGCCTTGATTCCTACTTTGCAGGCTGGGTATCCCGTTGCGAAATTGGATACAAGCCTAACGAAGGTGAATGAAACGGTTAAGGAAAATTCGCGGCTTGTGTACGACTCCATGCTGAAGGGGCTGCGTCAGGCTGTAGAACATGAGATCAAAATTGGAATTGGAACGGATGCCGCAATGTCTTACGTCACTCACTATGACATTTGGCAGGAACTGGATCACTATATGAGACAAACGAAACTGAATGCGGGTCAGGTCATCGAACGGGTAACAAAGTCTAATGCGGAAATCCTAGGCATTGATCATCTTACAGGGAGCATTGATACCGGAAAACAGGCAGATTTAATCGTGCTGGAGGACAACCCTTTGGACAACATAAAAGCTTTGTCGAATGTAGCTATGGTTATGGTGAGAGGAAATCTTATACCAACACCATCGGTAACCCGAATTCAGGAAGTGGACGAGCTGCTGGATTCAGTTTGGCAAAATTAAACCCATCCGGTAAACTCCAGTATAGACGCTTTGGCCGATTGTGCTTCGGATTGCGCTCCTTTACGCCATTCTTTAGGCGGCTCTCCCATAAGCTTGGAGAAGCATCGATTGAAGCTGGAAATGGAACGATAACCGACTTGCTCGGAGATGGAAAGAATGGAGTCATCTGTGCTTTTTAACTGCTTGCAGGCCTCTTCGATTCGGGTGCTGTTTAGGAAATCAAGAGGCGACGTTCCCATAATCTCATGAAATTTTCGGCGAAAATGAGTTGTACTTAAATGGCATAGATCAGCCAAAAAATCAATGTTAACAGGTGTCATATAATTTTTAGTGATGTATTCCAAAGCCGGAGAAATGGCAAAATCGCTTTTCCGGCTATGTACTGTTTCTGCATCTTTCAATGATTCATTCCTGGAGTGAATTCTGAGAAGTTCTATATAAAGGGATAACAATAAGCCGTAGGCGCTTTCCTGATAGTAAGGATTCTGTTGTTGTAACTCCTCTACGATCGAAGTCGCAAGTGTATACACCTTGGGATGCTGCTCTTTGTTTAATATACAGTTCGTTCCCTTCATCACCCACAAATTGGGCTCAAAGTTTCTGTAAGCGCTTTTAAAGGAATGTTGGAAAAGGTCCTCTGGCGAAAAAAAGATATAAGACCAAAGGCTGGCTGTATTTGGCGAACTGTACGTGGTGTGAGGAAGATACCTGGGAATGAAAGTTACATCCCCGGCTTTGAAGGGGACAGTTTCTCCTTTGATCTCCATGAAACCGCTATCCGAATAGCAAATACCAATCTCCAAATGGTTATGAAAATGGAGATGCTCACTTTTAATATCTGAAATCTTCCAACGTTCACCGCTTAACAGCAAGACAGGGAAGTTTATAGGCAAGCTGTAATGTCGGTATTCTATAATGGGCTTCTTTTTTCTGGGCATATTCGATACTCCCATAACTTGGATTTGAGTAGATTATAGGTCAACGCTATGTCAAGTTTAGCCAGCAGGTATACATAAATGATTGAAATTGCGCAGTTTTGTTGCGAATGTGCTTAGAGTGAGACTATTTTACTGCGTACAATGGAATAAGTAAAGCGTTTCCAAAACAGTGACAAACCGCTCTCAAGCGCCTTTGGGGGCGTGTGCACTAGGAGAGGGGAATAACAATGCTTCAATTAAATTATGACAAGGAAGAAATATTAAGAGTCATCGACAAAGTCGTCAGAAAAACCATGGCGATGGATTTAACGTGGGATTGGCCCTGCGGTGTGGCTTATTATGGTGTATCCAGAGCCTATACCCAAACAGGGAATAAAGAGTATCTAAATATGCTTGCCCAGTGGGCAGATGAATACATCGAGCTGGGTCTGCCGCACTGGACGGTTAACACATGTGCCATGGGTCATATGCTGATCACATTGTATGAAGAAACAGGGGACCAGAAATATTGGGATATTGTGATGAGCAAGGTGGATTACATCCAAAACAATGCTCTCAGGTTCGGAGACCATGTTCTGCAGCATACGGTATCCGTTGCTAATGATTTTCCAGAACAGGCATGGGCAGACACGTTGTTTATGGCGGCATTCTTTCTGCTGCGTGTAGGAACCAAATTAAAGGACGAGAAAATGATCCAGGATGCCTTAAATCAATATTACTGGCATATCAAATACCTGCAAGACCCTAGTAGCGGCTTCTGGTACCATGGCTACAATAATGTCAAACAGGATCACATGTCCGGATTTTTCTGGGGAAGAGCGAATGCTTGGGGAGCATATACCATGTCGCAAGTCAAAATTCATTTGAAAGACTGGTATTTGTATCCGCCGTGTATGGACGTGGAATGTTCCCTTCGGGATCAACTGGCTGCATTGAAGGGTGTTCAAACAGAGAATGGCTTGTGGCGGACGGTACTGGATGACGAGGAGTCCTATGAAGAAGTATCTGCATCTTGCGGTATTGCGGCGGCCATGATCAATAACGGCAATCCACTGCATACCAAATACGTGCAAAAGGCATTGGAGGGCATCTTAAACCATATTAGCGAAGACGGACGGGTATTGGGTGTATCGGGCGGCACGGCGGTTATGAAAAATCGTGAAGGGTATCGCAATATTCCAAAAGACTGGATTCAGGGCTGGGGACAAGGCTTGGCGTTGGCTTTTCTATCCGATATGTTGAATTAGGAGGGATCGAAGTTGTCTAAACAAACAACGGGGGCCTTTACGCTACCAGGAGAATCTGGTTATGAGGCGCTGACCCTGAAATTAGCTGAACGATGGGGCGCTGATGTCATCCGTGACAGTGACGGCACGCAGTTGTCCGATGAGATTATAAACGCTGGGTACGGCATTTATTCTACAATCTGTATCATCAGAGATCATAACGAGTGGGCGTCCCGCAATCTGGATAAGCTGCAACAGTGTTTTTTAATTACGAATCCGAAGGTAGCTGTACAGGATTATGTATCCATCTATCTGATGGAGGATTTTTTTGCAGAACAATTCAAAGTGAATGATTCTAAAGAGGCGCTTAACTACTGGCAGGTTTTTGACAGAACGACCGGGGAAGAAGTTCCAAGAGAACAATGGAATTATGAAAGGGAATCCGGAAATGTGGTCATTACCGGCATTGCTCCTTGGCATAAATACACGGTAAGCTTCATGGTCTACCGGATCTGGGAAGAGATTTCCATGTACAATCACACCACGAATCATTGGGACAAAGAGCATTTAATGCAGATTGATCCCATGTATACAGAAACGCAACAGTATCTGCTGAATTGGATGGAGGATTGGTGTCTTCATCATAAGGAAACCACGGTTGTCCGGTTTACCTCCTTATTTTATAACTTCGCCTGGATTTGGGGCAGCAATGAGCGCAATCGCCATCTGTTCTCTGATTGGGGGTCATACGATTTTACGGTAAGCTCAAGAGCGCTTGATCTATTTGCGAAGAGATATGGGTATTCGATGACTGCCGAGGATTTTGTGAATGGCGGGAAGTACCGCGTCACACATATCCCGGCTGAGCAACGCAAGCTGGACTGGATGGCATTTATCAATGATTTTGTAATCGAATTTGGCAAGAAATTAATTGATATTGTGCATAAGCACGACAAGCTGGCCTATGTGTTTTATGATGACAGTTGGGTTGGTATGGAGCCTTATAATGACCGTTTTCAAGAGTTTGGATTTGACGGGTTGATTAAATGTGTGTTCTCAGGTTATGAGGCGAGGCTGTGTTCAGGTGTGAAAGTGAATACGCATGAGATTCGGCTGCATCCATACTTATTTCCGGTTGGCTTAGGCGGGCTTCCTACCTTTATGGAGGGGGGCGACCCCACGCTAGATGCCAAAAAGTATTGGATTAATATCCGACGCGCCCTGTTGAGGGAGCCTATTGACCGGATTGGACTGGGTGGATATTTGCATCTTGTAGAGCCTTACCCGGATTTTTGCGATTACATCGAAAAGATTGCCAATGAATTTAGAGAAATCAAAGAACTGCATCATGAAGGCAAACCCTATCATATGAAGACGAAGGTAGCTATTCTGCACAGCTGGGGAAAATTGAGATCGTGGACCTTGTCTGGCCATTTCCACGAAACGTATATGCATGATTTGATTCATATCAATGAGGCTTTATCCGGATTGCCGGTTGAAGTTGAGTTCATTAATTTTGAAGATATCCGTCAGGGTATACTACAGGATTGTGATGTAGTCATCAATGCAGGCTCTGCCGGTACAGCATGGAGTGGTGGACAGCATTGGAATGACAACAAGTGTGTGGACTTACTGACGAAATGGGTTTATGAGGGTGGTACCTTTATTGGCATCAACCAGCCCTCTGCGGTTGAAGGCCACGACAGCTTTTTCAGAATGGCACATGTTCTCGGACTGGATGAGGATACAGGCTCCAGAGTAGGTCATGGAAGATGGGCATACGAGGCTAGGGATGAGCATGGTTTGGTGCCTGAGGGAGCCAGTATAACGCCAAAGAATAGCATTTATCTTACCGATGGGTCAGCTGCGGTAGTGGAGGAAACGAGTGGTATGATAACACTATCCACTCATGCCTTTGGTAAAGGAAAGGGGATCTACCTTCCTTCTTTCGAATTCAGCTGGGAAAACACAAGGTTGCTACTGAATATAATTCGGTTTGCAGGCAATGAGTTACATGAAACGAAGTACATTACAGATAACCTATATACAGAATGTGCTTATTATCCAGAAAGTAAAATGTTGGTTGTTATTAACAATAGTGATCAACTGCAAAGAACAGCGATTGAAACGGACTATGGCAAACAAACCATGGAATTAGAGCCATATGACACCATGATCACCCATATCGGCTTAACAAAATCGGTATAGAAACGGAAAATAATAAGAGTAGCGGTGTCAAGCCCTCCTTTTTTTAAGGAAGGGCTTTTTGTTTCAACATCTCCAAAAAATCCAGCCAATTTACCGGGGATTTTGTCCATTCAAAAGCATTTAGTCCTTCATTAACTATAAGTATAACAATGAAGGAGATGATTTTTTTGCGAAAGGCAACTTTAGTGAAAATTAGAAAAGCGGAAGCAAAATTGGGGAAAAAACTGAAAAAAAGAAGCCATGTGGTTATGAATGTTAGAAAAGCCATTCGTGTAACTCAACTTGGAGATGGATTCGCACGTTTCACTTTCGCTCCGGTCACTCTTTCTCCCAATAGCTTTAGAAGCACTACGATTAACGGTAACGACTACAACCTGATTAGCGGCTCATGGACTTTCTCTGGAAATGAACAAGGTTTTCTTCTCAATAATTATTCCGCAGCCGAAGACAGATGGGTATTTACTGCATGGAATCCAAGCGGATTCACAAGAACGGTATCCTATGCTGTTATCGCCAAACGGAAGCCATAATTCCAATGTCATCGTTAGCAGGGAAAAGGAGCTTGAGGCTTCTTTTTCTTGCTAAATGCAGAAAAAATTTTGAACAAACCTTCGATGATTTTATAATTTTTGATAGTGGTTTAAGAGGTGCTCAACTCTCTCCTTAATAATCTGTTTTAAAGATTCAGGCTTTACTGATCGTACATAATGACCATATCTCATAAAATAATGAGCGATAAACTCCTCCTCTCCAGGATTATAGAATCCTTTGATGACTGTTTTATGCCCCTGCTGTATTTTCATAGAGGGATAATGTTCTTTATAAAAAATATCCTTGGCTTGTTCTACAATCTCTACTTCAAAGTCAATGCTCTTCTCAGATTGATACATTTCTAATGAACGATTAAGGAGTTCATCTATAGAAAAGCGAGAATTGATTTCCTCTTCTTCTACCAAGGTGATTCGATCACATCGGAAAACCCTATACTTATTCGTATTTAACTCTATTCCAGTAGCGTACCATTGGCCAAACTTAGCGGAAATCTTGAAAAATTGAACATGGTAACTTTTATTCTGGTTATTTTTTGAATATTGAACCTTACAGTACGTCTCATTAAGAATACTGGTTAGTATTTTGTCCAAATAGAGACTAACATGATTATGTTGATATATTTCAAATTGTAGAACCTTTTTCATTTTATGAATCTGGTTTATTTGTATTTTAGAAAGACAGTGTTCAAACTTTTCATTGAGTTTATTAACACTTAAATGAAATGGTGTAGATTGATAAGCTTCTAACGTCAACATTGCAAAGTACAGAGCATATACTTCATCCATCGTAAAAATAATAGGGGATAACAATCTATTTTTTAAGATACCATATCGTCCATGTCGGCCATGTTCCGAATAAATAGGCATACCTAATTGTTCTAATGAACTAATATCACGTAAGGCTGTACTTTTTGAAATATGGTATTTATCCATAAGATCATTTAAATTAAAGTACTCTCGACTGTTTAAGTACCTAATCATGTCATTTAATCTTTCGGATTTCTTCATACATAAATCTCCTTATAAAAGGTGTCATGTTTTGAACCCTTTACATATGATAATAGGTTCAAGGTGATATATCAAATCTATAAGATATCTACCTAAAAGCATGATATAAAAGGAGATTGAAACCCATGAGTACAACACTGGAAATAGCTATTTTCTTATCCATGAACGGAAAAGCAAAGGAAGCTATAACTTTTTACAAAAAACATTTTAACGCCGAGGAACGATTTCTCGTTACTTATCAAGATATGGCCAAACGTGACAGCTCAATACAGCTTACTGCTGAAAATAAAGATTATATTTCTCATTCTGTCTTATCGATCGGAAGAACAAAGGTTATGATAGCAGAAGAACCCATGAATCCCAATGAGGAATATACTGTAGGGAATAATACTTCATTATGTATTCAAAGTGCTGACAGAGAAGAAATTGAACATTTTTATCATAGTCTAATAACAGATGATCGAGTGAAAATCATTGTACCTTTATCTAGTAATGTGTTTAGCCAAGCCTATGGTATTATTGAAGACCCATTCGGTATTCAAATACAATTCATGTTTGATCATCGGTTACAATAAAAAAGTAAGTTAAAAAGCACAACAGCATGGTGAAAAGTGGATAATAAATGGATAGAAGTAAAAACTAAAACGGAAAAATCCAAGATACCATAGCAGAAAAGGAGACACTATGACGGAGAAAAAAGAAATAGCAGATAAAATAGGGTGGAACTTCGACAACAGTTATTCTCGTCTGCCGGAATCCATGTTTACGAAGCTCAATCCAAATCCTGTCCGTTCACCAAAGCTGATCATTTTAAATCATCCGTTGGCAGTCTCACTGGGTTTGAACGAAAATGCGCTGCAAAGAGATGACGCCGTAGCAATGTTGGCCGGCAATCAGGTTCCCGAAGGTGCTACACCTCTTGCACAAGCTTATGCAGGGCATCAATTTGGGCACTTTAACATGTTAGGAGACGGTCGTGCTCTACTGCTTGGCGAGCAGATCACTCCCTTGGGTAAACGGGTTGATATTCAGCTCAAGGGCTCAGGCAGAACGCCGTACTCTCGTCGTGGTGATGGCCGAGCGGCACTTGGGCCGATGCTCCGCGAATACATCATCAGCGAAGCGATGCATGCGCTAGGTATCGCTACCACCCGCAGCTTGGCGGTGGTAACTACAGGTGAGGCGATCATCCGGGAAACTGAGCAGCCCGGCGCCATTCTGACTCGTGTGGCTGCCAGTCATCTTCGTGTCGGCACCTTTCAATATGTCTCAGCATGGGGCACGTCCCAAGATCTGCGTACTCTAGCTGATTACACATTGGAACGACACTATCCGGAAGTTGCCAATGACGAAAACCGTTACCTTTCACTGCTTCAGGAAGTGATTAAGCGTCAGGCGAAGCTGATCGCCCAATGGCAGTTAGTGGGTTTTATTCATGGAGTGATGAATACCGACAATATGACCCTTAGCGGAGAAACCATTGATTATGGTCCTTGCGCCTTTATGGATACCTATAATCCTGAGACGGTGTTCAGTTCCATCGACATGCAGGGCCGCTATGCTTATGTCAATCAGCCGCATATTGCTGCGTGGAATCTCGCGAGATTTGCAGAGACCCTCTTGCCGCTGCTACATGACAACAGAGAGCAGGCTGTCCAACTGGCCGAGGATGCAATTTCAGATTTTGCAAACATGTTTCGCCATCATTGGCTTACGGGAATGCGGGCCAAGTTGGGGATCTTTAACGAGGAGCTAGAGGATGAATCCCTGATTGAGGATCTTCTTAAAATCATGCAGAAGCATCGCGCGGACTACACCAATACCTTCCGTGCTCTAACTTTAAACAAACTGGAGGATGCGGATTTGTTCAGCACTGCGGATTTTACCCAGTGGCACAAGCAGTGGCAGGCGAGGCTGGACAGACAACAGGAATCCGAAGCCTCCTCGCATCAGCTGATGCGCAGCAGAAATCCTGCAATCATCCCGCGCAACCATCGGGTAGAAGAAGCACTGGAAGCTGCGGTGGAACGAGAAGATTACCGTGTGATGGAGAAACTTCTTGAAGTTCTTTCGGACCCTTATGCTTATTCTACTGAACAGGAAGTTTACTCTACATTGCCTGAGGAACCCACTTGTCCTTACCGAACCTTCTGTGGTACCTGATCTGTAGTAGTCATGTTGAACAACTGGCTGATAATCTATTTCATGCGTTGGTGGAGAAGAACGACTTTCTCTCACCAACGCATTTTGCTTTTATTTTGAACCTGTTCATTTACAGATGAGATCCACCACTTGCATCAATCAATTGACCAGTGATCCAACGGCTATCCGATGAGGCAAGAAAGGCAGCTATATCTGCAACATCCTCAGGCTCGCCCCAGCGTTTAAAGGTCGAAAGGCCAGCGGCAAATTTCTGCCCGTTGGGATCTTGTAATGTTCCGCTATTCATCTCTGTATTGATAATGCCAGGTTGGATGGCGTTGACTGTAATATGACGGCTCCCAAGTTGATGAGCCAAAACGCGTGTCAGTGTGTCGATTGCCCCCTTTGACATGCTATATGCGAAAACACTAGGGGAGGCCACGCGTGTAACAAACGATGAGAGATTGATAATGCGGCCTCCATTTTTTAGACGCGGCAAAGCTTGCTGGGTAACAAAAAGAGGTGCTTTGACATTCATGTTCATGACTTCGTCAAAAGATTCTTCTGTTGTCTCTTCTAGGGGGACAATTTGACCCATTCCAGCGTTATTGACGAGAATATTAAACCGATTATCGCCTGTACGTTCCCGAAGCGCTTCATCCAATTTCGCATATAAATCATAAACGCCGTTCAGGGCACTGAAGTTAGCACCGATCGTAAATGCAGCCCCTCCAAGTTGCTCAATTTGATGAACCACCTCATCTGCTTCTTTATGCCTTCTTCCGTAGTGCACTGCGACAATGGCCCCCTCCCGAGCCAGACGTAATGCAATGCCACGACCGATTCCTCGACTTGCACCAGTTACTAAAGCGATTTGACCTTTTAACTTACTCATGTCTTCATCTCCTTGTTTGGAATTCATGCATAGTTATAGCACAAGGTAATGTTTGAAATGTTGCTCTTTCATTCGGAGTTCATGTTTTGCACTGTAGGGATACAGGTTTTAAATAAGCTTAATATCGTGATATTTATCATTGAAAAAATACGCATGTTTAACGCTCTAATGCATTACATTGAATTGACCAATGTTCAGAAAAATGAATCTCCTTCCTTTCCATTTCATGTCTAAAAATGTCTGCTAATTAGCAGTTGTATTTAGACGTTTTTTGTCATACAATGCATCTAATGCTACGGACTCGGTCTTAGAAACAGTAAGGTTTTAGACGGTAAATAGGACGTGGTTTCTTTGTATATTTACAAATCGTGGAACTACTGTGTAGTCGTTCGATCAACCACGTCAGTCTGAAAATTAATAATGTTTGGGGGCAGTTTTCCGGATCATTAGCATTTGATGACGAACATATACGAAGGGGAGCGTTCTTTTGGAATCGAAACAATTAACGAGAGGGCTGAAGCCACGACACGTTGAGTTGATTGCGCTTGGGGGCACGATTGGCGTTGGCTTGTTTATGGGATCGGCAAGTACGATAAAATGGGCAGGTCCTTCGGTGCTGTTGGCTTATCTCTTAGCTGGGATTATTATGTTTTTTGTCATGCGGATCATGGGGGAAATGCTGATTCTTGAACCGGTGACGGGCTCATTTGCTACCTTTGCTCATAAATACATCAGCCCTTTGGCTGGTTTCTTGACCGCTTGGAGCTATTGGTTCTTATGGGTTACTGTAGGGATGGCGGAGGTCACTGCGATTGGGGTATATGTGGGCTACTGGTTCCCGGATATCCCGCAATGGTTGCCGGCTTTGGCAGGTGTAATTATTATTGCGCTGGCCAATTTGGCGGCTGTGAAATTTTATGGAGAATTTGAATTCTGGTTTGCGATGATTAAGATTATCGCAATTATCTTCATGCTAGTGGTTGGTACGGGGATTATCTTTTTTGGCCTCGGTAACGGCGGACAACCGATAGGTCTATCCAATCTAGTCAGCCATGGTGGTTTTTTTGCAGGAGGGCTAAAAGGGTTCCTATTTGCACTCTGTATTGTAACGGCGGCTTATCAGGGGATTGAGATGGTGGGCATTACAGCGGGTGAAGCAGAAAATCCGAAAATGACCCTGCGAAAAGCCATTAAAAACATCATCTGGCGTATTCTGATTTTTTACGTAGGGGCAATCTTTGTCATTGTTACGATTTATCCTTGGAACCAAATTGGCGAGATTGGCAGCCCGTTTGTTCTGACTTTTGCCAAGGTAGGAATTGTGGCTGCTGCGGGTATCATTAACTTTGTTGTACTCACAGCTGCGATGTCAGGTTGCAACAGTGGTATTTATAGTGCGGGCAGAATGTTATATACATTGGCTAAGAATGGACAAGCTCCTAAGTTCTTCGGAAAAGTTTCGGCAAGCGGCGTCCCTAGAAATAGTATAATAACGACCATTTCCTTGCTGCTGGTAGGGGTATTATTTAACTACTTAATGCCTGATTCCAAACTGTTTCTGTATATTTATAGCGCCAGTGTTCTCCCAGGTATGGTACCGTGGTTTGCATTAGCCATTAGTCAATTTAAATTCCGGAAAAAGTGGAAAAACGAAATGGAAGGTCATAACTTTAAGTCTCGGTTTTTCCCGATTAGTAATTACATCACCATTATCTTTCTGTTGCTCGTAATTGTTGGAATGTGGTTTAACCCGGACACACGCTTATCGTTGATTGTCGGGGCAACATTCATGGCGATCGTCGTTATTGGATATTTTATCTTTGGTATAGGAAAGCGGCAGAGAATTGAAGAGTTAGAAAAAAACGAATAGGCTGCTCAAGATGTAGTATTTGCCGAGCGTAATTCAGATTACCTGAGTTGCGCTCGGCTTTTCTTTTTATATGAAGAGGAATAGAGCAATGGAAAGGCTGTAAGTGAGGTGAAAAAGTGTGTGGCTAACCTTTTCGCACTACAAGGGTGAATATAAATACAAAGAAAGTGAGAAGGGAAACGGAGAAGTTCATTATTGCCATACTCTTACGATGAGCCTTAAATTCTGAAATGCCGGACAATAAAAACACAAGTCCTATAAAAAATTGTGCGATGGTGTATGCGTGCTTATAAGTATCCGGGTATGCGAGAGATAAAAGGGACGAAACCATAGCAATTACAGCAAATATTAAAGTGAGAATTCGGTAGATATCCATTTTCTTGAACATAGATAAGTTCACCCTTCCTTAAATAACGCCAAGTGTATTATCTATTCTAAAGGTCAGACCGTGGGACTTCAAATAAATAGAAAAAAAAGAGTGGGCAGAATGCTGCTAGATAAAACAAGAACCATTCGGCTGTGTGTGAAGTTCCTAGGTCATGAGCTTCGTTTTTCGTTTTCGGGTTAGAAATTATAAGCGTGCAGGAGTAGTACCGAGGATCGCAGTATTCTAAAAGTCAACAGGAAATTTGCCCATTTTCAGCGTGATAATCACGTCTTTAGTTCAGAAAACAACGTATTACTATAAAACAAACCGAGCTTAATCAGGAGGATGGTCCAGTATTCCCTCATTTTTATTTCTGATAAGATGAATTCCATATTATTGAAGATACCATTGGCCTGCGAGGATACATGTGAAGCTTAGTCTATCGTAGGTATGGATGGCAGAATGATACACCAAGAAATGAGGAAAACATCAGATGAAGGTGAAAAAGTACATTATTTTGATGACTGCTGTCATGAGTTTATCTGCTATGCTGGCAGCATGCGGTGACTCCAAAAAACAAAATGAAGGTGAGGCTACGACTGGAGCGACTACGTCTACAGTTGCCACAGCTACACAGACACCCAAAGTGGATCATGATGTTGCAGGACAAGCGAGTGCGGAAGCTACTGCGAGCAGTACAATGGACAAAACGGCAAAAGCTGAGACCAACACAAAAACGTATGCAGACATGGCTAAAGAAGCAACGAAACCCGACCAGCAAGCAGGCCAAATAGGACTAAATACAACACAAGAGCAGATCCTTTCCTTTGCGGATCGTTATGGGCTGGTACGGGTGCCAAACCATCCCATTCGGCGGGTTTCCGATCCAACCGGAAAACATATCAACATCGCAAATTACAGCGACTCTGTTGTCAATTTATATACAGAAAAGCCAATTCACCCGAATACGGATGAGTTTATTCATGAGGCTTATACTTATTTTACAGAGGGAGTTGCTCCGGGAGAGACCTACAAGAAATGGGAGGAAACTTCTAATACAGAAAGAGGGCTCATCAAAATGCTCTACCTGTCACGCGAGGGACTTCTTATTTTAGAAGAAGCGATGAAGACGCATGATTACTCTACTCCATCAGTCCAAAATACGCTGGGCTTCTTTAAGGTTGCTTCGAAATTTGAGTCTATGATACCTGTTGCACAGACGCCCACAGACATCAGTTTGTACAATATGTATGATCAACAAGTTAAACCAGAGTGGAAGAAACTGAGTGATATTAAAAACCCTGCGGCGAATGAAAAGGCCTTTGCTGCCGCCTATCAAAAAGCAAGAAACGAGACCAATAATCTCATGGGGTTGTTGAACATTATGGTGTCTACGGAAATGGAAAAACGTCTCAAAGCAGCAACTGATCCGCAGAAGACAGAAAAATAGAAAAGACATAATTTATCCACAATTCCTTCTAATATTTAACTGTTAGTAGAATTATTGAAAAGCTATAATTCTAATGATGATTTGATTGTACTTGAAGAAAAGAGGTTGTGGGTATGATGTTGAAAAAATGGCCAGTAGTATTCATGATAGGTATTATCATGCTGGTATCCGTAGGGTGGAACAGTGGAATATCTTATGCAAAATATTATTACGAATACTCTTGGGATCAGTACAAGGGGACTGAAATCAAGACCTACAGGCTGACACCGGTAGCTGGTAGAGCTGGATTTATGGATCAGGAAAAGGCCTTTGCTGCGATTAGCAAAACCCCGAATGTGTATGGAAAGTTCAGTGGCTACCGAACAGAGAAAACAACTGAATTTGCAACCAAGAGTGTAACGGATGAGGTTTATAAATATGCAGTTGTTGATTTTAATACCGACAAGGAGCCAGAAACTGTAGACTACGTTAATCCAAAAGACGGAATTCCTCATACATGGAACGGAACCGATGAGATTCGAATTTTTATGAGAGGATCTGAGGCAGCTTCGTTGGCTGAGCTGTTTTATGAGGGAACTCCAAGTGAAGAACGCTATCATTTTAATGCTGACGATGTATACTTAGTTGCATTCTGGTCCAGCGCAGCAAAACCAATCACTGGAATGTCTGCTGAAGCACTAGTTGAGGAAGGCCCCTCTACGCTTATAAACCGAGAGTGGGTAGCTCAAATAAAAGACAAAGATCCTGCTGCTTATCCACAAAACGGATCTTTAAAGGGCTACTTTTATATTTATAAGGGCTCTGAGTTGAAAAAGGATTAAAAGAGAAGACAGAATTTAATAAGTGCATCTTACACAAAAAAATGAGATAACATTTTGTATTCAGACGAATGCGGATACAGGTGTCATCTCTTTTTTTGTTTGTATGCATGAATAAAATGATAACCCAAAGGTGATAAATATTTAATTACCAATGAAAACCATTGTTTAGTGATAGGGAATGACGGCTTAAAAAAACATGCTGAATGAGCAGGACAGCAGATTGCTCAAACCACTTTTTTTGCTGGCTTTATTCAATCCTAGGGAGATTATTCCGATAAACCAAGTATATACAGTTTGGTGTTAACAGTAATGAAAAACCGTTTGAAAACAAAAGAGATTTATTTTCAAAGTTGATATGAAGGTACAGGTGAAAGTGGCCCAGTGCCATCTCGTAAAGGAGGTGTAATGATCTCAAATAATGAACTGTGAAAAAAGGTTGAAACAAATTAGGCATTACATGGCTGGTTTACTGGCTGTCTGGTTGTTCTGTATACATAGTGCGCCTGTTTTTGCGAACAGAGCCTTTAACGATATCGAACATTCCTATGCAGCTGATGCGATTGAGGCCATGGCTGCTCAAGGTTATGTTACAGGTTATCAGGATGGGAGCTTTCGACCTTTACATTTTATCTCGCGTCAGGAATGGGCAAGCATTTTTGCTAAAACCTTAAAGCGAACATCGAATAACAGAGGCGTAACTTCTTTTCGGGATGTGTCACCATGGGCCTTACCTTATGTACAGGCCTTGCAGGAAGAGAGCATTACGAAAGGGATTAGCGAACAATTATTTGGGGCCAAGTACAATATGACCCGTCAGGATATGGCCGTTTGGTATGCCCGGTATTTTGGTGTTACTGATGATACCCGATCTGCTGGAATATCCAGTTTTGTGGATCAATCAGATATATCAGACTATGCACAAACGAGTGTATGGCTGATGGAACGGTTGGAACTGATCGAGGGGGATACGAATCACTATTTCCATCCTAAAGAGTCTGTGAGACGGCAGGACGCCACGCTGGTTGCTTATCGGATTTGGCTAGGCGGTGACGGTCTGAGAGAACGTGCCAAACGTTTGCTGGAGTCATTAGGAAATGGAGCTGCAACGATGCCTCAGGCGACCAGCCAACAAGAATCGCAGAAGATTGCGGTCGATTTGACACCGGAAATTAGGCAACAACCTGTGAATTCGGAAATTGAGGAGCCTAAAAGGCATCGCCCAAGACCTGATTCACCAGTCTCCCCGGTGACACCAATAGAGCCGAAACCGGAACCGCCAGTGACACCACCGAAACCGAAGCCGGAACCGCCGGTGATACCACCGAAGCCGAGACCGGACTCGCCAGTCACACCACCGGTGCCTAATCCCAAACCACCAGTAATTCCAGTAGATCCATCGGATCCTTCTTCGGATTTTCTGGTAGATGAAGTCGTAATCAAGGCGGAGGAGCTGGTAAATCAGCCAGAAACGTACCCTTCGTATCAGCTATCCTTTCAGCTCTACCATGAAGGGCGACCAGTAAGCATTCCTGCTGTCAGCGTCACAAATGTTACGTACACATTTAGTGATGAGTTAGGTGTGTTTGATGTACAAGGGAAAATCGCACATCCTGAAAATATTCCGGCTGCGGACAGCTTCATTCCTGTAGAGATGAAGGTCACTATTGCCAAACCTTATCAGGTCCTTACAGCTCAGACAAAGCTGATCGTGAAAGGGAAGACTCCGCCGGCAGAGCCACCGAACGTAATCAGGTCCGTATACTTGTCTACGTATACTATTTCAGAGGCGGCTGCTTTAGATCCCGCTGCTTGGAAAATGTCCTACGTATTTCATAATGCTAAAGGAGAGGTTATAGCTCCTGAAATGCTGCCGTCAGACTTGATACTTCGGGTAGAGGATTCCAGAGGAATATTTGACGAGGATGGAAAGATTGCCAACCTGCATTTGATTCCGGTAGTAAACTCGGTTATTCCATTAAAGCTCACGGTTGAGTCACCATCCCAAGGGATTCACTTCACATCTGATGCGGAATTAACGGTAGAACCCGGAGAACGCAAGAAGCAATATTTTGCTGTCTCCATCATGCTGCAGGGAAGCGTGACTACCGTAGACCAAATCAAGCAATCTCGTCAATTGCTGATGGATCACTTTGGTCCCAACATCAAAGTGACGTGGGCGATGGAAAACGGATTTGTTTTTGTGGAATCGAACCGACCGCAGCTTAAACAGGTTCTGGATTACGTCGATCAGTATGGAGATGAAGTCGGGATACTGGCCGGGTATCCGAACCAGCAGAAGTTTCCTGTTTGGGAAGTAAAGATGGATGAGTGGCTGTACATGTACCGTTACAATGCATTCAATGAGCTACACCAATCTGGTTCGATGGGATCACCATCCGTGTTTGAAAGCATGGATACAGACCAATATCGGAAGTATCTGCCGAAATCATTGACCAGCTTTACGGTGAATCCTGAACAGACTCAATGGTTAAAAGATCACTATCGAATTACATCCGCGATGGGATGGTCGGCTACACAATATAATGTCAACGGCATGTATGGTGAGGGCTCACCTTTGATGCCTTACTGGTCTAATAAAGACAATCCGATTGTTCCCGCACAAGGAATTACTGATAATAGCGGTACCGTATTCATGAACTCGGTTACGATTGATCCGATTGGATCACGCTATACCAAAGATTCCTCACGCTGGACTCTTCATCCGGGTGACCCCTATGTGACGGAGACGGATGCGGCACCACAACTGTATATAGTACAGCAATATTTGGATAACCCTTATCAACGTATAAATACGGTAAACTACTTGTCCATTATTTTGGACATTAACGCACTTGCCAACACCCATAACATGGGTCCAATATGGGAGAACTTTGTGAATCATTTCCCGCTTGATCGCAAGGTCGAGATTGTGGGTGTGGACGGGCTGAAACAGGTTTATGAATCGGTAGCAGGATCCAATAATGATCATACCGAGTTTACGCTCATGTTTAGAGGCTCAGGTATTAAGACGGCTATGGATTCCAATAATTCACCAGCAAATCTGCGCTATTTGTGGACTGAAAATGCCTCACAGCGGGTTATTTTATCCAAAGAGGATGGGGATGCGGAATGGTCTATTATTGACTTTACCGATTATACCCAAAAACCGGTTCCGAAGATGGATTACAACCTGGATGGTCACACGGACGTAAGCTATGTCACCGGAAGGAACTTCAAGCTAAGTCCAACGGCTCCTTTAACAGCAGATGAAATTCAGCGCGTGAAAGCTCGTTTGAAGGACATCTATTTCGTGGAAGAAGTGAACTATCAGTAAGCGTATGAAGTGATAAAACTTGTAGGACCTGAGTTTTATGAAAAGAGGGCGCCCCATAGCCATGGAAATGGCTGTGGAGCGCTCTTTGCTTTAAAGAAGGATATTCCGCGTTTTACACCCACTCCACAATCTGATCTACAGGTCGACGAGTTTTGTCGCGCGGCTCGTTCAGGCGGTAGCCAAAAGCCACCATGCAAGAAATACCGAAATGCTCGGCATCCATAATGCCTTCTTCGGAAAGGATGCGTTCAATTTCTTGTTTATTAAAACCCTCGATCGGGCAGGAATCAATGCCGATTTGAGCTGCGGCAGTCATCATATTGCCCAGTGCGATATAGGTTTGTCGGCATGCCCACTCGAACATAGCTCTTTCATTTTCCTCAAGCGCAAAATCTGATTTTAGGAAGGCATCATATACCTTCTCTTTGCCTTGCATCACTTCAGCAGGTAATTGCTGCACGTTTTCCATCATATTCTTGATATAATCGGATGAAGCTACCATATCTTTAGGCAATCTGGAGAGAATAAGTACGAAATGGCTTGCTGTTGGTAGCTGTTTTGTGGCCCCCCAAGAATAGGGCAGCAGTTTCTCACGCATCTCTTTACTTTGGACGACAACAAATTTCCAGGGTTCAAAGCCAAACGAGCTTGGGGATAAACGACCGGTTTCAAGAATAAACTCAAAATCGGAATCGCTAATTTTCTTATGACTATCAAATTCCTTTGTAGCATGTCTGAACTTGTATGCAGCTAAAATTTGATCTTTAGTGGTTGTTAGGATTTCCATCGTGATTCCACTCCTTATGGATGTGATTGAAATTGACGCTTATCAAGTGCATGACTAATATTAGAATATATATAATCGTTTTGGAAGTACGCACATTAATGTGCTGTAGTATATAAAATGATACCAAGGAGGAGAAGGGCCAATGCGCAATCGGAAAGGCGGCTTTGGTGAGTGTACCGCTGGGAATGATCAGGCGTGTCCTGTTGAGTACACGTTGGATGTGATTGGGGGCAAGTGGAAAGGGATTATTTTATACCATCTCATGTATGGGACTAAGCGATTTAGTGATTTTCGGCGGATCTGTCCGGGAATTACCCAGCGTATGCTGACACTTCAATTGCGCGAGCTGGAAGAGGATGGTGTCGTTCACCGTGAAGTCTACCAACAGGTTCCGCCTAAGGTCGAATACTCTCTCACCGAATTTGGAGAAACACTGATCCCGATTATTAACTTGATGAAGGATTGGGGAGAAGAATATAAAACAAAACAGCGATCACCAGCAAGCAGCCTCCAGCAACCTAGCCCCAATGTGTAGGTTTTTGAGACGGCTTCACGAAAAGACCTGGCCAATATTTTGGCAGGTTTTTTTATTTTAGTAGTAGTGAAATAATACAAAGTTCGCTTTTTAGTTGACAGCAAGGATGGCGCTTGATATATTTCTTACGATATTGATAATCATTATCATGTTGAGATAAGGCTATTTCCATATTACATAGGGGGCTAATAGGTTGAGGAACAAATCGATTTTTATGCTGGCTACTTTGATGCTTGTATTGGCTGTATTTATCAGCGCATGCGGCGGAAATAACACTGGAAATAATCCCGCTTCAACTTCAGGAGATAAGCAAGAGTCGGCTTCTACTGGAGAGACAAGAAGCTTTAAAACGGTTAAAGGGGATATTCAAATTCCCGCTAAGCCGCAGCGTATTGTAACGGATTTTTACGGTGGAGAGCTGCTGTCCGTGGGTGCTAACGTGGTGGGTGTAGAGCCGACTGCGTTTCAAAATCCTTTTTTGACCGATTTGCTAAAGGAAAAAGGAACCAAAGAGGTGGGGGATCCGACCAATTTGGAAAAGACACTGGAACTCAAACCCGATCTGATCGTGGTTATGAAGGATACCAATTATGAGGCTTTGTCTAAAATTGCACCTACCCTGTACATTCCGTACGGTACGACGACTAATATCTATGATACGGTCAAGCTGTTCGGCGATATCACTGGGGAAAAGGAGAAGGCTGAGCAATTTATTGCTGCATTTGATAAAAAGGCTGCTGAAGGCCGTGCTCGTCTGAAAGGTGTTATTGACGAAAAGGCAACTTTCGGTTTGTATGAGCTGACAGACAAAAATGCACTTTGGATCTTTGGCGACAATGCGGGACGAGGCGGACAAGCTGTATACAATGCGCTCAAACTGAACATGCCGAAGAAGACAGCTAATTCCAAGGAACAAACCATACAGCTTTCAATGGAGGTACTGCCGCAGTATGACGCAGATTACATGTTCCTGACTACGTATGATCCAGACAAAAAGGGAACCGCGCTTAAGCAACTGAAATCGTCCGCTGTGTGGGGGAATCTGCCTGCGGTGAAGAATAATAAAGTGTTCTTTAATGATTTTGATACGTACTATCGCTACGATCCGATCGCTATTACCGGACAGATTGATATGGTTGTGGATATGCTGGTTGAAAGAGAGAAAGAGAATAAAGCTAAAAAATAGGTGTGAGATTCACCTGGAATAAGCACTTCACTACACGGACAACAGACCGCGGTGAGGTGCTTTTTTTGTTGAATTACTGAATAACGAAAAATGACAACACAAAGTATAATAAGCAAATATGTGATCTTTCAAGGAGTAATATACGCAAATTAGAAAGGAGGGAGTCTATTGGAAACATTCTCAACAAATGAAATCATTCAGGCTGATCTAATGGAAACATTTCATCGATTTTTCGGTTTAAATATAATTGAATCTGTGCCCATCCAACGAGGGTGGTTAAATCTAAAATGGAAAATCGCCACGAACAATGGGACTTTTTTATTAAAACAATATAATAAACAAAGATATAAATATTATAATTTTGATGATCTTTTGAGGGCGTTTTCTCAACAAAAAAGATTGCACGGGCTTGGTCTGGCCTGTCCACGGTTATTAAATCATGAGGGGCAGGTTTTTATGGAATCTGAACGGAGAGAACGCTTCCTAGTGATGGAATTTTGTCCAGGTACACTGGTTGCACCAGGGAAGGCTAATGTTTACCAATTATATGAGCTAGGCAAGGCAACTGGAAAAATGCACTGCTTGTTAAACGACGGTACGCTTAGGAGCAAAAATACCCCGAAACTTGTGCTTTCCAGCCGTAAGGAACGTTTAGCACATTGGGATTCAGTATGGAAACAAGCGAAGGAAGCTGATAAAAAAGAGCTTTTGGCTGATATCGAAACCCAGCGTAAAGCAACAGAAATGGTTAATATCGAGATGATAGATGCACTTACGCCCGGTTGGGCCCATCGTGACCTTTGGGCGGACAATGTCCTGTTTAACAATGATATGCTCAGTGCAATTCTGGATTTTGATCGACTAGATTATGACTATCCACAGTTGGATATTGCCCGAGCAGTCATGTCTTTTGCTTGGGATAAGCAGTTAAAACTTCCCCTTGTTTCAGCATTTATGGCGGGGTACAGGGAAGAGCGTACGATGATAGAGGGAAGTTTAACAAGATCATTACAATGGCTGTGGTATATGGAAAGTGTTTGGTGGATCAACGTCAATATGGACGAACATTCTGTGCCTATCCGATTCGCTAAAGAAATGAACTGGCTTGCTAGAAATTATAAAGTTCTGCCTGACTTATTAGCAGATATGTAGAGCTTACAGAGATAGAAAACAAAGCGTCAAACAAAACGAGTAAGACTTCCTGCATACTATACGCAGTATATAGAAATAAAAGACCAGTCCAACATGAATCATGGGGACTGACCCCTTAACGTGAGACAAATCAAAACACCTTCAAGAGAATGCAACCATGTCGTAAGATATGGAGACAACCTTGGAGGTGTTTTTTCGTTGGCAACAAGAGTCAGTTATCCATTAGAAGTTAAAATGAAGGCGATTGAAATGAGAATGGCTGGTATACCAGTCAAAGAAATCATGGAGCAATTAAACATACGAAACAAGACACAAGTGGAAACTTGGATGAGATGGTACCATAGTGGCGAGCAAAACCGTTTAGAGCAGCCTGTAGGTAAACAATACAGCTACGGCAAAGGACCCGAATACACTTCGGAATTAGAGAAGGTCCAAGCTGAGAACAGGTTTTTGAGACAACAACTAGAGTTGCTAAAAAAGTACAGGGTACTGGAGAGGAGGTATCGTCAAAGATCGTAATGGAGTGGATAGAGTCGATCCGAGGGGAAGTGAGTGTGAAGCAAGCTTGTGTATGGATAGGAATCTCTCGCGCCACGTACTATCGCTGGAAGGCGGAGTATGCGAGCAAACTTGAGGACCACTTGGTAGAGAAAATCCGCGAACTCTGTATCCAGCATAAATATCGTTATGGATACCGGAAAATCACCGCCTTGCTTCGGAGGGAGTATACAGTAAACCACAAACGCGTGCAACGGATTATGCAGCGTGAAGGGCTGCAATGTCGTGTCAAAGCGAAGAAACGGAAACCCACTGGGCAACCCATTCATATCGCGGAGCATCTACTAAAGCGACAGTTTGAAGCAGATACGCCTATGCAAAAACTTGTAACGGACATTACGTATTTTCCATTTGGAGGAAGAATGTTGTATCTGTCGAGTATTTTAGACTTGTTTAACGGAGAGATTGTGGCATACAGTATAGCTGACAAGCAGGACACCGCATTTGTGCTCGATACCCTTCGTCAGTTGCCATCTCTACCAGGTGCAATACTTCATAGCGATCAAGGCAGCGTCTACACATCCTTGGCCTACCAGGAAGCTGTAAAAGGAAAAGGCATTACCATGAGCATGTCCCGTAAGGGAACGCCTGCTGATAATGCCCCCATCGAATCGTTTCATTCCACACTAAAGTCTGAAACGTTCTACCTCGAAGGTTTAACCTGTACGACGACGGCAATCGTCGAGCAGACCGTTCGAGAGTACATCCTTTACTATAACTCAATTCGCATTCAAACAAAACTAAACAACCAGTCGCCGGTTCATTTCCGACAACTGGCTGCTTAAACTTGGAAGGTGTTTTGATCCCTGTCTCACAAACGGGGGTCAGTCCCATGTTCGGACTGGTCTTTTATTTACTACTTCGTCGTAATTACGATAGTATCTTCTTTTTGTATCCAATCTACCTTGGCTCCCAGTGTTTCGCTGATGAGCCTCAATGGAAGATAACCAATACCGTTCACCATGAAGGGCGGATTGGTGAGTTCTACAGATTTACCGTTCACTTTTGTTTGGCTGGTTTTGAAATTTATTTCTAGAGAGACGGGATGGTCTCCTGCCTTGGACTGATTCATTTTCGCTATTTTGCTGTTGTAATCATATGTGACCTCTGCTCCTAGTTTGTCAAATACGGAGCGGAGGGGAATAAATGCCTGGCCGTTGCGGGTAATCACACCGTTACTTAGAGGGACAGGTGTACCATTGAGACGGACGAGAATCGGCTTTTGCACAGGAACTGGCGTACTATAAAGAAATTCATAGTCGCCTATACCGAGTTGCGCGTGTTTGTTAACGCCCCACCCCCACAGGTCGCCGTTTGTTTTTTGCATGATGATGTGCCGTGGGCCTGCTTTGATGCTTTGAATATTTTTGGCAAGTAATGTAAAAGAGGCGTTGGATGTTAACTTTTCACCATCAAGAGATGCAACATATACATTACCAGCAGTGGTTAGAGCAAGGATGGATCGTTCAACGAAAAAGGCGTCTTTAACATCCTTTACTTCTGTTAGCAGTACAGGAGTATTATCGTTGTGATAGGTTGTATTATCTAAGGCACCTGTAACGGTAGCCCCCCAGAACCATAGCCGACCTTGCTGATCAATGGCGAGATTGGAATACCTATTGGCCTTGATTGTCTTGATGCCTGATAAGGCATGAATTTGCGATACGGATAGAGTTTCGGACGGAGCTACATTTTTATCAAATTCTTTGGGCCACGTCCACACGGTACCATCCTTTTTTAAAGCTATGTTTTTAGCAATTGCCGTAATATCCTTTAATGATGAAATAGGTTCGAAGCTCTGCAATGCTTTTGTGTTTTTCCATACACTGCCGTCTTTTCTTAGGAATATCCAGCGCTCCTCATTATCCGGTCTTTCCTCATAGTAACTATCTATATGGGCAACCTCGTCGATGCCAGACAGGGGTTGAAAACGACTAAAGATATTTTTATCTCCGAGTTGATCAGCTGAAAATACATTCCCTTCGTTGCTAAGAGCGAGCATATGATCACTCAAACTACTTACAGTTGCGAGGTTCTGTAGTCCTTCCAGAGGAACAAATTTCACGGATTCAGAAATATTGTTTCTAGGCACATACCAAGCAGAGTGGTCTTGCAAGGTAAATACTAGATCGCCTTCGTTGATAATATTAGAGAATGTTTTTACAACGTTCGGCTTGCCCTCTATACGAGTCGGTACGGATTGATTATAGCCCCACAGCCACAAGCTTCCATCGGATTGAATCAGACTTCCGGAATCATAGGAGCGAATATGGGATGTGGAATCATCTCCGGCCGCCCATACACTGGGACTGAGCAGCAATAACGTGATTATACTGAGTAATAGAGTACGTCTTTTCATACGATTTTCCTCATTTCTTGATCAATGTGTATAAGAGAAAAAATGTTCTTAAAGAATATCTCTTATCCATAGACGAAGAAAGTATAGAAAAGTTTTCCATAAGTAATAAATTGCAATAAAATAACCTCCAAACCCAACGATTAAAGATGGGTTTGGAGGTTATTTGTAATCACCAAATAGGCAGAATATTTTGGTTATTACAACTTGCGCACAGTTATAAGCTGATTAATTAGCAATTCGACTGCGCACAGTCAATAAGGTTTGCTCTTTAATTTGTCCGATTTCACGGAGGAGTACGGCTGTTTTGGCTTCGTAGGATTGTTTGACATCCAAGTCCTTGAGCGAGGCAAGGTTAATATCAATGGTAAGCAGGGCCGATTGAGCGGCTGCTTCAAACAAAATCGCGCCGATGCCCAGATCAGAGATCACATTTTTATTGGATATTTCCACAATGTTGTAGGCTTGTGATAGTCCGTCCCGGCATACTTCCAGCAGGCGCATAGGGACCTCAATGGCAGCAATCACCGCTGTTTGTAAGGAATGGGTACGGTGGCGCTTTTCTTCGTCTGTTTCTTTGGGCAAACGCAACGCGGTCATGTACTGTTCAAAGGATTGGATGTCTGCGGCCATCAGTTCCTCACAATGTGTAGACAATCTTTCCATACTGCTAATGACTTGCGCGATTTGTTCACGGAAGTGCGCGTATTTCTCCCCTTGTGAAAGGTTGGCGGTCATGGAGGTCATAGCTGCGCCTAGTGCCGCAGCCAGCGCGGATACACTTCCTCCGCCGGGGGTAGGCGCTGCACTTGCAGCTTCTTTCAGAAAATGTGCGATGGACTGATTCCACGACAGTTCACTCATGAATAAACCACCTCTCTGGAGTAATGTTGCAGACGTATCGCTTTGAGCAAGTTTTTGTACAAAATGGCAGTCGTTAAGGTACCCACACCGCCGGGAACGGGAGAAATGGCATGTACCTTTTCTACAACGTCCGGAGCAGCGTCACCCACGATTTTTCCCTCCAGCGTCTCATTAATTCCTGCATCCACGAGAATCAAACCTGGATGCACCATATCCTGCGTAATCACATCAGGGCATCCAACTGCGACGAAGGCAATGTCTGCATGGTTCAGATGCTCTGCAATATCACGTGTACCTGCATGACAGGCGGTGACGGTGGCATTTTCTCTTTGCAGCATGTGGAAAAGGGGAAGTCCCACCGTCTGCCCAATGCCCACGAGCGTGACATTTTTGCCTGCCAAGGAGTGGCCGTAATGCTTCAACAGTTCAATACAGGCTTGAGGTGTAGCGGGGTACAGCCCTGCGTCACCCGTAACGGTAGCCAGCTTGTTATCAGGTGTAATTCCATCAATATCCTTGTAGGGGGCGATGGATTGTTTAATAACGGAGGCGGAAAGATGTTGAGGAAGCGGGAGTTCCAGCATAATGCCATGTACATGGGATGCATCATTTAGGGTGCCGATCAGGTGCAGAAGCTCGGCTTCGCTTACATGACGATTAAAAGTATGGAGATGAAATGAGATGCCCAGCTTCTCTGCTATTTTTTGCTTGGTCCGTGCATAGTATGCAGATGCCGGATCACCTTCTACCAACAGGGTTGCCAGATGGGGACGGTGTCCTTGCTGTTTCATTTGCTCTACTTGGGAACGGATCGTTGCATACACTTGCTCAGCTGCTTCTTTGGATTTCATAATAATAGCCATAGTCCGAGCCTCCTCTGAATTTATCGCATAATAGAATCAACAGGGTGTCATGGTCTTAAAAAACGAAAAAAAGTATTTGCACAAGGTCGTCAAGACAGACGAATCCTCTGCAAATACTTCTCCCAGGCGAACGGTACGCTTTGTTTGTATGCTCCCTCGTGGTTGATTCCACTGACTTCGCCAGTCACATACAGCGTTATATATCTTACATTTTAACAAAAAAACAGCAGAAAGGAAACCCGCGAACATTTGGCAAACAGGTTTGGTTAATTGTCTATATGACAAATGTCATATGCCCGAACTGACGTTTATGACTACAGCAGATCCAGCGGTCTCCTTATACTGAGCTTAGATCAACATGTACGCCTGACAGGATCAAGGTATGGGCTGCATTTTAAAGGAGGATCATAATGGGTATGACACAACTCCCGTTAGCTCAATTGAAAAAAAATATGGCTCCCTACGAGAAAATAAACACGAAATCCAGCGTTCTGCAACTTATCAATACCTTGGGACCGCTAATCCTATTGTGGTATGCCGCTTATCTTAGCCTGGCGGTTTCTTACTGGATTACGCTTCCAATTACCATTATTGCGGCAGGGTTTGTGGTACGGACGTTTATTATCTTTCATGATTGTGGTCATCAATCTTTTTTCAAAAGTCGCAAGCTGAACGATATTGTGGGAACGATTACAGGGATTATTACGCTCTGCCCTTATCACCAATGGAAAAATAGTCACGCGATCCACCATGCAACCAGCAGTAATCTGGATAAAAGAGGCACAGGTGATATGTGGGTGCTCACGGTAGAAGAGTACACAGCGGCTTCCACATGGACACGGATGGCCTATCGTATATATCGAAATCCTTGGGTTATGTTCGGGCTAGGTCCGATCTATACTTTTTTGATTTCCTATCGGTTTAATGTCAAGACAGCCAAACGTAAGGAAAAAATAAACACTTATGTGACGAATATATCCATCGTTGCATTGTATGCACTGTTATGCTGGGCTATTGGCTGGCAGGCATTCCTTCTGGTACAGACGCCTATCTTTTTTGTTTCTGGTATGTTGGGAATCTGGCTGTTCTATGTGCAACATCAGTTTGAGGATTCGTATTTTGAGCATGATGAAGAGTGGAGTTATATTAATGCGGCCGTAGAAGGCAGTTCTTACTACAAGCTCCCTAAAGTATTGCAATGGATTACGGGCAATATTGGTTTTCATCACGTTCATCACCTGAGCCCGAAAGTACCAAATTACAATTTGGAGAAAGCTCATGAAGCCACACCGTTGCTGCAAAAGGCGACCACGATCACAGTGAGTAGCAGTCTGCAATCTTTGAAATTCCGACTGTGGGATGAAAGTACCAAAACCTTTCTGACCTTTAAACAAGTAAAGCCGCTGCTTAGCAAACGTGTTGGCGCTTCAAAACCCATCCCCACACCTGTTGTAGGCACGGATAGAAAATAGACGTTGTACGGAAATTGGTATGTTAAGATAGGGATATCTAAAGTAGAAAGGGGTGGCAGGATGCAAAAGTGGTATCAGATTTTCCAAAGAAATACGGGACTTAGCCCTTATGTGTGGGTCGTCTTTTACATCCTGCCCTTTTACTATTTTAGCTCTTCATCTACAAGTCATATTATTCTGGGCACCGCGATTATTTTGGTGTTTTTTGCTTGTTATGTACTGGCTTTTGTCTCCCAGGGCTGGCTCATATATTTTTGGACCAGTGTGCAGATTGCTATATCGATTACGATGACGCTGCTATTTAGCTATATGTATTTTTCCATATTTATCGCTTATCTGATCGGTAATATTAAAAGTAAGGCTGCATTTACGACCCTGTATATTATTTTAATGGTTATTACGATTGGATTAATCAATTATGGGTTTGTTTCTCAGAATCCTGTTTTTATTAAGCAGATTCCTTTTATCTTGCTCAATCTGATCGGTGTGATCCTCCTTCCGATTACAAATTTTAATCGCAACAAGAGTGATCGGCTTCAGGTCCAATTAGAGGATGCCAATAAGAAAATATCGGAATTGATCAAGCTGGAGGAACGGCAAAGAATCGCGCGTGACCTGCACGATACCTTGGGTCAGAAGCTGTCACTCATTGGGCTGAAGAGTGATTTGGCAGGCAAGCTACTGGACCAGTACCCGGAACGGGCTCATGTCGAAATTAACGATGTTCGTCTCACGGCAAGAAGTGCGTTAAAAGAAGTACGGGAAATGGTTACTCAAATGCGCGGCATGAGACTAGAGGATGAACTGCTACGTATTCGGCAAATTTTAAAGGCTGCTCACATCGAACTGACCTTGGAGGGCGACCCGAAGCTGGAGCATACGTCATTAATGAATGAAAATGTGCTGAGCATGTGTATGAAGGAAGCCGTAACCAATGTAGTGAAGCACAGTGGAGCTACCGCTTGCTCCATCACCATTGAGCCGTCTCGTAAGGAATTGACCCTGCGGATTCAGGATAATGGAGTTGGTATTATGGGAGAAAATGCAGTCTTTCGGGGACATGGTCTGCAAGGCATGAAGGAAAGGCTCGAATTCGTGAACGGATGTATGGAACTGCGTTCCGATCAGGGAACGACCCTGGTCATTAAGGTGCCCAACATCACTGAAAAGCCGAATGAGGAGGTGGGGCCATGATTCGAATCGTTATTGCAGAAGACCAGCGTATGTTGCTGGGTGCTCTAGCCTCCCTGTTGGACTTGGAAGAAGACATGAAAGTAGTCGGAAAAGCAAGCAACGGGGAAGAAGCTATAGAACTGGTGAAGCAACATCAGCCAGACATATGCATTATGGACATCGAAATGCCGATAAAAAGCGGATTGGATGCGGCAGAGGAACTCAGAGGCTTGAATTGCAAGGTGCTTATTTTAACAACGTTTGCTCGCCCCGGGTATTTTGAACGAGCGATTAAGGCGGGTACACACGGTTATTTACTCAAGGACAGTCCCAGCGAAGAACTGGCATCCTCCATTCGCAGTATTATGGCAGGCCGACGTATTTACGCTCCAGAACTGGTTGATGATGCTTATGCCGAGGTCAACCCGCTAACGGAGCGTGAAAAGACCGTGTTGGCGCTTATTGCTGACGGAAAGAACACCAAAGAGATTGCTGGTGAACTGTATTTAACAACAGGGACGGTGCGTAATTATATTTCAGTCATTCTCGATAAGCTGGGTGTCAGCAACCGAATTGAGGCGATTACACGTTTTAATGAAAAAGGTTGGTTCAAATGAGAGACAGGCAAAAATATTAAGCAGAACAGGGACGCTATGAAGCCAAGCGTAGCTGCTCTGTTTTTTTGTTTTATCCATAGATTTGCTATGCCTCTAGCGTACTTCCTTGTGATACAATAGGATAGTTGTCCATAGGATGGACCTGGAGTACAAGGAGGAGCAGAACCGCATGAAACAAGCCCCATTTATAGCCGTTGAAGGGCCGATTGGAGCAGGTAAGACAACGTTGGCTTCGATGCTTTCAACCGAGCTACAATTGCCGATGATCAAAGAGATTGTCGAGGAAAACCCGTTTCTCGATAAATTCTATCAAAATATAGATGAGTGGAGCTTTCAGTTGGAAATGTTCTTTCTCTGCAATCGGTATAAGCAGCTAGAGGATACTGGTCTGCAATACATCGAGAAAGCCCAGCCTGTAATTTCAGATTACCATATCTATAAAAATCTGATTTTTGCTGAACGTACGCTTAAGGGTGTGAAGCTCGAAAAATATCGCCAAATCTATCATTTGCTCACAGATGACATGCCCAAGCCTGACATTATCGTTTATATTAGAGCAGATTTGGATACCTTGCTGGGCAGAATTCGTAAGCGCGGACGCTCCTTTGAACAGGAGATGGACCCTGCCTATCTGGAGCAATTGATTACGGATTATGATAAAGGCATTCAGTTTCTCGCCGAACAGTCACCTGCCCCTCGTATATTGACCGTAAACGGGAATGAAATTGATTTTGTAGAAAACCAGGCACAATTTGAACAAATTGTTTCCGATGTAAAGGAGCTTATATAGTGAATAATTACAACATTCCTGCAAATGCCCTGATTACGGTAGCGGGTACGGTGGGTGTAGGTAAGTCTACGTTAACGGGCGCTTTGGCCAGTCGTCTTGGTTTTAAAACCTCGTTAGAGCAAGTTGATCATAATCCGTATCTGGAGAAGTTTTACCACGATTTCGAAAGATGGAGCTTTCATCTACAGATCTATTTTCTCGCGGAACGCTTCAAGGAGCAAAAGAACATTTTCTTGTCTGGTGGAGGTTTTGTGCAGGATCGTTCCATTTATGAGGACACAGGCATTTTTGCGAAAATGCATGCCGATCAGGGAACAATGAACTCTACCGATTATGAAACATATACTAGCCTATTTGAGGCGATGGTCATGACCCCGTTTTTTCCACACCCTGATGTGCTGATCTATCTGGAAGGCAGCCTGCCCTCCATACTGAGTCGGATCGAAGAACGCGGCCGCGAAATGGAGATTCAGACCGAGCGATCCTACTGGGAGCAAATGCATCGCAGATATTCCGATTGGATCAACGATTTTGATGCCTGTCCTGTACTGCGTCTCAACATTGATGAGTACGATGTACACGACCCTGCTTCCATGGATGCCATTTTGGCAGAAGTGGGCAAGGTGATCTCCAAAAAGTAGAGATATAACCTCAAAAAGCATACAAGGACTGTGGTACAATCAGTATAAATTAAGCTGATAGACCGCAGTCCTTTTTAATATGTGGAAGCATGGGAGATGACAAGCGGTATAGTGGACAAGTCTTGGCTGGAATGCGAGAATAGGAACATATATTAATTGTAATGACTCACGGGAAAGGATGGGATACTGTGATGCGTTTTGGTATCGTTGGAACCAATTGGATAACGGAAAGATTTATTCAAGCTGCGATAGAGACAGACGAATTTTCCCTGACCGCGGTGTACTCACGAACAGAGGAGAAGGGACAAGCCTTTGCTGCCAAATATAACAGCCGGCCGAAGGTTTTTACAGATCTGGCACAAATGGCTGCAAGTGATCAGGTGGATGCCGTATATATTGCCAGTCCCAATTCCTTACATGCGGAGCAAGCGATCTTATGTATGAACCATGGAAAGCATGTGCTGTGTGAGAAGCCTTTTGCTTCTAATGCAGCAGAGGTGCAGAGCATGATCGAAGCCGCGCGCAACAATGATGTTCTGTTGATGGAGGCTGTTAAATCCACGCTTATGCCCAACTTTAAAATTATAAAGGATCATATGTATAAAATAGGCCGGGTTCGGCGTTATTTTGCAAGCTACTGTCAATACTCTTCACGCTTTGATGCTTTTAAGCAGGGCAAGGTGCTGAATGCCTTTAATCCGGCTTTTTCGAATGGTTCCTTGATGGATCTGGGAGTGTATTGTTTGTATCCAATGGTGGCATTGTTCGGCAAACCGGATGAGATCCGGGCGGTGGGTGTACTGTTATCCTCTGGTGTCGACGGCGAGGGCAGTATTGTGATGAAGTATCCGGATATGGATGCTATCGTTATGCATTCCAAAATTACAGATTCCTATTTGCCTGCCGAAATTCAGGGTGAGTATGGAACGATGGTGATCGACAAAATCAGCCAGCCCTATGAGGTGAAAATTCATTATCGGGACGGCACGATTGAGGATTTGACCAAGGCTCAGACGCGTGAGCCCATGTATTATGAAATTCAGGAATTTATTGATCTGATCAAGAGTGGGGAACGCAACAGTTCCATTAACTCTTTGGAGTGTTCGCTGACAGTCGCTGAAGTGATGGAGGAGGCAAGACAACAATTTGGTCTTCGTTATGAAGCGGATTTGAAAAATACCTCTGCACATTAGTTGGCTAGTGATTTAACAAAACCCTTACTAGCTTTCCAAGACTCCGCGACTGCTTCTTATATGGGGGCAGTCTAGTTTTATGTGTCAAGAGTACCTAGAACATGAATAAGGCCTACCGGTTTCGCAAATTTTGCAAACATGCGGTAGGCCTTTTTTGGTTTATATACCTAACCTCATTTTTACAAAGCACTACATCTCAGCAAATAACGTATTAACAATTGATTGTTATGATCATATTTATAACTTTTACATATTAACTGCACAGAGGAGTGTACACATGTTTAAGAAGTTTCAAAAGTGGTCAGCAACATCTATGTCTGTTGCTCTTGCGCTAGGTTTGATTACGGGCTTGTCAGCCTTACCTGTTCATGCTGAGTCACCAGTGAACACAGATCAAGGTATTAGTAAAGTTACAGCTACATTTTATGGAGACACCAAAGCCTCCAAAGGATTTACCTGGTATACTTCAAAGCTTTTCACGAAGAGCACTGTTCAAGTAACCAAGAAAACGGCTTCTGAAGCTGATTTTACGAATGCTCTTACATTTGAAGGCACTTCCTCTCCATCGACCAATTCTCCAGAAGAGCTTGTCCATAAAGCTGTAGCTACAGGTCTTCAAGCGGACACAGCTTATTATTATCGTGTGGGTGATGCAGCGCGCGGGATATGGAGCGAAACAGGTACGTTTCAAATGGCTCCTAAGAACGGTGAATTTACCTTCATTGATTTAGCTGATACACAAGCGAAAAGCGAAGATGAAGCCATATTGTCCTCACAGACGCTCGAAAAAGCACTTCAAACCGTAAATAATGCTCAGTTTGTAGTTCACAACGGAGATATCGTAGATACCGGTACCAAAGAAGAGCAGTGGAACTGGTTGTTGGGACATTCACAAAAAAGTCTTTTGAATACAACCATTGTTCCTTCAGCAGGTAATCACGAGGATGAGAACTACGCTTTTTATGATCACTTTAATATTAATCAACCAGCGGGTTCTGCTACTAAAACGGGAGCGTACTACTCCTTTGATTACAGCAATGCTCACTTTATTGTATTGAACTCCAATGAGGACTCAGAGAAATATGCCAATTTTTCTGAAGATCAAGTTGAATGGTTAAAGAAAGATGCTGCGGCAGCCAAAAAGGCAGGTGCAAAGTGGATCATTGTTAATATTCACAAAGGTCCCTACACTACCTCTAACCATGCAACAGATGCTGACATCATGGATAACAATGGAGTTCGTAACCAAATCGCTCCACTCATGGACAAACTTGATATCGACTTTGTCGTGCAGGGGCATGATCATATTTATGCTCGGACGAAACCAATCAACCAAGAGGGTAAAGCAACAACGCCAACCAAATTAAAAGATAGATTAAATGAAAAGACGATTGAATATAGTGTGAATCCGGATGGAAGTATCTATGTCATCCCAGCAACTGCTGGCCCTAAAGTTTACTACAAGAACCCGAGTGAAAAGCTTGGAGATAAGTACTATAACCTCTTTGAATTAGCTGAAGAGAATCATGCGGCAGTATATGGCCCAGATCCGAGTGACAATCGTAGACCTGTACGAGGACAGGTACAGAATTTTGTTGGCATCACTGTCGACGAAAATAAACTTACAGCCGTAACGTACGAAATTGATCAAAGCAAAAATGATGCCAAACCTTTTATTGTGGATCAATTCGGAATCATCAAAAAATATCAGTAAAATTGATTAATGGTTTCTAAATGATCATAAAAGGATATCCTACAGTCTGTTTGGCTGCATGGATATCCTTTTTCATTTTCTTAGGGACTTTCTTATAGAGACGTCTGATGTTGTGCTTGTAATACTTACGCCCTGTTCGGAAGCGGGTAAACCGTACATAATGCTATTAAGAGATCCAAAGTTTAAAAATAGAATGCTCAATTTTACATATAGAAATTTTCTTGCAAAATATGGAGGGATAAAACGATGGCTTATCAAGAAATCAATGGAGTACGCGTATGGGGAGCACCTGATCCGGGGGCATTATCTCAAGCCCGCACATGTGCCGAAAATGGTAATGTGATTCAGGCGCTACTGATGGCAGATCATCATAAAGGCTACAGTCAGCCCATTGGCGGTGTGATGGTGTATGACGGACAAATTTCACCTTCAGGTGTAGGGTATGATATCGGCTGCGGAAATAAGGCGGTAAGAACCAAGCTGTTTGCCGCAGACATTATGCCGCGTATTTCAACCGTGATGGATGAGATTGCACGTCAGATTTCATTTGGCGTAGGTCGTGTGAATGAGATTCAGGTGGACCATGAGCTGTTTGATGACCCGGATTGGGCGGTATATGCAGCGATTGGGAAGCAAGAGCATGACAAACTGAAGTCCTTGGCGAGAGAACAGCTGGGTACAGTAGGAAGTGGCAATCATTTTGTTGATGTATTTGTAGAGGAAGCGACAGGACAGGTCTGGATTGCCAATCATTTCGGCAGCCGGGGCTTTGGGCATAAAACAGCAAGCGGGTTTCTAAATTTGGCCGCAGGACAGGAGTTTCTCGGAAAGGCGCCGGGAGAACATATGGATCAGCCGCCTGTACTACTGGATATGAACAGTGAGCTGGGGGATATGTACTATCGTGCAATGCGCCTTGCCGGACGTTATGCTTATGCAGGACGTGACCATGTGATAGAACAAGTGCTTGGTATTATGGGGACCGAAGCGGACTTTACGGTGCATAATCACCATAATTACGCGTGGAAAGAACAGCATGATGGACGCGACACCATTGTGGTCCGCAAAGGCGCAACCCCCTCGGCCCCTGGTCAAGTGGGCTTTATTGGAGGAAGCATGGGGGATATCTCGGTGATTGTGCGTGGGAAAGATTCGGTAGAAAATCGGGATTCCTACTATAGTACAGTCCATGGCGCAGGTCGTATTATGAGTCGTACCCAGGCAGCCGGTAAAATGAATTGGAAAACCCGTACGCGTAGCGGTGGTCAGATTACGGACCTACAGATGAAGGAGGCTGTTCGAAACTACGGTGTCGAGCTGCGCGGAGCAGGTACAGACGAAAGCCCGTTCGTCTACCGCAAACTGCGTGAGGTGCTGGACGCTCATTCCGAGACTGTTGAAGTTATGCATGTGCTGAAGCCAATCGGGGTATGCATGGCTGGGGCCAATGAGTTTGACCCATATAAGGATTAATGAAAAGAGAAGGAAGAATGGTGTGTACCCATAAAAAAGACGATGCCCGGCAGAAGTTTCATTCGCTGAGCATCGTCTTTAAAGTACATATATGCATATATAATAGAAGGAACTCATGGCTTGATGTGCTTGTTAGCAGCTCTAAATCTTACAGTTGATCAGCAAAAAGCTGTTCTTTAATATAAGCGACAGGCATTTCTTGCCCTGTCCATAATTCGAAGGCAAGTGCGCCCTGCCACAGCATCATGCCCAGACCGTTAATGGCGGTTGCACCTACGGACTCAGCTTGTTCCATCAGCTTGGATTTAGCTGGGCTGTACACTACATCGGTCACGATCAGGTCGGAACGAAGCATGGACACATCCTCAATGACACTTTTGCCTTCCAGCGGTTTCATACCCACACCTGTACCATTAGCGAAAATATGACTTGTAAGAATCTCTTCACGCAGCTTCTCCTGATCCTCTAATGCATAGATGTTCGCCTTGACTTGAGCATGTTTCATCTCTTCATTAATAATACGAACATTCTCTTCCGCCCGGGCAAAGAACTGGTCATTACGAGCGAAAATTGAAATTTCAGCAAGACCAGCTCGAGCGGCTTCAATAGCAATCGGTGTTGCAGCACCGCCTGAGCCGACGAGTGTCATTTTCTTACCTTTCAGATCAATGCCGTGCTCCTGCAAGTTGCGAACATAACCAGATCCATCTGTACTGTAGCCTTTCAGCTTACCATCCGTATTCACGACAGTGTTGACGGCACCTGTAAATTTAGCGCTGTCGTCCAGCTCGTCAAGGTACTGTAAGATGGCTGTTTTGTTGGGCATGGACACGTTGTAGCCGCGTATGTTTAGAGCGCGCATCCCCCGTACTACTTCTTCAAGTTGTTCATTGCCTACTTCAAAGGCCATATATGCGTTGTTTAGCCCCAGTTTCTCAAACGCAAGATTATGCATAGCCGGGGACAAAGAGTGTCCGATCGGTGTAGCTAGCAGTCCGATTAATTGTGTTCTTCCGTCAATACGTCCAGCGTTTTTCATAATAAGCCTCCAAGTGATCTGTGTAGTTTAATGAAACACTTTTTTATATCGATAAGCAACAAACACGGCCAGCAAAATACTGACTACGGCAATCGCAATATCTAGAATGAATACCGAGGTAATTCCCAGACTTTTGGACATGCTCCCGGTAGCTAAAGGCATCAGGATGAACGATAGGCTGGCTGCTATGTTTACGAGAGAAGTCGTAGTTCCTTTGTTCTTGCGGAAAAATTCCGTCATGACCGTAAGGGCAATTTGGAAGATACCCGCAGTAGACAAGCCGATTAAGAATGAACTGATCAAGGTAGCGACAGGATTGTGCCATACAATTAAAGCGAGCAAAGAAAGCAGGGCAATAAGCGGATACACAATCATGACGGTAATAGGCTTAATGAATCTACCAAGTACCACAGCCAACAAAATAACGGAAACTAGTGAACCTATACTATAGTAGCTAAGCAGCTTAATAGCGCTGGCTTTGTCCATGCCAAGAGCTTCTTGTCCAAAGGTAGGAAGCCATAGCTGCACGATCATGAACAATACAGTTGAAGTAAAACCGATAATAATCAGAGAAAAGCCTTCTTGCCAAAACTTAGGCTCGCTGTGGAACGAATCCGTTGATTGACCAGCCTCGGCTGGAGCCTTTTGTTCCTCTGCTTTGTGGTTGGGGAAAGCGGTCATCGACAAGAAAATTCCGTTCAGCAGATAAATTCCTGCTGGAATAAAGAAGGAATATCCATAGAACATATCGTGATTAATAAAAAATGCAATCATGAACGGAATAACAATGGCACCGATCGAGATGGATGCTTTGACCAGGACGGTTGCAGACCCGGCTTTTTTTCCGAACCCTTCAATGAGTGCGGGATAAGTCCCCGCATCCATCATTGAGTTGCAGAGCCCTGCGATAATGGCAAACACGAATGCCAACGTGTAGTTAGGTGCAAGCGGAATACCGATTAGGAAGATTAAATAAGCAAATGATGCAATAACAATGAGTGGTTTCCTTCCATATTTATCTGACATTTTTCCGGCTACTCCGAGAGCGAGCAGTTTACCAATTCCAATCGCTGACACCAGATAGCCGATGGCTGCTTTATCCGTGTTCAATTGCACGGTCAGAAAGCTCATATTCGACGAGAGAATAACATTAATCATACCCAGAAGAAAATAGTTGATATAAAGCCCTGTTGCCATTCTGATATAAGGATTTTTCATAAGTGTAACTCCCAACTTAAATTTTAGATCAATGGCCTAGATAGGCATCGTCCAGGTCTATTAAAGTACGCCCACAAACAAGTGAAAATATTCACATAATGTCTATGTTTTAATTATATAAGGGGTGTTATTATAAATCCAATGCATATTTTTATCGTTTTTCATAGTTTAAATCTATAATTTAAAATATGAATTAAAGAGGGAGTGTACATTCTTATGAATCTGAAGCACTTACAATATTTTCGTGTACTTGCAGAGCTGGAGCATTTTACCCAGGCAGCTGCGCGGCTATGTATCACTCAACCCAGTTTAAGTCATGCGATTTCAGAATTAGAAAAGGATTTGGGTGTTCATCTGTTTGAAAAGCAGGGGAGAAATATTCGACTAAACAAATACGGGCGATTTTTTCTGAAATATGTGGAGCACGCGATGGATGAATTGGAAAAGGGGGAGCATAACTTACGGGAATTAGTGAGTCCAAGCCATGGGAATATAGATTTGGCGTTCATTTACACGTTAGGTTCACACTTCATTCCAGCAATAATCCAAGCTTTTTCAGCTCAAGATGCCCGTAAAGACATTTCCTTTTCGTTTCACCAAGGGAATACGAACGATATTATTCAAGGTCTGAAGCAGGAACACTATGACGTGGCGTTCTGCTCTCACGTGGAAAATGAACCAGAAGTGGAGTTTATTCCGCTGGCTCAGCAGGAACTGGTGGTCATTGTTTCCCCTGATCATCCGCTGGCTTCTCTGGACCAAATTGATCTTAAGGATACAGTGGATTACCCGGTGATCTTCTTCAACAAAAAGAGTGGGGTTCGGCCCATTATTGAAAATTTGTTCGCCAAGGCAGGCGTTACGCCACAGATTATTTGCGAGATTGAAGAAGATACGGCAATGGCAGGACTGGTGTCTATCAATTACGGGATCGGAGTTATGCCTCGCATTTCATCGTTAGATTATTTTAACGTCAAAACATTGCCTATTGTAAATCCAGAATACGAGCGTTTTATCTATCTAGCCAGCATTAAAAATAGATACTTATCCCCGGCAGTAGTAGAGTTTCGGAACTTTGCCCTAAGTTATGGCAAGGAGTTTTATCTGAAAACGCATCAGCGTGTCTAAGCCGGAGTCTCGCAATTTTTAAACTTGATAAATTTTAAATTGTGTTCTATACTTCATCATCGACACAAGCAATGTGAAATGATTCACGTTTTGATACTACAAGACTTACTTACAATAGCAGGTGAATTCATGATGAAACGTTCTTCTATTCCAGTGGCGACAGGTCTTTATGTGAACTATCTTTTGTTCGGCATGTTTAATATTATGCTGGCGTCACACATGTCCTTTTTAACAGAGCATTTGCATACAGATCAGGCAGGCATCAGTCTCTTGGTTTCCGCGATGGGGTTTGGCAGACTGTTTACGCTGTATATATCCGGAGTGCTCTCCGACCGCTATGGTCGCAAACCGTTTATTGTGGCCGCAGGGCTGCTGATGGCCGTATTCTTGGTCGGTATACCGCTGAGTCCCACCTTTGAGATGGCGATGGTACTGGCTGTGCTGGCAGGTGTAGCGAATTCTTTTCTTGATTCAGGTACTTATCCAGCTCTGATCGAGGCTTTTCCCCAATCCTCTGGTTCGGCTACAGTGTTGGTGAGAGGTTTTATATCCATTGGGGCGGCATTTTTACCGCTAATGATTATCTTTTTTATGAATCACGATATTTTTTACGGGTTCTCTTTCTTTATACCAGCACTGATATTTGCATTGAATGCGATCTACTTGTTCAGAATGAAGTTTCCAGACATGCGCGTACAGCCCGCCAAGGGGCAAAGTGGCGGTACTTCTGTTTCTAGCGCCAAGCAGACGGGGAATTTAAAGGCAAATGATCCGAGTAAACCGCGGTTTTGGCAGGAAGGTGTGTGTCTTATCTTGCTTGGATTTACAGGACCTACCTTGCTGTATATTGTGCAGTTATGGCTGCCTACTTTTGGGCAACAGTTTATCGGCATGACGGAATCAGAGTCTCTCAGGCTATTAGTTTATTACAATATGGGTTCGCTGGTTTCCGTGTTTGTATTGGTCATTGTATTGAGAAAATGGGTTAAACCTGTTCATATCATCCTTATTTATCCTTGCATTTCCTTGTTGGCTTTTGGAGCGCTTCTTCTTTTCAAATCTGGGGCTGCCGCCATTATCTGTGCGAGTGTCATCGGGTTTTCAATATCGGGTGTACTTCAGCTGACGTTAACCGTAATGAGTGAATTTTTTAGTCAACGAAAAGGACAGATTACCGGGTTTATTTATACCGCAACTTCGCTGTCCTATACGCTCATTCCCGTGTTTACAGGCTTTCTTTTGAAGCATTCTCAGATTTCCAGTGTGTTTATGCTGGCTATTATCGTGAATGTACTTGGAATCGCACTGGCGGTATTTGTTAATTTTCGCTACAGTGCCGTTTTTCCTGCAAAACGAGAATTGTCTCCTCAAATCGTACTGGATACGAAATAACTAGCGACTGAACCTAATCGTCTGCATGCTTATTCATAATGCGTTATACTATGAATTATTGTGAATGTTCGACTTAAAACTGTAATTGGGGAGTGAGATAGATATGGGAAAAATCGTAAAGATAAAAGATGTACGGATCGGTGAAGGAGCGCCTAAAATATGTGTTCCCATGGTGGGAGAAACGTTGGAGCAGTTGAAGGAAGAGGCTACCCATTTACGAACACTCGACCTGGATATCGTAGAGTGGAGAGTCGATTTTTTCGAGCATGTGGAAGATCTGGAAAAGGTAAAGGCTGCCTTACATGAAATTCGGTCTATTTTAGCCAATATTCCACTCGTATTTACGTTCCGTAGCGCCCGAGAAGGTGGAGAAAAGGAAATCAGTGCGGCAAGTTATGTGGAATTGAATCGTACAATAGCCGCAACGGGGCAAGTCGAACTTATTGATGTAGAGCTTTTTAATGAGGAAGCTGATGTGAAGACACTGGTAGAAGCAGCACACAAGCAAAACGTATATGTGATCATTTCTAACCATGATTTCCGAAAGACACCATCGAAAGAGGAAATTGTGTCCCGGTTGCGTAAGGCACAGGAATTGGGCGGCGATCTGCCTAAAATAGCGGTGATGCCAACCAATACAGCCGATGTACTGACCTTGCTGGACGCCACACGCACCATGGCAGAAGAGTATGCGGATCGGCCGATTATCACGATGTCGATGGCGGGAAAAGGTGTCGTGAGCCGTCTGACCGGAGAACTCTTTGGTTCAGCGTTGACTTTTGGTGCTGCTAAGAAAGCTTCCGCGCCGGGACAGATTCCTGTCACTGAACTGAGAGAAATATTGCAGGTGCTGCATAGCCATTCTTAAAAGACGCAGGTATTGCTCGCTAGTGAGCAAGTTATCCGCAATGAACACAAAAGGAGGACCCCAAGCGATAAGCATGCTGGGGCCCTCCTTTTTGTAACGCTTAATTCAATCCCCGAGTAGATTCGTACAATTCCCAACCCAGATTCAGCGTTTGAATAATATAGTCTGCGACTTCTTCCGCATCTAACTGATCGGTATCGATCTTGGAGTGATTCACCGCGTAAATGTCCTGTCTGGAACGGAAAAGATTTTCAATTTCCTCCAGCGTCTTGTTTTGCAGATTAGGGCGGGTGTCAATCAGCATCTTGAGCCGATCTTTCCAGGAATCCCAATTTAAATCCAAGAAGAACACAATGGAGGAAGCCAAACAAGCCTGCTTCACCTCTTCCTGTAAAAACGCACCACCGCCAACAGAAATGATTTTGAGGCGTGTATTGCTGCACAACTTCAAAATATGTTCTTTTTCAATCTCGCGGAAACGCTTCTCTCCGTAAGTTTTGAAAATTTCTGTTGTAGGCATGTTGTACTCTTGTTCAATCTCCTGATCAATATCGACAAAATCGCGATACAGTTTGCGCGCTAGATGGGAACCGATCGTTGTTTTGCCTACGCCCATAAAGCCGATGAGCACAATATTTTGTTCTTTTAATGGAATCTCACTATTGTTTTGCACGATAACCACTCTTTTCTCACCAGTAATGTTGAGATGTAACGCTTCAAAGCACTAAATACATTATACGTTCATCAATCGTGTCATTCAATAGTATAGAGCACATCAGCAATGAGGTATACGATAAAAGAGGCAAACGAAACTAGGTATTCAAGTATTATTTAATGCGTAAATTGAAGAATAACAAACTTGTACAAGTATAAAAGAGGCAATTTTGTGTACTTAATTGAAAAAAAGGACATATTTTGCCGAAAAACGTATTGAAATTATTGGAAGTAGGAATATAATAGAATTATGCAAATTGTAAATGTAATCGCTCTATTTACAATTTGTGATTGATTGAATTTATAATAATGGAGCTACTTTGAACCAAAAACCAAGTATACATATGCAAATAGTTAAATATCACTTTACGGACATGTGTCGGTCAATGGGTTCATTGTACGAAGGTGGTGATACGGTCTACGCGCTTGCGCTCTAGTCAACGGAGAATTGGAGATAAGAATAAAAAACAATCTACGAGAGGGATGAATTGAAATGAAAACAAACACAGCTAAAGTATTGAAAAAGGGAATGAGTATTGCTTTATCCGGTATGTTGATCGCATTATTTGTCGGCAATTATTCTGCTCATGCAGCTCCAGAGGTCGTTCATAAGACCATACTTGTAAAAGCCGGAGAAGTATACGATGGTAAAGGCAAGACCGTAGTGGCTGACCCCGATACCTTGGGAGATGGAAGCCAAAAAGAGGCTCAAAAGCCTATCTTCAAGCTTGAAAATAATGCAACGCTGAAAAATGTGATCATCGCCGCGCCTGCTGCGGATGGTGTGCATGTATATGGCAATGGCACCATTTCCAACGTAACGTGGGAGGATGTCGGTGAAGATGCATTGACGCTTAAAGAACCAGGCACAGTGAATATTACAGGCGGTGGAGCATACCATGCATATGATAAAGTGTTCCAAATCAATGCCGAAGGCACAATTAACATTAAAAACTTTAGAGCCGATGATATCGGTAAGCTGGTTCGCCAACTTGGGGGCTCTACTTTTAGAGTGAATATGACTTTGGATAACTCGGATATTTCCAACGTGAAGGATTCGATCCTGAGATCCGACGGTCCTAACAGCAAAGCTAAAATTACGAATACTCGTTATCATAATGTAAAACAATTGTTCAAAGGCTTTAAATCTAGCAACACGAGCGAGTCCGGCAATACTAAATACTAATCGTTAGCGTAGGATAGGAGTACGGATAGGAAAAGGGGCTGTCCAACGGGTCGTATGATCTGATAGGACAAGCCCCTTTTTGGTACGTTGAGTTACCCAAAAGATGATCTGGGCTTCGTTCAGAACAAGGACTATGTTATGATCGTGCTATTACATTTATACAAAAGAAGTTGGGTGGCTATGAATCTATTTCATCAATATGTGAATGTAGACGGTACTTTGAATGATACGCTGGTGCGCGATCGTGAAATTTTATATACAGGTACGAATGGCCGGCATGTGGAACGTTTTTACGTGTCCTCCTCTGAAAGTTATATATTTAAACCACTAACCAATGACGATCAGAAGGGGCACGAGAGATGGGTGTACGAGCATGTGCTTCCCGCATTACCACCCATCTATCCCCAATTGCTAGCTTGGTCTGATGCAGACGCAGATGACGGAGGAGAATGGATGGTATTTGAGGACCTTGGTCCGTTACATCATGTTCACGCAGACAAAACCCTATTGGAAGCTGTAGGACTTGTTGCAAGGTGGCATGCTTTGCCACTGGATTATTTTGCAGGAATGCCATTGCGGGGACCGAAGCCGCTCATTCAGGAGATGGTTTCTGAACTGCACATACGCAAGCCAGATATATTAGAGCTTTGCAGCTCACTCGGTTTTTCCAAGCAACACATGCAGCGTATTTATGTACAACTGGAGCATCTATCTTTTTCACACCAGCTTGTACTGTCTCATGGTGATCTTCATCCGGGGAACTATGCGCTGAGTGGGGAACGGTTAAGGGTATTGGATTGGGAGCATGCTCATCTAAACACACCGCTGTGGGATGTATATCACCTGATCGACATGTCCCATCCGTTATTCCCCCGACACATGACGTCTGAATTGCGTATTCGTATGCTAGACACCTATCTGGAACAGCTGGAGCTGTTGGGGATACAGGTAGATCGAACGGCATTTATACAGGAATATGGTATGTTTGCTGTGGTATTTTCGCTTTGGATGCTATTGCTAATCACAAGTGATTTGCAAAGGATTGAAACGGAGCTGCATAGAAATAGCAACAAATGGTCAAAAGAGCAATTAGAGTCCCAATTGGATGAAACGTTAGCTTGTTTAAACCAATGTATAGCGATGATGGATTGGGAACAAGCCCAACCATGTAAGCAGTGGTTTTAGTGGGCTTAAGGCATAGATTCTATATAGTTAGCCAAAGAAGGTAGGGAAATAAATCCATGAAAAAAGTCGGTTTAGTCATGAGAAAAATACAATTTGCTGAAGCGCAGGGTCCTCGTATTTTTGCAGAACGTCTGAAGCAGATTGGATTGGAACTGGGGGTGGATATCGTATTTGTATCACCGGAGCGCCATGTAAGCAGTCATGACTGGCTTCCGGGCTATGAACACGAAAAGGGTGACCTGGTCAATTATGACATCGTACTGGATCAACTGCACGAGCAGCAGATTGAGCACGTTATTTATACGGTATCTGGCTTTACCTATTTGAATATGTTTTTTAAAAACAGCGTGCTTTTTCCACATAGTTTTCCAGACCCGGCACTGACAGGCTATGAGATGATGAAGCCTTTTTATCAGATCGTGGACAAGGCTATCGTACAGACTGCCTTTCTCAAGCAGGAGATGGCCTCGAAGTTTGGCGTAACCGATGTGACAGTCATCCCGATCGGATTTAATGAGCGGTTGGTGGAAAAGCATTTTGATCCCTCACAAGTGGTGGAGAACCGGGTGATGTGGATTGGTAGAGATGAAGAGAATCGGCGTCCGGATCTGGTACTGGAGTATGCGCGGCATAATCCTGATAAGGATGTCTATATGGTATTTGGCGGTGAACGCTACAAGGAAAGCATGAAGAAGTACGACATCCCGGACAATGTAAAACTTCAATTTGCGCTAACGCAAGACGAGGTGTTTGCACTGATGAACACGGCGAAGGTGTATTGGAGCTGCTCCAAATTCGACACGTTCGCGATGCCGCTGACCGAAGCGCTCGCTATGGGTAAAATCGTCGTGAAGCCAGAGCATCCTTGCTATGGACATATCAGCTCTACGCATTCTTTTTCAGGGAATGAGAAAAACTGGTTTGAGCTGGTCAATATGGCTGCGGCTTCACCTCGCCGGGTTTCTACAGAAAACCAGACATACGCCATGGAACAGTTTTCAAGTCAGGTGATGAAGCAGGGATATAGGGATTTTTTCGATGGTTGGTTAAGCTGAACGCCGAGACAAAATACTGTGGTTGTAATACGCGTATATGAGCCCAAATGAAAACAAAAATAACCCGCAAGGGAGTTACTTTTTTCCAAAATGTCCATCTTGCGGGTTACGGTTCATTGTGTTTTATTAAAGGGGCTTTGTAGTGTTTGCAACCAGGTTGCGTCTTTTATTGGCGAATTCTTTGGCTTATCGTTTGGACTTTACTGGAACTGGGGTTCCTTTTTTAAATCGAGTCGGTCTTCTCGGAATTCTGTTAATGCCGGAGTCCTCCGATTTGGAAGGTAACGCTCTACGAGTTGTCTTTGTTGACAGTAAGCTTTGGTTGGTTCTGCTGAACTCAACAGTGTAATTGTCTACAGATGAATCAATGGCAAGTCGGCGCATCCCCACTCGTCTGGATGATCCTCTGCTATCGTTCCAACACCAATGAAAATCATGGCTAGTATTTCTCGGAAGCCGTGTGCGGTACGTACCACGCCACCTATTGGAGTGATCTTCAGCATAATAGTAGAATGTGGTTCCCCCTACAGAACCGCTCCATACTTCTCTCGTATCACCAGGTTCTATCCGATACCAACCCCTTTTAGAATAATTGGTTGGATGACAGTCGGAACTAGGATAGGCATAGGCAGCATAAATGGTATTACTCGTGTTGTTTCTAAAAAAAAGGCTCATCATAAACACTTCTTTCCTCATAAATTGGTATTGCACTGTCATACTATGAGGAATTTAGAAGGAGAGATTGGACAATATTCTCTCAATCTATGAAAAATGAACCATTCGTTTACGTCCAACTTGCTATTTTTAGAGATATGCCGTTATTTATTGCTGCGGTCCGGTTGGTAGCTGTGCACTGTCCAACAACTGAATGATTCTATGATTGTGTTGCTGTTTCAGTATGAGCCGTCTTGCGATCCATCATGTAGCTGACCAGCATCAGCAGCAGACCGCCGACAGTAATGAGTGATGCAACCCATGGAATAGCGGACAGCCCCATTTGGTTAATCACGACTCCCCCGATAAAAGCACCACCTGCGTTACCCAGATTCAATGCGGAATGGCTGGAGGTAGAGGCTAGCAAAGGAGCCTCATAGGCCAGATTCATGATGCGAACCTGAATACCCGGCATGATGCCGAATGCAGCAATTCCCCAGATGAATACAGTGATAACGGCCAGTACCTGGCTTTGAAGTGTAAACGTCAGAATGGCCAGAATAATGGCCAGTACAGCATAGTTTGCAATCAAGGAGGGAAGCAGCTTCCAATCTGCGAGCTTGCCGCCAACGATGTTCCCAATTGTGACGCCTAGGCCGAACAGGACAAGAATCCAGGTAATGCTGTGTTCGGCAAAGCCGCTAATGTCTGTAAGCAAAGGCGTAATGTACGTAAAGACAGTGAACAGGCTACCACAGCCGACTGCACCTGTGAGCAGCATCAGCAGCACTTTTGGATTAAACAGGCTTTTGACTTCTTGCTTGAGACTGGAAGGCTTGTCCTGCTGAATCACCGGAATATAACGAATAATACCGAAGAGAGAAATCAAGCCGATCACAACAATGGCTCCAAAGGAAGCGCGCCAGCCGAGCTGCTGCCCGATAAAGGTGCCAAAGGGCACGCCAATAATATTCGCCACGGTCAATCCGGTCAGCACCATAGAGATGGCTCCTGCCCGCTTATCAGCACGAACCAGCCGGGCAGCGATCAGGGAACCTGCTCCCAAGAAGGTTCCGTGCGATAACGCAGTAGCCATACGGGCCGCAATCAGCAGTTCGTAGTTAGGAGCAATGACGGAAAAAAGATTGCCTAAAATGAATATAGACATCAGCAGACACAACAGCTTTTTTTGCGGAACTTTATGGGTTAATACAGTAAGCACAGGTGCGCCAATGGCCACACCAAGCGCGTAACTGGTGATTAATTGCCCGGCTTGCGGAATCGTAACTTGAAGATCATGGGCTACATTGGGGAGAAGTCCCATAATGACGAATTCGGTCATGCCGATGGCGAAGGCACCAAGGGTTAACCATAGCAAGGAGGGGGGGAAGCGATTAGCTGTCATATTTTCTTGAGTACTCATAAGTTTCTTGTATCCTCCTGAAAAAATAGTAATGCGAGTATATCATTCCAGGCAACATCTGGCGACCCATTTTGCAAGAATTTTACATACTAAGTTGATAAGGTTTGTGTAATTTACAAAAGCGACAGGTTGGAAGGAGCCAATTATGTTATTTTGGTAGTATGATATGAAGATAGGAAATGACGTTGAAGGAATGATCCGGGGAGGATATAACAATGACACTTAAAGTGGTACATAGTATTACGGACTTAATCGGAGATACGCCTTGTGTGCGGCTGCAACGGCTCACAGGACCGCAGGATGCGGAAGTGTATGTGAAGCTGGAGTATTTTAATCCAAGCGGCAGTGTTAAAGATCGGGCGGCGGGCAATCTGATTGCCGAGGCGGAAAAGGCGGGACATCTCAAGCCGGGAGGCACCATTATTGAGCCAACCAGTGGCAACACGGGGATTGGTCTTGCGATGAATGCGGCAGCTCGAGGTTACCGTGCGATTTTGGTAATGCCTTCGAATATGACGAAGGAACGGATCAATATTTTAAAAGCCTATGGGGCTGAGGTCGTACTGACACCAGCGGAAGAACGGATGCCAGGAGCGATTCGTAAAGCTCTCGAACTGGGGGCAGAAATTGAAGGGAGTTTTATCCCGCATCAGTTTGAAAATGAAGCAAATCCTGATATCCATCGTACAACCACGGCACTTGAAATTTTGGAGCAGACGGAGGGGCGGTTGGATGTGTTCGTCGCTTCTTCGGGAACGGGTGGTACCATTACGGGTACAGGTGAAGTGCTGCGCCAGCATTTGCCGGATCTGCGGATTGTTGTGGTCGAGCCCAAAGGTTCGCCCGTACTGTCTGGGGGAAAACCCGGTCCGCATAAGCTGGTGGGAACGAGTCCGGGCTTTGTTCCCACCGTGCTGAATACGGAAGTATATGATGAAATCATACAGGTTTCCGATGAGGATGCGATTGCGATGACACGGGCGATTGCTGCACAGGAGGGAATTCTTGTCGGGCCCTCCAGCGGGGCTACAATATGGACGGCCCTTCAGGAAGCCCGGCGTTTGGGAGCAGGCAAACGGGTACTCTGCATTGCCCCGGATACCGGAGAGCGTTATCTGAGCATGGGGATATTCGGATAAAAAGATGGGGATCGGGTCAAAGAGATTCGACTCATTTATATGTAAGATCCAGCCTCATTAATCGAAGTTACAAAAGTGAATTGGCGATATGGTAGACATAAACATTGAATACATCTTTGCCATAATTCATAGGTTAATTTCACTCCTGACAAATCAATAAGCCACAATTCATAAGGTTATGGCTAATTAATTGTCGATTATAGCTTATATTCGTGAGAATTTTAAAAGTCTCACGGTTCATGTTCCGTTCTTCGACCTTATTTGTTTCTTCAGGATCCTCTTGAAAAACCCAAGTAATCAGAGAAGGAAACACCAAGCCTATTCTCCATTTCAGCAAGAGCTGCCTCAAACGGGTCAACTTATGAGATGCCGTGTACACGTAGTGCGTCGGTCAATTCCTTTACAGTCATGTCCTGTTTGAAAAAAATCGCAGTTCGTCCACAAGATCCAGCGTATCGTAAACATAGGGCGAGCGCTTTTTGCTAAGCATCTCTTCTTCAGCCGACTTATACGAGACACCTGTATAGGAACATACCGGATTCTTGCAAGCATACGTCATGCTCTAAGCGTCAATCGTTCCGCTCTGTGTCGGTATTTTTTTTGTCATGCCGCATGGGAAGCAAAATGACTGCAATTTAGGAGGTTTGGAATACCTTTTAGGAATAAAGTTTAAAAAACGGGAGAATTAGATATATTCTTTATTCATCGACAGCAAGATATGACATACAGTCACTCACAATAAACATGATTAAGGGGTACCACTGAAATCATGTTTATTAGAATTTAATTCAGAGAGGAAGAGGAAAATGAAAGTAGATCAAATGTTTGACCTTGATTTAAGAAAGAGCTATGAGGCCAGTGAGCTTAGCCCACAAGCTTCAATCATCAAGACAACCATTAAGGTATCCAAAGCAGTATGTAAAACTCTTACCTGTATCTGTACCGGTTCTTGTTCCAATTGTAAATAATTCATAAGCGATTCGTAAGTCAGGGGTAGTGAAATGGGCTACCCCTACTTACATTATGGAGATTGCATGATAAAACCTAATATATACAATTGGCATGTAGCCCGGCTGACCGATCATTTTAGTTGTGGTGCAACTGTTGGTCAGCCGCTTACTATCCTGTTTATTGATACAGGCGTCGATAAATCCCACTCAGAGATCCAAGGTAATCTAGTTGAGGCAGAATGCAAGTCATTTGTACCTTATGAGCCTTGTCTAAGCGATTACGTCGGGCATGGTACAAAAATGGTTAGCTCTGTTACCGGCAAATATATATTGAAGGGGATATGCCCTTTCGCTCGGGTTGTTGTCTACAAAATTACGGACAAAAAAGGAATAAGCAAGCTTGAATGGTTGTATAGAGCGCTGGAAGAGGGTATTGCTAAAGGATATCCAATTATCAACATCAGCTATCGTACAGAATATGAGGTCGACTTATTCGAGTTCAATCGGTTTCAGGCTTTGGTTGACTGCGCTAATGCGCAAGGCATCTGGGTAGTCTGTTCCGCAGGAAACGATGGACGCGATATTACGCAGGAGTACAGAGTGCCTGCGAATTTAAAGGGAGTATACCCAATTGGATCAACTAATAAGAACGGGGATATCTCCGGGTTCAGTAATACGCTCAGCGGCCAATTTTTTGCGCCGAGTGGTGATGAGTATGAAATCAATTACAACAATGATTGGGTAATGGTTGCCAAATCAAGCTTCGACACAGAGGATTATTTATACGAAGTGCTGGGATTTGACAAAGCATACACAGTAGGTATCGGTACGAGTATTGCCAGCGCCTTATTCAGCGGAGTTGTTGCCTCTCTTAGCGGAGAGCTTATCGCGCAGGGGATGAATGCCGGGCGCACAGAAATGGAGTGTCTGCTCCGTCAAGGCGCGAGACCGATTGATGTTCAGCGGAATTATTATGAAGTAAGCCTTGCCGGTTCAATTCGTGCTTTAAGACAGATGAGAGGTTGATTGCATGTTGGAAAACTTTGAAATCTCGGAAAATTACATGTACCGGAAGACGTTGCTTGGCATGGAGTATTATGCGCGGATATTTGATCATGAACAACTAGACGATGATGAATATCTTGACAGACTTGTACGGTTCGTTCAGAAGCAGGGGTTGATGGATTCCATTTATGTCTCCAGCCCCTCGACCTACGCTGCACTGCAAAGCCTGGAACAAGGCAGAACATTGAAGTCCAAAAAAAAGCGGAATCTTATCCTTAGTCTAAGCAAGTTCATTTCGCGGGCAATTTGTAGACCAACACCGTTTGGACTGTTCGCGGGAGTAGGCATTTCCCGATTTGGAAACACGGGAGGCGCCGGAGAACATGTCGTCTGGGCAACTCCGGATTATAGCCTAATTTACCGCTTAATAGGGCTTTTCCATGGGGATGCGGATGTCCGCAATGAATTGAGACTGAGTGTAAATAACACCTCTTACATTGACCATCACAGGCTCGTCATCTCTTATCAGACTCTGTTTGCAGCAGATCAGGAGGAACGAAGCACTGAAAATATATCTATTCTCAAAACCCCGGTCATAGATTTCATCATGAAGATCCTTGATAAAGAGCAGCAGACTTTTCTGCAGCTTATGCAAGCTATAAAAGATGCCTTCGGCGTGGATGACACGATCAGCACAGATTTTTTGCAGCAATTGATAGAACAAGGCTTTTTGGTAAGTGAGATGATTCCCAATCCTCGGGATAGCGCTCCTTTGGAGCATCTGATCCGTACACTAAAGATGCTCGCTGCTCCCAAGGCAGCATATTACGCAGATATTTTGGAGAGAGTTGGACATGCCATTCAGGACATCACAGTTGCTGCGGTCAAACGCGAAGGCATTGAGGCTGTCCGAAAACTAGTCCAGCTTATCCTTCCCGAGTATCAGGGCGACTTGGTCAAAATAGACGTAAGGCTGAATCAAGCAAATGAAATTCACTTATCGGACAGCGATAGGCAAGCGTTGGCCCAAGTAGCTTCAATATTGAGCATGCTTTCTACGTACAGGAAAGAGGATACACTTTCCGACTATCGTCAGCAATTTACTGAGAAGTACGGAGTATATGAAGAAGTGCCTTTATTGCAGTTGTTCAGTAAGACGTTGGGGCTCGGCAAACCTGAAGAGTACAAGAGCCACTACCAGAATGGAGATAAGCACAGGCATAAGGATGAAGGCAGGTTCCGACAGCTCAAGGCGCTAATTGCTGAGTGGCAGACTGAAGCGCTTGCCAATCATTCGGATATCGTGCTTGACGAGGCCAAAATCCAACAGCTGTCTGAATTGAGTCTGGAGAATGTCCATGTCTCGTTCGATTTGTATTATTCGTGCATGGAGAATGAACAAGGTGAAGTTACGTTTTATTTAAACAACAGAGCCGGATCATTGGAAGCGTGTCAGAGCTTCGGAAGATTTGCCTACATGTTTGACAAAGATAGCCGTGATGAAATCTTCCGTTTTGTCAGGAACCCGAAGGATCAGAAAGCAGGGGAGAGCGCCGCTGAAATCTCATTTTACCCATTCAGCCCCAAAATAACTAATATTATGACGGCAGGCCCAACACCGGATCAATCCATGGATATGGCCACGTTCCCCGAGAATCGGAATTTGGATATTTCCCAATTATTGGTAGGTGTGGAGGATTCGGGATACTTTTATCTAAAGCACAGGGAAACAGGCGAACTGGTATTTCCCAAACTCAGCAGTATGTACAATACAGAGCTGGCGCCTTATCTGATCCGGTTTCTGAATGATATTAATCTGCAGTATCAGACCGGATGGTCCCATCTGGAGGAGTATCTCTATGATTCTTCTTTTACACCGAGAGTAACCTATAAAAATATCATCATCTGCCCTAAAAAATGGACATTATATGCGGATAAACGGCTCCAGAGCGAAGAACAGTTTTTGGCCTTTTTGGAGGATTGGATCATAAAGTATAACATTCCGCGATATGTATATTTGGTGGAGCTGGACAATAAGCTATTGCTGGATTTGGATCGCCATCATCATCGAAAGCTTTTGCACAAAGAATATACGCGGAATCCGGAAGGCAAGGCGGCTGTTATTATGGAGACGGAGAAAGAATTGTTCGCTTCCGTTAACCGGTATATGGAGGAGTGCGTATTTTTTTGCAAAAGCCCGATGTTTCAGTACTTGCCGATAGACAGATTGTCTGCACAGGCTACCGATAAAAGCTTAAATAAAGTGCTGAGTTCTTCGGTGAATGCCGTTTATTATCCAGGTTCGGATTGGATATCCCTGCAGGTATATTACAATCAGGAACTGCTAACCGATTTGCTGGGCAGTGCATTTAAGACATTCATGGACAATAGCGCCGAGTACTTCATTGACCAGGTTTTTTTTGTCCAGTATGCAGATAAGGAGCCGCATATCAGGCTAAGGTGCAAAATGTCGGGAAGCGTAGAGCATCAGCGTTTCACGGCCTTGAACTATGTTTTTGATTTTCTGAATACTGTAACCTCGTCCGGATTGGTTAGTTCCTATTCGGTTGTTCCTTACCGGCCTGAAATTTTGCGGTATGGCGGCGCAGCCTTCATTGAACAAGCGGAGAGGTTATTTGCTATCGATTCTTATCTAGTTTCAGGCTATTATGCAGGCAAGAGGTCAATTAATGCAACCGATCAGATGTTATTTTGCTGCACCGGACTTTTTGAGGTTGTGAACTGCGCGTATCCGCTGGCAGAAGATCAATTGAAGGCTATGGCTGCGATTATTGATCCGAAGAAATTCAGACAGGAGTACCGGGAACACAAAGAAGCGCTATTCGAAAGGATTCAACAGACCCGTTCCATATCCTTGCCAGCAAGCGATAAAGACGACAGGTTGCGGCAATACGCTGCATATTTCACGGCTATCCGGGAAGCTGACGACAGAACCAATTACTACGATGATATTATGTTCAGCATCATGCACATGTTCTGCAACAGAGTGTTCGGCCTGGACCGGGAAAAAGAAGAGCTTGCCCTACACCTATGCTACTACAGTTTGGAAGATTATCTACAGGTAAGCAAATATCATGTTGCCTATTGAGGAGGAGCTTATGGCGGTCAAACAAGTCCCGGGAAATTTATCTGAAATAGTCAGGCAAAGCGCAGAAATTTACAAAGATATAGATACTGTAACCCTGCTAATCAAGAAGCACGCCATGCATGATTACCCTGAAATGGAGCTGATATCGCTGGCTTCAGGATACCCCGGGATCAGCCTTCTTCTGGATAAGCTAGATGAAGTTTACCCGGGGGAAGGGTGGGCTGCGCTTGCTTTCAAGTACAATCAGGAGATTGTGCGTTTAATCGGTAATATACCGTTCCATTCATTGTCACTGTATACCGGATTAGCAGGCGTTATTTATCTGTTCAACGAGTGTTCAAGAGGTTCAACAAGATATACGAATGTGCTCTCGCAGACGCTGGATATGTTTCTTAGCAGCTACGGGGAGTTCTATGAGGAGACAAGAGGGAAATTGGAAGACTCTTTGATTGAGGATAGCGACTTGGATTTGATTTCAGGCTGGACGGGGATTGCAGCTACATTAATGGAGGTTAAGGAACGCCAGGACAGATACGTTGGGAAGCTGGATGCAGTGCTCCTTAAGATACTTCAACTGATTACGGATGCTGTAGGCAAGCTGAGACATTTCGAGGAACTTCCCGAACAGACCATTTATTATAATCTTGGCATGGCGCACGGAATTACAGGAGCCATTAATCTGCTGGCCGTTGCACATCTCCGCCGCTACCCGTTAATTGGATTGAGAGAAGTACTGGAAGTTGCCAAGACTTTTCTACACGGAAGTATCAGGGAGTGGAACGGCACCCTTGTCATACCTAATATGTTCACACCGGATGAATCCGCAGAGACTAGTCGGAATCCAGGTTATCACAGAGATGCATGGTGTTACGGCACACCGGGAGCTTCTGTGGCTATGTTCCGGCTGGGATTGGCCCTGGAGGACAAAGCGCTGCAGCAGCAGGCTCTGCAATTGTTCAATACCGTCTACTCCAGACCAGATTCGCTAAGAAAGGTAATTTCACCGACGATCTGTCACGGCTATGCAGGCTTGGTCCTGATTCAGCACCATTTCAGCCGTGCGGCAGCCATGCCGTTTAAGGATGAATTTTTGCATCGTTTGTTATCATATCGAAATACTGGTGAGGGAGTACCTTTTATAGACCTTGAGGGAAGCGTCGATGATCCGTTATCTCTCGATAAAGTTGGGCTGCTCGATGGATGTGCAGGTGTATTGCTGACACTGCTGACCTGTGATAATGAGAACTTGAGTACATGGAAGCAGATGCTGGTATTTAGCTAACAGGAGGAGACGGTAATGTTCATTTTATTAAAAGAAATTATTACAGTCATGGTGGGACTGATTACCGATTTTCTCTCTTTTCAACTGGATGCATATTTTTATATTTGGTTTCTGATCCTGTTTATTTCAAGCTTGGCAGCGACCCTGGTTCAACGAAGCGAAGGGACTATTACCTACAGCACAGCCGAATGTGTCGGAATAAATGTGCTAGTTGTCGTATTATACCTAGTAATCGGTACAATTTTGGCCAGATACTTTGCAAGTTTTGAGGATCAGCAGATTGTTGCTGAAGATAAGATTATGCTGTATAAAATTTCTTTTATGCTTACATCCGCTGTAATTATAGTGGATATTATACTAGATAGGTTGAAGAGAGGGCGGAAATTCTCCTACTCTTTGGAGTTTCTTGCCGGAAGCGCCGTGTGCTTCTTACTGTTCCAGTTAAGCAACCAAACGGACTGGATAGGAACCAAGCTGTCGCTCTCCTATATTGTCATGGTAGCGATAGCCGCAGGTGTCTATACAATGGCAATGAAGTTTTTGCTAGAATACGAAAATCACAAAGAGAAATAGGTGATTAAGCCATAATGGAATTGAATATGGAGAGCACGGCATATAAAAAGATCGGTGAAGAAAAACAAACGGCCCATTCCTTGCTGAAGTTAATCAAAATTGCGAGATGGCCCAAGCTTGCGCTTGCTTGGAGCATAGTATTTACACTGATTTCCGCCGCTTTTTCATTAGTATTGCCGATCATGACAGGCAAGCTTGTCGATAAGATCTCAGCTATGGAGCTGACGATCCAGACCGCAGCTGTGCTTATTTCGCTGTTTCTGGCCGGAGGGATTTTAAACGCCGTGTCTTCTCTGCTCCTCAGATATGTGGGGAGCAAGTTTTTTCAGGAACTGCGACTGAAAATTTGGGAAAAAATTATCCATTTGCCGGTTAATTATTTTGATAACAACGAGAACGGCAAAATCATCAGCAGAATGACGAACGACCTTGCTATTGTAAGTAATTTTCTAGCTATCACTCTGCCTTCTATTCTGGCTGATGTCCTGATGGTCACTGGTTGCATCATCATGTTATTTGTGTTGGATTGGAGATTAATGAGTGTACTCGTTGCTCTGATTCCTATAACGGCGCTACTAATCTATCCCATTGGAAGAAGGATGAATAGGGTAGCGGTTGAGGCACAGGATGCAGCCGCAGACTTTTCCGGTGAGTTATCCAAAATTCTCTATAACATCAGATTCATTAAAGCGACGACGTCGGAAAAGCTTGAAATGAAATATACTCGGGAGATACTTGGACGTATCTTTCGCTTGAACATCAAAGAGGGAATATTGTCAGCTGTCATTGAGCCGATTGTCACAATTATCATCATGCTAGCTTTGGTAGGAATGTTTTGGTATGGAAGCGCCGGCATTGCCGCTGGACATATCACTACAGGTACTCTGGTATCCATGATCTTTTATTTGTTTACAATGGTTTCGCCTCTGACCCAGCTCAGCAGTTTTTTCTCGCAGTATCAAAAGGCCAAGGGAGCAAGTAAGGAAATTTATACCATATATAACCAGCGAGATGAGAAGCAAGAAAAGTTAGGCAGTGTGCCGGACATGAAAAGTCATGATCAGAATTCGGATATCCTGCATTTTGCCAATGTTTCTTTCTCGTACAACCAGGGCCAACCGGTATTATCCAACGTGGAGTTAACCTTCAGAGGCTGTACCACTACAGCGATCGTAGGGCCTTCCGGCTCGGGAAAAACAACAATATTTTCTTTAATAGAGAAATTTTACTCAGAATATAATGGAGAAATCTATTACAATAATGTATATTTGGATAAGATTAGGACGGAAGAATGGCGTCGCAAAATATCCTATGTTATGCAGGATAGTGACTTACTGGTAGGATCAGTGAGAGACAATCTGGTATATGGCCTAAACAGAGACGCGGATGACCATGAGATTTATGCGGCTCTTGATACAGTAGGCTTGAAGGAGGTAATTTATCAATTACCGGATGGTTTGGATACCTTTGTTGGAGAAAGGGGAGTCAAATTATCGGGGGGACAGAAGCAGCGAATCCAGATTGCCAGATGCTTGCTTTCAGACCATGAGATCCTGCTGTTTGATGAAGCTACCGCCAACCTGGATAGCGAGTCAGAGCAGCTCGTCCATGATGTAATCAAGCTTCTCTCCAAGAATAAAATGACCATTGTTATCGCTCATCGTTTGTCAACCATCTACAAAGCGGACCAGATAATCTTTTTGGATAAAGGAGAAGTAACGGGGGTAGGCACGCATCACGAATTAATGAGTTGGCATGATAAATATCGTGATTATGTTCAATTCCAGCTTCCCGCACAATTAAGTTAGGGAGGGGCGGTGGCGTTGTATCATCAATTGTCAACGTGGATCGTTGATAAATACTTTCAAGACGAAGAATTGGAAGCGGAGAAGCGTGCTTATGTGCTTTATTATCTGGAGAACATACTGGCTGGCACAGAAAAAATACTTCTTGTATTGGTCAGTGCCTGTTTGCTCGGTGTATTAGCCGAAACGGCTGCGATGCTGCTTTCCTATACAGTGGTCCGGCGAAAGTCCTTTGGCTGGCATGCTCGCAAGTCGCATCATTGCACCTGGGTCAGTCTACTGACCTTTGTGTTTGTTCCCTGGCTCTTAAAGGAAGTAGAATGGAACCGTTTTTTTTTTGGCGACGCTCTGTCTGCTTTCTATCATTCTGATTGTCAGATACGCTCCGGCCGATACGGAGTGCAATCCATTGGTAGATCCGAAGTTCAGAAGAGCATGCAGATTACAAGCTATCTTTTTAAGTATAGTGTTTGTTTTCGTGGCCATCGCACTAGATTTTTATCCTTGGTTAATATTTGGGCTGTTTCTTGAAGCAGTTGTCATCACACCAGTATTCTATTCCATAATGAGAAGGAGTTATGCCAATTATGAACAATATCAAGAATATTAAAGAATACAGAAACAACCATACCCAGAGACTCAAGGCTAAGCTACTGGAGCATATGAGTAAAAGAGGTGAAGGAGGAGGGATTTGTTTCGGATTGTTCTATGAACCAGTCAACCCAAAAGTTTGGAAATTGAACAAAAAATGATTACATCCGGCATTTATTTTTTGCAATACACCAGCTATCTTGTAATATATCATATGGTCAGCGGCAATGGTCTAAGCGTTTTCCGTATGAATTATAAGCTGCTGCTGTTTTTAGTCATGTATTATTTTATCGGAATAACAGCTCTGAATAACTTCGGACTGATTGTTTACCTATTTCTATTTGTGCTACTGGCAGTATACGGGTGGTTGACCGACAAATATGAATCCTTGTGGGTCATAGGCTTCTACGCCATCCTTACCATCTTCATTACGACACTGCTGGGTTATTTCATAACGGTAATCAGCTATGCGGTTCCTTATGAATATAAAAACAAATGGACGGCGCCCTTCCTAACCGCTTGCTCACCTCCGCTGATCTACTTGGCGCTCCGAAAGCTTGTGTCTTATTTGTTTCCTACTCCGGCGGTCAGGCTTTTGAAGATATATCGGATTAAGCTTATCGTCGGAGCTTCTTTAATCTTAGTCTTGGGGATCATCGGACTAGGACTCATTATCTATTCGGAGTGTGAAAGCAACAATCCGTATCCAAGCAGATTAAAGATTGTGTTGATGCTGATCGGCTTGACCTCCATCTTCCTGATGACGATCAATTGGCTGTATCGCTTCCTGCGTGAACGTGAGCTAGAGAAGAACAAGACGGAACAATACCTGCAGCTGGAGGCTTATATTATGGAGATTGAAAAAATGTACGAAGACATCCGCGGCTTCAGACATGACTATACCAATATCCTGTTAATGCTGGACGAGGGGATCAGAACTGGGGATTTAGCGATGATCAAGCGGATATATGAGAGTTCTATCCAACCTACTGCTTCACAGTTGAACGGATATTCCTATAGTCTGGATAACCTGATTAATCTGGACGTGAGTGAGCTCAAGAGTATTATTACATCCAAGGTGCTGGTGGCAAAGAAGCGTGGAGTTGACGTAAAACTGGAAATTGATAGCGGTATCAGTGAAATGTATATGGATATTATAGACCTTTGCAGAGTAATCTCTTGTTTCCTGGACAATGCAATCGATGCGGCACTAGAGACCTGCAATCCGTCCATAAATATTGTGCTGATCCATGAAGACGATATTCAGACGGTGACGATACGAAACTCTTATAATCATTCTGCACTTGACGGGATTAAGGTGAATGATCTCTACAAACGGAACTTTTCAACGAAAGCGGACAATCGAGGTCTTGGCTTGTACAATATAGCAAAGGTGCTGCGCAGCAACAAGTATGTAACTTTGGATACCAAAAAGGAACCGGATTTTTTCACGCAAACATTAATTATAAAGAGAGCGACATCATGAATATTTTTATTCTGGAAGATCAGTTTATCCAGCAGCGCATAATGGAAAAGATGGTCCGTAAAAGCTGCGAGGAACTTGGCATCTGCTGCAGCAATCTCATTGCCACCAGTAAGCCGGATCTCCTGCTTTTTGAATCTAAAGCTTGTGCGAATAACTTGTATTTCCTTGATATTGAAATCTCTGGTTGTCAGATGAAGGGACTGGAAGTTGCCCAGGAAATCAGAAAATATGATATGTATGGGCATATTGTCTTTGTAACTACCCACGGTCATCTGTCTCCGCTTACCTTCCAATATAAGGTAGCAGCTCTTGATTTCATTATCAAGGATGCTACTCAGGATGAAATGGAAAAAAAGGTCAGAGAAGTTCTTGTTGTTGCCCATCAAAGAAAGCCTGTGTTGGATGTCAATGATTGGTTTATACTCGACAATAAATTTACGAAATTTCAAATTTCCTTCTCCAGCATTTATTACTTTGAAACAACCGGTGTTCCCCACAAAATCCGTCTGGTTTCCGAAAACAGAACTCTTGAGTTTTACGGCGATCTGAAAGATATTGAGGCTAAGGACCCAAGGTTGTTCCGGTGTCATCGGGCATTTATCGTAAACCTGATGAAGGTGGAATCTATAGATAAGAGCAAGAAGGAGATCATTTTTCAAACCAATCAGAATTCCGGAGAAGCAAGGCGCATTATTCCCGTTTCCCGCCAATTGTTGAAGCACCTCTTAGATAAGATGGGAGACCGGAGCCTCCTGAACAGACCTGTTTACGAATAGAATAGATACGGAGGGCATAGTCCTTCGAGAAGAAAAGGGGAGGAATATGGAACAAAGATTATCCGTTCAAGCAGAGGTGAAAGGCATTGATGCCACCAGTTTAAAATTAATTGCAGTATTGGCAATGCTAATTGATCATATTGGAGGGCTATTTTTTGCCGATTTTTTGGGCTTTCAGGTGGTAGGCAGAATTACATTGCCTATCATGGCTTTTTTTGTAGCCGAAGGATATATCCATACCAGAAGCTTCAAAAAATATACAATGCGCCTTGCTCTAACCGGGCTAGCCAGTGTGGTGCCTTACGGATTGGTATTTAAAGATTGGTATACTTCGGGAAACATCATGCTAACGTTGTTGATGGGCCTACTGGCAATATGGTTCTATGACAACACGACCAATCCTGTGCTTAAATACTTGGCGATTTCGGCTCTTTGCGTAGTCTCTCTTTTGGGAGACTGGAGTGTGATTGGAGTGTTCCTGGTTCTGGCTTTCTATGTGGCTCGCAAACAACAGAAGATTTACAACGGATGGATTATTGCAATAATTGCGCTTATGTTCATTTTCGGAGTCATCATTATATGGGCTGTTCCCGATTCGCTCAGCATCATGGGCATCAACGCCAGCACAATGAACGAATATCTTTATCCGTTTGCGATCGGCGGGGCCTGTATTTTTGCACTCCCTTTGCTATCCCGATATAACGGAGAGAGGGGAAAAGGCCCACGAACCTTCTTCTATTTGTTTTATCCGCTGCATTTGCTCGCGCTTTATCTGCTGAAGTTGGCTATTGATTATTACATATAAGAAGGGCTGTCTAATAAGTAACTAAAATAAAAAATCAGACGGAAAACGACATGTTTTCCGTCTGATTTTTGCGGTTTGACGAACTATTCGAATGTTGATGAAGCAAGGAATACTTTGAGGGTTCAAGGAGGAGCAGCATGAAAATTATGCCTTTACAGAAACGTGGAATCTCCGATAGTCGGCTGGTACTTGGCTGCATGCCTTTTGGTGGAGAATGGAGCCATGCACCGTATACACAGGAGCATGTCGTTGAAGCGGAGAGAGCTGTAGAAGCTGCACAATCCATCGGGATTACGATGTTTGATCATGCGGATATCTATCGAGTATGGGAAAAGCGGAAGAAATTTTCGGTCGGATTTTAAAGGGACAGCCCGGATTGCGTGAACAAATCGTAATTCAGTCCAAATGCGGTATTTTTTTGCCGGATGGCACGCTCCCAGGCCGTTTTGATTTCTCATATGATCATATTATGGAGTCCGTAGATGGTATCTTGAAGCGTCTGGGTACTGAGTATTTAGACATCCTGCTGCTGCACCGTCCCGATCCGCTGGTAGAGCCGGAAGAAGTAGCGAAGGCGTTCAGTGAGCTTAAGACATCCGGCAAAGTACGGCATTTTGGCGTTTCCAATATGAATGTAAGCCAAATTTGTTTTCTGGAGCGTAGCCTAACGGAGCCGCTGATTGTTAATCAGCTGGAGATGAGCTTGGCACATCTGCATTTTATAGATCAGACCGTACACGTGAACCAGCAGGCAGGGACGAATGTACATTTTGGCGAAGGATTGGTGGAATATTGCCAAACTGAGGATATTCAGCTCCAGGCTTGGGGACCGCTGGCGCAGGGACGTTTTAGCGGAGGTTCTCTGGAAGGAGAGCCTGAGCACATCCGTAAGACGGCAGAACTGGTGCAGAAGCTGGCTTCTGAAAAGGGGACGACACGTGAAGCGATCGTCCTGGGCTGGCTGATGAAGCATCCGGCACGGATTCAGCCTGTCATTGGCAGCGCCAATCCTGAACGAATCAAAGCATGTCAGGATGCAGAACGCCAGAGCGAGCTGATGACCCGTGAGGAATGGTATCAATTGTATGTCAGTGCACGCGGACAAGCCTTGCCATAACTCGTTTAACAGGCCCTCCTTTCGTCTCATTAGCAGACGGAGGGAGGGCCTTTACGTGGATTCATCCTATATTTCTTCAGCAGCTATTCCTCTTCGTATCGTGCGAGGGCCTTGGCTGTTGTTTCCTTCATTCGCGATATTAATCGAGAGCCTTGAACGACCTTGACACGTTTGCCGAGGAAGCGGATTTTGGATAACACATATTCACATTCGTCTGCCTGGAAAGTGAGCGTAATACGATAGGTATCTGCTTCCTGATCATATTCGACCTCCTTTTCAAAACAGGAAAAAGTATATAAAATACGAGACATTTCACCGTTATATACAGGAATAATTTCGATGATGCCCTGTTCTTTGCGTGACTCCAGTATACCGAGTATTCGTTGGGTAAACGTCTCGGCTTCTTCAGGTAGGATCTCATCCTCCGTAACGGTTACGATGTTGGACAGTTTAGTGGACATAAATGCGCGGTGGCGACGATTATACCACAGCAGACTCCATTCTTTTTTGACCATGGAAAACTCCAGCTTGTATGGGAATCCGGACATTCGCTCATGCAGGCGTCCGTTGCGCAGTTTGTAGGTCATACAGATGCCTGAACGGGATCGCAGAATGGAACGCAATTCACGCAGGAGTGGATGATAAACCGAAGCAGCAGGAACCCCTGCTTTTTCGCGCAGGCTACCATCAGCCTCCAGAGGCTCGTCGTCTGCAAGTAATTGCCGAAGCTTATCAAGTGTAGAGGGGGTAAAAGCCTCTGTCGCTGCCGAGTCTGCAAGCATGGACTTAAGCCAGACTCTTTCCTGCGATGTGGTAGCAAAAGCGCCCGATTCATCCAGTCGTGAGACGATCTGATAGTTAAATATTTTCTCGAACAGGCTCATAATAGGCTTGCAGCTCCTTCCATTCCTGTCTGAATTCCTTACGCAGCCGCTGGGGCTCCAATACCTCACAGCTTGATCCGAAGCTGCGAATCCATGGTTTGATCTCAGTGATTCCATTCACTGTGATTTCATAGATAAAGGATTCACTTTCTTCCTCCGTAATCGCACCCCATTGTCCCTGTGACAGTACACGTTCCCGGATAAAGTTGCGCTTTGCACCCTCAGGATTAAAAAAACGTACCCGTACCTTCACGGGACGACCCGTATCAACAAGCCAGCTGTACCGCATTTTTTCTTCCAACACGGCTAACAGGTCGGCATAAAGCTGCTCTGGGACAGGCTTGCCCTCCACCAATTGAGTCATGCCCTCCATACGAAACTTCATGATTCCTTTGCCGCCTACATGACCAAGCACATACCAACGTCCGTATTGATGATCATAGATGACTTGCAGGGGCAGAATGGTATGTTCACGGCCTTCGGTCTCTTTTTCAAACCGTGGGTTTGTGTTCTGTGACCCGTACATGCTTCGTTTGGACGCCGAAAAATATAAAAAGCTTACACAGCGACGTTGCCGAATGGCATGCAGAAGCGGATGAATATGGGCTTCGTCCAGAATGCGTGAATAATAATGGTATTTATATAAAAAAGACTCTGCCATCTCACGATCTCCGAGCTGACGGCGCATGGCTTTTTTAAGATGATCTCGTAACAGATATCCCTGCACAGAGGGGAGCTGGGTGTTGGCCATAATGTCCACAAAATCATATAAGTCCAGTAATTCCTCGTCCGTCAGTTCTGTCACCAGATCATTGCGGACAGCATAGCGATAGGGCCTGCCGCCAGGCTCCTTACGAATCACGCCGACTTCGACCAGATATTTCAGATCAGAACGAATTGTTTTCTCATCTGGCAGTGAACTGTCGGAAGGCAGGCCATTGCAGCAAGCATCCAACAGTTCCATGGTAGTCATAGACTGTGACTGTAGCGCTGTCAGCAGAAGGGATAAGCGGACACTTTCCGATTCCTTGAGCGATTTGGCCCGAAACAGGAATAACAGCAATGGATCAGCGGATTCGTAATAATTAAAGCGCAGCATCTCATTAAAATCGTGTCCCTGTTCCGCAGGCAGCTGCTGTTGTACGGATTGGACGATTTCCTTGAGGCGCCGGATCGTTTTATCAAAGGTATGTACCGAAATGCCAAGTCTGTCTGCAAATTGCTGCCGATTATAAGCGCCGCTTGTTAGTGTGAGCATACGCAGGAATTGAATTTCTTTATCAAAACTCTCTCTCGCCATGATGCATTCCCCGTTTCTGTAGCCGTTCTCCGAAAATAAGTATCCCTTTATTCTAACAGGGAAGGGATGCAGGAAAAAGGTAATTTATTCATCTTTGTAATACTTTCACCATGTTCATGACTTCCAAAATAAAGGATTATAGGGATATAAGGTAGCACGATAAGTAAGAAGCATACATAACAGAAGGGTGATACAACATGTTTGGACGATTCAAAAATGAAGTGTTATATCCATGGGTAGGTAAGCTTTCGATTTATGAAACGATTAAGCAGGGACTGGACCCTCAGGGTAGGCTTACGGATGATCATTTGCCAGATGATGAAGAATACTGGGCAGGTCACAAGATGCGTTGGGTGGCAGGAGGGCTGGATGGAGCGTTTGGGCATCATGGCGCTGGCGGAGATGGAGAGACTGACAAAATTAAGGATCTGGCGCAGTTGTTGTCCAGACAATGCCGCAAGCCAGGGATGAAGACGAGACGTGAGACGTATGTACGCTTGATGGAGGAAAATGCACTCAGCCTGATTGATCCGCTGCTAGATGCGGTGCGGGAGCATCCAGCAATTCAGCCGGATCGATTGTATGAGGAAGCACGTTGGCTGGCTGAACACGGAACACATCGTAATGTGGTGAAGTTTGGTATTGCATTGCTTGGATTGCTGGAGACGGATCAGCACCACGAGCTTATTTTAACACTAGCCAAGCATGATGAATTCACGCTATATGCGGCTGTAGCTATCCGTAATATCTCGGAGCAGGCCAACGAGCAGTTGTATAGGTTAGCGTCACAGGTACATGGCTGGGGACGTATTCACGTAGTAGAACGGCTGGAGCCGACACGGCAGGAAATACGTGATTGGTTATTACGGGAAGGATTCCGCAACAATGTCATGTATGAGTATCTTGCTTATGAGTGCGCTCATAAAGGCGAACTGCATACAGCCATCGCTGTACCGCACATTGATCAGGAGTTGTTTGACGGGGCGGGTGATATTCTATCAGCTTTGCTGGCAGCAGGCGGACCTGCGGAAAGTATAGATGATTATGAGCATGCCGCTATGGTCATAGGCAACTACCTTCGCCATGCTAAGGCCATGTGTACGACTGTGAAGCATTTTACGATCATCATGGATATTGCAGATTTTCTGGGTGAAGAAGACGATTCATGGGAGGCACGTTATGAGCATGAATGGACGCCGGAATTGCGTAAACGTTACGCGTCGATATGCCAGCAGATGATGGACGATCCACAGTGGGTAAAGCCGGTAGAACAGGAGCTACAGCATGCAAATTCACCGCATCTCCACTATGCCATTCGTGTAGCTCGAATGCTAGCACTAGATGTATGGCCCGTGCTATTTGATCAATTAAGCCAATACCCAGTCAAGCCTAATCTGTACTTTGAACTCATCAGGACAGAGGATGAACAACGAGCTCGTAAGCTGGTGGCTTTTGCAGAAAAGCGCTTGCCTCTGGAAGAGATTGCTTCTGGTCCTGCTGATGCGCCAGGCTTTGGACCGGAGTATGAAGCGCATCAGTGTCTGGGTATTTTGCTTCAGCTATTGTCTTCTTACGAAGGAATGGGGCAAGAGCTAGTTGCTGCCGGACTCTGGAGTCCGGTGACCTCCAATCGTCATGCAGCGCTTCATGTACTCAAGGAATGGCCTTCTGAGATGTGGGGTGAGGAAACGACAGAGCGTCTTCGCCGCTTATCGGTAGCTGAAACGGAGGAGTCGATTAGAGAACAGATTCGGGAATTACTTTAATGATAAGGGAGGGAACAACATGACAGATGTGAAGCATGGGCAGGGTTTCATTCAACCGGAAATGCGCGAAACGATTTTGCGTGAGCTGCGGGCGTTGGAGCAGGAGGAACAGGTGCGCATTGTATACGCCTGTGAATCAGGCAGTCGGGCATGGGGGTTTCCTTCACAGGACAGTGACTATGATGTACGATTTATCTATGTAAGACCCATAGAATGGTATTTATCTATTTTTGATAAGCGGGATGTGATTGAACGGCCAATCAGCGATTTGCTGGATATAAACGGCTGGGATTTGAAAAAAGCGCTCAATTTGTTTCGCAAATCCAATCCGCCTTTGCTGGAATGGCTGCAATCTCCGATTCCCTATCTGGAGCAGTATTCAGTGGCTGATCAGATTCGTGCGATCTCGCCGTTAACCTTCTCTCCGAAGTCCTGTATGTACCATTATCTGAATATGGCACGAGGAAATTATCGGGATTATTTGCAAGGTGAACAGGTGAAGATTAAAAAGTATTTTTACGTGCTGCGCCCGCTGCTGGCCTGTGGCTGGATTGAACGATACAACAGCATGCCTCCGATGGAATTCGTAGACTTGCTGGAGGAATTCATTCCGGCTGATACCGAACTTTATCAGGTGATCGAACATTTGCTGGAACGTAAAAAAGCGGGCGAGGAGCTGGATGTGGAGCCACAGCTTTCGGTGGTGAATGATTTTATCGAGCAGCAAATTGCTTACTTTGAACAGAAGGCGCCTTTGCTTCAGCATATGGAGGGCGGACGAGATCAGCAGTTGGATGATATGTTCCGCGCTGCGGTGAATGAAGTATGGAAAACATAAGTTGGGAGGGAGAAGTAGAGTATGCATATCACGCTAAAAGCAACCGGAAATAATGCCGGGATGATTTCGCATTTGCTTGCCAAAAATCCCTATAATACGTATGATCGCACGGAAAAGGGTGCGCGTGTACGCATGGTGTACACCGTGTTTACCGAGGAAGAGGCAGAAATCGTCATTCAGGCTTCGCCAGATTCGATAGATTTGGTCAAAAACAGTCCAGATAGCTATGATATTACACAGTATATTAATGACCGGGAGTTTGTAACCAGTAGCTTGTTCTGTACCTATATTCGCGGCGCGCTTGGCACGGCCCTGAACGGCAAACCCAAGGAAGACTATGCAGCATGGGTGAAGCATCCTTTTGCATTGGAGTTATCGTTTGGGCCTGTTGCGTCGGATTTGCCAGATGCTGTGGTGGAGGGACTATTTGCGCCGCTGGGCTATCAAGTGACCATAGAACGAGGGGAAGCGGATTATTCTTTTCAGCTGAAAAATCGAAGCACCGTCAGATATGTCACGCTAAGTGGTCATCAGACGGTGCAATATGCGCTGCGTCAGTTATTGCTGTTGATTCCAGTGTTGGATAATTATAAGCACTACTATATTAGCGAAGAAGAGTTTGATAAGCTGAGACGTTACGGTGAAGGCTGGTTGTCAGCGCATCCGCTACGCGAGCTCATCATTCGACGCACACTTCATTTTACCAATCTGATTGAGCAATTTGAGCAATCTGATTCTGCTGCTACACGGACTGAAAAACATGCGATCCAAGAACAAAAGCATAATCACGAACAGGATCAGCAGCAAGAACAGTCACTGGAGGAAGGGACGCAACAGCCTACTGTACGGCTCAATGAGCTGCGGTATCAAGCCATTATGGATGTGATTCGCAAGCTGCCCCGAAGACAGAAAATCGTAGATTTTGGTTCAGGGGAAGGGAAGCTTTCGGCTCGCTTGGCCCGAATGAAGGGCATTGAAGAGATTTGGGCTGTGGAGCCGTCTGCTTATGCACAGGTGAGGGCTGTGGAGCGTTTTGCCAAGCTGGAAAGGCATGCCGACGCCATTCGCCCTACACCTATGATGGGCTCTCTCTTTTATTATGATGAACAATTGCGAGGGAAAGATGTGATGATCCTGTGTGAAGTCATTGAGCACGTGGATGAGCATCGTCTGAACCGGGTGATGAATACGATTGTGACAGAATATCAGCCAGGTGTGCTGATCGTGACGACTCCCAATCGCGAATATAATGAAGTGTATCGTATGGATCAGCAAGAGCTGCGGCATGGCGATCACCGTTTTGAATGGAGCAGAAACGAGTTTCGTGAACGATGCGAGCAATGGATTGAGGAAGCTCCTTATTCATTAGCGCTGGAAGGGATCGGAGAAGAGGTCGAAGGCTTTGGACAACCGACCCAAATGGCTGTATTTACGCGCAGAAAGGAGCCGAAGAATTCATGAGCATTTCATCCGAACGAACGATTGATTTACCGCATGCTGGACTGGTTGTATTGGTAGGGGCCTCGAATAGTGGTAAAACCACTTTACTGGACAGGCTGGTGAGCGAAGGGGTTCTACTGGAAACGGAAGTGGTATCCTCGGATCATTTTCGCAAGCTGGTCGGAGATACGGAATTTATTGACTGGCGCGGACTTCCAAGGCTGGAATCGGACGTGCTGTTTTATGAGTATCAGCAGATGTCAGCCAAGGCGTTTGAGGCGATGGATACTATTCTGGCTATGCGCTGTCGTCTGAATAAGCTGACAGTTGTGGATGCCACCCATCTGTATGCTGAGGACCGCCAGAAATACGTACAGCTGGCAACCAAGGCACATGTACCTGTGATGGCTTTGGTGCTGGATGTACCCGAATCTGTGCTACTGGAACGTGATTCAGGCAGGGCGCATCCGCGTGGCCGCCAACGGGTCAAGCAGCAGACACAGCTGTTAAAGCGGAACCTGCGCGGTATCCGGGAAGAAGGCTTTGACGCTTGCTATGTCCTCAAGGATGTAGAAAAGGTTAACTTTGCCCGTCGTGCTCAGCCGCTGTTTCATGATATGGGTGCAGGCATTGATATCATTGGTGACATTCACGGGTGCTACCGTGAGATGCTGGAAGTGATAGAGCGGCTCGGATATATGGAAGATACGGAAGGACTACACCATCATCCAGAAGGCAGAAGACTGGTGTCTGTCGGAGATGTGATGAGCCGTGGCCCAGAATCGTTATTAGCGGTGCAGTTCTGGAAAAAGCACGTGGACGCTGGACTCGCCTACATGATTGACAGCAATCATGGCTGGAAAATCGGTCGTTACCTTGATGGGAGAAAAGTAACTCTCAATCATGGAGATGAACGATTCGCAGAGGAAATGGTTCAATATGAACAAAAAGCGGGCAAGGCAGCAGCGGAACAGCTTAGAGGCGAGCTGAGGGATTTTCTACTACATGCACCCTCTCATCTTATTTTCGGCAGAAACGGGTTGCGGCACGTAGTTGTGACTCATGCGGGGATCAAGGATCATTTTATTGGCAAACAGTCGGCACGTATTTCTGATTACTGTCGTTATGGAGATACGGAAGGTCAGGATGCAGACGGAAAACCAATCCGCAAAGATTGGTTCGTAGACCATGAATCGGGAGAAATAGTAGTATGGGGGCATGATCCGAGACCGCAGCCTACCCTTGTCAATCAGACGGTGAATATTGATCAAGGTGTGGTATTTGGTGGTATGCTGACCGCTTATCGTTATCCGGAAAAGGAATTTGTCAGCGTTCCGGCTCATGAGAATTATGCGAATGATCCCGATAGCCCACTTGTCCGGTGGCAGAGAAAACGGTTTTCCCCGCCGAATTTACGTAAGCTCATCGCTGGTTACAGTGTGCTGACGGAATCGTATGGCGAAGTGCGCGTTCAAGGAGAATCGGTCAAAACCGCTATAGATACCGTGTCACATGTGACGGTACCGATGGAGGAACTGGTGTACATTCCGCCCACGATGAGTCCTGCCCCCAAGGTTTCCGAAGAGGAAGGTTATCTGGAGCATCCGCGTGAAGCGCTAGCTTATTATCGCAGTCAAGGCGTACAAACGATGGTAGCGGAGAAAAAGCATATGGGTAGCCGGGCGATTTTGCTATTATTCAAAAACGAGCAGGCTGCTGTTGAATATGTAGGCTACCCGACATTGGGCACGATCTACACCCGAAGCGGACGACCCTTCTTTGAGTCAGGCTTTGGGAAGCAGGTGCTGGAGAAACTGAATGCGGATCTAGTGGATGCCGGATATTTTGAACAGCACCAGACGGATTTTGTGTTGCTGGATGCAGAAATTGTACCGTGGAATCTCAAGGCTCGGGAACTGATTGCTGCACAGTATGCGCATGTGGGTGAAGCAGCTCTGCTGGATCGCAGTAAGCTGGTAGACAAGCTGAAGCAGGCGAAGGTTGCAGGCCGAGAGGTTGGAGACTGGCTGGAAGAAATGGAACGGAAATATGGCAATGCCGTAACGTTCCAAGAGGCTTTTCAAAAATATTGCTGGGATGTGGACGGTCTGGATGAAATTCGTATTGCACCGTTTCATACACTGGCCCACAGCGGACAGACGTTTTTTGACCAATCTCATATTTGGCATATGGAGCACAACCGGGAGCTGGCAGGACTGTCCTCTATATTTATGGAGACAGAGTATCGTGTCATCACGGATGAAACAAGCGAGGAAGAGGTCATTCGCTGGTGGAATGAGATGACAGAGGATGGTCATGAGGGCATTGTGATCAAGCCGGAACGCTTTTTGATGAAAAATCGGGACAAGATGATTCAGCCTGCAATCAAGGTGAGAGGCCGGAAGTACTTGCACATCATTTACGGTATGGATTATCTTGCCCCTGAGAATTTAAAACGTCTGAAGCAGCGTCGAACGAACAAAAAGGAGCGTCATGCCCTGATGGAAGGAGCGCTTGGCATGGAGGGCGTGGAACGTTTTGTCCGCAAAGATACGGTGGAGCGTATTCATGAATGCGTCCTTGCCGCGTTATCTCTGGAATCGGAGCCGATTGATCCGAGATTGTAGTTTGCGAAGGAGGGATTGAGATGGATAGGAGTACACCGTTGATTGATATTGGTGTGAACTTAATGCACCGTTCGTTTCATGCAGATCGGGAACAGGTGGTCGAGAGAGCAGCGGCTGTAGGGATTACACCGTTGATTATTACTGGAACCAGTGTTCGCAGTAGTCGAGAGGCTGCTCAGTATGCAGCGCGTTATCCTGGTCAGCTGTATGCTACAGCTGGCGTGCATCCCCATGATGCCAAAAATTGCAGCACAGATACGATTCAACAGCTCCGCCAACTCGCGATTCAGCCGCAGGTCGTATCCATAGGAGAATGCGGGTTGGACTATAACCGTGATTTTTCTCCGCGTGATGTACAGCGCCGATGGTTTGGAGAGCAGATTCAACTGGCGGGTGAGCTACATATGCCTTTATTTCTGCATGAACGAGATGCGCATGAGGATTTTGTCGCTATGTTACGAGAGCATCAAGAGCTTGTAGATAAAGCGGTGGTGCATTGTTTTACTGGCACTGCTCAGGAATTGCATACGTATGTGGAAATGGGACTGTATATCGGTATCACAGGCTGGATCTGTGATGAGCGGCGCGGCAAGCATCTGCGTGAGTTGGTGAGGGATATTCCGCTCGACCGGTTGATGATTGAAACGGATGCTCCGTTTCTGACCCCGCGTAATCTGCCTGTGAAGCCCAAAGAAGGGCGTAATGAGCCGATGTATCTCGCTCACATCGCCGCTACGATTGCTGAGTGCACAGGCCGCAGCATGATGGAGATCGAAATCGCGACGACGGAAACAGGCAAACGTTTCTTCGGATTATAGGATTGTCAAAGCCATAGATGTGGTATATATTATAGTGAATTAAAAAGCATTGTCGGGAGCTTGAGATAGTCAGGCTGAGAGGGTGGCCCTTGCCGCCGACCGTGAAATCTGATCTGGGTAATGCCAGCGTAGAGAAACCTAGAACACTATACAAGAAACAGGATTACCGCCTATTGGTGGCGACTAGTCGATGGATTCGTTTCATATCATATATCAAGTTAACGAGCTGCGGGTCTGTAAAAAGTTGCAGACGGACAAACGTGTCTTGTTTTGTACCTGACTTTGGCTCGGTTTCAGTGCAGTAGACTACTGTGCTATATGAGATATGTCGACAACTGATAATGTATGGTGATCATTTTATGACTGCGCATAAAGCTTGCCTGGAGATTCAGCTCCGGACAGGCTTTTTTTTATGGCCAGAAGGCCTATTTTAACGAAAAAGGGGAGCGTATCAACAATGAACACGAATGTAAGAGCGTCGAAAGGGCTGAAGCTGACTGATATTTTGGTCACGATTGTAATCTCCGTGGTGTTCGGGCTGGTCTACAAAATATGGGGACCTGCCTATGATTTAATGAAACCATTCGGTCTACACGCTGAGCAACTGATGTATGGCATGTGGTTTATGGCTGGCACGTTCGCTTATCTTATCATTCGCAAGCCGGGAGTTGCGATTTTGGCAGAAGTGGCCGCGGCAACAGTCAGTGCTTTTTTGGGAAGCGAATGGGGCATGTCCACCTTGTACTATGGTCTGCTGCAAGGCTTGGGAGCGGAGCTGTTCTTTGCGGCTTTTCTGTATCGGAACGCAAACCTGTGGGTCGTATCATTAGCTGCGGCAGGGGCGGCTGTCACTTCTTTGATTTTAGACTTCAGCTATGGGTATATTGATCAGCTATCGACCTGGAACTATGTTTTGTATATTGGATTTCGGATGATTGGCAGTATTGTGATTGCTGGGGTATTCGCTTTCTATCTGGCTAAGGCGCTGGAGGTAACCGGAGTTACGCGAAGTTTGAGACCGGCAACGGAACAAGATTATAAGGGGCTGGATTGATGAGCGCGGCCAACGAAGATGTGGTGGCTTCGATCACCCGTCTTCGTTTGAAATTTCCCGGTGAGCAAGAGCTGCTTTTCCACAATATGTCCTTATCTGTCCGCAAAGGGGAAAAGCTACTGCTGCTGGGTCCAAGCGGATGCGGCAAATCAACGCTGCTTCAGGTGCTGAGCGGACTGATTCCACGCACGATAGAAGTGCCTATGAAATACGATGCTGCTGTGATCCCGAGTCTCTCTGGTATTGTATTTCAAGATCCTGACACGCAGTTTTGTATGTCGTATGTAGACGAGGAATTGGCTTTTGTGTTGGAGAATAAACAGGTTCCAAGGGAGCAGATGCCATCCCGTATTCGCGAGCTGCTAATGCAGGTTGGTCTATCGACGGATGATATACACTTGCCCATTGCCAGCATGTCACAGGGAATGAAACAGCGGCTGGCGATTGCCTCTGTGCTGGCTATGGAGCCGGAAGTGCTTTTTCTGGATGAGCCGACAGCTTTGTTGGACGAGGAGGGCACGACACAGGTGTGGGATACCATTCGCAACATTTCGGCAGACCAGACGCTGGTGATCGTAGAGCATAAAATCAATGAAATTGTCCAGGATGTGGATCGAATTGTGGTGCTTTCTGATCAAGGAGAAATGATTGCGGACGGAAGGGCGGAAGAAGTATTTCATGTGCATCGGCAGGCATTATCCGAGTATGGCGTGTGGTATCCGGGGATATGGGATGAATCGTCTTCGCCGCGTTGGAGAGAGTCTGTGACGCAGCAGAAAGATGGAGGGCATGCGGATAGTCCGTCCACCTCAGCACCTACAACGGATTTGCTGGAGCTAGAACATTTTAGCGGACTCCGGGGTTTGAGCACAGTCATTTATGTGGAGCAAGCGCAGGTGAAGCCTGGCGACTGGATTGGCGTGGTCGGTGAAAACGGGGCTGGCAAAAGCTCGCTTCTGCTCTCTATGATGCGTTTACTTCACACGCAGGGTCGTTATTGCGTGTGCGGAGCTGAGGCAGGCAATACGGAGCAACTGGCTGAGCGTATTGGGTTTGCATTTCAAAATCCAGAGCTGCAATTTGTAGCGAACACCGTACGAAGGGAACTGGAATATTCGTTACCCAAGAGCCTGTTTACAGCTGAACAGTGTAGGGAACGAGTGGATCGAATACTTATACAGTTCGGACTGGAGCGGCTGGATGAACGCCATCCGTATCAGCTTTCGTTGGGCCAAAAAAGGCGGTTGAGTATTGCTACGGCTATGATCCGTGAGCCGGAAGTGCTGCTGCTGGACGAACCGACTTTTGGGCAGGATGCGCGTAATACCTTTGTCATGCTGGATATGTTGGAGCAGCTGAGAGCGGCAGGCACGGCCATTGTGATGGTTACGCATGACCCGGAAATTGTCCGTCGATATTGTACCGATGTATGGCGGATTCAGAAAGGGGAACTACAGTATGAGCCTGTCCTTTTCTCATCATGAAACATGGCTGCATCGTGTAAACCCGGGCCTAAAGCTCGTGATGTTTTCCCTGCTGTTTGTGATCGTTATAGTCATCCATGATCCGAACGTTATGTTTAATGTTGCATGTGCTATGCTGCTGTTGCTTGTCTGGTCAGGCCATCCATGGAAGCGTCTGCTCCTGTACGGATCTCCCTTTATATTGGTGTTTATTTCAACCTCAACAGGCATGATGATGTTTGGCAAAGGAGTGACGACCTGGTGGACATGGGGCCTGATCCATATTACGCAGGAAAGCTTTTTCCGAGGCATGCATCTGGGCTTTCGTGCACTGAGTATGGCCGCGGCAGGGTTGCTGTTTGGTTTAACGACTCGTCCGGTGAGCCTTTTTTATTCACTGATGCAGCAATGGAAGCTCCCTCCCAAGTATGCATACAGCTTTTTGGCAGCTATGCGGTTGATGCCGATGATGCTGGAGGAATTTCAGGCTTTGAGACATGCCCACCGTATTCGAGGTTTACACCAGCATGTGTCCAAATGGAATATGTACGCCACGCTCCGCAGGTACGCAATTCCGCTACTCGCTCAAAGTATCCGGCGTGCACAGCGCATTGCTATTGCCATGGAAGCGAAGGGTTTTGCTAATGAAACCAAGCGCACGTATTATTATGCGATCGGCTATTCGGCTGTAGATATTATATTTATTTTTTATTTTGTGGTGCTGCTGATGCTGGCTTGGGGACTTGGTACCTGCTTTCCTTATGTAGGGGTATGGGATGTACGTTAATTGTTGCAAAAGGCTTTGCCCGATTTCTGCTCTGTGGTATATTAATGCAATGGGAATTGACGGCTCGTACAGACCCGCCTGGGCTGGCGGGCTTATTACATTTTCCCGCAGTAATGGATCATCAGGAGGCCAAGTTACATGATTACGCTGCATCAGGTAAACAAGCATTATACCACCTCAAGCGGCCCATTTCATGCGGTTCAATCCGTGTCCCTTCAAGTGGAGGAGGGGGAAATTCACGGTATCATAGGTGCCAGCGGTGCCGGCAAATCTACGTTGCTACGGTTGATGAATGTATTGGAAAGACCGGATGAGGGAAACGTGGTTGTGAACGGGGAAGATCTGACTCGCATGCCGGAAAAACGTCTCCGTGAAGCTCGGCGATCCATAGGGATGATTTTTCAGCATTATCATCTTGTTCACAATCGGACGGTAAGTGGAAATGTAGCAATGCCGTTGGAACTGGCAGGTGTCGCGAAAAAAGAGAGAGCAGAACGCGTGCGCGAATGCCTGCAATTCGTCGGTTTAGCGGATAAGGCAGAACAGTATCCGGCACAACTGAGCGGAGGCCAAAAGCAACGTGTGGCGATTGCCAGAGCACTGGCGAATCGACCTGCGGTGCTGCTTTGTGATGAGCCGACCTCAGCCCTTGATCCGCAGACGACTGCGGATATTCTAGGCGTGTTACGGGAGATCAACCGTGAACTGGGAGTTACCATTGTAATCGTCACGCATGATATGGACGTGGTACGCAACATTTGTACCCATGTATCAGAAATGCGGGATGGACAGCTGCTTTCAACGCAACGTGTAGCTGACGCTGCGGTAGGTTCAACAGCGAAAGCAGGTGAAGCTGATGAATGAAATGCTAAGCATCATTGCGCAATATCAGTCTGAGATATGGAAAGCCATCGGAGAGACGTTTATCATGGTGGGGATTTCCATCGCAGCAGCTGTACTGTTAGGGCTTCCGGCAGGAACGATTTTATATTTGTGCGGCAAAGGGCAAAAATATGAAAACCGACTGCTCTTCACCATTCTGAACAGTGTGGTCAATGTCATCCGCTCGTTCCCGTTCTTGCTGCTCGTCGTGTTTATGATCCCATTTACACGTCTGGTGGTGGGCACGGCGCTGGGCACGATGGCTGCTACAGTGCCTTTGTCAGTGGTGGCCATCGCCTATTATTCGAGGCTGGTGGAGCAGTCATTGCTTGAGGTGCCCAAGGGTGTGATTGAAACTGCTACGTCTATGGGAGCATCCACCCTCCAGCTTATTTTTAAATTTCTATACGTGGAAGCCCGTTCCGGGCTTGTACTGGGTTTGACCACGTCCACCATTAGCTTCATCTCCTACTCCACGGTGATGGGCATTGTGGGCGGTGGCGGGGTAGGCGATTTTGCCATTCGCTACGGTTACCAGCGGTTTGAAACAGGCTTGATGGCGTTCACCATCGTCGTTATGATTATTTTCGTACAAACGATCCAGTTCACCGGAAGCACCATATCCCGCCGGATCGACAAGCGATAGGGCAGAATTGTAACTTTTCGCTACACTTGCACCACTCACTATGGGAAAGAGAAATGACTTTACAGTGCCTCAAAAGCGGAGCGGGCAGAATTGCTCTGGAGAAGCGTCAGCGTTCGCCTTTGAAATGGGATTCTAACCTATCATCACTTTTAAATGAGAGAATCCCATTTCAACAGCGATCGGAAGAGCAATCTGCACGCGAAGCGGCTATACTGTAACTCATTGACATCTTCCCAATCACAACTAATTTGGAGGTTCATCATCGAATGAGTCGGAAAAACAACATGAAAACGAACTTGAAATTACTTACACTATTTGCAGTCGTTATGCTGCTGGTTGCCGGATGCGGTGGTCAAAAGCAGGCTACACAAGAAACAACAACTAAAGAAGCAGCTTCCCAAAAAGAAGTAACTTTGAAAGTAGCCACGCTAATCCCACCGATGACAGATGTGCTGGATATCGTGAAGCCACTGCTTAAACAGGACGGAGTCAATCTGGAAATCGTCGTGCTGTCAGACAATATCCAACCGAACAACGCATTGGCAAGCCACGAAGTGGATGCTAACTTCTTTCAGCATGCACCGTTTATGCAACAATATAATGAAAGCAACAAGTCTGATTTGGTAGCAGTAAAACCAATTTATAACGCCATTTATGGCGCGTACTCCAAAAAATACAAGAACGTTAAAGACCTGCCCGAAGGTGCGACGATCGCCATTGCCAATGATCCGGCCAATACGGGACGTTCTTTGGTAATGATGGAGCAAAACGGTTTGATCAAGCTTAAAGAAGGCGTAGGCTATAATGCTACACAGGCTGATATTATTGAGAATAAGAAAAAGTTTGTGTTTAGAGAAGTGGATTTGTTGATGCTGGCGCGGTCGCTGGATGATGTGGACATGGCTGCCATGTATCCCGCATATGCCAAGCCGCTCGGTCTGACACCGAAGAAGGACGCACTGATTACCGAAAAAGATGATACGCACTTTGCCATTAATTTGGTAGCGCGTAAGGATAATGCAGATACTGATGCCATTCAAAAGCTGGCAAAACGAATGACCGGACCGGAAGTACGTAAATTTTTTGAGGACAATTACAAGGATAGCGTTGTTCCAGCATTTTAAATAAATAAGTATTGAAACATTATTTTTGATGATATTTGACCTGTATAATGGAGTGAAGTCTGTAAAGAGCAGATGGTCTCCCTTGTGCAGGTCTTTTTCTTTTTCATCCTTAATATGGATAAATTTCATCGAAAACAGGGTACAAAGTCTTGTTTTTTTAGATTTGGGGTGTTGCAACGTTGTGAATTTTGGTCATTAAGGGCGATAGAGTAATGATAAGGAACATATTAAAATAATTATACGAACAAACATTCGTCTTTCATTTTATTAATGATGTTTGTATGAGGGTCGAGAAATTCAGCTGACAACGGGTCAAAAGTGTGAATAAACAAGGAAGGGAAACGATATGAAGCTGTTTGTAACTGTAAAAAGTTTGGGAAAGCGCAAGCCCGCACTCGCACGACACGAAATAGAGCTGAACCCTACTCCAGAAACATTGCGAGATTTGATTACTGCAACCGTTGCCCTGAATGTTCAGAAACTACGGGAAAAGCAGGAGAGTGTCGCGCTGATTCCGTTCCTCACGGGAGAGGAAATTCAGGCACAAGGCGAGATAGGCAAAGTAGGATTTGGTTCCATATATAATGACGGTGTTCCTGATATTGAGGATGCCGTGAACACGGCGATGCAGGCCTTTGAAGATGGATTATACAGAGTTTTTGTATGTGATGAGGAAGCGATTGAACTGGATGCTCCTTTGTCACTTCATGCAGGGGATGAGATTGTATTTATACGCTTCACAATGTTGGCTGGAGGCCTATGGTAGAGGAGGAGACGAAATATGCATCAGGAGAACAATGAGCAAGAATATTTCGCCACACTGAAAGAGCGCGCAGCGCAACTGGGTGAACAACAACAGGAGTTGGCTCAGTATGTTGTGGAACTGGGTAAGCTTCATTACATACAAGAGGTCGAGGAGTCATTTATCGAATGTCAGCGAATATTGAAAGAACGGGCGGCAGAAAGCGGAGAACGGCTGTTCAAGCCACTGGCAGAGGTACTGCGTGCTCTAATTGGACAAACAGCTGGCAATGTGTTCGCACATCTAACAGAACATGTGACTGAATATCCATACAGCACCGGATATGAGCGCAGACCGTTTCGCACTTCGGATATTACCGCTCATACTTCCCGAATTTATAAAAAAATGGTGCAGTTGATCCGAATGGACTGTATCGGATTCTCTATAGTGGATTATTTAACGAAAAAAGACTATGAACCAGGCAGGGATTACCGAATTCAGGAGACGATTGGTGATTGGATTGCTTACGAGCTAGACAATGGCAATTCACAGGTGCTTGAGGCGCTAAAAGCTATTATTTATGGGGATAATCAGGCGGCGCTACTTACTCGCAATATGATTAAAGGCATGCTGCTGAGCCATCAAGAAGAGAATTATCACATGATTGGCGAGCTGCTGGCAGCGGCCAAGCTTCAGGAGGGATTGCGCCAAAGCATTGTGGAGCAAATGGATGAAGGAACTCCAGAGGCTCTCATTTATCTGTTAAAGGTGATCATCGACCAAGGCTTCATTCGTTACAGTTCGGTGGTGCGGGCGCTTGCAGTCTGGACGGGCATGGGCTTGGAATCCGCGAATCAGCGGGTCGTTCGCCAATTGATCGAGCAGGCATATGAAGCATTGACTCGCAGTGAATTGCGCCAGGAATGGCTGACCAGCTCAAATGCTAACGAACTGTATATGAGTTTGTGGGCTACAGCAGTACATGAGGAACGTGACTTGTATGGACAGGTTCGCCAACTTATGGAGCAGGGAGCAGCTTACCAGAAGATCGTAGCACAATATGTACTGTCTAATACTAAAAACAAGGATCTGCGCCTCGGAATTGCTAGAGAATATCTGGATGAGACGGATCCGGAGCTTCGCTATTGGATACTCACGAACTATACAACTGATTATTTTTATGAATGGGTAGAAGGCGGGACGGTCGCGGATCGAATCGTTAAAGTGGCGCGCACTCCTTTGTTGGAGAGCAAAGAGGAGCGTCGTAAGGATTTTGAACGACTTCATAACCTGTTTGTACATATGAAAAAGGGAGAGTCTACCGAGCCCTCCAAGGTACTGGATTATGTAAATCTGTATCACCGCTCGGATGCAGCTATTCAAAAAATGCTGTATCTCGCTGGTTATGATATGGACGCTTCCTGGATTGGGGAAATTATAGCCTTAAAGGATCAGATTAGCCCTAATCTGCGCGGCGAGATATTGAATCATTTTGTGCAGAATCCTGAGGATGCGGTACAGCGTGACTTTATTTTTTCCAGCTTGTCTGACAAAAGTATGAGTATCCGTGAGTTCGCTGTGGCTAAGGCGCGTAAGCTGACGCTGTCGGAACCAGAAATGCAGCAAATGGAAGCCTTATTAAAGCTCAAGACAGGCTCGTTGCGACAAAGTGTCATCGGTGTGTTGCTTTCACAATCGGAAGAGCCGCTAGCTGGCTCTTTGGAACGCTTGCTTCGTGCTAAGGCGGAACTGCAACGATTGGGTGGCCTGGAAATTTTGACGAAGATATATGCAGATCCTGATCGTGCCGAGCAGTATGAAAGCCTGCGGTCTTTGGCGGATATCATTCAGCAACCCACCGCCAAAGAGGAGCAACTGCTGTCCAAGTTGGGACAGGAGGATGCTTATACAGGGACAAACGGGTTTGGCCTGTACGATCCGAATGTCAAGGAAGCTTGGTTGGAAGAGAAAGTTGATCTGGGTGATTTCCGAATGGCCGATGTTTTTGTTAGCCCATTGGAGAAGCTCAAGCAGTTCTTGAATGGACTGGATGAACTGGTTCATCATCATCGTGATGTGGAATATACTGCGGAGTATTATTCAGGCTACAAAGATACATTGCTTATTGGGACGAACCTTCGCCCTCTACGGATGATTCAGGTCGATGAAGAAGTAGATTCTAGGCTGTCTTTATATCCTCTTTACGAGGAATGGGACCGTTATTTGCAGGAAAGCGGCATAGAAGCGCGTGATCTGCTGGAGCTTGTTTTTTATGATCGATTGGAGCCTATGGACCGAACGTTGGATCGTTACTATCGATATTTCTCATTTAACTTTGGCTATTCAGAACAAAGCAAGCACAAGCTGTTGGAAGGATGGCGTAAAGACTTCGCCGAGCAAATGTATCCTTTAGAGCGGATTAACGAGGTTCAAAAGTGGATGGCAGAGCTGACCTATACCGATCAGGTAAGCACATTAATTAATGCCTATTTTATGGACACAGCCGGAGCCGAGACATTTGACGTAATCGACCTTGCCTTAAATTCACTGATGCAGAGTATGCCTAAGGATAGACCTGCAGAGGATATGGGAATGTTTCATCTATTGTCCAGTCCGTGGGTGGCATTGGAGAAGGGACGAATTCATGATAGTGAGTCCTTTAAGCGCTTTTTCCATACCTTTGTGAACTACGCAGAATGGCCAGGAATGGAAAATCGTTTTTATTCTCCGCTGGATCTGGAGGATTACTTCAAAGCCTATGAAAAAAGGCTGATTGGTGTAGGTGAAGTGTATCGGGAGCTGTTGGCCAGTAGTGATAGCAGAAGCCATATGAGCACCTTAACCAATGCCCGTAATACATGGATTTCCAGCAAACCAGAATTTTTGGAGATACGTCGTACGGTTATTGATCGACTGCTGGAGGTTGAATTGGTTCGAGGCGACTTGCCTACCGAGGCCACACCAAAGGTGATGGGTCTGAGCCGGATTGAAGGCATGGATTATTTTATCCGTATTCTGGAGGGTCTCGACAAGGAAACGTTCGTGCGTGGTTATGTGTACGGCTACGGTGATCGTATTACCAAAAAGGAATCGTTCAGCCACTTACTCAAGGCGTGTTATCCAAGTGATGGCGAGGATGCTGCATTGCTCAAGGAAAAGCTGAAACACACTAAAATTACAGATAAACGCCTGCTGGAGGCGGCAATGTATGCCCCGCAGTGGATTGAGATTGTAGCAGGTTATCTCGGATGGGAAGGACTTCGCAGTGCGGCATGGTACTTCCATGCGCATATCAATGAAGGCTTTTCGGCTGAGAAAGAAACGATTGTAGCTCATTACTCACCGATAGCTCCGCAGGATTTTAATGACGGTGCCTTCGATATTCACTGGTTTCATGAGGCCTATGAGACGCTGGGCGAGGAACGATTTGATCTGCTGTACGATTGTGCCAAGTATATTTCGGCTGGAGCCAATCATCGTCGCTCCCAGTTGTTTGCGGATGCAACGCTGGGTAAGCTGAAACGGAGTGAAATGGAAAAATCAGTGGAAGACAAGCGAAATAAAGACCATTTGTTGACCTACAGTCTGATTCCACTTGCAGAGCCGCCTGAATCAGATGTCCGCGAACGTTATGATTTTATCCAGAAGTTTCTGGAACAAAGCAAAAAATTCGGGGCACAGCGTAAGGCTAGTGAGGCACTGGTTTCACGGATTGCGCTCGGGAATTTGGCACGTAACGCAGGTTATGATGACCTAACCCGTCTCGTCTGGGACATGGAAGCTCGCAAGCTGGATGATCTCCGCTCTTATTTTGAGCCCCATGCCTTGGATGAAGCTACAACGATACAACTCGTCATTGATGATGAAGGAGCAGCAGATATTGAAATTGTCAGCAAAGGGAAGACGCTGAAATCCATTCCGGCTCGTTTCAAGAAGGATGAGTATGTTACGTCGTTGAAAGAGCTTAAAGGAGATCTGGTAGACCAATATCGCAGAGCTCGCAAAGAATTGGAGCGCTCTATGGAGTCGGGTACGACCTTTATGGTAAAGGAATTGAGAGGACTGCTAGGCAATCCTGTACTTGCTCCGCTGGTGCGGACACTGGTTTTCAAGGCTGGCGATCACCTTGGATATTTTAACGGGGATACGTTAGCGTTGACTGCTCCTTCTGCTGAACAGCATACTATTGGAGAAGAAGATAAGCTGATTATTGCACATCCACTTCATTTGTACGAAAGTGATCGTTGGAGTGAATTCCAGAAGGACCTATTCGACCGTCAGATACGCCAGCCATTTAAACAGGTGTTCCGTGAGTTGTATCTGCTAAATGCTGATGAACGTGCTAACGCGACAGTTTCCCGTCGGTATGCGGGACATCAGGTACAGCCGAATAAAACGGTATCTCTACTAAAAGGTCGCCACTGGACGGTCAGCTATGAGGACGGACTCCAAAAGGTGTTCTATGCCGAGAATCTGATTGCGAACCTGTATGCCATGGCCGATTGGTTCTCACCAGCGGACACTGAAGCTCCTACACTGGAGACCGTGCAGTTCTTTGATCGGACAACATATAAGAGCGTGCCTTTGGAGGAGGTTCCACCTGTTCTTTTCTCTGAAGTTATGCGGGACGTGGATCTGGTTGTCAGTGTTGCTCATGTAGGCGGCGTTGATCCAGAGGCTAGTCTGACGACCGTTGAAATGCGTAAGGTCATTGTACAGGAATCTCTTCGTCTGCTGAAAATTAGCAATGTACGCTTAGATGGGAATTATGCGCGTATAGATGGGAATCTTGGCGAGTATGCGGTCCACCTCGGAAGCGGTGGGGTCTACAAGCAAGCGAAGGGAGCACTGCACATTATTCCGGTGCATTCGCAGCATCGTGGGCGCATCTTCTTACCATTTCTGGATGAGGATCCAAGAACAGCCGAGATTATATCCAAAATAGCGTTGCTGGCTGAGGATCAGAAGATCAAGGATCCGCAAATTCTTGCACAGCTTCAAGCGTAGGATAGAAATTGTAATATAGAGAAAATCATAATTAACTCAACGTTCGCACCTAGACAAGGTTTCAATCGACTATACAGGTGGAAGCTCAGTTTAGTTGCGGAGGTTGAGTTATTTAATACAAGGTACGAATCAAGCACGAATAAGGAGATATACATAAAAGGTTGTCTCTGTGTTTTGACGGGAAGCTTACGACATCACAATTGACGATAATAGGAGAATACAGCGATGGTAAATAGCATCCTTTTAAAAGAGTACGCAACTGAGTATCAATCGCAAGTTGTCGATTTAATTTTACATATTCAACAAAACGAATATAATATCGCCATCACTAAAGAAGATCAGCCTGATCTGCTTGACATTGAAAACTTCTATCAGCATGGCAACGGTAACTTCTGGGTGGCTCTTCGCGGAGGAAGCGTAGTAGGAACGGTCGCCTTGCTAGATATCGGAAACCATAAGACGGCACTCAGAAAGATGTTTGTAAAACAAAACTATAGAGGCAAAGCCTTTAATGTTTCGAATCAATTACTTCAGCATGCCATAGAATGGGCCAAGGACCGGTCAGTCGAAGGAATCTATCTTGGAACAACACCGCAATTCGTAGCAGCTCATCGATTTTATGAGAAGAATGGATTTGTTAGTATAGCTCTGGACGAATTGCCAATGGGCTTTCCAGTTATGAAAGTGGATAAAAAGTTTTACAAATACACCATTCAATAAATGGCCTGAACCAAGACGATCCTGAAGAAATTCCTGCTCAAACTTGACTTCGTGTTCGCCTCGCCGCCTTTCTGCGAAGCCGCAACACAAACTGTTGCCGAACAGGAATTTCTTTTGTTTAGGGCAGGGGTTTGCTAGAATGAAGAAGATCGTGTAAGTCTACGTTAACTATACAACTGGGAGGGATACAAGTATGAGCAAAAAGATAAAATGGGGAATTGTCGGTACGGGATGGATCTCAGATCAGTTTGTTGCTGATTTGCAGCATGTTACGAATGGAGAAGGATACGCCGTTGGATCACGCAATATTGAAAGCGCTACCGAATTTGCAGCCAAGCATCACATAGCACAGGCATACGGTAGCTATGAGGAATTAGTGCAAGATTCCGAAGTCGATGCGATTTACATTGGAACCCCTCATCCTTTTCATAAAGAGAATGTTCTAGCGGCTCTTCGAGCGGGCAAAGCCGTCTTGTGTGAGAAACCCTTTACAGTTAATAGCAAAGAGCTGGAGGAACTAATCAGCTATGCGCGTGACCATAAGCTATTCCTGATGGAAGCAATGTGGACACGTTTTTTGCCACCGATTCGCCAAGTGCGGGAGTGGATACATGAGGGACGTATTGGTGAAGTAAAGTTGCTGAAGGCGGAATTCGGTTTTCGCGTAGATTGGAACCCAGAGGGAAGATTATTGAATCCCGAGCTGGGCGGAGGGGCATTATTAGATGCAGGAATTTACCCCGTTTCTTTTGCTTCGATGATCTTTGGCCCCGAGCCAGAGCATGTATGGAGTACCGCCCATATCGGGGAAACGGGCGTTGATGAGACATTTTCGATCATGCTGGATTATGGAAAAGGACGCACGGCTATGCTTAACGGGGCGGTTCGTCTCGGGCTGACGAATGAGGCTTATATCCATGGAACCAAGGGCTATATCCACATTCCGTCATTCCTGAATAGTACATCGGCTACTTTAGTTGTGGATGGTAAAGAGGTGCAAAACTTTCAGGATGATCGCTCCTCTACAGGCTATGCCTTTGAAGCAGAAGAAGTCGGGCGCTGCTTGAACGAAGGTTTGCTCGAAAGTTCTACTATTTCTTTGGATGAATCATTAGGAATTATGAAATTGATGGATCAGATTCGTTCACAGTGGGGGCTCCGTTATCCATTTGAATAATCACATTGAATCCACATTGCCTCCAGGGACCTTTCAGGTCTCTGTTTTTTTATTATCCTTTCTTTTTTATACATAAGTATTTCCAATTTCCTAAAATAGAGGCTTTGGTCGCACGCTAAAAAAGATCATAGATGCATGTCAAAGCGTGGGACATATGAATCATTTTTTAGGATTATAAATAGTTAAAAAACAGTCATTAAAAAGTTACAAAAGTGTAATCTTATAATCAGTTAACTGAATTGTTAGCGCTCTCTTTATATGAGAAAGAATGAAGGTCCTAGTATTCTTCTTCCAAAAACTTTCAATGAAATTTCCGAAAATGTGCGGTAGGGTGGTAAACGTGTCACTTGAGCCATTGCGGCTTTTGCTGACTTGCTTGCTTACCCCGTGGCTCTGGATTCTTGTTGGAGCTCGCAGGGTCGAGAGCCTTTGCAAGCCTGTGAGCGTTGAATAGGCATTCACCTCATGACCAAACATCAAGGAGGAATTACAAACGTGAAAGTAAAATCAACATGGTTGTTCCGTATGGTGATGATGACAGTCATTGCGGCTGTTGTGATCGGACCTATGCATATTGCAGGAGCGGCAGGAAGCCGGACAGATCGGCCTTGGATGAACACATCCCTGTCGGCTGAGAAACGGGCAGCATTGCTGTTACAAGAAATGACGCTGGAAGAAAAAATAGATCTGGTGACTGGTAAGGTCAACAATTATTATGGATTTTATAATAATTCGATGGAACGGTTGGGTATTCCGGCGTTAAAGATGGCAGATGGACCTGCGGGTGTTCGGATCGCCAATCCGGATGTGCAGGACAAGCAATCAACTGCGTTGCCGGCCCCTATTGCATTGGCTGCAACGTGGGATACCCAGGCTGCCAAACAGTATGGAGATTTGATTGGAGACGAGGCTTTTAATACGACTCATAATGTGGTGCTTGGACCGGGGATGGATATTGCCCGTATTCCATGGGGATCGAGGAACTTTGAATCTATGGGCGAGGACCCGCTACTGCAATCGCAAATGGCGACCGCTTATGTCAAAGGTGTGCAAAGCCACCCTGTCTTGGCGACTGCGAAACATTACCTTATGAATAATCAGGAGACGGAGCGTTTCACGACAAATGTCAAAGTCAGTGACCGTGCGCTACATGAAATTTACATACGCCCGTTTCAGGAGGCTATTGCCAAGGCAGACTTGGGCGGAGCTATGTGCTCCTTTAACAAGGTCAACGGCGAATCGGCATGTGAGAACAAGACCATCCTGACAGACCTTTTGAAAAAGGAAATGCAATTCAAAGGTTTCGTGATGAGTGATTATGGCGCAAATCTGAGTACAGTCGAATCGGCAAATAGCGGCTTGGACCTGGAAACACCTGGAACACCTTATGGTAAATGGGGAGATCAGCTGCTGGATGCTGTCAAGAATGGCAAGGTAAGTGAACAAACGATTGATGATAAGGCTAAGCGCATTCTGGTGCAAATGTTCAGTAAAGGTTTGTTTGATCACCCGGCTCAAAATAATCAAATTGATGCCCGTGACCATGGTAAAACAGCCCGTCAATTGGCTGAGGAAAGTATGGTACTGCTTCAGAATAAAAACAACGTATTACCGTTATCTCAAGATAAACTCAAATCCATTGCTGTGATTGGTCCAGATGCAGATAGCGGCACAGTGGCAGGCGGAGGCAGTTCGTTGGTAAACCCGACATACACGGTGAGTCCGCTGGAAGGCATCCGTAATCGTGTAGGAAAAGGAGTTACCGTCAAGTATGCACCGGGCACGGACCCTATTTCTGCGGGAGACATTATGCCAGGTCCATCAGCTGTTCCGTCTTCGTTGCTGACCACATCCGATCAGAAAGAGAATGTCAGTGTTGGATATGCGACTTATGGCGATGCTGAGCAGGGACTGCGAGGCGAATACTGGACGAATAACAAGATGGAAGGCAATCCGATTCTTGTGCGCAATGATGATCAAGTCAATATGAATCTTGGCTTTTATAATTATCAGGGCTTCAATGCGAAGTCCCCTAAAGTTCCTAATACCCCAACAACACTAAATGGTTTGATATCTGCACGCTGGACAGGGGCCATTGCAGCTCCCAAGGATGGTGACTATGCATTGTCATTAACCAGTTTGGGGTCAAGCAAGCTGTATCTTGATGACAAGCTATTTGTAGATAATCAAGGTACGAAGCTGGGAACAACGAAGAAAAACATCTCGCTCAAAGCGGGGGAAAAGCATAAGATACGAATTGAATATCGTGCCGATTATCCAACGAATGGTCGCGATTCTGGTGGTATGGTTCGTCTGGGCTGGGAGCCTCCGGCAGATATGACAGACAAGTTGATTGACAATGCTGTAAAGCTGGCTAAAAAATCGGATGTTGCGATTGTGGTCACACGTACGTATGAGAGTGAAGGCTATGTGGAGCGTTCCGATATGGAGCTGCCGAATAATCAGGATCGGCTGATCCGTGCGGTTGCCGCTGCCAACCCGAAAACCATTGTGGTACAAATGAGCGGCAGAGCTGTGCAAATGGACACCTGGCAGGACAAAGTTCCAGCGATCGTACAGGCATGGTTTGCTGGTCAAGAGCAAGGGAATGCCATTGCGCGCGTCTTGTTTGGGGATGTGAATCCTTCTGGCAAGCTGCCAGTAACCTTCCCGGTTAACGAGCAGTCTACACCTGTATCCTCACCGGAGAAATTTCCGGGTGTCAATGGAGTCGGTGACTATTCAGACGGTATTTTTGTAGGCTACCGTGGATATGAGAAATCGGGTATTCAACCTGCATTTTCCTTTGGACACGGTTTATCCTATACAACTTTCGGGTACAGTGATTTGAAGGTAAAACAGCATGCGAGTGGAAAGAAATCCGATCGTACAAGTTCTGTCGAGATTTCCCTTAAATTAAAAAACACTGGCAAAACAGCCGGAGCTGAGGTTGTGCAGGTATACAGCGGTAAGCTTCCGACCAATGTAGAGACCCTATCACGTCAATTGGCAGGTTGGGCCAAGGTAGAGTTAAAGCCGGGCCAAGAGAAGAAGGTTCGCATTGAGCTCGACCCGAAAGCCCTCTCTTATTGGGATGAAAAATCCAAAGCATGGGTTATGCCATCTGGTGAAGTTCCGATTTATGTAGGCAGCTCCTCTCAGGATACAAGACTGACAGGAAGTGTTACGATTCCGGCAACCTCTACAGAAAAGGCAAAAAAGTAATCCCGTTATATTCCTTTTAAAGTGGTTAAATTTCAAGAGAGCACGGGCACTAGCACCGGCTCTCTTTTTGCTATAGATATGTAACATTCAGTAGGTATGCAAAGGGAAACCCAAGTGAAAGCTGAAATAGAAGGAAATATAGGGGACAGTCTGATTATGGAGAGAGGAGGACCTTAGATGAAGAAACTCCCAAAACAACGACGTTCTGACTTCTTCCTGCTTATAGTTGCAGCTATCATCTTGATTGGTGCTATTCTGATCAGTCTGGCTATGCAGAATGGTGTGAACACGGCAGGCGAAAGGAATGTCAGTATGTGGCTAACCACACCAGACCCGGCGAATCGTCTGACACAGCAAGCCCCAATCCCATGGAGAAAAGACAACAGTAACGAAGTTGCAGCGAATGCGGATACACTGACGGTTGAGATTAGACCAGATATTCGTTACCAGACGATGGAAGGGTTTGGCGCAGCAGTTTCCGGTTCGTCCGCATATCTGATGAATCATGGCATGTCTGCCAATCAGCGTGATCAGTTGCTCAATGACTTGTTTACAGCCGGCGGTATTCAATTAAGCTATATTCGCCATACCATTGGAGCATCAGATTATTCAGTGGATGAACAGGGACAGCCTAGCAGCTATACCTACGATGATGTGGCAACAGGCAAGGACTATGAGCTAAATCATTTCTCCATTGCCAAGGATCGGGATGTGATCGATGTGCTGAAGCAAATTCTGAGAAGAAACCAGGATTTACGGATTATGGGGACTCCATGGACGGCCCCGCCCTGGATGAAATATGGTGAGCAGATATATAACGGTTGGTATTTGGACTATACCGATGCGCGTGTCTATCAGGCGTATGCTGACTATTTTGTTCGTTATATACAGGCCTATGCGAATGAGGGGATTCCCATTCAGGCGATTTCCATTCAAAATGAGCCGGAATTCACCACGTCCAAGTATCCCAGCATGAGTATGGGAGCAGTGGAGCAGGCGAAATTTATTAAGCAATATTTAGGCCCTGCTTTAAGTCGAAACGATTTGTCTACCCATATCATTGCCTTTGACCATAACTGGGATACTGGGAGTGAATATGCCAAGACCGTGCTGGGAGACGAACAGGCTCGAAGCTATACGCACGGAACGGCCTTTCATTGCTACAAAGGAGAGCCGACAGCGATGTCAGACGTGCACAATGCTTTTCCGGATAAGCCTGTTTATATGACAGAATGCAGCGGAGGAGCATGGAGTCCGGGCTTTGGAGATGATTTAAGCTGGGATATGTCCAAGCTAATTATTGGTGCACCCCGAAACTGGTCGCAAAATGTCCTCTTTTGGAATATTGCACTTGACCCGTCCGGCGGTCCGACCAATGGCGGATGTACCAACTGTAAAGGTGTAGTGACCATCGACCCGTTAAGCGGTGCCGTTACGAAAAATGTAGAATATTATGCGATTGGACATGCCAGCAAATTTGTCCGTCCTGGTGCGGTACGTATTGATTCTACTCATTATAGTGGAAGTATTGAAACGGTCGCTTATCGTAACCCCGACGGTACGCTGATCCTGATTGCCGCCAATACGGGAGAGAACACAAAAACATTTAAGGTTCGGCAGGGAAATCAAGTTTTCAAATCAACCCTTCCATCTAAGTCAGCAGCTACCTTTCAATGGAAGCCTACAACTTCCTGAGAGGGCCTGTACATCCATGTTTATAAAAATTTTAGAGTGCTTAGCCCTATCTGGCTAAGTGCTCTTTTTTTCTCTACCAAGTTCCAACTATGAATAAATAAAATTTTAAGATTGTTCAGAATCGGTTCAGAAGTGGATGCTAAAATCTTTTCACTAACAAAAGAATGAACCATGTACGGGGAGAAACTGGTGAATTAAGAACAAATAAAGAATGGTAGAAAGCGCTAATCGAGACGTTGCTGGCAGGTATAGCATGGGGACCACAGTTTTGTTCATGTGGAAAAGAAAGGGGACACATCAGCAATTGTGACTAAAGCGAATACAGTATCTTTTACCGATCAATCCAAAAATATGTCGTCAGAGGCGTTACAGGCAGTACAGGAGGCTGTGAAGCAAGGGGGGATCACTGATTATCCGGATGGCTCATTTCGCCCAGATGAACCACTGACGCATTGCGGCGGTGGCAGTTCTACAACGAATCCAACACCAACGTCCACACCCACACCTAACCATGTACCTGTCACAGCCACAGTTCCTCCCGATCAATATGGCATTGTAGGTTCTGGAGATACACTAGTGGATTTAAAAAATGTATTTTTTAGTGCTGATCAGGATGAGCTATCGTATCATGTGATCACTTCAGATGTATACGTAGTAGAAGCAGAAGTAGCAAGTCAACAGCTTACGTTAAAGCCCAAATCAGCAGGAAGCACACAGGTGTTTGTGACAGCAGAGGATGGAAAAGGTGGTAGAGCGAGCGTGTTTTTCACCTATACAGTCACTGGCTCTACTTATAGCTCAACTTTGACGTAATTAAGATGTTACAAAGCTGGACATTCACGTTGTATTTAGTGGTACCGCCTGGCAGAGCGACTATATTTCAGGTTCATCAGGAACCACAGGAGGCATTTCTTTTGTTCTTTTCACAATATGTCGATGGTGGAGACGGTCGCATCGTGCTGCAATTGTTTTACAACCGAGAATGTGACCTCTCTCATAAAATAGAAGGATATGAGCTGGAGGTTCACCAATTCATGAAAAATACGAACCGCATGAACGTGTCCAGCATAGCGCTATATCCGGTTAATCCATTAATACCGTATCTGATCATAAACAGCATCTTTTACGATTTTATGGATGTTACAAATGTTTCCTATTTTAATCAAGAGGGTCATTTTTATAACCCAAGCGAATTTAATACGGTCGCATATGTACTAAAATATCATGGAACTGTGGTAGATGTGCTTGGAGAGCCTCATTCGCAGGATCAATTGTTTCCTCAAGGCGGGACATTTGTTCGTAAACAAGGTATAACATGCGGCTCGCCCGTTTTTAATCAGCAAGATGAGTGGCTTGTTTACCCGAAGGGTACTTATCAATATGTGGGCAGGCATACACTTTAATTGTGTATATTGTCTGAGACCTCTACTCTTTGTAGTGAAAGCCAGTTGGGAGACAAATTCCTCATCTCCGACCGTGTTCCCAGAAACAATTCTCTCATCAAGCTTGCCTTCGAGCATTCCCGGACAAAGGCTCATTTCCTCTGCAGGAGATGTTCCGTCTTACAGCTCTCACGCCACGTATATCATTTAAAATCCCCTCACTAAATCTTTTCTTGTTGTTTCGCGTCACCAATTATAAACACTATAGTTAAGTATAGAGTCAATTTTATCTTCCATCGGTGAATGTACATATAGTTTCCCTTGATCAGTCCTCGGTTAAATACCAGAATACCCCATAGTAGATTGGACAAGGTAACTTCAATTTCGTTACTCTAGAGCGAGCTCTTTGAAGCGTTCCAGGTGCTGCTGCGAAACGCCGCATTCGTTTTTCAAGTATTCTTCAATGTTCGCATGCCGGCTCATAATTCCCTGTAGCACGTCCTCCAGATAATCACGCTTCACCTCCAGCATGGGCCTGATTCGCTCTGCAGGCACTCGGTAAAAGCTCATCAGTCGGATCATTTTCTCGGCTTTTTTCATACGTGGCCCGATGCATATATTGGAATGCAAGTAGTCCTCAAGCACGCTTTCGTAGGGAATTCCCAGAAACAGCTGAATAATCGCCACGATGAATCCAGTTCGATCCTTGCCCCCAGTGCAATGAATCAGGATAGGAAACTTCTCTTTTTCGGACAACAGAGTGAAAAGTTTCTGTAACGTAGACTTAGAGCCAGTCCCCATATGATCATACATGTCTTTCATCGTTTGTTCAAAATCGATATCCTTGCCATGTCTAATTAAATACCTTATAAATTCGAGACGGGTAAATTCCTGACTTTTATCCTGCATGGCCAAATTCTTTACTTCGACTCCCTGATTCAGCATTCGGCTCTTGTTCGATTTCTGCTCCGTTTCCGTTCTTAAGTCGCAAATCAGCTTAAGGCCGATTTGATTCATTCGTGCCATGTCGGCTCTCGATAACTTTGACAATTCGTCGGAGCGGAACAGGATTCCCTTTCTTACTCTCTTCCCATCCGTGGTGGCATAGCCTCCGAAATCCCTGAAGTTGGTCAAGCCATCAAAATAGAGTGCAGCGGTGTGCTCATGATTGTTTTTTTGCATATTCTTTTCCTTCCGTTCATTTATAAATCCCTGTTTTTTCATGACTAAATCAATGCTGTATATTTCGACCCCTGACATTTATCTTATTTTGACTATTTAGTTTTGTAAAGAACTAATAGTTCATAATTCGAATAAATCTGTTTATATCGAGGATTGACACACCTGGCTCTCAAGGATATGATGAGTTGAAAACCTAAAAGTTTTTAATAAAACTGATTGGTCAAATAGGGTCTTGACGGGCTAGACTGAAGCAGGCTTAGTCCTCAACCTTCGTTCATTTCTAGAGAAAGCAGGTATTTGTATATGTCTCATCATGCAGTTATTGAGGAATCTTCTAAGGAAGGGTCATTTATATTCCGTCTATATTTTTTACCAACGCTTGCGATCGTCATAGGGACGTTTATGGTGATTTTGAACAGCACAGCTCTTAACTTGGCCCTCGCGACCTGGGTTCAGGAATTTGGCGTTTCTCTCCAGACCACTCAATGGTCGGTAAACGCCTATACACTTTCACTTTCTGCGGTCATTCCGTTGGCAGGATGGCTTTCGGACAAATGCGGTGCTAGGAAGGTGTTTCTTTGTTCTATTGGATTATTCATGTTAGGTTCCATATTATCTGCATTCGCGCAAAATTCTGGACAACTGATTTTTTTTCGGATCATTCAAGGTTTAGGGGGAGACATGGTTTCCCCGATTGGAATGGCCATGCTATATCGCCTTGCTCCACCTGACAAGCGAGGGGCGATCATCAGTTTACTTGGGATTCCAATGCTTCTCGCTCCCGCGCTAAGTATGGTACTATCCGGCCGGTTGGGTGAATTCGTAGACTGGCACTGGACTTTCTGGCTTACTACTCCAAAATAAGATAGAACAAAAGGAGGCAACGCATTGATTAAGATTCTCTTTCATCCTAAAACGCCCGTTTTTGTCACAGTGCTTGCGTGGCTTGCCGCCATGATAGTGGTCTGCTCTGCTCCTCTGGAGATCCCTGTTCATTTCATGAATGGACAAGCCGACAGGTTCGTCAGTCGATGGGGCGGTCTTTTTGGTTTTCCAGCCTTGATGACCGTGTTGCTCATAATCCGAAATTGGCTTGACACTGTTGTGAGGCTTATTTATGTACTGGTCTTACTCCATATTTGTATGCTATGTATCGCTCTAATGTAAGGGAGAACGCTTTTACTGAGTACCATGGAGTGGATCGGACGCCTCATTTTGGCACGACGCCTTCTTTTTTGCTCGCTGGATATTGGCTATACTTGATCAAGGAACTTTGAAAAAATCACATCTGTCCGTAACAAGTGATAAGGAGACATAAGCATGAGTTTAATAAAGGAAAAAATCGTCCAATCTGCTATCCGCCTTTTTATGGAGAAAGGCTATAGAGCAACCTCAATTCAGGATATCGCCGACGATTGCAGTATCGCCAAAGGTTCCTTGTATAAATTTTTTGAGTCCAAGGAAGAGTTGTTCGTCAGTATATTGAAGCAACGCCAGCAGTATATGATGGATGAGGTGGAGCGAATTCGGAAAATGGCATTACCGCGCCGGGAAACGTATCTGGCCGAAATTATGGGTTTGTTCCAATTCTTTGGCCGTCACGGCTACTATATTTCCCGAGATTACAATGAATTTCCCTCGGCGAGCAACGACAACATCTCTACCCTCATTCATCAGATTCAGATTCAGATGTTCAGCTATTACCAAAACCTGCTGATGCGCCAATACGGCTCTGCCATATTCGATTGGAAATGGGACGTAACTGCCATGTTTAGCGGCATGATCCGGGAGTATACTTTTCATCTGCTATTCGCCTACAAACCAATCACCGTCGAAAAACTAGCAGGATTTATCGCGGAACGTATGGATGATTTGGTTCAAGGTTTGAGTAAATGTTCACCTCAGCCTCTGCTAACCTATGAGTTCATGAAAGAGTATGAGGAAGTGGATTTAGAGTCACTTGTCCCGACAAGCTCAGCGAGGATTTCCGTTTTGTTTCAAGCGATCTTGTCAATCATTCCTGATCTATATATCCCAAATGCTAGAAAGAAGGAACTTCAGCAAGTGACCGTGTTGCTTGAGGAAGAGTTGGAAAATATGGCACCTAGAGCGTTTTTGATCCAGGCATTGCTGCGGGATTTGGCCGCTGAAGCAGAACTATCGTTCTATGCCCACCAGTTGCAACAGCGGCTAGGCGAGCTTCTTATTAAAGATTGATTTCGATATGAGTAAAAGGCGGTTTTCTCTCAAGTATGATTTCGTATTATTAGGTCAACCCAAAATTTGGTCGGCCTATTTTAATAGGTGTTTTAAGATGATGATAGCCGGGGGAGAACTAGGTGGTTTTAGGGGAATAAATAACCCGTCAAGAAAACTGTCCCACTCCGCCTCTACTTCACGGGAAATGGTTGATTCCGAACCAACAAGATAGGCGTTCATTTTCTGGTGTTCCATCAAAAAACGTAAGACAACAGGTGGGAGTTCCGTTTTCTCGTTAGCAGAACTGGAAGTCCTTCATGCATGGCATAGTTTGGTACAAACATGTTTTCGGAGAAGATTTCTCCCGACAATAAAAATAGATTGTTTCTCCCTTGTTCTTACATAGGAGGATACGTCAGCCGATAGTTCGATACGGCTACCGTCGTTCGTGGAAATCCGGGATAGGCCATCTGCACTAAGTTGATCATGACAGCAAGATCATGATCAACTCATATTCGTGTAGTGTCTATCGTATTTGAGCTAAACAATTTTTGATGAACTGTACCAAATGGATGCTCAGGCGGTGCGTAGATAACATATATTTTAAGAAGTATATTTCCTGTTCAGTTATATTATTCCATTTACCAACAGGTATCATCATTGCATGGTCACAAAAAATATACCATATTAAACGATCATACCGTTCAGTTTTTAGAAAAACACGACCATGTCCTTGGCGTGTTTTTCTGTTAGTATGTTAGTTGTGTTGAAAGAAAATAAAGTGTTTTCTTTGGATACGTGCCCTATTTGTCGCTTTTGGCCGCCAGCAAAAACGCTTTGAATTTAAGGTCGAAGCCGTAGCACTTGATTCGGGTTATTTAACAACGTTAATTTGCAAAGGACTTCAAAGCTGGAAGACCTTTGCGGTGATTGCTCACCGGAGATTTCATCCCAAGCAAGGATTGTTTCCAAAGTGGAAATTCACCTTTGACGCCGAGCGAAATATGTTCGTTTGTCCGGCGAATCACGAACTGAAATACTGAACCACAGACCGAAAGGACTACCGGCAGTATGCTCCCGAATTTTAGATTTAATTGAAGGAGATCGTATATGGTTATTCGAGAAATGAAAAAAGAAGACAATGCAAAAGTAAAAGAAATTATACAAGATTCATTAAAATCACTTGGATTAGCGATTCCTGGAACAGCTTATTTTGACCCTCAACTTAATGACCTACACCAATACTATAATAATTTAAAACATGCGAACTATTGGGTAGTAGAAATGGAGGGAGAAGTTGTTGGTGGAACTGGCATAGCGCCGTTTAACGAACATGATAAAGTTTGCGAATTACAAAAGCTATACTTAAGTCCAAAAGCTCAAGGTTTAGGGCTTTCCAAGAAACTTATGGAAACAGCTTCGTCTTTTGCTTCTAAACATTATGAAAAATGCTATTTAGAAACAATGCATGAATTAAAAACTGCATGTTTATTATATGAAAAGTTTGGATTCACACTTTTACATGAACCTCTACCAGGTTCTGAACACTCTGCTATGGACGCTTGGTATATAAAAGATTTTCAAAGTTAGGTGTGCCAGTCTAATGTAACGTAGTGCTTTGACTATATTGGTGTACAAAAAACGGCTAAAAAATATATCGACTAATTTCCATTTTTTCAGGCGTTTTTGCAAAGTTCTATAATCAAAGCACTTAGAGCTTTACTTTGGATTAACCTATCAATTATTTAATATTTATTGGTTATTCTGCTAATTTATCAGCCTCTAATTCAAATAATCCGATATCTGTTTTAACTTTCATTTTTTTCTCATAAGCTTCGTTCCATTCTACACCGCACTTTTTAGCATGTAGTCTTGGAACGTAAGGAACACCCTGTTTTAAACATGAGTAGATTACTGTTGCTAATTTACCACAAGCATGTCCAATCGCTTTTCGTTTATTCATACCCCGTCCTACTAAACGGTCATAATGTGCTTTAAATACAGTAGGACCAGTATGGGAGCAAGCAAAAGTAAGGACATTAAAAAGAGTATGCGTCGAGTATCACGAATATCCTCATAGGTCATCCTGGTCTTTGAAACGGATGTACCTGAAGTTTTACTTTCAGCAGACACACCAAGAAATTTTTTAAATTCGAGATACGTAGAAAAACGTTCTACGTCGCCAATAGCTCCAATTAGAGTGCAAGCCATTACATCACTCATCACAGGAAATGTTTTAAGAATCTGATTGTAAGGATGGGGGGAAATATTTCTTCCACTGTCACCATGCAACAACGTTGCAATTTGCGAATGAAGTAATACATGAAGAAGATAGTATCATTGGGTTCATCAATCACTTCCATTTTCTAAGATAAAGATAAAAATTAAAGGAAATTCTGGGACAAGTCATTATACCTACGAATAATACTCTAAGTTGGGCAAATAGCAACAAATCACAGATTAGTTATACCCACCAGCTCCATAAATCGAGAGAGAGCACTGGTCATGTACGAGTCGCGACGCCTTATAAACACAGTGGGCACTGTTCTATACGGTTCGGGTAATGGATGACAGTTAAGTCTTCCCTGCATCCGTGATTCAACCATAGATATTGGTAAGACAGTGACTCCTAACCCGTTTTCAACGCATTTAAGGACACCCTCTAGAGTGCCATATTCCATCACCTTCATAGGAGCATAGCCATTGTCCTCTAGCCATCGCTGCCAACGTCCCAAATAGATGCAATGCGCGAATGACGAAAGCAGTGGTTCATGTAAAATCGATTCTAATTGGAATGGTTCCGGAGAGTAGCTTGTAATCAAAACTAGAGATTCTTCAAAGACAGGGTATTCAACAATTTCCGGATGAAGAATTGGCCCATCCACAAATGCGCCGTCTACCTTATACTTGAGAATGGTACTAACCTGATCTACAGTAGGTGCCATATATAAGCTTAATTCTACTTGTGGAAATTTCTTGTGATATTGTGTAAAAATCAATGGCAATCGTGTAGAAGCAGTTGACTCCATAGCTCCAATGCGCAAAGTTCCCCGCGGGGCAGAAGAAAGCTTAACTGCCTCAATCGCTTCCTCGAAATCGTAAAGCAACTTGTTTACATGCGGCAACAGTTCACGTCCTGCAGGCGTTAAGGATACCTTCTTATGATATCGATATAACAGAGGAACGCCCAACTCTTGCTCAAGACGTTGTATTCGTGCAGTAACGTTGGACTGTACATAATTCAATTTCTCAGCAGCTTTTGTAATGCTTTGTTCAATTGCTACTGCCTTAAACACCTCCAAAGATCTAATGTCCAAAACAACTCTCTCCTTTTTGCATCACAAAATGTGATTAACTATACATCTTTTTTTAATTTTACGTGATGCATTGCAGTATGTAAACTTAGTGAATAAGAGGGATTTACACCAAAACCAAGTGATTGAGTACCTCGTTACCTGATGATGAGGAGGTGAATGGGGAAAAAGGAGTTTCTAGTCGGGGCAAAATGCAGCACACAGTTACCAATAATGAGGAGGGAATTTCATGATTTCGAAGGTCAATGTACAAGATAAATTTTTGCAAATAATGGATTATTGGAATCCCAGAATAGGCGGGGAGTTGAACGATTCATACGTAAAAATGGCAAAGATCAAGGGTGAATTCATTTGGCATCACCATGATCACGAGGACGAAATGTTCTTCGTATGGAAAGGGAGACTACTAATCCGTTTGAGAGATGGTGAAATAGCTGTTAACGAAGGGGAGTTTGTTATTATACCTAAAGGAGTTGAACATCAGCCAATTGCTGAAGAAGAGGTCCATTTAATATTAATCGAGCCAAAAACTACTCTGAACACGGGAAATGTGGTAAATGAAAGAACCGTTTCGATTCCTCAACGAATTTGATGAACGCTCATCAGTGAAACAATTTATACTGATTCTGATTCGAACCTTAGCTAATGATTCAACTAATGGGTTCGATAGTTTAATAAAAAGAGGTATTCAGGAATGTATTTCTCCTGAATACCTCTTTTTATTTTCCAATTAGATTTCTAAGCACGTATGCGATTAACATGTAGTTCTTTAAAATTTATATAAAGGACTACAGAAATACTTTATTTTTCCTGTACAAGTGAACCCTCTTGACAAACATTAGCTGGTTTGCTTATGTATCCTTCTTGTTGCAGAACTTGTTCAAATAAATTTTAAAGAAGAGAAGACGCTCTGATTTTATCAGTACGTCTTCTCTTCGATTCGAATGATTAATCAGTCAATGGAAACAATTGTCCATACACCATCTTTATCCTTTTCAAAATAGAAGGTATACCGTATATCGGGAGAGAAGCCTTCTTCTTTATTAAGTCGTTCGCCTACAATGGGAACCAATACCCGATCATTTTCTTGTAGAGCTTCAGCAATACCAGTAAACTTCACCGGATAGTCGAAGAGATAATCGTGAGCTGTTCCAACCCTTGGACTGAGGGCAGCATGGAATTGATCCAAATCGTTTGATACGAAGGCGGATATTGCCGCTTTGAGTTTCGTTATCATTCCATACTCAATTAGTGGATCTTTAATTTCATTCCATTTGATCTCGTCCAAGCTTTGGTGTGTGGTTGATAAATCTGGTCTTTCTTGAATTGCTGATTCTGAGGCTGCCGGTACTGTTTCATTAGTGGAGGTACCTGTTGTCTCCTGCTTTCCACAACCAGCAAACACACTTACACTTATAGAAAGTATAAGAATAGAAATAAATTGAGCAGGTTTGTTCATATTTAGATTCACCTATCCTTTCTCTTTCAATAACGACTCCTAAGAACAATAAACTTTTTGCAAAGGAGCATTAAAATGAAAAATCTAAGATTAAAATACGCTATTGCTTTCCTGTCGAGTATAGTGTTGGTGGGAAGTATAAGTGGCTTTTCTATCACTAACGCTAATAGTACATTACAGCCTAATACCTATGTTCAAAGTTCAGTTAATACTGTAAATCCATCTGTATATCAGTCCATAACTAAGTTTAAAAAGAACGAGACTCCAGATCAAGTAATGTGGAAGGAAAAAAACATTACGTTATTGGCAAAAAAAGTCGAGCTGGAAAATGTCCCGAGTTCCGAGAAAAGTGTCATTACATCCATAACGATCAAAAAAGGAGAAAAGAGTTACACCCTTAAAACAGATGGATATAATGATAAACTGCGTGATATATCGAGTGCAGTATTATCTCCTTCTAATACCTGGTTGGCTATACAGGCACAGCGTAGTGCAGGCGATACGTTATTACTAATCAATCTTACAACCGGAAAATCTACCATTGTAAATGATCTATTAAAGGCTAAAGGCAAAAAAAATGTAGAATCCATTACTGCTTATAATTGGTCACCAAAAGAAGATCAAATTGCCTTTTCGTTCGGTGATACATCAAGCAGCTCCCTAGCCATTTATAATACGAAGAAGGATGGCTTTATATATCTTCCTAGAGAAACGGATTATATTAGCACCGGCCTGATTTTATGGCATAAAGATGGAAAAAGTTTAGACTATATAAGTGAGTATCCATCTGATCAAAAGAAATTATACAGATACTCCATGGACAGCAAAAAGGTGAAATCTGTTAAAAAAATTAGCCAGAGTGAATTTCAAAAATGGTTCAAACTTGATAAATACCAAACAAATTAATACAAATGTAAGGGTGGATTTGAATCGTTGGCACAAAGGAACAAGTTAGAGATGTGCATTCAGCAGAATCTCCGCGAAGAAACAAACGGTCTCTTTTATAAATGCCATCATTAATGATCTCCTTGTACTTAAAGTTTTGAGATGATTATAATGAAAATATAGTTTATATTTAGACTTTTTGAAGTTGTTGAGTCCAAATATGTCCAAACATCTCAATTACAAAGGAGAGAGTTCATTTCATGAGTATACATTTAGAGTTGGATTCCTTGTCGGTTGAAAGGCTAGCGATGGTCCTTTCAGGACGGCCAGGCATGTTCAAGTTGTTTTATGATACAGAAGATTGTGGATGCAACGGCGTACTTGTTATCTTGGTGATCGATGCACCGAATGCAACCGATATAGCAGTTCAGTCCGATTCTTATTCTTTTTGGGTAGATCGGCAGCAGGAGCAGCAGTTCGATAGCAAAATGCGGCTTGAGGCAGATCCTAGTTACCCGTCGTTTAAAATAAGTAGCGATGCTGGTGTGTTGAGTAGCAATGTTAGAATTCAAGATCGGCGTGTAAACTCCGAGGGGTGATATGCGGGCGTGATAGGAATTCATTAAGCACCATAAAGTAATTTTGATTGAATACTAAATTCCCAAAAGACGAACCTTCTTTAGCCCATAGGGCAGAGGTTCGTTTTTACAATAATCTTTATGATAATTTCAGAAGGACGATGAGATGATGAAAAACTTGCTCATTTCTGGCTATCGTGCCCATGAGCTGAATATTTTCAGTCAAAAGCACGAAGGCATTCCATACATTAAAAAGGCGATTACAAGCAGGCTGATTCCCCTGATCGAAGATGGGCTGGAATGGGTGATTACCCCCGGCCAATACGGGGTGGACTTGTGGGCTTGCGAGGTCGTCATTGCATTAAAACAGCAATACCCCGACCTAAAATGCTCTATTATGATGGCTTATCAAAATATGGAGGAAAAATGGAAGGAGGATAAAAAGGAATACTTTCAGCAGATTTGTGCCGAAGTTGACTATGTGGGAGTAGTTAGCCGCCAGCCGTATCAGGGAATATGGCAACTCAAGGCACGGGATGAACTCCTTTTCCGCAAAACAGACGGTTTATTGCTTGTGTATGACGAGGATGCCGGAGAGGGTAGCCCACGTTTTATGAAGGAACTGGCATTGAAAAAACAGCAGGCAGAAGGCTATCAATATATCAGTATTAGCTCAGAGGATATCCAAAGCATAGCTGACGAAGAACGATTATTCATGGACCTCTGATTTTTAAAGTATTAGCCCGGATTTTTGAACAAAAAGGACGAATTCGTCCCTTTACATTTATGTAAGCGCTATCATAAGATTTAAACAACAATAACTTATCAGTCAGATAAAATAAATTTATTGAAAATACAAACCATGAAAGGAGCTAATGATCAGATGGACAAAAGGTTTCGGCATGCTGTATTGCTCTGTCTCGGTGTCATGTTGTGTGGAGTGGTCACTCCGATGGATAGCCCAATCTCAGCTGCCTCTACAAGGCAAATGGAGAAGCTGAGCAGGGGAACTGTCGCAGTGAAGGTACCAGAGGGTGTACTGGTGAGCTGGCGCTTATTGGGTACGGAAGCGGATTCGGTTGGTTTCAATCTGTACAGAGGGGCAAGCAAGGTGAATGATGCGCCGATTACATCGAGAACCAACTTCCTGGACAAGGCAGGTACGACCTCATCTTCGTATACCGTTCGTGCCGTGGTTAACGGAGCAGAGCAGGCCGCTTCTCCAGCGGTAAAGGCATGGAACAGCAACTATCTGGACGTTCCCATACAGCAGCCTGCGGGAGGTACAACCCCGGATCATGTGAACTACACGTATAATGCCAATGATGCCAGTGTGGGGGATCTTGATGGGGATGGCGAGTATGAGATTGTGCTGAAATGGGACCCTTCCAATTCTAAGGATAATTCGCAATCCGGGTATACGGGAAATGTATTTTTGGACGGATATGAGCTCGATGGAACACGCAAATGGCGAATCGATCTGGGACGGAACATTCGGGCTGGTGCACACTATACGCAATTTCTCGTCTATGATTTTGATGGAGATGGTAAAGCAGAGGTTGTATGCAAGACAGCAGACGGCACGGTAGATGGTATAGGTGTAAAGATTGGCGACGCTTCGGCTGATCATCGCAACACGAGTGGATATATTTTGAAAGGCCCCGAGTTTCTAACTGTGTTCTCAGGTGATACAGGCAAGGCTCTTAGTACGATTGACTATGTGCCACCGCGCGGAACGGTGTCCAGCTGGGGAGATAACTATGGTAACCGTGTGGATCGTTTTCTCGCCGGGGTTGCTTATCTGGATGGCGTGAGACCCAGCATAGTGATGGCACGTGGTTACTACACGCGCACTGTTCTAGTCGCATATGATTGGCGGAACGGCAATCTAAGCCGCCGCTGGACCTTTGACAGCAACAGCTCCACCAATGCCGGGACGGCTGGACAGGGGAATCACAGTTTGAGTGTGGCAGATGTGGATGGAGATGATAAGGATGAGATCGTGTATGGCTCACTGGTTGTAGACGATAACGGAGCGAAGCTGGCTAACACGGGAATGGGACATGGAGATGCGCTTCATGTCGGGGATTTGGACCCAGACCGTTCAGGATATGAAGTATTTAAGGTAAACGAGGATAAAAATGCCACCTACGGAGCAGCCATGTACGATCCGCGCAATGGCAACATTTTATGGGGCGTAAAAACAGGCAAGGATACCGGACGAGGCATGTCGGCAGACATTGATCCGCGTACGAAGGGGAATGAGCAATGGGCACCAGGCATCGGATTACGTTCAGCCCAGGGGCAGCTCATTACCAACACGACGCCGTCTTCTATTAATTTTGGTATCTGGTGGGATGGGGATCTGCTCCGTGAACTGCTGGATCATACCTCCTCAAGCGCTGGTAAAATCGACAAGTGGAACTATACGAACTCGACGACTTCCAACTTGCTTACGGCCACAGGGACGAGTTCCAATAACGGAACCAAAGGAACACCGTCGTTGCAGGCTGATCTGTTCGGTGACTGGCGGGAGGAAGTCATTTGGCGCAAAAGTGATAATTCGGCGCTGCGTATCTACACAACACCTTACGAGTCAGAACACCGATTCTACACGCTTATGCATGATCCGGTGTATCGCCTGAGTGTGGCCTGGCAGAACGTAGCCTATAATCAGCCCCCGCACACCGGATTTTATCTGGGAGAAGGGATGTCCAAGCCCCCGCAGCCGAACATATACACTCCTTGATATGCAGCTCGGTAGTGGGTTGAATGCTGGTTAAATGAATATAATCAGAAAGGGCTCCATGCTAATCGGGGCTCTTTTTGTTATGGGTGCAGAGGGGAACGTATGTTTTCCATATAAATGGGAACGCTAGTTCCTACAAAGGTAATATATGTGTATGATAAAGGAGGCGGGATCTGTGAGTTCTTTAACGACTGAAAGCATGATCGAGCTCGTAACTAATGTCGGATTCCCTGCAGCATTAAGCCTGATTCTGTTAAAATACATTCTCGTCACCCTTAACCGTAGATTGGAGCAGCTGGACCGTTCTGTGAAGCAAATGTCACGATCCTTGGAAGAGATCGAGGCAAAGCAGAAGAAACGGTCAGAACCTACGCTCCCGGCAAATACGGACAAACTTCGTGCAGAATGAACAAAAAAAGGCAAATAGAAACAATTTAGCAACCTAATCGAGCACCGAAATTCTTATAATAGAAACGTGTGCAGTTTATGCAGACATATGATTATGGAGGTGTATTTGAGTATGAAAATAAATACGAAACTATCCGCACTATGCGTTGCGGCCACACTTTTGAGCGCGGCACAGGTCGCCGCTGCTGCACCCGCTGTGACCAGTCCCGCGAATGCGGCGCAACCGAACGTTGCTAGTCCGTCAGCAACTGTACCGACCCAGGTGCCTGCACCAGCAGCATCAGCGTCTGTTGCGACGCCAGCCCCTGCGCAAGCGCCGTCAGTTCCAGCAACAACTGCCCCAGCCGCAGGTTCCGTCCAAGCGGCCACACCAGCAGCTCCGTCTGCACCAGCACCGCGCCCATCCGCGTCGGTAGCACCAGCGGCAGCTCCGTCTGTACCATCGACTGCCAAGCCGTCCAAGCCGCAGCAGCCATCTACTTCGGCGCCAGCCGCAGCTACAGCTACTAGCGTGAATCCAACCCAGCTGGACAAGCTGAACCATGAGAGTGCGATTCCGCTTGTGCTGGAGGCGCAGTCTCGTTATCAGTATGCCATCAGCGGTGGCAAATCGTTGGGCCAAGCGTTCCAGTTGAACGGTAAAAGCTACCGCTATTTGTCCGAGGACATCGGTACGAAGACCAAATTAATCAACTATCTAACGCAGGCTTATACGAAACAGGCCAGTGAGCAATTTGTCGGCAAATTTTTCGTTGAAGTCAACGGCAGACTAGCTCAGTTGAACGCAGATGGCGGCAATTTGCTAGAGTTCAGCCGGGCTACGGCGAAAATGGTAACCATGACTCCGGTGAAGCGCAGCTACCTGCTGACCGTGCCTTATCCGGCAGAAACCAAGCAGGCGAACGAGAAAATCACCGTGAATTTTGAAAAGGTCGGTAGCTACTGGAAGGTCAGCTCCGCGCCGCATGTCATTTTCTAAATAAGTTTGTGCAACGTTATAAATAGGGTATAGTGATGTTAAGGCTTGTTTCGTAAGCCCCAATTCAACGCAGGGGAGTGCTGTGCAATGATGACACCCATCAAGGTAAAAAACGTTAAGGATATTGAGAAGATCAATCAAATCGTATCCAATTATACGTATGACATCTGGATTCATGGCAAAAGCGGCATGGCAGATGCCAAATCCATTTTAGGCATGTATGTGCTCAAGCTGGATGAGCCGCTAACTCTGGTTGTACCTGACAACGTCAATCCCAAAAAGCTGTTCAAGGAGTTGGAGGAATTTATCCATTTTCCTGCTCAAGCAGAATAAACAGCAAAAAAACACCTGCAGACACTGCATACGCTATTATTAGAATTAATGCAAAGAAGCCATGGAACTTAGGTTCCATGGCTTCTTTTTTTAGTGTTCCTCTTCGTCCAAAAACGGGAGGTTGACCGAATAGTACATAACCCCCATAAGCAGAACGCCACCTACCAGATTCCCAAGCGTTACCGGAACGAGATTATGGATGACGCCAGCGACAGAGACCGTACCCGGATGATCCAGCACGAGCGCAATGGCGAAAGTACACATATTAGCTATACTATGCTCATATCCCGAAATGAAAAAGCAGAATACAAACAGCATCATAGCGAACATCTTTGCACCATTTTCCTTCATAAACATCGGCACAAAAAAGGCGAGGCAGACCAGCCAATTACACAAAATTGCGCGGAAGAATAGCTGCATTGCAGGCGCTTCCATTTTATGCTCAACTACGCTCAGCAGAAAGCTGTTCACGCTGGAGGAGTCAAACAGCCCTGTCAGGTATATAAGGAGTGCGAAAACCCCCGCACCTAACAAGTTGCCTCCATAGCTGGCAGTCCATAGCCGCAGCACCTGACCCCAGCGCAGCTTTTTACGGAGTGCAGCATAGGTGTAGTAGAAGGTGTTGCCAGTAAACAAATCCCCGCCGCCGTACGCGATCAGAATGATGGCTGCCCCGAACGTGAGCGCCGCCATGGGATAAGTGAATGGAGAATGCTCCATGTAAAAAAAATTGCCCGTCTTGAAGGCGACAATAACGCCGAATCCGATAAACATACTCGCCAGCATGGAACGCGCCAAATACCGGAGCAGGCTTTGCTTGTAAATTTTGTATTTCTTCAGGGCTAGCTGTTCGACATTGCGTAAGCCTTCCGTTTCCATACCAACGACAACCTCCTATTTTCTCATATCTAAGTCATTAAACCGACTTAATTTTTCCTGAAACATGCCCAGTCCGTCAGCAATCCAGTTAGCTTAACAAACCAAGCTTTTGCAGTCCGTACAAAATACCGTCTTCATCAGCGCGCTTTGTGACCATTTTAGCTGCGGCTTTGGCTTCATCGCAGCCGTTCCCCATCGCGACACTGTTATGTATAGTAGTTAGCATCTCCACATCGTTTAATCCATCACCAAAAGCGTATTGATTCTCAGCGGCAATGCCCAGTCTGGACGTAATTTCGCGGATTCCCTTTGCTTTAGAGCCAGCGTGAGGAACAACGTCCACTGAACTTGGATGCCAGCGTACAAAGTCAAATGCTTTGAATACCGCTTCATAGAAAGGCTCTTCTTCTGCCGTACACATCAACAGCGTCTGATAAATATCTCTTCCCTGGAAATAAAGCGGATCGTATCCTACTGAAATCTTGGCTTTAAGCGTTTGGATCGATTTTTCTACAAGCTCATCGTTAGGGATATTGGCCTTCATGTCCATATGATCCATATATACGAGAGCATGATTATGTGTGAGTGCCAGATCGGTCATCGCTTGCAGGGCTTCTCGATTCAGCGGATTGGTAGCGACGACTTCCCCACGAAGCACGACATATTGCCCATTAAAGCTAACGTAGGAATCAATTTCTAGCTGCTCACGGATATCCTTGAACATAAAAGGCGCACGTCCTGTTGCGATCGCTACCTCATGGCCTTGCTCTTTCAAAGAAAAGACAGCTTTTTCGGCGGTAAACGGCATTTTCTTGTCATCGTCCAGTAATGTACCGTCGATATCGAAAAAAATAATTTTTTTGTCTGACATGTCCTTACACCTGACTTTCAATAATATATTGTCGAAATAAACTCATATGGATTCATTATATCAAAGGAACTGCTTCTGAATACACAAATACGTATAAATCCTCATGAATGTCCGACTTCTATAGCTTACAATATGAAATAAGGATTACTGTAAACTATAATGTCTATCTCCTATTTTCGAAGATGGGATGTGATCACCATGACAAAAATCCAAGTCACACCGGAGCAGCTGGATAACGTGGCCTCCCAATTTGCCAATGCCCACGGCATACTGTATAACCAGCTAAACGGTCTGGATAGCACAATGAACCACCTTCACAGCCAGTGGGATGGTATGGAGAGAAATCGTTTTTATAATGACTATCGTACAGCTAAATATACGCTTTCTTCTATATTAAATAAGGTTCAATCCATTGAAATTGAGCTAAAAAGTATTGCTTTGAAGTTTAGAAATGCGGATGGTGGGAGCACACGTGGCTTCTGGTCAGCCTTGGCAGCAGCGATGAACGCCAGTGCAGCGCTGGCGGGCAGCGGAGAGGGTGGAAATCATACTGGAGATATCGTGGATTCACCCCAAAATATAGAGAAGTGGGAGCAGGCAGACGCGGATAAATATCATCAATATGAGGAACTATTGAAAAACGCAGAGACCATCGGCGACAAGCAGGTCATGCAGAAGATCCATGACCAGATGAATGTCCTGCGGCTGCAATACGAGGACTCGGTTATCCGTACAGATTACAATACAGGAGCGACCTCCAAGATCACATCCGATTCCCTTGTTGCCGTCACTGAACTGACAGGTAAAGACGGAAGCAAAACGGATATATCTATAGATAAAAAAGGAAATATTATAAGTTATGAGCAAAATACGGACAAATACGATTACTGGGTCCAAAAGCATACTCAATCAGCTGGAGAGCACGCTCTAGGTAAAACGGCCCAGACCGTTACCGGTTATGGAATGGGTCTTATTTTGTCGCGCGGGACTGGCGTCAGTGGAGCAGGTTCGGGCGCAGCCTCCGGCTGGGGAGAACACGTTGTCGGCATTGGTGGCGGCATGATCAGTGACAAGGTGCTATTCTCTGTCCCCGATGAGGGAGAAACCCGTACCATGATCTACCGAACAAATAAAGAAACTGGGCGTGTGGAGAACATGATCATCGTCACCAAAGGTGAAAATGAAATGAAGTATCGCTATTGGGAGGATTATAACTAGAACTTGAGTGGAAAATGATCTTAGTAAAGCGAATAGCAATATCTATCACATCTACAGACTTTTTAAAGACTAAGCGAGCGGCAGTGTAAGACTGCAAAACTCACCAGTTGGTAAAATCTGTAGATTTTTTAGTGCGCATATTTCTAAAATTATATTTGAGTTATTTAATTGTTACATCGTAATTATGATTTAAGTTGCAACTTTATGGAATAAAGGACATCTGACTCATGTCGTGTCTTTAATTTATTTTTTCAAATGTAGAGTAATCTGAGCTTAAGATCAAGCTTCAAAAAAAGATTGTATTATCATAATTTGGATAAATGAGAAAATGTAATAAGAATGTATTTATATCAATCTTTTAAAAATATTTAACAAATGCATAATTTAATTTTATTTATTTTTATGTAGTGAAAATAATGAAAAAAGCTATTCTTTCAAGAAAACGACTTTATGTAATGACAATCAACAAAATTCTACATTTTGCGACCTTTTATTTACAAAAATGTAACATTTGGAGGTTGACTTATTCATTGACTTTGTTGAAATAAATCGTTATTTTAATTCGTAAAAGGAGTAGAACATGGGTTGGAATAACGATTTATAAATTATTAATACAAGCTGATTAAATGCTAGTACACGGTGATTACATATGATTTAATTTATTTTTAAATGATTCCTTTTTTCATTAATTATGTCGGTCATAAATTTCTGCTTTAATACTACAAAGGTTATAACTTGCAACAGAAGTTAAATTTTAAAAGTACACATATTCAGGAAGCTCACTGGAGAAGAGGTTTTCAGATGAATGGTTTTCAGATGAATAAAGTATCTTTTATTTTTCCTGGGCAGGGTTCGCAATATGTAGGAATGAGTAAAGAACTATGGGATAATTTTAATGTGGTAAAGCGTTTATTCGAAGAAGCGGATGATACCTTAGGTGTAAAACTCTCAAAACTTTGTTTTGAGGGAGATCCCCAAGAGCTTCTTCAGACCATGAATGCCCAACCAGCCTTACTTACTGCCAGCCTTGCTGCATATTATGCTAGCAGAGAAATACTGGAACTGGAACCTCAACTGTTAGCCGGGCATAGTTTAGGAGAATATTCAGCATTGGTGTGCAGCGGTTTTTTCTCTTTTCAAGATGGACTTCAAATCGTGAGAAAACGAGGAATGCTCATGCAGCAGGCTACAGCTAACGGGGTAGGGACTATGGCTGCTGTTGCGAATGTTTCTGCTTCTATTCTGGAGAGCTTATGTCAAGAGATATCTACGGATCGTGATGTTATATCTATTGCATGTCACAATTCGGACAATCAGTACGTGCTATCGGGACATACAGAACCTATGGCTCGAATAGTGGAGCAAATCAAGCGTCTAGAACATAGTAAGGTTAACTATTTAACAGTAAGCGGGCCTTTTCACAGTACTCTGATGAAGCCTGCAGCAGATAAACTTGCCGTAGAACTAAAGAAATTCCCACTACGTAAGGGAAGATGGCCGGTTGTTTCCAATGTAACAGCCTTACCACATGATGAATTCTCGATTTATGACTTGCTGTACAAGCAAATGATAAGCCCCGTACGCTGGACAGATACGATGGATTTTTTATATCAGAACGGTATTACCGTTGCGTTAGAATTAGGTCCGAGAAAAGTACTTGGACAGCTGATGAAAGAAAGATATCCGACTATCTCCACTTTTTCTGTTAATACCAGTTCTTCTTTAAAAGAGGTGGACAAATGGCTAAGTAAGCAGCAAACTACACGCAAAGTTACACTTGAGCGTCTGGAGGAAGGTTTTGCAGCAGCGCTTATTGCACAAAATCGAAATGGGGATTACAAACAACATATGGAGGGGGTTGTTTACCCTAGTCAGCAGATTCGAAATCGGATCAATCAACTTCAAAGTCATAAAAATGACACCGTTTATAATGCGGTTAATACAGAGGTGTTAGAGCTAATTCGTACTATTCTCACTACCAAGCAAGTGCCCGATCAAGAACAACAGACGATTCTTAATATGTTCTGAATAAGATCCATCAATGATGTTGGAGATTGTAAATTTATTAACTGGAAGCTAATAAATCTTACGATATACGGGGGAATAGCATGTATACAAATAGGTTCAAAACACTGCTTGATGTTATTACAGAACGGGGAAAGTGTGATCATAAATTTATTACTTTTATTGAATCGGATCAAAATGAAACAACACTTACTTATAAAGATTTATATTGGGAAGCTCTAGCATTTCTGGGGAATCTTCAGGATGCAGGAGTTAAGCAGGGACAAGAAATTGTATTTCAAATAGAAAATAATCGCCATTTTGTAAAAGCGTTTTGGGCTTGCATTCTTGGTGGCATGATTCCGGTACCTGTCAGCATCGGTAACAATGATGAGCATAGAATGAAACTTTTTAAAATTTGGGATGTTCTTAACGATCCTTTTTTAATCATCGAGCCCAAAATATTAAAAGACCTTGAGAAATATACATTGAAAAGCAACCAAGATGACCTATTCGAAAACATTCGCCATCGTCATCAATTACTTCTTCAAGACCATGAACAACCCAAGCAATCCTTTGCAAAGATACACACCCCTCAATTGGAGGATATAGCATTTATTCAGTTTTCCTCCGGTTCCACAGGTGATCCTAAGGGAGTCATCCTTACACATCATAATCTCATTCATAACACAAGTGGAATTATAAATAGGACAGTCGTCACAGAGCAAGATTCGTTCTTGCAGTGGATGCCTCTAACCCATGATATGGGTTTAATTTACAATCATATTACCCCATTAGTTGCTGGAGTGAATCAGTATATTATGCCAACTTCGCTGTTCATTCGTCAGCCAGTACTTTGGATAAAAAAAGCTAGTGAACATCAAGTAAGCATTATTTCATCGCCAAACTTCGGATATAAGTATTTCATGCAATTTTTCAAACCTGAAAAAGTGAAGAACTGGAACCTGTCCAAGATCCGTGCCATCATCAATGGTGCCGAACCTATCTCTCCTGAATTGTGTGACACCTTTCTTGATAAATTAGCTCCTTTTGGATTAAAAAGAACGACTATGCGAACATCATATGGTTTAGCAGAAGCATCGGTTGCAGTTGCTATCCCGCCAATCGATACTGAATATATAACCGTTTATGTTGATCGTAAGCACTTAAACATTGGAGAGTCCGTCTTGGAGGTAGACAAGACTTTTCATAATGCTCTGCCATTTGTTGTGGTCGGTCAGTCGTTAGATTATTGTGAAATCAGAATATGCGATGACGAGGATGCAGAAGTCGCGGATCGCGTTATTGGGCACATACAAATCAAAGGTGAAAATGTTACAAAAGGATACTATAACAACGAAGATTCGACATCCAAACTTTTGACGTTAGATGGATGGGTGAGAACTGGCGATCTGGGGTTCTTCCGTGAAGGTCAATTAGTCGTCACAGGGAGAGCAAAGGATATCATATTTGTAAATGGACAGAACGTTTACCCTCATGACATCGAGCGTATCGCTGAGGAAGTAGAAGGAGTCGAACTTAATCGTGTGGCGGCGTGTGGAGTTCGTGTAAATGGGATGGAATCAGAGGAAATTGTGGTATTTGTCGTATCCAAAAAGACGATAGAAAAATTTTCTCCAATTGCATCTCAATTAAAAAAACATTTGTATCGTCATGGAGGATGGGCGGTTCACGATATTATACCTATTAAGCAAATGCCCAAAACGACCAGTGGGAAGTTACAGAGGTATAAGCTTGCGGCTCAGTATGAAGCGGGACATTATCAGGAGACTTCGATAGTTTTAAAAGGGATCATGGAGCAAAAAAACAAAAATCAAAAATTGCCTACACTTTCGTTTGAGATCGAAAAAGTACTTCACGATATTTGCTGCGAGGTATTACTTAGGGAAGAGGTTGATACGAGAGATAGCTATTTTGATTTAGGAGCCAATTCCCTACAACTGGTTCAGATTACAGACAAAATTGAAAATCAGCTGGGGATTAAGCTTGCAGTTACCGATTTGTTTGATCACCCCTCAATAGCTCACTTGGCAGAATTTTTGGCGAGCCCTGCCGATTCTGAACAACAGCATATTCCTACAGATGATACGGATCACAACCATAGCAAGGACGTGGCTATTATTGGGCTTTCTTTGGACTTACCTGGTTCTTCATCTGTGTCACAGTATTGGGATCATATTGTTCAGGGCGATGACTGTATCGGGAACTTAAGCTCTCAACGTAAGCAAGACGCCATCGATTATTTATCAGTTGTGGATCAAAGGAAGGGAGAAGAAGAGTTTATAGAAGGCGGCTTCCTAGAAGAAATTGATAAATTTGATTATGCGTTCTTCAAGCTGAGTCCTGTGGAAGCAAGCTATATGGACCCAAATCAGAGATTATTCCTTCAGACCGCATGGCATGCACTTGAGGATGGGGGCTATGCAGGGGATCGGATTCATGGACAAAAGGTAGGAGTTTACGTCGGCTTCTCAAAAGTGGGCTACGATTATGAGCGGATGCTCTCTAAAGGAGAACCGGACAAATTTCACCAGTATATTGTTGGAAATTTGCCGTCAGTGCTGGCAAGTCGGATTTCGTACTTTCTTAATTTAAAAGGTCCAGCAGTAACAGTAGATACGGCGTGCTCCTCTTCACTTGTCGCGATTCATATGGCTTGTAAGGCGTTAGCGACGGGGGATTGCAAGATGGCGATCGCTGGAGGAATCCGAACGATGCTATTACCAGTGAAGCTGGGACTAGATATGGAATCGCCAAATTACAGAGCTCGTACCTTTGATGCAGAGGCGGATGGAACAGGTGTGGGAGAAGGGGTTGCAGCGGTTCTGTTGAAGCCTCTCGATCAAGCATTGCAAGACGGAGATCGTATTTATGCTGTGATTAAAGGAAGTGCGGTGAATCAGGATGGTACAACGGTAGGTATTACTGCACCTAGTCCTTCCGCACAGGCAGAAGTGGTAGAGGCCGCTTGGAATGATGCGGCTATTCACCCGGAAACTCTATCATTTATCGAAGCTCATGGAACGGGAACTAAACTGGGGGACCCTATTGAGATCGCGGGATTGACACAAGCCTTTGAAAAATATACGGATAAAAAACAATTTTGTGCAATCGGTTCTGTCAAACCCAATATTGGTCACTTATTTGAAGCAGCAGGAATATCCAGTCTTATTAAAGCAGTTCTGATGCTGCAAACGAGGAAGAATCCTCCGTTGGTTCATTTTAAGAGGCCTAGTTCCCGTATTAATTTTGAATTGTCGCCGTTTTATTTAACGACAGAAGTAGCGGATTTAAGTTCAAATGATGCCCCACTTCGCTGCGGAGTAAGTTCTTTTGGTTTCAGTGGAACAAATGCTCATGTTGTTATGGAAGAGTTTATAGAAACGCGAACAGATGATGATTCTGTAAACACGCCGGATGGCATTCATCTTTTTACGGTTTCTGCAAAAAATGAGCGAAGTCTGCATCATTTGGTTGAGGGATATGTGGACTATTTACGCCAAAATCCAGCGGTTTCCTTGGAGCAGATGTGCTATACCACACATATCGGCAGAGCTCATATGGAACATAAATTAGCAGTTATTACTTCCAGTCCAGAGGATTTATTACACAAGTTGGAGCGATGGACTTCCGGGAACAAACGAGAGAATACACCTGATATGTATATAGGTTCTCATAAACAGAGCGTTGATCATAAACGGGAAAAAGATGATACGGTAGGTCGATTGATTACAGCCATTAGAGCAAGTGCACATACAGATGTTCACGCTCTACGCCAATTGGGTGAACTGTACGTCAAAGGTATGGCTATTCCGTGGCAAGCGCTTTATGCGGATGATATCAAAATAATCCAGTCGCTGCCTTTGTACCCTTTTGAACGAAATCGTTGCTGGTTTACTCCAAAAGTAGTGCAGATAAGTAACGTAGGCAGGGAGGAGAAAAGTATGGAGTCCGCGTATCCAAAAGAACTGCAAGCTACAGATCAGCTAGACTACACAGCGAAGATTTCCAAAGTATTAAAAGATGTAATCAGTAAAGTTTCCGGTTTTACGGTGGAACAACTGGATGAACAGATGCATTTTCTCGAAATGGGCTTGGATTCAATTATGCTAGTTCAAGTTCAAAAAGAAATTAGAGAACAATTTAATGTGGATGTTCCCATGAACCACTTCTTTGAAAGTGTTACAAACCTGGATCGTCTAACAACGTTTATTTCAGATTTGACATATACCACCCAATCGGTAGCGGCTGCTGATGCTCTAAGTACGGTCGATGATCGGACAGAAGTCAATCCAGAAAATACGGTTGCTGCAAAGTCTTCGTCCGAGTTTGGTGGCCTGGAAAAGTTACTCTCTCAACAAATTGAATTACTGAACAACCAACAGCTTGGACTTACTCAAGTGTTGACCAAACAACTAGAGATGCTTAGTGGCGGTCAAGGGGGAACTATTCAGGCTGCACCGTTAACAACAAACAAAGACACAGTCAGTGTTCAGCCTACAACTCTGCATGCTGTGGCAACTGACGTGCCTATCACTTCTACAATTAAAGTGAATACAACTACTGAATCCAAACCCTTTGTACCCTATCAACCTCTACTGATCGGTGAGGAAAGTGGATACAGTGGGCGGCAAAATGATTTCTTACAGCGTTTTATTAAACGATATACTCAACGAACCCGCGGGTCCAAGAAATACACACAGGATAGTCGATTGGTTCATGCTAATAATCGTCATGTGTCTGGGTTCCGGTCCTATTGGAAAGAAATCGTATATCCTATCATTTCAGAGAGCGCTTCGGGTTCAAGGATATGGGATGTAGATGGGAATGAGTACATTGATCTAACTATGGGCTTCGGGGTTCATTTACTGGGTCATAACCCAGCTTGGCTAACCGATACTTTGCGGAGCAATGTGCACGACCGTACGCCTTCGATCGGCCCTATGTCAAATACAGCAGGTGAGGTTGCTGCCTTGATTAGCGAGCTGACAGGTGTGGAGCGGGTTGCCTTTTATAATTCGGGGTCAGAAGCTGTTATGGTTGCTTTACGTTTGGCTAGAGCGGCTACAGGACGCTCCAAAATAGTGCTGTTTGCTGGTTCTTACCATGGAACGTTCGATGGTGTACTGGCTGTGTCCGATCCGAACTCAAGCAGAGGAGAGGCGTTACCCATGGCACCGGGAATTCCTTCGAGCATGATGGAGGATGTTATTGTACTCCCTTATAATCACCCGGATTCTATAAAAGCTATCAAACATTATGCACATGAACTTGCTGCCGTATTGGTTGAGCCTGTACAGAGTCGCAGACCGGATTTGCAACCAAAGGAGTTCTTGAAGCAAATTCGCGAGATCACAGCAAATTCGGGAACGGCACTTATTTTTGATGAAGTAATTACAGGATTTAGAATTCATCCAGGAGGTGCTCAGGCCTGGTTTGGAATTAAAGCTGATCTAGTTACTTACGGAAAAGTGGCGGGTGGAGGTATGCCTGTTGGCATTGTCGCCGGAAGCTCAGAGTTTATGGACACTGTAGATGGAGGTGTGTGGTCGTTCGGAGACGACTCCTATCCGGAAAATACGAATATTAAAACATTCGTAGGCGGTACTTTCTGCACACATCCGCTGACCATGCACACGGCTCTAGCGACTTTGAAATATTTGAAGTCTGAAGGGCCGAATCTTCAGGAACAACTGAACCGAAGAACCAACGAATGGGTAGCAGAGCTGAATACTTATTTTAAACAAAATAGTGTACCTATCCACATGGTGAACTATGGCTCACTATTCCGGTTTGTTTCGTTTGGCGACATTGAGCTCTTTTTCCATCTGCTGATTGACAAGGGAATTTACATTTGGGAAGGTCGCAATTGCTTTTTATCGACTGCTCATACAGATGGGGACCTTCAAAAAATTACACAGGCTGTAAAGGAAAGCGTGGAGGAATTGAGAAAAGGGGGATTCTTACCTGACAATACGCCATCACCGGATGGAAATGGAAACCGAAAAAATAATGTGGTTCCCATCGAATCCTCATCGTTCCCTTTAACAAAGGAGCAGCAGCAAATTTGGTTTGCTACGCAATCCAGAAGTGATTCATCCACTGCATTCAATGAAATAGCAGCCTTGCGGATGCAGGGTCAACTGCAGCTTGATACTGTAAAACGTTCAGTTCAAGCAATTGTGAACCGGCATGATTCGCTACGGACGGTTATTGACCTCGATGGCGAAGAACAGCATGTTCTTGACAACGTGAATGTGGTCATCTCACTGAGTGATTTCTCAGGATCTCCTCCATCAGAGCACGAAGAAAAGGTCAAGCAATGGTTTGAGGAAGAGGGGAAAAGGGCGTTTGATTTGACGTCCAAAGATCCGCTGTTCCGAACTCACATTTTACGTTTACAACCGGAAGAACATATTGTGGTGTTCACATTTCATCACATTGTTGCTGATGGTTGGTCGATGGCAGTATTTATCCGTGAATGGGAGCAAGCCTACACTTCTTTCTGCAAAGGTGAAAATATAGTCACGTTGCCTGTACCGCCAAAATTCAGAGAATTTCAAGCTTGGCAACAGTTGGAGCTAGAACATGCAGGAGTGAGTGAGGCAGTTTCTTACTGGGCACGGACATTGGATTCCGTCCCTGTCGCCATGGACATTCCGTCTGAGGACGGTGGCATGAAGAAAGCATCGTATAGAGGAAGAAGAATAAATATTCGGGCAGACAGTACGCTGGCGAGAAAGTTGAAAAAGCTTAGCATTAAAGCGGGTAACAGCTTGTTTGTTACACTGCTGAGTGCATATAAGGTGTTTCTGCACCGCTTAACTGGAAACACAACGATAGTAGTAGGTATTCCTACCTCTGGACAGTCTAGAATGGAACAAATTAATTTGATCGGTAACTGTGTTAACATGCTGCCGATTGTGAGCCATATTACCAGTAAAGATTCTTTATTTAAGTATATGGCACAAGTTAAGCAAGTCATGCAGGAGGTCGAACCGCTTCAAAGCTACTCTTTTGCTGATCTGATTGAGCGTATTGAGAACATACGGATACCTGAGATGAATGTCATCTTCAATATGGATCGACCAATGCAGAATTTTCATTTTCATGGACTGGACGTCGAATTGATACCGACGCCGATCCTGTACTCCAAATATGACATGTTTCTCAATGTGATGGAGGTCGAGGGAGAGCTTTGGTTTGATTTTGATATTAAAGCCAGCTTGGCCGCACCGGAAACAATGCAGATTTGGGCAGAGTATTTTTTACACATCCTGAATACGATTGCTGATGGGCAGGAACGGGATTTTGTAGATATCTCCCTCTTAAATCAGGATGAACTGAAATATGGGGTTAAAAACTACAGGGACTATGTGGAACTCGAATCCAGCGGCATCACGGACAACGATTCACCAAGAGCCATCTATTTACTGGATCATTATCTGCAACCTGCGCCTGTGGGGACGATCGGGGAACTGCATGTAGTACAGGAAAACGAATCTCCTTCCGAAAATTCAGTGTATTTACCGACAGGAATCCTGGCTTTGCGAACCGCCAACGGTGAATTGCGACTGTTAGGACCTGTTCAGAAGCGAGCCTATATAAAAGGACATGCCATATATACTGAACAGCTTGAACGATTTATTACCTCTATTCCACAAATTAGCGAGTGCCAAGTGATAGTTCAGAGTACAGAGGACAGAGCAGACACCCATTTGGTTGCATATGTTACGAGTATTAATGATGGAATAGAGGAAATCCTACGCAAGCAATTGCGAAATCATTTGCAAGACCAATGGGTACCTCAACAGATCATTCAGCTTGAAAACATGCCCTTAAATTCGCAGGGATATGTAGATTTGTCGCAACTTTCTACTATGAAACAAGCTGTTAGCAAAGAACCTGTTGAGGCAGTTAGTAGCACGGAGAGAAAAGTAGGGGAAATTTGGGAAACGGTGCTGGGATTGAATCGTGTTAGATCTGATGACAATTTCTTTGATCTAGGAGGAGATTCGTTGAAGGCGACTCTCTTGCTTGCCCGAGTTCATCAAGAGTTTGGCAAACGAATCCCCTTGAATGTACTTTTTCATTCACCGACAGTTTCGGCCTTGACCAAGGTGATCGAAGGAGCCAAACAAGGTACAGCCGTTTCTATTAAAAAGCTCGAAGAATGTACGCATTATGCAGTATCCGATGCCCAAAGACGTATGTTTGTCTTGCAGGATATGGGGATAGGTACAGCTTACAATATTACGGGCCAGGTGCGTATTGATGGGGATCTAGACATCCCCCGTCTTCAGAAGGCTTGCCTGGATTTGATTCGGCGTCATGAATCATTTCGTACTTCTTTTAATATCGTGGATGGCGAAATTGTACAAGTCATTCATGATGAGCCGGCTTTTGAAATCAAAGTCACAGAAATATTGGAGAAAGATGCAGACGAGATGAGTCGCTTGTTTGTCCGTCCGTTTGACCTGCACCAATGGCCACTCTTCAGAGCAGAATTGTTTCGCTTTGAAGCTAATAAACATATGTTGGTCATGGATATGCATCACAGTATTGCAGATGGGCTTTCGTTATCCATTTTCCTTAATGAACTCGTACAGCTGTATCGGAGTGAAATGTTAGCTCCGATCCAAATTCAATATAAAGATTTTGTTGCATGGCAGAAGGAACAATATACCAGCAATCGTTTGTTTGAACAGGAACATTATTGGAAAAATGTTTTGAACGGAGAATTACCTGTACTGGCAATGCCTACGGACTTCCCTAGACCATTACATCAAAGCTACGAAGGGGCTGTATTATCGTATAACATCACTTCAGCAATGACAGAGGAATTAAAGAAACTTGCCAAAAATACGGGGACTACGGCCTTTATGATCCTGCTTGCGGCTTACAATATACTGCTCGCAAAGTATACGGGTCAGGAAGATATTATTGTAGGAACAGCGGTGGCAGGACGCCAGCATCCGGACACGGAAACGATGATAGGAATGTTTGTTAACACGTTAGCTTTGCGGAATCGTCCGTCTCCTCAGCGGAGTTTTCATTCGTTTTTGCAAGAGGTCAAGGAAACGACTCTGCGAGCTATGGATTATCAAGACTATCCTTTTGAAGCGTTGATTGAGAGACTGGATATCCGCCGTGACCAAGGACGCAATCCTTTGTTTGATACGATGTTTGTCATGCAGAATTTTGAAATGAGTTCTCTTGAAGCCAATGGAGTAAAATTTCATCCAAGTGAATTCAATCCAGGGATTTCCCAATTCGATTTGGTACTAAGTGCTGACGAATGGCAGGAGGGTCTAGCCCTACGCTTCAATTATTGTACCCAATTGTTTCGATCAGAAACGATTGATCGCCTTGCTAGTCTCTATATACAAATATTACGCTCCATTTTAGAACAACCTTGGAGCGAGATTGGGAAGTTGGAATGGTTACCTGAGGAAGAGAAGTTGCAGCTAATACACGGCTTTAACACTTTTGATCTGTCCTCTTCATCTATAGTGGAGAAACAAGAAACGTTGCACTTGCAATTCGAAGAGCAAGCTCTCAAAAGTCCGGATCATGTAGCTGTAGTTCATCAGGGACATGTGATTACTTATAAAGAGCTGAACGAGAAATCAAATCAGCTGGCGAGGGCATTAATGAAGCGGGGAGTAGGGGCAGAAACTGTAGTCGGCTTAATGGCGGGCCGTTCATTAGATTTGGCCGTTGGTATGTTGGCTATTTTAAAAGCCGGTGGCGCCTATCTTCCAATCGACAGTTCTTATCCAGAAGAACGAATTCACTTTATGCTTGAGGATAGCGGGGCTGCTCTCCTGTTGTTGAATGACTCATCTAATTACAATGCTACAACTTATGAAGGTTTAGTCCTAAATATGGACGATGATGAGTGGTATAAAACAGAAAGCAAGTTGTCTTCAAAGTGGGAATCGGATTCAAGTCATTTGGCATATGTGATCTATACATCAGGCTCAACCGGTACTCCTAAAGGAGTTTGTATTGAGCATCGAGCGATATTAAATACGTTATCTTGGAGAATAAATGAATATGCACTAGAAGCAACAGACCGTATCCTGCCAATGCTGTCTAGCTCATTTGATGCTTTTGTGGGTGCCTTTTTTACTCCGCTGCTGTCTGGAAGTACGGTAGTGCTGCCTACAAATGAGGAACTGAGTGAATTATCGGCTCTGAAGACCTTAATTTTATCAAATCATATTACACATCTCGTGTGTACTCCTTCCATGTACATGTCTATTATAGAGGGTCTGACTCCAGATGAAGCCAAGTCTCTCAAGGTTGTAACGTTAGGCGGTGAGAAAGCAACGAAACGGTTGATAGAAGCCAGCCAAGCCAAACATCCTGGCATTCAATTGTTCAATGAGTATGGTCCAACAGAAAATAGTGTAGTTACAACGATGTTACGAGATATGGGGCCTGAAGAAGTGGGGTGTATTGGAAAGCCGATTCCTAATACGGGCGTTCTCATTCTGGATCAATACTTGCAGTTGCGGCCAATAGGGCTTTCAGGAGAATTATGCGTTTGGGGTAAAGGAATGGCGCGAGAATATCGTAATCGTCCTGAGCTTACGACGCAGAAATTTATCCCACACCCTTATTTGGACAATATGAAGCTCTACAGAACAGGAGATTTAGCGAGATGGTTACCTGACGGAACGCTAGAGTATCTTGGCCGCGCAGATCAACAAGTTAAAATCAGGGGCTACCGGATTGAGCCAGGTGAAATTGAAAGCACATTGTTGGCTCATAGAGCGGTAAAAGAGGCAGCAGTAGTGATTAAAGGAACAGATGACAATCCGTATTTATGCGCTTATGCCGTTTTGCGGGAATCGGTTACAGTAGATGTTTTGAAAGACTATCTGTCGTCAAGCCTGCCTCATTATATGGTACCAGCCCATGTATTCTTGTTGGATGCGATGCCGCTGACAGCAAACGGCAAAGTTAGTAAAAGTGCATTACCTGAACCAGGGGAGCATTCTAGCAAAGAATTACAGCACGTTGGGCCCAATAATGAAACGGAGCAGCTATTGATCGAAATGTGGCAGGATCTGCTGGAGATTTCTCCGATTGGTATACACGATCATTTTTTTGAAATAGGTGGGCACTCGATGAAAGCGACCCTGTTGACTGCGAAAATCAACGAGGTCTTTCATATCGAAATTTCAACTCAAGATATATTTGGGGCACCAACAATCGAAGCGCTCTCCAAGAAGATTCTTGCTGCCAAACCCACAGATTACCAACGAATTGAGGCAGTGACTGAGGGAGCTTATTATGAGGTTTCTCCAGCACAATCCAGATTGTTGGCCGTGCTACCGCTAGATGAGACGGGTGTGGCTTACAACATGTCGGCAGCATTGATGATCGAAGGTCATGTAGATCGAAGAAGAGTGGAGCGTACCTTTGAACAATTATTAGCCCGGCATGAAGCATTTCGGACCTCGTTCGGATACGTGGATGATAGAGCGGTGCAATTTGTACAACCAGAGGTAAGCTTTGAACTTGGCTTTGCCCGGGCTGCTGGTGATATTACGCCAAAGGGCATAGATACATTGATCCATAATTTCATCCGTCCTTTTGATGTTGGTAAAGCCCCACTATTTCGGGCAGAGCTTCTTCAAATGGATCGTGATAAATTTATGCTTCTTATTGATATGCACCATTTGATAGCTGACGGTACTTCTATCGACACTATTATTAACGAATGGAACAAGCTGTACAAGGGAGAAGAACTTCCCGCTTTACCGCTTCAATACAAAGATTACTCTGCTTGGCTCAGATCGAATACAGAAATTCATGCAAAGCAAGAACAGTATTGGCTTGATCAATATAAAGGAGAACTTCCCGTACTAGATCTTCCTACAGACTATCAGCGGCCACAATTGCAGAGTTTTGTTGGAGATATGGTGAAAGTCGAACTGTCCGAAAAGCTTATAGAACAGTTGAATCTCACGTGTATTCAAACAGATAGCACACTCTTTATGCTTCTATTTGCTGCCTATAATGTGCTGCTGGGGAAATATGCGGGACAGGAAGATATCGTAATCGGCATTCCAACATCTGGACGAACGCATGCAGATACCAATGGGATCGTAGGGTTATTCGTCAATACCCTGGCTATTCGAAACCATCCGGCTAGTCATAAGAGCTTCAAAACCTTTTTGAACGAAGTAAAAGAAAACACGCTGCAAGCTCTGCAAAATCAATCGTATTCATTTGCCGAACTGGTTGATAAGCTGTCCATCAAGAGAGACCTGAGTCGAAATCCGTTGTTTGACACGATGTTCTCCTTTATGAATACGGATGCACAGCAGTGGCAAGCCGATAACCTTAATTTTGAGCTATATCCGTTCAAAACGGGTATTTCCAAATTCGATCTTGTACTGAATGCCGAACAAAAGGCTGAGAGAGTTCATCTGGAATTTGAGTACAGTACAAAACTGTATAAAAAAGAAACAATTGAGCTTCTCGTCGAGCATTACCTGAATGTATTGGAGGAAGTAGTCCAAAACGCTGATATGGCATTGACTGATATTAATCTTCTAAGCGCAACAGAAGCGGTTGCTATGGAGGAACGGTATAACAGCACTCATACAGCTTATCCACAGCCAAGACCCATACATCATTATATTGAGGAGCAGGCTGATAGAAGACCGGATGCTAAAGCTGTTATCTATCAAGATCAGGTGCTGACCTACAAGGAGTTAAATGATCAGGCGAACGCGATAGCAAGCAATTTGTTGGCTAGAGGAATTGGACTTGGAAGTTATGTGCCTATACTCATGGAACGGAGCTTGGAACTGGTAGTATCCATACTGGCTGTTATGAAAACAGGTGCTGCTTTTTCGCCTCTTGATACAGAGTGGCCTATTGACCGCTTACAGAGCGCCCTGCAGGATTTGGGAAGTTCTATCCTATTGGTCAATCCAAGTACACCTATCAGTTCAGAAATAAATGCTGAAGAGTATCTAGTTATAGACTGCTCTGTAGTCGAAAAGAGGAGTAACGCTATCAGTAACCCGGCAGTAGATGTAGATATGGAATCACCAATCTATGTAATCTTTACTTCGGGTTCAACTGGCAAACCCAAAGGGGTTATTGCTGCCCATAAAGGAATCACCAATCGTTTTCTATGGATGAACGACTATTTTGGAACATCGGCTGCACAAAGTGTTCTCCAGACGACTCATCATGTATACGACAGCGCGGTATGGCAATTGTTTTGGCCATTAATGAACGGTGGAACGACCGTGTTGCCGGAAACAGGCATGACCGTGGATGCTACGTACATGACGAATATCATTGAACAGGAGCGTATTTCTTTTACAGACTTCGTTCCATCCGTATTTAATGCTATTGTCAACCAGTTGGACCAAAATTCAACTCGAACCAAGCAATTGGATTCTCTTCAACAAGTTATTCTTGGTGGTGAAGAAATTACGCCATCGACGGTTCATACGTTTTTAACCATTTTTCCTCATGTTCAAATCACGAACCTGTATGGTCCAACGGAGGCAAGTATAGGCTGTGTTGCTTATCGAGTGACAGGAGATGAAGACAGAATTCCTATCGGAAAGCCAATTGCCAATACCAAGATTTATATATTGGACCCTGGACTAAAAAGGGTTCCCGTAGGAATCGCAGGAGAAATGTATATTGCAGGTACACCACTTGGGATTGGATATTTGAATGATCCGACTAAAACGAAGGCCAGCTTTATAGATAATCCTTATTCAATGCCTGGCTATGAAAAGCTCTATAAAACAGGAGATTTAGCTAAATACTTGCCCGACGGTAATATTGCATTCTTGGGTAGATCCGATTTTCAGGTCAAAATTCGCGGCTATAGGATTGAGCTTAGTGAAATTGAATATCATCTTTTAGGCATAGCTGATATTCAGGAAACTGTCGTAATGGTCAAAGAGAATAAGGGAAGTTCTTATTTATGCGCGTATGTGGTTTCAGCTAATCGATTAGATACGGATCATATCAAAATGCAGTTGGCTAAGGAGCTTCCTGATTACATGATACCTTCGGTGTATGTTCCGCTTGACGTGATCCCCATTACACCTGGCGGAAAGATTAACCGTAAAGCATTACCTGAACCTGACTGGAGCGGTGCCTTAGAAGTGGAGTATGTGGAACCAACAGGTGAGACTGAAGTATTGCTGGCCCAAATATGGGAGGAAGTGCTTGCCGTAACAGGCGTGAGTGCAACTCACAACTTCTTTGATTTGGGCGGAGACTCTATTAAGGGTCTGCAAATCGTCTCGCGTTTGAACACACATGGCTACAAGCTAAGCATTAAAGAATTATTTTTGTACCCTCAGATTAGACAATTGAGCCCATTCGTTAAGGTGATCCGTCGGAAAATTAGTCAGGAAGCTATTGAGGGAGAGCTGCCTTTAACGCCAATACAGCAGCGATTCTTCCATCTACAGAAGATAAGTCCTCAGCATTTTAATCAGTCCGTCATGCTATTTTCTGAAGACGGTTTTGATGAGCAAGGGATTGTGGCTGCATTTGACTGCATCATTAAACAGCATGATGCCTTAAGAATGACATTCTGTCAGAGAGAAGATCGCATCGTTCAATACAATGAAGGGCTAAACAATCAACCACTATCCTTGGCGATAAAATCACTGCCTGAAGGTCTACCAGCAGAAGCATGGATTGAGCAAGAAGCAACGGCTATTCAAAGTAGCTTCGATCTCACAACCGGCCCTTTAATGAAGCTGGGATTATTCCGGACTGTTGAGGGAGATCACCTGCTCATTGCGGTTCATCACCTGGTAGTTGATGGGGTTTCGTGGAGAATTATTTTACAAGATTTTACGTCCCTTTATCAGCAATATCAGCAGGGGGCAGCACTACTCTTGCCAGACAAAACAGATTCGTACCGCTCTTGGGCACAAGAAATAAGCCAATATGCAACAAGCGAGGAGCTGGCACAAGAACTGGAATACTGGACACAGCTGGAGCAAACCGAGTCTGGAACGTTACCTAAAGATAACTCCTATGAAACCAATATGTTGCGTGATAGCGAAAATGTAAGTGTCTCACTTGATAATGAGAACACTAGTAAATTATTAAAACAGGTGCACCAGGCCTACAATACTGAAATTAATGACATTTTGCTCACTGCTCTTGGATTAAGTATCAAAGAATGGACTCAGCAGTCTCGTGTGTTGATCTATCTTGAAGGGCATGGGCGAGAAGAAGTGTTTCAGGAAATGAACATTTCCAGAACCGTTGGTTGGTTCACAACAATGTATCCATTTTTACTGGAAGTGGACAATGCGCATGATCTTTCATATCAGATTAAGAACATCAAAGATAGCCTTAGAAGGATACCGAACAAGGGCTTTGGGTATGGGGTATTAAACTATGCTCAAGTGAATGAGTCTGGTGTGACTGCCTTTCAAGCCGCTCCTGAAATTGCCTTTAATTATATGGGGCGTTTTGATACGGAACTAGATACAGATGTATTTACACTTTCTAAATTTTCCTCAGGAGAAGAGGCTAGTCCCTTTACGGAAAGATCCGTAGCGTTAGATATCAACTGCATTATTAATGAGAATGAACAGTTAATTATTACATGCAACTATAACAAGCAAGAATACCAGCAACAAACCATTGAACGAATATTGTTTTTATTCCAAAAACATTTGACGAATCTAATTGACCATTGCTGCAGCAAACAAGTAACGGAACAAAGTCCAACTGATTTTCTCTATGACAAATTGTCAATCGATGAGTTTCAGAACCTGTCCCAACTTTTAAGTAACAAACTAAACTTGTAGCAAAGTGGTGAGCCGTATGAGAAACGCACTCATTCAAAACATTTATCCATTGACACCCATGCAGGAGGGGCTTCTATATCACTCCATTTTAGACGAGCACTCAGAAGCATATTTTGATCAAACGGTCATTACCTTAAATGAACGGTTGAATGCAGAGACGCTGAATGAAAGCTTCCAAACCCTAATTGACCGTTATGATGTGTTACGGACTGTGTTTGTTTATAAAGAAACAGACCAACCGTTACAAGTCGTGCTGGCTAATAAAGAGGCAACGATTGATTATAGAGACATTACGGAATTAAATGAAGCAGAACAACGTTTATATGTTGATAATTTTACGATTAATGATCGGAAAATTCGTTTTGATCTGGAAAAGGATCTCCTTATTCGGATAAGTGTTCTTGCATTAAGTGATACAAGCTGCAAAATGGTTCTAAGCTTTCATCACATCATTATGGATGGCTGGTGTATTGGTACAATTGCGAAGGATCTGTTCCAAATTTACAGAGCTTATTCCCTCGGGAAGAAGCCAGAATTGGACGCAGTATTTCCATATAGCCGGTATATCAGTTGGTTAGGGCAGCAAAATAAGAAGACAGCTCTTGCTTATTGGGAACAACAATTATCAGGTGTGGAAGAGCAAAGTGGCTTACCTCTTAGCAGCAAGTCAACTGAGGATGGAAGCTACAAGCTGAACAACCATATTTTCACCTTGGACGAGCAGTTAACCCGTGGTTTGGAAATGATAGCACAACAAAATCAGGTAACCTTAAGTTCTGTATTTCATGGGATATGGGGTCTGTTGCTGCAAAGATACAATAACACCAAAGATGTGGTATTTGGTTCCGTTGTTTCCGGCCGTCCAGCTGAGCTGGAAGGGTCGGAGAAAATGGTTGGATTATTTATTAATACGATTCCTGTACGTATTTGTCATAAAGAAGCACAAACATTTTCCCAGATAATCAAGCAATTTCAGCAGAATATGATGGAATCGGGGAAGTACCATTTTCTATCCTTGGCTGATATTCAGATGCTAACCCCACTGGGCAAGAGCTTAATCCACCATATCATAGCGTTCGAGAACTACCCAATTACTGAAGAGCTTGCTGGTGGTGAAGGAGAACAGCTTGTTTCAATTGTGGAAACCGAGGGCTTTGAGCAAACGAATTATGATTTTAATATTGGAGTCATTCCTGGTAAAGAATTGAAAGTTAAGTTTGGCTATAACAGTATTGCTTATCAAGCTTCAGATATTGAAAGAATTGAACTGCACCTAAAACAAATAGCTGAACAGGTAGTTTCTAATCCGCATATGAATGTGGATGATATTGATTTGCTTTCTGGCGAGGAAAAACACAGAATCCTGCGAGATTTTAATGATACAGATGCCTTATATCCTCAAAGTCAAACGATTCAACAGCTATTCGAAGAGCAGGTGGCACTGACGCCGAATCGTTTGGCAGCAGCATTCGCTGATGAGCGGCTAACTTATCTGGAATTGAACGAACGGGCTAACCGTTTGGCTCGCGTCTTGAGGATGAAAGGGATGCAAACCGGCCAGATTGTTGGGATTGCAGCCTATCGCTCACCGGAGATGTTAGTCGGGATCATGGCTATTCTTAAGGCAGGGGGAGCTTACTTGCCAATCAATCCAGAGGATCCTCTGGAGCGAATTCAATATATAGCGGGTAACAGCGGCGCTTCCATCTTGCTGGTGCAACAGGAAATCCAATCTACATTAAAGGATATTTCAGCGAATATCAGCGTGCTTGCGATCGGAGCAGACTGGCCAACTGAAAAAACTAATCTTGAACCTTACAGTGGGCCGGAAGATTTAGCTTACGTAATTTATACATCCGGTTCTACAGGTAAGCCTAAAGGAGTTATGATTCGTCACACCTCTATAGTGAATCGGCTTCATTGGATGCAAAAAAAGTATCCGATTGGTGTGCACGATATCATTTTACAGAAAACGCCTTACACCTTTGATGTTTCTGTATGGGAACTATTTTGGTGGGCTATAGCCGGAGCTTCAGTCTACTTTCTTCCGCCTGATGGGGAGAAGGATCCCAAGCTACTGGTGGACACGGTGACAGAACAGAAAATTACAACCCTTCATTTTGTGCCTTCCATGTTGTCTGTTTTTTTGGAGTATGTTGAGCAGCACCAAGCAGAGGGGAAACTCAGCAGTATTAAACGAGTTTTCGCTAGCGGGGAGGCACTAACAGTAAAGCAAGCCAGACGGTTTAATACTCTGCTTCGAAAGCCGAATGGAACAACTCTGCATAATTTATACGGACCAACGGAGGCAACAGTGGATGCAACATGGTTTGATTGCCCGGATGGAGATGATTTGCAGAGTATTCCAATTGGTAAGCCTATTGACAATACCCGGTTGTACATTTTGGATCAGGAGAGGAGACTGCTTCCTGTTGGTATTCCGGGGGAACTTCATATTGCTGGCACAGGAGTAGCCCTAGGCTACATTAATCAACCCGATCTAACGGACGAAAGATTCACGGATAGTCCATTCGTTTTCGGAGAGCGCATGTATAAGACAGGGGACTTGGCAAAGTGGCTCCCCGACGGCAATGTGGAGTATCTCGGAAGAACAGACCACCAGGTGAAAATCCGTGGATATCGTATTGAGACTGGAGAAATCGAAAAGGTCCTGCTCTCTCATCATGACATCAGAGAAGCCGTTGTTCTATCTAGAAAAGACCAAGAGGACGAAACGTATTTATGCGCTTATATTGTTTCGGACCATGAACTCTTAACACAGGAAATACGATCTTTTTTGAAAGCGTCTCTGCCCTTGTATATGGTACCTGCTCATCTGATACAGATGGCTACGATACCTCTTACGCCTAATGGAAAGGTGAACCGAGGAGCGCTTCCTGAGCCCCATCATGTGATTCGGGAGCAGGGGGTTGTAGCTCCTCGAACAGATACAGAAACTCGTCTAGTACGTTTGTGGGAGGATATTCTGCATGTGAGCCCCATAGGTGTACACAGCCATTTTTTTGAACTGGGTGGACATTCGCTGAAGGCTACAATACTGATCGGGAAAATTATTCGAGAATTCCAGGTCGAGTTGCCTATGCGTGAAATATTTGAGTACCCAACTGTGGAAAGCATGAGCAAACTCATTGAACGTACCATCGGGAGAGGGGCAGGTACATTTACCGAAATTGCTCTACTTTCTGATCAAACCTATTATCCAGTTTCCTCCTCGCAAAGACGTCAGATGATATTGCATCAACTTGAAGGAGCGGAACTGGTTTACAATATGCCTTCTGTCATGCTCGTTCAAGGCCATCTGGATCAGGAACGGTTGAAAATGGCTTTCAACACTCTGATTCACAGACATGAAGCATTGCGCACTTCTTTCTCATGGATCAACGGAGAGCCGGTTCAAAGCGTACATGACGAAGTAGAATTTGAGTTGAAAATTCATAGTCTGACCAGCAAAGAGGATTCAGAGGAACAGCATATAGAAACGGTGCTAAGTGAATTCGTCCAACCGTTTGACCTGAGCCGTGCCCCTTTATTAAGAGGCGAGCTGATCCCGTTGGCAGAGAACAAAAATATGCTGCTGGTTGATTTACACCATATTATTTCGGACGGCGTTTCTATGTCTATTATTATGGATGAATTTGTAAAAGCATATGATGGACAGGCGCTTCCGCCTCTATCCGTTCAGTACAAAGATTATGCTAACTGGCATAATGAGCAAATAAATCATGGATTTATTAAAGAGCAGGAATCCTACTGGCTGGATCTCTTTAAACATGAGCCGCCTGTACTGGAGCTACCAACGGATTTCCCAAGACCGTCTATTCAAAGCTATGAAGGTAACACAGTATCCCGAATCCTGGGCGATGATATAACAGAGCCACTTCACAAACTTGCAGCTGAAACTCAAAGTACATTGTTCATGATTTTACTGGCTGTATATAACGTTGTTTTGTCCAAGCATGCACGACAAGACGACATTGTCATCGGTACACCGGTTGCTGGGAGAAGACATCCAGATACGGAAAAGATCGTCGGCATGTTTGTCAATACGTTGGCACTGCGTACTAGCCCTTCAGCGGAGAAGAGTCTTTCAGCTTTTCTGGACGAAGTTAAGGAAACGGTTTTATCTGCTTTTGAGCATCAGGAATATCCCTTTGAGCAATTGGTCGAAAAGCTTGCGCTGCGGAGAGATGTGAGCCGAAGCCCGATCTTCGACACCATGTTTGTCATGCAAAATACAAAAGGACAGCCGCTACAATCTAGTGGGTTGGAATTCAAACCGTTTCCGTTCAATCCAGGTGTATCCCGATTTGATTTAACCTTGAGTGCGGAAGAAACAGGCAGCTACCTTCATTTGAATTTGGAGTATAACAGTGCTTTGTTCCAAAAGGACACTGTCGAACGCTTCTTGGATCATATGGTGGTGGTGCTAAGGTCGTTTGTAGCTAATAGCACACAAACCATAGGTGATACCGATTTGTTAACAGCGGTAGAAAAAGAATTAATTTTGAAGAAATTCAACGGGACGGCTGCGCCTTATCCAAGGGAGAAGACGATTCATCAATTGTTTGAGGAGCAGGTGGAGCGAACACCGGAACATCCGGCAGCCCTATACAAAGATCGGCAATTGACGTACCGGGAGCTGAATGCCCAAGCGAATCGGGTGGCTCACGTCCTGCGGAAGAAAGGGATCGGGCCCGACCAGATGGTGGGCATCGCAGTTCATCGATCGCTGGAGATGATCGTCGGCCTGCTGGGGATTTTGAAGGCAGGCGGGGCGTATCTGCCGCTACATCCAGAGGACCCGGAAGAACGGCTGGGATTCATGCTGGAGGATAGCGGGGCATCTATCCTGCTGACCCAGCGGGATCAGTTGGACCGCCTTCATCCGCACGGAGCCAATCGCGAGCTGATCGCTATCGAAGATCTGCTGATGGAGGGGATGGAGCTTACAGGAGAAGAGTGCGAGAAGAACCCGGAACCCGTTAACTGCTCAACCGATTTGGTGTACGTGATTTATACGTCAGGCTCCACCGGCAAGCCGAAGGGGGTCATGATTGAGCACGCATCGCTGATCAACCGTCTGCACTGGATGGAAAAACGAATTCCGTTTGGAGCAGAGGATGTGATCCTGCAAAAAACGCCATACACCTTTGACGTATCGTTGTGGGAGCTGTTCTCATGGGCGATTCAGGGATCGACAGTATGCTTTTTGGAGCCGGGAGGCGAGAAAGACCCGGCAACGATAGCTGAAACGGTGGAAGCCAACGGGGTAACAGCGATCCATTTTGTGCCATCCATGCTGGGAGCATTCCTGGAGTATATCGAGCATAGCGGAGCCGCCGGAAAAATGCGTAGTGTCCGGCGAGTATTTGCCAGCGGGGAAGCGCTGATGACAGAACATGTCCGCCGGTTTAACCGTTTGCTGGGAGCCGAAGGAGCCACGCTACACAACCTGTATGGACCGACAGAGGCAACGGTAGAGGTGGCGTATTACGACTGTCCTGCCGAGCAGGAACCAGAGAGCATTCCGATCGGGAAGCCGATTGATAACGTAAAATTGTATATTTTGGACCATAAAGACCGATTGCAGCCGATAGGTGTACCGGGCGAGCTGCACATTGGAGGGGACTGCGTAGCCCGAGGATATGTGAATCGGAAAGAACTGACGGAGGAGAAGTTCGTAGCGGACCCCTATGCGGCGGGGGGGCGGATGTACCGGACGGGAGACTTGGCGAGATGGCTGCCGGATGGAAACATTGAATATATGGGTCGGATCGACCATCAGGTGAAAATTCGGGGCTACCGGATCGAACTGGGTGAGATTGAAGCGGCAATACTGGCCTACGAAGGGGTACAGACGGCAGTAGTGCTTGCTCGTGATGACCGTTCTGGGGGAAGTTATTTATGCGCCTATGTTGAACATGCCCAGGAATTCAATGTACAAGCATTAAAGGCTCGTATTAAAGAAGTCCTTCCCGAGTATATGGTGCCTGCTTATATCGTATCTATGGAAGCTATGCCTTATCTATCGAGCGGCAAGATCGACAGAAAAGCATTGCCTGAGCCTGATCACAGTCTGTCGATTGAGGTAGATTATATTCCTCCATCCAATAAGGTTGAAACGTTGATGGCGGAAATCTGGCAAGAGGTTCTTGGCTATGCTCCTATCGGAACGAATCATAACTTTTTTGAATTGGGCGGGGATTCGATTAAAGCTATTCAAATTTCCACACGTCTAAGTAAGCACGGATATCGCATGGAAATTAAGGACCTTTTCCGTCATCAAACGATAGGTAGCCTAACTCCAGATCTAAGAGCAGTCAGTGTTCAAGCCGAGCAAGGGATTATTGAAGGAGAGGCTGAGCTATCCCCTATCCAACGATGGTTTTTTGAGCAAAAGTTCACGGAATCCAACTATTGGAACCAGGCCGTTATGTTGTATAGCCAAAATGGGTGGAAGGAAGAACTGGTCGATCAGGTGTTGTGTAAGCTGACTGAGCATCATGATGCCTTACGAATGACATATACAGCGAATCAGGACAAAATTATTCCCATCATTCATGGTACGAATCGAAAGGCATATGCTCTTACTGCTCTGGATGTAAGCCATGAGTCATCCATTGAAGAAGCAATCCAGACCCTCAGCGAAGCGATTCAGCGGCGCATGAATTTAGAAAACGGTCCGCTTGTGCAAGCGGGGTTGTTTCACACCGCTCAAGGTGATCACTTACTACTCGCGATTCATCATTTGGTGGTAGATGGAGTTTCTTGGAGAATTCTATTGGAAGATTTGGAGCAGGGGTATATGCAGGCACTTAATAATGAAGAAATCCTCTTTCAGGCGAAGACCCATTCATGGAAGGATTGGACCCATCGCCTTGGTGATGATGCAAAGGGTGGGCGTCCAGCTCGTTACAAACGTTATTGGGAGAATGTAATCCGTCATTCCAGTAAACCGCTTCATAAAGACTATCCGGCCGCTGACAGAAGAGGGAAAGACCTGGAAATCTGCAACGTAAGGCTTTCCAAGCAACAAACAGATCGTCTACAGAAGGATGTACACAAGGCTTATAGTACGAATGTAAACGATCTACTGTTGACAGCCTTTGGGCTGGCATTGAGAGACTGGACTGATGATGACGAATTTACCATTTTGTTGGAAGGGCACGGACGGGAACAGATTTTTGATGATATAGATATAACCAGAACGGTCGGCTGGTTTACTACGATGTATCCTATTCATCTGGATATGAAGCATAATACCGATTTAGCTTACCAAATTAAGCTGACCAAGGAAGCGTTGCGACGTGTTCCTAATAAGGGCATTGACTTCGGAATTCTGGAATATATGACCCTACACGATTTGAAAAGTACTAATCAGGGAAATTTTGCACCTGAAATTCGCTTTAATTATCACGGCCAGATTGATTCAGGCTCTGTTGCGCCTTTATTTGTCGAATCAAAGTATTCTGCGGGTCGAACAGTAAGTGAGGAGACCGAGACACCATTTGTGCTTGATATTAATGGCAGTATCGAACAGGGGATATTAACCCTCGGGATTGAGTATAGCAGTCGTGAATATGCTGAATCGAGTATTCAAAAATTGGGAAATTTCTTGCAAAGTCGTTTGCTAGAAATTATTGAGCATTGCTCTGAAAAGAAGGAGAAGGAATGGACTCCCGCAGATGTGAGCGATGAGAATCTTTCAATTAACGATTTGGATGAGATTATGGCCTACTATAAAAATAATACATCTTCCTAGGCGGTGGCTTATGAGTAAAGATCTGCAAATTCAAAGTATATTCCGATTAACTCCGATGCAACAAGGAATCTTGTTCCATAGCCTGCTAGATCAAACTTCGTACGCCTATTTTGAACAAGTGAGTCTTACCCTGAACGGCTTACTCGAGGTAGAGCTTCTGGACCGAAGTCTTTCTGTTCTATTTGAGCGCCATGAGATATTGCGCAGCAATGTTTTTCACGTCAATATTGAAGAGCCTAAATTGATCGTATTCCGGCAGAAGCATCCATCCATTCACTTTGAAGACATTTCTTCACTAACGCAATCTGACCAGGTGGCCTATATAGAACAGTTTGTTCAACGTGATAAGGCCAACGGATTTGATATCACCCGGGATGAGTTATTCCGGGTCTCCATATTGCAGTGTGCGTCTGATGTATACAAGCTGATCGTTAGCTTCCATCACATCATTATGGATGGATGGTGCTTAGAAATCGTTCTGAAAGAATGGTTCCAGATCTACACATCATTGAAAAAAAATGAGCCAGTTCAGCTAGGTGAAGCTCCTTCTTATGAAAAATACCTCAAATGGCTGGACAAGCAGGATACAGATACAGCGCTTATGTTTTGGGAGCGATATTTGGATGGTTTTGAACAGCAAAGCATCTTGCCTACGAGTGGTAAAGGGAGCCACGTTGATTACGATCCACAGCAGCAAATCTTTAGCTTTGATTCGCAATTAACAGGTCAGTTGGAATCACTGGCCAAAGAACTCAAGGTTACTTTGAGTACATTGTTTCACTCCATCTGGGGTCTGCTATTGATGAAATACAACAACACCCGCGACGTGGTATTTGGCTCTGTCGTTTCCGGTCGTCCGTCAGATATTCCGGGAGCAGAAAATATGGTGGGCCTATTTATCAATACTATTCCAGTGCGTATATCAAGTGAAGAGGATCATCTTGCTTTTTCGGAATTCGTCCAGCATGTACAACATTCGGTTATGGAGGCGGGGGAGCACCATTATGTGCCTCTTGCTGATATTCAGGCGGGGAGTTTGTTGAAGAGTAATCTGATACACCATATTTTGGCTTTTGAAAACTTTCCGGGTATGGAGGAAGCCCCCGATCACGCGGACGAAAACAGTTTAGCGGTTTCGGAGATGGCTGGCTTTGAACAAACTAATTATTCCTTCAACCTTAACGTTGTCCCCGGTGAGAAACTGCGGATGAAATTCAGCTATAACGGTCTATTATACGAACCAGCATATATAGATCGATTAGGTCGACATGTTGAAGAAATCGCCCGCACTGTGGTTTCATCTGCTGATGTAGTTTTGAACGAAATAGATATTATTCTGCCAGAAGAAAAAGAATTGATTTTGAATAAATTCAACGGGACGGCTGCGCCTTATCCAAGGGAGAAGACGATTCATCAATTGTTTGAGGAGCAGGTGGAGCGAACACCGGAACATCCGGCAGCCCTATACAAAGATCGGCAATTGACGTACCGGGAGCTGAATGCCCAAGCGAATCGGGTGGCTCACGTCCTGCGGAAGAAAGGGATCGGGCCCGACCAAATGGTGGGCATCGCAGTTCATCGATCGCTGGAGATGATCGTCGGCCTGCTGGGGATTTTGAAGGCAGGCGGGGCGTATCTGCCGCTACATCCAGAGGACCCGGAAGAACGGCTGGGATTCATGCTGGAGGATAGCGAGGCATCTATCCTGCTGACCCAGCGGGATCAGTTGGACCGCCTTCGTCCACACGGAGTCGATCGCGAGCTAATCGCTATCGAAGATCTGCTGATGGAGGGGATGGAGCTTACAGGAGAAGAGTGCGAGAAGAACCCGGAACCCGTTAACTGCTCAACCGATTTGGTGTACGTGATTTATACGTCAGGCTCCACCGGCAAGCCGAAGGGGGTCATGATTGAGCACGCATCGCTGATCAACCGTCTGCACTGGATGGAAAAACGAATTCCGTTTGGAGCGGAGGATGTGATCCTGCAAAAAACGCCTTACACCTTTGACGTATCGTTGTGGGAGCTGTTTTCGTGGGCGATTCAGGGAGCGACGGTATGCTTTCTGGAGCCGGGAGGCGAGAAAGACCCGGCAACGATAGCCGAAACGGTGAAGGCCAACGGGGTAACAGCGATCCATTTTGTACCATCCATGCTGGGAGCATTCCTGGAGTACATCGAGCACAGCGGAGCCGCTAGGAAAATGCGCAGTGTCCGGCGAGTATTTGCCAGCGGGGAAGCGCTGATGACAGAACATGTCCGCCGGTTTAACCGTTTGCTGGGAGCCGAAGGAGCCACGCTACACAACCTGTATGGACCGACAGAGGCAACGGTAGAGGTGGCGTATTACGACTGTCCTGCCGAGCAGGAACCAGAGAGCATTCCGATCGGGAAGCCGATTGATAATGTGAAATTGTATATTTTGGACCGTAAAGACCGATTGCAGCCGATAGGTGTACCGGGCGAGCTGCACATTGGAGGGGACTGCGTAGCCCGGGGATATGTGAATCGGAAAGAACTGACGGAGGAGAAATTCGTAGCGGACCCTTATGCAGCAGGGGGACGGATGTACCGGACGGGAGACTTGGCGAGATGGCTGCCGGATGGAAACATTGAATATATGGGTCGGATCGACCATCAGGTGAAAATTCGGGGCTACCGGATCGAACTGGGTGAGATTGAAGCGGCCTTACTCGCGTACGAAGGTATCAAGGCGGCTACAGTACTTGCCCTTGATGATCGAGATGGTGGTAAATATTTATGCGCATATTTCGAAAGCGGAGAAGGTTTGAACACATCTATTTTAAGGGCGCACTTGAAGGCACTCATACCGGATTACATGGTGCCAAGTCATTTCGTTCGTCTAGATGTTATGCCGCACCTGTCCAGTGGCAAGGTTAACCGTAAAGCGCTACCCGAACCAGATCATGGGATGCGAGCCACCAGCTATGTTGCACCAAGAAACGAAACGGAAAGAAAACTAGCCGAGATTTGGGAGAAGTTGCTGGACATATCCTCCATCGGTATACACGACAACTTTTTTGAACTGGGTGGACATTCACTAACGGCGACTCGACTTATGTCTCGAATCAATAAGTTGCTGCAAGTTGAAATTCCACTCCGTGATATTTTTGCACATCCGACCATCGAAGAAATGAGTGTTTTGATCTGCGGACCAGAGGTTGCAGCTGGGACGATGATGGATATTGCTCCTGCCGAGCTACGCGATTCTTATCCAGTGACATCCGTTCAAAAGAGACAAATGATTTTACATCAGTTTGAAGGAGCAGAAACAGCATACAATATGCCCTTTGCCTTACTGATGGAGGGAGAACTGGACATCCAGCGGCTGGAGCGAGTGTTCAGGGATCTAATAGATAGGCATGAGGCATTTCGGACATCATTTGAGTGGGGCACAGAGGAGCCAGTACAAAAAATTCATAGTGAGGTTCCATTTCAACTGAGTTTCCAACAGGCTGATGATATCGAAATAGAAGCACAGGACAAACAGATTCAAGCGATATTCAAATCGTTCGTAAGACCGTTTAACTTAGGTCAGGCTCCATTATTGCGGGCGAAGCTGGTGCGTATTTCGGACAATAGGCATATTTTGATGGTAGATATGCACCATATTGTTGCAGATGGTGTTTCCATGAGCGTTTTGGCTAATGATTTCACGACATTATATCACGGGAACTCGCTGCCACCATTGCGTATTCAATATAAAGACTACGCCGTTTGGAACAGTGAGTGGATCAAAGAAGGACACTTGATGAAGCAGGAACAGTACTGGTTAGACTTGTTTTCGGATGAGCTTCCTGTCCTTAATCTACCAACTGATTTCACGAGGCCTCAAGTACAAAGCTTTGAAGGTGATCGGTATTCTTTTCAAGCTGACAAGACACTTCGTGAAAGTCTACAACAATTTGTTGCAGCAAATCGGACCACTTTATTTATGGTACTGCTATCGGCTTACAACGTATTGCTGCATAAGTATTCAGGCCAGGAAGATATCGTGGTAGGGTCTCCAATAGCAGGTCGTAATCATACAGATTTAGAAAATATTATGGGGATGTTCGTTAACACACTAGTGCTGCGCAACCGTCCAGCTGCTGACAAAACGCTCAAGCAATTTTTACTGGAGGTGCAAAGAAGCAGCCTGGAAGCTTTCGAACATCAGGATTATCCAATAGAAGATCTTGTAGATAAGCTCGAACTTCACAGGGATTTAAGCCGAAATCCTCTGTTTGATACGATGTTCTCTCTAGAAAATACCGACTCGGTAAGTCTGCAAGCTGACGGGATATCCATATCACCGTATTCTGTTGAAACTGGCATAGCCAAAGTTGATTTAACGTTAACAGCAGAAGCGGATCAAGAGGGACTCTCTTTTCGAATTGATTATTGTAACAAGCTGTTTCACAAAGAAAGTATTGAGAGAATGTCGAAGCATTATTTGCAGATTTTGCAGACTATTGTGGACTCTGCGGATCTCCGGATTAGCGACGTAAACATGGTAACTGCATCCGAAGAAGAGATCCTGTTAACGAAATTTAATACGGTACCCGCTTCTAACGAGAAAGAGAACCGAAAATTGCTGCATCAGCTCTTTGAAGAGCAGGTAGCGAAGACGCCGGAGCGTGTCGCAGTATCGTTCGAGGAACAACAATGGACTTACAGCGAGTTAAACGATAAAGCGAATCAGCTTGCCAGAGTGCTTAGAGAAAAAGGAGTACAGGCCAATACGCTTGTTGGCATTATGGTAGAGCGATCTTTTGAAATGATAGTCGGAATCCTAGGGATTTTAAAGGCTGGGGGTGCGTATGTTCCTCTGGCACCAGATTATCCTGCGGAGCGAATTAGTCTGATGCTATACGATTGCAAGATAACACTATTATTGGCTTCTCATCATGTTCTGACTGAATCAACTTTCATAAAAGAGGCAGGAGCAGATGGATTTGCAGGGGAAATCCTTGATTTGGATCAGCTCGATATGATCGTTAAGGATTCAGATTCTAGTAACTTACCTTATGTGAATGAACCGGATGATTTGGCATATGTGCTATATACCTCTGGCTCAACAGGTAAACCAAAAGGGAATCTGACCATGCATTATAACGTGGGAAGATTGATTAAAAACTCCAATTATATCGATCTTACAGAACAGGATATTCTCTTGCAGTTATCTAACTATGCCTTTGATGGGTCAGTCTTCGATATATTCGGCGCTCTGGTCAATGGTTCTAAGCTGGTTCTCTTACGTAAAGAGAATATGCTGAATCCAGAAAAACTGTCTTCCTTAATTCGAAATGAAAATGTCTCGGTATTTTTTATTACTACCGCCTTGTTTAACACGTTGATAGAAACCAATATTGAATGTTTTACTACAATTCGCAAAGTACTTTTTGGTGGAGAGCGGGTTTCACTTCCGCATGTGAGTAAGTTGTTTGAACATATCGGACCCCATAAAATGCTGCATATGTACGGTCCTACCGAAAGCACGGTCTTTGCTACCTGTTATAGTGTAGATCAGATTCATGAACGGAAAGGTACAATTCCGATTGGAGCCCCGATTACAGGTACTACTGTGTATATTCTGGATAAAAATCTTAAATTGCAGCCTATTGGTATTCCGGGAGAGCTTTGTATAGCAGGCGATGCACTTTCCCGGGGCTATTTGAACCTACCTGATTTTACAAAAGAAAAGTTTATAGACAATCCATTTAATCCAGGCGAGAAAATGTACAAAACAGGTGACATTGCAAAATGGCTTCCAGATGGAAATATTGAATTTGTAGGCCGCCAAGATCATCTGGTGAAAATTAGGGGGTTCCGTATAGAGCTTGGAGAAATTGAAAATCAACTACTATCCCATGAACGCATTAAAGAGGCAATAGTTGTAGCTAAACCGGATCAATCCGGCCAAAATCGTATTTCTGCATATATGGTGACAGACGGGGAATTAAATACTTCAGCTATTCGCCGTTACTTGGCGAAGTATTTACCAGATTACATGTTGCCATCCAGCTTAATACTGCTAGACAGTTTGCCGCTGAACGCTAATGGCAAGGTGGATCAGAAGAAATTGCCAGAGCCTCATATCAACTTAGACTTAAGCACGCTGTATGAACCACCGACAAGCCCTACGGAAGAGAAGTTGATCAAAATTTGGGAAGGCGTACTGGGACAAGAGGGAATTGGAATTAGTCACAGTTTTTTTGACCTTGGAGGAGACTCTATTAAGGCCATTCAAGTTATCGCAAGGTTGAGTCAAGAGGGATTAAAGCTGGATATGAAGGACATATTTCAGCACCCTACTGTTCAGCAAGTAGCACCATATGTCCAACGTCGTTCCAGAATCATTGACCAGAAGGCGGTAACAGGTGAGGTACAGCTAACTCCAATCCAAAAATGGTTCTTCGAAAATGTACAGGATGATCGGAACCATTTTAATCAAGCGGTTATGTTGTTTACTAGTGGTGTGTTTGATGAAGAAGCCCTAAAAACTGCTTTGGAGAATATTATTATTCACCATGACGCCCTACGAATGGTGTATGAGATCGGTCAGAGTTCTGTTTGCCAATACCATATGGAAACGCAGTTAAAGCCTCTTCATTTAAATATTTATAATCTACAAGGAAATAACGATGCTGAAAGCAAGATTGAGGAAGAGGCTAGTCGGCTACAGGCTACCATGGACTTAAGAGCAGGCGAGATTATCCGGGTTGGCTTGTTCCAAACAGATCAAGGTCAGCATTTGCTGATTGCTATTCACCATCTAGTTATTGATGGGATCTCCTGGCGAATCTTATTAGAGGATTTGGAGAGCGCATATACCCAGGCATTACAAGGTGAGGCTATCACTTTGCCGGATAAAACAGACTCTTTTCAGTATTGGTCCGACCGGCTTGCAGAGTATTCGAATAGTCGGGCTTTACTAAAGGAGAAGGCATATTGGCAGCAAATTGAAGGTGTTCAATGTGAGTCTCCATTTCCTCAGAAGAGAGCAGTTACTGAAGAGGGTGGAGTGAAAAAAGAAAGAACGAGTATAGCTGTCCGGTTGGACAAGCAAGATACACAGCTACTGCTTGGAACTGCTCATCAGGCCTATAATACCGAAATTAATGACTTATTGTTATCAGCACTTGGATTGGCTATTAAGCAATGGGCGGGTAGTAAAATCTTCGCTATTAATCTTGAAGGACATGGCAGGGAAGAGATTATGGAGGAGATTGATGTTACTCGAACCATAGGCTGGTTTACTTCGATGTTTCCTGTTGTGCTGGATATGAGGGATAGTGAAGATATTTCATCTGTTATTCGGCGAACTAAGGAAATGATTCGGCATATCCCTAATCGAGGGATTGGATACGGAGTTCTGAAGTATTTGACCGATGTGGAGCATATTCAAGATTTAGATTTTAACATACAGCCACAAATCAGTTTTAATTATCTGGGACAATTTATGGATGGTACGCAAGAGGGAAGCTTTGAATCGTCACCGTTATCTCCTGGACGTTCTGTTGGTGAAGGGGCAGAAAGCCATTTTACACTGGACATCAACAGTATTGTTTCCCAAGACCAACTGTTACTTGAATTTGGATATATTCGCGGCGAGCATGAAGACCATGCTATTGAACAATTATCCCTTATGTATATAGAGCATTTAAAAATGTTAATTAATCACTGTACAAGCATTTCACAGAAGGTTCTCACACCATCTGATTACCAAGACCATACTCTCTCTATTCCTGAATTAGATCAGATTCTCACACAGTTTGGTGGGACTGAACAGGTAGAGCATATTTACCCGTTAACACCTATGCAGCAGGGAATGCTGTTCCATTACATGATGGAGCCGGAAACTACAGCTTATGTGGAACAAGTCGCGATTGAAATGGAAGGTGAACTACAGCAGGAGCTTCTGGAACAGAGTTTTCAAGAATTGTTGGCAAAATATGAAGTATTGCGTACGAATTTTGTGTTTACCGGTATACATGAACCTCGGCAAATCGTGCGTAAACATCAACATGCAGAGTTTCAGTTTTATGACCTTACCGGGATGAATGAGCAAGAAATTACCGCTTATCTAGAGGATTACAAAAAACAAGATCTTCTGCGTGGATTTGATTTATCCAATGAGGCACTAATACGTATAAATGTATTAAAAACAACTCCTGATAAGTTCCTTATGATGTGGACTTTCCATCATATGATTATGGATGGATGGTGCGTAGGAATTGTCTACCACGATTTTATGAGCATGTATCTAGAATTGAAAGATGGTAGACCGCTTAAGTCTGAAACAGCCCCTGCTTATTCAACTTATATTCGTTGGCTGGAAAAGCAGGACAAAGAGGAGTCCATGCAATATTGGAAACAGGCTTTGGATGGATATACGCAATGTGCAGTTATACCAAAGACGTCCAAATTGCAGGCTAAAGAAAGTGGTTACCAGACGAGTCAGCTGGAATTTTCGTTAGACCAAACACTGACACGACGATTAACAGAGATTGCATCTCATAATCGGATTACGGTCAACACATTGTTCCAATCCATATGGGGGGCATTGCTTCAAAGATATAACAATACCAACGATGTAGTATTTGGAGCAGTCGTTTCAGGGCGACCGCCAGTAATCCCGGACATTGAGAGCATGGTAGGTATTTTCATTAATACGATTCCCGTGCGAATTTATGGCGAGGAGAATGAAAGCTTCATTGAAATGGCCAAGAGAGCTCAACAAAGCTCCATTGAATCGGTTAAGTATGAGTACACATCGTTAGCAGACATTCAATCCATATCTACACTGAAACAAAGCCTGTTAGATCATATTATTGTGTTTGAAAATTACCCTGAGTATGGCGAAGAAGAGGCGCTGCAGAAGCACAATCTGAAAATTCACGTGCGAGATATGGCTTTTTATGAACAGACAAACTATGACTTTAATCTTATTGTTTCCCTAAAAGAAGAACTGAACATTAAATTTCTGTACAACGCTGATACCTTAAGTAGAGAATTTGTGGAACGTATAAAAAATCATTTAAATGGCGTGGTCCGACAAATCGTGGATAATCCGGAGATGAGTATATCCTCAATTGAAGTAACTTCTTTACCAGAGAAAGAAGTGATTTTGAATGAATTTAACAATACGACGGCGATCTATCCGCGAGAGAAGACAATCCATGAATTGTTTGAGGAGCAGGTGGAGCGAACACCGGAACATCCGGCAGCCCTTTATAAAGGACGGCAACTAACGTATCAGGAGCTGAATGCCCAAGCGAATCGGTTGGCTCATGTGCTGCGGGAAAAAGGAGTAGGACCTGATCGTGTGGTGGGGATCGCGGTTCACCGGTCGTTGGAGATGATTATCGGACTACTAGGAATCTTGAAAGCAGGTGGAGCCTATCTGCCGCTGAATCCAGAGGACCCTGAAGAACGACTGGCGTTCATGCTGGAGGACAGTGGAGCATCCATTTTATTGACCCAGCAAGAGTTAGCGGAGCAGCTTCGTTGTCATGGAACAACCCGGGAACTGATCGCTATCGAAGATATGCTGGTACAGAAAAAGGAGCAAACAGGAAGAGAAAAGAATCCGGAATCGATCAATCGCTCGACGGATTTGGTGTATGTGATTTACACCTCGGGATCTACGGGTAAGCCCAAAGGAGTCATGATTGAGCATGCCTCGCTGATCAATCGTCTGCACTGGATGCAAAAGCGGATTCCGTTTGGAGCGGAGGATGTGATCCTGCAAAAGACACCGTATACCTTTGATGTATCGTTGTGGGAATTATTCTCGTGGGCCATCCAAGGGGCAACGGTATGCTTTTTGGAGCCAGGAGGAGAGAAGGACCCGGCAACAATAGCTGAAACGGTTGAGGCTAACCGGGTAACGGCATTGCATTTTGTGCCGTCGATGCTGGGAGCGTTTCTGGAATACATGGAACACAGCGGAGCTGCGGGGAAAATGCACAGTGTAAGACGTGTATTTGCCAGCGGAGAAGCGCTGATGACAGAGCATGTTCGTCGGTTTAACCGCCTGATAGGAGGCGGCGGTGCCACGCTGCATAATCTGTATGGCCCAACGGAAGCGACCGTGGAGGTGGCGTATTATGACTGTCCTGCCGAGCATGAACCGGAGAGCATTCCGATCGGGAAGCCGATTGATAACGTAAAATTGTACGTTTTGGACAAGAAGGACCGTTTGCAACCGATAGGGATACCGGGGGAACTGCATATTGGGGGCGACTGTGTAGCGCGAGGATATGTCAACCGGGAGGAATTGACGGGAGAGAAATTCGTAGAAGATCCATACGAGCCGGGAGGACGGATGTACCGAACAGGAGATCTGGCCAGATGGTTGCCGGATGGAAATATCGAATATATGGGCAGAATCGATCATCAGGTAAAAATCCGCGGGTATCGGATCGAACTGGGTGAGATTGAGGCGGCTTTGCTTGCACATGATGGAGTTCGGGCAGCGGCAGTGCTTGCCCGTGCTGATGACCGAACGGGGACGCCTAGTTTGGGTGCGTATCTTGTTGCCGAACCTCATGTGACAACGGCAATGTTGCGACAAAATCTATCTGTCTCAGTTCCAGAGTATATGATTCCAGCTTATTTTGTATTCTTGGATCAGATGCCGCTCACGTCGAGTGGTAAGATTAATCGTCGTATGCTATTAGAAATTGAGCTGGAGTTTGGTACCGGAACAGAATATGTAGAGCCCAGCAGCGAGCTGGAAAAGGAATTAGTCGAGATCTGGATGAGTGTACTCGGTGTTGAACATGTGGGTATCGACGACAATTTCTTTGAACTGGGAGGACATTCTTTAACGGCTATTCAGCTTGCATCTCGGTTACAGGGGATTTTGAGTAGTGAATTACGGTTGAGCAGTATCTATCAATACCCTACGGTCAGAGAGTTGGCACTACATGTGGAAAGAATGGAAGAGAACCATTCTGTACTTGCCCAACAATTTGATCAGATTATAGCGTTGCTGCATCAAAAGCTGAATGTTAAGGGATGGATACAACAAGAGCAATTCAATGGAAAATCTTATATTGTTCTACATTTAGAAGAGGGAGCCATTTCTTTCGAAAAAGAGATTATGGAACTGTTGGACATGAATTGCGATGAATCGATCCAGCCTCATTACGTCACTTGGCATGGAGAAGAAACTCTGAGACTAGAAAAGGTCAATCTTGAAGACATTAAGAGCATATGGACAGAAAGAATTGACAATGATTTGGACGTTTTCTCCAAAGCTATTCTAAGCCCAAGAGTGATCGAGAGACTGCCTGTATCTCCAACACAACGCTACCATCTCCAACACAGTGATATTTCTGGCACGATTATTCCGCTAGAAAAACATATGAACATGGAGTATGTGGGAGAAGCGATTCTGCAGATTATTCGAGATCAAGATTTGATGAGAAGTACGCTGTGTGAAGAAAACGGAGAATTGCAATGGCAAGTAAGGGAAGCACCGGATCATCTTCCTGTACCACTGGTGGATATCTCTATGTATGACGAAGATGCACAGCAAGTGATTCTGAACAATATCATCTGGCCTTATTTTTACAAAAAGCATGAATTGAGCAATTCACTTTTATATCGGATATTGATTGTGAAAAAGAATCTGAAAGACTACCTGCTTATATTACCTTTTTCGCACTCGATCTTTGACTTTATGAGCAGTGAGATTATTAAGCACCAGTTCAACACTTATTATGAATGTGTTCGAGCTGGAAAGGAAACGCCTGAAGGGAGCAAAAATCGTTACTCTGATTTTACAGCTCATATTATGGAAGGACCTCAGGGTGTTGACGATCTGGAACTAGTAACTACCTATAGTCTAGATAAGTTTGATCGTGCAATGGGTCGTATAACCAATTTTGTCGATCAAAAAGCAGTACTTGAAGGGCATACAACCGTTATGTGGGATTTAAAATCTTTCGAGAGAGCAGTTCACTTGGACAACACTAGTCATTGGGAGATCGCATTCTTTACGTTTACTGCTTTTTGTAAAATGTATTTCGAGCTTAGTCAGGTACCCATTTGGGTAACGCAGTATGGCCGAAGCTTTGGAGAGAATCGTTACTATGATGTTATTGGTGAATTTGTGGATCATATCCCGATACTAACAAATTTAGACCAAAACCTGGTATCTCTAGAACAGCAGGTTCGCCAAAGTGTTCAATGGGCAGCTGAACATAATATCAGCTTTGCTAACTTAATGTATAACCCGGATGTACAGAACGATTATCCTTTATCTGGAGGATACTTGCAGCAGGCTTTGGATAGAATGCCAATTGTATTTAATTTCCTTGGTGAGCTGAGAAGTGAGCATCAACTCCTACAAACGGTGGATCTGGGTAATGTCAATGTTGAAGGAAGATCACGAATCTTATGCGAAGTTTGGCATGATAGCGAGTCTAATCTGTTTATGGCACTAACTCTACCTTTTCCAGAAGACGAAAGTATAGTACGGAATCATTTACAAAGTGCCTTGGAGCAATTGGAAAGACGCTGGGCAACCGTTCTGTAACTCTTGCCCTAACCGAATAGGGGGATCTCATGAATCAGCCAAAGGAATTCTCGTTTTATGCTCGCCGGAATCTATTTATTTTTTCTGTGACCAGGCTTATATCCGAGCTAGGAAGTTCGATTTTTAAGTTTGCTTTAAGTCTATATATTTTGGACATCACCGGATCGGCCACTGTATTTTCAATGGTGTTAGGCTTGTCCATTCTGCCCGGAGTATTTGTCAATATTTTTGCAGGTGTAGTTATAGACCGGAGTAATAAGAAAAAAGTGCTTGTCATAACCGAAATATTAAGCGGCATAGCGCTACTAATCTTTTTACCCATTTTCTTGTTGGACTCAACCAATGTTATGTTGCTTGCTGTGTTTTCCGTTATATTAAGCTTAATTCAATCATTTACGTTCCTAACGCTGAATGCGTCAATTCCTAACTTAGTGGAAAGGGAAAAAGTTCATAGCGCAAACTCTTCTTATCAAAGCATAGGAGCAATCATAAATGTACTTGGCCCGATCCTGGGTGCAATTACTTATCGAGCTTGGGGCTTGGAAACGATTGTAATGATTAACGGAATAACATTTATTTCGGCTGGATTAATGCAACTATGGTTACAATTCAGGAAATCTGATGAACAAACGGTATCCTCAAGTTATTTAGACAGCGTAAAAGACGTGTTTGCGTATATAAACAAGCAAAAAGCCATCATGTATTTACTTGTCATCTTTGTTGGCATCAATTTTATGCTGGCTCCGTTAATCCAGGTTGTACTGCCGTATGTGACTTATCAGGAACTTCAACTTTCAGCTCAGCAACTGTCTGTTATTCAAGGAGCCTGGTTCGTAGGAGTCATTGCAGGAGCCATTGTGGTTTCACGTCGGAAAGTACATCAATTTGTTATTACCAAAATATTTATCCTGTTTCAGCTTCAAGCCATCTTATTCTTGACATGGTGTTTCCCATTATTGTTTCCCTCAACAGCAGGAAGCCTGATACAGATGACGTTCATCTTCATTATGATTTTGGCAGTAACCGGATTTTTTAATTCGATGAGCAATGTCCCCATGATTTCTTATGTGCAACTGTATACTCCAGAACATATCAGAGCCGGGGTGTTTGGTGTAATTAGCTCGATCACTATGCTAGCAACTCCGCTCGGAATCGGGTTGTACGGAATACTATTGGATAGAATCCATTGGGTATACCTTCCTCTGGCTTCGGGAATAGTTGCTCTGGTGATGGGTATCATGGCTCATAAGAACAAAGAATTACGTAACTTTTTCAGTCAAAATGCCGAACCAGTCCTTAATAGCGTAGGTGAAAAAGAACGGGTATCAGCATTATAAACTGAATTTCTGCTTATGATGTGATTGAAGGACCTGATGTTAATGGAAAGGCCAACTTAAGTTGGCCTTTTGGTCTTTCAGTTATTTTTTGCTTTGAGTTACTTTCCCCTTCACATCACCGATGCTTACTTTTCCATTGCCGCTCTGAATAATGACAACATCTTTTGCAACTTGATCAATATCCAGAGAGCCGTCACCTAACTCAATATATGCAGTACCCCCTATTTTATCTGCTTGAATATGTCCGTTTACATTCTCAATATTGACATCGGATGAGCTATTTTGAATAGTAATTCCCCCATCTCTGTTGGTTAAATCAATGGCTCCACCGATTTCTTTAAGCGTGATATTACCATTCACATTTTCAATGCTTACATCCGAGGCTAAATTCGTTACTTGAATATCTCCATCTCTATGCGGATGTTTAATTTCTAGTTTCATTTGTTCCGGAATGGTGAGCTTGACATCAACTGTTTGGGGACCTGTTGACATGAATTGGCCTTCGAAAAAAGTATTAAGCGTAGCTACACCATCTTTTCCCTCCAGACTTAATTTTAGCTTATCCATGTTGCTGCCATTAGCAACGACACTGGCTTGTATTTTATCTGTATTGTTTTTTCCGACAACTTCAATTTGACCGTTGCTATTATCTAAAACTAAGCTGGAAATACCGGCAGATGATAGTTCAAGTTCCTTGTTTAAAGATGTTGCAGGTTTGGATGAACAGGCCGCAGTTAACAGTAACATTGAGATCATCACTAAAGTAGTGAGCCATTTCATTTCAATCACTCCATTTCAGAATAGTTAGTATAGATTTAGATTACATCCCGTTTTGTAAAAATAGGATATGAAACGAGATGCATAGCGACCAGATGAAGTAGAAGAAGGAACAGTGAGAAGCCCAGGGTCATGCCTTCCACTGGTGTTGTTCCAAAAAAATAAGGATTGAGATCTGTGCTGGAAAACACAAAATATTTTGTCCAAGGCCATCCATTCATGGTGATACTCAAGACGAATCCTGCTATAGCTGCCAGCATAGAGAATACAATAGAAAATGTAACACTGCGAAATGCTGCAGAAATCATAAATGCAAATGTCAACACGATAACCATAAAAGGTATATTAAATAAAAACCCACCTAACAAGGCTTGAATCATATCTGCCTGCTGAATGGTTTGATCCTTGACGAATAAGTAGGGATCGCCGATCCCCTTAAAGCCAAACATTAAACCGCCGAAAAATATGGCAGCCAGAAAAGTGAGCAGAACCAAAAATATCCCAAACAAGAGAGTTGCAATATATTTAGAAAAATAAATTTTCGAGCGTGTAGCTGAACGTGTCAGTAAAAATTTGATTGTACCGGCAGAAAACTCAGAGGCTACAATATCGCCAGCCACGATAAGAGCTAAAAGAGAGATACCTACAATTAAATTTCTGGATTGACTCACTGTAAAACTCCAAGCATTGGATTGAGGAGCGATGTTATGGTCCAAATAATACTGATTCATCAAAATTTTTTCTGCTGCCATTTTTTTCTCAATGGGTAGAGCGTCTGACTTTGCTGCATCTCTCGTTAGCTTCGAATTTTCATGCTGTAAAAGTGTTTTCCAGCCTTCATTGTACTCAGTCATACCAGAACTTTTTAAATTGGCCATCTGGATTAATACATACAAAATAAGCAGTATGATGATAAACCAGGTACGTTTACGCTTATAAATCTTCATGTTTTCATTGCGAATTAACTGAATCACTTTTCAATTCCCCCTGTGATTTCAATAAATTTATCCTCTAGTGTCTGTTTCGTGATCTGAACGCTGTATATGTTCACCCCCGTATCCATAAGTTTTTTTGTAATACCCGGAATTTGATCCTTTGTAATGTCAACTTGTAGAGTTTGTTGATCTGCAATAATTTCTTTCCCCGCCAGTATGGACTGGAATACCGGAAGAGCCAATTCGGGTCTATCTACTTCAAACCGAACAGGAGCAAGCCGATTATCCATCATCTCAGCTACATTATGGATACCAATCAGTTTTCCCTTATTTAAAATCGCTACCTGATCACACATCAGTTCCATTTCAGCCATAAGATGGCTAGAAATAAGAACACCAACGCCTTCTTTTTGAGACAGATTGATTAAATGTTCCCGAAGCTCTCTTATTCCTGCTGGGTCTAAACCATTGGTAGGCTCGTCAAGCACAAGTAAGGAAGGTTTATGGGCCAGTACAACGGCTAATCCCAGTCGCTGCTTCATGCCAAGAGAATAAGTTCCCACTTTCTTATCAATGCTGTCCTCAAGTCCAACGAGCGAGATTACTTCCTGAATACGTTCCGAAGAAACCCCTGGAGACATTCTTGAGAAATGAATCAGATTGTCATAGCCGGATAGATATTTGTACAGATCTGGATTTTCGACGATAACCCCTACATGTCTCATTGCCTTTTCGAAGGAGCGATCGATATCTTGGCCGTGGATAAATACCTGGCCTCCTGATTTTGAACTTAAACCTACGATCATCCGAATAGTGGTCGTCTTGCCCGCTCCATTTGGGCCAACAAGACCCATGATTTCTCCCGCCTTCACATCCAAGGACAATCCTTCAACAATGGTTCTCTTCCCAATCTTTTTACTTAAATTACGAATCTGTAATAGTGACAACAACGATTCCCTCCCCGCCAGCAGTTTGATTGTCTATAAAGTATCAGGAGTGCAGTCATACTCCCTAGTGACAAAATGTCATGACCTTGTTATGATGTGAAAAGATTGAAAAAATTACCTTAATTTAAGAAGAATGGGGTACTTACATGTTTGGATGCAATATGCGCTGGTCTTGGCAGGAATGGATTGTTGCTGTATTCCGAATCTTGTGGTTGATTTGCTTTGTTTTGCTATCGTATCAAGACCGCCCATCTTTCCCTTTCACTGTTGTATTTATCACTGTTCTCGTTTGCTATTCACTACCTTTGTTCATTGATCGAAGCCATTATCTCTGGTATTTGTTGGCTGAAGTATTTCTAGTGGGTGGAATTTCTTTGCTATTTGCTCATCAATATGAGCTTGTCCGGCTATTTTTGCCAGCTGTTTTTACGATTGCGTTTTATAGCCGCGGCCGTTCACATGCGGTAACTTTTCCTCTTGCGTTGTTGATGTTTTGTCTGGGAGGAAGAGGGGCGTTTCATTGGACGATAGAGGACGTATTCCAGAACTTAGTGGATGCTTCGTTTGTATACGGTATTGGTTTCGGATTACAAATGGCATTTCGTTCTATAGATCGGATCAAACAAAAACTCGAATTAATAAAAAAGCAGTATCAGACTCTTGAGCAGTATTCAACTCAGGTTGAACAGATGACACTATTGGAAGAAAGATATCGCATGTCACGCGAGCTTCATGACTCGATTGGTCATACATTCACTTCCATTATCTTAAGTATGGAAACATTACGTCCTTATATCTCTTCTGAAGAGGGGATTGAAAGATTGCAATCTGTTCTTCAACTTGGTCGAACAGGGCTCGAAGATATCCGAAAGCAAGTTCATCAGATGGACCCTATGGAGGAAGATCCCTCTTTGGATTTATCCTTGCTCAATATAATTAATGAATTCAAAAAAAATACTGCCATTCGTGTTGTGTTCAGAACGATGGGGGAGCCGCTTCCTGTACTAAAACAGTCAAAACTGACCTTGTACCGCTGTTTACAAGAATTATTGACTAATGCCAGCCGACATGGGCATGCCAATTCTATTCAGGTGCTTCTTCACTACGACCATAACCAGATCATTTTGCAGGTGCAGGACAATGGGAAGGGAAGTGACGAAATTAAGTTCGGGTTTGGTCTTTCAGGAATGAAAGAGCGGCTTTCGTCCCTTCAAGGCAAGCTATACCTTCATTCCAAAGAAGGCGAAGGAACGATTGTGACCTGTTCTATACCATTACTTCAGGATACAGATGTTAGTAATCCAGAGATCAAGGTATTGTTGGTGGATGATCAATTACTCATTCGGGACAGTTTAGGCCTGTTGCTCAAAAACGAACCTGATTTTCGAATTCAAACGGCAGAAGACGGAAACGTTGCTGTAGATCGATGTGCCAGCGATCCGCCAGACGTTGTATTAATGGATGTACATATGCCCCAGATGGACGGTATTACTGCGACGAAGTTAATTAAAGAAAGCTGGCCTAACATACGTGTAATTATGATCACAACCTTTGATGACATTTCGTATGCTACGAAATCACTAGCTTTGGGTGCTGAAGGTTATGTACTAAAATCAATTGATCCAAGAGAGCTGGCTAATACGATACGGCTAGTGCATCACGGAGGAACGATGATAACCCAAGAAGTAGCAAGTACACTGTTTCAGCAAATGACGGGGACGATGAAGAATCCTTATGGACTGACAGAGCGGGAGTTGGAAATTCTACATTGTTTAACTGAAGGACACCGTTATAAAGCAATTGCAAGCAAGGTTCACTTGTCTGAAGGAACTGTTCGAAACTACATTTCGACCATATACTCAAAAATGCAAGTGCAGAGCCGTGACGAAGCAATTGAAAAAGCTAAAACAGAGTTGCTTACAGACTCTTAATAAAAGCAAGGTATGTAGACACCAGCGTATGTCACTTGTTTAAACAACGTGAAAGAGATATCCTGCATTAGACAGAGTTTTTCAGCTTCGGAATTAAAAGAGTAGCTATAGTACCACCGAACCTAATAGATTGAAGTGAAAATAGCGTCGTCCTAAATTTGGTCGACGCTATTTTTGTATGCTGTTGATCCGCAAGTATGCGCAACGTTTACCTTAGCAAAACCGTATATGTAGAACAGCAATTGTATTTTGTTGCATATCCATAGAAGTCTACCATTCTACAAACTTGCAATTGCACTATCTAATGGGGGATAATGGAAGGGATACTTTCGACAGAAAATAGGGCTAAAGATAGAGAGTATACCTATAAAAGGTAGATCAGATTTACCGCATTTTTGTATATTATTGTAGAATAAGATCGTAATTCAGGTTATAGTAAAGGAAGAAATTAACTAGGATAGATTATACCCAAATACGTAATTGTGGAGGGAAATATGAGTACATTTAAAAATTGGTTGAATACAACTAAAAAAGGACTTGGAGACCAGGTTAAGAAATTTAAGAATAAAGATTTTATGGAAGCTGTTGTTGCAGGTTGTGCATTAGTAGCATTTGCCGACGGTACTATTAGTCCGGAAGAGAAAACAAAAATGGCCGGATACATAGATATTAGTGAAGAATTGAAAGTGTTTGATATGGGTGAGGTCATCAACCGTTTCAATCACTATGTAGCGAACTTTGAATTTTCACCTGAAATCGGCAAACAGGAAGCATTGAAAGCGATTGGTAAATTGAAAGGCAAGCCTGAAGTAGGTCGACTTGTCGTCGGCGTATGCAGTGCGATTGGTGCAGCTGACGGTGACTTTGATGCCAATGAGCAACGGATTGTTGCTGAGATTTGTGGCGCTCTTGGTTTGAATCCGTCTGAATTTAGTCTGTAAATTTTACGGAAGGGAGGTGTGTTAATCAGTGGCTGTAATTAATCTGGTCAAGGGCCAGAAAATTGATTTAACCAAGGGAAACACAGGACTAACCAAGGTTATAGCCGGATTGGGATGGGACCCAGTGCAGTCCAAAGGATTTTTTGGCTTCAAGAAGCAACCCAATATTGATTGTGATGCTTCTGCCATTTTGCTGGATGCTAACGGGAAACTAACTCAGTCTGACAATGTAGTATGCTTCCATAATAAAAAAAGCCCGTGCGGCTCAGTCGTGCATTCCGGTGATAATCTGACCGGACAAGGTGACGGCGATGATGAACAAATTATGATTGACCTGGCACGGATTCCGGCCAATGTCGATAAAGTGCTTGTTGTTGTGAATATATATGATTGCGTAAACCGGAAACAGGATTTCGGCATGATCGAGAAAGCGTATATCCGCATTCTGGACGGTGCCAACTCCAAGGAACTGGTGACGTTTAATTTATCTGATAATTTTGAGGGAATGACTGCGCTGATCTGCGGGGAGCTCTATCGCCACAATGACGAATGGAAGTTTGCTGCAATCGGTGCAGGCACCCATGCCGTACATATTGATGTGCTGGCTGAGCGTTACATGTAATTTAGGTTGCTCATACAAAACTAATGAGAAACGGGGTACTTACTCATGGCAATTAACTTATCTAAAGGTCAAAAAATTGATTTGACGAAAACAAACCCAGGTTTGTCCAAAATTATGGTTGGTCTCGGCTGGGACACCAATAAGTACGATGGTGGTAAGGATTTTGACTTGGACGTATCCGTATTTCTGGCGAATGCGGACGGCAAAGTAGAAACGGAAAAGAACTTCGTTTTCTTTAATAATCCACAAAACGAGAACGGTTCTGTCGTTCATACCGGAGATAACCGCACAGGTGAAGGTGACGGAGATGACGAACAAATTAAAGTTGATCTGAGCAATGTACCTGCTAACGTAGAAAAGATCGCTTTTACGATTACGATCTATGATGCACAAGAACGCAGCCAAAACTTTGGACAAGTGTCCCGTGCTTATGCGCGTATTGTAAATGAAGCAAACAACGAAGAATTGGTTCGCTTTGATTTGGGAGAAGATTTCTCGATCGAAACAGGCGTTGTGGTAGGCGAGCTGTATCGCCATAGCGGTGAGTGGAAGTTCAATGCCATTGGTAGCGGCTACCAGGATGGTCTTGCAGGGTTGACACGCGATTACGGCTTAGCTTAAAAAAATCTACACGAAGAAGGCAGGTATGCAGTATGACGATTAGTCTTTCGAAAGGACAACGGATTGATCTGACCAAAACAAATCCAGGCTTGACTCGTGTGGTCGTAGGTCTTGGCTGGGATACCAATAAATACAGTGGCGGCGCAGAATTTGACTTGGATGCTTCGGCTTTCCTGCTATATGAGGACGGTAAAGCAAAGGCAGCTGACGATTTTGTATTCTACAATAACCCAACAGGTGGAGCGGGTGCTGTTACTCATACAGGCGATAACCGCACAGGTGAGGGCGACGGGGATGACGAGCAAATTATTATTGATTTTGCAAAGATTCCTGCAAACATCCATCGTATCGGGATTACAGTTACGATTTATGACTATGAGGCCCGTGCGCAAAACTTTGGACAAGTGTCCAATGCTTTTGTACGGGTGGTAGATGCGGCAACGGATCGTGAAGTGTTGCGCTACGATTTGGGAGAAGATTTCTCCACCGAAACAGCTGTGGTATTCTGTGAATTTTACCGTCACAATGCGGACTGGAAATTCCAGGCTATCGGTAGTGGCTTTGCTGGTGGATTGGGTGCGCTTGCTAAAAACTATGGCTTGGACGCTCAATAATATCCACTTGGGGTGGTGTCCAAAGGGGCGCTACCCCTTTCTTTTTAAGCCATTGAAGAACGTACGTGAACACGACAAACGGACAGAAAGGTGACACAATCATGGCTGTTATCGTAGTAAAAGGGCAGAAGGTGGATTTGACCAAAACGAATCCGGGCCTGAGCCATGTCAACATAGGGATCGGTTGGGAGTCTTCAGCGGCTCTGGAACTCGATACTTCTGCATTTTTGTTAGGCCCTGGAGGGAAGGTATCGGGCGATGAGGATCTGATCTTTTACAATAATCCGACCACACCCTTTATCACCTATTCAGATGGACAACAGTTTGGTGACAAGAAACAGTTTTCGCTGGACCTAACCAGAATACCTTCCCATATCGAGAAGATTGCGTTTACGCTGACCATTTATGATGCGGATCAGAAACGGCAAAATTTTGGACAGGTTCAAGGCGGATTTATACGTTTTGTTCATCCGGTTAATGGAGAGGTTTTACGATTTAATTTGGATAGTGGCTTTACAGTCGAGACGGCCATTGTGATAGGCGAGCTGTACCGCCATAACGGTGAATGGAAGTTTAACGCGATAGGCGCAGGCTTTTCCGGTGGATTGGATGCGTTGTGTGAAAATTTCGGCATTGAAGTGGAAAATAATCCGGCTCCTCCGGCGCCAGGGCCTACACCACCTCCAGCGCCTCGGCCAGCACCAACACCGCCACCTGCACCTCCTGTTCCAAAGCCAGAGCCATCTGCAACTCCGGTGAATCTGAATCTGCGGAAAATTGAGCTGAAGAAAAAGGGCGACACCATTAACCTGAAAAAGGGCTCAGGCGGATTAGGTGAAATCCTAATCAATCTGAACTGGAATCAGGTACAGCAGAGTAAGGGCTTTTTCAGTCGTGGCTCCAAGGGTGTCGATCTGGACCTGGGCTGCTTGTATGAGATGAAGAACGGGGATAAAGGTGTCGTTCAGGCGCTTGGGGAAGTTTTCGGTTCTCTGAATCGCTTCCCGTACATTGCTCTGGATGGTGACGACCGTACGGGCTCTGTGAAAACAGGGGAAAATCTCCGTATTAATGGGGCTAAAATTTCTGAAATTAAGCGAATTTTGGTGTTTACCTTCATTTATGAAGGAGTCACGAACTGGTCACAAGCAGACGGGGTAGTCACGCTGTACCAGAAGGACGGGCCAGACATTATCGTTCATATGAATGAACATGACAATCGCAAAGGGATGTGTGCGATTGCAATGATCCAAAATGTGAACGATGAAACGTTCAGTATTGAGAGACTCGTACAGTTTTATGGCGGTCATCGTGAAATGGATCAGGCATATAACTGGGGCATGCGCTGGACGCAGGGGAGTAAATAAATTGAATTATCGGAGGCACTCTTTTCATGTTGAATGATTTATTTAAAAATATCAGCGAGAACTACGGCCATTTCTTTTCATGGAGTGATGTGGTAGGTACGCTTACTGACCCGGTGAGTTGGGGGATTATTGGAACTCTCATTTTGCTGGAAGGTCTTTTGTCGGCGGATAACGCCTTGGTTCTCGCAGTTATGGTTAAGCATTTACCGAAGGAGCAGCAAAAGAGAGCCTTATTTTACGGGATTTTAGGTGCGTATATATTCAGATTCCTGGCCATCGGCTTGGGTACATTCCTGATTAAGTTCACGCTGATTAAGGTACTGGGTGCGGCTTATCTGCTCTACATCGCTTATAAGGGCTTATTCAAGTCCGAGGGTGATGGAGAAGTGAAAAACAAACCTACTTCTTTCTGGAAAACCGTATTAATGGTCGAACTGATGGATATTGCCTTCAGTATTGACAGTGTCATTGCCGCTTTTGGTGTGAGCGAGAAAGTATGGGTTCTGTTCCTGGGTGGTATACTCGGCGTTCTGATGATGCGTGGTGTTGCACAAGTGTTCCTCAAGCTCATTGATAAATTTCCGGAACTGGAACAGACAGCCTTTATTATGATCGCCATTATCGGGGGTAAAATGCTGGCTGCTGCTTTTGGCTTTCACATGTCGCAAGTATTATTCTTCGGCATTTTGATTGCCGTCTTTGTAGGCACAATGATTCTTAGCTCGGCAAAAAGAAAGAAAAAGGCCGACAAAGAGGCTTAATGTACAAAGTATAGCGAAATCCCTCCTGAAACTAAGGGGGGATTTCTTTTATACCCGAGGCACAGGGCTTCAATCAGGCAAGAAAGAGCAAGAGGAGGGGAAGGGCCCTGAAATATTTTAATGATTTAACCTCTGAGGAAGTAGAAGCGATCTTTTGTACTCCACCGATGGAGTTTCATAACCGTTCACCCAAAAGTATATTGGCTTATGCCATAGGAGCGGCTTTGTACATGCCGGCGACTCGCTTGGAAGTAGCGGAAGAGATCAAGAATGGAAAGCATGAAGGACTAACAACGGTCATTCTGGATTTGGAGGATGCTATAGGGGATCAGCAGGTCGGACAGGCTGAAGAATCGCTGGCACAGCAACTGCTTCAACTATTGTCCTATGTACGGACAGGGATGATGAGTGAACAGCAATTACCTTTGCTGTTTGTACGTGTGCGATCTGTGGAACAGCTGGAACGACTGCTGAACAGTTTGGGAGAAACCCTGGAGCTGCTTACGGGCTTTGTCCTCCCCAAGTTCTCCTCTGATAATGGACGGGCGTATTTTGCACTCATTGCTGAATATAACCGGACTATGCATACAGGGGCAGGAGACGCAAGCCGCACGCCTGTGTTGTATGGATTGCCGATTCTTGAAAGCTCTAAAATTATTTATCGGGAAACCCGTTGGAAAGAGCTGCTGGCGATTAAAGAAATTTTGGACGAGGTTCAGGAATATGTGCTGAATGTACGAATTGGGGCTACTGATTTCTCCAGTCTGTATGGGCTGAGACGCAGCCCGGATATTACGATTTATGAGATTGCCGTCATTCGGGACTGCATCGCAGATATTATTAACTTGTTCGGACGCGTGGACTCGGACTATGTCATTTCCGGTCCTGTATGGGAATATTTCTCTCACCGGGAACGTATCTTTAAACCTCAATTAAGAGTGTCGCCTTTTGAAGACGCATTTGGGAAGCCGGGGCGCTACTTGCGAATGGACTTCATCTCAGATGCAGTGGATGGGCTGATTCGCGAAGTTATGATGGATAAAGAGAATGGGATTATCGGCAAAACGATCATTCATCCGTCCCACATTAAGCCGGTACAGGCCATGTATGCGGTGACTCATGAAGAGTATATGGATGCACTTGAGATTGTTGAACGTAACGACGGTAGTCTGGGTGTATTCAAGAGCACCTATGCCAACAAAATGAATGAAATTAAGCCTCATTTGAATTGGGCTTATCGTATTATAAATAGATCTAAAGTATACGGGGTGTTACATGAACAACAACATTTTGTCAGTCTCTTACCCAACCACGAAAACACATCTGCTGCCAATTCTGGAGCAGTTCAGCGTTAAAATTACGGAGACTCATAATCCATTCCGTCTTCCTGTGGACAAGCTGTTTGCGATGGCGGCACGGGTCAACAAAAAGCGTTCGTTTTTGTTTGTCAGCAAGGTGCTGGGCAAGCATATTCCGGTAAATCCATACACCTCTCTGTTAAGTGGGGCAGCACTGGCAATCCTGCTATATAAAGAGCTTGTCCCACAGTCAGGACAACAGATGGATAAACTGATTAGAGAGGCCGTTAGAGGACTTCTTGATTCGAATTATGCGAAAGAGGCCTATGAAAAGCTGATGGATGAACGTTTGTCTTTTGCTTTTCCAGAGCCAATCAAGTTTGTAGGTTTTGCCGAGACGGCTACAGCACTGGGGCACAGCATGTATCGGTTGTTTGATGACGGTGCTACATATATTCATACGACACGCGAGGATATTCCGGGCCTTCGGCCTATTATTCGGTTTGAAGAAGAGCATTCGCACGCTGTTGATCATCGTTGTTATGCACTGAATGAGGATGCTTTTGCCGGAGATGGACCCATTGTGCTGGTAGATGATGAGATTACGACAGGAAAAACAACGCTTAATATTATACGGGATATTCAGGAGCATTTTCCGCGCAAACAATATGTGATAGCTTCGTTATTGGACTGGCGGACAGACAGCGATGAGCAGGCTTTTGCCGATCTGGAAGCAGAGCTAGGTATTAGGATTACGCCTTTAAGTTTGCTCAAAGGAAAGATAGAAATACAGGGAGCACCGATACTGGACCACACAGAATATGCCGGACAGACTGGAAACGCTGAGCATGCAGCCACTAGCACCGTAGAGATTAACAAAGATTTTTCAGTAGTTGACCACTGTCTTGAAAAGGATGCTTCCGCTTTTGAGCGAGTATCACATAGCTCCCTATCAACCGACGGGTATGCCAATACAACTCCTTATCTTAAATATACAGGTCGTTTTGGTCTACAATCCGCTGATAACTCAGCGCTGGATGCAGAAATCACGCGTACAGCTGAACGACTGAACCAACTTCGTTCAGGGCAACGCACACTGGTAATGGGTACGGGTGAATTCATGTACATTCCTATGCGCATTGCTGCGGAGTTAGGCCCGGATGTTTATTACCAATCGACGACACGCAGCCCGGTGTATCCCCACCGGGAAGAAGAGTATGGCGTCGCTTGTGGTGTGACCTATCCCTCGCCTGAGGACAGTACGGTACGCAATTTTATTTATAATGTAGAGCCCGGTCAGTATGACGAAATATTCGTTTTGCTGGAAAGAGAGTCGGATCCAGAGCGAATGAAGCCCATGCTGGATGCATTAAGCGGTCTGGGCTGTGATAAAGTGCATGTCGTTTATTTTAACAGTTTAACTAAGCAGGAGAGTAAAGGAGCGCGGATATGAAGCAAGCACTCATGGAGCAAATACAGCAGAAGAACATTCATCCGCCCGTACCGCTAGGCAGTTATCCTGCCTCGGATGTCACTTTTTTATTGAAGGATTTGAGCCGGGTTGCGTTGGAAAAAGGGACAGAGGATCGGGAAGAGGCGATACAGTCTGGAGTCCATTATTCAGAAATGCTGCCTGTGGAATACCAGCCCACAGCAGAGTATATTGGATTGTTTCACGAAACGCTTGCCCAATCTGCCCAAAAGGTTGCATTAGCGGCAGCTTCTGTGGCTGAGATGATTGTGAGAAAAAGAGGTCTGAACACGGCGATTGTTTCTCTTGCCAGAGCGGGAACGCCCATTGGCATCCTGATCAAGCGTTATATTGACTGGAAGTATGGCGTATCCTTGCCGCATTACAGTATTTCTATTATTCGTGGCAAAGGTATTGACCGGAATGCTATTTTGTACATTCTACAGCAGCATGGACTGGGGATTGAACTTCAGTTTGTCGATGGCTGGACGGGGAAAGGCGCCATTCGTCAGGTGTTGATTGAGGCCTGCCGTGAAATGAATGCAGATTACGGGCTGCGCCTAAATGATGATCTGGCGGTGCTAGCCGATCCGGGCAGCTGTTCGGAGACCTTTGGTACACGAGAAGATTATTTGATCCCGAGCGCTTGTCTGAATTCAACGGTATCAGGACTGATGAGCCGGACGGTACTTCGGGACGATCTGATAGGTGCGGACGATTTTCATGGGGCTAAATTTTATGAATCCTGGCGTTCAGTGGATCAATCCAATACGTTTGTGGATACGGTATCCGGTTACTTTCAATCCGTGGCTGAAACGGCGGCTGCATATGCGGAACAGATGACATTGAATCCGCCTGTCGTGACGTGGCAGGGCTTACGGGATATTGAGGCGATTCAGCAGGCATTTGGTATTCGGGATATCAATCTGGTCAAGCCAGGAGTGGGGGAGACGACTCGCGTATTGCTCCGCAGGGTGCCGTGGAAAATTCTGATTGACCGTGAAGATAATCCGAATCTTCAGCATATTATGCTGCTGGCCAAGGATCGTGGAGTGCCTGTAGAGGTATTTAAAGGATTGACCTATTCCTGTTGCGGGATCATCAAGCCGCTTAAAGGGGGACAAGAATGATCTATGCAAGTGATCTGGATCAGACACTGATTTATTCCAAACGTTCGCTTGGCATGCCGCTGGAATCCCCTGGTCTGCTGCCTGCGGAACAGATCGACGGGGCGACGTCGGCCTTTATTTCTGCGCAAGCTTTACAATGGCTCAAGACATTACCGGCAGATGTCATGTTTATGCCTGTGACGACTCGGACCATGGAACAGTATAAACGAATCACCGTGTTTCAGACGGAGCTGATTCCCGCATATGCCGTGACGAGTAACGGCGGAAACATCATCGTCGGTGGCGAGGTGGACCGAGAGTGGAATCGGCGTATTCACGAACAAGTACGCCGCGATGGTGCTCATGCGGAAGAAGCACGTCAGGTGTTCGGACAGGTGCTGCATGAGGACTGGGTCGTAAGCGAACGTTTTTGCGATGAACTATTTTATGCTTTTGTGATTGAAAGGGACCGTATGCCGCTGGAACAGGTGCTGGAGAAGGCGCGGATGATGCATGAAATGGGCTGGGAGGTATCCATTCAAGGCCGTAAAGTATATCTGGTGCCTGCGGCCGTGAATAAACAGACAGCTGTGGAGCATATCCGTAACCTTACCAATGGGGGAGCTGTGGTTGCATCCGGTGACTCTTTACTGGACCGTTGTCTGCTGGATTATGCCGACTATGCGATTGCCCCGCGTCATGGTGAATTGTATCGGGAACAGCTGCGGGATAAGCTAGAGGTCAACTACCGATTTACGGAAGTGTCGGGGGTTTATGCAGCAGATGAAATTATGGAATATGTCTATGAAGTGCACGGGAGCATATCAGCGGCTCGTACTTCATGATTAAAATAGTAGGGGACGTGGCGCTGTGAAGAAGGTCAAAGTGTATTTTAACCGCTGGTTTTCGGTGGTGTATCATTATATGAACGCTATTCGTAACAATGAGGACGGTATTCCGTTCGAGATCTATGCCACACATTCGGACCCGCAGCACATGGCACTACAGGCCAGTGATGTAGCTGAAGTAGAGCCGCGCACGAGCGGTGTCGAGTATGCACAGTTTTGTGCTGATTTTTGCAGGCGACATGAAATTGATGTCTTTATTCCACGGTGGAATATGCTCGATATTAGCAAGCATCTTTATTTGTTCGACGATATTGGTACAGAAGTAATGGTGTGCCGGGATACCGAACTGCTGGAGCAATTGATGGAGAAGGGCCTATTTTATGAATCCATTCGTCAAAAAGATATTGTCACCATTCCCGATTATGCCATTGCCAGTAATGCCGAGCAGTTTAGACAGGCGTATGAGTCATTAATAGCGCTTGGGCACAAGGTATGCTTCAAGCCATGTAATGCAGAAGGCGGAATGGGCTTTCGTATCATCGATAATGAACGCAATCCACTGGAGGAACTGTTCGGTCATGCGCTGAATCATATTTCGTTCGAGGAGGCCTATCGCGTATTGTCTTCCACAGAGACGTTTCCCAATTTGATGGTGATGGAACTGCTGGAGGGATACGAATACAGTATCGACTGCTTGGCTGACCGAAAGGGAAAATTGTTAGCAGCAGTTCCGCGTAGGAAGGCAGGAGGGCGATTACGGCTACTGGAGCAGCATTCTGAACTGTTGAAGGTGGCAGAGAAGGTCGCTGAGGCGTATCACATTCCGTACAATTATAACATTCAAGTGAAATATAACGGCGAGCGGGCTAAGCTATTAGAGATCAATCCACGGATGTCGGGAGGTCTTCATGTATCATGCTTGTCAGGTATCAATTTCCCTTACCTGGCGGTGAAATCGGCTTTGGGTCATGAAATCGGTTCACTACACCCGCAATACGACATTCTAGCTAGTCATATCGAGCAGCCGATCACGATACGCCAATCCTTACATTGACATAGGCAAATATTGTTTTCTACAATATGGTAAGGGTTTACGTCAGGAGGTACAAGCTATGACTTCTAAAATGTGGGGTGCCACGATTGCTGTGGTCAGCTACCTGATTGCGCTTTTACTAAGTTCTTGGTTGCCGTTGTTTGTGTGTTTGGCGATTCCGATCATTGGTCTGGGAGGATATAGCCTTATCATGGCTGTTCGCCATCCTCGACCTAATCTGACTGGTTCCGTGATTCCGGTGGTGCAGGAGCAGGTCGTTGAGACACAGCAGCATGAAAAGGAAGATGCCGTTCGACCGGAGTCTATAACAGGACAAGTACGTCAACCAGGTCAGGTGAGCAGTGAATTTGCTCAGGTGATGGAGTATTTGGAGGTACTGGAGGATATGGTGATCTCCGAGGGACAGAAAGATGCGCTAGATAACGAGATTGTCGAGAAGGCGCTGGCTCTATTTGCACGTTTGCAGCGGGTCATCCCGCTTTTGCATGAATTGAACAACAGTGAAGTGAATCACACGGTTCGGAGATTGATTTTGAAGGACTTGAACGGACTGATTAACCCGTTTCTTCGGCTTAGTGGCGATGCGAAACGGACCAACCGGAGGACGCTACTAAACGGATTGCGAGATGTGGATAGCAAAATATCTGTGATTGTATCCACGGTGGAGCATAAGGATCTGATGGAATTACAGAGTAAAGCAGAGCTTATTCACCAGCGATACAGCAGTTCCGAACTGTAGGTTACTTTAAAGAATAAAAATCAGCAGCATAGCTGCTCTGAACAATAACTATTAGCTTTCAGCAACAGTTGTTTTCAGAATAGGAGGTTAGCATGATGGCGACCCCATGGGCTGAATTGAAAAAAGAAGATGAACAAAAGGTGACTGAGGAGGCTTCGCGGCTGATTCAAAAGGTATCGCAAAGCGATGTTATGAGTCTGGATACCTTAATGGATGACATTGGTAAGCTGGGGGTTAAAACGCAGGAACGGGCGGGACAAACCCTTAAAATGTTAGATCGTCCGGTAAACGACCTCATGTCCGGTGATCGGGCTGAGGTCTCGAATATGATCTTAAAACTCCGAGATGAATGCGAAACGCTTCAGCAGAGTAAAGATGTAGGTTTTTTTGGCAAGCTCCTGCGTAAAAGTCCGTTGAAAAACTACATTTATAAGTATCAGTCGGTGAAGACCAACATCGAAAAAATCATTACTGCCTTGAGAGATGGCAAGGATAATTTGGAAGAAAACATCGTCAGCATGAGACAGTTGAAGAAGGCTTCCATTGAAGAAATCTACAATTTGCAGACGAAGATTGCCTTTGGTAATCGCTTGAAAGAGCTGTTCGAAGCCGAGATTGCCAAGCCGGAAAATGAAAATCGCAAGCCTCATCTGGAACGGGGATTGCGCAAAGTAGTTACTCGTACACAGTCGATGACTGAAATGATCCTGTTATACAATCAGGCCATTGCAGCAACGGATATTATTAATGATAACAATGATAAACTGATTGATTCTGTCAATAATGCGATTGATAAAACATCGAATCTAATCACCGTATCGGCTATGATCGCGATGGCACTGGCCGATCAAGATAAAATTATTTCAGCCGTTGATGCGACTAACCGTACGATTGAGGATCAATTCAAGGAAAATGCAAAGCTTCTCAAAACGACGACCGAAAGAACGACAGATCTGCTTAGCAAGCCATCGATGTCATTGGAAGCTGTGAATCAGGCGATTGGCGATTTGGTATCTGCTTTGGATCTGTCTGAAAAATCAAACCGTCGGATTATTGAAAGCTGCCATGATTATACAAGTAAAATGACAGCAATCAATGCCAACCTTAGCCAACGTTTGGGCATCGAAGGGAAAGAACAATCCAAACCACTGAAGGATAACCTTTCTTCTGAGGGTCTAAGTTCGTTTTTGAACTGATAGCTAATATACAATAATATAATAATCTATGAAAAAAGACGCCAGGGTGAGTCCCAAGGGCGTCTTTCTTTTGTTTGGCAGTGGACAATAAAGGACATGATGACATATATAGCATTCTCGTGCATAAACTCTTAAAAAGTGAAATGACAAAGGAGAGAATGAGCGTATGATGTCCTTTATTTTAGGGTGTGTGATTGTCTTTTTACTCGTGGCTGCCAGTAGCGAAAAAGCAGACTCTATTGTGGAGTTAAATGAAACTGTGAAATAAAATTTTTTATTGAAAATCATGCATTTTCTGATAGGATAGAGTTAAATATTGGAATCCCAAAGGAGAATGCATGCTGGAATTTTCATTTGAAATCATCGATGAATCGAAAATCAACATTGTATATCGGTATGGGAGCAGTAGCTTCAATTTTAATTTATTTTTTAATTACGGTGTGTGGACGCTGCATCCCTTTGATGGGATTCTGTTGCAGAACAAGGAAATGTGCCGTCTGATCGTTACAGATCTGTTTAAGAACAAAGACTTTCATGTCATGCTGGCACGCGAAAATATTTTATTGTCAACCCTGCGTACCTCTATTGACCTCAATCCCGAAACTCGGGGAGAGCGATATCAGGAACAGGAATTTGATGAGCTGTCTGAATTTGCTGAGACACACAGCTTTGAAGATGTGCTGCAAATCGAGCAGGATTCTGTCCGCGAACGTATCGATTTTTTCCAAAACATCATCCAAAGGATGTATATGGAAGGATTCGGACCGGAAGACAATGATTTTAACAAGGTGCAAGCTATCCTCCGCATTTATAAGGCTGCACATGACCAACTCGGAGAATTGAGCGACTTTCCCCTAAGTGGCGACGAGCGACGACGCAGATGGTAGATTAAATGGACTAGTGAAAACATCATAGAGGAGCGTGGGGAACATGAGCGGTATTTCTTTACTTAAAAAGAATGCGCAATTGGTACTGACTAAAAAGAATCTAACGAATGTGACCGCGAGAGTTGGATTAGTGCTCGATATTTCAGGATCTATGAGAAGTTTGTACAAAAATGGTACCGTTCAAAAAGTGTTGGAGCGAATTGTTGCGGTAGCAAGTTCTTTGGATGATGATGGTGTACTGGATGTATGGGTGTATGATCACCGTTTTTCACGGTTGCCATCCGTTACCGAAAATGACGTTGACAACTATGTTGAAAAACATATTTTGTCCAATGATTATTTGCCCAAGTTTGGTCGAAATGATGAGCCTCCAGTGATGCGTGATGTCATCGCCAAGTACACCAAGGAAGAACCCTCTTCAGATCCGGCTTTTGTTATTTTTATTAATGATGGCGGTGTGAAGCGTGGCAAAGGGGACAATATTGACAACGCAGTCATTGATTCATCAGGAGAGCCAATTTTCTGGCAATTTATCGGTGTGGGTGAATCCGATTTTGGCGTATTAAAGAAGCTCGACAACATAGAAGGTCGTGTGGTAGATAACGCCAATTTCTTTCAAATACAAGATATCGAATCTATGGAAGACAATCAACTGTACGAACTATTACTTAACGAGTTCCCGTCATGGCTGCAAGAAGCGAAGGAAAAGCATATTTATTAAGGCTAATAAGTCTTGTACTATGAGAAACTTTTCAAAGTTTAATATAAAAAATGAAAAAAGAGAGAGCTCTGCTAGCAAATGCTTTGCGGAACTCTCTCTTTTCATTTTACCAATCACTAAAACATGTAGAAGCTCTATTGGCGGTTGCTAGCGGAGCGGGCAGAATTGTTCTGGAGAAGCGAAGCGTTCGGAAGAACAATCTGCACGCGCAGCGTCCACCAACCGCAAGAAAGCTTCTCATTTCCTTAACTCATCCCCATTAATACTATCGAGCAAAGTAAAAGTCCCGTCCCGCACCCCGAAGTATATACCTTGAGGTGGCGGAACATGGATGTTTTCCAGGCAGACAGAGATTCATCGGAACGCAAACGTTCATTTTCCTCCTGTAATGCCTTGGATTGACGAATGAATAACTGCCCGATGTCGGCAAATCCCCGCAGAAAGAGGGTGAGAAAGCCACTTTGCAGAACATGGAAGATCGCACTGATCACCAAGCCCAGCAATCCTAACAGAAATAGCAGATTTGCGGTAGCCAGGTTTTCACGACCATACATGAGATGGGGTGCGGCGTATAAAAATCCTAAGGTACCGACAATCAGGGCAGTGATCCCGAAACGTAAAATCATTATTTTTCAACCCGTTTTGCAAAACGTAGATCTGGGTTCGAACGAGCGTCAAATACGATGCCTTGAATTTTAGGGCTGATTAATGCGGTATCCGCAGAGAACTGGATCGGAATAATCGGCAGATCTTCCATCAATACGTCTTCTGCCTGATGAAGCTGTTCAAAGCGTTTTGCCGGATCAAGCTCAAAGGTTGAAGATTCGATCAGCTTGTCATACTCCGGGTTGCTCCAGTTGGTAAAGTTGTTCGAATTTTTGGAAGTATAGTGTCCCAATACGCCAAGCGGATCAAGGAAGTTTCCTTCCCAACCCATACGGGCGATCTGGAAGTTCTTTTGTTTAAAGGTATCAATGTATGTTTTCCATTCCTGATTTTCCAGCGTCACTTCAACGCCCAGGTTCGTTTTTAGCATTTCTTGAATGGCTTCAGCTACTTTTTTATGCTTGTCCGACGTGTTGTACTTGAAGGTGATCGGTGGCAGCTTGGTCAAACCTTCTTCTTTCAGTCCTTCAGCCAGCAATTGTTTTGCTTTTGCTGCATCAAACTCATAGTATTTTTTCGGCGCTTCATCACGGAAGTCCTTGCCGGACGGTGTTGTCGTTCCGTATGGAACATATCCGTATGCAGGAGTTTCGCCACCTTTGGTTACACTGGTAGCCAGTGCTTCACGGTCAATAGCGTAGGCAATGGCCTGTCTGATTTTTTTATTATCAAACGGCTTTTGTTTTACGTTGAAAGAATACGTGTACACACTGAAGGATGGGTGCGACAGGAATTTCTTGCTGCTCTTTTCCTGATCCAGTGTATCCACAGGGAGGCTCAAGATCAGATCCAGATCGCCTGTTTTGTACATTTGATAATAGGTTGTGGAGTCTTGAACCATTTTAAAGTTAATCGTTGCCATTGTAATGGCATCTTTGTTCCAGTATTGATCGTTTTTCGTCAGCGTAATTTGCTCGTTATGTTTCCATTCCTTGGCTACATACGCGCCGTTGCCGACAATCGTGTTAGCTTCTGCTGCCCATTTGTCGCTTTTCTCCACAACAGCTTGGTTCACGGGTAAATAGGCGTGACCGACAGCAATCGTTGGGAAGAAGCTCAGCGGTGATTTTAGCTCAACGACAAGCGTTTTATCATCTTTAGCTGTAACACCTACATCTTCAATTTTACCTTTGCCTGTGTTGTACGCTTCGGCACCTTTGATATAGTAGAGGGCAGAAGGATCGTAGGCAGCCGTTTTCGGATTCAGGACTCGTTTCCAGGAGTATTCAAAATCCTTAGCAGTCAGCGGGTCACCGTTCGACCATTTTGCGCCGTCACGAATGGTAAAGGTGTATGTTTTGCCGTCAGGAGACACGTCTACTTTGCTGGCAGCACCTTCTACGATTTTACCGGCTTTGTCGTATGTATACAGCCCTTCATACAGGTTATCAATGACAAATAGGACGTTGTATCTGATGCGAAGGCAGGGTCCAGCGTATAAGGCTCGCCACCTGCCAGATTGGCTGTAATTTCTTGCGGGACATCTGCTTGAGACGCAGCGGACGAGTCGTTGCTTGCTGTCTTGTCTGCAGTGCCAGAGCATCCTGCCAAAGCCGTTACGGCTAAAAGTAAGATGATCGTCATCCAATGCATTTTTTTCATCGTGGTTTTCCTCCATTATTATGGTTAGTTAAACGATCAGCCGGGATTTATTCAACCTCCTTTCCGGCAGGTATGCCGCGTGTGCGCACTTCCATAAAGGAACTGCCGTTTTTTCTGCGGTTAGGCGAGAAGCTGCGGATCATGGTGACACCCCTCCTTGTCCAATTTGGATATCTGTGTTGTTAATGCTGTGAACGCGGGTCAAGTGCATCCTGAAGCCCGTCTCCAAGTGTGTTGAACGCCAGCATGGTGAGCGATATCATCAGACCGGGGAAGAATAAGCGCCACCATTGACCGCTTAAAATAACGCCGAGCGAGTCGTTGGCCATTGTTCCCCAGCTTGCTGAAGGTGACTGAATCCCCAGACCGAGAAAACTCAGGAACGATTCGGCAAAGATAGCCGACGGGATAGTGAACGTCAGGTTCACGATTATGATGGCCGCTGCATTCGGCAGTAGATGCCTGAAAATAATGCGTGAATGAGATGTTCCCAAGCTGCGGGCGGCCAGCACATATTCCTGCTGCTTGAGCTGTAGGATTTGCCCACGTACCACCCGAGCCATGCCGACCCATCCGGTAATAGATAGAGCAATAATCATCGTGAGCAGGCCGGGCTTCATAATGACGAGCAACAGAATGATGACCAGCAGATAAGGAATGCTGTACAAAATTTCAATAATACGCATCAGGACATTGTCGATTCGGTCGCCCGTTTTACTATGTCCCGCACAATAACCAGCTACACAGCCGACGAGAATGCCAAGCAACAAATCAATGGCAGCAGCAGCAAAACCAATCATAAGTGAAATTCTAGCTCCGGCCCATGTCCGTGCCCATACGTCCCTCCCCAGATCATCCGTGCCAAACCAATGCTCTTTCGAAGGAGAGAGGTTCGTTTTCAAAAGGGATTGATCACTGGGTGCATAAGGAACCATGGAAGGTCCGACAATCGCTAGCACAATAATAATGATAAGTAGAGAAAACCCCAACAGAGCAAGCTTGTTGTTAAAAAGTCTGCGAAGCCAATCCCGCCATGGTGACTCTTGGGGTCTGGTCAACGTGGGGGTGGGTATCTGGCTGCGGTCTACAAGACTAAACAGACTGTCCTTTTCGACAGTAGGTGCTGCTTTCATGTTAATCTCCTTTGCTGACTAATTTGATTCGCGGATCGACAAGGCGATAGGATATATCAATTAAAAATAAGGTAACGACCAGAATGGCACTGTAGAAAATGGTCGTACCCATAATGACTGGATAATCCCGGTTAAAGATACTGTCTACGAAATACTTACCGATGCCGGGAATGGCGAATATTTTTTCGACGACAAAGGTACCTGTAATCACAGAAGCGAATAGCGGTCCGATAAAGGACAGCACCGGAATTAATGCATTGCGTAGTCCGTGACGAATGACTATTGCCCAAGAGGACAACCCTTTCGCTTTGGCGGTGCGTATGTATTCCTCATGCATGACTTCCAGCATACTTGTCCGCATAAAACGGGCGATAACAGCAAGAGGTGAAACAGCGAGAGCTAGCGATGGAAGCACCGTGTGCTGCCAGGTTCCCCATGAGGCGACCGGAAGCAGATGCCATTTGACGGCAACATACTTGATTAACAATGGCGCTAATATGAAGCTGGGGACGGAAATACCCACAATGGCGATAAACATTGAAATATAATCCAGTGGTCGATTATGGTGTAAAGCAGCCAATGTTCCGAGTGAAATACCGGCTATAATCGCAACCACGATGGATTGAATACCCAGCAGTGCAGAAGGTGGGAAGCCTCTGGCGATAAGCATATTTACGTCGGTTGTTTTTGATTGAATAGACGGCCCCATATCCAGCACGAGCAAATTTTTGAGATACAATACATACTGCACAGCGAGCGGCTTGTCCAGATTGTACCTGGCACGCATGTTTTGCAATACTGCTTCTGGAATGGTCTTGGAATCGTTCGAGAACGGATCACCCGGAATGATGTGCATGATAATAAACGTTAAAGTGACGATAATCCATAACGTAATGAGCATCGTGAAAAGACGTTTTAAAATGTACATGGGACTATATTTCTCCTGTCTATCAAGCTGATTTTCATTCTATTGTTGTTGAATTTTTAAAATAAATAAAAGTATATAAGAATACTAGGAAATGATAAAACGGATAAGGTAACATGTCAAGGTAAGGTTTTACATTATAGAACACAGGTCAAATTTTCGTCACAAGTTTTCCATTTTTATAAGGCTAAGAATCCGCTGATTCCTCTCGACGAGTATCCTGCGGTATGTTATGATGATACTCTGATAACGTGTTAACGAACTAAAGCGTTTGCCACCTGTTCTTGAATATGGGGGTCACCATTGTTGGAGGGGAATAAGATGAGAAAAGCAGCCATGTTTACGATGATGATTGGTTTGATTATGATCGTGTTGGCCGGATGTTCCGGCGGTAAAGATAACAGCAAGTTGATTATTGGAATTGATGATAAATTCGCGCCGATGGGCTTTAGAGATGAAAATAATGAGCTGACCGGTTTTGATATTGATTATGCGAAGGCGGCCGGGGAACAAATGGGCAAGCAAGTGGAATTCCAGCCGATCGACTGGTCTGCCAAAGAATCCGAGCTGAACAGTGGACGTATTGATCTCATTTGGAATGGATACACCATTACAGATGAGCGTAAGGAAAAGGTGCTGTTCACAAAACCATATCTGAAAAATAGTCAGGTCATTGTCGTTCCAGCTACCTCCAGTCTTTCCAAGCTGGCTGATCTGGTGGGCAAAACGGTGGGCCTCCAAACGTTGTCCTCAGCAGCCGACGCACTAGATGCGAATCCGATCAAAAGTAAATTGAAGTCAGTGTCGGAGTACCCGGATAACGTTCTTGCTTTGACAGATCTGAAAACTGGTCGCCTGGATGCAGTTGTCATTGATGAAGTTGTTGCCAAGTATTATATGTCCAAGGAACAAGGGACGTATAAGCTGCTTGATGAATCACTGGCTCCTGAGGAATATGGCATCGGCGTGAAAAAGGGGAATGAAGAGCTGTTGACGCAACTGCAATCTGCTTTGGATGAGCTGCACAAGAACGGAAAAGCGGCTGAGATTTCAAAAAAATGGTTCGGTGAAGATAAAGTATTAAATTAATACGTAATGTAATGAACTAAGGGTTTAGGAGTCGAAGGTTATGAGTATGGAATATATTTTACGAATTATGAAGCCTATGCTTGAAGGGGCACAGATGACGATTATTTTATTTTTCATTACGCTCATCTTGTCTATTCCGCTCGGGTTTATCGTTACGCTGCTGGCCAAAAGTCGGTTTAAGCCTATTGCCTGGCTGATGCACACGTACATTTATGTTATAAGAGGCACGCCGCTTTTGCTGCAATTATTATTCTTTTGTTTTGGTCTGCCGATGTTGCCTGTCATTGGGGAATATCTGGTACTGGACCGGACAACGGCTGCGGTACTGGCATTTGTACTGAATTATGCGGCTTATTTTGCAGAGATTTTTAGAGGCGGGATGTTGTCGATTGATAAAGGGCAATACGAGGCTTCGCAAGTGCTGGGCTTAAGCAAGTCGCAGACGTTGATTAGAGTTATTGTGCCGCAAATGGTACGGATTGTTTTGCCTGCGGTAACCAATGAGGCGACGACCCTGGTGAAAGATACGGCTTTGCTGTATGCGGTAGCAGTACCGGAACTTTTGCATTTTGCCAATACGGCTGTAAACCGTGATTTCTCGATTGTGCCTTATGTTGTAGCGGCAGTTATATATTTATTGATGGCTTTGGTGCTTACAATATTCTTTAGAGCACTGGAAAAACGTTTTAAATTCGAGTAAAAGGAATGTCGGGATATGAACACTAACGCAATAGAAGTAACCGATTTGAAAAAATCATTCGGCCAGCTCGACGTTCTGAAAAGAGTGAGCTTTAACGTGAAGTCGGGCGAGGTTGTAGCTGTCATCGGTCCTTCAGGTTCAGGGAAAAGTACCATGCTTCGCAGCTTGGTGCATCTGGAGGATGTGACAGGCGGGACGATTCGCATCCATGATAAAGCCCTAGTGGAAAACGGTCACTATGCTCCGGCAGGCGACATTAAGAGCATTACTACCGGAATGGGCATGGTGTTTCAACATTTTAATCTCTTCCCTCATTTGACGGTGCAGGATAATCTGGAACTGGCTCCAAAGCTGGTGAAAAAGGTGAGCAAGGCTGAGTTGCGACGCCAGAGCGCCGAGTTGCTGGCTAAAGTCGGCTTGGCGGATAAAGCGGATGCGTATCCGGCCCGATTGTCGGGGGGCAGAAGCAGCGGGTGGCGATTGCCCGGGCAATGATGATGAATCCTGATATTTTACTGTTTGACGAGCCAACCTCGGCCCTTGACCCCGAGCTGACAGGCGAGGTACTGCGAGTGATCAAAAAGCTGGCTGAGGAGTATATGACGATGGTCATCGTGACCCACGAAATGAATTTCGCAAGAGATGTGGCAGATCGCGTCATTTTTATGGACAATGGAGAAATTGCGGAATCCGGTACACCGGAGCAGATTTTTGGCAATCCGCAGTTGGAGCGGACGAAGGTGTTTTTGAATCGGGTGGGGGATTAAAAACATAGTTGTTTGTTTGGGAGTATGTCGGGGAGGCGCTACGCGTGCAGATTATTCTTCCGATCGCTGTTGCAACGGGATTTTTTCATTTATATGACACCTGGTAAGGTTAAAATCCCGTTGCAAAGGCGAACGCTCCGCTTCTTCAGAACAATTCTGCCCGCTCCGCTCACCGACCACCTGTGTAGGTACTATGTTTTTAAGCAGGAAGTGTAAGTAGGAAGTGTAAGTAGGAAGAGCAAGGGAGATGGCGAGCGCTATCTCCTTTTTTGCAGTTCAAAATACTGGCTACTTCGTTCCTTAATTCATGAATCATTTCTAAATTTGCGGAATTCTTTGGGTGTTTTTTTATAATGTTTTTTAAAAGACTGAATGAAGTGATTTACATGATTGAAGCCCACTTTGTGGGCTATTTCAGTTATGGTATATTGTGTTGAGGTTAATAACTCGCTGCTTTTCTTGATGCGGTATTTAATCAAGTAATCATAAGGTGTCATGTGAATGGTTCGCTTAAAACTACGAGTGCATTCTGAAACACTTAAATGTGCTATAGCGGCAATTTCTTGTAGTGTTATGTTGTTTGCGTAGTTTTGATGGATAAAGCTAAGCATTAATTGAAGTCTTTCCTGTTGTATTTTCACGTATTTAGGTGCTTCCTCAGAAGAAAGAGAAATATTAGATATTAAGATTAACCATAATTGTGCCGTTTTGATGGATACCTCATATTCCCAACCCCACTTTTTTTTCATATCAAACTTCTGTTTCATTTCCCAAAGCATTTGCAGTATTTGAATTTGCCATTCAACATCTCCCTTAATTACTAGTGACACTAAAGAAGAGTTTGTATAAGGCAGTACATAATTTTTTTCCATCGCGCTATCTGCATAAAAGGCCAGCAGCTTCTCCGGGAAATTAAAGCTGACATATTGACCGTTGTGTGAAAGTTGTGTAGTAACGTGAAGGACACCTTTATTAATTAAAATAGCCTGACCTGTATCTAATTCATGATCAATTCCGTTCACTTGTATAACTAGTTTTCCTTTAGTAACCAAAGTGATCTGTAGTTCTTCATGCCAATGTAAATCGTTAAATCCTCTACCTTTAGGAATACTTTCGTGGATCGTATGGGTGTACATGATGTATGGAAATGAAACATCGGGATAGAGAATGGTCTCGTGCAATTGTTTTTCCATTAAAATGAAAGTCCTTTCTTATGACGATATTCCTATATAAATAAAAGATATAATTACACAAAATAAATAAAAGCGGTGATATTATTATACACAGTTCAGTTTATTATTCAAATTTTCTGTGCACAGAGAATTGCTCAAAAACATCTGAGAGGATCATTATGAAAATAAATAAAACGTCTCTTCCCTTGCATCCATACTTTTTGCTGTTCATCAGTATTTTGTCGGTTTCCATCTCTTCCATCATGATAAAATCCTCAGACACTCCAACCTCCGTGGCTGGAATGTATAGATTGTATATGTCAGTCATACTAATGCTTCCTTTCGTACCCTGGAAAATGCCCCGTTTCATAAAAATGACCAAAAAAGATTGGGGTACCGTTTTCATGGCTGGTCTTTTTCTCGGGTTACATTTTTTATTCTGGATGGAATCTTTGGTGTATACCTCAGTTGCGAGCTCCATGGTCATCTTATCCTTACAGCCTTTATTTGTAATGATTGGTTCCTACTTTGTGTTTAGAGAACGAGTAAGCCTATTCACTATTTTTTGTTTGATCGCTGCTCTTATCGGTTCAATCATTATAGCTTGGGGAGACATTGGGACTTCGAAAGAGGCACTAATCGGAGATGGGTTGTCTTTATTAGGAACAATCTTGATTTCAGCTTATATGCTGGCAGGACAGAAGGTAAGTCACAAAATAAATGCAAATTTTTATAGTGTGATTGTTTTTTTTCTTGGCGGCAGTGTCCTGCTAGTCTACAATTTGGTGAATCATTATTCCTTGACCGAATATGACTCGTCGGATTGGACGTATTTTTTATTACTTGCAGTAATTCCAACTATTTTTGGTCAATATATTTTTAATCTGCTGTTGAAGTCAATGGGGGCAACTACTGTGTCAGTGGGTATTATTGGAGAACCGGTTCTCGCCATACTTCTCGCCTACTTATTTTTAGGAGAAATCATGTCTGCATTTCAATTCATAGGTGGAATCATGACTTTATTCGGTATGGGGATGTATTTTTGGGCAAAATCCTTAAAGTATACAGTTGCAAAATATTAAAATTGTTTACTGATTATCGCGAAATTTTTAAGAATACAATCGATGAGGAGAATGTTTACATGGCAACGATTGATGATTTTTTGAAACTCGATATTCGGGTTGGAACTATAATTAAAGCTGAGTTTTTTGCAGAAGCGAAAGTTCCTGCTATTAAACTTGAAATCGATTTTGGACAAGATATTGGAATAAAAACATCGAGTGCACAAATTACAAAAAGATATGTGGCTGAAGAGATTATAGGGGAACAAATCATAGCTGTAGTCAACTTTCCTCCTCGACGGATAGCAGGCTTTGATTCAGAAGTATTAGTCCTTGGAGGAATCCCCGAAAAGGGGGACGTGGTTCTATTGAAACCAGATATTAAACTGCCTGATGGAACACCTATTGGGTGATAAATCGATCCTGTTTAATCCATTAAGCTAGGTTGAATTGCAGCTGAATGGAAAAATATGATTAAAGTTCAAGAGCGTACTGGCAAAGTTATGCAGTACGCTCTTGTTATAAACTATAGACTTCTCTCTAACAAAACCCCGACTTGTTTGGCCATAACTTGCGGCGGATATGGCATCCCATTCCGAATCCACCACTCAATTATCCCTACATAGGCGTTTCCAGCATATTGCAACATAACATCTTCACTTAATTCAGTATTCCTGCTGCTTTCTCTGTCGATCTCACCTTTAAATCCTTCAATAAAAGAGGCAAAAAGCCGAGTTCTAAAAGATGATGGTGTCCCTTTACTTGCTAACATGGTCGAAAAAAATAAATAATTTTCCTTAAAATATTCAAAGTAAGGTACAAGAGCATCGGTCCAATCCAACTCACATGCCCACTTATCCATCTCCCCTAATTCGTTAAGGTGTGTCTCTATGAGTTTATCCAATAAATCATATTTGTCCTGATAATGAAGATAAATGGTTCCGCGGTTTACATTTGCCCGGTCTGCAATATCCTGAATGGTAATCTCATCAAAGTTTTTTTCAGTCATCAGTTCAATAACAGCTTTTTTCAAGGATTCTTGAGTTTTAAGAATTCTCCGATCCACTTTGGTCATCGAAAATGTCACCTAGCCTTCTGCGATAATTAACACTTTTGATTCATGTGTTGATATATCAACATATCGCGGATTTTTAACCATTGTTTTTACGCTTCTTAATCATATAATAATAGACATGAGTTGATTAAACAATGTGCTTTGCTTATCAACTTCGTGTTGTATAGGTAATTTCAAAAGTGAAGAGAGGAACCTTGATTTTGGTTAATCAGAAAAATTTACTTGTATTTATATTAACCATAGGAGTCTTCGGCATTTTAAATACCGAAATGGGGGTGATCGGCTTATTGCCCTCCATTGCCGAACACTTTCATGTGAGTGCATCAACAGCAGGATGGTTGGTAAGTTCTTTTGCACTTGCGGTTGCAGTGTCTGGGCCCATCTTACCTTTATTGTTTTCGGGTATAAATCGGAAAAAGGTCATGTTACTTGTGCTTGGTGTTTTCGTTTTAGGGAATGTCGTCTCAATTTTTACGACTAATTTTACGATTGCACTTGTTGCTCGTGTAGTACCTGCACTTTTTCATCCTGTATATTGTTCATTGGCATTTACTGTAGCTGCGGCCTCGGTTAGTCAGGAAGAAGCTCCAAAAGCTGTTTCGAAAGTTTTTATTGGAGTATCTGCCGGTATGGTAATCGGTGTACCAATCGCAAGTTTGATTGCAGGTGCTGTTTCTCTACAGATGTCGATGGTATTCTTTGCTGCCGTAAACATTATGGTATTTATCGCTACATTACTATTTGTACCATCGATGCCTGTTGAGGAAAGACTTTCTTACGGAGCACAATTATCTGTATTAAAAAAACCAGCTACTTGGCTTTCCATTGTGACTGTTATTTTAATGAACTCAGCAATATTCGGTGTTTACAGTTATTTTGCTGAATATTTGAAAACTGTTACGAATATGTTTTCGAATACAATTAGCTTAATGTTGTTTATATACGGTGGAGCCAACATTATTGGAAATGTAGTCGCAGGAAAGCTACTTATTAATAGTGCGATCAAATCTGTCGTATCTTTCCCTTTTGTACTGGGAGCTGTTTACATCATTATGTTCTTCACAGGACAGCTTAGCGTACCCATGGCGATCATAACTTTAATTTGGGGAATGTTAGCCGGTTTCGGGGGGAATATGAATCAATATTTGATGACGTCTTCAACTCCTGAAGCGCCTGATTTCGCTAATGGATTATTTTTAACATCTGCTAACTTGGGAGTAACATTTGGTGCCACAGTCGGTGGATTCTTTATAGCAGAAATGGGTACACAATACGTCATATTTGTGGGACTACTATCATTGGTTTTAGGTTTTGTAGCCATTTTACTAAGAAACTACATGTTTACTCTCACTCGATCACTTTCAAGATAAGGAATTGTCTCCATGTTTAAATAGGCTAAGTAACACGATTAAAATAACCAATAATTCATGAATTGCAGGAGGTTATACGATAATGATAACTACTAATGCACGCGCTACATTCAGTCCATAAGGTCCATTCAAACTGACCACGATAGAACGCAGGGATCTCCAGCCCCATGATGTTCTCATTGAGATTAAGTACGCTGGTATTTGCCACTCTGATATTCATACAGCTCGCGGCGAGTGGGGACCGGTGAACTATCCGCTCGTTCCAGGGCACGAGATTGCCGGAATTGTCACCCAGGTTGGTTCGGAGGTCAGAAAGTTTGCCATTGGCGACCGAGTGGGGGTAGGCTGTATGGTTGACTCCTGCGGAGAGTGCGTTAACTGTCATCAGGGAGAAGAGCAGTATTGTCTAAATGGTAATACGGGCACCTATGGAGCCTACGACAGATACGGGCAATATACGCAAGGTGGTTACTCCTCTCACATCGTCGTAACTGAAGACTTCGTAGTTAGCATTCCTGATGGTATAGAGCTTGATGTCGCTGCTCCTTTGCTGTGTGCCGGCATCACAACGTATTCGCCGCTGCGCCATTGGGGAGCCGCTCCTGGCAAAAAGATAGCTGTTGTTGGACTTGGCGGGCTTGGACACATGGCTGTAAAGCTTGCTCATGCCATGGGGGCAGAGGTTACGGTTTTATCACAAACATTGAATAAGAAAGAAGACGGTTTGCGGCTTGGTGCGGATCATTATTATGCCACGAACGATCCGGAAACGTTTAAGAAACTGGCCGGTTCGTTCGACCTGATTGTGAATACGGTCAGCGCGAAAATCGACATTAACGCCTACCTTTCATTGCTGGCACTGGACGGTACATTGGTCAATGTTGGTGCGCCAGCGGAGCCATTGCCTGTTCAAGTCTTATCTCTTATCGGTCATCGTCGGTCGTTTGCTGGATCGATGATTGGTGGTATCCGCGAAACGCAGGAAATGCTTAACTTTTGCGCTGAACACTCTATCACTCCAGAGATCGAGGTTATTTCGGCTAACCAGATTGATGAAGCCTGGGAGCGAGTACTAGCTTCAGACATACGGTATCGATTTGTGATCGACATCAGCACGATGGAGAATGAATAACGAATGATTCTAGGCAAAATGAGAGAGGCACATCTACACTGATGTGCCTCTTTTACTTAATGGGAGAAACCATATTCAAGATTGAGGTTAGTAGCTTTGATTCAGCCTGAGGGACCGGTGCATAACGTAGACATGAAGGCAGGGTTTATGAAGAAGACTTTTTATTAAATGCCAATAATAGTATCAGTCCAATGATACATAATACACCAATCCATTGGAAAAAACCAAAGGGTTCTTTTAACCAAAATACAGTTGTTAAAACAGCAGCTAGTGGTTCCAAACTACTTAGAAAGCTTGTTTCTTTAGGTGAAAGGCTTTGTAAACTTTCTATATAGAACCAAAATGCTATCATTGTGCCGAATATAATAACGAATGCTAGATATAAATAGGTTTCTAGGGTCAAGCTTTTAAAATCGATCTGCCAGGGTGGATGAATCAAGCTTAGTCCAAAACCGCCGATGACCATCGCCCAACCCACAATAACCAGGGAATCGTATTGCTTCAAAAGAGGAATTGCGTATAAGGTATAAAAAGCCAGGGCTATTGCTGATAAAAGGCCCCACACGATTGCGATCTTCGGAACGGATAGTTGAGAAATAGAGCCGTTTGTTAACAAGAAAAAACAACCCACTAAAGCCAGGAAAATAGCTGATAGATCCTTTCGTGTGAAGACCAGGTGCTTTCGCAGAACTAAATAGATGATAATCATTACAGGTGCTAAATACTGTAATAATGTCGCAACAGCGGCATTACCACTTTGAATGGATGCCATATACGTATATTGAACCGCTAGCATACCAACCAAACCGTAGACAATGAGTTGGAAAGCGATCTTTCTATTTTTCCATACACCCCATATTTGTGTACGGTCTTTTATTATAAATTGAAGGGCCAAGAGTAAAACACCAGCTATGAGCAAGCGTGTTGTTACAAGCCAATTTACATCGATTTGTAGAAAAAGTTTTTTTGCAACAGTCCCACTGATCCCCCAAAATATAGCTCCTATGATAACAAGAAATAATCCTGTTCTTCTAGTTGATTTATCCATGAATATTCTCCACCTTGAAATATAATAATAGTGTTATAATAGGTGAAAAATATTTTAAATTATACTTGAATTTGATGATAAAATATAAATATATTGAGGTTGTGGTGATTTGCAAATAAAAAATTTTATGATTGACCAAAACCTAAAAGAACTAACTGAGCATCGGACGGTCGTATTACCGGTGGCATGTTATGAAACAACAATTAACCAAAATATACATGGATATGTACCCCTTCATTGGCATGATGAAATTCAATTTGTTCTGGTTGAAAAAGGACAAGCGATCTTTCAAATAAATGAGGATAAACGAATCGTACGACAAGGTGATGGGTTGTTTATAAATAGTGGCTGCCTACATATGGCGGAAGATAAGAATGAATCGGGTTGCGTCTACATCTGCCTAAATGTTTCTCCTCATTTCGTTTTATCACAAGAGCTTTACACACCCTACGTAGCTCCTTATATTCAAGCGACTAATTTACCTTATGTATACATAGATTCTGACGAGCTTTGGGGTAAAAACATTTTAGATGCCATTTTGAAAATGAATCAATATATTCAACAAAAATCACCATACTTTGAGATGGATATTACCATGCATTTAACACTGATTTGGAAAAACTTAGTCATTAATGGCTTTCAATTAGAATACGACCAGATGGAAATGGTAAAGAGTCAACGGATCAAGCAAATGTTAAATTGGATCTATTTGCATTATGCTGAAAAAGTCACATTAGATGATATTGCAAAAGCGGGTCAATTGAGCCGTTCGGAGTGCTGCCGATATTTCAAACGAATTTTAAAGGTAACTCCGTTGAATTATGTAATGGATTATCGGATTCAAAAAAGTTTAGTCTTACTGCAACAAGCAGAATCCAACGTTACAGAAGTTGCCTATAAGGTCGGATTTAACAGTACGAGCTATTTTATAGAAAGATTCAGAAAAGCGATGAATATGACACCACTAGCCTACAAAAGATCAAAAATGGATGATTGATAATTAGGGATTTGATACCCATGGATGAACGCTGCTGCGGAGTGTAGGGAAGTTGACTCGCTTATTCTTCAGCACCTCCATATACTCACTGATTTTTTGATTCACTTTTTGAGACTCAGGATCGGCTGACTTTATTTGTTCGCTGGGACGCCAATTCCCATCGCTATCGCTTGTACAACACCATTCAGACCACTTCGTTCTTGTTCCACTTGGTGCCGACTTTTTTTACAAATCTCACAAACAACCTTATCCTAAACGTTACAGGTAAGTCTGTAACTTCATTGGCAAATCTGTATGGCGTGTGATAAGTATTTAAAAGTTTGAAGTCGCTAAACTAACGAGATACACTAGGTTCAAGTAATCGATGAAAAGAAGAGGGGGAGACCGAATTGAAGACAATCAAGTGCATGATGGACCACCTATACTGGGCGGACGGACGCATCTTGGACGCGCTCGAGGAGAGTAAGACGAAGAACAAGGACCTTCTGAAGCTGGTTCGGCACGTTTCGGTCGCGGAACGAGTCTGGCTGGACCGATTGCAGGGCAAGGGTAGCGCGCAATATTCGTTGTGGGAGGAAACGGAAGACCTGTTAGCGATTCGGACGATGTTCCAAGAAAACGCTGAGCAATATCGCGTCTATATCGAAGGGCTCAAGGAATTCGAGCTGGATGAGATGATTGACTATGAGAATCAGAGTGGGGTTCCGTTCCGAACGTCCGCCCGGGACATCCTGTTGCAGGTCCTCTTACATGGGCAATATCACCGGGGACAGATCAACCGGACACTTCGGATCGAATCGGCAGAGCCTGCCCAAGTCGATTACATCACATTCACGAGACTCTAACGGGGAACGATAGCTCAACTGGTTTGAGGCTTACTCAGCAGGAAACTACGGGATACCGTGGCTTTTTTGTTGTCACTTCTTCCAGTATCTATGATTTTATAATGGATATGTTATGAAAGAAGGCCCGGGTAGAGGAGAGATAGATCATGACATATTCAAACTTCATTGGCATACTTCCCGACATCGAGGAGAGCAGACGTATATTTCAAGCTGCAGCCATCCTGGACGCTATCCTTATGCCGGAGTGGGAATACCGATATTATTCGTACAACGCCCATTGGGATGAGAATGAACAGATGGCATCGATGAGGGACGGCGAAGGGGATCACTATTTTGCGCTGTTTCAGCTAAACGGACTGATCATCAAAGGGTTTGACCAGCGGTTCAATCAGGTGCATGGGCCACATGATGTGCTGCAAGGCGTGCCTAACGAATTTGAGGGATTTCTAAGGGAACCAGCGTTTATTATGGATGTGACCACATTTTGCACATGGAAGTTGCAAGGCAGCCAGGCATGGTCCGCAAGTAAGGAACTGGATGCCGAAGCCTACAAACTGTTGCATGTTTTAAACGGCAAAGCGGATTATTACTATGCTTGGGCAACGGAGTATTACGAGATTTCACTGGACCGGTCGCTCGTACAGCGAATATTCGATATAGAGCCTTTGGATGGGAAAATGCTTAAAGGTCTAAATGAAGAATTAGAATTCGCTGATCTTGAAGAGGACAGCCAGGAAATAGGCTATCCGGTAAAAAGGGAAGATTGAAAATAGTATGTACATAGACATTTCCTGTTGAAAGTCGCTATTTAAGCGGCTTTTTTTATTTTATCGGTGGTCAGAAGAAAAAAAATCTAGACTGAGGACGAATCATTAAGCTAACGGGCAGGTTAGTTTAAATACATATTCAACTTAGCAATCAATATAAAATTACAATACTGGATTGTAGAAGCTGATTGCAAAGTTGTAGAGCTCTATTAATACTTAGCCTTGTCAAATTATGCATTTCTGAATAATTTAACACATACCACAAAAGAGAGGGAAGAAACATGAGTGAAGTTAGATTTGGCAATGTTAATGTTGTTACATGCTTAGAAGATGTGAACAAACTACACGTTCAAGTATTAACTCTTTTGGGAGATTGGATTGGCGTTGCAGGGAAACCAATAACTATTCATGATATGACGGCTTCCGCCTAAGGTATGGCAACTTCGACTGCTCGTCACTCGGGTCAGAGGAGAAAGAACATAGCCCTATAGAAACCCGCGCTAGGCGCGTTTTTTCATTTTAAAGGGTCAAGTTCATGTCCTTGGTCAGGTACAAGAATTTGACCCTATTGCCGATAGTGGACATAAACAAGTCCTTATAGCCGTTGACTACACAGAGAATCTATTCCGCTACTCTGGAGAGTGGGACGGGGTAACAGGTCTTCAGTATATGCGCAACCGCTGGTATGATCAAACAAAAGGATACCTTTCTCCAAATAGCTTTACGGAATACTCAGAAACTGCCCGGGTAAAATGGTACGGATAAGATGATGTATTAGAAATATTTATATCGGAATTTTTGGATGTTAAAGCTAACTTATTCCCTGTGTTTTTACCAAGGCACAACTCCATTTTCATCAAAAAAGCTACCAGTTGGACCATCATTATTGATTGTGGCAAGCTTAACTACACTGGAAGCTGCTTGTTCGACTGTGCGATAGCCACTATTACCATTTAAATCGGTAGCCGTAAATCCAGGGCAAACCGAGTTGATTTTAATAGGAGTATCTCTTAATTCTTTAGCAAAGAAAACAGTTAAAGCATTTACAGCCGTTTTGGAACTATTGTAGGCGAGCGAATTCACATTATAAAATTCCGACGTTGGGTCTGAATTCAAAGTTAAGGAACCTAATCCGCTGGAAAGATTTACGATTCTTCCGGCAGAAGATTTTTTGAGCAATGGAAGTATTGTTTTAGTGACAGAAAATACGCCGAAAACGTTTGTCTCATAGGTATTCTTGAGAACGGACAGTTCCAGTTCACTTGTAGGTGTGTTGCCTTCAAAAAACACGCCTGCATTATTAATCAAGATATCAAGGTATCCATATTCTTGTTCAATCCATTCTACTGCGGAGAGAACGGAGCTGGGGTTTGTGACATCAAGAACCACCGTTTTAGCTTTAATGTTCTCCGTTTCTAAAAACGTTACGGCCTCATGTCCTTTTTCTTCGCTTCTTGCTCCTATTAAAATCTCATACCCCATGTTTCCTAATTGTCTTGCTGTCTCAAAACCAATACCTTTGTTGCCACCTGTAATTAATACGATCTTGGATTTATTCATAAAATTGCCTCCCTAATCTATTTTCTAAAATCTGTACCTACGAAAATGTATTTAATTCTTATATTTGTGACTGCTATTTAGATTCTCTCATTGTAATCGTGATATATCTCCTTTCATTTCTGATATAGTTAATATAGTGGAAATGATTGATACTTGTAAGTACGCACATTTTTGTAACTTAATGAATGGAGTGGCAATATGGGATATGGATTAAAAAATTATGGCGATTGCAGTGAAGAGGTTATAAAGGGCTGTCCTGTTGAAATGGTTTTACATATGATAGGAGGAAAATGGAAGGGAATCATTATCGACATTTTATCCGAAAAATCGGTCAGATTTAATGAACTTAAACGATTAATACCAGGGATTTCACAACGGATGTTGACTCTACAACTCAGGGAACTCGAGGCGGATGGAATTGTGAAGAGGATAGTAGATGACACTGTGCCACCCAAAGTAGAATACTCCCTCACTGAACAAGGAAATAAATTGTTGAGTATTATCGATTCTATAAGAGTATGGGGAAAAGAGTTTCTATCCTAAGTCTGCGATCGGGAAGTCTTAGTGGATAGCCGTATACTTACTCTCTGCCGATAGATATGACAAACCAAAGAAGAATCTTTTTGAAGCTGGTGCTTTATATTTGTTTCAATGAATGTACCGCATAGTGGGATTCAATTCGGAAGTTTTGGTTCTGGGCGGACTGCCTGAACAGGGAGATGTCGTGCTGTTGAAGCCGGATTTCGATCTACCCAACGGAACGCAAATCAGATAATAAAGGCAAAACCCACCGTGCAAGGCGACAGCCTTACGGTGGGTTTTAATTTCTTAAATAACCCTGTATGATTTGTTATTACCACCCTTTCTTGTTCTCAATTATACAGTAATTGGAATTGTTTGTTCTTATATGGACTCTTTAGAAATTTTCATATTTGAGGTCATTAAGCTAACGAAGAACGATAGTTCAATACAAACAAGAAGGCAGCCGATCAAAGTGATTGGCTGCCTTTGTTTAACTAATGGGCAGGATGGAGTGACTTTTGTGTAGAAAATTAAAAACGAACAAATCAAGTTCGTGCGCAAGATCTAGCGATGCGCTTTGAAGTGCCGGTTCGCACGATTTACCGAGACTTAGATCGGCTAAATATAGCTGGGCAAACGCCATAATATGAATTACTCCCTAAAGAAATTTCTGCATACATGCAAAATTCCCTCGGCGTAAGCATAAGGGGCAACGTTGTTGTGGAATGACTTTGCCTCTGCTGTTGCATTCTGGAGAAGATAGCCATGGGCAACCATCTGAAGCATCTCGATGTCATTTCCACTGTCACCGAAAGCCAATGTTTTGGACAGGGGTACCTGACTATAATCCATCAGGAATTGCACAGCCGCTTTCTTTCCAGTTCCTTCGGGGATAAAATCGACATCATATGCGTGCTCCGGATCACCCGCCTTGGGATTGCAAATATTGATATTAATTCCGATCCCATGATTTGCAGCCAGGTGCCTGATGATACTTATATCATATTGGGTTTTGACTGCTGATACCGGATAATAATAGTAGTTCATTTTGTATCCGGATTGACCTAATTGAGTCTGTTCGTGAAGAACGATGTTGAATGTTGATTTTAATTCTCTAATTAAATCTTCTACATCTCTTCGAGAGAATCCAGAGGCCCTTATGATCTTTGCCCATGAAGGAACAGTGACCAGTTGCCCGTCAGGCTCGACTTCCCACAACTCTGTGCCTAGATTGCTCGCTATAAAATGGGGGAGCTGCGTCATACCGGCTATATTCATTTTTGCTTGTATTTGCTGAACACTACTTCCGGTGACCCAAGCTATCTTTACCTGATGATTTCTGGCAAGCTGCTGGAGGTATTGTTCCAGTTCGTACACCATTTTGAGTTGTTCAGGCAAACATTCATGCGGGTAATACGTTTCGTCAAAATCAAACAATATCAGATATTCGGTTACAGCGGGGGTATATATGACTTTCATGAGTGTAGCTCCTCCTATAGTTTGTTAACGATATCATAGTTGCAGGGAACGTTCCCAGGTCAATACTTTAGATGAGGTGTTAATTTTGCCCACCATAATTGATATTTCACGTGTAAGCGGTCTCTCCAAGTCGACGGTATCACGTGTGTTAAATGACCATCCTCATGTATCTATTGAAAGCAGACAAAAAGTACAGAAAGCCATTACGGAGCTGGGATATGTCCGCAATACGCAGGGGGTTCAGTTGCGTCTACAGGCCAGTAATCATATCGGTGTGCTTGTCCCGGATGTGGAACATCCTTATTTCAGTCAGCTTGTCAGTACATTAAGTCGATCTTTAGGCTCAATGGGGTATCAACTTGTCATCTATCAGACCGAATTATCCCGGGAGTATGAACGTGAAGTGTATGCCCGATTGGCACGTCGAGAAATGGATGCCGTGGTTATTGCTCATTCCCATTTCTCGGAGAGAGAAATTAAAGAATATATAGGTTCTTACATTGGAATCATATGCAACGAAGCGATGGATGGAGAGTTTCTTGATGTCTTTCGATTGGATGAAGAAGATGCGGTCTTTCAAGCGACAGCATATTTGCTGTCCAAGGGGCGCCGTCATCTGTTTTTCTGTATGGATCACCTGACACAATTGCAAGAGAAAAGATGGAATGGGTTTCAAATGGCTCACCAACAATTCGGTCTTGCCTGTACAAAATCACAATGTTATACGGGTCTGATGACTATGGAAGATGGATATGCCTTGGGAGAACAATTATTTACTTCTGACCAATTGCCGGATGGAATGATAACAGGTAGTGACTTTGTAGCTACTGGTTTATTGAAAGCAGCAAAGCAAAGGGGGATATCCGTGCCTCAAGAAATGTCCGTCATCGGATTTGATAACCATCCTGTAGGATTAATGACTAATCCGGAACTGACCACATTAACCAATTGTATTCCTGATATGGTAAAGGATGTTACGGAATGTCTTACCTGGCGATTGAAGGGGATGCGATCTGCTCCTATAACGAAAATCTACAAGACTTCGTTGATTATACGTAATTCTACTTAAAAAAAGTGAAGTGAAAGACAAAGAAAAAGAAGAATAGTGAAATCCTTCTATCGGTCAGGAAAGATACATGTCTGAAGAAGAATTGAAGCGTTACTAGATCTCTTCGTTGTGGTACTTGAATTTCTAGACAAAATGGAAGCATTTCTAAACAAGAAGATATTCAGTGGTTCTTTTACACTGTAGGAGAAAGAATGGAAAGCAGGTCCCAGATGAATTTACCGTCCTTCATGTTCCTAGCCAAATCTATGCGGTATTCGATGCAGATGCCAATATCAATAGAGGCCTACGACATAAATGTATTGCGTTGTAGCGATCACTTCCAAGGCCGACAGGACCGGAAATTGTGGAATGAGCAAGGAATCAGGCACATCCGTCCGGCTGCCATATGCACCAGACGGAAAGCCAGGAGATAGGGGGTGTTCTCCAGATTTCCGTGATGGAGACATCCCTTTTTTGATAGATGCATAAAAACTAACGGACCGTTTAGTTCAATAAAAAAGCAGCAGGCCCAGACTAATAAAAATAAAGTCCGTGCCTGCCACTTTTTGTATTGGAGCCAGTCTCATAGTTATTATCCGAAGCCTGACGGTAAACGCTACCCAGCCATCCAGCATCCCACAGACGTTTCTTGCGAGCTGTTATTCTGAAAATAAAGCATCCGTTGCAACCGGCTGAAGGATAGGCAGTGGCTGAAGGGCGGTGGTCCGATCGAGATGAACAAACGCATTATAACGATCTGCCATGCTGGAAGGCACGTAATTGCCGAACCGCTCATGAGCAGGCTCGTACACCACACCGATGGCACGGTGGCCAATGGTCGTATGCAGCATGGAAGAAGCATCGGAGAGCATTATCATGCCATTTCGGCCGCCTCCCGCCTGGTGCATGTAATACTCCCAGCTTCCCGGCTGTCCGGGCGGGACGGTCATCTTCTCAACCGGAGACCCCCAAGCTCTTCCAGCCAGTACCTCGCCCTGATAGGTCCCGAAGCCAATGGCAAACACCCGATGTTCTGGATCCTCCCGCAGCAGCTGACCCACATTAACCATGCCATCCGCCATCATATCCGTTGCCCGCGCATCACCGATATGCGTATTATGCTCCCAGACGATGGCTTTTGCCGAGGCACCGTAATAGGACATGATTCGCTTGAGGGATTCAACCATATGTTTGTCCCGTATATTCCAGGACTGTGGGCCGCCCCGGACCATCGTACGATAGTAGGCCTCCGAGCTGGAGGTGACGAGCATGTTCACCTCTGCATTCAGCTCTTCCTCACTTCCCGGATACGCCATGCGCCGGCTCTGCATCTGCTGTAGCAGCTCAACCACTTCTTTCTCACAGCTCTCCGAGAGCAGTCCTGCCGCAATGCCATAAGACTGATGGTCCCTGCTATATGGATCGAAACAGGCGTATGTCCTGCGGGCCTGTTTCAGTTGGGGAGAATTGGTCTCCTCCAAATAACCGATAATCGCTTCCATCGATTCCCATAACGAGTACATATCAATGCCATAAAATCCAACCTTCGCACGGGCACTGCCGTCGCCGTGATTCGCCTCATTGTACTCCTTGAGCCACTCCGCGAAATCACGAATGTCCGTATTTGCCCACATCCATGTCGGCCAGCGGGTAAAATCACCCAGTGCATCGGCTGCCGAGGAATCGGCCCCCTCCATCCCTTTAACATACCGGTTCACCCGATAAGCAGAGGGCCAGTCTCCTTCCACACCGATAATGTTAAAACCCTTGCTTGTAATTAGCTTCTTCGAAAGCTCGGCCCGAACTCGGTAGAAATCAGAAGTCCCATGGCTCGCCTCACCGAGCAGCACAATATCTGCATCTCCGATGGCCTTAACCATGCGGTCCAGATTCTCCATTCCATCTAATGGGATAAATAATGCATTCAGCTCTTTCAAATAAGCGTTTTGCTCTGGTGGATTATCATTCGAATTCATGAAGTTGTTCCCTCCTACAGACGGTATGAGTGAATTATTTCCGATTTGTCCATTCATTAATCCAAAACATGGTGTCTGTTGGTATGAATGATTCATCCCACGATTAGGTTGAAATCCTATATAAATCGGTTGAAAATGTTGATTTTACCAATGGACAAGGCTTTGTACAATAGAGTTGTAGCGCTTACATTTCCAAGGGGGTTGCGGCGAAATGAAGAGACTTCAGCTGATTGACAAGCAAATCAGGACCCCGAGATCGAAAAGGAGGCCGTGTTGATGAAATTTAAGGGAATATTGGCGGCATTTTTGTTTTTAACCACAGCGTCCGTGTTGTTTGGGACGCATACGGCAGAGGCCCATGAACTATCCAATGACAAGCTGACGATTCAGACAGGCGAGCATGGCGAGATTTCATCTATCCGTATCAAGGGAGATGCTTTTCCGACCGAATATGTCATGAACGCAACGGTGACACCTGAGCAGAACACGGCAGATCATCAGTGGCTAGGGGAGCTGATGTTCACGTATCGACTGGATGGAGGTAGCTGGACGAAGGCATGGACGAATAAGTCGGCAGACGCACGTAAGATCACGACCAGCGGCAACCGCGTTACTGTCACGTATGAGAACTCAAGTAATGCAGAAGGCATACGCAATTTTAAAGTCATTGAAACCTATTCGGCGGAGTCGAATGGTTCGGTACTGTGGAATATACAGGTACAGAATACCAGCGGCAAAAAATTGGAGATTGGTGATTTTGGATTGCCCCTACCTTTTAATGAGCAGTGGACTTATGGTGATGCAATTTACGAAACGAGAGTCGTGACGCATTCCTTTGTCGGCAATAACAGCTCCTATATTACAGCTGGGCGTCCCAGCGGCATTGGTTCTTCCCTGCTATTGATCCCTGATTCCACAACAGGCGCTGGGTTTGAGTATCAGGACCATTGGCGGGATGAAGAGCATCCGGGTAGCAAGTGGGCCTGGAACCCGGCCAACGAAGGCAAGTGGTTGGAGGGATTGAATGTATTTTATATTCATTCCAATGTCATCAAGTCTACCAACCGTGGGTATTTGCCCAATACAAGCCTGATCCTGAATCCAGGACAAAGCAAAAACTATGGCTTCAAGTTCCTGGCGGTAAAGGACGAGCATGATGTAAAAGATACGTTGTATCAAGAAAACTTGGTGGATACTACAGTTGTACCAGGCATGATTGTGCCTACGAATCAAAAGGCGAAGGTGGATCTGCGTACCAAGCAAACGATCAACAAGGTGACCTATCCAGACGGAACGGTTATTCCGCAGACGGATAGCAAGGCTGGAGGACATCAGATTTATGAACTGAAATTTACTAAGCTGGGTCCGAACTTCATAACGGTAGAATACGGCAATGGCAACAAAACGGTTTTACAATTCTATGCCATTGAGCCGATTGATCAGGCGCTGCAACGGCACGCTACTTTTATGATAGACAAAACCCAGTGGAACGTGCCAGGTGATCTGCGTGATAAGGTATTTGACGATTGGATGATGCATACCAAATCCAAACGCAACATTTTCAATGGCTATTGGGGCTGGGGGGACGATTGGGGTCTGACCCACGGACAGTTCCTGGCTGAAAAAAACACGCTCTCTCCAGTCGCCAAAGAGGTGCGGGCTGTAGACGATTATTTGGAGACGGCGATTTGGACGAATCTGATGAATGGACATCATGAGGATTATTTAATTCATGATTTCCTGATGCCGGAGCCCAATGATACACCGACCTATCGGGGATATGCATACCCGCATGTATATAATACGTATTTCAGCATGTATAAGATTGCCAAGGAATACCCGGACCTAGTCACTTACAAGCATCCGAAGGAAACCTATTTGCTGCGGGCTTATAACATTTTCAAAGCATTGTATGAAGGACCGGTTGCGTACAACTGGGAAACAGGTTTGATGGGCGAGCTGACCACGCCGGATATTATTCAGGCCCTTCATGATGAAGGCTACGATGATGAAGCGAACGATCTCAAGGAAAAAATGGACCGCAAATATAACAATTTTAAAAATACAAAGTATCCTTATGGTTCTGAATATAGCTACGACAATACAGGCGAAGAGGCTGTATATACGTTAGCCAAGCAGAATATAGATACAGAGGGTGAGCAAAGTAAAGCCCTGGAAATGATGGGTAAAATCAATGCCAAAACTCGTGCATCACGCGGCCATATGCCTGTATGGTACTACTATACCGATCCGGTGACGATTACCGGGGAGAACTGGTTTAACTTCCAGTACACGACTTCACTTGCGGGATATGCGATGGATGACTGGATTCGTCATCATGAGGACAATCATCGCGAGGAGCAACAACGGCTGTCCTATGCTGCCAAAATTGCCAATGTCGGAGCGATTAATTCCGGACAAATCAGCTCGGACCCTGAGAACATCGGGGCGGTTGCATGGACGTATCAAGCAGAAAAAGGCAATAACGGTACAAACGGCACCGGCGGCGGTAAAAATGTTCCGCTCTTTAACGGCTGGCGCGGCATGAGCGGTGAGGCTGACCTCGGATTGTTTGGTGCACTTAAAACCTTAAGCGCGGATATCGCGATTGATCCAATTTTTGGATTGACGGGCTACGGTGCAGAGGTGAGTAAAAGCGGTAACGTGTATACGATCAAGCCGCTGGACGGTTTGTTCAAACGAGTCAACCTGATTACGGAAAAGCTGTATATCGAGCTGGAAAAGGACCAGTATACAGAAGCCAAGCTGGCAACATCCAAGGATTATGTATGGCTCCAATTGAAAAATCAAACGCCGGGCCAAGCTCATTCTACGTACGTTACATTTGATGGCTTAAAGAAAGGAACGTACCTGGTTAAAGTGGGTGGTCAATCACAAGGCAAGTTTAATGCGTATGCACCAACCAATAAGCTTAAGCTGGAAATGGGTACAGCATCCTCCTATACGGTAGAGCTGACACCAACCACACCTGATCCCAACAAAGCACCTGTCGTTGATGCAGGCAAAGATTCCAAGGTGAAGCTGCCGGATCAGATTATCTTGAAGGGTGCGGCTACAGATGATGGGCTTCCGCAAGGAAAGGTGACCAGCGAGTGGAGTCTGGTTGAAGGACCACAGAATGCGAAGGTCACATTCAGCAGCAAAACATCACTACGCTCGAAGGTGGACGTTTCCGAGCCAGGAACGTATATATTCAAGCTGACAGCCAGCGACTCCCAGTTATCAGGAGATGCTAAAGTAACTGTGATAGCTGAACCGGCGGCACCGTTACCTGAACAGCTTGCCGTTTACAAGTTCGACGAAGCCAGCGGTGCTGTTGCTGCGGATTCATCGGAAAGCGGCAATGATGCTACCGTTAAGGGAACTGCGGCATGGGCTGCGGGGAAAAGAGGCAACGCTGTGAGCCTGAACGGCAAGGACAGCTATGTGCAGCTTCCGGCGGGGATTGTCAGCCGGGCACAGCAATTGACCGTATCCGGCTGGGTCAAGGCGAACAGCCTGAGCGATTATGTGCGGATTTTTGACTTCGGCTCCGGGACCAATGAATATATGTTCCTGACCCCTAAAGCCGGGAACCGGATGCTATTTGCAATTACGAATCAGGGTAACGGGCAAGGACAGGAACAGACGATTGATGCCCCTGTATTGCCGACAGGCGTATGGAAGCATGTTGCGGTCACGCTTTCGGGCTCCACAGGTATTTTGTACGTGGATGGGAAAGAAGTGGGACGCAATACCAACCTGACCTTGAATCCAACCAGTCTGGGACAGACGAAAAATAATTTTATCGGTAAGTCCCAGTACCCTGATCCGTATTTCAATGGTCTGGTGGATGAATTCCGGATCTATAGCCGTGCTTTGAATGCAAACGAGGTGGCAGGTCTGGCCTCCGGTACAGCACAGAGTCTGACGGCAACTGAGAACATCACTGCGTTAAAAGAGGTGAATGTAACAACTCATGTCGGTGAAAAACCTGGACTGCCAAGCGTAGTGGAAGCTACGTATGGAGAAGGCTCCACCAAATGGGTGGCTGTGGAATGGGAGGATATAGACCCTGCACAATATGCTGCTCCAGGTTCGTTTGAATTGAAGGGCAAAGTGGAAGGGACAGAGTTAAAGGCAATGGCCAAGGTAACTGTGATTGAGGCAGGGGCAGTGACTTCACCGGTAACTCCGATTAGCCCGGAGACTTCAGTAACCCCGCCAACTACGACATCCCCGGCAACATCTGTCTTACCGTCTCGGCTTATCAGCCCAGCTAAATCAGTGGGAGTATCCTGAATGAGAGGCAACAACGCATAGTCATGGCTAATCTTTCCCATCGTCACTTTCTTCCTGCAAAGGGGGAGAGGGGCGATGGGTATCCTTGCATTTGAGGTGCAAAGCTGCGAACAAAATGTGAATGGGGGACAAAGTATGAGCAAGATTACATTTCTGGGTGCAGGCAGTACGGTGTTTGCTAAAAATGTGCTTGGCGATTGTATGTTGACACCTGCTTTGCAGGGCTTTGAACTGGCGTTGTTCGATATTGACCCTGTTAGGCTGAAAGATTCGGAAAATATTTTATCCAATTTGAAAAAAACAACGGGGAGTACCTGTGTGATCCGCTCCTACACTGACCGCAAGGAAGCACTGCGTGGAGCGGCCTATGTAGTAAATGCCATCCAGGTGGGCGGTTATGATCCGTGTACGATTACAGATTTTGAGATTCCCAAAAAATACGGACTGCGCCAAACGATTGCTGATACGGTTGGTATTGGCGGTATTTTCCGCAATTTAAGAACGATTCCGGTGATGCTCGATTTTGCGGCAGACGTTCGCGAGGTGTGCCCGGATGCACTGTTTCTCAACTATACCAATCCGATGGCTGTGTTGACGAACGTGATGAACGTACACGGTGGTGTCCGTACAGTAGGGCTGTGTCATAGCGTACAGGCGTGTATACCCGAGTTGTTCAAAAGCCTCGGCTTGGAGCAGGAAGGTGTAAAGGCAAAGATCGCAGGCATCAATCATATGGCGTGGCTGCTCGAAGTGAGCAAGGATGGGGTGGATTTGTATCCTGAGATTAAAAAACGGGCTGTCGCCAAGCAGCGGGAAAAGCATCATGATATGGTACGCTTTGAAATGATGCTGAAATTCGGCTATTACATTACGGAATCGTCCGAGCATAATGCAGAGTATCATCCGTATTTTATCAAACGGGCATATCCTGAGCTAATTGAACGCTTCAATATTCCCTTGGATGAATACCCGCGCCGCTGCGTGAGCCAGATTGAACGCTGGGAGACGATGCGTGAGGAACTTTTGGGCGATCAGGATCTGCGCCATGAACGGTCGAACGAATATGCTTCTTATATATTTGAGGCAATCGAAACCAATCAGCCCTTTGCCATTGGCGGGAATGTGATGAATACAGGCTTGATTACCAATCTGCCGAAGGAAGCCTGTGTAGAGGTACCTTGTCTAGTCAATCGTAATGGGGTTACACCGACCTTTGTCGGGGATTTGCCGCCTCAATGTGCTGCACTGAACCGGACGAATATTAATACCCAGCTGTTAACGATTGAAGCTGCAATGACGGGGAAAAAAGAACACATTTACCACGCCGCTATGCTGGACCCGCACACCTCGGCTGAATTATCCATGGATGATATCGTTTCTCTGTGCGACGACCTGATTGCAGCGCACGGGACGTGGCTTCCAGCTTATGTGTAAGGGAGGCAGATGAATGGGGGGCAGGGGGCGTCAAAAGTTCGCCGGGATTCCTGCTTTGTGAGAAAAAAGTAACGTTTGCTTTTTAGTCTGTTATGATTTATGATATAAGAAATATTGGATGATGCTGGAACAATTTATATGGTATGAACTGATATTTTCATAGTTTTTGCGCGTGAAGCACACGGGCTGTTTCTTCCTTCATAGGGGAGAGGCAGCCCTTTTTTGTTGGATTTTGCGGAAAATATAAGTTAAATAAGGAGGCCATTCTATGATTTAGAGGGAGAGGTTTCTCATAGGAAATGATTTTTAGAGTAGTTATATTAGTTATTTTTCTTATAGATTTTGTAATTGGGAAACCCTATAATATATAAGTTGTATCCAGTATTTTCCGAAAGTGGGGATGCGATAAGTTTATGAGATTAGAGATGATATACATAGTTTAAAAGTTTAAGCAGACAAAGGGGATCGAGAGATGAGTATAAAAAAATGGGTGTTGAGTTTGACCGCAGTCGCGTTGCTATGGGGCGGGACAAGTACGATTCCAACGACGGAGGCGGCAAGTAGCACCAAACCAATTGAAGTCTTATTAAATGCGAAAAAAATACAGTTCCCGGATGCCAAACCTTTTCAGGATGGTAACGATTATGTAATGGTTCCAATCCGGTTTGTATCCGAGGCATTGGGTGCTAAGGTGGGCTGGGAGAAAACAGGCGGCCAATTAGCTGTGTCGATAAAAAATGATGCACATGCCGTTAATATGACAGTGGGGCAAAACACCGCTACCGTGGATGGGCAGACCAAAACGTATGAAACGAAGATTATTTTGAAGCAAAACCGTACTTTTGTACCACTGCGGTTAGTGAGTGAGGGTTTGGGACAGACGGTAGAATGGGATAAGGTCAGCCGCTGGGTCTGGATTGGGAAGAAGGAAATCGCTGCGTTAGAGGACACAGGGCATCAGGCAGTTAGTATTGAGCCGTATAAAAAGGCGTTTACAACAAAATCGTATCTTTTAGAAAATGCAGATGGCGAAAAATACAGTAAGGTACTAATTTTTAAATCATCTGACTTACCAGTGAGGCTTCTGCGTGATTTATATTCCATTGAGCCGTATACTAACGACAAAGGCACAACATATATGAAAATGAGGGTTAGAACTACTTCTTCAGCAGGTGGAATTTTTTATATCACAAACAATAATGAAATCAGATATCGCTATCCTGTACCTGATCTAACTAGCAACAATGGAGATGGAACAAAAACGTTGTATTACCCTATTTATTCCTCAAGAGATGAATTGTTTGATAAAGTTAAAAATTATAAATCATTCAAAATAAATGATATTAAATATATTGGGTTTGATGGCTGGTCAGATAAATATATCCCGTTGATGGTGAATTCATGAGAAGGAAATTAGATTGTATGAAGAAGACCAAACACCTTCTGATTGCACTTTTGGTGGGGTTACTGTTATTTTTTCAGTTCCCACCATTCTCTTTTCCTACTAACATGGTGGCGGCAGATACAGAAATCACGCCACTCTCTTATTTTCCAGATAAGAACAATCGTTACTTTGTTGGGATGATGTACTTTGATATGTGGAAGAACACCGCTGGGGAATGGGTAACACAAAAAAAAACAACCGAATAAACATATGTATGGGGAAGCTACCTTTACGTACAAATTTCAATTTCCAGGTCGTAAAATTAAAAGTGTCGAAGCGAGTTTATATGAACCTAAAATAAATAAAGAGAATCTTGACTATAAAAAGTATTTCTCAAAATCAAGATCCGATAACTATGAAGATTATAGACGAGCTATCAGTGGTGATTCAACGAGCAATAGTAGCAAAACAAGTAATGAAATTCGTCCCTTTCAAAAACAAGGTATTGGTACCGACACTACAGTTATCCCCGTAACCGTAAATATGCTTCTGGATGCGGAAGAACCTTTAAATATTAAAGACGAGTCTTGCCCTACCTGTGCCAAAGAAGTAGAGGCTTGGCGCATCTACCAGCCCATCCTATTCAAAATCGAACTAGAGAGCGCACTCATCGTCAAGCATTTTACAACTGACGGAAAGTCACTTAACAACGTATTTAAACCAATAGAAGATGAGCTAAAACCTAATCAACCGTATGATTTCACCCCGCCAACCAATCCGAAATATGAGTATGTGGGTTACAAGAAGAGCACGACAGGTAAACCGCCAAGCGGAGATATTTTGCCGGGGATTGTACCTGGGTTTACCTATGACGGTTCTTTTGAACAGTTTACCGCTTACTTGTATTACAAAGAAGCTCAGGGCTGTCCGAAGCCTGGAGAAAGCCAAGAGGGAGCGCCCTCAAATTGCCAAGATAATGAACAGCCAACGAAAGGTGTTGTTTGCTCCCGTCCCGTTCCAGGTCTGCGCTTGGAAACTGCCGAGTTGGACCCAGTAGTATCTGCCGTGATCAAAGCGGACCAGCGTGGTCGGGAACGATTTGACGTATCCAAAGGTATTCCTACCTCTGAAAGCCTGTACGGTCATGTGCAAGCCAAGAGATATCTTTTTCAACATAAGTTTGTGAACATGACGGGTCAGTGTACATATACGGTGAACGTAAAACGGGAATATCGGTTGACCTGGCGGCCTAAGAAAAAATCTCGGCGGAATGAGACGGTGAAGCGAACTTATACTTACCAAATCGTCCGTCCGTGCTCCTATTGGAAGATAGACAATTTGGAGGTATATGGTATTAAAGAGGCTTCACTCCGAAACTATGCGTTACCCAATGAAGCAATCACCCTGTTTCCGCAATCCTATAATCCCCCTTCCTATATTGCGGTGACCCAGGGTAACTTTTATCCGCCCCCTGCACCAGGGACAGTGGATGGAGGTAGTCGTAGCAAAAACGGCGGCAGCAGCAAGCCCAGTGTGCCTGATGATCGCAGTGTACTGAAATCTAAGGCAGAGGAGGCAGTTAAGGAAATTGAAGTGGAGAACGATACTTTGACCTTTGAAAACAAGCTCATTATGAATCCAGAGCGCGTCAAGGTAAATGGCCCTAAACCAGGTGTGATTCCTTCTTCCGGAGCAATTGGGGCTGATGTGCTGTACAGTCCGAATCATGTGATTGATAAGCATAAGATGAATAAGCCCAACACGCCCAGCAGTGGTGACATCACTTACGCTATTCTCAAAGGAAATATCAATGGAGGTGCGGATAAAACGTTGCCGATACAGGGGATCAATACAGTGACTGTCCACACTCCCGTAGTGAATCTGTCTACAGTGTCGGATGATGCTGCTCATAATCAGAAAACCCAACCTACGAAGGGACGATCCGCACTTATTTTGGAGCGTCCTTTCCGGGTGACGATTTCGACAGCAGGTCCGCATTTGAATATTCCCGGCTATGGTGATCGGGAGTATGCCAAATATGTACGAACCAAGCAGGTGCGCTTTCCATTCGATGTGTACGACAAAGGAAAGACGCATTTTTATCCGCGAGGTACCTGGATTGAGATTCCGGTACTACAGCTGGACACAGACTTTTATTTGCCTGTATGGGTCGATGAAGGCAATTATACAGTCGAGTTCCGCACCATTGCCGAAAATGCACCGGATGGATTCACCGAGCAGCGCCATGCCAACACGGATCTCGCCCATCATGTTGCCAATGATGTGGTGAATATTGAGGTCATCGGACGGATGTATGATTTTCATATCACGGATATTGCAGATTACCATTGGGAGCGTATATTTCGACTGCAAAAAGGAAGCCCGATGCATAGCGGCCTGTCCTATTGGACAGGGCTTGGCAATATTGACGGGTTGCCTAGAGGGAACCCGGAGCCCTTCACATTGCCTGTTCGTCCCGGCAGTCATCCATTTGAAGGTTACGCAAATGTGGCGGTCAAGACAGGCTATCATTTCAAGTTTGACCTCAAAACCAAAGGCAATATGTTCAGCGCCCGGGATGGAATTCGCATTACCCCTTCATTTTATTGGGTGAGCAAAGAGGGGCGACAGCGGGAAGAGGTAGATCTGTATACACATGCAGGCAGTCGAAAATTTATCCGTGTAGGATCGGCGGAGGACCGGGAGAAGCGATATGTTATTTTGAATGAACGGCTACGCAATGTCCCTATGGAGGAAATGCAGAATACAGCAGCCTACCAATATCAACATGGACTGAGTGAAGCAGAGCGGAGTCAGTTAACGCTGGAACGTTATGTGGCGCTGTATGCCCAGCGTATCACACGCAGCAAGACCTGGGTTGGACGCTACGACTGGCTGGTGCTGCCTGCGGCTGTACGTACCTTGATCGGTCCTAAGACAGACCTGCCGGAGGGGGTGGATGCCGATCGTGCGAATGCGGCGATTCAGCGCTGGTATGGCGAGTATAGTCTGCCTGCCGATGTGTACGCGGTCACCAAAGGGACGGATTTACGTAATGTAAGCCGAGAGAGGGAATTAAACGAACATACAGATCTATTCAAGAAGACAGGCTTTATAGTGGTTCGTTTTAATTTGGAATCGCTCCGTCAGGGGGACACCGAGCATCCACATTTGCAATATATCAATGGCCCGCTTTTGAACCAATGGCAACTGGAAGGATATCGCAGAGAGATAAAGGACCCATACGGACACAGCTTTCATTTACAGGATGGGGATATAGTATTTTATCATGCAGACCAGTCTAGTCGGGACGACTTCAATTCCTTTGTCCCTCACTAATTAGGAGATATACCAATTAAGGGTAAACTAAACCTATCCTTGACGATGTTGTACAAGCTTGACAAGCTCCTGTGTAGAGCGCTCGGTTGCTTTCCAGCTTTTTTACCGATGCTCCCTTACTGTGCAGGTGCAATGTGAGCGGATAATTGAAGCCACTTCAGCACTAGTATAACCAGTAGAACCAGTAAAGTAAGCAGGGGAAGGAATGGCTTAACGTAAAGTAAACAAAACGAGCAAGCCTGGATTCTCTTTCAGGCTTGCTCGCTTCTTGCATCGATGTTATTGGGCTGGCACGGGAATGGTCATTTCGAGTTCCTTAATGTATGTTTTATCTCCGTTTTTATATTTCCCGTCGGCTCCCTTGCCTTGACCGACAACACTCCAATTAGAGGGATCGACTGTAAATGTATATGGTTTGATCGTCACATATTGGGGTTTGCTGCCTATAGCACTGTACAGCTCATCAATATGATACTTCGTTCTAGGCTTGCTATGATAGAAGCCGACTCTCCGTTGCTGAAGCGTTTTCCCCTGATCATCTACGATGTCATAATACATCATGGATGGAGCGTACTTTCCTGTCTGCTTGGTAGATGCAGGCACTTGACCTTCGCTGTCTAGCACCAGCCGGGTTGTACGGGAGGCAATATCGAGCTGTTTGACTGTATAACTGAAATCCCCACTCTTTTGGGTTTTATTTGGCTTGATACTCACCATATTACCGTCCTTTTTAACAGGGACTTTAAACTCAAAAGGCTTGCTGATTCTGGTAACCCCTACCTGGATAGTCATTTCAAACTCGTCTGGAAGTGCATCCAACTGATTGTATTCAGCTTCTACGGCGTTCTTTTGAGATACTTTGTCTCCGAACGAGCCAAGGCCTTTAAATGCCTTCCCATCAATCAGAATTTGAGGCCTCTTGATATAGCCCTTCTTTTGATCTTTCTCAGGAACCATATACTTCTTGAGGCTTTTACTGGCCTTGGCATCTACTGGGAGGTACAGGCTCATGACTCCCTCAGGTAAATTTTTGCCTTCACGTTCGATGGAGAAGGACAAGCGTGTGCCATCATAAAACACATCGCCAAGCTTCAGTGTAACCCCGTCCTGCGTTAGGCTCAGATTGGAAGAAGCGGCTTGCGCGGATTTCGCGTCACTAGTGGCTGCTGCAATGGGGGATATGTTTTTTGGTATGGCTGCTCCTGTTCCTATTATCGCGAAAGCGGAAGTTGTAAGTAATACCCGTTTTAGGAATGTTAATTTTAAGTTTGTTTGTTTCATTAGATATGTTCTCCTCTCATGAAATGAAATTCATGTATTGAAAAAATTGGTGATTAGTTATTCAGGGGAATCTTCATTTCGAGTTCCTTGATGTACGTTTTATCTCCTCTTTTATGCTTGCCGTCAGATCCCATGCCTTCACCGACAATACTCCAATCAGCCGGCTTGACGGTCAAGGTGAAAGGCTTAATCGTCACGTATTTTGTATTTGGCTTAAGTGCATTATACAGCTCATCCACATGGTATTTTGTTCTAGGCTTACTGTAGAAATAACCGAATTGGCGTTGCTCAATAACGTTGCCCTGATCATCCACAATATCGTAATACATCATCGTTGGCGCATACTCTCCCGTTTGCTCCGGGGAAGCAGGCACTTCACCTATACTGTCTAGCACTAGCCGAGTCGTTGTTGGGGTGGATTTAAGTTCCTTCACGGTATAACTGAAGCTACCAATGGTTTTTGTCTCATTCGGCTGGACAGCAATCATGGTGTTGTCCACTTTTACCGGAACCTTAAATTCATACAACCCGTCAACACCTGTAACTGAAGTTCTGACCGTCAAATCAAATTCATCTGGCAGGGAGTCTAATTGCATGTATTCCCCTATAACTGAATTATTTTTGCCTGGATCATCCCCAAACGCGAATCGCCGAGAGTCCACTTTTTTGTCATTTATCAGTACTTCTGGACGTTTAAGGTACCCCTTAAGCTGATCCTTCTCAGGCACTTTATGTGCCTTTACCCATTCGTCATCGCTATTTTCAGTTTTGGCATCCATAGGTATATAAGGATTCATAGAGGTTTCCGGCATATTCTCGCCTTGACGCTCAATGGAGAAAGACAGGCGTGTACCGTCATACAGAACATCGCTTAATGTCAACGTAATTCCGTCATGAGTCACACTTTCATTAGGATGACTGAGAATGCCCTTATCTACAGCAGTCTGAATTTCATCCGAGCTCAATCCATAAAAAATACTGCCAATTCCGGGAATTTGCTTGAGTGTGGCTGCCATCGTGGGTGATACAAACCCGGCGCCTACCACTCCTGTCCCTAATATGCCAACTACGGATGCCGCCAGAACAGCCCGTTTTGCAAATTTCGATTTCGTCGTCTTTCTTTGCATGGCTCTTTTTTCAATCTCCTTCATAATTTGATCACTCATACTGCCTCTGGGCATGACTGATTCATTGATCCAATCCTCCAACTGGTCCATTTCGCGTTCATAAGGTGGTGTTGGGCGTTTGTCCATTAACAAGTCCTCCTTTGCTTCTGTGGTCCAGCAGCTTGCGCCGAAGCCGCTCATATTTTTTGCGGATGGTTGCCGACTTCAAACCCATGATGTTGCTAATCTCCTCAAAGCTGTATTGCTCAACAGCCTTCAGTAGCAGAATATGACGCTCTTCCGGTGTAAGATAAGTCAGGAGTTCTTCAATTACGCTTTTATAAGGTGATACTTGGACGATTGGATCTTGTTCCTTGACTTGTTGAACCAGTCTGAGCCAGCGGCTGTGCTTCTTTTTGATGTTCATTAAGTGATGGTAGGCCATTTTGTATAGCCATGCCGAGAAGCTGGTTTGTCTGCTGTATTGATGAAGATTCTCATAGGCTCTGATGAAAATGTCCTGAACAGCGTCCTCTGTGGCTTCATGATTCTTCAAAATATAGAAGCAGTAGGTGTACATCTGCCGCTCGAATTGTCGAATAATGATTTCGTAAGCCTGCTGTTCACCAGCCTTGACGCGCTCTACGGCCAGCTCAATCTGGCTGTGTTTATCCTGTTGATCCCCGGGGATGGTTGCCTGCAAGAGCTCACCTCCTTGTATTTATGTCTATATAACAATCGCAACGGGGCGTTTTGTGACATCATTTTTGTGAAACCTTGATAGGGTATGTATGTTTTGATCACAGCTCGTCCATTTTATCATCTTATGATATTTGGATATGTTCACTTCAACTAACATAGTCGGTTCACGAAATGAACCGTTAGTACGGGGGCTAATGGGCACATTTTAATTGATACGAACAACAACACGGATTTGTGTAGAGAAATGCACGGATATTTAAACGCGTTTGGAGGAACGGCAAAACTATAATAATAAGGAATTTAAATTATGTAAGCGCAATCATTTTGGGTGTTTGCTTGTCATCACAATACAATTGAGGAGGACGAATTGGATGGCTCAAAGGAAGGGCGCATGGCGAAAGGGAACCTTGACCGCCGCGTTGGCAGCAATGCTGGCGATGACGGGGACGACTGGGGGAGTGGCTGCGGAAGACTTGTCCGAACCCACGCTGCAGGCAGAATCATCAATCGCAGTAGAACAGAATCGTAGCGGCAGCATTCAGTTGGAAAAGCTGGATCGCGGACTGGTGGCTGCGGCGACGCAAGAGGGTATATTTTTAAGCTGGCGGTTATTGGCCCAAGAAGTGAACGGCTACAGTTCAACAGGGCTGACAGGAGCGGACTTTAACGTATACCGTGATGGCAAGAAAATCGCAACGGTGACGGACAGCACCAATTATCTGGATAAGGAAGGAACCGGAAATGCGGTGTACAGGGTCGCTTCAGTCGTTAAAGGGAAAGAGAAGGATCGCAGTGCCAAAGTGAAGCCATGGCAGCAGGGTTATTATGAGCTTCCTCTGCAAAAGCCTGCTGATGGCGTAACACCTGCAGGTGAATCCTATACGTATTCGGCCAACGATATGAGTGTGGGGGATGTAGACGGAGACGGCCAATATGAATTTTTTGTAAAATGGGACCCATCTAACTCCAAAGATGTATCTCAGAAGGGGTATACCGGAAATACGTATGTCGATGCGTATACGTTCGAGGGCAAGCTACTGTATCGAATTGACCTCGGTGTGAATATTCGCTCAGGTGCGCACTATACACAGATGATGGTGTATGATTTTGACGGCGATGGCAAAGCCGAGCTGATGTTCAAGACGGCTCCAGGGACCAAAACGATTACTTTTGATAAAAAGGGCAAACCCAAGAAAGAAAAATATATTACCCTGCCCCGTGAGGATCGCAAAGCTGGAATTACACATAAGGATGATTATCGTTTGAGCCGCACGGATTATTATGAGCATGTGGTGAACATGTTTATGAACTGGACGAAGCATGAAGAAGTGGTCAAGGGGCAGTGGCCTGCTACGCTGGAGGAGTGTTTTGGTATTGCTCCAAAATACAGCTACCCGTTATCCCGAAAGGATGCGGAAAGCCTGACGGATTACTTTATGGATGTGTATGCTCCTGCGCGGAGCGACAAAAACAAGCTGAGAGAATTTGAAGGCTTCATTGTGGATGGGCCGGAGTATTTGACCATTTTCAAAGGAAAAACGGGGACTGAGCTGGAGACGATTCGCTATGAGCCAGAGCGCCATGACGACGGTCTTATGTGGGGAGACTATGCTATGGCCCGGATTGAACCTGCTAACCGCGTGGATCGTTTTCTGGCAGGGGTAGCATATCTGGACGGACGTAAACCATATGCCGTATTTGCACGTGGCTATTATACGCGTTCCACCTTGGTCACTTACACGTGGGATGGTCGTCATCTCCAAAAACATTGGATGGTGGACAGTGGTTGGGCGCCAATGACCAATCCGTTTAATGATAGCCCACACGGACGGGATGGAACGGACCCGAAATTCGGCACTTTGACTACACAAGGAGCACATTCGCTGAGTGCGGCAGACGTGGATGGAGATGGCAAAGACGAAATTGTATATGGCTCCGCCACGATTGACCATGATGGTAGCCTACTGTACAGCTCATTTGATGTTATGCCTCCTGAAAGCGCAATTCCGGGCCAAACCGCCAGATTGGGACACGGCGACGCGCTGCATGTGACCGATATTGACCCTGATAGGCCAGGAAAAGAAATCTTTATGGTGCATGAAGGCGGCACCTATGCCCCTTATGGTTATTCGCTGCGGGATGCCAAAACGGGTAAAGTCCTCTACGGTGGATATTCCGGGAAGGATACAGGCCGGGGGATGGTCGGTGACGTAGACCCTGAACAGCGAGGACTGGAGACTTGGGCCATAGGCTTGTGGACCGCTGCGGGCAAACAATTGGATACGAAGATGCCGGGTACCAATATGAGTATCAAATGGGCGGCTGATATGACCACACAAATCGTGAACGGGGCGATCGACGTAACCCCAACCATTGAAGATTGGAAACGAGGCACATTACTAACCGCATCAGGCACCAAAACGAACAATTATACCAAAGGAACGCCATCGTTGGTCGCTGACATTTTCGGAGATTGGCGCGAGGAAATGCTTGTCCGTACAGCGGATAGCTCAGCGATTCGTATCTATTTGAGTACCGAGCCCACAACGCATAAATTGTACACGTTGATGCATGACCCGCAGTATCGTGCGGATGTGGCGCGTCAAAATACCGGCTATAACCAGCCGTCCTACACAAGCTTTTACTTTGCATCCGATATGGATTGGGCGAACGTGCCCATTCCCAAGCTCTACACACCAAGAGCCTTGATGAATGAAGAGAGCAGTGACGAAGCGGATGAGATAGAGGCAACGGAGGTAGATGAAAAAGAAGTCGATGAAATGAAGGTATCTCCGCATCCATCAGTTTAATAGACTTTGAAAAATGGCAAGTCTCTGATGATTTAGAGGCTTGCCATTTTGTATTATTAAAGTTGAAGAGTATAGACGGTTTATCTAAGGTCTGTATGGATGGTTTTTAGAACATCTTCAAAATAGCAATTTGCTGAAAGCAGCGGAGAGGACGAACGATTGCGAAAAAGCGTCAGGGTCGCCTTTGTATCCAGATTTTTACCACTAAGCTATTCAATAAAATCCAGATACAACAGCGATTGGAGCAACGTTCCGTTCGCGGAGCGTTGCAAGAACACCTTTTTTTACACTCACCAGCTACTGCAATGTCGGAGTCGATTCTCTAAATATCGGCTCTGTTCTGATATGCGTAATCTGATAAGGTCTGGAAGGATCTTTGACCCGTGCCAATAGCATCTCAGCCGCCGTAATCCCCATTTCGTTGTTGTAGATATGCACAGTGGATAAATGAGGCTCCACAATCCGGGATTCAGGAGCGTTATCAAACCCAAACACAGCAATATCTTCAGGGATTTTCAAGTTTTTATTTTTGAGCGCTTTCATGACACTGACGGCGATAAAATCATTGGCGCATACGAACGCGGACGGAAGCGCACTCATACCCTCCAATTGCTTATCCATCCAATCCGATTCGGAGAAAAAATTTCGGTCCTGATCAACGATGCAGCAAGATAAATCCACACTTAGGCCTGCTTCGATTAAAGCACGGTTATATCCAACCCACCGCTCGTTGAAGCTTTTGCAATGTTTATAATCCCCAGCAAAACCGATCCGCGCAAATCCACGATCAATCAGGCTTTTGGTAACAAAATAAACGCTATGTTCATTTTCCATCAACAATAAATCCGCTTTCAAATCAGGACAAAAAATGTCCACCGAGCAATCAATAAAGATTGTGGGCAATCCCAAACTCGTAACGAGCTCACTATACTGTGAATCGAACATTTCAATACAAATGATTCCGTCAACCTTGGAGGCTTCAAAATTATTAGGAAGTGTTCCCGCTTGGGTTTCGTTTTCCCGCACAATATGAATCGACAAATTATACCCTTCTGCACTTATTCTTTTTTCCAGCCCACTGATCAGAAAGGAGCCAAAATGCGAGCTGTTCGGCAGATTGCATGTAAACAGGGCAATGTTACCTTGGTTCTTAGGGATGATGCTGTCTGTTTCCACATAGGCAAATTGCTTATATTTGAGTTCGATCGCTTTTTTAATGACCTTGTTCCGAGTATCAGCCGGGATGCTGTCACTACCGTTAATCGCTTTGGAGGCGGTATTTCGGGAGATTCCCAAAGCGTCAGCAATGTCTTGAATGGTGACTTTTTCTTTCTTCATAGACTGGTTCCACCTTCACTTAATAAATGGATTGCCTGAGAGGTACAGTTGCCTCTGCCAGCTCTCCGTTCAGACCTAAAATGTATCCTAAATGTATAATAGTTCGCATAAAATAGCAATGTTGACATTACAAATGACTAAATTATTTTTACATTTGTGAAGTTTGCTTAATAGCCTATATTTATCTTCATCGGATCAAAAAATGAACTGAAATTCAAATTTATATAAGCTGGATAAAAAAATGCTCATTGAAACAGAGAGGGGAGATTAGTGCCGTATAAGTGAAGCGGTCATTGTGAATGGGGAACTTTCATATTTGGATTATTGGGTATGATTATTTTATTTTTTGTTACAAAGATTCAAATTGACAATATTATTTTGGTCAAATGTAAATAATTTATTTTACAAAAGTTATTGACGGATGATAATTTGATTTGGTAAATTGAAGATGAAAATTGTAAGCCTTTTCAAATGTATTATACAGACGGCTATTACAGATGGGGGGAAGGCAAATGGCCAACTTGGCTAAGGCAGCTCAGAGAAATGTCGCACTGGGGGAGCAAAGGACCATTCGCAGTAAATTAGACTATATTCGCAAGAACTATTTTCTTTACGTACTGCTGGCGCCTGCGCTGATTCTTACGATTCTTTTCAAGTATGTTCCGATGTACGGGGCAATTATTGCATTCAAGGATTTTAGCCCGCTCAAGGGGATTTGGGGAAGTGACTGGGTTGGACTGAAATACTTTACTAAATTTTTAGACTCACCCAATTTTACAGATATTTTCTTCAATACGCTGAAACTGAGCTTCTACGGGCTTGTACTCGGGTTTCCTGTACCGATCCTGTTGGCGGTCATGCTGAATCAAATCCGCAAGGCGGGATTGAAAAAGAATATCCAGCTTGTTTTGTACGCTCCTAATTTTATTTCGGTCGTTGTCATTGTGGGTATGCTGTTTATTTTCTTGTCTCCGACAGGGCCCCTGAATCAAATCATTGCATCGGTGACCGGCAACCCTGTGATCTTTATGACAGAGCCTGAATATTTTCGCTGGATTTATATCCTGTCTGGAATTTGGCAGGGGGCGGGGTGGTCTTCAATCATTTATGTAGCTGCGCTAGCTAATGTTGATCCCGAGCTGCATAATGCAGCAAGTCTGGACGGAGCCAACCTGCTTCAGCGCATATGGCATATTGATTTGCCGACGATTAAACCCATTATGGCGATTGTTTTTATCTTGGCAGCAGGAGGAATCATGTCGATCGGGTTTGAGAAGGCGTATCTCATGCAGACATCCATGAATTTGCCTACTTCTGAAATCATTCCTACCTATGTGTATAAAGTCGGCTTGCAATCCGGTAATTACGCCTATTCTGCAGCGGTCGGGCTGTTCAATTCGGTGATTAATGTGGTTTTGCTGCTGACCGTTAACTTTATCGTCAAGAAGCTCAATGAGGGAGAAGGGCTTTATTAGGAAAGGAGCCTCTTTATGCATGTCAAACATTCTAATCTGGACCGCTACATCCTAGGTGTGAATTATATTGTGCTCACTCTAGCTGTATTGATTATCGTAGTTCCCTTAGGTTATATCGTCATAGCATCGTTTATGGACCCGACCGTTTTGTTAAGCAAAGGGCTATCCTTCCGTATTTCGGATTGGAGTGTGGAGGGATATCGGAAAATTTTGTCCAACCCGGCGATGCTCCGTGGATTTGCCAATTCGGTGTTCTATTCTTCATGCTTCGCCTTGATCTCTGTGACGGTTTCGATTTGTGCTGGCTATGCCTTATCGGTGAACAGCTTGGTAGGGCGGAATTTCTTTATGACATTGTTTATCATCACCATGTTTTTCAGTGGAGGGCTGATTCCAACTTACCTGCTGGTCAAAAATTTAGGGATGCTGGATACCGTATGGGCCATTCTTCTTCCCGGTGCAATCAATGTGTGGGATCTGATTTTGGCCCGAACGTTCTTTAAAGGTGTACCCAATGAATTAAAAGAAGCTGCCAACGTGGACGGAGCCTCGGACTGGACCATATTTTTCAGAATCGTGCTCCCGCTATCCAAACCCATTATTTTTGTCATTGCGCTATATGCCTTTGTCGGTCAGTGGAATTCTTATTTTGATGCCATGATTTATCTGGATAATGCACAGCTGCATCCACTTCAATTGGTGCTGAGATCGATCCTGATCCAAAATCAGACGATGCCTGGCATGATTAGTGATCAATTGGCAATGGCAGAACTGAAACGTCTTTCGGAAATGATCAAATATTCATCAATTGTCATCTCCAGTCTTCCGCTACTTGTGATGTATCCCTTTTTCCAAAAGTATTTTGAAAAGGGCGTTATGGTCGGCTCCTTAAAATAAAAGATGCCGGGAACTTCATTTGCTACACGTGCATTTTACCTTTATCCGATGGAGGTCATCCAGATGAAAACAGTCAAAACTGCCTCATTTGCCGCACTGGCGGCGATCTTAGTTCTTTCCGGCTGCGGCAGCAGCAATTCCTCTAATGAGAGCGATGCAACAGATGTGAATGGAAAAGTGACGCTCAACTTTATAACCCAAAGCTCTCCACTCGCTCCGGCAGACCCGAACGACAAGCTGATCAACAAACGGCTGGAAGAAAAAACAGGCATTCATATTCGTTGGAAGAATTTTACCAGTGATCAGTTTGTGGAAAAAAGGAATCTGGCTATTGCCAGCGGTGATTTACCGGATGCAGTGTTCGATGCGGGCTACTCGGATTACGACTTACTCAAGCTGGCCAAAGACGGTGTCATTATTCCGGTGGAGGATTTGATTGAACAACATATGCCGAATTTTAAAAAGGTATTGGAGCAATCCCCGGAATATAAAGCGATGTTGACTGCGCCAGATGGACATATTTATTCCTTTCCGTGGATTGAAGAATTGGGAACAGGAAAAGAAGCGATCCAGTCCGTAGATGATTTGCCGTGGATTAATGTAGAGTGGCTGAACAAGCTGGGCTTGTCCATGCCGACAACAACCGAAGAGCTGAAGCAGGTCTTGATTGCCTTTAAAACAAAGGACCCCAACGGCAACGGGCAGGCGGACGAGATTCCGTTATCGTTTATAGATAAACCCGGCGGCGAGGATTTGGCCTTTTTATACGGGGCGTTTGGGCTTGGAGAGAACTGGGATCATACAGTAGTGACGAACGATGGGAAAGTCGTTTTTACAGCAGCGGATAACGGATATAAGGAAGCCATCAAATATATTCATGATTTATACAAGGAAGGGCTGGTGGACATAGAGTCTTCCCAGCAGGATTGGAACACTTATCTGGCCAAAGGGAAGGATCACCGCTATGGTCTGTACTTTACATGGGATAAGGCTAATATTACAGGCCCGAATAAAAAATACGATCTCATGCCGCCGCTGGCTGGACCGGATGGACGTGTGAATGTTACACGGACGAATGGCATCGGCTTCGATCGCGGGCGCATGGTGATCACCAGTGCTAATAAGAAGCTGGAAGCGACCGCCAAGTGGATTGACCAGCTGTATGATCCGATCCAGTCCATACAGAACAACTGGGGAACTTATGGGGATACGAAGCAGAAAAATATCTTTGAGTATGATGAGGCAAAGGGAATGTTGAAGCATCTGCCGCTGGAAGGCTCGGCTCCGGTGGAAATCAGACAAAAGACGAACATTGGCGGACCGTTAGCTGTATTGGATGAATACTACGGAAAATACACAACCCAGCCAGAAGATGCCACATGGCGATTGGGTTTGCTCAAAAAGGTGATGGTTCCCCATATGCAAGCAGATCATAATTACCCTAAGGTGTTTTTCTCTATAGATGAGCTGGACCGCTTATCGACCATTGAAACCGATCTATTCGCCTACGTTCTCCGCAAACGTACGGAATGGTACCAGAATGGCAAGGTCGAAGAGGAGTGGCCGGAATATTTGCAGGAACTGAACAGTCTGGGATTACAGGAATGGTTGCAAATCAAACAGGCGGGCTATGACAGAAACGCAAGTAAATGATTCTTTTTTCGAGGGAGATGGAATATATGAACGTTGTTAGGCAAGAGAAATACCGCCCATCCTATCACTTTTCACCGAAAAACGGATGGATGAATGATCCGAACGGAATGGTTTATTTTGAAGGACGTTATCATTTGTTTTATCAGCATCATCCATTCGGCACAACGTGGGGTCCTATGCATTGGGGGCATGCGGTCAGTACTGATTTGGTGAACTGGGAGGAGCGGCCGATTGCTTTGGAGCCGGATGGGCTAGGAACGATTTTTTCCGGGAGCGCCGTGGTGGATGAGCGGGATACGTCCGGTTTTTTTGAAGGCAAGCCGGGTTTGGTAGCTATTTTCACTCATCATTATTCGCTTCCAAACACGGATCAGATACGCCAATACCAGAGCCTCGCCTATAGTACAGATTCAGGTGAAAGCTGGATTAAATATGCGGGCAACCCGGTACTGGAGGATGAGCATTGCATTGATTTTCGTGACCCCAAAGTGTTCTGGCATGAGCCTACAGAGCAGTGGGTGATGGTGCTGGCCTGCGGTCAGACGGTTCGAATCTATCATTCTCCGAATCTGAAGGAATGGGTGTTTGCCAGTGAATTTGGACACGGCATCGGTAGCCATGACGGGGTGTGGGAATGTCCGGATTTATTTCCGTTATGGGTTGATGGGGAGAGGTCACAGGTAAAGTGGGTTATGCTCGTAAGTATCGGTGATCATCCGGAGATTCGGGAAGGGTCCAGAACACAGTATTTTACGGGTGAATTTGATGGGACGACATTTGTGGCAGATGTGGAAAGTGAAAAAGTCCGCTGGCTCGATTATGGCAGAGATAACTACGCAGGTGTGTGCTGGTCGGATATCCCGGCAGAGGACGGACGACGCCTGTTTATGGGCTGGATGAGCAACTGGAGATATGCCAATCAGACCCCGACGGAACGCTGGAGAGGTGCCATGTCCATTCCGCGTGAACTCGCACTGGAAACGAGAAAGGGCACAGTGGCACTTATTCAGCGCCCTGTTCGGGAACTGGAGGGATTAAGAACTCCTGTCCTGTCACTCACAGAGCCATCTTGGGAGGAAGTGCGGAACGCATTGTCTGCCCTGCAACTGGATTGCTACGAACTTGTGGCTGAATTTGCAACTACCGGAGACTTTGGCTTTAAGGTGCGGGTATCGGATGAACAAGAGACACTCGTCGGTTATACTTCCGCCGCGCAGGAAGTATACGTCGACCGGACACGGTCAGGCTGTTCGGATTTTCATGAAGACTTTGCAGTCAGACATGGGACCTCACTAGGAATCTTACCAGATCGAATGGACATCCGCCTCTATGTGGATCGCTCGTCTATTGAAGTGTTTTTCGATCGCGGACAGGTAGCCATTACCGATTTAATATTTCCTGACGCAGAAGCTAAGGGGCTTGAAATATTCCCATCGGAAGAGCAGGTAACTTTATTTTCGCTGGAGCTTTATGCGCTGAAATGAGATTTTCTTCATAATCCATACTGGAAGGTAGGAAATTGGCGATGAGGATAAAGCTCACAAACACGCGAACGAACCTGACGGACTGGCAGATTAAAGGACAGGGACATATTGAAGATAACGTTCAGGGGCTGTTGCTAAGATCGGAGCCACAGGAAAATGTGATGGCTATGTCTGCAACCATGTCTGAGGATTTTACTTTTGAAGCAGATGTAATAGTCACAGACCTACAGGCGGATGCTGCCCTAGTATTTCGTTCCAGTAGGGATGGATGGTTTTCCTATATGCTTCAAATTGTGCCGTCCGCTGGGTTGGTGCGGCTACGGGATGCTGCTGGAGATATCGAAAGGCTCAAAGAGGAACGGCCAATAGAATTACAAAAAGGAGATATTTACCATCTCAAGGTGAAGGTGGAAGGTCCTCATCTTAAAGTGTACTGGGATGAAGGCTATCACCCGATTATAGATGTGGTCGATTCGACGTATGCATCAGGATATTTGGGACTGAATGTCTGGAATGGGTCGGCATTATTTCAGAACATTCAAGTCAGTGATATGGATACGAATGTAGGTGAACTGCTTTTGATCCGTGGGAACTGGCAACCGGACCTAAAAGGGCAGAGAGCCGAGGAAACAAGTATGGAAGATGCGCTCAAAATATACGATACCCCAGCTGCTGACCTGGTAATGGAAGGCAGTGTGACGCTGAATTCTTCTCAACCGGGAATGGAAGCAGGACTATTTTTCAGAGGGAATCAGAAGGGAACAGAGGGATATGTTGCTTCTGTGCAAGGTGAGGATCATCAGGTTCGGGTACATCTGAAAAAGGCGAACGGAACGTTGGTTGCAAGCTCGGCGATGACGTATCTGGATACATCGGGCAGTAAACACAGTTTGGAAATCATCGCACATGGAGAGCGGATTCGCGTGTTTGTAGATGGCTACACGCCTGCGGCGATTGACATCGTGGATAACAGTTATTCCAGTGGTTTTATAGGTATAAAGGCAACTGGGGGAACGGCATATTTTCAGGATCTCTACCTTACCCCTGTCTCGAATTACTATACCGAAAAATATCGTCCGCAGTATCATTATTCTCCTGCCAGAGGTTCAGCCAGTGATCCGAACGGATTGGTTTATTTTGAGGGGGAATATCACCTGTTCCATCAGGATGGTGGACAGTGGGCACATGCGGTCAGTCTGGATTTGCTGGATTGGAAAAGGCTTCCCTTGGCATTAAAGTGGAATGATTTGGGCCATATCTGGTCCGGCTCGGCTGTAGCTGATCTCACCAATACTTCCGGCTTGTTCAGCGACTATGGCGGGAAAGGGCTGGTTGCTTATTACACCTCCTATAATCCCGATCAGCCCAGGGGAAACCAGAGAATTGGCCTTGCTTACAGCACAGACCGGGGACGGACATGGCAATACCCAGTAGACCGTTCGATTGTAATAGAAAATCCGGGCCAAAATGAAAACGATCCCGGCAACTGGGATTTTCGTGATCCGAAAGTAGTATGGGATGAAGCGCATCAGCGCTGGATTATGGTCGTGTCGGGAGGTGACCATATTCGTTTCTTTACCTCCGCCAATTTATTAGATTGGAGCTGGACGGATAACTTTGGCTACGGTGCTTATATACGGGGTGGGGTATGGGAGTGCCCTGATTTATTCCCGCTTCCGGTAGACAAAGGCAACACCTCTAAATGGGTACTGATGATTAGCACTGGAGCCAGCACGAACACTCAAGGCTCGGATGCGGAATATTTTATCGGTGAACTGACATCTGATGGAAAATTTCAAAATGATCTTCCGCCGGGGAAGGTGCTGAAAACCGATTGGGGCAAGGAATTCTATGCCTCGATGTCCTTCACCAATGTACCTGGCGGGCGGCGTATCATGCTGGCATGGATGACGAATTGGGACTACCCGTTCAGCTTTCCGACTTCGCCCTGGAAGGGGCAGTTCAGCATCGCGAGAGAGTTATCGCTAAAAACGACCCGTGAAGGTATCCGCTTGATACAGCATCCGATATCCGAACTGACTTCGCTGCGTTCCCATTTATTTTCACTAGACCATGAGAGTATCACGGAATCTTCTCCGAATATACTGGAAGGCTTGAATGCGGGGGCCTATGAGATTGAAGCAGAGTTCGAATTCCCTTCCGTTGGGATGGCATCGACTTTTGGATTTTACGTACGGGAAGGCGGTGAGCAAAGAACTGCAGTCGGCTATAAAACAGATGTACAACAGATGTTTGTAAACCGTGCTGATTCAGGGCTTGCCGATTTCTCTCCCCTGTTTTCAACGTTTCATGAAGCATCGCTGGCACCCGTCGGGAATCGGATTCAAATGCGTATATTTGTGGACGAATCCTCAGTTGAGGTGTTTGGTAATCATGGGGAAGTCGTATTTTCTGATCTCATTTTTCCAGATTCGGCGCGTAGAGGGATGAGCTTCTATACCCAAGGTGGTGAAGTAAAAGTTGTTTCTCTTCGAGTGTATGTGCTACGCAATAGCTGGAGGGTTACAGAGGCTTCACCCATCAGACTGATGATGGATTACACTCAGCTGGAGCTTGCGGAAGGACAGTCCAAACGTTTGTATGCGAGTGTGGAGGACCATTCCGGGAGAAAAGGACATTTGCTGAATTGGGAATCCAGCAATCCCGCAGTCGTCAAGGTGATCGTGTCAAATGAGGGTAGCGCGATCGTTGAGGCACTTTCCCTTGGAGAAGCCGTTGTTACAGCCTCCATCCCGGGAGATACGGTAAGAGCAAGTACCTCTGTTACCGTACACGGCGGGATGTTTTATACCAACCTTTCAGGTTGGAAGCCGGATGTCTCTGCATCCCGCTGGATGGTGACGGCAGATGGTATGCGCGGAAGCTATATCAGCGATGCGAATTATATGGCTTCTGAACAGGCGAAAGATTTTACGTATGAGGCTGATATGAAGCTGCATGGAAATGGGAGTGCTGGTTCCATGATTTTCCGTGCCAACGCGGACGGGTCGAGTGGCTATTATTTGAATTTGGATCCGAACATGAAATCCATTCGCCTTTTTTATAAAAAAGAAGGGCGATTCGAGGAACAACAGGTGCTGACCAAGGTTCCAAGATTTGTACTTCCGGGAGTAACCTATCATATCAAAATCCAAGCAAAAGGATTACGCCTTCGTATAGAGATAGACGATGAACAGGTAATCGACTTGGAAGATGGTACGTTTGCCGCAGGGCATTTTGGCATTAATGTATTTGGAGGGCAAGCTTTTTACCAAAATGTAAGGGTCGAAAAAGTCTGATTTGAATTTCGTATTTTTGAAAGAGAGCTGTATTTTACGAGCTCTCTTTTTTGCGTCTTTTTTAGCCGGAGCCTGCAAATTGCTGGTTAAACGAAGACCTGCAGGAGGGTATAATAAAATATAGTGCTATATAAAGTGCGTATATATGGTGTTACAGCAGGTTTTGATTGATATAACCATTAGACGCTGATCTGGAAGGACGGCTAAGGCAATTGGAGGAATACTTGTGGGGATGATGTTCTCTTTTCTAAAAAAATATCGGGTTCCAGCCATCGCGGCGCTCGTGATGATGTTGCTGGAATTGACGGTAGAGTTATCGCAGCCGTATTTGATCTCCAAAATCATAGATGAGGGCATTCGGCAGCAGGATTTGCCTGTCGTCTGGTTATGGGGCGGTGTACTGGTGGGCAGTGCCGTTATCGCTTTTATGGCAGGGATATCGAGCTCCTTTTTTGCTTCGCATGCAAGTCAGGGTTTTGGCTATGATGTGCGGGAAAAGCTGTATCAAAAGGTGCAATCCTTTTCTTATCCGGTATTCAAACGGTTTGCTACTTCGTCGCTGATTACGCGCCTGACGGGAGATGTCACGCAAGTACAAGATACGGTGTTTATGAGCTTGCGATTTATGACACGGGTTCCGCTGGTGGTCATCGGCAGTATTGTGATGGCCTTGATTGTACATTTTAGGCTTGGGCTGCTACTGGCGGTTATGGCCCCGGTGCTGTTCGTATTTGTGCTGGTGACGATGCGGAGGACTGTCACTTTGTTTAAGGGTGTCCAGCGACGCTTGGATGACGTTAATGGAGTAATTCAGGAGAATCTGACAGGCATTCGGCTTATCCGGGTTTTTGTGCGGATGCAGCATGAAATTGAACGTTTTGCTCATTACGGAAGTGAATTGATGAAAGGGACGGTGTTCGCTCTACGCTGGACAGAAACGACGATGCCGTTCATTTTGTTTACGATGAATGCAGGGATTATTGCAGTACTTTGGTTTGGGCGCGGCCAAATTTCTACTGGAGATGCCAGTGTAGGACAGGTGGTAGCAGTCGTCAATTATTCCCTGCGGACGATTGGAGCTTTGTCTGCCTTATCTGGTATCGTTGTGGTATTTTCCCGGGCAACTGCATCTACAGGGCGGATTCGAGAGGTTTTGGAAACACCTAATGAAGAAGGACGCGAGCTGGAGACTGTTCCCACACAGGACACACGAATTGAGGGACAGGTGGAAATGGATCGGGTGAGCTTTCATTATCCGGGCAGTGATTTGGCTGTATTAAAGGATATATCCTTTAAGGCACGACCGGGTGAGCGAATCGCTATTATGGGAGCTACTGGTTCGGGCAAATCCTCACTTGTACAGTTGATTACACGTCTGTATGAAGAAGATGAAGGTCATGTGCGCTTTGACGGAAAGGACGCTCGTCAAATGGATGGCTCCATACTACGTGAGGCGATTGGCTACGTCCCCCAAGAGGTGCTGCTATTTACCGGCTCGATTCGGGATAATATTGCCTGGGGGCTAGAGCATGCCAGTCTGGAGCAGATTCAGGAAGCCGCGCGCATGGCACAAATCCATCATATGATTGAACGCTTGCCACAAGGCTATGACACCATGCTCGGACAGCGTGGTGTTAATCTGTCCGGCGGACAGAAGCAGCGGCTGTCGATTGCCCGCGCATTGGTGCGTCAGCCGGCAGTGCTGATTCTGGACGACAGCACAAGTGCGCTGGATGTGGGGACGGAAACCGCATTGCTGAATGCACTCGATGGCCTGTCCTGTACGACATTTCTCATCACGCAGAAGATCAGTTCAACTGCATCAGCAGATCAGATTTTACTGCTGGATGAGGGGCGTCTGATAGCTAGTGGAGACCATGAACATCTCATGAATAGCTCAGAACTGTATCGACGTATCTATGAATCACAATACGGAAAGGAGGAGTCGCATGCTCAAGGAACTCATTGAACCGTTCCGTCAGCCTACGCCGGAATCCGGTGTGCTGCGAAACCCGGCAGGTGCTGAGGGGCGAAGCAAGGCCAAAGCGAAGAACTGGTCTGGCACGGTAGGGCGAATATGGGCTTATCTGGCCCGTCGCAAGGCCAAGCTAATGCTGGTCCTATTCATGGTGTTGCTCAGCTCAGGGCTGTCGCTGCTGGCTCCATATCTGGTCGGTGTAGCGGTGGATGATTTTCTCGAAGGTCCGGGTGGGCGTACATGGATTTATTTCCTCGTCGGATTAGGGGCTGTATATCTGCTGAACTCGCTGACCTCCTGGCTGCAAAACATCTGGATGATTGAGATTGCCCAAGAGACAGTATACCGCATGCGTTTCGATCTGTTTTCACATTTGCATCGACTCCCCATTCCTTTCTATGGCAAACGTCAGCAGGGAGAAATCATGAGTCGTATAACCAATGATATTGAAAATGTCAGTTCTACGCTGAACAGCTCGGCTATTCAGATTTTCTCAAGCATATTGACACTAATGGGTACACTCACAGTGATGCTGTGGTTAAGCCCGCTAATGACTCTGCTAACCTTTATCGTAGTGCCATTAATGGCAGCCGGGATGCGCTGGATTACACGCCGCACCGGGCCTTTATATAAGGAACGACAGAAGAACTTGGGCGAACTGAACGGATACATCGAAGAAACGCTGTCCGGTCAGCAGATTATTAAGGCATTTTCACAGGAGAAGAGGGTTATTCGTGATTTTCGTGAGCGTAATGACCGTATTCGGCTGTCAGGTTTCTGGGCACAAACGATTTCAGGCTTTATCCCTAAGCTGATGAACGGACTGAATAATCTCAGCTTTGCTATTGTAGCGGGGATCGGTGGCATTTTGGCCATTCGCGGCTCGATTACGATAGGAACGATTATCGTATTTGTAGAATATGCTCGCCAGTTCACTAGGCCGCTGAACGATTTGGCTAACCAGTGGAATACACTGTTGTCTGCCATTGCCGGCGCTGAGCGCGTATTTGAAATATTGGACGAAGATGAAGAGTCCAAGGATGAACGTGGCGCAGTAAAGCTGAAGCATGTAGAGGGAGCTGTGCGGTTTACGGATGTTTCCTTTGGTTATGATGAGGGCAGCGCTACGCTAGAAGCGATCTCTTTTGAAGCTAAACCTGGTGAGATGATCGCGCTGGTCGGCCCGACCGGAGCAGGAAAAACGACACTGATCCAGCTTCTTTCCAGGTTCTATAGCCCAGACAAGGGAACGATTACACTGGACGGGCGTGACATTACGACCATAGAGCGTGAAAGCTTGCGCTCCCGTATGGCGTTTGTGCTACAGGACACCTTCCTGTTTCAGGGAACCATTCGTGAAAATATCCGCTTCGGCAGGCTGGATGCCACCGATGAGGAGGTTGAACAAGCATCGAAGCTGGCCAACGCCCACTCTTTTATCATGCGGATGAAGGACGGGTACGACAAGGTGCTGGAAGCAAACGGCAGCGGCATCAGTCAAGGTCAAAAGCAGCTGCTGGCAATTGCCCGTGCGATTTTGGCCAACCCTTCCATCCTGGTACTCGACGAGGCGACCAGCAGTATCGACACCATTACCGAGATGAAAATCCAGGAAGGACTGGAACGGCTCATGCAGGGCCGAACAAGTTTCGTTATTGCGCATCGGTTGAATACCATTCGTCAGGCTGACCGGATTTTGGTCTTAAAGGACGGCCGTCTGGACGAGCAAGGCTCCCATGAGGAGTTGCTGGCTCACAAAGGCTTTTATAGTGATTTATATTATGGTCAGTTGAGAAAACAAAGCTCATAAGCTGGCTTGATCAACAGATTTACAGGCATATTTAGAAAGGACTACGCTGGAACTCCTTTTCTAAGTATGCCTTTTTTAAAGCTACGTAACGTTAAATATACCCATACCCCGTAGATGTATGACGGGTTCACCCAAGAAAAGCATCTGCTATATTAGTAGAACAAATAAGAGGTATATTACAAGAGTTCGCAAAAAGGGAGCCTCATGTGTAAGTCCTGCATAAAAAGGTCTCTTTCCGTATTAGCTTGGCTCAATTAGGTTTGTATTTTTATTTACAATGGCTCCTATTTCAACTAAGATGGTTTACACATAGTAAAGGGTTACATAGTGTAAATCGTTGGAGGGGGCTACAAACATGAGCAACTTACCTAAGTCTGCTAAATTTCCACTTTTCATTTTGATGCTGAATCTGTTTATTGCTTTATTGGGTCAAGGCATGGTAATTCCCATTTTGCCTGAATATCTGAAACAATTTAATGCGGCAGGAGCTGCTGCGGGGTATCTTATTGCCGCTTTTGGAGCAGCACAGTTTATTTTTTCACCTCTAGGTGGTCAGCTTTCAGATAGATACGGGCGAAAATCGATGATTATTATTGGTCTGTTTTTAACCGTCATTTCGGATTTGATGTTTGCGGTATCTACGACATTGCCCCTTCTATATATTGCCAGGTTTATTGGGGGGATGGGTATTGGATTAATGGTACCTTCCAATATGGCCTATGTCGCTGATATTACCACTCCTAAACCCGCGTTAAAGGAATGGGGTACTTGGGTGCTTCCATGAATTTGGGGATGGTGCTTGGTCCGGGGCTAGGCGGTATGATCGCTGAGTTTGGTATAAGGGTGCCCTATTTTTTTGCTGGTGGACTTGGACTTGTAGCAACGCTGCTTAGCTTATATATGCCAGAGACACTGCTTAAGGAACAACGAAAATCAGTTGACCAATGGGTCCGACGGGAGCCCATTCGAAAGCAAATCCTGAATTCATTTCGGACGTCCTATTTTCGTTATCTTCTCCTCATATTGATCATGACATTAGGTTTGATGAATTACGAAACGGTGTATGCTCTTTTTGTGGAACGAAAATACGGTTTTGATGCCACTAAAATCTCAATGATCATTACGGTTGGTGCCATAATAGGCATCGTGGTGCAAGTATGGCTACTTGATTATCTCATCAAGAGACTTGGCGAGATGAAGCTCATACGCCTCTCTTTGATTATGACAGCCATTGCTTTACTGTTCATGCTCATTAAGATCAATTTAGGTTATCTGCTGGTGGTATCGGCTCTGTTTTTTGCCTTTAATGCTTTCTTTAAGGCCAACAGTAAGTACAATGATCGCTAACTCGGCTGGAGATCGTCAAGGATATGCCGCCGGACTGAATACGACGTATACCAGCCTAGGCAATATATTGGGACCCATTTTAGCAGGTTTATTGTTTGACAAACACATTCAAATTCCTTATATTTTTGGTGCACTAATCCTTGCATCTGCCCTTTTCTTAACCTTTCAAAAATCAAAAAATGAGAAACGGATGGTTGCTAATGACTGAGAACTGGCACCAGAATTTGAAAAACAAAAATCGGGAAGAACTCATTGCGGCTGCGAAGGAACTTTTTATGAAGCAGAGCTTTCTCAAAGTTAATATTAAGGATGTATGCCATGTGGCCGGTGTAAGTCGGGTTACATTTTATAAGCACTTTCAGTCCATGAACGAACTGATTTTTGAGGTCCAAATGGAAATCCTTGAGAGTATGACCGAATTTGTTAGAAGAGCACCTTCAGCCGAAATGAATGGTAAGCAGATGCTTACTTCGATGCTTGATGCATGGATTGATTATGCTTGGCAACATCCAGATTACATCAAGTTTATTCTATTATTCGATCTACATTACGAAGCTTATGATTCAAATCAAGAACTCAAAGAACAGTACAAAAATTTTGTTAGCCGTGAAAAGGAACAACATTTCCTGATAGATGCTCTGGAAGCTGGAATCCAGGATGGATCATTAAAGTCGGATGCTGAACCCTTAAAGACTGCGCATTTTATCTTCACGTCTATGATGGGTTTACTCCAGAAAATGAGCCTAGCTTCCAAGGAAGATTGGAATAGTGAATTTCAGGATGTACAAATTGCAAACCGATTTGTAGGGATGCTGATTCAGTATTTAAGTCCAGAAAGTGATTAGGTAGGAGTCGCTCACCGTATTCCAAGGGATTTCAGTGTCCGATAAAGCGAAATAGAATAACACGGTTCAGTCTGTTAAACTGTGAAAATAGAACGGGTACATATACGTTGCCATATTAGCTTGATCTATTTCGCGGAGGTGCGGGGATGAACGGAAGTCTGTTTGAGCCAAGACTGCGGGACGGGGATTATATTCCCCGTTTTTTTGCTTACTATTACAAGCAATGGCGTGACTATACGATGTCTTACCACGATCATTATTCCACTGAAATTATGTATATGATTTCTGGTTTGTGCAGGGTAGATGTACAAACTGGAGAAGATACGGAAGAAAGCATTACGCTGCGCAAAGGCGAGTTTATTATGCTGGATGCAGGCATCCCACATCGATTGGTGGTGGAAGGTGAACAACCGTGCCGGATGCTGAATGTAGAGTTTGGATTTAAGGAAGGGGTGAGGGTAGGACCGTCTATCCAACAAATAGCAGCGGAGGAACAGGAGGTCACGGCCTTTATGTCGCGTCCATTCCCTTATCTGGTGCTATCGGACCCGGAAGAGGTATATTATGCGCTGAAAAGTCTCGTGCTGGAGCTGGATCAAAGAAAAGAACAGCCGGGTGCCATGGCAGAAATGCTTTTTATGCAATTGCTAGTACGAATTGCACGTCTGCGGGAAGAGGCAGAGCGCAGCAATACGCAGCAAACAGATGTGTACATCAAGCGATGCATTGAATTTCTCCATCTGAACTATGACCGGGATATTGCAGTCAAGGACATGGCCGCAGCCGTCAATCTGCATCCGGGGTATTTGCATCGAATTTTCAAAAAACATACGGGGCTAACGCTTACCGCGTATTTAACGATGTTGCGAATGGACAAGGCCCGTATGCTGCTTCAGCAAACGGACATTCCCATTCAAGAAATTGCCGATTATGTTGGCGTGGCCAGCAGACAGTATTTTCATATGTTGTTCAAAAAGCACACTGGTCAAACCCCTGTTGAATACCGCTCTGCTGTGGAGCGCGATGTGAGGAACTACGCGGAGGAGGGTGGGAGCTGATCATAAAAAACCTCTGAACCATTACCGATTTAGGTCGGTATGGCTTCAGAGGTCGTATATTTTGAAGCATTATAACAGGTGCTGGGCTTCTTGAGAGCTAAAGTTGGATTATTTTCCGAGCCACATATTTTCCATCTGTTCAAGTGATCTCCCCTTGGTTTCGGGAACCTTGCGCCATATAAAGACTACGACGAACAACGAGATGGCTCCGAATATCCAGAAGGTATTGGACGGACCAGCTGAACTCAGCAGAGGAGGGAATGCTTGGGAGACCAGATAATCGCCGGCCCATAATGCCATCGAAGCAATGGCGACAGCTTTGCCGCGAATGCGGTTCGGAAAGATCTCCGAGATCATGACCCATACGATTGGCCCAAGCGATATAGCGTAGGAGGCCACGTAGATCAATATCATGATCAGCACGAGCGGTCCGGTAGTTAAACCCATTTTGAATGCGGCTCCAATAATGACCAAGCAGAGGGTCATCAACGAGGTACCGATCATCAGCAGAACTTTTCGTCCCGCTTTGTCGATCAGCCATACGGATACGATGGTAAACAACACATTGATCAACCCGATCCAGATGGTCTGGGTCAAAGAAGCGTCCGTACCGAGCCCCATTCCTTTAAAGATAACCGGCGCATAATACAAAATGGCATTGATGCCGGTAATATGCTGCATAATGGCGAGCATAATACCGATAAAGAGAGCGACCCGAATACCGGGAGCGAACAATTGTTTTAATGAGTCGTTCTCATTTTTGAACGATTCCTTGATATCAAGTACTTCCTGTTTAGCGGCTTCTTCACCGTGAATTTTCAGCAGAATTGGCAGCGCTTCATAAGGCCGATTCTTTTTGATAAGCCATCTCGGGCTTTCGGGTATGAAGAGCATCAGGAGCATAAAGATCAGTCCCGGAACAGCTCCCACACCGAACATCCAGCGCCAGGCTGTTGAGACACCCCAAGCTTCATCTCCCAGGCTGACGATCCACGAATTTTGAAAATAAACCAGGAAAATACCTGTTACGATCGCCAGCTGATTTAAAGCAACCAAACGGCCTCGGTATTTGGCAGGAGCGATCTCCGCATTATATACCGGACAAATGGTGGAAGTGATTCCTATGCCGACGCCGCCGATCATGCGAAAGATAACATACCCGGTGAACGTATCTTGAATTGCAGAGCAGATCGAGCCGACGACGAATAAAAATCCGGCAGCCAGCAATACCTTTTTTCTGCCGATCCTTTCACTCATGTAGCCTGAGAGAGCTGCTCCCGTGATACTCCCTACAATCAGACTCGACACCGCCCAACCAACCTGAAATTCGCTCAGCGAAAAACGCTGCTGTAGGAATTCAACTGCTCCCGAAACTACCGCGATATCAAAACCGAACAGTATGCCTCCAAGCGCGGCTACGATGGATACCAGCGTCACAAACAGCATACTGGGTTTTTCTGATTGAAGCGCTTTCTGTTGAGCGCTTTCATTATGGATGATTACTCCCATATGATCATCTCCCCTCAGATTCCAGAACCTCATTCCGTTCTTCGAGGAGAAGTATAACATGCACCTGTAAAAGAAAGGTCGGTGATCGTCTTCAATAAACGGACCTTTTCATGCACGATTTTGACTTCGATTCCCGAATTGGAGATGAAGGGGCTAAACCTAGCATTACCTTGTCATTCGAGCTTAAAAAAATCCATGTCGATGGTCGACATGGATGAATCTCTGCTATTTTTGGCCTTTGAACTCTGTGGGAGGAACGCCCGTTATCTTCTTAAAGACGCGGCTAAAATAGTTCGGGTCCTTATAACCCACTTCAAAGCTGATTTCCTTCAGAGCAAGGTTGCCCTCCTTGATCAGAGAAATAGCTTTATTAATCCTTAGCCGGGTTACGAAGTCGATGAACGTTTCTCCGTATTCCTGTTTGAAGATTTTGCTGAAGTAGTGGGGATTCAAATGGACGAAATCAGCCACCTCTTCCAACGAAAGTTCATCGTTGAAGCGTTCCTCGATATACATTTTTGCTCTGCCTAGCATAGTCAGTGTTTGAACCTCCCGCTGTTCGCGTATCCGTTGCAGTGCTGACATGACGTACGTCTGCTGAAGCATTCCATTCTCCGCTTTGACGGCAAGCTCAGAGGCGTTTCCAGCCTCTGACGACTTCAGTTCGTCAAAGTGGCAGTAACCTCCATCACGCTTGCGTAGGGTGGAGGCAAAAACGGCTTCGAAATAGGACTTGCGAAGTCCTTCCTCGCCGCTATGCAGTGAGCCGATTCCAATAGCCGTCTTCATGCCAAATTGCTGCTGGGCCAGCTCGGAGAGCTGCTGAACAAGGTGTTTAATCAGTTGGCGCCAGTCGTTTTCGCTGGTGGCAGCTGGCTTTTGTAAAAAAGTGGCTACATGATGGTCAATCAGGGAGCTCACAATGGAATTTGGACCATGTGTTTTTACATAGCTTCGGAAATGATCGTAAATTTTCTTTTTGTCCTGCTCGTCTGCATATCCTTCAAAGGCAGCAATGATGGCGCTTCCCTGATCAAGAGGAAAGTCCAGCCATTCCGACAGTTGGGAAGCGCTCGAATCCACCGTCTGGTCGAGCATAAGCATTAAAGCCAGCTCATTTTCTGCGAGCGGCATCAGCTGTGAGATTTTGTGTCTAAGCTCCAATTCTTCCGTGCGTGCCCGCTTCTCGCATTCAATTTCTTCAATTAGTCGTTTCAGTGTACCGATGATGAGTTCCCGCTTCGCCGGCTTCAGAATATATTCTTTTACACCCAAAGAGAGCGCCTCACGTGCATAAGCAAAATAATCATAGGCGGTGACAAGCACAAAGCGGGTATCGGGAAGACGCTCCTTTAATTCACGAAGCGCTTCAAGTCCATCGATTCCGGGCATATTGATATCCAGAATGGCAATATGGGGACGGTGCTCTTCTGCGCATTCGATCGCCATGCGGCCGTTGTCGGCATGAATAAACCGAAATACCCCGGGCATCGCCCGTTCCACTATCAATTCCAGTCCTTCCCTTTCCAAAGCTTCGTCATCCGCGATCAACAACCGATACATTCGTCTGCTCACTCTCCTTCTTGACTGGGATTCGTATTGTTATGGTAGTACCTAGTCCGGTATGGCTACGGATTTCAACCATTCCTTCCTTTTCGTAGAACAACTGCAGCCGCCTAAACACGTTTTGCATTCCAAGTCCCGTTGAACTGCTGCTTTCAGCTCCGCCTTCAAGACGGAGCACGGACAGTCGGGTTTCTTCTGTCATGCCCTTTCCGTTGTCCGAAATTTCAATTTGCACATCCTCGCCCGCTCTCGACAGCGTCAATGTGATAATGGCCCCGTTTTCCATATCTGCTACACCATGAAGAAAGGCGTTTTCAATAAACGGCTGGATCGTCAAGGCCGGAATTTGCTGCTGAAGTACGGAAGCGTCAAAGTGAAGATCAAAGCGAATTCTGTCCCGGAAGCGCGCCTGCTGGATGGTCACGTATTCGTTTATATGATCCAGTTCCTCCTGGAGCGTTACGGGTTTGTCCAGCTTTTGCAGACTGTACCGTAGTAGATTGGACAACGAAACGATCAGGTCGCTGGTCTTCTCCGCTCCTTCCAAGATCGCCAGTTTGGAGAGCACATTTAAGGTATTGAATAAAAAGTGCGGGTTAATTTGATTTTGCAGAGCCAAAAGCTCTAGCTCCTTCACAAGCCGCCGCATTTCCAGACTCTGTTTATCTTTTTCGATAAGGATGCTCAAATCAGCAGACATTTGCGAAATGGCGTCCGCCAATACGCCTAGCTCGTCATCCCGTCGCGGTTGGGGTTGGGGCTCGATATTCAGATCACCTGTGGCGATTCGCTTCGCCAGTCTGACAAGTCTGCCGACAGGGCCAGTAATGCTGCGCGAGATCCAGATGGCAAGCAAAACACCCATCAGCGCGTTCATGCCGAACAGTGCCACTCCCAATCTGTTCATTTGCTCATTCTTGTTCCGGATGTTCTCGATAATCGGCCGATAATAAGCCAGTTCAGCATCGATCAGTCGCTGGCCCTCCTCATGAATATAGCTGACGGTTTTCTCCGCTTCAATATAATGTTCAAAAGCCGATTGAGGATCTTGTGCCTTTGCATCCAGAACTGCGGCTTGTTTCTGTTCAAGAAATGTGGCTAACAGATTCATGTAGTCCTCCTCGACAAAAGAAGGATCGGTTGAGTCGGAGACTTCCTGGATTCTGCCTTTTAGCTGTTTCAATTGGTATTCTGTCAGGCCCTGCACATCCTTATCGTCTCTTGGATTGAGCAGATAGGCATATAGGAGATTTAAGTTGCCCTCCGCCGATTCGGAGGTTTGCTCGATGAGGAGAATGCGGCCAAGCATTTCATCGTAGCTCTGTTGTACAACCTTTCCACTTTGGAATACGAAATAAGCGATGATATTGGCAAACACAACTAGAAGAGGGATGAACAGAAGCAGCTTCTTTCTGATCGTCATCGCCTGTCATCTCCAGACATGTCATCGGGAGTATCTGCATGCACTTCATAAACTCTGGTATATGTTAATTCCTGAGAATGACTCCCCTTGAGATAATCATTTAGCAATTTTATGGCCTTGGCCCCCATTTCCTCTGGCTGTTGCACAATGGTCAGTTCGATTTTGCGATCTTTAATAGCTTTCAACGTCTCGGCCATATCGTCAAAAGCGAAAATTTGCAAGTTCTGCGCTCCACGCCGTTCTGAAGCCTCCAGAATTCCAAGGCCGTCCAGCGCACTGAATCCGACCATGTAGCGAATCTGTGGATAATGGGTGAGCATGTTCTGAGCTTGCTGGGCTGCCTGAAGCCGTGAAATATTTGAGGAGCGAATCTCCACAATGCGGAGCTTGGGATAGCGGCTGATCACGGAACGAAATCCGGCAAGCCTGAGCCGCTGATTCTCGACGCGCTCGCTGCTGATCATCACTCCAATATCGCCACGCTCCCCAGAGGCCTTCGCCAACAGCATGCCCATCTGTTTTCCTGCTCCTTCGTTATCCGTTCCAACGTAAGCTAGTCTCCGGGAGTCCGGCTCATCCGTATCGATCGTGATGACAGGTATGCCAAGTCCGGCCGCTTTGTCGATTAATCGGCGATACTCCGGATCATTTATCCCTTGAACCAGAATCGCATCCGCCTTGGCGGCGATCGCTTTATCCAGCAGTTTGATCTGCTCGGACGGATTAATGCGGTCGGGTCCGATATAATCGAGCTTCATACCGTACTGCTCCGCTTCCTTTCGGGCTCCTTGTTCAATGGACCGCCAGTAATAATTGTCCAGCTCTTGCGATATCAATACCACTTTTGTATTCGAACTCCTGTCGTTTGGTGAAACCGTCTTCAATTGTTCTGCAAATTGGTGGATTTGAAGAGAAGACAGAGTGAACTGAAAGAGCAGCCAGGCAAATAGCAGGAAGACGGGAATAAGGATAAATGTCCATTTACGGTTTGACATGTCTTGCTCCTTTGGGAATATTTAGAGACACAACTCATTAAAAAATAACATCGCTAAATCAGACTATGCTTTTTAAAGCTGTGAAACAGTCCATCTTCATCCACAGCATCTGTAATGTCATCTGCAATGGCTTTGAGGCCCGGTTTGGCATTTCCCATGGCAATTCCTAGTGCACAATATTCAATCATTTCAGCATCGTTCATTCCGTCTCCGATAGCAATGGTGTCTTCTTGGGATCTTCCCAAATGCTCAATAAGCTTTTCAATAGCTACGGCTTTATGAATACCGGGAACCATTAGCTCACCACTGTCTTGCCCGAAAGCAGATACAGTACATTGAATAACCTCAAATTTCCCTGCGAACTCCTTTTTGATTTGTTCAAAAGGAACATTTTTGTTTTCCAAAAAACATGCTTTGTTCACGTCACTACGGTATAGGTTGGCCTCGCCTATAGTTAGGCCGGTGATAAAAGGATGCGGGCGTTGTTCTTTTTTTTCTCTGGCTACGGGATCATTGTCCTCATCTCCATAGATAAGCCGTTCTACATGGGGCAAAAAGTTTTTACTCGCAAACAACCCCCCGTTCGATTCCAAATAAAAGTCCAAATCATGCTCATCAAAGTAATCGACCATATGTCTAACATCTTCATCCGATACTTTGTGGTGATATAACATCTCACCTTCAATTTCTACAAAGCCACCGCCAGCTCCGATGATCCCGTCAAAACCGATCTCCATGATAGAATCATAAATCTCCGCTTTGGATCGGCCAGTGCATAAATAAATCAGATGTCCGTTTTTTCTCGCTTCGATACATGCTGTTTTTGCAGATTCGGGAATCATACCGTCATCATCCACTAGCGTTCCATCTATATCTAAAAAGATAATCTTTTTGTTCATCTTAGGGCTACTCCTTGCTCTCCAATATTTTCTTTTATGTTACTACATTTATCGCACTTAAAGTACATATTGAACTGAAGAAACATTACACAGAAAGAGAGAGACGGGATGGAACGAAGTGGAAAAGGGCAACCCTCTGCTAACGCGAAAGTTAGGATTTTAGACACTTAAGTGCGAAACTGGTCATGATTTTGATAACGCTTTCCGCAGGCATATTGCTACAATGACGGTATATTACAATTCTAATTACCGGAGGTTGAATGCCGTGTCACTTAAAGTAGCTTTTATTGGAGCAGGAAGCATCGGTTTTACCCGTGGAATTTTGCGGGATCTGTTATCGGTACCGGAGTTTAACAATATTGAAGTGGCTTTTACGGACATCAGTCAGCACAATCTGGATATGGTTACTGAACTGTGTCAACGGGATATTCGTGAGAATGGTTTGTCCATACAAATACAGTCCTCTACGGATCGAAAGGTAGCTCTAAAGGATGCCAAATACGTCATTTGTACAATCCGTGTCGGCGGTCTCGAAGCTTTTGCGACCGATGTAGATATTCCGCTAAAATACGGTGTGGATCAATGCGTGGGCGATACATTATGTGCAGGAGGCATCATGTATGGTCAGCGTGGTATCGCTGAAATGCTGGAGATTTGCAAAGATATCCGCGAGTTAAGTGCACCGGATGTACTGCTGTTGAACTACTCGAACCCCATGGCAATGATGACCTGGGCGTGCAACAAGTACGGCGGCGTGCGTACGGTTGGTCTATGTCATGGCGTCCAGAATGGGCATCACCAAATTGCCGAGGCGTACGGTCTGGAGAAGCAGGATGTGGACATTGTATGCGCCGGAATCAATCACCAAACATGGTATATTCAGGCCTCGCATAAGGGCAAGGATCTGACAGCCGGACTGCTGGAGGCATTTGAACAGCATCCTGAATTTAGCCGCACCGAAAAGGTACGCATCGATATGCTTCGTCGTTTTGGCTATTACAGCACAGAGTCGAATGGTCATCTCAGTGAATATGTGCCTTGGTATCGTAAGCGTCCGAATGAAATTCTGGACTGGATTGACCTGGGCAACTGGATCAACGGAGAAACAGGCGGCTATCTGCGTGTATGTACGGAAGGACGCAACTGGTTTGAAACAGATTTCCCCAACTGGATGAAGGAAGAGCCACTGGAGTACAAGGCAGAGAGTCGCGGTGAAGAGCACGGCTCATACATTATCGAAGGTCTGGAAACAGGACGTGTATACCGGGGACATTTTAATGTTATTAATCATGGGGTAATTTCCAACCTGCCGGACGATGCGATTATTGAAGCCCCTGGATATGTGGATCGGAATGGCATTTCCATGCCGCATGTTGGAGAACTGCCGCTCGGTCCTGCTGCCGTGTGCAATGTTAGTATTTCCGTTCAGCGTTTGGCTGTCGAAGCGGCTGTACATGGAGACGATAAGCTGCTGCGCCAAGCGTTTATGATGGACCCGTTAGTGGGCGCGGTGTGTAATCCAAAAGAAATTTGGCAGATGGTCGATGAGATGCTGGTGGCACAGGAGGCATGGTTGCCGCAATATGGAGCAGCGATTGCCGAGGCGCGCCAACGTTTGGCTGCAGGCGATCTGATTCCGACCCGACCTTATGAGGGAGCAGCGCGGCTTAAGGTGAAGACGGTTGAAGAAATGCAGCTGGACCGGGATGCTGCCAATAAAAATGCAGGACAATCCGACAAAGGCAAGGATCGCGAAAAAGTGCAGAACAGCAAGGCGTAACAGCTACTTGGTACAATTGAAGTAACGCTCATTCTATGGCCTGTTAATAAACAGAGACGGATGGAACAGCAATAAGAGGGTGTTTTCATGACCATAGGTCTGAAACACCCTTTTTGCTGTCGATAGATTTAACGATTTGGCGTAGCTGGTAACCTGAGGTTTATCATTGTCGATTTGGGCTGGCGGAAATTAAAGAATACAGTCTTGTTTTTTATGAATCCACTCTTTTACTGTCGACTCTGAATCTCCTGAGAGCTTGTCATAGCAGGGAAGTTCAACAAGTGATAGAACCGATCTTAGAAAAAGAGGCACCCTGCCGGACCGTCGTTGTGGCAATTCAAATACCTAATTAATAATTGTAGTCCTTAATTTATTCAATTTACAGCAGATTTCCAGCTCACTATAATCTAACATAGGAGGTGACAAGAAGGGGAAAATGTGAGCGCATGAACAAATGGAAAGCGCTTACCTTTCACAACTATGAACGCTACTTTTTCTAGGGAGAGAGTAGGCGTAACACACATTTAATCATATAACAATCAGGTGCCGACATAGGAAGATTCAATAAAATCTACGGAAAGATAGGTGAAGCAATTGAAAACAAAGCAAGTGCTTCGTAAAGGAATGAAGTATGCTTTTGCGCTATCACTCGTCGCAAGCAGCTTTCTACCAGGTGCAGGATTTACGGATAAAATACATGCAGAATCCCATGTCGATAATCCTTACCAAGGAGCGACAAAATACGTTAACCCTGATTATGCGGCTAGTGTCGACACATCGATTGCCAAGGTTACGGATGCGAACCTGAAGGCCAAGATGCAAACGGTCAAAACGTTCCCGACAGCCGTATGGCTTGATCGTATTGCTGCTATTAACGGCGGTGGGGGCAAGCTTGGCTTGGAAGCGCATTTGGACCAAGTATTGGCGCAAAAGAAAGGCAACACACCGATTACGGCGGAATTCATTGTGTATGATCTGCCCGGACGAGATTGTCATGCCTTGGCTTCCAATGGTGAATTGCCGTTGACCCAGGCAGGTCTGGAAACGTACAAAAAGGATTATATTGACAAAATCGCTTCTATTTTTGCGAATCCCAAATATAAGGATATTCGCATCGTAGCGATCATTGAACCGGACAGTTTGCCAAATCTGGTAACCAATCTGGATACTCCCCAATGTGGACAAGCCAAATCTACAGGAATTTATGAGGCTGGCGTTAAATACACAATGAATAAGCTGAACGAGATTCCGAATGTGTACAAATACGTGGATATCGGTCACTCTGGCTGGTTAGGTTGGGATAACAACCGTGCAGCAACGGTATCTCTGTTTACAACTATCTTCAAAGATACTAGCAAAGGTCTGGCCAGTGTGGATGGCTTTATCACGAATACAGCCAATACTTCACCGTTGACAGAACCGAATCTGCCTGATCCCAACCTGAATATTGGCGGGCAGCCGATCAAATCGTCCAAATTCTACGAATGGAATCCTAATTTCGATGAATCGGATTTCGCTGAGTCCTTGCATAGAGATTTTGTCAATGCAGGCTGGCCAAGCTCGCTCGGCATGTTAATTGATACCGGCCGTAATGGATGGGGAGGACCTAACCGTCCGACTTCCGCAGTCGGCAATGATATTAACTCCTATGTAAACTCAGGTCGTGTGGACAAACGTTCGCACCGTGGTAACTGGTGTAATAGCAGCGGAGCAGGGATGGGAACACCGCCACAAACGGCTCCAGCTGGCCATATCGATGCCTATGTCTGGGCGAAACCTCCGGGTGATTCCGATGGTTCCAGCTCACTCATTCCGAACGATGAGGGTAAAGGCTTTGACCGTATGTGTGATCCTACCTATACAACCAAGGATGGCACATTAACAGATGCTTTGCCGAATGCACCTATTTCAGGAGCATGGTTCCATGATCAGTTTGTGATGCTGGTACAAAATGCGTACCCTGCAATCGTGCCTTCCAGTGGTGGTGTGGACCCAGCGCCTACAGCTCCAGCTGTACCTTCAGGCTTAAAGGCTACTGTGGGTAATGCACAAGTAACGCTGACTTGGGATGCGTCTACGGGTGCCGACAGCTACACCGTAAAACGTGCCACTAGCGAAGCAGGTCCTTTTACAGCCGTGGCGCCTCTTGTAACAGCAAGAGAGTACACGGATAAGGGACTGACGAACGGAACAACGTACTTCTATGTTGTAAGTGCTACGAATGCGAAAGGAACAAGTAAGGATTCAGCAACGGTAAGCGCTGAACCAAAAGGTACATCGACAGATCCAACCGACCCTACAGATCCAGCGGGTGATCTGGTGGTAATGTATCGTGCTGGGGACACGGATCCAGCGAATAACGCTGCCAAGCCTTTCTTTAACCTGAAAAATAAAGGTACAACACCCGTGAAGCTGAGCGAGCTGAAAATCCGCTATTACTTCACGAAAGATGGCAGCCAAGAGCTGCAATCTGCGGTAGACTGGGCGCAAGTAGGTAATGATAATGTGCTGCGCACCATTAAAGACAACTATATTGAAATTGGATTCAGTGCGGCAGCCGGCACGCTTGCTGCTGGAGCGCAAACAGGTGATATTCAGATCCGCATGAACAATAGCGACTGGTCTAATCTGAACGAATCCAATGACTATTCCTTCGATCCAACCAAAACATCTTATGCTGAATGGAACAAAGTAACGTTGTTCCACAACGATAAGCTGGTATGGGGAATCGAGCCTTAGGATTTGGCCAGATCATGTGCTCTTGAGTGATTAAAAAGTGGTAAAAAAAGGCTGCGGCATAACTGTCGTAGCCTTTTTTTAACGTCTTCAAATAAAGAATTCGATGACCAAGGGAATAAGCATTCAAATTGTGTATAATGAAAAAAAGAATGCTGTTCTACTGTGGAGGTCATCATGAGCAAAAAGTTAATCTTAGATGTAGATACGGGCATTGACGATGCGCTTGCTATTGCGTACGCGGTCCATTCGCCGGAATTGGAGCTACTTGGTATTTCAACCACCTTTGGCAATATCTCGGTGGAGGAGGCAACACGTAACTCACTGATCCTGCTGGAAAAACTGGGGGTAGAGGCTCCGGTCGTGTCTGGGGCTCACAAGCCGTATGCCCGTGAGCTGTTCAAGCCATATTCCCGTCATATTCATGGTGAAGACGGCATTGGCAACCAGCTAAAAGGAGCGCCGTCCCGTCAGGCAGCGTCTGGAGATGCGGCTGATTTTATCATTGGACAGGCTCGTCGCTATGAAGGCAAGCTTACACTTGTAGCTGTGGGACCGCTCACCAATCTAGCGATTGCTCTGGATCGTTGTCCGGAATTGCCTCAATTACTTGACCGCCTCATTATTATGGGCGGCGCGGTCACGGTGAAAGGGAATGTAACTCCAACGGCAGAAGCCAATATTTATGCCGATCCAGAGGCAGCAGCCTATGTGCTGGGAGCAGGTTTTCCGCTTACGCTCGTTGGGCTGGACGTTACCATGCAAACCCTGCTTCCCCAGCAGGAAGTGGACAAGTGGCGTGAGCAAGGGACTGAGCTTGGTATGTTTATGGCGGATATGACCGACTTTTATATGGAAGCCTACCGCAATTTCAGATCTGGTATTGCAGGCTGTGCATTGCATGATCCACTAGCCGTAGGGTTAGCTATTGACTCCAGTTTTGTGGAGACGCGTCCAATGCACATTGCCGTTGAGGTAGGGGATTCCACCGAGGTTGGTCGCACCCGAGAGATACAAAATGAGACTGAAGCTCAAACGCTGACTACGATTGATGTGGCACTTAAAGTAGACGCTGAGCGATTTTTGCGTCATTTTCTTAGCCGGGTGGTATAAAAAAATAATCTAAAGATTGCCGATGAACCTGCATCGGCAATCTTTTGTGCATACATGTTTTAATGGCTTTCATCTAGAGGAGGGCTCTCCTCAATAAAAATCCCATATCATGTTAGAATAGGTATAGTTAGAAAAACTGCCGGACCACAGAGGAGGAGATTCATTGTGTTTTCTGCTGCTCAACGACTGCCTTTGCTGGAACATATGTATAATCATGCCCCGACAGGAATCGTGATTTTGTCGAGGGAGGGGAAGTGTCTGTATGTCAATCCCGCCTTTTGCAAAATGGTCGGATATGAGCAGGAGGAATTATTGGATATCCGATATTACCATCTCTTGTATAATGAGGCTGAGGATCAGCAAGGGCTGAGGGAGGCCTATGCAGGTTGGCTAAAGGCTACGGATCAAGTCTACAAGACAGAGCTGCGTTTAAAGCATAAACGGGGAACAACTGTCTGGCTATCGCTGGAATTAACAATATTTGATGATGAGGCTACCGAACAATCTTATTTGATTGCGTATGCAATGGATGTCACGGAGAAAAAGGACATGGAGCAGGTGCTTTCGGACAATGAGGATTTGTACATGTTGATTACCGAAAATACGCCGGATGTCATCTCTTACAGCACGGCAGACGGCATACTTCAATATATTTCTCCTTCGGTGGAAAAACTCCTTGGCTATACGAAGCAGGAAATGCTCGGCAAAAAACGGCTTCAATTTTACCATATCGAAGATGCCGATTACATGCGTGTACATGGAATGTTCAAGGAAACAGGCATCATGAAGCGGCGTGTACGTCATAAGGACGGGCATTATTTGTGGCTGGAAGTATCGTACCGTATTATTCGGGATGAACAGGGCAAGATCAAGCGAGTTCTATCCATCGGACGAAATATCACAGAGCGCCAGAAGAGCGAGGAGAACCTGGCAAAAGCTCAACAGTTGGCGATGTTCGGCTCATGGGACTGGGATCTGGTCAACAATGTTATGCACTTTTCCAAGGAATTTCGCAGCATATTTGGCTATCGTGTCAAGCCGGTTGAAACAAGTATTGACGCTTTCATGAAAGCAGTTCATCCCGAAGATACTGAACGGATGAAGCAGATTATCAACAACGTCATCCTAAAGGGAATTCACGAAGAAACCTTTTACCGGATTGTATTGCCCAATGGGGAACAGAAGGTACTGCGTTCGATCTGGGAAGCTGAGATGGACGAGCATGCAGGCAAGCCTGTTCAAGTAGTCGGGATGATACAGGATGTTACAGAGCACCGGGAAATCGAGCAGCGTCTTCGTGAAAGTGAAAACCGTTATAAGTCACTATTTCAGCATAATCCACTCGGGATATGCGCCATGAATATGGAAGGTCATATTTTGAGCGTGAATCCGAGTTTGGAGAAGCTTACGGGTTATACGAGGGATGAGCTGCTTGGAACTGAAATACTTGTAATGGCTTCCTCTGAGGAACAGGACAAAATCAAACGACATATCGAAATGGCCAAGCAGGGGGAGACACAAACCTATGAATCGGAATTCATACATAAGGAGGGGGAGCGTCTATTCATCAAGATGACTAATATCCCGATTTTCGTGCAAGAAGAAATTGTAGGCTGCTACGGGATTATAGAGAATGTTACCCCTCTTAAAAACTACATTGCTCAGATTGAAAAGCTCAGTAACGAGCATTCGCTTATTTTGAATGCAGTATCCGAAGGAATTGTGGGTTTGAATACCGAAGGACATGTCCGCTTTATGAACCCGGCAGCCGTTGAGATGTTCGGCATAGGATCAGCCAACCCGCTGAACGGTTCATGTATAGACGTGATTCGCCATGCTGACGAAATAGGCAGCCATTTTCCGGACGAGCAGGCTTCTATTCTCCAAGCGATTCGCAGCGGCGCTTCTTATCAGGCAGAGGAAGCTGTATTTTGGAAAAAAGACGGGTCCAGTTTTCTGGCCTCTTATCGAATCAGCCCTTTGATGGATAACGGCGAGCGAAAAGGAGCTGTGATGGTTTTTGTAGACAGGACGAATGAAAAGGAGATTATTCGGGCCAAGGAGTCTGCCGAACGCGCCGACCGGGCCAAGTCAGAATTCCTGTCTGTGATGAGTCATGAGCTCCGTACACCGATGAACGGCATTATAGGCATGGCCGGGTTACTGGCAGACACGGAATTAGATGAGGAGCAACGTAGCTATATCGATATTATTACCAGCAGTAGCAACGCTTTAATGCAGATATTGAATGAGATACTGGATTTGAGCAAAATCGAAGCTGGCAAAATGTCGTTGCTGCATGAGTCTTTTGTACTGGAGGATGTGGTTGGCAGTGTAGCTGACCTATTTATGACACAGGCTATGGAAAAAGGCATCCAGCTAGAATGGCATGTAGATCAGGAAATGCCAGGGATGCTGGTCGGTGATCATGTGCGTATCCGACAAATATTGGTGAACTTGGTGAGCAATGCGATCAAATTTACGGAGCGAGGGCATGTAAATATTTTTGTGGAGAGAAAGGCTTACAGCCGCCGTAAAAAGAAATGCCTAATTGAGTTTAGTGTAACTGATACTGGAATCGGCATCCCGGCAGACCGTCAGCATTTGTTGTTTCAGCCTTTTTCCCAGCTTCATCCGGCATTGAACCGGAAATATGGAGGGACAGGCCTAGGCTTGTCCATCTGCAAAAACCTGGTCAAGCTAATGGGAGGTTCCATTGGTGTGGATAGCGACGAGGCCAAAGGAGCAACATTCCGGTTCCAGCTGGATCTTAAACTGCCGGAAGGGCAAACGCTTGCCAATATAAGCCGTGATCAGCCTTATGATTCAAAGGAAGGCTAAAAAGAAATAGCCGTGATGCATCCTGCATCACGGCTATTTTTGTAAGAAATGTCCAAAGAAAAGATTGACAATCTGTTCTAAGTGTACTATTAATGATAGTACACTTAGAACAGTTGAACATGTATAAATGAATTTGAGCCAGTGTTGAAAGGAGGAAGTCCATGTGTTCGAGCTGGATATCCGCAGCCGTAAGCCGATCTACGAACAGCTTATGGAGAAGGTCAAGGAAATGATCATGTACGGATCGCTTCAGCCGGATGAGCAATTGCCTTCTGTACGGGCATTGTCCGCTCAACTTACGGTGAATCCGAATACGATTCAGAAGGCGTATCGCGAGCTGGAACGCGAAGGATATATCTATTCCGTTCAGGGCAAAGGCAGCTTTGTCACGCCTACCCAGCAGCAGCCGCAACAAATGAAGCGGGATGAGATTCGGGTGGCATTGTTAAAACAGATGATCGAAGCTGTCCATTTCGGTTTTACACAGCAGGAAGTGGACGACATATACGTGGAAGCTATGCAAACAAAGGAAAGGGGGATGTCCCTTGATTGAATTAAGGGAAGTCACAAAGACATTTACAGAAGAAAAGGCTGTCGATCAGCTTGCCCTTACGGTAAAGAAGGGCTCCATTTTTGGACTGCTGGGCTCGAACGGGGCAGGGAAAACGACCTTGCTCAAAATCATTGCCGGGATTTACCGACCGGATACGGGCAAGGTGCTAATCGGTGGTCAGCCAGTGTATGAGCAGCCTGAAGTCAAGCAGCACATTCTGTTTTTACCGGATACCCCTTATTTTTTCCCGCAAGCGACAATTCGTCAGATGGCCCGGTTTTACCGCTCCATTTATCCAAGTTGGAGTGAGGAACGCTACACACAGCTTACGGATATTTTCAAGCTGGACCCGAAGCGCAAACTCCACCGTTTTTCCAAAGGGATGAAGCGCCAAGCCGCTTTTTTGCTTGCCTTGAGCTGCATGCCTGAGCTGCTGGTTTTGGATGAACCCATTGATGGTCTGGACCCGGTGATGCGTAGAATGATCAAAAATCTCTTGTTCCAAGAAACCGCTGCACGTGAGATGACCGTCGTGATCTCATCTCATAATTTGCGTGAGATTGAAGACATGTGTGATCATGTCGGCATTATGCACCAAGGTCGGATGCTATTGGAAAAAGAGGTAGACGACCTCAAATCTGATACGCATAAGGTGCAGGTTGCTTTTCGAGACAGCATGCATGAGGAAGCTGTCTGTAGCCAACTTTCGGTCGTACATAAGGAGCGGAGGGGCAGTGTTCTGCTGCTTATTATCCGGGGTGAGCGAGAGCGGATTGCGGAGACGATTGAAGTGTATGAGCCACATGTATTCGATTTGCTACCGCTGACGCTTGAAGAAATTTTCATTTATGAAATGGAGGACGCAGGTTATGACATCCAACCGATTCTTCTGTAGCGGCGGCGTAATTCGCCAATGCCTGAGACAGCATGGCTGGATCGGTCTATTGTACTTGGCAGGATTGCTGTTTACAGTACTGCTGCCATTGTTTATGAGCATTGGTGATGAACAACCGCGAGTGGTTTTAAAAAGCTTATTCGATAGTACAAACTCGGGTAATGAATTGCAAAAATTGATTTTAATGACTGTACCGGTGCTGGCAGGTGTGATGCTGCTTCGTTTTGTTCAGCGACAGGGGCCATCCGATTTGTATCACAGCCTACCTTTGCGTAGAGAGCATCTATTAACGTCACATTTAATTAGCGGTCTTATTCTTTTACTTGTACCTGTATGGCTGACTGCGGGAGTAACTGCTTGGGTTAACACGTCAGTCGAACTGCCTTATATTTTTCAAATTAATGATGTTGGATCGTGGGCTTTGGTCGTGTCCGTCCTTACGATTTTCTTGTTTACTTTTACTGTGTTTGTAGGGATTTGTGTGGGACAATCGTTGCTACAGACCGTAGTAGTGTATGTTTTGCTGCTATTGCCTCAGTTTCTATTCATGATGATAGGGCGTTTTCTGGAACGTAATTTATACGGATATGTGCGGGTGCGAGAAACCGTTGTTCAATATATTAACGGTTCGGAGTTTCGCAGCAATAATAATATTTGGGAAAACTTATCGCCGTTTGTACGCATAATGGACAGCTTGCCGCAGCGCGCCTTTTCTTACATGGAGCTGCTTGCCTATATAGGTATCTCCCTGCTGTTTGTCGCCTTGAGTTATGGTTTGTATCGTAAACGCTTGGTCGAGAAGGCGACTCAGGCCATAGCGTTCTCTTTCTTTCAACCTTTGTTCAAAGCAGGGGTTATACTATGCGCTATGCTTGTACTAGGCGATTATTTTTATAATGCAGGTACAAGAGGAGCTAATTGGTCGATTTTTGGGTATGCACTTGGAGCTATTTTAGGCTATATCGTTGTAGAGATGGTCGTCCGCAAGACGTGGCAAATTGTGCGTGTTCGTGCTTTGGTGGAAATGGTCGTTTACGGTGTGATCATGGGGCTAGTACTATATATCCCGATTTCAGGTTGGTTGGGTTATGAGGGAAGGATTCCAACAGCACACTCCGTAGAAAAAGTTTATGTGGGGCAAGAGGAGCCTCTAGGGGGAGATGCAGAAAAAGAAGCGTATTACTCCCAAGACAGGGCCTATATCGCCTCTGTACTGAATTTACATCGAGAACTCGTACGTGCACATGCAGCTGGCGAGAAAATGTTGTCCAAAAACCTGGCCGTCGAATCGGCATTCATAGTCTACCGTTTGGATGATGGTTCCACCATGACTCGCCGCTATACATTCCCGGAGAAGCCTTTTCGGACAGAACTGACTAAAGTGATGGAAGCAGAGCCTTATAAAACGGTAAGATACAGGCTGGATAAGCTGCAAGGAAAAGCAGAGACGATTAATATCCAATCCGTAGATGATAGTGAAAGACGAGTGGTTTTAACCAATCCAAAAGAAACTCGTGAATTTGAAGATATACTCAGAGAAGAAGTATTAAATATGAGCTATAGCGAGATGCAATCAGAGAAATATCCATTGGGGAGTGTTTCTATTACAAATAAAGAGTCATCCTCTACCAATAACGAACCGAGCTGGCATCGTGAATTTTCATTTGAATGGCCGGCTTCCTATCACAAGCTTACAGGTTGGCTAGAGCAAAAGGGGTATGCGGATAAGGTGATCATTGATTCCAAGGATATTTTTTCGATACGGGCTGTTCCTATTATTGCTGAAGAGCTTGAACCTTATCAATCCAATCAGTATATTGAAGACTATAAGCTATTTAAAAGCATCCAACAGAAGCATAAAGCAATAACGATTGAAGATCCGAAGCTCTGGAGCACTGTACTGGAAAAGCGCAGACCCTATAGCTATACTCCAAATATGGCGAAAGGCACTTATCTGGTTCAGGTCAAGATCAAACCTTTATTTAGTTCAGACCCCCATACACGCTATTGCTATTTTACTCCGAACGATATGACACCGGAGCTTGCGAAGGCATTACCGACAGTTCCTTAAGTGGGACAGCATCTGGTTTGGATGGCATATGGACGGAGGTAGATGAACATGGGATGGTTGGGACACGACATATAACAACCTGATCGACGGGCAAGAGCTCCTCCACATTAGAACTGATATAAATAGAGACCAAAGCGTGTACAGTTCAATAGTGGAGGAGCAAAAAATATGAAGTATACAGAAGATTGTGAATTTCTACAGTTGTTGGAGCATCATAAACAGTCGTTTTCCGGATGGGATTTTTCATTCATCTCGGATACGGGACGAGTGGCGAGCGAGCCTTTGGACTGGTCTTATGCCAGCAAGGCTTTGGCGTTGATCCATTCCACCAAGGCGATGCTGGATATGGGAACAGGCGGGGGAGAGCTCTTGTCGCAGTTTCGCCCTTTTCCAGAGATCATATGTGCGACAGAGGCATATGCACCGAACATACCTATTGCCAAGCAAAGATTGGAGCCGCTGGGTGTGCACGTGATGGCTATACATGATGACGATTCCCTTCCGTTTGGCGATGCCGGGTTCGATCTTGTGCTGAACAAGCATGAGTCATTTTCGCCAGCGGAAGTGCGCCGTATTTTGCGTCCTGGAGGTACGTTTTTGACTCAACAGGCGGGAGGCCTGGATTGTGCAGGCCTTAACGCTCGCTTGGGAGCACCTGAATACGAGTATGCGGACTGGACCCTTTCTCAAGCACTTGCAGGTTTGAAAAGCAATGGCTTCGAAATTTTAGAGCAGCAGGAACAGTTTCCGATACAGCGATTTTACGATATTGGAGCGATTGTCTATTACTTAAAAGTCATTGAATGGCAGATTGCAGACTTCCAGCCAGAGAAATATATAGAACAGCTGTATGGTCTGTATTTGGACATTAAACGTGATGGGTATTGGGACGTGAAGCAGCATCGTTTTTTGATCCATGCCAGAGCGATATAGAGAAGATTCGATACCAAAGAGGCCTTTCCTGTAGGGGAGGCCTTTTTGCCATGTTTACCATCCTTTCGTATACTAATCTTTACCATAATTGTACAATGAAGAAGCAATGGCTTACAGTCTCATTTCATTCATTAGTTATAGGGGGATGTACATGTCTGATCCAAAGGGAGTTATAACCAAGCCGGAAAAGGATGAGTCTGTTCGGACAGCATGGTTTTGGCCATGGTTGGGCGGTACGTTTATGTTTGGATTGTTTTCAGTCATGTTTAATGTAGTTTGGAGTATGGTTGTGGCACCCCAAGTGCAGCTTCTGCTGAGGCATGAAGGTGTAACGGATACAACTGTGATTGTAATACTGCTTCTATATGCATGGATTATCGGTCTCATCTTTGCAGCTTATGGTGCCTTGAGTGCGCGTATGTCCAGCATGGGCAAGCTTTCGCTGATGCTGACCGGGCTATTATCATTATTATGTGGGCTGTGGTTGTGGATTGTAGGAATACAAGGGTCAGGTGGTCAACCTGCTGAAGTGTCGGGAGGGGCGTGGGGGCTCTTTTCACTCTATCATGCTTGGGCGGAGCCTGTGTTAGAGGTATTGGGCCCATATACACAGCATGGTGAATTCTGGTTTCTACTGGCTGCACTGCTGCCGATAGTTGGCATGGTAGTAGGAGTTGGGGTGAATCGTTATCCAGCGCTAACCGACAAGAATGGTAAGGTGGATCATAGATGGCAATGGGTTGTTGCCGCGATATCTGCTGCGCTCATCATTGTACTGACGATTACGCTCATGCTTCCTCAACGTCCGTACATTGCTGAAAGGGATTTCCCGGTAGTAGATGGAGCTACAGCGGCCATTCCATTCGCGCAGGATATGCTGCATGAATTGACCGGAATGAGCAAGGTTCGTGCGGCTCACGAACTGAGATTCAACACAACACATCAGGCTTATGTCAATCTGATTGAGAAGAAGGCGGATCTGATACTGGTGGCGGGTCCATCCGATGAGGAATTGCGCCTGGCAAAAAGTCGGGGAATTCAAATGAAGCTTACACCCATTGGGTGGGATGCTTTTATTTTTCTCGTTCATAAAGGCAATCCGGTTAACGGACTTTCTTCGGAGCAGGTACGCAGCATATATGAAGGATCTATTCGTAACTGGAGTGAAGTAGGGGGAAAGAATCAGCCGATCGTTGCTTATCAGCGGGAGGAAAATTCAGGAAGTCAAACATATATGCAGAAGAAAGTGATGAAAGGTCATGACATGGCTGAACCACCTCGGGAACTCCGAATTGGTATAATGGGTGAAATGATTAATGCAGTTGCTGATTTTAACAAGGATCACAATGCGCTCGGTTATTCATTTTATTATTTCGCAAATGTGATGCATAATCGTCAAGAGGTCAAATTTTTATCTATTGATGGAGTGGAGCCCGACAAAGAGCACATTCGTTCGAAACAATATCCATTCACAGCCCAACTGTTTGTAGTTACACGCGAAGGTGAGAAACCACGTGCTTCGATGCAACGATTACTTGAATGGCTGCAAAGCGAAGTAGGAACTCGGGCTATTGAAAAAGGCGGCTTTGTTCCTGTAAACTCGTAATTCTATAACGATTCGCATACAGGATTCGCATGCAGTCAGTATCGTATATTCACCGCAAGAGTAAAACCAATACAGCAGAGTAATACATAGAATATGCTTTGCTGTGAGTACCATACCCGCGCAGCAAGTATATCAACAACATAAGGGGATGAACAAAATGAAGAAAAAAACATCGGTTTGGGTGCTTTTGCTCGCCGTAGCCCTAGTAGCAGCGGGGTGTGAATCAAATTCACAAACAGGACAAACGGCTCAGAAAAAACCAAAGGATTCTGCAGCGTCACAAGTCAATGGTTCGGGAGCCACTGTGGATACACCGGAACAGCAGACTACTTCTGACGGTAAAAATAGCACATCTCCGTCCAGCACTGGCAAAGCAGTGGAGACAGGAGGGCAAGCAACGACAGATGCTAGTATAGCGAAGGTCCGCATGGACAATATTACCGCGCTGCGATTAATCGACGGCCAATCCGGCTGGATCGGCGGTAATGGATGGATTGCCCGAACAGATGCGGCTCCATCCGGTTCAGTCGGTTCAGCTTGGAATGTGCAGTATCAAGGCAAAGGTACGGTTCAACAGATTTTTGCCTTGAATGGACAGCAGGCCTGGGCTGTTATGGAAGATAGCGGTTCACTGCTGGCAACTCTCGATGGCGGCAAGCGTTGGGAAGCTGTCGGGACTGTGCCTGAGCAAGGACAAGCGGGCTTTTTACACTTTGTATCATCCAAGGAAGGATTCAGTGGCAATCAATATACCAAAGATGGTGGACAAAGCTGGTCTCCGCTCCCCGTACCTAGCCACATAGTAGGACAGCCATATTATCATGATCGGCAAAACGGCTGGGCGGTAACTCAGAGCACAGAACGCTCATTCCAGATTTTACACACCGTTAACGGGGGCCAAAATTGGACCCCTGTCATGTCACGGACAACCGAGGGGCCTCTGAACGGAGTAACTATTCGTTCGGTAGAACGGGGCAACGCATGGATTGAGCTGGTTGGAGACACGGGGATGAATCAGACGTCGTATTCGCTTTGGCATACGGCTGATAGTGGACAAAGCTGGCGCACTGTACTGGCAAATTCCACCGCTGGTGGCGGTCCGGCACCGGGTATTGGCCAGCAAGACAATCAGGTTCCCAAAAATGAAGGGACGGCACCAGGCATGCTCTATGCAGTTAACAGCAGTACCGCATTGATGGGAGGCTATTGTGCACCGTGCGACAAGCCTAATACGATTGGTTGGACAACTGACGGTGGCAAGACGTGGAACAATGGCAAGCAAGGCTTTGAGGGGTATGGCAATCAGCAAATCGGGATGGCCAATGCCAAGGAAGGCTGGGCTATTTTCTCGGATTCAGAGCAGGCCCCGATCCTATATACCACCTCGGATGGCGGTCAGCACTGGACGCAGAGTCATGTATTTGACAAACCTGTGACACCAGGCTCCTAAGGAGGGAACGTAGTTGAGTCAACATAAGAAAAGTGCGATTACATGGACGGACGGTCGTGAAGTACCACTCATCGGGCAGGGGACGTGGAATATGGGCGAAAAAGCCTCACTTCGGCAGGAGGAGGTGCGTGCGCTTCAACTTGGCTTCGAGCTGGGTATGACGCTGGTGGACACGGCTGAAATGTATGCGGAGGGCGGCGCAGAAGAGATCGTCGGGGAAGCCATTCGGGGCCGCCGGGATAATGTGTATCTCGTCAGCAAAGCCTACCCTCATCATGCGGACCGTCAAGGATTGGCTCAAGCCTGCGAAGCGAGCCTAACCCGAATGGGAACCGAATACGTGGATATGTATCTGCTGCATTGGCGCGGAAATATTCCACTGCAAGAAACAATACAAGGCATGGAAAAACTGCGTGAGCAAGGCAAAATCCGTAGCTGGGGCGTGTCCAATCTGGACAAGTCCGATATGGAGGAGCTATGGAGCCTGAGTAATGGCGAAGCCTGTGCTGTCAACCAAGTGCTGTATCACGCGGCTTCGCGAGGTATCGAATATGATCTGCTTCCTTGGAGCCGTACGCATGGAGTACCTGTAATGGCCTATTGCCCGATTGCTCAAGGGGGACGCCTGCGTCGAGGACTGCTGGACCATCCTGTTATGGTAGACATTGCTGCCAGCCACGGAGTAACTCCATCGCAAATCGCACTCGCATGGGTCATACGGGACGGTGATGTATGGGCAATTCCCAAGGCGGTACAAGAATCGCATATACGAGAAAATGCAGCGGCGGCGAGCATTCAGCTCACCCCTGAACAACTTCAACAAATAGACGAAGCTTTTCCTCCACCAACGAGGAAGCAGCCGCTGGATATGGTTTGAGGAAGGAGGGGCCCGATGACAGAACCAGAGACAGAACTACACGAGGTAGATGATCATCTCGACTATGGATTATCCGTTGTATTTATCGGCTTTAATCCCAGCTTGAAATCAGGAGAGGTAGGACATCATTACGCTAATCCGCGCAACCGCTTTTGGCGCATACTGGAGGGGGCCGGCTTGACGCCTCGCTTATACGATCCATCGGAAGATCGGGAGCTGTTGAAACTGGGTTTCGGTTTTACAAACATTGTTTCCCGTCCCACCAGGGGAGTGGAGGACATTACCCGTGAGGAATACGCTGAAGGACGTCTGAAGCTGCATGCAAAGCTAATGGAATACCGCCCGAAGGTCGCTTGCTTTGTCGGCAAAGGCGTGTACACCGAATATAGTAAAAAATCCAAAGCGGATTGGGGATTCCAGCCTGAACCGCTAATCCCCGAAATGCATGAATTTGTGGCACCTTCGTCTAGTGGACTGGTGCGCATGTCGTTGGAAGAAATCACGGATATTTATCGCCGTCTCCAAATGTTCCTTTCGTCAGAAGCCGTCTAAATGCGGTTAAATATGTTAGATGTAGTTAGCATACAAAGAACCATACACTTCAATCCCTACTGGGAAAAGTGTATGGTTCTTTGTGCTGCTTTTTTCTATTGTAAGGTTTTGGCCTGCCATGCCTGTTCCACAGGAACATAAGGATACCCCAGATCACGGGCGACTGCTTCGTAGGTGATATGTCCATTCAGGACATTGGCACCGCTAAGCAGCGGCTTGCTTCTGCGAAGCGCCTCTTGCACACCAAGATCTGCAAGTTGGAGAGCAAAGGGGAGCGTTGCGTTGGTCAGAGCGAGCGTAGAGGTTTGCGGTACCGCGCCTGGCATGTTCGCCACTGCATAGTGAATGACGCCATGCTTTACATAGGTTGGCTGATCATGTGTCGTGATGTGGTCAATCGTCTCAACAATGCCACCTTGGTCAATGGCGACATCGACGATGACTGAACCGGGTTGCATCGTCTGCACCATGGCCTCTGTGACAAGCCGCGGGGCTTTGGCACCGGTAATCAGGACAGCACCGATCAGCAAATCACTTTGCGCCACGGCTTCAGCAATGTTGGAGGGGGTGGACACCAGCGTATGGAGCTGATTGCCAAAAATATCGTCCAGTTGGCGCAATCTTGGCAGGCTCAGATCGATTAGTGTCACATCTGCCCCGAGACCGATAGCGACCTTGGCAGCATTGGTGCCGACCACCCCTCCCCCAATAATAGTCACTTTACCGCGTTTGACCCCCGGCACACCTGCCAGTAGGATGCCTTTACCGCCTTTTGGTTTTTCCAACAGCTGTGCTCCGATTTGTACAGCCATTCGACCTGCAACCTCGCTCATGGGGGTAAGTAGCGGCAGGCTTCCTTCCACATCTAGCGTCTCATAGGAAATGGCGGCTACGCCGTTGTCTGTTAAAGCCCGAGCCAGTGCGGGCTCGGCAGCCAGATGCAGATAGGTGAACAAAATCAAACCTGGCCGAAAATACCCGTATTCAGAGGGGAGCGGCTCTTTTACTTTGATAATCAGATCCGCCTGGGACCACACATCTGCGGCTTGCTGTACAAGGGTTGCACCCGCAGTGGCATAATCTCCGTCTGTAAAGCCGCTTTCAACCCCTGCATGGCTTTCTACAAACACTTGATGTCCGTGTTGAATCATTTGAGCAGCACCCGCAGGTGTCAGAGCGACACGATTTTCATTGTTTTTAATCTCTTTCGGAATCCCAATTCTCATTCGTCTCACCTCTCCTAAAAATAATTGTTATCCAACGGCAAATGATTGTTCTAGGGCAGCTACGCTGCAGAATCAATGTTTGTTGATCGTGTTATCCAACAGCCAAGCATTGTTCTAGGGCAGCTATGTCTGCTATGTTTTAGTGTTGGATGCGACCAAACGAGTGCAGAAAATGGCACTATCATTTGTATGCAGTCTGCTGATTAGTTACATGGACTCAAGCCGATAAATGCAATTCGTGTTAGATTAGGTACAGTTTACAAGGGGAGCGACTCCTTCGCATCATACATTTTGTCGGATTATCTGACTTAAAGGCTCGACTTTTTGATGAATATATGTCATATAAAATGACATAGAAACATACACATAAGGAGAATGCCGATGAAAGGTAAAAAAACATTTACCATTGCGGATGTGCTGGAACGTCCTGTTTTCCGGCGGGCGAAGCTGGCAGCGGGGGAACAGGGCGTAAACCGCCGTGTGGGTTGGGTTCATGTGCTAGAAATCACAAATGTATCCCCCTTTGTGAGCCGTCATGACCTGATTTTGACGACCGGCCTGTGGTTAATCCGGAAGGGGGAAGAGCGCGCCGAGTATATGGAGCAGCTGATCCGCTCGGAAGCCGCGGGATTGTGTGTGGAGCTGGGCACGAGCATCTATGAGATCCCCCCTGAAATACTGGAGTTGGCGGAACGGCATCACTTCCCGGTCATCGTATTTGAGCAGCCGGTGCGTTTTGTTGAAATTACACAAGATATTCACTCTCTACTTATTAACCGACATCATGAACTATTAAAAGATCTGGAGCGATTTTCACGTCAGCTTCAGCAGGAAACCCTACGCAGCACCGATATGAACGCCCTCTTGCGTGTGCTTCATGACTATGCTGCCCGGCAGGTCATCTACATGTCCTCCATTGATACCAATCGATTTGTGCCCTCCGTCCAGCCGGATGTGGCAGACCATATTGCAGATTTTTATGCCAATGAAGTGGAAACAAGTATGACTGCCGATCGTGAAGGGCACCTGCTGTTTCACCTGAATGAATCCACTGCTGTCTTGTTTCAGCCTGTTGTATGCTTCGGTCAGGTGTTTTCCGCTGTAGGTGTAGTACTGCATAATGAAATGCCGACGGAAGAAATGTCGCTGCTCATTGATTACACAGCCAAGGCAGCTGCTACATTGGTACTGAGAACACAGTTTCTTGAAGACCGATTGCTACGTAATCAAAATGAACTGATTCAGGATGTATTGAACGGCCAGCTTCCCAATGAAGAACAGGCCCAGACCCGGATGGGACTGCGATTGTTAACGAAGGGTCGGTATTTATTTTGGGCAGGGGTTATCGAGGTAGAGCATCAAGACAAAGACGCAAGTCAGGTGCGCAAGGAATCCATCAATCAGGATGTATTAGTGCTGCTTCGTTCTCTGTTGAAAAAAGAAGCGTTGCACAATCTGTTGATGATGAAGGGAAGTCAATGCTACATCCTTTGTGCAAAGGAGGAATTAACGCTGCGTTCCATAGCGCAGATGAAAAAAGTGCTGGCCCATACGGTTCAATATATTCAGAACTATGCCGCAGGACAGCTTGATAAAGTGCGCATTCATGCAGGCTTTGGTAAGGTAAGGCACCGCATGACAGGGACGGACCGCAGTTTTGAAGAGGCATATCAGGTCATTGAAGTCGCGCGAAGCGTCCCGATCATGAAGGATCGGCTATTTTACGACAGCATCGGAATCTATCAATTGTTGAAGGCGGTGCCTCGAATTCCTTTTCTACAAGAATTTGTACAGGACCATTTGGGTGAGTTGATTGCGCATGATCGTGAGCATCATATGCAGCTTCTGGATACCCTGGATGCCTACTTTCAATGCCATGGCTCCAAGCGTGATACCGCCGGAATTTTGTATATTCATAGGCAGACTCTTTATAATCGACTTGATAAAATTAATGAAATCGTAGAAGGGGATTTGGCAGACTCTGACAAACGTCGCTGTCTGGAAATGGCACTTCTGGCTTACCGGATGCTTCAGGCCGAAAATTGATCCTAAATAACTAGCTCTATTTTCTATTCTACTCATTTACAATGCGTATCAACACTGAGATAATAGAAGAGATAACGGAAATATCTTGAAAGGGGATTAATATGAATATAAAAAAATGGATTGCCGTCCCTCTTATTCTGTTAATGGTAGCTTTGACAGGTTGCCAGGCAGTAGGCGGATTTGATGTAAGTAAAAATTTATTGGGAACACTTGATGTGAAATCCCAGCAGTCAACGGAGAAAATTTCTCTTAAGTTGACTCCAAAAGAAGGTATCACGCAAGGAGATCAACAAATCATAGATTTGATTAATTCGATTTCGGTGACTGTAGATGAAGCCAAGGTACAATCGGAGGAAGTTGCTTCCGCCAAGGGTACTTTGCATATTGATAAGTATAATTTGCCATTTGAACTTGCTTTGGATCGCCAAGGTATGGCTATTCATCTGGAAGGTGCCAAAAAACCTTATTACATATCTTTGAACTCGCAAGAGAGTTTGAGTGGTCTGCCTGCCGGGTTTGATCCGTATGTATATTCCAAAGACGTGAGAGATCTGACCAAAACAGCCGCTGCACTTATGCTCAAGCATGCTCCTAATCCTTCGACCATTTCTGCAACGTCTGTAACCGAAGAAGTATACGGTGAAAAAGACAAGGTGAAACTGACTCGTCTCCATACAGAACTGCGCGGTGATGAACTGGTTGCATTGGTAAAACCATTCCTGGCGAATCTGGCCAAGGATGAAGCTGGCTTAAAAGAATTGATCGGTCAAGCTATTGATGTGACTAAAACTATCGCTTCCAGCATAGCTATTGAGGGTAGTGATAAAGTAACAACAGAACTGAATGAAAACAAAGAAAAGCTGGTCAACGAGGCTTACACTGAGGTTAAAAAGTATTTGGACCTGGCTGTGGCACAGTATGATGTAGGAGTCAGCACTATGTATGCAGAGGCACCTGAAATCAAAACAGTTCTGAGTGCAAACACTGTGCTGAAAAGCGACATGTATTTTGATGAAAAAGGAAATGTTCGCAAAGCGCTGACAGACCTGACAGTTGCATTGCCAGATGTAGACGATCTTCCGGTGAAGTCCTTTACCGTTCTGACCGAGACCCAATCCTGGAACGTCAATGGTAGTGTAACGGCCGATAAAGTAGATCTTTCTAACGGCGTTATTGACTTGAATGCACAAGCTGAATTAACACCGGGAGCGACACTGCGCAATTTTGAAGCGAATTCTCCGATCTACAACATTTTAAAAAATGATTTGGAAATTACAAAAGTAGAAACAATTTTCGATCCTAAAGACGATTACTACGTATTGGAGAATCGTGGAGGTACGGCTTTCATCCCATTGCGTGAACTGACAGGCGAATTGAGCTCAGAATTAAAATGGGATGCGGCTGCCAAACAAACAACTGTAATTGATGATATTACTGGTAAGACGATTAAGCTAAAAAGTGGCTCCAAGCAGGCTGTACTGGAAGGAAGCACATTGACGTTGCCGCAAGCTCCATATACGGATGAATATGGCACATTGTATGTTCCTTTCAAATCTGTTGCAGAGGCACTTGGCGCTACTGTAACTCGTAACAATGCTGGAGAATATGTGCTGAAACGCGATTAAAAAAGAAATCCAGAACACCATTCTTCTTCTTAACGGTTAGTGTATGGAATGAATCAGGTGTAAATACAGGAACCAGCCCCGATTAGGGGCTGGTTCTTTTTTAGTTATATTGGTAAAATGCTCATAAAAGCGATTAAAATAAGCGCTTACAGATTAAAATTGTGCCATACTTTTACACAAGAAAAATTGAGATAATTATAGCATCATTCTGCGTGGAAACAGACATACAAGTAGGGGGATATACGATGAAAGATATGGAGCTATTGAATTCTAGCGAGGGACAGATTGTTCTCGCACGGATGTACGGCCAACAACAAATTTCCGAGCAAACCTCTCGATATCAATCACTTATACAGGCGTATCAGGAGCATTTTGGTGTAGGGGATATTGAACTGTTTAGTGCTCCGGGGCGCTGCGAAATTGGAGGGAATCATACAGACCACAACCACGGGAAGGTGCTGGCAGGCAGTATTACACTTGATACGATCGCTGTAGCTGCTAAAGTAGAGGAATCCGTTATAACATTCTTTTCTGAAGGCTACAAAACGAAATACGTCATTGATTTAAACGACTTGGCACCAAAACCGGAGGATGACGGTACGATGTTACTGGTCCGTGGCATTGCAGCTGGTTTGCTTGAATTCGGGTATCGTATCGGAGGCTTCCAAGCTTATATATCAAGTAATGTATTCTCTGCTTCAGGATTAAGCTCTTCCGCTTCGTTTGAAATGTTGATATGCACGATATTAAATCATTTTTATAACGAGGGAGCGTTAGATACTGTTGCTAAATCCAAAATTGGTCAGTATGCGGAAAACGTCTATTGGAACAAGCCTTCAGGGCTGCTCGATCAGATGGCTTGCGCATATGGCGGTTTGATTTCCATTGATTTTGAAAATCCCAAGGAACCGATTATCAATCCAGTCCATTGGAATTTTGAACAAAACGGCTACTCCCTGGTTATTGTAAATACAGGTGGAAATCATGCTGATTTAACCGATGATTACGCAGCGGTGCCAAACGAAATGCGTGCAGTGGCTCAGTCTTTGGGCGCTTTGGTTTGCCGTGACTTATCGCCTGAGAATCTGTATGACAATCTCAAGATGGTCAGGGAAAAAGCTGGGGATCGGGCAGTGCTTCGTGCTTTGCATTTTTTTGAAGAAAATAAGCGTGTGGATGAGCAGGTGAAATCGCTGGAGGAAAGGCGCTTTTCTGATTTCTTAAAGCTTATTACCGAATCCGGTAATTCTTCATGGAAATGGCTACAGAATGTATATAGAAGTGGGGTTGATCGGGAACAAGACGTATCGGTTGCCCTGGCTTTAACGGAAATGTATTTAAAATCAATTGATAATAGCGCATGCAGGGTACATGGTGGTGGCTTTGCTGGTGTGATCTTGACGATTCTTCCCAATGATCATGTGGATGATTACAAGGAGTGGATCAGCGGAATGCTGGGAACTCCAGTACTCGTAGTCAACGTCCGTGAGGATGGTGCTGTTAATGTAAGTGAATTGATCAATGCTGAACGGACTCGTAGCGAGAATACTAACTAGTCAGTCAAAGACTTTAACCTATGGGTTAAAGTCTTTTGTCGTTTTTATGACCGATACAGCTTAGGCATGCGTTATAATAAAGAGATGGAAGTTCTAATGAAGGAGGGCCTGTCATGGCAATATATCCGTCCTGGTCCTATTCACAATCGAGGGCCCAAACGTTCGACGAATGCTTACGCAAATACTATTATCATTATTACGGCTCGCATAACGGCTGGAATTCGGCACAGGGCACTGAAGAGCAAGTTACGTTGTATCGGCTTAAGCAACTGAGCAACTTATATATTTTATTCGGGAATATTACGCACCAAATGTGTGAATCGGTCATACGCGGGTGGATGGAAAAAGGGGCTGTCCCGCGCACAGCATTTCTGGAGACAGCTATGAAGAACATGTTGAATGACAGCTACAAGGAATCATTACACCGTGAGGTATGGCTACAAGATCCCAAAAATCGGGTTATGCTGGCAGAGATTTATTACGACGATGAAGTGCTTCCGGAACGGATTGCCCGGATTAAGGAGCGACAGCACGCGGTGGTACACAATTTGTACCGTACTGCGGTTTGGCGTGAACTGCAACAGGGAAAGGCCCGAATTGTAGAAGTGGAGAAGTGGGATACGATGCTCCTTCATGAGACGAAAGTATATGTCAAAATGGATTTGCTCTACCGTAGAGACAATGGAGACATGGTCATCGTGGATTGGAAAACAGGTAAGGAAGGCGATTTTTCCGACCAACTTTTTTTGTATGCTTCCTATGTACAGGAGCACTATCAGCTTCCTTTGGAGAAGATCGAGGTACGTGTGGAGTATTTGATGACAGGAGAGCATGAAGTATATCGCCCCACACCAGAGGATATCGACAAGGTAGTTGGCAATGTAGGACGTTACATCGAGGAAATGAAGTCCTGCCTTGATGACGATTACTATAATCGACCCAAGCCCGAGTCTTTTTTTACGCCGATGCCTTCTCGCAGAGTATGCGGGGGTTGTAATTTTCGCGAGGTGTGTAAGTACCGAGCGGTCTGAAATCGAAAAATCAATATAAAAACGGAGTAGGTGGAATGGTGCTGTACAAGCAATGGAAAGCACCATTCCACCTGCATAGTGGCTATAACTCTCCCAATTCCTGAAACCGCTTTCCAATTCGGAAAATACGAGGTATGATAAGGGTATTATTGGAAATTACGAGGAGGACAATCGAAATGTCGAGTACAGGACACACACGTATTCTTTTTCAAGGAGATTCCATTACAGACGGAGGAAGGGGACGGAATGAGGACGCGAACCATTGGCTGGGTCAGAGCTATGTGTATCTGATCGCTGGGGCACTTGGGAGTCGACTGGCTGATACACAGCCGGAATTTGTCAACCGGGGAGTTTCGGGGGATCGGGTTTCGGATTTGTATGCACGTTGGAATGAAGACACGTTTAGTCTACAGCCGAACTTGCTGAGTATTCTAATCGGAGTGAACGATGCCTGGCGGATTGTGGAGCAGGAGCCGTCCGGGGTGACGGACCGATTTGAACGAGCCTATTGCTACCTGCTGGAGGAGACACGTGAAGTGATGCCTGATACCGGGCTGGTGCTGTGTGAGCCGTTTATTTTGAAAACGGGAGCTACCGAGGCGCGCTGGGACATTTGGCAAGAAAAAATAACGGGCTACCAGCGTATTGTACGTCAACTTGCCGACAAATATGGGGCCGTATTTGTGCCGCTCCAGAGCATGTTGAACGAAGCTGCTACCAAAGCGGACGCCTCCTATTGGCTGCATGACGGGGTTCATCCGACAGCGGTTGGGCATCAGTTGATAGCTGATCAATGGATAGATATTGTGCAAAAGAGTCCACTGGCGATTCGTTAACCAAGTCGTACATAGTCTACATCCTTGTCATTTTTGGGTAATACACGATTATGGACATCATTACTCTTGTTATGATTCCATCCAAAAATGAATGTCAAAGGGGGTGCTTCTTGCTTCGTCATCAACGGAGTAAGAGAGGGCTATGGAAACGATAAATATCATTCTAGTTATTTTACTTATCACCTTAACTGCTTTTTTTGTGGCCTCAGAGTATTCCATTATTCGTGTGCGGGTATCTCGTATCAACCAATTGGCCTCAGAGGGCAATAAAAACGCGAAAGCCGTTAAAAATATTCTGTCTCGGCTCGACGAGTATTTATCCGCTTGTCAGCTCGGTACAACACTAACTTCAATGGCGCTAGGCTGGTTAGGGGAATCTACAGTAGAGAAGCTGCTACATCCCCTGTTTGTGTTGGCGCATATTCCGGCTGGACTAACGGGAGTACTCTCCTTTTTGCTGGCTTTTCTGATTTTGACCTATTTCGAGGTGGTCGTCGGGGAACTGGTACCCAAAACCTTTGCCATACAAATTGCCGAACCGATGGCATTGTTTTTTGCCCGTCCGATTACGGTATTCTATAAAATAACGTATCCCCTGAATTGGGTGCTCAGTCGTTCTTCACGTGTCATTACGGGGCTTTTTGGGCTGAAAAAGGTATCTGAAGAAGATGCAGCACTCAGTGAAGCTGAGCTTCGACTAGCGTTATCTGAAGGCTTTCGTAGTGGTGAAATTACACCGACAGAATATCGATACCTGAATAATGTATTTGATTTTGATGACCGTGCGGCGCAGGAAATTATGGTACCACGCATCCACATCCGTTCCATCTCTCATCAGGCAACAGTAGCCGAGTTTATGGAGCTGATCGAGGACAAGGTCTACAATTTTCTGCCTGTAGCTGAACATGGGGACCGGGATCATATTATCGGGATGATTCGCGTTAAGGAAGCTCTGCATGATTTGGTCCGTGGGCATAGCACAGGAAATACAACGATGGCTTCTTACATTCATCCGGTACTTCAGGTGATTGAGACGGTACAAGCTCGGGATCTGCTGATTCAGATGCAAAAACGACGTATTCCAGTAGCGGTGCTGGTGGATGAATATGGTGGAACGTCTGGGCTTGTCACCCTAGAGGACATTATGGAAGAGATTGTTGGAGATATTCCTTCCTATACGGATACCGAAACCCCCGCAGCGCTAACACCACTCATTACAAAAACAGATGATCATCGTTACATACTCAAATCACAGGCGCTTATCCATGAGGTCAATCGGCGCTTGGAGACAGATATTGAGGCCGGGGACGTATATACGATTGGCGGTTGGATGCTTTCAGAACGTTTTGATATCCAGCAAGGAGACAAGCTGACCAGCGGATCATGGGAGTTTACTGTACTGGAAAAAAGCAGTCACCAAATAGACACAATTGAAGCGGTTAAAAAGGCGGTTGTTGAACAAAAGGATGACAGTTATTCTCAATGATGGAAAATGGGATTACAAAGAAATAGATCGATTTAGATGTGACGGATGGCCTGCAACGTAAGCGGCAGCGCGATTCGTCCACTTTTTTTTGACGCAGTTTGCTGCCTGAATAGCATGTTGTTTTTGTAGTTAGGCCAGGGGACTTAAGGCTCTGCATCTTTATGCTTATAAATATAGGTGTCTGTGAAAAATACTACTAGAAATGTAGCAATTTTATGGTAAAATGGAATCAAATTTGAGTTTTTTGGGGTGGGCTACAGTACATGAAGATGTCACTAGGTACGAAAATGGTTACTGCATTTGTCTCAATTTCAGCAATAACCTATGGAACAAGCGCTTTTTTTATTTTTGTACTCAAGGACTGGCTTGCTCATGGTACACAGGAATGGGTATACACCTCGATCATTTTGTTATTGGGTGTCCTGTGGAGTGGCATTTTGGGCTGGTTGATCTCAAAATTACTTACACGGCCAATTGTTAGATTGGCCAAGGCCGCAGAGGAAGCTTCGTCGGGCAACCTGTCTGTCGTAATTCCAGAGCGCCGTTCAGATGATGAAATCAAAGTGTTGTACGATGCATTTCGGCATCTGATGCTGAACATTAAAGATATGTTCAATGAGATCTCGTATAGCACCAGAACAACTTCGCAAAGTGCAGAAAATCTGAGCTTGGCTATTGTACAAGCTACGGCGCAAATCGAATCCATGTCTACGGTGGTAGAAGATATTTTGGATGGCGTGGAGCAGCAAAAGCAAGCATCTGCCCAATCAATTAAAACAGCGGATCGAATGCTCGGCGATTTTAAAATGATGCGTAACAAATCGGGACATATGCTGGAATTGTCAGGCCATATGGAGCATTCAGTGGATTCGACGCAGACTGTATTTTCATCCCTGATGGATGGAATGGGAGAGCTGACAGCTTCACATAGTCGTTCGCAGCAGGTGATTGCACGACTGGAAAAAGAAGCTTCACAAATTGAAGCGATTACAAGCACCGTGAAGGATATTGCCGAACAAACCCATCTGTTGGCGCTGAATGCTTCCATAGAAGCGGCACGTGCGGGAGAAGAAGGGAACGGCTTTGCTGTAGTGGCGCACCAAATTCGCGCACTTGCCGCCCAAAGTACGGAGTCTGTACAGCAAATTAATGCTATCGTTAGCCGTGTACAGTCACAAATCGTAGAGACCGTGGAGTTGATGCATCAGCAAACGTCTTTGGTCAGTGCTGAGGCGGAACGGACAAGCTCTGTCGATCAGACACTGAACCGTTTGAACGCTATTGTACGTGAATTTGTCGAAAGCATTCGTACTATGGAAGAAGCCGTAACAGAGCAGACGAATCGGGTGGATCAAACCTTTGAGCAGATTCATCGTATTCAGCAAATGTCAGGGGCATTCTCTGAAGGTGCTCACAAAATTTATACGGCTGCTCATGAGGAGACGGCTATTATGCAGGAAATTTCATCCTCTTCCGAGGACTTGAAAGTGCTTACGAATAAACTCATGATGAAAACACGTGGAATCAACTATAACTAAAACCGTCATGTGAGACATGATGCATACCCATAAAACTTAGCCGCTACACACCGGAAAACGAAGCAAACGGGTTCTCCGGTGCGTGGTGGCTATTTTTTAATTTCAAAAAACTCACATTGTTTTCTGGGATGGTAAGCCAGATCACTGACGCTAGACTGCACAACGATGGTTTGATCGTCAAAACGGATTATAGTCCCGCCTGAGCCAATCAATTGGTCATCTTGAAATACCCGGATACGAAGATGACGTTCCAGTGCCTCGCTGAAATCCTGATCTGTAATTAGTCGGCGATTAATCGGCATGAGTGTTCTCCTTTGAATATAATATCTTTTATCATAAAGGTTAAGGTATTGAACAAGCAAGAAAGATGGCTAGAACATATTCGACTATTTGGTATAAAATAGAAGGTGCGAAAAAAGAAAGAGATCGAAGGGGGCTTTCTATGGACTGGCTATGGTCAGGGTCTTGGTTCGATGCGTACGCGCCGGAAGGGTTCGAGGCTTTTACTCCGTCACATGGTTTGGCTATACTGGGACTCATTGTATGCGCTGTGCTGCTGTGGCTAACGCGGGGCTGGATTCGGTCGAATAAGCCTGTAAGTGAGGGAATTCGCTGGCTATTAATTACGGTCCTCGTTCTCTCAGAGGTGACTTTGAATATATGGTATGTGGCACAGCATATTTGGGATGTCCAGACATCATTGCCCTTAGAGCTGTGCAGTGTGACACTGCTGTTGTCCATCCTCATGCTTATTTTCCGCAGCCGCTGGTTATACCCGGTGGTCCTTTTTGCCGGAATTGGAGGAGCGCTTCAAGCCGTACTCACGCCTAATTTGGCTTATGCCTTTCCTCACTATCGTTTTATCCATTTTTTCGTAGCTCATAGTGCTATTATTTTGGCTGCCCTATATATGACCTGGATCGCAGGGCTCCGACCGACGTGGAAGGGTGTAGGGAAAGTTATGCTATTTCTCAATGGCTTGGCGTTGATGGTGTGGATTGTAGACCGTGCTCTCGGTGCCAACTACATGTTTCTGACCGGAAAGCCGTCGACACCATCGATACTGGATGTTTTGGGACCATACCCTGTTTATATTTTGGCAGAAGAAGCCATTGCGCTGCTGTTCTTTTCTCTTCTGATGTTGTTGTTTGAGGTGCTGCCAGGAGGGAGATTGTATGTCCGCCTTCGCAAAGGAGCTGTGCATGGTGCTGACAGGGCGCTATAGAATTGTTGTGAAACGATGCACAAGTCATGCAAAAGCAGCCTTTTCCACTAGTAATGACTTGGGATAAGGCTGCTAGGAATGACTAAACAGTAGTTTATATGGGGACAACGATCCCCTTTATGCTTAGCGCAGCAGCGATTCTGCTCCGTCTACATAGATCTCTGTACCCGATACATGGGATGATTCATCTGAGGCGAGAAACAGAACCAGATTGGCGACCTGCTCTGGCTCACCGGGAGCATCCTCCAGCGGATGCTCTCCGCCCTTCGGAAATTCGACTGGAATTTGTACCTTCTTCAAGTCTTCGGTAGGGTACGTGTTATCATCAATTTTCGTGTCGATGGCTCCTGGGCATATCGCGTTAACCCGAATTTTGTAACGTGCCAGTTCCAGCGCTGCCATTTTCATAAAAGCAACCTGCGCCGCTTTGGTGGAAGCGTAAGCTGAGAACCCAATACCCGAAAAGGTTCGGTTACCGTTGATGGAGCTGGTGATGATAATGCTGCCGCCGCGTTCCTTCAGGTATGGAACGGCATATTTAACGGTAGCGAAGGTGCCGCGTAGATTAATGTTCATCGTGCGGTCCCATTCTTCCAGCTCCATGGTCTCAATAGGGGCCATGGTGCCATTAATGCCTGCGTTGGCGAATACGATATCCAGCTTTCCGTATGTCTCCGCGACTTTAGCGAACCCCTGCTGAATCATGTCTGGCTTGGAAATATCACATTCCAGCACAAGTGCTTCACCGCCAGCCTGTTCAATGATTGCTTTGGTTTTCTCTGCATGCTCGGGTGTCCGATCCAGCAAGACCACCTTGGCGCCTTGTTCTGCAAAACGAATTGCAGTTGCTTTACCGATTCCTGAACCTCCACCACTGACCACTGCTATCTTTCCTTGCAATCTCTGCTCTGCCATTGACTATTCCTCCCATTCCGTTCATAAGCTAAACCTGACTCGTTATTCCAATACCTCTGAACGCTAATGATGAAACAGTAGCTGCTGCATTTCACCCCATTTGCGAAATATGGTAACATAGGCGAACCAGTAGGAACATATAGCCCAAACCTGTAGATTCTGAGCAAGTATCGGAAAAACGTGAGTGACGGAGGTGGATCGAATTGGACAATAAGAGAGAGGAGCGATCCGAATCGACAGACTCTATAGCACAAATCGGAAAAATGAAACCATGGGCTCTGAACGGTCCCAGTATTCAAATTGATCCGTTGTTTCCCTATTACGCCAATCGGTCGCGGGATAGCATAGCGGATGAGATCGCCCTTGCGGGCTACCAGACCGTGCATTATTTTGTTGTACGTGAAAATGAAGTGGATGGAGCGCTTGTTGCTGCTTTTCAGCGCAGAGGCATCGCGGTGTGGGCGATGGTGCTGGGCAACGGTTCTTTTGGCGTGTCCCAGCTGCCGCCAGCGTGGAAGGAATGGCGTATGGAGTTGCTGCGCGAGCCCAACGACGGCTTTCAGCGGCTTTCGCATTTTGCCCAGGAATATGTGGAATGGAAAAAGAAAGCCGCTGCCCGGCTCGTCACCGATATTCCGTTTGACGGCTTTGAGGTGGCGGAGCCTTATTTCCCCGAATGGAACGGGCTGCGCAGTGGAGTGTACGGGGATATTGGACCACATGCACAGCGTGTCTTCCGTGCACGCTGCGGTGAGGACATTCCAAATTTCCGCGATAAGCATGCGCGGAATTACTACCGGAAGGTCCCGAAGCTGTACGCGCAGTGGGTCGATCTGCGCGTGGACGCCGTGAATGGTCTCATCAATGAGCTGGTGAACGGCGCAGGCGGTGTGCGTGATGTCCGGCCGGACATCTGCGTGGCGACATGGTCGCTCGCTGTGAGCGGGCGTGGTGATATTCCCGGCCAGCTGCGGGAATGGCAGGGCCTGGATGCGGTAGCCATGATCGGGAGCGTAGCTCCGGATATGCACGTACTCCAGACCCATTGGCCGGACTGGATGCGCCGCCGTCTGCCGCCACAGTATATTCGCGGTTATGCTCGCATCGCGCAGTCCATACGCGCCGCTTACCCGGACCTTTCCCTTGGAGCGCAGGCGGATATCGGTTCGCTCGCGCGGATGGTTCGGGACCGCAAGTGGACGCGGCAGTTCGGGGCTACCGCCCTGGAGGGCGACTACAACGCCTGGACTGCCTATGAATACCACCTGGGAGGCTACATGTACGATGAGCCTCCAATACCTCTTAGGGCGGAACGTTTAGCCGAAGATGAGGTGGTTATTTCTTTCAGCAAGCGAATTACTACGCCGTCTTTAGATGAGCTGCGTATTTGGAGCCGTGAGGACAACGCAGATTCAACTCCCGCTTTGAACCGCAAGCTAACAAATGATTCACTAACACTGCTAGAGCTTGTGGATGCAGCAGCAGACGGAAACCGTCTATTGCTCCGTATACGCAATTTACCATCGAGGGCATTTAGTATGCGAGTAGATGGTGTACAGGATACACCAGAGTTGTGGCTACTCAAGGGGAGAAAGGCACATCGCAATCTTCCCGAACATGAAGTGAAGGTTCCTTAAAATTTGGGTAATAACAAAATAACAGCTGTATAACGGCTCATTTGCCGGAGCATCATGAATTATATATTAAGGCAACATCTTTTCATAAATTAAACAATAGTGGAGTGAAAAAGGTATGTGGGATTGGGATTACCTGATTCGGGTCATGTTTGCCGGATTGTGCGGCGCGTTAATCGGCTATGAACGCAAAAGTCGGATGAAGGAGGCCGGCATTCGCACACATTTCATTGTCGGGATCGGGGCGTCACTTATGATGGTGGTATCCAAATACGGTTTTCAGGATCAGACTGTATGGTCCAACCTGTCGCTGGACCCTTCCAGAATAGCAGCACAGGTTATAAGTGGAGTCGGCTTTATCGGCGCAGGAATGATTTTTACACAAAAAAATAGAATCAAAGGGCTTACCACCGCTGCGGGCATCTGGACTACCGCCGGGATTGGTATTGCTGTCGGTGCAGGAATGTATGGGCTTGGCGCGGGTGTAACGCTGTTTATTTTGGCGGCTCAGTCCTTGCTCCATAGTCGTTTTTATCAGATGGCTACCCCGTCCACACGGCAAGTAGTTGTTCAGGTTGAAAATGAGCCGGGCTTACTGAATCAAATTAAAGAACTGCTGGAGAACAAAAAGCTGACCATTCACAGCTTTCACGCCGAGCGTATCAATAACGGTGAGCAGTTGATGGTTCATATGCTTCTAAAGCTGTCCCGGTCAGAGGGAGTGGAGGAATTGTTGTCACTGCTGCAAGAGATGGAAGGTATCCGTTCAGTCGAGACCAAATCCAATTAGACGACTTTACGGCTCATTTAGTATCTTTTTGTCGAACGCTGACAGACCCATTTAACAGTAAAATACTTTAAAAATAATGATTGAAAACGCTTCCTTTTGTGTATATACTCTTACTACATCACAGAGCCAGCAGCTTAGAAAGCATCAGGGGATAAGCAACAACGACCTCATGCGTATGCACAAGGTCGTTGCTGTTATCTCGTTTTGAAAGACGGATTATTTTACTTTGACGGGTTCTGGATATTTTTTACCCAGCGTATCTACAGTAACTTTTTTCATTGTAGCTGGTTTGGTAGGTTTGTCATTGCTATCCCGTTTGGAGTTGACGATAGCGTCGACCACGTCCATTCCGGACGTTACTTTACCGAAAGCGGCATATTGACCGTCGAGGTAGTCCGCATCGGCAACCATGATAAAAAATTGCGATCCGGCCGAATCCAGATCCGCCGAGCGGGCCATGGATAATACGCCACGTGTATGTTTGAGTGTATTGTTAACGCCGTTGCTCTTGAATTCCCCTTTGATACTGTAGCCGGGGCCGCCTGTACCGTTACCTTGCGGATCACCACCCTGAATCATAAAGCCTGGGATGACGCGGTGGAAAATGGTACCGTTATAAGCTCCCTTTTGCACCAAGGAGATGAAATTGTTAACCGTGTTCGGTGCTACTTCCGGATACAGCTCAAGCTTGATTTTCTTGCCATCGTTCATGACAATCGTGACAACTGGATGTGAAACAGTCTTGCTTTTGTCTTTAGTTGCAGCGGGCGTTGTAGTGCTTGTCCGGCTTGCGGCTTCCACATCGGCCGCTTTTGTGCCACATCCGGCAACCAGCACGAGCATGATGGCTAGCAGGCACAATGTGTACCATGGGCGTATCGATTTTCGGTTCATTAATATTCCTCCTGAAAGGTTGGATGGTGTAACATCCTAATTTATAGTTTGGGGACAGCGCAGAACACTTTTCCATTTACTATCATACCTTTTTTGCTGGGGATAAGGAAATACGGGTTTGAAAGCCGTATTCTTGACCCATACTGCTGCTATTCCCAAGGAAAGGGGCAGGATCATGATGGAGGTAGACAAAAAACTGGCTAAAGGTCTCATATGGGGTATGGCGTTCAGTCTGCCGGTTTGGGTAGGGGTGCTGTATTCAGTACAACATATTCGTGACTGGCTATAACATAAAGTGTAAAGATAGGCCAAAACCGCAATGGTTTTGGCTTATTTATATTTGTGCCAGTCCAAATCGCTGTTATTCAACAGGTGTTCAAAGTTGTTGTCCAGCTTCTTTTGTTCAGCTTTTTTTGCTTCGAGGGCACGTTGCCGTTCGTCTTCTTTACGCTTGTCCTGTTCTGCTTGCGCTTCATTGGCTTGAGCCTTAAGCTTGTTCAGCACGTCCTGACTCAACAGATCCTTTAACGTAGCAGGTTTGTCCTGAGCCGCAGGAGCAGCGAAAGACGAATTTCTCTTTTTAGCCATGTCATCATCTCCATTCCATTCGATTATATCAGCTTCTTCGTGGTTGTTCCACGATGAAAGGCTAAGGTCTACGGTAGACTTTTCTAATTTAGAGGGTAATAATGGAATGAACAGAAGGGACGTGTGGCAGCATGCATCTATATTGGAAGCGAAACCTGATTGTTTTGTGGATCGGAGTATTGTTTTGCAGCATGGCCTATTCCGTGTCGATTCCGTTTTTACCTATTTTTCTGAATACAGAATTGGGTGTTAACGATCACCTGGAACTATGGTCGGGGATTGCCTTTGGAGTTACTTTTTTAGCGAGCGCGTTGATTGCTCCGTTTTGGGGTTCGCTGGCAGATAAGTATGGGCGTAAGCCGATGTTGATTCGATCAGGCTTCAGCCTGGCTGTATTGTATCTGGTATGTGCTTTGGTGACAGACCCATATGTATTTGTAGGAGTTCGCTTGTTTCAAGGACTCCTCTCCGGATTTATTCCTGCGGCGATTGCGCTGGTCGGGACGGGCTCGCCTGAAGAAAAAACGGGCTACGCCCTTGGCATTATGGCGACTGCTGCAGCGACGGGCAGCATTATAGGGCCGCTGATTGGCGGTGTGGTGAGTCATTATTATGGCAATCGGAATGCCTTTTATTTCTCTGCGGCTCTTGTATTGGTATCTGCGTTCATCGCGACATTTGGCGCTAGAGAGGATAGCTTCAAGGGCACCAGTACCCGCTCGCATGTTCGTGATGATATCAAAGAGGCTATTGCTAATCGGCCGTTGTACTTTTTGCTTATTCTGGCTGGATTAAGTACCTTTTCCGTCATGATCTTGGAACCGTTAATTACGGTGTATGTGCTTGAAATGGGCGTGGATCGCAGCCATGCGTCTTTAAGTTCCGGGATTGTATTCTCAGCTGTAGGCATTGCGGCGGTGCTGATGGCTCCCCGATGGGGCCGGATTGGAGGGAAAATCGGCTTTGCCCAAGTGCTGCTGATTGGACTGATCGGTTCGGGAATCGGGAACATCTTGCAGTTTTTTGTAACCAACTTTATTGGTTTTGGTGCGCTTCGGTTTGGATATGGATTGTTTTATGCGTCTGTCATGCCGGCGATCAATGCAATGACTGTGGAAGTCACCAAGCCGGAGTTTCGCGGACGAGCCTTTAGCCTGAATCAATCAGCTACCCAGCTCGCGACGATGGCGGGACCGCTGATTGGCGGCATGCTTGGTAGCTGGATGCCCATTCGCTGGATCTTCGTATTAAACGGTGGCATCTTGCTGGTTGCAGCGTTGTTGCTATGGGCGAAGGGAAAAAACGTTTTCCCGATTTCAGCCCCAAATAACGCTACGGAGCAGAATATTCATTCTGCCGGTTAGGCCAATTAGATAATTATCCCAAACCCTTATTTTTAGTATATTATTCATAACCCTTTACACTGATCATATGACAGGGAGGGATATATTATGATAAGAGACGACATTTTGCGTCAACAGCTTGAGAATGCTCGTCAAAAGCTGTATATTTTGCAAGCAAAACATGGTTTTAATCATGCTAGTGTGCTCAAACAGTCTGTAATTATGGATAACCTCATCAATCAATATAACCACCTTTTTTATATAAAAGAAAAAAAGCCGACTGCCTAGATATAGCCGACTGGGCGAGAACTTTTAGAAAGGCCACTCGCCCTAGTATTGTAGGACTGCAATATCTTTACGTACGGCTTGTTTGGTGTGCACTCATCAAGACCCCTATAATAACGACCAAACCGCCAATGATTTGGCGCCATGTAATCGTTTCGTGCAATAGTAAGACAGAGAACAACACTCCAAATATCGGAACCAAGTTCATTAAAGAAACGGAACTGCTCGGTGACAGCTTGATTAATCCGTAATTATAAAGCAAAAATGCGATAACAGAGCAGAACACACCCAGATACATGAGCAACATAAACGATCCCGTTGTCGGAGCCTGCCAACTATCCTTTTCTAATAAGGCTAACGGTATGAAAAAGATACTACCTGCAACGGTTTGATAAAAAGATAACGTCACCGGCGGATATTTGTCCACAACCTTGCGCGTCATGAAAGTGTAAAACGCCCACGCAAATCCGGTTCCAATCAAGATTAAATTTCCGATGAGTTGATTCTTACCATCCGAGCTTTCGCCAACTGAGGTTAAGAAATATACCCCGATCATGGCCAGTGCTATACCGCAGATTTTATATTTGGATAATTTAACTTTATACAAAATAAATTCAAGCAGCGATGTAATTGCCGGATACGATGCGACAATTAATGCTGCGTTGGAAGCGGTTGTCAAGCTAACCCCTATATTCTCCATTGAAAAATAAAGAGTGATTCCCAAAACCCCACTAAACGAAATCGTAGCCAAATCCTTTGGCTTTACTTTGACTTGTTCTTTTTTGATTAGCAAAACGATACCTAGTACGATGGAAGCTATGATAAATCTGGATAGACCCAAGGTAAGAGGAGGGAACGTCGTATAGGCTGCTTTGGTGGCAATAAACGATGTGCTCCAGATCAATAAGGCTAGAATCGTAGAAGTATAGTAAATCCGGTTGCTTTCGCTGTGATGAGCTATGACTTTGTTCAAGTTGTATCCTCCCTGAGTTCATCCCTTATGAAAGTATCATAGTAGCTACTATAGTTACTACTATGAAAATACTACTAAAAAGATAATTTGTATATCAGTTTTTGTCAAGGGGAAGTGATATAGTAAGGAAGAACATGAATTGAGGAGAAGACGTCATGAAATCAAAACCAAACATATTAGAAATTCTACGTGATTTGAATTTTAGTGAATATGAAGCCAAGGCTTATGTGACCTTATTGGAAAGCTCTCCACTTTCGGGATATGCCGTTTCATTGAACTCTGGAGTACCGAGATCCAAAATTTATGAGGTTTTGTCGGGGATGGTCAACCGTGGGGACATCATGGTAAGTCAAGAAAATACACCTCTGTATGTGCCGCTTCCTCCACATGAATTGATTGCCCAGAGAAAACGCAAAGCAGAACAGATTTTTAATGTGGCGCAAGAGAGTTTGGAGCAGTACACAGCATCGTTTCAAAATAGAGAGAATATTTGGAATATTTCGGGTTATGAAGCCATTATCAATCGCATCAACGAAGGTGTGAAGGGAGCAAAACACCGAATTTTACTGGAAATTTGGAAAGAGGATGCCGAGGTGTTCCGGGATGCCTTAGAGCAAGCTGCTCAGCAAGGAATTGAGGTGATCCTTGTAGCATATGGTGATCTTAACTTTGATTTTGCTACTGTTTACCGCCATGATATGAGTGAGGAGATTACGTCCGAAATCGGTGGTCGGTGGATTGTGCTTAGCGTGGATGACCGGGAGGTTGTAGCTGGCATACTTTCACTTGGTGATGACAGCCGCGCTGCATGGACGCTACACCCAGGCCTTGTAATGCCGATTACGGAAGTGATTATTCATGATATTTATATCATGGAAATCCTATATGAGTTCCGTGAAGAATTGGAGGCAAAATTTGGCCCTAATCTAATCCATCTTCGCAATAAATTTACTATGGGTCCGAATGGAAAAGGATATTATGTTCCTTTGACTGAAAAGAGCATTAAACGTGTATAGAGATTGTCCGAGGTCCGATATGCAAAAATAAAAAGGCCCATGGAGTATTTTCCATGAGCCTAATTTATTGAATGCTGTGTTTAGGATGATAACCACTATGGCATTCTTTTTATTGAAGGTTTAGGCATAAAATTAGTTTTACGCTTTGAATAAACCGGATTCTTTGACTTCAGACAGGAAGTTGTGGAACTCAGGTATGTTCAGCTGTTGCTGAGCATCGGACAAAGCAACTGCCGGGTTCGGGTGAACTTCTACCATGATGCCGTCGGCACCAGCTGCCAGGGCAGCCTTGGCACAAGGAGCCAGGATGTCCTTACGTCCTGTAGAGTGAGTTACGTCCACCAGTACAGGCAGATGGCTTTCCTTTTTCAAAATCGGAACAGCGGAAATATCCAGCGTGTTACGTGTCCATTTTTCATACGTACGAATACCGCGTTCAATCAGCATGACTTGTGTATTGCCACGGGAAACGATGTATTCAGCAGCATGAAGGAACTCTTCCATTGTGGCAGCCAATCCGCGTTTGAGCAGAACCGGAGTTCTGGTTTCACCCGCAGCTTTAAGCAATTCAAAGTTGTGCATGTTGCGCGCGCCAATTTGAATGATATCGATGTACGGGATGGCTTCCTCCAAATGTCTTGGATCGACGATCTCACTGATTGTAGCCAGCCCGAACTCGTCGCCAACGCGTTTGAGAATTTGCAGGCCTTCAATACCTAGCCCTTGGAAATCATACGGAGATGTACGCGGCTTGAACGCGCCACCACGGAGAATCGGCACACCGGCTTCCTTGAGAGCCGCACCTACCTCGCGAGTTTGTTGGTAGCTTTCCACCGAGCAAGGACCTGCAACCATGATGGAGGCTTTGCCGCCCACCAGTGTATCTTTAACCTTGATAACCGTGCTATCCGGCTGATTTTTGCGGCTGACAATCAGATGTTTTTTGTGTTCTTCTTTTTGATAGTTCAGAGAAGCCTTGAAAATATTTTTGAACAGCTGGCGAATCGTAGCATCGTCGAAAGGTCCACGATTAGCTGCGATCAGCTTGTCCAGCATTTGTTGCTCGCGCACTGGATCAAAGTCAGGTACTCCTTGAGCTTCTTTCAATTTTCCTAGCTGTCCTGCCAGTTCAGCGCGTTGGGACAGCAGCTCCAGCAATTGCAAGTTTGTAGCATCGAGCTGTTCCCGCAACAGCTCCAAAGAATTTTCATTGGTTGACATACAGTACACCCTTCCCGATTTAAAAATTGTTTTTCTTTCAGCCCATAGACTTTTGCAGAAAATAACACAAAAAGGCACTCGTCGCAAGGGACGAATGCCGTGGTACCACCCTAATTACAGAAGTATACATGCAAGTCGTCAACGTCATTCAATCGACGGCAGTAACCTCTGAGCTTGATGCCCGTAACGGGGGCTTCCGGAAACCTCTACTGCGGTCAAAGGAATGAATCCTTCTGTCGTCGGTTCAAGGCTCGACTCGGGAGTGAATTTCAACGCGGGATTGCGGTACGCTCTCAGCAATACATACCTTTCTGTGGGAATCCGATGACGCTTACTTGTCTCCGTCTATGTCTTTGTTCATGGTATTCAAAAGATTTGACCTTATTTTAAACAAAGTGGATGCAGAAGGCAAGCCCTGATTTCCGATTCTAGTTTTTGCATTCCCTATCTGTGCTATCATCTTGCTTGATCTCTGGGTTCGGGCTTCGCTGATGCGACTCCTCGTGGGTTATCTTCGGCTATGCCATCGTCCGTATGAGTCTTGTCCGCAGTCCTGCGGTCATCCTCTTCTACAGGATTCAAGGTTTTATAGCGTTTGTACTCCATATCAGCTTGAGACATCGGATCTTTATACATAGGAGATTAGTCAACTCCTTTCGGTATATACACTTCATTACCCGCATAGCAAGATGAGAAACCGCTTTCTTATCTCCTATAACATGCAGTAATTAATCCAGAATATCGTCACTGTCCAGTTGTTCTTCTTCATCCCCATCGGTACCATTCAGCAAATCTGTACCATGCAGGAATTCAGCAGGCGCAGAGGGATCAACAGGACTGTTCGGTGTCAGTTCATCGGCATCAGGTACGTCCTCCAGAGGAGTATCAGGCCCCTCGATCAGATTCTCCCAGTTTGTTTCTGCATTTTGCAGGGAAGGCTCAAAATCATGATCCTGTAGCTCAGTCTTTTGATTGTCGCGATTTGCCATCTAACTCAGCTCCTTTGCTTTTTGTTGCTTATTTCGACCTTACCCAAACCGCAGAACGGCTAAACTTAGAGTTAGTGTGTCTGTAAAAAGTTAAAATCATGCGAATAGGGATATGCTCTTTCCCAATAAGCGTTTTTTTGGTAACTGCTGTGATATGATAAAGAGGAGTTGGAGGGATATGAATTGGAATGGTACATGTTTGGTCCGATGATTAGCCGGATCCGAGTAGGTCAAAAGGCATCTACTCCAGGCTATTCGCGTACCGTTATTCGGCGTCCGGATGGTTTATACTGGACAGACGGCGGACAGGCCGGAAAAATAGTAGAAATACGCGATTATTTATTCTCCGATATTTGGACGATCTATGAGGATGAAGAATGTGAACCTTGGATAGGGCTTAGAGAGCAGATGGAGCAACGCGAACAGGAAATGATCATTAACCAATATGAAGATTTTACAAATAATGATTAAAAAGAACATGATACCCTTATTTTGAAGAAGGTATGAACATCATCGTATAGAATAATATAGTTTCAGGAAGATAAAAATGTTAAAACATATACAAATTTGTAAATCCTACTACGTAACTTTGAGGTGCTTAATATGAGGCATGTGCCCAAAGCTGTCGCCGCTCTGCTAGCGGTCATTGTGATACTATTGTCGCTGGACCACATCGGCTATGCGGCCAAAATGACCCCGGAAAGGGAGTATAAGATACCCTCCTGGGATATGAGATGGGGAGCAGAAGACGAGGATGGCTCTTTAGATGAGGTAACTGATCACAGTAAGGTCTGGATGCATATTGAAGATGATACACAGCTGCTCAAGCAGCCGGGCAATAGAGGCACCGCCTGGATTCGTATTAAGCTACCTTCGTTAAATGATGAAACACCAGCGGTGCTTTTTGAAAATATTTATGGCAGGCACATTACACTGTATAAGGATGGCACCAATTTTTATGAATCGTACCGTGGCTATAATTATGAGAATAATCGTATTCTGATTCCGCTGAAGCCAGAAGACAGTGGTAAAACATTATACATATGGACGGAAAGCAGTAAAAATAGACTGGGCATTATCGGAAATGTGATGACTGGTGATTATCGTGACTTGTTGGGAAACTTGGTCAGAATGGATGTCTTGGATATTGTACTGGGCAGTACATTTATCTTTATCGCCCTGGTGCTATTGATCTGCTCGTTTTTCCTGTTCCGTCCAAGTATGGCGATGTGGTTGTCCCTAAGTGCGATTGTATTGTCTATCGGTCTGATGATTGTAACGTATTCACCGTTTTTATATACGTTCTATCGAGGCTATGGCAAGCTGTATTTACAACTTTTTGATGTGGCGCTATTTATTCTGTTGCCTTCATTAGCCTTCTTTTTTGAGCAAAATATCAATTCAATTTTACTGATTCGGAAATTCAGAAAATTGTTAACCGCCTACTCTTTGTTCTGCTTCATCATCATGATTGTGAATTTAGGAGCACAGGAGCGACTCAACGATGTATATTATTTCTTCAGTGTAATCGTCCTCGGTATATTGCTCGTAGCTTTGATGGTACTTTTGGTATTTGCTTCGATTCGCATGGCGCTTAAGGGAGACCATGAAGCGATCATTTTATCGACAGGCTTTGCATTTTTTGCAGTCATCACGATCGCAGAACTCAGCTGGTTCTTTATCCGGGACGGACACTACAATATGTTTTTATGGAAATGGGGCGTGTTCGGTTTTGTCCTGGCATTGATTGCGATCTTGGGCAGAAGGCTGGCGGAAAAGCACAAGCAAGTGGTTCGGTATTCCAGAGAACTGGAGATGTTCAATAATGAGCTTCAACGTTCAGAGAAAATGGAGATTATTAGCGATTTGGCTGCATCTGTAGCTCATGAAGTGCGCAATCCGCTTCAGGTTACACGTGGATTTCTTCAGTTGATGAGCAAGCAGGAGGATGGTAAGAACAAAGACTATCTGCATATCGCTCTGGAGGAGCTGGATCGAGCGTCCGCGATTATTACTGATTTTCTGACTTTTGCCAAGCCGGAGTTTGACCATACCAAAACGTTGACCATACTGGATGAGTTCAAACATATAGAAGGAATTATCAGTCCAATGGCAAATCTGCAAGGTGGTAAAATTTCGCTGGATATTCCCCAGGAAATCAAAGTGCGCGGGAATTCCTCCAAATTCAAGCAGGCATTTATCAATATTATCAAAAACAGTATTGAAGCGTTGCGAGAACAGGGACATATTCATATATGGGCTTATGTGGACAATGGAGAAGCAGTCATTCATATTCGGGATAATGGTGAAGGGATGGATGCTCAGACCTTATCCAGACTAGGTGAGCCTTATTTTTCGAATAAGACTAAAGGCACGGGTTTGGGGATGATGGTGACCTTTCGGATTATTGAAACGATGAATGGTAAAATATCTTTTACAAGTGCAAAAGGGGTGGGAACAGAAGCGACCATCCGCTTCCCCGTAGCCGGATAACATCCGGCTTTTTTGCGTTCGGAGAAAACGGAGGGAAGCTTGCTGAGCCCACCCGCTTGAGATTAAAAAGTATAGATTAAATAAGCTACAAGAACCAATCTACCACATCGCGCGAGGTTTCTGGGATGCAGCGAGCACGCCTGAAGGGTTTGGAGGGATAACCAGATAAAATTGATCAGACGTTTCCTCTACCGTTTTGATTTGGATATGATCGGGGATCACGACTCCTAACACATCACGAATTGCAGATTTGGGATCTGCCATCAGTTTCTCTCTGAAACTGGCATCCTCCCAAGCTTTTTGAATGACTTGTGTTTGAAGAACTTCAGTAGCCATCAAAAATCACCCTCTCATTCAATTGGTTATAATTACCTAGTCAGTATACCACGTAAGACTCAGAAAAATCTAGCATTATTTCATATTTTTGGAGAGCCAATAATCAAGCCCGCCTCTTCGCAAATGTGAGCGTCCGCCTTCAATTTCTGCTGCCTCTTCGCTGAGCTCTGTTGCGATGGAATGTGCGAACCTATGCAGACCGTGGATGGAAGGCTCCATCGTCTCTAGCTCCTGGACTGCTTGATTCGCAATGTCCACATAGCTGGCGAGCGCCCCGCGTACATAAATCGCTTCCTGAATTTGTTGTGCTCCTAGTCCTTCACAGTACGCCGTCTTTTGTTCGGCGCTGATATGGGACAATAGGCAGTTATAGCTATGTTCCACCAAGTCTTCTGACCAATCTGCCCAATCATCCGACATTTGGAGCACGAGCAAGCTCAAATCTGTCATATGGGTAACAGTCTGAATCAGATCGGCATGACCTGCGAGCAATAAGGCACCCGTCCCGGCCATTTTTAATGGGCTGGCTTTTAGTGCGACCTTATTTCTTTCACCTTGAAAATAGTCCTCTGTTCCTTCGGATATCACACTAACGGCCCATTCGTCCACATACGTACGGGCATATGACCAAAAAGGAGAGGTTGCCGGAAAAAGCTCCTGATAAATGTTTAGACACTCGGTATAGAAAAGCTGGCTTAAGGCAAGTTGCGTTTTACGGTTGTCTGCTGCTGTGTCCATCACGTCGTCTTGAATTAAATAATGAGCCATGACGAACACGTTGCCGAGTGACAGCTTGCGACATGTTTCGGGAGACAGTCCGGTCAGTTCCTGCAGCCAAAATGGAAGCAAATAGCATATGTAATTACGCGTACTGTCTTCCCGCAACGGATTAAACCGCGCCAGGTAGTCTAACCCCTCTTGCTGAAAAGGAACCGGAAATGTAGCCGTCCGTTCCTCCGCTTGGCGGAATACCTTTTCCAATTCTTCTTTGTATGCAAAATACCATTCCATGGCTACCACCCGCATCTCTTATGAATGTTTTTGTAGCGACTTCTAGGTGTTACCCGCCATTATATAAGAGATTGCGATATTGCAATATTATGTTATTTTTACATTGAGAATTATGTGAAAAAGATACCAACAAAAATCCCGGTCGGGAAGATCCCGCCGGGATTTTGTTTTTTTAAAATTAGATGATCTCCAAATAGTCAAGATAAGCATCCCATGTCCCATCATCGGCTGTTACAACAAGCTCAATCTTTTGATTTCCGGTGCCATGGTTGACATTTTTTAAAGTATAGACCGCAGGACTGCTCCCGCCGAAGTAGAAGGTACCCTTCGTTTGTCCACCAATTTTCAAGTCAACTTTGGCCATGTTGGAATTATTTGAAGCACCCCGGAGTGAAAAACTATGGGTACCGCTGGTGAAATTCTGTGTGAATTTCACCGAATCATTGTTCGTGTATAAAGCCACTCCGTTGAACGGCGAGCTGATATTTGAAGTGTACTGACCGCTCTTCGTCATATTTACTGCTTCGATTTTTGTGCTCGTGTTTGGCGGTGTTTCGTTGTTTTTGCCGTCAGGCGCTACCGCCCGGCCATTGCTTGGAGAGATCATACCAGAGCAAAGGTTGCGGTTTTTGAGATTCTGTGCGATTTGTGGGATCGCTTGGAGTGTAGTCTGATACTGATCATGCATAAGGATCACATCGCCGTTTTTAAGTCTGCTTGCGGCAGCTACGATCTGTGCGGTGGAGGCGCCGTTCCAGTCCTGGGAGTCAACGTTCCATAACACTTCAGTAAGACCGTTTTGGTTCTCAATGGATTTGAGGGTTCCATTGGTCTCGCCATACGGAGGACGGAACAACTTTGGTGCCGTGCCAGTAATAGACTGTATTGTTTGCTGTGTGCGTGTAATTTCCGATGACATCTGTGATGCGCTCAGTTGCGTCATATGCGGATGTGACCATGAATGGTTACCGATCCACATGCCTGCTGCTTGTTGTTCACGTACGAGCGAAGAATTATTCTGCGCGTTTTGTCCAAGATTAAAGAGCGTTGCGCGTAATCCGTTTTGCTTCAGGGCACTAAGCAGTGCTCTGGTATTAGAGGGATTGGGGCCATCGTCAAAGGTTAACGCTACATAACCGTTCGAGCAATCAGCCGCATGCGCCTGATTGTTGGAGATTACCAGCGACCCTGTGAATAAAGACACGGTGATTGACATAATCGCCGTCCATTTTCCTAATTTAGCTATAGACAAGGTTCTTCCTCCTAACAATTTTAATAAACAGTAAGGTTAGTTGATTTTAGAGTCGTTCCGCCCTTAGGATTATCTGTCGTTAATCGTAATGGTATTATTAGTTACATTGGCATTGCCGCTGCTTTGGTATCCCTCTACAGTAAGTGAAGTTTCATACATCATGCCCATTTTCATGCCCATGCTTTCCCACTTTTTGAAGTGCTCGCTGACCGATATGGTTCCACTTGTGCGTTTGGATGTCTGGACACTCCAATACTGTTGAAAAGTTGTAATGTCTCCTTTAATAGAAGGCTGGTTAACCCGAGTGGTTTCATAAATATCATATGTTCCCCCGTCAACGGTAAAGGTGCCCTTTGGTGTTGCACCAGGTGGACGCCAGCTTCCCCAGCTATCGACAGTGTAATATTCTACGAGCGGGTCAACTGCCCATCCATAGACGCATAAATAAGAATTACCATTTGGTTGGTAGTTGGCGCTGTAGTTTACAGAAATATTTCCGATTTGCTGGTGTGTCTTGGTTTCGTCGAATTTCTTGCCTTTACGGAATAATGCTGACTGTGATGCAATGCATTCTGTAGTAGCTTGATACAACATTTATTTCCAAAAATATAGTTGTAATCGATTACAAATTAATATTATCATGTTACCCTTCATATTTAACCTGAAAAACTTCAAGTTATATTGTAGAAAGTTTAGTTGTTTATTTTTGCTCACTCTACACGATAGTGTTCTCAAGGAGCGCGTGAAGATCGAAGGTTGGGTGTAATTGTGATAGCAATGCTCATGAGCTCTTTTTCCCGTCTTATGGTTACTTAACAGGCGAAATACGAATAAAAAAAGCTGAAAGAGAAAATATAGATGAAAAAGGGTGAAAGGAGGGTCCACAACATGAAAAAACAATGGAAATTGACCGCTGCTATCCTATATGGAGGAGTAATGATGTTCGGTGCTACAAGTGCCGCAGGAGCATTCAGTATGGAATCAGAGCATTCGTTGCAAGCTCGCACTCCCAATAATTCAGTCCAAGGGGAAGCCCAACAGTGGAATGTTGAACCACAGGACGATCACGGGCACGGACATGTGCACAGACATAGACATGGCAAAAGGCCTGGCGGCTTGAATCACCATCTCAACGAGAAAGTAGCTAGGCTGCTGGGCATCACTCCTGTCCAGTTAGAGAAAGAGCTGGGACAGGGGAAATCGTTGGCCGAGGTTGCTAAAAGCAAAGGAATTCAAGAGGATCAGCTCATTGATAAATTGAAGAACGAAATGACCGTGGATTTGAAACGGCTTGTGAACCGTAAAGGTCCGATTACATTTGACCGTAAATCTGGAACTTCGAATGAAGCTCAATTGAAGCGATAGTCTGGGAGTAAAATTGTTTTACAATAAAAAAGGATGGGGAGAACCCATCCTTATATTTCAACTTCCTTATCATTTACGATGTCATATTTAGTTACTTTACCAGTGTATTTGTCTACGTAATAGAATCCATAAGTTGCAATGTGATCAGGGAAATCTTCGAAAGCTCTTAAAGAGTATTTTGTTCCTTCGATCCCTTCAACCATTACGTGTAAATTATATTTAGTAGCTTCGTTTTTTATTTTATCCAAAAGAATATCGAGTGCTTGATTTTCTGTAATAATATTTTGCTGTTTCCCTAAATAGAGTTTATTACTCTTGATGCTGATTGGTCTGCTTTCGGCAGTTCCAATATCCTTAACAGAGATGTACGTGTTTCCGTTGTAAATTAAGCCCTCGGCAGTGTTCTTTTTTGTACCCTCTAAAAATACATCAAACTTTTTCACAACAGCATTTACACTTGTTCCAGACGCAGCCATTGCGGTTGCACCCGTAATCATCATCCCTACGGTTAAGCCCACGAATAGCCCCTTTAATTTGTCATTCATTCTAATTACCCCTTTTATGTATGTAAATTTATTTATTAATAATATCCCAAATATCACCATACATAAAGTGATTGTTGTGAGGAGAGTCAGCTATCTTTAAAAAGCTTAAAAAAGTCTATCGTTTCATTAAAATCATCATCATCCGTATAAATGTTCATGACCTTGCCTATTTCGATTGCAAAATCTACATACTTATTGGGTTTAGCAGATATGATATTCTTGTGTATCTCCAGACCCGATGGATGACTCACATGATTTTTAGGAGAAACACCTGCTAGCTCCAATAGTTCAGTGGCAGAACAAATGGTCGCGATCACTTTATGATCATTATTTAGTGCTTTAATGAGAGCTAGAAGTTGCTTGTTTGTCTTTAATTGAGTGTTATCTCCACCAGGTATAATTAGGAGTTGGATGTCCTCCGCAGACACTTCATCAAGGGCTACCGCAGGCGTAACTTTAAAATCCTCATAGGAAATGACAGGATCTTTGGATACTCCAATCGTAACAATATCCCCTTTGGTTTTCATAAAATAGGTTGCTAGCATAATTTCAAAACTAACATACCCATCATAAATTAGAACATGTGACTTCATTTATACACCCACTAACCATTTTTTTGTTTTAAGTCCGTTAAAAGCGTTTTTAGGAAGTTTACATATAGTCAGAATATATCATCTTGAAGAGTTTAAATCCATATTTTACAGCAATATCATTTGGAAGTTTTGAAATCTAATCTGTTAAATTTTAGTCATTATGGTTTCGAAGTTAAAAAATAACCAGTCGCCTTGAGATAAACAGCGACTGGTTATTGGAGTTTACTGGGATCAAGTTAATCAACACCTATAATAGCTTTTTAAGCTGAGATATACGGCTTTGTGACACGCCAAGCCATTCAGCATATTCGCCTTGCTGGGCTGTTGGATACTCACGCATAAGTCTTCTTAGATGTTCAACCAAATGTTGTGAAGACGATCGTTTTATGCTTTTCTCACTATCTCCAGCTTCCTTAACAGCAAGAGCAGGTATTGGACAATCCTCGATGTTTCCCTTCAAATCTTGTATGCATTTTTTACATAAAAATGAATGTCTGAAATAGCTTAAATCCTGGACCGAATGGCATAAGTGACAGCAGACACCAATATACTTCCGCATACTTAACAATCCGGTTTCAACATCCAAATAAAATTCTAAAGACTCGCCAGCTTGAATACCCATAGAGGTTCGCAATTCCTTTGGAATAACAATCCGGCCTAACGTGTCCAAGGGACGTGTCATACCTGTATTTTTCAAGTGATCTTCTCCTATCATAATAATCTATCATCCAATGATCTCCTAATAAAAATATAAAAATCTATAAAGTAAAAGTATTTATTGATGTTCCAAAAGATGGTATTATCATGAATGAAAAAACAGTAATTATACTATTTGTTTCAAAACTATATGAATTATTGAAAATGGGAATCTATGAAGATGCTGAAAGGGTGGTTTATCCATGGAAATCACACCTACGATACAGGCAGAAGTTCAAACCTATCTGAAACGAAAAGGCTTAACCATGACCGAGTTTGGTCACACGATCGATTTGAATGTAGGTACAGTTAGTGGTATTGTGACGGGCAACCGGTCTATGTCTGTTCACCAACTGGATAGTATTACTGCGGGAATGAATTTACCACCGGATTATTTTTACGAACGTTACATTGAAGAATGCATTGAAGAATGTCCACTCAACTGGAAAAAAATCAGCCCGTTCCTGTACCGATGCATTGAGCTAGGGCGATTGGACTGCTTGCAGCGAGTTGTCATTCTGTTATTGGATAACCCTAATTATCTGCCATCGCTCTTTGAAGTCGCCGAAAATGTATACCAAGACGGTTACAACGAAGCAGCCGCTTACCTATACAAAAAGGTAGCTGAAAGTGAGAAGCAGCAGCATTCAGAGCGATTGGCGATCTGCCAGTATCGCTTGTTCCAAATCAACGTCGGACAGGATCGGGCTGTAAACCTTCAGGCTGCCATCGAATTTGCCCCTTTTGTGGATCGTTTAGACGAGATCGAGCAATTAGATGCTCTAAAAGATTTGGCGAATGTCTATAGATCATTAAGTATGTGGGACAAGGTGTATGAATTTGCACATCAGATGGGTCAGTTAGGACAACTCCAATATCATTTGGTTCACAATTCCAAGCGAAAAGGAGCAGAACCACGAAAAGAGCTAAGCAGGCCATTGTTTGTATACATAGCTTACGCAGAATTGATGTGTGCTAATGCTTGTGATGCAAAAGGCGATCATGAACAGGCATTAGAACATCTTCGCGGTTATTCCGATCTAAGCTGGGTGAAGGAAAATGATCCAGATACACTCCATTGGCTAGAAAAATTTGAGCATTGGGCAAAAATTAATACCTGTGTTAATAAGCTTATGTCTGGAGATATTAGTGTGCTGCCAGATTACGTTGACCATATATCTGGAGAGCAACATATATTTGCAGAACTTTTAAATGTTATAGAAGTAGCTAATCGGTATAACATCGATATTGATTATATTCTTCAGCACTTTGAACCCCAAATTGAATCTTATCGAGATCAATTATATTCAAGTACATTAACAGAGCAGCAAGTTATACTCGAAGAAAACGTGCGATTCTGGTATAAGTTAGCTAAATATAACTTGAATAAAGGCAAATACTCATACGGTTTCAAATGTTTGATAGACGCTTTTGAAAAAGCTGTTGCTCTTAAACATGAACTTCTTATTGCTAATTGTGTGGGTTTGTTTGAACGTTTCAGAGCACATGCTGAACACGGAATAGTAGCTCGGTACAATATGTGGGAAAAAAATGATCGAAAAGACGGTTTTACTATTTGTAGCGACTAGCTTATTACTGGTATTCCCACTACAAGTCCCAATTGGAGTCCCAAACGGGAACACAATCCAAACTTAAGGACAATATTGGCACAGCTTAAACAATATTTTAGTTTTTTATTGGCCAGCTTATTGCTGGTCTTTTTTTTTTTTTTTTTTGTATTATTTTGTAATTTTTTGCTTCAAAATTGATCCTGACGTATTTGTACATCCTTTCTTAAAATGAGATTCAATAGGAGGTATGTAGGATGAACAAGGATGAAACGAAAACGTTAATTCAACAAATGGAATGCGCCAGACAACGCCTACATGATCTGTACACAGAGTATGGCTTAGGACATGCTTGTGTACTGGAGCAGTCTATGCTTTTGGATGAACTGATTAATCAGTTCAACCGTATGTTTCAGACCAGGAAGCAGCCTCACCAAGTTGTGGATCAGATCATGATCAGCGACAATGGTATGTTGAGTTTATCCCCCCATTCTTTTTATGCAAAAGTGTGAATTCTCCCACGTAATGCTTATGATTATTCTATATAATGACTTATTTTAAAATAAAATACATATCCATGTCATAAAATGTTAATCACTCTGGGATATGATTCAGCATACTTTGACAATAAAAAAAGCAGAGCTCAATACATGAGCCCTGCGAAAGTACTTTTGATGTAGCTTGGAATCCCTATGCTGAAACGCTGAGCAGAAGATTAGCCAAGCTCCTGTGTGCTTTTGGAAGCACGTTTGGAGGAGAGAAACTGAAAATTAGGCCGCCAGTTCAAGCGCTGTCTGCCTTTGGAGCCAACAATCCAGTTGCCGCCAGGCAGATGGGCAAAGAACCAACTGATGCCCAGAGAAACACTTGCCACGACGACAAACGTAATGAGCGTAGCTGTAAAATGATGATCACCCAGTGCAAGCGGACGAGTGTAATAGGATATGAAGGATAGCACGAGTGCATGGGCCAGATATCCTCCGAAGGAGTAGCGTCCAATCCAGTTAAGCATACGGCGAAACGGCTCGGTACGCGGGTCTTTTTGCAAATGAAGCAGCAGTCCGTACAACAAAAGCAACTGCGAGACAATCAGCACGAAGGTGCTTGGCTTCAGATAAGTAGAAATATTGAGATTGATCGTATCGCCAGACTGGATCAGCATCGTGTGACCCATGAGCATGAACAGACCAATAAAGATAAATACATTCCACGGCAACGTCTGTTGGGCCAATCCCCGCCAGGTGTCCGTCATATAGGCGCATACTGCGCCCAGCATAAAATAGAAAAAGTACATAACAAAGTTATAAGTGCGGTAATCTAACAGGGTCTGTCCAAAGGATGGCAACCAAGCGCTCCATGCAGACATGTCATAGTAGGACCATTGTAACAGCAACGCATAAGCCGCAGCAGCAATCAGCATCACAGCCAAAACAAGCTGCTTGCGCCTTTTGGTGCTAAAAGGACGTAGAAGCGTCCGAATCCGTTCGGTTGCTTTTGCAAATAAAGGAAACCAAATATAAAACTGAAAGATCATGACCACAAACCATAGATGATATCCGCTGACGGGGATGATCATTTCTTCAAACATGCCTTTGTAAAAATATATATTTCCCCACTGCGCTGTTGACCAGTTCTGAGTACATACCCAATAAACAATGGTCCAGCAGAGAAAAGGAACATAAATATCTCGAAACCGTCTGCCAATATAACGGGAATAGCCAATCGGTTTGTTACCATTATAAAATAGCAGCGCCGCAGACAGGAAGACGAACGTGGGTGTGCCAAAACGTGTCAAATGGTACAGCATCGCGAGCATAACGGAATCCGGCTGTTGGATGTCGCTGCGATAAATATATTCGCCAATGCAATGCTGAAGCACGACAGCGAGGTAGGCAAGACCCCGTAGTTCTGTCCATTCCGCAATACGTGGCTTGCTCATCCATATCACTCCTTTTCCTCAAGATTCGCACATGTTTTCCCTAGCACAATTGTAGGTATTGTAACGTAGAAACATTAGTGCAGGATTAACGCCACCTGAAAGTAAGAAGAGCGAAGTAGTTCCAATTTAATATGATTGCGTTTACAATCTAAGTGAAACCAGAATAAATTAAAGTGAATTTATAACTTAAGGATACGCACAGGAAGAGGAGAGGAAGGATGAAGAAAACGCTGCTGGTGTACATGCTGCTGATTGCAGCCTTTGCTCTCTATGTGTTCAGATATGAACAAACCGGGCGGTTGAATGGAGCTTGGGAGGAAAAAGGGCTACGAGGCAGTATCGGAGAAACGTATATGATGATTACGTTCCAGTCCGGTTTGGAGTATTGGAAAAGCGGGCTCAAGGGCTTCGAGGATGCTGGGGATGCCTTGGGGGTGACAGTGGAGTATCGGGGGGCTACCCGGTATGATGCACAGGAGCAGACGACGGTCATTGAGCAGGCGATTGCCCGTAAACCCGCAGGCATTGCCATATCAGCGATTGATCCCCACTCCCTGATCCCGGTCATTAATAAGGCACTGGATGCCGACATCCCTGTAGTGCTGTTTGACGCCGGAGCGCCGGGGAGCCGGGCATATACTTTTTTGGGCACAGATAATTATAAGGCAGGCGTGACCGCTGCGGAAAAAATGGCAGAGCTGTTGGGACGTGAAGGCCAAGTCGCTGTTCTCACACTGCCTGGGCAGCAAAATCATGAGGAACGCTCGCGCGGCTTTCGCGATACCATTCAGCGACAGTATCCTGCCATGAAGGTGGTGGAAGTGGTAGATGGTCGTGCTGACGTGATAGTGTCTAGGGATGAATCGCAAAGGTTGATGAAAGCTTATCCGAAACTGGCGGGTATTTTTGTGACCGAAGCCACCGGAGGAACAGGTGTGGGTGAGGCAGCACTGAGCCAAAAAAGCAGTCATCCGCTGAAGATTATTTCCTTTGATACGAACAAAGCGACACTGGATATGATTCGTGATGGGACGATCTCGGCCACAATTGCCCAAGGGACATGGAATATGGGCTATTGGTCACTTCAATATCTGTTCCATCTGCATCATCATTTGACGATTCCTGCACCTTCTTCCTCTGGAGACAATACTCCGCTGCCCGTGCGGGTAGATACTGGGATTTCCGTCGTCACCCGAGCGAATGTAGATGATTATTATGCAAAATAAATTTTGGAAGCGTATCTACTTAGGATTGCACCAAATGATGCCACGGCTTCGCTTGCGTAATATGCCTTTACGCTATCAGCTCATGGTGCTGTTCTTGCTGTTTGGCATCGTGCCTTCACTGGGACTAGGCCTGCTGGTGAATTGGACGGTGGAACGGATTATTGAGCGGCAGGTGGAAAATCATACGATGCAGTTGATTGGCAAGGTGAACGAAGCACTGGATACCAAAATGGAAAATTTGCAGAACATGACGTATCTGATTGCCTTTAATCCTGATATTGGCGAGTTTTGGAAAGGGCGGACGCTGGCCGATGGCCACGCGGTTCATACGAGTAGTGTAATGCCAGAAAATCAGGGGGAGCGAGCCCAGAAGCCTCTGCAAAAGCAGGCTCCCGGCTCCAAGCAGGCAGTAAGTTCCGTACAGGAGCAGGATACGCTGTATGAAATGAAGCAATTTTTGCAGGGGTTTACCACCTTATATCCTGAAATTGCCGGGATTCTGATCGTGAACGAAAAAGGCGATTATATTAGCAATGAAATGTATGCTCGAAGCACGCGCAGCCTGACGGAAGAAGACTGGTACACACAGGCGGCGCAGCATGCAGGTATATTCACGGTTCTGGGACAGCCAAGTCACCGTAATGTGACCACTCATGTCCGGTATAAGGACAGTGAAATTGTCTCTGTCGTTCGCTCGGTCACGGACCCAGAGACAGGACATGTACTGGGTGTGATTATGATCGATCTCAAGCTGCGGGCAGTGTCGCAGGCCGCCAGAGATGTAACCTTGGGCAAAAGCGGGTATGTCATGGTGACAGATGCTGAGGGGCGCAGTGTATACATGCCGGATATGCCTTTGATTGAGCGCATTCCGCCGCAATGGTTCGGGACAGAGGATAGCGGAATGTTTACCCGTGAAGCCGGAGGTAGGGAATTGCTCTTCATGTATCAGGCTTCCGAGTTCACGGGCTGGAGAACAGTGGGAGTATTCCCGGCACGCGAATCTACACTGGAAGTGCGGCAAATTCAGTTCTACGTCGTCTGTTTTGTTTTCATTGTATGTCTGTTTGGTTTAACGGCATCCTTGCGATTGTCCAGTTCCATCGCTCAGCCGATTTTCCGGCTTATGTCTTATATGCGTAAGGCAGAGACAGGGGATCTTACGGTTCGCCAGTGGAGTGAGCGCGGGGATGAAATCGGAATGCTGGGCCGGAGCTTTAACCGGATGCTGGAGCAGATCCGCCGTCTCATGTTGCTTAGTGAACTGAGGGAACGGCAAAAACGGGATGCCGAACTGCGCAGTCTCCAAGAGCATATTAAGCCGCATTTTCTATACAATACGCTAGATACAATTCATTGGATGGCTCGGAAAAATGGAGCAGACGACGTATCCGACATGGTGGGGGCGTTATCGAGATTGTTCCGCCTTGGACTCAGCAAAGGGGATGACTTTATTCCGCTGCGCTCTGAGGTTGAGCATATCACGAGCTATATGCAAATCCAGCAAACCCGTTATCGTGATCGACTTCGCTGGGAATTGAATGTTCCCGACGAACTGAAGGATCTGTTTGTATTGAAGCTGATGCTTCAGCCTGTAGTGGAAAATGCGATTTACCATGGTATTAAGGCCAGACGCGGTCCAGGCACAATTTGCGTAGAAGCTAAAGCCGAGGACGGCAAGCTGCTGCTGACGGTACGTGACGACGGTGCAGGGATGACGGCGGAACGTCTGTGTGAGCTGCGTGAATGGCTGGAAAGACCACTGGAGGCGATGGAAGGAAGACAGAAACAAAAGGGCGTTCGTACAAATGGCAGAAGTTACGGCATGCTGAATGTGCAAGCGCGTATCCGATTGTCTTTTGGCGAGGAATATGGAATTACATTGGACAGTAAAGAAGGGACAGGTACCTGCGTTACAATCACTCATCCGTTGCTGCTGGATATGGCGCAACTGAAGAAGCCTTATGACAGAGGAGAGGGTCAGGATGACGAAATTCAAGGGAACAGACAACGCGACAACGGCGAGTCTGATTGACCAGGCCATACCAGAAGTAAGCATAGCCACGGCCAAATGTTATCAAGTATTGATCGCAGATGATGAGCCGATCATTCGTGAGGGGATTCGGGATTGCCTGGACTGGGCAGCTCTGGGCATGGAGGTTGTAGCCGAGGCCGAGGACGGTGAAGAAGCGCTGGAGCTGGTTGATCAGCTTAGCATCGACATCTTGCTGGTCGATATGAATATGCCGTTCATGGATGGGATTGAACTGATTCGGCGGCTGCGGGAAGAACGTCCGGAATGCCGTTGCCTGATCATTTCCGGGCATGATGAGTTTGCTTATGCGCAGGAGGCTGTCCGACTTGGCGTAGAGGATTATATTCTGAAGCCGGTAAATGCAAATCAGCTTCACGCTGCGTTGTCGCGCCTTCGTCAGCGACTGGACGAGGAGTACAAACGTGCCGCCTATGTGGAACAAGCCGCCGGGCAGATTGAACGCAATATTCCGCTGCTGCGCCAGCGATTTTGCCTGGAATGGCTGGAAGGACAGCACACGGGAAAGGACGTTATGGAGCAATTGACGTTTTTACGTCTTCCATCCCGGCCACCTGCTCAGATCGGTGTGGTACGGTGGCCAGCGGCAGAGGCGCGGCAGACGATTATGCGCGAGAATGATCGCCAGTTGTTTCTTTTCGCCGCAGAAAATATTATTGGCGAATTGCTGGAGAACCTATCGCATGTGTTGTTCCGCGATGCAAACGGGCTGATCGGCATATGCCTGTGGCAGGAGGCACCCGAGACGATCGGCGCTTCCATAGAGCAGGCCATTGGCCGCTATCTGAATATAGCGGTTCACACACATGTGGAGTCCAACACGGGTGGGTTGGAAGGCGCAATCGATGCGTATCGGATCAGCCGGGATCGGGTGTACGGTGAATCGCAGCTATCACCCATCGTGCGCCGGGCCCGGCAGCTTATTCAGGAAGGTTATGCCGATCGGGAACTGACGCTGGAAGCTCTGGCCTCGCGTCTACAGGTCTCTGCTGTATATCTCAGTCGTGTGCTCAAAAAGGAGCTCAATGACAGCTTCGTGACCCTCGTCACGCGTGCCCGTATCCGCAAAGCAGTGCAGCTGCTGGACTCTACGACGTTGTCTGTGCTTGAAATAGCAGAACGTACGGGATACGACAGTCAGCACTATTTTAGCACTGCTTTTAAAAAGGCCATGGGCGTGTCCCCTGTGCAGTACCGTAAGGGCGGGGGAATTCAGGAAAATTCGTCGGAATAGGAATGATTGGATTGCGAAGTGCCTGCACCGTCTCATTATAATCTGTACTAAAAAGTGTGTGTGTAATCACACCCGCACGTTTAGCGGTTTGTTACGCTGTAGATAACGAACAAATATCTATCAATATTTGGAGGAAAACGATATGTTTTGTTATCAGTGTGAACAGACGCCGAGTGGCGGGTGTAAAGTCATCGGAGTATGCGGGAAAAATGAGACGGTAGCGAGCTTGCAAGATACAATGATTTTTGCATTAAAAGGGATCGCTGCCTATGCGACACATGCACGTCAGTTGGGATATAGCGATCCAGAGGTGGATCGGATTACGCATGAAGCGTTATATATGACCTTAACCAATTCTAACTTTAATGTACAAGAGCATTTGGAGATGGCGATGAAGGTCGGAAATGCAGCTGTACGGATCATGGATGTGTTGGATCGTGCGCATACAGATCGTTTTGGTATTCCACAGCCGATTACCGTCAGCCAAAATAAAATCGAAGGCCAATGCATTGTCGTGACTGGACATAATCTGTACGCGCTGGAGGAATTACTGCGGCAGACCGAAGGAAAGGGCATCAACATCTACACCCACTCGGAAATGCTGCCTGCCCACGGTTACCCAGCGTTGAAGAAATATGCACATCTCAAGGGCAATATCGGTAAAGCCTGGTACGATCAACGCAGATTGTTCGAAGAATTCCCAGGTGCGATTCTTGCCACGACGAACTGTGTTATGCCGATTAAAGGCACATATGCAGACCGCTTCTTCTCGTATGAAGTAGCAGGGCTGGAGGGTGTTGCCAAAATTGTGAACGACGATTTCTCTCCACTGATTGAACGCGCGTTGGCCCTGCCAGCCGCAGATGTAGACTCTGAACAAGTGCTTACGACAGGATACCATCATGAGACAGTTATCGGGCTGGCACCTGAGATCATTCAGGCAGTCAAAGATGGACATATCCGCCGTTTCTTCGTCATCGCAGGCTGCGACGCACCAGGCAAAGGCGGTAACTATTACCGCGAGCTGGCTACATCCTTGCCGAACGACACGGTCATTTTGACCACGTCTTGTGGTAAGTTCCGCTTTAATGATGTGGACTATGGCACCGTTGGAGATACTGGCATTCCGCGTTATATTGATTTGGGACAATGCAACAATTCAGGTTCTACTGTGAAAATCGCTCTGGCATTAGCCGATGCTTTCGGATGCACAGTGAATGAGCTGCCTGTCAGCATTGTGCTGTCCTGGTTTGAGCAAAAAGCGGTTGCCATCCTGCTAGGCTTGTTCAGTCTTGGCATCCAGGATATTCGCATCGGACCGAAACCGCCTGAGTTTATTTCTTCTGGTGTATTGGATGTGTTGGTGGATATGTTTGGCTTGAAGCTAATTACGACCGCAGAGGAAGATATGAAAGCGATGCTGGCGTTGTCGTAAGAGGTAGGTAGGGAACTGCAGAGTGCAGTTCCTTTTTTTGTTTCATCGTTCATCCATTCTAATAAATATATCCGTAAGAATCTTTAAGGCCAGCTCAGTATCTTTGGATTCACGAGTTCTTAGGAGAGACAAAATGGCTTTTATACTCGAATCTTCTTCGGTAAGCTCATCATTTTCCTTCACATATGTAAGCAATTGATAGACGCCCACGTTCAATGCCTTCGCTATTTTCTCCAGATTTTTCAAAGATATATTTCTCTCCGCACGCTCGATGAAACCAATATAACTCGAATTGAATCCTGCTTGTTCGGCTAAAGCTTCTTGCGAAAGCCCTTTGGACTTTCGAATATCTCGGATACGTGTACCGACTAATTCTAAAAGTTCTGACATGAATACACCTCTCTATAGTTAGAAGTGTAGAGAAAGAGTTACATCTAATTAATATGCGTTAGTAAGTAAATTGAATTAAAAACTACTATATAGTAATATTCATTATGAAGCTTGTCCGATAGCTAGAAAATTATACATTTTAGTGGTCCATTGATATGCTACGTTGCTCACACTGTTTATGAAATTCTAATTCAGGAGTTGATTCCCCCCATGAAACATTACTCCTTAAGCAACCAACTACATAGTGAAGCTGATTTTAAATTGCCTAAGTATAGTGACACCCACATATTGAATTGCATGCTGGATTTTCAAAAGCTTGCCCAATACCAAATGCAGCTTGCCCAGATGATGCGTGATCATGATCAATGGCTAAACTGCCTCATTCTTTGTGATCGCGCCATGTTTTCAATGGCGAAGGCCATATATGTACATCGAAATCAAATTATACCTTTATCCATCAGCCTATCCATGAACGATCTGCTCAGGCTAATTCGCTTGGATGCGGAGCCGTGTTTAGATATGGTGCTGTTTATGGGCACCGTGCATTATCTGGTTTCCGGAGAGGATGAAACATCCAGGGAGACGATGAGGCAGGAGGAAGTAGACCTGTTGCTTTATAAAACAGACTCTATTCTAGAGCGGCTATCACGGCGGATTGTAGCTAATCCATCGAAGAGGTATCCGTCTATTTTTAAAGAAAACCCGTTCAATTAAATTATTAATCTCCACATCAGAAAGGATGTTATTTGATTTGCCTACATACAACAAGCTGGTGCGGGACCGGATTCCGCATATCATTATGTCTCAGGGCAAGGAATGTCGGACACGCATGTTGGACCCAGAGGAGTATAAGCAGGAACTGCGAACGAAGCTTCGTGAAGAGACTGAGGAATATTTTGCAGCGGACAAAGATCAGGATGCGCTGGAAGAGCTGGCGGATATGCTGGAAGTCATCCGAGCGCTGGCAGAAGTACATGGAGCGAATGTAACCGAGCTGGACAAGCTGCGGGCGGCCAAAACCGAGGCACGAGGCGGATTCCAGGAGCGGGTGTTCTTAATTGATGTCGATGAAGTTTAACGTCAAGCTCATTCGGATAACTTAGCGCATGAGCTTATAGCTGGAATACAACATGCCTCTGGGGTAAAGCTGTTGGCTCCGCATCTAAAAATAGCTTTTCAATCAATTGCAACTACCCTCCATTGCCCCTCATTGTTTTTTATTAAAGTAATACCTTCCCCCACACAAAGGTTAAAATTTTATAAAAAAAGTTCAAAACCTGCAAAGACCTTTCCCGGCCTGGAATGATACCATGTGTTTGCACATAAAAAAAGGAGAGGTGCTCATAGCCTCACTTATGTAAGCGCTATCTAATTACAGATCTAATTAGCACTGACCTGAGGATTTTACAAAATCCTTACCTTCAAATGACCTGCATCACATGAGGAAAGGGGAACTTCATATGAAAAAAGGAGCTGTTGTCGTTTGGCTTCTGATTTTGGCCCTGATGCTTTCGGCCTGCAATCTGGCGGAGAGTGGAACGGGCAGCAAGGAAAAAGGCTATGTGGGTATTTCCATGCCGACCAAATCGTCCGAGCGTTGGGTAGGGGACGGGGAGAATATGGTTCGGTTGTTTCAGGAGCAAGGCTATAAAACGGATTTACAGTATGCCGAGGACGTGGTGGAAAATCAAATTTCCCAAATCGAAAATATGATCACCAAGGGCGTCAATGTTATGGTCATCGCTTCGGTCGATGGGAACACGCTGACGGATGTAATTCAGAAGGCACACGACCAAGGGATTCAAGTCATTTCTTACGACCGTCTGATTCGCAACACACCGTATCTGACGTATTATGCGACTTTTGATAACTTCAAGGTAGGCGTGCTACAGGCGGCATATATTGAGAAAAAGCTGGGTCTCAAGGATGGCAAGGGCCCTTTCAATATCGAGCTGTTCGGCGGATCGCCGGATGACAATAATGCCTATTTCTTCTTTAATGGTGCGATGTCTGTACTTAAACCATACATTGATTCCGGTAAGCTGGTTGTGCGCAGCAAACAGATGACGATGGCGCAGATTGCTACACTGCGATGGGATGGAGCTTTAGCACAATCGCGGATGGATAATCTGCTGAGTGCCTACTATTCAGGGGCCAATCTGGACGCTGTACTCTCCCCGTATGACGGCATTAGCATCGGTATCATTTCATCCCTCAAAGGGGTCGGATATGGATCAGCGAATAAGCCACTGCCGATCATCACGGGACAGGATGCAGAACTGGCTTCAATTAAATCTATTGTGGCTGGAGAGCAGACACAAACCATATTTAAGGACACCCGCAAGCTGGCTGAGCAAACGGTCGTGATGGCCAACAGCATTTTACAGGGCAAGCAAGCGGAAGTGAATGACGTTAAATCCTATAACAACGGTAAAAAGGTAATTCCTGCGTACTTGCTTGATCCGATCTCGGTGGATCGGACGAATGTGGAGAAGGATATTGTAGGCAGTCACTATTACACCAAAGAGCAAATTGGTCTCAAATAAGAGTAAGAATCCAACCGAAAGGAGCGTATCCCATGACTGGAATCATTTTGGAAATGAAGGGAATTACCAAAACCTTTCCTGGCGTAAAGGCATTGGAAAATGTAAATCTCAAGGTCAAGGAAGGCGAGATTCACTCGCTGTGCGGCGAGAACGGTGCGGGCAAGTCGACGCTAATGAAGGTACTGAGCGGTGTATATCCGCATGGAACCTACGAAGGGGATATTATTTTCCAAGGCAAAACGTGTGAGTTCAAGGATATCAAGCAGAGTGAGGAATTGGGCATCGTCATTATCCATCAGGAGCTGGCATTGATCCCGTATCTCTCGATTGCGGAAAATATTTATCTGGGCAACGAGCGCGCTAGCGGCGGCGTGATTGATTGGAAAGAGACTTTTGTGGGGACACGCGATCTGCTGTCTAAGGTCGGTTTGAGTGAAAATCCCAATACATTGGTTACGAACATCGGGGTCGGCAAGCAACAGCTGGTCGAAATTGCGAAAGCGCTCTCTAAAAAGGTAAAGCTGCTTATTCTGGATGAACCAACAGCGGCATTGAATGAGGATGATAGTGAAAATCTGCTTAATTTGATGCTGGAGTTTAAAAAACAGGGCATTTCCTGCATTCTCATCTCCCACAAGCTGAATGAGGTCGCAAAGGTGTCGGATTCGATTACGATTTTGCGGGATGGGAAGACGATTGAGACGCTGGATATGAAAAAGGATGAGGTCACAGAGGATCGGATCATTAGCGGGATGGTTGGACGCGATTTGACCAGCCGTTATCCAGAGCGTCATGCCGAGATTGGCAAAGTTGTGTTGGAAGTGAAGGACTGGACGGTGTATCACGAGCATCATGCAGACCGCAAGGTGCTGGATCAGGTGAATCTGAATATTCGCAGCGGTGAAATTGTCGGTATTGCCGGGCTGATGGGAGCAGGACGGACCGAGCTGGCGATGAGTATCTTTGGCAAGTCATACGGACGCAATATCTCGGGTCAACTGATTAAGGACGGTAAGCCGATCCAGAACAACACGGTTACGGACGCGATTAACAACGGTTTTGCCTATGTGACGGAGGATCGCAAGGAGTATGGCCTCATTTTAATGGATGATATCAAGCGTAATATTTCGTTAACTGGTCTGAGCAAGCTGACGAAGGGCGCTGTGGTCAATGAGCAGGAGGAAGTCGTCGTTGCAGAGGAAATGAAAAAAAGCATGAACATCAAAGCGCCGAGCATTTTACAGAAAACCGGTAATCTGAGTGGCGGCAATCAGCAGAAGGTAGTACTGAGCAAATGGATTTTTGCCGGACCGGATATTCTGATTCTAGATGAACCGACGCGCGGCATAGATGTGGGTGCTAAATATGAAATCTACACGATCATTCATCGACTTGCCGCTGAGGGTAAGGGTGTGCTGGTCATTTCGTCTGAGCTGCCAGAGGTACTAGGCTTGTGTGACCGGATTTATGTCATGAATGCCGGGCGGATCACCGGAGAGGTTAGCCGTGAGGACGCATCGCAGGAAACGTTGATGAGATATATGACCAAGTCAGGAGGCGTGAAGCATGGAAACCATAACTAAACTATTTAAAAATAACATCCGCCAATATGGAATGATGATTGCGCTGGTCGTCATTATGATCTTGTTCGAGGTGCTGACAGGCGGCTTGCTGTTGAAGCCGATTAATATTACCAATCTGATTTTGCAAAACAGCTACATTCTCGTGCTGGCCATCGGGATGGTGCTGGTTATCATCACTGGGCATATTGACTTGTCCGTCGGCTCCATAGCCGCTTTTGTCGGTGCGGTTGCCGCCATTATGATGGTCGATTGGCAGCTTCCAGCTTGGATCGCTGTGATTGCAGCTTTGCTGGTCGGAGCGTTGATTGGGGCATGGCAAGGGTTCTGGGTCGCTTATGTACGGATTCCGGCATTTATCGTTACCTTGGCGGGGATGCTGCTCTTCCGCGGATTGACAATGATCGTGTTGGAAGGCCAGTCGATCTCTCCTTTCCCGGGAGGATTTCAGAAAATCAGTTCAGGTTTCCTGCCGGATTTTTCAGCTACCGGTTATAACCTAGTATCCATCATTGTCGGCATTGCTCTTACGGTATGGTTTATTGTGAATGAACTTCGTGAACGCCGTTCTCAGCTTAAATATGGATTTGAGGTTCCACCACAGGCGTTATTTGTACTCAAATTGATCGTAGTGGCTGCTGTGATTAATCTGTTCACCTTCATGCTCGCGAGCTATGCGGGGATACCGAACATTCTTGTCCTGCTGTTCATCCTGATCGTGGTATACTCCTTTGTCATGAACCGTACGATTATGGGTCGTCATGTGTATGCATTGGGTGGAAATGAAAAGGCAGCGGGCCTGTCCGGTGTTAAAACGAAAAAAGTAACATTCTGGGTATTTGTCAACATGGGCGTATTGGCTGCCATTTCCGGTCTCATCTTTGCTGCACGTCTGAACGCGGCTACGCCGAGAGCGGGTACGAACTTTGAACTGGATGCCATCGCAGCTTGCTTTATTGGTGGAGCTTCGGCGTCAGGCGGGATCGGCACGGTTTTTGGAGCCATTATCGGTGGTTTGGTTATGGGCGTACTGAATAACGGTATGTCTCTGATCGGCCTCGGTATTGACTGGCAGCAAGGCATCAAGGGCTTGGTACTGCTGCTGGCGGTTGCCTTCGATATTTACAACAAAAACAAAAGATCAGTCTAAGATCATATTCAATATTGTAAAATAAACAAACCTCCAGTCCCACTTAACTTGTGGATGCTGGAGGTTTGCTTGTATGTTAGGCCTTATGGCTATCAGCCAACCCAACTAAGTCGTCACCATTTGTCCGCCATTCACATGCAGCGTTTGGCCCGTAATGTAGGAGCCGTCATCCGAAGCCAGCAGCACATAGGCAGGAGCCAATTCATAAGGCTGCCCAGCCCGCTTCATCGGCGTATTGCTGCCAAAGGTGCGGATGACTTCGGTCGACTGTGTGGCCGGATTCAGCGGAGTCCAGATCGGACCGGGAGCAATGGCATTCACGCGAATACCCTGATCGACCAGATTGTTAGCCAAAGCGCGCGTGAAGCTGACAATGGCTCCTTTGGTAGCTGAATAGTCAATCATATTTTTTTGCCCAACATAGGCTGTAACCGATGCTGTATTGACGATGCTGGCCCCTGCCCGCATATACGGCAAGGCTTCTGTAGTCATATGGAAGAACGAAATAATATTCGTGTCAAACGTGTCACGAAGCTGCTGTTCACTGATATCCAGATACGATTCGCGCACAAACTGAACACCCATATTATTAATGAGGATATCAATACGACCGAAGGTTTCCATCGTTTTTTGAACAACCAGACAGCAGTTGCTTCTTAGCCTTAGATCACCCGGAATTAACAAACAACGTCGGCCAAGCCTGTGAATGACATCACGGGTTTCCATAGCATCTCGATGCTCATCGAGATAGGCAATGACCACATCGGCTCCTTCCTTGGCAAAAGCCACTGCAACCGCGCGACCAATGCCGCTGTCCCCGCCGCTAATAATAGCCACCCGATCCTGAAGCTTTCCCGTGCCGATATACTTTGGATTATCAAATATAGGGCGTGGAACCACCAGGTATTCCAACCCCGGCTGTCTATATTGATGCTGGGGAGGAAAAGCAATCGGAACTTCTTTACATTGGGTTTCTGTACCATAATAAGGATGTTGATATTGCCAATTCATTTAATAATCCCTTCTTTTAGGCGTTTTGAAATCCAATATATTCGAAATGGGCGCAAACGGTGAATCGGGAGTTATCACCTTATGCCGAAATCGTTGCTCCATCTGCCGGAATATGGACACGCTTCTCCAGACCTTCACGATTGATATGTTCCGTAAGCTCGGAGCGAGTCAGTACACAATGGTTGATTGCTTCCATATGGACAGCAACGACTTGTGTGTAAGGGGCATGCTGTGCAACAGCCGTTACATCTTGGGCAGTCATAATAATGGGATCACCCACCGTAAACCGCGCTCCTCCAGCGTTCACGATCGTCCAGTCAGGGCGGAATTTATCCAGTGCCTCCGCAACTTCACTGCACCAAATGGTATCCCCGGCCACATAGACGACAGGCTCACCTGGAGCCTGAAATACAAAGCCAGATACGGGTCCCATCTGTTCCCCGATTTCTCCGGTACCGTGATGCCCGGTTGTACGGGTAATCTCGATTTTCCCGACTGAGCCAGCCACCGAAATCGGAGTAACCTGTGTAAAACCGTCAGCCATGATTTGTTCTTCATTTCCGGGCTGGCAGAAGACAGGAATTTGTTTGTCCAGCCAGCGTACTGCCGCCGGGTCCCAATGGTCTGGATGCAAATGCGTGACGATGACCACGTCAGGCTGTCCAAGCGTCTGCCATTGTGGTGGCAAGGGAACCAGCGGATTGCGGAGAGTGTTTTCCGTATTGGGAACTGGTGGATTTAGGCCAGCATCACTCAGCATCGGATCAATCAGAAATTTTACTCCAGCGTATTCGATCCATAAGGTTGCGTTGCGGATTAGTGTGATTTTCATATATAGAAGCTCCTTTGATCGTAAATGTTTTTTGACCGAATGTATTTTCGGCCGTTCTTTGTTTCTGCTACAATCATATCTGACGCAAGAACATGCAGGCTACGGCCTGCTGAAAGGAAAACCAGCATTCTCGTTTCATCATGAAAGGAAAAATAACTATGGAACTATTCGTACCTGATGAGACCGACCTGCGCATTCTTCATCATTTAATTGAAGACAGCTCTTTAACGCACAAGGAGATTGGTCAGCTTGTTCATTTGACAGGCCAAGCAGTAGGGGCACGTGTTCGAAAAATGCAGGATGCAGGTATTATTGAAGGCTATACACTGCGTTGGAACCCTGAGAAAATTGGGCAGACGATTCATGCCTTTATTACGGTTTTTCTGAATTCAGGAACGACTCACAGTGCTTTTCAGACTTTTGCACGGGAGCATCCCTCTATTGTCGAAATCCATCGGGTAAGTGGGGAGGGCTGTTATTGGATGCGGGTTCGCATGTCATCACAGTCAGAGTTAAATACCATGCTGGATGAACTTACGAAGTTTGGTAACTACAAATTGAGCTTTTCAATTGGCCTAATTTAATAATAAAAGCTTTCGGCGTTTGTGCCGAAAGCTTTTGTTTACGAGGGCAATTGAAGTCAACGTTATACGCTCATTTTAAAAATATGCTGTAAGCCGTGTTGTCCCATTTTAGTGTTACCTTCATTGATAAAGCCGCATTTGAGATACAGATTTTGGGCAGCATGATTACGGGCATTGACGCCCAGTACAATCTCGCAAATATGTGGAAAGTGTCTAGAGATAAACTGTGGTAGCAGAAGCAGTCCTTGTTTAGCGAACCCTTGTCCTTGATCTGCATAATGAATAGAAAACGCACGTAGCAACAGTGCCTCAGAAGTATTCGTATAGTCTGCTAATTCATCTCCATCGTATAAAATGAAAAATCCAACCGGCCTTCCAGTAGCCGTAATGACAACAGGATGGCGGTGTGGGTCTTCCTTGGCTAGTGCCAGCATTTCAGCTGGCATTCCAGTAAATTGCTTCTGCTCCTCAGGCAAATAAAAGGTATGTAAAATAGCATCATGCTCACAATGGTAAGGGACAAGCTCTATATTATTCATCATTACACTCCGATCTGTACAAATTTCAACTTACTATACATCTCGTTGCTAAAAAAAGAAACCTAAACTCGTCTTACTTACGTATTATCCATACATAAACTAGCATAGTCAAAAGGAGACATCTACGCTTATGAAGCCGCTTATAGAATATCGGGAAAGTCAGGATGTATTGCACCAAGAGCTGAAGCATATTGAGAAGTGGGAGAAGGAGCAGAAGGATATTTTTTTCTGGGAAAAAATCGGTAGATGGCCCTTTATGCTGCTGGATCGGCTGACGCCCAAAATCATTAAAGACAAGCTGGAGCAACTGCTTAATGAGATGGGCAGCTTCATTCAGAATGGTGGCAAATATTTGGTGAAAGAAGAAACGGTTCTGAGCAAGTTAAACAAGACGGCCCGTGAATATATAATTCAGCAAAATGGTGCAGATTTCGCCTCGGATCCGGAGGATCAGCTCCGTGCCGGGGAAAATGCAGATGCGGAGCATAGTGAGGAATCCACGTGGGATTTGAAGCAGGCGGCAGAGCTCCCACTAACGATCATGGATCAGACTGCGGACGATATGACGTCGGGACGCATTACCTTTGCCACCGCTCAGGGAGCAACCACGGGGATTGGCGGTGTGTTTACGATTGCGGCGGATATCCCTATTTTGCTCGGCTTGTCACTCAAGTTGCTTCAGGAAATCGCTTTGTGCTATGGCTTTAACCCCCATGATAAGCAGGAACGCATTTTTATTATTAAATGTATGCAATTTGCTTCATCCGATATTGTGGGTAAAAAGGCTGTATTAGAGGAACTGGCCTTGTTCGATGATCCTTCACGTCAGGCACAGGTTTTTTCCCAGATGCAGGGATGGAAAGAGGTCATTAACACCTATCGCGATCAGTTTGGATGGAAAAAGCTGCTGCAAATGGTCCCGATTGCAGGCATTTTGTTTGGCTCCATTGCCAATCGAAGTGCGATTAGTGACGTAGCTGAAGCGGGGAAAATGCTGTATCGGAAGCGTCGTATTTTAAAGCGTTTAGCAGAAGTAGAGAATGGGTTGGAGTAGAAGTAAGGAATGCAGGAGAGATGAAGAGTGGGGTAGAAATGAGGAATGGAGCTTGAGTTAGTTGTTTATGAAGGTGTGCAGCGGCCAATGATGGCCGCCACACGGTTGCCTGTTACACTTCGGCTCCATTTTCTTCCGCCCAGCGATTCAGGGTTTTGTCTGTAGGAAGTAAGAAGGTTAAAATGCCGAGCAGTGGCAAAAAGCCACACAGGAACATGATGTTGGTGATGCCTACTTTGTCGATCCAATTGCCGAGCACGAGTGCGCCCACACCGCCCAGACCAAAAGCCAGGCCTGTAATGAGACCGGACACCGTCCCGATTTTGCCAGGCACGAGCATCTGTGCATATACGACTGTGACCGAAAAGCTGGACAACATAATAAATCCGATAATCGCCAGCAGGATCGCCGTCCAGAATTGGTTGGCATAAGGCAATAGCAGCGCCAGCGGTGCAGCTAATACCATGGACAGAAAAATCATATTGCGTTTACCAAAACGGTCTGCCAGCGGGCCGCCAAAAAAGGTGCCCAGCGCTCCAGCTCCGAGGAACAGGAAAATGTACAGCTGTGCGTCAGCCAATGGCATTTTAAATACTTCCATCAGGTAAAACGAATAGTAACTGCCGATCGAGGTCGAATACCACGAACGAACAAATACCAGCAGAATGAGGACAATCATGGCAAACATAATACGGCTGCGCACTTCGGGTTTCATGCGGCGTGTCACCGTTTTTTTGCGTGCAATGCCTTCTGTACGCAGGACGTTACCGTACCAGCGGGCAATGAACGATTGCACTACAATTCCGGCTGCCGCAATGCCTGTGAACCAGATGGCGCCAAACTGCCCCAACGGGATAAAAATCCAGCTTGTGAGCATCGGTGCCAGCGATTGACCTGCATTGCCGCCGACCTGGAAAATGGATTGTGCCAATCCCCGGCGTGATCCTGCCGCCATATGGGATACACGCGAGCCTTCGGGGTGAAAGGCAGCTGAGCCTAAACCCACGAAGATGACTGCGATTAGCACCGCTTTATAATCGGCAGCATAGGCGAGCAGCAGCATACCAGTGAGCGTAAAGCCCATACCGATAGGAAGGATAGCGGGCGTAGGCCGTTTGTCCGAAAACAAGCCAATTACAGGCTGCATAATTGAAGCTGTAAAGTTGATGGCGAATGAGATCCAGCCGATCTGCGTGTAGCTCAGGCTCATAGATTCCTTCAAGATCGGAAAGATCGCTGGAATGACCGATTGAATCGAGTCATTGAACAGATGGACGAAACTGATCGCAATAAGAATCGAAAAAACGGTGCCTTTCGCTTGCGGCCCTGAAGGGGGAGCGATTGGCCCGTTTCTTTTTTTGTAGCGGATTTAGTAGTCATGGCAACCTCCGGATATGTATGTATATTTTAAGATATAGGAAGCAATCCGTTTGCAGCAAATGGCTGAAAGTGGGATAAAGTCCCCCTTTACTCATCGCTGCTTGCCCATTCTGCTGGATACTCTTTATTGCTCGATCCTCTAATTCACAATAGATTATCTTGCTCTGAGTGCATTGTATCTGTATAAGATATCCTTTACTTATCATTTTACTCTCTAACATGCATGAATGGGTTCAACTCGTCTTCAGGGATTATTAGATTTCCACAGTAGACTATATTGGAATGAAATTCCCATTCGCCATATGCCACCAAATGGTTATCATCCTTAACTCTTTTGATTAATGCCCAAATCCCAAGATTACTTTGTGCGTTTGCATCAAGAAGAATCCAATCCTTGTATTGCAATAGCTGAGGCTCTCCAAACATATGAAATGAATCCAGATAGCCTGTTCCATCACGGGGTGGCATTTCATTACATACATTTTTCAAAAAAAGGACTTGCTCCACTCTGACATGGATCCAAGCTCTTTTTTCATTTTTGGAGATGATGTCTTGAAATCTACATTTAATAAACGCAGAGAAGTTGATCTCATCAGGTTGTTCTTCCCAACCATTAAAATGTGAATAAGCAGGTCTGAATAAAGTCCAAAAAGTTTCTCCAACGGACATATGAAAAGGAAAATATACTTGTACTTTTTTTAAGTCACCTTCTGCCGGGGGGTTCAATGCTCTTTCCCATATCTCACTATTTAGATCTGGAGTATCATGTTTGAAATCTGCCCAGTCCATAGTATCTTCGATGGCTACAATCTCAAAATCTTTGTTTTCTAATAGGGGTTTATCTGGTACCTGTTGACACGCTCCACACTTGAAAGCAATAGTTTCCTCGTTCATAAGACAACCTACCTTAATTAAATTTTATGCTCTACTGCTCCAACTATATTGATCATAAGGACACATCAACATGGTGAAAGTATTACAAACACCATAAAACTATTTCTATGTTGAATGTTGCTGATATTCCTTTTACATATAAATAAACAAGAAGAATTTAACAAAACTAAGCTCTTTATTTAACAAACTTAAGATATGATTTTTTATGTCATACAACTTGTTGTATAGACAATAGCTCCGTAGAAACAGTATGAAGAGCACAAGAGAAGAGAGGATCTGATTTGAGAATGAAATTGCTAAGGAAACCACTATCAGTTGCATTATTATCTTTACCTTTACTTCTAGGTTCTCTAAGTGGAAGTTATGCGAGTGCGGCCACGCTGCCAACGACAGTAACTCCAACAGAACCGTCATGGGGATATTTTGTAGATCATTATAAAAATAATAGTGCTGCTAATAAGACGGAAAGCTCCAATCCGACTCTCGGGCTGCTCTCTGAATTTAATAAGCTTTGGACTCCCGGCGCTACCTGGGACACGGGCACCAAGCTAAACAGCAATGTACTGGATGCTAATATTCAAAAGGTAATTGATATCGCTGCCCGTCGCACTTCCAGTGAGGCCGATGCGGCTTATTTGGATGATCGTCGAAATCAGAGCTACAGTGTAATCGACGGTCTGGGTTCGCTCACTGATGTATATCGAAAGAAGGCAGGCGCCACGACAACAATCAACGACGTCCCGGCCGATGCTACAACTAAAAAATATGAAGATGAGGGAACAAACGCAGGGGATACAAGCTCCAGTCTCGGCAACGTCGTGAATTTGGTCAATACCTTGCGCGGGGACTACTCTACGACGAACCCGGCTAAGTCTTACTTTAGTTATCCTCGTCCGTTTCGCTGGAGCGATAATTCAGTGGTTGTCCCGAGCCTGGTCCCTGCGCTCAAATCTGATGCTACTAATGATGGCGGCTTTCCAAGCGGTCATACCAATGCTGCGTATCTCAGTTCTATTGCTATGGCCTATGCCGTACCGGAGCGTTATCAGGAATTACTGACACGAGCTTCGGAGTTGGGCAATAACCGTGTTGTTGCTGGCATGCATTCACCACTTGATGTCATGGGAGGACGTGTCATGGCAACAGCGATGGCTGCTGCTATTCTGTCTGATCCAGCCAATAGCAGCTTGAAGAAAGCAGCTTATCAGGATGCTCATAAACAATTGCTGTCCCAAAAAGGTACAGCCCTAGATCGTTTCAGCAACTATGCTACAAACAAGAAAAATTATAATCAACGATTAACGTACGGATTCAGCCCGATTAATCCAACGACGAAGCCAATGACAGTGCCTAAGGGAGCGGAGGTATTATTAGAAACACGCCTACCTTACCTTGACAGCACACAACGCCGTTGGGTATTGGCTACCACGGGGATTCCTTCCGGCTATCCTGTGCTGGATGATGCTGAGGGATGGGGACGATTAAACCTGTTTTCCGCTGCGGATGGCTACGGTGCTTTTGTCAATCATGTTACGGTGAATATGGATGCTTCCAAAGGCGGTTTCAATGCATTGGATCGCTGGCGCAACAATATTTCCGGTGTTGGAATGCTGACTAAAAAGGGAACAGGTACGTTGAAGCTTATGGGCGGCAATACGTATTCCGGCGGTACACAGATCGATCAAGGCATACTCGAAGGTAATTCGGAGGCAGCTTTCGGAAGTGGTGCAGTTACGAATAACGGGGGAACTCTTCTTAAAAACAATTCTGGAAAGCTGATTGTTGGCGGGAATTACAAACAAACTGCCAAGGGAAAACTTGAACTCAACCTAGGCAGTAAAAATGACGTACTTAAAATTAAGGGAACAGCCCAACTTAACGGGAAATTACGCCTGAATTTTTCTAACAAATATGTACCAGCTAGCGGTGCCACCATTTTAACCTACGGTAAACGCAATGGGGCATTCTCTTCCATTGAAGCAGCAGGTCTACCAAGCAATTATAAAGTGAAGGTTGTCTATACAGCCAATAGTGTTCAGTTAAAAGTCACGAAGTAACCAAATAGGACAATTTAAGGTGCACCTTTGGAATACACCGGATAAACCATGAAGTTATCCAGTGCCCATTCTTAAGGTGCATTTTTTGTTCCCGTAAAAAGCCCATTTCTCAGAGTTATTTATAGCCAAGGGTATAAAAAGGTCAAAATTTGACCTTAATGTAGTAAAATAATCGCGCTGTTTGAAAGCGCAGTCATGTTATTCTTAAGAAGCATATTAGTCCAAGTTTTAAAGGTACAGACTAACTAAGAGGAACAGAGGAAAGGAAGAAGACTGATGAGTCTTGAGAAAGAATACGTTAAAATAGCCCAGGATGTCATTAAAGGGCTTGGCGGAGAAGACAATATTATTTCTATGGCACATTGTGCTACACGGTTGAGATTGATTGTAAAAGACAGGGACATTATTGATGATGAATTTATTGAGAATATTGATAAGGCAAAAGGGGTGTTTTTTACCTCCGGACAATATCAAATTATTTTTGGAACCGGTACCGTGAACAAGGTTTACGAAGCAATGGTCGGCCAGAACGTATCTGCTACATCAAAGGCAGAGCTGAAAGAGAAGGCCTCAACACAAGATGACAACTTTTTCAAAAGAATGATTCGGGTTTTCGGAGATGTATTTGTTCCCATTATCCCAGCATTGGTAGCTACCGGATTGTTTATGGGAGTTAGGGGCTTGGTAACTCAGCCTGCACTGCTTCAGTTATTTGGACTTACACCGGATGATATTTCTGCGAATTTCATATTATTTACACAAATACTGACCGATACCGCGTTTGCCTTTTTGCCTGTGCTGGTATGCTGGTCAGCGTTCAGAGTATTTGGCGGGTCGCCGATCTTGGGGATATTGCTCGGACTCATGCTGGTAAGTCCTTCTTTACCTACATCCTGGGATGTCGCTCAACATGTGAAGGAACCTCTTTTATTTTTGGGCTTCATCAAAATCGCAGGCTATCAGGGTTCAGTTCTGCCGGCGTTCATTATAGGGATCGTGGGAGCGATGATGGAGAAGAGAATCAGGAAATCCGTTCCCGAAGCACTGGACTTGATTTTGACACCGTTTCTGACATTATTGCTCACACTGGTACTGGGCTTGTTCGTGATTGGTCCCATCTTCCATGAAGTAGAGGTTTTAATATTATCGGCAGTTACAGCTATTTTGAAGTTGCCGTTTGGCATTGGCGGATTTATTTATGGCGGCATTAATCAGATTATTGTCGTTACCGGACTGCACCATGCGTTGAACCTGATCGAAATACAGATGCTGGTGGATGGCGGCTGGAATATGGTTAACCCGATCAGTTCGGCATCTATTTGTGCACAAGCGGGTGCGGCGTTAGCTGTCGGCTTGAAATCCAAAAGATTAAAAACCAAATCTATTGCCTACCCGTCTGCCGTGTCTGCACTGCTCGGTATTACAGAACCCGCTATTTTTGGGGTGAACATTCGATATGGCAAACCATTCGTGATGGGCTTGATTGGAGGAGCGGTTGGAGGATTCTTTGCACGTATCTTTAATGTTCAAGCAACAGGCATGTCGATTACAGCTATACCTGGTTTGTTATTGTATCTGAATAATCAAATTTTTCTGTATGCTTTGGTTTGTGTAATCGGTTTTGGTGTAGCATTTGCGTTGACGTGGATCTTTGGATTTAAAGAAAAAATAGAGAACAAATAAAATTTAGTGGAGAAAATCATGGACAACAAAACATTGCTTGAAAAATTGAACAGTCTTTCAATAGAAGAGAAAATTGGCCAGCTCATCCAACTAACCGGTGATTTTTTTGAAGGCGACATGGATACGGTTGTGACGGGCCCTTTGAAAAAACTAGGGCTAAATACGGACTATAATATTTATAATACGGGCTCCATATTAAACATTACCAACCCGGAAAAAATAATCCGGTTGCAAACTGATTATTTGGAAAAATCGGTTCATAAAATTCCGCTGTTATTCATGGCAGATATTATCTATGGATACCGAACCATCTTCCCGATTCCGATTGCTCAAGCATGTAGTTGGAACTATGAGGAGATAGAGAATGCGGCTTCGATTGCTGCTCAGGAATGCTACGATGAAGGCATTCATGTAACCTTTTCTCCTATGGTAGATATGGTTAGAGATCCCCGCTGGGGGCGGGTGATGGAATCGCCTGGAGAAGATACATTGTTGGCAAAGAAATATGCCCAGAGCGTAGTTCTGGGAATCCAGGGCAGCAACTTGAAAGGTACAGCCGTGCCAGCCAATAAAATTGCCGCTTGCGTCAAACATTTTGCCGCTTATGGAGCGCCTGTCGCCGGACGTGAATACAATGCTGTGGATCTATCGGAGCATGCATTGCGAGAATATTATTTGCCTGGATATCAAGCTGCAATAGAAGCGGGTGCCAAGCTTGTCATGACGGCTTTTAATACGTTGAATGGTATCCCTGCGACTGGAAACGAGTGGCTTAACCGTGATGTACTAAGACAGGAAATGAATTTTGACGGTGTATTGATCTCGGATTACGCCGCTATTGAAGAGTTAATCATGCATGGTTATGCCGAAGACGAGGCTTCCGCTGCCAGGCTGGCACTGTTGGCAGGTGTAGATGTGGATATGAAGACGGCAGTGTACGCTAATCAATTGAAAGATGTAATTTCTAATAATGACTATATGTTGGAGCTTCTGAATGAAGCTGTATATCGTGTCTTAAAGCTGAAAAATGATTTGGGGCTGTTCGAGGACCCATACCGCGGATTACAGGAAATTGTTAAACGTTCAACAAGCAGTATTCTGTCAGACGAACATAAACAAGCGGCACTGTCCTTGGCAGAAGAATCCGTTGTGCTGCTGAAAAATAAAAATAATGTATTGCCGTTGTCAAAGGAAACGAAGGTAGCTTTGATTGGTCCCTATGCAGAAGAAAATTCTACCTTGGGCATGTGGGCGATTAAGGGAGAGCAGACAGACACTATAAATTTGAAAACGGGGTTGTTACAGCTTGTTGGCCCCGACAATCTTTCGGTTTGCAGAGGAAGTTATCTGCTACCTCCTGATGCAAGGGAAACGTTCGATAAATATGCGGACAAGCTGGCTGTTGAAACAGGTTCCGAGGAAGTTTTACTGCAAGAAGCCATTAGGAATGCAAATGAAGCAGAAGTCATAGTCCTTGCCTTGGGAGAAAGTATTTATCAGAGCGGAGAAGGTGGATCACGAACGAATCCGACGCTTCCAGAGCCGCAATTGAGACTACTTCATGAATTAAGCTTATTGGGCAAAAGGATTGTTCTGATCATATATAGTGGAAGACCTCTGATCCTTACCGATGTTGCTGGAAAAGTGGACGCCATTGTTCAGGCCTGGTATCCGGGAACGATGGGCGGAGAAGCGCTGGCCAATATACTGTATGGGGAAGTAAATCCGTCTGGGAAATTAGCGATGACCTTTCCACGTAGCGTCGGACAAATTCCGGTATACTACAATGAGCTGAATACAGGAAGACCGAATTTAAAGGAAAATGGCTCTTATCGCTTTGCGTCCCGATATATAGATGAAGTGAACGAACCCTTGTATCCGTTTGGCTATGGCCTATCCTATACCTCATTTGAATACAGTCTGTTAACCGTCAGCCAAAAGGAAATGAAAACAAATGAGTCAGTGGATATCCGTATTTCTGTATCCAATACTGGAACGTATGCTGGGAAAGAAACGATTCAATTATATATTCGCGATAAATTTGCAAGTGTTGCAAGACCCGTTAAAGAATTAAAAGACTTTAAAAAAGTATTTTTACAAAGCGGCGAGACTACAATTGTGGAATTTTCAGTGGATGAGGACATGCTTAAATTTTATGGACGTGAAATGGAGTATAAGAGTGAGCCAGGCGAATTTGAGGTTTATATCGGTTCAAGCTCACAAGAAATTTTGCTAAGCTTTAGTTTTACTTTGTTACCGGAGGATAGACATGAATAAAAGCGACGCTTATCATCTTAAATATCATATTACTCCTTCTTACGGACTATTAAATGATCCTAATGGACTTGCCTTTTTCAATCAACAATATCATGTCTTCTATCAGTGGAACCCCAAAGGAACCGAACATCGAAATAAATGCTGGGGCCATGTTGTTTCCAGCGATCTGGTGCATTGGCAAAGAAAGGGTGTAGCGCTGGAGCCTTCGGAATGGTATGACAAGGATGGCATTTATTCTGGAGGCGCTATAGTTCATGATGAAATGCTGTATCTGTTTTACACAGGAAATGTAATCAGAAATGATGGAGTCAAGGAAAGCTATCAATGCGCAGCCATTTCGGAAGATGGGGAGCATTTTCAGAAAATGGGTCCTTTGTTCGAACATCCCAAAGGCTATACCAGACATGTCCGAGATCCGAAAGTATGGAGAGATCGGAACGGGAGCTGGTGGCTGATCGTGGGCGCTCAAAGAGAGGATCTGACTGGAGAAACGCTTATCTACAAATCTACAGATTTGTCTGATTGGGAATGTCTAGGATCATTTTTGGATCATGGCCATGAATTTGGATATATGTGGGAATGTCCTGATCTACTTCAATTTGCGGAAAATGATATTTTTGTCTTCTCTCCTCAGGGTTTACCAGAGGCAGGCGAATATTATAGAAACCCTAACCAATCGGGATATATTATTGGGAAATTCATGGATACAGGAAAATTCAGCGGGAACCTTGCCCATTTTAAAGAGCTTGATCGGGGGTTTGATTTCTACGCGCCACAATCATTTAAGGTGAATGATAGAACCATTATGTTCGGATGGATGAGCGCCATGAATGAAGAAGCAGAGAGGGCTGTTCCAACTATTCAGGAAGGCTGGATTCATGCGCTGACCCTTCCTAGAGAAATAGTGTTGTCTAACGGTGTGCTATACCAGAAACCATTACCGGAATTACAGTTGTTAAGATTGGATGGTGTGCATTCTAAGGAGAACATTCACAAAAATGGGGTTTGGATGCTGCCTTCCTTGCAGGTGGAATGCATTGTTCATTTTTCGAAGCTTACAGAGAACTTCAAAATGATAGTAAGAAATGCTGTGGAAATTGACTATGATTCAGAAGAAAACAGTTTAACCGTATGGAGAACCAACTGGTTGACGAACCAGAGGGAGTACAGAAAAGCAACATTAGCCAATCAACTTGTAGACATGCAAATATTTATAGAAAGCTCAAGTCTGGAGATTTTTGTGAACGAAGGCGAGGAAGTATTTTCTCTGCGTTATTTCTTGGAAGATACGGAACAGCGCAGTGTGATGCTTGATGCAGGAGATAATGAAGGAGAAATTGAGCTTTATCAGCTGCAGGAATGTGGAGCCATAATCAATCATTAAAACGATATTTTTTATCTTTCACCTGCAGAGCTAAAAACAGGCAAGGAAAGGCTGTTCATTCTCCGTTTGCGAGAAGAACTGCCTTTTTTTTGTCTTAGTCGGCTGAAGAGATTTCAGCTTGTGTAGGCATTTTACTATCGGTATAGTATGAGTATTAGAGTATATGACTGAATATAAATTACTGTTGATTACTCATAGCTGGTTGATGAGGTGTCGTATGAAAAAAATTTATGAACATATTGAAATAGACAGAAGAAAAATGATTAACCTCTTTATGTTTCAATCGACAGATACAGAAAGAGTCATCCCCATGCATTTTCACAGCAATATGGAATTAATCTATTGTACAAGTGGAAGCCTCAAAGTGTGGCATGAAGGAAAGATAACCATTTTGAAGGAAAAGGATGCACTTTTTATTAATAGCAATGTACCGCACTCCACCCAAAGTATTACGGAAAATCAAGTTGTTGTATTGCAATTTCCAGCTACCTTTTTTGCCAATGAACAAGTATTCATCCAATTAAACACGCAAGAGAGACAAGTTGAACATACTATACTTTCTAAATTAAGAGAGTTATTTATGGATATATATAACCTGCATATTTCCAAAGGGAAATATGACTATATTTTAGAGCAAAGCCGAATTATTGAGCTTAAGTATTTGCTCGTTAATCATTTTAGTCAGACAGCAGACATACAGCCAGAGGTATTTAGCGAAAAGCAGCGAAAGATAAAGACGATCATGGATTTTATAAAAGAGCATTACGCTGAAAATATTAGTCTGGCGAAAACAGCCCGAATCTGCGGCTATTCAGAGGCGTATTTGTCGAGAATGTTTCATGAATATACAGGTCAGACGTTTACGGAGTACAAGCAAATTCTTTGTTTGGAAAAGGCAATCGATTTATTGGAAACAACGAATAAGTCACTTACAGAAATTTCTTACGAGGCGGGCTTTCCCAACGAAAAATCGTTTAGAAAAGCTTTTAAGGAAGTTATGGGTAAAACCCCTTATGAATATAAAAAATCAAAATTTGATCTGAGTGTGTAAACGACACAAGCGTAATCCTTTTATGGATGATTTCAATAGACTAGAAAATGGGGGCTGTCCCTGAGTCATTTTGTGACCTTTGGGACAGCCCTTTGTTTATTTGTATGCAAGTGCACAGAGAGGATCAGCCTAACGATTATCCACCGTCTCTGGGTACATATCATGGTTCATCATACGATGCTCTGCCATCTGCTCATACTTGGTTCCCGGTTTGCCATAGTTGGTATACGGGTCGATCGAGATGCCGCCGCGTGGCGTGAATTTGCCCCATACTTCAATGTAGCGAGGGTCCATCAGCTTAATCAAGTCATTCATAATGATATTGACGCAGTCTTCATGGAAGTCACCGTGGTTGCGGAAGCTGAACAGGTACAGCTTAAGGGACTTGCTTTCAACCATTTTAATATCAGGAATGTAGCTGATGTAGATAGTTGCAAAATCAGGTTGTCCTGTGATCGGGCACAGGCTGGTGAACTCTGGACAATTGAATTTTACAAAATAATCACGGTACGGGTGTTTATTATCAAAGCTTTCGAGAATGGCGGGATCATAGGCAAAAGTGTATTGTGTGCCTTGATTGCCAAGTAGGGTAACGTCGGTCATTTCTTCAGGTTTTCTTCCGGTCATGTTGAGTGAGGCTCCTTAAAGTTGGTTTAGTTTGGTAAAAGGGAGAGGGAGTTATGGTGGTGGGGAGGTCGCTTCGCGAAGGATTTGAGCTTCCGATCGCTGTTGAAATGGGATTCTTTCTGATAAAAGATCTATAGGTTAGAATCCCATTTCAAAGGCGAACGCTAACGCTTCTCCAGCTTCAAATCCTCCGCTCCGCTGCCGACCGCCGTCAACACCATAAAGTCCCTACCCGTTTACATGTGGGTTGGGCAGAAGTGAAATTTCGCTCCTTATATTTAAGGAGCGTTATTTTATTGAGAAACCCCGTCTCGCGGACGAGGGCTTCTCTTGATTTATAGTTATAGATGTTGAAAAGTACTACGGTGAATTTGGCGTATATTGTGTATCACATACAGACCATATGGAATATATTGTATATGCATGTTATACACCGCGTTTGTTGCCCCATACGAGGGTGTGGAGCTGCGGGAGTACTCTTACATCGTTGAGCCGGGAATCGTCCATGACGCGGTCGATAAGCCATTCATAACGATGGAGCAGAGACTCCGCGATCTGTCCGGTGTTCTCCGTGTTCACATCTGGGTTACCCGTCTGGAGGAACAACGGTATATGTGGGTAGCGATCGTGAATGGTGCGGGCATAGGCAAGATCGGTGTCATCGAAGATGACGACCTTCAAACTGCATGCACCAGTGTAGAGTCTGACTGATTCATCCTCCGATTGCTTGCTGCACGTTGTGATCGAGACGTTTGTCGCAGACTTGGACGCTCCAGCTATCTTTTGGTTTGACAGACGGGTTACGATATCATCCAGCACCTCCCAGTTGGTCGTCATGCCAGAGCTGGGCGGCTTCGGGGATAAGGTCACTTCATCGATATCGTACAGCCATTCCTGCCAACGGGAGCCTTGTGTTTCGACAGCGGTGGCAATGCCTTGACTGCGTAGCAGTGTAATCAGCGCCCCAAGCTGTGGCAGCAGGGCAGGATTGCCTCCGGAAAGGGTCACATGCGAGAACCGTTCGCCGCCGATGGACTTTAGTTCCTGCCAAATATCAGTGGCACTGAGACGACGGATTTGATCCTTGGCGCTGCCGTCCCAGGTAAAGGCGGAGTCGCACCATGAGCAATGGTAATCGCAACCTGCGGTACGAACAAACATCGTTTTACGACCAATGACCATACCTTCGCCCTGAACGGTGGGACCAAACACCTCAAGCACAGGAATAGGGGCTGCTTTAGCCCTATCGAGGGTTATCGTAGGTTGGTGAGTAGTTACGGTAATAGCATTTACGGTATTAGCAGTTACAGTATTACTCATCGAACATCCACTCCCGTCGAAACTCGGCGTAGCTGGTAGGTGTCTCGAACAACCTTACAAATTCGGTACGTCCACCTTCAACACGATTGCAGTATGCATCCGAGGTCAAGGCAGACTCCATTTGTTCAAAGATCCAGACGACCATATTTTCCGCCGTTGTATTCATTGGAGGAAGCGTCTCATTCAAGTAACGGTGGTCCAGAAAAGGCTCAATTCGCTCTTTCCAGATCGTTTTGATATCTCCAAAATCCAGCGTTAGACCTGTTTCGCCCGGTATACCGCTTATGCCAAATACGACGATATAAGTATGTCCGTGCAGATTTTTGCATTTGCCTTCGTAACAGTGCAAATGGTGTGCTGCATCGAACGTAAATTGTTTGCTAACAAGTACACGCTTGCGGTGATAGCGCAGCTGAGAGCGCTCAATGTCTGTCCCGAACTGCTGGAGCTTGTCGACAATGCGAAAGGTACCTGGCTCACGCATGACCTTCAACTCCTTGGGAGGAAGCTCCGCGCACCGCGAGATACTGCTCTAGTCCGGCACGACGGAGATTGCAAGCAGGACATTCGCCACAGCCATCGCCAATGATGCCGTTATAGCACGTTAGTGTACGGGTTCTTACAAATTCAAAAGCTTTCAGCTCATCGGCCATTTGCCAGGTTTCGGCCTTGTTCAACCACATGAGCGGGGTATGAATCACAAAGGGATAGTCCATCGAAAGGTTCAGTGTGACGTTCAGCGATTTAATAAAGGAATCCCGGCAATCGGGATAGCCGCTGAAATCTGTCTCGCAAACGCCTGTAATGAGGTGGCGCGCTCCTTTTTGCTTGGCGAGAACCGCTGCGAAGCTCAGGAACAATAGATTACGACCGTCTACAAATGTGCTAGGCAGTTCGCCTTCCTCTTGAGTAATGTCAATGTCGGTGCGTGTGAGGGCATTCGGGGCAAGTTGGTTGAGCAGGCTCATATCCAGTACCGTTTGCGGAACACCCAGCTCGCTGGCGATTCCGGCGGCAACTTCGATTTCCTGCTTGTGGCGTTGACCGTAATCGAACGTCACAGTTTCTACTTCGGCAAAATGTTTTTTTGCCCAAAATAAACAGGTTGTACTGTCTTGGCCGCCGCTGAATACGACGACTGCTTTTTCGTTTGTAAACATAAAAAACCTCTCGATCTTCTTGGAATGGTGTAAGACACAGCGTCTTGTCACGTGGAAGAAAGAGAGTTCTTGAACCGGCTTCAACAAAAAACAGGCCTTGCCCCGCAAGTTCATTTTCAAATGCGGAGGACAAAGCATCGTTAGTTTTTTATAGAGGGAGTTCGCGAACCTCTCCCATGCGTTATGCATGGATTTTCTTCATTAGCATCTGCCACGAGGACAGACAGCTTCATTAATAGCATTGCCATTATAGCATGGCAGGACTATTTGATAAACACTCCACCAAACGGAATGATTTCCCTTAAAAGTCGTTTGATCACGCCATCGTCGTTCATATCCTGCTGAAGCCGCCGATGATGCTCACCGGCATGAAATAATACAGTACCATGTCCAGTCATTTTAAAATGATAGTTCATATGCTGGCTGGCCAGATGGTTACCGTATACGGTTAACTCCAGCTTGGCGTTTTCTGGATAGGCTATGACGCTGCTCGCATCGACATAGATCGGCTCCGATGGATGAAGCTGTTCTTGACATACCAATCCCTGTGTCAAAATACCAATGTGACCTATACCGTCAAATTTCATTTTAATGACATCACGGCTAAACAACATGTTTTTCATGCTTAGTAGCTTGGTACGCATTTGGATGCCGGCGCTGTACCAGAACAGGTTGCGGAAATCGTATAGCAAATCGTCGCTTCCTTCAAGCTTGATCATCTTCAGACTAAAGCCAGGAGGAAGTGCGGCAATTAGCCGGCAAGCCCCTGTGAAATCGGCCTGAATCAGTTTGTGCTTGCGGTACATGCCTTTAATATTCATCAGTTTATCACTACGGCCTGCACTGGGGCCGCGATAGGCGATAATTTGCTGCGGATGCAGAACGTGCAGCTTTTCCCCTTCAGTCAGGTCGAGCGTTACGACTGAACCGACGCTTTCATCATGGTGTTGTCCTGCTTGTATGTCCATTCAGACCTTTCATCCTTTCAGGCAGTTAGTATCTTCCCGAACGTCGACGCATCCCGTAACGCAACAGTCGGATACCGATAAAATAACCGGCCAGCAGAATGATAGCCGTGATGATGAGCATTTTATTTCGGTGTGAAGCCTGATCGCGCTGGGTTTGAAGATTTTTTAATTCTGTAACAGTGTCGTTCAGTTTGCGGTTTTGCTCCAGCAGTTGGGCGTTCTGCTTCTGATAGGTTTCAATGCTGGTGCGGGCCTTTTCCAGATCTTCCTGTGTTTGTCGGTAGCTTTCCTTGAGCTGGTACACATCGCCGGGCAACCGCGAAAACTGCTCAAAGCCTTGATATACATCATCCCAATAAGCAGCATGAACTTCGGGTACACGAGTTACCCCAAAAATAAACAAAAGTGCTATAGCAGCGCAGACAATGCGGCGGTACAAAGCCAAGCGACAAGTTGCTCGTGCCAAGAGATGTCCCCCTTTTGATAAACCAAGATGTTAGATGTTACAGATCATTACCCATATCACATGGTTACGTACAATATAATGATTTGGATGCAGGTTTTAGAATATACAGACGACAAATACGGGAAAAGATTATCAAAAAAACTCGATATATTAGTTTAAGTGTACCTTAAAACGGGTATATCAAGGAAGCGGCAACATTCCGGCAGTTTTCCCAACAAACGAGTAAAGAACAACCCGCACCTGATCAGGGCTTGAATAGGAATATATGAGCTGAAATATATTAAAAATAGATATAGAAGGAGATTTTGAAAGATGAACGACAGAGAGCAAAACTATACCATTTTAAAAATTACTGTTAATGGAAAGCCATTATCAAAGGAGCTCATCGTGGACAGCACTACTTTTGCTCCTATATCCGATGTTTGCACAAAGACGAATGTTTCTTTAACGGAAACTTCAATTTCATAAGTTTAAATATATGAAGTAGACTATCATGTAGCCCGGCATACGCCGGGCTATTTTTGCGTATTCATGCAATTGGAAAGGATTAAAATGTTATTTCGCGAATTAGGTCCCCTTTCATAAAGATTACCATGTATAATTTTCACAATCAAACATATGTTCCCTGACAATATAGTGTCAGATAACACTGTTAATTTAGAGTTACATGTTCTTTTAGGGGGAATTTACCAGTGGTGAAGTCAATGCTCAATGTAACGTACACATGGGACAGAGAGTCTATATCGGCGAATGGGTCCAAACAAGTAAATCTACTGATAGAATGGGGCTATGGAGCTATACGTAAAAGAAAAGGGAACCTAATACCGAAGGCAGCGGGATGTGACCTTCAACTTCAGTTCAATCCAGAAAACGGGGTAAATCTATTAAAAGTTGAAGGGGTGAGACTCGGGTTTAAAGAATCAGAAAACGGTGATTGCATGTTTGTTCACTGTGGTGATGTATGGCGGGGCAAATATAGACAAGCTATTTTGACGTTTTCTATCCCTGCTCACGCGTCCGGAAGACATACGATTGGAATGATCGAGTGGAGCTGGCGCAAGCCATCGCAGGAAAAGCGAACGCTGATCCGGACGGACCAGCTCTATATCCATTACACGCATCATCTTGGTTTGCTGAGCATGCCATCCAACCCGAAGGTGGAAAAATACATAAAGCTGAATGAGACGTCCCCAATTGTGAAAAAGGCATTGCGTATGTACGAGAAAGGGGAACCTGAGCGAGGAGCGTTCATCCTTACGAGACAAGCAGATGAATTGCTTATATGTGCAGCCAGAAGCGAAGACATGGACTATCTGGAGGAAGCCGAGTTACTTTTGTCCCTACGCAATAAATGGAGTGGGCCTTTTGTATCGTTTAAAGCGTATAGCTCTAAGGTCTTTTTTAATAAGGAAATATCGATAGGAGATGTTCATTTTACGGAGAATGATAGGCTGAGATAGATAATTATGCTAGTTTATTTGAGCAAATTAGTGAGTCTAATTTACTATCTTTTTGTAAAGGAGAGACTTCCTTGACTGATCGGTTGATACGTTTAATGCGGATTATTACTATTGTTCAGGCAAATCCGGGGATATTGGCAAGAGAGCTTGCCGAACGTTGTGAAACATCAGAACGTACCATATACCGAGATATGGAGGCGCTAAGCGCTATGCATATTCCGATCGCGAATATGGGGCATGGCAAGGGGTACATTTTTATTAGCAATTTTGCTTTGTATCCTCTGAATTGGACAGAAGAAGAGGCAGAGGCTTTTACCAAGCTGGGAGAGATGATGGAAACGATAAAGCCTCTTTTACCGCCAGCTTTTGAAAGTGCTTATGAGAAAGTGATGGCCTCTAGTCAGAAAAAAAAGATGGACCAGACGAGCTTCGCGCAGGAAATGAAAAATATCATCCGGCTCGGCTCGACACTTGATCGGGAAAACCAGCCCTATCTGCTCAGGCTGATTGTTTTGGCGAGTCTTACGCAGCAGACAATTGAAGCGGAATACAGCTCGCCTCAAAATGAAGATGTATCATTGGTGCAAGTAGATCCTTATTGTTTGGTTCCTCAAGACCGGCGGTTCTATATGCTTGGTTTTTGTCATAAGCAATCCGCCATGAGAACCTTTCGGATCAGCCGCTTTCGGAATATGAGGATTTTGCCGTATACGTTTCAAAAAAATACATCTGAAATGGAAATGTTTTTTAAAGGTACCTGGTCGGTGACCAAAGGAAATCAAAATATTCGGTTTGTGGTACGTTTTTCTGCCGATTCTGTATATCGGGTCAAAGAAGAGGAACTGTTCATCAAGCCTCTTCTCAAGGATTTGCCGGATGGAAGTTTGTTGTTTGAGGTGACGGTCAATCATGACCGTGAATTTCTGGATTGGCTCACATCCTATGGAGCTGAAGCCGAGATTCTGGAACCTTTACGGTACCGCAAACGTATGCAAGAAATGCTGCGAACCTGGGGGGCGTTTTACTTCGATAAGAAGGCTGGAAATCAAGAATAACAGGGGGGAAGATCCCCCGGGACGGGCCGGGGAGCTATCTGCTTAACGGTCCTTAAACAGGTTGGCGAGATTGCCGAAGGGACTGTACTGCTCCTGTTCTTCTTCTGGCGAAGAGTAGACGAGCTTTGAGCCGCGACTTTCTTCATCATCGGCAGCATTATGAACTAATGTAAGACGATCAAAATGGTGCATGAAAACCTGAGCAGTATTCACGGCATCATCCAGTGCTCGATGCTGTTGACCGTCAAACTCAATGTTGCACAATTCCAACGCCTGAGACAGGCTCAACTGACGATACTTTCCATTGGAACTAAACAGACGGGAAATTTGCTTCTGTATATCATTTGTATTATGAATCCAACCGAGATCTACATGATGAGTACGACAATGGGATACCAGCTTCTGACGGTCATCCGGGCCCCATGCGCATAAATAATAGGTCGAATCCGTGCCTAGCCAGGCAATAAATTGCTTCACAGCTTCAGGAAAGAGTGGAGCGGCATCAATGTCTCGTTGAGTAATACCCGTAAATTGAACAGTATCTGTAGAGATTACAGGCCGATTCGATGGTCTCACAAAACTGTGAAACGTATCCGCCACGAATAGACCATCTTCTCCATGAATAACTTTGACGGCACCGATATCAATGATTTCGGAGGAATATCTGGCGTTACGGCTAACGGTAAATTCAAGATCATAAATAATGTATTGCATTTAAAGGACTCCTTCCACACACATAACTGATCCCGATGGATACCGGGACAAATGTTCTCTGCCCGAATAACTCTTCTCCATCATACCTCTCGGTTCACAACTTGTCAGCGGTTAAAAGGCTTGCTTTCAAAAAAAATATGCGATGTCCAAATGGGCTTGGACTATCGCATATCTAAAAACTCCTAACATATAGCAGCATCCGAAACCACTAGGATTCCGAACGCTGCTTTCTTATGCTAGCTATTGAATTAGGCAGGGAGGTCTAACTTTTGCCCCGGATAAATGCGGTGAGGATTCTTCAACTTATTTAACTGCTGAAGCTGTTGCCAGGTAGTGCCGTGTTTACGGGAAATGTCATACAGTGTATCCCCGGATTTCACAACATATACATGGCTATTTGCAGCTTGTGCAGTAGTCGATACCTGCTGTGGCTTGCTAGTTTGAGACTTTGCAGGTGCCGGTTTCACAGGTGCTGGTTTCGCAGCCGCTATGGAATCGGATTGCGGTATCTCCTGCAGAGGTGCTGGCGTCGTGGTCGGAGCAGACGGCACAGCTTGTGTGGCAGGGACAGAAGTTTTTCCGTCTGCCTTGGCTTCTTGAATACGGCCGGCCGCTTGTGCTTGCAGGCTAGCAGAGCCCACTTTTTGCATATAGCGGATTAACGCTTCATCCAGCGATCCGAACATACCTGCCTGTGGGTATTTAGCGAACATCGTATATTGGTCACCGCCTACAGCAGTAAAATCATTGGTAGCCAGTGTGTATGTTGCCTCAGGATCAAGGGCCTTTCCACCAATCAGGATGGAGTGAACACGGCTGCCTTTGGCTGCTAAGGTGTCTATTTTGAACGAGATGCCGGATACTTGTGGGAAGCCCCCGCTCGGTTCCGGGTAGGAGGCTGCGCCATTTTCCAGTGCGGCCTGAAGGTCAGAGCCTTTCACTTTCAGGGTAACGATTTGGTTACCGAAAGGCAGTACGGTGATGACGTCTCCCTTGGTAACCGTGCCTGCTTTGATGGAAGCCCGGATGCCGCCACCGTTTGTTAAAGCCACGTCTGCTCCCGTAACGTCACGCATAGCATCGGTGAGCAGGTCGCCGAGATTGGTTTCACCCGCACGTACCTTTTCGCGCGCCCCTTCCAGATCTACACTTGTTTGTGCTACAACCTCTTTAAGAATAGGTTCTTGTTCTTTCTGAATGGAGGCGATTAATGCAGCAATTTCAGCGTTAGGCTGAACGTCAGCAGCTTGAGTCGAATCGATCAGCTTCGCTTGTTTTTGGACAACCTTGCCGCCATCGACCCATAGATCCACTACACCCAGATACTTGGTGTATTCACCTGCACTAGCGATCAACGTGCCATTGTCACCGATCAAGCCTTTTTCCAACACGGTATGGCTGTGTCCGTCGATGAAAATATCAATGCCAGGCACTTCCTTCACGACCTTGAGGCTGGTGTCTTTACTGGACGCATCTTGTCCCAGGTGACCCAGAGCAACAACGACATCCACTTTGCTGCGGATTTCGTCTACGGCCGCTTTGGCTTCAGCCGCAGGGTCGGTGAATTGAATGCCTTCCACATTTTTAGGATTGGTTTTATATGCCGTTTCAGGCGTAGTTAGGCCGATAATACCGATTTTAACGCCATCCACTTCTTTAATAGTATACGGTTGGAACAAACGTGTTCCGTCCGTTTGCTTAATGTTGGCGCTCAGTACAGGGAACTGAATCTCTTTACTCAGCTCAACCAGATGCTTCCAGCCGTAATTAAACTCATGGTTACCCGGAACCATTGCATCATAGCGCAGCTTATTAATTACTTTTACGATACTTTCACCATTGACTAAAGTAGCGAAGGTCGTTCCATGAACGGTATCCCCATCATCCAGCAGTAATGTATTGGGATTGGCGGCGCGATATTGATCGATAATGCCCGCCAGCTTGGCGAAGCCCATTTCCTTGTCGTTGGCGACCACGTGGGCATGGGTATCATTCGTATGTAGGATGGTGATGTGTTTACCGCTGACTGGAGACGGTGTTGTTCCCGTTCCTGCTGTTCCCGCATTAGCAACTGGGTCCGCTGCTGCTGTGCCGAGACAACCAAGTAGAAGCGCGGCGGTCGTCAAGATCGACGAGAGTTTTTTCCATGAGTTCATGTTGTTCCTTCAACCTCCCATAAAATGAATGAATTAGAGAAACCGCTTACGTCCACATTTTATCAGATGATTGTAAAAATAACTCTTATTTTATATCAAAGCACTACATTTTTTTTGAGATATCGGTTGTTAAATCCACCATCTAGTTACCTATATTATAGAGGAAGTAATAGACAATCAACTCATAGAATAGGAACTATTGTTCTGTTTTATGATTAAAAAAAAGGGCAGTCTCTTTGGGCAGCCCGATCCGGGGTAAATAGTGATCCAATGTTTCGTCAGCCAACGGTGGATTCCCTGCACTCAGCAACAGCACGGCAAAGCGATTAGCCTGTTGTTCGAATTTTCCTGGAGAAAAGTAGGAATGTTCCTCCATAAAAAAGCGGCTAATGCCTTTATGCAGTCGGTCATGTCCCAATTCATGCGCACAGACGAACCGTTCCCATTCTGGTGTAAGGCCGTTGTGAATGACGATAAATCTTCTGCGCAGCTTGTGGTAATACAACCCTTTGGTTGTGGAACCCAGATCGCAATATCGGATATGGATGCCTAGGGCTTTCGCAATATCGAAGGGACAATTGGTACGGTATTTTCGGACAAGTTTGTGAATGAGTTCGTTCATGCGTTCACCTGCTATCCCTGATCTTTGCTCGCCCCGGGATCTGCGGGCTTTTTATGTTTGTTCATTTGCTTGGCTTCCCAGAATAGGCCTGTCAGTACGTCCTTGATCCGTTGACGGTCTTTTTCATCGAGCGGAATGCCATCAAACATTAATTCGTCGTCTTCCTCCAGCATTTTTTTAAAATCCCGGCGGTCTTTGGAGTTTGCCCATTCTGGTACAGTAGAACGATAAAGCTCATGCGGATTTTGCTCTATAGAATCATCATCTGCCCAATATCCGGCGGCCTTCATCATTTCGGTATAGGATACGCTGAGCGCGTCCGCTATTTTACGGAGGGTGGAGGGTTTGGGAACTCCGCGCAGTCCATTTTCGATGCGGGAAATTTGTGAATTACTAATACCTGCGGCATCTGCCAATTGGTTGATGCTCAATTGCTTGTGCTCACGCTGCTGTTTTAGGTAGGTTCCGAATGCTGGCTGTTCCACAATGGAGCTCCTTTCTGCAATAGAATCATAGATTCAGCTCTATTATACCATTAGGTAAATAGTAAAAGCACGTAATATGCCAAAAGGCATAGAAAAGTAGAGCGAATATCCTGTTTTTGGGGCTATATTGCTTTTTTTCACGATGGATACCTATCCTAAATAATGTTATGTTATACTCAAGATACGAACAAAAGGGGAACAAAATGTAAACAAGTGCGTTTTTTATTTAAAAATACATCATTGTCAAAAGGCATAATATAAGGAGTGTTGCTTTTCATGAGAAATAACTTACCCGAATTAGACCGTCGCAAAACGCAGAATGCATTGGAGGGTGTATTTGAGAAATACCGGATTTATAAAACAATAACCTTTATGGATCGGGAAAGCTTTATTACTGCTGGCTATACGGACCGCCCGAACGGACCCACGAATGTGACAAGCGATCCAACGGCCCGGACTGCTGTATATAATGTAGATGCTCCTGCAGCCCGCTTGGCCTATTGCCAAATGGTGGATGCTGTAGTGAGCCGCTTGAATGAACGTGAACAGCTACTCATCCGTGAACGTTATTTAAAAGATGACGATGTGTTCGATTACAAGGTTTATAATTATGTGTTGGACCCACCAGTCAGCAAGGATACGTATACGAAGCTTCGCACGCGTGCTTTTTATAAAATGGCGCTAGCGCTGGCAGACCAAGGCGTTTTGAATCTGGCAAGCTTGCAGAAGGGCGCGGATCGAAGACTGGGTTCGGTAAATGCATAGGGGTCACAGTCTGTGGCTCTATTAACTTAGACAGCAAGGAGTATGAACCATAAAGGTGAATAAGAAGCATAGGTCTCAATTAAAATGGGAACGGAGGACGGATGTATTGAGAAGTGAACAAGAAATGATGAATATGCTTGTAAAGTTTGCTATGAACGATAAAAGAATACGATTGGTCACGATGGAAGGATCACGTACAAACTTCAATGTTCCTCCTGATTCATTTCAAGATTATGATATTTCTTACTTTGTAACAAATATGGATTCTTTCAAGGAAAGTGATCAATGGCTGAACGTGTTTGGGGATAGGCTTATGATGCAAAAACCCGAGGATATGGAGCTTTTTCCATCAGAACTAGGTAACTGGTTTTCATATATCATTCTTTTTGAGGATGGAAACAAATTAGATCTGACACTGATCCCTGTAAACGAGGTAGAGGATTATTTTATGAATAGCGATGGTTTAGTTGAGGTTCTGCTCGACAAGGATGTGCTGATCCAAGAGGAAGTGATCGCAAACGATCATCAATATTGGATTAAAAAGCCCACTGCAAGGGAATTTGATGATTGCTGTAATGAATTTTGGATGGTTTCAACTTATATCGTAAAAGGATTGGCGAGAAAAGAAATCCTGTTTGCTATTGACCATTTGAACGAGATTGCACGACCTAATTTGTTGCGAATGATGGCTTGGAAGATTGGATCAGAGCAAGGGTACACCTTTAGTGTAGGAAAAAACTATAAATTTATAAATCAGTATCTTCCTAATGAAGATTGGGAAAGCCTACTATCTACTTACTCTGAGAACGGCTATCGAGAAATGTGGCAGTCTTTACTTACTTGTTATTCATTGTTTAGAACATACGCTAAGGCTGTGGCAAGCAGTTTGAAATATGAGTATCCGGAATACGATGAAGCCGTTACTAGGTACACTGTAAATATTTATAATTCATTGAATTGAACGATATAATAACCGCCTTTTTAAAGGGCGGTTATTTTTTGTGTACAGCATCAACAAGGAGATTAAACGCATTTTTAAACATAGGAACAAACGTTCGCAAAATGCCGCCTAACTTCATCCCTAGTCTCTACTTTTATCGTCCATTTCTCCGGCAACGCATTCGTTATAAGGGTGTAAGATTATATCATCGGGAATCAAGACAAGAGGACATACCGAAGACACACACAGTCAAACGTTAGCCGGCCAATAGGGCCGGTTTTTTCATGCGGTGATCGTCTCTGTCACTTCCCGGGAATTCATTGATAGAAAGGAGGAGTCGTGTTGCCTAAGCAAGGGATGCTGCAATGCATGAGTACAAGGCTGCGCCAGATGAGAACATGGAAGTGGAAAAAAGCCTGGCTAAACAGCCACAACATGCGAGCACAGGATACGCAAGGGTGGCATGCCACAGGATGAGACAAGCCTTTAAGCAAAAGCTCATTGACATTATTCCAGCACTGCAAGGGCGTGTATACGATGTTCAGCCCCCGTCGCAGACGGCAGAGGAACCGTATGCTGTTATGGCGCTAGGCGAGGAAATCTGGAAGTCTTCCTGGGCTGGTTACCGGCAGGTTGTTCGTATCAAGCTGTATGCAGGACAAGCGGGACTGGCGCAGGCCGATGTATGGGCGAATGCCCTGATTGCCGGACTGCACCGGGCATCGGTGACAGGCAAAGGTGAGGACACGTCGGCTTTTACCGCACACTATTTGGGCGTGCGGGATGCAGAAAAGCTGGACACGGTTACGGGCAAGGCCTATAGAACGCTGCGGTTTGGCGTGTATGTGCCTGAAACGGAAGGCGGTTCGGCTACTCCAGCACCTGGTGCAGCACAGCCAGAAGAATGGCTGGCAGCGCTGGTCCGCTGGACGCAGAAGCAACTGGGCGAATCGTGGTCGGTATACGCGGACGCATGGCCTGCACAGCCGGGAAGCCACGCGGTATTATGGCGGCTGAGCGGCTGCGAAACCCGGATGGCGGGAGCTTCCATGTATGAGCTTCGCAAACGGTTCATCGGGCATATCACCGCCCCGGATACCACCGAAGAGAATCGCGCAGCTTCCGCGCTGGTCGAAGGCTTTGCCGCTCAAATCCAGCTTCCTCTGGAGCAGGACAAGGGCCGTTATATGTCTACGGCTGAAGCATCAGCCGATTTGCAGGCAGATGCCATTTTAGACGGTCAGCTTCGGCTGACGCTGGTACAGCGGCGTATGCGTCCGGCTGAGGAAGCGGCATTGATTCGCAGAGTGGAAATTCATCCTATTTTGAAATGAGGTGGTCCGAGTGACCTTGGAAAACCAAGAAAAGGCCCCGGTACATGACGGGCAGGAAGCGAGTGGCCCACGCTACACGCTGGAGGAACTAAAGGAGCACGCAGAATCATTGTTTTCTGTGAAAGAAGAAGTGCTGGCAGGCGCCTTTTTTGGCGCACAAGACAAGCTGTTTACGGTAGCAGAAGCACACACTAAAATCGAACAATTTATGAAAGCGAAGGTGGATTAATTATGGCAGGCGGAACATGGGAAAACACGAATAAACCGGTATTGCCGGGTTTGTATATGAATTTTCAGGCAGCAGCAGCTTCAGCGATTCAAGGTGGATCACGTGGTACGGTCGTTGTACCCGTCAAGGCAAATTGGGGCCCTGTACGTGAGTTTGTAGAGGTTGGCAGTGAAACGGCTATTAGCCAAATCTTCTCCGGCGACAGTGAGAACGGTGCGACAGCATATTCCACATTGTATCTGGCTTTGCTGGGAGGTCCGAAAAAACTGCTCGCTTACCGGTTGGCAGATGACACGGCTGCTGAAGCGTCTGTAACGCTGAAAAGCGGTGGCGAGACCCCGACCGACGTGCTGCGTTTGAAGGCTTTGTACACAGGAAGCCGCGGTAATGGTTTTGCCGTAACGGTACAGCCGACTTTGGGTGACGAGCAAGCTCGTGAGGTTCGCCTTTATGAAGGAACCAAGCTGCTGGGTACGTACAAAGGCAGTGACGGTACGGCTGCTTCGATTGCCAAGGAGCTGAACGAAAATAGCGAAAACGTATGGGTGAAGGCCGAGGTTGTCGGCGAAGGTGGCATTCCAGCGGATGTTAGCGGCGTGCATCTGACAGGCGGCAATAGCGGCAATAGCAAGCTGGTTAATGCCGATTACATCGCCATGCAGGAAGCACTTGAAGGACAGGAGTTTAATGTGCTGGCCCTCGATTATGCAGCCGATCTGGCATTGCTGCAAAGCTTTGCTGCCTGGATCAAACGTGTGCGGAGCGAAGGCAAAGGCGTCATCGCTGTATTCGGCGGTTCTGCGGCAGACGATGTGTCCAAAACAGCCGTCAGCTTGGCCTCTGCACGTTCCCTGGCGCTGAACCATGAAGGCATCGTGAATGTGGGTACAGGTGTACGCCTGGCAGGTACGGACTACAGCTCCGCCCAAACGGCTGCCTATGTAGCCGGGCTGATCGCAGGCCAACGCTTGAATCAATCCGCAACGTACGCGGTTACGCCTTTTGAGGATGTAACCCGCCGCTGGACACGTTCCGAGCAGGAACAGGCTGTCCGTAACGGTGTGTTCCTCCTGTTCTTCGACGGCCGTCAGGTCAAAGCGCTGCGTGGAATCAACAGCTTGGTGAACCCGTCTGCCGGACAAAACAACGCATGGAAGAAAATCCGTTCCATCCGTGTTATGGATGCCATTAACGCTGACTTGCAGCGTGCAGCCGAAGAGACTTACATTGGCAAAATCAACAACACGGTGGAAGGCCGTCTGGCACTCATCGGTGCGATCAAAGAATACCTGGCACAGCTGTCGCTGAGCAACGTGATCGAGGCAAATGGCTACGATGTCATTCTCGACCCAGCCTACTACGGTGATGCGCCAGTCATCAAACCGGAGCCGGATCAAGTGTTCCTGCAATGGAATGTGAAGCTCACCGACGTGATGGAGCAGCTGTTCGGCACATTTTACGTGCAATAAATAAGCATTTTACGCGTATAAGCATTTCGCATGCAATCAGCAGAAATAAAGTAGCTTTTTAACAACGAGGATTTTGTGAAATCCCGAACTATATTATGAATTATTTTGAGGAGGAAAAAGAAATGTTGGATGCTTCAAGAGTCATTTTAGGTACGTTTGGTCAGGCATATATTGATGGGGTATGGCAGACACATATTAACAAGCTGGAAGCTAGCGTGGAAATTGATAAAAGAGAACTGAATTTGGTAGGTAATACGTGGAAAGTCCATAAAAATGGAGCTAAAAAGGGTACTGGAACGATGAGTGGTTACAAAGTAACTTCTGATATGATTCGTCGTGGTTTTGAGAAATTCGATATTATTTCCAAGCTGGACGATCCCGAATCTTTTGGACATGAACGTGTCCGTTTGATTCGCTGCATGCCGGATAAAATTCAATTGGCTAACTGGACTGCAGGGGAAGAAGTGCCAGAAGAAACTACTTTCACCTTCGAAGGCTATGAGCTGCTTGATCCTATCGTTGCTGAATAATTTATTGGTTATGGTGGGCCTGGAGTAATCCGGGCCCAATTTTCAAAAATTTATTAGGGGGATTAAATATGAGTTTGCCTGAAAATATGTCAGAGGAACAAATTTTGGATAGTCTTTTTGAAGCTGCAGATAAATTACCAGAGGAAACTGTTCGTATTCAGCGCCTGGATATGCTTCTGACACTTCGTGGTTTGACATCCAACAAAGTAGATAGCATCCGTGAACGGTGCACAATTCGTAAAACGGTTAAAGGCCGTGTGGATGAAAAAGTAGATACAGAAACATTCAATGCACTGCTTATCTCAGAAGCTACGGCTGGTCTAGAAGTAAAAGGTCTGCAAATTAACGGATGGGGTGATCCGCGAATTACTAGCCGACTTAAATTGTCTGGTGGTGAACAGGCAGTACGTCGAATGCTTCTGGCAGGTGAACTGGATGCAGTAGGGGATAAGGTGCTGGAATTGTCCGGCTTCGGTGTGGAAATTGATGATCTAAAAAACTGATTCGCTCCGGCGGAATGACATCGGTGCTGTATCATCTGTGGATACGGCATCATCTCCGTCCCGGAGAGTTTTGGACCTTAAACAGAGGTGAAAAATCCATGTTAATTGCATTTGCTGAAGAGGAACTAGACGCATTATCCAAGCAAATACAGCAATGATAGATACGTAAGGAGGTGAGTAAATGGCAGGATCAAGTAACTATAGAGTTAATATTGTTACAGATGTAGAGGATTTGATAATTACAAACCGGGAACTTAAAGCAACAAGTCGCTATATTGAGCAGATACAACGGCTTTCTGATCGCCTAGGACGTGCCCGTTATCAGAGCTTGATTAAGCTGAATACGGAACTTAAGTATATGCATAGGCATCTTGGAAATATTTATAGCCTAGCTGTTCGTCTTAGCCGGCTACGCATTAGGCCAAAAGTCTTTCTCATTGACAAGGCGACCCCGGTGCTTGAAGCGCTTATCAGAAAGTTAAAAAGCCTAAGGGATGCCTATATTGTTGCACGTGCTAAAACAGGCATTGATCAAGAAGGAACGAATAAGAAAAAAGCTAGCGGCGGCAACGGAGGAAATAATTTAAATGTTTCAAATATTGTGAACAAGTCTATCAGTGTTACTGCAAAGGTAGAAATTAAGGATCCTAAATTTGACTTTAACTTTAATTACGATATCAAAGTTAAACCACCAAGATTGAATATTAGAGTCGCAGCTCCTAAATATGCGCCTAAAATCAACGTAAAAACAGGTCCTATTCGAGTTTCCCCAAAAGTTAAGGTGATCTGTAATTGTTGCTGTTGTGGGAAAAAAGGAAAAAGTAAAAAAAGCATCGCTGAACAAGATGGGCCTGATGGCAAAAGCAAAAAGAAAAATAAGCGCAACAAAAAAAGTCCTAGCAAAAAACGAGGAATTCCTAAGCTGTGGGAAAAGGTAAAACGTATTGTCAGCCCGAAACCTGGATCTAAGCCAGTTCCAGGGGGACAACCGAGTGGGAATGCGGGGACACTTGGGAAAATTTTAAATTTCGGAAAAAAGCTGCTTGGCAAAAATCCTGGCAGTACACTAAAAAAATTAGCTAAGGGAGCTATGAAGGGGGGCAAGAAGATACTTGGCCCGATTAGTATTGTTTTAGATATTGCTGACATTGCTACTGCTTCGCCAGAAGAACGTCCGGCTGTCATTACATCAGCAGTTTTGGGAAGCGGTCTTACGGCAGCTGGCGCAGCCATTGGTACAATGATTGCTCCAGGTATAGGTACTTTAATCGGTGGCCTTATTGGTGCAATTGCAAGTGTTATAATAGATAGTTTAGCAGGTGAATGGCTGAGTCAAAAGTTCTCTGAAATGAGTAATTGGGTCGAAGAAAAGGCTACTTCTGCAATGGATTGGGTTGGAGAAAAAGCTATTGGTGCAAAGGACTGGATTGGCGAGAAAGCCGGTGTTGCAAAAGATTGGGTTGGAGAAAAAGCTTCACAAGCAACGGATTGGATGAGTAATAAAGCATCTGATGTAAGTAATTGGTTTTCTAATCAAACAGAAAGTTTGAAAAATGACCTCTCCAATATATTTGGTTATTCAAATAAGCCTGAGAAATCACAACCTGCTGGTTATGTAATTAAGGCATCACAATCTTATAATCCCGCTTCCACTATACCTGTGGCGTCGTTAGCTCTGTCAAGATTTCCTTCGGTTGATCCGGGGCTTCCATTACCATCTTTTATTCAGGATGCCCAAAACCGCTCCAAGGTAATTCAAGGCATGGGGCCAGGTGGTTCACAGATTCCTACGGCGAAAGGAGGAAAACCAGCTCCTCAATTCGTGCAAATAACGGATGAACAAATGAGTAGCTTTTCAGGCTTTCTCAAGGATTTCAAGACAGAAACGAACAACCAAATTAGTGTAACGTTACCTCCTGGAGCAGTACAGGTAACAGTTCAAGAAGATTCTATTGATTTCGACACGATGGCACTTCAAGTTGGATACCGAATCGTGAATGAAGTCCGGCAGGCGATTATTAATAGAAAGGGAGGAGGAGATAGTAGCTCTCTTAAAAAAGGTAAAGCCGTACTAGTTTAATGTAAATCTATCACAGCAGAAAGGAGGGAGGCTATGGGTATAGACCTTTTTCTGATTAATGGTCAAAGCGTGTTTCAATTCCCAGTTAATCCCGAAGAGGTGAATATTTCACGGCAAAAAGGGTATGAAACAGTTACGATGCTTACACATGGAGAATTTGATTTTCCACAAGGAGAAAAGGTGAAAGAAATCACCTTTTCTTCTTTTTTTCCTAAGGTGTATGATGCATCTTATTGTCGATATAAAAATATTCCAGACCCTAACGAAGCGATGAACAGGTTGAATGCAATGTTAAAAGCAGAGAATCCTTGTCAATTTATTATTACAAATACGCTCATTAATGTTCCTGTTTTTATCATTGCCCATAATACTACTTTTCGGGGAGGGGAAGTAGGAGATATATATTTTGAAATTACTTTGCGTACATGGCGTGAACCCAAAATAGTGTTGCGAAAAGGGGATTCCCCCCAAAAAGTAAACTCTAGTAAGCTTCCACGCACGAATCTTAAAACCAAATCTAAGACGTACACTGTCAAAACTGGAGATTCGCTTTCTAAAATTGCCAAGCTGGAGTTGGGGGATAGCTCCAAATGGAAAAGTATATATCAACTGAATACAAAGACCATAGGCAACAATCCGAATAGGATCAAAGTGGGCCAAAAGCTGGTGATGCCATGAGCTACCAAGTAATACTCCAAGATAAATATGATCTTACCCCCCTGGTTGAGAAAATAACTTTAAAAGATGCTCTAAACCAAATTGCATATCAGGCGAGTATCCGTGTAGCTGCTTCTCAAGATATACCCTCAATTACCCCAGGAATGCCTATTCGCGTCAGTGGAATTCCATTTGGAAAAAACGCGAAGGTACCACTTCTCCACCCTGCTGTTGTGTGGGAGGTAGAGAGCTCTAACAGCGGCACAAAACGTTTCTCTCTGGTGGTATATGATCGGACAATTTATTTGGATAAATCTGAAGATGAATATTTATTTCCCAAAGGACAGACAGCCACGCAAAGGTTGCGGAAATACTCAAAGGATTGGGAGTTTCAGATTGCTTCAATACCCGATACGAAGGTGCAGTTAGGAAAAGGTATCTATCGTGCCCAGACCCTATATTCCATGATGCTTGCTGATTTGAAAGAGACAGCAAAATTGGGCGGAGACTTGTATCAGTTACGTATGACAAGTTCTGGGCTGGAGTTGTTTAAAATCGGTAGTAATCCTTCCCCTTACGTACTAGACCGATTTATTGACCTTACGCAGTTACGGACACTTGAGGGAGCCGTAACTAAAGTCAAAGTAATGACAGCTGATGAAAACGCAGGAAGCGGACAAGAGGTGCCGTCAAAGATACTAGCTGTAGCGGAAGGGGATACTAAGGCGCTAGGTACTTTGCAAAAACTTGTGGAAGATGATCAAGTTAAAGTAGCTGGTGGAGCCAGTAAGCTAGCTAAAAGTCATCTAACTGGAATCCAGGAAACTTTTACAGTTAATTTACCAGATATTAACACCATACGTGCCGGTGAAGCTGTGATGTTACAAGGATTAAAACTGATTGTTACTTCAGTCAGTCGGGATTTGGGGAATCCGGGGAATATGACTTTAGAGCTCGCTTCCTTCGATATGGTTAAAAGGAGGTATTTTCTTGAGTAAAGATCCTTATGGTGCATTTGTAAGTGTAATGCAGTCGTCCATGGTGGGACACACCCGGCAAGCGCTGAGTGGAGTTGGTGCAGTATTAGGTACCATCACCTCCACAGGACTCAAGTTGGACGATTTTAAACATGAGCTTCAGGATTATCTAGTCGCCGAGCTGCCGGGACTGCTATCTGTACCACGCCATATGTACAAAGGTATCTCAACCTCGGTGGAATCAGAAAATTGGGAAGGCAAAGAGCTGAAAACTTCCTTTTATATCGGGGAAGATGAGCTGGAGGATGTAAATCTGAGTTTGAACAAAGGACTTAAGCCTGGGGATCGTGTACTGGCGATGCGGGTGAATAGTGGCAACGATGTGGTGGTCGTGTGCAAGGTGGTGAATGGACGTGGCTAATTTGTTTCCAGAAACAGATGATATGATTTGGACAGACACAGATGTGACCAATCCAGATGTGCTGGAGGATAACCGTGCGGTATTTGGGCGAAGCTGGAGGTTTGATTTTGAAGCTGGCGAGTTTGTTATGAGCCCTAGCCGTAAAATCGTGACTACAGGCGAGAAAGAAGCTTGGGTACAGTGGTGTGAAAAAGCGATTCGCACTCCTCGCTACCGTCATGTGATCTATTCACCCGACTATGGAAGCGAGCTGGAGGAGCTGATTGGCAGCAGCTATGGGCACGGTGTGCAGGAAAGTGAAATTAAACGCATGGTCACAGAGGCGTTGCTAGCAGATGCACGTACGGCTAGTGTGGATCAATTCACGTTTCGCTGGAAAGGCGAGGCATGCTATTTTAGCTGCCAGATTACGAACGTGCGGGATGAAACGGAAATTGTGGAAAGTGTGGTGATCTAATGGCAGACTTGCCGGAATATTTGGTAGACCAGACGGAAGAAGAAATTTTAAATCGGATGCTGGAAAAAGTGCCCTCGGACATCGATAAGTCTGAGGGCTCTTTTATTTGGGATGCGCAGGCGCCGGTGGCATTTATGCTCTCTGAAGCCGCAATCTGGGCGCAGGAGCTGCTGCGTCGGGGGTTTGCCAGCACAGCAGCCAGCGATAACCCAGATTTTCGCTCGCCGGAGCTGGATTTGCGGACAGCAGAACATGGAGTGACACGGCGGGAAGCCGTTGCTGCTTCAGGTAAGGTCAGGTTCACAGGCACAGCGGGAACAACTGTCCCAGCGGGAACGTTGGTGGCGACTCCGGCAGATGATGTATCCGGGGAAGCCTCCATTGAGTATGCGACCACGGCATCGGTCACGCTGGATGAACAGGGTACAGGAGAAGCAGTCATTCGGGCGGTTAATCCCGGACGCCGCGGCAATGTTCCAGCAGGCGTCATCCAGGTGATGGCTACTCCGATTAGCGGGGTTTCCTCTGTGATCAATACGGAGGAAACCAAAAGCGGCACAGACGTTGAGAGCGACCAACTGTTGCTGGAGCGTTTTTATGCCAAGGTGCGGAATCAGGGCACAAGCGGTAACAAGGCACAGTATACCCAGTGGGCGAATGAGATAGCTGGCGTTGGTGGCGTGGAGGTTGTTCCGCTGTGGAAAGGGCCAGGAACAGTGGGGTTATATGTGCTGGATACGGATAAACGAGCAGCCAGCCCGGATATCGTGGCTGCAGTGCAGAAGTATATTGATCCGACCCAGGATGGGCAAGGCGAAGGGCTAGCACCAGCGGGCCCCGTGGTGACGGTTATGCCAGCGGCTGAAGTGGAAATAAACATTTCGGTCAAGGTACAGCGCACCAAAGAGAAGCCGTCCACACTGGATGAAATCAAAAAACTGATTGAAAACGGTGTGCGGACGTATTTGAAGCAGCTTGCTTTTTACAAGGCAGATCCGTTGGTACGGTACACCCGGATTTCCGCTGTGCTGCTGGACATTCCAATTATTATTGATTTCTCTGAACTGAAAATTAATGGACTGAGCAATCAGAATATTGAGATTGGATCAGGTCAGGTAGCCGTGCTGGGGACGGTGAGCGTCAGTGAGTAACAGCGGAATGAACAGTTTTGAAGAGATTTTGAATAACTCAGACGAGGGAAAACGTGCAAACCGTAGTGACACTTTTGTTAATCGAGTAACGAAAGCGGAAGATGCAATGGGTCAAATGAGCAGCGAGCGGGGACGCGAGCTGCTTTCCTATTTGCCAGCCTATTATGAAACCTCACGTGTGATGCGTTCTGATATGGATGCTAAAGGAAGCGAATTGGACGCTTTGTATCTGGCAATGGACGCAACGGTGGGACAGTTTTTCGTACGTACTGCCACCTGGGGGTTGGAACGCTGGGAAATGGAGCTGGGGATCGAAACCGACCTGGCGAAGCCATTGGATCAACGGCGTGCCGTGGTGGAATCGAAGCTGCGAGGGGCAGGAACTTTTTCCGGCCGGCTTGTTAAAAATGTAGCTGAAGCGTATGACGGAGGCACGGTAGAGGTTACTTTTCATCCTGCCGAATGGGGATTTACGGTCAAATTTATAGATACCATTGGGATTCCTCCCAACGTGGAGGACCTGAAAGCAGCCATTGAGGAGATCAAGCCCGCTCATATGGCGGTGGAGTACAAATTACGCTACCTGACCATTGCCGAAGTGGAGTCTATGACCCTCTATGAAAATGAACATACAACACAGGATAGATATTTAGGAGGTGGCGCATAAAATGGCAAGCGAAAAAACACCGAATCTTGGTTTAAATCAAATTGACCGTACATCGCCCAAAACCACGTATTTTGATCTAGAGAAGTACTTGGATCAAAACTGGCGAGCTGTTGATAAATTTGCTGGTGGTGTGAATGACAGTGTAAATGAGATTAAGAAGCGTCTGGATACGACGGAACGCAAGGCGGTAACTTTGGAACCTGGGTTACAGATTGTTCATGCGGAAAAGGCCGCGCCATTTTCGTTGACGGGACTAAGCGGACGTACGTTGGTGAATTTGTTGGGGCGGGCAGGCTCTTGTGACCGAATCGGCAGCCTTTTAGGTTGGGAAGCTGATCTTGCAGTTGATACATCTAATAAGGTGCAGGGTACGGGATCTATCAAGGTTACTGCAAAGAATGCCTCCGGTGTGTATAACGTGTATAGTACCGGATTAAAGCTTACTGGTGGAAGATACTATATCGCCCTAGCTGAGGTTAAAAACATCAATGCCTCAAATAATATCTATGTAAACTTTTCTACAGGTGGTAATAAGGCGCTCAAACAGTCCAAAGATCAGAGTCGATTTGTAACGATCTATACAAAATGTGCACCGACAAACGATACTGCGATGAACTTGGAAGTTACATCAATTTCAACAGCAACTGGCCAAGCTTTTTATGCAGACGCTATTCGTCTTTATGAGATTAACGCTTCAGATTATGCTGCCTTAGATAGCATGACTGCTGAACAGGTAGCTATCAAATATCCATATGTGGATAGCATTATGCCTGTGCGTAATCCGTATGCGATTCGGTATGGGGAGAATATGTTGCCTTCTTTCTTTGAGTGGTCAGCCAAACAGGGGACACCTACCATAGTGGACGAAAAGAGCATTACTGTCACGTTGGATAACAAAATAGTACACACTGTATCGCCGCTAGTGCCCGGACAAAAGTACACTGTATCAGTTCAATCGGGTGGGGCGACTGGTAGGGTTACGGTTACGGACGATCCTGAGTCCGCTATTATAGTTGAGGCAGTGGGTTCAGGGTTGTTAAGCGCCACATTCACAGCAACGAGTCAAGCTGCTAATATCCGATTGCTAGGCACATCCTCAACAGCCGTCACCATGACAAAGCCAATGCTGAACATCGGCAGCACGGTCAAGCCTTTTAAACCCCGTGCAGACTCCATGCTAGCGTTGCAGACAGACCTGTACGCAGATCCAGTTACAGGAGATAATGCGGACACGGTATTTGAGCGAGATGGACAATACTTCAAGGCTAAGAAATGGCAAGGGTTAACGTTGGATGGTGGCAAGGCATGGGTGCTTGGCGACTCTTCTGCCGCTGGACTTAGACAGGTAAAAGTAGTAGGGCTGGCACCTGGCGCAATAGCGGGAAGTGGTATCGGTACGAAGTTTGACGGTAAGCTATTGCCACAAGGAAATACAGGAAGTAATCCTGATACAAATGCAGTCACAGCAGCCGGAGACGTTTATATAGCTATCCCAATTGCTGATAGCGGATGGGCTGACAGCTATTTTCCAAATTCCGATGACATAAAAGCTTACTTTTACGGTTATAAAGCCTATGACGCTAATACCATAACGCCAGCCAATGCCCAAGCTTCCACTACGGCAACGTGGAACGGTACAGGTACTAAGTATTGGGTGCAACGTATTGGATTGCCTAACTTCACTCAATCCGTACCGCAACAAGCATATGCAGGGTACACACCGCATCAACTTGTATACCAACTTGCAACTCCAGCCGTAGAGCCGATTATTTTAGAGGGGCAGTTATCCTTTAACGAGGGGGACAATCTGGTTGAAGTAGGTACGGGGATTGTATTGCGTGAACGAAACGAGACGTATCAACAACCTGTGGAAAAATTATGGAATGTCAATAACGCAAACTACACTGCTACGGCGTGGCTTAAACAAAAAGCATCAGATATTTTGGCGATTTATAAAAATGGAGAACGAGATCACGCATGGATGATAACCAATAGAATGGTTACGAGTGCGGGAGCGTTGGCGCAGCAATATGATGCCGATCATGACGCTAGATCATCCTATAGTGTAACTTACCTTACTTTTGAGCGTTCGCCTGTCGTATCGTTCACGGGCAACTATGCAGCGAATGAAAAAACGTTGCTGTCGGACTTGGTGGATAGTGTGCAGCAAAACACGGCAAGGGTGTCCTTGTTGGAGAACAAGAAGGCTGACAAAGATAATCCTGCATGGCTTACGCCTACGCTGCTTAATGGGTGGACTAACAGGGCTACAGATATAAGTCTGGTGTCTTACTTAAAGGATTCGGCGGGGTATGTCCACGTAAAAGGTGTAGTTAAACCTGGAACATTCGGAACTCCGGTATTCCAATTGCCAGTAGGGTACAGACCAGCGCTAACAATTGTAGCAGTAGTGGCGGCAAATACCGACAATACGCGTGATGTTTTAGGACGTGTCAATATTGGCTCTAATGGCAGTGTTTTGATAGTACCTGTATTTGGTACCACGGTAACAGATGCTGGGTGGGTTAGTTTGGACAGTTTGCCGCCATTTCTCGCAGAAAAATAAAGGAGGTCTGACAAATGAAAGCAGTACCTAAAGTAAATACAAACGGTCTCTATCTAGAGGACGAGCTGGTGGACGATGCCTTTTTAGGTATCCTTCCTTTTTATACTCCATCTTCGCCTACGCTATCTGATACAAACCAGCAACTAGACACCCATCGGCTTGCTGACAGTAGCACTGGTACCATAGATGCAACCAATTCAGAAAGCATCCCTGCTGGTTATACAGTAGGGATTCCAGTGCCACCTGGTTTATACCATCCTCGTTTTGACATCCAAGGTTGGCTGACCTATGAAGCGGAATATAATCAAAAGCTGATAGAAGCACAAAAAGCCCTTGATCAGTTGAACAACGAATCCCAAGCTTTATTTCAGAAGCAGCATGATGAGTGGCGAAATAAGCCGGAAAACGAGCGTGGAGCCGAACCTATATATCCTGCTCCCACTTTTAAGACTCCAGAACGAAGAGACCCGGCGACGTTCTGGAGTGAAGGGCTGAGTGATGAAGCAATTAAGGAACTGACACAAAAAGCGGAGCAACAGCCAAGTGAGACAGATCAACTGAAGCAGCGGATTGCAGATCTCGAAGTGACGTTGACCCAGCTCATGCTTGGTAACACAGGAAAATAACGTGTACTGAGGATTATATGTAACAACAATCTTTATAAAAAGAGGTGAAGTCATAACCATGACAGCTTTAACAGAGGCTCAAATGCGTATTTGTGCTCATGCTTGCATCACTCGTTATGAGCGGGGTGAGGGCGATATAGCAACGATTATGGGAAGCTACGCTTTAAATGAGGAACAGCGTGAACAAGTAATGAAGATTATTTTATCTAAGCGTTCTGATCTAATAGCAGGCAACGTAAAAGATTCGTCATCAACCGATGTTCTGAATGAACAGGAAGAAGCGGTTAAATGGTATAACTCTATTTTTCGGAAGAAGACAGTATAGAGAACAAAATAAAATTCATTGTTTTTATGCCCTTGGATCAACCAAGGGCATTCACTTTACACTTAGGTTCAAAAGGGGGAACAAACATGCATGAAAAGATCGATCAGATTTGGCTGGGGTTTTCCACGGGGACCTTGATCGGATATTTTTTCGGGGGGTGGACTACAATGTTGACGTTGCTGTGGTGGATGGTCGTGATCGACTTTTTCACCGGATGGGCAGCGGCCTGGATTAATGGGGAGCTGAAAAGCCGCCAAGGGTATTACGGTATTTTTCGCAAGGTTACCGTGTTTTTGCTCATTACGGTAGCCCATCTAATCGACGGTATTCTCGGGGATGCACATTACTTCCGGGATGCCGTCGTTTTCTTTTATTTGGCGAACGAGCTGTTGTCCATTATAGAAAATGTGGGCAGAATGGGAGTGCCGATGCCGGATATTTTGCGGAATGCGGTAGCCATTTTTGAGTCCAAATCGAGTGGGAAAAAAATAAAGCCAACCGACCCTTCCGACAAAGAAAATAAAGCTTCATAAAGTGCTGACCGTCGCCATTACAAAAAAGGAAGACTACCTTTCGCCTTTTTTCGGCGTAAAAGTGGAAAAGCCCAGACCGTTTCCATGGTCCAAGCATATACAACAGAGACAGAGTGCTACAACATTATGAATGACAAGGAGGGAGCGCCTTATGCAAAATCGCAGCCCTAATGCTGCCGAAGGCATTGACGTATCCCGATATCAGGGAACGATTGATTGGAAACGTGTGCGAGCCGATGGTAAATCGTTTGCATTTATTAAAGCAAGTCAAGGACAGCGTTACGTTGATCCGACGTTTATTACGAATGCAAAAGGGATCAAGACAGCCGGGCTTCTGCTGGGAGCTTACCATTTTGTAGATGCGACCAGTGTAAACGCAGCCAAAGCGGAAGCCAGACATTTCGCCGAGGTGCTGGATCAGGTGGGTGGTGCGAAAGCGCTGGACTTGCCAGCGGTGATGGATTATGAAAATAATCCGGGAAAGCTTAATTCGGCCGCGATTCATGAGGTAGCGCTGGCATTTTTGACGGAATTTGAACGAGTAAGCGGCCGCAAGCCGATGGTATATACGGGCAATGCTTTTGCTGCCCATTTTAAAGCCCTACTGGGTAGTTATAAGCTGTGGATTGCACGTTATAGTACACGGGTACCCAGTGATACAACAGCATGGAGGCGCTGGGACTTCTGGCAATACAGCGACAGTGGACGGGTTGATGGCATTCAAGGGCCTGTTGATCTGAATGTATATGCCGGAACAGAGGCTGAGCTACGCCAAGCATTTGCAGGAGAAGAGGGGGAAGAGCCAATGACAGCAGAGGAAAAAGCGGCATTTAAGGCCCTGCAGCAGCAGGTCACCGCCCTTGAAAATAGTAGAGATGTGCTCAAGCAAACATTAAATGAACAGAGTGCTTACATTAAAAAGGTGGATCAGCGAGTAGCTGAACTGGAGGCGCGTCAGGCTATGCCTGTACCGGCCTGGGCCAAGGAAGCGATGGTTGCTGCCGTTGCAGTTAATCCGGCAAGCCCGATTGTGGATGCGAAGCTGCCAAGCAGTTATGATTTTTATCGCTTACTGGTCGTGCTGAACCGTCTGGGTGCGTTTAAAACAACCAAGTAATCTTCGAAGGACCTCATTACTGCCCATCCCACTTTTAAATAAAATGAGTAAAACAGCTACGTTCGAAGCCTAAATAAACAGGCGGTTAAATGCGGCCGCCTGCCCTTATGGTTAAGTAATGTTCTTCATGACCTCCAAATATGCTGAATCCCGAAAAAGGGCAAATGCAAAATGTACCTTTATTCGAAAAGCAACTCAATATCCTCCTGACTAATCTGAGAAGTTTCAAAGTCCGAAGGTGTGAAATGAACATTCTGCTGACGAACCGTAAAATCAATGATTTGAATTATAGCTTGGACATACATATTCGGAATGAGGACGATTGTTTTTGAAATGACCCGCCAATTGGAAGAGCAAAAAGAACGTGTTGAGCTTTTGGCAATTCTGAGACGCTGTCACTGCAGCATATTTACCAGCCAGATCGAGCTGTAATAGCCACTGTATGTTTGTTTATTTCAGAACATACCTGGGAATTAGGATATAAAGGATGGGAATTGTATTGTAAAGGGGAAATGTATACCCATAAAGTGCCTGGCGATCATTTTTCCATCGTAAAAGGTGCTCAAGCCGTATCTGTAGGTTTGGTGCTGAATACATTTTTGAGGTAAGAACATGCTCCTGCTTGGAGGTTGAGGACCACAAGCAGGAGCTTTTATTTGATATGAACGTGTGAATTGATTTGTAACATTAATTAACATGATGTATAAAAACATATGGTAATGTATGAAAAACCCCCTTGTCTGCTTCCAGATTTTATAGTAAAGTATCCAATAATCAACTTTGTATGAAACTAATATTCACTATCTGTGAGTATTTATCACACATTCTCCATGACCTAACACAATCCTCTTCCCTTTTATGACATTACATCTATTCCATTACCCTACTGCACCTCTAACACCACTAGATTATGAATGCTGTCTGTGCCTGTATTCTTCAATAAAAGCCTGTCCAGAACCTTCATACCTTCCCTACTACTACACCTATTTGATGAACTCGGAACTTGGGGCTACAGCTTGAGGACAAGCTTGTCATGCCAATCCAAAGAATTGGTATTTATCGGGTATCAACGAATTAACAATATATAAGGTGTGAAAGGGGTTCGCTGCATGAGCAAAAAGTACGTAAAACACAAAATCTGGACCGTATTGCTGGTACTTGCGCTAGGAACTGTTTTGGTGCTTTCCGGTTGTGGGGGATCAGGTGAAGGAGCAAAACCAGAAGCAGGACAACCTTCAGGTGGAGCGGGAGAAGGCGCGCAGGACACGTTGATTTATGGGCGTGGCGGGGATTCCGTGGCGCTAGATCCTGCCATTGTGACTGAAAGTGAGTCGTTAAAAATCGGAATGCAGGTGTTTGATACACTACTGGAATACAAGGAAAGTACCACGGAGATTCAGCCGGGGCTCGCAGAGAGCTGGGAAGTATCACCGGACGGACTTGTCTATACGTTCAAGCTGCGTCAGGGCGTAAAATTCCATGACGGAAGTGACTTTAACGCAGAAGCGGTTGTGTTTAACTTTGACCGCTGGGTTGATCCGAAAAGTCCATACAAATTTGAGGGTGACTCGTTTGACTATTATGATTCTATGTTCGGGCCCGATGGAAGTAGAGTGATTAAGGAGGTTAAAGCGGTGGATGCGAGTACCGTTCAGTTTACACTGAACAAGCCGCAGGCTCCTTTTTTACAAAATATCGCTATGCCATCCTTTAGTATTGCAAGTCCCAAGGCTATTAAGGAGAAAAAGGCTGATTTTAAGAGTAATCCGGTCGGCACAGGGCCGTTTGTATTTAAGGAATGGAAACGAAACGATACGATCACATTAGAAAAGAATCCAACTTATTGGAAAGAAGGACAGCCAAAGCTGGCTAAGGTCATCATTCGTTCTATCCCAGACAACACTGCGCGATTTAATGCTCTGCAAAACGGGGAAATTGACCTGATGGAAGATTTGAATCCAGATGATGCGAAGCAGTTGGAAGGTAACAGCGAGTTGGTAAAAATTGAACGTCCCTCCTTTAATGTGGCATACATTGGATTTAATTTAAAGAAAAAGACATTTAATAATCCCAAGGTGCGGCAGGCGCTGAATCACGCAGTGAACAAACAGGCCATTATTGATGCATTGTTTGCGGGGGAGGCCAAGCCTGCGGTCAATCCGATGCCACCTACGTTATGGGGATACGACGAAAGCATTCAGGACTACACTTATGATCTGAATAAGGCTAAATCTTTGCTAGCGGAAGCGGGTTTCCCTAACGGACTTCCAGAGCCGTTAACCTTCTATGCAATGCCTGTATCTCGTCCATACATGCCTGACGGCAAAAAGGTAGCAGAGGCCATTCAAGCTGATTTTGAAAAAATAGGAGTCAAAGTCAACATCCAATCTCCAGAATGGGCTACGTATCTGGATGATCTTAAAGCTGGAGAGAAGGATGATCTGTACATGTTGGGATGGAATGGGGACAATGGCGACCCGGATAATTTCCTTTACACATTGCTGGACAAGGATACGATCCCAGGCAATAACCGCAGTTTTTATGTGAATGAGGAACTTCACAAAATACTGGTGAAGGCGCAGGTTGAGGTTGATCAAGATAAGCGTGCGGAATTGTATAAACAAGCACAAGTCATTATTAAACAGGATGCACCTTGGATTCCCTTGGTTCACAGCACACCGTTGATGGCAGGCAAAGCCAATCTTAAGGGTTTTGTACCTTCTCCAGCAGGTATGGAAGCGTATAGTAATATTTATTTTGAATAGCCTAAACGCAAGCAGGCGGTGAATAGCATATGAACTCATATATTGTAAAAAGACTGGCCATATTGATTCCCGTATTGCTGGGGATGACGCTTATCGTGTTTTCGATTATTCATGCTATTCCCGGTGATCCGGCAGAAACGATACTCGGGGACAAGGCCACGGAACAGTCCAAACAGGCGCTGCGTGAGCAATTAGGGCTAGATAAGCCGTGGTTACAGCAATATGGGACCTATCTAAGTGAACTGGCACGAGGGGACTTGGGCGATTCCATTCGCACCCGGCAGCCGATTGCCCGGGAAATGGTCCCTTATCTGGCGGCTACGCTGGAGTTGACGGTAGCAAGCATGTTTTTTGCCGTTGTCGTGGGTATGAATGCAGGCATCGTGAGTGCCTGGAAGCGAAATTCCTGGTTTGACTATGTCAGCATGGTCATTGCCCTGGTCGGAGTATCGATGCCGATTTTTTGGTTAGGCTTGATGGAGCAATGGATCTTTGCTAATAAGCTGCATTGGCTCCCTTCCATCGGACGCATGAATTCCCGTGATCCGGTGGAAGCTGTGACACATCTAGCCGTGATTGATGCGTTCATAGGTGGACGTATGGATCAGGTGTGGACCGTCACCAAGCATTTGATCCTGCCCAGTATCGCACTGGGGACGATTCCAATGGCGGTCATAGCGCGTATTACCCGTTCCAGCATGCTGGAGGTTATGGATGCGGACTATATCCGCACGGCTCGGGCGAAGGGGCTGGCATCTTTTCAAGTCGTGTACAAACATGCGCTTAAAAATGCTGCGATCCCTGTGCTTACTGTCATCGGTCTTCAGACTGGGTCGTTACTGGGAGGCGCCGTACTGACAGAGACCATATTTGCCTGGCCTGGCATCGGACGGTACATTTTTGAAGCGATCAGCTCGCGTGACTATCCGGTTATCCAAAGCGGAATTTTAATCATTGCGTTCCTGTTCGTCATCATTAATCTGATTGTCGATTTGCTGTACGCTGTTCTCGACCGGCGTATTCGTTATCAGTAATCAAGTCGTCAATTGGTCAAGGGGGAGCATGTCCGATGTCACAATTTTCAATCGAACCCAATAACATACCGACGACACGTAGTACATTGGCGCATTTGCCTGCGGTGTCAGGCCCTTGGAGAGATGCGTGGAGAGCTTTCCGTCACAATAAAATGGCATTCGTCGGTCTGAGCATTATTATCTTCTTTGTCATCATTGCTTTGATCGCGCCCTGGATCGCTCCTTTTGACTATAAAGAGCAAAATTTGGTGAGCCGCTTGCAGTCTCCTTCCGCAGAGCATTGGTTCGGTACCGATGATCTTGGTCGTGATTTGCTGACTCGTACGCTGTATGGCGCCAGAATCTCGTTGTGGGTCGGTTTCTTGTCCGTTATTGGTTCAATGATTGTAGGAACGGCCTTAGGATTAATTGCCGGATTTTATGGAAAATGGGCTGATATGATCATTTCGCGCCTATTCGACATCTTACTGGCATTTCCGGGGATTTTGCTGGCAATTGCTATTGTGGCCATTCTGGGGCCTTCGTTGGAAAATGCGTTATACGCCATTGCCATTGTCAATGTACCAACGTATGGGCGATTGGTTCGCTCCAAGGTGCTGAGTGTTAAAACGGAGGAGTATATTACTTCTGCGCGGGCGCTTGGGGCTAATAATCGGCGCATCATACTCCGTTATATTCTGCCTAATAGCCTGACACCGATCATCGTACAGGGGACGTTGGGGATCGGAACGGCCATTATTGAAGCGGCAGCGCTCGGATTTCTGGGCTTGGGTGCACAACCTCCTGAACCCGAGTGGGGCAAAATGTTGTCCGATTCGCGGCAATATATCCAAAATGCGCCGTGGACAGTTATTTTCCCAGGCATATCTATCATGCTGACCGTATTGGGCTTTAATTTGATGGGGGATGGCCTGCGGGATGTATTGGACCCAAGAGCAAAGCGTTAGAGCAAAAGTGGTGAGGTATATAAAGTTGAGCAAAGAGGTGTTCTCTGGCCTGAATCAAATGGCTGGGGGACACCTTTTTACATGAGCATTTTGCATAATTCCGTTTTTGAAAATTAGGCATCAGTATCTTAAGCCTCGAACAGCATTTTAGCTCGGTTTCTCCTTGAATTCCAAAAATGGACAGACCTGAAGAATTTCTGTTGAATCAAAAATTTAAGCGGTAGCTTTCTTTAATGGAAGGGCCATGGCTAACGCAGAAGCAAGCAACACAATGGCATTTAGGTATTGGTGAGTGGTCACCTTTTGAATCCCCCAGATGTGCATGGCATCTGCGGTCAAATAGGTTTTCATCCGAGAATTACAACGTTCCACGCTCGTTCTTTCGTTGTATAGTTCTTTCCAACGTTGCGTATCTCGGTGCGGACTTGAATAGCGGCGTACATCCCTTTTTATATCTACCTTGACGACCATCCCATAGTGGGAGGATGAAGGACTTACCTAAAAGCCCACCATCGCTTACTCAATCCGCCTGCGGAATCGCTGGTAGAGGAGAGCCGTACCCGACTGGAGACGCTACTAACCTTCTCCCCGCTGCTTCGCAGCGTATGGGAATGGAAGGAAGCAATGATCCTATAGTCTAATCTTCAGTCAAACGACCATTATGCCAAAGTTGTTGATAATACGGATGTGTTTTTTGTAATGCTTCATGTGTGCCTTGACCTGACAGGCGTCCTTCTTCAAAGACAAGGATTTGGTCTGCACTTGTAATCGTAGATAATCGATGGGCGATGATGATCGTCATCCGGTTTTTCGTTAACGCTTGAAGGGCAAGCTGCACTTCACGCTCTGATTCGTTATCTAAGTTCGATGTCGCCTCATCAAGTAATAAGATTCTCGGATTTCGTAAAATCGCACGAGCAATCGCAATACGCTGTTTTTGACCACCTGAAAGCTTAATACCTCCTTCACCAACCTCTGTATCGAGGCGTTTGTCCAGCTGCATGACAAAATCATAGGCATAGGCTGCTTTTAATGCGGCAAGTACCTCTTGTTCGCTTGCTCCATTCGTCCCGTACATGATGTTGTCACGAATCGTTCCATTTAATAACGGTGCATTTTGACTTACATAGCCAAACAGCCCACGCCACTCTGTTAAGTTAAATTGCTCAATGTTTTCGTTACCATACAGTATCGCACCTGATGTCACGTCATAAAATCGTTCAATAAGGGAGAACATCGTCGTTTTCCCACCACCACTTCGGCTGACAAAGGCGGTCGTTTCATTCGGTTCTAACGTAAATGTCATGTCATTTAATACATACTTTTCATTATATTTAAACGATACGTTTTGGAAGTGGATAGGTAGTGGTGTAGCAGATACTGGTTTCCCGTCTTGCACTTCACGTTTCACATTGAGTGCTTCAACAATACGCTCTGTCGCACCAAGTGTTTTTTGTAAATTGGTAAAGAACGTCGCCATTTGTGTAAATGGCATAATAATTTGCACTAAATAAATCATAATGGCAACAAGCTCGCCTGAAGTGATTGCTCCTGTTGCTACCTGTGAGCCGCCATAGCCGAAAATCGCAATCAATACGACCATCATGAGTAGCGTCATCAGTGGCGAAAGAATCGCAACAATCTTCGCTTCCTTTAAACCGTACTTGTACAGCTGCTGAATTTGCTTTTTACCGCCTGCTAGCTCCTGCTGCTCCGTTTGCGACGCTTTCACAAGACGAATATTCGATAAAATACGTCCTAATCGTCCACCAAAGCCTGCTAGCTCATCCTGATTTTCTACTGAGATGGCATACATTTTTTCGCCTAATGGATACGTCACAAAAATTGTCAGTGGCACAGCAATCAGGAGTAGCAATGTCATTTTCCAGTCAATCCATAGTAAAACAACAACGGCACCGAGGATCGCAAATAGTCCTGACACAAAGGACACGAGCTGCTCGGTCACAAACTCCTTCACGACATTTGTATCCTGCGTAATGCGGCTCATCGTTTCGCCTGATTCATGCGCATCATAATACGATAAACGTAAATGTAGCATATGTTCCCATACTTCTGTCCTTAAATTCGCGACAACCTTTTCACCTAAACGGCGCATCAGATAAAACGCAATGGCACTTAACATCGCTTGAACAATTAAAATCGCAATGACTGGCAAGAGTGATGTTACGGCAAAACCCGCATCTGAAATTTGATTAATGAGCTTCATCGTTAACAGGGGGACAGCAAGCCCAGCTGCTACCTCCACTAAACTAATGAAAAATAAAAAGACTAATTGCCCCTTCGCCATTTGACTGCGATTCATCAATGCCCAAAGCTGTGAGACCTTTCCTTGCATTACGCTTCACTGCTTTCTTTTGTCATGACCTTTTCAAAACGGAAAAACTCATAATCTGCATCAGATTCAGGCTCTTCTCCTTCAATACTCGGTCCTGGATTGCCTCGGTGATAAAACTCCACAATTTTAAAGCCACATTTATTCACATAAAAATGGATGTTCCGCTTTTCAAAATACGGTGTATGTAACTCCCAAACCTTCGTCTTTGGGAACGCTGCTTCTATCGCTTCCCATGCCTTTGTACCAAGACCTTTGCCGTGTGCATTAGCCTTTGTATACAAGAAGTCCACTTCGTTTCGCTGTGTATCGGGATTAATTTTTAATACGATGCCACCGATTCTTTCGCCATTTAGTACAATTTGACGCACAACTGAATCTTTTGCAGTGAGTGAATGCTCGAAATCCTCATCGGATGGGATTGGTCCCATTTCTGTTGGATCCTCTGCTTCTTGAAAACTATCTTGTAACCCTTTCATAAATGCCTCTTGTAATTCTTCCTTAAATATTGCTAGCTCTTCCTGCGGTACAGGGACTATCGTAATTTGTTCATTTTGTTTTGTCATCGCTAAAACACCTTTCTCTTAAACTGATTAAAATATTCGTCCAATTGTTAAAAATAGTAGACTCCAAAGTAAAGCACTCACCCCAGCATATAGCATGTACGATTTTAGAGGCATATATAAAAACCGCTGCGTACCCGTAGTTTTCAATTAATTGATCAATATACCCCATGGCACTCTTCCTCATCAACCTAAGTGCGTTCAACACCTTAGTAATTGCTTGTCTCATTTATGTTTTCGTGTTATGTTTGCAAGGAATAGTGTAAGGTATGGAGTAACTCTAGAGTAAAGAAAGAAGTGAAAAGAGATGAAAAATACATTCGAAAAAACATATTTGACAGGCGAATTTGCCAAGTTACTTGAAATCAATAAAGATACATTACTTTATTACGATAAAATCGATTTATTTAAGCCTGCAGGCACCTTTGATAATGGCTATCGCTACTACACATTTGAGCAGTTCGATCAATTTGTAGCGATTCAATCGCTTCGTGCAGTTGAGGTACCGATTAAAGAACTCAAAACGTATTTTGACGCGCCTAACGTACAAGCGTTACAACAATTAGCAATGGAACAGCAAGAAAAAGTGGCAATGGAAATTCAAAAGTTACAAGATATTCAGTTTTTCCTAGAACGAACGGTTGCCCTGACAAAAGAGATGGAAGAAGTATCATTTGAAGAAGTATTGATGAAGCAATTACCAGCCGAACCTGTTGTGTATAGCGACGAGAAAATAGATTGGTCGTCGTTATCAATGGAGGAACTTTACGAGCAAACTACGCCATTTTTAAAAAAGCTTGGGATTAAAAGCACAGCCGCATACGGTACTGTGTATACAAAAGAAGATTTTTTAAATAAGAAGTTTGAAGGCGTAAGCTACCTATTTTGTCGCCTAGATGACCCGTTAGCAAGAATGAAACCAGCTGGACACTACGCGGTCATTTATCATCAAGGACCTTATGATGAAATCTCACAGACTGAGACTTATAATACGCTACTAGCTTATTTAGAACAGGAGCAGTTGGCGTTAGATGGTGATATTTATGAGGAATATTTACTGCACTCGATTGCAGCAAAAGAGGAAAAAGATTATATTACAAAAATTAGTGTGAAAGTAAAAACGCGTGAGGCGAGTTATCAACCTCTTTAAAGCTTGTTATACTTTACGTCTATCTTGATAGATAGGCGTTTTTAATTTTTCAAAATCTCTCTCAACAGCAAGCCTGATAATTAGGTACATAGTTAAAATGATAGCATTAGGGGGCAATTCAACAGGTCTTAGTTAATAAATAATCTTCAACAATCGGGTGCGTTTATGAAGTAACGTTGTAGAAAATAATCAAACTCAAAACCATTAAATATAAAGTCTAGTTTTATTTTATTATGCTATTTACCCTATATTAAGTTTTTTTGGACTTGCTTTTTTATTACTCATCGTCTGAACACTGGCTTGGCTTGATAGGCGATAATGCGCTAGTTTGACGCTTACATATAAATGAAACTCATGTGAGCTTTCCTGAGGCGTGAAAAAAATGTATAATCACTCCAATTGAGTACGTAGGGAGTGAGCTTTATGACATGGCAGGACAAGAGAGAGCATCGGCAATTCGCGGAACAGACACGAAGCGACGCTTCACGGGCAGCATATGAACGGGATTACTCCCGATTGATTCATTCACCGACTTTCCGTCGATTGCAGGGGAAATCACAAGTATTTGGCGCAGGCACAGGCGATTATTATCGCACACGGCTGACACATTCTTTGGAGGTAGCGCAAATTGCGCGTGAGGCAGCACGAAGCTTGCTGCGCCGTCATCCAGAGGTAGAGTTGGAACAGGCGGATAACGCAGGACTGATTATTGACCCTGAGGTGGTGGAGTGTGCATCGATAGCACATGACTTTGGACATCCACCGTTTGGACACAAGGGAGAAGAGGTGCTGGACGGGATCTTGGATCAACTGATTGAGACGAAGGTAGAAAAGATATCATCCGCCGGAGGCTTCACGCCAGAGTCCAAGCGTGGACAGGAGGCCTATGCGCGTGAGCGACGAATTTATGAGCATTTTGAAGGGAACGCACACAATTTCCGGCTGATTATGTTTTTGGAGAAGCGTGAGAATGTGGATGGCTTGAATTTGTCGGACGCTGTGCTGCTCGGGATCAACAAATACCCGTACCCAGGAATTCTGAACAAAAAAGGGTTGTACCTGCATGAGTGGGAATATATACGTTCTATTCGCGAGGATTGGGGCATCCCTGACGGAAAAAAAACGCTGGAGGCCCAGCTCATGGATCTCTGCGACGATATTGCTTATTCCGCGCATGATCTGGAGGATGGGATTAAGGCAGGGAAAATTGAGGTACACGAGCATTTCTTATATGATCCATATTTGATTCGTCTGATTACGGAGAAAATCACCACGTTGGAGGATAGCTTCTGGCAAGGCTGGCAGCTGGCTGAGATTGAACAGAAGGTAGCGGCAGTGCTGAGCGAATTTTTGAAGGTGTGGAATGGCAAGATGCCGATGTGTGAACACGATTATTCTCGCACCCGCCGTGAAGTGAAGGCATACTGGGTTAGCCTGTTTGTCAGCAGCTTAGGTGTAATTGATGATGGAAACTGGAAAAAGGTAACCTTCGTACGGGATAGAAGCGAAGATTTGGATATGCTGCGCACGGTGAGTGTATTGAAAAGCTTTGCTTGGGTCACCATGATCCGCGATCTGCGCGTACAGCGTCTGCAAAAACGCAGTGAATGGATGCTCAGACGGTTATGGTTGGCTTTTCTGGACCCTGAGACATCCAAGTCCATTATTCCAAGCGACTGGCTCCAGCGCTATGAGCGCGACCAGGCCAAGGCGAAACCGATCTGGACTTGGGAGCATATGGTTATTGACTATATTGCAGGCATGACCGATGCTTTTGCTGAAAAAATTTATAATGAGTTATATGGCCTGAAGGTAGGTTCTATCTATGACCTGGACTAACGTTTTAATTTAACCCTATATAGTAGAAGAAACTTGTTTAGAACGGATAGAAGGGAGAGAAAAAGGCGCATATGCAACCTCAGTCTTTAGCTACTAACTCGTTGAATCTCGGTGTGCTTGATATGGTACCGCTACTGTCCGGCAATCGCCCGGAGCAAGCAGTTCAATGGGCGGTAAAGCTGGCGAAACAGGCGGAAGCATGGGGATATACACGCTACTGGACCTCCGAGCATCATGACATGGAGGGGCTGGCTTCTTCCAGTCCAGAAGTGCTGTTGTCTCATATCGGGGCGGTGACGACGACCATCCAACTGGGTGCGGGTGCTATTTTGCTCCCGCATTATAGTCCAGTCAAGGTCGCCGAATGGTTCCATCTGCTGGCAGCTCTCTATCCGGGCAGAGTCGAATTGGGCCTGGGGAGGGCCCCTGGTGGGGGACCTCATGCTTCGATGGCACTAAGCGGCAATTTTCTTCAACATGTGACCGAGCTGCCACAGAAGATGGAAGCTCTATTGGCTTTGTTGGAAGGCTCATATGAATATGAACAGACCCCCCGTGTTTGCCCGTCCAATGCCAGAACAGCCGCCAGCGCTGTGGATGCTGGGTACCAATCGAAAAAGTGCCGAATATGCTGCGCAGTATTCAACGGGCTATGTATTCGGCCAATTTATGAGTGAACAACATACGGAAGAAATGCTAAGTATTTACCGCTCCAGCTTTCAGCCATCCACACGGATGGACAAACCACGTACTATGGTTGCTGTAGGAGCAGTATGTGCCTCGACAGATGAGTTGGCGCAGCAATGGGCTGCTCAGATTTCATTAGGCGATCCGGGGATACGGGGCAGTTGGCTGGTGGGAACACCATCGCTTATTGCCGAACGGTTGCGTAGCTTGCAGGTCAAATATGATAATGATGAGTTTCTGTTGGTCACGCCCATTCCCGATTATGAGCAGCGGCTTCATTCCTACCAACTGATAGCGGAGGCTGTGAATTGTAGTCTTGATTCCAAATGAAAAGATGAAAAGAGATCTGACATGAATAAACACAAAATTAATATAGATGAAATGAAACCAAGCTACATATATACCTATGCGTATCATGAAACCGAGCGTGAGTTGTGTCTATTGGAACTAAAATGCTTGTTCGGTCAGCAGCCTGTGCATAGTTCCATGCTGTTGTCCCATCTTCGGCTGGAGCCGGGGACCAGTCCGTTTATCCATCTTCGTCTGGATATCGTCACCGATGCGGACACGCTGGAAGAGCTATGCGAAGCGGCTTCCAGGTTACAGCTTGAGGAAGGAAAGACCTTTAAGGTGCTGTGCCTTAAAGAAGGGGACAATGAGGCTGACTATGACGAGCGGCGCGGGATAGAACGCCGGATTGGCGCACGTATTCAGGGGCAGGCGCAAATGAAGACACCGGATGTAATCCTAGGAGTCATACGAGTAGGAGAGCGATGGCTAATGGGCATATGCGAGTATAGCGACAGATCGTGGCAGGAACGTCGTCAGAAGCCGCAAAACTATTCTACTGGCCTACCCGTTCTGGTAGCTAGAGCACTTGTGAATTTGGCAGCAAATGATCGATCTGCATCTAAGGGAAAGTCAGACTCCTTGAAACTGCTGGACCCGTGTTGTGGTATGGGCAATGTGATGATTGAGGCATTGAGTATGGACAAGAATATTCGCGGCTGTGATATCAATCCGTTGGCGGTACGTGGGGCACGAGTAAATTTACGTCATTATGGGTATGAAGAAGATCTGGTGAAACTGGGGGATATGAATATGCTCGCAGGCACATACGATGCGGCTATCTTGGACATGCCCTATAACCTGTGCTCCGTGCTCCCTGCTGAAGAACAAAAAAAGATGCTGCGCAGTCTGAGACGCCTGGCCGCGCGGGCAGTGATCGTGAGCACGGAGCCGATGGCAACATTGCTATCCGAGTCAGGTTGGACCATTACGGAGCAATGCCGTATATATAAGACAGGTATGAGTCGGGAAATCTGGATCTGTAAGTAGCTTGTTAATACTGGGTTTTGTAGTTAACCAAATTCAGCGGCAGCTCCTGACCAGTAGCATAGGCTTTCAAATTAGTAAGAAAAATATCTACCGCTCGTTCAGCATATCGGTCTGTATCCCCTGCAATATGCGGAGTAATAAGGACATGATCCAAGCCCCATAGTGGATGTGACGCAGGTAGCGGTTCTTCTTCGAATACATCCAGTCCGGCAAAGGCAATATGTTTTTGTTCCAACGAGCGTACCAGCGCATCTGTATGAACAGTCTTGCCGCGACCGACATTAATGAAGAAGGCTCCTTTACGCATCGCTGCAAATGCTTTTTCGTCAAAAAAGTGATGGGTCTCTTCAGTGAATGGTAAAATATTAACTACAATATCCGCAACGCCCAATGCTTCATGTAATTGTTCGTTTGTGTACATGTGTTCTACATGGGGAGCTTCCTTGCCGGAACGGCGAACCCCGATCACCCGCATGCCAAAGGCTTCTGCAATTCGAGCGGTTTCACGACCAATTTCGCCAACACCTGTAATCAATAGCGTTTTGCCACGTAATTCCGTCAGTTGACCTTCCGGTGGCTGCCATGTTTTCTGACGCTGCAAGAGAGCCGCTTGCTGTAAATAACGGGTATGCGATAGCAGCATTCCAAAGATCTGCTCTGTGATTGGAATTGCATGCACACCACTCGTATTCGTGAGTGCTATGTTGCGCTTTTCCAGTTCGGTAAGCGGGAGCTTATCAATCCCAGCCGACCAGGTTTGTATCCACTTCAGCTTGCTGTCTGGATGTAATGCCTCCTCGGCAATATGCTTGGACCAGCCTAGAATAACCTCGGCCTCACGGATTTGTTCAGACTCCAATTCCTGGGCTTTGCCAATAATCAACTCGTAGCCCGGAGCCGCTGCACGAACCTGTTTTTTTTGATCTTCCGTCAGTTGATGTAAACTTAAAATGCTTCCCATGATTCATAGCCTCCTCGATGTTTGATTCCTTGGAGTTTCCAATATATTCTGGCGAACCATCCCTTCAAGGATAACAGATTGCCGGAAAATTTGCATAATAAGGGTAGAAACAAGCTCGCGGTGTCATTATATATAACAACAAGTGGCTTTACCCTGATCAGGGACCAACCAAACAGCTACTTTTTGGGATAGGTACAGGATATTTATAAGAAAGGAGAAGAGGTTGATGAAAGATGAGTCGCAAAGGCTCTTTACAGCGATTGCTCTCCCGGACGAGCACAAGAAGAAGTTACGTCATTGGGTGGAGCAGGATTTGAATAATTTGTCTTTTCGCAAATGGAGTGACTTCAGAGATTATCACGTGACACTTCAGTTTCTGGGTGATGTAGAGACCTCGGTTATTCCAAAACTTGAGCAGGCTTTAGTTCATGCTGCAGCTGAGCATCGCCCGTTTACGCTTGGCATGGGTGAAGCGGGCTTTTTTGGACGTGAAGACTTTCCGCGTGTACTGTGGAGGGGGGTGACCGGACAGCGAGAGTCGCTGGATCAGTTGCACCAGTCGATACTTCGAGCTACCGAACCGCTGGGTTTTAAACCCGAGGAACGACCTTATCGACCCCATATCACCGTAGCACGTTCGTATACAGGAGGGGAGCCTGTTTCAGCGTCTGTGTGGCAGTCAAATGACCGAAGCGGCGAGCCTTGGGAAGTGGGGGAATTTGTGTTATATGCAACACGAATGGGGCAAAAACCAATGTACCAAATAATTCAAACATTCCCATTAATGAGGTGAAACCCTTGATCTATCAGCGAATTTAGTGATATAGTGTTTCAGCGTTATTCAAAAAGCGCATTTTGGGTTACATATCTGAGGAATGTGCTTAAAGTTAACGGGAGGAACATTATGGAAATCGTTAAAGAACATCGTTGGTTTGCACCTCTTTTGAGTGTGCTGCTTGTTTGTATATTGGGGATAGGCCTCTACGCTGAGGTTCAGCAAACACAGAATAATCATAAAAATGCACCTATGCAATCTCTGAGCTGGTCAGGGAACACTTCGGTTCCTACATATGGTGACAGGATGGGGACCCATAACGGGTCAAACAGGACAAGCCCCATCTTTGTCGCTGCTCATGGGCAGCCAAGCTGGAAAGAAATCATGCCGACTCCGTTACCCGCTTCCCAGATGAAGCAGGTGGAACAAGCTCGGAATAACGCTGTTACAGGCAAGAAAAAGCCTGAGGTCCAGCATAGCAAGTCCGCAATCCTAACCCCTCCTACAACCATCTACTTTACGAAGACAAAAATGCTCACTCAGGATGACAAGGCGTTGTCTACCTGGAGCTATCCTGTCTCCGCTAAAGAACTGCTCCTGCTGCAAAAAATAGTGATGGCAGAAGCAGAGGGCGAACCGTACGAAGGCAAAGTGGCAGTTGCCAACGTTGTCTTAAACCGGCTGCGGTCAGCCTCATTTCCCGATACGATTCAGGCAGTGATTTATCAAAAAGCGCAATTTAGTCCGGTTGCGAACGGGCGTCTTCGTCGTGTTCAGCCTAACCAGGACTGCATCCGTGCAGTTACGGCCGCTTTGAATGGTCATAAAGCCGTGCCTGATAACACCTGTTTTTTCCTTTCGCTTACGTTGGCCCAGGACCTTACGGTTCATCATTCGCGTACCAAGGTGAAAACAATCGGTCATCATACCTTTTATAAATGAGCATTTTGTATAAATCCCAAAAGCGACAAATAACAGCCCTTTCTAAACAACAGGGTTCAGCTTTGTGAGCGTATTTTGTGTGCGCAGGTGAAGCCATTATGCAAAAGAAGTATAATTGGTAAAGGAAAGAAACCTAAATAATGAAAGTGATAAAGGAGACGTAAATGTTATGAAAATCACATATTATGGACATTCAGTTGTGTTGGTGGAGGCAGAGGGGAAACGGATTATTATCGATCCTTTTTTGACGGGGAATCCTAAAGCAACCATACAGGCCGAAGATATTCAGGTGGATGCAGTGCTGTTGACACACGGTCACGCCGATCATTTTGGGGATGCAGTTGAAATTGCCAAGCGCAATGATTGCCCTGTGATCGCGGTGGCGGAACTGGCTGAATATTGTTCATCCTTGGGGACCAAAGCTCACGGTATGAACCTGGGTGGAGGTCACCAATTTGACGGTTTTCATGTGAAATTTACGCTGGCGTTCCACAGCTCCTCTTTGACAGTGAACGGACAAACCATCTACATGGGAGAGCCAGCGGGGATTTTATTGACCATGGGAGGCAAAACATTTTTCCATGCAGGGGATACTGGCTTGTTTGGCGATATGCGTCTCATTGGAGAAACCAACTCCATCGATGCCGCAGTATTGCCGATCGGAGATGGTTATACAATGGGGCCGGAGGATGCCTTGCTGGCAGCGAAATGGCTGCGGGCAAGCCGCGTGATACCGGTGCATTACAATACTTTTCCCGGTATAGAGCAGGACGGAGATGGCTTCTGTGACCGTCTTCATAAAGAAGGTATTGAAGGGAAAGCATTGAAGCCCGGCGAAAGTCTCGAATTTTAATACGGTTTATCGCTTTGCGGGAATATACATGATGGTCCGTATGTACATCAAAATTCCTTTGTCAGCCTTTTCTATTCTTTAAGGGATAGAAAAGGCTGACTTTTTTAATGAATATTTATACATAAAAATGATATATTCTTGCATTGATACGTTGAAGCTGTAATGTAAAAGATTTATTATCACAATCATAAAAACTTTGAATTGCTAACACAATAGGTCAATGATAAAATGATAGAACTAATTAGATTCATCAGTGGAATCGACGTGTTTTTCAAGTCAAGCCATTGCATAATTATTGAAAAACATACGCATTCGGCGGACCGTACCGCCTTGAATACGTTTTATGTTTTTGTCCCCCATTCCTCGTAGTTGTTCTTTGATTTACCTCTTGTTGCCACTGTCTTCTATTCGGCCGCCTGTATTTCAGGCCAGCATGACTTTATAACAGAAAGGTTGCGTTCCATGAGACAGACAGGTTTACCACCCAAACAGGGACTATATGATCCCCAATTCGAAAAAGACGCCTGCGGCATGGGCTTTGTTGCCCACATCAAGGGAAAACCATCGCACGATATTGTAAGTCAGGCTTTGACCATGCTCGTAAACATGGAGCATCGGGGCGGTCAGGGAAGTGAACCAAACTCCGGTGACGGAGCAGGGATCATGATTCAGGTTCCTCATTTGTTTTTTCAAGAGGAAGCAGAGCGATTGGGCTTCAAATTGCCAAAGGCCGGACATTATGGCGTAGGCATGCTTTTTGTATCCAATGATTCAAAAGTTCGTGAGATGCATGAGCAGAAGCTCAGAGAAATCATTATGGACGAAGGTCAAAACTGTTTGGGCTTTCGCGATGTTCCAACTTATGACGAAATGCTGGGTAAATCGGCAAAAGCAGCTAAGCCAGGTGTGCGTCAGGTGTTCATCGGCCGCAGTAGCGATTTGAAGGAAGAGCTGGACTTTGAACGGAAACTGTATGTCATTCGTAAACGTGCAGAGCTTGCTATTCGCTATAACCAAGAGGATGTGAATGGTGAGTCGTTCTATATTCCAAGTTTGTCATGTCGCAAGGTTGTATACAAAGGAATGTTGACAACCGAGCAGGTAGGCAAATTTTATCTGGATTTGCAGGATGAGCGAGTGACATCGGCGATTGCGCTGGTCCATTCCCGTTTTAGCACAAATACGTTCCCCAGCTGGGATCGTGCGCATCCTTATCGTTTTATGATTCACAATGGTGAAATTAATACCATGCGTGGCAACGTAAACTGGATGCATGCGCGTCAGGCACAGTTTGAAAGTGAAGCGTTTGGTAACGATATCAAGAAGGTAAAACCTGTCATCAACTCAGATGGCTCGGATACAGCCATGTTTGATAATACGCTGGAGTTTCTGTATCTGAGTGGCCGTTCGCTTCCTCATGTAGCCATGATGATGGTGCCTGAGCCTTGGAACAAGCATGAAACCATGGATCCGAAGAAGCGGGCATTTTATGAATATCACAGCACCATGATGGAACCGTGGGACGGACCTGCTGCGATGGCGTTTACAGACGGTATCCAAATCGGGGCGATTCTTGACCGCAACGGCCTGCGTCCTGCACGTTATTATGTGACCAAGGACGATCTGATCGCACTGTCATCTGAGGCGGGTGTATTGGATATTGCTCCTGAAAATGTGCTTTATAAGGATCGTCTCCGTCCAGGGCGTATGCTACTGGTAGATACCCAAGAAGGCCGCATCGTTTCTGATGAAGAGTTAAAGGAACGTATCGCATCCGAGGAACCTTATCAGCAGTGGCTGGATGAGCATTTGATTGATCTGGATGATCTACCTGAAGCACTGGAGCAGCCAGAGCCGAAACATGAAAATGTAAATCAGCTGCAGCTCGCTTTTGGGTATACGTTTGAAGAACTACGCAAACTTCTGGAGCCGATGGCACTTACAGGTGCGGAACCGATTGGCTCAATGGGGTATGATGCTCCACTGGCGGTATTGTCTGACCGTCCGCAACGTTTGTACAATTACTTTAAACAAATGTTTGCTCAGGTTACCAACCCGCCAATTGACGCCATTCGCGAAGAGATAGTGACGTCAACTGCAACGACGATTGGACCAGAGCGCAATTTACTACACCCAGAACCGGAAAGCTGTCGCCAGATTCGGTTGGATTCACCGGTGTTGTCTAATGAAGAGTTTGCCAAAATTCGTCACGTACACCGTCCAGGCTTCAAATCCATGACCATTCCGATCTTCTTTGAAGCAAAAGAAGGTGCTGAGGGCTTATACAAGGCGCTGGAAGGACTGTTTGAGGCAGCTGACCGTGTCATTGACAAAGGTCATAATATTCTGATTCTGTCTGACCGTGGAGTGGATGCGGAAAATGCAGCCATTCCGGCGTTGCTAGCTGTATCCAGCTTGCATCACCATCTGATTAAGCAGGGTACACGCACACGTGTGAGCATTTTGCTGGAATCCGGAGAGCCAAGAGATATTCACCATTATGCGGTGCTTCTGGGCTACGGTGTGAGTGCGGTTAATCCGTATCTGGCGTTTGAAACACTGGATGTCATGATTCAACAAGGCTTGCTGCGCGGCATCTCGCACGAAAAGGCAGTTAAAAATTATATTAAAGCGGCAACCAAGGGCGTCGTTAAAATATTGTCCAAAATGGGAATTTCCACGATTCAATCCTACCGTGGAGCGCAAATTTTCGAGGCTGTAGGTCTGAAACAGGAGTTTGTTGACCGTTATTTCACCTGGACCCCTTCCCGTATCGGCGGTATTGGTCTGGAGGAAGTGACAATGGAAGCATTGGCCCACCATAACCGTGCTTTCACGGATAAGGACGGCAACGACAAGGTGCTTGATTCGGGCGGCGAATACCAATGGCGTAACGATGGAGAAGAGCATTTGTTTAACCCGCAAACAGTGCATTTGCTCCAGCAGGCGGTACGCTCAGGAGACTACGAGCTTTACAAGAAGTACGCCAAGCTGGTACAGGGTGAATCTGAACAGTATTTGACGATTCGCTCCATGCTTCAATTGAAGCCTGCTGGTGAGCCTGTGCCGCTGGATGAAGTGGAATCTGCTGCATCGATTATGCGTCGCTTTAAAACAGGGGCTATGTCTTTCGGCTCCATTAGCCAGGAAGCGCATGAAGATTTGGCGATTGCAATGAATCGAATCGGTGGCAAAAGCAACACGGGTGAGGGCGGGGAGAACCCTGCGCGTTTTATCCCGGATGCTAATGGCGATTCACGTCGCAGTTCGATCAAGCAGGTGGCATCTGGCCGATTTGGTGTAACGTCGAACTACTTGGTGAATGCCGACGAAATTCAGATCAAAATGGCGCAAGGTGCGAAGCCGGGCGAAGGTGGACAACTGCCAGGACGCAAGGTGTATCCTTGGGTCGCCGAGGTACGCGGTTCCACGCCAGGAGTAGGCCTGATTTCGCCACCACCGCATCACGATATTTATTCTATCGAGGATTTGGCAGAGCTCATCTACGATCTCAAAAACGCCAATCCACGTGCTGACATTAACGTAAAGCTGGTATCAGAGGTAGGCGTGGGCACGATTGCTACAGGGGTAGCCAAAGGCCGTGCTGACATTATTCTGGTCAGCGGTTATGACGGTGGTACAGGCGCTTCCCCGCAAGGCTCCATCCGCCATGCGGGTATGCCTTGGGAGCTAGGGCTGGCTGAGACGCATCAGACGCTCATGCTGAACAACCTGCGCGACCGCGTGGTGCTGGAGACAGACGGCAAAATGCTGTCTGGACGTGATTTGGTAGTAGCTGCCCTGTTGGGTGCGGAAGAATACGGCTTCTCAACAGCGCCGCTCGTAGCGTTGGGCTGTATTATGATGCGGGTATGCCAAATGGACACCTGTCCGGTTGGTGTGGCTACGCAGAATCCAGAGCTGCGCAAAAATTATATGGGTGATCCTGCCCATGTGGTGAATTTTATGCGTTTCATCGCAGAAGATGTCCGTGAAATTATGGCGGAGCTGGGATTCCGCACGATTCAGGAAATGATTGGCCGTACGGATTGTCTGGATACCGTAAACGCCGATTCGCATTGGAAGAAGAAGGGTGTAGACCTGAGCTTGCTGCTGCATGTTCCTGAGTTGGAAGACGGAAGTGTACGTTACCGCGTACAACGTCAAAACCACGGACTGGAAGAAACACTCGATATGCTGAAGCTTGTACCGATGGCTGCGGAGGCACTGGAGAGCGGAACGCCTGTAGAGGGTACCTTGCCTATTACAAACGTGAATCGGGCAGTAGGTACGATTCTGGGCAGCGAGGTCACACGTAAGTATGGGGCGGCAGGTCTGCCTGAGGATACGATTCGCTTTAACTTCATTGGATCGGCAGGTCAGAGCTTTGGAGCGTTTATTCCGAAAGGCATCACGTTGAGCGTGGAAGGCGATAGCAATGATTATGTCGGTAAAGGGCTATCTGGTGGTAAAGTTATTGTAAAGAAATCTCACAAAGCGACCTTTAAGGCAGAAGAGAACATTATCATCGGAAATACAGCCTTGTATGGAGCGACCAGCGGTGAAGCTTATATTAACGGAATCGCAGGCGAGCGCTTTGCTGTTCGGAACTCCGGCGCACGTATTGTTGTTGAGGGCGTTGGTGATCATGGCTGCGAATACATGACGGGCGGACGTGTAGCTGTATTGGGTGGAACCGGACGGAACTTTGGAGCCGGGATGTCCGGAGGTATTGCATACGTCTATGATCCTGAGGGGGCGTTCCTGAGCCGTTGTAATCTGGAAATGGTGTTGCTGGAAGATGTGGAAGATCCTGGAGAAGCAGCGGATTTGCGCGGCTTGATCCAGCGCCATGTCACTTACACGGGTAGTGAAGCGGGACAACGTATTTTGGATGAATGGCAGACTGCGATTCAGCAATTTGTACGGGTGATTCCAAAGGATTACAAGCGTATGGTTGAACAGATTCAAAAAGAAGAGGCGACCGGTTTGAGCGGGGATGAAGCTCTACTGGCAGCATTTGAAGCCAATATGCGTGAATTGGCGCGTACCGGGGGCTAAAAAGCAGATCGCCAAATTCACTAAAAGGACTTGCTGAATACCGCTGTTATAGTCACGGCGGTACCAGCAAGTCCTTTTTTCAGGCTAACAAAAATGTGATTTATCACCTTGACAAACGTCATAAATTCTGACATTACCCCCAAAATGTTTTCCTGAAACGGTAAATATGTTATAAAAAGTACCAAATTTTTTGGAATGTAACCGTTTACGTAAGAGTTTATGTCTTGTTATTTATTTTTGGATTGGTTATGATTTTTTTAGAGTACGCAAACAAACCTAATATGCCCATCGTCCCTTCAAAACACAGAATAGGGTGACAGGATGAAGTTGAAGAAGTCAGCAGAAGACAAAATGATTTTTTTATACCGTTATGTATCATTATCTTTAACATCACTTGTTTTTCTGTTCGAAACATCTAGATTAATGGTATGGCAGAAGCTATTACTGATTGTTTTTCTATTTTTATCCGTTACAGCATTTACTTGGATTTACCGTAAATACAGACTTCATGATATGGTATTGAAATGCAGTATTGCACTAGAAACCGCAGGGATCATTTTGCTGTTATTCCCAACCGGAGGGATCAATAGCCCGTTCAAATGGTATGTGATTACTCCCATGCTGGTAGCTTGTGCTCATCTATCCATGAGGTACAGCTGGACGCTCCTACTTTCTTATATCGGTTTGGTGCTCACATTTTGTTATATCTTTTTTACACCAGGTCAATATTTTTTGTGGGATCTTATATTGCAGAACATTAATCTGTTTCTGGTATTGATCGTAACCACAATGGCAATGCAGGTTATTCGCGTCATGAAGGACGAACTGAAGGTGGCTAAAGAACAAGCCAATGAGACGATGGATCATATCAAGTCGATTTATCACATCATGGAGACGACCAGCCATAATGAGGCATTAAATCTGGGTCAGGTCATCTCGGATTACACTGTCAAGCTAACCAAGCAGAGCCGTGCATTTTTCTGGCTGGATAGTCAGGAGGAAGATGCACCGGCAAGCAGCCAGACAGGCTGGACGGTAGAGGAAGAGGAGCAGCTATTCGAGGAACTGGAGAATTACCGGGAGGAGTTCAGGGAAGAGCGCGAACCATTTTTCAGACATCTACCGGAATGGGGCGACTTTCTCATGATCACCGTACCGATGACGACCCGCTTTGTAGCGACGATTGGCCTCAAGCTGGGACCGGATCAGAGTTTGACAGGAAGACGCTGGCTTGTGCAACAACTGATATTCTTAGCTGAGCTGAGTGCTGTGTTTTTGGAACGCTATGAGCTGGAGCGTATTGAGAATCAGTTGATTGTGACGAATGAGCAGAACCGGATTGCAAATGAAATGCATGACAATGTTTCACAAAGTCTTTTTGGTATTGTGTACGCAACCCATTCTCTCCGACAGACTTGGTGCCATCAGCCTAAGGAGCAGGTGGAGGAGCAAATTGATTTAATTCAGCAATCGGCCAATCAAGCGGTTAGAGAGCTGAAGGGGGCAATTCATAGCCTAAGCTCGAAAAAAAGCGGAGGCTCAACTTGGTTGGGTACGGTGAAAAGCCATCTGCATACACTCTCCAAGCTGAACCATGTACAAATTGATTTTGATATCCATGGTGATCATTATTCACTTCCGTATTTGTACCAAAAGGCTTTGTTCCGCATCATTTCCGAAGCGGCGGGGAACGCAATCCGTCATGGATTGGCCAAGCGAATTGATGTGAAGTTAAAATTGACGCCCCAAGTGATTAGACTGTCTATTCATGACGACGGAGTAGGGTTTGAGACGGCGAGAATGGTAGCAGGAGGTGAGGCGGTCAGTGCAGGCGGGGGCCTGGGCATGATGAATATGGAATATTTAGCTCAATCGATGGGAGGCGAATTTGATATTTCAAGTCGAATCGGAGAGGGAACACAGATTCGATTGTCCATTCCGGTAAATGCTTATGAATGAGGATTTTATAAAATCTTGAATACAATGTGTGAACATTCTGCAATACAAAATCTGCGGTAACAATCGGATACATAGGGATTATGCAAATCCTGAACTGTAGACAGGAGGCCGAATCATGAAAATTGTCATTGTCGATGATCATCCTTTAGTACGGAAAGGACTCGCTGCGGTTATATCCATGCAGCCTAATGTTCAGTTCGCGGGAGAGGCCCAGAATCAACAGGAAGCACTTGCAGTGATCGAGGAAACGGATCCAGATTTGGTGCTGCTGGATTTGAAATTAGCTGATGAATCAGGTCTGGATATTATCAAGATAGCGCGCGGACGCGGGTTCAGAAGCAAATTTATTTTGCTGACCTCTTCTGCAACACGTGAAGATTTTCTGAAAGCGGAGGAAGCCTCTGTGGACGGTTATGTGCTTAAGGAGGCTTTGCCTGAGGAATTAATTTACGCGATTCATCTTGTCAACAAAGGACGCAAATATTATGATCCGGCTATTCTCGAAAATAAGCTACGTGAAGATGCGGGCAATCTCACGGACGACCTGACACCAAAGGAAAAAGAAGTGCTGGTCGAGCTGGGGCAAGGGGCTTGCAATCGTGAAATAGCATCCCGTTTATTTATCAGTGAGTTCACCGTCAAAAAGCATGTCAGTCAGATCTTGGCCAAGCTGCGACTGGCAGATCGTACGCAGGCAGCATTATATGCCAATGCGATTGGTCTAGCGAAGTACGAGCCAACCAATATGATGATGCGCTAACCCCATAAGCTACGCAGTAGTTTCATATGCAAGTGGCATAGAGAAATCCTTAAAATCACCAACTTTGGTGGTTTTGAGGATTTTTTCATTTCTATTTACCATAATCGACAAAGTATGGTACAAAAGTATACCATGCCGTGTCCAAAAGTATACATCCCCCTTCCTCTGTAGTGAGGGAGAAAGTGCCGTTCGGTTCCATGTCGTCTATACAACGGATTGTTACAATTAGATCATACTTAAAATAAGAAGAGAAATTGTGTGGGAGGGAGGATTTTTGTGGAGAAAACCATTTTGGATTATCTAGTCCTAATCAAAAAAAGATTGTGGCTGATTGCGATTTTTGTCATTCTCTCATGCGTAACGACTTACATTGTGAGCGACAATGTCGTAAAGCCAGTCTACTCCGCTTCAAGCCAACTGCTGGTTAATCATATTTCCGCCAAGCAGGGGAGTAACAATCTGAATGACGTCAACACAAGTCTTAATTTGGTGGAAAGCTACAAGCAAATTCTCACTTCGCCTAAAATTATGGACGCTGTGGTAGCGACTCATCCTGAGTTCAATTTGACGTCGCAAAAGTTGGCAGAGAAGCTGCAGATTAAATCCTCGGATAAAAGTCAGGTGATTGGCTTGACGTTTGAGGCAGGGAATTATCCTCAGGCCGCAGCAGTTGTAAACGCAGTAACCCAGAAATTCGTGCAGACGGTTCCTGGATTGATGGAATTAAATAATGTGAAAATTTTAAATGAAGCGGACCCGCAGGCCAATCCTGACCCGATTAATGGGAATCCGCTCATGAATATTGCAATTAGTTTTCTCGTATCGCTGATGATTGCGCTGGGCACGATTGTGTTCCTGGAAAGCATTAACGGCACGCTACGTACGGAAAAAGAAGCGGATGCAGACATCGGCATTCCTGTAATTGCATCGATTCCCGTCATTCGCAAGAAGGACATCGATGGAGTGGCTGGAAATTCCAAAGAACGGGTAGGGGAGCGTAAATATGCTGCGATTGAATGACATGTTGATTACAGAAAGTAATCCATCATCGTATATCTCGGAATCATTTCGATCCCTCCGTACATACATCCGGCAGCAGGTGATCGGGCAAAAGGACCGTGGGACGGTTCTTTTGTTAACCTCGCCGGAAAGCGGAGCGGGAAAAACAACAATGATCGCCAACATCGGAGTTTCCTTTGCTCAAGAAGGCAAGAAGGTGGCTCTGGTGGATTGCAATCTGCATAGACCAGCGCTGCACGAGATATTCGGTATGGAGAATACCGGAGGTCTATCGGCTTATTTGCGCGGTGGGGCTTCTTCCAAATCTATCGTTAGGCATGGTGGACTGGAGCTATCGGTTGTTCCTGGTGGGGACAGTCTGTATAACGCAGCAGATTTACTCGGCAGCGAACGTATGGCAGAGCTGATGGAAGAGCTTAAACGTGAATATGACATCATCTTACTTGATTCGGCGCCAGCGCTGAATTATACGGATGCTCGCCTGATTGCAGGCTTGACGGATGGTGTGATTCTCGTTGCCAAGCATGGCCGGACCAAACGGGAAGATCTACGCAAAACAAAGCAACTCATGGAGCAGGCTAGCGCGACGCTGGTTGGAATTGTGATGAATCAGGTGAAGTAAGCAACACCAAAATTCGATGAAGCAAGGAGAATGAGTGCGATGATGAAAAAAGTGAAAAAGGCCATTATTCCAGCAGCAGGATTGGGAACGCGCTTCCTCCCTGCTACCAAAGCAATGCCTAAGGAAATGCTTCCGATTATCAATAAGCCTACGATTCAATATATCGTGGAAGAAGCGATTGCTTCTGGTATCGAGGACATTATTATCGTTACGGGTAAAGGTAAACGTGCCATTGAGGACCACTTTGACAACGCATTTGAGTTGGAATCAAAGCTGCTCGAGGACGGTAAGCTGAAGCTTCTGGAGGAAGTACAGCGTTCTTCGGGAGTGGAAATCCATTACATTCGCCAGAAAGAACCGAAAGGTCTGGGACATGCGGTGTGGTGCGCAAGACGCTTTATCGGGGACGAGCCATTTGGTGTGCTGTTGGGCGACGATATCGTAACAGGTCAAAAACCTTGCCTGCGCCAGCTGATGGATCAATATGAGGAAACACAAAATTCTGTGATCGGCGTGCAGCGGGTACCACAGGAATTCACGAACCGGTATGGCATCATTGAACCGGACCAACAGGACGGACGATTGTACCGAGTGAATAATTTTATTGAAAAACCGGCTCCAGGCACAGCCCCATCCGATCTGGCTATTATGGGTCGTTATGTGTTCTCACCGAAAATTTTCAAATATCTTGATCTTCAGGAAAAAGGAGCTGGCGGCGAAATTCAGTTGACGGATGCGATCCAAAAGCTGAATCAGAGTGAACGTGTATACGCCTATGACTTTGAAGGCACGCGTTATGACGTAGGTGAACGTCTTGGATATATTTTAACCACTCTTGAATTTGCACTTGCCAGCGATGATTTGAAGTATCCGGTTATGGAGGCCATGAATGAATGGCTGAAAAAGACTGAGAAAGCAACCACAGCGGGTTGAGAGGAGGTACGTCAGCATGAGCATGGAAAATTTACCGGAGGATGGCGAGGCTGTCATGTCAGGTAAAGCGTTTTACATGCCATACGGAAATACACAAATTCAGGATAAAACGTCCTACCTGGTCACAAAACGCCTCCTTGATATGCTGCTGTCTTTCGTGGGCTTAATCGTCTTGCTCCCGCTGTTTGCAGTGGTGGCCATCCTGATTAAGCTCGAAGACCCAAAGGGAAGTGTGTTTTTCAAGCAAACTCGGGTGGGCAAGAATGAGAAGTTATTCGATATGTATAAATTCCGTTCAATGGTGTCCAATGCCGAGGAACTGAAAAAGGACTTGATGGAGCTGAATGAAGTGAGCGGCGCCATGTTCAAAATTAAAAACGATCCTCGGATCACGAAAATTGGCAGTTTTCTACGCAAGACGAGTATTGATGAGATTCCGCAGCTGTGGAATGTGTTGGTTGGAGATATGACTTTAGTCGGTCCGCGCCCGCCGTTGCCCAGCGAGGTTGAGCAATACTCCGATTATGACAAGCAGCGTCTGATTGTAACGCCGGGATGTACGGGTTACTGGCAGGTGAGCGCACGTAACAGTGTAGGCTTCGAAGAAATGGTGCAAATGGATTTGAAGTATATTCATGTTCGCAATACGTGGCTCGATCTGAAAATTATCATGAAAACAGGCGTTAAAATGCTGTTCTCCAAGGATGCTTACTGATGGATGCATTTAAGCGATGTCCCGCAGTGTCCGTCGTTATTTGCACCTATAACCGGGCGGACCTGCTGGAGAAAACGTTAATGTCTCTGCTGAAGCTGGAAGACCTTGCACTGGCTGAGATCATTGTGGTCGATAATCGATCTACCGATCATACAGCAGCAACGATCAAAAGATTTACCGTTGCACATGGCCAAGACATTCATCTTCGGTATCATTATGAGCGCGAACAAGGACTGTCTGCCGCTCGTAATGCCGGCATTACGTTATCAAAAGCAGACGTCATTGCTTTTCTGGATGATGATGCAATTCCGTGTGTTACATGGCTGCAAACGATTATGTCGGCCTTTGGGAACAATCCCGAGCTGACGGCTATGGGTGGGAAAATTGATCCTAAGTTTGAAACGGAACGGCCGAACTGGTTGACAGGGCCGCTTGAACTGCCTTACACGATTATTGATCTGGGGAAATCCGTTCGTGAATATCCGGCGGGACTGAATCCATTTGGAGCGAATATGGCTATGCGCAAAACGGCTTTCGCCGCCGTCATGTTCCCGCTTCACTTGGGCAGAAAGGGAGATATCCTACTATCTGGTGAAGAATCGTGGGTATTCGAGCAAATCCGTAAAAATGGTGGAACGATTATGTATCATCCACACATGGCTGTAGAACATTTTGTTCCGGCTTCACGCTTAACGAGAGAATGGATTATGAATCGCTACTATTGTCAGGGTATGTCTAATGCTGCTCAGGCTGCAGGTCTGCGCGGCAACGCGATGCTGATGGCAAAAGTAGCAGCCAAAGTGTTATACATCACGGTGGATTCCCTGCTGGCACGTACTGAGGGCAGGAAGCTGTTGAACCGGTGCAGGCTTGAAAATATCCGCGGAACGCTGGATACACTGCGCAACCGGAAAAGCGAGTCAGCTGCGGGGTGAAAGATTGAACATGAGTAACTATCCTTGGACTTCCAGAATAAACACCATACAGCATGTTTTTATTTTTCTACTAGGCGCTCTTGCTGTAGGAATTGCAGCTACCTATCAACCTGTGGTCAGTATTGCAGCGGTATGCTTACTGCTTTTGTTGGCTGTCTCTATCCATCATCCAGAGCGCATCAGCTATGCAGTTTTGCTAAGCACAGCGGTCTCGGTCGATTCTCTGTATCAGGGTGGCGTGTTCGGCATTGAGATATTGTCATTGTACAAATTGGGCATCTTGGCTCTGCTAGTGCCTTGCATGCTCGTATATGGCATTCGTCTCAAGTTCAGCTATCCAGTCTGGGCATTGGTGATCATGCTGGGGATTACATTTGGATTTTCAGCATGGCTGCCTTTGTTAACGACCTCGATTGCCGTCAAGGCGTTCGTGGGACTATCACTGCCCTTCTTTTTTTTACTGATCCAGTGGAAAAAGGATGTGGCGGAAAAGCATATTCGACTGATCAGCCTGTTGCCGATTATTAGTGTGGTCATTGGATTAGGCTTGCAGGTTTTAGGGTTGCATTCATTTACGGATGTGGAATTTACGGGCGCAGTCAGAGTACAAGGAGCGAATATACCGCCGCATTTGGCAATGCTCTCCTTTCTCGGAATTGCCGTCTCGCTGATTGAGGTCAAGCGCAAACCTAGGCAAGCTGCCTTTTATTACACGGTGTTGGCACTGAACTTTTTAATCCTGATCGCCACCGGTACACGTGGGCCGATTCTGGCATTGTTATTAATGTTTGCTGTGTATCTGTTTGATATTGCCCGTCAATACCTCAAGGGAAAAGTCAATTATTTGCTACCGCTGGCCGGATCGTTTTTGGTTGCTCTGGGGGCGGTGGCCCTGCAATGGAACAATTTAAAAAAACGCTCCTTCGAACGGGAGACCGACACAGGCATTGACCTATCGGGACGCTCGGAGGCATGGGAATATTTTTTGAACAGAGTACATGATTACCCTTGGTCAGGCAGAGGACTTGGCGCGGTAACGGTTGCGAACGACGGGACGTTATTCAATGGTTTTGTTGTACCGCATAACGAGTATATACGCTTTTATTTTGATACCGGATATATCGGTTGCGGGCTCTTAATGCTTTCATTACTGATCGTGTTCGCTCTTATTTACCGGTCACTTGCCAAGTCTATTAAACCTTATTTTGCAACTTTAATTGCAGGTTTTTTGATCTACTCGTTTTCAGATAATACGTTGTCGACGGTTCAGATGATTATTCCGTTTTGCTGGTATTTGAATGCATTATACCAAACATCTACTCAAACCGATTTTCGCAAAGAGAAGTGATACGATGAGCAGAGTGAACATGTTCGATGTCAACTTTGATAATTACGATTTTAATGATCTACTCGAATTTATAGATACTTCTATTGAGCATCAGCGTCATTCCTACATTTTGACCTGTAATGTCGATCATGTGATCAAGCTTCGCAAGGATGATGAATTCCGCAAGGTATATTCGGATGCCGGAGCTGTAGTGGCTGATGGAATGCCTATCATTTGGGCGTCTAAGTTACTGAAAAAACCCCTCAAACAAAAGGTGTCAGGCTCCGATTTGTTCACCCGGCTGGGAGAGGCTTTTGAGGATCGAGGCTATCGTTTGTTTTTTCTGGGTGCAGCTGACGGTATTCCTGAGAAGGCTATGCTTAATCTCCAGGAATCCTATCCAAACATGAATGTGGTGGGCTGCTATTCTCCTTCTTATGGCTTTGAGAAAAACGAAGAGGAGAACAGATACATTATCCAGTTGCTCCAAGAGGCTCGCCCAGACATCGTTTTTGTAGGTGTAGGAGCACCGAAGCAGGAAAAATGGATTTACAGATATTATGAGACTTACCGCGCTCCAGTTTCGATTGGGGTGGGAGCGACCTTTGATTTCCTGTCGGGGAATGTAAAGAGAGCACCGGAGCTGATGCAGAAGACAGGATTTGAATGGTTTTGGAGGTTGTCTCAGGAGCCTAAACGATTGTGGAAAAGATATTTGATTGAGGATTCCCAGTTCCTCGTTCTGCTGTTTAAAGAGATGTTCAAGCGGAAGCGGATGAAGGGAGGCCAGGGGTGAGAAACATGAGTCGGTTGGCAGATCAGCAGATTTCCTTCTGGCTAGGAAGTCGGCGTGGAATCGGCATGATTGGTATGGGGGTGCTGGCTTGTATGCTGCCACTCGCCATCGGATTTGTCAGCGCCAAGATGAATCCCACCACGAGCCAGCAGGGAGCCATATTGCTGGCGATCGTTTTTCCGGCCTTCCTGCTGGCGATCTTGCAATCACGGCTACTGATTTCTTACACACTGGTGGTGTGGGCAGTAGGCCCGGAAATCCGCCGCATTGCAGATTGGTTGGAGGGAACGTATCACTCGGTTTCCTTGTTGAGCGTGGCGCCGCTGCTGGTAAGCAGCATGCTGATCATTCCTGTGCTGCGGGGTATTCATCTGGCGGAAAAGCCATTAACCCGAATTGCTGTATTTTTCGGCATAGAATTGGCCTACGGAAGTGTGGTCGGGTTATTCAAAAATGGTATTGTTTTTGCTTATGATTTGGCCAATTATGTGGTTCCATTGCTTCTATTGCCTTATCTTGCGATTAAGCCAATGAAAGCAAAGGAGCTGGACCGACTGCTGTATTCATACGCCAACATTGCTGTTCTTGTAGCGATATACGGCATTATTCAGTACTTGACGGTGCCTCCTTGGGATGCTTTTTGGATGAATCATGTGGAAATGAATTCCATTGGGATGCCGGAACCGCTTCAAATCAGAGTGTTTTCTTCCATGAACTCGCCCGGCCCATGCGCTATTTTCCTGGCAATGGCACTTGTACCGATGCTGATGGAGAAACGGTGGCGAGGCACTTTGGGATGGATTGGAGTCCTGCTAACAGTTGTTTGTCTTTTGGTCACGCTCGTACGTTCAGCCTGGCTGATTGCATTCGTCATGTTGCTGGCTTACATTCTCAGCTCATCCTCCAAAGGAAAGTGGAAGACTCTGTTTCAACTTGCTATCGTCGGCCTTCTTCTCTACATCATCGTTCCAAAACTTCCGGGGGCAGAAGGTTTGGTGGCTCGCATGCAGACGTTGACAGATATTCAACAGGATCATTCGTACAATGAACGTTTGGATCTACTGCATACAATGCTTCCAGCGATTACTAGCAATCCGGTCGGGCAGGGGATCGGGAGTGTAGGAATCGGAACCAAGCTTGATAACGGCGGCGATCTCGGTGAACTTGGGATTATGGATAATGGATATATTGCCATTTTCCTCACCTTCGGTATTTGCGGAGCATTCTTTTTCTTCGGTGGTCTGTTCGTTATCATCAAGCGCCTTCTCGTCCGTATTGCCGAACGGAATTCCAGTCAGCCTTATATCAGACTGGCGTTGGCTACATGGGCCGGAGCTGTAGCCAGTCTCATATCGGATAATGGTTTCCCCGGTATGCGCGGCTATTTGATCTGGATGATGATCGGAATAGGACTATGGGCAAAAGATGTCATCGCGGAAAGAAGGTAAAGGCTGTGCAAAACTTACAAGCATTATCCGCACCTGTCCGGACACTATGGTCCACGGTGATTCGGTTTGCCAAAAGCAAGGATAACAGCTCTGCAGCAGTAAAAACGATGATATTCAGTATGCTGATTCTCGTTGTGAATATGCTGACTGGTGTGCTGACGGCACGATTCTTGGGTCCTACTGGACGCGGGGAACAGACAGCGATGGTGAACTGGTCCCAATTTCTTGCCTTCTGCATGAGCTTCGGTGTTCCATCTGCATTGATTTACAATGCCAAAAGGAAACCTGAGGAAACGGGGAAGCTGTATGGTCTGGCCTTGCTGCTGGCTACGGTGTTCGGGGGGATGGCGACACTCATCGGAGTATTTCTAATTCCTTATTGGCTGCGCTCTTTTTCTTCATCGGTCATACTTTTCGCGCAGTGCTCCATGATGATGTGTCCACTCATAGCGATTTCACAGATCAATAATGCATTGCTTCAGGTTCGCTCGGAATATAAACAGTACAATTTATTTCGGTATCTGGTACCACTAAGTACGCTGCTTGGACTGGCGATTCTGATCCTGACGGGGACGATGAATCCGTACACCTCAGCATTGGCCTACTTACTGCCAGGCTTGCCGATCTATATCGGTGTCACGATACGAATGATTCGGCTGTACAAACCAAAGGTGAAGAACAGCTGGACGCAATTTAAAAATCTCTTTACCTACGGTATGGGTTCATACGGGAATGATCTCATGGGGCAGGTTTCCACTTACATTGACCAGATTTTGATTGCGGGTCTGCTCAGACCTGCAGATCTCGGTTTATATGCGGTAGCGGTCAGCCTGGCCCGGATGGTGAATGTATTTTCAACTTCGATCATTGTCGTGCTGTTTCCCAAAGCCTCCGGGCTGGATAAGGAAGAGGCGGTGGCCATAACATTTCGGGCATTTCGAGTGACTTCAACGGCAACCTTTTTGGCTGCGGTGATGTTAATGCTGGTTGCTCCGTTCGTATTCACATTGTTATATGGTCAAGAGTTTAAACAAGCGCTTACGGTATTCCGGTTTCTGGTGCTTGAAGTTGCTATCAGTGGAGGTACCATGGTGCTGGCACAACAATTTATGGCGTTGGGTAAGCCCAAACTGGTTACCATTCTACAGGGTGTCGGATTGGCGCTCGTCATTCCATTGCTGTCCATACTCGTGCCGAGATATGGATTGACGGGTGCAGGGATAGCAATGCTGTCTTCGGGGATTTTACGGTTCGTTTTCATTTTATGTAATGTTAAGTTCGTTCTGAAAATGAAAATTCCAAGACTGGTTATTTCCAAACAAGATTTTCAATGGCTCCGATCAACGATGTCACACTACATCCGGAAAAAGCCAGTTAACGGTTAGATAAAGAAGGAGGCACCCGCTAATGAACCACATGTCTAGCGTTCCCGCGGACAACCGGATATCCGTAGTTATTATCGCTCAGGATGATGGCATTCGAATTACAGCTGCCATCAAATCCTGCCAGCCCTTTGCGGACGATATCGTCGTCATTGACGGAGGGAGCAAGGACAATACGATTCAGGTAGCTGAATCATTGGGCTGTCGGGTGTTTTCCAACCCATGGCCCGGTTATGCCAAACAGCGTATGTTTGGTGTTGATAAAGCGGAATTTGATTGGATTTTCCTGATTGATACAGACGAAGTAGTGGATGCAGAGTTGCTTGGTGACTTATTGAAAGTAAAGGAAACGCTCCACGATCCGGCCAAAGCCTATTCCGTATTTCGCATTGGCGATTTTCTCGGCAAATGGATGAACAAAGGCGAGTATTTGGTTCGTTTGTACAATCGGCGAATTTATGGCATTACGAATAGTCTTGTTCATGAAATGCCAGATGTAGCCTCTTCTCAGATCATCAATCTGGAGGGCGTGTTATGGCACTATGGATTCCGCAGCATCAGTGATCATATGACCCGTTTTAACAAATATACAGATCTGGAAGCAGAGACGGCATTTAACAAAGGAAGATCCTTTCGAATTACCAGACTGTTGTGGAGGCCCCCCGCCCGCTTTGTACAGAAGTATTTTGTTCAAGGCTTATACCGCAAGGGGTTAGCGGGTTTTGCTGTAGCCGTTTTCTGGGTGATGTATGAGTTTCTCGTCTGTTTCAAGCATTATGAGTTAACCAAGCGGCGAAAAAAGATAGAAGTCGTGGATGGCGGACAGACCGAGCAGAAAGGAGAAACCAGCTATGTCGTACAATAACGGATTTCGTATCGCGGCAACGGGATTGAGCTGGCCGTCCTTACAGCCAGGAGGTCTCAACACATATTTCAAATCCATCTGTGAGCAGCTTACGCTAGAGCGCAATACGCTGGATGCTCTAATTTGTAGTGATGAGCAGCCTCAGGCGCCTGAACGTATTCGTATTCATTCGATTGGCAGCAAGCAGCAATCCATCTGGAAGCGCCGAGAGCTGATGCAAAAATATGCAGCAGAACTGTTCGACAAGCAACCGATCGATGTGCTGTATTCCCATTTTGCTCCCTATAGTGTCGGACCGGCACTGGAGGCGAAAAAAAGAGGAATCCCTGTCGTTACCACCTTCCACGGACCGTGGACGGAGGAAATGAAGATTGAAGGACAGGGAATTAAGCATTTTCTTAAAACGACGTTGGCCAAATCCATTGAAATGAAAGCTTATGGTCTGGCGGATAAATTTATAGTGCTAAGCGAGACTTTTCGGGATATTTTGCACGAGCACTATAAAGTACCACTTAGCAAAATTCATATTATTCCTGGTGCGGCGAATGTAGAAAGGTTTCATCCGGCAGAGGATCAGGAGGCTGTACGTAAGCGGCTGAATTTGCCGCAAAATGCGACGATTGTGCTAACCGTTCGTCGTCTTGTTAATCGCATGGGACTGCTACAGCTGCTCGAAGCATGGCGGCGAGTAACCGAGCGACACCCTGATCATCTGCTGCTGATTGGTGGAAAGGGGCCCTTGATGGAGGAATTGGCTTCCAAGGTGGCGGAATACAATCTTCATAACCATGTAAGGTTGCTTGGTTATGTGTCGGATGAGGAGCTGCCCCTGTACCATCAAGCCTCGAACTTGTTTGTTGTGCCAACACAGGCACTAGAGGGTTTCGGTCTGATCACAGTTGAGGCGATGGCCTCGGGTCTACCGGTGTTGGCCACTCCTGTAGGCGGCAACAAGGAAATCTTAAGAGGATTCCGTCCTGAGCTATTGTTCCAGGGGACGGACAGTGAAGCTATTGCTGCAGGGTTGCTGCGTGTGCTGGATCATCGTGAACTTCTACCGAATGCACAGGAATGCCGGGACCATGTCCTGAGCAGATATACATGGGGACATGTAGCGGAACAGGTAGAAGAGGTGTTCCGACAGGTCCTTGACAGAAAGGCGGCGTCGAAATGATGAGAGTAGCTTATATTGACCATACGGCAAGATGGAGCGGCGGCGAAGTTGCTTTGTATAACATACTGACGAATATCGGGGAACATATCGACCCGCTCGTTATTTTGGCGGAGGAGGGCGATTTGGCGGATCGGCTTCGGCAGCGTGATATTGATGTGCGCATTGTTCCACTAGATGATTCGATTCGTAATCGGGGACGAAATGCCGTCAATCTGGGTGCGCCTGCAGCAGCCTTTCGCTTGCTGGCTTACGGCAGGAAACTCGCACCATTGTTGCGCGAGGAAAAAGTCGTGTGTGTGCACACGAACTCACTCAAATCTGCACTGTATGGTGCAGTAGCCGCCAAATCGGCGAAGCTGCCGTTGATATGGCATATCCGTGACCACATCGGTCCGCCGTATCTGAAGCCGATTGTAGCCAAAGGGATTCGGCTCATGTCCCGCTTTTTGCCTAACGGTGTGATTGCCAATTCCAAATCTACGCTGAGTGCATTGGAATTACCCCCGGACAAAAAGACGCTCGTCGTCTACTCCGCTTTTGCCAAAGCGATTACGGCTCGTGATTCGGCTGCGCAATTGCGTGGCGATGACTCGTTTAACGTCGTGTTGGTCGGCAGATTGGCGGAATGGAAAGGACAACATATTTTACTGGAAGCGGCACGTTCTTTTTTACCAGATCAGCGTGTGAAATTCTGGCTGGCTGGAGATGCGTTGTTCGGAGAAGAGGAATATAAACAACGATTGGAATCCACGATGCGCGAATATGGGTTGACCAACGTCAATCTGATGGGACACGTCGACGACATTCAGGGTCTGATGCAGCGCTGTGATCTGCTAATTCATACCTCCATTACACCGGAACCATTCGGTCAGGTCATTATTGAGGGCATGGCTGCAGGTTTGCCAGTGATCGCTTCAAACGAAGGTGGTCCCAAGGAAACGGTGGTACCCAATGAAACCGGGCTGCTCATTGAACCGGGAGAACCTGCCAAGCTGGAAGAAGCCATCCGCTGGATGCTGGAGCATCCACAGGAACGTCAGCAGATGGGTGAGAGAGGGATGGAACGGGTCAAGAAGCATTTTGTCATCGAGAACACTGTTAAGGATATAGTTCATTACTATAAGGGTTTGTTGGCAGGAGTCTGACCGACATTCGCGTTAAAGGATGATTCAGATGAAAATAGCGATAGCACATGATTACTTAATCCAAATGGGCGGAGCGGAAAGGGTAGTAGAGGTATTCCATGATATGTATCCGGAGGCTCCCATCTTCACAACGGTGTTCAGCGACGAGCGTCTGTCGCGCAACTTGAAGGATGCGGATATTAGAGCCACTTGGCTACAAAACATCCCAGGAGTGAAGGCCAACTTCAAAGGAGTGCTGCCGCTGTATCCCATCGCTATCCGTGATTTTGATTTTAGGGATTTCGACATTGTTTTAAGCTCTAGCAGCGCATTTATGAAAAGCATCCAGGTACCCAAACATACGTTTCACATTTGTTACTGTCACACACCGATGCGGTTTGCCTGGGATTACGATACATATATGGCCCGGCAGTCCAAATCCAACCTGCTCAAAAATATGCTAAAGCTGTACATGAACAGGCTGAAAACATGGGATGCCAAAACTTCTCGCAACGTAGACCAGTTTGTCGCCAATTCTTCCGTCGTCAAGCGGAGAATTCTGCACTATTACCAACGGGAGGCAGATGTTATTTTCCCTCCTATCAATACATCCCGTTTTAAACGTGCTACAAGCATCGGTGACTATTATTTGATCGTATCCCGTTTGGTATCCTACAAGCGCATTGATCTCGCGATTGAGGCATTCAAACGTAACGGTCTTAAGCTACGCATCGTTGGCGAAGGACCGGATCGTAAACGACTCGAAGCCATGGCTGCCCCGAACATTGAGTTCCTCGGCAGGCTTGAAGACGAAGAGGTTAACAAGCTGATGGCCGAATGCCGGGCACTTGTCTTTCCGGGGGAAGAGGACTTTGGTATTACGCCTTTGGAGGCGAATGCGGCCGGACGGCCCGTTATCGCTTTTCAGGGTGGGGGAGCGCTGGATACGATTGTTCCTCATGTGAACGGCGTATTTTTCCGCAAGCATCAAGTAGACGATGTGCTGGAGGCCGTCGAAAAGGTTGAGCAACATGCATGGAATGTGGACGATATCATTACCCATGCCCGCAAATTTGATGAAGATAACTTCAAGGATCAATTGAAAAAGTATGTAGAACAAGCCTATGTGAACTTTCTAAAAGGAGGATGAACGGAATGAAACTGGCTGTAATCGGTACTGGATACGTTGGACTCGTCTCGGGTGTATGTTTTGCGCAAAAAGGTAATGAGGTAATTTGTGTCGATCTGGAGCAGTACAAAATCGATATGTTGAACCGTGCGGAATCTCCGATTTATGAACCAGGTATTGAAGAATTGATCGCGTTGAATCTGGAAGCTGGCCGTTTAGAGTTCACCTCGGATTTGGCCGATGCGGTACGTCGCTCGGATATCGTCATTTTAGCAGTAGGTACGCCTTCACTGGCTAACGGCGAGGCGAATTTGTCCTACATTGAACAGGCGGCCGCCGATGTCGGGAAAGCCATGAACGGGTACAAGATTATTATGACTAAGAGTACCGTACCTGTCGGAACGAACGAAAAGATTAAGGACGTAGTCGCTCGTCATACGAGTTTGTCTTTTGATATTGTATCCGCGCCGGAGTTCCTGAGAGAAGGCTCAGCCATCAATGATACGCTTCATCCAGATCGCGTCATTATTGGTCTGGACAATACAGGTTTGCGTGAAACAATGGTCACTCTGCATCAGGTATTCACGGATAAAATCTATGTGACGGATATCCGCAGTGCTGAAATGATCAAATATGCCTCCAATGCGTTCCTGGCAACTAAAATTTCGTTTATTAACGAGATTGCTAATATTTGTGAAAAGGTTGGCGCGGACGTTACCTGTGTGGCTGAAGGTATGGGCATGGACAAACGGATTGGTTCCTCTTTCCTGCAAGCAGGGATCGGATACGGGGGCTCTTGCTTCCCGAAAGATACGAATGCGCTCATCCAAATTGCGGGTAATGTAGACTATGAATTTAAGTTGTTAAAATCGGTGGTAGAGGTAAATACCGACCAGCGCTTTATGATTGTATCCAAGCTGCGTGAATCGCTGGGTCAGCTAAACGGCGTATCGATTGGCATTTGGGGCCTCGCCTTCAAGCCCAATACAGATGATATCCGCGAAGCTCCAGCACTGGAAATCGTAGAAACGCTCATTCAGGCAGGTGCTATTGTCAAGCTGTATGATCCCATTGCGATGGATAAATTCAAGGAGCGCGTAGATCACCCGAATATTATATGGTGCTCCTCCCCGCAGCAAGCCGCCGAAAGAAGCGATGCTGTGTGCCTGCTGACGGATTGGGAAGAGTTCAAAGAAGTTGATCTCGTGCAATTGGGCTCCATTCTACACAAGCCAGTTCTGATTGACGGTCGCAACGTATTCACCGAGGAACAGATCCAAGGCTCTGGGCTGGAATACTACTCCGTGGGTCGTCCGCGGATGAGTGGGTGGAACAGAGATAAAGTGGAAGTTTAAAAAGTGACCGAAGTGACCGAATAAAAAGTGACTGTGGTGATGTGGGAGGCGCTTAAGGCGCTGCGCGTGCAGATTGTTCTTCCGATTGCTGTTACCCCCGGATTTTCTAGATTGTATTAAACATTCCAAGGTTAAAATCCGGGGATAAAGGCAAACGCTGACGCTTCTTCAGAACAATTCTGCCCGCTCCGCTGCTTTTGCCGCACCAAGTCACAATGTTTAATCTCCCACCTTATGGGATGGGAGTAGAAGGGCGTATCAGAAGGAGCGGCATAGTTGAGCCGCTCCTTCCGATTAAGAAGCCATTGCGGTTGTCGCAGCAATCTTGGCAAGGCGTTACGAAACCTCGATTACTAGAAGCTTGCAAGCACAGCGGGCAAGCGCCGAAAGCGTGAGATTTTTACAGGCTGACCGGACTTAATAATGTCCGATCGTGCCTTTTGCACCACAAGGTATGATCGATATGATGCATATTTGAGTAGCGCAGGAATGGATTTGAATCTGGAGAAGCGATAGCGTTCGCCTTTGGACCGGGATTCAAACCTTGATACGATTTTATACAATCGAATGAATCCCGATCCAACAGCGATCATAAGATCAAATCGAGCCCGTAGCGGGCTACTCAACCTTGCCCCATTCGATCACCAACCAATATAGAGAGGAAGTGGAGATTTATGAAGCTCGTACTTTTGTCTGGTGGTTCCGGTAAAAGATTATGGCCGTTATCCAACGATTCCCGTTCCAAACAATTTTTGAAGGTACTGGAGAGCCCGGAAGGGATTTCGGAATCCATGGTACAGCGGGTATGGAGACAATTGGGAGACAACGGATTATCCGAATCCTCGTTTATTGCGACAGGGAGAGCGCAGGTCGAAATGATCCAGAGTCAAATCGGATCGAATACGCGCATCATTGTTGAGCCGGAACGCAGAGATACTTTTCCTGCGATTGCGCTGACAGCGACTTATCTATATTCCATTGCGGGTGTTTCGCCTGATGAAATTATAGCTATATTGCCTGTAGATCCTTATGTAGAGGATGCTTTCTTTGCTTCCGTAGCCCAACTCGAACATACACTTCAGGAGAGTGAAGGAAAGCTTGCATTAATCGGGGTTGTCCCTTCCTATCCTTCAGAGAAATACGGTTATATTATTCCGAAAAACGATGCCACTCAAGGTAGCACAGGCTACCGCGAAGTGAGCCATTTTCAAGAGAAACCCGACCGGGAGCAGGCGGAGCGTCTAATGGAACGCAATGCTCTATGGAACTGCGGGGTTTTTGCATTCAAATTAAGCTATTTGCTGGATATTTTGGCATCCAAGGGTCTGCCGCTGAATTATGAAGAAATGCAAAAACAATATGCGTCTCTGGAAAAAATCAGCTTTGACTACGAAGTAGTCGAGAAGGAAAAAGACATCGTGGTGCTTCCGTACGATGGTTTTTGGAAGGATCTAGGAACCTGGAATACACTCACAGAAGAGATGTCTCATCAGCAAGTGGGTAGAGGGGTAGTAACGGAAGATTGCGTCAATACGAGTCTTATTAATGAGTTGGACATTCCTGTGGCGATCATTGGAACGAATGATCTGATTGTAGCCGCTAGCCCAGATGGCATTCTTGTGACCAATAAGGCAGAAAGTCCACGCATCAAGGAAGTGCTCAAGGCTCATGATCAGCGTCCAATGTATGAAGAACGTCGTTGGGGACAGTATCGGGTTGTAGACTATGTAAAGTATGACGAGGGTAATGAGGTACTGACCAAACGAATCCGCGTACACAAAGGTAAAAATATCAGCTACCAGCTTCACTTCAAACGAAGTGAAATCTGGACCATTATTAGCGGCGAAGCGGAAATTATTTTGAATGAGAAGCTGCATAAAGTGAAGGCCGGTGACGTAGTTCGCATCCCTGAAGGGACGAAGCATAGCATTTTGGCTGTAACCGATGTGGATTTGATTGAAGTTCAGACTGGCTCTGAGTTGGTTGAAGAGGATATTGTACGCTTTTGTATGGATTGGAATGAAATTTCTCGTCATCAATTTATCTCGTAATTATTTGCGTAAAAACGTAAAAAAGAAGATTTGATGAAAAATTAATGACCTAAACTGTCGAAATTGGGCGAAAACCTGTAAATTCATGAACATGACCTATTAAATTTTGGTAAAAAAAAGTCGATACTTAGGTTAAGAAGGAATCCAAACTCCTTCCAACGATAAACGCAGCCCTGTCGAAAGACTGGTACGCAAAGCTAAAGGGCCTTCCCGTAAGGATGGCAGCCTGGCTACCGAAAGGAAGAGCTAAAGTGAGATTCAATTTTATTCCTCTGTATCGACTGATACGTCATGTACTCCCCGTTGTTATGCTTTTTTCTTTGTTTCCCGTCGGTTTTGGTGGTTTTCTGTCTGTGGTGAATGCCGCTTCATTACAACCTGTTAATTCGGACGCTTCTACTCAGGCCCGTGAACTATACAATTATTTACTCAGCATCTCTGGAAAGAAAACAGTCACTGGTCAGCATGATTATTTGGAAAGTCCAGATGAATTAAGCAACAAGGTCCAAAAAATCAGCCAGGCGTATGTGGGTCTGCACGGCTATGAGATGGGAGCCATCTCTGGTCAATCCGACGCTACAGAAGCAGCACAACGTAAAAATGTCGTCGATAGCGCTATTCGTTGGAGCAGAGCCGGTGGCATTGTGACGATGACTTTTCATGAAGCGTTGCCGGGTAGACCGCTGACTTGGGCCAATGTGCAGGCGAAAGTAAGTCAGGCGGAGTTCAATAAATACGTGACACCAGGCACTACGCAGTATAACCTCCTCATTGCCGATCTGGATAAGGTCGCTGTATCGTTAAAGCAGCTTCGTGATGCAGGGGTTCCAGTATTGTGGAGACCTTATCATGAAATGAATGGTGACTGGTTCTGGTGGGGAAACAAAAACAATTTCAATCAGCTATGGAATATCATGTACGACCGTTTTGTAAACACGCATCAGTTGAACAATCTGCTGTGGGTGTGGAGTCCCAATGCTCCCAATTCCTATACTGTCCCGTATACCCCGAAATATCCGGGGGATGACAAAGTGGATATCTTGGCAGTAGACATCTACAATAATGATTTTAAGCAAAGTCATTATGAAGGACTGCTCGGACTGGCACGGAATAAGCCGATTGCCATTGGCGAGCATGGTGAGATGCCTAGCTCTGAGGTGTTGCAGGCACAGCCCAAATGGGTGTATTCCATGACTTGGGGCAAGATGCTGACTGAGAATAACACAACCAATCAAATACAGGATTATATGAACGATTCGAGGAGTTTGACACGGGATGATGTGAAAAATGGGCTGGCAGCAATCCAACAACCTGGGGCAGATGTGCCGACTTTACCGGATGAGGGACAAAGTGAGCCTATCCCGGTTCCGCCAGTAGTAATCGTACCCCCAGCTCCGACTCCTCCTTCTGTTCCTGATGTAGTCTATGTGAACGGGCTGCGGGGCGAATATTTCAACAATATGAATGTGAACGGCAGTCCTGTTTTGATCCGTACAGACAGCAAGCTGGATTATAACTGGCGCGCCGTTGCTGCTGATCCCAAGGTAAATGCCGACCAGTTCTCGGTTCGCTGGACAGGTAAAATCAAACCACAATACAGCGAGACCTATACATTTACAACTATATCCGATGATGGTATTCGCGTATGGGTAGACGGCAAGCTGGTGATTGACAGTTGGTTCAAACAAAGCTGGACAGAGCGTAAAGGCAGTATTGCTTTGGAAGCAGGTAAAATGGTAGATCTAAAAGTGGAATACTATGATGAAAAAGGCGATGCGATGGCTCGTCTGATGTGGGAAAGTCAGCATGAAGCGAAAGCGGTGGTTCCCGGAAACGCTTTGTTTCTTCCTTGATAGATACTCTTTCCCGGTCATAAATTTTGAGGAGAGAGGGTGTATCATATGATGAAAAAATGGTTGACCCATAGGTATACGGTCGTATTATCCGGATTACTAGGTGTCGCAGCTCTAGCCATGATCGCTTGGTTTATATACACGCCTTCAAAAAGTGCAGAATTGCAGACGGATAAGGTAGCGGCGGCCAGTCCAGTATGGAAGCTGGGCCAGAGGGATGACTCTTCAGCGGAATTTAAAGGAGTAGTCGGTAGGGATAATATCGAAATTTCTGCAGCAGCAGCTTCTACTGAATCCTCTGCTAAAGGAACATTCTCGGCGTTGTCGGAAGCAGAGAGTACAACAGTTCCGGTATTGCTCAGCAGTGGTGATATTCCTCCAGGTTTGAATGCATCCACGAATCCAGAACTGTCACTTCAGTATAAACTGAATCAGGTTCCTCCCAATGGTATGATATTCCGTGTTCGGATTTTGGATGCGGGCAAAGCGGTGCCGCAGATGGCTGTCTTTTCAAATCACCAGCTGTCTGGAATTATTCAGATTGCCGGGGTATCCGGTACTGGGAGTACCTATAACTTCAAAAATAACTACGAGCTGTATATCCCCAAAGAACAATTGCAAAGCGGTGTTAACGTACTCAAGCTAAAGACAGCGCGCTGCCTATACTGCTCCTCTGCAGAAGATAAAAATGTGTGGTGGACTTGGGATGACTTGAGCTTGGAGACGTTAGCTTCCCCTGCGGCCGAACCAGTACATGGGAAATATATACTGACCGGTACGAATGTGAATAATAAAGAATTTTATTATGATCAGGGTGCAGTTAAGCATCTACCTTACGTTCTCAAATGGCTGGGAATTGCTTATAGTGGCAACGTCATGAGGGTAACTTGTGCCAGTAATGTAGGCAAGGCATGCACAGATGTGGATGATTACTATCAAACGTTAAAGCAGTATAATATGCAATCGTCTGCTTTGTATCTATACACAGGTGATATCAAGCTGCAAAAAGATGGTACTCTGCCAGAGACGGCCAAGCAAAAGTTGCGTGATTATGTAAAAAAATACGGTTCATACCTTCAATATTATGAAGTAGATAACGAACCTGGATTGTTTAACCGTTCCAAGGCGGTAGACCTGGCTGTGGCTAAGTGGTTGAATACGGAAGGCAAGCAATTGGCACCGCATCTCAAAACCGTAGCGCCGGGTTGGGCTTACTGGCCGACATACTCTACCAAGGCGTGCAAAAATCAAACCGGAGGTACGCAAAAATGCGGTGATCCGGATGGATGGGAACGGGACCCGGCGCAGCGTAAACAGCTGGAAGAAGTCACCGACCTGACCAACGGACATGCCTACGGTGAATCGTATAATGAAGAGGGCGGGGGCAGCTTCGTTCAGAATTTGAAAACCTTCGGTGGTTCGAGCAACGGACTGGCGAAAAAGATGCTAAACACGGAGTTTGGTACTAACGATACGCATCGAGACAATCCTGATTACGGGGCTAGTCAGCCACAAGCAGCTGCATTCGATCGGATTATGCGATCGCAAATCGGGTTTGCCGATATGTTTATCCAGCACGCTGCTTTTTATAAGGATTATACGCTGTTTAAAACGGGCTTTGATCTGCAAAGTCACAACCCGGCTAACACGGAAATTTATCCGTTTGGGCAAGGACAGGACACTCGCGTTAAGATCATGAGACGCTTGAGTCTAGCGTATGCTACGCATGGTAAACCGCTGACTTATACCATACTGAATCCAGAGGAGACGAAGGATAAGATGGTCTATGTTCGCGCGGTGGATACATCCAAGCTTAAATCACTGGCAGGTAGCGGCGCTACCTCGAACAAATTGCTGGTGAACCTAGTGAATTTTGAATCCACAACGCAGACCGTTCGTGTGCGGGTAACGATGCCGAAAGCTGGCTTGTACACGGGGGAACGTTTCGGAGCGGGTTCCACCTACTCTCAGGCGCAGCGATCCATATCAGGTCTCAAGGCTTCTCCTGCCCTTGATTTCGAAGAAAGGCTGGGTCCTGGCGAATCGGTACAATATATTTTGGAACTAAAAAGTACAGATCAAACCACGGCCTCTGCCCCAACAGAGGTAAAAGCAGCCTCAATTCAGGATGGGGCGGTAAAGATTAATTGGCTTCAAGCAGAAGGCATATCATCCTATGATGTGCTGCGTGCTGACCGTACAGACGGTGCCTATCAGGTGATTGCCTCGCAAGTAGAAGGAAGCACGTATACGGACCGCACCGTAAAAGCTGGAAGTCATTACGTCTACAAAGTCCGAGCGACCGGAGGTACTCAGGTTTCTCAGGCAGCCGAGGTTGCTTAGTTACACCGGAATGCATATAGGACCTTACCTCATGAATATCTAACATCATTCCGAAAAAAAGCAAAAAAGAACCTATCAGGAGAAAATAGGACCTGACAGGTTCTTTTTTATTTGTAAATCGTTCTGAATTGCCAATACTTTACGTATAATGGAGAAAAAAATAAGAAAATCCTTTTATATTCTCGTCATAAGACGACAACATTGCAGGTATGTATTCATATATAATAGTTTTGTTCATGACTATACATACATGGTTTGTAGGGAATTTCTTTCCGGTGACCAAGACTAATAAAGTGAGGTTATTGCTGAATGAACAAGGAAACAGAATTAGGGGGGAATGGGCCTCTTCTTCGAGACAACGCACGGAAAGCAGGCAAAGCAGCCATCCACTTGGACATCCGGAACATTTTGCTCCAATGTGGGATCACGACACCAGAATGGCTGGAGGGCGATGCTGATAGAACGAAGTACCGGAAAGACAAGCGCGTGTAATTTTCAGTTGCTGGTCCTACTTGAGAAAACATCAAGCAGCGGCGCGTTCCTTATTCCATCATTCGTTCCATTCGAACAAACGCGATAAAACGTTTGGCTTCTTCCTCAGACAAGGTGCGTCCGTCAATCGTCAGGTTAAAACGTTGCAGGATATTCTCGTCGGACAGTTCAAGCTGATCCACAAATTCCCTCACATCTGAATCCAATATTGCTGTCGGGTGGCTCGTACGTCCCACCAAATAATCGATGGTTACCTCGAAAATATCAGCGAGCTTGGTCAGGGTCTCAAAGTCTGGCTTGCGTCTATTTTTTTCATAGTGAGAAAGAGCCGCCCGCGTAATTCCGAGGGATTGCGCTAATTCCTCTTGTTTTAGTCCCTTATGTTCTCGTAATTCAGCGATGCGGGTTCCATAATTCATCTGTTTTTCCTCCTGAAGGCAAGGTTAAGAGAGGTAAGAAAAGCAATTTTGCGCTTGACAAGATACAATTTGTATCATAAATTATTATGTAAGTTACATAACGTATCTATATTTCATAGTTTTCACTGATATCTTCATTTATATACCCTTAAGAGGCCAACGATGATTGAGCATTTTGTGCTTATTCGCTGGCTAGACCTTCTATGCGCTATTATACAACATTTTACTATAGATTAGAGGGTCATGCATCGTTCTTTTCCCCGTCATGCAGAGGATCAGTACAAGCGTTATTCATCGAAAACAAGTCAAGCAGGGAGGACTGGTCTTGTGCAGTTGAAAGAGTACATCCGTTTGATCCGCAAAAGAATGTGGTTGATTGGCAGTATTGTACTGTTGGTGTGTACTGTAGTAGGCATAAAAAATGTATATTTTACCCCGCAGGTTTATGAAGCTACTGCCAAGCTCATTATTAACCAGACGCCACGACCGGATCGTGCAGGTGTTGTCGATTACAGTGTAGTGCAAACCAACATAGCCTTAACGAACTCCTATAAACAAATTATGATCTCCTCGGCGATTATGGATCAGGTGGTCGCCAGCTTCCCCGATCTCAAGGTTACTCCGTCAGCTTTGGCGCAAAAATTGAGAGTGAACACCGCAGGTGACTCACAGGTCATGGATGTAACAGTCCGCGACTTGTCGTATACGAAGGCTGTGAAAACCGTCAATGCGGTAGCCAAAGTATTCAAACGGCAAATTCCCTCTATCATGAAAATGGACAATGTCACCATCCTAAGCGAAGCCAGCCTGAATGATCCAGCAGTTCCCGTGAACAATAATCCCGCTATACAGATTTTTATTGCTTTTGCCATTTCTTTATTGCTGGGAATAGGCTTGGCGTTTTTGCTGGAGGTATTGGATGATACATTTAAAAATGAGGAAGATATTGAAAAAGAACTTGGTCTGCCTACCCTATCCCTGATTACAAAAATGAAAAAAGAAGATAGACGCTCTGACAGCTCTACTACAACTCCTAAACAGGTAGGTGAGGGACAATATGCCGCGATTAATCAATAATCAGCTCGTTACATCCTTGCATGCTCAGTCTTCCGTGTCGGAGGAGTACCGCATGCTCCGCACTAACATTCAGTTTTCTTCTATAGACGAGCCGATTGAGGTGATGATGGTGGCGTCCGCTCAGGCGGGTGAAGGCAGAACAGTCACGATTAGCAATTTGGCTGTAACCTATGCACAAGAAGGAAAAAAGGTGCTGGTTATGGACATGGATTTGCGTCGGTCCTCCTTGCATCATATGTTTGGTTTGCGCAATCATACAGGGCTTACACGGGTACTTGCCAATCAACAGACATGGCAGGATGTGGTTCAGGAAACTGGGATTGATCATCTGCATGCGATCACGGCTGGACCGAATCCACCCAATCCGTCCGAGATGCTCAGTTCCCGTAGAATGAAGGCTCTACTAGTTGAGCTCAAAGAACATTATGATGTGATTCTGATGGATACGCCACCCCTGCTGTCTTTTCCGGATGGCTTCATTGTAAGTGCCATGTGTGATGGTGTCATTTTGGTAGTGCAGGCAGGGAAGGTCAAAAAGGATGTCGTTAAGAAGGCGAAGGCAAATTTGGAAAGAGTAAAGGCGCGCATTTTGGGTGTAGTGCTCAATAACGTGAAGCGCCGCGCCGAGCGTGGTATGGAGGAACGCAATCTGACATGAATAAATCGGGGGAAATAAGAGTATATAAGATTCTTTTAACAATGTATTAATAATATTTATCAACAAGGAGTGAGGTGATGAGACGTGTCTTCTTCCCGCTCGAACAAGGCCAAAGTGCTGAGCGCGTCAGTGGATGTATATTCGGTCGCTCATGGGCTTGAACGACGACAAGGATGGAGCGTATATCCGTTCGTGAAGCGAAGTATGGACATTATACTGTCTTTTATTGGAATCATCGTACTATGCCCGGTATTTCTGCTCGTCATTTTGTTGATCAAGCTGGAGGACCCCAAAGGAAGTGCATTATTTTATCAAATCCGTATTGGTAAACATGAGCGACCGTTTCGCATGATCAAATTTCGTTCCATGGTGTCTGATGCCGAGGCCAGATTGTCTGCATTGCTGGTGGAAAATGAAATTGAGGGTGCGATGTTCAAAATGCGGGACGATCCCCGAATTACCCGTGTGGGCCGCTTTCTTCGCAGAACGAGCATCGACGAACTACCGCAACTCTTCAATGTACTGCGTGGGCATATGAGCCTTGTAGGACCCAGACCCCCATTGCCAAGAGAAGTTCATGATTACACCATGAGGGATAAGCTGCGTCTGACGGTCACACCGGGCTGCACCGGACTATGGCAGATCAGCGGTCGTAATCATCTAAGCTTTGACCAGATGGTAGAACTGGATTTGGAGTACATATCTAGACGCAGTTTCCGCACGGATATGATCATCATGCTGAAAACATTCCGTGTGCTGCTGGGCTCCAAGGATGCATATTAAAGTCATTTTAACAAAGAGGGGTAGGAGAGAAGGATGGAGCTTCATTCCAACATTTATGTAGCAGGGCACAATGGACTGGTAGGTTCCGCTATTGTCCGAGCGCTTCAGAAAGCGGGATATCGTCATATTATTACTCGCACAAGCCGTGAACTGGATCTGCGCAATAAAGAGGCCGTAGATCATTTTTTTGATACAGAGCCCGTGGATTATGTATTTCTGGCAGCAGCCAAGGTGGGCGGGATTTTGGCCAATAACGAATATCCGGCTGATTTTATCCGTGACAATCTGCTTATACAAACCAATGTGATTGATGCGGCATACCGGAAGAATGTAAGCAAGCTGTTATTCCTAGGCTCTACATGTATCTATCCCAAATTTGCTCCACAGCCGTTGCGAGAAGAATATCTGCTTACAGGTGAGCTTGAGCCTACCAACGAGGCCTATGCGGTTGCTAAAATTGCCGGGATCACAATGTGTCAGTCCTACAACCGTCAGTATGGAACCCGTTTTATTTCGGTGATGCCTACGAATTTATATGGTCCGGGCGACAATTTTGATCTCCAAACCTCTCATGTGCTACCTGCGCTGATCCGCAAGTTTCATGAGGCTAAGCTGAATCAATCTCCGACTGTAGAAGTATGGGGCTCCGGTACGCCTCGGCGAGAATTTCTTCATTCGGATGATTTGGCTGATGCCTGTCTATTCCTGATGAATAACTATGAGGGAAATGAGATTGTAAATATTGGTGTGGGTGAGGATATTTCCATCCGTGAGCTAGCTGAACGAGTCAAAAATGTAGTCGGCTATGAGGGCGAAATTACTTTTAATACTTCCGTTCCTGACGGAACGCCGCGCAAGTTGGTAGATGTATCTCGGATTTCCGGGCTGGGCTGGTCGGCGCGTATTTCACTAGAAGAAGGATTAAGGTCTGTATACCAGGCATTTCAAGGTCTGGATCTGGTTGAACAATAAATAACGGTGGGGGAATTGGAATGAAAAAAGCGCTGATCACTGGGATTACCGGACAAGACGGGTCTTATCTGGCTGAGTTGCTGCTGTCCAAGGATTATGAGGTGTACGGGGTGCGCAGACGAACCAGCACACCGAACTTTGAAAATGTAGCGCATATCCAGAATGACATTCACTGGCTTTCTGGTGATATGACCGATCTGGCTTCGCTGATCGAAGCCGTCCGTCAGTCCAACCCGGATGAAGTCTACAACTTGGCTGCTCAATCCTTTGTAGCGGCCTCATGGCCGCAGCCCTTGGCTACAGGGCAAATTACAGCATTATCTGTCACCAATATGCTGGAGGCCGTTCGAATTGCCAAGCCGGAGGCGCGCTTTTATCAGGCTTCAAGCAGCGAGATGTTCGGTAAGGTACTGGAGACGCCGCAGACAGAAATGACCCCGTTTTACCCACGTAGTCCTTATGGTGTCGCCAAGGTGTACGGCCATTGGATTACAGTCAACTACCGCGAAAGCTTTGATATGTTTGCTTGCTCAGGTATTTTGTTCAATCACGAATCGCCCCGCCGAGGGTTGGAGTTTGTAACACGCAAAGTGTCGGATGCAGTAGCTCGTATCAAGCTGGGATTGCAGCAGGAGCTGCGTATGGGGAATTTGGATTCCCTGCGAGACTGGGGTTTTGCAGGGGATTATGTAAAGGCGATGTGGCTGATGCTTCAGCAGGATCGACCAGATGATTACGTGATTTCCACGGGAGAAATGCATTCTGTGCGTGAACTGCTGCAAATTGCTTTTTCTCATGTAGGTTTAAATTACGAGGATTACGTCGTGATTGATCCGCAATTTGTTCGACCGGCAGAGGTAGATCTATTGCTTGGCGATTGTGCCAAGGCGAAGGAAAAGCTGGGCTGGCGATTGGAAGTCGGCTTCGAGCAGCTTGTTCGTATGATGGTGGATGCAGACTTGGAGCGTGTAAAAAGGCAGGCTGCAGTCGAAGCTTCTGTCGTCGTGTAAGAGGTGGAGAGGCCACCCGCCTGGCCGGGGGGTCTCTTCGTTGTACATGATTTCAGCTGTATGACAGCTCAACAGATCATAAAGCAATGCTTAAGGTCATTTTTCAAGATGGAGTAGAACATATGACATTAGTCAAGAAACGTGCCAAACCGCGCAGAAGTTTGCTGGTGAATACATCCTGGCTGTTCGGTGACAAAATGATTCGCATGGTGTTCGGGCTGGCGGTTAGCATCATCATGGCGAGAGTGTTGGGACCAGAGGAACTGGGAAAATGGAATTATGCGGAATCCTTTTTCGGGATGTTCCTGATTTTCACGACCCTTGGCTTTGATTCTATATTAGTACGCGATCTTGTCAAACACCCTAAGGATGAGCACGAGCTATTGGGTACGGCGGTTCTGCTGAAGTTGTTAGGTACTTTGGTAGCCATTGTACTGTCCTATTCCTTTATTTCACTGCTCAGACCGGAAGACAGTTCAGTACGGTTAATTAATCTGATTCTGGCTACGGCCTCGGTATTTCAGTTGTTTGATATTATCGACTACTGGTTTCGTGCACAGATGTTGTCCAAATATACGGTTGTTGCCAAGAATACCGCCTTTGTCCTCGGTTCCACCGTCAAAATCATTTTATTGTTGTCCGGTATTCCAATCTGGGCAGTGGCGTTGTGTGCTCATGGAGAGTTTCTGCTCGGAAGCCTGCTGTTGCTGTATTTCTTCCATAAGGAAGGACGGCGTGTGAACAAGTGGACGTTTCGCTTCACAACTGCTCGGCGAATCATGGATCACAGCTGGCCGATTATTTTGTCCTCCTCCGCTGTATATGTACAGGCACGGATTGATCAGGTCATTATCGGTGAATTGTTGGGAAACGAAGCAGTCGGGCAATACTCCGTTGCACTCCGACTCATCGAGGTGCTGGGCTTTATCCCGGTCGTGCTAACGACAGCCTATGCCCCGGTGGTGACGCGTTCCAAGCAGAAAGGAAGCGACGAATACAGACGGACGTTGTCTAACGTGTATCGGCTGATGTTTATATGCTTTCTTGTGACATCAGTCCCCTTATTTTTTCTATCCCAATGGGTAGTAGTTGTGCTGTATGGGAGAGAGTTTGCTGAAGCAGGTTCGCTGTTGTCATTGTTTGCGATTCGTCTATTTTTCACCAACTTTAGTGTCGCCAAAAGCTTGTTTATCACCAATGAAAATTTGTTCAAATACACGTTGCTGACCTCGGTAATAGGTGCGGTTACGAATATCGCCTTCAATTACGCGCTGATCCCATGGCTTGGGGTTCGAGGGTCCTTAGTGGCGACGATATTGTCCTTTACGATATCTGTATTTCTAATGGATTTGTTGTTTAAGGAAGTCAAAGCCAATTTGGGTTGGATGATGAAGTCAATCCTGACCTTCTGGCATGTTCATATTACAGTACCGAAAGTTGGAGAGAACAATCATGATACCGATTAAACCATTTGTTCGGCATGAGGAACAGTGCCCGCATTGTGGAGACACGTTACGTGGGGGAGAGGTACTGTGGCAGGGAATCCACGTATGTGTCAGTACTAAGTGTGAGGGTTGCGGACGTGAATATCTTGAGGATATGAGGGTCGGTCATGCGACGTATTCCCCTTATCGTGTAGAAATGCCTGACTATATCCTGACCGGTGATGCGAAGTCAAGAAAATGGCTCGGAGAGCCTTTGCGGCAATCCTTGATGAATCCTTCCTATGATTTAGCAGTCGGTATGACCGTGCATAAAAAGAAAGCTTCTTCGCGTGTAATTATTGTCAACACCATAGATTATTTGTATGGTCATGCGTTGCTTAAGCTGCTGAATGTTCAGCGCGAATACGAGCAATCACCGGAAATGGGGATCATCGTTATTGTGCAAAAGTCGCTAGAGTGGATGGTGCCGGCATATGTGTCTGAAATTTGGACGGTCGATGTGCCGTTCAGCAAGGCACGAAACTTTTATCCTCTGCTACATCATCGGATGATTGAGGAATTGATACGTTTTGATGAGGTGTATGTCAGCCCGGCATATTCACATCCCAGCCAGTTTGAAATTGAGCAATTTACAGGGGTCTCCCGTTATGACGAGGAAGTTGAGTCGGATCCACGCATTACCTTTGTATGGAGGGAAGACCGCTTGTGGAGCGGTAGCCATCATATTGCCAGAGCGGTACAAAAATTCCCACAGCTCAAACGTGGCCTGAAACCGCTAATTTATCATCAACGCAGCAAAATCATTGGGCTGTTCCGCAGACTGAGAGAAAGCTTTCCTGATCATCGTTTTACAGTTGCGGGACTTGGACGCACGGGAAGCTTCCCGGCATGGATTTCTGACGAGCGCGTCTCACGCTTCGATCGGGATAGTGAAATGCGGGTATGTGAGGTGTACGCAGCCAGCCGATTAGTCATTGGCATTCACGGCTCCAATATGCTGCTGCCTTCTGCACATGCAGGTATGACGATTGATTTGATGCCTAAGGACCGATGGGGCAATTATGCCCAGGACATTTTATTTCACGAAACGGATCATCGGCTTACAGCCTACAAATATCGCTTTGTACCGATGGAATCGAGCGTGACTTTGGTAGCGGATATGGCAGCCGCCCAGCTTAAAGGGGCAGACCATTTTAATATGCAGATGATGGAGGAAAGACAGCGGCAGGGGGAACATTCAAGTTGGAGGGGAAAGGCCGCTACGGGACGGGTTTGATCTTCCGATCGCTGTTGACGTGGGATTCCTTGGTTTGAATAAGCCCTATAGAGGGCGGAATCCCACGTCAAAGGCGAACGCTGACGCTTCTTCAGATTCAAATCCTTACCCTCCGCTACGTTTCACCGCCGCCAAAAAGAATTTCTCCCTGCCTATAAGGTGGGGGAGGTAAGAGCCGCCTGGCGATAGCTGCGCCCTATCGCCGCGAACTTCACACCGAGCATGCAACCGATGTAATTAATGCTCTGTATAGCTCTCTCAAGGCGAAAGAGCTTGATGAATAGTACTCACGGCAAGCGACAGTCAAGCCTAGTTAAAGCATCTTGCTCAGCTTAGCGGTAGTATAGCCATGCTTGCTTGTGAGCGTGCCATAACGTGCCAAGCTTACAAGTTGTTTGACGAAACAACGCCCTGTATGTATTCGCACGCGTACATCGCGCAGCGATGGCACTTCATGCCCAGCATTCCCTTTTTTAAGATGGGGTGACTTTATGGAAACGGCGGTCAGCAGAGGAGTGGTCCATTTGAATCTGAAGAAGCGCTAACGTTCGCCTTTGCAGTGGGATTCCTACCTCGTAATGTTTTATATATCCAGGAATCCCACTGCAACAGCGATCGGAAGATCAAATGGAGCGTGCAGCGGTCTCTAAACCCCGCATGCCATAACTCACCCAATATGAAATGGCAGGAGTACTGATGATGATTCCAAAAATACTGTATCTTCGCAACTTTGCCAGCAAGGTGAATGGAGCCTCATACAATTTGCAGGAAGTCGGCTTGGGTAAAGCGCTCGTCCGTAAAGGCTACGATTGCGATATTGTTTACTACAATGATCGTAAGGAGACCCATCTGGAACAGGTCTACCGCCACGCAGGCTGCACCTTGCGCATAATCTGGCTGCACGGGTTCAAGTTCTTAAGCAACAGCATCTACAGGGATGTTCTCAAAGATTCTTTTCTGGCAGCTTATGATCTGGTCATTACTACAGAATACAACCAGATCATGACCTACCTGCTTTCCCGTAAATGTCCCGATAAGCTGGCGCTGTATCACGGTCCATACCGAGATAATACGCATGCGCTGATCCGCAAACTGTACGATGTTATGCTGCTGCCTAAGGTGACAAAGTCTCTACGCCGAACCTATGTCAAATCCGATCTTGCCAAGCGCTATCTGGAGAATAAAGGCTTTGACAACGTGATAACGATTGGGGTCGGACTGGATCGCAGCAATGTAGAGAGAGGGTTCAACAGTGACGACCAAAGCGGAGAGCGCGAGGAAAACCGTGAGGTTGCGAATGAGCTGCGTCGGATCGGAGATCGCCCGGTGCTGCTGTATGTCGGTGTGCTGGAGGAACGGAGAAATATACGTTTTATGCTGAGTACGTTCAAAAGAGTACTCCAAAAGCATCCTGGCTGCCTTTTGTTAATGGTTGGGAATGGACGGAAGATAGATACGGATCGTTATTGGGCTTATGCTCAGCAACTGGGGTTGACGGATAGAATTATACATTTTCCAAGAGTGGAGCAACGTCATCTGTGGCAGATTTACGGAGCAGCGGATTTGATGCTGTTTCCGACCCAATACGATATTTTTGGCATGGTACTGCTGGAAAGCATGTTGTTCCGCGTCCCGATTATTTCTTCGGTGAACGGTGGCTCGGTTACCTTGATTGAGGACGGAGTAAGCGGAGTGATGCTGAGAAGCTTTTCGGAAGAGGAATGGGCTGGCCGTATAGGCACGTTGCTGGAGGATGCTGAGCTTAGACAAAGCCTAGCCGAGAAAGCATTTCTTACGATCGAGCGTATGTCGTGGGATCGGATTGCAGATGAAATCGTAAGCCAGCAACGGATCAAACCCATGAGCTCCAATCACGCTATGCAATCAACACAGGAAAGTGGGGCGGCCACGTGAGTCAACAGGTTAGCAGACGAATGACCCCGCCTGTAAGCAAAGTACTGATCATCCATAACTTTTATCAGCAAAGTGGGGGAGAAGACAAGGTTGTCGAGCAGGAATCGGCTATGTTGCGTTCCAGAGGAATAGAGACGGAGCATTACTATGTGCATAACGACAGCATTCAAAGCAAAGGATTGGCCAACATGGCAAAACTGGCGGTAGAGGCAACCTGGTCCTTCCCAGAATTCAAAAGGATCAAAGAGTTACTTTTGCGAGTGAAACCGGATGTGGTACATGTGCACAATTTTTTCCCGGTCATATCCCCTTCGGTCTATCATGCCTGTGAACGGCTGGGGATTCCGGTTGTCCAGACCCTGCATAATTACAGGCTGATCTGTCCGGCGGCAACCTTTATGCGAGGGAATGAAGTTTGTGAAAAATGCCTGCACGGCACGCTGTTGCACTCCATCCGTCATGGATGTTACCGAGGCTCGCAGCTGCAGACGATTCCGGTGGCGGCGATGATTAAGTTCAACGAGCTGATCGGCACATGGCAGCACAAGGTAAGTCGCTATATTGCGCTGACGGAGTTTGCACGGGACAAATTTGCCGAAAGCGGCATTCCGCTGGACCGCATCGCAGTAAAACCGAATTTTGTCCATCATCAAACGGTGAAAGCCAAGTATGATCCCAATGATCGTTATTTGTTGTTCGTGGGGCGGATTTCAGCTGAAAAAGGGGTTCGCAATCTGCTGCAAGCCTGGTCACAGCTGGAAGATCGGGGCGGATTGAGACTGGTCATCATTGGAGATGGTCCGGAAAAGGCTGAACTGGCGGCTGCTCATCCGCAGGAAGATATTCGGTTTCTCGGCAAGCAAGATGGAGACACGGTGCTGTACTGCATGAGCCGGGCCATGTATGTGATGGTGCCTTCTATTTGGTATGAAGGTTTTCCGATGACGATTGTAGAGTCCTATTCCGTGGGAACGCCGGTATTGTGCAGCCGAATCGGCGCATTGGAGGAAGTTGTGGAGGACGGGGTGACGGGTTTTCATTTTCAACATGATGATCTGGAAAATATTAAGACCGTGATTCGTCGTGCAGTAGCCTATGAGAACTATGCGGCTATGAGACAGAAGGTGGCGCAAAACTATGCTGCACACTATACGGAAGAAGTGAATGTGAAGCAACTGCTGGCGATATATAGCGAGGCTATGGAGGAATGCGATGATGAAGCAGCTGCCCCAGTATAGAGTCGGAAGGATTGCGAGCACAGATGTTGCAGCGCTGACGTTTCAGGAGACGGTACATACGCTGGAACAATGGGCAGTCGGACGAAAGGACAGCTATGTATGTATTTGCAACACTCATTCCATTGTCACGGCCGGAGATCTTCCCGAATTCCACGAAGCGCTCACTCAGGCTGATTTGTGTACTCCAGACGGTATGCCACTGGTTTGGGCACTCAAGCTGTACGGATTCGAGCGTCAGGATCGAGTAGATGGCCCCAGTTTGATGCTCAAGTTGTGTGAACGTGCGCCACAGACGGAGGTGAGCGTATATTTTTACGGCAGTACGCCGGATACGCTGGATAGCTTAAAAGACAGGATAGGACAGGATTACCCTGGAATTCGTATCGCGGGCAGCTTTTCACCGCCATTTCGTGAACTTCAGCCAGACGAGGAGAAACGGATCATTGAGGAAATCAATGCTTCAGGTGCGCATATCATATTCGTCAGTCTGGGCTGTCCGAAGCAGGAAATCTGGATGCATCGCAACAAGGATCGTATCCGTGGCGTGATGATTGGAGTAGGGGCTGCCTTTGACTATATTACAGGCAAGGTTCGCAGGCCACCGCTAATGATACAAAGATTGGGACTGGAATGGCTGTACCGTCTGATCTGTGAGCCAAAGCGTTTGTGGAAGAGGTATGCCTATAACAATCCAATGTATATCTATCGTTTTCTCAAATCCTATCGACATAATAAAAGGCTCACGCTCTATCATAATCGGCATACAGGGAGAGGCATAGAGAAGTAAAGCGGGGCAAAAGTACAGTGAAATAAGACAGCATGTAAAAAGGGGGAATTGCTTTGAAGCTATGTGTAATAGGTGCCGGGTATGTCGGACTGGTGTCAGGGGTCTGTTTTGCCGCGCTTGGCAATACCGTCGTCTGTATCGATCAGAATGAAGATAAAATTCGGCAGTTGCGTGCAGGCGGGGTACCGATTTATGAACCAGGCTTAAAGGCTCTAATTAAAGATAATGTGGAGCAGGGACGGTTGAGCTTTACAACAGATACCGCAGCTTCGGTGCAGGCAGCTGATATTGTTATTTTGGCGGTAGGTACACCTTCATTGCCGAGTGGTGAAGCCAACTTGTCCTATATTGAAGAAGCAGCGTGCGAGGTGGCAGATGCCATGAATGGCTACAAGATCATTGTTACCAAAAGCACGGTTCCTGTCGGAACGAACGAGCGTATTCAAAATTGGATTGCTAGTCGCACGAACTATCCTTTTGGTATCGCTTCAGTTCCTGAATTTTTACGAGAAGGATCGGCGGTTATAGACACCCTACAGCCAGATCGAATCGTCATTGGAGCTTCCGATCCGCATGTATCCGCAGTACTAACTACTCTGCATGAGCCGCTGACCACGAATATCTTAACCACGGATATCCGTTCGGCCGAGATGATCAAGTACGCGTCGAATGCCTTTTTGGCGACCAAAATTTCGTTTATTAATGAGATTGCAAATATTTGTGAAAAGGTGGGTGCAGACGTTACACGCGTGGCACACGGTATGGGGCTGGATCAGCGGATCGGTTCCTCCTTTTTGTCCGCTGGTATTGGCTATGGGGGTTCGTGTTTTCCCAAGGATACGCAGGCTTTAATTCAAATTGCAGGCAACGTGGACTATGAATTTAAGCTGCTGAAATCCGTGGTGGAGGTGAATCAGGGACAACGTTTTAACGTGATTCGCAAGCTGAAAGAGGCACTGGGTGAGCTGGAAGGAGCTACGATTGGCATATGGGGGCTGGCATTTAAACCGAATACAGATGATGTAAGAGATGCCCCGGCACTGGATATTATGCAGTCACTGTTGGAGGCGGGGGCGCATATTCGTGCATATGACCCGATTGCTACTGCTAACTTCCGCCGATTGCTGGACAGCCCGGAAATAAAGTGGGCCGATAGCGCGCGGGAAGCAGCAGAAGGATGCGATGCATTGTGTCTATTGACGGAATGGGAGGAGTTTGGTGAGGTCGGACTAGGTGAGCTGAATGAGCTGATGAAGTATCCCATTATGATTGACGGGCGCAATGTGTATAGGGAAGAACAAATTAGACAATCTGCCTTTGCATACTATTCTGTTGGCAGACCACAGATGAACAATCTGGATATAGATCGTCATCAGTCTGTAGTGAATCCGTAAAGGGAGGATGACTATGAAACGATGGCTGAAGATGACATTGGGGACTGTGGCGTTATTGGTTGTAGGAGGTGCTGCATATACCGTCTATGTGTATCATTCCTTTAAAACAGCGGCTGATGCGATGTATCATCCACGCAGCATCGTGCAGCCCGGAGCGGTCTCTACCCTTGCGACAGGCGGAGCAGGGCACTCCGCAGGAACAAACACTGGAACAAGTACACCCAATCCGGCAGCCATCTCTCAGTTTAAGCCGTTCACCGTGCTGGTGCTGGGTGTAGATCGGCGACCGCACGATCCAGGACGATCCGATACGATGATCGTTCTATCTATGAATCCCGCCAAGGGTTCGATGTTAATGTTCAACATTCCGCGTGATACACGAACAGAGTTGATCGGTAGAGGGCGTGAGGACAAAATCAATCACGCGTTTGCTTTTGGGGGCGTGGATATGTCGATCCGTACGGTAGAGCATTTTTTGAACCATCCGATAGATTACTATGTACAAATGAATATGGAAGGGTTTGCGAAAATGGTGGATCTTGTGGGGGGAGTGGAGGTCTACAATCCACTTGATTTTCAGTATGAGGGGCATCATTTTGCGCAGGGGAATTTGAACTTGAACGGAGTAGAAGCATTGGCCTATGCCCGTATGCGATTTGATGATCCGCGTGGGGATCTCGGGAGAAATGCTCGCCAGCGAGAACTGCTCAAGCAAATTCTTGCCCAGTCCATCAGCAAGGAAGGGCTGTTGCGAGTAAAACCGCTACTGGAGGCAGCGGGGGAGCAGATTCGCACAGACATTACCTTTGATGATATGACGACCTTTCTGACCCGGATCGGTCCGTCCCTTAAGCAGATGGATACCGTTGAGGTGAAGGGACATGGGAGCAAAATCAACGGCGTGTATTATTACATCGTAGATGAGCAGGAACGCCAACGTATCCATGGAGTGCTGGAGAAACATTTGGTCACCACTTCTGCATCGCCTTAGACATCCCTTATGCAGGCAAATGTCCTATAGGGAGGACCCGCTATTCTCTTCTAAACTCACCTTGTCCTACATACATCTGTAGAGTATTCGGTATAGTCCAACAGAGGGAGGGACATATGTGCTGCTTAGAAGGAGAGCGGCTTCGGCGTTCGTCCGTAAGCTACTGTATTTTGCAATCCTATGTGGATTGCTATGGCTGCTGTGGATGGGTCTGCGTGGGGTGATGTCTACGGGGGAAGGGGATCAAGCCGTAGAAGCGCTGAACGAGTTCTACACGATGGAGCAATCGGGGAATTTTGGCGGCTCCTGGGAGCTTTTTCATTCACAAATGAAGAAGAAATTCGAGAAGTCCACGTATGTACAGCAGCGTGCGCACGTTTTTATGCAGGATATGGGGACGGATACGTTTACGTTTGAACTGGGGGAGCCGCAGGTAGAATATGACATTCGTACCGATCCAAATGGGGAAGATTTAGGGAAGGTTTACCGTATTACGGTCACTCAGCATTACAAGACCCGATTCGGTAATTTTGATATCGTACAGCCTTGTTATGTGACGCAGGAAGATGAGGAGTGGAGGGTGCTTTGGATATACAAGGAAAAGGAACAGACGTGATATGGTGTTCCCAAAGGTGTTTCTGAAAGGATAAATATGGTACAATACTTCCAAAACCGGAAATGTACAGTAAAATGGATGACAGCTTCACTCCGGATGGAAGGAGTTTCATAGCATGCAGCAAGCGACAGGGCAGGTTCCCGTCATACGTATGGAGGGTGTGAGTAAAATCATTTCCTCAAAAGCGATCGTGGACAATCTGACACTGGAGGTTCCGGCCGGACAGGTATTTGGTTTTCTCGGACCCAACGGTGCGGGAAAAACGACCACCATTCGTATGATGGTTGGCCTGATTTCGATCAGCAAGGGTGATATTCATATTTGCGGAGACAGCATCAATACCGATTTTGAAAAGGCTGTTTCCCATGTCGGTGCGATTGTTGAGAACCCGGAGATGTACAAGTTTTTGACAGGCTATCAAAATTTGCAGCATTTTGCGCGCATGTCTCCAGGGGTGACCCAAGAGCGTATAGATGAAGCGATTCGTCTGGTGGGACTCGGAAACCGAATTCACGATAAAGTCAAAACCTACTCGCTCGGGATGCGACAGCGACTCGGAGTAGCTCAGGCGATTTTGCATCGTCCGAAGCTGCTCGTGCTGGATGAGCCGACCAATGGCTTGGACCCGCAGGGTATTCGTGAACTGCGGGATTATTTGCGTCAATTAACCCGTACGGAAGGAATTACGGTGTTTGTATCGAGTCATTTGTTGTCCGAAATGGAGCTGATGTGCGACCGCGTGGCTATTATTCAGAGCGGACGGTTGGTAGATATCAAGCAGTTGAAAAATACAGAGGGAGAAGTGCAGACGGCGGAAATTGCTTTTGAAGTCAATGATGCCGAGCAAGCTTATACGCTTGCTGGAGCAGGGCGCGTCGAAGGCAATCAACTACTGCTTCACCTGGAGCGGGAACAGATTGCAGAGATGAACAGTCTGCTGGCTGCAAATGGAGTCAAGGTGTACGCCATTCGCCCGGTTGCCCGTACATTGGAAGATCAATTTTTGGAAGTGACGGGAGGCGGGTCCATTGGCTGATTTCTTCAAGCTGGTACATAATGAAAATCTCAAAATCTACTTGCGTGTGCGCACATGGATCATGCTGGGGCTGCTGGCAGTCATCACCGCTGTGATTCCGATGCTGATTTCTCTGGTTTCCGATCAGGTGAGTGTGTGGGATGGCATCGCATTGACAACGTTATTTACATTTTTCCTCAATACGACGTTTACGGTCATTGTAGCTGCTGATTCGGTGGCTGGTGAATTTACATGGGGAACGATTAAGCTACTGCTTATTCGCCCTTGGACTCGCAGCAAAATTCTGTTGTCCAAGTATATATCGGTGATTTTGTTCAGCTTGCTCGGAACGATCGTTTTGGTTTTGATGGTTACGCTGTCCTCCTGGCTGATGTTATCGAAGGACGCACCAGCGGGCTCTGTTCCGCTGTTCAGTGATCCGGTATCTTACGTAACGCTGAACTTTTTGTATAGCTATATCGCCTTATTCGTGACCATGGCTTTTGCATTTATGTTATCTGCGGTGTTTCGTTCGAGCGCCTTGGCGATTGGTTTGTCTTTGTTTATGATGTTCACCAAAACAGTGTATAACTCGATTGGTTTGTTCAGCACAGATCGTTTTGAATGGACCAAATACGTACTCTTTACGCATATGGATCTGAAAAAATATCTAGATATGCCGCCGGGTACAGTAACTTCCGATCTAACCTTTTCGCTCACTGTGTTGGCTGCTTATTATGTGGTTTTTATCGCAATTGCCTGGGTGGTTTTCGTAAAACGCGATGTTTCAACCTAAACACGTATCTCTTAGAATGTGTGATTTAATCATACGAGGATTTTGGCAAAATGCTAAGATCACAAAAAGGAAGTCCAATGCCTAGCCATTTGGACTTCCTTTTTTGCTATACATTCTGTAAGTGGGGGTATATTGTAATCTATTTTCAGCAAGAATCAATCAATAGGGTCGGTTTGCGTTTAAAGAAGTAGAGAGAAACAGAACAGGGGGCGCATGATATGCTGCAAAATAATCGTTTTTTTCGTCTGACTTCAGGAATCGTCATGCTATTGCTCATCATTTACTTGGGCACCAAAGTAAACTTTATATTCAGTCCTCTCGTATCCTTGGTCAGCCTGCTGATAGTACCGCTGATGCTATCTTTTTTCCTCTATTATTTATTGAGACCGATCGTAGATGTCATGGAACGGAGAAAAATCAAACGATCGATTTCCATATTACTGATTTATTTGGTCATTGGCGTGTTACTGTTCCTCTTCTCATGGGGAGTATGGCCTACGCTCCGTGATCAGGTGACCAATTTATTTGAGAATGCGCCGAAGCTCATTAAAAGTCTGGTTGATCAATTAAGCCAATGGCGGCATAATCAATCCTTGAGACAAGTGCTGCCTCCGGGTGAAGACCCGCTGTCACAACTGTCAGATACGTTAAACGAAGCTTTTTCAACGCTGTCAGATTATTCGGTAAAGCTGGTATCGTTCGTATCCTACTTTTTTATCGTATTGGCTACCTTTCCCATATTGCTCTACTACATGCTGAAGGAAGGAAGCAAGTTTGGTCCTAAAATGCTCAACTTCTTTCCTAAAAAATATCATAAGGACGCGCTGGAAGTGATGGAGGATATTGATAGTGCACTCAGCAGCTTTATCGTCAGTCGAGTGCTGATCAATGTCGCGTTGGGCTTGATGATGTTCCTTGGATTTTTGATTATTGGTTTGCCTTATGCTTTGCTACTTGCCGTTATTTCGATTTTCCTTAATTTTATTCCCTATGTGGGGGCAGTAGCTGCTTCTATACCTGTGGTTATCATTGGATTTCTCGAATCGCCTTCCATGGCGCTCTGGTCGCTGGTGGTGGTGATCGTTGCACAGCAAATTCAGGATAATTGGCTGTCACCGATTGTCTTTGGCAAGCAACTGGACATTCATCCGTTGACTGTCGTCATTTTATTGCTAGTTGGTGGCGATCTACTTGGGATCTTGGGTATCATTTTGGTTATTCCATTGTATATGTGTGGCAAAATCGTCATACGCAAGGTATACCATTTATTTTTGGAACGCAGAGTGGAGGATATTATGGAGTAAATGGAGGCTTTGCTGGAAATATAAGGAGTGTAAGCCGCCCTATCCCGCTTCGGGTTGTAGGGAGGCTTGGCTATCCTCATTGTCTTGGCTGAAACTGGATTGATTTTCATCATCTGATTTCTCTATAGCAGTTGGCGACTCTGCCTCCATAGTTTGATTCATTTGACTCGTGCCGTTCAGTATGCCGCCTTCAGAAATGACCAATGTAGGGGTCGCCGTATTTCCATATAGTTCGCCTGTCGGTGTAATGGTCAGCCGTCCTTCCGCGGTGATGCTGCCGAATACCTTGCCGGCAAGAATGACGTCCCGTGCAATGATGTCCGAACGTACAACTGCTGATTCTCCAATGACGACAGTACGAGTGCTATAGATATCGCCCTGGAAATGACCGTCAATGCGAATATTGGCCTCTGCCTCAATCGTACCTTCAAAGCTAGTGCCGTTAGCGAGCAGTGTATCCGTCGCCGGGGTGGAGAGCTTTTTTTTGGATTCCTTGAACATGAACGTTTTCCTCCAATCCTTTATAGTAAGTATTTTGCAAAATCCTTATTGTACATACAGCAATGGATCGACAGGTTGGTTATGCTTGACGATCTGAAAATGAAGATGAGGTCCCGTGCTTCTCCCTGTACTTCCCAGCAGGCCAATGGTCTGTCCTTTGTGAACACGGTCCCCGGGAGCTACCTGCATCCCGCTTAGGTGCATATACCAGCTTTGGAGTCCGTCAGGATGCTGAATGATGATGCAATTGCCACGGGCTCCGCTGGAAGCGGCCTCCAGCACAGTGCCTGCCCCTGCCGCATAGACAGGATCACCGGATTGACCGGCAATGTCCACGCCGGAGTGAAAAGCGGATCTACCCGTAAATGGGTCGCTGCGGTAGCCGAAGCTGGAGGTCATGCGCCGCGAACCAACAGGCCAAATGGAGGGCCTCCCTTGTTCAGCAAGTGCCAGTCTGCGGGTCTGGAGCAGCTGCGCGGCTTGTTGGCGCTCCAGGTTCTGCTGGACGGCATTTGCCTGTTGAATAGAGCGCGGAACCGTACGCTCCACAGTGTCTAGCAGAGCTTCGATTTCCTGAAAATCATCCATGACCTGGCGGGCTAGAAGAGCTGTATTTTCATGCACTGCGATCAATTCACCCCCAGTATGGCCGGAAGCATCCCAGGAGAGCGGGGTTATGGTTGATTTATTGCTGCTTGCGCTGGAGGAATTTCCGTGTTTACGAATGAATTGCTGCATTTGTTGTTCCAGCTCTGTTACACGCTGGAGACGTTCGCGAATACTGGTGGCTTGATTCGTCAGCTCCATGACTTCCTGCCGCAGTCGCCCAATGGCTGCGTCTTTGTCTGCTACTGTGACCTCCATCTGCAAACTCTGGACAGCAAGATTGGTTTCCATTTGGGAAATAATATGGGAAGAACGGATTTGCAGCCCGATCACGAGCGTAGAGATTGATGCGATCACAAGGGTCGGGACGAGAATGACAGCGGCTGCGGAGCATTGTAGCTGCTTGGGCGGTTGCTGTGCATCCCGAATGACAAGCAGGGTCATCCGGCGATTTAGGCTTCCTTTTTTCATAATCGCTCCTTTCCGGACATCGCTCCTATAGTGCTTGGTTACTATCTATTCAGCTTAAGAGGCAAACATGTCAAAAAAATTGGAGCTTTGTATAAAACGTAGATATATAAGGAGGCTTAGACATGCTGTGGTTGCTGTTGGTTTTAATTATTTTTATTTTTCAGACCGGGACGATTCTGCTCTTTGAATTTCGCAAGCCGTCCAAAGCGGTAGCCTGGCTCTTTATTTTGTTTTGCTTCCCGCTTATTGGTTTTGTGGTGTACTATTTTGTTGCACAGGATTACCAGAAGCGCAAAGTGGTTCGTAAAGCAGGATCGCAGCTATTTCGTGAATTCCGTGAACGTCTGTGGGCGCAAACCAAGGTGATTGAAAATGTAGAGCAAATGCACAATCCTCATTTTAAGCATCAGGAGCGTCTGTTTAACCAGTTAATTCGTATGTCGGAAAACCCGTTGACAGGCTGCAACCGTACACGTGTGCTGACGAACGGGGAAGAAACCTTTGAGGCTATGCTAACAGCGATGGAACAGGCACGACATCATATCCATGTGGAGTTTTACATATTTCGGGCAGACGAAATCGGAAAAAAATTTCAGGAGGTCATGATCCGTAAGGCACTCGAGGGAGTTAAGGTACGATTCATTGTGGACGGCGTAGGGAGCTACAATTTACCCTATTCATTTATTCGCACCTGTAATGAGGCTGGGGTCGAATTTCATTATTTTCTACCGCCGTTTTTCGCCACGCTGGACCGCCGAATTAACTATCGCAATCACCGGAAAATCGTAGTGGTGGACGGCACAATCGGATTTGTGGGGGGAATCAATATAGGCGACGATTATCTCGGAAAGTACCCCAAAGTGGGGTTTTGGAGGGATACGCATTTGCAGATTGAAGGAGATGGCGTCTATTTTCTGCAAAATGTGTTTCTTAGCGATTGGAAGCTGGCTTCGGGAGAGAGGCTGATGGACGTGAATTTATTTCCTCCACATACCTGCACAGGGGATGAGGAAGTACAGATTTTGAGCAGTGGTCCCGATCAGGTATGGGACACGATTCAGGAATTGTGCTTTGGAGCGCTCACGGTTGCCAAAAAGCGGATTTGGATAACGACGCCGTATTTTATTCCCGATCCGGGGATTTATGAGGCGCTGAAGCTGGCGGCCGTCAGTGGCATAGATGTGAAAATTATTATTCCCTACCAATCAGATTCAAAACTGGTTCACCTGGCGTCACTGTCCTATGTACAAGATTTGCTTGAGGCGGGAGTGGAGTTCTACCAATATCGAAAAGGATTTATCCACGCCAAAGTGGTAATTGTGGACGATTTGCTCGGCTCGGTTGGGACCGCCAATATGGACATGCGAAGCTTTTTCTATAATTTTGAGTTGACCGCTGTACTTTTTGCGACTTCGGCGTTAAAACGGCTTTCGGCAGATTTTGTAGAGGACATTTCCAACTCTTCAAAAATAGATTTGAACGTGTTCCGCAGACGTCCTCGATCTCAAAAAATAGCTGAAATTCTAACTCGCATGCTCTCTCCCCTCCTTTAGAGGCGGTTTTCGCCGTTTTTATCAATATAATCCCGCTTTATTGTGATTTATGTGCTCTTTGCTAACTTTTTTGCGCAAAATCACAGTTTTATGATATACTAATCATATAACTAAGCGCCGTAAAGGAGAGGGGACTGCGGAGAGCAGCCCCTTTTTCGGTCTAATATACCATACTGTAACGGGGGGATTTATATATGAGTGTAGTGAGCAAGGAAGTCCAAAATCTGTCTGAGATCACAGATGTAACCGGAGAGTTGACCAAGATCAGCAAAATTCCAGCTAATCCAAAGAACAAAGTAAAACGCTTATTACAGCGTGCAGCCATGATCGTGGTTGGTGCAGCGCTGATGGCAGTGGGATTGGAAATATTCCTGGTTCCTAATGGCGTTATTGACGGAGGCGTTACAGGTATCTCCATTATGGCCTCCAAGATTACTGGTTATCCGCTCGGTATTTTCCTGACCCTGTTGAACCTTCCATTTTTACTTATCGGTTACAAACAAATCGGTAAAACCTTCGCTTTATCCACATTATTCGGCATCGTCGTTATGTCCATCGGAACTGCGTTACTTCACAATGTAAGTGCATTGACTCCTGGGGAACCGCTGCTTGGCGCTATCTTTGGGGGTGTCATTCTCGGCGTTGGGGTAGGTCTTGTGATTCGGTCCGGCGGCTCGCTGGATGGGACAGAGATCGTAGCTATTCTCGTCAGTGAAAAAACTCCTTTTTCGGTCGGTGAGATCGTACTGTTTGTTAATATTTTCATTCTGGGAAGTGCGGGTTTTGTGTTCGGTTGGCCGAATGCCCTGTATTCCATGATTGCTTATTATATTGCTATGAAAATGATTGATATTACGATTGAGGGTCTGGATCAGTCCAAATCGGTCTGGATTATTAGTGATAAATACCGTGATATCGGAGATGCCCTGACGGACCGTCTTGGACGGGGTGTAACTTATCTGGAAGGTGAAGGCGGCTTTACAGGCGAGAGCAAGAAAGTGATTTTCGTCGTCATTACCCGACTGGAGGAAGCGAAGCTCAAGAGCATCGTTGAGGATTGGGACCCGCACGCCTTCATTGCGATTGGTAATATTCACGATGTGAAGGGCGGACGTTTTAAGAAAAAAGGAATACACTAGCGCAAGGGGACAATTTCTCAGCCTATGGCTGCGGGGTTCGTCCCCTTTTTTGTGCTTCAAAGCATGGATTAGGTTGGGTGTGTTTTGGAACGCATATGCTTGAGGATGTCCTCTACAGGCTGGGGAGGAACCTTGTCGATCAAGTCGCCTATCTGGTTTAACCGTTCCTCAATATTCAGCAAATGGTAATCAAGTGGTGACACATCCTGCCGTACCTCTTCCCAGGTTAGTGGAGTGGAGACCGTAGCGCCGGGACGTGCCCGTGGAGTATAAGGAGCGGCTAAGGTTTTTCCCTGATAATGCTGCAAATAATCAAAATAAATGGCTGTTCCGCGATCCTTCTTTAATCGTTCCAGTGTGAATAGATGCGGGTGCTTTTCCGTTACAAATTGTCCAACCAACAGTCCGATGCTGCGAAGCTCGTCAAAGGTTATGCCTGGACGGATCGGGACGATAATTTGTACACCCGTGGCCCCGGAGGTTTTGGGGACAGAGTCCAACCCAAGCGAAGCTAATACTTCGCCTACAATGGAGGCAGCCTCCATAATGCGTGGCTCGACCTCTCTGGATGGATCAAGATCAATCATCCATTCACAGGGCAGTTGGCTTCCTGCTAGGTGCAGAGAGGGATGAAATTCCAACGCAGCTTGATTACCGAGCCAGAGTAGTTGGGGCAGCTTTCCAAGCACGATATACTCAATGCCATCATGCAGAGCGGTTTCAATGTAGTCTGGCCGAGGATGTGGGGCATTTTTCTGATAAAAAAAGTCCCCATGAATCCCATGTGGCCAACGGATGACAGTCAGTAGACGCTGATGGCAATATTTGAGCAGGAAGGGGGCCAATACCGCAAGCTTGCGAAGATATAGCGCCTTAGTTACACCTGCTTCGGGCCACAGCGGTTTATCCGGGTTTGTGATCGCAATTTCGTGACCTTCAATCGTAATCGTACCTTTAACAGCTCGTCCCATAGTGCTATGCTCCTTTGGCTAACATGCAGCAAGATCATTATTTACAGACAGCTGGCTGCACTTCTAAATCTACATAAGGTTTAACATGAACGTGCAGCACAGAATTTATCCATTAAGGGGATTGACAAGATACACTATGTATCATAAATTATAATAAAAATACGATGTGTATCTATTAAAACGTCTTGAGCAGAGGTAGAGGAGGAATGTGCTTGATTGAAAAGCAAGGCGGAAAGCTAGTATTTTTGTTGAGTGTCCCTCGAAGTGGAAGCTCGCTGCTAACCGCCATTTTGCAAAACCATTCCCGCCTGTTTGCCACGCAGGAAATGTGGTTTCTGCTTAGTTTATATGATCTTCCTCAGTCACATGCCCGGCCATATGGAGGAACAGGAATACTCCGGCAATTTTTTAAAGGCATGGTCCCTCCACAGGTATTGGAGCAGGCCTCTCGTTCGTATGCACTTGAAATATATAATGGCCTGCTTCAAGGGACGACCGCTGATATGCTTATCGACAAATCACCGCGTTACTATACAGTGCTTGAATTTTTAGACCGTTTGTTCCCGGCTGCCCGCCGAGTATGGCTTATCCGCAATCCTTTAGCCATCGTGGCTTCGTTTAAAAAGGTTAATCAGCTCCGGGGCGGACACTTTCACCTGCTGAAGGAACTGGGGAGTCCGCATTTTAATATGAAAATGACAGATATTACGGTTGGTTTGTTCCGTTACGCTCATTATTTTGCCACACCTCATCCACTTGCATACCCGCTGATGTATGAACAGCTCGTAGCCAATCCAAGGATGGAGATCGAGAAGCTGTGTCATTTTCTGGGGATCCATTATGAGCCGGGAATGGAAAGGTACGGGAACTTTGCGAATACGCCCCAATCCAGTCTTTTTTATAGCATGGGAGCGGGTGATCCGTTTGTCATGGAGCATGAACAGGCGCATCAGAATTCGGTACATAGCTGGCAACATCTGTTAAGTAAAATGGAAATTGAACTGTATTGCAGAAGTATTGGAGCTCGCTTGTTTAGGCAGCTTGGTTACGGGGAGGCGCTGGAACAGGCTGAGCAGATGACTGGAGTCCGTTTTGAAGATGATCCGGATGTAGAGCTGTTGAGTCGACGTACACACCAATTCCTCCAACAAAGTGGCTTTGAATGGAAGGCAGCTTATCGGATGCTGGAAGAACACGATGCAGATAACAGAGTATTCATGACAAATGCAACCCGTCATGCAGCACCTCACAACCCGGCAAGGATGGATATATCACAGGTCGTGAGTGATAGACGAATTCAATCGCTGGAAAACAGACTGGCACATAGCTTTGAAGAGCGGAACAGGCTTATCGAGCAGCTCCAAAGCTATCAGCGCCCTAGCCAAGGTATCGGATCCCGTCTATTTGCCCGTAAGCTCGGGCGCTGGGCGTCTGTAGTGTTATCAAGTATCGGAAAAGAAAAAGGGGGGAGAACGTGAGTGCAATTGCCGGAATCTATAGATTTGGGCATGAGTCTGTATATGCTGAAGAAGGCGAGAGAATGATGCAAACTCTGCAAAAATATCCCGCTGACCGTGTGTGCACTTGGTGTGAAGGTTCCATTTTTTTGGGATGTCATGCCCAGCATGTGACCCCCGAATCTGTCCATGAGCGTCTTCCCTTCTATGATGAGCTGAGAGATTTGGCCATTACGGCCGATGCGATCATTGACAATCGTTCTGAGCTGTTTGAACGGCTGGCAGTTGAGCAGGGGCAGCGACAAGGTATCACGGACAGCGAGCTGATTTTGCTGGCATATGACAAATGGGGTGTAGATGCAGCAAGCTATCTGATAGGCGATTTTGCCTTTGTCATTTGGGATGCTAAGAAACATCGGTTATATGGTGCTAGAGATATGACAGGCAATCGTACGCTGTACACCTACCAATATGACGGAGGATTTGCGTTTAGCACGGTAGTCGCTCCGCTATGGGTTCTGTCCTCTCTGCGAAAAGAACTGCATGAACCATGGCTGGCCGAATTCTTATCGATCCGTGCAATGCAGGAATCCGTCGATATTGGAACGACTGCCTACAAGCATATCAATCAGTTGCCTCCTGCACATTGGTTCACCATGGAAGAGGGAAAGCAATTGCTCCGTAAATATGCATGTCTGGATGAGGTAGAGCCGCTGCGGTTCAAAACAGGGGGCGAATACATAGAAGCTTTCCGCGAGGTGTTCTCACAGGCGGTAACTGCCCGATTACGGACGCATCGCGCCGTAGGGGCTGCCCTGAGTGGGGGATTGGATTCTGGAGCGGTTGCCAGCTTTGCCGCACCAGCGCTGCACTTACAACACAAGCCGCTACATGCCTACAGCTATGTACCTGTTCAAGATTTTACAGATTGGACACCGCCTACATTACTGGCGAACGAACGCAGCTATATACAGTCCACAGCTCGCTATGTGGGCAACATTCATGAAAATTATATGGATTTTGAGGGGAAAAGTCCGTTTTCTGAAATTGATATTTGGCTGGAGTTGATGGAGACTCCCTACAAATATTTTGAAAACTCCTTTTGGATCAGAGGTTTTTATGAGAAAGCACAGGAACATAATGTCGGTGTTCTATTGACTGGGGCACGTGGTAATTTTACCGTATCGTGGGGACCTGCAATGGATTATTACGCCCGTCAGTTTCGTCGTTTACATTGGCTGCAATCCTTGCAGGGAGTGTGGCGGTACAGCAAGCTTACGGGCAATCGTATGTCTCATCTACTACCTGTGATGTTGAAAAAAGCCACTTCACTTGAAGCTCGTTGGTTGCGACGCGGCAATCGAAGTCCGATTCCTTCACTGATTCACCCGGAGTTTGCCAAACGGATGAATGTAGAAGATATTCCTGTATTGAGTGGAACAGGTTGGAGGAAAAATGCCGATCAGACAAGAAAAGAGAAATTTTCAAATTTGGCGATTGCCAACAAAAATGGTGTTATGGCGACCAAACTTTCACTTCGTTATGGCCTGTGGGAACGTGATCCGACCGGGGACAGCCGTGTAATTCGCTTTTGCTTATCGGTGCCTTTTGAACAATATGTACAAAACGGTCGGGACAGGGCCCTCATTCGTAAAGCTATGCGTGATCATCTCCCTGATGATGTTCGGTTGAACCAGCGGGTACGCGGCGTACAGCCTGCTGATTGGCTACATCGTATGCTCCCTTGCTGGGACACGTTTATGGGAGAACTGCAAGTGATGTGTCATGATTTGCGAGCTACCGAATATCTCAATATGGACTACATTAAGACGGCTATAGCGAAATACCGACATCCCCGTCCGGAGCAGGCATCTGATCCGAATATACGACTGTTTATGCACAGCCTGATCGTCTACCGCTTTCTCTGCGGTTTGAACTGATTTGGATCTATCCGATCGGACGGTGTGCCATTCGTGGGAGGGGAGGTGATGAGATGAGTAAAAAAGAATGGCAGGAACCGACGATTGAGGTGCTGGATATTAACCAGACTATGGCGGGTAAAGGCTGGAAACAGATTGATTGGGTGTCAGATCATGATGCCGATCTGTATAATCCCAGCTAACGGATCATTATACATTGGCTGATGTTGGGCTGAGAGCCAGAAAGCTTGCCGATCACGAGCCGTCTTTATTTCTTTCGGGGTAGGTTGGACCGGAAGAAATAAAGACGGGATTTTAAGAACAGGGGAGTGAGTCCTATCGCGCATGACAGGAGTGCCCAAATCAGTTGGGTGAAATATACAGCCTTTGGACTCAGGATTGCCAGTGAGCTGACTCTGCCTGAGCTGATCCCGGCAGAACCGGGATTGGTAGAGGATGTGGTCATTCGACAGGTTGATTTGTCAGCATGGAGGGACCAACTGGAGCAGACCAATTTTGTAATGCAGGGTGAACGCTTTATGTTCCTAATACCGGGCACGGCCATTTATGCCATCAGGGGAGGCCAGGAAATCGAGGTAAGTATGTTACCTGGGGCTGATCCTGACACCGTGCGGCTGTTTGTACTGGGCACATGCATGGGTGTTCTACTGTTGCAAAAACGGATTTTACCTATTCACGGAAGTGCGGTTGCCATCGGAGGTCGGGCCTACGCATTTTTAGGTGAATCCGGCACGGGAAAATCGACGCTGGCTGCTGCCTTTAGACAGGCTGGCTATCAGATGATCAGTGATGACGTGATTGCTATAAACGTTACAGCTTCCGCAGCCATCGTATATCCGGCATATCCGCAGCAGAAGCTGGGGCTGGAAAGCTTGCTTCAACTGGAGGCATTACGGGAGAACAGGCATGTACGACAAAGAAAGCACGTTATTTCCCTAACTGACGACAATCCTGTAAGGGCACAATACCGAGATTTGCGTAGGATTGCAGGTGAGTTCAATAAATATGCCGTGCCTGCTGTGGACGAATTTTATAACGATCCGCTTCCCCTGGGCGGCGTATTCGAGCTTGTGAGCGATTCTCCCAACCGTGAGTTGATGCGGGAAGGGGAGCCAGTGGCCGTTACGGAACAGCCCTTGAACAAACTGGAGTGCTTGCATACTTTACTACAGCATACATATCGTAGGGTGATCATTCCGCGAATGGGTTTGGGTGAATGGTATTTTGATACAGCGGCCCGGATGGCTCGGAAAGTGGAAGGCTGGCGACTGCTAAGGGACAGCTCCTTTTTTACGGCGTCCGAGGTTGTACAACGGGTACTTGAACTCATTCATAAGGAGGAAAAGAGTTATGGCAGCCACTAATCCAGCTAAGGATCATTATCGCGTCACGTATGGTGAAGAGGTCTATGTAAGTGATATGGACGGAGAAAAAGTGATGATGAGTATTCATACTGGAAAGTATTATAATTTGGGCTTCACCGGAGGACGGATCTGGGAACTGGCAGAATCCAGTCCTTCACTTGGAGATATTGTAACTGTCCTGATGAATGAATATGAAGTGGACGAGGAACAGTGCAGACAGCAGGTACATACCTTTGTAGCTGAATTGGAGCGGGAAGGATTGCTGAGACTCCTGCGGGAGTTGGACTAACATGCGGATACAACGGCTTCTTCTCTTGCCTCCAGAGGTCAGGAGATTGTTCCCGGAAGCCTGGCTGGAGCTGGGATGCGCGAGATTTCGCCAGCGTCGTTCTTTTGGAGATTACTCGGGGGCTTGGGGAAAATGCATGGAAGAAACTCCCTGGCAGTGTGAGATCGGGCAGGAGAGGTCTATCCGTCATATTTCACAAGCTGTGGATTTGGCCAGCCGTTATACTCCTTGGTGCAGTAGCTGTCTTGTACAAGCCGCTGCCGCTATGACGTTGCTGGTACGCAGAAAACTGGACTGCACACTGTATCTAGGCACAGCCAAAAATGCTGCGGGACAACTGGCCGCACATGCATGGGTACGCAGTGGGCCGATCTATGTCACGGGAGAACGGGAGATGGGGGCGTTTACCGTGGTGGGAATATTCGGGAGACGTGCTGGGACAGCTACAAATACGAAGACAGCTGATAAAGGCAGTTCTCTGTTTTAGTGCGATATAAAAGGAACAAAGAGCGTTCAAAGAATCGAAGGAGAAGAATCCATGACTACCAAGTCTATTTTGGAACTTGCGAATTGGAATGAGGATCAAGAATTAACGTTATTACTCTCTCTACTTCGTAAAGACGTCAATCTATGGCAGGATACGACGACTGCTTTCCAGCTGCAGGAGATGGATTGGTCCCGCTTGCTGCGTCTGACAGAACACCATCGTGTGGTACCTACAGTGTATCTCCAGCTGAAAACGTTGAATCACCCGTTCATCCCCGCAGAATTGCTGCGAAACCTTCAGGCACAATATCAACGAAACACGCTACGCATGCTCCAGCTTCAAGCAGAAGCCGAGCGTCTGACCAGGCTGCTCACAGCTCATGGAATCCGTGTGCTGATGCTGAAGGGTCCTGCTCTGGCGCAGCAATTATACGGGGATGTTTCCCTGCGTACCTCTAAAGACATTGATTTACTTATTGCCCCGGATGACATGGATGAAGCGGAGCATTGGATGAAGGAAGCCGGATATGCGTCCAAAAGCGGAGAAGTGCGCGTCCTTGGTAGCTGGAAGTGGAAGGATCATCACGCCTCCTTCCTACATCCGCAAAAGAGGGTAGAAATCGAGTTGCACTGGCGGCTTCACCCGGATGGAGGGCGGGAGCCCTCCTTTGACGAGCTTTGGGACTGTCGGCAAATGGGGAAGGCCGCAGGAGTTCGAGCCAGTCAGATGGCACCGGCGACTTCTGCCGACAGCAGGAATGTGATGACATCCTGTATGTATACGCTTGGCAGCGAGCATCAATTTCTATACTTGAGCGCACACGGAGCGCGTCACGGCTGGTTCAGGCTGCGCTGGTTAGTAGACATCGACAGGCTTGCGGTACGCGCTGTCGATTGGGGGGCGCTACTGCCGCTAATGCGCCGTTACGGGGGCCTGCCTGCGGGCGGGCAGGCTTGGGCGCTGGCCGCTGCGCTGTTGGGTACGCCGATCCCGGAGCCGATGCGTCCGATATCGGCTACCCGGCAGGCGCACAGGCTTGCGCTGAGCGCGCTGGCCTTTATGCAGGCCAGCGTCCCCGCGCCGTACCCGGTTGCCAATCGGGCGGGTACAGGCAGACTCGTTCGGTCAGAGCTGTTGCCCAGCGTAGCTTTGACCGAGTCGATGAATACCGCCCCTTTGAGTGGCGGTATTTCAGCCAGTGGAGCCGCAGGCGAAGCTGTTCTGTACGCCGTCAAGGATGCTGCTGACATACCGAAAGATGCCAGCAGTATCCTTAGTGACCCGGTGAATACAGTGAACACTGCTGTAAGCAGCCTTTCCAAGCCTGTAGGTGCTACTACAGTCGCCCCCAGTCCAGCCATTGCTGGAGCTACAACAACAGCGTTTACCCCTCAGCCGGTTAGTCGCGCTTACTTGCTTTCCTTAAAGGAGCCAAGGCACAGACTATGGTATCTCATCAGCCGTTTGTTTCCTTCTACGAGGGATTCAGTCGTTTTTCCACTGCCTCGCCAGCTGCATTTTTTGTATATTCCTTTACGTCCATTTCTTTGGCTGAAGCGGCGATTTACAAAGCACTGACCCGATAAGGAGTGTACATTATGACTCACCTGCGAATATATATGACCAAGCTGTATGCTGTGAACGGCGGGGCGTTAATTCTTAATATTGGATGTATGATCATCGTCAGCTTACTGGAAGGTGTCGGCATTTATATGCTTATTCCTATGCTGGCGGCCATCGGTGTATTTGGTGGTCATTCAGAAATGCCATTTCTGTCGGATGGATTTGATTATTTTTTGCCGTACATTCCTAAAAGCTGGCTGTTGCCGGGGATGTTAATGCTTTTCGTAGTGCTGCTTACAGGGCAGGCTTGGCTTCAGCGTTACCAGTCCATTCTCAGCTCGCGGATTCAGCAGCGTTTTATGCGTTGCCTTCGCATAGACGTATACACTTCCTTTATGAAGGCGCAGTGGGCTTTTTATTTGCGTCAGCGTAAATCTGATTTTAGCCACGTGATGACGACCGAGCTGGCGCGTGTCAGTCAGGGAACGAATTTGCTCCTTCAACTGACCACAGCCATCATGTTTACGCTAATCCAGATTGCGCTGGCTTTTTGGTTGTCCCCTTCTTTAACCGGGCTGGTGTTTTTGAGTGGACTGGTGTTGTTTGTCGTGTTCCGTCGCTCCATCCGAAATGCCAAACAATTAGGTGATCGTACCACTGAACTGTCGCAGGTTTATTTTGCCGGAATTACGGATCATATGAACGGGATGAAAGATATTAAAAGCAATCTGCTGGAAGCGGCGAATATCCATTGGTTTCGCTCTCTGACACAGCGTATGGAGGATAATACGACTCAGTTTGTTCGGCAAAATGCGACCACACAGTTTTTTCATCGTATAGCGGCAGCTGTTTTTGTCGTTAGCGTCCTATTTGTGTCGCTCCAGTGGCTGCATATTACACCTGAAAAATTGATGGTGCTCATCCTTATATTTTCCCGCTTATGGCCCAGGTTTGCCCTTATTCAAGCGAGCCTGGAATACATCATGTCTATGATCTCTGCTTTTGAGAGTGTAACCAAAGTGCAACGAGAATGCGAGGCTTTCTCAGACCCCTCGTTGATCGGGCTTACATCTTCTAAGGCTCATGTCCCATTCGATTCATCGGTATATCATCTACCATCTATATCTGCACGGCAACCCCTATCCCTTCGTAATGGAATAGAATGCAGCCATTTGGATTATTGCTACGAGGGTGCGGCAGAACCTGCACTACGTCATATTAATTTGTTCATACCCGCCCGGGGAATGACCGCCATTGTAGGCAAATCAGGAGCAGGCAAAAGCACCTTGGTTGATGTCCTGATGGGTTTTTTACGCCCAACTGAGGGACAGATTAAAATCGATGGTCATGTGCTGGATGACGAATTGCTGCCGCGGTGGCGGCAGTCGTTTGGTTACGTGTCACAGGACCCATTTCTGTTCCATGCGACCGTCCGCGAAAATTTGAAGCTGGCTGATAAGGATGCCAGTGAACAGCAGCTATGGGAGGCGCTACATTTTGCAGCCGCAGACAACTTTGTATCCAGACTGCCTGAAGGGCTGGACACGGTCATTGGTGATCGCGGGATCCGTCTGTCCGGGGGAGAGCGTCAACGGCTGGTATTAGCGCGGGCCATTTTGCATCATCCTCCTGTACTTATTTTGGATGAAGCGACAAGTGCGCTGGATGGTGAGCATGAGGCTGCAATTCAGGCAGCATTGGAACGGATGAAAGGTCAAATGACGTTGATCGTGATCGCTCACCGTCTGTCAACGATCAGACATGCGGATCAAATTGTTGTACTGGATCAAGGTGAGGTCATACAGCAGGGGAACTACCGCCAATTGGAAGAAGAGGAACGGGGGGCGTTTAGTCAGCTACTATCGTATCAAAGCAGTATCAGCGCCGCCCCTTAATCAGACTTTTCTGTAAAGCTCAAGTTTCTTTACGTTTGGTGGTGCTTCTTCTCTTTTTGACTGGAGTCGGAGTGAGGGCGTCGCCTGCTACAGCCTGCTGTGCTGTCACGGCTGCTGGTTTACGCGTAGGACGTTTTTTCGCAGCAGGACCAGGATCGGTAACGACAGGCTTCACTGCCTCAATACTGGCTTGAAGGGCAGCCATTAAGTCAACCACATTGGTCTGAGGCTGTGTTGGAGCAATTCGCACCTCTTCACCAGCCACTTTATGCTGGATAAGATCCAGCAGACGTTCGCGATACTGATCCGTATACTTTGCTGCATCAAAAGGGGTAGATAGCTGCTCAATCAGCATTTTTGCCATGGTCAGCTCTTTCTCTTTAACCTCCTCCTGTCCAGGTAAGTTGGGAACTTGAGCAATGGGACGGATTTCGTCCGGATAAAACATGGTCTCCACCGCCAAGCATTCATCCAGCACGCGAATGGCTGCCAGACTACTTTTTGAGCGGATGGAGATTTGGGCAATCCCGATTTTCCCGGTATCCTTCATTGCATTCATGAGTAGCTTATACGCATTCGAGCCAGCCTGATCCGGGGACAAATAATACGTTTTTTGAAAGTAGATCGGATCAATTTCCTGTAAATCCACAAAGTCCAAAATTACGATATTTTTATCGGCTTGTCCGCTAACTTGCTCCAGTTCTTCCTTGTCGAACATGACAAATTTTCCTTTTTCATATTCGTACCCTTTTCCAATTTCCTCCCATTCAACCTCCTTATCACAAACAGGGCACTTCCGTACATAGCTTAGTGGACTCCCACACTCCTTGTGAATATAACGCATGGAAATGTCCTTGTCCTCAGTTGCTGAGAACATTTTAACTGGCACATGAACCAGCCCGAAGCTGATCGCGCCTTTCCAGACCGTATGCATACCGCCAGTCCTCCTTTTTTTAATCCGCATATTTCATATTTCGATTCCGGGCACCCGGGCTGTGAGCATTTCATTTTTCACTTAGTATGCTTCGTACAAAAGATTGTATGAGATGCAAATGAAGGCTCGAATTGCTTTCACTTGCGCATGGTTTCGGTTTTTTTGGTGAATGTTAAGCCATATCCGATTCAAAAGGAGGTATACAACTGATGCCTAGAAAACCCTATCCTCAGCAGATCAGTCATCGTGTGGGGCAAAGTCACATTGCCTTTCGAGGGCCTGCTGGAGGCGAACAGGATGCATTGCCGCCCGAGTTTGCTCTTTCACATGGAACGCCGCCACCTTTTCCCGTAGCTGTTGCTCATGTGGATATGGAGGCTGTAGTTTCAACATCGCCTTCTCATAGCTTTCCTTCATTGGATGTGGAACGGATTATAGACGAAGACTAGGTGACCTATATTTTAAATTTTGCACAAAAAAATGAGTAGGAGGAGAACAGCATGAACGTGGAACGAGCAAAAGCCATTTATGATTCATCCGAAACGATTGCCGTCCAATTGGATGGCAAACCGATTTGGATTGAGCATGTAGATGAAGCGAATGGTATGGCAACGGTACAGATCGGCAGCAGACCTGGCGATACACAAACCGTTCGTGTAGATCGACTGGAAGAACAATAGGAGAGAGGAATCCAACCTAAAAAGGCTCGCAATTGCTCAATGAGCAATTAGCGAACCTTATTTTATATAATGAATGCGATTGTGAAGACAAGTTAAACACCAGACAAGTTAATTTGAAGGTGGAACTGGTATTTACACTGCAATGGTCTTCAAATGTGGAGAAACCATCAACTCAGCCTCTGTCGCCATTTGAACATCTTCCACCGACAAACCTGGAGCAATTTCCTTGAGCATCAGCCCTTTACCCGGAATAACATCAATGACACCTTTTTCGGTTACAATGGTCTTTACCACATTTACAGCGGTTAGGGGTAGCTTGCATTGTTTCAGTATTTTCGGCGCCCCATTTTTGTTCACATGCTCCATGGCTACAATCACTCTCTTGGCTCCAACCACCAAATCCATGGCCCCACCCATGCCTGGCACCTTTTTCCCGGGGATCATCCAGTTTGCAAGGTTGCCTTTTTCATCGACCTCCAGGGCACCCAAAACGGTGACGTCCACATGCCCTCCACGTATGATGGAAAATGAAAGCGCACTGTCAATAAAGCAGGCTCCTTTCACGGTTGTAACGTAGTTTCCGCCTGAATCGATACAATCGAGTCTTTCTTTTCCCGGAGCTGCTTTGGGGCCAACGCCGACGATTCCGTTCTCCGCCTGCAGCATAATATTAACGTTTTCGGGGATGTAGTCCACCGCCATTGTAGGCAATCCAATACCAAGATTAACCACTTCACCATCTTTGAATTCTTGGGCTATTCTTCTAATAATCAATTCTCTATTATTCATTATCTCCACCCACCTTTACAATCGCGTCGACAAATATTCCGGGAACGTTGATATGATTGGGGTCGATTTCCCCCGCTTTCACGTATTCGTCTGTCTGAGCAACTACATACTCGGCTGCGGTAGCCATCACCAAATTGAAGTTGCGTGAAGAGCCGTTGATGACAAGGTTCCCTGCTTCATCAGCTTTATGGGCTTTGATAAGCGCCACATCGGCTTTGAGCGGTAGTTCGAGCAGATATTCTCTTTCGTCAATTTTGATTTTCTTTTTTCCTTCCTCTACAATGGTGCCTACACCTACGGGGGTTAAAATACCACCCAAACCAGCTCCGCCTGCGCGTATTTTTTCAGCGAGCGTCCCTTGCGGGAAGAGTTGAACATCCGCTTCTTTCGTCATCAGGAGTCTTCCCGTTTCCGGATTGGAGCCGATATAGGATGCAAAAATCCGCTTTACTCTGCCACTTTTCACAAGTCTATAAATAGATAATTCCGGTGTGCCTGTGTCATTGGAAATGATCGTAAGATTATCAGCGGAATTTGAGTCGACAAGCGCACGCACCAGCTCCTCCGGAATGCCTCCTTGCATAAAACCCCCAACCATCACCGTGTCTCCGTCTTTAATTTTCTTAATTGCTTCTTCAGCGGAGTTTACTTTTTTATTCATGGTTCCGTCTCCTTATCTATTTTTAGGAAAGCAAACTTTATTGGAGATAATCGTATAGGACTCTTCCATATGGAAGCGTTAAATTGGCAATAAAATGTTTTCCGCCAACATAAGTTTTAACCGGCAAATCTGCCACAGGAGCATTGACATGGGGGATCAAGCTTAATCTAGCAGGCCCTGACCAGGCTCCTTTTACAGTAATATTTTCAAGATTATATGCCACTAGCTGAGCAATTTTAGGAGTGCCGTCCACATCAGGAATTAATTTTAAATTAACTTGCGTTTTTGCGATGGCTTTAGCCGTTTCCTTTTCATCAAGCACGTTATATTTGAAAGGGGTGGTTCCCATAGCTACCAGGACGTTATTGTAATGCAATGTACCCGTCAGCGTCTCTGTATCCTCAACGACCAGGCGAGGCTTCGCCCATTTTTTCGGAAATCCCCAGATTTCACGTCCCCCCAGAATAGCAGGTGCATTATCCAAATACATTTGGGCAACAAAATTACACGGTTCTCCCTGAAAAGTACACGGAATGACAATACCGCTTTCCTCATAGCTTCCCAAACCGGATGAATCGGGCATTTTGATCCATTCATAGGAGACCGTATTACTTCCATCTGGCTGAAGTGGTTCCGGGACCGCCTGTCTTATAGCAGCGGGATCGGATTCATAGGTAATAATGAAGAATTCCCGGTTGATGAAGCGGCATGGCGGGCGTCCATAACTGCCGCTGGCCGCAGGCATGGATTGAAGTGAAAGTACATCTTTTTGATTCATAGCGATCTCCCTTCCTTTTTAAGAGGTATTTCAACAATCATTGAAAACGAACTTTAAATGAGTGCATTTTCAACCAGCATTGCTATTCCCATTCCCGTTCCGATGCATAACGAGACTACGCCGTAACGTGAAGATCTGCGCACCATTTCATGAACTAACGTAACCAATACCCTAGCACCGCTTGCACCAACAGGATGACCGATTGCGATCGCGCCGCCATTGACATTGACCTTTTCCGGACTGACTCCCAGCTCTTTTTGCACCGCTAGTGCTTGTGCAGCGAACGCTTCATTAATTTCAAAGAGATCAATGTCATCAATCGACATTCCCTGTTTCTTCAGCAGTGACGAAATGGCTTTTACCGGTCCCATTCCCATATATGCAGGGTCAACACCAACAAGCGAATAACCCTTGATATATGCCAACGGCTTTAACGCATGTTCCTTACATTTATCTTCCGACACGACTAACATAGCTGCCGCACCATCATTGATTCCCGAAGCATTTCCGGCAGTAACCGTTCCGTCCTCTTTAAACGCAGGCTTCAAGTTTGAAAGTTTTTCTTTCGTCGTATTTCCTCTTATGTGTTCGTCTTCTGTGAAATAAGTAGTTTCTTTTTTGTTTTTGATCATGACCGGAACAATTTGCTCTTCAAAAAACTTGTTGTTTTTTGCTTCGAAAGCCTTTATCTGGCTTTCATAGGCGAATGAATCTTGCTCCAGTCTTGAGATTCCATATTTTTCGGCAACATTTTCGGCAGTAATTCCCATATGGTAATGGTTGATTGGGCATGTTAGGCCGTCAGCCACCAGGGAGTCTACCAATTCACCGTTGCCAAGCTTATAGCCGTTTCTTGCATTTTTTAGCAGATAAGGGGCGTTCGACATGCTCTCCATGCCTCCAGCCAAGACGATGTTTCCTTGCTCCGCCAATATTGAATCGTAAGCTAACGCGACGGCATGAAGTCCTGAACCGCAAACCGTGTTTATCGTTGATTCGGGTACATCAATGGGGATACCCGCTTTTAGTGCCGCCTGTCTGGCAGGATTTTGACCATTGCCCGCTTGAAGAACATTTCCCATAAAAATTTGATCAATCAAAGAAGGCTCCAATTTACTTTGCTGCAGGCATGCTGTCATCACGGTTGCTCCCAATTCAGGAGCGCTTAGAGGCGCAAGGGTTTTGTTAAAAGAACCGACCGCTGTTCTCAACGGGCTTACTATAGCTACTTTTTTCATAAAAACTCACATTCCTTTCGCTGTGTTCGAGACACAATACATCCATGACTGCACTTCAATTCATACTTTCCGGTCCTAACCTACGAAACGTAGAAACTGCAAGATACATTTACATGCGGGCATATCATGGTGCCTAAGACAGTGAGTGTGACGGTCCGATCGCCTTCTTTCGTTGCTGGAAATTAAAACCAGAATTATCATAGTTCTAATACAGATTTTGCTCAATGTTCAAATCTTTACATATATCCAAATATAGAGCCATATCTTCCACAATAAATAGGCCATCCTAATGTTTTCTGTTAATTTCTTGATCTTTCTGAAAATTGTGATCAAAAATTGAATTTTATGTTAAATATGAAATTTCAAATCAACCTGTGAAAATAATTTCTTAGCAAATCATTTAGATCATCGCAGGGGAGGAAATCCCTTTATATGTAAATTTGTAACTGACTTATAGCATCTAAAAAAGCTAGGCAAGTTGCCAATCAAAATGAATACATTTGGAATTCGGATAAACATAAATCCATATAAGCCTGAGCCACCTATAGCATTGACGTTATAACGTCAGTGTTTTTTATTTGCTCGCGTGAACAAAAAAAGAAGCCGACCTGCTTGAAAGCAATCGGCTTGGAACGTAAAAAATTCACTTCTACATTTCACGAAAAATGTACATCTGCCGTTGTGAGCAAACGTGCAAAACGATTACCTAGCACGGCATTGTGATGAGCTACGATTTGTTCGCCGCTTAGTACCTTGCTATCAAATGTACTATGCGCATCCGATACGAGCACGTTGTTCTGGTATCCCAGACTATAGGCGCTTCGGCAAGTCGTGTCGAGACAAAATTCAGTCTGCATCCCGGCAATAATCAGCTGTTCCGCCCCCAATTCCTGGAGCACATCACGCAATTCAGTTTGGTAGAAGCTGTCCCAGGATGATTTTCGGACAATTCGTTCATGAGGAAGAGGACGCACCACGTCGGCGATGGCCCAGCCTACACTGTTTTCCCGGAAATCCTCATCCGCTTCATCGGTATGCTGCACGAAAATTACTGGTGTGCCGATAGTTCTGGCTTCGGTCAAAAGCTGCTGTAAATGCGCTACAACTTCCTGCTCACGATACAGCTTCTCATCATACATGAACATTGCCTGCTGAACATCAATCAAGAGTAAAACGGTTTGTCCCATCAGTTTGATTCCCTCCTTGTGTGTAACACTTAACTTACAATAGCATGTCTTCATGCCTTGCGGCGACATAAGGTGAACTATATAATAAAGAACAAGTTGGAACGGTCCGATTCGGACGAAAGGTGATTAAAAGATATGACAATTTCGCAGGAACAGTTTGTATTCCGTTCTGTCTCAGAGGCACAGACTGGGACATTAGCAGGCTTTTTGGCAGCCCAAGCGGTTCCCGGAACCGTGATTGTGCTGGACGGAGATCTGGGAGCGGGCAAGACTGCTTTTTCCAAGGCTTTTGCCAGCCATTTAGGTGTACCGGGTATCGTAAATAGTCCAACCTTTACTCTCATTAAGGAGTACGAGGGCCGATTGCCTTTGTATCATATGGATGTATACCGGATTTCCCAAGACGAGGCGGAGGATCTTGGACTGGACGAATATTTTTATGGGACAGGAGTATGTCTGGTGGAATGGGGTAGTATTATACCGGATATGTTGCCGGATCAGCGGCTTCACATGTATATAGAAACAACGGATGTAGGGGAGCGCTTGATTCACCTGACCGGGTACGGCGAGCCTTATGAACAATGGTGCCGCATTTTGCGGGAGAATGGAGTTTGAACCATGCAAAGAGAGCATACAGATGTAAATGAAAAGCCGCGTGAGCGGTTTTTGACGTTAGATACAGCGACGACCGTAATGGCGGCCGCCCTAATGAACGGAAAAGAGCTGCTGGGAGAAAGTAACGTTTTTGGCGAACGCAATCACTCGGTGCATGTCATTACCGAGCTGGAACGGCTCTTGAGCGAAGCAGGACTGACACGCGATGATGTGGACGGTCTTGCAGTAGGGGTTGGACCGGGATCTTACACCGGTATCCGAATCGCGGTGACCGCAGCCAAAACACTAGCTTGGGCCTGGGGCGTTCCGGTGACATCCATTTCCACTTTGCACGCTTTGGCGTGGGGTGGTTGGAACCGTGGTATCAAGCTGAAGGGGCAAGAAGGTAAACATGAGTCTGTGAATAACGACTTGCCCGGGGCGAAGGCAGCAGATTGGATTGTACCTGTGCTGGATGCGCGCCGCGGTCAGGTGTACACGGGGCTGTTCGCCGCAAATACAGTTAAAGACATCGGTAGCCCGCAGCGGTTAGAGCCGGATGCCATCCGGTTGATGACTGCGTGGACCGATGATCTGCTGCAGCGTTTGGAGGTTTTGCCTGCCAAGGAGCGTCCTGCGGTGATTTGGCTCGTCGGTGAAACGGCGATTCATGCCGAAACAGCCGAGCGCTTGCGTGCATGGAGCGAGCTTCGTATCGTGCCTTATGAACTGGAAGGAAAATGGGTTGGCCGCCTTGGGGCGGATAAGCTGCTTCGTCAGGAATATGACGAGCTACATACGCTGGTTCCGAATTATACCCAGCTGGCGGAGGCGGAAGCCAATCTGCTTCGTCAGCGCTGAAGAGGCGGTGAGCAACATGGCAAAGAACATACAGCGGGAAGAGAAACTTGAGTTTCGCTTAATGCAACTGGATGACATCCCCGATGTGCTGGAGATTGAGCATGAAGCGTTCACGCTGCCGTGGACGGAGGAAGCCTTCCGCAATGAGCTGACAATGAATCATTTTGCTAAATATATGATTATGGAGCTTAATGGACGAGCCATTGGTTACGCAGGCATGTGGACGATTATGGATGAGGCTCATATTACGAATATTGCGGTTCGTGAGGCTTATCGTGGACGCAAGCTTGGAGACAAGCTGTTGGATGAGCTGATGCAGACCGCATCTTATTTAGGGATGGAGCGTATGACCCTAGAGGTACGGGTAACGAACCGGATCGCTCAGGGCTTGTATGAGAAAAAGGGCTTTAAGCCCGCAGGTGTGCGCAAGGGCTATTATTCGGATAATAACGAGGATGCCGTGATCATGTGGGCGGATCTTCCCGCACACGGGGCATCCGGTGAACAGGAAGGAAGCGTGCAGGAGCAATGACGCAAGCGGAAAAAGCAGGTACAGGCTCTGCCTCTGGCGAGCCTTGCTATATACTGGCAGTGGAAACGAGTTGTGATGAAACGGCAGTTTCTGTCGTGAAAAATGGCACAGAGGTGCTTTCGAATCTGATTTCCAGTCAGATTGAAACACACAAAGCCTTTGGCGGTGTTGTGCCAGAGGTAGCATCACGCAAACATGTGGAAAGCATTACCTATATGCTGGATGAGGCTATGCAAACATCGGGAATCAGCCCCCGCGAGATTTCAGCGGTTGCCGTGACACAAGGACCAGGACTGGTTGGCGCATTGCTGGTTGGTATTGTCGCCGCCAAGAGCGCTGCTATGGCGTTCGGCAAACCGCTAATCGGAACGCATCATATTGCGGGACATATTTATGCCAATCAGTTGGAGCATGATATTGTATATCCGTGCATTTCTCTTGTGGTGTCAGGGGGGCATACCGAGCTGGTGCTGATGGAATCCGAAGGGCAATTTCAGCTTATTGGTCGTACGAGGGATGATGCGGTTGGAGAAGCCTACGACAAAGTAGCGCGAGCCATCGGATTTCCGTATCCCGGCGGTCCGCATGTGGATCGTGTAGCCCATGAATCGGAGGAAGTGGTTACTTTGCCGCGTGCATGGCTGGAGCCGGATTCTTATGATTTTAGCTTTAGCGGCTTGAAATCGGCGGTGCTGAATGTAATTAACCAGACGAAAATGCGCGGAGAAACCGTTCATGCAGAAGCGATTGCAAGAGGCTTTCAAGAGTCGGTCGTAGAGGTGCTGGTAGAAAAAGCGATTCGCGCTATGCGTGAATACGGTGCGAAGCAGCTGCTGCTTTGCGGCGGAGTTGCTGCCAATCGTGGACTACGTACAGCATTGCGGGAACGCTGTGAGCGTGAAGGCATCAAACTGCTTGTACCATCCATGAAATACTGTACAGATAATGCAGCGATGATCGGTGCCGCAGCATACGCCAAGTGGAAGCGCGGAGAATTCACCTCATTGGACATGAAAGCTGATCCAGGGCTGTCTCTGGAAGAGTGGTCTGTTCAAACTTAATTGAACGAATAGGAAGGACACGACACATCTTTGGGGTCGTGTCTTTTCTGTTTCGCGCTATACATATATATAAATAGAATTTCAAGAGGATAAAATACAGGAGTTTGAGCGTATGAATGCCGGTATCTTATTTCCTCGCATGATTCGTCACAATGGTTCACGATTTTTCATGTTCCACCAAAAAAATTATCAAAATTTTATACTGCCCGAATAATGATGTGATTTGTCAAGTTGTGAACAAAGTTATCCACATATACCGTTAAAAATGTGGATAAATAGGCTCAAAGCAAGCAGGCTAAGACTTTTAGCAGATAGCTGGATGGGGGATATATCATAGCTATAGTGATTGTGAAATCTGTGGATAATGTGGATAAAGTGGTGGATAAATTTGGTTTTCATTTGAAGTTGGCGGTTTATCAATAAAAAAAATGGCCTAAAAGGCCATTTTCCAATATCGTCCATGCACAAAATCTGTGGATATTCTTGTGTACAAAAAATAGAAGAGGGAAATGTGAAATTTTTATGGCTAAGATTTTATGCAGCAGCTTTTATGCCTCAAGCAGTTCCTCCCAGGATGCATAGGTTTCAGTCAATTCCTGTTTATGGGTGTCGAGTTGTGCCTGAATATTCTGAAGTGCTGTGTAATCCTGATAAATCTCAGGCAGGGTCATTTGTTCTTCCAACCCTACAATTTGTTCTTCCAGCGTTTTGATCTTGTTTTCCAATGCCTCCAGCTTGCGTTGACGGCTGCGTTCCTCGCTTTTGGCTTGTTTGTCTGCCGCATAGGTGGCCGCGCGTGATTTGGGAGTGGTCTCGTCTGTTACAGATGCAGAGGCAGACGATGTTTTGCCACGAGTGGACTGACTTGCCTCGAGAGCTTCCTGTGCGATTTCCTCCAACTCTTGTTTTTTAGCTACATAGTCATCATAATTCCCCAGGAAATGTTCTATCCCTTCAGGATGAAGCTCAATGACACGTTCAGCCATTTTGTTAAGGAAATAACGGTCATGGGAGATGAACAACAGTGTACCGTCATAGTCCATCAGAGCCGCTTCCAGCACTTCCTTGCTAAACAGATCCAGATGGTTGGTAGGCTCATCGAGAATTAATACGTTGGCTTCACGCAGCATTAGCTTGGCCAGTGATACGCGGGCTTTTTCTCCTCCGCTTAATGAAGCTACCTTTTTCAGTACATCGTCACCGCTAAATAGGAAATTACCCAGCACTGTCCGAATCCGTGCTTCTTCCATATGAGGGTACTCGCTCCATAACTCCTCCAGTACGGTATTGGCGGGGTTCAGGTTTGTCTGCTCCTGGTCATACAGACCGATTTTGATCTTCGTACCCCAGTGGATGGACCCAGCAGCAGGTTTAAGTGAGCCGGTCAAGCATTTGAGTAAAGTCGATTTTCCGATCCCGTTCGGACCAATCAGTGCCACCGTATCTCCTCGTTTTAAGTCAAAGGAGGCATGCTGAAATAAAGGCTTTTTCCCCTCATACGCTACGGAAAGGTCGCGCACCTCTAATACTTCCTTACCCGACATATAGGCGGTTTCAAAAGAAAAGTGGGCTTTTTTCAAATCGCCCATAGGTCGATCCATACGATCCATTTTATCTAGCTGCTTGCGGCGGCTTTGGGCACGTTTGGTTGTAGAGGCTCGCACGATGTTGCGTTGTATAAATGCCTCCATCCGTGCGATCTCCTCTTGCTGCTTTTCGTAATGCTTGAGGCTTGTTTCATACTCGGCAGCCTTTAGTTCCATATAGCGGCTGTAATTGCCTGTATAGCGAGTGGAGCGATGGCGTTCGATTTCAACAATCGTCGTCACCAGTCGATCCAGAAAATATCGGTCATGTGATACGACCAGCAGGGAGCCGGAGTAGCCACGCAAATAGTCTTCCAGCCAGGTCAATGTCTGAATATCCAGATAGTTGGTAGGCTCATCGAGCATAAGGACATCTGGAGCGAGCAGTAGGATGCGTGCTAGCGCAAGCCTGGTTTTTTGACCCCCGCTCAGGGTGACTACAGGCGTCTCGGGTGCAAATGAACCAAAGCCCATGCCGTGTAGCACGCTGCGAACACGGGTCTCCATTTCATAACCGCCGTGATCCTTGAACCAGTCTGAGCGTCGTGCATAGCGTTCAAGCAGATCGGCATAACGCTTTTCGTTCTGCGCATTGGCCGGATCGGCGATTTCCTGCTCCATCTGCCGAAGTTCCCTTTCTGCTGCAATCAGCGGTTCGAACACCAGCATCATCTCATCCCAAATCGAACGATCAGAATCCAAACCGCTGTTTTGCGCCAAATAACCGATGCTGGTTTCCTTTGCTTTAAAGATTTGTCCACTGTCATAGGATATTTCACCAGCAATGATTTTGAGCAGGGTCGATTTGCCTGCACCGTTCACACCTACCAGTCCAATACGTTCACGTTCCAATATTTGAAGGTTAATCCCGTCCAGAACGGGCTCAATTCCATAGGATTTAGTAATTCCGGTTACTTGCAATAGCATAGCGTATCGTTCCTCCATTACATTTTGCACAGTTCTTCCTGCCTTTTTCGCAGGTACCTTCCTTCCAGTTTACATGAAATTACCCACTATTGCACTGCTTTCACCCCCTAAACCCTTGAGCCGCGTGTAGTCAATTTGTATAAACAATGATAAACTTAAACGAGAAGTGAAAAAGAATGAAAAAAACTTGCAACGTACAGCACTTACTGACAAATGGGACAATTGTAACGTTTTGATGATTATCGACGATTGTGCGGGAGGGCGGATGTGTGGATGTCTGTAATGTGAAGAACGCGCTGCGTGTACAGCAACGGGAAGCGCGTGACTCCATGGACCCGCTGACAAGGCAGAAGGCATCGGCTGTGGCCTGTCGGCATGCAATCGAGGCATGGGAGCAGCTTAGAATAGACAGAAACGGGGATAAGCTAACCTTATTTAGTTATCTCTCTTTTGGCAGCGAGATTTCTACGACTCCCCTCATTGAGCATTGTTGGTCACAGGGAGATCGTGTCCTGGCCCCGAGAGTGGATTCGGTAACCCGAACCATGGAGCTGAGGGAGATGGATCAGTATGGAAATATGGTGCCCGGCGTATGGAACATTCCTGAGCCTGCATTGACATGCAAGGAGTGGTTGCCTGAAATGTGGGCGGGAATCGACTGGGTTGTTGTGCCCGGCTTGGCCTTTGATCGTCGTGGAGGCAGGATCGGCTATGGCGGAGGCTACTATGATCGCTTTACCGCACAGGTAGAGGCAGTGAAGCGTAATAATGGTTCCGTAGGTCCGCTTTATGTCTCGCTGCTGTTGCCGGGACAATTGTTGGCACAAGTACCCATGGAGCCGGGAGATTTGCGAGTGGACGTGCTGTTTACACCGGAAGGACGCTTAGATTGTAATCATGCAAAATCCACAAAAGATGAATGAAGTAAAGTTGGGTATGTGAAAGGAGCTGTGAGGGAGTCATGGATTCCTTTACTCATTTTAACGAACAGGGACGGGCTCGTATGGTAGATATTTCGGGCAAAACGTCTACGGTTCGTACAGCAGTCGCCGTGACTCAGATTACGATGAACCCGGCTACATTGACGGCTGTAAAAGAAGGAAGAATCGGCAAGGGTGATGTACTTGCTGTAGCTCAGGTCGCAGGGATTCAAGGTGCGAAAAAAACGTCAGACTGGATACCGATGTGTCATCCGCTGGCGCTGACAGGCGTGAACATTACTTTTTCCGATAATGGACATGATGTGCTTCATATTGAAGTTGAAGTGAAGACCGAGGGTAAGACAGGTGTAGAAATGGAAGCTTTGACAGCGGCTTCAGCCGCAGCGTTAACCGTGTATGATATGTGCAAGGCGCTGCAAAAAGATATGATCATCGGCCCTACCATGCTGCAATCCAAAACGGGTGGCAAGCATGGTGATTTTCAAAGGGAGGACCACCAGAAACCTTGACATAGACAACATTGTCGCCGAGAGGGTACTGTGATGTGATGGAGGATGCAGCGTGGCTGTTTCTGATTTTCAGAAGAGAAAGTATTCTTTCATGATAGGAGAAGGGTGATCTTATGGTGTGGAAAACGGCGATCCTAACAGCCAGTGATAAAGGGGCAAGGGGAGAGCGTGAGGATACAAGCGCACAGGTCATCCGGGAACTCGTCGAAGAAGAACTGGGCGGAGAGATTGTGGAATACCGGATCGTTCCCGATGAACCGGATGAGATTATTGCGGCTTTAATCGAAATGACCGATTATTTTCATGCAGACTTGGTGCTTACTACAGGCGGAACCGAACTGGCGATCCGTGATGTGACACCTGAGGCGACCAGACGGGTCGTGGAACGGGAAGTGCCAGGTATGGCGGAAGCCATGAGAATGATCGTGATGCAGAAAAATCCGGCGGCCATGCTTTTTCGTGGAATCGTGGGGATACGTGGACGTACGTTGATTGTCAATTTACCAGGAACGCCCAAAGGCGTGCATGAAAATTTGGCAGCGATTATGGATCAACTCCCGGAAGCGTTGCTTATGGTGACAGGTCAGTTTCGGTAGAAGGCAGCCCGTGTGTGTGGTATGATACCTGTAAGAATTTATAAGGCCGTATACGGACAGAGGTTCTCATTTTGTCCGTCAACATAAGGAGGATTACTACACATGCCCAATATTGGAGCACCGGGTTATATTTTGTTAATTATTCTGGCGCTGCTGCTATTTGGTCCGAACAAGCTGCCTGAGCTGGGCCGAGCTGTAGGGCGTACATTCCGTGAATTTAAAAACGGGGCACGCGATATTTTATCTGAAGATGAACGGACTGGGCGGAAAGAAAGCAAAGATAGTGTGGTCCAAGCATCACAGACAACGCCTTCAGAAGTTCAAACTCAGCCTGAGGATAAACGCTTGTCATAGATTTAGTTATTTATTTTTGCTGCTTGTATAATGAACATGAGCCTCTTCTTTAGTGAAGGGCTTTATTTTTTAGGAGGCGCTGCTGCGTTCCGTTCAGAAAGGAGGAAAGGACTTGACCCCATCAGAGCATGAAATGCCGCTAATGGAACATCTGGGTGAGCTCCGCCGACGAATAATTTATGTGCTGATTGTATTTGTATTGGCACTGGCTGGTGGATTGTTCGCGGCGGGTTCTGTCTATAACTGGCTTATTCGCTCCGGTTCGGCGAAAGCTTTTCAGTTAAATGCATTTTCCTTTTGGGACGGAATCGGCATCTACATGAAAATCGCCATGATCATTGGGATTGCAGTGGCGTTACCGTTTGCATGCTACCAATTGTGGAAGTTTGTCAGCCCGGGATTAAGGCCGCAAGAACGGAGCGCAACCTTGCGATATGTGCCTTATGTGCTGCTTTTGTTTATGATTGGCGCAGCTTTTGCTTATTTCATTATTTTCCCGATGGCGATTCAGTTTACATCGTCCGTCACTAAAAGTATGGGATTGCAGGAAACGTACGGTATTGCGCAATATTTCACCTTTATGTTTAATATTGTGTTGCCTGTAGCGTTGCTGTTTGAACTCCCCCTGCTGATCATGTTTCTGACAGGGATTCGTGTATTAACCCCGATGAGGCTTCGCAAATGGCGGAAGATTTCTTATTTCCTGCTTGTTTTTGTTGCCGTTGTTATCACTCCGCCGGATTTTATATCCGATTTTTTGGTGGCGATTCCGTTGCTGGTGCTGTATGAAGCGAGTGTATATTTGTCATCAGTCGTGTATCGCAAGCAATTGCGTGCACAGGAGGAACGGGAGGCCCAATTGCGTGTAGCTGCGGAATAATAAGACAGGACCTGAATGGCTCAACAACTAATATCTCTAAAATTGATCAGTATAGCTATCTTAAAAATAACCATTAGCCTTGAGTTAACGGTTATTTTTAAGATAGGTGGATATAATCGAGAATGGTTGCCCATAAAAATTCCCATAAAAAATACATTAGGGACTTGAAATTCAATCTCAAGTTGAGTATCATAAAGTTGGTTGTTAGCACTGACCACTGTTGAGTGCTAATACATACAACATAACAACCAAATTACAGGATAAAACACTTAATAAGGAGGCTATTTTTTCATGATCAAACCTTTGGGTGAACGCGTATTGGTGGAAGCAATTGAGCAAGAAACAACGACTTCCTTCGGAATCGTACTTCCTGACTCTGCCAAGGAAAAGCCGCAAGAAGGCAAAATTATCGCGGTTGGCGCAGGCGCATTGAAAGACGGTGCCCGTATTCCTCTGGAAGTAAAAGAAGGCGACCGTGTCATTTTCTCCAAATACGCTGGAACGGAAATCAAATATGAAGGTAAAGAATATTTGATTATGAAAGAAAGCGATATCCACGCGATCATCGGTTAACCGGAACCCGGACAAGACCTAAATATAGGAATTGAAACAAATCATTCATAATCCATAGGGAGGTTTATCACAAATGGCTAAAGACATTAAATTCAGTGAAGACGCTCGCCGCTCCATGCTGCGCGGGGTAGATGCATTGGCTAACGCTGTTAAAGTAACACTCGGACCGAAAGGTCGTAATGTTGTACTGGAGAAAAAATTCGGTAGCCCGCTCATCACTAATGACGGTGTAACGATTGCAAAAGAAATCGAGCTGGAAGACGCGTTCGAAAACATGGGCGCTCAACTGGTTAAAGAAGTAGCAACCAAAACGAACGATGTAGCTGGTGACGGTACTACTACGGCTACTGTTTTGGCTCAAGCCCTCATCACTGAAGGTTTGAAAAACGTAACTGCTGGCGCAAGCCCAATCGGTATCCGTAAAGGGATCGACAAAGCAGTTAAAGCAGCTGTTGCTGAACTGCAAGCTATCTCCAAACCAATCGAAAGCAAACAATCCATTGCTCAAGTAGCTGGTATTTCCGCTGCTGATGATGAAGTAGGCGAATTGATCGCTGAAGCTATGGAAAAAGTGGGCAAAGACGGTGTAATCACAGTTGAAGAATCCCGCGGTTTTGCAACAGAACTGGAAGTAGTTGAAGGTATGCAGTTTGACCGTGGCTACATTTCTCCGTACATGATTACAGATACGGACAAAATGGAAGCTGTTCTGGACAATCCGTATATCTTGATCACTGACAAAAAAATCACAAACACACAAGAAATCTTGCCATTGCTTGAAAAAATCGTACAACAAGGCAAGCCACTAGTTCTGATCGCTGAAGACATCGAAGGCGAAGCGCTGGCTATGCTCGTTGTCAACAAACTGCGTGGTACATTCAACGCTGTAGCTGTTAAAGCTCCAGGCTTTGGTGACCGTCGTAAAGCAATGCTGCAAGATATCGCTGCCCTGACAGGCGGTCAAGTAATCACAGAAGAACTGGGTCTGGACCTGAAAACAGCTTCCGTGGACCAACTGGGTACAGCACGTCAAGTGCGTATTACAAAAGAAAACACGATTGTGGTTGACGGTGCTGGAAACAAAGCCGACATCGACGCTCGTGTTAGCCAAATCCGTACGCAACTGGAAGAAACTACTTCCGAGTTCGACAAAGAGAAACTGCAAGAGCGTCTGGCTAAATTGTCTGGCGGCGTAGCAGTAATCAAAGTCGGTGCGGCTACTGAAACAGAATTGAAAGAACGCAAACTGCGCATCGAAGATGCCCTGAACGCAACCCGTGCTGCGGTTGAAGAAGGTATCGTATCCGGTGGTGGTGTAGCGCTCCTGAACGTATACAAAGCAGTTGCAGCTGTTGAACTGCAAGGCGACGAGCAAACAGGCGTAAACATTGTGTTGCGTGCTCTGGAAGCTCCAATCCGTACCATCGCTGCTAACGCAGGTGAAGAAGGCTCTGTTATTGTTGAGCGTCTGAAACGCGAAGAAGTTGGCGTAGGCTTTAACGCAGCTACTGGCGACTGGGTAAATATGATTGAAGCTGGTATCGTAGACCCTGCGAAAGTAACTCGTTATGCATTGCAAAACGCAGCTTCCGTAGCGGCTATGTTCCTGACTACTGAAGCAGTGATCGCTGACAAGCCAGAACCAGAAAAGGCTGCAATGCCTGACATGGGCGGCATGGGCGGAATGGGCGGCATGATGTAATAAATCCAAAATCCCTTGCTGTAACAAGGGTTTAGGTGATCGATATATTGATTTGTTAACGATTTGTTAACAATCAGTCCGTTTTTATAGAGGCTCTCATTAGTTCTCCGAACTTTTGAGAAGCCTCTTTTCTTTTTCTGGCCAAAAAAAGATATTGACAACTGGTTAATTGCTGGACAAAAATAGTAAATGATTATAAAATACTGGAATTTTTATGCGAGGGGTGGCTATGACATGAAGCATACACCTACGATTCGAGCAGAATTAGACAGATATCTACAGCAAGAGGGTTTGAACATAGCGCAATTTGGACAAATTGCAGGCATGAATAGGGGAATAATAAGTGCTATTGTAACAGGGAATAAGTCTATGTCTGTTAACCAGCTTGACCTCATTACTGAGGCTATGGGTTTGCCGGAAGGTCACTTTTACGACTTGTTCATAGAAAACTACATCATAGATCACCCTCCGAATATGAGGCGAATCGAGCCATTTTTGTATCGTTGTGCAGAGTTAGACAAGCTGGGTGTGATACGTCGAGTGGTGGGGGCCATCATGGACAATCTACTCTATTCGCCCAAACTATTTGACATTGCAGAGCAATTATTGGCACAGGGACGACACGCGGCGGCATTACTGCTCTATGAGGGGGTGGCTGAAGCGGAGAAATATCAACACTCTGAGCGTTTGGCAGTCTGTCAATATCGTATATTTACGATTCAAGTTGGAGACGATCAAAGCCGTAATCTTAGTGCAGCTACGATTTTTGAAGTTTTTGTTGAGCGCCTTGATGAAATAGACCAACTTGACGCATTGAAGGATTTGGCTAATGTGTACAGGTCTTTGCGTAAATGGGACAAGGTTGACGAAATGGCGAAGAAAATGAGAGCTAAAGCCGAAATCCACTATACACTGAAACATCAACAGAACAGTCGAAGCCACACTGAATCTACTGATAAGCTAAGCCGTCCATTGTTTGTATACATTTGCTATGCTGATCTGTTGTGTGCAAGCGTCTGTGAAGCTCAAGGCGATTATCAACGAGCCCTAGACTATACATACACCTACGCTAATTTAGATTGGGTAATGGAGACTGACGAAGATACCCGGCACTGGATTAGCTTGTTCAAAAGTTGGGCAGAAGGTAATACTTACGTATATAAACTTTTATCAGGAGATATAAATGTGCTGCATGATTATATTGAATATATTGTAGCAACATCAGTGACTAACGAAAACGAGAAGATATCAAAACTACTTAATGTTATAATTGCCGCAAACCAATATAGCATAGATGTAGACGATATACTTCAACGGTTTGAACCAGAGATTAATTCATTTTCTGAACAGCCACTATCCGATGATATGTATACCCAACAGGTGATACCGGACTAGATCGCGTGGTTTGGTTACGAGTTGGCTCATTATTATTTACATCGAAGTTCTTATGATGATGGTTTTAAACATTTGATGTATTCAATGGTAAGTTATCATACACTAAATAATGAGACTTATTTCATTAATTGTATGGGGCTGTTTTCACATTTTCGGGAACATGCGTCTCATGAAACCAAAGCTAGTTTTTTAAATCTTATTGAAAAGGTGTGGATGACTAATGTTGAAAAAAACGGTACTGCTGATTATCGCGGCTAGCTTTTTGTTGTTTATTATAACTGTGCCAGATCAAGCCTTTAACCACCATAGTATCCAGCCTCAGGTTACTATTGGAGGAGCTTAAACGTAAGTAAAGCAAATCCTCGTTGCCCTTAACTGGTCGGCGGGGATTTGTTACATTGAAGGAATTACAACACCACTCACCGAATGAATTACTGAGGTAATCAGCATGAACCATACATATAATTTGTTAAAGTCGGTTATAGAACTATTTACAGCTGTATTAAGCCAGGTAAAGGTGTATGTTGTTGAGTCGTTAGGAGAAGACTTAATATCGGTTGTAGACTATGGAGGATCTATAGAAAAGTTTTCACCTGATTCGGTTAAGATTTGCCGGAGCGTATTACATGCAGAATCAATTTGAATTTAGAGTAGATGTCAAGAAGGGCTCGACTGGTATTTGACCGGTATGAGCTTTTTTAATACCCAATAAAAAATAAATATGAAAATATTTAGAATGTATTTATAGATTAGCAAGTTTATGTTTAGACACAATTCCTTAATTAAATTATTCTTAGTTCTATTAAACCTATTGGAGGATTATTTAATGAAGAAAGCATGTATAACGATTTTATTTTTAGTTCTATTATCTTTACCCTTATCGAATGTCTTTGCAGCTGAAGCAGAGTATTCAGAAAATTTAATTCCTAAAATGACATCTAACAATTTGCCATCTGGAGTGGCAAGTGCGAGCAACGAATTTTCATACGCATATAGATCTTTTGACGGGGATTTTGCAACTATCTCTAGTGCTTGGGGATCTAATGAAAATCCTGCCTGGTTAAGATATGACTTTCCTAAACCTGAAGTTATTGAACAATACGTTATATATCCACAGACAACGGCAACCGACCGCGCCCCTAAAGATTGGACTTTTGAAGGCTCAAATGATGGGGTTACTTGGAACGTGCTAGACACTCAGTCAAATATCACTGAATGGGTAGATAGCACTCCAAAAAAATTCACTTTTTCTAATTCTAACTCATACAAGGATTATAGAATTAATATTACAGCAAACAATGGAAGTCAGTATATACATCTTGGCGAATTAGAGATGATGTCTAAATTATCAAGTTCCACTCCTAACCCAGGAACAGAGGAACCGACTCCGAACGGGGATCGTGCAATTCTAGTAGTCACCATGACAACTGGCTTAGAGAAGGAATTTGATTTGAGTATGAAAGAGGTCAATGACTTTATTGCGTGGTATGAGGCTAAACAAGCAGGTTCTGGATCGGCTTCATATGCCATTAATAAGCACGATAACAATAAAGGCCCGTTTAGCAGCCGTAAAGATTATATGCTATATGATCGTATCCTGACGTTTGAAGTAAGTGAATACTCTAAATAAATTAAAAAGCTCTGCTAACCTTAAGGTCGGCAGAGCTTTTTAGTTGAAAAATTGCTTACAGACGGACATTTAAGGCGGAACTGATATGAATCAACTTTAAATGTATGTTGAAAATAAAGTTTTGATAACTACAATAAAAGAAACAACGGTAGAATAGGACGGGAAAATAAAGCCCTAGACTATCGCTATTTGATTGAACTAACGTTTCCCGTTAGTTCAATCAATTCTGTTGCCATCGTATATGCTGGTGGTGAACCAGGTTTTCTACATTACTATATCGTCTTCGTAAGTTTTTGGTACAGGGCTATCTTCTCGTTAGCAAGGGAAATCATGCACTCAAGTTCCTGCCGCTTGGATTCCAGTTCCACCAGATGCTTTTCAAGAATTTCTATCCGTATGTGTAAGGCAGGAGTAAAATTAGCAACTTCTGCCCCTTTTTGAATTTTATCCAGTACACATCCGTCACGGGTAAATTCCGTAATCTCCTCAAGCGACAATCCCAATTTTTTTAATCTAATTAAACATTGTATATATGAAACCTCACTTTCAGTATAAATGCGTGTCCTTCCATTTCTTCGATTTGGTTCCCTGTAGCACTCCAATTTTTTCATAATAGCGAATCGTATAAGGAGTTAGCCCCGTTCTTTCTGATACTTGACTTATAGTAAGCATTGTTTTTTTATGACACTCCTTTTTTCTAAACCAAAATTTAAAACTATTATACATCTTTAAGTCAACTCGAAGTCGATATTTGCACCTCTAACTTCATTTCAGAAATTTGTGCTTGATTTCTAGTTGACTCTAACTTGTAAGCTAAAGTTGCTAATTGATATACATGAAACATAAAAAAAACTAAAGATAAAAGGAAATGGTGTCAAACTTATTTTGATGGAGGCATAAACAATGAACAACAAATATTTCACGATTCAACAAGCAGCGGAAGGTATCTGGGGTGCTATTTCGGTACCTGGTAGTGGTTCGCTGGGGAATGCGGCAATTATTGACATTGGGGATTTGACCGTTGTTGTGGACACAACCAACCTACCGCATTCTGGTGCTTTGTTACGTCAAACCGCAGAACAATTAACGAATAAACCAATTAAATATGTGATCAATACTCATTTCCATGGAGATCATGTCAATGGCAATCAGGAATTCATGGAAAGTGATTTTATATCTACCGTTTGGACAAGAGATTTGCTATCTGAAATGGGTAAAGTGAATATTGATCTAATGCAACAAAACATTCAGAAGTTAATAAATAGCCTACATCAAGTACGTTCACAAGAAAAAAATCCGCACATGTTAACCGAAATCGGCTATGATCTTTCCGTGCAGAGAGCCCTGTATGATGCTATCCCTTCCCTTCGTAGGGTGATACCCACGATAACTTTTGACGATAAACTAGTTATAAAAGGAGCAAAACACACTGTCGAAGTTTTATCCTACGGAGGCGGCCATTCTTTAAGCGATGCCGTTATTTACGTGCCTGAAGAACGAACCTTGATTGCTGGTGATTTAATAACCAACAAGACGATTCCGGTCATGCCATACGGTAATCCATACGCTTGGATACGCATCCTTAGACGCATTCAAAGAGATCTGAAGGTAGATACTGTCATTCCCGGGCATGGAGATGTGTCCACTCCAGATAAAATCCTAGATGTCATTCGCTTTTTAGAAAAAACGATCGCTTATGTGTCTGAAGCTGCGACGAGCGGAAAACCAGAGTCTTACTGGTTAAATAAAGGTGTATTAAATGGCTATGAAGATTGGCATCTAGCTCAGTATTTCAGATGGAATTTTCGCTGGCTCTTCAATACAATGCTTGTTCAAAAAAATAGATGAGACACAACTAGCACTCCCTTTAACTCCACCAGATTCACAAGACCAGTTCTGAATGTCAACCCGGCAGCACGTTTGGGTATTTTCAAACGTAATTGGCAGTCTGCTTGTTAGGTTAACCTGCCACGTTAGCTTAACATCGCCGTTCAGTCTACAACTTTTCAGCAGGCTGCCGTAACTATATTAGATCTGGAGATAAAGACGCGGAGGTGTACAGAAAGCATAAAAAGTTAGTTGCTTGCTTTAGAGCAAAATAACTATATTCTGGGGCCGGATAAGTCTACACTACGGGATATCGTCATTCTGGAGAGTTGGGAGCGGGATAGAGCATACCTATGCCGCCAAGAGAAGGTGAGATATTTTTAGAATATTAAAATTCAGAAAGATCATTGCTACTTCCTATGCCTCAATATACAATAAAAGGAAATTGTTGATGAGACCGAATGGTGTGTGGCAACATGGCTGCTTGAATCTCAAAAAAATCACATGAAAAATACCAGTTCTGGCGAATGAGGGCAGATGTAGACGAATAAAACTTTCTGAAGATAAGCCCAAACAAGCTATACAATAGAAGATAAGTTTTATGACGTTCCTCTGCGCGAGTAAATCAAAGATGGGCGGCATGATGTAATAAGGGTCTCAAAACCCTGTAATACCGCTATTTAAAGGGCTCCCGAGAGGGAGCCCTTTTCTATACCATTGCTACACCATGAGTGCTCAAGCAACTTACAGCAGATTTTATGTAATTCGGCAGTTTACGTTCGATCATTTGCTCTAATTGATAACTCGCACAGGTGAAAATTAAAAAGAAAATAGGTTTTCTGGTATGCAGAGGTTGACCAATGTGTCGGCCTTTTTGATTTTCTTTAATATTTGAATAGGAACGGATTCATGAAGAAAAACCCAGGGCACGAATATGTATGCTTTGTAATGATCCCAATCCGAATCCAGAGAATACAACAATGGGCGCGTCCTTTCGCGATCAACTCAATTGTCAGATCCCTTTATTGTAGTGTAGTATGTATTCAAATTATCCAAAGGGGGAAGTTTTGTGGAGCTTCAAACTATATTAGCTTTTTTGGGAGCAGCAATTGTTCTCACCATTATGCCGGGCCCCGACAACGTGTTCACACTGACACAGAGCATAGCAAAAGGTAGGAATGCAGGGATATTTACTACTTTAGGCCTTTGCACGGGATTGTTGGTTCATATTTTTGCAGCAACCTTCGGCCTCGCGGCAATAATTTATCAATCTTCCTTGGCGTTTGCAGTAATCAAATACGCTGGAGCAGTTTATCTATTATTTTTGGCGTATAAGTCATTTAGAGCAAAAGATACGAGTTTTGAACTTAAGAGTGGAGATACCTTAAATTACAAGTCATTGTATAAAAAAGGTGTTATCATGAATGTATTGAATCCCAAAATATCACTTTTTTTCTTGGCTTTTCTCCCTCAGTTTGTAAACCAAGAAAGTGGTAATGTTTCTACTCAAATGCTAGTTCTTGGAGTAGTATTTTTAATGCAAACTTTAGTGCTTTTTATTTTGATAAGTATTTTTGCTGGAAAAGTAGGCTCCTTTCTACGGAGAAATCCATCCTTTTCTAAAAAAATCAATTATATTCAAGGCTCGTTATTTACACTTATCGGATTAAAAATCGCATTTACCCAAAAATAATAGAAGGTAGTATTTTTCAAACCAATCATTAAGGACTAGCTGTTGAGCTAGTTCTTTTTTGTTGAAAAAGCATATAACCCACGGGTTGACCTTTAGCCGGGCGATGTTGAATAAGAGAAGTTAAAGCAGTCCATTGTGCGGTTTGGTTACATCGACCCGATCATTTGGATCGAACGCACCGGGAACATAGTGGACGGTCACCAATGGTACAAGATCATGGTCAACGAGTTGGAGCATACGGACAGGCCTATGCCTATCTTTTCCTAGATGAAGTCAACAGCCCAATCTTTTTGGTTAATTGCACAATAAGCTAATTTGACTAGACTTTGGAGGTGACTATTAATTATGTTTCGACATTATTGTTGGCAAAAGAGAATGCATCGGAGAAAATTTAGAAGATGTGCAGTTAAAAAGGTCAAAGTTTCGCCGAAGGTCATTGTTAAAGGGATTAGAGGACCTCAAGGACCTCAGGGACCCCAAGGACTGCCAGGTCCACAGGGAGTTCCAGGTGCTCAAGGTCAGCAAGGGCTACAAGGTTTTCAAGGAATTCCCGGTCCTGCAGGGCCAGTAGGAGTAACGGGACCGGCAGGAGCAGTAGGACCAGCAGGACCGGCAGGAGCAATAGGACCAGCAGGACCAGCGGGAGCAACGGGGCCAGCAGGACCAGCAGGGCCTGCTGGCTTCGGGATATCAGATTTCTTAAGTGTTTTCCGAGCAGATCCTGGCACGGGGACTGACACAGTTCCGGGTAACACACCAATTACCTTTACTGGGGTTTTAGCGAATGTTGGAGGTGCATTTACTTTCACTCCTCCATCCCCAACGATAACAATTAACGAAACGGGGAGCTACTTCATCTCATTTTCTATTCATAACCAAGGTGATGCTGACTTCAATCTCACTGTTAACGGAACTCCTATAACACCATTACCTTTCTCAGGTAATGGTGGGGGGCCTACCGCAGCTGAAGTTATTGTAACCGTTACAACAGTTCCAACTACAATACAACTGGTAAATGCCAACGCAACTCCTGCTCAGTTGCACAATAATATTAATACAACTATGACAATATTAAAGTTGACGCCTTAATATTGTTACTTAGTAGTAGCTTATTCAGCAAAAGGCTTAAGGTTTATGTCTTTTATCCAGTCAGTTTGTCTAATTATTCAGAGACCTAAGCTATGGAGGCAGTGAAATGCAGAATGTCTAGAGAGAGAAGTCCTGAACGGGACAAAGTCAGACACATGTAGTTGGAGAGCAGCGTGACGATGCGATTTAAGGATATCACCGCTGCTCTTTCTGTTCCTGAAAGTCGGGTCCGCAAATGGAAGAACATTACCATGGCATCCGCGCCAGTTTTATTGGGAGCATCCTTTTGAGTCGGATACAACAGTGACAGAATTGCACATTAGCTTCAAAAGGATGAATGTTAGGTATTGAAATATGGCTGATGGCTTTCTTTCATATTAATAAAGTCAGCCGTAGCATTTGAAGTAGTCAAATTTTGCGGGTGCAATACCAGGTTATAATCCCAGTTTGCAGTTTTTACTGATGGGTCCTCTTTACGCTCTACTTTCGATTTTATGGTTTACTACAATCGTATTATTGTTAAATTACATAAGAAAATGGTTAATGTCACCCAAAGTTCAGAATATTATCGATAAGGCCAGGGGACTCGTGCTGATTGGATTTGGTTTAAATATGATCTTCAAAGTTCAAAAAACAGGATCATAAATAAAGGGACGGGCTATAGAAGCTCGTTCTTTTTTGTTGGGAGGTTGAACGCCTTGCATGAAAGCGTTGACATGAATTTCAACCCTCTATATACTTAGCTTAGTTAAATGAGAATGAATAGCACTAGGATTGTTACTGTTACGCAGGCAAAACCTAAGGAACAAAATGTTAAGATCCAAGGATCTTATGTATTTTGTTATCTTAGGTTTTTTTGTTTATGGAGAGAGGGAGGTATTATGTTCACATCTGAGAGGAGCGACAAACTTGGAATACAAATATGAGCTGGTCCAGGCAGACAATCATTTTCCATTAAAAATTATAGTTCATTCCTCCAATGAACCAGCATACATACCTAGGCATTGGCACGACAGCATCGAAATATCTTATGTACTCTCAGGGAGAATTGACAATATCTATATAGATGGCATGAATTATAGCTCCAAAGAAGGAGATATTGTGCTCATTAATTCGAATGCTATTCATTCCTTTTCTGTGGCTAAGGGCAAAGGTAGAGAGGCTATAACCGTTTTGATTCCTTCTGGATTTATTCGAGAAAATACTAAGTATAGTTATCCCATTTCATTCGATTGTATATCCATTTTCGAAACCAATGAGCAGAGATTACAGCATTTTAAGGAGCTGCGTGATCTGTTAAACACATTATTTGTAGCTTACCTCAACCAGCACAATGACCCTTTAGGACATATCCATTTAACGTCGTTATCTTATAAACTGGTGTACCTTTTATTAATGTATTTTAAAATTGACAACGAATCGATCCCTGGCTTTAACACTCATAAATATTTGGAGCGACTGACGTTGATAACCGATTATATCAAAGAAAATTACGATCAGAGTCTATCCCTGGATTCCATAGCTCAGGTTTTTGGATTGTCGCCCGAATATTTGTCCCGTTTTTTTGTAAAGCATGTAGGTATGACGCTATTTCAATATATCAATGCCATCCGTCTGGAGAAATCTTTCCGTGTTCTTATGAATACGGACCATTCTATTATACAAATTGCGCTGGAACACGGATTTCCAAACGAGAAGTCTTTTGCCAGGGTATTTAAAAAGGTTTATCAAGCGACACCGCATCAATATCGTAAAAAGCACAAGAGGCGTTCTGAAGCAAGGAGTCAGTAATTGACCTGAATTAGGCTAATAAAAGGCAGGATGAAAATAAAAAAAATCATTAAAATTAATAATGTAAGCGTTTTATCAATGGATCTGGGAGGTAAGACATCATGTTTAAACAGTTTAAAAAGGTTGCTAAAACAACTATGTTATTCACTTTAGCTGTCAGTACGACCCTTGTATTCAGCAACGGTGCATGGGCTGCCAAGGATGCCAAGATGCAGCCTACTTCATACCGGACGGTTGCGGAGGTGAAGGATTGGGGAGCAACCATTACGAAGATCATTGTTAATCTGGGTAAGCCGGTACCCAAAGATGCGATAACCAAGGATACATTTAAGGTATATGTGGAAAGAAGCGACAATAGGTTGGTAAATTCCTTTGTTGAGAAAGGCAACCGGAAGGTCACCAAGGCCTATGTATCGGACAAAAGTGGCAACCATGTAAGTAAAACAGGAAGCTACGTTGTGTTGGAAATGGAAATCGGCCCAGCGGTAACTCTAAGCTCTGCCATTCATTATGATGCGGCGGGTTCGGGGTTTAACGCATGGAATGATAACAAATATACGATCACGCAGCAAAAAGCTATAAAAACCAAATCAGGCACGATTTCCGGCTTGAAGATTGATACCTCTGCAGGAGAGATACGGCAGCTGGTTGATCAATTTACAACTGGTAAAGCTACTTCTGATGGGGTTACTTTAACCTACGCGAGCTATGCACCGGCAAAAGACAAGGTGAAAAACCCTTTGGTGATTTGGCTGCACGGTATGGGAGAGGGAGGTACAGATCCGACGATTCCGATTTCGGGTAATAAAGCAGCGAATTTTGCTTCTAAGGATATTCAATCGTATTTTGGCGGGGCTTATGTGCTGGCACCTCAGACTCCAACCTACTGGATGGATGGTTTTACAGGCTTTGGAGACGGAACCTCGAAGTATGAGCAAGCATTGATGTCCTTAATTAAGGAATACGTGGCCAAAAACAAAGACATTGATACAGATCGAATCTACATTGGTGGAGACTCCAACGGCGGATATATGACTATGTTGCTGATCCGTGATTATAAAGACTATTTTGCAGCAGCCGTGGTGGCGTGTGAAGCCTTAAAGGATAGCCTAATCACCGACGAACAAATTAACGATATGAAGGACCTGCCGATCTGGTTTGTGGCTGCCCAAACCGATACTGTGGTTCCACCCAACGATTATATGATTCCGACCTACAACCGTTTAGTGAATGCCGGAGCAAAGGATGTCCATATGTCCTTATTTGATAACGTAGTGGATACTTCTGGTTTGTACAAGAAGAGTGATACAACACCGTATGAATACAATGGCCACTGGTCCTGGATTTACGTGTATAACAACGAAGTATCGAAGGTGATTAACGGAAAGAAAACAACGATGATGCAATGGCTGGCCTCCAAAACATTGAACTGAACGGTATAGCTGTAAAATAAGATGCGGTGCTCACTATTGAGGTTGGGATTTATCCTCTCACGAGTTAAATAAACTTGTGAGAGGTCTCTTGTATTACCTCATTCCAATTTCGTTCCTGCATACTTTTTGCATAGTCAACGGCGAGCCCACTTTCCTTGCTCTTTCACTTATTCACCTCAATCAGCCCATCCGGCTTTTCTCGATTAGAGAGTAATTCAGATACAGTGACGAAGGAATAACCTCTTTTCTTGAGCTCAGGAAGAATAATCTTCAAGGCTTCAACGGTTTGTGTACTTTGATGTACATAATCATGCATGAGGACAATGTCGCCGTTACGGGCGTTGCGAAGCACCTTATCTGCGATACGGTGTACACCAGGCTTTCGCCAATCTAGGGTATCCTGATGCCAGGACCATAAAATAATTTTTAGCCCCTTCTCCTTGGATAACTTGACGAGTGAATCGTTATAGGAGCCGCCTGGTGGTCTAAATAGATGGGTCCCCGCACCAGTTGCCTGAACGATGCTCGTCTGACCTTGGTCCAATTCGGACAGAGCTTTGTTGCGGGAGATATATTGAAAGGATGAATGAAGGAAGGTATGATTGCCAACTTCATGTCCTTCCTCTCGTTCCCGTTTTACAAGGTGTGGCAGCTTTTCTACACGACTGCCAACGACAAAAAAGGTCGCTTTCGCATCATATTTTTGAAGTAAATCGAGAATGGCAGGCGTATTGCTTTCGTCCGGTCCGTCATCGAATGTGAGAGCGATAAGCTTACGATGGGTAGGAACTTCCCATACAATGTCGCCCCGTTCTTCGTAATAGGCTCTTCCCTTTGTAGGAGCGGGGGAGGCATATGATGTGTTTTGTGCATTCGTGTATGGAGTGGGACAAGAACTGATACACAGCAAAGAAACAGCGATTCCAGCGCATAGCAAACGGTTATATTTCATCAGGCTTCTTCTCCGTTCTGACGTATTCTCACATTAGCTTGCCAAGAAGAAGCGTATACCATTCCTCATTTCTGAAAATTAGCATATTAGACCTGATGAAGAGAAGTGTGGTACTGGAGGATATAAGCCCTAGAACAGGTCATTCCAAGAGTGTAGCATAATGTAACAAGGAAACTTCTGCTCTCCCTCTGAAGTATATCAAGACCTCTCATGAGTTAATTGAACTTATGAGAGGTCTTGTTGTCGATTTTGTTTGAAAAAGATTACACATCCCTCAAGATAGCTAAGTTAAACTTTTCGAGGTAGCTGAATAGCATCTAATATTAGTACCTCGTCTTGCAAATTAATATTTTTTTTTAAGCTCTTCTCTTAATATTTCTAAATGCTTACTGAGCAGCTCTATTTTTCTTTGAAATAATTTATTTGTTTTTCTTGTTTTAAAGAGGTAGATCAACGCACATGAACATATAAAAATATGAATAAAGCAGAACCAGTAGATTATGGTTACAGATATAGTCCAGGTCCCTATCAGAATCCTCTCCTTTATTTCGATTTTATTAGGTGTGTTGTTTCTGCCAAAATCTCATCCAATTGATGTAATGCTTTGTTATTTTTAAAAGTGCAAATAATAAAAATAAGAGCAAAAATGAAGAGAAGTAACTCACTTCCTAAGAGAAAAACTAAAGACATTTCATGAAGAAATAATTCATCGAACATAGAATATACCTCCAATTTTAATGTTATTTGACATATAAATCTATAATATGTTAATTTTCAGTAGCATCATACCATATTAAAGGAGGAAGAAGATGAAAAAAGTTGTAGCATCTGCAATATTGTCCGCTTCTCTTTTACTTTCAGTTGCACCTGTTAGCTTTGCAAGTGAGGTCCCTTCTGTTTCATTTTCAAGTCAGGATCTAGATAAGATATCTGAACATTTAAATGACTTGGGTCTTTCTAAAGAAGTACAGCAAAGTCTAATAGAAAAAATGAAGGCTGGTGAACTTCCTGATTCTGATAATCCAGAAAAAAGAGGTACTGGTATTACAAGTGAAGTAGAGTCACCAGATGGTTTGAAAATACAACGAACTACATTTCCTGATGGTTCCGTAATTCAGTCAACAATAGATCTTACAAATGCGAAAATAAAAGAAGAACATGTTATCACTCCAAATGACGTATCAGGGGGCTATGCCTCAGGAGGAAGTGGTTATAGAACATTTACAAATGCAACAGTAAGAGAAGAAACCTCTTACGTTAAAGCAAGATTTTTTGCTGATTACACACTAGTTCAAGGTGGCTATAGCTATATATCAGACGCTTATGATCCTTATATTGATATAATGGCATGTTAACAACAGCTCAGCAACCTCACAATTACAAACATATTAATTAAATAATTTGTTGGTGTTTTTCCGTAAACATTCCATTTACAAGATAGATAAAAAGGCTTCCTCCTAGTTAAATAAACTAGAGGAAGCCTTTTTATATTTGACAAGTAAGTTTAGTATAGGAAGCGTCAGAGGAACAATAGGTGAGTTTTCATACCTGTTTTATACGATTATGGTCTTCTATTAATATAGTGTCTGAGGCAAAAGATAGTACATAGCAAGATATGATTGCTGAATTATAACAGGCTGGCTTGCTTGTTGATAACATCCTGTGCCCATGTTAAGTTATACATATCCATCCTTGGTTTTAATGTGCAGTGAAGATCGGTCATTGTCCAGTTCTTAATCTGACGAAAAATGGAAGAGGTCGACGGGACAAGCCGCAAAAGCTGATCTGAAGTTTCATGGAGCTGCGACTCGTTCCTGAGCTTCGAACAGGAGATGAGACGGGATGAAAACAGATGAAAAAGAGCTGCGAGCCATTAGTCTGACGTTGGAAGCTGGCGAACACATCCGATCCTGTATTAGTTGTACGTATGATTTGCAACAAAGCTCTGAGAAGATACCGCTTCATGGGATAATGGCAGTAACGTCCCAACGAATCATCTTTTATTCCTGCACTATGGGTATTCCTTGGATCAAGTTCATTAATTATCACCATATTTCGCAGGCTAAGCTGGAAAAGGATTTGTCAGGTACTAAAGGGAGCATCCTGTTGATCAATCAGGGTGTAAATGAGGTGTTCTGCCACCTGCCGAATGAAGATCGTATAGAGCGTTTTGTAGCTGTACTAGAGCAGGAAGCAGGCATCTCCTGTGAGAACTAATGATTATAAGGATACAAATAACTAAAACCTCCAACTTCGTAATGTGCCAAGTGTAGGCTCCTTACGGATTTGGAGGTTTTTTGTCTTTTAGTTAGACAGATTGCATGGATTAAGCGCTAGCTCAACAGGACTATAACCAACAAATTAAATAGCACCAGCGGCAGAATGACATTGTTGTAGGCATAGGAACGATCAGGGGTCGGAATGCCTGAGGAGGGTGAGTGATACTGCTGAGGGACTCTCAGATACAAATGATCCGCATCAATGTGCACAATCGTTCCTTCATACACATGATGATCCATCGTTTGTACCCTAACCGTGTGATTCATGTAGGGGCTCAATTGATAATGCAATTGATCGCGGACTTTTTTAAGTTCTTGTTGGAATTCCGGTCTAGCTTGATATAAAGTTTGCGGACTGACGGTGTTGTACGGCATTCGCCTCTGACCTCCATACTCATAATAATGATATATCGTATGCAGGAGCCTGTGCCCTTGTGCAGGTACCCAATTAGGATTGGTTTTACAAAGAGTAAAAACATTAACATTCTACTCCAGTCCACTTGATGTTCCCTTTACATCAAAACGATACACTTACTGAGGTTGGTTTAAAAGAAAGGGGCGTTCCGTTTTGGGTGAACTTAACAAATCTTTGGGACTGGGGACGAGGAGCCAGCAACGGACATCGTCTAAAGCTCGCATACGCACGGGTTCGCTAAAAATTCAAAGACTGCGCGAAAACGCGCTGGCGTATACCTTTTTGGCTCCATCGCTTATTTTGTTTGCTGTATTTATGTTTTATCCGATGATAAAGTCCGTTTATCTCAGCTTGCATTCTACAGATCCCGCAGGAAACGTTGCAGATTATGTGGGGTTCGATAACTTTGCTATGCTGTTCAGCTCAGGTCAGTTTCTACAGGGGATTAAGGTCACGCTGCTTTTTGCGGTATTGACGGTACCTGTGGGTATTTTACTGGCGCTGGTACTAGCTGCCCTTACACACAGTAAGTTACGTGGGATGCGTATCTTCCAATTTGCCTTCTCGCTACCGATGGTGTTGTCGGTGGGTTCATCTGCGGTCATTTGGAAATTTCTTTTCCATCCCACACTGGGAATGTTCAACTATGTGCTTTCCCTGTTACATATCAATCCAGTTCCGTGGTTGACTAGCCCGGATTGGGCGCTGTTCTCCGTAGCCATAATGACCATCTGGATGAATCTTGGCTTCAATTACATTATCTTATCGAGCGGACTTCAAGGGATTCCCGATGACATGTACGAAAGTGCCAAAATGGACGGAGCCGGACCGTTGGTCACGTTCTGGCGTATCTCTATGCCGCTGCTATCACCGACGATCTTTTTTGTGACTGTAGTTTCTATCATTGGTGCCTTCCAGTCTTTTGCCCAAATTAATATCTTGACCAAAGGCGGTCCGGTGAACAGTACAAATGTATTTGTATATTCCATTTATCAGGAAGCTTTCGTTAATTTCCGGTTCGGAACAGGGAGTGCGCAGGCGATTGTCTTGTTCGCCGTCATTTTGGTGCTTACGATGATTCAGTTTAAATGGGTGGAAAGAAAGGTGCATTACCAATGAAACAACACCTGAATTCAACATTACTGTATGTGCTTCTTACGATTGCAGCCGCTCTGATTTTGTATCCGGTGATTTATACATTTTTTATGGCGGTCATGTCACCGGAGGAAGCGAGCGCTTACCCACCAAGCTTTTTCCCGCATTCCTTTCATATGGCCAATTTCACTGAAGTGTTTGAAATCGTTCCGATTGCAGCCTTTATCGGCAACACCTTTCTCATTTCGGGTCTGACGATGATCGGACAACTGATTACAGCCAGCCTGGCGGCCTATGCCTTTGCCAAAATGGAATTCAAGGGAAAAAACTTCATTTTTAGCATGTTTGTCGCGACAATGATGATCCCTTGGGAAGTTACCATTATTCCTAACTATCTGACGGTGCGAAGCTGGAACTGGCTTGATACATATCAAGGATTGACGGTTCCATTTCTGGCGACGGCATTTGGAACATTCCTGTTAAGACAATTTTTCCTCCAGCTTCCCAAGGAACTGTTCGAGGCTGCTCGTATGGATGGGTGCGGACATATCCGATATTTCCTGTTCCATGTGCTTCCGTTATCGCGTCCTGCACTCGGAACACTGGCTGTGTATTCGTTCCTGAACATGTACAATTCATATCTCTGGCCTTTACTGGTCACAAATAGCGAGAATATGCGTACCGTACAGATCGGCATATCCATGCTGGAGTTTCAGGAATCGACTTCATGGAATCTGGTGTTTGCGGGTACAGCACTTGTCATTTTACCGTCTCTGCTCCTGCTGATCTTTGGACTCAAACAGCTGGTGCGTGGAATGGCAGCGGGTGCGCTTAAAGGCTAATCATAGATGCAAAAGACAGCAACACCTGCGCAAGCAGCCTATATACAAAGCTTTAACGCACAAGAGTACGAACATTTCATTCAAGAATCATTTAATCAAAGGGAGAGAAGAGAGATTATGAGATTTTTTCGTTTGAAAAGTGCTTTGACCCTGCTTATTCTGACTGCTATGGTAGTTGCAGCAGGTTGTAGCAACAATACAGCGGCGGAGAAGCCGAGTAATGGTAATGATGGGGCTGCAGCGGCTTCACCTATAAAACTGACTTGGTGGCATTCAATGTCCGGCAACGGTGAAAAGGCGATCAAGCAGATCGCTGCTGACTTTAACGCTAGTCATAAGGACATTCAGGTAGAGCCAGTATATCAAGGTAAATATGATGACAGCTTGAACAAGCTGAAAGCGTCGCTGGGTTCTAATAGCGGACCGGACATCATTCAAGTATACGAAATCGGCAGTAAATTCATGATCGACTCTAAAATGATCACGCCTGTACAACAATTTATTAATGCAGATAAGTTCGATTTGTCGCAGCTTGAACCGAATATTACACGATACTACACGATTGATGGTAAATTGAACGCGATGCCGTTCAATACGTCAAACCCGATTTTATATTACAACAAGGATGCTTTCAAAGCCGCAGGACTTGACCCAGCTAATCCTCCGAAAACGTATGATGAATTCGAGAAAGCTGCCAAAGCCTTGAGTAAGGATGGTAAATCCGGTGCATCCATTGCTATCTACGGCTGGTTTATGGAGCAACTATTTGCCAATCAGAACGCGGACTATGTGAATAATGGCAATGGACGCGAGCAAGCAGCTACAGAATCCTTGCTGAATTCGGATGCCGGTGTAAAAACACTGACATGGTGGAAGAAAATGATTGATGAAAAGGTCGTATCCAATTTAGGACGTAACTCGGACGATACGGCGAAAGCTTTTTCCGCAGGACAAATTGCAATGACGCTGGATTCCACCGCTTCGCTGCGTAATATTGTGGAGCAGGTTGGCGATAAATTCGAAGTAGGCACAGGATTCCTGCCAAGAGCCAATGAAGCAAAAGAAGGCGGCGTGGTTGTAGGTGGCGCGAGCTTATACATCATGAACAACAAGCCTGAAGCCCAGCAAAAGGCAGCATGGGAGTTCATTAAATTCGTCGCTTCTCCAGCAGTACAGGCACAATGGAGTGTGAATACCGGGTACTTCCCGATCACGAAAGCAGCTTATGACGAGAAGGTACTCAAAGATAACATGGTAAAATATCCGCAATTCCAGACAGCCGTTGACCAATTGCACGCATCGGCACAATCCACTGCTACACAAGGCGCAGTAATGGGCGTATTCCCAGAAGCGCGTCAAATCGTCGAAGGTGCGATCGAGGCTGTTCTGAGTGGCCAGCAGCAGCCAAAACAGGCGCTGGACCAAGCTGCACAAGAAATTACAGGCAAAATTGCGCAATACAATCAAACGGTGAAGAAATAGTCGGCCCTCCCTTAAAATCGGCTGATAATCCATAGGATGTGCCCCCTTATTAGCCGATTTTATGAAATAACGGATCGAATGAGTGACCCCCTCACTTATTCGATCCGTTTTTGCATTTCCATTTTAGAATGGTCGTTTAGACGAAGTGTCTAAAATAGTCATTTTTACACATTTCCTATTGCTGGATAACTGAAAATGGGCTTATAATAAATACATAATTTTTGTACTGGACGGTCAGTTCAAAAAAGGAGGAAGCATGAAACAGCAAACGAAGGAAATTATTTTTAACGGCGCACTCAAGGCTTTTTCCGAACGAGGTTTTAATGAAACAAATATGGAGGAAATTGCCAAGGTATGTGGCATAGCCAAAGGAACCCTGTACTACAATTTTAAAAACAAGCAAGAATTGTACATTTACATTTTGAAGATGGGGATGGAGCGTTTTGTCCAGGATATCCATGAAGCGATGGCTCAGATTCCTATGGATCAGGTAGAAGTGAGGGTTCACAAGCTGATCCAAGTACATATTGAGTTCATTGGGAGAGAGCCGGATTTTTGCCGTCTATTAGTCAGTAAGGGATGGGTCTCGCAGGAACAGCATTTTAATATTAGGCAAGTGCTGGCAGACTATTTTGATTTTATGGAGGCAGAGATTGATTCCGGCAAGTTCTATGGGAAAATTTCGAGTAAGCTGGATGCAAAGACGACTGCAAATTGTTTATTCGGCATTTACATTTTTACTCCGATGCGGTCGATGGTATGGGGCGAAACGATGAATCCGCAGGAAGTTCGCGAAAGTATCGAAGTATTTGTATGTAACGCGCTGGGTATGCAACATTAAATAGACAAGTGGAGTGATGAGAACATGAAAGCTAAAAAATATGCGATTTATATCGTACTCATTATTTTAATCGCTGTAGGAATCTATGCTTTGACTGCCTTACCACGAGGGAGCAGTAGCTTGTCCGCAGATGAGTCTTCTTCTATCCCTACGGCTTATGTAGAATCAGATACGCTCAATGCCAGCTTTAAGATGGCAGGACGTATTGATCAGATGCTGGTGAATGAGGGCGACAAGGTAAAAAAAGGGCAAGTGCTAGCCCATTTGGAAAGCCGTGAGCTGGAAGATAAGGTGAAGCAAGCACAGGCTGCATTGCTGGCAGCCAAGAGCAATGTGTCCAAAGCGAAAGCCAGCGTATTGCAGGCTCAAGCAGGCGTAGGTCAGGCGCAGGCTACCGTGAGCGCCGCTCAGGCCAAGAAGAGCCAAGGCACGACAGCGGTCAGTGTGACCGCTGAGGCTTCCTCCAGCCAGATTGAACAGGCCAAAGCAGCTTCTAACGCCGCCAAAGCAAAACTGGATGCTCTCAAGAGCGGGGCAAGACCACAGGAGCTTGAGCAATTGCAAGCATCTGTGAAGGTAGCTAAGGAAACGCTGGACCTGACCGTTAAAAATCTGGAGCGTGCCAAAAAGCTTCAAGAAGCCGGTGCAGCAACTCAGGCCTCGTTGGATCAAGCGACATTGGAACATCAACAGGCAGTGGCCAAGTATAATGCAGAGTCGCAAAAATTGGATATGGCACGGGAAGGAAGCCGTAAGGAGGAAATTACGGCAGCTGAAGCTCAATACCGTCAAGCCTTGGCTGCAGTGAAGGAAGCACAGGCAGGAGCGGGCAAAGTTGCTGTGCAACAGGAAGATGTCAAAGCTGCTCAGGCTTCAGTAGAGCAAGCGCAATCCGCTGTGAAGGCGGCGCAATCGACGGTAGAGCAGGCACAATCTGCGGTTGAAGGTGCCAATGCACAGGTAGCCCAAGCGGAAGCTGCACTTCAGGAGGCTCAGACCTATTTGAGCTATACTACGCTGCGTGCGTCTGAGGATGGGATCATAAAATCCAAGTCGCTTAGCTTGGGTGAGATGGCTAGCGCAGGCTTCCCGGTTTATACCATTGAAACATCCACACAGCGTTGGGCTAAATTCTATGTACCGGAAACGTCTCTGAACGGTCTTCAAGCAGGGGATACAGTTCAAATTAAATTACTGTCAGGTGGCAAGGAGCTGAAGGGTAAAGTCATTCTGTTAGAATCGGCTGCGGACTTTGCCATTCAAAAACCGAGCCAAAGTTCTGGTGATAAGGATGTCCGTTCCTTTGGTGTGAAGGTAGCATTACCGGATCTTGCGGCTTCGGTTCCAACAGGCTCCACGGTTCTGTTTACAGGCAAAGGGGCGCAGTAATATGCAGGATTCACAGGAAAGACTTCGTATCCGCGATGTGTTTCGCGAGGAATGGCTGAGTATCTTCCGGGACCGCCGTTTTATGGCTATTCTGCTGATTACGCCAATAGTGTATACGATACTATTCGGCTTCCTGTATTCGCATCAGCGGATTACCGAGATGCCTGTCACAGTGTATGACGGAGATAATTCGCAGCTTAGTCGCCAGATTATTCAGGCGTTCGATGCGACTGATTCATTTGCCGTTACACGGCAAGTGACCAATCAGGATGATGTAGTCCGCCAGGTGGAGACTGGGGAAGCTAAGGTCGGAATTGTCATTCCCGACAACTTTACCACTCGGCTTAAGCATGGGGAAAATCCACCTGTGCTTACGCTGATTGACGGCAGTAATATGATGTATTCCAATAGTGCCAGTCGGATTGCCAATCAGGTCATTAGTAGCGTGAGCGCGGGAGTATCGCTTAATTCCATGAAGCAAAAAGGGATGAACGCCGATCAGGCTGCCTCGACGCTGACTACCATCCCGTTCCGATCCAGAGTGCTATTTAACCCGGTATATGATTATAAGCTTTTCATGCCGTTGGGGGTTATTTCTGCGGCTCTCCAGCAGTGTTTGCTGCTAGGTATTGCGTTGTCTTGCACGCGGGATAAGGAAGCAGGGACTTGGGGAAGATTTGGCGCATGGAAAAATACCCCTTGGCGCTTGGCTATTGCCAAGCTGGCACCCTATTATGCGGCGGGAGCTTTCAATGTGCTGACTGTATTCAGTATTAGCGCTCTATGCTTCGATATTCCGTTTAGGGGACAGGTACTGCCATTGATTTTGGTGTCGTTGGTCTTTAACTTTGCTTTGTGTGGATTAGGGTTCCTGTTCAGTCTTTTTTCCAAGACCAGAGTGGATGCGACACAAACTCTAATGCTCATTGCTGTTCCTTCCTTTATGCTGTCAGGCTATACGTGGCCATTGGAAGCAATGCCCGGCTTCTTGCGAGGACTTGCTGAAATATTGCCATTAACGTATTATTTGGACGCTGTACGGAACATTACTCTCAAGGGACTGGATATCACCTACATCTTTAAGGATTTGATTGCTCTGGGCGTCATTGGTTGTGTGAGTCTGCTGGTGGCCTTCGTGATCTATCCGTTATTCTTTAGGCAGCATCAGACGACAGCACAGCATGCCGATATGCCCGTACAAGAAGGATTTACACTTAAAGGCTGAGAGCAATTTTAATCAAAAAGGCAGATCAGGAGTAACCCTGATCTGCCTTTTATTTATTAGTATGATTTAAAAGTGGAAGAAGTATTATTGCGTTTTAAGATCCTCAATAGAATCAATCGGTACATAGGATGGAACGACAAGTCCGGACATAACGCCAGTCATGCTGGTTCCGATGTCATCTACTTTATCCTTATATTGAGCCCAATAATCAGCATGCGTCAATGGAAGCCAGGCGGCTGCGGTAGCATCTACACTTCCGCCAGCCACGCCTGTCCACATAGGACCGATTTCCACTTGCAGCGCTGTTACTTTATAGCCCAATTTTTGTTCTAATACATATTTCAATACGTTCGTACTGGCAATTTCAGAATCCCAAGCAGCGTAGCTCAGCTTTAGAGGATCGCCGTTGACGGGCTGCAAGCCCTTGATCCATTCCTGTACCTTATCAGGATGCTTATCAGCCCAGTTCTTGGCAGCCTGCTGTGGGGGAGTACCATCTTGAATTGCGATCATCACTTCACCCATATCATCAGCAGTCCACTTGAAACGGCTTAGAAATTCATAAGCCACAGGAGCATCCTGTTTCAAGCCTTTGCGAGCGATTGTATGAATTTCTTCTTTATCACCGTATGCTTTTTTAGGGTCTTTTAAGTATTTCAAATCATACTTGTTAAACATCCAGTGAGGAGTCCAACCAGTTACAACGATAGGCTGCTTGGCTTTGATAGCTTTATCCAGTGTAGCGGTCATAGCAGCTCCAGAGCTTTCAAGCAGTTTCCAGTCAGACAATCCATAGTCACTGATAGCTTTAGCAGTCAGCTTCATCAGTCCGGCGCCAGGGTCGGTACCGACAATACGGTAGCCGACCTCCTTGCCAAAGTCCCCAGTAGCGGCTGAAGCCGGAGCCGCTTCGGCTCCGTTCCCCTGCAAATCAGTAATTGATTTAACATTCATGTAAGCTGGAACGACCAATCCGGTTTTAACACCAGTCATGTTCGCACCTAGGTCGTCGAGCTTATCTTTGTATTTAGTCCAGTAATCCGCATGCGTTAACGGCAGCCATGCAGCCGGGGAGGCATCTACATCACCACTAGCGACACCCGTCCACATAGGACCTGCTTCAACTTGCAGTGCGGTTACTTTATAACCCAATTTGTTTTCCATTATATATTTCAGCAAATTCGTACTCGCAATTTCCGAATCCCAAGCTACATAGCTTAGCTTAAAGGTATCGCCATTGACAGTTTGCAGTCCTTGAGTCCATTCCTGAACCTTGTCGGCATGTTTCTCTGCCCAATCCTTGGCAGCTTGCTCTGGACTGGTTCCGCCTTGGATAGCAACCATCATTTCACCCATATCTTGCGCTGTCCATTTGAAACGTTTTAGAAACTCATAAGCAGTAGGAGCATCCTGCTGCAAACCTTTGCGGGCAATCGTATGAATACCCTCAGCTTCACCATAAGACTTTTTAGGGTCTTCCAAATATTTGAGATCATACTTGTTGAACATCCAGTGAGGAGTCCAACCGGTAATAATGATCGGTTTTTTCGCTTTGATGGCTTTGTCCAGTGTGGCCGTCATGGCCGCACCAGAACCCTCGACTAGCTTCCAATCAGACAAATTGTAGTCTTGAATTGCTTTAGCCGTCGACTTCATAATGCCTGCCCCGGCATCAATACCGATAATTCTATAATCAACCTCTGCACCAATCGGATTGGCAGCAGCACTACCTTTACCAGCAGCGGAATGATCAGTTCCAACAAAATATTGAGATGCGCCAGCGATCAGAATAACTGCTGTAACTGCTGAGGTGATCCATACCTTTTGCTTGCTGGATACACGACTTTTGCTTTTTTTCGTCGGTTTAAACAGGTTTTGTGTAAAGCGGTCAAGCACAATAGCCAGAACGACCACAGCCAAGCCGGCTTCAAAACCTTTACCAATTTGCAGCTGGGTCACAGCACGATACACAACTGCACCGATGCCTTCCGCACCGATCATGGAAGCAATAACAACCATGGATAGTGACAGCATAATCGTCTGATTAATACCAGCCATTAAGGTAGGCAATGCCAGCGGCAACTGTACTTTAAACAGCTTTTGCGCCGATGTTGAACCAAATGCATCAGAGGCTTCAACCAGCTCATCCGATACTTGCATAATCCCCAAGTTGGTCATGCGAATGGTTGGGGGGATCGCAAAGATAACTGATGCGATAACACCTGGTACAACACCCAAGCTGAAAAATGTAACCGCCGGGAGCAAGTACACGAACGCAGGCATCGTCTGCATAAAATCAAGCAAAGGCGTGATAATGCGTGATGCTGATTTACTATATGCACACCAGATTCCGATCGGAATCCCGATAACAATGGATACAAGCGCAGACGTGATGACTAGTCCGAGCGTATTCATCGTTTCGCTCCAATAGCCGAGATTATCAATCAGCAGGAAGCCGATGACAGTAAACAGTGTAAGCTGCACCCGCCCAATCATAAAGGCAATAATTCCGATGATCACGATGAACACCAGAGGGTGCGGAAGCATAAACAAGCCAGAGAAGAAGCCAACTACGGCTTCTATAACCGAAGAAATAACATTAAACAATCCAGCCAGATGAATACCCATCCAGTCTACAATGGATTGAATCCACTCAGCGATTGGCAGTTTCGGTATCATGGGCATTCACCTCCTTTGTAGTAGGTACATCTCCACTAAGTGCACCCAGTAAAGCTCCACGGACGATAACGCCCAGCAACTTCTGCTTGTCATCGACGACAGCCAGTGGCACCTTGGACGAGCTTGTAATTTCAAACAAATCATTAATGACAGTTTCAGCAGTTACCTGCGGTCCGTCAGTGATCAAAATATCTTCAATTTTCAGATTGTTGCGCAGTGCATGAACAGCATCCTCGGCATTAATAACACCCAGTAGCTTTTTGGTGCGATCAATGACGAATAGATTGGAAATCCCACGCTCTCGCATCAATTCCAGAGCTACACGCGGACCGCGGTCCATGGTGATGGTTTCTGGACGAAGCATGACATGAGCAGCCGTCAATACTTTGGACAGATCCACATCCTCGACGAAGCGGGCTACATAAGAGTTAGCTGGTTGGATCATAATTTCTTCCGGTGTACCAATTTGTACGACCACTCCGTCCCGCATCAATGCAATCCGGTCACCAATCCGCAGCGCTTCATCCAGATCATGGGTGATAAAGACAATTGTTTTCTTCATTTTATCTTGAAGCTCCAGCAGCTCATCTTGCATGTCACGGCGAATGAGAGGATCCAATGCGCTGAATGCTTCATCCATCAGGAGAACTTCAGGGTCATTCGCGAGTGCCCGTGCCAGACCGACACGCTGCTGCATACCGCCACTTAACTCATCGGGCATCTTATCGCCCCAGTTTTTAAGACCAACCAGTTCCAGCGCTTGTTGTGCCTTTTCCTGGCGTTGTGCTTTATCTACCTTTTGAATTTCAAGACCGTATTCTACATTTTCCAATACAGTCCGATGTGGGAACAGGGCGAACTTTTGAAAAACCATACTGATGGTTTTACGACGAACTTCGCGGAGTTGTTCTTTGTTCATCTTACGGAGATCTTTGCCGTGGACCAGAATTTCACCGGAGGTAGGCTCAATCAAGCGATTTAGCATTCGCACCAAAGTGGACTTGCCGCTACCTGATAACCCCATAATTACGAAAATTTCACCTTGCTTAATTTCCATGTTGGCCTTATTAACACCAACAGTAATCTGTTTTTCTTTGGCCAGCTTTTCTTTGCCCCAGCCTTGCTCCAGGAGCGGAACACCTTGCTCTGCGTGAGGACCAAAGAGTTTGCTGACATTTTTGACTTCCAAAATCGTCATACATACACCTCTTCTTTCTATACTTTGCTTGGTATTAACCCCATGTTGCATGATGGATTGAGTATAAAAATCATAATTCTGTACATCCTGAACGGTTAATGACAAAATTAATTGTAACAGAAGCATTGCTTACATTTCAAACAAAAAAACTGTTCGTAAAGTACGTACAGAAAAAACTGTACAAACTTTTCTTCGATATGCTCCTTCGTTCTTTAGAATGCTCAAACATTCGGAACTTTACAACCGATAGTGCTTTTTTTAAAATAGACAATGAAATATGACCATAAGAAAAAGATTTATGTATATCCATAATTTTAAAAGTTTACTATCATTAGCAATTTTGCGAATTATGATTTTGAACGATCATGCTGTTGTAATATAGACAGAAGCTTTGCTTTTGAAACATTTCATTCAGTATTTGAAAGATTTCATATATTGCGTCAAAGCTAATCCTTTACGGGTAAGTCGTTCATACTAGGTTGTGCAAAATGCTCTAAAATTAGGAGGTTGCAAGCATGAGCTTGTACCAGTTAGGTGATGAGCAGCAGGCGTCGCTGCAAAAAATTCGCAAACGTGTCATAGAAGCTATAGGTAAAAACATGGACCTATATGGGATCACTCTGTCCGCGGGGCATTTGTACGGTTTGCTTTTTTTTGCGGATAAACCGATGACGCTGGATGAGATGGGCCGTGAAATGGAAATGAGCAAAACGAGCATGAGTACAGGAGTTCGAACGTTGTTGGATCTGAAAATGGTGAACAAGGTATGGAGCAAGGGCTCACGCAAGGACTTGTATGAAGTCGAGTATGATTGGTATCAAACATTTACTGACTTCTTCGCTATTAAATGGAGAAAAGCAGTAGAAACAAATTTACTCGTCCTGCGCAAAGCCATTGATGAACTGGACAAATTGATGGCGCAGGGTGAAGAATACGAGGAATTTAAGGCGATTCTACAGCAAGACCGTATGAAAATGAAGCAGGCTGTGGCTTATTACAAGTGGCTAGACCGATTGATTGATTCAATGGAAAGCGAAGAAATTTACAAGCTGATTCCGAAAGAAGAGGTTCGGGACTAATCACGATCCGCCCATCTTGTTTACAAAATGCCGGAGCGCAAAAGCGCTTCCGGTATTTTTTGGTTTGGTCCTGCACAAAGGGTATAATAGAGATATGTAAAGATTGATATTATACCGTTATGTTGAACATACGAGATAAAGGAGGTTTCATTATGGAAAGTAATACAGTACATACTCGTCTAGGTCAATTACGTGGAGAAACAGAGAATGGATATCATGTGTGGAAAGGTGTTCCATATGCACAGCCTCCTGTTGGAAAACTACGTTTTCATGGGCCACAGCCTTTGGAGCCTTGGGAGGGTGTACGGACTGCGACGAGTTTCGGACCCATCTGTCCGCAACCCATGCCCTCCGCTGAAAGTATGACTGGAAATCTGGTGGAACCGCCGGAGCAGTCCGAGGATTGCTTGTACCTGAACATTTGGACACCAGCTTCGAAGGCTCCTGAGAAGGGACGTCCGGTGATGGTGTGGATTCATGGTGGTGCCTTTGTCACTGGGTCTGGGATCATCCCTTTATATGATGGGGAACGCATGGCGAAGAATGGCGATGTTGTTGTAGTTACGGTCAATTATCGGTTAGGGCCGTTAGGATTTTTGCATTTGACTCCAAAGGGAAATGGGCTGACCTCAAATGCCGGACTGTTGGATCAAATCGCTGCGCTGAAATGGGTTAGGGATCATATTTCTGCCTTTGGCGGCAACCCGGATGAAGTAACGGTGTTCGGTGAATCGGCAGGCGCGATGAGTATTGCCGCTTTATTGGCGATGCCAGCCGCTGAGGGGCTGTTCCAGCGTGCAATTTTGCAGAGCGGGGCATCGCAGGTGTTGCCAACTGCACAGGCCGAGCAAGTGGCGGCTGTGTATTTACAGCAACTGGGTGTAGACACTCAGTATCCTGAGCGATTGTTTACGTTGCCGACAGATGCGTTGATGCTCGCTATGGCCAAAACACATGAAGCCATCGGACCAGGGATGGCGATGATTTATCAACCCGTTGTAGACGGGGTGACCTTGCCGGATGTACCCCTGTCTGCAATCGCCCAAGGCTCAGCCAAACAGGTATCTGTTATGATTGGAACGAACTTGCATGAGGGGTACTATTTCATTCGCAAAGAATCTCATCTAATGAATAAGCCAACAGCACGTCAGGCATTGGAAATGATGACAGGCATGTCCGACATTGGCGACCTGATAGAGCCTTTTCCAGTTACCATTGAGGGACAGGCGCAAATGTTGACCGATTTAATTTTTTGGCGTCCCGCGTTGGCTCTTGCCGCTGCACAATCGGCGTATGCATCGGTATGGATGTATCGTTTTGATTGGACCCTGCCGGGACATCCAACTTTCGGACAAGCGGTTCACGGTGCAGAGATTGCTTTTGTTTTCGACAATCTGGAGCTGCTAGGCAAGCTTGGATTAGAGATTCAGCCTTCGATGCAGAAGCTCGCTCATGATATGCAGCAGGCATGGATTGCTTTTGCACGTGATGGGGAGCCTATGCTGCCTGAGACGGCATGGCCGATGTACGACAAGCAACAGCGAGCTACAGCCATTTTTCATCAGAATATTATGGTGGAACATGATCCAGAAGGGGATAGACGCCGCCAACTAACGGGGCAGATGAGCATATAGGTAAATACGAGACATTGTTTCAAGGATTCAACGAAAAAGCCTTCGCCCGTATTTTGTATGCGGACGAAGGCTTTGTTAGTCAGGATTTTGTAAAATCCTCTAGTAATTAGATGTACTGCTGCCCATCTTACTAGCATGAAACTGCAACGATGCAATGTGTAGGTTAAATCTTAAATCGCTTAACCAGCTCTTGCAGATCCTGTGCCATGTTGGACAACTCTTGTGAGGAAGATGCGATTTCCTCCATGGCTGCCATTTGCTCTTGAGCGGCAGCGGAGGTTGTCTGCGAACTGTCCGCCGAATTGCGGGATAGGCTTGCCAAATGGGTAACAGTGGCGGAAACTTCCTCTGTACTGGCTGAGATTTGTTCAGCAGCAGCGGACACACTTTGAATTTGTTCCACGATATGAGAAGTAGAGCGTTCAATATTTGTAAATGCACCTTCTGCATCTTGGCTAATTCGTAATCCTTCACCAACCTGATTACGAACATTGCCATTCATCGTGGCGGTAGAGCGTTGAATCAAATCGAGCATCTGCGTAATGATCTGACTGATGGAATCAGCGCTTTCCTTGGACTGTTCAGACAGTTTGCGTACCTCAATAGCGACTACGGCAAATCCACGCCCAGCTTCGCCTGCTCTGGAGGCTTCAATAGATGCGTTCAGGGACAACAAATTAGTTTGCTTGGCAATGGCAGCTATAGCCGCATTCATTTGCTTCGCATCGTCCGAGAGTTGGGATAGCTCATCCATCAGGCTAGCCGTTTGGCTTACAGCTTCCAGAATGCGGTCCATCTGTGTCCGCACATGGCTAATCATTTGACTGCCTTGAGCTACGTCCTGCTCGGTTTGTCCTGCTGAATCCACGATGGAGCTTGCCGATTCGGCAATCGTGCTGACACCCTTCGCCATTTCTTCAACAGCATTGGCAGTTTGCTCGGATGCCTCGGCGCTGGTTGCTGCATTTTCTGCGGATTCCATAACCGTTTCCGCTACGTGTTGTACGGACTCCGTCGTTTGCTCTGTGCTCTCCTTGATTATCAGGGAAGAGGATGCAAGTCGGGAGGACGTTTGGTTGACCTCGGAGACCATCGAATGCAAGGAATGTGTCATCTGGTCAAAATTCTGTGCCAGCTCGCCGAACTCGTCCTTCCTAGACAGATTTACACGTTCGGTCAGATTTCCATCACGGACGATCCGTGTCCCTGCTTGCAGCTTCTTGAGAGGGATCAGGAATGAGCGGATCATTAGCACTATGATGATCGCAGCGGCCAGTATGGAAATAACAATTACAATCAGGCTTTGCCTCAGAATCGGTTGGGCTGCATCACTGTAATCCTCCAGATCCGATAATGCAACAATATTCCATCCAGTGAGAGGGTCCTTAAGTGTAAAGGCCAGCACATCCCGATTCATAAATTTAATTTGCGACACGGAAGGAGTATCATTTTCTCCGGTTGCCGCCACTTTGGGAAGTCCCTCCATAGTGTCAGCCGGTTTTTTGCCAGTCTTGTCAAAGGCTGTTCCAGCTCCAGATACAACTTTATGATCAGAATCAACAATGATGAGTCCTCCGCGTTCGCCTATCTTAACAGACTGCAGACTGTCCCCCATCTTGTCCAGATTCAAAGCCAATGCAACAGCCCCTTCACCGTTCTTCAGCGTTGCCGATACATTAACTACTAGGTTCCCTGTCGTAACGCTGGCAACTGGAACACCGACAAATATGTTGCCCTTATGTAGCATCGCATTTTTGTACCATTTTCTCTCCCTAGGATCATAATCAGCCTCCTTTTTTAGCGGAGAACGGATATATTCTCCTTTCGCATTGCCAAGGAGCGCGGCATCTAACTCAGGATGAGCTTTGACGATGTCATCCAACTTTTTCTGAAGGGCTTCTTGGTTGGAACCAATGGAATCAGCCTGGATTTCACTGGTAAGAACGTCCACGTCCTTCATGATCGGGGATACATACTGATTGACATTGCTTTGGATCAGATACAGATTCGTGTATACGGAATTAGCCATTTGCTGACTGAGCTGTGTCGTCGCCCCCTGATAAGAAAAGTATCCAATAAGTAAGCTCGGAATCAATAACACAGCCAAAAAAGAAATGATTAATTTTGTCCTCATTAAATAAAACTGCTTGAGAAACCTGTTCCACCACGGAACTGTTTGTTTTTCTTTAGTCATGTTTTTTCTCCTCTGTGTCTGATGGTCACTACATTGTTTTATTCGACAGAAATCGACTAATTTTATAGATGTAATCTTAAAAAATGATGAATCAAGGCATGTTTTAGGTACATTTTTTAAAAAATAGTTCTTAAGGGCTAATCACGGTATGAATATGCATACATAAAAAGCCAAATCAGAGATGCAAAAGCACCTTCATGATTTGGCTTGAGGCTTGAGGTGAGTATAAAGCAAATGGATCTGTTAATTTTTTTGCTGACGAGAAATCATAAAGAGTGTAACCCAGATAAGCATAAAACCAGTTAATTGCGCTACGGTAACGATTTGTTGGAAAGCGATCCAGTTAATCACAACACCTACCATAGGAAAGCTCAATTCTGCCATCGTAGCATAAGAAGCTTTGGTTGTACTTAAGCCTTTGTAATACAGTAATAAGCTGAGAAGACCCGGAAGCAATGCCTGCAGCAGCAAGTTGATAATTACAGCTGCGCCCGCCCATGTACCTGTAGGCATATTCCACGGAGCATGCTCCACAGAGGTGAGAACAATGAGCAGAGGGAGCGCCACCATGAAGCGAAGGGAGGTTACCGTTTCATATTTCATCGAACGGAGCAAGTAGCTGCCCATAACGGTCGAACCGCCCCACAGAATCGCTGCACCCAGTGCAAGCAGACTACCAACTTGAACAAAATCATGAACATGTCCAAAGGGAAGCGACCAACCGAAGGTCAGAAGATACGTCCCGAACAGAGCGATGACAATTAATATTCCAAAATGACGCGGTAACATTTCCTTCAATATCACGCGGGCCAGAATAATAGCAACCAAAGGTTGAAGCTTCTGAAGTAAAAGTACGGCATTCAGATCACCGTTGCTGAGCGCCATGGTGAAAATCACACTGGCCAGTGCCGAGCCACCCCATGAGACAAACAAAATAGCGAAAACCTGACGAAAGCGTATCGTTTTGAGTTCCTCGCGATGCTTCCACAGCATCGGCGTCAGAGCGATAAAGAGTAGCGCATGCTCCATCAGTACGATTTGTGCTGAGGTAAATGATTTTAACAAAATAATACGAAACAGCGGGTCTGCGCCCCACAAGGCCGCTCCAATCGCGACTAGCCAAAAACCGCTTTTCATGTGGGAGCTACGATCAAAATCCTTGGATGTTAGTACAGTTGATGATTGACTCATACTTATTTAGCTCCTTGCGAATACAGGACCGGTGGCACAAAAACCCCCGTCCATGGCGAAGGCCATGCAAGACGGGGGTTGATCAAATAAACTTGCCGTTTGATGCAAGTTAAATGAAGTCACTGCACAACCATAATGCAGTATTCATCGACTTTGCGGCATGTTCATATTTCGATCTTCTTCCATCCGGACTTTACCGTCGGCTTTGGCATCTCACCAAATCAGTCCGTATCCTGTTGCCGGATACAGAGTCGCGGGCTTAGCTCCATGAGCCATACCGCCGGTTGGGAATCTCACCCTACCCCGAAGATCCTTATTCCGTTTTTTAATTTCTCCTATAGGATATACCTGTTTTAGAATGAAGTCCAGTGAAAAATGTGTGTATATCAAGCAAGGATTTTCATCTTTTTATGAAAGCGTTCTATGTTTAATCCTTATTACTAGGCAATATCCTTATACTCAATGCGCCGAATGGCTGCATAAGCCACAAGCATTCCCAGCACAGAGAAGCTGATTTGCACGGGAGCAATGGAGCTAAGGGTAGCACCGTTATTATTGGAGAAAAGCAATGCTACAATCAGAATTGAGGTCACAATGGTCGTGGGTACAGAGTATCTTCGCATTCCCATATACAGCGGAACCAATCCCATAAAACTGGCGGCAACGGCATTGATTAGCGTGCGCGCTGATTGCTCGGCTAGTATGGAAAGAGTGAGCTTATCCGGTACAATTATGACAAACTGGTTGAGCAAATGGATCGCAGCCGTAATGATGATTTCCGAGATTACAATAGACAAGAATGTAAACAGCAGCACAATCAAGAGCTTGGCGATCATTAGCTTTTGACGATGAATCGGATACATGAACAAGATTGTAATCGATTTGGATTTAAATTCTCCTACGATAAAACGGCACAGTAGAACGGAGGCAAATACAATAAACGTTGCCCTCACCATATTGTCCATAAGATCGAGAAGCTGAGCGTACTGTGTAAATTCGGGTACTCCTTCATTTTGGCTGTCCAGTGCAATAGTACTGAGCAAACCTAGAATGCAAGCGTTGGCGATCAGCGCTGAACGGATATAACCCGCCAGATGAAGCTTTTTCATCTCCAACTGTATCAATTTAAGCATGGTGATCCCCTCCATGTAACAGACGTAAAAAGTAGTCTTCCAGCGTACTGCTTTTCTGATGAATGGAATCGACCTCTACATCATTTAAAATGAGCGTTTTCGTAATTTGCTTCTGCGGTACACTAAGATCGTAAATACGTATACTCTGTTCATTGAGCACCCTTATATTATTCAGACTCAGTTGATGTGAGAGGATGTAGGCTGCTTTTTTACAATCGTTGGTCGTAAATTCGATATATTCCGTATTGGTATCCCGTACCTGTTCCATCGAAACTTCCTCAATCAGCCGTCCGTGATTAATCACGCCTATTGTATCCGCAATCTGCTCAATTTCCGCTAATAAATGACTGGACACGAGCAGCGTCATCCCATATTCCTTGCATAGCATATGGAATAACTGCCGAATTTCCTTGATTCCCACCGGGTCCAGACCGTTAATCGGTTCATCTAAAATGAGTAACTCAGGCTTGGTCGCAATGGCTCGGGCAATCCCGAGACGCTGCTTCATTCCGAGTGAAAAGTCTTTTACCGGCTTGTCATCTGCATTCCGCAAATTCACTAATTCCAGTGCATCCCGGACAGCCTGCTTATTATAATAGCCCATGTATTCACAATGAAGTTCGAGATTTTGCTGAGCTGTCAGCCTTTCATAAAAAATCGGATATTCAATAATCGAACCCATCCGTCCGAGCAGATGATAAGACTGTGGCGTTAGCTTTTCACCGAACAATTCAATCTCGCCCAAGGTCGGCTTGAGCAGGTTGGTAATCATTTTCATCACCGTCGTTTTGCCCGCTCCATTGGGACCGAGAAAGCCATAGGTTTCCCCCTTGCGCACATTCATACTGACCCCTGCTACAATTTCATTGCCCTTCATGGCTTTGGTCAGCTGATGTGTACGTAATATGTAAGTCATGGGTGTTCTCCCTTCGTGTGCTGTTGATAATTCAAGAATAAAGGGCGAAATGTTCATTTTTCTTTCGCAATCCTTACAAATTTATTAAGTTGAGCAGTTCGCTTAATAGTTGATCTTCTTCAAGGTAAAAGAGAAGACGGTCTGCTCATAAGGCTTGCTGGTCAATTGCATCTCTCCATTCATGCATTCAACCAGGCGCTTGGCAATCGTAAGACCCAGTCCACTGCCCTGTACCGCCTTATTACGGGAATCCTCAAGTGTGTACATGCGTTCAAAAACCTTATCCTGCTCCGGCTCCTGTATGCCTTTTCCACGATCCCACACTTCTATACGCACTGTATCCTGCTGTTCTGACAGCGTCAGGCCTAGCGTTCGACCCTCTGCCCCGTAGCGAATGGCATTTGAAATCAGATTGCTCAGCACCCGCCCAATGGCTCCTTCGTTCCCCAAGGCATGTATGGGATGCTCCGGGATGTCAATATGTACCGTAAAACCCTGAGCCGTTAGCAGATCATAAAACTCCAAAATGCTGCGTCTGCACAGTTCTCCTATCTCCAGTCGGGTCAGTGGAATATCCGTATCGTTGGCTTCCAGCTTCGCCAAACTAAAAAAGCTTCCGATCAACTCAATCGCTTCGCTTGTCTTTTGATGAATTCTGGATAGCAGCTTTATACGTTCTTCTGGCGAAATATCTGGATCGTCATCCAGCATCTCGGCATATCCAAGCACAACGGTAAGCGGGGTCTTGAGATCGTGAGAAATATTTGAAATCATTTTTCGCATAGCGATTTGGCTTCGGTTGTAATCGGCTGATACCCTCAAATTTAAGTCTAGTAGCCGGTTGATTTCCGTCATGAGTCGCTGCAGTTCCACGTCACCTGTAACATATAGCAGCTTTTCCGCATGATTCACGGTCACGATCCGCTCAAGTAGGGTTCGGACATTCTTGATTTTACGCTTATAGGCTACACGTTCCCGCCAAAGCCATAGGATAACGACGGACATTATGAGGATGACAATCCATTCAAAAATAGTTTCGATGATCATATCAGCCATTCTCCCATTTGTAGCCGATGCCCCACAGCGTTTTAATATGGACAGGGTGAGAGGGATCTTCTTCAATTTTTTCACGTAGGCGGCGAATATGGACGTTAATCACATTCTCATCACCCATATAATCGTCTTTCCAAATAAACCCGTATAATTGAGCTTTCGTAAATACCCGGTTCGGATTGGATGCAAACAGCTTCAGAATATCGGATTCTTTGGCTGTTAGCTGAATTTCATTTCCATCGCGAATGACTGCAAAATGATCAAAATCAATGCGTAGATTTCCATAGGTCAAAACTTGTGCTTGCGGCTGTTCCTCCTGCTGTTGCAGACGGGCATATGTAGTCGATCTGCGGATCGCGGACTGAATACGAGCTGTCATCTCAAGCATTGAAAAAGGTTTGGCAATATAATCGTCTGCCCCGAAGCCGAGTCCAAGCGCTTTATCCACATCGCTGTCCTTAGCCGACATAATCAGAATCGGCACGGCGCTGCGGGTACGAATTTGCCGGATTACCTCCATACCGTCAACCTTCGGCATCATCAAATCCACGAGGATCAGATCGTAAGTATGACGTTCAAAGGCATTAAGCCCTTCTTCCCCGTCAGAGGCGGTGGTTAAATTGTAGCCCTCCTTGGTGAGTGCTTTAAGCAGCATTTCAGCAATAGATAGATCGTCTTCAATAAGTAAAATATGCTGTGGCATAGGTGTGGAACACCCCTAATTTTTAGATTAGCTCGTGTGGCGAACTGTATCTGAATTATATAGAGTGGTGGAGGGGATTTCCATAAAAAATATCCAACGAATTTGAATAGGGGAATTTTTGGAGGAGCGTTAAAGGCTGTTTGTTTCCAAGCTCTCCAACATGATGAAAAGTTGAAAAACCTAAAATAGTTATCCTGTGTCCATCATCTTGTTTGGAGGCTAGCTATATTCCTTGAAAAATCAGCTGTACCATGGTAAGCGTCCTACTTTTGTAACAATTTTATAAGAGATTGTTTTCTGCTTTGGATTGCTGATAGCTAAAGAGATTCTGAATAGCTTTACTTCTATTGAAACATTGGATCAAACCAATGCTTAATTGATGGTATTTAGCTAAGTCAATTATATGTACAGTTTCTTCCTGATACTTGGGATAGGGTTCGTAACACAATCTGCGTGGATCGCAGATAGCCTCTTTTATTAGGGCGTGTATGCAAAACCTATTTCATCCAAATCCTTATTTGAAATGAACGCCCACAAAAGGCATTTATTCCATTTGAGCGAGGTGTTATACTTGTTTCAGGAGGACCGTGCTGGTAACACGGCTCTCGGGCAGTCGCTTTAAATAAAGGCGGCGGCTTACAAGGTGGGCTTTATGGGGCAGACCGCATCCTTTGACCTGGGGCGGTCTGTTTCTCAAATTATAAACATTTACTTATACATATACGATTACATTTACGTATACGTAAATGTAACTTTTAAGCAAGCAAATAGACGGACGACTAAGACCGTTACCTTTTGAACGAGTATTGGAATTATTACTTATTATGAGACAGTCACCACGTCCAGTTAAGTCGCCGTTAAATTTTCTTCGAAGAGCTATCCAAGAAGGTTGGAGTCCTGAAACAATGCCAGAAAAGGTTGATCGACACATGGAGTATGTGGAAGAGAATTATTATATTCGTAAGGGTTACACGATTGACCAAGCTCGGGAAATAGTCCAAAGGAATAGACGATAGCTTAGAATAGGAGAGTGTTAGGAATGGATATGAAGGATCAAATGAAAACGGAAAAAGAACAAAATGGACAAGCTACAAAAAAGGGCATGACGTTGGAAAACGTTTGGTTTGCTTCTAAGGAACACGGATTATACCCATATCATATCAATCACGATTTAAGACAGAGTGATTATTTTTATAATAAAAATTATACTCAATTTCACGAGCATGATTTTCGATCTATTGTGTTAAGAGTTTCAGAGGAACCCAAAGCATTTTACTTAACAGAATATGATAGGAAATATTATTCCACGCAAGAACTTGAAGTGATAGAGAAAATCAGTAAATAAAATGCTGTTTTTGTAAGGAGAAAAAACGTTAGGTTAAAATCGTATCCACCGCCCCCTTTTATACAATCTGCCGATCCGGCAGGGTACGAGAGGGCCTATGAAGACCTTCCTATGTAGGAAGGTCTTTCGGTTTTTTGCATGGTCCTATGATTCTGCTAACTCGCATCCCAATTCAATCAAGTTCTTGTTTTCAGAATCTTTCTGCTCAGTCCAATAATGTTAGTTGTTATTCTTCTCAGAAGGCACAATCAGTAGCTGCTCATGAGCTAGGACATGTCTTAGGACTAGATGAAGACTTTAGTAAATGCTTGATGTATCCAACTACACCACAATGCTATGATAATTGGGGAATTTACACTCCACAGCCTAGCGAAGATGTGTTTGTTATTAATGATCTTTATTAATAAGGAACAGAATCAGAAGAAAATATTGTTATTACCCAATTAGGAATAAAAACAGACAATATTGTTGAAAAAACAGACAATCCCTACCTTAAGCAAGGCGATGAACTCGTTTTATTTTTGAAAAAGGGACAAGATCCTAAAATTAATCCAATTTACTTTGTGGCTGGTGAATATCAAGGTAAATTTGACATTAAAAACGGAAACGTTTATGCGGTCAATCAGGCGTTAAAAGAACAAGCTAGTCTTAATAGTATTGACGCAGAAAACAATCCATATATTGATGGGCAAAAACTAAGTACATTTAAAGAAAATATTAAAAGTATAGTTAGTAGACAAGAATAAAAAACTCTATTTAAACCGCAATACATTTGTGAATAATTAGAAAAGGCTTTGGCCTAAATTGTAAAAAGCTGACTTCTTATCCCGTAAAGTCAGCTTTTTAATACAGATTTTCTTATGATTTTGGCTTGAAGCAGTTAATCTGCTGACATGTGACCTAACTCTACTACATTCTTTTCTCAGTTAGAATTAACTATTCTTTTTTAGATAAAAGTGGAAACCTTGTAGAGGCAAGCCTTTCTCCAAAGTTACTATTAATATTCTCAACCTGAAGGCACTCAAGTAGATTTTTTTCTCCATCCCCCGCGTAAGATGTAATTAAGCTACTGGAAATTCACCGCCTTCCTATATCATACTGAAATAGTCTATAATCCGATGTTTGGAATACGGAGTTATAATATCCAGGGTATGCCTGATGTGAGAGACTAGGTATGCCAGATCACGAGCTACGGTACAGGACCGTCAATAAAGGAGAGCAATGATGTTTGTTATACGGGGAACAGAAAAACTGCTGAAGGAATGGGAGACTGAACCACTTCAAGTTGATATTTATCCGCCTTTGAATAGTTGGCATGCCAGCTTGTTCTTACTAAATCGCAGAAAAAATATTGTGTTTATGCATGATATTTCCCGCTTAAGCGTCACGCTGTTTGGAATTAAAAAATCGCAGTACAAAAATCTGCCAGCTCTTTTTGTACAAACCTTGAAGGAATTAATGATCAGCGAAGGGTTTGATGAACAGATCGTTAAGGCATACATACAGGAAGGCGAGCAGATGCTGGCGACTACGACGAACAGACATAGTGTGATGGTAACCTTAGATGAGATTATATTTATTATGAAGGAACTGGATATGGAGCATGGATGCGAGCTGGAAAAGAATCAATGGAATAACCGAATTGTGTTCAAAACGGATCAATACAAGTACCCGATTGATGTTTTTAAGGAACTGCTAGAAAAGCATTATAAAGTAGAGAGTAGTTGAGCGTTTACATATGGATGGTTTGTAGTCCCAAGCTGTCCTGACCTTTAGAGGATTTATGCTGATTAGGATATGCCAAAAGAGTATCCTCAAAGTTCATGCGGGCTGGGGATGCCTTTTTTTATAACTCACAGGATAGCAACGCTTGCGATGAAATGAATCATAGCGCAATAAACGGTACACTTTGGTAGAATGAAATGATAAAGGGTTTGACACCATTGTTCAGACTTATAAAACGGGGGGTACATAACGAAGGATGAAGAGGATTATTGATGTTGCCAAAGAAGCAGGAATTGAAGAAGAGCATCTGGAGACGTATGGCAAATATAAAGCGAAGCTGAATCCATCTCTGTGGGAGCAGTTAAAGGATCGCCCGAATGGAAAGCTGGTGCTGGTTACGGCGATGAATCCCACCCCGGCTGGAGAAGGAAAAACATTGACAACCATCGGACTGGCACAGGCACTAAACACGATGGGGCATAAAACCGTTGCTGCACTGCGTGAGCCGTCCCTTGGGCCTTGCTTTGGGATGAAAGGGGGAGCAACCGGGGGAGGACAGGCCCAGATTGTTCCGGCGGAAGACATTAATCTGCATTTTACAGGGGATATACATGCCATTTCAGCTGCGCATAATTTGCTGTCAGCGATGATTGATAACCATTTGTTCCATGGAAATGCTTTGCGGCTGAAGCCAGACCTAATTGTGTGGAAACGGACTGTCGATATGAATGACCGGAGCTTGCGAAGTATTGTGACTGGATTGGGAACGGGGAATGGAGCGGTAAGAGAAAGCGGCTTTCTGATCACCTCGGCCTCCGAAGTCATGGCGGTACTATGCTTAAGTGAAAATATGGACGATCTTAAAGTACGGTTGGGTCGGATGGTAATTGGCTATAACGAAGCCGGTGAGGCGGTAACAGCAGAGGAACTGCACGCGGTGGAAGCTATGGCTGTGCTGCTTCGGGAAGCATTAAAGCCTAATCTGGTGCAGACGTTGGAGGGCACTCCGGTTATTGTGCATGGTGGACCTTTTGCTAATATTGCCCATGGATGTAGCAGTCTGATGGGGACAAAGCTGGCGTTGAAGCTGGGAGAGGTCGTCGTCACAGAGGCGGGATTTGGGGCTGAGCTGGGAGCGGAAAAGTTCTTTGATATCAAGTGCCGCCAGTCCGGCTTGCAGCCGGATGCGGCTGTGCTGGTTGTAACCGCCAAAGCGCTGAAATATAACGGCGGTGTAGCTAAACATGAGCTGGATGCGGAAAATCTGGAGCAATTGCAACTCGGATTAGCCAATATGAGCCGACATGTACGGAATTTGCAAAAGTTTGGTATGCCTGTACTGGTGGCGATTAACCATTTTGTAACAGACAGCGAAGCCGAGTTGGATTTGATTTTCTCGGAATGCCGCAAGCTGGGTGTACCCGCAGAGCTTTCACAAGTATGGGCGCAGGGAAGCCAAGGGGGAGAAAAATTGGCCCAAAGCCTGCTGAACTTACTTCAGGAGGACAAAGCACATTTTGCACCGCTATATGATCATACGCTTGATTTACAAGCGAAAATTAGTGTCATTGCCAAGGAGCTTTACGGTGCGGCAGAGGTGGCTTACACGCCTGCGGCCAAACGGGCGTTGGCGGGTATGGAGCAGCTTGGTTTTGGACAACTGCCAGTATGCATGGCCAAAACGCCGTATTCTTTCTCAGATCAACCTTCCTTGCTAGGTGCGCCAGAGGGGTTCACCATTCACGTGTCCAGCGTATCATTGTCTGCAGGCGCAGGCTTTGTAGTCGTGGAAACAGGTAATACCATGACGATGCCAGGACTGCCCAAATCTCCAGCAGCTGAGCATATGTCGCTGGAGGCAGATGGGAGTATTCAAGGACTCATGTAGCATTTTTAGAAAAAATAGCAGCATTTCAGTATCAATGAATGAGCAGTTTGGGCAGTGCAGTGAGCAGCTTTTGCCGAGTCATGGCATCGCTCCAGTTCCAGCGGTCTGCTTCTACGAAATATACCTGGCCTTGACGCACAGCAGGGAGGCTATGCCAGAGAGGGCTGTTGAGCATGCATTCCAGCGTATGCTTGGAGTCTGGTGCCGTAGGGACGAGCATAAATATGCGGTCTCCGGCGTAATCAGGCAATTCATTCGGATCAATTTCTGCGAAGCCTAGTCCCTCGTCAAGCACCTTACGGATTGGCTCTGCGGGTTGGAAGCCGTGCGGGTGGTAAAGGGACGATGAGAATCCGGACATGCCCATGACAAAGAGCCGATCGCCATGATCGAAAATAAAGACAGAGGCGGTTTCTCCGGCTGTGATATGCGCACTGAGTTGGTTCCACATTTCCAGATTACGAGCGGCAAAGGTAGCTAACCAGCGTTCGGCCTCTCGCTCCTTATCGAGCCATGCGCCAAGTGTACGCAGTCGTTCCTCCAGGGCGGCAAAGGAGTTGAAGGTGAGGGTGGGCGCGATGCTTGCAATACGCTCGTATTCCTGTTCATCCGAGTTAGCGATGATAATCAGATCAGGATCAAGAGCGCTGGTCAAGCGGGTATCCAGCGGAAGTCCCACGTCAGTTACGTTCTCAAGACGATGCTTATAGACGCTGGATTCACTGAGCCGCAGGCTTCCGCCTATGGCTGTGGCTCCTAACGCGAGCAAATCGCCCATCGTTTCTCCGTGGTAGATGATGCGGCTCGCTCGACGAGGGATATGAATATGGTGGCCAGTCCAATCCTTAACGCACACAGAACTGGGAGCGGAAAGCGCATATTTACCCGGCGGAACCCCGGTTATTTGCCTAAAACGCCGATTAAAATAATATTCGTCAGAGAAACCCACCTGACGGGCAATTTCACGTAAAGGCCGTTTGCATTCCAGCAGCAGCCGCTTGGCATGGTTCAAGCGCAGCTCAGTGAGGTAATGCAACGGCTTTTTGCCCGTTATTTTGCGAAACAGCTGGGAGTATTGCCATATGGAAACGTTGGCCTGTTCGGCAAGCTGCTTGACGGTAATAGGCTTTTCGTAGTGGTTTTCCATATATGCAAGGGTGCTTTCCACCGATGCAGGCAATGTCGGATTAAAGCCCTCGTTATGCTTAATAGGGACGTGGGCTTCCTGCCACAGTAAGAGCAGCTCTTGAAACATGATTTGCTGACGCAATGCAGTGGTTTGTCTATGAGGCTGTATTGTTTGTTGGGTGCTATAAAATAACTCTTCGGCCAACTGAATAGGCTTGAAGGAAGAGGAAACGACGTATTCACGCGGTTCTGGCAGGACGGAGCCAAGATAAATGGATGGCATGCCCGTTGCGTTTTCAGCCAAGGTCATGTCTGATTGTGTCTCCAACGACATAGCAATGACTCTGAACGTGATTTTGTAGTATTCAGGTACAGTTCCATCCAAGGGGGCGATGCGATAGGATTCCCCAGGAGTTAACCAATACCCGTGACCTGAATGGAATACATATTGTTCTTGACCAATATCCACCCTTCCAGCCCCGCCGATGAACATAAGCAGACAGTGATCTGAACTTGGACGAGATGTTAGTCCATCACTGGACTCACTAGCCAACACAATTTCCTTAAAATGAAAAAGCAGTGAGTTGGGAGGGGGTGAATTTACAGACGAAGAAGGCTGATTCACGGTGTAATACTCCTTTTATTGAGAATGGTTATCATATATGCATAAGTATACCTCCTTTAGGTTTAACAAAAAAGAAGCCTATCAACAAGGGCGATAGGCTTCTCCAATCTTATTTTATGAGCTTGGGCAATTCCTCCAGCAGCCATTCTCGAGTAGAAGCATCACTTTCGGTTTTGCCAATGTCCTGCATGTACACATGTCCCTGCTTGACAGCAGGGAGCTGAAGCCACAGCTTGCTTTTCATTAATTGTTCGGTGGATTGCTGGGCTTCTGAACTTGGAGTGCTTAGTATGAAAATCCGATCTCCAGCGTATTGTCCGATTACTTCCTGTGATAATTGTACGAATCCTTTGTCCTCATCCAGTGCTTTCTGAATAAGAGGAGTAGGCTTGAGACCATTTTTTTCATACAGTATTTGCGACAAGCCTGTCCGTGCCATGACGAACAAACGGTCACCGGGATAGTAGGTAAAGACCGAAGCTGTTTCACCCGGTTTTACACCTTTCACCTGAAGTTTGCTCCACATCTCTGCTTCCTTGATTTTATATTGGGCAAGCCAGTCTTCCGCAGTCTTTTTCTTGTTCACAATGTCTCCGAGATGTACCAAACGCTCGTTTAATGGAGCAAAGGTATCGAACATAATTGTAGGTGCAATTTTTGATAACGCTGCGTATTGTTTTTCGTCCGTATCGGCGGTAATGATTAGGTCTGGTTGTAGAGCCAATGTTTTTTCTAAATCAATGGGAAATCCTAGGTCCGATACATTCTGAACTTTTTTTTCATATATCTTTCCCTCGATCATAGAAGTCGATGTACCAACAGCCTGTACGCCTAAAACCAATAGATCCCCATAGTTTTCTCCGAAGTAAGCAATGCGCCCAGGAGTCGTGGGAATGTCTACTGTATGTCCCTTATAGTCTGTGTAGGCGCGAGTTGTGGCTGTTTCCGATGTTTTTGTTGATGCTGCTGTGTTGCTGTTTGCAGTCTGATTGTTGTCTGATGCGCCGCACCCCAGCAGCAATGCCCCCATAAGAGAGAATAGACAGATCAGAGAAGTGTATTGTCGAGTAGGTTTTTTGTTAATCGTAGAGTTCTTGTTGATCATAGCAACCTCCGTATAATAGAATGATTCATAATATTGCAAATGAGAATTATTATCACAAAAGCAATGATAAGCGCTGAACCTTCAATACTCAATGGACAAACTTGGTCAATGCATCCCGATTTTGTACAAAATAAGTCTCATGTGTTACTAGCTCATTTTATTCTTCAAATTTTATTGATCTGTCATTTTTTATGGTATAGAATAACGTTTTTATACATTTGAAAGGGGTTTTGAAATGGCATTGTTTATTACATATGTTTTACTAGGTTTCTCAATAGCACTACCTGTAGGTACCATCACGGTTGAAATGACAAAGCAAGGGCTAAAGAATGGATTCATGCATGGATGGATTGTTGGGCTTGGAGGGATGACCATCGATTTGTTATTAATCATTGGTTTATATTTTGGTCTGGCCTCTGTTCTGTCCTTACCTGTTGTACAGGTGATCATGTGGCTGGTTGGAGCCATATTTTTGTGCTACGTAGGGTACGACAGCATTAAAAATGCGGATCATGATATTGCGCTAGAAGGAGAGAAAAAGACAAAGTCATTATTTTCTTCCTATAAAAATGGGCTGCTTGTAGCTGTTTCACCAGGGAATTTAGTGTTCTGGGTAAGTGTTTTTGGGACTGTGCTGGCAAGTTCGTTTGATCGATCAAATACAAGTCAATTTTTGATTGTTGGCTTAGGTATTTTGTTTGGTATTCTTGTCCATGATTTAGGCTTAATGACCCTCGTAGCAACAACACGAAAAGCCATGAACCGAACTGCCATCAAGTGGGTTACGATCTGTGCCGGCGTAGTTTTGATTGTTTTTTCGGTTTATTTCCTATATGAATTTATGGTTAGTCTCCAAAAGATTTTGTAGCATTACACAAGAATACGCTCAAGCTTGTCATGCCAGTCTGCATAAATCGAACAAGTCCTTCATAGACATGTACTAATTCATTTAAAACATGTGCTGAAGGGGTTGATGACATGCGCCGGATTTCATGGATGCTTGCCATGGTCATGTGTGTAACGTTGCTGCTGGCCGGGTGCGGCAAGAAGAGCGCAGACGATGTGGTTAAAGATTTGAGTGACGTGGTGAGCGACCTGAACAGCTACCACGGTACAGCTTTGATGACGCTGCATACCGGCGACACGCCGCAGGAATACAAGGTCGATATTTCCTACCGCAAGCCGTCCTATTACCGCATTGCCATGACGAACGAGAAAAAGGATGTTACACAAATTGTGCTTCGTAATGATGAGGGTGTATTTGTACTGACCCCCAGCCTGAACAAGAGTTTCCGTTTCAAAAGTGACTGGCCAAACAATCAGGGTCAGGTATATTTATATGAAACGCTGGTTCGCAGCATTATCGGTGATGCCTCCCGTCAGCTGGCTACCGACGATAAATCCTATGTGTTTGATGTGGCTGCGAACTACAACAGCCATGCGCTGGTAAGGCAAAAGATTTGGCTATCCAAAAACAACTATGCCCCTACCCAGGTACAGGTATCTGATGCGAATGCCAAGGTGGTTGTCGATCTGAAATTCGATCAATTCGCTTTTGATACGAAGTTTGACAAAGATTCCTTTGATATGGAGCGGAATATGGCTTCCGGAAAAACGAGTGCTGGTAGCGAGGGATCGCCATCTTCAGGGGCAGTCGATTCCAGCGGTCTGCCCGATTCTTCCGGTACGTTAGAAGGGACGACTGGCGTGACATCCAGTGGATCTGGACAAGGGCAGGGAACCGTAGGAAACGATGTTCAGCAACCGGCTGGTGAAGCGAAGAGCGACGGAGCTGTCACAGGCGATACGTCCAAGCCGGAAGCAGCAGCTAACGCAGAGGCGCAGCAACAAACACCGAGCACAGCGGATGGTGCAACCGGAACCTCAGCAGGAACGGATGCCGCAGAAGCTGTATTGGGTGAGTTCGGCTTGATTGAACCTTCCTACACGCCAGGCGGAGTACAGATTAAGGATACGCCGGAGCTGGAGGATAACGGTACACATGCAGTGATGCTACGGTATAGCGGAACGTATAACTATACCATTGTGGAGGCGCGTCCAAAAGATCGGGCGGTCGCACTTTCCGCAGGCGAACTGGTTGATATTGGAGGAAGCTTTGCTGTGCTGACAGGAAGCGAACAGCAGACGATGACCTGGATGAATGATGGAATAGAGTTCAGAATCACCAGTGCTGACCTGCCTGTGAGCGAAATGATACAAATTGCCGCTTCTATACAGGATCAATCGGGTAAATAAAATTTTATAGACGGATGCAGACGGTCTAGAGTGTAAAATGCTCTGCTGCCGCCCGTATCCGTCTTTTTATTCATTCGCAGTCTAAGATGTGCATCGCTTGTATATCCTGTTCTATTGTAGATATGGTAGAGGAGGCTGGTAAAGCTCCCCTGCCATTGACAGCCACGTCTCTGAATATTACCATTAACCTTTGGAAGCAAGGAATTTGCTACATTCGAATGGTAAAAGGTTATGTTAGAGGCTAACAATTGAAGAAGGTGACTGGATTTTGCAAGCACAATACAGATCGACCCGGGCCGAAATCAACCTGGATCACCTTGGCGCCAACTATGAAGCCTTTCGCAAGGTATTGCCTGCGGATAAGCTGATACTGGTCTGTGTCAAGGCTAATGCCTACGGGCACGGTGCCGTAGAAATTTCAAAGGAAATGGAACGCCTTGGTGCGGATTATTTGAGCGTCGCTTTTCTGGATGAGGCTCTTGAGCTTCGTCATGCGGGGATTGAACTGCCGATCCTTGTACTCGGCTATACCTCGCCTGAAGCTGTCCAAACAGCTTGGGAGCATGATATCTCATTGACTGTGTTTAGTGAGGAAGTGCTGGAAGGTATCCGCAGATTGGACCGCCAAGGAAGCGAACGCAAGCTGAAGGTGCACATCAAAATAGACAGCGGCATGGGAAGACTCGGTTTGCTGCCTGGAGAAGCGGCTTTGGCTTTTGTCCGGCAGGCTCACGAATTAGAGCAGGTGCTGCTGGAAGGCATGTACACCCATTTTGCCCGCGCGGATGAAGAAGATAAAAGCTATACACTGCTACAATATGATCGGTTTCGGGGCGTGGCGGATGCGCTAAGGGAACAAGGTATTACTATTCCCATTATACATACGGGCAACAGCGCGGCCACCATTGATACCCCTTCCCTTTCCCCCAATATGGTGCGGATTGGCATCAGTATATACGGTTTGTATCCGTCTGATGAGGTTAACCGGCAAGTCATTGAACTGTTGCCTGTATTGTCATTAAAGACGGCGGTGGTTTATACCAAGACGCTTCCTCCTGGATGGGGAGTTAGTTATGGTACCCGGTATGTGACCTCTAGTGAAGAGCGGATCTGCACACTGCCAATCGGTTATGCGGATGGATATTCTCGCATGCTAAGTGGGAAGGTTGAAGTGTTGATACGCGGTCGTCGCGTCCCTGTACTCGGTACGATCTGCATGGACCAGTGTATGGTATCCTTACAATCTTTCGCAGAGGATGCGGAAGAAATCCAAACCGGCGAAGAGGTTGTTCTCATCGGCCAGCAGTCCGGCGAAATCATTGCGGCGGATGAGCTGGCATCCAAGCTTGGTACGATCCACTATGAGGTGATCTGCATGATCGCAGACAGGGTACCGCGTGTTTACATGCGAGATCATGTTCCTGTCGTTCGGGTGAACTCGCTTCTTCCAACCCACTGGAATTAATTTCATAACGCAAATTACCGGATAAAAGCAGGAGTTTTCGTAGAACGTCCCGAAATATGTAAAAAGGAAAGAAAAGAGCGCTATAACTGTCAAAAGACGCATTAGGCTCCGCTGACACTTGTATTTCGGGGATCAAACGCCTGTACGAAAACGAACTGCGTAGTTTATAATGGAATGCAGCATAGATGATATACGAATATCATATACATTCTCTTATATTCCGTTTGAATAAATTACCGGGAATAACGTTATAATGGTACAATGGCGACAAGGTTTTGGGGGTGGAAGAGAAGTTGGCCAATTTGCAGAACACCAAAAGAATAATGATCAGTTTGCCAGATCATCTCTTGCAGGAAGTGGACGGGATCGTAGCTATGGAAAATTCCAACCGCAGTGAATTTATCAGGCAGGCAATGAAGCTTTATGTAGGTGAACGTAAAAAACGTTACATTCGTGAAGCTATGCAGCGTGGATACATGGAAATGGCTAAAATTAACCTGACCATGGCATCCGAAGCCTTTCACGCGGAGGAAGATGCAAACAGCACCTTGGGCCGTACAGTTAGCGGGGTGTAATCCATATTGATCGTAAAGCGCGGCGACGTTTTTTTTGCAGACCTTTCACCCGTAGTCGGTTCCGAGCAAGGTGGCGTCAGACCTGTGCTGATCATTCAAAATGATATCGGCAACCGGTTTAGCCCTACCGTGATCGTAGCAGCCATCACTGCACAGATTCAGAAGGCAAAGCTGCCTACACACGTGGAAATCGACGCGGCGACGCATGGCTTTGATCGTGATTCTGTTGTTCTTCTGGAGCAAATCCGGACAATCGACAAGCAAAGGCTTACCGACAAAATCACCCATTTGGATGAAGAAACCATGCGCAAAGTGAGCGACTCGCTACAGATCAGTCTCGGTTTGATTGATTTTTAGTATGATGGAACGACGAGTGAAACGGGAAAGGACAGCGCTCTAGCGCTGTCCTTTTGCATGTCCGAAGAACAATACAGGTAGGGCTTGCTTTTACGTCACCTGCTGGCGCTTTGAATCATTTTTTGTGATAATAAAAGACATGATGTATGACAAGAGCTGTGAGGAAGAAGGGATAGGTTTGTCTAACGAGGAAATGAAGACGGAAATTGGGCAGGAGCCGAACGAAGCAGAACGCCAAGAACGGATTGTCAAACAAGTGGCGAGAGAGCTGTCGCTGGCACTCAAGCAAATCCGGACAACGATCAGTTTATTGGATGAAGGAAATACCATTCCTTTTATCGCGCGTTATCGTAAGGAAATGACAGGGGAGCTGGATGAAAATCAGCTGCGTGAAATTGAAGATCGTGTGCTGTATTTACGTAATCTGGAGGATCGTAAGGTAGAGGTCATCCGCATTATTGATGAACAGGGCAAGCTGACTGAAGAGCTGCAGGCTGCTATCACTTCTGCGGTTAAGCTTCAGGAAGTGGAGGATCTGTACCGTCCATATCGGCAAAAGCGCAAGACGCGCGCCAGTGTGGCAAAGGAACGGGGGTTGGAGCCGCTGTCCATCTGGATTTGGGGTCAGCCGAAGCAGGGTGATGCTTTGAAAGAAGCTGAATCCTATGTGAATGCTGAGCTGGGAGTCGAAACCCCTGAGTCTGCCATCCAAGGAGCCATGGATATTTTGGCCGAAAATATAGCTGATGATGCGGCTATTCGCCAATGGGTGCGCCGATATACACTGGATCATGGAATGTTGACCTCTGAAGCAAAGGACACCGAGCAAGAGTCTGTGTATGAAAATTACTACAGCTATCGTGAGCTGGCTAAGAAAATGCCACCTCACCGTATTCTGGCGATTAATCGCGGGGAGCGGGAAGGCATTCTTAAGGTTGGTCTGGAGGTAGCGCCTGATTCCATTTACAATTATGTGGCAGGTCAAGTGATTAAAGGATCGTCTGTGGTGGAAGACCTGCTGCGCAGTGTCATTGAGGATGCATACAAAAGGCTTATCGCGCCATCTATCGAACGTGAAGTGCGTGCTGAAATGACAGAGAAGGGCGAGCAGCAGGCCATCTCTATCTTTGCAGGCAATTTGCGCAGCCTGTTGCTACAGGCTCCGATTAAGGGGCGTCGTGTGCTTGGAGTCGATCCAGCCTATCGGACAGGCTGTAAGCTGGCTGTTGTCGATGACACAGGCAAGCTGCTGGAAGTGGCTGTGACGTATCCGACACCGCCAAACAACAAGAAACGTGAGGCTGCAGAAACGTTCAAGCAGCTGATTGCCAAATACAATATCGAGTTGATTGTCATTGGTAACGGAACTGCATCACGTGAGACAGAGCAATTCGTAGCCGAAGTTATCGCGGATATTGGTGACAGCAGCCTCGCGTATCTGATCGTCAATGAGGCAGGTGCGAGCGTATACTCTGCCTCCAAGCTGGCACAGGAAGAATTCCCTGATTTGGACGTAGCTGAGCGAAGTGCGGCGTCTATTGCGCGTCGTGTGCAGGACCCGCTGGCTGAGCTTGTCAAAATTGAGCCGAAAGCCATTGGTGTAGGCCAATACCAGCATGATGTGTCGCAGAAACATCTGGATGAAAGTTTGAAGGACGTTGTAGAATCGGCTGTTAACCACGTTGGTGTGGATGTGAACACAGCTTCCTCGGCGCTGCTGTCCTACGTAGCAGGGATCAACGCGACCATTGCTAAAAACATCGTTAAGTACCGTGAGGAAAACGGGAAATTCAGCAACCGTCGTCAGTTGCAGAAGGTGCCGCGTCTTGGTGCAAAAACCTACGAGCAATCCATTGGTTTTATCCGTATACCAGGTGGCGAAAATCCACTGGATCGCACGCCGATCCACCCTGAATCGTATGCTGTCGTAGACCGCCTGCTGGCGGAACTGGGCATCAGTGCCCATGATCTGGGTTCGAAAGCTGCGACAGAAGCGCTGAATGTGTCTAATATTGAGCAGTTGGCAGCGAAGCTGGAAGTTGGTGTGCCAACATTGCGGGATATTTTGGACAGCCTCCAGCGGCCGGGGCGTGACCCGCGTGACGAGCTGCCATTGCCTGTATTCCGCAAGGACGTGTTGAAGATCGAGGATCTGGCACCGGGTATGGAACTTCAAGGAACTGTCCGCAATGTCATTGATTTTGGTGCGTTTGTTGATATCGGTATTAAAAGTGACGGTCTGGTTCATATTTCACAGCTGCGCAGTGGTTTTGTTAAGCATCCGATGGATGTTGTATCTGTTGGTGATAACGTAACGGTGTGGGTGTTGAATGTTGATTTGAAAAAAGGCAGGGTAGGTCTGACCATGAAACCTCCCGCAGATGCGCAGTCACAGGCATAGTGCTATAAATAAAGCTATATGACCTTTTGTGAGGGTATAAAAAAAGCCGGAATCTCCGAATCATATCGGAGACTCCGGTTTTCCATTTCTGGATGTTTCTGATTCTATCCGTTGTTGGCATCAAATTCTATACCAGGTGCTTTATGATAAAAAAACCAACAATCATTCAACAGTCTAATTTGGCGTCGGTCCTTCTTGTAAAAGGCCCGCATGAGCTGGTTACTAAGCCATTGAGGCAAGCCGATCTCCTCCTCTGCGTTACATCTGTATGTTTAGCATATGGGGTGGATACCTAAAGTGTGCTTAATGAACCAGGGTTAGACTTCGGCCGTTATTTTATAATATGCTTGTCAGTATGGAGCAAAGGAGGGAAACCATAAAGATGGAGTCCGAGTCTCTGAGCAATTCAATGAACCCTTCCATGAGTAATAAAGAACTTCAAGAATGGGTAGAGCGCATCTCGCTGGAGAGCTTTGGCGTGCCGTTTCAGCATCAAGCCACCTTTAACTCACGCCTGTCTTCTACAGGCGGTCGATATTTTATGAAAAGTCATCATATTGAAATTAATCCACATCAACTCGCCGCTTATGGACGCTCTGAAGTGGAAAAAATAATAAAGCATGAGCTGTGCCATTATCATCTACATCTGCGCGGAATGGGCTATCAGCATCGTGATGCTGATTTCAAAGCATGGCTGGCCCGTGTAGGAGGGAGCAGGCATTGTCAGACTCTGCCGGGAAGAGTGGGAAGAAAACCTCAGCCTTATCGTTACAAGCTGGTGTGTGTTTCCTGTCAACAGGAGTATATGCGCAAGCGTAAAATGAACCCACAGCGATATCGCTGTGGAAAATGTGGAGGTAAACTTCGCTTGTTGACACTTGACGTAACCCCCTGATTCATGGTAAATTAACCATACTGTATGATAATTTACAGTAATGTTCCCTGATAGCTCAGTTGGTAGAGCACTCGACTGTTAATCGAGTTGTCACAGGTTCGAGTCCTGTTCGGGGAGCCATGGAGAGATACCCAAGTGGCTATAAGGGGACCCTCTGCTAAGGGGTTAGACTGCGTAAGCGGTGCGAGGGTTCGAATCCCTCTCTCTCCGTTGGTATTTTAAGTAGAATAAGGACGCTCGTATGCATGGTAACAATGCATGCGAGCGTCCTTTTCGTTTAGATCTGCTTTTGTTTAGATCTGCTTTTTAAGTAACGTAGCAGCCAATCCCTTCTATTTCACAGTGTCAGCCTTGATGGTTTTGAGTAAGTTCAACAGAGCATGAGCAACGCCATCTTCCACATTGGTCAGGGTAACGTCGGAGCAGACTGCCTTTATATCGTCTTTTGCATTGCCCATGGCGATACCTCTCCCAGCCATCGTCAGCATGGAAATATCGTTATAGCTGTCTCCGATCGCTACCGCTTCCTGCATGGGGATGCTCAGATGATTCGCGAGATAGCGCAATGCATTACCCTTAGACGCATCCTTATGCTCGACTTCAAAGTTACGATCTGAGGAAATGACCATGTTCAGACCTTGAAAATCTCGGTAACGTTCACGCCCCCATTCCAATTTGGCTTGATCAAAGGAGAAACAGAGCACATTATATATCTCTACATCCAGTGGAATCTGCTCATATGAAGCGATGCGGGTATGCCCGGTCTGTTCATATTGCTTTTCAGCTGCATGTAATAAAGTATCCAGTGAAATATCTGGGTTGGCGCTCAGCAAGCGGTCCATTTCAACAGCAAGTAGCTGATGTCCCTTTTGTGGAGAATAAATGGCCCGGTCTGTCATGACCTCATAGTAGAAGTCGTTACCCTCGAGCCAGCTCAGCACTTCAAATGTTTCGCTCCGGCCCATAGGAGTAGAGGTTAACTGGCGACGATGCGCATCGTGTACAGTGGCGCCGTTTGCTCCAATGACGGGAGTAACCAGCTCTGCTTCCTCTAACTTTGTCCAGGCGTCATAAGCGGCTCTGCCAGTGGCAATCGTCACTTGAACACCTTGCTGCTGTGCCTTGCGGATTGCCTCTGCGTTGGCTTTGCTTATTTTTCCTTCCTCGTTCAGTAGCGTTCCATCCATATCAATCGCAAACAGTTTCATTTCTCTCCAGCTCCTGTCTCTTGATCTCTCTGTTATATATCTTCAATCTAGTAAGAGTAATTGATTCAATATTATGAGGGGACAACCACTTCAATATCATGATGTTGCAAAATTTCCAGCATCGCTGATTCTGGCATGCGATCGGTGATCACGATATTAACCTCAGACAAATCAGCAAAACGATAGGGGAAATTGATTCCGAATTTCGAATGGTCCGCAAGGATGATCACCTGATCCGCCTGTTTCATCATCTGATGCTTCAGCATACCGTCTTCTTCATGAATCAGGCTTAGTCCGTGAGCTGATATACCTCCAATCCCGATAAAAGCTTTGTCTACAAAATAGTGAGACAAAGTGGCGATTACGGACGAGCCGTATACATATCGGTGCTCTTTTTGCAGGCGGCCTCCCAACAGATGAATGGAGACACCGTCTTTTCCAGATAGTACGTCAGCCTGATTAATTGAATTGGTGATAACCGAACATTCCTGGACATTCAGTCTTTCTGCACACGCCTGTACGGTGGTCGAGGAATCCAATATAATACGATCCCTATTTCGTACCATGCTGGCAGCCAGTTGTCCGATCACTTGTTTTTCCTCTGATACAGTAAGTAGTCTTTCGTTATAATTTCCAATTGGATCGTGATGCAGTTTAGGGAGTAGGGCGCCGCCGCGGGTGCGAATAATTTTTTGATGCTCTTCAAGTTTTACCAGGTCTCGACGGGCCGTATCCCGTGAAACATTAAAAATTTCACAAATATCATCCACCGAAATACGCTTGTGAAGCTGTAAGTAATCAACGATTTTTAACATTCGTTCTTCCTGATACATAGAAAGCTCCTCTGATATATAATCATTTCGGTATCTCGTAAGTGATTATAAGTAAATGTAAGTGATATTGCAATCATTTATCATGATTTTTCAGGGGTTAGATGATTATAGATAAGTTAATGTAAGTGAACATGCATTTTATAATTATATAAAATAGCTTTTTTTAAATTTTTAAAAATAAGTATTGCCATTTACTATTCTATTTGATATACTCTTTCTTGTCGCCAAGTTGGTGTACATTAATAGGGCCCGTTGGTCAAGGGGTTAAGACACCTCCCTTTCACGGAGGTAACAGGGGTTCGAATCCCCTACGGGTCATTGTTGTCTTTATAGACTACATGTTGCATGCTTAAGGGGAATTCCTGAGGTCTGGTCTAATGGCGGACAGCTTGGATGAATAGCATGAGCCATTAGCTCAGTTGGTAGAGCACCTGACTTTTAATCAGGGTGTCGAAGGTTCGAGTCCTTCATGGCTCACCATTTATATTTTGTTATGCGGTCGTGGTGGAATGGCAGACACGCTATCTTGAGGGGGTAGTGAGCGTACGCTCGTGGAGGTTCGAGTCCTCTCGACCGCATCAATGGAATAAACGGAAAAGTCTCTCGCGTTAGAGGCTTTTTTTATTTGTGCATTGATGCAATTAAACAATGATTATGATGAAATAATGATTCCATAGTATAATATGACGCCATAATGTTATAGAATAATAAATATATAAACTTATGAAGTGACGGTGAAAAATATGGACACTCAACTGTTAGGAAATATATCAGAAAATATTTTGGGCTTGTTTCCGATTGTGAAGAAGAAATTTTTCACCTACGGTCCGCTTGATTTTCCGTTGCATTTGTCGCCTAATAACTTTCAGGTGCTCATGCTTCTGCGTGAAGTGCGTTCGTCTACAGTATCCGATTTGTCCAAACAACTTAATGTCTCACGCCCAAATATGACTCCTCTTCTGGATAAGCTGGTGGAGCATGGATTGGCTGACCGCCAATCGTGTGACTCGGATCGTAGAGTCGTGAACGTAGCCATTACAGAAGAAGGCGACGCTTTTTGTGAACAGGTATTTCATACCTTCTCTAATAAAATTCAAGAGAGACTGGTGTATCTGCCGGAAGAAGAATTATTGCACTTGAGTGAAACGTTGAACGAATTGAAGCAGATTTTACTTAAAATCGACAACTCTGCTACGTGATTGATTGGCGTAAGCGAACTGACTTAAAGACCGCCCTTTCTTCGGAAAACAGGCGGTTTTTGTTGCATATTGTGGTATAATGAAAACCAACATACATAATTCGGTAATTTTAGCATACGTGATCTTTGAAATGGGAACAGGGTACATGATATCGTTATTTGGAGAGCCTGCTAGGGAGGAAGGAACTTCTATGCAATCTATTTACCAACGCATTGAGGAGCTCATTAAGGAACGAGGTATGACGAAAAAGGCGTTTTGCCAGCAGTTGGGCATTAGTACAGGAAACTTTGGAGATTGGAAAAGAGGAAAAACGACACCGGGCACGAATAAACTCATTGAAATCGCTTCGTTTTTTAATGCTAGTCTGGATTGGATTATGCTGGGTCGAGATGTGCAGAGTAAAGTACTAAAGGAGTCGCAGGACCCTTATTTTTTTGGAGCTTCAGGGCAACTGAATTGCCAGGGGGAATCGCTAAGTGAGGCGGAAAGAGATTTTATACTTGAGTATATTGAATTTACCCGCTTTCGTAAAGAGAAAAACCAGCATAATTCAACTACTGATTAATGTTTTCTGTGAGGTTTGATAAGGATATTCTAATGTGTGCAATTGAAAAATAATTAGAAAAAAGCTACAGTGTCGGAGGGGAAACGTTTTGGGAGATCAAACTATTTATCAGCGGATTGAAGCTTTAATTAAGGATCGGGGAATGACCAAGAAGGCATTTTGTGAAAAGCTTAAAATCAGCTCAGGGAATCTCGGTGATTGGAGAAGAGGAAAAACAACGCCAGGTACCGCCCATTTGATTCAGATTTCGGACTTTTTTAATGTATCGCTCGACTGGTTGATGAAAGGAATTAAGCCGGGGGAAGGCGTGCTTCAGGAGCAGAAGGCTGCTTATTTTTTTGGGGTGATGGGGCCATTGAATTGCCAGGCTGAAGATCTTGAGACAGAAGAACAGAACTTTATTTTAGAATATGTTGAATTTGCGAAATACCGTAAGCAAAAAAGGGAGAAGGACAAAGCGAAACTTGAATAATCTATGGCTAAACGCCTGGGTGGATAACCCGTAAAACGGACTAAGGGGTTCGGTTTACGGGTTTATTTGATTTCCTGATAATATGGCGGCGCGTCGGATGCTGGATGCTTGTTGGGTTTAGTGTGGTGTCGCCTCCTTATAATCGTTATCGTCGATATTCAGAATTGCAGCAACTTGTTTTCTGTACCTTTGTGCTTTACGGGTGCCGTGAATCAGATTGGACAAGCGTGAAGGCGGGATATTGTGTGTCTCGCAAAATGTTTTCTGATCCAGTCGAAGCTCGACAAGCCTTTGTTTGATGGCCCACCCGAAGGAGGTGACAGGCATTTTGTTGTTCAAGAGAAATCGCCCCTTACGGATTCTTGCAGAATAATTGGTGTGATATAATAATCATCAGTAAACATGTTAGAATTAACCATCTAAAACTATGATACACTTTTATACGTGTTTATACAATCTTAAATACGTTATTTTATTAAAATAATTACTTAATTAAGTGCAAAAAGTGAAAATAATCCGACTATAGTCTGTGAGTGGTATGAATTTGGATACATGAATTAAAAATACTCTGCCGCTTGAGAAAAGGGCAGAGTATTTTTATTGTGACTGCTAGACTGGTAAAACGACGCATCAGAGGGAGGCTGGAAGGCGTTTGAATAGGATGGAGGAGGAAAAGGGCCTGGATGCATTCAAATGGCTACTATGGCTCATATAGGGTGGCTGAGTGATGTAGGAACTGGTCTGATGGCTATGGAAAAGGTGAGGCTGAAATAAGCTTGGCGTAGGTTCGTTAAATTTCTTCCAGGTGGTGAGCAACTCGCTGGTCATGTGATCGATAAGAGGATTCTTTTCCTCGTAAGGAGGATTGAGCAGTCTGAAGGCATCTTCGATACAGAAGGATACCGCTGTGGCAAAATAGCCGTGAATGGTCTGTTCTATATCGGTTCCGAGAAGGAAGTTAATCCAAGTGTGGACAGTAGCGAGTGTGCCAATTGCATTGTATTGAGTGAGTGTGTCTTCCAGTTGGTCAAATGCAAGCCAAGGATAAAGAGCCTTGGTGAGCTTGAGCAGACGCTGGCCAGAAAGTCGCGATTTTTTCACATACTGCGAGGAAGGGTGCTGGGTGTACAGCATTTTATCAATAAGGGCGATCCGCCAACCGTCATTCTGCTGGATGGCTGCATACAGACTTTTGATGGCCATGCCGTCAAGGGTTGTAATTTGAGGATACCAATCGTCTCGCATAAAATGTTTCAGATCCTGTAGACTGTTCAAGTTTCCGTTACGGAAACGTTCATCCAGTCCGTAGAAACGGGTAAAACCACCAATGGGTAGGGAAGGGTCCAACAACAATGCGTAGTTTAGCAATCGGTTACCTTTATGCAGGATGGTTCGCCTCCTTGAGGTGAATATTTGTGTTAGTTTATTTGACTCTAATCTTATTTATATAATAATAGTTCAATTATTTATGTAATATATATTTACACTTCGAGCTCTTTCATGTCAAATTAAATAATTTTATTGCTTATATATGTTATATAAAGTTACACTAAAAATAATTATAATATTATTGTTTACAAATTGTTGCTGAGAGAGTATAATAAATCTGTTGCCTCAATACATTGTGACATGCGGTCGTGGTGGAATGGCAGACACGCTATCTTGAGGGGGTAGTGGGCGTACGCCCGTGGAGGTTCGAGTCCTCTCGACCGCATTATGTGTAATACCCAGTTGAAAAAGCATCCTGACACGTTTTACGTGAAGGGGTGCTTTTTTCGTTAAATATTTTTCGTTATATCATTCTGTTACAGAAGCGGTCATATGGACAGCGGACCGCTCGTTAACTGTAATGAAGAAAGATGTCAGTTTTTCCGCAAAAGCTTCTCAATATCTCCTATAAGCTTATCTGGAGTGGTTTGCGGCGCATAACGCTTAAATACGTTACCTTCTCGTGTAATTAAGAATTTAGTGAAATTCCATTTGATCGCTTTGGAGCCTAATACTCCTGGAGCAGTGTGGGTCAGGTAGTGAAATAAAGGATGTGCCTGATCACCGTTGACATCTGTCTTGGCGAACATGGGGAAGGTTACACCGTAATTGATTTGGCAAAACTCGGAGATCTCCTCGCTGGAGCCCGGCTCTTGTTTGGCGAACTGGTTGCTGGGAAATCCCAAAATTTCGAGCCCCTGTTCATGATACTGGTCATATAGCTCTTGTAGCGCCTTGTACTGGGGGGTTAACCCACATTTGCTGGCAGTATTCACGATAAGTAGAACTTTCCCTTCGTATGTGGATAACGGAATTTGTACCCCTTGTAGGGTCTGTGCATCATATTTATATACGGTCAAGATATCCCTCCTCATTCAATATTCTGCAATTAAATTGTAAGCAACTCAACAAGGGGTTGCAAGTCCGGAAGAGTATACGGGCATTGGACCATTGTAAAATCGTCTTTTGTTCAAAACGGTAAATCGCACTTCAAATGGAGCTAATTGAGGTGTTTCTTCTCATAAAAACGGGTTCAATCGGTAATTATCTGGCACATATAGCGTATTTTCTTTCCTTTTTGCAAATAAGGAGTAACTAAGCCATACCCTACGCCAATATTGACATGCCTTTCATTTTCAAAAAGGGGTGAAATACAGAGTTTTAAAGAGATACGAGAAGCATAGATGCCTTGTAAGCGTTATTCTTAATCTCCTATGCTCTAAAGGGTGATTTATAGCCCCGCCGTTGAGCTTTACAGTCTTCCTTGCACGGGTGTATGATTCAAGACGTAATTTCAAATTAACACCAATGAAGCAACAACGAATTGTCTAAAGCGCTGAATTTTGCAGTTGCAAAAGCGGGGGAACCAACGAGTATGTACGGCTTTGCAAGCCGTGTGTGTCTCATGGGGTGAATTTTCCGGCCAAGTGCCGTAAATAGGGCGACTCTCACGTCCGAATCCGACAGCTAACCTCGTAAGCGTACAGGGAGAGGCAACAAACCGCCGTGTGCAACCATGGTTTATTTTATCATGGAATGTATGAAGCCGGAGGAAGCCTTTTTCCTTCGGCTTCTTTTTGTTGTCTTTTTATACCGGGAGAGGAGCTACTGATGGAAGGTCGGTTAATTATTGTCACTGCACCGAATGAAGCGGGCAGAAGTTTTGTGAAATTGCTTATGTTTAAAAAATTGGCGTTTGCAGTTCTCACAAATAGCACTCAGGAGGAACGACAGCTCAAAAAAATGGGTGTGGAGCATATTGTGCGCATCAATACGATGCAAGCGGGAAAATGGAATTTTCCTAAAAAAGAAATTGGTAGTGTGTATTTGTTCGAAAACAGCTTGAATCTGACTTGCCGTTTCCTGCAAATATGTCGGCCACTAACATCAGAATTGATCTATGTTATTACGCACGGCTGTAATCCACAAGGAATTTATCGGGGATTGGGAGCGGACCATGTGATCTACACATTGAACGGAGAGGTGGGTTTCCTGCTGAACGGATAAGCACTTATAACATAGCTGGTTTATGATTTTATGATGGAATCGGAAATGACGATCTGAAGAGCGATACGGAGGGTATGAACATGATGGATTTATACATGCTGCTCATAATGGCTGTGAGTTATGGAGTGATACTGCTGTTTGTACGCTGGTGTGATGCGCAGACCTCAAAAGGAGGCCGAAGAGGATGATTGTTGTGCTAGGACTCACGGCTATTGTGTTCGTGTATTTAATCTACTCACTCCTGAATCCTGAAAAGTTCTAGTCAACTATAGGATCGAGCAGGCGGGAACAGCAGATCAAGAAGGAAGCATCAGAGGTGTAGATTTTCGCAAACGTGTGCACTCAATGGATGTTCTGAATCAGGTCTGTTGTTCCAAATGCAGGAGCATTTTAAGGAGGAATAGAGGATGGAGCTACTGCAAATTGGAATTGTGATCGTCATATTGCTGCTCTTGGTTAAGCCAGTGGGTACCTATATGTATCACGTATTTTCGAATGAACCGAATCGGACGGATCGGATTTTTGGTGGGACGGAAAAGCTGATTTATAAGGCTGTAGGCTTGAAGAAACAGGACAGCATGCGTTGGACCACGTATGCTATGAGTTTCATTGCAACCAATGTGGTGCTTGTGGGGATCAGCTACCTGCTATTGCGCTTGCAGGCTATACTCCCAGGCAATCCGGTTGGAAACAGCAATATGGAAGCATCATTGGCCTTTAATACGGTAATCAGCTTTATGACCAATACGAATCTCCAACATTATAGCGGAGAAAGCGGGCTTACGTATCTGACACAGATGGCGTTCGTCACGATGATGATGTTTACTTCGGCTGCTTCGGGGCTTTCGGTTGCTGCGGCTTTTATGAGGGGATTGACGCGGCGCGGTGAAGGGCTGGGTAATTTTTTTCAAGATTTTATTAAAGCCAACATACGGATTTTCCTGCCGCTTGCCTTTATACTTACGCTGGTGCTGGTGGGACTAAAAGTACCACAGACGCTACAGCCTACAGCGGATATTACGACTTTAAGCGGTACACAGCAGCAGATTGCTATGGGACCTATTGCCTCATTGGAATCCATCAAGCATTTGGGCACGAACGGGGGCGGTTTTGCGGGAGCTAATTCTGCTCATCCTTTTGAGAATCCAAGTCCTTGGACGAACGTACTGGAAATTTTAGCAATGTGGGTAATGCCGGCTTCGCTGCCGTATACTTTTGGATTGTTTGCCCGTAATCGCAAGCAGGGCTGGATTATTTTTAGCTCGATGATGGTCTTGTTCCTTATTTTTCTATCCATAACGTATGTGTCGGAGAAGACAGGTAATCCGTTAATCCAGGCACTGGGTATGGATGCATCTCAGGGAAGCATGGAAGGGAAAGAGGTTCGTTTCGGCATTGGACAATCGGCATTATTCACTGCGGTCACAACGGCGGCGACGACAGGTTCGGTCAATAATATGCATGATACACTGACCCCGCTAGGTGGTATGGCTGCTTTGGGAGAAATGATGCTAAACGTCATTTTTGGCGGCAAGGGCGTCGGGCTGATGAATATGCTGATGTATGCGATTCTGGGGGTGTTTATATGCGGTTTGATGGTCGGAAGAACCCCGGAATTTATGGGTAGGAAAATTGAAGGCAAGGAAATGAAGCTGATTGCGATTGCCATTTTGGTACATCCGTTTCTTATTCTTGCTCCAACTGCGCTTGCGTTTATGAGTCATTGGGGATACGATGCGGTCTCTAACCCCGGATATCACGGGTTGACTCAGGTGCTTTATGAATATGCATCATCTGCGGCAAATAACGGTTCAGGATTTGAAGGCCTTTCAGATAACAACGTGTTCTGGAATGTTACAACAGGAGCAGTTATGTTTTTTGGACGATATGTATCCATGATTGCATTGCTGGCTGTGGCAGCTTCGTTGAATGCCAAAGCCCCGACCCCGGTGACGATAGGCACACTGCGCACGGACAACAAGCTGTTTGGAGCCATCCTCATCGGAGTTGTTCTGTTGATTGGTGCGTTAACCTTTTTGCCGGTGATCGTATTGGGTCCTGTAACTGAATTTTTGACCATGTGATGAAAAATGAGCATGAAGAAGAAAAATGAGAATGGATGAACGGGGTGCTTGATCATGAAGGAAGAACGCAAACGCATGCTGGATAGAAGCATCTTGAAGCAGGCGATCAAGGATAGCTTTATCAAATTAAATCCAATGATCATGATGAAAAATCCTGTCATGTTCGTCGTGGAGATCGGTACATTGGTCGTACTGCTCATGCTACTGCTTCCCGGTTATTTTGGAGCCGGCAAGGAAATGGGCTTTAACTTGGCTGTATTTATTATTCTGTTGTTCACGCTGCTTTTTGCTAACTTTGCCGAAGCGCTCGCGGAGGGACGGGGGAAGGCACAAGCTGCTTCCTTAAAAAAATCCAAGCAGGACTCGCGAGCTAATAAGCTTGTCGGAAATGAGATTCAAGTAGTCAGCTCGACAGCATTGCGTAAAGGTGACGTGGTAATCGTCTCTCAGGGCGAAATGATTCCAAGTGATGGTGAGGTCATTGAAGGCCTGGCTTCGGTGGATGAATCTGCGATTACGGGAGAATCAGCTCCAGTCATTAAGGAATCGGGCGGTGATTTTTGCTCGGTAACTGGCGGGACGCGGGTGGTCAGTGACCGCATTAAGGTGCGGATTACGACTGAGCCGGGTGAGACGTTTATTGATAAAATGATTTCGCTCGTGGAAGGTGCACAGCGGCAAAAAACGCCAAATGAAATTGCACTGAATACATTGCTGATTAGTTTGACGATTATTTTTCTAATTGTGGTGGTGACGCTGGCTCCGATAGCCCGTCATTTTAAGATTGATTTGCCTGTTCCCGTGCTGATTTCGTTGCTAGTCTGTCTGATTCCGACCACGATTGGCGGGCTTTTGTCGGCTATTGGGATTGCCGGTATGGACCGGGTTACCCAGTTTAACGTGCTGGCCATGTCAGGCAAGGCGGTAGAAGCATCCGGGGACATCAATACGATGATTCTTGATAAAACGGGTACCATCACCTTCGGAAACCGGATGGCGAGTGAATTCGTGGTGGTGGATGGTATAGAAAAGGCAGAGTTAGCGAAATGGGCGGCGATGAGTTCACTAAAGGATGAGACACCTGAGGGGCGCTCGGTGCTGGAATTGATGCGCAAGCAGGAGTACACGCTGGATGAATCCTTGGCAGCAGGTGGGACCTTTATCGAGTTCAAGGCAGAAACCCGGATGAGTGGTCTGGATCTCGCCGATGGACGAAGAGTACGCAAAGGCGCCGTGGACTCTGTCCGGCAGTGGATTGTATCGCAAAAAGGCAGTGTTCCGGCCGATCTGGAGGAAAAAGCAAATCAGGTAGCCGCAGAAGGAGGTACACCGTTAGCGGTGGCGCTGGATGATCGGATATACGGCATTATTTATTTGAAGGATACGGTGAAGCCGGGCATGAAGGAACGCTTCGATCAGCTTCGGGAAATGGGCATCCGCACGATTATGTGTACCGGTGATAATCCGCTGACCGCTGCTACAATTGCACGTGAAGCAGGTGTGGACGATTTTGTAGCAGAAAGCAAGCCGGAGGACAAAATTGCGGTTATCCGCCGTGAGCAGGAGCAGGGCAAGCTGGTTGCCATGACTGGAGATGGTACCAATGATGCGCCTGCGCTGGCCCAGGCAGATGTCGGTCTTGCCATGAATAGCGGTACGGTCGCGGCCAAGGAAGCTGCTAATATGGTGGACCTGGATTCTGATCCGTCCAAAATTATTGAGGTGGTCACCATCGGAAAGCAACTGCTTATGACACGCGGGGCATTGACAACGTTCAGTATTGCGAACGATGTTGCTAAATATTTTGCCATCATTCCGGCGATGTTCATGCTGGCTATTCCACAAATGAGTGCACTGAATGTCATGGGACTGGGTTCCCCGCTCTCGGCTATTTTATCGGCGCTTATTTTTAATGCAGTCATTATTCCACTTCTGATTCCGCTGGCAATGAAGGGCGTGAAGTATAAGCCAATGAGCTCGGATCGTTTGCTGGGACGGAATTTACTGATTTATGGCCTGGGCGGTATGGTGGTACCGTTTGTCGGCATTAAGGCCATTGATTTGCTGGTACATTTGTGGATTTAGCGCAGAAAGGGTGAGCGACATGAGTGGTTTTTATCGGATGTTGTCTGGACGCAGGTTTGCTGCACATGAGAAAGCCGGATCTGGCGGACAAGGTCATAACAAGCGTACAGGGACGGAGGCAGTGCCGGAAAATCAACCGGAGAGACATGAGATGCGAGGAAGCGCGGTTATTGGAGTGGCTTTGCGAACTTCTGTGCTAATGATCCTATTATGCGGATTGGCATATCCGCTAGTTAGTACAGGAGTGGCGCAAGTCCTGTTTCCGCAGCAAGCAAACGGCAGTATGCTTCGTGACACGGAGGGGCGAGTAATCGGCTCTGAGCTGATTGGGCAGTCCTTTACCAATCCGGCGTTTTTCCAAGGTCGGGTATCAAGTATCGATTACAATGGGGCTGGTTCAGGCTCAAGTAATTACGCACCCTCGAACCCGGCATTGGTGCAGCGGATCAAGGATTCTATTGCGGATTGGCAGAAGCATAATCCGGATGTACCCGTCAGTCAGGTTCCATTGGACCTGATTACGAACTCCGGCTCCGGTCTAGACCCACACATCTCCCCACAGGCGGCACAGGCTCAAATTCCGCGTATTAGTGGCTTGACGGGGATTGGTCAGGACCAGCTGAAGACGCTGGTGCAGGAGCAGACAGAAGGCCGCAGCGCCGGGGTGTTCGGCGAGCCGCGTGTGAACGTGCTCAAGCTGAATCTCGCGCTTGAAGCTCAAGTGCAGACGAAGGCTGGCAAGCGTTGAGAATATAATATTATTGATTTGTCTGATGATTAAGTTAAAATTATACTCACATATGCTCAAGGAGGCGGTCCGAATGGTAACGATGAATAAGCGGACAGACTATAGAAGGACAGCGCCTAATCGTCCATAAACTGCGTGTTTTCTTCTTGATGAGGGTAACAAATAATATGCAGGAATATAAAATTTTAAAAATGAATGATTTTTCAAATCATCAGCTTTCTCGGGTACGAATGTTAGAACAACTATGCAAGGATTTTGATGGTTCAAGTTTGAGAGTGGGTATAGAAAGCCTAAAAGAAAACGGTGGGGATAAAGCATTCCTTTGTCAAATGGGCAACCAGCTCATTGGCTATCTCAGTTGGTATACATCAGATGAAATCGAAGCTAATATTAACGCTATGGTTCATCCGGATTATCGGCGTCAGGGTGTGTTCCGCTCCTTAATGAACAAAGCTGCAACAAAGATGCAAATACAAGGCATCAAAACATGTCGTATCAGAATCCCGTCCAATTCAAAACCTGGAATAGATTGTGTGAAGCACTTGGGGGCGAACTTTAATACGTCTGAATTTACTATGCATTTAGTTCAGTTCCGCTCTGATATGTTACATCATTCCGGCTTAGTTTTGCGACTAGAAGAAGCTCAAGATTTTGATTTTATGGTTAAATGTTCGTCACAAGCTTTTGGGGATTCAGAGTCTTGGACAAGGAACTATTTTAAACATACGAGAGAACCAGAACGTGTTACCTACCTCGCTCTAGATGTTCTGACACCGGTTGGAATGATCCGAGTCAATCATGTTCATACGGATACAGCAGTTATTCATGATTTCTGTGTTCATCCATTATACCAAGGCAGAGGGTATGGCCGGGAAATTCTTGCTCGTGTGGTTAACATCTTGCTTGCCAAGCAGTACACTCAGATTCGACTAGGAGTGGTTACTCAAAATAAACGCGCCTTGAATCTCTACAGGTCAATAGGGTTTGAGATTTCTGCTGAGTCTCATTATTATGTGAGTGCAATACTCCATTTTAACAATTAAACCAACACTTATTTATAGAGGACCAATAAAATAGGGTGAGTAAAAAAAGGTATCTCGCTGCCATGGAGGCAAGTGAGATACCTTTTTATGATTTTGCTACCGATCAACCTGTAATTGTCTGAATAATAAGCACTACATTCAAGATAATGATGATAGCGGTCACGATCCAGGTTAGTACTTTTTGCCACATTTTATTCGCAAATTCACCCATAATCTTTTTGTCACTGGTAAAGAGCAGTAATGGAATGATGGCAAAAGGAAGCTGGATGGATAAAATAACCTGACTCAGCACAAGCAACTCTTCCGCACCTTTTTCACCTGCAATCGCAGTGACGATGACCGCTGGAATGATCGCGATAAGACGGGTCACCAGACGACGCAACCAAGGTGAGAGACGAAGATTCAAGAAGCCCTCCATCACGATTTGTCCGGCTAAAGTACCTGTCACGGTCGAGTTTTGACCTGAGGCGAGTAACGCCACTCCAAACAGTATGCTCGCAAGTGTGGTTCCCAGCAATGGCGAAAGCAGATAATAGGCATCACTAATCTCTGCTACATCTGTTCTTCCTGCTGTATGGAATACGGCAGCTGCTACGATCAAGATGGCTGCATTAATGAATAGAGCGAACATGAGCGCTATACTGGAATCCCAAGTTGCAAATGTAATAGCTTCCCGTTTACCTGCTGATGTCTGCTCATATTTGCGGGTTTGTACAATAGAAGAATGCAGATACAGGTTATGTGGCATTACGGTAGCTCCCATAATACCGATGGCAATATACAGCATGCTTGGATTCGTCAATATTTGTGAGTCCGGTACAAAGCCACCCAATACGCCGCCCCATTCTGGTTGTGCCAAAATGAGATTAATGCCAAAACAGCCGGCAATCGTGGCCATTAATACAATAACGAGGGTTTCCAATGCCCGGAAACCTTTATTTTGCAGCAGCAAAATGAGCATAACATCAAATGCGGTAATGATGACTCCGTATAGTAACGGGAGACCGAACAGTAGCTTCAGGGCAATGGCTGAACCGATGACCTCGGCCAAATCCATGGCTGCAATGGCAATTTCACATAAAAGCCATAAGCCGATCGCGACAGGGCGACTGTAAGCATCCCGGCACATTTGAGCCAAATCTTTACCTGTAGCAATACCGAGCTTGCCAGATAAGGCTTGCAGCAGAATGGCCATCAGGTTGGAGATTAGAATAACACTAAGTAGTGTGTAGCCGAATTTTGATCCGCCAGCGATGTCTGTAGCCCAGTTGCCAGGGTCCATATAGCCGACAGCAACCATATAGCCTGGTCCAGCAAAGGCAAGAAACTTCCGAAACCAGGTCCCATCCTTCGGGATGCTCAAAGAACGATTCACTTCTGATAGTGAAGCGATTTCCGCGAAGTTGCCCTTTGAATTTTTCATACGCTTCACCTTCTTTGTTCATATTGAAATATATTATTAGTGACATAGCGATTGCGTTATCCCTATTGTACACCCACAATAGTTTTTGTCTAGTGCAACTTTTGTGTGGTCAAGCAAAATCATCGTATTTTTGAAGCAATTGACCATCTTAATTAAAACTAAACAATGGAAAAAACCAAGCTATATTGCTCTCAAGGGGCAGCTTGGTTGTTTTGGATTTTCTAAATGCAGGCGGCCCATCAAGTTAGGGGTTAGGGGCTTATAACATATAGTGTAAACACAAAAGAGGTGGAACTAAACGGTAAATAATACGGTAAATAAACGGGTTATCATCCCTTTTTAAATGATTCATTTTGCGTGGCTCGTTTAAAGTACATACGAGAAGGAAATCATGTATTAACATGACGAGGATTCCTGCGGAATGTCAATAAGATGGAAGAAGGAGAGATGAAATCATGGAAGCGTTATACACAGCATCAGCAACGGTACATGGTGGAAGAGACGGTTCAGTGGCTTCTTCAGACGGGGTATTGAAGCATAAGCTGAGCACACCGAAGGAACTGGGTGGCGCAGGTGGGGACGCTACGAATCCGGAGCAACTGTTTGCGGCAGGCTATGGCGCATGCTATGAAAGTGCGTTGGCAAATGTGGCCCGTAAAGCCAAGGTAAAGGTGGACAATGTAGAGGTCACCAGCCACGTATCGATCGGCAAGGACCCAAGCGACGGCGGCTTCCAGTTAGCGGTGCGTCTGGATGTAAAAATACCGGGGATTGAGCGTTCCCAGGCTGAAGATTTGGCACGCCAAGCACATGATTTTTGTCCGTACTCCAAAGCCACTCGCGGTAACATTGATGTTGAACTCAACGTCATTTGACCGCATTTTTAAAAATTTCACACACGGCCGCCGATTGATCGGCGGCTTTTACACCTAAATCTTGATTCGCTGAGAATGGCGTCCATTTGACATCATCGCCAAAATTCATTAAGATGTCATAGGTGATTCTGGTCATCAGGTACGAAACAAATTTGAAAAATACGGGTGATATGATGTCTTACAGACCGAATATTGTTAATTTCACGCTGGCTGGTAGCAACGAAAAGGAAGGGCTTTATGAGTTTAAAATGAGTTTGGCCGATGGAACGGAGTGCCGCGTTTTTTCTCAACGTAATCCGGAGTGGACTTTGACGAATATTAGTCGACTGCTAACGACGCCTTGCCCGGTATGCCATAAGGATTTTATCTGCAAGTGTATGGATCAGTTCCATGATGAGTTTTTAGAGCAAATTAATGCAAAACAGCTGTTTGAGAAAGCATTGAGCTAGTTTTTCTAACAGGCAAGGATAATTTCTAGACAAGCGTCGGATACTTTCGGCGTTTTTTTGTTTATAATCGAACCGTTGCGTTTTCATGCCGTTGATTTCTCTGTGGAGGTGAAATGCGTTGATGAACCAGTCTGATCATGTCCATACCGAATATTCCATTGTATTGGTGGATGGGGTATGCCACTTTTGTCAGGGAGCAACCCGCTTCATTATCAAGCGTGATCCTAAGGGAATATTCCATTTTGGTTCCCTGCAATCCGAGGTAGGGCAAGAACTTTTACGTGCAGGTGGACTGTCTACAGATCAACTGGATACATTCGTGCTGATTGAAGACGGTACGTATTATACAAGGTCAACTGCAGCTTTACGGATTGCCAAACGCCTTCGTTTTCCATACCCGCTGGCCTATGTATTCATCTTGATTCCCCGCTTTGTGCGCAACGCAGCCTATAACTGGGTAGCACGTAACCGATATCGTTGGTTTGGCAAGGATGAGGAGGATCAATGTCAGATCCCCCCACCAGAAATTAGGAAACGATTTTTTTAGTTGCTTTATTTATGTTTATTTTTACGACGATAATTACGAATCAGTAATATCACAGCTACCGCGATCAGTATGAGACCCGTAGCCGATACATACACGATATGGCGTACATTGGGTACGTTGACCGACAATTTTAGCTCGTTTGACTCTAATGGAGCAATGTCCCAATAGAGTGTTTTTCCATCATCCGACACACGGTCCGCATTGCTGGAAGCAGGCTGGATGGGCAGGGATAGGCTGAAGTTAAGATCCAGTTGCCGTTCTAGTAATTTGCGTGCGAACACATTCATTTGTTCTAATTTATCACTCAGGCCACGAGCTTCTTCAGGAAGCATCCGAGGCAAATCGAGCTTAAGCGTAAGATCCATATTGGTTGTGAAAAAATGCTGGCTCACTGCGCGATTTATTTCTAATCCCTCAGGCAGGTTTAAACCCTGATCGGGATTTTTTTGGTTTGTACCCCAATCCCCTTGATAATGCCCCTTTATTTGATATCCCTTTCTCCCTTGTTCCGATAGCGGCTGTACGTCTACATTATTGCTTTGCATACGTTGAACTAATCGATCGAGCAGCCCCGGATTGTCCAACATCATCAGTGTCTGGTTGTTTACACTGAACGTTGCATCCATATCTACACTTTGATCTAGATGAACATCTACATGAATGTCACCCCGAGCACAGGAAGTTAGGGCAAACAGACAACACACCAGCATAAAAATGAGCAGTATTTTTCGTAACTGTATTTGCCGACGTTTGTTCCAATTAGGGCTGTATCCTGTTGGGTCCATGACTTGCACCTTCTTTGTATGGTTTCTTTGGTATAACGACCGGATATCTTCTATATATTACACATTCGGAGAGCCAAAATCGAACGATATAAAAGAATAGTTAAGATTTATATTTCAAAAATGTTTCCTTAGGTAAAAACTTTAGTGTATACTCTAAAATATAGTATGGATAAAAAATAATTGTCTCAAGGAAATAGTTTGTCCTAAAACAAATATTAAAAGGAGGATTCTAAAACATGAACAAGCAGTTTAAGAAGGCTTTGCCACAATGGGTAGCGACGGTTGGAGTGTTGTCTCTAGTTCTGGTTCTAGCGACTGCATGTACAGATGCCAAGAAGACAGAACAGGGAGCTACGAAAGAGGCGGGACAGAAAATAAAGGCTACGACTACCATCGGTATGATCTCTGACATTGTCGGGAAGGTCGGCGGTGCTCATGTGGAGGTCACGGGAATTATGAAGTCAGGCGTTGACCCACATTTGTACAAGGCGTCTCAGGGAGATATGCGTAAGCTGGATAAAGCCGACATCATTTTTTATAACGGGTTGCATCTGGAAGGGAAAATGCAGGACATCCTGGAGAAAATTAGCAAGAAAAAGCCTGTTATACCCGTGTCCAAAAACATTGCCCAAAATCAATTGCGTGCAGCTAGCCCAGAAATGGGATCTGAGTATGATCCACATATCTGGTTTGATGTACAAAACTGGATGTCTGCGGTAGAAACCGTCAGAGATGAATTGTCGGCACTTGATGCTGCTCATGCGGAGGATTATAAGGCCAATGCCGAAGCTTATCTCGCTGAGCTACGAGAACTGGACGATTACACGAGAGAGCAGATTGCCAGTATACCGAAGGCACAGCGCGTACTTGTCACGGCACATGATGCATTTGGCTATTTCGGAGACGCTTACCAGATTCAAGTAAGAGGCCTTCAAGGCATGAGTACAGAATCAGAGGCGGGCTCACAAGATGTGACCAAGCTGAGAGATTATCTGGTGGAGCATAAAATTAAAGCCATATTTGTAGAATCAAGTGTTCCGAGAAAGGCCATAGATGCGGTTATTCAGGGTGCAGCTCAGCAAAGTCATACCATACAGGTTGGCGGCGAGCTGTATTCGGATGCTATGGGTGAAGAGGGGACAGAAGATGGAACGTATATTGGAATGGTCAAGCATAACGTGAATACGATCGTTAGAGCTCTTAAATAAGGAGGCGTAGACACATGGGACATTCACCACTTGTTGTTCGTGATTTATCGGTAGCCTATCAAAAAAAGCCCGTTTTGTTCGATGTCTCCTTTGAGGTGCCGGAAGGTAAGCTGATTGGTATTATCGGCCCCAACGGGGCTGGCAAATCTACACTGATCAAGGCCGTGCTTGGGCTGATTCCAAAGCTCAGGGGCGAGGTGCTGGTCTACGGCAAGCCCTATAAGCAACAGCTGCTCAAGGTTGGATATGTACCGCAGCGGGAGTCGGTGGATTGGGATTTTCCGACGAACGCTCTAGATGTGGTTATGATGGGACGTTACGGCAGACTGGGCTGGTTTAAACGTCCGGGAGCAGCAGATCGTCAGGCTGCGATGGAGAGTTTGGACAAGGTTGGAATGAGCAAATTTGCAGACAGGCAGATTAGTCAATTATCTGGCGGTCAGCAACAACGTGTATTTTTGGCGAGAGCGCTTGCGCAGGACGCTCAGCTTTATTTTATGGATGAACCGTTTGTTGGTGTGGACGCTGCAACAGAAAAAGCTATCATTTCATTGCTTAACGATCTGAAACAGCAGGGGAAAACCGTGCTTGTCGTTCATCATGATTTATCTACGGTCACGGATTATTTTGACCAGGTTATGCTGTTGAACGGGCATCTGATGGCATTTGGAGAGACCGCAGATATTTTTACCGAGGGAAATCTGCAACGTACGTATGGCGGGCGTCTGAGTATACTCAAAACAGGTTCGGAATCCGGCACGATACTCGGAGTGAGGTGAGCAGTATGACAAGCTTGGCAGCGCTTTTGGCAGACCCGAACATGCAATGGATTTTGCTTGGATGTATTTTACTCGGTTTAAGCAGCGGGGTGATTGGCAGTTTTATGTATTTGCGTAAGCAATCACTTATGGGAGATGCTTTGGCACATGCGGCTTTGCCGGGGGTATGTGTGGCTTTTATGATCACAGGTACAAAATCCATGTTTGGATTTATGATTGGAGCAGCCATTGCAGGGATTGTTGCTACCTTTGCCATCAGTGCGCTAACCCGGTATTCGCGAATTAAAAGTGATTCAGCGATTGCAGCGGTGCTGTCCGTATTTTTTGGCTTCGGCATTATGTTGTTGACCGAAATTCAGCATAGTGGCGCAGGCAACCAAAGTGGGCTGGATAAATTTTTATTTGGCCAGGCTGCGGCAATGGTGTTGTCTGATGTCTATACGATGGCGGTAATTTCGGTGGTGCTCATTGGAATATGTTTATTATTTTTCAAGGAATTTAAGCTGCTCAGCTTTGATCCCGGCTTTGCCCGTGGACTTGGTTTTCCGGCAGGTCTACTGGATAAGTTATTAATGCTGTTGATTGTCATTGCGGTGGTGGCTGGCATTCAAGCTGTGGGCGTCATTATGATGGCTGCCCTGCTGATTACCCCGGCCGTGTCGGCAAGATACTGGACAGAGAAGCTGGGTGTTATGGTATGCCTGTCAGGCTTGTTTGGTGCTATAGCGGGTCTTGGTGGGACTGTTATTAGCTCTCTGGGACAAAATTTGCCTACAGGACCATTGTGCGTGTTGTGTGCGACTGTGGTATTTGGTGTAAGTCTGATCTTTGCGCCGCAGCGTGGAATGATTTCCAAGGCTATCGTTCAGTTAAACGCCAGAAAAAGTCTGGAGCAGGGAGTTGGAACACAGCCCAGGGAGGAACGTGCCCTATGAGTTCATTTTATGTGATCCTGACGGGAATGTTAGTGGCAGGGGGATGTAGTATCGTCGGATGCTTTCTCGTGCTTCGGAAAATGGCTATGATCGGTGATGCCATCAGTCATGCGGTACTGCCTGGTATTGTCATTGCCTTTCTCATCAGCGGATCGAGGGATTCGGTGTGGATGATGTTTGGTGCTGCCGTGCTGGGGCTTCTAACGGTGTATCTGATTCAGCTATTCCAACAAAGCGGTCTGCAAAGTGATGCTGCCATTGGCGTTGTGTTTACAACATTGTTTGCTATCGGTGTTTTACTGATCAGTGTGTTTGCTTCCGATGCCCATCTGGATATGGACCACGTTTTGTATGGGGAAATTGCTTATGTTCCGTGGAATACGATAGAGATTGCTGGCTTCGATATAGGTCCGAGGGCTGTGTGGATTACGGGGGCAATGTTTTTGATCAATCTGCTCGTGGTAGGGGGCTTTTTCAAGCAATTTAAAGTCACTTCCTTTGATCCCGCATTGGCCGCTTCATTGGGCATTCCGGTTGTTTTTTTTCATTATCTGCTAATGAGTCTCGTATCACTAACGACAGTGGCGTCATTTGAGAGTGTGGGTGCAATTCTAGTGGTTGGCATGCTTGTTGTACCGCCTCTTACCGCTTATTTGCTGACGGAGAAGCTGTCCCGTATGATTGCATACAGCGTGGGAGTTGGAGCCATTAGCTCGATCGTAGGCTTTTATACAGCAACTGTATTGGATGCTTCTATTGCGGCATGTATGCTGTGTGTATCGGGTGTGTTGCTGCTTTTGGCTTTTCTATTTTCCCCGTCTCATGGTGTGGTATGGCGAAAGTTTTTTCAACAACGGGGAATCATTGGCGAAAATAGCAAGTGAGTCTCGTAGGAAGTGTTCCTATATGAATTACTCATAATAGCGTGCAGACGGGCATAAAGTGCCTGAATGCACGCTTTTTTAAGCTTATGCTAATCTGTGCGGCTTTTTTTGAGGCAAGCTTGTTGGGTCATCTTGAATTAACCGGGACACGGGAGTACATTCTTTACAATCACACAGAAGGATTCGGAACGAGCTGTTACGCTGCGGGGAGGAACGAAATTGGAGAGCTTCAAACGTAAATCACCAGAGGAGATACTGGATTCCATTAACAAATTGCATCGAGGCAGACTCAAAATATACATTGGTGCGGTCAGTGGCTCTGGCAAAACGTATCATATGCTGCAGGAGGGACAATCGCTGCAGCATGAAGGGATTGATGTTGTAATTTGTGCGGTATCGACTCTGCAACGGCGTGAGACCGTGGAACAGGTCGGCTCCCTAGAGCGAGTACCCAGTATTCATTGGATGAAGGATGGCGAGGAGCAAAAGGATCTGAATGTGGAAGCTTTAGTGGCGCGAAATCCTGAGGTGGTGCTGGTAGATCATTTGGCACATCATAACCGAAAAGACGCCTCGTTTCCAACAAGGCTGGAGGATATTCGGTATTTGCTGGAGATGGGAATTAGCGTCATTACGACGGTCAATGTTTATGAACTCGAAGGGATCACGGAGTGGGTATATCAGCTGACTGGCTTTGAAGCGGAATATACGGTTCCGGTTGATACATTGGAGCTGGCGGATGAAATTCGTCTAATTGATGCCACCCCGGAGATGATTCTGGAACGGCTGGCGAAAGGTTACATGCATACGCCCAATCCAGAGATGTTTCACCGGGGAAATCTGGGTAAATTGCGTGAGCTCGCTCTGCGATTGGTGGCAGAGGATGTGAATGATTCGCTGGAACGGCACCGGGAGGAGCTAGGCTTGCACGGGGCGTCAGGAGCAGCAGAGCGTATTTTGGTGCCTGTCCAATATCATTGGAATGGATCCATTTATGTACGTAGGGGAGAACAGGTGGCCAAGCGATTGGGTGGAGATATGCTGGTGGTCTCTTTTGTCAGCTCGAAGCGCAAGCTGTCCAAGGAATCAGCAGCCTTCAAACGTTCCATTGAGCAGTTGGCCGATAAGATCGGATCGACATTTGAAGAAATCCCGCTCTTTTCCCGCAGAAGGCTGCCACGTCAACTTATCCATTATGCGGTGACTCACAATGTTACCCGAATTGTTATGGGGCATTCTCGGCAGACTCCGTGGCAGGAGCTGGTTAAAGGATCACTGGTGAACGGAATTTTAAAACGAATGAAAAATATGGATTTGCTGTTGATTGCAGACCGAGCCGAGCAGGAGGGCGAACGGATTTTGCCAACGATGAGACAGGAGGAAGGAGATACTGACCCGTATCATCGTTTGAGCGTTGAGGAAGTGCAGGCTGAGGAAGCCAAAATTCTGCGGGGCAAGCTCAAAGTATATATTGGGGCTGCTCCGGGGGTCGGCAAAACATACACCATGCTGAGAGAGGGAAATGATCTGCTGGAAAGCGGGATTGATGTGGTTATCGGATTGCTGGAAACGCACGGAAGAGCAGAAACACTAGCCCAGGTAGGATCTCTGGAGATGATTCCCCGTCAGTCTATCGAGCGTCATGGTGCACATTTGGAAGAGATGGACACTGAAGCCATTCTCAGGCGTAATCCTGAGGTAGTGCTAGTTGATGAGCTGGCACATACCAACGTTCCGGGAAGTCTGAGATCTAAGCGTTATGAGGATGTACTGGCCATTTTGGAACAAGGTATTTCTGTTATATCCACAATGAATGTGCAGCATCTGGAGAGCTTGAATGACGCAGTAGAACAAATTACTGGCATTCGGGTGAGAGAAACAGTTCCTGACCATATGATGCGTCTGGCCGATGAAGTACAGCTTGTTGATGTGGCTCCCAAATCGTTACAGCAACGTATGCGTGAGGGCAAAATTTACGCTCCTGCGAAGGTGGAGCAGGCACTTAGCCACTTTTTTAAGCTGGGTAATCTAATTGCGCTGCGTGAACTTGCTTTGCGGGAATTGGCAGACGATGTAGATGAGCGGCTGGAATCCTGGGATCGGCACGAGTCACTTCGGGGACCGTGGCGCAGGGAGGAAGTGATTTTTGTAGGCGTGACGCTAAGTGAAAATGCTGAAAGGTTGATTCGCCGCGGTTTTCGTATCGCATTTCGTTTGAAGGCTGTGTGGATTGTGACTTATGTCCATATCGGTGAGCGTATACCGGAGAGATTGAACCCTCGTCTGGAACAAATAAAGCTGCTGACCCACCGACTGGGGGAACCTTTGAAATTCGGCTTGTTTCCAGCAGACGCGAGATTGCCGACATTTTGATTGCTCCAGTAGAAGGATATTCAGGTACGCAGCTCATCGTGGGACAGTCTTCCCGAAGTAGCTGTTGGGGGAAGACTGCGGTTGTGCCGAGGATTCTCCGTCAAGCACGTCATATGGATGTTCTTATCGTGGCGGATTATGATCCGGATATTAAGCTGGAGACAGATTATTAAAATGCCCAATCCATTCATAAATAGTCATATGCTGGTTACCGGTTATTCACTGCTTCCATAGTATATTCTATCTCAAAGAAATGGAGGCGAGTTTGAATGTATAAACATCGTAAGCATGATTGTCATTTTCCAAAGCCAAAAAAACGTGTTTTTAAGAAAATCATTAAGGTGACTGTCATTAAGTTTAAACCAAAATTTAAACGTGATCACTGGAAACATGAAGACTTTGATAAGAAATGTCATTGCCGGAAACGTCGCCATCATCGCCATCATGACTGTCATCGTCGTCACCACAAATTCTACTAAGTTGAAGATCGTAGGAGGCGGGGCTAGACTGCCCGCCTTCTCCTAGTACCAGAATTCTAAGAAAATACTTGCGCAAAAAATACTTGCTCTAACACAGGTGCTATGCTATTCTACCAATAAATAGATTGCACGTGACGGAAGCACCGTTCACCAACCGTATGTACTTACGGATGGATGAACGGTGCTTTTTTGCGTTGTTGTGTTGGGAAAGGGGATGAGCATATTGGTTCCGGTAAAAGTGGTATTGGCCGTAGAAGGCCGGGATTATATTGAGCCTCTGCTGAATTATGTTCACGGAAGCGAGTACGCCAGAAGGCTCAGAATAACGGCTTTTTCGCAGCCGGAGGCATTTCATCAATACATGATGGAAACTAGCGGAATGAAAAGACCAGATGTGGTAGTAGGTGAAATGCCCTTTCTGAATCTATGGACAGCTCGGGAAGATGCAAATATTCCTTGTTTGGTATTACATGAGGGAGAACAAGTAAGTGAATATGGGCAGCCTGTATTAAAATATCAGCCTTTATCTGAACTGGCCGGTATTATTTTGGAAACGGCGAGACAGAGGTTGAATGGTCGGAAAAGCGTAAACAGTCGGGAAGGTGGAATGATTATCGGCATGGTGGCAGCTTCAGGTGGATTGGGCAAGACAACGGCCGCGCTCAATATGTCCAAGCAGCTGGGGAATGAGGGATATTCGGTATTCTACTTGAATCTGGAAACGGTGGATTCAAGCTCGTTGTTCACTGGTTCAGACAGTTCTAGCGGAGCACAAGGAGAAGGAGAAGGACTGTCCAGACTGCTGTATGATCTCAAGTCGGAGGGAAATGAGGGCACTTCGTTATCTTTGGCTTCGTATTGTGTGCGTCGTCCTGAAATTCAGGCTGATACGTTTCAACCTGTCTATAATCGCAAGGAATTGACAGACATGACTTGTGATGAAGCGAAAGAGCTCATTCGAACGATTGCTGAAAGCGGGCAGTATGATGTAGTGATCGTAGATTGCGATTCTGAAAATGGTGAGCGGGCTCAAGCCGTGCTTGAAGCTAGTCATAAGCTGATCTGGTTGCTGGCTGACGATTTAATGAGTATGCACAAGTGCGGATTATGGCTGGATGTTTTAGAAACTACACAGCCTGAAGGGCTTGAAGCCATGATATGCAAAACCAGCTTTGTGGTGAATCGCTACATGGGAACTATGATCAACTCGTTACCTCGTGACTTCATGGAACTGAACGGAGCGTTACCCTATATACCTTCATGGAAACAAATGCAGCATCGTGAGCTGCTGCTTAGTTCACCGATTTATCAGCGGGAAATTCGTCATTTGTGCCGCGAGCTGCTGGATATGGAGAGCACAGCACAGTCGACGGTTGCTTGGTCTTAAGGGGATGATGAACATGAATGAGGAACAATTTAAGGTATTGCGCGCGGATATTCGTAACGGGCTGGACGTAACGTCCTCGGTAAAGGATACAGATCTAGTACGGCATATCGAAAAGCGAATTTTACACGACGTAGAGCTGGCGAGCTTAACTTCCCGAGAAAAGCATGCACTTGTCCGCAAAATTTTCAACTCTTTCCGTGGGCTGGATGTGCTCCAGCCGTTGATTGACGACCCGACCGTTACGGAAATTATGATCAACAGTCATCGGGAAATCTTCGTGGAGCGGGCAGGTGAGGTGATTCAGGTGCCCGATCAATTCGAATCCCGCGAACGACTGGAGGATTTGATCCAGACGATTGTAGCCGGGGTGAACCGAATTGTGAATGAGGCTTCTCCCATTGTGGATGCCCGACTAAAGGACGGATCACGTGTAAATATCGTGCTGCCGCCAGTTGCTCTCAAGGGTCCGACGATGACCATACGGAAGTTTCCCGAGCGTCCCATGACGATGGATGATTTGATACGAATGGGTGCGCTCAATATAGAAGCCGCCGCTATGCTCAAAGACTTGGTACGTAGCAAGTACAACATTTTTATAAGCGGCGGAACGGGCTCTGGTAAAACAACTTTTCTGAATGCATTATCCCAGTTCATCCCTTCGTCTGAACGGATTATTACGATTGAAGATTCGGCAGAGCTGCAAATTGTGACTGTCCCCAACCTGGTTTCCATGGAAACACGGAACGCGAACACCGAGGGGAAGGGAGAAATCACGATTCGTGATCTGATTCGTTCCTCCTTACGTATGCGGCCTAACCGCATTGTGGTGGGTGAGGTCAGAGGGAGTGAGGCGTTGGATATGCTGCAAGCGATGAACACGGGACATGATGGATCGTTGTCAACTGGGCATGCGAATAATATCCGCGATATGGTCAGCCGGCTGGAAACGATGGTGCTCGGTGGGGCAGAGCTTCCGCTTGGAGTAGTACGGCAGCAGATCAGCTCGGCCATTGATATATTCGTTCATCTGTCACGGCTACGCGACAAATCCAGAAGGGTGCTAGAAATTAGCGAAGTGATTGGTTTTGAAAATGGTGAGGTGACGCTAAATCCCCTTTATCGCTTCCAAGAACACGGAGAAAGTAAAGGACAAATTGTAGGGGAACTGGAACGTTGTGGTGGGAGGCTACAACATACATTGAAGCTGCAAATGGCCGGGATCAAGCCGGAAATTTGGCACAAGGGAGGAGTATCGGCATGAGAACAGGAAAGGCGACTGCCAAGCAAGTGTCACGTGAGGTCCCTTCTCTGCCAAATTATACGGTGTATACATTATCGACTGTACAAAAAAGTATGTGCATTCTCTCTAGTGGAGTGTTGTTCGCGACGATCGGATATCTATTTTATCACCAATGGATATTATCGTTGCTGTGTGCTGCTGGAGCTGTGGTGATGCCTCGTTATTTTAGAAAGTTTTTGCTGCAACGACGTAGGTCTGCTTTAAGCATTCAATTTAAGCAGGCTTTATACTCGCTTTCGTCTTCTCTTTCAGCGGGAAGGTCGGTGGAGAATGGGTTTCGTGAGGCTGTAGAGGATTTGAGGTTGCTTAGTCCGGATGGAGATCACGATCTGATTTTTGAATTTAACATTATTACGGCCTGCCTCGAAATCGGACAGCCTGTAGAGGCTGCTTTGCAGGATTTGGCTCGTCGGGCTCAGATGGAGGATATTACGAATTTTGCGGACGTATTTGCGGCTTGCAAACGAACCGGAGGTGATCTGGTGGAAGTCGTACGACGGGCTTCAAGTGTCATTGGTGAGAAGCTGGAAATTCAGCAGGAGATCGGTGTAATGATTGCGCAGAAACGTTTTGAATCGAGGGTTATGTTTGCAGCGCCTTTTTTGTTTGTTTTGTTTATGACAGTGACCGCAGGAGACTACATGATGCCCTTATACAGCGGTACAGGTATGATTCTGTCAACCTTTTGCCTACTGGTGCTTGGTGGCTGTCTCGTGTGGATCAACCACATTATGAAGATTGAAGTGTAAGGAGTGATGGGTGTGGTGACGTTGGTTTGTCTGGTTATGCTGGTTCTGCAACTGGGAGGTTGGGTGGTGCTGAACCAAATGTACACTGCTAAGTATGCACATTTTCGCCATATGAAGCTCGAAGGACTGCGGCTGCAAAAACTTTCGGTGCCTTTTGTACACATACTTCATGTTTCACGTGCCACTCATAGGTTGCCTTTGCTGATGTTCAAGCTACAGCGTTCCATACAGAAGCTGTATGGTATGCGCAACAGCGGAGAAAAAACGATGCTTTTTCTGGCAGAAATGTTGGGGTACGGATATATGGTGGCTGCTGGTGGAGCTTTAATATCCATTATGATGGGCGGGGAAGCGACCGGACTGGTGCTTGGCTTGGGACTCGGTGTTCTGGTGCCAGTAGCGCTGGTCAAGGATTTGCATGGGAAAGTACAGAAGCGGGATCAGCAAATCTTAATGGAATTGCCTGAATTATTGAGTAAAATGATGCTTTTGGTTGGTGCGGGAGAGACAGTACAACGGGCTTTACTTCATTGCGTGGAGCGTAAAGGGGCGGATACGGTACACCCATTGTATCGGGAATTGCTGCAGACAGTGGGGGAATGGGAAAGTGGCTATTCCTTTCAACAGGCATTTGAACATCTGAGTAAACGTTGTGGTATTCAAGAAGTGACGATATTTACAACAACAGTTTTATTGAATATGAGGCGTGGCGGGAGCGATTTTGTAATGGCTTTACGTGAGTTATCTCAGACGTTATGGAGCAAGCGGACTTCGATTAGCCGCACAAGAGGGGAACAGGCTTCTTCAAAGTTAGTCTTCCCGATGGCACTAATTTTGCTAACGGTCATTGTGCTGGTGGGCGCTCCGGCTTTAATGATGATGAATATGTAGGAGGAATAAAATGATGATGACAATTGTAGCAGGTAGTATTCGTAAATTGCACAAGGATGAGGATGGTTTGGGGACGTTAGAAATGATCCTGATCATTGCGATTCTGATTGCGGTGGCGATTATTTTTAAAGATCAGATCAAGAAAATTGTAGAAGGGCTGTTGAAAAAGGCGGATAAAAAAAGTAACGATTTTATGGATTCATAATGCTGTGCAAATTGGTACAAAAAGAGGACGGAAGCTTCTCCTTGGAGGCTTCCCTCGTCTTTCCCATTTTGCTGCTGGTTATTTTTGTAATGTTATTCTTTTGCCTGTATATATATCAAAAATCTATATTGGTGCAGGTTGCCTCTACTGCTTCGGAAAGAGCCGCTTACAGTTGGGATAACAGCTTTAAGGACCCGCGTACGGGAGCATTTGCGCAAGGGCAACGGGATTCTCTCTATTGGCGCTTGAAGGATGACGTTATGTTAGGCGCCCTGTTTGGCTGGGCCGGAGCCAATAATCAGGAAAGTGTACAGGTACCGGGCGGCAATGAAGGAGGCTCGTTACCTGCTCAGAAGCTGTCCAATGCAGAAAATAGAATGCCTGCGGGTATGCATGGGCAGATGACATATGAGAACAGTATGATTCACCGTAAGGTGACCACAGAGCTAAATAAGATCGTGGAGGTACCTTTGTTGAATCAGTTTTTAGATCATACAGATTTACAAGGAAAAATGAGCTCGGGTGTGGTGGAACCTGTGGAATGGATTCGTACAATCGAGTTGGTCCGTTATTATGGTGCGAAGTTTATGGGTAGAGGCTCAGGTGAAAAGGTAGATCCGGCAATTGTAGGGAAAGTATTGATGCAATATGGGCAAAATGGTCAGTAAGGAGTAGTTAACGGGAATTAACTGGAAAGGAGGAAGCGGGTGTTTGGTAAGGGACGAAATACAAAGGACGGAGAATCAGGTGCTGTCACGGTATTCCTCATTCTGATTTTGGCGGTCATGTTCGGTTTTATTGCTGTATTTATTGATTATGCTAGAATTGCTGCACTGCATGTGCAGACTGAACGGCTGACCCATGCAGCAGTACGGTCAGTGATGTCTGCTTATGATCCGGCATTACAGCAGGAGTACGGTTTGTTTGCTTATGGTGAAGGCGGCGGCGAACAAATTATGGTCAAAGTGCTGAATGACAGTGCGCGGCGTACGGCGCGCGCGGAAACGCTACCGCTAATGAATATGAAGCTGGATTCCAGTTCACTGCAAATGGAAAGGGAGCTTGGTAAATATGCCATATTTAACGAGCAGATCCGTGAAGAGATGAAGTATAAAGCGCCTGTAGATTTTACGATGGAAGTGCTAGAAAAGCTAAAGCCACTCTCTCAAAATATGAAGGAGGCTTCACACACGGTAGATTTGCTGAAACGGCTGCAAAAGCTGTATGACAGACGTGAGGCCAAACTGGATGACATGCTGGAGAAACAGCGTAAGGCAGGAGCTTATATGGAAGAGGTTCGCAAACGGATAATTAAACAGAGGGGGACATATATGCCTAATCAGTATATATGGGACCCACTTGAAGTTGTAGCCGACATTGCTGCTCAATATAAGCATTACGTACATGTATATGAGGACAACAAGAAGAGTGTGGATGACGTTAAAATCATGCAGATGGAGAAATATGCAAGAAGGGCAAGGAAAGCACTGGATCGCCTGCGACAGGTCATGGTTCAGACTGGAGAGGAGCATGATAAGCTGCTTCTGCAAGCCAAGGAACCGTTAAATGAAGCCCGGCAGATTAATGAAGAAATGCGCAAAGTCATTGTTCAATATAAGCAGAGGGCGGCCAATGCAGGCTATGACGAGGTTTCTGCAGCCCCCACCCCAAGCGGAGCAGGCTCCAACGCTGATCCGTCTGTAGGAAGTGCCCGGCAAAGGGCAGAGGATTTGTTGGTTCCGAGCAATGAATTTGAGCAATGGGAAGCAGAAATCGAAAAGCAAAGGACCGCAATAAATACTGCTAACAATAGAATAACGAGCATGATGCGTACACTGTCTTTTTATACAGATCCATTTTTGAATGCAGACATGCTCAAGCAAGAAGTTGCTTCAACGCTCAAGGAGATAGATAAATACTTAAATGCATATGCTTGGGCGGGACCCGCCAATGTACTCGTCGGTGAGGCCAGAACGATGGATACGCGACGCGGCCCTGACAAAGAGCGCAAAAAAATGGAAAGAGAGGCAAAAAACAAGCTCAAGCAAGCCTATCGGATCATTGAGGTTCTTTCTAAAGGTAAACAAAGTGCTGAGCAATTCCGAGTAGTGGAGCAGTATTACAATGAAAGTATTTCGTTCAATCAGTCTTCATCCAGTCCATCTGTATCCGCTGATTTGTCCTATGACACCTATGATGCAACGGGGGCTTCCATGGATAGAATGGATGGTCTATATGAGGCGGCATCTAACTTACTGATTCAACTGGGAGACGAGATTTACCAGAATGAGTACGCGCTTTCTTACTTCCATCATGTGGATTTCAGCCGATTTGGTAGTTTGGCCGGATCAGGTAGAAATGTGGGTAATGCTGCACAGATTTTAAGGGACCAGCTGGAGGTGAATAATCAGGAAGTTGAGTACATCTTGTATGGGTTTCATAATCCGACGGGTAATCTGGCATCTGCCTATGGGGAGATTTTTGCTATGAGGCTTGCCATTCGAACGATGGAGGGACTGGTCAAAAACAGTTCAAAGGGTAACCCGTTGGTCGTTTTGGCGGCAGCTTTGTTATATGGAGTAGAGAAGGCGATTGAAGATATGATCATGCTGGCGCAAAAAGGGGATGTGCCTTTGTCTGATTTTCTGAAATTTCGAATGACTTACAAGGATCATTTGCGATTGTTCCTGATGCTCCATAGCAATAATGAACGAAAAATGTCCCGTATGCTTGCTCTGATCCGCCTGAATACAGATGTCAATCCAGCTGAGCGACGGACGTATGCGAAGGGTGAGGTCAAGAATGGGATGAGGCTGTGGTTTCTACCTGGAGTAATGAAAATGCTCGGAACCGCCTCCAAAGAAGGCGAGAGTATTAAGGGAAGTGTGTACTATGTCACGAAAACAGCGCATTTTTCCTATTAATCATTATCTACGGCAGGCTTGTGGATTGAAGCAGCGTGAACAAGGAAGTATTGTTTTAGAAGCGTCACTGGTATTGCCATTGTTTTTGTTTTTTATTATTTTTCTCATTTATATGGTCCAAATGACACTGGTCTCCACAGCCTTGCAGACTACCGCTTCAGAAACGGTTAAGCAGGTTTCGGCTAAAATCTACCCGGTGTCTCTAGCCGTGGAGGCGGCGTCCGCTAAAATAGATGCAGTCCGCAAACCGCTAGATGAACTTCCTAAGTTATCTGTGAGTGAATATGCAAGCCAATTCGCTGCTCAACTGCCACCTCCAATCGGCGACTGGGTAGAAAACGCTGTTCAAGGCGGTCAAAAGCCGCTGGAGGAGCTGCGGGGACACTTGACGGAGGCTGCACTTGATCCTGTTCTGAAGCCGATGCTAAAGCCTTTTATGGAGAAAAGTATTCTGGAGTATGACCGTATTCATATAACGAGCGTACATGTACCCTCTCTTACAGAAACTAAGGACCCTTATTTTAGAGTAGAGCTATCATATGAACTACCGATGAAAGTCCCCTTTTTGTATCGCAACATTGTGCTCCAAGCGGCGGCTGAGGAACGTCTTTGGATTGGTGATACAGGAGAGGGAGCAGGTACAGGTGATGAAACAGGGGATAAGGATGCGCAGCATTCCATACAGTTGCTTGTCAAGCCTGAGCCTGCTGTGAAGGGTGTATACAATTTGATCAAGGCCAAGGTTGAACCTGGGACGAATGCTACCCTTTCTGTACTTTATAAGTCAGGTGAAAGCACAGCTCAGCACTTGGGCTGGACCTCAGCCAATGCAGACGGGATTGTTGAATGGAACTGGTTTGTAGGAACAAACACAACACCAGGTCAATGGAGCTTTGTAATTGAAACGGAGGATGGCCAACGTATTGAGGTTCCGTTTTCTGTGCAGAAGACAACTGATGGATAGGCTAGATATAGACTTATAGAGTTAACTACACTGAAAAATGATTTGGCAGGCCTGCTAATTTTCATTGTTATGAAGGGGGAAGACCGCATTGACATGGATGTATATTGTGTGTGGAGTTCTGCTGGCGATCGCGCTAGTGACAGATTTACGAAGCATGAAAATCCCTAATAAGCTTACATTGCCCGGCATAGCGGTGGGTTTGCTGTTCAATACTCTGTTCGGAGGCTGGCACGGTTTTTTATTTGCTATTGCTGGTCTTGGCACCGGCTTTGGATTCATGCTGATTTTGTACTGGATGGGAGCAATTGGTGCAGGAGATGTAAAGCTGTTTGGCTTAATTGGAGCATGGACAGGTGCAGCTTTTGCGTGGCAATCGGCTCTATATTCGATTTTTTTTGCAGGCATTATTGGTATAGGGATTTTGCTATGGAGGAGGGAAACCATCATGAGATTACGACGCGTGGCGTTTAATTTAGGAGGATTTTTCCTATTTCGCAGCGGCAAAGCGCTGACTAGTGGGAGAGAAGCGCACCTCAGGTTTCCCTTTATGACGGCAGTCATTCCAGGAGCGGTCAGCGCTTATCTTTACTTCTTGTCATGACGTGTCCGCTTGGGGAGATCATGCTACCTCAGGGAATAAGAATTGTTAAGGAGGTCATGAATTGTTTGGTTTAAGCAGGGATTTTGCTCGCAATGGCGGGACGTTTATGATTCTAAACAAGGAAGGCGGGCTCAAGACCGATGATTTAAATTCTGTACAGACCCGAATGATGACTGGTAATCGGATTCCCGGTCTGCTGGAACTTAGAATAAAAGAAGTCGATTTTCAGATCGAGTTACATTACGATATTTCGGGGCAACGTATGCTTTCCCAAGTATGGAAAGGTGGGAATGTGTCGACTTCTGATTTCTACCGGATTCTTTTTGAAGTAGTAGATGCTCTTCATCGTAGCCCACAATATATGTTAAATATCCGCCAGTTTATTTTGCACGAAGATTACATTTTTATAAGCGGTTCAGGCACAAGGAAGAACGTTAGTTTAACCTATGTTCCTTTGTGCAGTGTACAGTATACGCAACAAACAGGTAGCTATTTTAAGCAGATGGTTATTCGTTTGATGACTCGTGTGGCTCACCTTCAGGGAGAATCTATACAGCGCATACTTGATCTATGCGATAGAAATGAATTTGAGTTGAGCGCGTTGAAGGAACTACTATTACAAGGGATGGCGACTGGTGAACAGAGCATCAGCGGTCAGGCTGAAGGTAGATCATCTGTTCATTCCTCTCATACCATACAGGATAACGATACAGATCGTGGCGGAAGAACGTACGGCCAAGAACATCGGGAGACTCTGCAGGAAATTCAGGGGCTTAAGCGAGTCAATCGACTCAAGCAGTCCGCAAAATCAGAGGAGAATGTCGAGGTAGGAGCCGACAACGAAATGGAAAATGAAGAGGTGGAGCCTAAATTACAAAAATATAAAACATACATTTCTCTCGGATGTTTGCTCGCCTCGGCCATTGTTTGGCGTTATATTTATTTGGATCATCCAGAGACGGTTCCCTTGCTTATTTCGATTGTGCTAACTTTAGTGCTTGTCGCTGTTGCTTATATAAGCTGGACGGGGAAATTAGAGCGCAATCGAGCTTTATCTCCTTTTTATAGCGAGGCAGTACCTGTATTGGATTCGGAATGGTTAGGAGGTGCTTCTCCAGCACAGCGAAAAAATGACCGTTATCAGGTAGATAAGCTAACTGGGTTTGTAGCGGGACGCCATCATCATGACAAGCAATCATCCGATTCAAGTGATCAAGGACAGGAAAGCTGGCGTTGGACTTTTCCAGACTCAGAATCTAAAAGCATGGGAAGCCGAACGACGGAGGATGGAGGGAAAGTAAGTACAAATTATGACTTGCACGAGCCTTCGAGGAAAGGTGCCATGCGGGGAAATGAATTGGACGACAGCGATACTAGCGAGGCTTATTATAAGTCCTTGTCCGGGGTAACGGAGCTACTCAATACTATATCCAAGCAGGAAACCGTGCTGCTTCGTCCGGATCAAGAGATACCGAGTCCAACTGTTCAGCACTCGCCGATTGCTTGTTTGGATCGTAAGTTATCTGGGAGTGGAGAAACCGAGCGCATACGGTTGCAGCCAGACCAATTCGTTGGAGGTAGCTTTATCATCGGAAGAGATCCGCAATTGGTCCAGTTTGTAGAGCATACCGATGGAGTTTCCCGTTCTCATATTGAGCTTTGTATAGTTACAGGAGGACAAAGCCATATCATTAAAGATTTATCCTCGACGAACGGAACAGTGCTGAATGGAGAGCCTATGGTGCCTTATAAGGAGTATACTATGAAGGATGGAGATACTTTTAAAATCGCTGGAGTCTCTTATATTTATCGATTGGACTCTTTTAAATCCTCTAATGCATCTTGAGTAAACGTTAAATGGATATATGTTAAGAAGAGGCCTGTTATATTCTGGGCTTCTTTTTTATAACTAGAAGACCATTCATAGGCCTAAAACAAGACAACTCAAAGATCTCAAGTTTAATTGATAGATTATGTCTAAATCAAAAATGAACCCTAAGCTGGTAGAGATACAAAGATATTATCTATCATCCATAGAGTTCATTTTTTAATTCAACGCTACTTGTGAGAAGAATGGAGTTCCTCTAGCGCTTCCTTCAGTGAAGAATACTTAAACTTAAATCCGTGCTCCAGCGCTTTACGCGGTATTACCTTTTGACCGTCTAATACAAGCGTGCTCATCTCACCCAATAGCTTTTGGACTAGAAAGCCAGGAACGGGAAACCAGTGCGGACGACGATATACCTTAGCTACTGTTTTCCCAAATTGGTCGTTCGTCATGGGGTGTGGTGATGAAGCGTTCACTGCCCCGGAAATCTCTGGTGTATGAATGCAGTACGAGATCAGACGAACGATATCGGCAATATGAATCCAACTTATCCATTGATGGCCGCTACCTATTTTTCCACCGAATCCGAAGACGTAAGGCATCTTCATGAGTGGAAATGCTCCTTTTTTTCTATCCAGCACTAGGCTGATGCGTAAATTAATTAAACGGGCATCGGTAGGGTAGGCGTTGGCTGCTTCCTCCCACTGCTCAACTACCTGAGACAGATAATCCTCCGAACGACGCGGACTTTTTTCGTCAAATGTTTCGGTCAGGGAAGTACCATAGGCGGCAACAGCCGAAGCCTGAATGATAACTTTCGGTTTTTTTTGCAGAGCATTCAACGCTTGAGCCAACCGGGCAACGGACAGCAGTCGTGATTGAAGAATTCTTTGTTTGGACTTGTCCGTCCAGCGCTGATTCAGCGTCTCACCTGCTAAATTAACGACCGCATCTGTACTTTCCAGTAATTCAGGTTTTTGTTTTAATTCGTTCCAGCTCATATACTGCAAGCGAGGGCTCGCTTCATGTCCAACCAGCGGCTTGCGTGTAATGACTTTCACGGTATATCCGTCATCTAGCAGACTTTTGACCAGTGCACTCCCCACCAATCCAGTTCCTCCGCATACGATGATATTCATGGAGTTATTCTCCTTCCAATTCAAAAAATGTTTCTGTTATAAAATATAACCCTTTTTGATACAAAAGCTTCATATTGAATGTATCTGGTGTACGCTAAAGAAGGTCCATTCATGCTTTAATCTACCTACATTTCAATAACACATATTCAGATGTGGACTATGTCTGTAGGTTCCCTTAGGGAGTCATCTAAAAAAGTTGCCATAAACGCTATGTTGTTTGATTTCAATAATCACGTTAAAATGAATAAATTAAAATAAGACAAGCATAACAGGATAGGGGGATGAATCAAAATCATGCTGAAAATTGGTTCTCATGTGTCTTTCTCGGACAAGGGTCTGCTCAGCGCTACAAAAGAAGCGTCTTCTTACGGGTCCAGCTCGTTTATGATATACACGGGGGCACCGCAAAACACGCGCCGTAAGCCGATGGAGTCCATGTATTTAGAGGAAGGCAAGCAGCTAATGGCGGAAAAGGGAATGGAAGATATCGTGGTGCATGCTCCGTATATCATCAATCTCGGCTCCTACAAAGAAAATACCTATGAGCTTGCGGTCAGCTTTCTTCAGGAGGAAATTCGGCGCACACATGCGATTGGTGTGAAAAATATCGTGCTGCATCCGGGGGCTTTTACAGATAAAGATGCAGAGTACGGAATTGGGCGTATTGCCGATGGTTTAAACGAGGTACTGAACGGTGTGAAGGAGACAGATGTCAACATTGCACTTGAAACGATGGCAGGCAAAGGCACAGAAATGGGTCGTAGCTTTGAGGAAATTGCCTCCATTATAGAAAAAGTAGAGCGCAACGAGCGTCTGACGGTTTGTATGGACACCTGTCACATTCATGATGCGGGTTATGACATTGTCAATGATTTGGACGGTGTACTGGAGCAGTTTGACCGTATTGTCGGCTTGAATCGCATCCAAGTTGTTCACATAAATGACAGCAAAAACCCGGTTGGCGCTCATAAAGACCGCCATACTCCGATTGGATCAGGCTGGATTGGTTATCAGACTATTCATAATGTGGTACATCATGAAGCACTTCAAGGACGTCCGTTTATTTTGGAAACGCCGTGGATTGGAAAAGAAGCCAAAACTCAACGACCAATGTATGAAGTTGAGATTGCTTTGCTTCGTGGTAATGTAAAGGAACGCTTTGGAGATGAGTTTTTGGGTCAGGTGGAGCAGCTGCATTCGTTTTTCAAAAAACAGGATGTGGATGTCCGTAAATTTGTACTGGACACCTGGACTCTGCTGAAAAATGATGCCAAAGCAAGAAAAGCAGACCCACGTGAGCCGCTGGAGCGTCTGTATGACATGATAACGGAAGCAGGACTGTTTCCAGAGATGAGCGAAGAACACATTAATCAACGGTTGATTGCCTGGTTTGCCGGTAGTCATCTGCCAGTGACGGTATAAGATAAGGGGGACTAATAGCCACATGGAACTTCACGTAAAACATCAGTCAAACAGCACTGTATCTACACATGAAAACCGTGCGCGCATGCTTGTATCTTGTCCAGATGGTCCAGGTATTGTAGCGACTGTGTCCCGCTTTTTGTACGAGCATGGGGCCAATATCGTTCAATCTGACCAATATACAATGGACCCGTCCGGCGGTATGTTTTTTATGCGGATTGAATTTGATTTGCCGAATTTGAGTGCAGCTCAGTCGCAACTGAAGCAGGACTTTGTCGCTGTTGCCGAGCAATTCCGTATGGAGTGGACGATTTCTGCGGTCAGCCGTAAGAAAAAATTGGCTATTTTCGTTTCTAAAGAAGATCACTGTCTGGTAGAACTGCTGTGGCAATGGCAGGCAGGCGATCTGGAGGCGGATATTGCATTGGTGGTTAGTAATCATCCGGATATGAAGGAGTATGTGGAATCCTTTGGCATTCCATATCACCATATCCCGGTGACAGCCGATACGAAGCCAGAGGCAGAGCGCCGTCAGCTAGAGGTCATTGGCGAAGAGATTGATGTGATCATTTTGGCCAGGTATATGCAGATTATTTCGCCTAAGTTTATTGAGCATTATCGCAACCGGATTATCAATATCCATCATTCCTTTCTACCTGCATTCGTGGGTGGTAAGCCGTATGCCCAAGCTTATAATCGTGGTGTGAAAATTATTGGTGCTACTGCGCATTATGTAACCGAGGAATTGGACGGTGGTCCGATCATTGAGCAGGACGTACAGCGGGTAAGCCACGGAGATGATGTAAATGAGCTAAAACGGATCGGTCGTACTATTGAACGGGTCGTGTTGGCAAGAGCCGTGAAGTGGCATACTGAGGATCGTATACTGGTTCATGAGAACAAAACGGTCGTTTTTAATTGAACTTAAAAATTTCAAATTGATGAAAACTTGCGAGTATACCTTTCGGATTAAACAAAGCCCAGTGCATAATGGGCTTTGTTTTTTTGTGTGGGGTAATTGTATTATATCTGGGCCCTATATAAATTTTTTTGCGATTTCATTATTTTTTAAATGATGTTAATACATAACGGGTATATTGATATGAGGGCTGTACTATATTTCGACCATTTCGACAATCATCTTTACAAACGATCTGGCAAACTTCCACGGCAAATGGTACAATACTTATGAGTGTATAAGTCATATTGAAACATTCAAGCAGATTCACTCACTTCAATAGTCTCTGTTTCTATATGAGACGGTGATTTTGAAGAGTATGACCGAATGCAATTGACATACTTCATACAATATGAGGAGGCAAACCATGACTGACCAGAATCAAGCGATTCAAAAGGATGAAAACTCCACTATCGACAATTTGTCCATCACAACAATTCGTACGTTGGCAATTGATGCCATCGAGAAAGCAAATTCAGGACACCCTGGTATGCCGATGGGCTCCGCGCCAATGGGCTACCAACTTTTTGCTAAAACAATGAACCATAACCCAGATCGCCCAACATGGGTGAACCGTGACCGTTTTGTACTGTCTGCAGGACACGGTTCTATGTTGCTATACAGCCTTCTGCACCTGAGCGGATATGATCTGCCTATGGAAGAGCTGAAGCAATTCCGTCAATGGGGCAGCCTTACACCGGGTCACCCTGAGTTTGGACACACTGCTGGTGTAGATGCTACAACTGGACCTCTGGGACAAGGTTTAGCAATGTCCGTAGGTATGGCTATGGCAGAAGCACAACTGGGTGCAACATATAATAAAGACGAATTTAAAGTTGTGGATCACTTCACATATGCTATTTGTGGCGATGGCGATCTAATGGAAGGTATTTCCCACGAAGCTGCTTCGCTGGCTGGTCGCCTTCAACTGGGTAAGCTGATCGTATTGTTTGATTCCAATGATATTACACTGGATGGCAAGCTTAATCTGTCCTCTTCCGAGAGTGTTGCCAAACGCTTTGAAGCTTACAACTGGCAAGTGCTGCGCGTAGAAGATGGTAATGATCTTCCAGCGATCCAAAAAGCAATTGAAGAAGCACAAGCTGACTCGACTCGTCCTACGTTGATTGAAGTAAAAACAGTCATCGGTTACGGAAGCCCGAACAAACAAGGTAAAGGCGGACACGGCGGTACTCATGGTTCCCCGCTGGGAGCAGAAGAAGCTAAACTGACTAAAGAATTCTACAAATGGGTATACGAAGAGGATTTCCATGTACCACAAGAGGTTCGCGAGCACTTTGCTAAAGTAAAAGAGCGTGGTATCGCTGCTAATAAAGCATGGGATGAACAATTTGCGAAATACAAAGCGGCTCACCCTGATTTGGCAGCTCAGTTCGAAACAGCTGTAAACGGCGATCTTCCAGAAGGTTGGGATCGTGATCTTCCGAAATACTCCACAGAAGACAAAGCAGTTTCAACTCGTGTAGCTTCTGGTAATGCATTGAACGGATTGGCTCCAAACGTTCCTTTCCTGACAGGCGGATCTGCTGACCTGGAAAGCTCCACAATGACACACTTGAACAACCTGACGAACTTTACGCCAGAAGACTACGCTGGCCGTAATATTTACTTCGGTATTCGCGAGTTCGGTATGGCTGCTGCGATGAACGGTATGGCGTTGCACCAAGGTGTAAAAGTATTTGGCGGTACATTCTTCGTATTTACAGATTATCTGCGTCCGGCCGTTCGTCTGGCAGCTCTGATGGGATTGCCTGTAACCTACGTTCTGACTCACGACAGTATTGCTGTTGGTGAAGATGGTCCAACTCATGAGCCGATTGAACAATTGGCTTCTCTGCGTATTATTCCGAACCTGACGGTCATTCGTCCGGCTGACGGTAATGAAACTTCTGCTGCTTGGGCTTACACGCTGGAAAACAAGAAAAACCCGGTTGCACTGGTATTGACTCGTCAAAACCTGCCAATCCTGGCTGCTACTGCTGAGCATGCACGCGAAGGTATCAAACGCGGTGCTTATGTGGTTGCAGATGCAGCAGACGGCAAACCGGTTGCTCAAATTCTGGCTACAGGCTCTGAAGTACAATTGGCTGTTAAAGCACAGGAAGCACTGGCAGAACAAGGTATTCAAGTACGCGTTATCAGCTTCCCAAGCTGGGATCTGTTCGAAAAACAAGACAAAGCTTACAAAGATTCCGTTCTGCTGCCTGAAGTTAAAGCTCGTTTGGCTGTAGAAATGGCGTATCCACTGGGATGGGAAAAATATGTTGGCGACCAAGGCGACATTCTCGGTATCAGCACATTTGGCGCATCCGCTCCTGGTGACCGCGTAATTAAGGAATACGGCTTTACAGTAGAGAACGTTGTAAGCCGTGTAAAAGCTTTGTTGAAATAAAACACTGGAGCATCAGCAATTAGGAAGAGTTTGTCCATAAAGCAATGATCGTGTATTGCTGACAAACGACCTACCTGATCGTGGCAATCCATGTATTACAAACAGTCGTAACCTGAGTAAGGCTTACGGCTGTTTGTTTCATACATTTGTATTTTCGAAAAAATGACTTTTGGATTATCAGTCTATAGAGTACGCAGATACAGTGTGTATTTTCATACTGAAACTGGAATCCAAATTATGTTATGATGCACCATATTCATTCACCATTGAGAGCAGATGAGGGGATAACGAATGACACAGTTCGATGGAGTAAGCGTAATTAAAAAAGCAAATGTTTATTACGATGGTCAGGTTACAAGTCGTACAGTTATCTTGGGTGACGGCAGTAAGGTAACACTGGGGATTATGTTGCCGGGAACGTACGAGTTCGGGACGGATTCCCGTGAGATCATGGAGATTTTGGCAGGGGACCTGAGAGTGTTGCTTCCAGGTACCGAGGAATGGCTGGAAATACAAGGTACATCAACCTTTCATGTGCCTGCAAAGTCTTCCTTCAAGCTGGAAGTACGAAGTGTAACGGATTATTGCTGTTCTTATCCGGAATAATTAACTGAAAAGGGTAAGAGCACTCAAGCTACAAGCCAAGTGTTCTTACCCTAAAGCTGTGTCATAAGTACAAATGCACAGCAGCATGGTTACAAAGAAAAGTCCAGCTTACTCAAGAGGCTGACCACCAATGGTGCGGCCAATCCATGCTTCGTATGTCTTTACGACGGCAGATAGATCCTCATCGCCGTAGCCTTGTGTTTGTCCGGCTTGAAACAAGCTTTTGGCAATGGACAACATAGGCGTAGGGATGGACAGGCTGTCTGTTAGTGAGGCAGCGAGCTTCAAATCCTTGAGCATCAGAGCAAGTGAGAACTGGTTGCTAAAATCATGCTCGATGATTTTGCGCCCTTTCAGGTCAGCGGCCTTGCTACCTGCCGATCCGAGCTGTACCAATTCTAGGAAGCTGTCTGCTGGAATGCCGGATTTAGCCGCAATAGCAAAGCCTTCAGCCAGAGCGAGGTTATTTATACCGACCATCGTATTGTGAGCAAGCTTGGCTACGGCCCCGCTACCGTTTGGTCCCATATGGAGCACTTTTTTGCCCAAGGTATCAAAAACATCTGATTGTGCCGCAATCGCTTCTGCGTGACCGCCGACCATGAACACGAGTGTTCCATCAACAGCGGCAGGCTTGCTGCCTGTTACAGGTGCGTCAATGAAGGAGCAGCCCAGCTTGTCCGCCTCAGCGGCCAGTTGTTTAACTAACTCAGGTGAAATCGTGCTGTTGTCCATCACGGTCATGCCAGCCGTAAGACCAGCAAACACACCGTCCTGACCGTAATAGACGTCACGTATTGATTGATCATCGCTGACCATGGTAATGACCAGGTGCTGCCCTTCGGCCGCTTCGCGAGGGGTTGAAGCTGTACGTGCGCCTTGCTCTATCAAGGGTTCGCAGCGCGAAGCGGTACGATTATAAACTGTGACTCCGAATCCCTGCTTTAGCAGATTGGATGCCATCGGGGCGCCCATGGTGCCCAGTCCGATAAATCCGATGTTTTTCATTGCTAATCACCTTTCTTGTTGGAAGTTGCCGTCCGATGCAGATGCGAGTTCGGCTTGAATTGAATATTGAAACAGATTGATCTCAGTTCATTGTAGCATGGGCATGCTACCCTATCTACAGCAGGGTCTGTCAAGGCACAGGACATACAGGTAACACAAGCTTGTCAGGCTCAGCAAATTAAAGTATCCTATTCCTAAGTCCTTATGTTCGTATTCATGGTCTTAGTAATACCAAACAGGAGGTTCCAAACATGTCTAAAAAAGTTATTTTTGATTACACAAAAGCGCTCTCCTTTGTGGGTCAGCACGAAATTGATTATTTTGCAGAGCCTATCAAGTTGGCTCATGAGCAACTGCACAACCAAACAGGTGTAGGTTCCGATTTCTTGGGTTGGATTGACCTGCCTACCAATTATGATAAAGAAGAATTTGCACGCATCCAAAAGGCTGCTGCTAAAATTCAAAGCGATTCCGAGGTATTGATTGTAATCGGTATTGGTGGTTCTTACCTTGGAGCACGTGCTGCGATCGAAATGCTGTCGCATTCTTTCTACAATGCGCTGCCTAAAGATCAACGCAAGGGTCCCGCTATCTATTTTGCAGGCAACAACATCAGCTCTACATATGTGAATCATCTGTTGGAACTGATTGAAGGAAAAGACTTCTCTGTGAATGTCATCTCCAAATCAGGTACGACAACAGAGCCAGCTATCGCTTTCCGCGTATTCCGTGCGGCTCTGGAGAAAAAATACGGTAAAGAAGAAGCACGCAAACGTATTTACGCGACAACGGACAAAGAACGTGGCGCTTTGAAAAAGCTCGCTAACGAGGAAGGCTATGAATCCTTCATTATTCCTGATGATGTGGGTGGCCGTTACTCCGTGCTGACAGCAGTAGGCTTGTTGCCGATTGCTACAGCAGGCATCAACATCGAAGAAATGATGCAAGGTGCGGCGGACGCTTCCAAAGAATACAGCAACCCGAATGTAGCTGAGAACGAGGCATACCAATATGCAGCCGTTCGTAACGCTTTGTACCGTAAAGGTAAAGCAATTGAAATTCTCGTAAACTATGAGCCGTCTTTGCATTTCGTATCTGAGTGGTGGAAACAGCTGTACGGAGAAAGCGAAGGTAAGGATTATAAAGGCATTTATCCTGCTTCTGTTGACTTCTCGACAGACCTGCACTCTATGGGACAATTCATTCAGGAAGGTAGCCGTAACATTTTCGAAACGGTAATCCAAGTAGAAAATGTACCTAGTCACATCACCATCGAAGCAGATGAGGATGATCTGGATGGACTGAATTTCCTGGCAGGCAAAACGGTGGATTTTGTAAACAAAAAAGCATTCCAAGGTACATTGCTGGCTCACACAGACGGACAAGTACCGAACCTGATTGTAAATATTCCTGACTTGAGCCCTTACTCCTTTGGCTACCTTGCTTATTTCTTCGAAAAGGCTTGCGGCATCAGCGGCTACCTGTTGGGCGTAAATCCGTTCGATCAACCCGGCGTAGAAGCTTACAAAAAGAACATGTTTGCGCTGCTTGGCAAACCGGGCTTCGAAAAAGAAAAAGCTGAGCTTGAAGCAAGATTGTCTGAATAAGGGAGCTATAATCTCTGATTCGAAACAGGGTTTTCGGTCAGAAGCGTTATAGTGTATAGCATGAATTAAGTACAGGAAAGCAGTTCACCAGCTGCCAGAAGCGGGGAACTGCTTTCTTGTAAAATGAAGTAAGGAAGGTTATACGTGTATGTTGGAACAATACCGAACCGTACGCGGTGCCGGCAACAAGGAAATTGTAATCCGAAAATCCCGTTTTATCGGCCATATTCAGCCTGTTCAAACTGAGGAAGAAGCAGTTGCTTTCATAGAACGCATCAAAAAAGAGCATTGGAACGCTACCCATAATTGTTCGGCTTATATGATTGGGGAAAGAGATGAAATCCAAAAGCAATCCGATGACGGAGAACCGAGTGGGACGGCTGGTAAGCCTATTTTGGAGGTAATCCGCAATCAGAAGCTGAAAAATGTCGCTATTGTGGTTACTCGATACTTTGGTGGAATTTTGCTGGGAGCAGGCGGACTGATTCGTGCATACTCAGATGGTGCTGTTGCAGCTATTGAAGCAGGGGATGCGATTACGCGTGTGTTGCATCGTGAAGTTTTTGTAGAATTGGATTATACCTGGTTGGGCAAAGTGGAAAATGAATTACGTAATCGCAGTATCCGTACTGGAGAAACGATGTTTACGGATAAAGTTACCTTAACCTGTCTGCCGCTGGCTGGTGATGCGGAATCCTTCTGCAACTGGATAACCGACTTGACACAAGGACAATCGCTTGTGTCGGAGGGAGAGCAGCTTTACTTTATTGAAGGGGAATAAATAATATGGCTAGAAGAGCAGTAGAACAGGAGTTGTCAAGAGGGCGGATTCTGGAAGCGGCCAGGCACTTGTTTATCACCAAGGGCTACCGTGCGATTTCAATGCGCAGCATTGGCCAGCATCTGGGTTACAGTCATGGTTCGTTATACTATCATTTTAAAGAGAAGGCTGAACTGTTCTATGCCATTGTGATTGAAGATTTCAATACATTGCGTGGGATTCTACTGCAAGCAGCAACAGGCACGCCTGATGATGGCTTGAGCAGATTGGAGTACCTGATGTTGGAATATATCCGTTTTGGCTTGGAAAATCCATATCAGTACGAAATTATGTTCATGATGCATGATGAAGAACTATTTGCATACTGTCGTACAGAGCAAAACCGTTGTGTGGAATTATTTGCGTCTATGATTCGCCAGGAATTAAGTGGTCAGGGACATTCGGAGGAAGAATGCTCAAGAGTACCGAAAAGTCTGTTTTTATCCATGCATGGCTTCGTGTCATTTTATATTCAGGACGGTTTAACATTTGAAGAGATCAGGCCCGCTGCTTTAGCACATGTAAAGCTGCTGTGCAGACAACTATGAGCGTACCTGCATTCACACGCTTCAGCCATGAACATGTAGGGCGCTTTTTTGGGTGTTTGCACTTCATGACGGTGACTTATCATTACGGTACTTTGCGAAAGCGACTAAGAATTTAACAGACGATGGTGTATCCAGCGGGGGAACATCATCGTCTGTTTTTTTTGCATGCCTCCGTCAGCCCTTCATAATTTTTACATGGTATTGACGTCTGCGTGGGCCGTCGAATTCACAAAAATAAAGTCCCTGCCATCGTCCAAGCAACAGCTTTCCATCATGAATGATAACCGTTTGTGAGGGGCCTGTTGTAATGGATTTAAGGTGGGACGCCGTATTTCCCTCCATATGGCGATATTGGGGATGTTCCCAGGGATAAACCTCATCCAGACTTAAAATGACATCATGTTTGACGTCTGGGTCGGCATTTTCATTAATGGCGATGCCGGCAGTCGTGTGTGGACAATAAATCAGAGCTGTTCCTTGCTGCACCCCGCTTTTTTCAATGAGTGCCGCAACTTCGCGTGTAATATCACGCATTTCATCTCGCCGTGTAGTGGATAATTCAAAAGTATGCAACATAAATCCATCTCCCTTCTATGTATTACTTTACCCTTTTCATTCTCAAGATAATATATAGAGTTGACGAAAATTACTTTCCTTTGATAAAGTATCACATAAGAAAAACAAAGTAAGTTTATTGGAATAATTGAATGCTTTCGAATGAGGTGCGTGCTTTGCGGTAAGCAAGGCTGCTGCTGTTCCTGAACTGGTCCAGAAGCGGAAAGGAAGTGTACGGATATGCATGTGGAAGTAAGAGGGTTAAACAAGCATTTCGGTAATTTTCATGCGGTAAAGGACGTATCTTTTGATATTCAGACGGGCCATCTTATTGGTTTGCTCGGTCCAAGCGGCGGGGGGAAAACCTCCATTCTTCGTATTTTGGCAGGGCTGGAGCAACCGGATGCAGGAGAGATCCACTTTCATGGAAAAAGGGTAAACGAGCTGGCACCACAGGAGCGTGGAATCGGATTTGTATTTCAAAACTATGCTTTGTTCAAGCATATGAGCGTGTACGACAATATTGCCTTTGGTTTGAAAGTGAAAAAAAGCTCCAAAGCCCGCATCAAGGAAAGGGTCACTGAGCTGGTCAAACTCACGGGGCTCAAAGGCTTTGAGCATCGTTATCCGCATCAATTGTCAGGTGGACAGCGACAACGGGTTGCTTTCGCGCGTGCTTTGGCACCGGAGCCTCAACTACTACTGCTGGATGAACCATTTGCGGCTATTGACGCCAAGATTCGTCAGGAGTTGCGTACCTGGTTGCGAGAGTTGATTGAGAGGGTGGGTATTACCTCCATTTTCGTCACCCATGATCAGGATGAGGCGATCGAAGTAGCCGATGAAATTATGGTGATTAATCAAGGTCGACTGGAGCAGAAGGGAACGCCTTGGGATATCTATAAAAAACCGGGGACCCCGTTCGTGGCTTCTTTTATTGGGGAATCCACGGTGATTGAACAGGCGGGTAGTCTCAGAGGCTTCGAGGAAGCTGCCGGAGTGGGAACACGTGCCTTGATTCGTCCGGAGTACATTGATGTCGGACCTAGTGAGGAATTTGCGTTGCTGTCGGCGACCGAGGAAGGCATTGTGAAGCATTTACATTTTCGCGGGAGTGAATGGATGGTTGAAGTACAGGTCGGGGACCAGCGTCTCATGACATACCGTTCATTGGAGAAGTCTACGCTGGAACCTGGTCAGCAGGTGCGAGTGTTGGTGCATCGGGCCTATCTATATAATGAAGAGTCCAGCTGGATGGTGGAAAATCGCCTGAAGGAAGACCCGATGCCTATCATCATTTGAAAATAAAACGTTCACATATAAGGGGGGTGTCTGGCCTGTTTTACGGCTTTTGACATGCTCCTTTTGTCGTTGGTCGCTGGGGTGATTTACGCAGACTTGATATGTTCGTTATAATAGTAGTAAAAACACCCAGATAGATAGGAGTTAAATCATGAATCGTCTTATTTTTCTTGGCACGGGGGATGCAATGGGGGTTCCGCGTGTGTATTGTGATTGTCTCGTGTGCACAGAGGCACGCACGACAGGAACGAATGTAAGGTTGAGATCGTCTGTGCTGATCAAAAGCGAGACAGAGGATTTTATGATTGATTGTGGCCCCGACTGGCGTAGACAGTTAGAATTGCGCAGCCTGCGTTTTATCCCTACGATCCTCGTGACACATGCACATTTTGATCATATTGGAGGATTGCCAGAATGGGCGGATGCCTGTCGCTGGACGGGGAACAGAGGGCGTTTGTACGCTCCACAGGAAGTGATTGATACGATCCTGCGTCAATTTTCCTGGCTCCCTGGAAACCTGGATCTTATTCCAGTAGATCAGGGAGTCCAGCTTGGCGGATGGAACATCCGGGGATGGCGCGTGAATCACGGAAAGAACGGATATGCTTACGCTTATCGGTTGGAAAAAGACGGCTTCTCATGGGCCTACTGTTCAGATTCGATTGGACTGAATGAGGCGGAAATTTTGCCTTTACATAATCTGAATTTACTCGTGCTGGGGACGAGTTTTTACCATGAGGAAGCGGAGTATGCCACCCGCTCGGTATATGACATGCTGGAGGCTCAGGAGCTAGTAGGAAGACTGAAGCCTGGAAGCACGGTGTTTACACATATGTCCCATGATGTGGATATCACATACAACTACGGGCTGCTGGAAGGGATCAGTTTGGCACACACAGGCATGAGTTTGCCGTTAGAATAACGATTTACATCATTCGGCTGATGCGTAGAAGTGTGGAGAGCCCTTCTTTGATTTGCAGTTCATTGGCGTATGAATAGGACAGCCGTATATGCGTTTTACCCTCTGCACCGATAGGATCAAATACATTGCCTGGGACAAAGGAAACGGACTCTTGTATACTTTTGGCAAGCAGCTCATTAGGTTTTATCGTAGAAGGTAGCTGGAGCCACAGGTTGAGTCCTCCCGCCGGGCTGGTCCATGTCCAGCCGGAATCGCGGAGACTGGCTTCCATCGTTTCCTTACGAATCTGGAGTGCGATACATAGCTTTTTAATATGCTGCTGCATACGTGAGGATTGAAAATATTGTAAAAACAGCTTTTGATTCAGCAGTGGTGATCCATTGTCCACTAGCGCTTTGACGCTCAGCAGACTGTCCATGAGCTGAGGCCGACAAGTCACGGCTGCGATTCGCAGACCAGGTGCCACATATTTGCTGTAGCTGCGAATATAGACGACGCTTCCTGAGATATCATAGGCGAAAATGGGGGAAGGCGGCTTTTGCCCAAAGCTGATATCATAGGTGCTGTCATCCTCGACAATAAGACAGCCGTAGCGCTCGGCCAGTTCGGGCAGACGTTTGCGCTGCTCATCGGGGATGGTAAAGCCGGTCGGATTGTGAAATGTCGGATTTATATAGAAGAGACGCGGTTTTTCCGTTTTCAGGCACCATTCAATCTGATCCATATCATAACCTTCCGGCTGTATATCCGTTACAGTCAGGCGGGCGCCTTGTCTGCGGAATATTTCCATGGCCGGGCCATAGGCTGGACGTTCGATTAATACACGATCTCCTGTACGAATCAGAGAACGGGAAACCAAGTCAATGGCTTGCTGTGCGCCGGAGGTAATCAGTACTTCGTCCGTTGATACTGCGAAATGCTTATCTGTGCTAAAATGCTGTGCCATGGCATCACGAAGCTCAGCATCTCCTTGTACAGCAGAATAGGTAGCCGCGATTTTCGGATGCTTTTCAAACACCTGCATCATTAATTCTCTCCAATATCGGTTGGGTAGAAGAGAGGGATCAATCAGGGCCTTGGAAAATTGGAAGTCCGCGTTCATGGCATGAACCTGGGTGAGTCCATCCATCCCCCTCCAGACAGAAACAGACGGATCGTCTGCCATGTAAGTGGATTCTGAATGGAAGATCCGTCTTGTGGATGAACGCTCCGAATAGGTAGTAAATGGCCCCAATTCTGCTGCATGGGAAGCATGAGCGTAATATCCCGATTTATCCTTTACATAGATACGCCCTTGTTGCTTTAACTCCTGATATGCCCGGAATACGGTTAACCGGTGCACACCCAATTCCTGAGCCAGACTTCGCACAGACGGCAATTTAGCGTCTGCTGGCCAGTCCCCGCGCTCCATCCGCACATTTATGTAATGGACGACCTGCTCATACAGCTTTAAGCCCGGATCTGTCGAGATCTGTTCCGTTGAAAACAATAATTCGCTGTTATCCTTGCCCATGCGGTCCACGCTCCTTTGTGTGTATTGTACTATACAGCACTTCCAAAACGTATACAACTGTTCTGTGGTTGCCCATCTGTTCTGTCTGTCTCCTTGTATGCTTGTGAGTAACAGAAGGGAGAGAGAAGTGTCATGATTGGTATCGCCTTTACAGTTATGTGTCTTATTTTTGGCACCACATTTTTGGCTATCAAAGTGGGAGTGGAAGCCGGACTTCCGCCGTTCTTATCGGCAGGCGCACGTTTTATGGCAGCAGGGGCGATCTTGTTTATTGCGATGAGGCTGTCAGGAAAGGTTCGATGGTCGTTATTATGGCGAAAGGAAATGCTGCTAATTGGGACGGGAACGACCTTCGGCACATTCTCAACACTGTATTGGGCGGAGCAATATGTCAGTTCGGGAATCGGTGCTATTTTGTCGGCCACCGGACCGATGATGATTGTGCTAATGCAGTCTGCAATATTGCGGCAAAAAACGACGAGAATTACGCTCATGGGTTGCATGATCAGCTTTCTCGGGGTCGTGCTGGTGGTATTGCCCGGCTTGGCGGTTCAAATCAGCGGTCTGTGGCTGGCTGGTTGTATGGCCATTTTGCTGGGTGAGCTGTGCTATTCGGGAGGAGCTTTGTATTCCAAGCGAGTCATGGACGCGTTTCGTGATACGAACCCGATTGCCTTGAATGCAGCACAAATGTTTCATGGTGGTTGGATGCTGCTAGTACTGTCGGCTTTTACAGAGTCTTGGAATTCTGGGGGATGGAATCTGCTGCCTGCCATAGGCTCTCTATTTTATTTGATCGTGTTTGGTTCCATGATTGCGCAGACACTATTTTACTGGCTTATGGCGCGTACGAATCCATTGTTTCCGACCACATGGCTCTACATTTCACCACCGATTGCTGTAGGCCTGGGTGCTTTTTTGTATGGAGAACATGTAAGCTGGTGGATGCTGGCAGGAGTGCTGCTCATTGTGACCGGGTTGATGTGCATGAATAACGGAATTATCCGTCTGGTGAACAGACGTAAATTTCGCTCTGCTGCCTGATACTTTGAAGCGGTCAGTTATGATATGATCTGACAAAAAGAGCCTCCAAACTGCCGTATGTTAATGAACATGCGACGTTTGGAGGCTTTGTTGTTGAAATACTTTATATAAGTATTACGGAAATAGTCACTTTTTGCTTATTCAACATTGAGTACGAATTTGTCGATGGCGTGCTTAACACCGTCTTCATTATTGCTGCGAGTAATGTAATCAGCCAGCTTTTTCAAATCAGGAATCGCATTCTCCATCGCTATGCCGAGACCAGCACATTCCAGCATTTCATGGTCATTCCACGAGTCGCCGATCGCAATGGTCTCCGACAGATCACAGCCAAAATGGTTTGCAAGGAAGGCAAGGGCGTGGCCTTTAGTGCCTTCATGATGCATAATTTCCAGGAAATGAGGTTTGGATTTTGTAATATGCACCTCGTTGCCAAGCAGTTCGCGCAGTTCGGGAATTAATTCATCCAATACTTCCGGCTCGTCAATGATCAGCAATTTAGGGGCCGATTGCTCTATAACTTTACTGAACACAGGCTCTACAAAATATTCCGTGTTGTTCAGCTCGGTGTAATCTTTAATTTTCTGATTATCTTCACGTGTGTACAATTTGTCATCTATATATGTTTGCAGATGCAGATTGCGTTCCACGCAAAATTCGTACAGACGACGTGCAGCCACGAGTGGAACATAACGCTCATACAGCACGTTTTCGTCGAGCAGGTTTTTAACCAAAGCTCCTTGGTACGTAATGATCGGTACATTCAACCCCGTCTGGCGTGCAATTTTGTGCGCGGAGGCATAAGCTCGTCCAGTAGCGAGAGTAACCACCACACCTTTAGCTACAGCAGCTTCCAATGCTTGTTGTGTCGCTGGAGTAACTTCTTTCTGGTCATTAATGAGAGTATCATCAATATCAATGGCAATTAATTTATACATATCGGTATTCTCTCCTTTATCTCTATCATGGGGCAATATTAAAATTGTATCTTATAATATTCAAAATGACAATATTGCATTGAAAAAGGGACGACGCCCATAAGAGCCTGTCCCCTTATAACCACTCAAGTATTGGCTTGAAACCATGGAAAAAAGTAACGTTTAGTCTTCCAAAAATACAAGTCCAACAAAGTCGTCCAGCTCAATATTACCAAAGTAATGCTTCAAATCGAGAGAGGATAAGGCTTGACGGACCTCCCCTTCATCATAACGCTTGCCGCGCAGGATATTTTCAATATCAGCGACATCACCTACACCGAAGAAATCCCCGTAAATTTTAATATCACGGATGTAGCCTTCCTTCAGATCCATGCGGATATCTATAATACCGACCGGGAACTTACGTGTGTGCTTGATATTGCTCTCGGGGGAAAGACCGTAGTTCCAATCCCACGATTGATAGCGCTCTTTGGAAATTTCATGGATTTTAGCCCAATCCGCATCGGTGAGCTTATATTGAGGCACCTGATCCAATTCTGAGCTAAAGATGGACCGCAGCAGTTCCTCGCGAAATTGTTCTATGGTCATCTCACGGTCCATCAGTTCGCTGATGTTAGCCACGCGACTACGGACGGATTTTGTGCTTTTGGATTTGAATTTTTCGGGATTGGCGTGCAGTGATGCAGCCACATTGTCCAGATTCAAATTGAACATCAATGTACCATGGCTGAACATACGTCCACGTGTAGCAAATTGAGCGTTTCCTGAAATTTTACGTTCTCCGACTTGCAGATCGTTGCGTCCAGTCATTTCGGCTTCTACTCCCATTTGGCGGAGGGCGTCAATCACAGGTTGCGTAAATTTGAGGAAATTATGAAAGGACTCCCCGTTATCCTTGGTAATGAAACTGAAATTTAAATTACCGAGATCATGATATACAGCCCCGCCGCCGGACAGGCGACGAACGACTTGAATATTGTTGTCTCTCACAAACTCAGCGTTGATTTCTTCAACGGTGTTTTGATGCTTGCCTATAATAATAGAAGGCTGATTAATGTAAAACAGCAGATAGCTGTCGTCCAGCGGTAGATGCTTTAGCGCGTATTCCTCAATAGCAAGATTAATAGCTGGATCGTGTATGCCCTGGTTGTCGATGAACAGCATGTCCATTCCTCCGTATATAAACTGTGTAATTTATGTGTGCCTCCCTCTATTGTAACCCAAGTGAGCCATGTACAAAAGCTCATTTGCATTGACGGGACGCAAAAAGCAGCCTCATAATGGATCTAAATGATTGGAAACGGCCGGAAAGGATGAGAGGCAATGATAGAGGTTTACGGTCATGGCGGGGACAGGGAGACGGCTGCCGCGACATTTGGTGGAGCTGCGGCGGATTTTGTGGATTTTAGTGCGAATATTAATCCGCTCGGTCCGCCACCGGAGGTGCTTGAGGCACTGCAAAGCTCATTTGACACAGTGATTCGCTATCCAGACCCTGGACACCGCCATTTTAAAAATATGCTGGCACGGCGGCTGCAGGTTCCACCCGAGTCGCTGAGTATCGGTAACGGCGCGGCTGAAAGCATGGCGCTCTTGCTATTGGGCCTGGCTCCCAAGCGTGTGGGGACAGTGGAGCCGTGTTTTTCGGAATATGCCGAGCTGGCTGGCAAATTCGGAGCCGAGATCCATCGGGTATACGGGAAGGCTTCGCTTCAATGGAAGGCAGACGTGGAGGACATCCTTCGGCTCATGGAGCAGGTAGATGTATTGTTCCTTGGGCAGCCGAATAATCCAAACGGTGTGCAATATGGTGAGCAGGAGCTATACGAACTGGCAGAGACGGCTGGCAGAACGGGTACCGTGTTGGTGGTGGATGAAGCCTTTATTGATTTTATCCCACTGGAACGGCAAATCTCATTATTGCCTGTGCTGGATCGCTATCCTCATGTGATTTTGATCCGATCGATGACCAAATTTTATGCCATTCCTGGCTTACGATTGGGCTATGCGATTGCTCATCCGGACTATATCCGGCAAATGACGGCCAAACAGGTGACCTGGAGCGTTAATGGACTGGCGTTGCTGGCTGGAGAGGCGTGTCTGAGAAGTGGGCAAGCTTATGAGCGCCGCACACAGGAACTGATTGCTACGGAGCGCAGTCGCTTACTGACTGCCTTGGCGGAATGGGGCTGTGGTGTCATTCCCGGCGAAGCCAATTACGTGCTAGCAAGGGCGCCGGGAACGTGGAGTGCATCGGCTATTCAGCAGGCGCTTGGACAACGTGGGATTCTTATACGTAGCTGTGCCATGTATCCTGGACTGTCAGCGAGCCATTTTCGAATTGCGGTTAAGGACGCCGAAGCCAACAATATGCTGCTGTCTGCACTGAGTGAAGTGCTGGAGGAGGAGCGGCGTGATCGTTAGCTTGGTTATCATGGCAGCCTATCTGCTGGACAGGTTAATCGGTGATCCGAGATGGTTGCCGCATCCAGTCATCGGGATGGGACATGCCATTTCAGCATTGGAAAAAGCGGTTCGCCGTAAGGTCCGCAGTGACCGAGGACTGAAACGTGCGGGCATACTGCTTCCATTTATTGTGGCTGGGGGTTCCTTTGTGCTTGCCTGGGGGCTGTTGCGTGTGCTTGCCTGGATTCACCCGTGGTTGTCTGTCGTCGTAGAAATTGTTCTGATTGCAACTACGATTGCTTCCAAAGGTCTAAAGGACGCAGGGATGGCAGTATACCGAGCGTTGCAGGCGAATGACCTGACTGGGGCACGTCGGGAGCTAGGCATGATTGTCGGAAGGGATACGCAGCAGCTTGACGAGCCCGAAATTGTGCGCGGTACCGTCGAAACGGTCGCTGAAAATATCGTGGACGCCATTATTTCCCCGCTTTTTTATGCCCTGATCGGGGGAGCACCCTTGGCACTGGCATATCGTGCCGTAAACACGCTCGATTCAATGGTTGGCTACAAAAATGAAAAGTACCTGCATTTAGGCTGGGCCTCAGCACGGCTGGATGATGTAGCTAACTACATTCCGGCTCGCATGACAGCAGTTATGCTAGTGATAGCGTCGTGGTTATATCGGCTGGATGCTGCAAGAAGCTGGCGGACAATCAAGCGGGATGCCCGTCTGCATCCAAGCCCAAATAGCGGATTTCCCGAATCAGCGGTGGCAGGTGCCCTAGGGATTCGTCTCGGTGGCTATAATGTGTATCACGGCATACGCTCCTTTCGGGCATATATGGGCGAAGGGATACGACCGCTGGAGTCGAAGGATATCCGGCATACGGTCCGGCTGATGTTCGCCGTATCCACTATGTTTGTAGGGTTATGTTTGATGGGAGCTGCAGGGTGTTTTGCCTTGGGATGGATGCAGTGAGGAGTGACACGATTTTGAAACAAGATACAGAAGGAAAAAGAGTGCGAGAAAGTGCACCAAGTCCGAACTCACAACAGGTTAGTAAGCCGAATGATGCTAAAGAAGATCTGCAGTGGGACATGGAGCTCGTACTAGTTCGTCATGGCACGACCTTATGGAATAAGGAACGTCGATATCTGGGACATGCCGACTTGGGTTTGCTGCCCGGAGCAGAGCAGGAGTTAAAGACTTTACAGAAAAAATTGCAGGGACATTCCTTTGCTCGAATCTATTGCAGCGACTTGATGCGATGTCGCCAGACCTTGCAGATCATTTTGCCGGAGTCAGCATTGACGTCTGAATGTTCCCTCTCTGCTATGCCTCCTATCATGGAACCACGTCTGCGAGAACTTCACTTTGGTGAGTGGGATGGAAAAACGTATGACATGCTTAAGGATGTGGCGTTGTATCGCGCTTGGATTGATGAGCCGCAACAATTCACCCCACCTGGAGGAGAGCCTTGGATTCATTTTGTGAATCGTCTGCGTGAATTCCTAGACTCTCTGTTTGCGTGGCGCATTGCTTTGGAGGTTCAGCCAATGGAGTCGAATGCTGCGCCGCCCTCTGTTTTGATTGTCACGCATGGTGGTGTAATTCGTCAGTTGGCTTGTATGCTTATGCCTGGCCATGATTTTTGGAGTCTGAATCCGAAGCCGGGAGAAGCATTTAGGATTCAGTTAAGGTTGACAGGACCGCACAATTGTATAGCAAGATTGCTTTCTCATTAGGTTAAACAAGGCGAATAAAGCGACTGTTTGGGTTGTAAGCTAACTCTTTTTAACCTATAATCATCAAGTAAAAGAACGGCTTGACTACCACTACATCAAATATCCAGCAGACGAGGTCGGCGCTATGTGAGGAACTTGCTTTCCTTTATTGCGTTGTTAAAAGGGAAGTCGGTGTGAGTCCGACACGGTCCCGCCACTGTAAATGGAAACATGCCTATTAGCCCTGTTTTATGTGCCGCCAGGCATATGAAAGAATATCAGGACATGCATCTTCCATAAGTCAGGATACCTGCCCGTCCGCCTGTCACCATAATCCTTCGAGGAAAGGATGACGTGTTCGCAGTGACTGTCCATGCGGAAAGAAGCTGCCCGCCTGCGCACGATCTGTGCTAACGTGACCCCTGTGTCCTGATATGAGGATGCGGGGGTTTTTGATAGGAAAAGAAGGCTGGAATGAGAAAATATCGGATGAAGTTCAAGTAACGCTCTTAACGATTTATGTATGAAGGGGTGCAAATCATGGCAGGAAAAAAAATAAAGGTATGGACTACAGGTCTATTGGCGCTGATATTGGCAGTTGGGCTGAGTGCATGTGGCGCGAATGGAAAAAATGCAGAAAACAAAGAGGGCCAAGCTTCTTCACAGCAGCCGGGACAGACCGTAACCGCACAAGTACCACCGGGCAAAACGGTTTACCCGCTAACGCTTAAGGATGCAACAGGACAGGAATTTACATTTAAAAAAGCACCGGATAAGATCGTTTCCGTCTCCCCGGCAGAAACCGAGGCGCTGTTCGCTATCGGACTGGATAAGGAAATTGTTGGTGTATCCGACTACTCTGATTACCCGGAGGCAGCTACGAAAAAGCCTAAAATGGGCGGTATTATGAAACCGAACGAAGAGGCGATCATTGCTGCGAACCCGGAAGTTGTTTTTGCAGGGATTTCACTTAGTGAACAGGCTACGACTAAGCTGCGTGACATGGGAATTATGATTTTTAAAACAGAACCGAAAACAGTTGAAGATGTCATAGCTAACATCGAATTGTATGGGAAAATCACCGATCATCAGAAAGAAGCGAGAGCGGTGACTGACAAGATGAGAGCAGATGTAGCAGAAGTGAAAGAAGGAGTTAAAAATATCGGCAAAGGGCAGAAGCTGCGGGTATACGTCGAGTTTTCACCAGGCTGGACAGTGGGTAAAGGCGAGTTTATGGACGAGCTGATAACATTAGCAGGTGGTGAAAATGTAGGTGCTACGCAGAAGGGGTGGTACCAAATCAGTGAGGAAAATATTATAGCTGCAAACCCTGACGTGATTTTGTACAGCAAAAGTGTGAAGGACGACAAAACAGGCCAGACCCTCGGCGATATCATTAAAGCTCGTAGTGGATGGGATCAAATATCGGCTGTTCGTAACCATCGTGTATTTGCCGTGGATGATAATTTGATCAGTCGTCCGGGGCCACGCGTAACGGAAGGGCTCAAGGAAGTGGCTAAGGGCGTGTACCCTGAAATTTTCAAATGAACCGTAGACTGATCGGTTTTGGGGGGACAGGTCTTGTCTTGCTGCTGCTGACGCTGCTACTCTGTCTTGGCATCGGCTCGGTCAGTCTTCCGGTCAGCCAGATCACAGGTATTTTGATCAACCACCTACCGTGGTTAGGTGATACGTTTACACCGGATTGGAATACATCCTCAGAGCAGATCATTTTGAAGGTCAGATTGCCACGGGTGTTACTGGGAATGTTGGTTGGAGCAGCGCTGGCGCTGGCGGGAGCCGGATTTCAGGGTGTGTTGCGTAATCCCTTGGCTGATCCGTATACCCTTGGGGTATCCTCGGGAGCTTCGGTCGGAGCAGCAGTACTGATTTATTGGGGGCTTCAATTTTCATTTGTGGGTATATGGACGCTTCCGCTAGTTGCATTTATAACCGGCATGCTGACGCTGTGGATGGTGTTGACGTTGGCGCGTGAAGGTGGGAAAATTCCGACCCAAAGCCTCATTTTATCAGGTGTGGTGATGCAATTTTTTGGGGGAGCCATTGTTTCTTTTCTGGCAGCCATGTCGAAGGAAACAGTCAATGAAATATTGTACTGGACGCTGGGAAGTCTCAGTCTGCGCGGTTGGTCATATACGGGAATTCTTTTACCTTACGTGATCGTTGGGCTGGTGTTTCTATGGAACCGGGCACGGGTGCTGAATATTCTGGCTTTGGGAGAACGTCAAGCGGCTCATATGGGGGTTCATGTAGATGCGACGAAGCTATCTGTCCTGATCATATCTACCTTGCTGACAGCTGCCGCTGTCTCGGTATGTGGAGTCATTGGCTTTGTTGGACTTGTTGTGCCTCATATCATTCGTCTGATGGCAGGTCCCGATTACCGGATGATTGTTCCGTTATCTGCACTGGGTGGAGCTATTTTTATGGCTTGGGCAGATACGGCGGCTCGCACGTTGTTGGCCCCAACAGAAATTCCTCTGGGCGTTATGACGGCCTTTGTTGGGGCACCGTTCTTCGCGTATCTCCTGTACCGGAACAAGAAGCTACGCAGGGGGGATCTGTTGTGACCAAACAAAGTGAATCACAGAAGGTGTATGATCGGGCGCTAGAGGTAGCAGGCCTGACCCGTGCTTATGGAGAGTTCCATGTGTTGAAGAATATTAGCTGGAACGTAGACGAAGGAGCTTGGTGGGGGATCATTGGTCCGAATGGGAGTGGAAAATCGACGTTGCTGCATCTGCTTTCTGGCGTAGATCAGCCGACTTCTGGAAGTGTTCATATCTATGGTAAAAAGGTCGGTAGCTACAGCAGAAAAGAGCTTTCCCAACTTGTAGCCGTACTCCAGCAGGAGGGAATTCCTCCAGTGGGATACACCGTCAGGGAAGTTATAGAAATGGGACGGTTTCCTCATCAGGACTGGCTAGGCAGGGAAAAGGGAGTTGATGTGGAGGCGATTACGAATCGGGTCCTAGCGCGATTGAGTCTAACTTCACTGGCCGACAGAACATTGGACCGCTTGAGTGGGGGACAGCGACAGCGTGTAGCATTAGCAAAGGTGATGGTACAGGAGCCACAGGTATTGCTGCTGGACGAACCTACGACTTATCTGGATTTGCGCTATCAGCTTGAATTTATGGAGTTGCTGGCAGAATGGCGCCAAGAAACGGGCGTGACAATCATTGCTGTCCTGCATGATCTTAATTTGGCGGCACAGTTTTGCGATAATTTGCTTGTACTTAAGGATGGAATGGTTGAAGGATTGGGTACTTCATCGGATTTGCTAACAGAGGACCGGATTCGTCGTGTATATGGTGTTGAGCCTGTGATGCTTCCGCATCCCGATAGCGGTGTGCCGCAGCTCTTGCTGCGCAGAAGCGCTGCGTCTACAGCAGACCAATAGGAGATTGGGAACATACTAAAAAAAGAGCAGGGAGTGGAAGATATGAACGACAAGCTGCGTCAGCTGATCGATAGCATTGCCCAGCCGGATGGAGTGGTGGCTTCGGCAGCTTCAGCACATTTGGACCAATTAACGAAGCCACCTGGAAGTCTTGGAAAGCTGGAGAGTTTGGCCATCCAGTTAGCAGGAATTACTGGCGTGGATAAGCCTGAATTTGATCGTAAAACGGTGATGGTCATGGCTGCGGATCATGGTGTGTGTGAAGAGGGAGTTAGCGCCTTTCCAGCTGAGGTTACGCAGCAAATGCTGTATAACATGCTGTCAGGCGGCGCAGCAATTAATGTGCTGGCACGTCATGCGGGCGCTGATGTCCAGGTAGTAGATGTTGGCGTGAATGCGGATGTCTCTCACCCGAGTTTGGTGAATCGTAAGGTGCGCATGGGCACTTCGAATATGGCTAAAGGGCCAGCCATGCTGCGTACGGAAGCGGAACAAGCAGTTTTGGCCGGAGCTGAAGCTGTAGCAGAAGCGGTTAAAGGTGGCACACGGCTATTCGTTACCGGAGAGCTGGGCATCGGGAATACGACAGCCAGCGCTGCGGTCGTGTGTGCGCTCACCGGGCTTGAGCCGGAAGTTATCGTAGGCCGGGGGACAGGTGTAGATTCGGCGGGACTTACCCGTAAAATAGCCGTTGTCTGCCGCGCATTGGAGGTGAATCAGCCGGATGCCAATGACGCGCTTGACGTGCTGACCAAGGTCGGCGGTCTGGAGATTGCCGCCCTGGCAGGCGTCATCCTCGGCGCAGCCGCACATCGCTGTCCAGTGGTGCTGGACGGCTTTATTTCCGGCGCGGCTGCTCTCGCTGCACGCGCGCTTGCGCCTGCAAGCGCGGCGTACATGCTTGCTTCGCACGCCTCGGACGAGCGCGGACATGCGGCGGTGCTCCGCCAGCTCAAGCTGGAGCCCATGCTCCATCTGGACATGCGGCTCGGTGAGGGCACGGGCGGTGCGCTGAGCTTGCACCTGATTGATGCGGCGTGCCGGATTATGCGCGAAATGGCGACCTTTGCCGATGCAGGCGTATCGGACGGTCAGGGAGCCGCGCAGCGATGAAGGCGCTCGTGACCGGCGGGGCACGCAGCGGAAAAAGCGGCTTTGCCGAGCGATTATGCATGGCGCGCGCACCGCGTGCCTGCTACATTGCAACGGCGCAAGCCTATGATGTGGAAATGAAGGAGCGCATCGCCCTTCATCGACTCCAGCGCGATTCTGCCGGGTATGACTGGCAGACGCTGGAGGAAGCGCAGGCGCTGCCGGAGCTGCTGCGACAACTTGGCAACGCTCAAGCGTCGCAGCCTGCGTCTATGGTGCTGGTCGACTGCCTGACCCTGTGGCTGTCGAACGTACTGCTGGCCGCAGGCGAGGACGGTGAAACTGCCGCCAGAGCCGCCATGGATGAACTGGCAACAGCTGTGGAGCAGTATCCGGGATCGCTCGTCATCGTAACCAATGAGGTCGGTGACGGTATTGTACCAGAATATCCGCTTGGAAGGCTGTACCGGGATTTGAGCGGGATTATGAATCAGCGGATTGCCCGTCTTTGTGATGAAGTTTTTTTAGTAACGGCGGGTATCCCCGTAGAACTTAAACAGTTGGAATATAAGCTATGAGCAGTGAACGTCAGGCTGTTGCTGCGGCTTTTCAATTTTTATCCCGTCTACCGGTCAAGGCGGAGCTGGATTTTTCCCCGGAGTTGCTGAAACGCAGTACAAGCTATTATCCGTTGGTTGGATTGGTTATTGCCGTTATCGTTTGGAGCTTTGCGGCGCTTACGGCTATGGTGCTGCCACCAGTGCCATGTGCGATTCTTACCCTTGCTGTCTGGGTGTGGTTGACGGGCGGACTGCATCTGGACGGGTGGATGGATGCGGCTGATGCCTTGTTTAGCTACAGGTCCCGTGAACGGATGCTGGAAATTATGAAGGATAGCCGTGTAGGAGCAATGGGTGTTATTGCTTGTGTGCTGCTACTCATGCTCAAGGCTTCTTTGTTGTATACCGTGCTGGTTGAGCGAAATGCGTCCGGCTTGCTGATACTTCCGATGGTTTGGAGCCGTTGGTTTATGGTACATGCGATGAGGCGCTGGCCTAAAGCCCGTAACGATGATGGGCTGGCGGCGCGTTTTGCTGATATGAACGGTAAACGTGTCGGACTGGCCGTATTCTGGGCAGTATTAGTGACGCTATGCGCTGCTGCAGGGCAATATATCTTTGCAGGTTTAGCTACAGTAACAGAGGAAGCAGGGGGCCTATCGTTAGCAGGGGCATACTTACAGATGCATCTTTCGTATTCTGGGTCTTTTCCAATCTGGCTAGGATTTGCATTGCTTCCGCTTTTGGCCTACGGAGCTGGAACCTTTGTTGCAAACCGTATTAACCGCCGCCTTGGGGGACTTACGGGGGATATATACGGAGCTTTGAACGAATTGCTGGAGACGGTTTTGATGCTGTTTATTGTCATTTTGTACGGGTTGTGACCCAATTTGAAATGAATTCGTTAAAGGGGAAGAGGCAATTGTCAACTTTCGAACCGTCCCGCACGAACCCGGCAGCTATATTGATGCTTCAAGGAACAGCGTCGGATGTGGGCAAAAGCGTAGTAACGACTGCGCTGTGCCGGATCTTTCTGCAGGATGGCTATCGTCCCGCACCGTTTAAGTCACAAAATATGGCGTTAAACTCTTATGTTACTGAGGACGGCAAGGAAATTGGACGTGCTCAGGGTGTGCAGGCCGAAGCTTGTGGTATTGAGGCGACGACCGATATGAATCCAATTCTGATTAAGCCGGTCAAGGACATGCACTCACAAATTGTTGTACACGGTGTACCTTATGCCTATATGAGCGCCTCTGATTACCGAAAGGATTTTTTGCCACAAGCTAAGCATACCGTTATGGATGCGCTGAATCGGCTGCGTGATACCTATGATATTGTGCTTATGGAAGGGGCGGGCAGCCCGGCAGAGATTAATTTAAAGGACCGCGATATTGTAAATATGAACCTTGCAGGCTGGGCGGATGCTCCAGTATTGCTGGTTTCGGATATCGACCGGGGCGGTGTCTTTGCCTCTCTGGTAGGGACTATCGAATTGCTGGACCCCCATGAAGTACAGCGTATCCGTGGATTTATCATTAACAAATTCAGAGGCGATTTGTCCCTGCTTCAACCGGGATTAGACTGGCTGGAAGAACGGACAGGTATTCCTGTACTCGGTGTATTGCCCTATTTACCGGACATTCGTATTGAAGCAGAGGATTCGGTCGTACTAGACAAGATGCCTAAGCGGTCAGCAAAAGATAAAGAATTGGATATTGCAGTGATACGATATCCGCGTATTTCCAATTTTACGGACACGGATGCTTTGGCTGCAGAGCCTGACGTGAGCGTACGTTATGTCACAGAGGCCAGACAATTGGGCGTACCGGACGCTATTATCTTACCGGGAACCAAAGACACCATCGGAGACCTGCTGGAATTGCGTGAAAGAGGGCTGGAGGAAGACATTCGAGAGGCCATGAAGACGGGACGCACGCAACTGGTTGGTATTTGTGGGGGCTATCAGATGCTGGGCACAGCGCTATTTGACCCCGATGCCGTCGAATCTGGGTTGCCGCAGCAGGCAGATGGATTAGGATGGCTAGCTCTATCCACGACCTTCTTAAAGGAAAAGCAAACCGTGCGTGTTCAAGGAACCCTGTCTAATCATTGCCCGCTTTTGCTAAGCGCTGCACCTGATTCAGGTTCTGCCGCCAAGCCAATCATTGAAGGTTATGAAATACATATGGGTGTTACGGAGTATGTCACGGAACCACATGTATCTATAGACAGGACTCCAGACTCAACGAATATGAAAACATTATTCCAGATTCAGCGTGGGGAAGGGGCCGCCTTTGAGGAAGGTTGGGGCACGATTGACGGTAAGGTATGGGGAACCTACTTGCATGGTGTGTTTGATAATGACCGTTTTCGCCGGTCCTGGTTGGATGGATTGCGACAAGCCAAGGGCTTGGCAGCTTTAGATAGCACTTTTACTGTACGTGAAGCCAAGGAACAAGAGTTTGACCGTGTCGCAGAGGTGGTACGCGCTCATTTAGATATGGAGCAAGTTTATCGCATTCTGGGGATGGATTCATAAACTTCTTCATGGAAGATCCTTTAAATCGCTTTTAAAAAATAAAGAGGTATCTCTACAGTCATTTTTGTGACTGAGAGATACCTTTTTTAGCAGCTCAGCTTACTTAATTTTAAATTTTTGGACCGCCTTTTGCAGCTCAGTTGCTTGTTGGCTTAATTGACGAACAACCTCACTGTGGCTTTCCATTTCATTCAGTTGCTCATCGGCATTTAAACCGATCTCCTGAATCATATGCTGTGCATTGGCAGCAATGAGAGCTGTTTCTTCCACGGAAGCAGATACTTCCTCCGAGCTGGCGGATACTTGCTCTGTTGCTGCGGATACGGTTTGAATCGTAGCGTTGATCTTTTGCATGAGCTCACTTAGCTGGTTAAAAGCGAAACTCGCCTGCTGAACCATTTCTGTTCCCGAGTGAATCTCACGGCTAACCTGGGTCACAGAGTCCACAGATTGCTGCGATACTTCCTGAATGGTAACCAAGTAGTCCGAAATTTCCTGTGTTGCTTCTTTGGATTGCTCTGCGAGCTTGCGAACTTCCCCGGCAACTACAGCGAAGCCCCGTCCATGCTCGCCCGCACGGGCAGCCTCAATGGAGGCATTCAGGGACAACATTTGAATCTGCTTTGTAATATCGAAAATTGCAGAAACGATGCTACCAATAGCTTCTGAGCGTTCATTCATACTATGTATGTATCGAAGCGACTCATCAGCGGCATGTCCTACCTGTGACATTTGAGCTACAGCTTTTTGAGCAAGCGTATTACCGTTAACCGTTTCTTTCGTCGCTTCACTGATTTGATCAGATACATCATTGGCAGAGGAAGCGATATGCTGAACACCTTGAGCAATCTCCTCCATAGCCTGCGCATTTTCAGCAGCAGCAGAAGCGATGCTGTTGCTGCCCTTGGCTACTTCTTCAGCGGCAGCTGTAGAGTCCTGCACTTTTACACTCATAGCCTCAGTCCGACGAAGCAGCTCGTCCGACCCTTTAACAACTGCACCTGATGTAGTAAGCACATGGCCAATCATTTCTTTCAAGTTATGAGACATAGATTGGAAGCTGCGGGCAAGTTGAGCGATTTCATTAACTCCATGAACCTTCGTGTCTTGTGAAAGATCACCTTGGGCAATTTTTTCGCTATGACGAACCAATTCGGCAATGGGCTGTACAACTTTACGTATGACAAGGGTAGAAATAACTCCGCCCAGTATAAGTGTTGTCAGTGTAATACCTATGCAAATCCATAGTATTTGTTGGGATTTTTCCTGTACGAATCCAACATCTTCGTTCACGCCAAGAATCAGATTACTGCCTGATATGGCAAAGAAGGCGGTTTTGTGTACTCCGTGCGAGTCGCTGTAAATGCCACTGATATTCATCTCGCCTTGTTTTGCTTCTTTAATATCCTCGACAGGAACGAGAGTATCCTTGACCTTATATGCTGATTTTACGTTTCGTGCGACAACTTCGGCCTTACCATCATCCTTCAGCACCGCAATATATGCTGATTCTAATTTGAGGGTGTCGACCTTGTCCTGAAGATAAGATTCCATCTGTATAGCAGAGCTGGAGCCAGAACCGCTTCCTTGCTGAGCTTGAACGGCTAAGGAAATATTGAGATCCTGATACACATTTTTAGCTCCAGTTTCTAGCAATTGGTCTACTTGAGGCATGACACTGCTATTAATGATACTCATAGAAACTGCATAAAAACTGATGCTGAACAAAAGGGACGCAAAGAGTTGAATCAGCAAAAACATAATCCGCAATTTTGCGCCTAGGGAACGATTAAAAAGCTTCATGAAAATTCTCCTCTCACATGATGGTAATAAAACAGACGGATTGCCCTGCTTGATGTAGGCCGCTTGTCCAATGAGATACTAGACAGCCATGATCTACTTGTTTCCTTTCTTTGCTTGAAGAAAAGACTGAAAATGTTCGGATTCTATGTATATTTCAGCTGTATTCAAGGGACAAGAATGAGAAAGGGAAGTAATCCATGATTTACTAAAAAGTAGGTTAGACCTATTTTACATAATTAACAGACGGTTGAATAGTCATATTTGCCCAAAAACAAACAAAAAATATATAACTATGGTCTTAGGTGTTTAGATGTAAGTTTGATGTAAATTATCAGGAGTAAGAAATTAAAAGGCTTTACCCGTGTTTTTATAACTATTGTAAAAAAGAAGGAATATAAGTAGTATAAGGAATGCTACTTTTTACAAGCTTCTTCTAAGCTAGCTTTAGTACGTTCGATGTGGTCTTCAATATACATATAAAAGGGGTAAAGGCAGTTATGGATCGTGAATTACTTTCTAAGAAAATAAACTCGGAGGTAGAAGGAGAAGATAAACAGGAACCGACTAGAGACAAAGATAAAGCGAATAGAGGAGGGAATCCGTTCAGCCGCCTGTTTGATTTTATCTCAGGTGTATTCACTCCGTGCTTGCCATTGCTAATTGGTGGAGGAATCATTCAGGTGATTGCGCCTGTTTTATTGTTCTTAGATTTTTTTTCTGATACTCAAGTTTCCACTGTTTTAGGGTACATTGGTGGGGTCGTATATTATTTTTTGCCCGTTATGATAGCGGTAAATGCGGCAAGAAAGCTTGGTAGCAATTTATTTATTGCGGCGGCAATTGCGGCCTGCTCATTTCATCCTGGCATTATAGAACTGCTGCAATCCAGCCTAAAAATGAACTCAGACGATTTACCCGTGGTGGAGCCACAGTATGTTGCTTCTTTTATACTGATCCTTATTGTTGTCTGGCTTGCATCAAAGATTGAAAAGGGATTGAGTAGGTTCGACCGCTATTCTATTCAACTATTGGTCGTTCCGACATTGACGCTTATCATTATTGTGCCTTTATTACTGTTTGTTTTTGGTCCGCTGTGGACGACCCTGGCTCATAACTTGTCAGATGGTCTTGCTTCACTGTTTGACGATGCGGAAGTATTTGCGGGTCTGCTGTTTGGCGGGACGATACCTGTGCTCCATTTTACGGGCATGCAATATATGATGTCGATGAACATAATAGAATCCATAGCTACGAATGGCTATGATTCTATTACTCCTGTTGTTGGGGCAGCAGTTATGGCTCAGGCAGGCGCGGCCTTTGGTGTATGTGTTAAATCCAAAAATGCCAAAGTCAAAACACTAGCTGCTTCCACAGGCATATTGGCTATGTTTGGAATCATTGAACCGGCATTATACGGCGTTAATGTGCGCTTCAAAAAACCGCTTATCGCGGGACTGGTCGGCGGGGCTGTTGGCGGGGCGTGTATGTGTCTGTTTGAAGTGAAATTGACTGCTTTTACAGCCTTATCTGGCTTGCTTAGCTTACCACTGTTTTCCGACGCTACATTTGTTTACGCCATTTTGAGCATGCTGATTTCGTTCGTTACGGCTGGCGTAATTACGTATTTTATGGGCTTTGTGGACGAAAAAGAGGAGCGATCAAAAATTGCATCCGATCCCGCATCAGTGCTTCTTCGGATTTGAATGTGGAAAAGAGCTCTAACAGTTAAGGTGCAGCGACAGCACTTAATTACATCATGAAAGTGTTTACAAAAAATCTTGTCAGCTCAGTGTTTATATGATACTATGATGACAGTTATTCAAAACTGCACAATCATGGATTGTTACTGAGCATATCGGGCAAAACCATAAACAGGCACTTTGTGTCAGTTTTGGTGTTGCCTTTTTTTACTACTCCAAGCGGCTTAAGGTGATGGAATGAAGATAGCAAAGGTGCTGAATAATAACGTCGTAACGGTCATTGATGAACAGCAGAAAGAATTAGTCATTATGGGAAGAGGAATTGCTTTTAAAAAAAACACAGGCGATGAGATTGAAGAGGGGAAAATCGAGAAAATTTTCAAGCTTGAAAGTACCGAGGTTTCCCGTAAATTGATGACCCTGATGTCTGATATCCCTATTGAGTATGTTGAAATTTCTGATGAAATCATCCAATATGCCAAAACGATACTTGGTGTAGAGTTGCATGACAGCATCTATATTTCGCTGACAGATCATATCCATTTTGCCATAGAGCGTTATCGTTTGGGTATGGACATCAAGAATGCACTTTACTGGGAAATCAAACGAATGTACCGCAAGGAATTCGCGATTGGAACCAAAGCATTATACATGATTCAGGACAAGCTGGGGGTTACACTTCCAGATGATGAAGGGGCGTTTATTGCCTTACATTTGGTGAATGCACAGCTTAACAGTGAAATGCGTGAAACGATAACCCTGACTAATATCGTCAAGGATATCATAAACATTGTAAGCCGCTTTTTTGTAATGGAGCTGGATGAAGAGTCGTTAAGCTATTACCGCTTTATTACACATCTCAAATTTTTTGCCCAACGGGTTATGAATGGGACTCCTGTACAAAATACAGATAATTCCCTTCATGATATGGTTAAGGTACAATATAAGAACGCTTATGCTTGTGCGGAAAAAATAAGAGATTATACGACTAAGATCTATGGTCGAAGCTTGTCCCAGGATGAGATGCTGTATCTCACCATTCATATCGAACGCATCATTAAAAATCAATGATTTTATGGATGATCAGGGATTTAGGATTGCTACTTCTAAACCAGAAGGCAAAACCTGAATGCTGAAAGAAGATTGGCTTTTATAAAGCTGTCTGCTTTCTGTATTCAGGTTTTTTTTATTCCTAATTTTCACACTTTATACCTTAAAAAGAAAAGAGGAACACCTCATGGATCGAAATCAATTATCCAAAGAGATACTATCATTGGTCGGTGGAGAAGAAAATGTAGAGCAGGTCATTCACTGTATGACGCGCTTGCGTTTCAATCTTCATGATGATAAGAAAGCTCAAAAAGAGCAGTTGCAAAAAACGGATGGTGTCATGGGAGTCATGGAAAGTGGCGGCCAGTTTCAGGTTATTATCGGTAATGATGTAGCTAATGTATATAAATCGTTGGTGAACAACATGTCCAAGGCACCGCAAAGTGAAACAGGCGCAAGCACTGCATCCAAGAAAAAACAAAACCCGATCAGCCAACTGTTCGACTTTATTGCGGGTATGTTTACACCTATTTTGCCGGCGATCACCGGTGCGGGTATGATCAAAGGGATTATTGCCCTATTGGTAGCTATGCACTGGATGTCTGACAAGAGTCAAACCTATACAATTTTAGCGGCAATAGGTGATGGTGCGTTCTACTTCCTGCCTATTATTCTGGCTGTCAGTGCTGCTAGAAAACTCGGCAGTAATATGTTTATTGGTGCGGCGATTGGTGCTTCTATTTTACATCCAGACATTACAGCATTACTGGCTTCGAATGTGAAGGTTAGCTTTATTGGCCTTCCGGTGACAGCGGCCACGTATTCCTCGACCGTTATTCCAATTGTTATCGCGATCTGGCTGGCGTCCTATGTTGAAAAATTCATTGATAAGTATACTCATGCATCACTGAAGTTGCTTGTTGTCCCAACACTGACTTTATTGATTATTGTACCTTTGACTTTGGTTGCTGTAGGGCCGCTCGGCTCTATTATTGGTAACGGCCTGTCTGGTGGTATCTCTTGGTTGTTTGAAAATACAGGTGCACTTGCAGGTCTGCTGCTCGGCGGTACCTTCTCCCTGATCATTATGACTGGTATGCACTATGCGTTGGTTCCGATTATGATCGGATCGATTGCAACGCTGGGTTATGACTACATGATTCCAATTATGGGAGCAGCTAACTTGGCTCAGGCTGGTGCTACACTCGGCGTATTCTTGAAATCCAAAAATGCCAAAGTCAAAACAGTGGCCTTCTCCACGAGCTTGACAGCTATTATGGGTGTAACCGAGCCTGCAATGTATGGTGTTAATATGCGGTTTAAAAAACCGTTTACGGCAGCGTTGATTGGCGGAGCTGTCGGCGGGGGCTTCATGAGTTTGTTTGGCACAAAAGCGTACGTCGTTGGGGGACTCGTTGGTTTGCCTGGTCTGGCTATGTTTATTGGACCGACTTTCTTGTATGCAATTCTTGGTCTCATTATTGCATTTGTGGTTGCTACGATTGTTACCTATGTGATCGGTTTTACAGATGAAAAGAACGAAGAGGCACCACAAGTAGCAGATGCTGCCGGTGGCATTTCTACTAAGGGAGTAGCACAATCTGCGGTGAGCTCACTTCCGAAAGGTGAGACAATCCCGGTATTCAGCCCAATTATGGGTGAAGTTAAATCGCTCAGTGAAGTTAATGATCCTGCATTTTCCCAAGAAATTATGGGTAGAGGATGGGCTATTGAACCCTCCGAAGGTCGGGTTGTTTCCCCAGTTGACGGCACAGTGTTCTCTATTTCCAAAAGCGGACATGCTGTAGGCTTGGTGAGTGATTCAGGACTTGAAATGCTCATTCACGTAGGGATGGACACTGTTAAACTAAAAGGACTTCATTTTTCGCCTCATCTTAAAGCAGGAGATCGCGTGAAGGTAGGCGATCTTATACTGGAGTTTGACCTGGTGGAAATCCGCAAGGCTGGTTACGAAACGATTACGCCTGTTATTGTTACGAATGTAGACCAGTTTAGCGAGTTGGAGCCCGCTGGAAATCAGCATAAAGTGGTTAAGGAACAAGAACTGCTATACACAGTGATTGTCTAACCGTTGAAAAAATCTATGCATAAGCTGAATACAAATCGTTGTGTTCAGAATAACAAACAGCAAGCCTTCATTTTAAGAAGGCTTGCTGTTTGGCGTTTACATAAAGTCTAAAGCTGAAGCATCTTTATTATTTTTATTTCAATAAAACCTACAAAAATAGTTGGCTTTGTGATATAGTAATCTTCGAATTGAAGGGTCACTTTAGAAAACATCTTACGTTTAAGTTTGGAGGAAATGATATATGGATACCTTCTTTATTATTTTGAATGTCATCGTGCTGCTTGCACTGCTCGGCGTATTGGTCTGGATGCAGAAAAAGCGCATCTCTTTTACAAAAAGAGTATTTACCGGACTCGGCTTCGGACTGATCTACGGGGCTATTCTTCAGTACGCTTATGGGGCCGGCTCAGAGGTCATTACCAAATCGGTCGATTGGTTCAACCTTGCAGGTAATGGTTATGTCCGTTTGCTGCAAATGGTCGTGATTCCACTGATCATGGTGTCGATTATTTCGGCTATTATGAATTTGAAGGGAAGACAGAACCTTGGCAAAATAAGCGTGTCCATTATTGCAGTACTACTGATTACAACGGCGATTGCTGCTTCTGTAAGTATTGTAACCAGCCTGTCTTTTGATCTAAAAGCAATCGAGATTCAAAGTGGTGAAAAGGAGCAAGCGCAAGGCCTGAAGATGGAAGAACGACTGGGAACAGTCCAGGATATGACTATTCCGCAGCAGGTGCTGGAATTTATTCCTTCGAATCCTTTTGAAGATATGACAGGGGCACGCCGTACATCGACGTTGGCGGTGGTTATTTTCTCAGCCTTTATCGGGGTGGCAGTACTCGGATTGGATCGTAAAAAACCAGAGCAGGCGCAAACTTTCCGCAAAGTGATCGACGCAGTGTACGCTGTAGTGATGCGGATTGTAACGCTGGTGCTGAGATTGACGCCTTACGGTATTTTAGCACTGATCACGAAAGTTGTAGCTACGACAAATCCGGATGAAATCTTGAAGCTGATCAAGTTTGTACTCGCTTCTTATGTGGCTTTATTGGTCATGTTCGTTATTCATCTTATTTTGCTGGCCTTGTTCGGCTATAATCCAGTGACATATGTGAAAAAGGTATTGCCTACACTGGTTTTTGCTTTTACGTCTCGTTCCAGTGCAGCGACTATTCCATTAAATGTTGAAACACAAACGAAAAAGCTTGGTGTTTCCGACGGCATCGCGAATCTGTCCGCGACCTTGGGAGCAACCATTGGGCAAAACGGCTGTGCGGGTATTTATCCGGCCATGCTGGCGGTCATGATTGCTCCAACGGTGGGCATAGATCCTACAAGCTGGGATTTTATCCTCACTCTTATTCTGGTTGTTACGGTCAGCTCGTTCGGCGTGGCAGGTGTAGGCGGGGGTGCTACTTTCGCTTCCCTGATCGTGCTCTCTACCCTGAACCTTCCCGTGGCCTTGGCAGGATTGCTCATTTCGGTTGAACCGTTAATTGATATGGGCCGTACCGCGTTGAATGTTAATGATTCTATTACCGCAGGCCTTATCTCTGGCAAAGTACTCAAGGAGAACGATCAAGACGTGTTCAACAACCATGGCACGGATCTGGATGTAGCGGCACACTCTTAAGTAAAAGATAGACGAATGGTGTACACTGCAGTCTCATATCGCACCTATTGCATATGCAACACGTACAGTGTGTATCTCCATACTCAGAGCCGACCCTAAGGTCGGCTCTTTATTTTGGGCTGATGGCAGTGTAAATTATAGCTGTTCACAAATCCTAATCTATGATACATTAAAATAATGTTTTTCCGGCTTATTCGGATGAACCGCGGTTCGCAACCATCCCGCGCTATCAAAACTAGGAGGATTTCATGTTTAATCTGTTATGGGGGGCAGCATTTGTCCTCGTCAATTTTATGTTCTTTTTGTTATGTTATCGGTTGTTTGGTAAAAAGGGGCTGTACGCCTGGATTGGCGTTGCTACTGTATTAGCCAACATTCAGGTAACCAAAACCATTGATCTGCTCGGCATTACCACGACATTGGGAAATACAATGTATGTTTCTATGTATATGGCCAGCGACTTACTAAATGAAAAATATGGGCCTAAAGAGGCGCGAAAAGCTGTGTGGTTCGGCTTTTTCACTCTGATTATGACGACGATCACGATGCAGATGGTGCTGTTATTTGAGCCTACTGCAACGGATTTTGCCCAGACACCGATGCAACAGCTCTTCGGATTGTTGCCAAGGCTTGCGCTTGCCAGCTTGACAGCCTATGCGGTCAGTCAATTGCTGGACGTGCGTCTATATGCCTGGATTCGTAAGTTTTTCCCGGAGCGTCATCAGCTCTGGATTCGCGGCAATGGCAGCACGATGATTAGCTCGTTTATAGACACCCTCATTTTCTGTAGTATTGCCTTTTACGGCTATGCGTGGGGGATATGGATCGAGCTGCTGTTCACCACTTACATCTTAAAATTTGTACTGACTGCGGCCGGTACACCGATTTTATACATCGCACGTAATTTCCGCTTGATAGAAGAGGAGGGGCAAAACCTCAAGCCATGATTGGCTTGGGGTTGCCCCTCTTTTTTTCATACTTTTAACATATAAATTACAAAGAATAACGATAGATTACCCCAGTACGGTCAGTTCCTTTGGAAATGAGGTCAGTACTTCTACACCCTCAGAGGTAACCAGAACGTCATCTTCAATCCGCACGCCCCCAAGACCTGGAACGTAGATGCCGGGTTCGATCGTGAACACGAAGCCTTCATGAAGCAGATCGTTATTGCCTCCGTGTACAGATGGATATTCATGAACACTCATACCAAGACCATGTCCAACCCGATGGTTAAAAGCAGGGCCATATCCAGCGGCTTCAACAACGGCTCGAGCTGCCTGGTCTACGGATGCGCAGGAAACTCCCGGGCGAATGGCGGCAATTCCGGCTTCGTTTGAGCGGAGAACCGTATTATATATCGTTTCCAGCTCAGTCGATAGCTTGCCAAAGGCAAAAGTACGTGTAATATCCGAAGCATAACCATCGGAATATACACCCATATCAAACATGAGTAGATCGCCGTGTTGCAGCTTGCGGGTCCCCGGAACACCATGAGGCAAGGCCGTTTTGGGTCCAGACAACACTGTCGTGTCAAAGGATGGGCCATCTGCACCGAGTTTTTTCATCTGGTATTCGATTTCGGCTACCAGCTCGACTTCTGTCACCCCTTCGCGAACATGGGTTAGGCCGTGACGAAGAGCATCTTCCACCAAACGAGCTGCATGTTTCAAACGTTGTACTTCCTCAGGAGTTTTTCTCACACGCATTTCTTGAAGCACCGGACCCAGGTCCACATATTGAGCAGCGCTAATGGCAGTATGTAGTTGTTCGTAACGGAGGACGGAGACGTGTTCCTTTTCTAGTGCGAATGCTTTCACTCCGGTTCCTGTGCGTTGGCGTAACAGATCATATGGATTGTCCGTATCAGTGTGGGTGGATATACGCGTCACCGAAGAAGCAGCTTGAGCGGCTTCTGCATCCAGGGCTGGTACAATCAGTTCAGGTTCTTGGTCACGAAGCAGCACGAGCCCTAGAAACCGCTCATGTGGATCACTGGCAAAGCCCGTCAGGTAGTAAATATGTTTGGGATCGGTCACAAGCAGGCCATCCCAAGCTTGTGACTTCAGTTCATCATACAATCTGGTAATTTTATCATTCATTGAGTCTCATTCCTTTCTGTCCATTTATTCATTATAGCTCTTATTACATCATAATTTATATCTTTATATAGCTTATTCTCTTGACTGACTTAATGCTTGCAGACGTGCCTGTACATTCTGATCATAGTAACCACCATGGTAACAGAGTACCTTATCCACATCCAATACAGTCAGTTTATCGAGACTCTTCAGAGCCAACGGCATATCCGGCGTAGCCGACTCAGCGGGACCGACCAGCTCACCTTCGATTACTAGCAGTTCATCTGCTGCCAACAGTAGCTTCTGTGCAGGCACATACAAGCTGATGTGTCCGGGCGTGTGACCGGGTGTATGAATAATCTGTATGCCTCCACCATAAGGCAGATGCTCACCGTCCTCAAGAATATGAGCAAAGCGCAAATCTGGCAGGCGGCGAATCATATCCTCTGCTTGTTGCTTGAGCGCAGGCTCCATCAGATTGATGCGTTCCGGCGTCAGCTTTATAAATGGTCGTTCTCCTGTCATATATGGAATGTCATCCTTATGGGCCAGCAGGGCAGTGTTCGGTAGCAAGTCCAGCAGTGCTTGAACATTTCCGATATGGTCAATATCCTGATGCGTTATAATAATTCTTTTCAGACGGCTTATATCCTCACCCACATCTGAAATAGCCTTGCGCAGAGGCTCCAATTGGCCGAGCATGCCCGAGTCTATCAATGTAAGTCCATCCTCGTCCTTGAGCAGTACAGGATGAATGATCGAATTACCAAAAAAAGGTCCCATAGACACTTCCAAAATCAAAATTTGAGTTCCGATATTCATATTAAGCTGCTTCAGATTCTTTTAACTCCGAAGCATACCTCCCGTCTCATGTCGTTAAATCGGTTAACGTAGTGTTGGCTTATCTTCAAGCTCTATTATAAGACCCTTTGGGACTAATCCGCAAAACAACTCGATATGGCTGTTCGGGCGCTTGTCCTGTACAATAAATAAATCACCACAATAGGGGGGGCAGCTACGATAATGAATAACGACCAATCTTTTTCCATTGAAATTGCATGCAGGGAGGATCTTCCCGATATTGTGGATATTTATAATTCTACGATTGCAGGACGAATGGTCACAGCAGATCTGGAGCCGGTGACAGTGGAGAGCCGCATTCCATGGTTTGAAGCTCATCAGGAAAACCACCGCCCTTTGTGGGTACTAAGACAAAAGGGGACAATTGCTGGATGGGCCAGTCTTCAGTCCTTTTATGGCCGACCAGCTTATAACGGTACAGCAGAAATTAGCATTTATGTCCATGAGGATTCTCGTGGAACCGGCACTGGAAGCCGTCTGGTACAGCACTTGCTAAATGAATGTCCTAGACTAGGAATTACAACATTGTTGGGGTTTGTGTTTGGTCATAATGAACCGAGTATTGCGCTGCTGCGGAAGTTTGGCTTTGAGCAGTGGGGGTATTATCCACGTGTTGCCGTGCTGGACAGCATAGAGCGCGATCTGGCTATATTGGGTAAGCGAGTAGATTAGATTAATATTGAGCTACAGAAAAAGGCTGCCTCCAACATCGTCTCATACACTGTCAGTGTAGCGATTTTAGAGGCAGCCTTTTTTTACTTTGTTATTTCTCCGTTTTTAACGCTGAGGTTTAAAACGTATGTTGTGAAAGATTTGGTTAAGCACCTCAGAGATTACCAAACCGACTGCTATCGCTCCTGCGATCATCAGTGTGCTCATGGCCAGCTCCAGTGCCTGAGGATAATGTTGTTGTACGAACTGGCGCATGGCATTATAAGCCATTCCTCCTGGCACCAGGGGAATCATGCCTGCCACGCTGAAAATAATCACAGGCATTTTGTACAGTCTAGCAAAACCTTGACTGACGATGCCGATAAGGATCGTGGCTAAAAGGCTGGCGCTCACAGGTCCCATGCTATCCGTGGTTGAATAATAGACAAGCCAGCCCAGCATACCGACAAAACCACATTGCAGCAGCGAGCGTCGGGGGGCATGGAACAGTATGCCGAAAGCAGCGGTGGCAATAAAGCTTGTGAATAATTGTGCAAGCATAAGCTTGAATCTCCTCCAAATTACATATAAGAAATGATAACTGCAACACCAGCTCCAATGGCAAAAGACGTCAAGCAAGCATCTGCACCTTTGGAAAGCCCTGAGACAAGGTGCCCGGACATTAAATCTCGAAGGGCATTTGTAATTAACAAGCCCGGCACCAATGGCATGACGGAGCCAATGATAATTTTATCCATCATCTGCCCCCGCCGACGATCACTAACAGAGCCGCCAGCAAGCCGATTAGAAAAGATGCAGAAAATTCTGAGAAAAACTTAACCTTAACGAGCCTGTGAAAATATTGTAAGGCTGCAAATCCGATACCGCCGCACAACACAGCTCCGGGGAAATCTCGCCACACTCCACCAAACATGATCATAAAGCAACCGCTGGCCAACGCTGCAGCGATCAGCTGTACACGATTGGAATAGCGGAGGGGACCACGTTCAATTTCCGAAAGCTCTTTTACGGCTGCGCTGGGTGACAAAGTGCCTGCGCTGATTTTACGTGAAATGGAGTTCACCTCGGTCACCTTGTGCAAATCTGTAGTCCGCTCTACGATCCGGATAAGCTTGGCAGGTTCCGAATCATTAATGGCAAAAAAAATTCCAGTGGGTGTTACATAGCTATGGGACTGGGATATGCCATAGGCCGAAGCAATGCGGGACATCGTGTCTTCAACACGATAGGTCTCGGCTCCATTTTGCATCATCAGTTTGCCTGCTAGCAGACAAACCTCAATGATTTCAGGAGTAGGATAGGAATGATTATTCATGCTCGCTCTCTTTCATGCGCCTCAGGTCGTTCGACCCTGTTGTTTTCATTTATTGTAGCACAAAAAGCCGCCTTTTCAGAGGCGGTTAAATTGGGGGAATCTATGGAGTTTATCGAGATTCCATCGTATCCGGAATAACGGTATAGTAGGACTCTTCTAGGTATGTTGCGGCCTCAGACAAGCCCATCAACTTAAGCTGCCCTGTTACAAAAGCACGAAGGGCTGAATGGGTGAACAGATGCCGTGTCTGAGCATCTCGAATAAAGGCCAGTCTGGCTTCATGCGAACCGCTGCGGAACAACTCACGTACAGCTTCACCTTGTTGTTCCCAGAGGAACGGCTCCGTTACGTTCAAGAAGTCGCTCTCAATAGAAGAGCTACGCTTCATAGAAGAAGATGCCTGAATACCCAAGCCATTCAGTGTAGAAGCAACTTCATTTTGCTTACGCTCTGTTCGCAAGCTGTCGATGTAGGCGGCCATATCTTGAATCGGCAGAATGCCAAAGCGCTCCCGAAAGTATTCGCGTACAAATGCAGTACGTTCATCCACAGCTTGCGGAGGACGCTGACCGGCATGTCCAGAATAGTCAGCTCCACTGGCATAGTATCGTTTTAATGAACTGTTTTCTGTATAAACAACGCTTAGAAAATCCTGCAAATGGCGGGCAACCACCCATACCCCCGTCCAATCGACGGGAGAAACGCATACGATCGGAGCCTGTGAAAGGTCCTTTTCAAGGCCAAAATCGGTTAAAAAGCCATAATGTATCCCGTCCACTCCAGCGTGGGCAAAAGGAATAACATCAGGCGGTGTAGCCATATATCGTGGAGCGCGGCCCTGTTCCATAATCAATCCCAAATCAAAACTCAGAGAATGCCGGTTCGCTTCAAGCTCCTGTTCAAACTCTATAAGTGCCTCAATCAAAGGTGTGGCTGATCCGTAGGCTAAGTTAGAACCGGAATCCATTGTGTATACCTCCCTTATCCAAGTACATCTGTAAAGCGTTCATCCCTAAAAGGTACGTGATTTTACACGAAATGTAAACCTGTATGACGAATTTTTTCAAAAATGTGACCTTTTACCCGTGTGCTGTCAAAATAAAACGCTTTCGTTCAAACCAGGACAAGATACCTATGTTAGCGCAGTAGTGAAGTAAAGTGAGTTTGCGAAAATGCAGTCTTTTCAGTGTATGTTATCACCTGAGAAGGGTGAATGAGAGATACGGGTTGGGAAGGTCAGGGTGCAACGTAATAGGTCAACGGGTATAATATCAGGACAAGGTATAGAGAGTGTCATCCAAAGATTTAACAGAAAGAAGTGGGCATATGAACTTGCAAAAGAAGGCTGTTTTTTTTGATGTAGATGATACGATGTACGATCATTTGCACCCTACACGTGATGCATTGCGTACAGTATTAGGACTAAGTGAGCGTTTTCCATATGAGGAAGTCTACCACCGTATTCGCTATTACAGCGATTTACTATCGGCTAAAGGAGGACTATTGGAGGGGAAAGCAGGGCAGGATGAACTGGATGATATGAGGGAAGGTCGTTTTATTCTGGCTCTACAAGAATTCGGGGTAGCTATTACCCCTGAGCAGGCAGTGCATGTCCAACAAGAATACTTGGATCGACAGTACCGAATTGAGTCTTTTGAGGGGCTACCTCATTAATCGATGAATTGAGCTCGGCTGGCTATTTGGTCGGTTTGATTACGAATGGTCTTGAAGAACATCAGATGAGCAAAATTAAAGCTATGACACTGGAAAATCATGTTGCGGCAGAGCATATTTTTGTGTCTGGGACTGTTGGTTATGCCAAGCCTGATCCGCGCATTTTCGAAATAGTCAACGAACGGACAGGCACTTTAGCAGAGCATTGCTGCTACATTGGGGATTCCTGGCGTAATGATGTGGCGGGAGCTATAGCTGCAAATTGGCGGGTAATTTGGTTCAATCACAGGAATGCTATTCCGGAATCTGATGTGTCGGGAGCCTATGAAACTGCGGCAAGCTATGCAGGGCTAAGAAAGCTGCTCCTGCCCGACGCACGTTAGACGCGGTACATATTCGTGTCACCCAAAAGAATCCAACCTATTTTGAAGCTATTTCAAAAGCTGGTCCGTAATACTATTTATCTGTTATAGATCTAACTTCATTTGAAATGGGTAGAACAGAGAAGGAGGGATCGCGCATGGTAGAACAATGGAGGCAGGCAGACGACATCATAAGTCAAGTGACCGTATATAGTACGGAGGATAATGACCCAGTTAGCATTAAAACAGCCACCCAAGGCGTTCGCTGTATCGGCATTGGGACAGATGCGGCCGTATTTACGCTCGATACGTTGCCAGGCTACGCGTTTAAGGTGTATTCAGACATGGCGATCGAAAAAAAAGATGCAGAGGCCGATGTATATGAGCGTTTGCAAGGTTCTGATTATTTTCCTCATTATTACGGAAAAGGCGATAAGTATATTGTCATTAGTTACGAATCTGGTATTACGCTGCTGGATTGCCTGCTGCAAGGAATTCCGGTGCCGGAGCAGGTCATTGAGGACGTGGAAAAGGCGAGGGAATTTGTTCGGTCCAGGGGGCTGAATCCTCGTGATATTCATCTCAAAAATGTACTCATGCAAGATGGACGCGCCAAGGTGCTAGATGTATCTGAATATGTAAAAGAAGGCGATGACAAGCGTTGGGAGCATTTGGTGTGGGCGTATCATACGTTCTATTCCGGTTTCTCCGAGGTTAAGGTTCCTTCATGGATTTTGGAGACGATCAAAAAATGGTATTACAAGCTGGACAACTCCAGCATCAACCTGGAGGAGTTTGCCCAGCGTGCCAGTCAATTGTTTTCTAAATGGAAATCATAACCACTGTGAAGGATACCGAAATACAGCCCTATCCTTCTATACCAAAGGATTGCACCCGCTTTACGGGAGCAATCCTTTTCTTTTATCTGAAATCTCTAGGCACTCTTCTGGCCGTACCGCTCGCAATCGCGGCTTGAATCACCTTTTTACGCACCTGTTGTACGGCGCCCTCGTTAAATACACCCGGGATAATATACAGTTTGTTTAATTCATCGGGACGGATTGTGCTTGCGATAGCTTCTGCGGCTGCCAGCTTCATCTCTTCGTTAATTTCGCGTGCGCGACAGTCCAGTGCTGCTCGGAATATGCCGGGGAAGCAAAGTACATTGTTAATCTGGTTAGGATAGTCTGAACGTCCGGTAGCGATGACCCCTGCAATGTCCTCGACATCCTCTGGGTTAATTTCGGGGACCGGGTTTGCCATGGTGAACAGGACAGGAGCTTCTTTCATGCGCTTCACGTCTTCTCGTTGCAATATTCCGCCTGCCGACAGACCGATAAACACGTCCGCGTCCTTCAGAACCTCAGATAGCGTGCCGGACAGCCGTTCGGGGTTGGTATGCTGCGCATACCAGTTCCACATCGGATGCTCATAGGTTTCATCAGCTGTAAGCGCACCGTTCCGGTCTACACCAATAATGTTCACTGCCCCTGCAGATAGCAAAATTTTGGTACAGGCCACACCTGCAGCCCCGATACCGCAGACGACAATTTTGACGTCAGACAGAGCTTTACCGACCACCTTGAGCGCATTAATCAGCCCTGCGTACAACACGACAGCTGTGCCATGCTGATCATCATGAAAAACAGGTATGTCCAGCTCGTCACGTAACCGCTGTTCAATTTCAAAGCATCGTGGCGATGAAATATCCTCTAGATTAATACCGCCAAAGGCTGGGGCCAGTTGCTTAATGGCTTTAATGATTTCTTCCGTGTCCTGCGTATCCAGGCAGATCGGGAAGGCATCGACGGACCCAAGCTGCTTGAACAGCATGGCTTTGCCTTCCATTACCGGCATGGCTGCATATGGACCGATGTTGCCGAGTCCGAGGACAGCGCTTCCGTCAGAGACGACAGCGACAGTATTGCGCTTGATCGTTAACCGGAAAGCTTTGTCCTGCTCCTCATGAATGGCCATACATACGCGCGCCACATCAGGAGTGTATACCCGGGATAAGTCGTCACGGTTTTGAATCGGGACCTTGGGCTGCATTTCAATCTTGCCCCCGAGATGTAAGAGGAAGGTGCGATCAGAGATGGACAGTACCTTTACACCTTGTGCTTTTTTAATCCGGGCGATCATTCGGTCAATTTCTGCTGGATCAGCAATGGTGACTGTAATATCTCTCACAGTGGCCTTCTCAGAGGTGCGGATGACGTCAATGGCAATGACATCTCCGCCATGTTCGTTTACCAACGTAATCAATTGACCAAACTGGATGTGCTCGGTGGAAATTTCCAGTCGTAAAATAATATTTTTACCGCCAATACCGCCTTGCATACAAATTCCTCCTTTGTCTTTCATAACAAAATGGTGAGATCAATTGATTGCGCTTACATTCGGGAGCAAGTCTAACATCTGAGCTGATAGTTTAAATTAGTGGTTTCATCCCCTATCATAGTGAACATTCTTCCACTTGTACAGATCAAGCTGAGTAAAATCCATGATTTTGTATCCAAAAAGGACGAAAGCCCGGCTGAATTCCAGTCCAAGCAATCGTCCTTTGTACAACGAAATGATCCATTTTTTGTTTACGTTATATTTTTGCCGTAGTAAATTTCATCCATTTCGATTTTGAGTCTTGTTGATATATTCTGTTGTTCTTTTTCACTCAAACTTTCCTTTGTGTAGCCGAACAGATAGTTGTCCAAATCAAATTGTTTTAGCTTGCATTTGGTATGGAAAATATTTTCCTGATACACATTCACGTCGATCATGTCATACTGATTGCGCACTTCGTCGGGAATATAGTTTTGAATCGAAGCAATGTCATGGTCGATAAAAAGCTTATGACCATTCGTATCACGTGTAAAGCCGCGTACCCGGTAATCAATCGTCATAATGTCAGTGTCAAAAGAATGAGTCAGATAGTGAAGTGCCTTGAGCGGAGAGATTTCCCCACAGGTAGAAACATCAATATCTGCACGAAACGTGCTAATCCCCTCGTCTGGATGATATTCAGGGTAGGTGTGAACCGTAATATGGCTTTTATCCAGTTGTATCACGACAGACTCAGGTAGGGGGCCTGGTGACTCTGCATATGATTCATTCGGTACCTCCACAATCGGCCCTTCTGATATAAGCACTGTCACGCTTGCTCCTTGAGGGACATAATCCTGCTGAGCAACATTGAGTACATGGGCGCCGATAATATCGGATACATTTTTTAAAATAGCTGTCAGTCGATCCGAGTTATATTGTTCATCAATATATTCAATATACGCCTCGCGTTCCTCTTTCGTTTTGGTGTAACAAATATCGTACATATTAAAGCTCAATGATTTGGTCAAATTGTTAAATCCGTGCAGGGTAATCCGCTGTTCCGGTGTTATGGTCATAGGCTATTTCCCCTTATAGTCGCAGTATTCATACGTAATATTCCCAACATGCCTCTTCATATACCGATTCATACAATCCGTTCTGTAACGGACCAAAATAAAGACTTGAATATGTATGTCTTACCCGTTTGGCATCATTAAAAACAGGCAGCGTCACTTAAGACACTCTCCATTTTACATGTATGGGAATTTAACGTTAATATACTTTATTTCTTACTCAGCAATTTTTAAGTAACAGGGCTTATAATGTGGACTATGTATACAGGAAAGGAACGAAATTGACAGTGGATTCGTAATGTAATAGAAAATTTTAGGTTCGTAATTCCTGAATTTAATGTATCTTATCTTCATAATGCCCAAATCTTAACCGAATATGATTATAGACCCTCAAAAATAGTGACTTTGTACATTGCATAAAATGAGAAAAGCAACTTCAGCTACTGATATGCGTATAATGAAATAAACGTAACAAGCTAAGAATTATGATGTTAAATGAATTTTTGATAGCAAACTCATTTTATAAATCTATCTCATGTTACTGTAAGAAAACGGTGAAAGGAGTATCAAGATGCTGGCTTTGTCCGATCCGGTCTGGACTCTGCTCCAAGGCCCCTACGGTTCTTCTCAATACGTCCCAGAAATGTTAAAACAGCTCCAAGCCGGATATGATGGCGAAATAGCTGACACCTTGTATTGGGAGGAATTGTATCACCAAAATACGTTGTATACTTGTACATTTGCGGCTGTACCTTACCTAGTAGACATTGCGCTAAAGAGTTCTGATATAGGAATTCGGGCAGATATATATAACATTTGCGGAATATTTGAAGCGAAGAATAATAATCCCTTACATACCAAAATCCCATTGGAATTTGCAAGGGATCAGGTGGAAGTGGATTCTAGCCTGGCAGAATATATCTACGCGCAATATCGAAGTGCCATCGTTCGCCTTGCAGAATTGACGGAAGAAATGGTGCTCTATGCGAAAGAACATGAAGAAGATGTCGGCAAGCGCTATGTTCTTGCTGCGGCTGCCGCCTTTGAGGGGTATCATTGCGTAGCCTATATGCTACAAACCTTTGATACAGGTGACGAATATATGCTGGATTGTCCCCATTGCGGTACCCCGCTCTATATTTGGCCTGATGAACAGGGTGACACTCTGGTTGTCTATGATAAAGACCCTGTCAGTTCAGGCGATCTAATCCCCTATCCGATTCGCCCCCGTTCATTGGACCATAGAGGTGTAAATATACAGTGGCTACACGAATATGCTCAAAAAATAGATGAGAAATTACTTCTTGCCCAGCTACCCTACTTAAACGGTTGGGTAGAATGTCCAGTGTGTAATTCACCCATATATATATGGGATGAATTGATGAAAATGGCTGATGGTGTTCGGAGGTATACCGCTTAACCAACAAAAAAAGGGGGCTGTTTTTTACAACCCCCTAATTTCCTTTTGTATTATTACACTCTTCTTCGTGTGCTTTACTGCAGTCTACTCTCTAAACGGATTCAAAAAGGTTTTAGGAATGTCGGATTCAAAACGCAGCAATACTCCGGTGACGGGATGTATAAACGACAATACCTTTGCATGCAGACCAAGGCGGCCAATCGACTTGGACTTAGAGCCGTATTTTTTATCCCCAACAATCGGATGACCGATATCCTCCATATGCACGCGAATTTGATTTTTGCGTCCGGTCTCCAAACGTACTTCCAGCAAAGAAAAATGCCGATTGGCCTGAAGCCGCTTGTAATGAGTGACTGCGTGCTGTCCGTCATTCGGATAAGGACTGGAGTACATTTTTAGCGTCTTGCTTTCTTTCAGCCATGAGGTGATTGTGCCCGTTTCTTTTTTAACCTGTCCTTCTACGAGAGCAATGTATGTTCGTTCATACACAACTTCCTTCCACGCTTGTTGCATTTCCTGCTGTATGGCTTCGCTTTTCGCAAACATCATCACTCCTGATGTATCACGATCCAAACGATGCAGTACAAAAATACGGTTGTACGGATGCTCGCGTCGTACGTGGGCTGTAAGCTGGCGATATGCTGTGACTTCCTGCTCCTGCGCAGAAGCGACAGAAAGCAACCCGGCATCTTTATGGATAACGATAATAGCTTCGTCCTCATGCAAAATACGCAGCCCGGTTAGCGGCACCACAGGAGCTACCTTTTCCTTGGAGAGCGCGACAGTCTGTCCTTGCTCCAGCGGAAAATTATGCACAGTACGAGGAATACCATTGACGGAAACTTGTCCACGCGCCAATGCTGATTTAATGGAATTACGGCCCATGCCAGTCACATGCTCAACTAAAAAGCTCAATAGCTCGGCAGGCTCCTGAACGATGTATGTTTTGGCAGGTGCTTTATCCAAAGTATGGGTTTTCCGTTGAGCTTCCGGTCTATAGGAGCCAGATTTTCCGGCGGGTTTGTGGTTGCGCCTGGAATGGCTTGAGTTTGAGGTTGATTTTGTATGATTTTTCCTTTGAGGTTTCCGATTATTCATGGGTTCTTTCTCCTTCTTGGAGCCGTATCTCTTCATAGTTATGGACCATTTGCGGCACCGTGTCCACTATATCATGAGAAAACGGCGAATGCCATAAGAGACTAAAAGCCGATTGACAGACTTCCAGCGGTTGAACATTACCCTTAACCCCGGTAAACTAAAGGTAACGAAAGAAAAGCCGATATGCGTCGAGGACGCTAGAAATATGAGGAGTTTTGAAACTATGAGTGTACAAGCACCAACATTGGAACGGGCGCAGGACTTGCTGCAAAAATTTTATGGCTATCCCGATTTCCGGGAGGGACAAAAGAAAATTGTGGCCAGTATGCTGGAAGGCAACGACACGTTGGGCATCATGCCAACAGGTGGCGGAAAATCGATATGCTACCAGATTCCCGCGTTGTTGCATGAGGGACTGACCATTGTTGTGTCACCACTGATTTCGTTAATGAAAGACCAGGTGGATGCGCTGACCACGATGGGGATTGCAGCTGCCTACATTAATAGCACGTTGAGCGGTCGAGAAGTCAACGACCGTATCCGCGCCGCACGGAACGGAGATTTGAAGTTGCTGTATGTCGCCCCTGAACGACTGGAACTGGATTGGTTCCGTGATGAGATGGCTCAGTTACCGATTTCCTGCGTTGCGGTAGATGAGGCTCACTGTGTATCCCAGTGGGGTCATGATTTTCGTACCAGCTATCTGGCTGTGGCTCCATTCGTGGACGGGCTGTATGAACGTCCAATCGTAGCTGCGTTTACGGCAACGGCTACACCGCAGGTTATGGATGATATCGTACGCCTGCTTCGTCTGCGTTCACCGGAAACGTTCGTTACCGGTCTTGGAAGGCCGAATTTGGCATTCAGTGTGCTGCGTGGGGAGGACAAACGTAGCTTTTTGCTAAATTATGCCCGTGAACATGAGGGTGAATCGGGCATAATTTATGCGGCGACACGTAAGGACGTGGATGATTTATATCAACGCCTGCGCGATGCTGGCATGGCAGCAGGACGTTATCATGCAGGAATGACTGATCAGGAACGTGCAGACAGCCAGGAAGGGTTTCTTTACGACGATATCCGTGTTATTGTCGCAACCAATGCCTTCGGTATGGGGATAGATAAATCAAACGTACGTTATGTCATTCATTACAATATGCCTAAAAATATGGAGGCGTATGTACAAGAAGCAGGACGCGCAGGACGTGATGGCGACCCAAGTCAATGTATTTTGCTGTTCGGACCGCAAGATATTGTGACCCAGAAGTTCCTGATTGAGCAAAATCCACAGGATGAAGACCGCAAGCGCAACGACTACCGTAAGCTCCAACAGATGGTTGACTATTGTTACACGACTCGCTGCCTACGTTCAGCACAGCTGGAGTATTTCGGAGAAGCGCAGGAGCATGAAGCCTGCGGCATATGCAGTTCATGTACAGATGAGCGGGAACTGGTGGATATGACCATAGATGCGCAAAAGATTTTTTCGTGCATTCATCGTATGCGGGAACGGTATGGGGTTTCAATGGTAGCCTCGGTGTTGAAAGGCTCGCGCAACAAAAAGGTGCTGCAGTATGGTTTTGACAGCCTGCCAACCTATGGTGTGATGGGCAACCGAACGGAAAAAGAAATTGCTGAAATTATCAATGTTCTTGTTTCGGAAGGCTATCTGATGCTATCCGAGGGGCAATATCCGGTCGTACGCTTGCAGCAGCTTGCTGCTGAAGTGCTGAGAGGCCAGCGCGAAGTTATGCAGCGTGTGGTGCGGCATGCCACTGCTTTTGCAGGTGGAGCGGGATCACGTGGACGAAAGGGACGCGATGCCTATCCTGCCGCAGTCAACGAAACTGTGTTCGAGCAATTGCGCTTGATCCGCCGTGATCTGGCCGCTCAGGAGCATGTACCGTCTTATATCATCTTCAATGATGCCACGCTGCGAGAGATGAGCGTAGCGAGTCCGCAATCCGAGGCAGACATGCTGCGGATCAAGGGTGTTGGTGAAGTGAAGTTCCGCAAGTATGGCAAGCCGTTTCTTGATTTCTTTCAAAATCAGGGGAATACCGGCGGAATGGTGAGCGAGGATGAGATTTTTGCAGATGATGTGTACGAGGATTTTGAATAGCTATACTAAGGATGTAAGAGTCCATGCAAACTTATAGAAGGTTGTGACCTATGAAAGTCATTTTATCAACGTTAAACGCAAAATATATTCATACCTCGCTGGCCATCCGATGCCTCAAAGCCTACAGTGAAAAGGATTTTGATATCGAGCTGGCGGAGTATACGATTAAGGACCCGGTGATGAACATCGTATCCGATCTGTTTCAACGAGGGGCAGATGTCATCGGTTTTTCCTGTTATATTTGGAACATTGAAGAGACGATTAAAGTCATTGATGTGTTAAAAAAGATTATGCCCGAGGTCAAGATTGTTTTGGGTGGCCCGGAGGTATCTTACGATACAGAGCACTGGATGAAGCGCTTGGCGAATGTGGATTTTATCGTTGTTGGTGAGGGAGAGGAAACTTTCCATCAACTGCTGCAAGAGCTGGAAGGGGATCGCAAGTTCCATTTTGTATATGGACTGGCTTACCGTAAGGGAGAAGAGGTCATTATCATGCCGGGTCGTCCAAAAGCGGACTTGAACGAGCTGCCGTCGCCATATCGTTTTGCAGAGGATATCCCAGAACTCGGGAAACGGGTTGTCTATTTTGAAACGAGCCGGGGCTGTCCGTTCAGTTGCCAATTTTGTCTGTCCAGCATTGAGGTCGGGGTGCGTTATTACGATATCGAGCGCACCAAGTCGGATATTCTGTATCTGATTGACAATGGGGCTAAATTGATTAAATTTGTGGACCGAACCTTTAATATTAAACGCGATTATGCGCTGGAAATGTTCAAGTTTTTGATTGAAAATCACCGTGGCTGTGTCTTCCAGTTTGAGATTACGGCAGATATTATGCGTCCCGAGGTATTGGATTATTTGGCGGAGAACGCGCCACCGGGGGTATTTCGCTTTGAGATCGGTGTCCAGTCAACGAATGATCCCACCAATGAACTGGTTAAGCGCCGCCAGAACTTCACCAAGCTTTCCCGCACTGTTACAAAGGTCAAGCAAAGCGGGAAAATCGACCAGCATCTGGATCTGATCGCCGGATTGCCATTGGAGGACTACAACACATTCCGTAAAACGTTTAATGACGTTTTTGCGCTTGGACCGGAAGAGCTTCAGCTTGGCTTCCTCAAAATGCTGCGTGGTACTGGTTTGCGCATTGATGCCGATAAGTATAACTATACGTATATGGATGTTGCGCCGTATGAAATGTTGAGCAATGACGTCCTTTCTTTTGCCGACATCGTACGACTCAAACGCTTGGAAGATGTATTGGAAAAATACTGGAACTCTCATCGTATGGACCATACGGTGAACTACCTGATTGAGCGTGAATTCTCGTCCGCCTTTGATTTCTTTCAGGAATTCGGAGACTACTGGGAAGGACAGGGATGGCAAAAAATTGGACATCAGCTCGAAGACTTGTTTACGCGCCTCCAGTCCTTTTTGGAATCGCGGGGAACCAAGCGAATGGATATGGTGCTTGGGCTGATGAAGCTTGATTATTTCCTCAACCATAAATATAAGCCGCGCAAAATCTGGTGGGAGCATACTTTGGAGAAGGACGATTGGTCCAGCTATATGAAAATGGCTCTTCAGCACCCGGATGCGCTGCTGTCCCCTGCGGCGGCAGATGTGAGCAAGGAGAATACGGGTGAGACGGATGTGGCTAGTCAACAGACGCAGCCATACCGCGAGATGATCCCAGCCTTTGCTTCTTTGAACCTGGGTGAAAAGGAACTGCAAAAGCACGCTGTGCTGGATGTGCTGCCGTTCAGTCTGGATCATATCCTGAGTGGTGGTAGCCCATTAACAGCCGAAGGCCGCACATTGCTGCTTGTAGTCTATCAGCAAAACGGACAGCAAAAACCGCTGTACTACACCATGCCCATCGGCAAAAATATCGCCGCGATGTAGTATAAACAACAGAAGGCATCAACTCTTGGTATACCATGAGTCGATGTCTTCTTTTTTTATTATAAAAACATAGCTGACCACTTCAATTTTTTACATTCGGGAAACCTAGTGCTTTACGATTTTTTACAAAACCAATATATGATGAAATTATCATATATGAATATTAAATTTATTGGAGTGTGACCTTGTGAAAAAGCCTTCCATGAAAAAGAGTATCCTTGCGTTAAGTGCTGTGACCGTTTTGACTGTACCCTTATTATCTGCTGATATCCCTACAGCTTTTGCAGCCGCGACTTCTACGAAGTCCACTGTTGCAGAGTCCAAGGCACAGAAGGCTGTATCAGCTAAAGCGGATACTCCTAAAAACGTCATTCTTTTTATCGGTGATGGTATGGGGGAAGCCAGTCGCAACGCGATTCGCTTAGCAACGGTTGGAAAATCGGGATTGCTTGAAATGGACAAGATGCCTATAACGGGTCTGGTTAGCACGAGTTCAGGGGACAACCTAGTTACAGACTCTGCCGCTGCTGCGACTGCCATTGCAACAGGTGTGAAAACGTATAACGGCGCGATCGGAATGGATTTGAATAAAAAACCAGTGACAACCATTATGGAACTGGCTAAAAAAGCAGGCATGTCTACAGGAGTGGTGACGACAAGCCAAGTGACAGATGCGACGGGCGCTGCCTTTGGTGCGCATGTTGAGAAGCGCTCCGCGCAAAGCGAGATTGCCAAGCAGTATCTTGAGAAAAGCAAGCTGGATGTGATTCTGGGCGGGGGTGAGGATTTCTGGTACCCTGCAGGAACACCAGGCAAACATCCAGATGCACCGGCAGAAGATCCTGAGGAAGCTAGTAAGGGAACTCAAGGAAATTTGGTGGAACAAGCGAAGAAGTTGGGCTATAGCTATGTGACAAATCAGGCTGAAATGAAAGCAGCCAAAGGCTCTAAACTGCTAGGTCTATTCGCCAATGAAGAAATGTTCCAAGCTCACAACAAACTAGGCAATTCTTACAACCCAACGGTTTCTTTACCGGATATGACAGCGAAAGCGATTGATGTTCTATCCAAAAACAAAAAAGGCTTTTTCCTGATGGTAGAGGAAGAAGGAACTGATGAGATGGCGCATGACAATGAAGGTGAATTAACCATTAAAGCTGGGCAGCAGCTGGATAAGGCTGTCAAAGTAGCTAAGGACTATGCCAAAGCGCATCCAGATACTTTGGTGTTAGTGACGGCAGACCATGAAACAGGCGGTTTGGCCATTGAAGGCGAAGATGCGGAAGATGAATCCGGTGAAGGTGTCTCCAAAGAGGACGGCCCTTTTACCGTAAAAGGTTCTGATGAGAAGTTTTATATCGACTGGACCACAGGAGGACATACATCCGTTGATGTAGCGCTAACTGCAATGGGTCCGGGTTCCTCCCAATTTAGTGGAAATTACCCGAATACGGCTATTCATGACAAGCTGGTTAAGCTACTTCACTTAAAAAAATAGCTCAGGGTGAAAGCTGCCCATAAAAGGTTTTCCATATTGTCAATATGGTTTTTCTTGTGATAAACTATAGCCAATAGGTATATACTTAAAAAAGAGTAAGGATGCTCTAACATCCTCACTCTTTTACAACAGCCGCTTATAAGGGCGGTGGCTGTAGGGTTGGATTAGTAAAATAGACCGCTAACCTTTTCCAGAGGGCGGTCTATTTCTTTTTGTTGAAGGAAATAATCAAGATCACCAACGTTGCAAATTGAATCATCAACATCAGCGTATCTTTAACCTCCACAGGCATCACCTCCTTTGTAGGAGACTAGCCGACCGCCCATCTAAGCCATTCTGTTGTTAGTTTATAGTATATCATATGGATACTATTGCTAAAAAGGACAAAAATGAAAACGCCTGTTCTAGGCGCTTTTTTGTTTTTTCATAAGATATATTTTAAAAGTTGAAAATCATTATGAGTTCTTAACCAGTATAGGTGTTACGTAACTCATTTAAAAATTGCACAGCATCTTTGAATCCCTATAAATATATTTGGTATGTTCGAGATGTATTTTGTCGATTTCAGAAATCCGGGGGCGGTGGCGATGGGAAGCACCATCCGTCTGCGTAGTGGCACGACAGGTAACTTTTAAATTTATGAACATGCCGAATAGACTCAACCTTTACTCCTCCGTTGTTTTCTTCCCCCACACAAATTTCATTATAAAAAATATAATTGTCAGCATGATGAGAAGCAATGCCACCTGCAAGCCATAACGATGAATCAATTCTCCTGCTGCTTGTACATGGTCACCAAAGAGACGTCCGAGCAGGAAGAAGATTAGCGTCCAAATCAAGCCCGTTGAATAAGAGAAGAGGGCATAGCGTTTGAAGCTCATTTTATTGATCCCCACAATATAAGGGACAATGTGGCGAACGATTGGCAGCAAGTAGCTGATGCATATCGTGAAGTTTCCATACTTATGTACTAAATTCTCTGAAAAAGTAATATACTTGTCCATTTTTTTCTTTCGGCGCAAACGATCCAAAATGGGTGTACCCAAGCTTCTGCCCAACACATAACCTAAGGATAGGCCTGATACAACCCCAAGATATACAATTAAAAAAGCAGGTAACGGATGAAGTATCCCCATGCTTGTTACGGCCCCGCCAGTCATCACTATAACTTCGTCTGGAATGGGCAGTCCCACAATTCCGAGCCATAGAGAGAAGAATAATGCTGCATAGCCATATTGTTCGATAATGGAAATTAAATATTCAACATCCATTCCCATACTCCTTTCTTAAGCTTTCTTTCGGCATACATAGACGAATGCGGGTGGAACATTCATAGGTACAAACTTGATTTCTTCAATATCAAACCATTCACCTAACTGCTGCTTCATCTGTTTAGAGTATTGAAAGGCAACAAACATTCCTCCATCCCTAAGTGATAGATGAATTTGTTCTACGATTTGATCTCGCATCGCTTGTGGAAAGTTGAAGAATGGCAGCCCGCTGATTATACAGTCGAGCTGTTCAATTTGGGCATTTTTCATAGCAAGCTGAAGCTCACGCGAGTCGGAATAGCACAGATAATTCGGGAATCTTCTTTTTAAACTCTGCTGCATGGTCGGGTCCTTCTCAAAGAGCAGAACTTTGGGATGAATTTTTGTCGTAGACGGAATGTATTGGGTAATTGCGCCTGTTCCAGCCCCGAGCTCAGCCACGGCATGAACTTCACTCCATGGAATGGATTCTATCATATTTTTAGCTAAAAATCTGGAACTGGGTGTTACGCTACCTACATATGCAGGTGAGTACAAAAATTTGAATAGGAACATAAGTCTTTCATGAACCAAATGACTAATACGGATCATACACCTTTCCCTACCTTCAATTTTCAATATACGTTCATTTATTCTCTGCTAAGAGTAACAAATTATCCCTTTACTTGCTCCTGTCTGGAGTAGGGTTCAGTTCCCCGTCCTGCGGAGGGGTCTTTCCTTGACTATGGTCTAGGAAAAAAGAAAAAGAGTACGTATGGGTCAGTCCGTATTCATTCAGTTATCATTCAGCATTCCCTCAGGCTGCCTTCAGTTTTGCTACCGATGAAAGAGAGGTGGGCAGCTAAAAACACTATGTACATTGAGAGGGGATCTACTTTGTCACTATCCATTAACAGGCATCTCATCAAGACTTCGACTTCCTACGATAATTCGAATACGCTGAAGTCAAATGAGAATGGACTAAATAACACGGAGCATACCACACACAAGAAATCTAACGATTCACTCGAATTAAGTGCGGAATTTATGGAATATGCCGGGGGTATGCAGGCTCCACTTCCTACGGAAAACTACAGTTATGACTACAAGTACGACCAGGATACTGTGGCGCTGACTACGGATGAACAGAAAGCGTTGTTGTCAGATTTACAAAATTACTTAACGTCTTCAAGTGCTTTATCTGAAACGAATGAAATCAACAACAGTACGAAAAATCCTTTGGCTGCAGTCAGCGACTTGTTATCCGGGATGGATCTTTCGACAGCAACAGATGAGGAAGTATCCAATTTATTCGATAAGATAGCAGAATCCATCCAAAATAATCGCCCTGCGCCGCCTGGAGATGACTCATTCCGACCTGAAGTTGATGGCAGTGGTCTGCCTCCAATGATGCAGGCGATGGGTGGAATTATGCCCCCATTTGCATGGAATATTCAGGCGACTACCAATCAAGAGGATGACACCACTACATCTGAAAAAGAGCTTACGGTAGATGAAAAAAGATCCTTACTGAGTGATTTGCAAAACGTCCTGAGTTCCGAGCTTCTATCCGGCTCCGTATCTGCAGAAACAGATGAGCAAACAGATCTGATTTCTGCATTGAAAAACGCATGGGGAAACACAGAAGAATCGAATGCAACAGATGAGGAAATATCGGCTTTATTCGATAAAATCGCCAAGATTTTCGAACAATCTCTATCATCTTCGTCATAATCTTTAGGGTGCAATAGCGTACCTTAGAACCGGTTAGCCCACATCTGTAACTCAAACTTAACTTTTAAAAAGGGGAATTTTTCTATGAATATTTCAGCGACTTCCAGCAATTCTATATCTATTGCAAGTACTTCATCTTCATCCAGTGCCAACAATACAGCCAGTCTGGAAAAGCAAAAAGCTCAGCTTGAAGCAGAGTACAACAAGGTACAACAAAGCAAAGATAATAAAGATACAAAAGAAACAAAAATGAAGCAGCTTCAGCAGCAAATTAAACAAATTGAAGCCCAGATTGCACAGCAAAGTTCTCAATCCAGCAGCACGTCAACACCAAAAATGGAAAAGTCCACTCCAAGCAATATGGAAATGACTCGCGCCAGCAGCTCGAATGGCAGTGATATTACTGGGGTTGGAAAATCACTGGATATTTCTATCTGATCATCCCATCTCTTCTTCTGTAAGCCTGACGATGATACAAAAGACAGCAGGCTCTCTGTTTCATAGGGAGCCTGCTTTTTTGCGTTTACGTCGGGTTAAAATGAATCATGTGACTAAACTTAGAAAAGTATATACAATAAATAACAGTGGGAAGATGAAAGGTTTCTAACTTTAGTATTTTATAGATTGAATTAGTAGTGTTAGTATACATTCTAAATTGGAGGATTTAAGCCATGACGCTGGAACCTCAAATGAGTCGAAGTAGTAAGGATGAAGCTCGTTTCGTCAGAAACAAGTTGATTGAGTTTAATGCAAAACACGTCCCAGCAGATATTCAAACCCAATATGAAGAGATTAATCTTACGCTCAAAAATGGAGAAGGTCAGGTCATCGGCGGTCTTCTAAGTGTACTATGTTGGAACTGGGTGGAGGTTGATATTTTGTGGGTAGATCAGGTCCATAGAGGAAAGGGCTACGGTTCGCAATTGCTTGGTGAAATCGAACAAATGGCTAGAGATAAAGGATGTGATTTTATACAACTAAATACCTTTTCTTTTCAAGCGCCTGAATTCTATGAGAAACATGGGTATGAAGTAGTCGGTGTCATTGAGGAGGCTCCTAGAGGCTTTAAACACTATTATTATAAGAAAAATATCTACTGAGGACTCCGAATATGCGCGTACAGATCAAGGAAGTAAATAAAGATGAAAAGATCATCATTCGTAGTATTGGCGAGGAAAAGGTATACGGTTACTGGACATCTTTTTGGTGTGAACTGACCTCGGGATATGCGTATGTTGTTCCGTATAAACAAAGCTTGGACAAGTTAATTCCTGGCTGTGTCATTTCGGTTGAGATTTCTCAATCCAGTATAGAAGGGTTCAGAAGACTGAGGCCTACTGAAAAGACAGGCGTTGTTCGCCCTCAACCAAAGCTAGGCGACTATTGGATTCAAGGAATGATACAACAAGTGATGCAAGGCGAAGCAGGCGGGATAGAATGTCTGGAGATTGTTGTAGGAGATGCAACGTTTGTTTTAGATTCGGAAGAAATGAATGGTGATACCAACGTTAAAGCAGGCGACGGCGTCTCCTTTGAAATTATAGGTATGCAGTTGTTTGAAGAGGGACTGTGATTGTTCTGATTGGAATACTATATTTAACCAATTACAATATGTCGGTGAGAAAGTCAAAAGCTAGATCATAGAGAATCGTGAATAAAGAAAGGTATGATTGGATTGGCTACAGAAGTGACACACAAAATATATACCATGTGCATGATTCAAGACGGAACCAAGGTATTGCTTATGAATAGACCCAATCGAAAGGGGTTTCCAGGTTATATTGCTCCAGGAGGAAAAGTAGAGTTCCCAGAGAGCATTGTGAACGGAGCCATTCGCGAAGTAAAGGAGGAAACGGGCTTAACGGTTACGGAAATTGTATTTAAAGGAATCGACGAATATTGTGATCCAAATCAAGGGCTGAGATACATGGTCTTTAACTATTTGGCTACAGCAACGGAAGGTGAACTATTAAAGAATCCCCCTGAGGGAGATCTGCTGTGGGTGGATATGAAGGAAGCACTAAATTTGCCGATGCAGGATTGGTTTAAGCGGAGATTTCCCTTGTTTTTCGAGCCGGGGACGTTTGAGGTTAGTTCCGTGTGGCTTGCGGAGACGGATGAAACCCTGGAAGCAACGACTAAGAACTATGGGGTGTAGAGATGACGACCATTAGAGATATATGGAGCGCTTAAAGAGGAGGTCGTGAGCGGGATGCAGACTGTAAGATTGGTTGAGCCGGATCGGCGCTGGAAGGATGCTTATCTTTCATTTTATGAGGAATGGAAAAAAAGCCAGGAGCAAATGGTGCCTTGGGTGATTTCTATAGAACCATATGATTTTGAAGGTATGCTGACGTTTTTAAATCAACAGAAAAATGGAATTGGCTTGTCTGAAGGCTGGGTTAAAAGTTCGACATACTGGCTGATGGATGCAGATGACCAGGTCGTCGGAGCAGTGAATATCCGTCATGATCTTAATGAGCATCTGTTAAATGCTGGCGGTCATATCGGTTATGGTATCCGTCCTTCTGCACGAGGGAACAGGTGCGCTGTGACTATGCTGAGTCTGGCATTGGGCAAAGCAAAAGAGTTGGGTGTTTCCAGAGCCCTCGTCGTATGCGACTCCGATAATATCAGTTCCAAAAGAACGATTCTGCGAAACGGCGGAACACCAGACAAGGATTACATAGAGGAAGATGGAAACCGTGTAAACCGGTTTTGGATCGAGCTGTAAGTGAGGGAGGGGAACACAAAAGCTCATGAAAATATGGCCTGAATATGCACAAAATATTATTGTCGGTGTCATTTTTCAGGGACAATGGAATTGGTATGTGACGGAAAGAGAGTATTGGTTTTTGAATACCGAGATGGAGGAACGGTTTGGTATCGCTATTTTGGATGAGACTACAGCGGGAGCATTTTTGGAACACATCTGTGAATATAAGGTAGATGCGGGAGAACTCACTACAATGCTCCAGATGCTAGATGATGCAATTCAGCATAAGGATGAAGTGTTGGAATTCTGTCCTGCTTTATATGTTGATTTTGACCAGAAAATTCTCTACTCACTATTTCCAGAGCCAGCTTCTTTCGAACATTATGTCCCGGTGGGGTGGAAAGGGGAATATCAGAACTTTTTGGAAGAGGTCCCTCCTGCTGAACGATATTGGATAATCCACGGAAGTGACTTTTTCAAAAAATACAGCTGAAAAGATGAAGGAGGAAATGAACATATGAATTCTTCCATGCATGAATTTACGATCATATCCAAGCACAGAATGTACGATCAATACTTGGTGAGCAACTTATGGATGAAGTTGAAGATGCTTTTTCTGCCTTCTGTGCAGCATTGGATAATACAGGCTATATAAATATGTATGATGTTTACCATGTGGTAGAGCATACAGCTTATCATTTGGGGCAGATCATAGATCGAGTTCAGAGACTGGCAGGTCACCGTTTTCAATTTGTACAGACTGGGTTGAATGAAAAAGCATTGCATGCAATAGTGAATCAATCCCTGCCTAATACACAAGATTAACAAAAGCAATAGCCAGATAACTGTATAAAATGTAGTTCCAAAATCACAAAAACCTCTGTCACAGATATGTTTTTATTTCTTAATTGATATTGATAATTATTATCACTTATAATAGAAGCAGACATATTAAGTTATGATAGGGAGAGTTGCAGAGTGACAGAGTCCTTGGAATTATATGATGTAACGATCATCGGCGGCGGTCCTGCCGGTATGTATACCGCGTTTTACAGTGGAATGAGAGATATGAAAACCAAGCTGATCGAAGCCAAGCATGAGCTAGGCGGACGGATGCGCATATACCCTGAGAAGATGATATGGGATGTTGGAGGCGTTACCCCGATTTTATGTGAAAAGCTGATCGACCAGCTGGAGCAGCAGGCAAAAACGTTCGAGCCTACCATTGTACTGGGGCAACAGATTACGGGTTTGGATCGGCAAGAAGATGGTACGTTCCTGCTGACTTCTGCCACAGGGGAACAGCATTGGACGCGTACGATCGTTCTGGCCGTAGGCTATGGTATTCTCAAAATGGCTAAACTGGAGATTGAAGGCGCTGACCGTTACGAGGTTACAAATCTGCATTATACCGTACAAGAGCTGGAGCCGTTCCGGGACAAACATGTTCTGATTTCCGGTGGAGGCAACTCGGCGGTAGATTGGGCGAATGAGCTGGAATCTATTGCGGCGAGTGTGACAGTTGTACATCGTCGGGATCATTTTGGCGGACATGAGAAAAATGTAGCCCGTATGAAATCCTCTTCGGTTCGTGTTCTCACACCTTACGCGGTAGGTCAGTTACATAGCAACAACGGAGAGACGATTGAGCAGGTGACGATCAATCATGTAGATACGGGCGAAACAGAGATACTGAATGTTGATGCAGTTATCGTAAATCATGGTCTAAAATCCGATTTCGGTCCTCTGCGAGATTGGGGACTGGATATGGGAGAGTGGCATGCCCGCGTGAGCGACAAGCTGGAAACGAATCTACCGGGGATTTTTGCTGCAGGCGATTTTGTCGAGTACGGAAGCAAGCTGTATCTGATTGCAGGTACGTTCACAGACGCCGCCCTTGCCCTCAACAGCGCCAAGCTGTACATTGATCCGACAGCTGACAAAGCGGCATATGTATCTTCTCATAACAGCCGATTCAAGGAAAAAAACCGCGAGCTTGGTGTCTTGGAGTAAGATAAGGGAATCAGTGTTTAATAAAGAACTTCCGTTAACTACAGCTGATGTGGTTGAGGAGGTTCTTTTTTTGCATAGTTAAGGACTTCTCGACCTAATGTTGGATGCCACACACATATAGAATAAAATGAAGAAAGCCTGTCTTTTTCGGGACTTAAATAGTAGATTTGGAGTAGAAAAGATTAGGAGTGTGAAAAAATGAGCTTACGAGAGGTGTTTGAGCGTCTAGCGATTTATCTGCCTGACGATACGCTGGAAGCTTTACTGATCCATAGTAAGAAGCAGAAAGGGCAGAAGGTTCAGCTACGATTACTGAGTGAACAGGAGCTTGCTGAGAGTACTGAGTGGATGGCGCAGATCGAGGTGTTCAAACATATCGTCCCTCTATGGACGGATGATCATTCTAATTATGTAGGCCTATATGTAGAAGGACCGTTGGCATATAAATTATGTTATATAAATCACGAGGAAACAGATTTGTCACCGATATACCGAAGTGCGGCTTCGTTGATTGCAGAGTTGGAGCAAAAACCGGAGCTCGATTGGGAAGAGCTGCATAAGGATTACCCGTCTGACGAGAACATAAGCACCGAACAACTAGCAGAAGATATTCGCTGTATGCATGAATTACAGGCTATACTGGAAAAGGATTCATCTATGGAGGATGACGTGAGGTGTCAGCTTCTTTACAGCTTAATGGCGATTACTCCTGTCAGTGAGGTGGATTCATTGCTTTCCTATGTGGATGATGAAGATATGTATGTACAGGAACGTGCATGTATTCTTTTGGGATATCATGGGTATGAACCAGCGACCGAAATATTAAAAGAAGTAGTGAAGCATGGAAGCCCAAATGGGAAGCTGGCAGCCCGTAAGGCGCTCTCGATGATTCGCACTAAGCAAATGGACAAGCATATAAAAAATAAACCAACCTCTCACATAGTAAATATAGACGGGATTGAAAGGTGACTTATGAACAGACGAACAGAGCAACAGGAAGCGATAAGGGTAAATATCATTCAAAAGGCAGAGCCGTATGTACAGCAACAGTTGGAGCATGACCACAGTGGTCACGATTGGTGGCATATTGACCGGGTGAGGAAGCTGTCCATTGAAATCGCTGCAAAAGAAGGTGCAGATCCGTTCGTGTGTGAACTGGCAGCACTGTTGCATGATGTAGCGGATGAAAAATTGAATGATTCCAAACAAGCGGGGCTGGATAAAGTTGAGCAGTGGCTGCATCTGCATGTAAACGATCCGGACGTGATCACACACGTAATGACCGTTATTGCTACAATGTCCTACAATGGTGGACAAAACCCGCCTATGGAAACGCTGGAAGGTCAGGTTGTACAGGATGCAGATCGGTTGGATGCCCTGGGGGCGATTGGGATTGCAAGAACCTTTATGTATGCAGGCTCAAAGGGCAGTATCATGCATGAACCAGGTCAGGACTATTCACAGTATGAATATCGCGCCGCAGGTAAAAGTGCTATTTACCATTTTTACGAAAAGCTGCTCAAGCTCAAGGATTTAATGAACACCACTTATGCCCGAGAGCTAGCGGAGGTCCGGCATCAATGGATGGAGATGTATTTGGAGCAGTTCTATAAAGAATGGAATGTGAATGATATCCAACAGAACAGGGGAGGCTGATGCTTCCTAATTGCAATGATTTCAGGAGAAGTCAGCTCTCTTTTTAATAAATATTAGAAAAAATATTGCAATACACCGATTTCTCTCCTACTATTGATAATAGTTATCAATGATAATGATAATTATTATCTGTAAATTCAAGTAGGTAGAGGGGAGTCTTTTAGATCATGAAGAAATTTGCAGTATGGATGTGTACCTTGTTATCGGCAAGTTTGCTGTTGACGGCATGTGGTGAAAAGGTGCAGGAGGTGGATAGCTCAGCCCAAAAGAATACCAATGCATCGACACAAACGTCTGTTTCTGACGGAGAAAGTGCCAAGACGATTACATATCTAGATAAGACTTATAAGCTGGCCAAAACGGATCATATTATTATAGCTAGTCTGGAAGCGATGGAAGATGCGGCTGTCCTGGGAGTGAAACCAACTGGGGCGGTTACCTCGGGCGGGAAATTCCCTGAGTTCATGGAGAAAGCAATGGAAGGAGCTACAGACGTTGGTGACCGAATGCAGCCTAGCGCTGAAACGATCCTCAAACTGAAAGCGGATGTAATTCTGGGAAGTTCTAAATTTCGGCCTGCGGTGGCAGATCAGCTAGGTAAGGTCGCTCCAATGATTCCAGTATCCCATATTTCAACGAACTGGGAAGCGAATCTATTAATGTTGGGAGAACTTACGGGCAAAGAGGCGAAAGCGAAAGAGATCCTGAATAAGTACAAGCAAGATGCGGAAGCGGCCCAACAGAAGCTAAAGCCAATATGGGAAAATAAAAAGGTACTCATGGTACGGATTCGTACAGGCAATTTGTATGTATATCCTGCAGATGTATATTTCAATCCTTCGCTGTATGCTGATCTAGGAGCTAAAGTACCGGAAGAGTTAAATACAGTTAAAGCACAAGAGGCGGTTTCTCTGGAGAAATTGGCTGATATGAACCCGGATTATCTGTTCGTGCAATTCTCTGAAGGAGAGAACAAGGATCAACCGCAGGCGTTGGCAGATTTGGAGAAGAATCCGATTTGGAGCAGCATCAATGCCGTTAAGAATGGGAAAACCTTCGTCAATATTGTAGATCCCAATGCTCAAGGTGGTACTTCATGGAGCAAACTTGCCTTTTTGGAAGCGGTTATGAACCGACTTTCGCAGTAAAGGTAGGAACATGGGAAAAAAGTTGATCTCTCCTTATGTTGTAATCTTCGTCTCTCCCTTATTTATCGTATTAACGCTACTGCTGTCTGTGATGTATGGAGCCAAAACGATAGAATGGGAGACGGTAACTGCTAGCTTTTTTCATTTTGATGCTGGGAATGTGGATCATCAGGTCGTTTTAAACTCGCGTCTGCCCAGAGCGGTCGGCTCTATATTAATCGGTGCTTTTCTCGCGATTTCAGGAGCCATTATGCAAGGAATGACGCGGAACTTCTTGGCTTCACCCTCAATTATGGGCGTGTCGGATGGGGCGGCATTTGTGATCACCTTAATGATGATTCTCGCGCCAAACTCCACTTCGATGGGCCTGATCGGAAGTTCTTTTGTGGGGTCTGCTTTGGGAGTGGCTATTGTGTTTGGTTTAGCCTGGATGATTCCCGGCGGTCTTGCTCCGGTTCGTATGGCCATTTTGGGAACGATCATCGGCACGTTTTTAAGCAGCCTGTCGGCCGTTCTTTCCATTTATTTTAATGTATCGCAAAATGTAAGCTTCTGGTTTAACGCTCGTCTGCATCAGATGGATCCCGATATGATTCAATTGGCAATTCCCTTAGCTCTTGTGGCAATTGTGGGAGCGATGCTGCTGGCCAAGCCAATAACACTATTGTCGCTGGGCGACGACGTGGCCACAGGGCTGGGACAGCGGGCATTACCGGTCAAGCTGGGGGCCATGCTTTGTGTAGCATTGCTGACAGGTGTTTCTGTTGCGCTGGCAGGAAAAATTGCCTTCGTTGGCTTGTTGATTCCGCACATTACCCGATATTTAATCGGTGTAGATTACCGTTGGGTCATTCCATGCTCTGGATTGATCGGTGGTCTTTTTTTGGGCATGTCTGATGTGTTGAGCCGTTTTCTTAATTATCCGTTTGAAACGCCTATTGGTGTGGTTACCTCGGTCATTGGCATCCCTTTCTTTCTGTACTTAATACGTAGAAAAGGAGGGGGAGAGCATGCGTAAAATCAGTGCGAAACGTCTGTGGTTCGTCCTTTCAGGCGGGGCTGCGCTCATTTTAGCAGCCTCCTATGTCAGTCTGACCCATGGAGAGTTCGACATGACCCTACAGGAAGTAATTCAGACCTTGTTCCGTATTCACCCTACTCCGCAGTTGGATTTGGTGATTTTTGATTTTCGGCTACCGCGTATTGTGATTGCGGCCTTGGTCGGCTTAGGTCTGGGGATTGCTGGGGCGGCAGTACAGGGAGTTACACGAAATGGCTTGGCCGATCCCGGCATTTTAGGCATTAACGCAGGGGCGGGGGCAGCCATCGTCATATTTATGTTCTTTTACCAGGGACAAATGGAAACGACAGGCTGGACTGCAGCGCTGGCTATGCCCTTTTTCGGCTTGATTGGAGGTTTGATGGCAGCGCTGCTGATCTATTTATTTGCTTGGAAAGCAGGTCGTCTGGATCCGCAGCGGCTGCTTCTCGTAGGTATCGCGATTGGCTCTGGCTTCGGTTCCTTAAGCTTATATCTGTCGCTGAAAATGAAAGCCTCGGATTTCGAGATGGCGACAGTATGGATGTCGGGCAGTATTTGGAGTGCTGATTGGAAGCTGGTTGCTGCCGTAATTCCATGGCTCGTCATTTTAATTCCTGTTATTTGGCTGAAGTCATATGTTCTGGATCTATTTCAATTGCATGAACATACAGCTAAAAGTCTCGGGGTTGCGACCGAAAAGGAAAAGTCTATTCTTCTGTTGTCCAGCATTGGACTGGTGAGTGCCTGTGTGTCTGTTTCGGGAGGAATAGGCTTTGTAGGATTATTGTCTCCTCATATCGCCAGAAGGCTGGTTGGCCTTCATCATCGTTTTGTGATTCCTGTATGCGGTATGGTCGGTATGGTACTGGTGCTATTATCTGATTTTATTGCCAAAACGGTGGTTGCGCCTGCGGAAATTCCCGTTGGGCTGATTATTGCGGTGATCGGGGTCCCTTATTTTGTAGTCTTGCTTATGAAAAAAACGGCCTGATTTCATTAGAATTCAGGTTCTACAGGAGGTTATTTTCATTAAAAACGTATTTACGCAAGCTAATCATTACAGCGATGCTCACGGAGCCGTATGCGTTCCTCGTAGTCAGCATCGAGTGATGCACTCGCAGGCTGAAAACCGCGAGTATCATATTTATATTGCCATCCCTGCCGAGGAACCTCCTGTATCTGGTTATCCTATTATTTATGTGCTGGATGCCAATTCTGTTTTTGGAACCATGGTGGAAGCAGTGCGCGTTCAGGGTAGACGGCCCGACAAAACAGGGGTTGTTCCAGCTATCATTGTAGGAATAGGCTATCCAACAGAGGCTCCATTTCATCCTTCACGATATTACGATCTTACACTGCCGGGGACGGCTGTGGAGCTTCCAATAAAGCCAAACGAAGATGCAGCTATAGAAAGCGGGGGCGCCGAGCATTTCTTATCATTTATTGAAGATGAGCTTAAGCCTATGATTGAGCGTGATTTTCCTATCGACCGCAGCCGACAGACGATCTTCGGGCATTCGCTTGGAGGACTGTTCGTATTACATACCCTGTTTACAAGACCAGACTCTTTTCAGGTGTATGTGGCGGGAAGTCCGTCTATACACTGGGGTGGACAAGCTATTAAGGATGAAGAGAAACAGTTTGTAGCTTCTATAGCTCAGAAGCATTGGACTAAAAAGCTGTTGATTGCTGTAGGGGAGTTAGAGGCTGGGCATTTTAGTGGCATGCAGGAAAAAGCCAGGGACTTAGCTGCGCGTCTAACGACTAGGGACAATCTAGGACTACACGTAGAGTACCGGGAATTTGCAGACGAAGGTCATATATCCGTGCTGCCGGTCTTGGTTAGCAGAGCGGTTCGTTTTGCTAGTGATTCTATTTAAATATGCAGATAGGTATACATTTTTGAAAGTGTTTTTATTAAAAAAATGCAAGAAATCTGAGGCTGTTTCCCCAACCGAGCATATCGGAGGGGAGCAGCCTTTATTTTTTTGTAAATGTCATATTGATATTATTGTTTAGTTGTGTTATTTTATTGTTAATAACAAATTGTTAATAACAATTAATAATTAACAAGATGATGGATACGATAAAGAAAGCGAGGAAGCGACGATGTTTGGATTTAATTTTGTTAAATTTCAACCCAGTGAATATGTCATGAAGGTGAAGAACGGGAAGGTGGTTCGAGAGGGTGTCGGGTTATCCTTTTATTACTACGCCCCGACCACCTCGGTCGTCGTCGTGCCGGTCTCTTCCATTGATGTACCGTTCATGTTTGAAGATATGACGAATGATTTCCAGGCAGTGACAGTGCAGGGACAACTGACTTATCGGATTGTGGATTACCGCAGAACGACGCAGATTTTAAACTATACGTATGATTTGAAGGAACGGCGCTACATTTCGGACGATCCAAGCAAGCTGGCCCAACGGGTGATTAACATTGCCAAGGTGCTTACCAAAAAGTATTTGGAACGTGTCCCACTCAAAGAAGCAGTTCAGTCCAGTGAACGTCTGGCCCAAAACATGACGAAGGATATTGCTCAGCATACAGAAATGGAGAAACTGGGCATTGAGGTCATGGGGCTGTCCATTTTGGCGATTTTACCCAATAAGGAGACGATGAGAGCACTGGAAGCGCAGGCGAGAGAGGAAATTCTTCGTAATGCGGATCACGCTTTGTATGAGCGTCGTAACGCATCCATTGAGCAGGAGCGCCGTGTAAAGGAAAATGAGCTGAATACGGAAATTGCAGTGGAGACGAAAAAGAGGCAAATCCGCGAAACCCAACTGGATGCCGAGCGTTCCGTAAAGCAAAAGCAAAGTGAGATGAAGGAGGAGCAGCTGCGGTTTGACACGGCTTTGGAGGAGAAAAAACGCGAACTGATTGAGCTGACCGTAACGAATAAAAAGGCGGAAGCCGATGCCAAGGCCTATGAGCTGACAGCGGTGATGAAATCATTGCAGGATGTCGAGCCCAACGTACTTCAAGCTATGGCCAATATGGATATGAGCCCGGATAAGCTGATCGCGATCGCATTTCAGGAGCTCGCAGAAAATGCAGGGAAAATCGGTCAGTTGAATATTACGCCTGATCTGCTACAAGGTCTCATGTCAGATACGGGAACAAACGGTTCAGCAGGATCGAGAGGACCTGGAGGAAGAGCACGATGAGCAGCCGAATGACAGAGCAGAAGATTATTTTGGTGAAGCGTAAAACGCGATTGGAGGAACTGATTGTCCGATACAATACGGTGCAGCAGGCTCGCTTCTTTATGGAACGGTTGGGTGCGGATTTCAGTGATTATGTGCTGGAGGATGAAAATTACCGCAGGGCGGTGGCAACGGCAACGTCCGAGTTGTCGGCCTTGGGCCGTGTGCAGATTGTGGAACGGGAGCATGTGCCGAACTTTATTTTTGGTGAACAGGATACGGTGGTGGTACTGGGTCAGGATGGGCTGGTAGCCAACACGTTAAAATATTTGACCGAGCAGCCGCTAATCGGCGTGAATCCAGATCCATTGCGCTGGGACGGGGTATTGCTGCCATTTACTGTATCTGATCTGCGCTGGGTGGTGCCGGATGTGTTCGTGAACAGACGGCCGATTAAAGAGGTTACGTTGGCTAAGGCCCAACTGAATGATGGCCAATCCTTATATGCCGTGAACGATTTGTTCATTGGGCGCAAAACTCATGTTTCTGCGAGATATGAGTTGAGATTGGAGGATCAGGTAGAGCAGCAATCGTCCAGCGGTATTATCGTTTCCACGGGACTGGGGGCGACAGGCTGGCTGACCAGTGTGCTGGCTGGAGCGGCCGGTATTGTCGGCAGTGCTACACGGCATCCGGTCTCGCTCACTCCAGATCACCTGGTGTCAGGTGCTGCTTTTAGTCAGGAGGGGACAGTAGAAGGAATGAGGCAGGATCATCGTGCAACATGGAGCTCGCCATCGCTTTATTTTACGGTGAGAGAACCGTTTCCCAGTCGGACGACTGCTGCGGAGCTGGTGTTTGGACAGGTGGCTGTTGAAAGACCGCTGCGCATTGCTTCGCAGATGCCGGAGAATGGAGTTATTTTTAGTGATGGAGTGGAAAGCGACTTTCTGGAGTTTAATGCTGGCATTGAGGCGACCATTGGACCGGCGGAGAAAAAAGGGCATCTGGTCGTGTAGAGGTTTGTACAGGACGGCAATGGGTAATTATGAGTAAGGTACAACCATCAGATGAAATTAAAAAGGAGGAATCAACATGAGCGACCACACTCAAGACGAAGCGAAAATCCGCAACAAGAAGAACGAGGACGGAGATTCCTTGATGGAGAAAACGAAGCTGGACAACGGCGTGGATATCGAGCCTGAGGCTGATGAATGGATTGCGAAGCCCTCACCAGTATCATACGATGATACGAAATCCTCTTCGCAGAAATAAGACTCTTGCGTCTCAATAGAGCAGTGATGCAAAGACAGATGATCCTTAACCGGGTCATCTGTCTTTTTTTTTACATATATTAATTAAATCTGGAATATACCTTCCATACTAGCTCACGACGGCTGCTTACCTCTGTTTTCAAGAAAATCGCTTTCAGATGATCCTGCACCGTGTAGGCCGTAATATGAAGTGCACTTGCCAGTTCCTTAGTAGAAAAGCCTTGGACAATGAGCCGTACAAGCTGTCTCTCTCGTTCAGTCCATGAGTAGATTTCAGCCATAAGCGGCAACATGTCAGTTGCTTTAGCAGGCTCAAACCATACGGCCAACTGCTTCTCGCCCATATGCTCGCGTCCGCCTTGCAGGAGAGTGGCTCTGATCGTGACCCAAGGGGTTTCAGCATCAGCGGAAGGGATACATAGTCTGGCTGGTGCAGTAGAAGTGGATAGCGCTCGCAAGCTTACCGCCCGGACAGAGGCTGGCAGCTCGCCATCATGGATTCCCTCTTGCTGCCGAAGCAGCTTTAGCCACTGTTCTGCTACTATATTGGACGAGAGGGGGGTTAGTTGAGTGGAAAGCGTCAGAACCCCTGGCTCCAGTTCATGTTCCATAATCATTGCGGGGACTGGGGATACACTGACACTATCTTGACGCAGATGGTAGGCTATGGACGGCGCTAATGCTTCAAGCAGTTGTTGCTCTTCCGTGCTGAATACAGGCTTTCCATGGTGGCGGAACAACGTAAGAAATCCCCAGCAGCTTCCTTTGTACATAAATGGAACACGCAGCTCATCTCCGAATCCGGCGGGTTGCAAAACATTTCTAAAACGTGTGCTGCGATCCGGTTGGCCTTGTGTAGACCCATGAAGCGTCGCGATGGACTGCCCCTCTCGCACTAATTGATCGTATTTCATGATATCGTCGTGCAGATATTCGTATTCTAGTAGTTTGCTGTGAATGCCCTCTACACCCGACTCCGTAAATGCCCCCGTGGAAAGCAGCGTTCGCGGATCTACTGACGTACAGCACGCCGCATCAAAAGAAATCTGAGTACGCAAGCGGTCGATTAGCGTGTGCTTGTAGGTGGGGGATGAGGGTGACTTACTTCCCATTTCCATGATTGGTTGTCGATCCTTCTTAAGCTGTGCAAATGGTGTATTATGTGCGTTCATCCTTTACTCCTATCGTGAAAGCTGGAGATTCTCCAATCGCATCTTCTTAAATCCCACATTTGTGGGATGGTGGTTATTCGTATTGTCTATATAATTGAGAATGATTCTTAATTAAATCTACAATAAACGAATGGCCGTTGAAGATCAAGGCTAAATGTTTGGAGGAGAGCACATATGAAGCAACCCCATATTGGAAATACCGACTCAAATCAACCTATGAGCTGGAATCATCCGAATGTGCATAAATACGCGGATACGATTGCTTTAAAAATACCTGGATATACCCATCTGTATGAGATGACAGATTGTTTGATAACCGCACAGCTTGAAGCGCAGGCTCATAACAAAAATATTGATCCGAATGTGCTGATTGTCGGAGCTGGGGGCGGTCAGGAACTGATTACGCTCGGAGGGCGGCATGAGGCATGGTCCTTTAGGGCAGTTGATCCCTCTGAGCACATGCTGGATTTGGCACGTCAACGTGTGACACAAGCGGGCATCGGTTCAAAAATATCATTTGTTACAGGTACGTTGGAAGAGTTGTCTGGAAAATCACCTAAAGAACAGTACGAAAAGCGCAGCGAAGAGTCATGCAGAGAACCGGTCTATGACGCTGCTACCTGCCTGCTGGTGCTTCATTTTCTTCAGAGCTTGGAAAATAAACAGGCATTGCTGCGCCAGATATCCGGTCGACTCAAGCCGGGTGCGCCTTTTTGCCTAGCTTCTATTAATGGGAATCCGCAGGATCCTTCTTTTTCCATCCAAATGCAGGCGTGGAAAGGCCATATGCTGAGTCAGGGCATTTCACTGGAGGATTGGGAACGATTCGCTGCTTCTATCGGTCGTGAGTCAAACCCGGTGTCCAATGCGGCAATTCAGGAACTATTGATAGATGCAGGCTTTACTCGCATTACCCGGTATTATGGTGCTTTTTTAGTGAATGCATGGTTTGCGGTTAAAGAGGGAGAGACGGCTTATGACAAAGGATAATATCATCATCATTGGCGGGTATGGGCATGTTGGGAAAATTGTATGCACAGAGTTAAGTGAAATGTTCCCTGGCAAGGTATTTGCCGCAGGCCGTAGTCTGGAACGTGCCACTGCATTCAGCCAACAATCGAATGGCAAGATACGACCTTTGCAGCTTGATATTCATGAACCCATAGACCCGTCGATATTAGAGCGAGCTAAAATGATTATTATGTGTCTGGATCAGGACAATACAACCTTGGTACGCACCTGTCTTCAGCATGGCGTGCATTACATGGATATTACTGCGAATGCGGCCTTTTTGAGTCAGGTGGAGCAGTGTCATCAGGAGGCCCGAGCTTATCAGGTCACTGCATTGTTAAGTGTAGGATTAGCTCCAGGGCTAACCAATCTATTGGCTCTGCAAGCGACACAACTCATGGATCAGACGGATGAATTGAACATATCTTTGATGCTGGGCTTGGGTGATCAACACGGTCAGGCTGCGATTGAGTGGACTGTAGATCAGATTCATACCGACTTGGAGGTGATAGAACAGGGACGTCCAGTGACTCGAAGAAGCTTTACCGACGGCATAGTAGCAGACTTTGGTGTAGGAGTGGGTCGTCATCGGGCGTATCGGTTTCCCTTTTCGGATCAGCAGACACTTCCACGTACGCTCGGTATTCCTACAGTCAGTACACGCCTGTGCTTCGATTCGCGCTTGACCACCCGTCTTCTGGCAGGGCTCCGGACGATAGGAATATTAGGTCTTCTCCGACAGCCAACTGTTCGTGATGCAGTAGTTCGCAGCTTTGGCAAAGTGCATCTGGGAGGAAATGCTGTAGCGGTCAAGGTAGACGCCCAAGGAACTCGCAATGGCAAGGAGACGAGGGTTGAATGCAGGCTAAGGGGACATCATCAGTCTGATTTGACTGCTAAAGCCGCCGTTTTTGCGGCGCTTGCCCTGTATCGTTCAGAACTTCCATATGGTGTTTTTCACATGGAGCAGGTTTTTTCGTGGAATCGCATGCGGGCTTGGCTGGGACAGCAGGTAGACGTAGATATTCAGGTGAACGGACAGCAAGTACAAAAGTCATATATCTGAAAAAAGGACTCTCATATCATCCAAGCTTATTCGGCAATGCCTTGCGGATAGGTCTTGGATTTCTTTTCCTATTGGATTACACTAGAAGGAAGTACATATTTTTGGGAAAGACCAGAGGGGATGATATGAAATGTGGAATCCCTATGAACATAGTAGGCAGCATCCGCACGATTTTATAGTAGAATATCGATTTTACACACCGGAAGAAGGAGGCAGGAAACAACTGCCTATTCAGGGTTATCGCTGCGATTTTTCCTATGAGGGCGATGATATTACAACAACGGGAATTTATGCAATACATCCTGAGTTTGAAGATGAAGAGGGTCAATTGATCATGGATACCAGGCACCCGGTTCACCGGGAAGGTCAGGCAAGAATGTGGATTTTGTTTGGAGAAATGAGGGAAAAGGTACACCGACACCGGATACATGTAGGAACTAGGGGATATTTTATGGAAGGCCCACGCCGAGTCGGTGAAGTTGAAGTTACAAGTCTGGTAGGCCTCTTGACCAATCCGCTCGACTAAGCTCCTAGAATTCAATCAGAAGGTGCAATCAGACAGCGAATAGAGGTGTTCAATCGAAGATGGATGTCGCTTATATTATCGATCTATTACGTAAAGACGATGTAACCTTAACCCCAGGCTTATCCACCCAGGAGATTACTGAAGTCGAAGACAGGTATGATATTCACTTTCCGCCCGATTTAAGAGAGCTGCTGATGAACGTTCTTCCAATCGGTAAAAGCTTTATTCCTTGGAGAGATACGTCACCACAGCGAATGGGTGTCATTTGGGAAAGGCTGAATTGGCCGCTCGAAGGTATGATTTTTGATGTGGAGCAGAATATATTCTGGCCTTCCGAATGGGGAGAAAGACCAACAGATTTGCAGGAAGCCATTGATACGTGTAAACGTGAGTTTTTGCACGTGCCCAAGCTCATCCCCATCTATGGTCACCGATATATCCCAGAGCAGCCTTGTGAAGAAGGAAATCCGGTATTTTCAGTGTATCAAACGGATATTATCGTGTATGGAGAAAGTTTGCAGGAATATTTCAAGCAGGAATTTGGAGAGAAGACTTACGAACAGATTGATTTTGAGGCCGTAAAAACAGTTCGCTTTTGGAGTGATTTATGTAGTTGAAGCGTCGAATCGCTAGGAAGTTAAATAAGTCGAGGCAAAGGAAGGAGAGCATAAGGTGACGATGGAACAGGATTTGGAAGAAATCAAGGAAAGGCTAACCCAAATCGAGACAAAACTCGAACAAAAGTCGACTTCTAGCAAAATCCTGAAGTATATGGTCATCATTTTCTTGTCTATTTTTTTCTTGCTTCTTGTGATCGGAGTTCTTCAATTCGTCTCAAGCTGATCGTTATAAATTTACGGACAGAAAGGAGCTCGTTATGTCTATAGAAGCCATTATTTTTGATCTGGATAATACACTGATTCATCGCAAACAGGCATTTGCTGCATATACGGAGCGTTTTATAGAACGATTTATTGTGGCAGAAGAACCAGCCAGCCGTGCGGCTGTCGTTGAACGAATACGTCTGGCAGATCAGGACGGCTACCGGGATAAGAAGGAGCTGTATACTGAGCTGCATGCAAACCTGAAACTGAAAAATCCCGATACGACAGTCCAGGAGATGCTGGGCTTTTGGTATGGGGAATTTCATAAGTTTACGGTATTGATGGATGGAGCCAAGGAAGTGTTGTCCGAACTACGGTCTCGGGGCTTGAAGCTTGGTATTATTACCAACGGCTCACTTCGTACGCAGCAGGCTAAGATTGACCGGGTTATGCTGAGAGATTATGTGGATTCCATTATCGTATCGGGTGGCGTCAACGTCGAGAAGCCTAATCCTCGTATTTTCGAGTTGGCACTGAAAGAGCTGGACATTGCCGAACCTGGTCATGCCTGTTACGTAGGCGATCATCCGACGAATGATATTCGTGGTGCGCAAAGTGCAGGGCTGCATACCATCTGGCTGGAAGGCTTTATGACGTGGAATGAAATGGACATTGTACCGGATCATCAGATTGGGAGTCTACGTGAAATCACTGGCTGGCTGGATCGTCTCAGCTATCCATCGAATATGGAGGAGGGGGCATCATGAGTAGGGAGCAGCAACCGAATCCCATTCTGTTATCGTTCCCGGAACAATTCCAGACGGAGCGATTGACCATACGTGCTCCACAGTGGGGCGATGGTGCGGCGGTCAATGAGGCGATACGCGAGAGTGTACATGAGCTGCGGCCTTGGCTTCCTTTTGCGAGAAATCTCCCTACGGTAGAGGAATCTGAAATCCGTTCACGCCAAGCCAGACTTAAATTTCTGGATCGGTCTGACATGGTGCTGTACGTATTTGATACGGCTTCAGGACAATTTGTAGCCAGCAGCGGTCTGCATCGAATGAATTGGGATGCACGAAGATTTGAAATTGGATATTGGCTCAGAACCTCATGGACTGGCAAAGGTATTATAACAGAGGCCGTGCATGGTGTTACGGATTTTGCCATACAGCATTTACATGCTAATCGGTTGGAGATTCTTTGTGATTCCAGAAATACGCGCAGCGCCAAGGTAGCGGAACGGGCAGGTTTTACATTAGAGGGGATTTTAAGGAATGTCGAGTGTGATGAAGAGGGGAATATGGTACACCATATGGTTTTTGCGAAAGTACGTGGTATTGAATTTTAGCAAGCGATTGTACGATATTGCGGGAGCTTATATGATTCATAATATGACGAAAAATACAGACAAGTTGGTGTGCATACAATGTGACATCAGCTTAAGGTTCAGCAATCTTGCAAGCGCTATCCCAAGAGGATGCTTTACGAAGTTTTATTAGAAGCTTGGCAGGTATTTTCCGGTGTTAGGAAAGGTAATTTAGTATGAGAAAATTTAGTAAGAGCAGCAGTAGGGGAATTAATCAGGAAATAAAGGAAAAGTTCCACTGGAAGGCTCGCGCTGCGTATCTGGTTGCCGTGCTGGTCATGATCTTGTTGGGCTTGGGAAGCAGGGCTTTCTCCACCCAGTTACCTGCATTCGTTGCCAATCACTTTGGGGATGCCTTGTGGGCGTGCATGATTTATTTTGGGCTGAGAATGTTGTGGGTGAACCGTCAGTTGTCTGTAGCCCTTTGGGGCAGTGTGCTGTTTTGCTTCGCTATTGAATTCAGTCAGATGTACCAGGCTCCTTGGATTAACCACATTCGGGCGACCACCTTGGGCGGCCTAGTGCTTGGCAAAGGGTTTCTGACCGTGGATCTGATCAGGTACACGGTTGGTATTGTGGTATCCTGGGTACTGGACCAAGGCTGCCAAAGGCTGGTGGGGATCAATAGACGTATGGACGATGACAAACCACTCAAATAATCTGAGAAGCGAGGGTTGCGCTTGAAACAAAAGGGAAAGCATCACAGGTCGTTCGGTAAGATGATTGGGTTATGCGTAGGGTTCAGCTTGTTGTTTGCAACCATACTTATTCCAGGGCAGGCATTAGCGGAAAAGCAGCTTGCGGCGCCTCTTCGTTTTGATTTTGGTCCTGGGGATGTAGCTGACGGCTACACTCAGGTCACTGCTAAGGATGCTTACACGCCTGAGCGTGGCTATGGATTTACCGATCTTTCCAAGGTAAATGAAGAGAACCGTGGTGGAAGTGATGCTATCCGCTCAGATTTTGTTCGTGTTCAAGGCTCATCATTTGTCGTCAATTTACCACCTGCGGATTACACGCTTTCTCTGATTGCCGGAGATATTGCCGGAAACACGGACATTACGGTTAAAGCCGAATCCATTGTTAAAGTAGAGCCTACTGCCAAAACAGCAGGACAATTTGTCGAGGCTGCGTTTGAGCTTGCACTCATCGACGGTCAGCTCGAATTGTATTTCTCAGGAAATGAAGCGAAGATCAACGCTTTGGTTATCACTCCCAAGGGAGCTCGAACGGCTGGAGAACATCCTTCCGTATACCTTGCGGGAGATTCTACGGTTCAAACCTATAAATCCTCGATGAAGCCTCAGGCAGGCTGGGGGCAAATGATTGCGCCGTTTTTTACAGATGAGACTATTTTTGTGAACCGTTCTATTGGTGGACGTAGCACGAAGACTTTTTTGGTTCAAGGGCGGTTAGATGATATTTTACGGAATATCCGTCCAGGAGATTATCTGTTCATACAGTTTGGGCATAATGATGCCGCGATCAATAATCAGGAGCGTTATGTTTCACCTGCCGACTATAAAGTTTACTTGAAAACGTACATCCAAGGAGCCACTCAACGCGGTGCGGTACCTGTGCTAATTACTCCTGTAGGCCGCCGCGATTATGATGCAGCAAGTGCTTCGTTTCGGATTAGTTTCCCGGAATATGTGCAGGCCATGAAGGAAACAGCATCAGAGACGGGTGTTGCACTGGTCGATCTTAGTCAATTGAGTGTAGCCTACTATGATACATTAGGACTGGAAGGAACACTTCCACTATTTTTACATTTGGAGCCAGGTGTGTATTCTGCATTTCCTGATGGCGTGAAGGATGATACACATTTTCAGGAGTATGGTGCGGAGCAAATAGCCCGCTTGGTAGCCCAAGGGGTTCGTGATTTGAATATTCCTCTATCCTCTTATGTAAAGGCAGAGAATCTGCAATAGCACCGAGTTTCCATAACCATGATATACTCAGAAAATAAGCTGGCCCTACCCAAACCCAGCATGATTTAGGCTTGGGTGGGGCTTTAATGTTCTGGACTTTAAGGAGGAAGTAGTATGACAGTCGCTCAACTTCATAATCTTATTAACGGTCAACTCCTGCATAATCAGCATCGGAGTTTATTTTACATGCACGAGGGTTCTGTTCTGCTAGGACCTTCAACGGAAATGACGTACTGGCTGACGCAGCGAAGCCCGGAACTGATCCTCATGCTTCAAAGCTTGAAGCGCCAACATACATATCATGCTTTTGTGAAAGATGTAGCGGCCAAAATACTGTCCCAGTTTGTAAATACCAATCAGTATCTACATTTTCACACAAATCATGCGAGGGAGCTTGCAAAGCTGTATGATCAATTCTTCACCCGGATTGAAAAGCTGTTTCAAAAGAAAGCTATAGCTGGAGCAACTCTGGACTTACTGCTTCAGCAGCATTATGGGCATTTGAGAGATTTCCTTATTCGTACCAATGGACGTGAAATATTCGCTAAGTATGCAGAGAGTGAGTATACCTTTTGGATACCTTGTGAGGAATATACGCCGGAGCTGCAAGTCAATCTGCTAGGATTGGACCTTGCTCGTTTGCAAGAGCCTGTTCTAGATGTTGGTTGCGGATCAGAGGCACGGTTGGTTACCTATTTACGTTCCTTGGGATTTGAGGCTTACGGAACAGATCGGCTGGCTGAGACAGAAGGTTGTGTCATTCAAGGAGATTGGTTAGAGAGCACTTATGGAGAAAGTACATGGGGAACGATCGTTTCACATATGGCATTCTCCAATCATTTTATGCATCATCATCTGAAGGCAGATGGTAATATCCATGAGTACGCTCGTAAATATATGGAATTGCTTAAAGCCATTCGGCCAGGAGGGAGCTTTATCTACAGCCCGTGCCTCCCGTTTATGGAAGAGCTTTTGGATGCCCAAATGGGTTATCAAGTAGAGTATATCCAGTCATATGAAGGTTATAGAGCTACGAAGATAACGCGTATACATTCATAAGTGCTAGTATCAGCCATTTGTCAGATTCACTCTTTGAATGGTAGTATAAGGATAGATATTACTCTATTTGGGATTCTGTTAATGATCAGGATTCTCATGTCGTTGATTTGATAGCATAGTTGCCCTGAATAATAAATTATTGTATAGATAACGGAATTTTTCAGGGAAGATTAAACCATATTTTCCTAAAAGCCGATATATGGAAATGAGGCGAAAACACACTGTTATTATGCCCGCCGCAAAATGGATGTAATAATTGGGTTAGGAGAGTAGAAGAAGTGTCCGATCTGTATACAAAAAAAGAAGTAGAAGATTATGTAACGAACGTGGCTTTCGAACGACCTTTAGGTGTAAGCATTTCAGCTATTTTACTGATTTTTAATGGAGCACTCCTGTTGGTGACACAGCTATTGACGCTTAATGCATTAAATGAGGCTTCTACGTTGTTAGGCATGTGCAGGGGCATGTTTCAAGGATTTATCGCGTTGCTCGGTCTGGCAGGAACGGCTGCCGGTATTGGTATGTTGTTCGGTAAGAAGTGGGCTTGGTGGCTGGCATTATTTTATTTTACATATGAGACCATGCGTTATGCGTGTGCAATTCTGTTTATTCCCGATATCTCTCCAGCGTTAGGCGGTGTGCAGCTAAGTCCTGCTTTTTACTACATTAAATATGGTATGCGTATTATTTGGAATTTATTTTTTTCGTTGTTTATGTGTCGTAGTACCGTGACCAGCTTTTTTCAAACAAGTGAAATCAACAAGTGGAGAGCATGCACGGCATTATTCTTCATCAATGGAGTAATGGTGGGGATCGGCTGGTGGTTGACAAGATAGGTTCTTCGATGTGAAGGGGAGATGAATAATGACAATGGAAACGTTTCCGGTTTTGGTAACCGATCGGCTTTATTTAAGACAGCTTACATTAGCAGACGCGGAGGACATATTCAACTATTTTTCCAGAGATGAGGTCACAAAATATTATGATTTGGAAAGCTTTACGAAGGTAGAGCAAGCTGAGAAATTTATTCGTTCCATGCTAACCAGATATGAGAAGCAAGAGGGCTTTCGCTGGGGGATTACGCTAAAAGAAGCTCCTGAGCGGATCGTGGGCACAATTGGATTTCATAACTGGCAGAAGGAACACTCCCGTATCGAAATCGGCTATGAGCTGGCACCGGAATACTGGCGGCAAGGCCTGATGACAGAAGCGATGAAGGTGGTGGTGGATTACGGCTTTCAATTGCCGCAGGTTCACCGTATAGAAGCCTTCATTGATCCAGATAACGAAGGCTCCAGACGGCTGCTGCTCAAAAGTGGCTTTACTAAAGAGGGGCACTTGAGAGATTACTTTTATGAAAAAGGTCAGTTTGTTGACGCTGTTGTTTTTGGCTATCTTCGCAAGGAGTTTTCTGCGGAGCAGTAAGTTTACAAATATCCTTTGTCCCCGTAAGGCTGGAGTCGATCAAGCCAGGTCTGCTCCAGCTTTGCCAGCGCATCTTTGACATCAAAGAACTCCGAATCCTTTTTTTTCAAAACATCCAGCACCTCAAATTCAAACGAATCTTCGCCATACTCATTCCATTCTTGTTGTAGCGGTTTATTCTTAAACATACCCATTTGCAACTCAAAACGGCGTCCATTCAGCGATTTTAAATTCGGCGTGGAAGCAATGAAAATTTTTCCATTATGTGTATTGCGAATGCAATAGATTCCTGCCTCTGTCTTCATCTCCATGTATTGCTGCACTAGTTCTTTTCTTCGATCCATTGTCGAATCCTCCTATTTTATAAGCGCCTAGCTTCAAGATTCCTTCAACCAATATTCACTGCCATCCGGTTTGCGATCCAATAGACCGTATTCAATCATATATCTTCGCACCGTGACATAATCGTCATATACTTCCTGTAAAATCGCATTGATATCTTTCTCATGATATATTTGTCCCTTCACAAAACGACCCGTAATTTCACGCAGCACAATCAGCTTGTGTTTTTCTTGCATTTTAAAGGTCTTTAGGCGCCCGTCTGTCCCATTCGGAAAATACTTCGTGAGTACCTTTTGCCTTTCGTCTTCTGTAATGTTGTAACGTTCGTCTACCATCCGTGCTTGTACGGGTACTTCTACCATGGCGGGAGCGTGGCGATCTTTCTCCTTTAACAGTTCCATTAATGTGAGAAATACCTTGGCCTGCCGTTCTTTTTCCTTGAGACCAAAGCGATGATTGCGTATGGTGGATGCACTGCCGATTCCGGTTTCCTTTTGAATATCCGCATCGCCCATCCCTTGATAAAATAACTGAAGCAACCGATTTTGATGATCCGTCAGTCCAGTCAGCTTTTTATCCAGACCGATCAAATAGTCAAAGACGGAACCGTACATCCGCTCAATATGAAGACGCATATACCGCTCCGCGTCATAAAATACCCCTTGATCCTGATATATGATGCCTTGCTCGTATCGTTGTCCGTCCAAGAGGCAAACTACCTGCTCTCCTTGGCGAATATATCCACGCTTCAGTTCTTCAATATCAGCATTCCAGAATAGTTCGGAATGATCCATTTAGCAAACACCTCAATCAAATGATGATTATTTTATAGACAATATAACATTTTGTTTATTTTAAATCAATGAGTGGATATTTTTTAGATCTCGACAATGTTCGCTATATACAAAAGAGAAATAGGCTTGTTATTATATGTAAACTATTGAATTGTATTAAGACTGGATAGTTTCTATATATTGTAATAAGATGGGTTGGTAAACAATGGATAAATTCCGATTAGAAGAAGTCATAGAGAGTGGAGATTTAAAGGAAGCGATAAGGATTATAGAGGATGTGGGTGAAAAGCTGGATCATACATTCACTCCAATATTATTGAGTTATTTGGCAACAACGGATAGTGCATTGCTCAGAAATGTAATCGCCATTACGTTAGCTGATCTAGGAGACAGTGAAGCGGTGCTGCCACTTATTGACTTGTTAAGAAGTCCTAAGACGAAAGGGAATAGAGGAACACTGTTATATGCTCTAGAATTTTTTGACGTATCTACTCATGTTGTGGTGCTGGTAGATTTACTGGATGATACCTTTGAAGCGAGTAGACAATCCTATCAACTGATAAGTACAGTGCAAGATAAAATCTCTGAGGCTCAAAAGGGGCTATGTAGACAAATGATAAGAAGAAAGCTGGGCGATCATAAAAATAAATATAAGCGTGACTTTTTGCTAGAATCTTTAGAGCTTTTTACATGAGGCCTTTAAACCTTATTGGCTTCAAATTAATTGATTATTGCTCTATCCTGAAATGCTATATTCCTTAAAATTATTGTTGGGAGGTATGATATAAATTGAGACAGAGATTTGCTGTTATGGACGATGAAAGTGGGCTCACAGTTGGTTATTGTCGAGATGTGGTTGGGTTAACGGGTGATATTATGGTTGGAACGAATGAAAAGGTCATTTTTGAGCAATTTGAATTTAACGAAGAATTCATAGAAAACATAGCAAAGACAAAACAATCTGTATCCAACTTGTACATTGCTATTTTAGATGATGAAGAAAAAGTGATTGGAAGCTATCATTATCACCTACCTGAATCCTATATAATCCATAAACTAAATTACAATAAAGGAAACTTCAATCTGGAGTTAACAGGCATACTTGAAACGAAGCCCTCCTCTGTGGAATTAAGATTATGGGAGTTATTAAAGTGCGCTCAGTCGCTTGAAAATAATATATGGCAAGGCTTTTCTAAAGAAGAACGGTCTGGATGGCTAAACGTGACTAGAATACATTCTGCATCTAATTGTTTTCAATCTTCCAGACTGGATAAACGAGGAGAAGTCTACACCTTAGACGGGAAACACATATTTGATTTTACAACATTTTTTATAGCACTTGGGGAAGCGATTAATGGGCCTGGAGGGTACTTTGGATTTAGCTTGGACAGTATATCGGACTGTCTCTGTGGAGGTTTTGGGGCAGTAGGACCGTTCACAATCCATTGGCAAAACGCACATTATTTCTTGGAAAGATTCGAGGAAGAATGGGATCAAGAAGAGAGATACTATAGATTTTCACCACAGCAATATTTTATGGATCTTTTAACGATCTTAGTATCAGGTGGTGTTACCGTGAATTTTTCTTCGAATTAAGATAGCAAAGCAAAAAGGGAATTTTGAAATTGAATATAAATTAATGCATCCATCTTATACAGGGAGGAATATATTTAAAGTTTGCGTATGACTATTTTAGCGAACGTAACAGTTGCTGACTAATAAATATGAGCGGATTTCGAATTAATATGGTGAATTCCACCACAACAGCACCAGCAGGAGAACTAAAACCCCAATCAGCTCCCAATAATATGTTTTGCTTCTGCTTAGATGTAGGTGGCTGAGGTTCTTCCAAGCCATATTGCTCTGCTAGTCTCTCTTTCGTTTTTTGATCTATGACAAGGTCATTCTGTGCAAAGGTGAAGCACATAGGAATGCTTAGCTGTACTAAAAAAAGTAATACTACTGCTCCGATAATTATTTTTTTGCTCTGCATGGATAGCTCCTGTGATCTCCAATTTTGGCCTATACTTTTTGCGTCACTCAGACTAAATAATTCCTTTACAGGTTTTTGTGACCAGATTATAATGGTAAATAACAGCAACGATTGACATACACTGGTTTATCGGGGTATAGCGCAGCTAGGTAGCGCGCGCCCTTGGGGTGGGCGAGGTCGTGGGTTCGAATCCCGCTACTCCGATTATAATCCAAATGTCCTGCTGGTGCAGATAATGCGCCTGCCGGGCATTTTTTTGTATATTACATATATCCTATCGCTCTTTGTCGCTACTGGGTTTTGACGAGCTAGCCGTATGTAACGAATGTATGTACTTGTGAGGGCATTGAGGGGAGATAGGATGAAGCCACTTCTGCACGGGATTGGGAGGCAGAAGTGGCAAATCAACAATCGCTGGCGGAACGGTCGGATGTACGCTTTTTCTATTTGTCTATAAAGATTCCTGAAGGGCCTTAGAAGAAGTGCTGTAATCAGCATAACGGGGAAGCACAATAGTGTAGTATATGCCTACCATAACGGTACAGACCCCAACTAATAAAAACAAGAGCTCAATTGAAATAAATGAAGGAAAGCTTACAGCAATGAAACCTAATGTAAGAGACTGAGACAGCATCATTAACGGATTAATCAAACCTTGCACACGCCCCATCATTTGAGGATCTACAATACGAGGCAGCCATCCTCCTATACCAATGTTAATGAACGGAAGGATCAGTGCAATGACAAAATTGATAATCATAAAAGCATAGAGGTGGTTAACAAAACCAAGTATGCACATGCCTATTCCAGCTACCAGAACTCCGGCTGCAATCATTTGGTGTAGCTTTAGCTTGGCGGAGATGAGCGAAGCGATTAGTGTACCAAGCAACACACCAGCTCCAAAAATAATACCTGTCCAAACCATATACTGCTCATAGTTGCCTGGAGCTAGCTTATATTTAAGGATAAACATCGGTAAAACGCTAAAACCACCATTTAAAATACCGAACATAAAAAAGCCTGAAACCAACCAAAGCAATAGTCTGTTGCGTAATATGTAAAGAAACCCTTGTTTAAAATCGATCATGACAAGTTTGAATTTTAATTGTTTAAATTGATGTGCACCGTTCGGAAGGCGTACTTCCTTGGGAATTTTGCAAGAACGAATGAGCAGTGCAGACACAATAAAAGAAATAGCATCAATGAGGATGGCTCCAGTAATTCCAAAGTGCCAGTAAACGACGGCCCCCAGAGTTCCTCCAAATAACATGAAAAGACTCCCCATCATTTGATTGAGGCCTGCGGCAATGGTGTAATCATCTTCGCTTAATATCCCCTGTATAATGGCACTTTCGGCTGGAAAGAAAAACTTGGAGGCAGCACTACGGATGAAGAGGAGGGCAAATACCAAAGGAATCGAATCGATCCAAATAAAAACAAGCAAGCATAAGGATAAAAAGGCGCTAATCCAGTCACAATTAACAGCAATTTTTTGTCTGTCCATCCGATCTGCCAGCACTCCAACCACGAGAAATACTACCAGCATCGGGAGCGAATACATTAACTCGGCAAGTGTTGCATAGTAAGGCTGATTTGTAAACCGTTTCAACAAATAAAACATGAATGCAGTAACTCCGATAATTCCTCCCATTTGTGAGGCGAAGGTTGCCAGAAAAAATCTGACATAATTCTTGTTTCTGAGTATTTGTTTTAGTCCAGTCACAGTTCCATCCCTTTCGCTTTCAAAGCGGTTTTTAGATGCCTAAGTAAAATAATAGTGAAAAGTAGGAAAATTGTACAGAAAAGTGACTTTAATGTCACTTTAAGTTTGAATTTGCATCGTATCGGCAACTTAAATAACCAGCCATCGGTTGATATCCGACAGCTGGTTATTTAAGTTGCCATGTGCTTGATTTCTGAATCACAAAAGGGTGTCAATCTCCAATCTTAATTAAGCTAAATCCTCGCCATTTATAGCGATTACTTTTATATACCAGTCACAGATTTAAGTTCGTGATTAGGATATCCGTTTATATCACATCCTAGATCTTTAAATGATAAAGACTACAGAATTACAGAATAGCCCGATTCATCTCATTTACGCATGGATATGTTGAGAAAAAGGAAATGCTCATAGCTAGAAAACTTTATACAATGAAAGAGAAATAAGCACTGTGAAATTCGACTTTTGATCATGGATTTCATATAATGTGAACATAATGTGAATTGCTTAAATTAGAGATTTAACAAAACGACAAAATGGAAATGATTTCCGTCCAGCTATGAATTTCAAAATTTGACGGAGGGAACGAGATGACAATGGAAGAGAGCAGCAGACAGGTACCTTGGCAGACGTATTACGGACCTAATCTAGGTTATGTGCAGGACCAGTATGAAAAGTATGTAGCGGATCCCGGAACGGTTGATCCGGCTTACCGCGAGCTGTTTGATCAATGGGGCGAGCCGCCACAATCCGAATATTCGGCTGCTTCCATGATAGACAACAAATTACAAGGCCCCCCCGTAAATGCTTTGGGGCACCTTGATTCGAACACATTACAGAAAGCGGTTACAGCGGGCAAAATGGTGTGGAATATCCGTGAATACGGACATTTGGCCGCCCAAATCGATCCACTGGGACTGGATGCAGAGCAGGATACACGTCTGCTTGATCCAGCATCTTACGGTTTAACTGAACAAGACCTAAAGGCTTTTCCAGCCTCTTTAATATGGGATAACGCTCCAGCGGGAACACTGAACGGGTGGGAAGCCATTCAACGGCTACGTGTAGCATACACAGGACCGATTGCCTATGAATTTAGTCATATTCATAACGAGGAGGAACGCCGCTGGCTGAACAGCTATGCAGAATCCGGCTGGTCCTCCAAGCCACTTACAACACAGGAACGCAAGTCGTTGCTGGGCAGATTGGTAGAAGTAGAACAGTTCGAAGAGTTTTTGCATAAAACATTCGTCGGGCAGAAGCGTTTTTCCATCGAGGGTAATGATGTGCTTGTCCCGGTACTCGACGAGGTTATTCGTCTAACCACCAATGCAGGAGCAAGTCATGTCCTGATGGGGATGGCGCATCGTGGTCGTCTGAATGTATTGGCACATGTGCTGGGCAAGCCTTATAGCAAAATTTTCTCTGAATTTCATCATTCCCCGAATAAGGATCTGATTCCGTCGGAAGGTTCCACTGGAATTAACTACGGCTGGACTGGGGATGTAAAATATCATCTGGGTGCGGATCGTTTTGTAAAAGATGGGGAAGCCGTTCAGGCCCGTCTGACATTGGCGAACAACCCAAGTCACCTGGAATATGTGAATCCGGTGGTGCAGGGATTTTCGCGTGCGGCACAGGAAGATCGCAGTGAGGCTGGTTATCCGAAGCTGGACGTTAGCAAGGCAGCTACCATTATTATGCACGGTGATGCGGCGTTCCCGGGTGAAGGTATCGTAGCCGAATCACTCAATTTCACCAATTTGCGCGGCTTCCGTAATGGTGGCACAGTGCACATCATTGTGAACAATCGTCTGGGCTTTACGACAGAGAGTGTTGATTCACGTTCGACCCGTTATGCCAGCGATCTGGCCAAGGGCTACGAAATTCCAATTGTACATGTGAATGCGGATAATCCTGAGGCTTGTATTGCAGCGGCTCGTATGGCTGGTGAGTACCGTAATCGCTTCAAGAAGGATTTTCTGATTGATCTGATTGGTTACCGACGTTATGGTCACAATGAATCCGATGATCCGGAAACAACTCAACCGCTGGTGTATCGCAAGGTAAAGAATCATCCAACGGTGAGCAAATTATATGCTCAAAAGCTGATGAAGCAGGGCATAGTGGATGAAGCATTTAGTGCTGGCCTCATTGAGAAGGTCCAAAACCGACTGAAGGAAGCACATGAGCATGTGAAGAATCAACCGGAGGAGGAGCCTGAATTTACTGCTGTGAAGGTGAAAAAGAATCAGAGCACACCGGTCCGTACTGCGGTTGAAATGAAAAAACTGCGTCAAATTAATGAAAATTTACTCAAATGGCCACAGGCTTTTCATGTATATCCGAAGCTGGAACGAATTTTACAGCGTAGAAAAACCGCTCTGAACGAGGGTGAAAAGGTAGATTGGAGCTTGGCGGAGACACTCGCTTTAGCTACCATTCTAGCAGACGGCAAGCCTATTCGTATGACAGGTCAGGATGCAGAGCGAGCTACTTTTGCTCACCGTAACCTTGTGCTGCATGAGCCTGAAACCGGGCGTACCCATTGCCCGCTGCATACATTGCCGGAAGCACGTGCTTCGTTCAGTATTCATAACAGTCCATTGTCTGAGGCGTCAGTCCTCGGCTTCGAGTATGGCTATAACGTGTTTTCTCCTGAGACGTTGGTCATTTGGGAAGCGCAATTCGGTGATTTTGCCAACTGTGCGCAAGTTATTTTCGACCAATTCATTTCCGCTGGCCGTGCCAAATGGAGACAGAAATCCAGTCTGGTGATGCTGTTACCGCATGGTAGTGAAGGACAAGGACCTGAGCATACGAGTGCACGTCTGGAGCGTTTCCTCCAGTTGTCTGCACAAAATAACTGGACTGTCGCCAATTTGAGTAGCGCCTCACAGTATTTCCATCTGCTGCGCCGTCAGGCTGCATTAAGCGAAAGTGAGGAAGCTCGCCCGCTTGTGATGATGTCGCCGAAGAGCCTGATTCGCAACAATCGTGTCGCTTCACCTGCTTCTGAATTCAGTGAGGGAACATTCCGTCCTGTGTTGGAGCAATCTGGTCTGGGATCACGTCCGGATCGGGTAGAGCGCATTGTACTGTGCAGTGGCAAGATTGCCATTGATCTGGAGGAAGCGTTGGAGAAGGATAAAAACGGGAATGAAGCAGAGGAGCGTTTGCACATTATTCGTGTGGAGCAGCTATATCCTTTCCCGGCAGAGGAAATTCGGAATATTTTTAGTCGCTTCCCACATGTTAAGGAGTTCGTATGGGCTCAGGAAGAACCTAAAAATATGGGGGCCTGGAGTTATATGGAGCCTCGTCTGCGGGAGGTTGTGCCACAGGGAGCGGAAATTCGTTACGCAGGCAGACCGGACCGTTCCAGCCCGGCGAGCGGTTATCAGCAAGTACACAGCCTAGAACAACAGCGAATTATTCAATCGGCGTTGAAGCAGGATTCCAAAAACAATATTACACTGGGGAGGTAGCGGCTGTGAGTGATATTATAGTGCCAGCAATGGGAGAATCCATCACGGAAGGAACAATCTCCAAATGGCTTGTAAAGGAAGGAGATTCCGTAGGACAGGGAGATGTTCTACTGGAGCTGGAAACGGATAAGGTCAATCTGGAAATTAGCGCCGAAGAAGCAGGTGTAGTCCAGAAAATCCTTCGTCAAGAGGGGGATACTGTGGTTATCGGCGAAGCTGTTGGCTTGATCGGAAACGACAGTGGTGCGGAAGCAACTGGTGCCGGAGAAGCCGCAGCGACTCAAGCGCCTGAAGCGCCGTCCGTAGCAACTTCACCGACTTCTGTAGAAAGCGGCGGTAAAGCAGTAGAAAAGTCTGCGCCGCCCATCCCCTCCAATAGTGACGGGAATGGTCAGACGGCATCACCATCCGCCCGGAAGCTGGCGCGTGAGCGCGGGATTGACCTTGAGCAGGTACAAGGAAAGGACCCGCTTGGACGTGTGTTTCAGGAGGACGTAAAAACGCATAACAGCGCTGAAGTATCACTTACAGCATCTGTACCTGCGTCTCCCGCTGCTGGCAAGTCTGTGTCACCGTCTCCAGCTCAAACAGAGTACAGCAAGCCTGTGGAACGGCAGCGGATGTCCCGTCGGAGAGCGACGATTGCCAAGCGTCTTGTTGAAGCACAGCAAACAGCCGCCATGCTTACGACTTTTAATGAAGTGGATATGACCGCTATTCTTGATGTGCGCAAACGCCGTAAAGATAAGTTTAAGGAGAAACATGATGTAGGGCTGGGTTTTATGTCCTTCTTTACGAAGGCAGTGGTTGGCGCGCTCAAGCGCTTCCCTACTGTGAATGCAGAAATCAATGGCGATGATATCGTACTGAAAAAATACTATGATATCGGGATTGCTGTATCTGCCAAGGAAGGTTTGGTCGTTCCTGTTGTCAGGGATGCTGATCGGCTTGGTTTTGCTGAAATTGAGAAGAGCATTGCCGATTTGGCTAGCAAAGCTCGTTCCAATTCACTTTCTCTGGCAGACTTGCAAGGAGGAACCTTTACCATAACCAATGGAGGTATTTTCGGTTCCCTGCTGTCTACGCCAATTCTGAATACGCCGCAAGTGGGTATTTTGGGAATGCATAAAATCCAACTTCGCCCGATTGCCATCGACGAGGAACGTATGGAAAATCGTCCAATGATGTATATCGCGTTGTCCTATGACCACCGCATTATTGATGGTAGCGAGGCGGTCCGCTTCCTGGTAACGGTCAAAGAATTGCTGGAAGATCCCGAATCATTGTTGCTGGAAGGATAAAATATATCATTCGAGTGCATCTCCCTTGTACATGCATGACAAAAGCAGACTCTTGCGGGTCTGCTTTTTTTCCTGCATAGTTATAACATAAGGCTATAGACAATTGCAGACATTCAGATACAGAGAAGGGCGGGAACTGTTTTGGACAAAGACTTGCGCTACCCGATTGGACCGTTCGTGGTTCCAGATACCATTACAGAAGAACAGTTAACCACATGGATAGACGACATTGCTGAATTGCCTGGACAATTGCGTCAGGCGGTCGAAGGACTAAATGAGCAGCAGTTAAATACGCCTTATCGTGAAGGAGGATGGACGATTCGGCAGGTTGTTCATCATTTGGCAGACAGCCATATGAACAGCTATATCCGTTTTAAGCTAGCGCTGACAGAAGATACACCGACAATCAAACCCTATGATGAGGGGCGTTGGGCTGAAATACCAGACGCTAGAGAGCTTCCACTGGAACCTTCGTTGCAATTGCTGGAAGGACTTCATGAACGGTGGGTGACCATGTTGCGTTCATTGGGGGAAGATCAGCTACACCGAACATTTATTCATCCTGAATCGTTCCAGACGATCCGTCTGGAACGAAACATTGGCATCTATGCCTGGCATGGCAAGCATCACACAGCTCATATTACTTCGCTGAAAGAACGAAATGCATGGTAATTAACTCCAAAATGATGCCCTGATGAAAAATAAAGGAATACAAAAGAAGCCTTTAAAGCCACTTTTATCATGCTTTAAAGGCTTCTTTTGCTAATTTCTCACTAGGAAGATGACTTGGGCGAAGCTGATAAAGCGGATGCTTCGGAGGCTCCAGACCCAACGGAAACAGAGGTTGCCCCTGTGTTAATATGACGGTCGAGCCAGTCCACGATGTCACTCATTACCTCGTCGCGATTTGTTTCATGCAACATCTCATGGCGACCGTCAGGATAAAGGCGATACTCCAAGTCTTGAAGCTCCAGGCTTCGATACATATCCACTAGCGACAACACACCTTTTCCGAACAAGCCCACCGGATCACGATCCCCGGCAAAAATATAAACGGGCAGTTTGGGATTAATGTTTTTCAACGAGGAAGGCCAGTGAATTTCTTGCAAAAGCCTGAAAAAATCGAGGAAAAAGCCTGTCGTGCAAATAGCTCCACATAGTGGGTCGTGCACGAACTGATCTACTTCCTCAGGATCACGGGACAGCCAGTCGAACGCTGTGCGCACAGGACGAAAAGCACGGTTAAAGCCGCCAAAGACCATAGCGTTGAGCAGCATGCTACGATGATCCATTCCTTGCAGTTTGGCTTGCAGCAGAGCAACCTGTTCTCCGAGTTTCAGCAGACTACGTCGTCCGTTGGTTCCCGATAAAATAAACCCGTGATACGCCTGTTGATCATCATACATAATTTTCTGGGTTAAAAAGGAGCCCATGCTGTGACCCAGTAAAAAACGAGACTGATCAGGGAATTCCTTGGCCGCAATTTCGCCTAGCTCCAGCATGCCTTTTGCCATTCGGTTGAATGCATTGGCTCCCGGCATACCGAGCTTATCAGGATCACCAGCTGTGCGCCCGTGGCCGATATGATCGTTGGCATACACGCCGTAACCAGAAGCGGTAAGCTTTTCGGCCAGCCGAATGTAGCGGTATGACGTCTCACACATGCCATGCGAAACTTGAACGATTCCCTTGATGGGAATGTTCGGCTCGGGCAGCCATCGATAAGCAAATAGCTCTGTTCCGTCATCTTCAGCGATGGTGAAGGTGTATTCCCGCATGATTAGACATCACATCCTTTAAGCTTTAAGGAAGATAAGATCTAAGTACGGTCATTCCGTCATTTAGCGTGTAACCGCCCAAATTAGCAGGGAGCAGGAAGCAATCTCCAGCTTTACAGGAAAGAGAATCCGTATTATTGTCCCATGTTATGGTCCCACTGCCTTCGCAAATTACAAGAATAGTGAAGCTGTCTTCCGTTGTAGAAAGTGCCCAACTTCCATCTACGATACCCTTTTCCACAACAAAATACTCACAGGATGCCAGTTGGAGCCATTCTCCAGGCTGCAGGCCGTCCGTTTTCATCGTTGTTGCGCCTGCACCTTCGTAGGAAGTTACATTAAGGGAGTCCTCGATGTGCAACTCACGAGGTTTGCCGTCCAGACCGGGGCGATTATAGTCATATAAACGATAGGTTGTATCCGAATTTTGCTGAATTTCAGCAACCACTACACCCGCACACAGTGCATGCACGGTTCCAGCGGGGATGAAGAATGTATCGCCTGCTTCAACTGGAACCTGGCGCAAACTGCCCATGATATCTCCGCTTTCAAGAGCTATACGCAGACTTTCACGGGTTACACCTTCGGTCAGACCATAAATGATTTTGGCATCAGGCTTGGCATCAAGCACATACCACATTTCGGTTTTTCCTAATTCTCCAGCTGGAAGTCCGGCGTAATCATCCGTCGGATGCACCTGAACAGATAAATCATCATTGCAATCCAGCAGCTTGATCAAAAGTGGAAAACGTCCGCCTTTTTTCGATACGCCCTTTGCCCCAAGCCAATCCTGTCCGTAAGTCTGGCGGATTTCATCCAGCCCTTTTCCAGCCAGCTCGCCATTGATGACCGTTGTTGTTCCGTTCGGATGATCGGCAATCATCCATCCTTCACCAATATGTCCTTCTGGTGGGGTTAGACCAAATTGTTCTAAGGCCCGTCCTCCCCAAACTCTCTCTTTGAACTCAGGTTGGAATTGCAGCGGGTATGGCTTTAGCATGATTTCTCTCCTCCATAATGAGTAATGAGTACGATCTAACAGAATCAGGCAATCAAAACGTGCCGCTGGGCAAAAAACCGGAAGAATAGACCCATATGGCGCTATAAAATATATGTAAGGCGGCTAAAAAGCCGCTCATTACCTAAATATGCGAGAATATGCGAGTTTAACAACTCGACATTATTTCTTTTCAACCGCCACTACGTAAGGTGAAGCGTCTCGTTGTAGTTGACGGTAAATAATGCTTTGACCGCTGGAGACTGGGAGGGAAGAAGCCCAATGAAGAACAGCTTCCGCTTCTTCCCTGCCTCCAGCATGCCCTGGATATAATACGGCAGTCAAAATACCACGCGGTCGCAGCAATTGCAAGGCAGCTTCAAGTGCGACGAGCGTGCTGTCTGTATGCGTGATGACCGTAGGGTCGGCGCCATCAGACGGCAAGTAGCCAAGGTTAAACATGACCGCAGCCACTTTACCATGCAGCAGGTCTGGAACGGCCTCCCGCATGTGCTCATGGCCTTGCAGCAATAGTGATACTTCCGCTAATGAAGGGGAGGTGTCTTCTTCCAGCCGACGACGAGCGTAATCCAAAGCTGCCTGCTGGATATCGAAGCCATAGACGCGGCCCCGTTTGCCAGCAGCTTTAGCGAGAAACAACGTATCTGCTCCTGTGCCGACGGTGGCGTCTACAGCAGTATCACCTGGCTGCACCCGCGTAGCTACCAATTGATGAGCATAGCTCAGAACAGACAGAAATCCCATTTAAGACTTCCTCCAGTATTTTCCCTGCCACGTTTCACGTGATTTCAGTTCATTATCAATGCTGTTGAGCACTTCCCATTTTTTAAGCGACCACATGGGGCCCATCAGTAAATCGCGTGGTGCATCTCCGGTCAACCGATGAACGATCATTTCAGGGGGTAAAAACTCCAACGTATCTACAATAAGCTTAATGTACTCGTCCTTATCCAGAAAGCGTAGCAATCCTGCTTCGTACTGCTTGACCATTGGCGTTTTGCGCATGAGATGCAGCAGATGGATTTTGATGCCCTGCACATCCATAGCAGCTACTGCACGTCCTGTATCAAGCATCATTTCATGCGTCTCTTGCGGTAGGCCATAAATGATGTGGGCGCACACACGGATATTCCGCTTGCGCAGTTTTTCCACTGCATCCAGATAGCACTGCGTATCATGAGCACGATTAATCAGCTCAGAGGTCGATTCATGAACGGTTTGCAGACCCATTTCGACCCACAGATACGTGCGTTCGTTCAGCTCGGCTAGATAATCGACTACATCATCAGGCAGGCAATCGGGACGTGTAGCGATGGACAGACCGACAACACCGGGCTGCTCCAAAATAACCTCGAAATATTCTCGCAGTTCCTCAACCGGAGCATACGTATTGGTGTAGGCTTGAAAATAGCCAATATATTTAGCGTTGGGCCATTTTAAATGCTGGCGATCCCGAATCGTATTGAACTGGGTGACCAAATCATCGCGGCGACGTCCGGCAAAATCACCTGATCCGCGTGCACTACAAAAGGTACAGCCCCCTTTGGCAATGGAACCATCGCGATTTGGGCAAGTAAAACCCGCATCCAGCATGACTTTAAACACTTTATTTTGAAATTGCTCGCGCATTTCGTAATTCCATGTATGGAACCGTTTATCTCCCCACAGGAGAGGAGCAGGCAACAAATCTGTTTTCATGGGAGGACTCCTTTTTTTACGATCACCCTATTGTAACAAAATTCAATCTTAAATGGGAATCACTTGACCGAGAAAGTCATTAAAAAGTGCTGATTTTATAGCTTTGCGGATTGAAAAAGGTTACACAATATGTTATATTGTAAGCGGTACCAGACATATGATAAAAGGACTGTTTTTGATCCTGAAGATAAAAAGTTATCAGTTGCTAATGACTATTCTTCAGGGAGGCAGCTATGCTGTTTCTATCGCCTGCTTTAGGGGAAGTGCACGTCGGTTCCATCACAAATAACCCGTGAGGTGATCTTTTATGAATACGCAGGATAAGACGCGTATGGATAAAGTTACTGTTGAGTTAACCTTTGATGAGGCGTTAGCATTGACTGGTGTCCGTTTTGGGCAGGATCGTCAGATTGGAACGGCCGCACGTCAAAAAATCAGAGCCGCTTGCCAAAAGACAATTGATTTTTCACCTGCTGATGGGGTAGACTATGAACAATTAAATTAGTTGGACCCCAATCCAAATATATTGAAAAAGGAATTTCATTTCCGTATCTTCAAGCGGGGGTGAAATTCCTTTTTCCTTGATAACAGAGTATATGGAGGAGTAACATGCGTTTACGCGGAAGAAAAGGAATACGTGAAAGTCTGGAAGAACAGCAAGATCTGGTCATTTTGGAACCATCACAGTATAAGGGGAAATGGCAGCAGTTATTTGGTAATGATCATCCCATTCATGTGGAATTTGGTATGGGTAAAGGGCAATTTATAAGCCAAATGAGCTACCGTAATCCAGAGGTTAACTATATCGGCTTTGATATGTATGACGAGCTGGTTCGCCGTGCTACAGAAAAGTCCCGTCTGGCCTGGAGTGAATCAGAAGTTGTAACACCGCCCAATATCAAATTGGCACTGGCAAACATCGAACAGATCGAAAATGTTTTCGAACCAGGAGAAGTAGAACGCATTTATCTGAATTTTAGCGATCCCTGGCCTAAAGCCAAGCATGCTCGCCGTCGTTTGACGCATCCGCGTTTTTTGGACAAGTACCGTCAGCTTTTGAACAGCAAAGGACAAATTCATTTTAAGACGGACTCGGAGACATTGTTTGAGTTTTCTCTGAATTCATTCGCTGATAGTGGTCTACAAATGACGAATATTTCGTTAAACCTTCATCGTGATGGAATCAATGAGGAGCATGTCATGACAGAGTATGAACAAAAGTTCATGGGTAAAGGTATGAATATTCATCGTGTCGAGGTGCTGATTGGTAAAGACGCTTTGGAAGAGTACGAAACAATACGCCTTGAAAAATATGGAAAGTAAAAGCGGACAAAATAAATAAAGTAAACAAGACAGGGTGCTTCCTTTTAGGAAAGCACCCTGTTTGGTTCCAGTATATCCAAAATACTCTGTGCGCTCTGAAGAGGATAATATCGCGCTACATTATGGATGTGCTCCTGTCGCTTGCGAACGATTTCTGGAAAATCGTATAGCAGTTGGTTCATCCATTTAACGACAACATCCAGCGAAGTAATCGGTTCTCCGAAGCCTTGAGCCGTAAAGTACTGACAATTTTCCTCTTCCTGTCCAGGGAGAGGCTTGTGAAACAGCATCGGAATCCCTTTGGCCAGCCCCTCGGTGCATGTCATTCCACCGGGTTTGGTAATGAGCAGATTCGACACTTCCATTAATTTGTCGATTTCCCGTGTAAATCCGAAAATATGAATATTTGGATGATTAAACCGAGGATCCAGCTCCATTTTACGACGAATTTTATCATTATGCCCCAAACAAAAAATAAATTGAATCTTTTCTCTCCAATCGGTAAGCGAACGATGTATGACTTCGTCGTTCATCAGGCCCCAGCCGCCGCCCATAACAAGTACTGTCGGGATGGGTTTAAGTCCAAATTGTTCTCTAATTTCATCGTGCCCTGGATGTTCCCAAAAATTAGGATGAACCGGAATGCCGGTCACTTGGATTTTTGATACAGGTACTCCGCGCGCGCGCAGCTTACGCATGACTTCAGGCGTAGATACAAAGTACCGGTCAACCTCAGGACTAATCCATGTTCCATGTGCATCGTAGTCTGTTATGACGGTACACAGCGGGACATGTAAGCCTAAGCGCTTCAAACGTGAAATGACCGCGCTTGGGATGGGGTGAGTACATACCACCAAATCGGGACGAAGCTGCCGAAGAATATTCCGGGTCTGTGTGTAGAACAGACGGTGCAAAGCGAGCGTTGTAAGACGGTTTAATGATTTTTTGTATTGATGACGGTAAACCAATCCGACTAGGCGCGGCTGCGATACAACAGTCTTTTTGTATGCTGTAATAATAAGCGGGGCCATTCTCGGATTCAAAAAGCTCCCCAGCTCCAGCACTCTTGTCTGCACATCCGGAGAAAGCTTCCGCAAGCTGCTTGAGAGCGCGTAGGCAGCTTGAGTATGTCCGGCACCGAAACCTTCCGATAATAATAACACTCGTTTTTTAGCCACTCTCATTTCACCTGTTCCTGCTGGGATGTTCTCAATCATACCATATCGACTTTAAGGCCAGAATGCAACCGTTCCTATTGCTGCAGACGTTCCGATGACTGCTCCTGCAAGTACATCCGTGGGATAGTGAAGCCCCAGGTAAATTCGAGAAAAACCTACAATTATAGCTACAGGCAACAGCAACAGTGCTAGCATGGGTGACTGCAGCATAAAAGGAACGGTAGCCGAAAAAATAGCGGTTGTATGCCCTGAGGGAAAAGAATGATCCGACAAGGGATTGCGGAATGTATTCGTACCTGGTAGCGCCAAGTACGGGCGTATCCGCGGATACAGCTTTTTGACGATAGCCACGGGAATGTGACTGACCGCAAGAGCGATAGCTCCCTTCATGCCGGAATCTTTCCATGGATACGGAGCGAGCCACCAAATCAGAAGCGTAGAGGCTATTGTAAAGGTAGCCCCGCCTAAATGTGTGAGATAATACAGCCAAAAGTTCAAAAAACGGTTGTGTAAGCGCCCGTTGATCCATTTGAACAATCGCTGCTCCAGATTTACAAGTTTTACGACTATACGTTGCATTTGGTTTCCTCCGGTTGCCGGTTCAGGTCTGTCGGCAAATATTTTGAATCCATTTGACAGAATTAGATCTAAGTAATTATTCTCTTGCTCTCATCATATTTTTAAACGCTGTTCATTTCAAGAATCACCACTTACCTGGTTCAATTCTACACAAAAATGTTAATGGAATATAAGCCGTTTTGTATAACTTTCTTTGCGTTCATCCGTCTAATAAGATAGAGTGATTAGAAGTGGTTGCTAATTGGCCCACAAAAAGGAGGGACCAAAGAAATAAAAAGTTAGCAAATGGATGAAAATAAGACCTAAGCGTCATGAATGAGAGGTCCAGCGCCGCATTCTCGGTTCAAACGGGAATTTGTCGTGTTTTTTTGCTGCTGAGACCCGTTTAGGGGCTTTGACAAAAGATTGAAAACCAACGAAAATCGTAATGGCATTCCTGTGTCAGCCAAAAGGGGGCTGCGCAGAGCCAAAGAAGAAAGCAAGGGTCGGGTCAAAACTACAGAAAAGGCGCACAAAGCGCCGCAACTTGCGCTACACAGATAGAAAACAGACAAACGCAAGATTTTTAAAGGGGTATAAAAAGGGGGTAACAAGAGATCATGTTAGACGCTATTTTCGTGACGCTCCAGATCATACTGGCGTTGATCGCAGTCTATCAGTTTGCATTCTCCTTGTTCGGATTGGTTCATAAGAAAAGGAAAGAGCAGGCGGCTCCAGAAAAATCATTTGCTATTTTAGTCGCTGCCCACAATGAAGAACAAGTTGTCGGAGCACTGATGGAAAATTTAAAGCAGCTTGACTATCCAAAGGAACTGTACGATGTATTCGTAATCTGTGATAACTGCACAGATAAGACAGCGGACATCGTTCGTGCTCACGGCATGAATGCTTGTGAACGTACGAATCCGAATTTGCGTGGTAAAGGCTATGCTATTGAGTGGATGCTCAAAGAGCTATGGGCTATGCCGCGTCAATATGATGCCATTGTCATGTTTGATGCCGACAATTTGGCGCATACCAATTTCCTGAGCGAAATGAACAATGATTTGTGCTCAGGTGCTCGTGTTATCCAGGGATACATTGATACTAAGAACCCTGAGGACTCTTGGATCACAGCAGCATACGGGGTATCTTATTGGTACATCAACCGTCTGTGGCAGTTGTCACGTCACAACCTGAATATGGCTAATTTCCTCGGTGGTACAGGCATGTGCTTTGAAACAAATCTGCTCAAGGAAATGGGCTGGGGTGCAACAAGTCTGGTAGAGGATTTGGAATTCACTATGCGTTGTACACAACGCAACGTATATCCAAGATTTAATTACGATGCCAAGGTGTATGATGAGAAGCCGTTGACGTTCAAAGCTTCTTCCAGACAGCGTCTGCGCTGGATGCAAGGTCACTTCACGGTTGCTCGTCGTTATTTCTTCCCGTTGCTGTGGCAGAGTATCAAGCATAGAAGCCTGATTAAATTCGATATGGCTCTTTATGGTCTGAACGTGTACATCGTACTGTTTACCTTTTTGATGACAGTAGCGATGTGGGTAGATATTGTATTATTTGGTGGTCCCAATATTGAAAATATCTACGTACAATTCCCTGCTTGGACCGGTTTTGTGGCTGTGAGTCTGAATATTATCACCTTTTTAATTGCGATGATCTTGGAAAAGGTCACGTTCAAAAAAGTATATCTGTACTTGCTGCTGTTCCCAGTCTATCTGATTTCGTGGTATCCGATTACGTTCTATGCGTTCTTTACACAGAACAACAAGCAATGGAGCCACACCCAGCATACGCGTGTCGTTCGTCTGGAAGAGGTTCAGAGCAAGCAAGGCTAATTAACAATGAAGTAAGACTATGCAACCTACAGCGGATGTGTACACCTAATTTTTTATAAAAGTGTTGACGCCTCTGTAGTAGCATGATATGATATTTGAGTATGTTAATTGAAAAGTATGGATTAACAAGCAGAAGGTCCGACTTCTCACCTGTCCGGTATTGCCGGCTGGTCATGATCCAATGATTTGTGAATTGAACTTTCATGATGAATTGAGTATCAGACAGGGATGTCGGCTGCATAGTCGTCATCCCTTTTTTGTGCTTAAACACAATACAACAATAACAGGTTCTGGAGGTGGAGGGTTATTAGTAAGGAACATATGATCAATGATGAGATTCGAGTGAGAGAAGTACGTCTAGTTGGTGCAAACGGGGAACAAATCGGTATTAAACCGACTCGTGAAGCTCTGCAAATGGCTATTGATGCAAACTTGGATCTCGTGAACGTGGCGCCTCAAGCGAAGCCGCCCGTGTGTCGGATTATGGATTACGGTAAATTCCGCTATGAGCAACAGAAGAAAGAAAAGGAAGCCCGTAAAAACCAGAAGATCGTTGACATCAAAGAGGTATGGTTCCGTTCCAACATCGAGGAACATGACTACCAGACCAAGTTTCGCAATGTGGTGAAGTTCCTGAATGAAGGGGACAAGGTGAAATGCTCTGTTCGTTTCCGTGGTCGCGAAATTACCCATGCTAATGTGGGACAAAAAATTCTCGAACGTGTAAAAACGGAAGTTGCTGATCTTTGTACCGTGGAGCGCCAACCCAAGCTCGAAGGACGCAGCATGATTATGATATTGGCTCCAAAGAGTCAATGACAAATTAAGGAGGAAGTTCAATGCCAAAAATGAAAACACATAGCAGCCTTAAAGGCCGCTTCAAAATTACCGGTACTGGTAAAGTAACGCGTTACAAAGCTTACAGAAACCACTTGCTTTCCCACAAATCCAAACGTGCAAAACGCGTTCTGGGTACTAACCCTGAGATGGCACCTGGGGACGTTAGACGTCTGAAACAAGGTCTTGCTAACCTGAAATAGCATTAAGCACGGAAATAAATAAAGTATAAACATTATTTGGGAGGTCTTTTGATATGGCAAGAGTAAAGGGCGGATTCGTCGTTCGTCGTCGTCATAAAAAAGTATTGAAGCTTGCTAAAGGTTATTTTGGTTCCAAACACCGCATTTTTAAAACAGCTAACGAGCAGGTAATGAAATCGCTTGTTTACGCATACCGTGACCGTCGTCAGACGAAACGTAACTTCCGCAGACTGTGGATCGTGCGTATCAACGCAGCAGCTCGTTTGAATGGTTTGTCTTACAGCAAATTGATGCACGGTCTGAAATTGGCTGGTGTAGACATTAACCGTAAAATCTTGGCTGATCTTGCAGTCAATGATATTAATGCATTCAACTCTTTGGCAACTGTTGCTAAAGGTAAAATCAACGCTTAATTAAGGCGTAAAAACCGCGAAAGTGGTAACAAAGGTGTCCCGAGCAGTACGCTGTGTAGGGACGCCTTTTTTTGTACATACTTAACACTAAAAAGGACTTCGTTTTCTTCGAAATACGAATAAATATGACGTGTGATGATAGAATGTATGGATTTTTCGATTTTGTAACGCTTACATTTTTGGGATTCTAAAAAAAATTGACCCAAGGTTATTAATTGTCTAGATTTTAGCCGATCATAATTGTATAATCTCTAAAGTAAGTCTTCTGTACGATCTGTCTCGTCAGTAAATGACATGAAAATGATGTGCATTTTCTAAAGAAAAGAGACAGTCCAGGGATCTAACACTAAGGGGGAACAGTATCAGCATGAAGAAATTGTTTAGTATGTCTTTGGTTATGCTGCTGGCGATCTCGGTCATTCTCGCAGGCTGCGGTAACAAAAATCAAGGTGCGTCCAACGCAAATGGTGGAGAAGCAGGCGGTTCTGCCAAAACATCAAATGTCCAACTTGGCATGGTTACAGATGTGGGTGGAGTAAACGACAAATCGTTTAACCAATCTGCTTGGGAGGCACTTCAAGCTATTGAGAAAGAATCAGGCGTTAAAGTTAAATACCTGCAAAGTAAATCCGACCAGGATTATATTCCTAACCTGAACCAATTCGTTAAGGGTGATTTCAACCTGACTTGGGGAATTGGTTTTAATCTGGCTAATGCGATTGGACAAGTAGCAAAAGACAATCCGAACAAAAACTTGGCAATCATTGACAGTGTTGTAGATGCGCCTAACGTTAAATCGGTTGTATTTGCTGAAAATGAAGGTTCCTTCCTGGTGGGGGTTGTGGCTGGTAAACTTACTAAAACAAACAAAATTGGTTTTGTGGGTGGACAAGACAGCCCGCTGATCAAACGTTTTGAAAAAGGATTTGAAGCAGGGATTAAGGCTGTTAATCCAAAAGCACAACTGAATGTGAACTATACGGGTGCATTTGATAAGCCAGATCTCGGTAAGGCTGCAGCAGCAACGATCTACAACGATGGTGCGGATATTATTTTCCATGCAGCTGGCGGATCAGGAACAGGCGTATTTAACGAAGCACTCGCGCGTAAGCAGCAAGGTCAGCAAGTATGGGTTATCGGTGTAGATAAAGACCAATCACTTGAGTTTGGTGACGAGGTAACATTAACTTCCATGGTAAAACGCGTAGATGAAGCAGTAAAACGCGTATCCCAAGAAGTAATTGACGGTAAGTTTAAGGGCGGTGTCGAAACACTGGCTCTGAAAGATAACGGAATTGGTTTGGCAGATACATCTACAAAAAACGTTCCAAAAGACGTGCTTGATCTTGTAGAACAATACAAGCAAAAAATCATTAAAGGCGAGATTACAGTCCCTTCGAAATAAGTTAGACTGAAGAACATAGAGGTGGCGACAAGGCTGGTTCATAAGACTAGCCTTGTTCTTACGTCTGGAGTTATAAGATTATAACGGTCAATATCAGCTCATTGGAGCACATACTATAAAGTGTATAAGGGTGATCTCATGGATGCAGCGACCCCCGTCGTTGAGTTAAAGCAAATTACAAAACGATTCCCCGGCATCGTTGCCAACGACTCCATCAGCATCAAGCTGCATAAGGGAGAAATTCATGCCCTTTTGGGTGAGAATGGCGCGGGTAAATCTACGCTTATGAATATTCTTTTCGGACTATATCAGCCGGATGAAGGGACCATTGAAATGGGAGGGAACCCCGTACAGATTGATAGTCCAAATAGGGCGATTGATCTGGGGATCGGCATGGTGCATCAGCATTTTAAGCTCGTACAGCCGTTTACCGTAACCGAAAATATTGTCCTTGGGTCGGAGCCACGTAAAGGTCTGAAAATCAATTATAAAAAGGCTGCCGCAGAAGTACAGCGGTTGTCTGAACAATACGGACTTCAGGTAAATCCGAATGCCAAAATTGAGGATATATCTGTTGGTATGCAGCAGCGTGTGGAAATTATCAAAACGCTCTATCGCGGTGCAGATATTCTGATTTTCGATGAGCCAACCGCGGTGCTGACACCGCAGGAAATCTCTGAGTTGCTGGAAATTATGAAGCGCTTAGTAGCTGAAGGCAAATCAATCATTCTTATCACTCATAAACTCAAAGAAATTATGCAAATTGCAGATACGGTTACGATCATTCGCCGAGGTAAAGTTATTGACACGGTCAAAACATCCGAAACAACACCAAATGAGCTGGCGGAGAAAATGGTGGGCCGTCGTGTGTCCTTTAAAGTGGATAAGAAGCTTGCTCAACCAGGACAAACTGTACTGGAAATGAACAAAGTAATTTCTAAAAACAAGGATGGCATTCATGTTCTGAATGAATTGAACCTGCAGGTTAAGGCCGGCGAGATTTTGGGGATTGCTGGAGTAGACGGCAATGGACAGAGTGAGCTGATAGAAGCTTTGACAGGATTACGCAAGGTGGATAGCGGAAGTATCCGTTTGCTCGGAAAAGAACTGGCAAATCAGCCACCGCGCAAAATTTCAGAGGCAGGCGTTTCACATATACCGGAGGACCGCCATAAGCATGGATTGGTGCTCGATTTTTCCATGAGTGAAAATATGGTGCTGGAGACGTATTATCAGGCGCCTTACAGTAAAAATGGCTTCTTGAACAAGGACGCTATAGAAAAGCAGGCAAAAAGTCTTATCGAGAAGTTTGATGTTAGAACACCAGATATTCATACCAAGGCAAGATCGCTATCTGGTGGGAATCAGCAAAAAGCAATCATAGCGCGTGAAATTGATAAAAACCCAGACCTTCTCATTGCGGCGCAGCCTACACGCGGGCTGGATGTCGGGGCTATTGAATTTGTCCAGAAACAATTGATTGCCCAGCGGGATCAAGGTAAAGCAGTACTGCTCATTTCTTTTGAGCTGGACGAGATTATGAATGTATCCGATCGAATTGCTGTTATCTATGAAGGCAAGATTGTCGGGGAAGTGCTGCCTGAAGAAACGAATGACCAGGAACTGGGACTGATGATGGCAGGAAGTGCAGTGAAGAAAGGAGCAGAGAATGGCTAACTTATTAAAAATATTCACAAAAGACTCCTTTGTTCTGGCTCTAGTCTCTATTATTTTTGGCCTCATTCTGGGTGCTATCGTGATGATGATTGGCGGGTATGACCCTATTGTGGCTTATTCCGCTTTATTTAGCCGTGTGTATGGAGATTCCTACAACTTTGGCGAAGCGATCCGTGAGATGACTCCTTTGATTCTAACAGGATTGGCATTTGCTTTTGCGGCTCGTGCCGGGTTGTTTAATATCGGTGGCGAAGGGCAGTTTTTGGTCGGTATGACAGCTGCTTCGATTGTGGGCATCAAACTTCATGGACTGCCTGCTATCATTCATGCACCGCTGGCTGTGATCGCAGGAGCAGTTTTCGGAGGCTTGTGGGCAGCGATTGCTGGCTATTTGAAGGCCAAGCGAGGCGTGAACGAAGTTATTACCTGTATTATGATGAACTGGATCGGCCTGTATTTGGCTAATTTGGTGATTAATCAGTTTGCACTTATGGAAGGCGAAAATCGCTCTGTGGATATCCAACCTTCCGCTTCCATTTCCATTGATTGGCTGTCCCAGATGATGGGGAATGCTCGGGTTCATTGGGGCACAGTTATTGCTGTGCTGGCGGCAGTGTTTTTCTATATTTTTATGTGGAAAACAAAGCAGGGCTATGAGCTTCGGGCTGTCGGATTTAATCAGGATGCATCCCGTTATGCAGGCATGAATGTAAATCGCAATATTATAAAAGCGATGTTTATTAGTGGTGTTTTTGCCGGATTGGCTGGTGCTTTTGAGGTGCTGGGGGTTTTCCATTATCAATCTGTCATGGCAGGGTCACCGGGAACGGGCTTTGACGGTATCGCTGTGTCTTTGATCGGGATGAATAATCCGTTCGGTGTACTGCTCGGTTCTGTTTTGTTCGGAACACTTACGTATGGTTCTGCGGGGATGAGCTTTAGCGCGGATGTACCGCCAGAAATTATCCGAGTAGTCATTGGCTCGATTATTTTCTTCATTGCGGCCCAAGGCATTGTGCGTTGGGTTGTAAAGCCGCTCCACTCCAAGCGGAAGAAAGAGAAGGTGTTGTAAAATGAGTTGGTTAACACTTGGTGAATTAATCCATACAACGCTCGTTTTTGCGACGGCGATTATTTTTGCGTCTCTTGGCGGAGTTTTTTCGGAAAAATCCGGTGTAACGAATCTGGGATTGGAAGGACTTATGGTATTTGGGGCGTTTGCGGCAGGTGTTGGCGGATTTTATGCCGAGCAAGCTGGACTAGGAGGCACCTCTGCGGCCTGGGTAGGTGTGCTGTCAGCTGCGGTGTTCGGTATTCTGGTTTCGCTCATTCATGCTGTTGCCTCTATTACGTTTAAAGCCGATCAGGTTATTAGCGGGATTGTCATTAACTTCTTGGCAGCAGGCAGTACACTGTACATGGTTAAGCTGTTATTCGAGGGTGATGGTGACACCGGTCGAATTCAAGGCTTTAACGAGATATCCATCCCTTATCTTGTGGATATTCCGATTGCAGGAAAAGCATTTTTCCAAGCCTACCCAACGACATATCTAGCTATTCTATTAGTTATTATTGGCTACTTTACTTTGTATAAAACTCCGTTTGGCTTGCGTTTGCGTTCAGTAGGGGAGCATCCGGGTGCAGCCGATACCGTGGGAATCAAGGTCAATCGCCTTCGTTATATCGGTGTTATGATTAGTGGTGCGTTGGCTGGGATTGGTGGAGCAACAATCACTTTGACTACAACCAATATGTTCTCACATAATACCGTTTCGGGACAGGGCTATATTGCTATTGCTGCTATGATTTTCGGTAAATGGAATCCGCTCGGTGCTTTTGGCGCGGCAGTGTTTTTCGGTTTTTCACAAGCCATTCGCAACTATGTGCAGCTGTTCGCATGGTCGCAAAGTATTCCCCAGGAAATTATTTTTATGTTGCCGTATCTCCTGACGATTATTGTGCTGGTGGCGGCAGTTGGACGTTCACGCGCTCCGGCTGCTTTGGGTCAACTGTATGATCCAAGCAAGCGTTAATAACTCATAGACAGCTGAATGTTTTTAAATATACGCGTTAGTGTATATGAAAATCTGGTATCTGCATGTGCAGGTACCAGATTTTTTTACATTGTGCAGGCATTTAAACATACGCTTCTGGCTTGAATGGAATAGACTGTGCTATGCAGATTGGACGGACGCTCGGCCCCTGTCAGCTCCAGTCTATTTTGTGGTGGTGGTAAGCTATCAAGGAGCCGTTCAATCTGTCCATCCGTTGAGAAAGAAGGAGGAAATACGATGAAACAGGCAGTAACCAGAAAGCAGGTGGAGAAGCTTGTCGGCAAAGTCATCTTCGCTACACGTAAGGATGGCTCCCGGGTCAGTGGCAAGCTGATTCGCATTTCAGGTAACCGACTGATTCTCCAACCAAACCGTAAGAAAAAAGTAAACACGAAGGCGATTATTCCTCTGGTGCTTTTTGATTTGCTTGCCATTGGCACAGCTCCATACGTTGGTGCCTACGGTGGATACGGTCCAGGTTATGGAGGGCCAGGATATGGTCCACAGTATGGACCGTATACAGACGGGGGCTACCCAGGGGTAGGCTATCCTTTTTACCCTAACTTTTTTTAGTTTTACAAAATCACGACCCTGAAAACCATACTTTTCACAGGGACTTTTCGAGTTCGTGACATCGGCTTAGAGCCACATATCGTAGCATGTGATATTGATGACGTAGATAAAAATGGATCCCTCGCACATTGTCTTCGTCCACCATCACTTTAGCCCGCTTGCAACGTCGCAATCGGCCGTATTGCTCGGCATACTCCAGCAACTTTTTTCCGTATCTTTTACCTTGATGAGCCGAAGAGATTGCGATCAAATCAATGTATAATAGTTCTCCATGCAGCATAACATGAATGAAGCCAACAACCTGTGCATTATCCGGTCTGCAAGCTACAAAAGTGATGCCCCGGTTTAAGCGCCGGGGTAATTCTTTACGTATTTGATCCATTTCTTGGGCACTTAAATGCGATAGAGGGACAAGTTCTTGCTCGATTAGACGAAAGATCATGTTGTCATCTTGGGCGCATCGTTTGCGAATCATAAACGGGCCTCCTTTTTACCCTTTTAACAAGATATGACTTGGTCTTTGAAGGAGTACAAAATCTCACTGTGCGGTCTTTTTTATAATATGCGGGTACCTCTTACAAGCGTGCGACCCAGAGGTGTTTAAGCGGAGAAACATAAATTTTTATGAAATATGGGTATTGACTATCCCAGATGGGGGACATATAATGTGTCTAAACATTTGAAAGAATGACATGAACACAACGGCAATGAAGAGGACGAAGTGATTAGGGCTCTTTTGTTCAGAGAGTGAGGCATTAGCTGCAAGCTTCACCAAAATCCCTTTTTAACGAGCTCACCTTGGAGCTGTTTTCCTGAAAAGTATTTGGGCCCCATGATATTAACGGTGCGCCGAATCGCCTATTAGGGAAAATCGTACGGTCTACGTTACAGACGCCAGATATGGAGATCCTTTGTGATTTCTGTACCTGCCAAGGTTCGGTATTGCGAAATATCGGGCAAACACGGGTGGTACCACGGAAGCTACAGCCTTTCGTCCCTCAGTAACAGCAAGTCTGTTCTAGGGATGAAAGGTTTTTTTGTTTTTACAAATGTCAGCTGTATGTAAATTTTGTAAAGGAGGATGACCAATGAGTGCACAAATTCCTGAAGTTAGGTCAACCGATGAATTACGTCAAAAGTGGATGAAGCCTGAGGTGATTACAGGTTCGGAAATTTTACTCCGTAGCCTTTTGCTGGAGGGAGTAGAGTGTGTCTTTGGATATCCAGGTGGTGCAGTGCTTTATATCTATGATGCCATGTACGGCTTCAAGGATTTCAAGCATGTCCTCACTCGTCATGAGCAGGGAGCTATTCATGCGGCAGATGGTTATGCACGGGCAAGCGGTAAAGTTGGTGTCTGTATCGCGACTTCCGGACCTGGAGCGACAAACCTGGTAACTGGCATAGCGACAGCTTATATGGATTCGGTGCCGTTGGTGGTCATCACGGGTAATGTTGTATCTTCCCTGATCGGTACAGATGCTTTCCAGGAAGCTGATATCACGGGAATTACAATGCCGATTACGAAACACAGCTATCTGGTGAGAGATGTAGAGGATCTGCCGCGAATCATCCATGAGGCATTTCATATTGCCAATACAGGTAGAAAAGGACCAGTACTGATTGATATTCCGAAGGATGTCTCCGCAGCCCAGACGTTGTTTGTTCCACAGACGGAACCTGTGACCATGCGGGGTTACAACCCGAATGTGTTGCCCAACAAAATTCAACTAGACAAGCTGACTCAAGCTATCGCCGAAGCAGAACGTCCATTCATTCTGGCAGGTGGAGGAGTTGTATACTCCGGTGGACATGAAGCACTTTACGAGTTTGTTCGTAAAACGGAAATTCCGATTGCAACAACATTGCTTGGTTTGGGAGGATTCCCAAGTGGACATGAACTCTGGACAGGGATGCCGGGAATGCACGGAACATACACTTCCAATCAGGCGATTCAACAGTCGGATTTGCTGATCTGTATCGGTGCCCGCTTTGATGATCGGGTGACAGGCAAGTTGGATGGATTTGCTCCTCAAGCCAAAATCGTGCACATTGATATCGATCCTGCTGAAATCGGAAAAAATGTTGCCGCGGATATTCCAATCGTAGGCGACGTGAAGGCAGTATTGGAATTACTGAATCAGGATGTGCAACGCGCGGACCTGGCAGATGCATGGAGAGCGCAAATTCAGCAATGGAAAGCTGCGAAACCTTTTTCTTATAAGGATTCTGAAACAGTGCTTAAACCACAATGGGTTATTGAATTGTTGGATAAAACGACCAAGGGCGGAGCAATCGTTACGACGGACGTAGGACAGCATCAAATGTGGGCAGCACAGTATTACAAATTTAATCAGCCACGTTCATGGGTCACCTCTGGTGGACTGGGTACGATGGGATTTGGTTTCCCTTCTGCCATCGGCGCTCAGATGGCCAATCCCGACAGATTGGTAATATCGATTAACGGAGACGGTGGCATGCAGATGTGTTCGCAGGAATTAGCCATCTGTGCAATCAATAACATTCCGGTCAAAATCGTAATCATCAACAACCAGGTACTTGGAATGGTTCGCCAATGGCAGGAATTGATCTATAACAATCGGTACAGTCACATTGACCTGGCTGGAAGCCCGGATTTTGTGAAACTGGCCGAAGCATACGGTGTCAAAGGACTGCGTGCTACGAATAAGGAAGAAGCACGTCGGGCTTGGCAGGAGGCGCTTGATACACCCGGACCGGTCGTTGTCGAGTTTGTAGTCAGCAAGGAAGAGAATGTATATCCGATGGTGACGCAAGGTTCGACAATTGATCAAATGCTGATGGGGGACGAGTAAAATGACGACAAAAAATACCATTGCTGTACTGGTAAATGATCATCCCGGCGTTTTGCAACGTGTGTCCGGACTGTTTGGTCGCCGTGGCTTCAACATTGAGAGCATAACTGTGGGTCAATCGGAAGAAGTTGGATTATCCCGTATGGTCATTGTGACTGTAGGAGATGAGAACAACCTGGAGCAGATTGAAAAGCAGCTTTACAAGCTGGTTGATGTGATCAAGGTCATCGATCTCAGTTCCAAGCCGATGGTTGCTCGGGAATTGGCAATGATTAAGGTAAAGGCTGAACCGCCTCAGCGACCAGAAATTATGGGCGTGGTAGAAACGTTCAGAGCAGCTGTAATTGATGTTGGAACGACAAGCTTGATTGTTCAGGTCATTGGCGATACTGAAAAAATCGATGCGATGATCGAGTTGTTGAAGCCTTACGGTATTCGCGAGTTGACCCGAACCGGGGTTACAGCTATGATACGTGGAAATGCATAATATAAAGCTTTAACGATTTACCGCTTATAGCGCATTACATCATTAAAGAACCGCCCGCATAAGAGCGGGTGCTCGAAGAGATTTTTAGATACCAATCATGAGGCGAAGTCTCTTGGAGTACCCGCTCATTATGAAGGGTCCAATTAAAAGGAGGAAATTAACCATGGCAGTTACAACGTACTACGAAAAAGATGCAGAACTCAGCGTATTGAAAGGAAAAACAGTGGCCGTAATTGGTTACGGTAGCCAAGGACATGCTCAAGCACAAAACTTGCGTGACAGTGGTGTAAATGTTGTTATTGGTTTGCGTGAAGGCAAATCAGCTGATGTCGCAAGAAACGACGGTTTTGAAGTTCTGAACGTAGCTGATGCAACAAGCCGTGCAGATGTGGTTCAAATTTTGTTGCCTGATGAAACTCAAGCTTCTGTCTACAAAAACGAAATCGAACCTAACCTGAAAAAAGGCGCAGCACTTTTGTTCTCCCATGGTTTCAATGTTCATTTTGGACAAATCGTAGCTCCTAAAGATAGCGATGTATTGCTGGTTGCTCCAAAATCCCCAGGACATATGGTACGTCGTACCTATGTGGAAGGGTTTGGTGTACCGGGATTGATCGCAATTGAACAGGACGCAACAGGCCAAGCCAAAGAAATCGGTCTTGCTTACGCAAAAGGCATTGGCTGTACACGTGCAGGCGTAATTGAAACCTCCTTCCGTGAAGAAACGGAGACGGACCTGTTCGGTGAGCAGGCGGTATTGTGTGGCGGTGTGAGCGCACTCGTAAAAGCGGGCTTTGAAACATTGACTGAAGCCGGATATGCTCCTGAGATGGCATACTTCGAATGTTTGCATGAGCTTAAGCTGATCGTTGACCTGATGTATGAAGGTGGATTGGCAACAATGCGTGATTCCATCAGTAATACAGCAGAATATGGCGATTATGTAACTGGACCACGTGTGGTAACAGAAGATACGAAGAAAGCCATGAAGGATGTATTGACTGACATTCAACAAGGTAAATTTGCTCGTGACTTCATCCTTGAAAATCAATCTGGACGTGCATTCCTGACGGCTACTCGTCGTAATGAAGCTAACCATCCGATTGAAGTGGTGGGCGGACAATTGCGTGAAATGATGCATTGGATCAAAAAGTAACAACCTTTTGTACTATAAGCTCGACAACATGAATTATTTATAAATATTAATTACAATGCGGCCCTGCTTATTGCGTGAGCCGCATTGTAATTTAAGGGTCCAAATCCTGAGGAGGTGCGTTAGGTTGCGCAAAATATATATATTTGACACAACGTTGAGAGACGGAGAACAGTCACCTGGCGTGAACTTGAATACTCGTGAGAAAGTAGAGATCGCTCATCAGTTGGAAAAGCTGGGAATCGATCGTATGGAGGCTGGGTTCCCGGCTGCTTCTCCGGGTGATCTGGCGGCTGTTAATGCAGTGGCAAAAGCTGTAAAAAATTCGACCGTTATTGGCCTTTCGCGTGCAAGGGAACAAGATATTGATGCGGTTCGCGAGGCGCTTAAGGGAGCACAGGACCCGTGTATCCATATCTTTTTGGCAACCTCTCCAATTCATCGTCAGCATAAGCTACGGATGGAGAAGGCACAGGTATTGGAAACTGCCCGTGCAGCCATTCGTTATGGATTGAAGTATTTGCCAAAAGTGGAGTTTTCATTGGAGGATGCAGGACGTACGGAGCTTGATTTTGTGGTTGAAATGGTCACCATGGCTGTACAGGAAGGGGCTTCTGTCGTCAATATTCCAGACACGGTAGGTTACTTAACACCCTACGAATACGGAAATATATTCAAACATATCAAGCAAAATGTGGTTGATGTGGAGAAGATTCAGTTGAGTGCACATTGCCACAATGACTTGGGAATGGCTACTGCTAATACGCTTGCTGCGATCCTGAACGGTGCAGATCAGATCGAGGGGACTATTAACGGTATCGGTGAACGTGCTGGAAACACGGCCATTGAGGAAATCGCCATGGCACTGGAGACGAGACAGGAATTTTTCCAAGCCAAAACGTCTCTGCAATTGTCTGAAATTGCACGCACGAGCCGATTGGTTAGCCGTTTGACGGGGATGGTAGTGCCGGGCAACAAGGCGATCGTGGGTGCTAACGCTTTTGCGCACGAATCAGGTATTCACCAAGACGGCATGCTGAAGGAAAAGACGACCTATGAAATTATGACACCGGAAAGTATCGGTCTGAAAGAAAGCAAGCTGGTGCTGGGCAAGCATTCAGGGCGTCATGCTTTCCGGGAGCGTTTGGTTGAGTTGGGCTACGAATTGAACGAAGAAGATCTGAATCGCGCTTTTGGGCAGTTTAAGGATTTGGCTGATAAGAAGAAGGAAGTATCGGACGATGATATCCTGGCATTGCTGGAAGAAAAATTGGCCGATGCACCTGAAGTCTTCAAGCTGGAAACCATTTTCGTAACTTATGGGAACAAGGCTACGCCTTCCGCACAAGTGCGACTGGTTAACGATGAAGGTCAGGTGATTGAGACAGAAGCTGAAGGGAATGGTTCAGTCGATGCGATCTATAACGCGATTGATCAAGCCAGCAGCGAGAGTGTTGTACTTTCTGATTACTCCATTAAATCTGTTACCCATGGCAAGGACGCTCTAGGGGAAGTACATGTGGTGCTGACTCAGAACGGAATATCTGTACAGGGACGTGGGGTAAGCACCGATATTTTGGAAGCAAGTGCACGGGCTTATGTGGATGCACTGAACGGTTTGATCGACAAGCGTAAAAATTACAGCAATCGCGTAGACTATAAATCCTAATTTTATACAGGCCCAAGGAATGAGTATAGACAGGATCGGTATCGGTCCTGTTTTCTTATTCTCTGATGAAAAAATCAGCTTATAGGCTAAGCCTATTGAATTGATAGATTCTATATCTTGGTCAAAGCCCTCCCAAATATGTTACAAAGAAGGTATGAGAAATACGGCTGTATGGCTGTATAACAAGAGGAGTGTACGTGATGGCAGACGTTAAAAAGATTGCAGTAATAGCGGGAGACGGAATCGGACCTGAAGTGGTCGCAGAGGCAGAGAAAATTTTGAAACGTACGGAAGAAGTGTTTGGCCTCTCATTTGAAACAGAGCATGCGCTGTTCGGCGGGATTGCCATTGATAAGAAGGGGACTCCATTGCCGCAAGAAACACTGGCCGTATGTCAATCTGCAGATGCCGTGCTGTTGGGAGCGGTAGGTGGACCACAATGGGACAACAATCCTAAGGAGCTTCGTCCTGAAACCGGATTGCTCGGTATTCGCAAAGAGCTCGGTCTATTTTCAAATCTTCGTCCTGCTGTCGTTTTCGATTGTCTCAAGGACGCGTCTACATTGAAACCAGAGGTATTGGAAGGAACGGACTTGATCGTAGTGCGCGAACTGACGGGCGGCATTTATTTCGGTGAGAAGTACAGACGAGAGAGTGCTCAGGGGGAAGAAGCGGTCGATACTTGCGCATATAATGTAACAGAAGTAGAGCGTATTGTTCGCCAATCTTTCGAAATTGCACAAAAGCGTCGCAAAAAGCTCGCATCGGTGGATAAGGCTAATGTACTGGAAACTTCCCGTTTATGGCGTGAAGTTGTTAACCGGGTCGCTGTAGATTACCCAGATGTCGAGCTTGAGCATGTATTGGTCGATAACTGTGCCATGCAATTGCTGCGTCGTCCATCCAGTTTTGACGTCATTGTAACCGAAAATATGTTTGGTGACATTCTTAGTGACGAAGCAGCTATGCTGACTGGGTCCATCGGTATGCTCTCCTCTGCATCACTGGGAGAAGGCAGCTTCGGTCTGTACGAGCCGGTGCACGGCTCAGCACCTGATATTGCTGGTCAGGGACTGGCGAACCCCATTGCAACGATTTTGTCCGTTGCTTTGATGTTCCGCCTCACCTTCGGGTACGAGAAAGCAGCTGACGCTATCGAGAAGGCGGTAGCTGAGGTACTGGATGCAGGACACCGTACGGCAGATATCGCGGTGGATAAATCACAAGCGATCTCGACAACTGAAATGGGCGATTTGATCGCAGCAGCTATTCGCTAAAGTCCCCAGAAACGTATTTGTTCTGAAAAAAGCTTCCTATTATATAGTGAGGTTATACAGTATAATTTTATAGCAAATGTTTGACACAGTAGCTCCTGAGTAATCAGGAGCTACTTGCATATCAGAAAGCTCTTGAAATGTGAATAAATTGTGAATTTTTAAGCTAGTTTAAAATAATTATAAAAAAGTAATGGTTACAATATTGACTTTGATTTCAGCGAATGATAACATTTATCAAGTAGGTGGTTTATTACAATACAGTTGATTGAGGAAAACACAATTGGTGTTTTTCTTACATATTTTAAAGGAGGATTTCACATTATGGCAGAAAGATTGGTAGGAAGACCCGCACCTGATTTTGCATTGGAAACAGTATCTGGAGACGGTCAAGAATTTGGCTCGGTGAAACTTTCCGATTACCGTGGCAAGTGGCTCGTATTTTTCTTCTATCCACTGGATTTCACTTTTGTATGCCCAACAGAAATTACAGCATTGAGCGATGCAGCTGACCAATTCAAAGAGCTGGATACTGAAATTTTGGGTATCAGTGTAGACTCCGTGCACAGCCACAAAGCATGGATCAACACAGCTAAAGAAAACAACGGTCTGGGCAAACTGAACTTCCCGTTGGCTTCTGACATCACGAAAAAAACAGCAAGCGACTATGGTGTTCTGATCGAAGAAGAAGGCGTTGCATTGCGCGGCTTGTTCATCATTGATCCAGAAGGCGAACTTAAATATCAAGTGGTTAACCACAACGATGTAGGCCGCAGTGTAGAAGAAACATTGCGTGTACTGCAAGCTTTGCAATCCGGTGGCTTGTGCCCAATGAACTGGAAACCAGGCGATAAAAATCTGTAATATTAGCTTTACAAGTTGAACTTAAACAAGCAAGCCCCCAACCAGCGGTTACTTTACCGTTGTTGGGGGCTTGCTTGCCTGCGCTATGCAGCGGAGATATAGGAATAGCCTGTCTGAATCATGTAATACAGAGTGAAGTAACAAATAATTATGGAAATGTTGTTGTGTTCTGGAGGAATTTTGCCTGATGAAAGCGAATAAGGTATTGTAGAAGATAAACAAGGCAGAACAGGTTTTGTTCAGAGGAGGCTGAGCCCGGATGAGTTATTGCTGTGGAGCAAGCATGGTAGGAACCAAGGGAACGCTGAAGCATTACCGCACCCAAGTCCATAATGTTCCTTTGCTGTTTTGCCCGGTATGTCATCGCATTGAAGTTCATTATAAAGTTGAAAATGAGTATGAAATTTTGGCTGAGTATGCACATGGAGATGGGGCATCTGAGATTGATTTTCAGGATTATGTCATGGAAGACGATGATACGATATTTGAAAACTGTGTAAATCGTGAGAGTGAAGATGCATTTGAAATTGTGAAGCGACAAATTGACATGTCGCTGGATTTATTGACGGTAGCGAAACAGATGAATGATGAGAAATGGCAGGGAGAGCTTAAGAGAAGACTGGCTGTTATGAGTCAAAGACGATCCCGGCTTCAACATAATAAGAGCGGCAGTTGACATCCTACACACCAAAGAAGCTCTCAAATCTGGAGAGCTTCTTTGGTGTGTAGGGCGCTTATTTTTAACTTATTTTTTTATTTTGTAATGTTGCGCAGATATTATGACGAAAGAAAATAGGATAAAAATGTGGATTCGACACTTTTTCCGATTGACTGTGATCCTTAATCTTGTCTATCATAAAATAAGACTCGAATCGAAAAAAATGGTCGGAGTTGATTGAAACTGTTTTTTACACCATTTGAAGGGTGATCGATAGATGCCTTTCTCTTCTTCAAGAATATTACACGTCCGATACGGCCAGTTTATCATTCCGATACAAGGGGGAAGCCTGGCATGATCAGTGAATTCCAAGAAGCCTTGCTTGATACCGTGGGAGCTTGCCCTTCCACACAGATCGCCAATAATAAGTATGAAAATGTACTGGAGAACCTGGATAGTGGTATCATGCTGTTTGACAGTGACGGGGTACTGACCTTTATTAACGTGCAAATGGCGAGATTACTGGAGCTACCACGTAGTTCGCTCGCGGGTCGCAACCTGATGCAAATTTTGCATCATCCTGAGTTAAGTCGGTTTAAGAAGAAGAAAATCATGCGGATTTATAAAGAAACTATCTTTCATAGAAAGCGCTATCATGAGTTGATTGATGAGTATGGTCGGCATTGGTTGATAACAGTGACCTACGGTGATCAGATGGATGGCGATTTTTTGTTTAGTGTAAAGGATGTGTCGGATTATAAGCAGATTGAGCAGACAGCGTATCAAAACGACAAGCTGGCAATGCTGGGACGTATTTCGGCCTCTATCGCCCATGAAATCCGTAACCCGCTTACTGCAATCCGGGGTTTTATTCAATTGCTTCGGCCGCACTTGGTGGAGTTGGGCAGGGATGAGTATGCCCGCATTATTTTAACCGAAATTGATCGTGCGAACGACATTATTTACGAGTTTTTAAATTCGTCCAAGCCTTCGGCTCCGCAAAAAACGGCAGTATCTGTGATGGGACTGTTGAAAGAAGTAGTGATGCTGACAGAAAGCGAGGCGTTGATGAAGGGCTGCCAGATCGCACTGGATGAAAATGATGAACTCATGAAGGTTTCCATTGACGTGAAGCAAATTAAGCAGGTTATCCTCAATATGATTAAAAATGCGATGGATGCCATTGAAAGCATCGGCGGGGAACGAGAGGGATGCATTGATATCCATACCGTGCTTGAGGGCTCTTATGTCCACATTTGTATTGAAGATAACGGATTAGGGATGGATCACAATACATTGGCGCGTTTATTTGATCCTTTTTTTACAACAAAAGAAAGTGGAACCGGCTTGGGATTGGCTGTGAGCTATCGTATTATCAAAAATCACGGAGGCTTCATTCATGTAGACAGTAAGCATGGAAGCGGTACACAATTTAAAATCACACTTCCTGTAGTCTAATGTGATGAGATTTTCGCAGAGGGGTCCTGTACATACTATTTCTGTTGTGGTGTGCAGCGTTGGGGTATAGGTATCACCTAATTGAAAAATGTCGTCTGAAGCGCATGATCTGAAAAGATGATGCGCTTTTTTGGTACTGTAAGCTCGTGCATTTGCGCAAATGCGAAAATAAATTCATGAATATAGAACAAAAAAATGATTCACCTTTCACAGATTAAATGCTATTATATACCAGAATACAACATTTTTTTTGATACTATAGACTTAAACAACGGCTTCCAAAGCTGTCAAACGTCTTAGATGATCGGAATCTCCGATATGCAGGGGGCTGAAGAGGCTGAATGAATATACGGCTGGAAGTAAAAAAAACGATAGGCATTGGTATTGCCGCCATAGTTTTGTTTGTCTTAGTTCAGTTATTTCACGTAACTTTGAATAAAATATACTCCTATAATGTATTTTTCTTGTTATATCCGATTTTAGGGTTTGCCTGTGCTGCGATTTGTTTTTCTATTTTTTATCAATCCTGGTCCGTTTTGCTGGAACAGTTGACCTGGCAGAGACTTCTTATTGCCCCAACATTTCTGGTGGCTGGTCTGCTTTACCTTGTTCATATTGTTTCGTTTAGTTTCGTAAGCCTGACGGACTTTGCTTTGTCTCCGGGCATTTCGTTGTGGCTACTATTTGTAAATCGTGTCTTTACCTCTATTATGCTCCTATTCGTTTGTTCTCTCCCATTTAGAAGGACGAAGTCTGAATACAAAACAGTGGCTTTGTGGGCAGGGATAGGTTGTACGTTGCTGATTCTAGGAGTTATTAAGGCATATGATGCAGGCTTACCAGATCTACGTATACGGTACGAATTAGGTAACCTGGGCTGGACGTTGAATCTGGTTGTCATGTTACTGCTGGTGCTTACATTTATTTTTGGAGTACGAAAATACCGAAAAGTCCGCCCTGCGGAGTTGGGCATGTTGCTTATCGTTCGTGGGATTGGGCTGTGTGTTGTGAGCCAGTTATTCTATTTATTTGCTAAGCAAATGAGTGATATCAATCATCTTATAGGACTTTTGACGAACGTGATTGCATTTTATAATCTGTTGAGCGGTCTAGTCCGGCTTATGGTTCTGGTTCCTTATCGGGAAAAACAGGCGGCAGAATCTGAGTTTAATCATATTGCTTATAACGATGATATAACAGGCCTTCCCAATCGCCGTCGTCTTTCCCAGCGCCTGGATAAAATATTGCGCAATTCACTGAAATCTGATGAGACAGTAGCACTTTTAGTGCTAAATATTGATCGTTTTAAAGCGATTAATGATTCGCTTGGGCATACGGCAGGCAATTATTTGCTGTATGCGGTAGGCGAACGCTTGGGGCATTTTTGCCGTGAGGGGGAAGCTGTCTTTAGCATGGGTGGAGATGAATTTGCCTTTCTTCTAATGGGCTACGAAGATTCAGATGCCATGAGAAATCGTATTGATGATATGGTGAAGCTGTTCGATCAGCCTTTTGATATTAATGGGGAGTCTTATCATGTGATGGTGAGCGTTGGCATAGCTTTGTACCCGTCGGATGCGAATCAGAGCGAACAACTTATTCAGCAGGCGGATACAGCCGTTCATAGTGCCAAGGAGCAAGGAGTGAATTTTCAGCGGTATGCTAGTGCGATGCAGATGCGAGCGCATGAAAGGCTCCAGCTGGAGAATGATTTGCGGCGAGCGCTTGAAAATGAAGAATTTTCATTGGTGTATCAGCCACGCGTCCATCTGCAAAGTGGCGAGCTAACGAGTTTGGAAGCGCTGGTGCGTTGGAATCATCCTCATCGCGGGATGGTGATGCCGGGTGATTTTATTCCAGTAGCTGAAGAAAGTGGCCTGATCGTGCCCTTGGGGGAATGGGTGTTGCGTGAGGCGTGTCTCCAAAATAAGCAGTGGCAGGAGCTAGGGTATCCATCGATCCCGATTTCGGTCAATTTATCCATGCGCCAATTCCAGCAAAAAAAACTGGTGGATGTAATTCGGGGCATTTTGGCCTATACGGGACTGGAACCACGCTATTTAGAGCTGGAGATTACTGAGAGTATGACTTTTGATAAGGACCGGGCTTTTGAACAGTTGAAAAAAATAAAAGCTATTGGTGTTGCAATCAGTATTGATGATTTTGGAACGGGCTATAGCTCATTGCATTATTTGAAGAATCTTCCGATTGATCGTCTTAAAATTGACCGTTCCTTTGTAAATGAGGTGCTGGTTGACAGCAAAAATGCGGCCATTGTATCTACCATTGCCTCTATGGCTCACCATTTGAAGCTGAAGGTTACGGCTGAAGGGGTGGAAAATGAGGAGCAACTTCAATTTTTGCAAGCGCAGGATTGCCATGAAGGGCAGGGGTATTATTTTAGCCGCCCCATTCCGGCAGAAGTTTTTGAAAAATTGTTTTTACGTAAACCTGTCAATTGGCTGGTTCAGGATGGTATGTAGTATGCTTGCATTTTGTGGAAAGATAAGTTATACTGAATAACATCCTGATTCAGTTAGTTGACGAGAGCTTAAGTGTGTCATACATATGGATCAAGATGTTATATAATGCGGGTGTAGTTCAATGGTAGAACTTCAGCCTTCCAAGCTGATAGCGTGGGTTCGATTCCCATCACCCGCTTACGACTTTAAAAATTCCGAAACCCTTGTAAATTCAAGGGTTTTTATTTTGTTTTTAATAGGAATATATTTTAGCCGGGCTACCAATGGGGAATCCCGGCTTTTTTGCGTTCCTACGAACTATTTTCACGCTGTTAAATAATATAATTTAAATATTTCTCTTATATGCTATAAATAAACAGATAAAAAGAACTATTTACCATTTTGTAAAAAAAGTATAGTCTCGTAATTGGAATTTAATATAAAAAAAGGATGGTGTGGCTGCGATGAGAAAATTCTCTTTTCTTTTAGCTTTGGCCTTTGTGTTTTTTACCTTTTCAGCAAGTGCTACGTTCGCTGCGACTGATTTCCCAAATACGTCGACGAATGGCATGATTGGTTTTGCTGGACAGGCTAAAAGCGAAACAGGAGCTTCAAAGCCTGCTACAACAGGGGGCAAAAATGGTCGGGTCATCTATATCAATAATCTAAACGAATTGAAAAATCAGCTAGGGGATTCAACTCCCAAAATTCTGGTCATCGAAAAGAATATTTCTGCTTCTTCTAAAACCGTGGTCAATATCGGTTCTAACAAATCTCTAATCGGCTCTTATGCGCAAAATAAGCTAGTCAATATTCATTTGAAAACAACAGCTAACTCGGGAAATGTGATCTTTCAAAATTTAACTTTTGAGCACAGTGCCAGTATTAATGGTAACGATGATATCCAGCTATATCTTACTGCAGGTACAAATTATTGGATTGATCATGTTACTTTTGCAGGTCATAATTATAATGCAAATGGCTCGGATTTGGACAAACTTTTGTACATAGGACAATCGGCTGATTATGTAACCATTAGCAACTCCAAATTTGCCAATCATAAATATGGCCTTATTCTGGGTTATCCAGATGACAGCAATAAAAATTATGACGGCATGCCCCATATTACGATTGCCAATAATTATTTTGAAAACTTACTTGTACGCGGTCCAGGTCTGATGAGATATGGATATTTCCATGTGAAAAATAATTATATTAATAATTTTCAGTTGGCTTACACAATAGCAACCAATGCACGAATTTATTCCGAGAATAATTATTTTGGAAAAGGTAGTGAAAAGGGCGGTATTCTGGATGATAAAGCCAATGGTGAATTCAAAGATGTAGGTAGTTTTCCAGCCATCACTAACCAAAAATCGCCTGTGACCCGATGGAACCCGAGCAAGAACTACAGCTATCAAGTTCAAACTCCTGAATATACTAAAGAGTTCGTAACTAAGTATGCAGGTTCGTCCAATACAACTTTGGTCTTTGGAAAATAAAGCGGGTATTGGAAAATATGCTGTGATCTGCTATACTGACTGCAAGTAAGTATCCCATGAAAAGGAAGGTAACCATACGTCCGATGAAGTAAGCACACTGATTTTCCCACTCAACTGCACGTTACTGGCAGGCGGCTGCAAGCTGCAACGGGAGAAGTGTGTCTGAAATGAAAGTAGGGACGTATGCGTTGAAGATCCGTAACGAGATTTTCTTTTTCGTTCGCGGTGTTATTTTTCATAGGTGTATGTTCTGAAACCATTCATAACAGTCATTCTATATTCCTGTATGCAAGCCGCAGCCTTCTGCGGCTTTTTTTATTGCTTACGGTATAAAAACCGGACTGGGAAAGGATGATCGTGGTATGAAAACCATTTTGCGAGTTCGCAATGTAGTTAAGGAATGGAACGGGACATCTTTATTTGAGAATGTGTCGTTGGACGTGACGGAAGGAGAACGGCTCGCGTTGTTTGGAAGAAATGGAGCAGGCAAAACGACGCTATTACGAATATTGCTGGGAGATGAAGCGCCAACCTCTGGTCAAGTAGAGTATGATTTGCCGCTGGAAGAGCACGGCTGGCTGAAGCAGCAGGATACAGTGAATTGGTCTCGAACCGCACTGGAGGTCGCACAGCAGGCGGGCACTCAGCACTGGGATCTCAAGCAAGCGTTGGGACAGCTGGAAGCTAGCCTAGCCGCTGCTGGAAAGGATATGGAGCAGCAACTGGAGCGTTACGGCGAGCTGATGGACGAATATGAGCGTCTGCAAGGCTTTGCCTGGGAGTCTGAGGTGGAAAAGGCGCTCACCCGAATGGGGATGCCTGCACGGACGTGGTCGATTGCTTATGGTGAGCTGAGTGGTGGACAGAAGACAAGAGTACGACTGGCTGGACTGATGGTCAGGCAGCCGAAGTTGCTGGTGCTGGATGAGCCAACCAACCATTTGGATGCCGAAAGCTTGCTCTGGCTGGAGCAGTGGCTATCCACGTATCCTGGAACACTGTTGTTTGTATCGCATGACAGAGCCTTTTTGGATCAGGTGGCCACGAGTATAGTCGAGCTTACATCCACAGGTATTGGGCGCTATAAAGGCGGTTATAAGGAATATAAAGCACAAAAGGAGCGGGAACAACGAGAGCAGGAGGCGAGCTATCGGAAGCAGGAACTGGCGAAACAGGCGCTGGAGGACACGATTCGAAATTACAGGGAATGGTTTCACCAGGCACATCGTAGCGCATCCAAAGTCGAAGTGGCTATTACACAGAGCTTCTATAAGGCCAAGGCTAAAAAAAATATCTCCCGTTATCATGCGAAAGAGAAGGAACTGGAGCGACTGGAGGCTAACAGGGTAGAACAACCACGTGAAGCTCCGTCTTTGCACATGAAATTAAGTGATAGCGGTTTTCAGGCTAAATATTTGCTGCGTACTGAACAGGTTGACTTTAGCTACGACGACCATGTCATTGTGAAAAATCTAAATCTGAACGTTGCACGTGGGGAACGTTTGGCTGTTCGGGGACCCAATGGAATTGGCAAAACCACGCTGCTTCGGTTATTAACAGGTCAGCTCGAACCGCAGATGGGGACAATTACAGCCAACCCACAGTTGAACATCGGATATTTTTCACAGGAGCTGGAGCAGCTTCCAGAGGATCAGACGTTGCTCGACAGTCTGCTTGCGCTCCCTACAATGACCCAAACAGAAGCGAGAACGGTGCTGGGCTGTTTTCTATTTGCCAAAGAGGACGTATTCAAAAGGATCGGAACGCTCAGTATGGGAGAAAAATGCAGGGTAGCTTTTCTGCGTCTGTACTTTAGTGGAGCCAATCTGCTGGTGCTGGATGAACCGACGAATTACTTTGACATTGAAACCCGTGAAATTGTAGAGGATTCTTTACGCCGATATGATGGGGCGTTGGTACTCGTCTCGCATGACCGGGAGCTGGTGCGTTGTACGGCAACTCGGTTACTCGATATGAAGCCGGGCGGCGGATATGAAATCTATGAAGGGACGGCCGACGAAAAACAAGAAGATGAACGGAGCCGTATCCGAGAGCCTAAGGATCAGGAAGAGCGGGAGGAACGTCTTCGATTACAGTTGCGTCTTACCGAACTGATGGGAATGACGGGGACGAGTGGAGAAAATGAGGAGCTCTTGAGCGACATCAGGCGCATTCGTGCCAAGCTAGATCAGTTGAATGATCCCGATATCTGAAGGAATGTAATATAGGCGCTGCTTGCCAAAGTGCAGTAGTTTGCATATAATAATGAGCAATAGTTCGTATTTTGAAAATGTCTTGATGGAGAAGAGTAGGCAGTGTCCGATTGAACAGGGAGGAAGCGCCGTAGGATTGAGAGCGTTTCTACAAATATTGGGCTGTTGAAGTTCGCTCCGGAGCAGTTCCTTGAACCTCAAGCGTCATGTAAATGGCGGTTGTGCAAGTAGGGGATACCGGTTCACGACCGTTACAACGTGTAGAGCGAGATGATGATGCATAGCATGAATGAACACCCGTACTGATTGCCATAAGGCAACGCATCGGGTTGCTAAACTTCATTGTCTAACGAGGGTGGTACCACGGTCTTTTCGTCCCTTTTCGGGAGAAAAGACCTTTTTTTGTTGTCTGAAAAGCTGGATATGAAGAAAGGGGACTGAACAGGCGATGAGCGAAACCATCCAAATGAAGGAACATTTGCTGGCCTTGAAGGAAGAAGCACTGGAAGTATTGGAGAAGGTGGCAACACCTAAGGAGCTGGCTGATCTGCGAGTTAAATATTCGGGTAAAAAGGGTGCGTTGACCGAAATTTTGCGCGGTATGGGCAAGCTGAGCGCGGAAGAGCGTCCAGTTGTTGGACAGGTAGCCAATGAGGTGCGTGAGGCGATTGAAGAGGTCGTTAATCGTAAGCAGAACGAGTTCACGAAAGCAGAAACGAATGAGCGTTTACAAGCAGAAAAAATCGACGTTACGTTGCCTGGACGCGCAATGCCGCAAGGCGGGCTCCACCCACTTAACAAAGTGATCGAGCAAATCGAGGATATTTTTACAGGTATGGGATATCGAGTGGCTGAGGGTCCGCAGGCAGAGACCGATTATTATAACTTCGAAGCATTGAATCTGCCTAAAAATCACCCAGCACGCGATATGCAGGATTCATTTTACCTGACCGAGGATCTGTTGATGCGTACTCATACGTCACCAGTTCAGATTCGCGCGATGGAGGCGATGAAGGGTGAAACGCCTATTAAGGTGATTTGTCCGGGTACGGTATTCCGACGTGATGATGACGATGCAACGCATTCCTTCCAATTCCACCAAATTGAAGGTCTTGTGATTGGAAAAGACATTCGTATGAGTGATTTGAAAGGAACTTTGCTGCAATTTGCACGCGAAATGTTCGGGGAATCGACCGAAATCCGCTTGCGTCCAAGCTTCTTTCCGTTCACCGAGCCAAGTGCTGAAGTAGACGTGACTTTTGTAAAGAAAAACGGCGAGCGCGTGTGGATTGAAATTTTAGGCTGTGGTATGGTGCATCCGAAAGTGCTGGAAATGGGTGGTTTTGATCCCGAGGTATACAGTGGCTTTGCATTCGGTATGGGTGTAGAACGGATTGCCATTTTGAAATACGGCATTGATGATATTCGCCATTTTTATAACAGCGATCTGTCGTTCTTGAAGCAGTTTGCGCGTCAATAAACAACTATATCAAGGGAAGTGAACCCATATGAAAGTATCATTCGATTGGCTGTCCGAGTATGTATCACTGGATCAAGTGAGTGCGGAGGAGCTAGCAGAAAAAATCACCCGTTCGGGCATTGAAATTGATGAAGTCGAACATCGTAACCAAGGAATTACTGGCGTCGTTGTAGGCTATGTCAAAAGCAAAGAAAAGCACCCAGATGCGGATAAGCTGAATGTGTGTATTGTCGATGCGGGTCAGGGAGAAGACTTGCAAATTGTGTGTGGTGCCAAGAACGTGGATGCAGGTCAAAAGGTTCCTGTTGCAGTTGTAGGTGCCAAGCTGCCAGGAGATTTTCATATTAAAAAGGCCAAGCTGCGTGGTGTTGTGTCCATGGGCATGATCTGCTCGGCCAAAGAACTGGGCATGAATGATAAGCTATTGCCAAAAGAATTGCAGGAAGGCATTTTGGTGCTGCCAGAGGATGCTGAAATTGGCACATCGATTACGAAGCTGCTTGCCCTGGATGATCAGGTGCTGGATTTTGATTTGACACCCAACCGCTCGGATTGCCTGAGCATGCATGGAGCCGCTTATGAAGTGAGTGCCATTCTAGGACGTGACATTTCGCTGGCTGACCCCGCTAAGGACCTAGTAGAAGTTAGCGATGCAGCGGCAGATCATCTGTCCGTAAAGGTAGATACTCCTGAACTGTGTACGCACTATGCAGCGCGTTATATCACAGGTGTAAAAGTGGGGCCTTCCCCGTTATGGATTCAAAATCGTCTGATGGCGGCAGGTGTTCGTCCGATTAACAATATCGTAGATATTACGAACTACGTTATGCTGGAATACGGCCAGCCGTTGCATGCTTTTGATGCGGATAAGCTGGAAAATGGAAATATTGAGGTTCGGCTTGCTCGTACAGGCGAAACTTTGATTACACTTGACGATCAGGAACGTAAGCTGGAACCGCATATGCTGCTGATTACGGACGGCGTGAAGCCAATTGCATTAGCAGGCGTAATGGGCGGAGCCAACTCTGAGGTTACGGATGCAACGGTTAGCATTGCGTTGGAATCTGCGAAGTTTGACGGGGGAACAGTTCGCAAAACATCCCGTCAACTTGGACTGCGTTCGGAAGCAAGCCTGCGTTTTGAAAAAGAGGTTGATCCAGGTGCTGTTATACCTGCTGTGAATCGTGCAGCTGCGCTGATCCAGCGTTATGCAGGGGGCGCTGTACACCAGGGTATTGTAGAGTCTGCTTCCGCAAAAGCTGAAAATCGTATTATTAAGCTGTCGCTAGATAAAATAAATCGATATTTGGGAACCGAACTGTCGCTGCTTGAGGTGAAGACGATTTTTGGTAGACTTCATTTCGGATGCGGCGACACAGAGCCAGGGGTGCTGGAAGTTGAAGTACCTACACGCCGTGGAGATATTACCATTGATGTGGACTTAATCGAAGAAGTAGCACGTTTGTATGGTTACGATAATATCCCAACCACGCCGATTGAAGGTCCAACAACTCCAGGAGCTTTGACGGCATCGCAATCTCTGCGTCGCTCCTTGCGTAGATTGCTGGCTCATGGTGGCTGGCAGGAGACGATCAGTTACTCTTTTGTACATCCGCAAAGCACGGCTTTGTTTAACGCTCTAACAGAAGGCAGCCATCCGGTACGTTTGGCTATGCCTATGAGTGAAGATCGTAGTGTGTTGCGTACAAGTATCATTCCGCAGATGCTGGATACAGCGGTGTACAACATGAATCGCAAGCAAGATAACCTAGCGATTTTTGAGATGGGAACTGTATTTTACACAGAAGAACAAACCTTAACTCGCCAGCCGCAGGAAATTCAAGTGCTGAGTTTGCTGCTGACTGGGGTACGTCGTGAAAAACAATGGAACATCGGTGCCGAAAAGGTTGATTTCTTTGATATTAAAGGTGCGCTTGAAACGGTGTTTGACTATTTCGGACTAAGTGCCAGCATTCGTTATGTGGCTGACCAGCCGCAAAGCTACCATCCAGGACGTTCCGCTTCAGTATGGCTGGATGTGAACGGAAGCTCCCAACGGATCGGTACGGTTGGACAGATCCATCCTGAACTGCAACAGTCCTATGGACTGAACGATACGTATGTAGCTGAAATTGCGTTGCAACAGCTTGTTGAGCATGCAAACTCCCATATTCAGTTCAGAGAGCTGGCTCGCTTCCCATCCGTGGAACGTGACATTGCCCTCGTGGTGAATAAAGACGTTGAGGCAGGTGAACTGCTTCGTGTTATTCACGCTGCAGGCGGAGAACTGTTGCAGGATGCACGGGTGTTTGATGTATTTACAGGCAGCAAGCTTGGTGAAGACAAGAAGAGCGTGGCTATTTCCCTGACCTATCGTCATTGGGAGCATACGTTGACGGATGAAGAGATCAATGCGGCGCATTCTCCTGTCGTTACGTCTCTGGAACAAACTTTTGGAGCGGAATTGAGAAAGTAGCAGGAAATGCGGGAAGCCGTATCGAATCTTAGTGACAGAGGTTCGATACGGCTTTTTGGCCTATTATCATAGAAGCTCTCTACTCTGATATTCACCCGCTGCGGGGAAGCCGGACTAATAAGGTTGAACGCTTCACGGAAGGCGGGTTACCCTAGTACCGGACACACCTTAGAATCAACATACAGTAGTATTGAAGGAGGGCATAATTGTGACTACACCAGATCGTACTCGCGTCACTGTAGAGATCTACGGTACTTCTTATAAACTTGTCGGCAGTAATAGTGATTACATGAAGCAGGTTGCCAATTACGTAGATGAACGTATGCACAGCATTTCTCAAGCTCATTCGCGTCTGGATATGCCCCGAATTGCCGTGCTGGCTGCGGTTCATATGGCTGAAGAAGCTGTACAAATTCAGGAGATCCAGAGCCATATGAACCGCTTGGCAGCGGAACGGGCGGAGCTCCGGGGAGATCTGGCCCAACTCCAGACGGCTCTAGGGGAACAACAGCAGAAAAATACAGATATGCATCAAGCCCTTGTTCAATTGAGGGAAGAAAAAGAAACGACGCAGAAGAAGCTGGTGGAGACTGAATCTGCGTCAGCCAAGGAAATTGCCGAACTAAGGGCAAAGCTTGAACAGCAGGAGAAAAAAGCGGCTGAACTTGAAAATGCACAAAAACAAGCTAAGCGTGAATTGGAGGAATCTCGTCAAGAAGCTTCTCGTAAGCTGAAAGAGCAGCAAGAGGCTGCGAATGCGCGTGTCCGGCAGACAGAAGAGCAGTTGAAGAAGGAAATAGCCGAAGCGGCTAAACAAGCTGAAGCTAAGCTTTCCGCTGCGGAAAAGGCTCATCAGGAGCGAAATCGCACTGAGCTAGACAAGCTGCGATCTGCTTTGCAGCAAGAGCATAGCCAGAAGATAAGCGAATGGCAGATCAAGTGCTCCGGGCTGAATGAACAGCTGGAGCAGGAACGTAAACAGGCTGAATTGGCTCTAAATGAGCAAAAGCTCCAGCATGAGGAAGCACAGAAACTTGCCGAGGAAGCTGCACTGGAGCAGGAGATTCGTATGGAGGAGCTTCAGGAGCAATTAGAACAAGTACAGGCAGGTAGTGCAGAGCTTTCTTCTCGTTTGAAGGAGGCTCAAGAGCAAGCTGCAGCATTGGAGCAACAACAGTCCGAACTGGAGGCTGAGCTGCAAGCACAGCAACAGGCGGCAACAGAGCGGGAGCAGGCAGATACGCTTGCGCGTGAAGAACTGCAAAGCAGATATGATCAATTGCTGGATGAAGCCAAGGCTACGCAGCAGCAGGCGGCTAAGCTGGAGGAAGAGCAGCGCCGGATGCAGAAGCTGCTGGAGCAAGCTCATGTATCTACTCGCAAGCTGCAAAGCGAGCTGGCTACGCTCGCTGAAAGTGAGAAGTCATGGAAGAAGCTTGCAGAAGAACGTCAATTGGCAGCCGACGAGTTGGAGCTTTCCCTGCTGGAAGCGCGTGAACAGAAGGAAGCAATAGAGCAACAACTACAGCAGACTGTGACTGAGGTTGAAGCTGCTAATGATAAATATGCTTCACAGCAGCAACGTCTAGTTCAACTTGAAGCGAAGATCAAGGAGCTATCGCCTGAGCTGATTCGCGTTCAGGACGAGCTTGAGAAGGCCAAAGTCCGAGAGCAAGAGGGCGCGAAGGCGTATCAATCGCTTCAGGAGCAATATGGAAGCATGAAGAGCCGAGCTGGACAGCTGGAGCAACATATTAAGCAACTCCAGCAGGAAAATCATGATCGGCAAAGTAAACTGGAACGTGCTGAGAAGGCATCTATGGAGTGGCAGCTGAAATATGATCAGTTGAAGGATGAAGCGGAACGTCTGGAAGCTGAAGATGCTGCCCGTAAGGAAGAATTTGCTTCTTGGGAACGGGAGATAGCGGTAACGATTGAACAAAAGGAACAACTTCAGGAAGAGATTCGTTCTGCAGTTGAAGCTGCCAACACCGCAAAGGCAGAACAGCAGTCCATAGAGCAGGAACGGATGGCCTTGCAGTCTGAATTAGACGAAGTGGGTCAAAAATATGAAATGGCAGCTCATCAGCTTCGTTTATTACAAGTACAACAGGATGTAGACCGAGAAAATGCAGAGAAGATCTCGACTGAATTACGTCAATTAAAGGAAGAATACACCAAGCTTCAAACCGAGTATAATGAATGGATTGAACTTATCGAACAGGATCAGTAGATACGGATTATAATTGTAAGGCAATCCCCGGCTGCTCATGGCCGGGGATTGTTTGTTTATGGATCGCTAAGAAGTGTAAGTGACAAAAAGCTGTCCTTTGGCAGACGAATCTGCTTCGGGACAGCTATGCTGGAAGTGTCCGCTGAAATTATTTCCCTTCCTTACGCCCGGCTTCAAATGGTGTCGATACCGGAATGAACAAATCGATAATCCCGATAACCAATGCAGCGAGCAATGCGCCCAAAATAGAAACACTAACATTGGCCACGACATATTGAGCGACCCAGATAACCAGAGCGCTCACTAGAAAACCGACAATACCGCGTCCAAATGGAGAAACGCGTCGACCAAACACTGCCTCAACGATGTAGCCAATCAAGGCAATGACAATGGCAAGGATCAGCGCGCTCCAAAAGCCGCCTACACTAAATCCGGGAACGATCCAGCTTACGACCATCAAAACCAGAGCGGCAACGATGAAACGTACAATGTGCCCAAGAATGCTCACGGAATAACCTCCTTTGTTTTTTTGAATTAACAGGGTTAGACAAAGGTTAGTGTGTGGCATGAAGAGCTTTCTTATGTGTAAAGCATAGTTGGCAAATAGCGTAAGTTTGCTGCTTTCGGTATAATATAGATATAAGTGAAAGGAGCAGTGAAGTTGGACTCTAAAATTTTCAAAACCCTTGAATATCAAAAAATTCTAAATAAACTAAGTCACTATGCCCAAACGGCAACGGGACAACAGACAGCCCTTCGATTACAGCCCAGCGATGATTTGGAGCATATCAAGAAATTGCTGAAAGGTACGGACGAGGCCTATGCTGCTGATCGACTAAAAGGAGTACCTTCATTTAACGGAGTAGTGGATATCACTCCGGCGGTGAAGCGTGCCCGTATTGGGGGAACGTTAAGTCCGCAGGAGTTGCTTGGTATTCGGACAACGGTTCAAGCTGCACGCCGTATACAGGTATATGTAACAAGTTTGCATGAGGAAAATCCTGTTGAAACTTTGCTGTATTGGAGTGAGCAGCTTTCGGAACAAAGAAGTTTGGAAAACTCCATTAAAGGCTGTATTGACGAAAATGCAGAAGTGCTGGATTCGGCCAGTACAGAGCTTTCACAAATTCGCCGGGAGCTGCGCTCCGGTGAAGTGCGTATTCGTGAGAAGCTGGATTCCATGATTCGCTCCTCAACTGTGTCCAAAATGCTTCAGGATCAGTTGATTACGATTCGTGGAGATCGGTTTGTCATCCCGGTCAAGGCCGAATACCGTTCTTATTTTGGCGGAATTGTGCATGATCAATCCGGGTCTGGCGCAACATTGTTTATCGAGCCTGAATCCATCGTGGCCATGAACAACAAGCTGAGGGAAACCAGGCTGAGAGAAGAGCGTGAAATTGAAGTCATTTTACAAAAGCTGACCGCACTTGTCGCAGAACAAGCGGATATGTTGCTGTATGATGTGGATATTTTGGGCAATCTTGATTTTATTTTTGCGAAAGCGCGTCTCGCTCGTGAAATGAAGGCAACGCTGCCCTTAATGAATGATCGTGGGTACTTGAAGCTGAAAAAGGGTAGACATCCTCTAATTCCGTTGGAACAGGTCGTTCCCATAGATGTGGAACTGGGTAATTCGTACACCTCCATTATCGTTACCGGACCGAACACAGGGGGGAAAACCGTTACCCTGAAAACAATAGGTCTGCTAAGTTTGATGGCGATGTCTGGACTGTTTGTGCCTGTTGAGGATGAAAGCCAGCTATGCGTATTTGATGCAATCTATGCCGATATTGGTGACGAGCAGAGCATTGAGCAGAACTTGAGTACATTTTCCAGTCACATGACCAATATTATTAGCATTTTGAAAAATATGACACCCAAAAGTCTTGTATTGCTTGACGAGGTGGGGGCAGGAACGGATCCGGCAGAAGGTTCGGCTCTGGCTGTGTCTATTTTGGAGCATATACATGCTCTGGGTTGCCGTATGGTGGCGACGACTCACTATAGTGAATTGAAGGCGTATGCCTATGAGCGCAAAGGAATTATTAATGCAAGTATGGAGTTTGATGTCGCTACATTAAGCCCGACTTACCGTCTTCTGGTTGGTGTACCTGGGCGAAGTAACGCTTTTGCCATTGCCGAGCGATTGGGATTACCAGGGCGGATATTAGATTATGCCCGTGGCGAGGTAACGGAAGAAGATCAGCGCGTCGAGCACATGATTGCATCACTGGAGCAGAACCGTTTGACCGCTGAGCAAGAACGGGAAAAAGCAGAGCAGCTGCGTAAGGAAATGGAAGCATTGCGTACCCGTCATCAGACCGAGCTGGATAAGCTGGAGTCACAACGGGACCGTATGTTGGAAAAGGCCGAAGACGAAGCAAGAGTTCTCGTGGATAAGGCTCGTAGTGAAGCAGAAAAAATTATTACTGATTTGCGCAGATTGGCTCAGGAAGAGGGAGCCTCGGTTAAGGAGCACAAGCTGATTGCAGCTCGTAAAGAACTGGATGAAGCTGAACCGAAGCAACGCAAGAAAAGTACAGCCAAACGTTCAATCACTACGCGTACTCGTTCCATCATGGCTGGCGATGAAGTATCCGTTCACAGTCTGAATAAAAAAGGCCATGTGGTTGAACTGACTGGCAGCAAGGAAGCTATCGTTCAACTGGGCATCATGAAAATGAAGGTCAGTCTGGATGATCTGGAGCTGCTGCAACCTGCCCAAACGACGGCTCCAAGGGTCCAAAAGCCAGTGACTGGCGTTAAGCGGACACGGGATGATAATGTGCGAAGTGAACTTGACCTTCGGGGGGCAAACGTGGAGGAAGCGCTGATGGAAGTGGACCGCTTCATGGATGAAGCGTTTTTGGCCAATCTGGGACAGGTATACATTATTCACGGCAAAGGTACGGGGGTCCTGAGAACCGGTATTCAGGAGTACCTGCGCAAGCATAAGCATGTGAAAAGCTACCGTATCGGTAACTACAATGAAGGCGGCACGGGTGTAACGGTTGCTGAATTGGAATAGATATGGGTTGCTGACCGAGAACGCTTGGTAGAACGGGAGGGACGAGGTGAAGATGGCGATTGATGAATTGCTATCACATCCGTTGGGGATGATTCTGGGTTATTTCTCCGTGGCGGTGCTGGAGTTAATTGTATTTTTGTCCTGCTTTGAGCTGGTAACCCGTTATAAATGCTGGGAAGAGATCAAGCGAGGCAATGTTTCGGTAGCCATGGCAACGGGTGGGAAAATGTTCGGTATTTGCAACGTGCTCCGCTTTGCGATGGAGGCAAAATCCAGCGTGTATGATACGATGATCTGGTCATTCGTTGGTTTTTTACTGCTACTTGCGGCATACTTCCTTTTTGAATTTCTGACACCGGTATTTTCTATCGATCAAGAGATTAAAGAGGATAACCGTGCGGTCGGCTTGTTCTCCATGATTATTTCAATATCGTTATCTTATGTGATTGGTGCGAGTGTAACTTGACACATCCTGTATACTAGAGCTTGGTATACGCTTTGGAACGGAAGGATGATAAAGCTTGGAAATGACTATTTGTCCATGGTGTAACATGGAAATTATTTGGGATGAAGAATTAGGGCCTGAAGAAGAGTGTCCTTATTGCCATAATGATCTGAAAGGATACTCAGACATAACAGATGATGAAGAGGAGTCTGAGTCTGTTTCTCCATCTGTTCACAGACATACGGATGGGCATGAAGATGCGACACATGATCATGCGGTTTCTGTAACCCCGGCGCTCCATGCTCATGAAAAAGAAGACCTAAAGGGTTATCGTACATTGAGTATTCAGCTTGGCGATGATGACGAGCAGGATATTTTATACGAGGCAGAGGATGAAGTCGTATCTGAAAAGCCAGCTGATGCACCGTTATTGCAGGATAATGAGCTTCATAAGCTGCCTGTGCTGCATACTTTACAAAAATTCGAAGAAAGCGGTGCGGATCTTATGGCTTATGAACAAGGGGCTGAACAATTACTCGACAGGCAAGATGAGGTTCTTGAATGTTCCCAATGCGGAGAGTACATGCTGCATGCGGGTTCGCAAACCGTAACCAGAGAAGGCTTCGAACCATCGATATCTCCAGTGCTCGGTAAGCCTGTTCTGGATTTGCCGTTCGTCTTGAATGTTTATGTGTGTCCTAGCTGCTTCCATGTTCAGCAGACTTTGTCAGAGAATGACCGACTGCGAATGCTGGAGAAGCTCAGCGGTATTTCCAATATTTAAATAGCGATTCCCCGGATAGGTCCAAGCTCAATACGGGCATGTTAAATCAAAGAAATCTTTGAACAAGCTGACTCGTAATAAGCTGATTGGTGATCTTTCCGTTAGGGGGAACTGCATTGAAATCAAACCTGAACGGACAATCCATTCTGCTATTAAGCTTGAATGGATTGTTTGTGTTTGCAGCAGCATTGTCCGGCACATTTCTTAATGTGTATTTGTGGAAAAGCAGGCAGGATTACGCGATGATCGGATGGTTTAATGTCAGTCAACAAATTGCGCTGGGAATTATGGTCTGGGTAGCTGGAAAGTGGGTCAAGGAACATAACAAAATGAATGCCCTGCGCGTGGGAACCGCATTGTCCGGCCTATTCTATCTAATCGTGTTGTATACGGGACCGCAGGCTGTAAACTACATATGGCCGCTCGGAATGTTGTTGGGTGCAGCGTTAGGTTTATTTTGGCTGGCGTTTAATGTCATTTTTTTCGAAGTCACGGATCAGGCAAGTCGTGATCATTTTAACGGATGGGTGGGCCTGCTGGGCTCATTTTCCGGTATAGTGGGTCCTTGGCTCTCTGGTTGGATTATTGCGCGTATGGAGGATGACGCGGGTTATCGTGTGATATTCAGTATTTCCTTGGCCTTTTATGTCGTAGGAGTGGTGCTAAGTTTCTTTCTTCGCAAGCGTAAACCGACAGGAAATTACAATTGGAAAGAGCCTAAGCAGCGATTGTCACAAAAAGGAAGTATGTGGCGTCCGTTGTCGTTATCGCTTGTTACGCAGGGCATTCGTGAAGGGGTGTTTGCTTTCCTGATTACGCTGCTTGTGTATGTAGTTACTCAACAGGAATGGAAGCTAGCACAGTTTTCACTTATTACATCAGGGGTTTCATTTTTCAGCTTTTGGGCTGTCGGAAAATGGCTCAAGCCACACTATCGCTCGGCTGGTATGTTGTTGGGTGCCGTGCTGTTGGTGATCGCGCTTTTACCGCTATTGTGGCGTATGGAGTATAGCACGCTGCTGATTATGGGGATTGGCACCGCTTTATTCATGCCCTTGTATTTAATTCCTATGATCTCTGCGAGCTTTGATCTAATGGGTACGAGTGAAGGAGACGCTAATCAGAGAGTGGAACTGGTTGTACTGCGCGAACTATGCTTAATGATAGGTCGGTTGACGGGGACACTCATTTTCTTGGGCGTCCTAAGTATCAGCAAGGCTCCTACGGCGATGATCTGGCTGTTGATTGGACTGGCATTGATGCCAGTGATTGGATGGCTCTTTATGCGAAGTGTGCTGAAAATGGAACAAAAAACGAAGCAATGCAAGTCCGATTCCCATGCACGACGCTGGCACAAGCAAACCGAATAATTGGAATTTCCATACAAATGACCTCCAAATCCATTTATATAGGAAAAGGAGGTTTTGTTATATCCCAATTAAATCATCGGTTCCGTTGTTTCGGGCGAGGGTTTGGTAGAACGAGTCAGAGAATAAAGCTCCATTTCAGGTCGGTGTATGCCCGTCAGTTCATCAGCCAATAGCTGTGCTGCCATCATACTCGTGACTGCTCCATTCCCTCCGTAACCCTCCAAAAAGTAGCAATTTGGAAAACGCGGATGTGGACCAATATACGGCAAGCCGTCATGAGAGGAACCAAATACAGCTGCCCAAGCATAGTCGATTTGAAATGGGACACCGGGAAAAAAATCCTTTAGCGATTGTAGCAGCTTTTGCTGTTGATGTAAGAGCCTGATTTCACGCTGGCTGGCGTCCAATATAGGTTCATCCAAACCACCAATAATGATCCGTCCCTCCGGTGTGGAGCGCATATATAGATAAGGACGAGCAGTTTCCCAGATCAGACACTGCTCATGCCATAAGGGAGCATCTTCGATTGGATTGGTGACGATAGCATAAGAGCTCTCTAGAACGGCCCCGCGATCGGCTTTAATCTCTTGTGTTTCATAACCTGTTGCAAAAACAACTTTTTTTGCTCGGATCATTCCACCGCTGGTATGACAAACGACCTCATTATCGTTGAAATCAAAATGCTTGGCTTCCGTATGCTCATATAAGCGAACACCAAGACGGTTGGCAGATTGCAGCAGCCCCTGGGCAAAACAAAATGGATTCACTTCAGCATCTTCATGTGTGTACAACGCTGCTGGTTTTCGAAAAGGAAATCGGGCAGCAACTTGTTGCTCATCCCAGAACTCCACTGGAAATCCAAACCGGGTTAGCTGTTCGTACTCTTCCTGAAGCATCAGTACATCCTCCCACGTACTTGCATAGTACAGGCTGCTGCGCCGAATAAAGGTAGGGTCTGTATCCAGTGTGGTGGACAGCTTTTCTAACTGATCCAGAGCATCTTTGCACATGCGATAAAAGAGTACGCCGTTCGTTTCACCAAACGTGTGGATGCAAGAGGTTAAGGTCTTGTCATTGCTATATTGCAGCAGTCCTGTATTGGCCAAAGAGCTTCCGTGTACCAGCTTGCGCTTGTCAATAACCACGGTGTCTACCTGTTGTTCTCCCAATAACCTGGAGCAAATGGATCCGCTCATCCCTCCCCCGATAATCAATACATCACAATTTAAATCCTCTGCCAAAGGCGGAAAATCCAGCGTCTGCTCCAAGGTATTAGGCCAATATGTTTTCCCGATTATCAACTCCATATAAAATAGCACTCCTCATAGGTAATATGTAGTATCTCTTATGCGTACATAGTATTTCGCCAAAGGGACAAGATAACCAGCGTGCAACAAAACATTTAAGGAGGCACAGAGACTATGCAATCTACGAACATGCAACCCTTGTCAGGCAAAGAGCTGGAGTACATCGTGGACTCCATTTCCAATGAAGAACTACTACTCAAACAATGTGCGGCCACAGCGGCGTCTATTCAGCATCCAGCCATCCAACAAGCCTGTTTGCAACTGGCAAGAACTCATGAGCACCACTTGAATCTGCTTTCTAATGCTCTTCAACAGCATCAGCAGCTTGCTCCAATGCAGCCGCAGCAGTAATTTGGACTAACTAATAAAGGAGGTTTGACAGAATGTATTCACAAAACAATATGTCATTTATGCCCGAAGAGGATTTGCTCTATACCATTCTTGCTGATATGAAACGTACAGTGCGCGAGTACACAACAGCGACGACAGAATCCAATTGCCCGTCTGTGCGTCAGATGTTCACCGACCTTACGAATGATACATTGCGTCTGCAAGGTGATTTGTATCATCTAATGAGCCAGAATAATATGTACACCGCTCCGACTAAAGCGCTGCGCATCGATTTGGATAAACAGATTCAAGAAGCTCGCAAGACCCAACAGGAATGCCAACAGTTCATTCAGCAGAAGTCGTCATCCGCGGGAGTATATGGTCAACCTATGCATCAGCAAGGCCAATCTACTCATCAAAGCAACCCTTATTATATGTAAACGGGATTTTCCGTTTTTGAAGCAATTTCCCATAACAGCCGTCCGTCTGCCGGGTTTACCGGGGCGGACGGTTTTTCTTTGCAGGTTTAAAGTGCGTATTGTATGATGTATAGTAATCTCTTTCGATGGAGGCCTTATGTAGAATGACAGAGCTGAATGAATTAAAACTAAAAGTGCTGGAATTGTTAAAAGAAGATGCAAGAAGAACACCGACTCTATTGGCTACTATGCTGGGGGTAGACGAGCAAGACGTACGCACCTCAATTAAAGAGCTTGAAGACCAACATGTGATCGTCAAATACGCCGCTGTAGTCAATTGGGACAAAGTCGACGACGAAAAGGTTACCGCTTTGATCGAAGTGCAGATTACACCTGAGCGTGGAAGAGGATTTGAAGGGATTGCAGAACGGATTTATTTGTATCCGCAAGTTAAATCTGTTTATCTCATGTCCGGAGCATATGACTTGCTGGTAGAGGTGGAAGGCCGAAATCTCCGTGAGGTCGCTAATTTTGTGTCGGAGAAGCTATCCCCTATTGATTCGGTTTTGTCTACCAAGACTAATTTTACGCTTAAAAAATACAAGCAGGACGGAATTATCTTTGAGGACCATCAGGAAGATAATCGTCTGATGATTTCGCCGTAAAGGAAGATCATGATGAATTTCAAAACAGAAGCATTCACCGACAGTAACAAGGCCATGAGTTCTTATTTATCCCCATTGGTACGCGAGATTCCATCATCGGGTATCCGTAAGTTTTTTGACCTGGTGGGTGGTAACAAGGACATTATTACCCTGGGGGTAGGCGAACCGGATTTTACAACCCCTTGGCATATGCGGGAAGCCTGTGTCTATTCATTGGAGCGAGGCTTCACCAGCTATACGTCTAATGCGGGAACGCCAGAACTGCGTGAAGCGATTAGTGAGTATCTGAATGAGCAATTTGACGTCCGCTATGATCCTAAAAATGAGATTATCGTAACAGTTGGAGGTAGCGAGGCAATTGATCTTGCGTTGCGCGCCTTAATTGTACCTGGTGATGAAATTCTGGTGCCTGAGCCGTGCTACATTTCCTATTCTCCAATCACTTCGATTGGAGGCGGGATTCCGGTCGGTATTGAAACGTTTGCCAAGGATGAGTTTAAGCTGACGGCTGAGGCGCTGGAGGCAAAAATTACACCAAAATCCAAGGTGTTGATTTTATGCTATCCGAGCAACCCGACCGGGGCTACGATGACTTATGAAGATTGGCTTCCGATTGCGGAAATCGTGGAAAAGCATGATTTGATCGTCATCTCTGATGAAATCTATGCCGAATTGAATTATGGCGACAAGCATGTCAGCTTTGCTTCGGTACCGGGTATGATGGATCGTACGATTCTCGTTAGTGGTTTTTCCAAAGCCTTCGCCATGACTGGCTGGCGTATTGGATATACTTGCGGGCATCCTGATTTGATTGCTGCTATGCTCAAAATCCATCAGTACACTGTTATGTGTGCGCCTTCTATGGGCCAAGTTGCAGCACTGGAAGGCTTGCGAAATGGTATGGGTGAGAAAGATCGAATGGTAGAAGCCTATAATCAGCGTCGTCGTCTGATGGTTGAGGGATTCCGCGACATTGGTCTGGAATGCCACGAGCCAAGAGGGGCTTTTTACGTTTTCCCGAGTATTCAAAGCACAGGACTCAGCTCGGATGAATTTGCGCAGCGCCTATTGGCAGAGGCCAAAGTTGCAGCTGTACCGGGCAATGTGTTTGGTTTGGGAGGCGAAGGCTATCTTCGGTGCTCATATGCGACTTCTGTCACTCAGCTGACGGAAGCTCTGGATCGGATTGGTCATTTTGTTGAAAAAGTTAAAAAAGAAGGTTAAAATTATTTTTTTTATGGGTAATTCATAGAAAATAGTCTTTTATTTCTAAATTTCTATGCTATAATTTGAAATCGGAAGCAGGAAGTTCAATTTTTCAATTACAGGAGGAGTGCTCATGTCATATGTTGGATATAAGTCGCCGAGTTCAATAGGATACGACATTTCCCTGGAAGATGAAATTTTGTTCCTGCGCAATGAGATGATGCGGACGTTTCAGGAAGAGCAGTCCTTCACCTCTGATCTTGTCATCGAGATCAGCTGCAAGCTTGATTTGAAAATCAATGAATACATGAAGCTGTACGGTATGGAATGCAGAGTGTAACTGTGTGAAGTCACCGTAGCTACGAAGAAGGCCGCAGGGCCTTCTTTTTTTGCATTCACAACTTATGATATATTAGTGGCATGGAAGAGGGGGCGTACATATGAGAGCAGGGCTAAAAAGGATATCGCCATGGATTATCGGAATCATAGCACTTGTACTATTGGCTGGATGTGGGGGACGGGACAAGGACAGCTTCTCCATATTTATTATGGATAAAGGGGATGCATCAGTTATTCGTGACGAGCTGGCACAAAAGCTTAAGGATAAGCTGGGCGAACAGGCTCCGACGATCGAGATTTCAGTCAGCCCACTGTATAACCAGCAGAAGCTGGTCGTAGAATATGCGGCCGGAGAGCATGATTTGTTTCTTTTGCCGGAAGAGGACATGAAGTTGTATGGACAGAATGGCTCGAATCTACCGTTAGATGATGCCTTTGACAAAAAGACGTATGCCCGGGGTGTGTTCGAGGGCGGCGTATTTAAGAAAAAGGAGCAAGGGGAAGAAGGAACGGATGTAATCAAGGCAACCCATTTGTTCGGAATTCCGGTGGAGCAGATGAAGATGTTTAAGGACCTAAAATATAACTCAAACACATTATTTGCTACTGTACCGCCACGCACAAGCAATAAGGAAGAAGCCATCAAGGTACTGAAAGCACTCACAGAATGATAAAGGGGATGGAATGATATGGGTATTTATACCAGAACAGGCGATGAAGGACAAACTTCTGTGATCGGCGGCCGAGTGTCCAAAGATGACGACCGTGTGGAGGCGTACGGTACCATTGACGAGCTGAACAGCTTTGTAGGACAAGCAATCAGCTTTGCCGAAGGGGAGAAGTTTGCGGACATTCGGACTCAATTGGAAGAAATACAGCAGGAGCTGTTCGATTGTGGTTCGGATTTGGCGTTTGTTAAAATCAATGAAAGTAAATATAAGGTAAAAGACGAGCTGGCAGAGCGGCTGGAAGGCTGGATTGATGCATGCCAGGAGGAAAATCCAAAGGTGGAGCGCTTTATTATCCCGGGAGGAAGCACATTATCTTCGACGCTTCATGTTTGCCGCACGGTTTGCCGACGCGCGGAACGCCGTGCGGTTACACTAGGTAAGCACACAGATATCAATCCCGCGGTACGTCGGTATTTGAACCGCCTGTCCGATTACTTCTTTGTTGTGGCTCGCACAGCGAATGTGCGTCAGGGTGTGCCCGATGTCGAATATGTGCGCAGCAAAAAGGTGTTCCGCAAATAAGGAGGCAATCGGGAATTTGTGATGAGCTTGTACTATGAACCTATCGTATATATGATCCCTCCTGAGGAGGAGGGCATGTTGTTGAAGACCATTCTCCAAAAACGTATGAACATTTCTCGTAAGCTCATATCCAAACTCAAGCTGACCGAACAGGGGATTATGCTGAACGGGATACGTGTGTATATCAGCGTAAAGGTAAAGTCCGGGGATCGAGTAGAGATTCGCATGGAACGCGAGCGTTCCGACGATATTTTACCCGAACCCATTCCTTTTGAGATTTTGTTTGAGGATAAACATCTGTTAGTAGTGAACAAGGCGGCGGGCATGATTGTCCACCCGACTCATGGTCACTACACAGGGACGCTGGCTAACGGGGTTGTGCATTATTGGCAGACCAAGGGGGAGCTGTTTCGGTTTCGTCCTGTTCATCGTCTTGATCAGGAGACGACGGGCGTGCTAGTTGTAGCTAAAAATCCGTATGTCCATCAGCATATTTCCGAACAGATGATTGCGGGAACGGTGGACAAACGCTATACAGCCTTGGTGCATGGGCGCCCTGAGCAGCAGGAAGGCAGGGTGGACGGACCGATTGACCGCAACCCGGATAATCCGCATTTGCGCATGGTGACCCCGGATGGTTATCCTGCTCTTACGCTATATAAGCTAGAGGAAGTGTGGAGCGGAGGAAGCCGCATCGGTCTAAAGTTGGAATCCGGACGTACGCACCAAATTCGGGTGCACATGACATATATCGGTTGCCCGTTGATCGGAGATAAAATGTACCGGATTACACCTAATGACGCTGTGCAACGTGAGCGCTATGATCAGCTTGATGCGAGGATGCCTCGACAGGCCCTGCATGCTTCGGAATTGTCCTTGGTACATCCTGTGACCGGGGAGTGGATGACGTTTTACGCTCCTCTGCCGGACGATATGATCGGAATGCAAGAGCTGTTAAGAGCTCAATATCATCCAGAATAAAATATTCAATAATAGATTGAAACTAAATGGAGGTTAATCTAGCGATGAGCCAACTGAAAGTATATCAATATTCTAAATGCAGCACCTGTCGTAATGCAGTGAAATGGCTGCAAAACAAGGGGCATGAGACGGAACTGATTCCTATTTTTGAACAACCGCCCGGCCCGGAGGAACTGGAAGACTTGATTAATAAAAGCGGGCTGGAGTTGAAAAAGTTTTTCAATACAAGTGGTGAAGTATACAAAGAGTTAAAGCTGAAAGATAAGCTTGGAAGCATGAGCCGTGAAGAGCAAATTTCACTTTTGTCCTCGAATGGAAGATTAATCAAACGTCCAATTGTAACTGACGGGAGTAAAGTAACGGTAGGATTCAAAGAGGAAACATTTGAGGGGACATGGGGAGCTCAGTAACGCCCAATTTACCACCATGATATGTTATACTGTGGGGGTTAAATAATATGATGAATGGGAGCAATACAATCTGTGACACAACGCAATGAACAATCCGTAATGCTGGTTGACGGCATGGCCCTGCTTTTTCGTGCTTATTATGCAACCGCTGCAAACGGTTATATCCGTCGTACAAAAGCTGGAGTACCAACGAACGCCATATATGGTTTTATTCGATATTTTTGGGATGCAGTCCAAACCTTTAATCCTACACATGTCATTTGCTGCTGGGATATGGGCGGAACGACATTCCGTGGGGAACATTTTGCTGCGTATAAGGGAAACCGAGCCGACGCGCCAGATGATTTGATTCCTCAATTTACTTTGATCCGTGAAGTGACGGACAGCCTCGGCATTCCCAACATTGGGGCGGAAGGCTTTGAAGCGGATGATTGCATCGGTACGCTCGCACGCCATTATTCGCAAAATGAGGACATGGATGTCATGATTCTATCGGGAGATCATGATTTACTTCAATTGGTAGATGAGCGGACACAAGTCATTATTATGAAAAAAGGACATGGCAATTACATGGTATATACCCCGGAGACGCTGTTGTCTGAAAAAGGGCTTAAGCCGCGCCAAGTGGTGGATCTCAAAGGTCTGATGGGTGATGCAAGTGACAATTACCCGGGAGTACGCGGAATTGGTGAAAAAACAGCCCTCAAGCTGGTGCAGGAATACGACTCCATTGAAGGCATTCTGGAAAATCTTGATCAATTGACACCGTCGGTCCGTAAAAAGATCGAGAGTGATTTGGATATGCTGCATCTTTCACGCAAACTTGCTAAAATTCACTGTGATGTGCCTGTTGCATGTGCTTTAGACAGCTGTCTGTTGACACTGGATCACGTGCAAATTGTCGACAAATTTGAGCAACTTGAAATGAAAAGCTTGTGTACGTTGATGGGTGTCGCAACCGGATCATAATGAAGAGCTGTTAGGCTGGGGATGTACATTTCAGGTAGACTAAGTTATATAGGGATGCTGACGCTTGGTGCGTGAGTGTCCTTATTTATATGCCATTATGCCAGCGAAGATATATAGCCATGTGAAGGATTTTATACAATTGTGATAAGGGGATTGACCTTAGGCTCGTTTCAGGTGAATATAGTGAAGAGAGATCATGGAGAGGGGATTACAACAGCTATGACAGTATTGGGAGCAATTGAGGCAGGCGGCACCAAATTCGTATGTGGAATCGGAAATGAACGTGGGGAGGTCTTGGAAAGAGCAAGCTTTCCAACAACGACTCCAGCAGAAACCATGGAGAATGTCATCGCATTTTTTGAAGGCAAAGGGATTGAAGCGCTGGGTGTAGGCTCATTCGGACCAATTGATCCTATCGAAGGCAGTGATACATATGGTTATATTACAACAACGCCAAAGCCGCATTGGGGAAATTATAATCTGATCGGCAAACTGAAGGAGCATTTCGATGTACCTATGGGGTTTGACACGGATGTAAATGGAGCAGCACTGGGTGAATCCATTTGGGGTGCGGCTAAAGGATTGGACAACTGTCTGTATATTACAATAGGTACAGGCATCGGAGCGGGTGCTTTGGTTGGCGGAAAGCTGGTACATGGATTGTCCCACCCGGAAATGGGGCATATTCTGGTACGTCGTCATCCAGAAGATAACTACGAGGGCACATGTCCATATCATGGAGATTGTCTGGAAGGACTGGCAGCCGGTCCGGCGCTCGAAAAAAGATGGAAGGTTAAAGGACACGAGCTTTCTGTGGATCACCCTGCCTGGGAAATGGAGGCGCATTATCTGGCACAGGCTCTAATGAGCTATATTTTAATCCTCTCACCGCAAAAAATTATTATGGGCGGCGGAGTAATGAAGCAGGATCAATTGTTCCCGCTCATTCGTACCAAGCTTCAACAACTTTTAAACGGGTATGTACAGCATTCAAGTCTGACTACAGAAATTGAGCAATATATCGTATCTCCAGGATTGGGTGACAATGCTGGATTGTGCGGAGCTCTGGCTTTGGCCAAGGAAAAGCTGAATTCTTAGAATTTATGGTTGACGGTACTCCAAGGTCCGGTTATCATATAGGCAACAGCATAGTACGGATCAAAAAGGGAAGCACCTTTCTTGCGAATACGCGGGATAGGTGCTTTTTTTTGCGTTTTTGTATTGTGCGGGTCAGTAATCTAATTATATGAGGGAGGAAGAATCATGGAGATTGTATTTTTAAATCGCTTGTCCAAACGGAATGAACAGGGCTGTGAGGACTTTGCGCAGGTATGGATTGGACAACATGAAGGGGGATGGAGTGCAGGCTGGAGCACACACCATGTCCCAGATGAAAGTATAGACGACCTTTGGTATGAGGGCAGTTTGTGGCAGGAATTACTGCATGTATACCGTCATGAGCTGGCGCTCAAGATGGCTGAGGGCTACAGGCCTCTAATTCATGGCGTTTTTCATGAACAAGAAGGATCATCAGGACGTGGACAAACGCTACAAAAGCTGTATTGCTATAGTGATTTGTTTCCGCGTGATGAGGTGTATGAACAATTGACAATGTGGAGACGGCAAAAGGCAGCAACTGAGCGAAAAGCACCTTATTTTATCGCTACGAATCGACTACTTCGACTCATCAGTGTCTTTCTTCCTCATACCGAAGAAGAATTGTTAGAACTGCCTGGTATGGGCCTGGGTAAGGTGTCGCAATATGGGACGGAGCTATTGGCTATTACGAAGCAAAATGATCGGACTACGCCATTTCCGCTGAACTGGGTAACAGAGGCACTTGAAGAAGAAGTTTTTTTGTCATGGCTGTACAAGCAAAAAGAAAACCAGTACAGACAGGAACTAAACAAGTTTAGCCTGACTAGAGCGATTATCGAAGGTATTTCGGACGGTCTTTCACTGGAGCATATCGGAATGAAGACAGGCTTGCACCGTCGAGAAATGATTGAAGCTGTGGAACATTTGGATAGGGATGGAATGGATATGGAGAAGCTGATCTGCACGGAATTGGCACATGTATCTGAGGAGGAGCAAGCAGCCATCTGGTCTGCTTATGCAGAGTTGGGAGATACGCTGCTCAAGCCCATTATGCTAAAAGTGTATGGAGAAGAAAAAGCAACGGAAACAGGAATGGATCAAATTTATGAGCGATTGCGATTGATTCGTATACGGTTCCGCCATCAGGAGGTACCTGACCAACATGTTGGATAATATAGAGACGATTGGAAGTGCCCTAAAGTACAAATAAGGTGCAATATAAAAAAAGCAGCAGCGAGTTCCTCATAGGAATCAGCTGCTGCTTTTGATGACCAAGTTTGAAAAATCGGAATAAACACCCAGCTTGGTAGTTTTGGTTTACTCTCTTCTTTTCAAACCCAGTCCTTCTTGCGGAAAATACAGAACATACTGACACCTAGTGCCACCATAATCCCAATGACGACAAAATAACCATAACGTGTATGAAGCTCAGGCATATTATCAAAGTTCATCCCATATATTCCGGTAATGACCGTCAACGGCATAAATACGGTTGTAATGGCGGTAAACACACGCATGATTTCATTAGCACGGTTGGCGATACTTGACTGATAAGCTTCTCTAAGGTTCCCCATCAAGTCGCGATAAGTTTCGAAAGTCTCCGAAATTTTCACAGCATTTTCATAAATGTCGCTAAAATATTTTTGTAGTTGATCGTCGATAAGTCGCAAATCCCGTTTGTTCAGGGTATTGATGACTTCCTTTTGCGGGCCGAGCACTTTTTTTAGCCATAGAATCTCACTGCGCAAGCCGATGATTTCGTTCAAGTGCGACTTTTTCGTATGCATTAGAATGTCTTCTTCCAGCTTTTCAATACGAACCTCAATCCGGTCACCAACCAGAAAATAGTTGTCAACGATCAAGTCGACCAACAGATACATAAAACGGTCAGGCTGGCTGACTTCCTGCTCCCACAGCATAGGCTTGAGAGTACGAAGCTCATTGATTTTCTGCTTGGTCACCGTAATGATAAAATGGCGGCCGAGAAAAATGTTCAAAGCACGCAAAAATATTTCTTCATCATCAAAACGAATACTATTTACAACGATAAAATAATGGCTTTCATAAATTTCAATCTTTGGACGCTGTTCTTCTTCACTTAAACAGTCCTCTACTGCAAGATCATGCATAGAAAATAAGGGCTGGAGCACTGTCAGATCCTCGACATCGGCATCAATCCAATAAAAGCCTTCTGCCGGTGCAGTGAGCGCCATTTCAATTTCTTCGACAGGGGTAAAAACCCCGTTGTTAACCAAACGGATTTTCATATATGTCACTCCTTATGCTCCGTCGTAACGGAAATACGTTTACCTTAAGCATAAGGAATGGACTCAGTTAGCCAGTTAGCCGGTTCGGGTAAGCGTGCATACCATCAAAAGCAGAAGGCTTTTGGAGCATGCGGAGCCTGGCGTCCCGTCTTTCGGCAAGCTGAAGTCATTCCTATGCTGTTGTTCAGGGATCGCCGCCTATTCGGACTCGGGTCGCCTTCCATTCCGGATTCACCTCACAAATGTTCTTTTTTAGATTGCCACAGTATCGCAGAAAACACTCTAATCTACACTGCTGCACCATATTTTTGCCTATTAGCACTTGTATAGTATAACGCTCGGCCTACGGCCTTTCAAGCGCAAAATCATGGGCAAAATCAACAGCAGTCATATGAGCTTCTGCGACAGGGAGGATATGATTTAACCTATGGAAAAGGTAGACAAAATGTGAATGGAGGGCACAAATTTACAAGTCCATCTTGACGAAGCCCAGCCGATGCATTAAAGTGAACAACAAGAACTTTGTGAACCCAAAATGAATATAGCGAAATCTTATCAAGAGCAGGTGGAGGGACTAGCCCGATGATACCCGGCAACCGGCGATTTTTATCGCACGGTGCTAATTCTTGCAGGACTCGCGCTTTGTACAAAAAAGCGTAGCCCTGACAGATGAGAGAGGCGCATATGGATACAAATATGACCTTTCTCTAACTGAGAAAGGTCTTTTTATTATATGCTGGCATCTCTACCAGACGATTTTCGCACAACTTACCGATCAAGGAGTGAGTTTACATGCCGATTAAAATTCCAGATACGCTGCCTGCCAAGGAAGTGCTGGAGGGCGAAAATATTTTCGTAATGGATGAAAGCTTGGCTTATCATCAGGATATTCGTCCGTTGCGTATCGCCATTTTGAATTTAATGCCTACCAAGGAAACGACGGAAACCCAACTGTTACGCTTGGTCGGCAATACGCCGTTGCAAGTGGACGTTACGCTGGTGCATATGAAGTCTCATGTATCCAAAAATACATCGCAAGAATATTTGAACATGTTCTATAAAACGTTTGATGAGATCAAGAACAGTCGTTTTGACGGCATGGTCATTACAGGAGCACCGGTTGAACAGCTTGAGTTTGAGGATGTGAACTACTGGGAGGAGATCCGGCAAATCTTTGAATGGACGAAAACGAATGTAACTTCGACTATGCATATCTGTTGGGCCTCACAGGCAGGCTTATACCATCATTTCGATGTCCCTAAATACGGGCTCGACACCAAATGCTTTGGCGTATTTCCACACACCGTAATTAAACCTAAAGTGAAATTGCTACGCGGCTTTGATGAACTGTTTTATGCTCCTCACTCCAGACATACAGAAGTTCGGCGGGAAGATATTGATCATATTGCCGAATTAGAAGTCTTATCCGAATCCGAGGAAGCTGGAGTATACCTGGTAGCCACACTTGACGGTAAACAAATTTTTGTAACAGGGCATTCTGAATATGACCCGCTTTCACTTAAATGGGAATACGACCGCGATGTGGCCAAAGGACTAGATATTGACGTCCCCAAAAATTATTTTCCTAACGATGATCCTGAACGCATACCACCCTCTATCTGGCGAGCTCATGCTAATTTATTATTTTCAAATTGGCTTAACTATTATGTATACCAAGAAACACCTTATGATATCGGACCTCAGATTTAAAAAGGGGCTTGTCGTTTACCCTTATACAGTAACACCTTGCAGTAGCGCAGCAGTATAGTCTTGGACATCCATTTTTGCAGCATATGTTATAGCACCTACTATGGAAGTGAACAGGAGGATTCATATGAGTGAGAAACAGTGGAAAATCGAAAGCAGATTGGCACAAATTGGTTCGATTGAGGAGCCAGTAACTGGGGCTGTTAATTACCCGATTTACCAATCTACGGCGTTCCGCCATCCCCGTCTGGGCCAAAGCACTGGGTTTGATTACATTCGGACGATTAATCCCACGCGAAAGGTACTGGAAGAGGCTGCTGCTGCACTTGAATCTGGTGATGCAGGCTTTGCTTGCAGCTCAGGTATGGCAGCGCTGCAAACTGTATTTGCATTGTTTGGACAGGGAGACCACCTCATTGTATCGCTGGATCTTTATGGCGGGACCTATCGTTTGCTAGAGCGTATTTTATCCAAATTTGGTGTGACCGCAAGCTATGTGGATACAAACGATCTTGAAGCACTCCAACAGTCATGTCGACCGAATACCAAAGCTGTATTCATAGAAACGCCTACAAACCCGTTAATGATGATAACTGATATTCAAGCAGTGGCTTCATGGGCATCACAACATGAGTTGCTTACTATTGTAGATAATACGCTGCTAACACCATATTTCCAGCGGCCATTGGAACTGGGTGCGGATATTGTGGTACATAGCGCAACCAAATATTTGGGCGGGCACAACGATGTGCTGGCAGGGTTGATTGTAACCAAAGGAAAAGAGCTGTCAGCTGAAATTTCCTTCCTGCACAATTCCATAGGGGCCGTGCTTTCCCCGAGCGACTGTTATCAGTTGATGAAGGGGATGAAGACGTTAGCGCTGCGCATGGATCGACATGAGCATAATGCAACGGTGTTGTCTAATTATTTACTGACGCATCCGGCAGTGGCGGAAGTATTTTACCCGGCGCTTGAAGGTCATCCGGGTCGTGAGATACAAAATAAACAATCCAGCGGAAACACAGGGATTTTCTCCTTTAAAGTAAAGGATGCTCGTTATGTGGAGCCTTTGCTTCGTCATATTAAGCTTATTGCGTTTGCCGAAAGTCTGGGCGGTGTGGAATCGCTAATGACTTATCCTGCTGTGCAGACACATGCGGACATACCGGCAGAAATTCGGGATGCAGTCGGGGTAGATGACAGGTTGCTTCGTTTCTCCGTAGGTATCGAGCATACAGATGACCTGATTGAAGATTTGCGTTCGGCACTGGAAGCGGCACGTCAAGAAGTAGAAGGAGGGGAGCAGCAATGATAGAGGATGCGAGGAAGATCGGAGAGGATCAGGACAAAGGGCGGAAATTCGCAACCAAGCTGCTGCATTTTGGCTCTGAAATTGACAGTGTTACAGGGGCATCGAGTGTCCCGATCTATCAAGCTTCGACCTTTCACCATCATGATATTTTTAATCCTCCACAGCATGATTATAGCCGCTCAGGTAATCCGACACGACAAGCTTTAGAAGATTATATCGCATTATTAGAAGGCGGAGCTTGCGGTTTTGCCTTTGCCTCTGGTATGGCTGCTATCTCCACTACATTTATGCTCTTATCGGCTGGTGATCATGTCATTGTTTCGGAGGACGTATATGGAGGAACATATCGACTGCTGACCTCCATCTTGAAACGGATGAATATCGAAACGACCTTCGTTGATATGACGGATCTCAACCTTGTGAAAGAGGCGTTGCAGGAGAATACAAGGGCTGTGTATATGGAAACCCCCTCTAATCCGACACTCAAAATTACCGATGTGGCAGGAATAACCTCTTGGGCAAGAGATAATGGGCTGTTGACGTTATTGGATAATACTTTTATGACACCTTATTATCAACGTCCGATTGAGCAGGGAGTCGATATTGTATTGCACAGTGCGACCAAGTTTTTAGGTGGACACAGTGATGTACTGGCAGGACTTGCGGTAGCTCGTACTGAATCATTGGGGAGACAAATCAAGCAGCTGCAGAATGGATTGGGTACCGTGCTGGCTCCGCAAGAGTCTTGGTTGCTTATGCGTGGGATGAAGACACTAGAGGCGCGTATGGCTCACAGCGAAAAAAGTGCAGCTAAGCTTGCAAACTGGCTAAACGAGCGCAATGACATTGAAGCGGTATACTATCCGGGTTTAGAGAACCATCCAGGGCGTGCAGTTCATGAGAGTCAATCGAGCGGTTATGGTGCAGTGATATCGTTTGATGTGGGTTCTGGTGAGCGTGCAAAAGAGGTCCTCAGTCGTGTACGTATTCCCATTGTGGCGGTGAGTCTGGGAGCTGTGGAAAGTATCTTGTCGTACCCAGCAATGATGTCACATGCGGCTATGCCGCAAAGTGTACGGTTGGAGCGCGGGATTACGGACGGTCTACTCCGTTTTTCCGTAGGTCTGGAGGACATTGATGACCTGATCCGTGACCTGGATGAGGCGTTGCGCTAGAACGTTAGCACATCCGCAGCAGCTTAACGTTATACGAAGGAAGCAAATAGGTACAGCTTTAAGCAGCAGGTTTCCGGTATTCAGGAGACTTGCTGTTTTCTATATGAATGACATGAAGGACAGTGTGAAAAAAGGCACTTTTCAGTCTAAGTATGGTTCCTTACCTAAAGATATGTTAGTATTATCATTAGGTTTTACTATGCTAAATAGCACAGACAACATACAAGGCTAGTCATGAACATACATTACGGCAGGGTTCGAACGCAGGTTTGTGAAAGCATTCTCGTTCATAAGTCCTGTCTTTCATTTCGTCGCCCTGTGACAGCGAAGGAGGATACACCATGAGTGTAATCGACCATATTTTAGATAAAGCCCTACGCGGCGAACGCCTGAATTTAGAGGATACCGTTGCTTTGTTCGAATCAGACGAGGTTGAAAAAATAGGTCATGCTGCAAATAAAGTCATGAATCGCATGCATCCCGATCCCATAAAAACCTTTGTCATCGGACGAAATATTAACTATACGAACGTGTGTGACGTATACTGCCGCTTTTGCGCTTTTTACCGTAGACCGGGTTCCGATGAAGGTTATGTTTTGCCGGATGAGGTAATTTTTCAAAAAATTAAGGAAACGCAGGAAGTAGGTGGCACCGAAATCCTAATGCAAGGCGGTGTAAATCCAAATCTGCCGTTCAGCTATTATACCGATTTGCTAAAAGCTATTAAGGAACGTTTTCCCGATATCACGATGCACTCCTTCTCACCAGCTGAAATTCACAAAATGAAGGAAAAATCCGGTCTATCCATGGAGGAAACGATTCGGGCCATTCATGAAGCTGGGTTGGATTCGCTGCCAGGCGGAGGCGGAGAAATTTTGGACGACCGCACACGCCGCAAAATTAGCCGTCTTAAAGGCTCCTGGCGTGATTGGATGGATGTTATGCAAACAGCTCACAAGGTTGGGATGAACACGACAGCTACGATGGTTATCGGCTTTGGCGAGTTGATGGAGGAGCGTGCACTGCATTTGTTGCGTGTCCGTGATGCTCAGGACGAATGCATTGAAAACAAGTATAACTCTGAAGGATTTTTGGCCTTTATTCCATGGACCTTCCAACCAGACAACACCAACCTGAAGAAGGAACGCCAGACGCCAGAGGAGTATTTGAAAACTGTAGCGATCAGTCGTCTTGTTTTGGATAACATCAAGCATATCCAGTCTTCATGGGTAACCATGGGACCGGAAATCGGTAAAAAATCGCTGTACTACGGTTGCGATGATTTTGGCAGCACCATGATTGAGGAGAACGTAGTTTCCGCTGCAGGTGCAACTTATAAGGTCAACATTGAATCCATTTTACAGTTGATCCGTGAGACGGGTCACATTCCGGCACAGCGCAATACCCGTTATGATATTATTCGTACTTTTGACAGTGCCAGCAGTATTGAGCATGACTTTATTATGCAAAATTAATATCAGCTAATATCGTACATTACAAAACGCTTATCTTTCACTATCCTATGTACAAGGATAGTGAAGATAAGCGTTTTTGTGCGGAAGAGTGAATACTACAATATCTTTAATCTTTTTTCTATTATGGTTAATATATTTGGGCTTTGCTACGCTTCCCATCGCTTCATATACATGATCTCAGCCTGTGGGTCTGCCATTTGGATGGCCGCCTTAAAGCGCTGCAAATCTAGAAGATGAACGCTGTAAACGATGACCATTTGTTCTTTTTTATCTGATTCACTTTTCATCTTACCCTTTATCTGGGCAGAGCCTTCAATAGGTGTGCCGTGTAAACGCAACCTGCGATATATGGCATCTTCGACAGTTGGCTGTTTTTTGCTGACAACACAGACCATGCGTCTCAGACCAGTAAACATCAGCCGAGTCGTTTCATAGGCAGCGAGACAGGATAAGGCGGAATAGAGGGCTGGCTCCCAGCCTAACACAAAACCAGCCGTAATGAGCAGCAGGCCATTACACAACATTACGATCTGTATTAACGGAATTTTCCGATGAATTAGCAACAAAGTGGATGGACGGCCATCGTCAGATTCGCTGAGTCCTAATGAATCAAGCAACCCCCCGTGACGAGCTGTCAGCGCAGCCCCAAGCCCAATACAGATTCCGCCTCCCAAAGCACATACGACCGGATGGCCACTCACTGCCGGAAAAGGCGAGAGAATGATGGCTGAGCCTGAAAAGGCAAACAAGCCGGGGAGTGCGCGAAGCAGCATGGGTTTGTGAGTAGACAAAGAATACAGCAGCATTAGTGGCAAGTTTAAAACGAATAGCAGTAACCCAAAATGCTCCTGTGTATAAAGCGACATGAGTCTGGAGATTCCCGTAACGCCTCCAGCGATCATATCATGCGGATGTAAAAACAATTCCAGACCGACGGATGCCGTAATTCCGCCAATTACCGTATAAAAGACAGGGAACCTGCTCGCATCTCCTGAAGCGGGCTTCACAAGCCGCCTCATAAAGTTTCGGCATGTTTTACAACGTGCGGCATAGCCTTCCCTCCTATGGATTGTCGTATCCAGCTTTTACAGTTACGCCGATTTGCTTTCTTCCTTTCGTAAGCGAGGGTCCTTAAATTTGAATATTTTGTTTAGCATATTAAAGATAGGCTTTGACTGCTTTGTCAGAAGCGGCCCAAGAATGGCCAATATGAGTACATAGATGGCTGCAAAAGGTTGAACAATATCAAGCAAACCGCCTTCTTTACCCAAGTTGGCCATGATGATCGAAAATTCGCCTCGCGCCACAATAGTCAAACCGATATTTGCGGATGCTTTGGGAGATAAGGACGCCGTACGCCCGGCCAGCATTCCTGCCCAAATGTTACCAAATAGTGTGAGAAGGACTGCTGCCAGCGCAAGCCATATGGCGTTACCTCCTAGGGACAGCGGATCAATGGACAGTCCGAAACTGAAGAAGAACAGAGCACCGAAGAAATCGCGGAAAGGAACAATTAAATGCTCAATCCGTTTGGCGTGTTCCGTTTCGGCCAGTACCAGACCAACCAGCAGGGCTCCAATAGCTTCTGCTACATGGATCGTTTCTGAAAAACCAGCCACCAGAAACAGTGAGCCAAAAACAACGAGTCCGAATACCTCATTGGAGCGGATACGGAGAATCCGATTTAGCAGAGGGACGGCCTTTCGACCGATAATAATAACTGCAAGCATAAAGCCAAGTGCGATGAGTGCCGATAGCAGTACACCCCCGAGCGAGGAAGAGTCGCTAAGAACCAATCCGGAGAGGATGGAGATGTAGACGGCGAGGAAAACATCCTCAAACATAATAATACCTAAAATCATTTCTGTTTCAGCATTAGCGGTACGCTTGAGATCGACTAGCACCTTGGCTGCAATCGCACTGGATGATATTGTCGTAATTCCGGCAATAACTAGTGTCTCGGCTACAGGAAAGCCGCTCAGGAAGCCGAGAGCCAGCCCCAGTGTAAAATTGATGCCAATATAAATGGTACCGCCCACAGCAATGGAACGACCTGATTTAATCAACCGACCTACTGAGAACTCCAGCCCTAGGTAGAAGAGGAGAAACAGCACTCCGATTCTCCCCATAAAATCAATAAACGGGGCGCTTTCGATAAACCGAAAATCAAAATGCCATAGCTCCATCGCATGTGGTCCAACTGCCATTCCGATCAGAATATAAAAAGGGATGACCGAGAAGCGCAGTTTGGAGGATATCAGCCCGGCTGCAGCGATTAGAGCAATAGCCAATCCAACCTCAAATACCAGATGATCCATCCAATCACCCGCTTCCGTTCATAAGGATTTGTTTAAAGCGTTTCTGCTGGTCACGTTCTCCAACAACAACTACAGTGGCATCATCGCTAATAATCACTTCAGGGCCAGGATTTACATATTTTTTCCCCTTTTTCTCCACAATGGCAATAACCGTGGCGCCCGAATTTTGCCTTACATCCAGCTCCCCGATGGATTTGCCAACACTTGCATAGTGGGATTCCACTCTATACCATTCGATAATAAAATCGTCAAAAGTCATTTCTACACTTTCAAGCTGCTTGGGCTTATAAGTCATACCACCGATGATAGAGGCTACCAATCGTGCTTCCTGATCATTCAGGGTTGTCATAGAAATGCTTTGTTCCAGATCCTCGTAATCAAAGTGATATAGCTCACGTCTGCCATCATCATGAATAATAATGACAATTCGGTCACCACTCTCCGCATCTATTCGATATTTAATTCCAATTCCTGGTAAAATAGACTCTCGAATATCCATTTATAAAGCCTCCTGTATAATACGTTTATTTAAGTGAATGATATGAGAAATAAATCACATACTTTGGGAGTGACATGATAAAATTAGAATTCATTAAATTTTAAATAAGAATGGAAAATGAAATTTTACGCATTAGATGAATAGGAAAAATTGGCAAAGAGACATGCGAATGTGGTGATATGCATGCTAAAAGGAGGTTAAGCCACATAACTAGAGGTGAATTTGATGGGGAATAAGAATAATTGCTTTTTTAACTTACAGATGACAGGAATAAAAGGCAGACGTAGCTTAGGAATGCTCATGAGCAGCACAAGCGCTATCAAAATGACAAAGGGAAGTGATTTAGCCGCAGCAATCACCAGATGAAGTAACGGGGAGGATTTGCGCACCGCTGGTTTGGAATGATGTTCCAGACCGTGAGAGTCCGTTTCTAACGAAGTAACATCAGCCTGAAGCATAAGTGAAGAACCTGAAGTAAATTGAAGGGATTGAGTGGTATCTTCCGCGTGAAACGTCACAGGAAGGGACAAAATCTGAACGAGGCTCAATATGACGATCATGAATGTACGCAGCATGTTCAGCATCGTTGACATCTTATCTCCTCCCTCTTGTGAAAAATTCATATCACTATAACCTTAACATACCCCGCCCTAAATATTCAAACGGCTTTCGTTTTTACCTAATCACGGTAATTGTTTATAACACGCTTCACGTCTCTTTGAAACCTGATCAGCCTCTTTTGCATATGTCTTTCTGTTTCCAGTCGTTCACTTCGTATAACCCTTCGGAGGCCGCCATATACTGAAAGCAGTGATCGAAAGGAGTGAGCCAATGGAACTGTTTACAGTGTGGACCAATACAGACGGAGATCAAGAAACCGACCGTTTTTACGAAGTGGTCAAAAGTAGAACCAAGGGACTACATATGTCACGGCGCGGATTTCGATTCACTTTCAGACAGCTGGACAACAAAGTGGCATGGACCTGCAAGGGCACTGAAAGCAATTCGGCGTTTGAAAGCTTTCTTCCCTGTGTATACAGCATCATGTCTTCGGCAATAGCGGATTATATTATCGAAGTCAGGGAGTGGAGGATACTCAATCAAATTCTCAACAAAGCCTGCTCGTTGCTGGAGAAAGAGGATGTTGAACAAATTCGTAGCATGATTCGCTCACTGTTAAATGATGATGGTCCCCGAGGACGTTTAAAGCGTCATGGTAAGCTGACCACTCTCCTGGAAAAGGATTTCAAGGAGCTTCGTGTGATCAATTTGGAAGGGCTTATTCAATTCAGACTGCATGCGTATAAAAAAGAGCTTGAAGAAATCGTTGACTATGCCATGGAAGAATTCTGGGCAGATCGGCAATACGAAGAATTTATGGGGCTGCTTAAATATTTTGTGTTTTTTCAGGAAAGCAAAGTTCCACTCGTGCATGTGCTTCACCAAGGGGGGCATGATTTTACCATTCTCGATAGTGCCATGGTGCCCATACCGACTCCTGATGCAGATGATATTATTGTGGAAATGCCCGGTATTGAACTGGAGATGGAGGTTGAAGATCGAATCGTCAGTACCCTTATTTCGATATCTCCTGCTTCCATTATATTGCACACAGACGATGAGCACACCCCTATTGTGCGGACGCTCCTGCATATTTTTGAAGATAAAGTGAAGCTAAGCAGACTTTATCCGGGGCAGGATGTTCAAAAATAATCAATAGTTCGTATAAACCCATGGATTTCTGGAAAGCCTTTGCCTCAAGGGGAGGTTTTTTATGAGATCCATGTTGGTATGGAAACGGGTTTTGGGAGCCATGTTAATCGCAATTTGTCTGGTATTGCCCGGCAATGAGGTTTACGGTCACAAAGAACCGGTCCAGCATAAGAAATGGCAGTCTGCACCTGTTTTGGCTCCACGCGAAGAGCAGGTTATTACGACCATGACGGTCACGGCAACAGGATATACAGCAGGCTATGAATCCACTGGCAAACGGCCGAATCATCCCGGTTACGGTATTACGTATTCCGGTGTAAAAGTGCGTCGTGACAAAAATACACTGTCCACGATTGCGGCTGATCCGAAGATGTTTCCTTTGGGCAGCATATTGTACATTCCAGGTTACGGCTACGGGATTGTAGCAGATACAGGTTCAGCGATTAAAGGCAATAAAATTGACTTGTATTTTAAAACAATCCGGCAGGTGTATTCTGAATGGGGCAAGAAAGATGTGGATGTTCAAATCATAAAAAAAGGAAACGGAAAGTGTACAGAAAAAATGATAAAATCGCTGCAAAAGGCGATAGAAACGCATAAGACCATTCCGCCCGAGACACTGGATTCTTCCATATAATCCTTGAATATTGTTTTTCCTGACTTCACATACTATGTTTCGGGATGAGCTTATCCCGCAAAACCATACTGGGAGGTTGAGGAAATATGCCAAATCAAGGCGGAAGTTCTTTCACGAACAAAGGCTTCAAGGCAAACACAGGAAATCAGTTCAAAGCGGAATTTGCACAAGACGATACAGTAGGCGTTGTTTCTCAAAAGGTAAAGCAGTCTGAACAAAATAAAATTCAAGACAACTTCCAAACACCAAATGAGAAGTATGACGAAGAATTTGCGACAGATCAAGGCGGTACAAGTGCAGTAGCGCAAAAAGTTCAAAACTCCAGTCGCAGCAAAATTCAAAGCAATGCACAAACACCGAACGAAAAGTTCGACGAGAACTTTAACACAAAATAAAAAAGCATACTCAACGCGAAATGCTCCGGATTGATTCCGGAGCATTTCGCGTTGAGTAAAAGTGGCTAGAAACAATAGGTCTGAGGTTTTATCTCCTTTTTAATTTTTTTTAAGGTGGAATTAAGGTTTAAAGTGCAAAATAAAGTCAGTTAAACAACACCACCTTGAAGCATAGGGTTTGGGAGGAGATATACAATGGACGAATTTAAAAATAATAATTCCGGGCGCCGGAACGACAATGATCAGGTTGATAACGATAAAGCAACTCGGCAAAACGATTCAAACGGTTCCTCATATTATTATTCCTATGGCCCTTTTTCCTCAGTGCAGTCGGACGGACAACGCAGGGAAGGGCAGTCGGTGGAGGACGTTGAGATTACGCCACCGCAGGCAGTGAGACCGCTTCCTTCCTCTTATCAACGTGCTATGCCTGAGCAACAGGATGGTTCTGGTCGGAATAGTGGAAACTGGCAATTTAAACCCAATAAACCCAAGTCGCAGGTAAAAACGATCTTATTATCTTTTTTAGCCGGAATGCTGGTCATTACGGTATTGATGTATACAGCTGACCGAACCAATATGTTCACACCGGAGACAGCGTTGACTTCGGCGGTAGCTGAAAGCGGAGAAACGACGAATTCGGGAACCACTAACTCGTCTCCAAGCGCAGTTCCAGCTGTGATGCCTTCAGGTACGGCTGATGTTCAATCTGTTGTGGCCAAGGCTGGTCCGGCAGTCGTCAAAATTGAAACGCTTGCCAAGCAATCGAGTGCTGGCAGCGGCAGACAAAGCAGTCCTTATTACAATGACCCGCTGTATCAATACTTTTTCGGTAATCAGTATGGCGATAGTGGCAGCAGCGGCAATAGTAACGAAAATGAAGGTAGCAACAGTGGACAGCTGACTCCGCTGGGTATTGGTTCCGGTTTTATTTTTGATAAATCGGGTTACGTCCTGACCAACAACCATGTTGTGGAAGGCGCGAGTGTGGTTCAGGTTACAGTAGAGGGAACCAACAAGCCTTACGAAGCCAAAGTCTTGGGCAAAAATGCAGATCTAGATTTGGCAGTCCTTAAAATTGAAGGAAAAAATAACTTCCCTACCGTAACCTTGGGAGACTCCGATAACGCTAAGGTTGGCGAGTGGATGGTTGCAATCGGTAACCCAGAAGGCTTTGAACATTCAGTAACAGCGGGTGTGCTAAGTGCGAAAGAGCGTACTATCACCATTAACAGTGAATCAACTGGAAAACCGACGCAATACAAGCATCTCATCCAGACGGATGCCTCCATTAATCCTGGTAACTCTGGCGGACCGTTGTTAAATCTTCAAGGGCAGGTTATCGGTATGAACGTAGCTGTTAGTGCAGATGCACAAGGGATCGGGTTTGCGATTCCGTCCAATACGATTTTGGAAGTCGTCGATAAGCTGAAAAATAACCAACCTATTCCGAAAGAACCTGTACCTTTCATTGGTGCAAGTCTGCTAAACTTGAGCCCTGAAGTAGCCAAGGAATTGGGTACATCTCTGACCGAAGGTTCGGTTGTTCGGGATATTATATACAAATCACCAGCTTATCAGGCCGATCTGCGTCCTTACGATGTAATTATCGGAGCCAATGGCACGCCTTATAGCACATCACAGGAGTTAATTCAATTTATCCAAAAACAAAAAGTGGGTACAGCACTTACGCTTAACATCGAACGAGCCGGGCAGAAAAAAGATATTCAGCTGAAAATAGGCAACAAAAATGATTTTAGCTCGACTCTTCAGCAGTAAGAGAATAACTCTAAAATTGAACATGAACGTAAGAAACGGAAGGAAGAAGCCCCTTCCGTTTCTTGCTGTATGCGGTGGCAAGATGCTACACGCGTCTACTCCTGCTACAATAGAGGGAAAAGAAGAAGAGATAAAGGAGTTTGATCGTGTATGCGTTCTACTATTCTGATCATTGATGACGATGAAAAAATCGTATCCATGCTGCGCAGAGGGCTGGCTTTTGAAGGATATGAAGTGCTGACAGCCGCCAATGGAGCAGAGGGATTAAATAAAATGCTAACAGCTGAGCCTGATTTGGTCGTGCTGGATGTAATGATGCCGCAGGTCGATGGTTTTGAGGTTTGCCGGCGTATGCGAGAGGGAGGAAGCACGGTACCTGTCCTAATGCTTACAGCCAAGGATGAGGTGGAGAACCGGGTGAAGGGTCTGGATCTGGGGGCTGATGATTATCTCGTGAAGCCGTTTGCTCTGGAGGAGCTGCTAGCACGAGTGCGAGCGCTTTTGCGGCGTAAAACTGAACAGCAGGACAATAATGGGAACCGGCTTACCTTCGAGGATTTACAACTGGATAATGAATCGCGTGAAGTGGTTCGTGGTGGCAAACGCTTGGAACTGACGGCCAAAGAATTTGAACTGCTCCATTTGTTCATGCAAAACCCGAAACGCGTTCTGTCGCGTGATCTGATTATGGATAAAATTTGGGGCTATGACTATAGCGGGGAATCGAATGTGCTGGAAGTATATATTGCCATGTTGCGACAAAAAACCGAGCAGGATGGTGGCAAACGGCTTATTCGTACCATTCGGGGAGCTGGCTATATTTTAAGAGGTGATGTGTAATATGTCTATTAGGTGGCGGCTGACAGCTTGGTATTCGAGCATCTTGGCTATAGTGCTTGTCATTTTTGGTCTGGCTATTTACGGACTAGTATATTACTACACATATAATGAAGTGAAAAGTCAGCTTATGACTCAGGCGCCACAGATTAACAAGCAATTACGCCTTATTATAAAAGGGGGATTGTTTGAGGTCCCTAACCTGGATCTTGGATTGGAGCAGGGGCGTGGAATAGATGACTCACAGCTATATGTTCAAATTTATAATTATACGTCCGGTGTAACTAAAACGACCCAAAATATGAAAGACCTTAGTATCACCTTCCCTGTTCCGTCTACAGCGGCAGGAGCAGTTCAAAATGAGGGAGTTCGGCGTGTGAACGTAAATGGTGATTCCTTTATGATTTATCAACAGTCGATCAAATCGGAGGAATTGGGCTTGGTGGTCGGGCTGCTACAGGTAGGGCAATTCACGGGCTCTCAGGACCGACTCATGAACAGGTTACAAAATGTGCTTGTGTACGGTTCGTTATTTGCCTTACTGGCTGCTGCGACCTCTGGTCTCTTCCTGGCTCGTAAATCTATGAAGCCGCTGGTTAAGGTCATTGAGGGGGCCAATCAGATTCAATCGAGCAATGATTTGAGTGTTCGGATTGAATATGACGGTCCGCCAGATGAAATAGGACAATTGATCGGGACAGTTAACAACATGCTGGGGCGTACAGAAGTGTTCTACAAGGAACTTGAAGATGCATATGGTGCGCAGCGCCGCTTTGTGGCCGATGCTTCCCATGAACTGCGCACACCCTTGACGACGATTCGTGGCAACGTTGATTTTCTGCTCAAAATGTGGACTACTGAACCGGGCGAGCGACCGAATATGGATGAAGCCATGATTCGCGAGCTTTCCATGGAGGCGCTGAATGACATGGCGGATGAAGGCAAACGAATGAGCCGCTTGGTGAGCGATATGTTGTCACTCGCAAGAGCGGACACAGGGAAAACGTTCGATAAGATGCCTGTTGCGCTGGAGCCGCTCGTAAACGAGGTTGCTCGTCGTGCTCAGTTTTTGGAGCGAACAGCCGAATGGAATGTGGGTGACTTTTCGTTGTTGAATGGTATTTATATGGACGGAAGCAAAGATTATTTGCAGCAAATGCTATTCATTTTCATTGATAATGCTTTTAAATATACACCTGAAGGCACAGTCCGATTTGATGCGATTGTATATCAGGGACAGGTGGGACTACGGATCAGTGATACAGGTATCGGTATGGACAAAAGTGAGGTTCCCTTTATTTTTGATCGGTTTTACCGGGCAGATGAGTCACGTGGCGTGACAGAGGGAATTGGCTTGGGATTATCGATTGCCAAGTGGATTATTGATGAACATCAGGGGTCTGTGGAAGTGGTTACGCGCCAAGGAGAAGGAACGACCTTTGTCATTTGGCTTCCAGTCAGCTTTTCCGCGCCTTTGGAATAGGCTATAATAGGAGGGGAACTACATCATAGAATTGGCCGGTAGAGGCATAAAAGCCCACAGCTGTCTAGTTATTGGAGCTGTATACTGTGTCGAAGAAAGTGGGGGCTATTTTTGGAGGTACTCAGAATTTCGCCCCGGGGTTACTGCTACGGCGTAGTCGATGCCATGGTATTGGCTCGTCAGGCAGCCAGAAATTTGGATTTACCCCGGCCTATTTATATACTAGGCATGATTGTTCATAACAGTCATGTTACCAATTCCTTTGAAGACGAAGGGATTATTACATTGGACGGACCGAACCGCATGGAGATTTTAAGCCAGGTAGAGAGTGGTACTGTCATCTTCACTGCTCATGGCGTGTCACCAGAGGTTCGCAAGCTGGCACGGGATAAGGGATTGACTACGGTTGACGCAACCTGTCCTGACGTGACGAAGACACATGATCTGATTCGGGAGAAGTCAGCCGAAGGCTATCAGATTGTTTATATTGGCAAAAAGAATCATCCAGAGCCAGAGGGAGCTATCGGTATTGCTCCTGACCATGTTCATCTGATTGAAAAGGAAGAAGAGATTGACGGTCTTACACTGTCAGCAGACAAAATCCTGATTACTAACCAGACAACCATGAGTCAATGGGACATCAAGCACATTATGAAGAAGCTGCTGGAGAAGTACCCAGGTGCCGAGATACACAATGAAATCTGTTTGGCAACGCAGGTACGTCAGGAAGCGGTAGCTGAGCAGGCAGGACAGGCGGATCTGGTAATTGTGGTCGGTGACCCGCGAAGCAACAATTCCAACCGATTGGCTCAGGTGTCGGAGGAAATAGCTGGTACCACGGCTTATCGTATTTCTGATATAACCGAGCTGAAGAGGGAGTGGCTTGAGGGCGTAGCCAAAGTAGCTGTGACCTCCGGGGCTTCAACACCTACGCTGATTACCAAAGAGGTCATTACGTATTTGGAACAGTATGATGCGGATAACCCGGAAACATGGGAGATTCGGCGAACCATTGATATGAAAAAACTGTTGCCTCCTGTACGAGAAAAGTCAAAAACGACGAAATAGTATGTGATTGATTACAGCCGTTATTCGGATACAAAGTCCGGGTAGCGGCTTTTTTTTAAACTGTTTAAGTGCCGATATTATCCAATTAGACCAGCTACACTAATTCAAAAAAATAGAACAAGTCGGGATAATTAAGCCTTGACGAGTCGAGCTAAAACAGGTATAGTTGCTTTAACGAATAAAAGCTTAAAAGCGAACAAGCGTCTAAGTGTCATAATATTATCCTATGTGGTTGTAAAATATGATTTATAGAGAGGAAGAAAAAAATGATCGTTATCGCTGGTGTTCAAACACCTGAAGAACATATTCAAGCTATTGTTGAAGTTATTGAAAAAGAAGGACTGCAGGCTCATGTATCGCGAGGATCGGATCGTACGATTATCGGACTGATTGGAAGCGTAGAGCCGAAGCTGGCAGAACATCTACGCCAAATGAAGGGTGTAGAAAATGTGGTTAAAATTTCGAAGTCCTACAAATTGGCCAGCCGTGATTTTCATCCGGAAAATACGGTGATCTCCATCAAAGGTGTAAATATCGGCGGGGGCGAGCTTGTCGTTATGGGGGGACCATGTGCTGTTGAGTCTGCTGCACAGATCGATGAAATTGCCGGATTGGTCAAAGCTGCAGGCGCGCAAGTCCTACGTGGAGGTGCTTTTAAGCCGCGTACAGGGCCATACAGCTTCCAAGGAACGGGTGTAGAAGGTTTAATCATGATGGCTGAGGCGGGTCAGAAGCACGATCTCTTGACTATCACAGAGGTCATGACACCTGAATACGTAGACATCTGTGCGGAATACGCTGATATTCTGCAAGTAGGTACACGTAATATGCAAAACTTTGATTTGCTGCGCAAGCTGGGTACTTGCGGCAAGCCAGTATTGCTCAAACGCGGTTTCAGCTCGACTTATGACGAGTTCTTGAATGCTGCTGAGTACATCTTGGCAGGGGGCAATCCGAATGTTATGTTGTGTGAGCGCGGTATCCGTACATTCGAAACTTACACTAGAAATACGCTCGACTTGTCCGCGATCCCTGTTTTGCAACAGTTGAGCCATTTGCCGGTCATTTCCGATCCTAGCCATGGCACAGGTAGACGTGAACTGGTTGTTCCTATGACGAAGGCTTCGGTAGCTGCCGGAGCGGATGGTTTAATTATTGAAATGCATACAGACCCTGACAACTCGATGACGGGGGATGGTGTACAGTCCCTATTCCCGGATCAATTTGCAGATTTACTAAAAGATTTGGAACTGTTAGCCCCCGCAATTGGAAAAACATTCCATACACCTAGTTCCGTATCTTAAAACTAATTATTAACATTAATGCATAAAAGTTTTGCCGCAATGCAGTAAATGAGAGTAAAATCACCAAAAAGCCCGATATTTCGGGCTTTTTGTATTGTTCAAATGTTATCAAGGGCGTAAGCATATCTAACATTAGTTTAAAAAATACCTTACATAGCTATTGACCCGTGTCATGTTTGAGATTTATAATGACGACAGAAAAAAACATTCGATCATGAACATTTCAGGGTTGTATAAGACTTAATGTTCGGAAAAATTGGGAGGAAGAAGACATGTCCGTTGAAAACGTATTGAAAACAATTCAAGAAAATAATATTGAGTGGGTAGATTTTCGTTTTGTAGATTTGTCTGGTCGTGCTCACCATATTTCGTTGCCAGCTTCCGAAGTAGATGAAGAAACATTTGTTAACGGTGTTGCTTTCGACGGTTCTTCCATTCCCGGCTATCGTGGCATTGAGGAATCCGACATGGTTATGCTGCCCGATCCAGAAGCGGTTTTTATCGACCCTTTCACTCAGCATCCTACACTGAATATCCTGTGTGACATTGCTACGCCAGACGGCGAAAAATATGACCGTGATCCTCGTGGCATTGCCAAAAAAGCTGAGGAATTTCTGCAATCCGCAGGAGTGGGCACAGCGGCATTCTTTGCACCTGAATCTGAATTTTTCATCTTTGATGATGTTCGCTACGAAAGCGGCATGAATAGCTCCTCCTTCTTCGTAGATTCCGAGGAAGCAGCTTGGAACACGAACCGCAAGGAAGAAGGCGGCAACCTGGGCTTTAAAGTGGGAGTGAAGGGCGGCTATGTACCTGTAGCACCAGTAGACACCCAACAAGACATTCGTAGTGAAATGTGCCGTTTGCTTGAAGAAGCAGGTCTGAGAATTGAGCGCCATCACCATGAGGTGGCTACAGCAGGCCAAGCGGAAATCAACTTCCGTTTTGATACACTCAAGAAAACAGCAGATAACCTGCTCGTTTATAAATACATTGTACACAACACAGCTCGTCAATATGGTAAAGTGGCAACATTCATGCCGAAACCAATTTTCGGGGACAACGGAAGTGGTATGCACGTTCACCAATCTATTTTTGACGGCGATACTCCTTTGTTCTACGAAAAAGGTGGTTATGCTAATCTGAGCGAAATGGCTCTTCATTACATTGGTGGTATTCTGTACCACGCACCTGCGTTGATCGCTTTGACCAACCCAAGTACCAACTCGTTCAAACGTCTCGTTCCTGGTTACGAAGCGCCGGTTAACCTGGTATTCTCCAAAGGTAACCGTTCTGCGGCTGTACGTATTCCAGTAGCGGCTGTTACTCCTAAAGGCTGTCGGATCGAGTTCCGTACACCGGACTCCACAGCTAACCCTTACCTTGCCTTCTCAGCAATGCTGATGGCGGGTCTGGATGGCATCAAGCGCAAACTGAACCCAATCGAATTGGGCTATGGTCCACTCGACACTAACATCTATGAGCTATCTGATGCTGAAAAAGGCAAAATCCGCAGTGTACCTGGTACACTGGATGAAGCTCTGGACGCTCTGGAAGCCGATTACGAATTCCTGACTGAGGGCGGCGTATTTACGAAGGACTTTATTGATAACTATGTAGAGTTCAAACGTTCTGAAGCTAAATCGGTGAATATCCGTGTTCATCCACATGAATACAGCTTGTATTTTGACTGCTAATACTACATCGATAGCATAGCTGCTTTTGAATAACGCTCATTAGCCTGCGGGGAATAGATGTTGTTCAAAATAGGTCTCCGGTCTCACGCCGGAGACCTTTTACCATTAAGAAGAATATTACAAAATGAAGATGTTAAATATATTAACATTCACAGCTTTGTCACATCGTAAAGGAATTCGGAAACATTTTTATACAAGTCTTGAACGCATTTATGAATACTGCTATCATAGCGATAATATCCACACCAGAGTAGAGAAGGGATGGGAAATTGTTGAGTAAGAGAGCCTACAATTTTAATGCAGGACCGGCGGCATTGCCGCTTAAAGTACTGGAACGTGTACAAGCTGAATTCGTAGATTTCCAGGGAACAGGGATGTCCATCATGGAAATGTCTCACCGTGGAGCCGTGTATGAATCTGTTCATAATGAGGCGCAGGAACGTTTGTTATCTCTGCTGGGCAACCCACAAGGCTACAAGGTGTTGTTCCTCCAAGGGGGCGCAAGTACGCAGTTTGCCATGCTGCCTTTAAATTTCTTGAGTGAAGAGCAGATCGGAAGCTATGTAATGACAGGTAGCTGGTCGGACAAGGCATATAAAGAAGCTAAGCTATTGGGCAAGGCTCACATTGCCGCCTCCTCCGCTGATGAGAAATACATGCGTCTTCCAAATGTGGATTCCTTGGACTTGCCTGAGAATACTGCATATGTGCATATGACATCCAATGAGACGATTGAAGGTACACAATTTAAGCAATTCCCGGATACGGGTTCCGTACCGCTGATTGTGGACATGTCCAGTGATATTTTTTGCAAACCTTTTGATGTTACTCAATTTGGATTGATTTATGCTGGTGCGCAAAAAAATCTGGGACCTTCTGGTGTAACGGTCGTGGTTGCCCGTGAAGAGCTACTGGCTTCCTCACCAGGTAATATTCCTACAATGCTGCGTTACAGTACTTATCAAAAGAATAACTCTCTCTACAATACTCCCCCATCCTTTGCCATATACATGGTGAATGAAGTGCTCAAATGGATCCAGGAGGAAGGCGGTTTAGAAGGCATCGAGCGTGTGAATCAGCAGAAAGCTGCTCTGCTATACGACCGTATTGACAGAAGCGAAGGCTTCTATCGTGGCTGTGTGGACAGCGCTGATCGTTCTATTATGAACGTAACCTTCCGCCTTGCAAATGAGGATCTGGAAAAACAATTTATTAAAGAATCCGAACAAGCCGGTTTCATCGGATTGAAGGGGCATCGCAGTGTAGGAGGGCTTCGCGCCTCGATCTACAATGCGGTTCCACTGGAGAACTGTCAAGCATTAGCCGAGTTTATGGATGGATTTAAGCAACGTAACAGTTGATAACACAGACATATATTTCGATACACGATATTTGAAATCGAAAAGTAAAAATAAAGCCTTCCCTGAATGTGTATAGGGGAAGGCTTTTAGTGGTGTAGGGAAAATGATATTTTTTTGTCGTTTGATGTCTATATCCCTCTGATTTTGTTAAAATGAAGAGAGTGCATGCTTTCAGCGTACACATTTTGGTTAGACTTTATGTTATTTGTCTGATGAATTTAATGATGAAAGGAATGAAAAACTGATGCCATTACATATTGTGCTTGTCGAGCCGGAAATTCCAGCTAACACAGGGAATATTGCCAGAACATGTGCTGCAACCGGAACTCATCTGCATCTGGTTAAGCCACTGGGTTTTCGTACCGATGATGCTACGTTAAAACGGGCTGGGCTTGATTATTGGTATGCTGTCCACATTGAGTATCACGAGTCTTTTGCTGAAGTACAAGAGAAATATCAAGCAGGTCGCTTTTTTTATGCGACGACAAAGGCGAAACAGCAGTATAGTGATATTGAATTTCAGGATGGAGACTTTTTGGTATTTGGTAAAGAAACGAAAGGTTTGCCTCCTGAGCTGCTAGCTGCTAATCCTGATACATGTATCAAGATGCCAATGTCAGATAAAGTAAGATCTCTAAACTTGTCGAATTCCGCTGCGATTATTGTATATGAAGCGCTGAGACAATTGGATTTTCCAGGTTTATCGTAATAAACATCAATCGATCAAGTATAAATGCGAATAAAGAACCAGGACCTTAGTTGCTGATAAAAGTTGCACTATTATTGCTCGAAAGTACATGACAGTAGAGCTTGAATAAAGGATATATGGTCATAAATTTGCGGAAATTCTCTGTGAAAGCTAATGATAATTAGCTTTCCGGTCGATAAAAATATTATAGACATTCTGTACCATACTTTGATATGGTTCATGATTTTATGAAAAAATGTAATAAAATTTCCTGCGATCAGCAGGATTCGACAAAAAGACAGCGAATACTACATAAAGAATAGTGTCTTTGTACCTAGTTTTTCGCCTGGAAAGAAAATTGAAAGTTAATACTCAATAGGAGAGGTGTACGATCACGATGAAACCTGCCGGTGTGGTACGTAAAGTTGATCAGTTGGGGAGAATAGTTCTGCCTAAGTCACTACGTAAAAGATATCAAATGAATGAGGGAGATCCTGTCGAAATTTTGGTTCAGGGCGACCATATTATTTTGGAGCGTTATCGTCCAAAATGTGTATTCTGCGGCTCAATAGAACAAGTGAACGATTTCAAAGAACGTTATATTTGTGCTCAATGCCTGACAGAAATGACACAGTACTCCTCCTAAATGAGGCAAAAGCATCACGACATTCGTTCGTGATGCTTTTTTTCGGATAGAGCTATGCCTGAACAGCATATATTTAATTGGATAGTAAACTACACCTAACTATTTATAGAACAAAAAATGAGTAGGGACTGGACGCAAATTACCATCTGACGGTTTGTTTACGATTCGGCCGTTTAGTATAAGGGACGAGGAACCGCCGCCGTCCAAATTATAAGCATCTTGAACACCCAGATTGAACATCTTCCCTTGGAGTTCTTCGAGCGTTGCACCTGAACCCCCACTTTCATTGTAGCCGTCTACGACAATAATGAGCAACTGATCATCTTTATAGTTGCCAATGACTGTACGTGGAGCCCGCTTGGGAGAGACTTTCCATTTATCAGGAATAGGCACTTTTTGTCCCCTTTGTAACAGAACGGGAACGAAGGTAGCTCCAAAGGCAGGTTTTAAGCTGTCAAGAGCACCTTGATTGTAAAATTTGCCCCCAATAAGCTTGCCGTCGTTACTCAATCCAACGAATGACAAGTCCTTGAAACTCGACTGAAAGCCAGTAAGGTAGCGGCCGTTCAAGACAGTAGTGCTTAATGGATAGCGTTTGCCATCTCCATCGGCAAAGCCGCCTGCGTTGATGCCAGCAATAGCTCCGTGTCTCAAGACTGCACGCATGGTCGTTTCTGAGCCACCCAACTTGTCATTTCCCAAAGACATTTTCATTGCCGTAGGATCTTTAAGTTTGACTTTCATAGCGTATCCGTGATAAATTCCCGGGTTTACTTTAAACAATTCAATGGTAATCCGGTTGCTATCTACCTGGTAATAGGGAACACCCAGTTTGGCAGTGATGCGCCGATTATAGATAACCGCGGGTCGCTTGGACTGCGCAGAGGCAGTCACGACAAGCTGATTCATCGTTTGGGTCGTTTGTTTGTAAATCTCAGACGTTCGGCGAATCGTAGATAAGGTATACGTTGCTGTTTGCTTGGCTTCATCAAGCTGCTTGCCTACTGATTGCGCTTGTAGAGTGATTTCGGCTTTTTGCAGACTCGGAGATGTAGATTCAGGAAAGCTCAAAGGGGGATGCACTAACAAAATACACCCTAACAAACCGATAAAAGGAGCAAGGGCCAACATAAAGAATCGGTTTACTAGCTTTGCATCTACATTCATTTTAGCAAGTCCATTTTTTTCTGAAGTGTATTGAGTTGCTGCTTGACTTCATTTAATTGAGTATACAGTTTATTGCTATTATCGGTCTTGTTATTGGCATTATCCTTTGTAAAGGTCAGTAGTTCGTTGAAGGACTGAACTTTGCCCTGCAATCCGCTAACTTCCTTGGAAAGTGCAGTCAGTTGCTTTTCATAGTCGGATTTGAGTGCCTGAATCTGTTGGTCTGTATGGGTTTGCATTTCGTTTAGCATTTGCTGCTTCAAGTGATTGCTATACAGATAGGTTGCGAGAGCACCTAGTATAATAAGAATGAACCAAAATAGCAGAAAAGTCTTTACGGGCAACCCCTTTCTTGAATTGCTCCGCCGGGCTTCGGCAGGAGGACGTTCAGGTGAAGCTTGCATGCGATTTTCAACTCCCGTGTAAATTCAAATTTCCAGTCTTTATTTGCAGTACCAATTCTATCATGGGCCTATTTATTTCGCAAAAGCGAAATAGTCATATAAAAATATTGGAAAAAGAGATTGCATCGGAAGGAAGTCCTAGGATACAATTTCCTTAAATCGTTTTCGCTTCCTATACGTTCACATTTACGCAATTTCTACATAAGCATTCTTTAGTTTTATGATTATTTTCGTTAAATATGTATTTTTTTGTAAATCAGGAGGTTTAGATATGAGAAAAGTATGGCAGGTGGTCATCATAGATATTCATCCTACAAGTATGCTGGGAACAAAGCTTATTTTGGAAGACCAGCAGGATTTGCTTGTTAGAGGGATGTCTTCCTCCGGCACAGAAGGCCTGGAGCTGGTTTGCTCCATTCGCCCGGAAATTATTTTAATGGACTATAGGTTGCCTGAGGGAACGGCGGAACCGTTTTTGACACAAATGCGGGTCTTGTCTCCGGACAGCCATATTGTTATTATGACGGATGAGGACAATATTACGTTGTTCCAGCAGTTAATCTCGCTTGGTGCAAATGGAATGCTATCCAAGCAGGCATCACCGAGCCAGTTAATTCACCTGATCAACGGTTTGCGCGAAGGATTTGCTTCATTACCGATGGATTGGATTCGTTGTGGAAACTGGCCATTTATGCCGTTAATGGCTTCGGAGCCTTTTGACGAATTGACGCAAACCGAAGTTTTTATTATGGAACGTATTGTACAGGGAATTACATATGACAAAATTGCTGTCGAGATCGAAGTTAGTCGGCGCTCCATTGATAATTATTTACGTAAAATTTATGCGAAATTAGGTGTGTCCAGCCGGGCGCAGGCGATTGAACGTTATGCCTTATATGCGCGTCAGATGAAGCAGTTATATGCTTGACGCGTCAGCCCGGAGATCATGACTATTTTCAGGAGAAGGAGGATGTTCATGCAATATTCCTTTGCTTCACGAACGGCTGCGATGTTGGCTTCTCCAGTGCGTCATATCCGGGAAAATGCGAGAAAACATTCCTTTATATCTTTGGCTGAAGAATTGCCCGCACAAGAGCTGTTTCCGGTGAAACTATTGGAAGAAGCGGCTCATGATGTGTTTGGCTCCGGCCCTGACGCCCTCCAGTATGGTGAACCGGAGGGCTATTTTCCGTTGCGGGCATGGCTTGCGGGAGAGTGGGAACAGCGTAAAGGAGTAAGAGTACCACCAGGTCAAATCCTTCTCACCACAGGTAGCCAGCAGGCCATTGACTTGATCGTAAGGCTGATGGTGGATGAGCGTGATCCGGTATTGGTCGAGAACCCGACATCCCCTGGATGTTTGCAGGTGCTATCTATGCAAGGGGCGCAGGTCGTTCCTGTAGAATCAGATGGGGAGGGCGTTATTCCCGATAAGCTTGAAGCTTTAATGATCCGTTATCGCCCCAAGCTTTTTTTTGCTACGCCAACGTTTACGAATCCGACAGGCTCCTTATGGAGCGCGGCTAGACGGCAGGAAATTTTGGATCTGTGTAGACGTCATGAGGTGTTAGTCGTTGAGGACGATTCTTACGGTGAATTGCATTTTAAGACAAAGCACGAAACTCATGATAAGAGTCCGCATGCGCAGAGCCGAAAGTTTGCAGAGGCTTACCCCTCACTATTCGCGCTGGATCATGCGGGTCAGGGTGGTCAAGTGCTATATATCGGTTCATTTAATAAAACAGTTGCCCCTGCACTGCGAACTGGCTGGGCGGCTGGTCCTGCGCCGCTGATTGAAGGGATGTACGCCTTGAAGCAGCTGGCTGACGTGCAATCTAGTACGATGAACCAACGGCTGCTGTTCCAATTGCTTACCAACTCGCGTTTTCAATGGCACGAGCACTTAGCAATGTTAAACAAGGAATATTCAACTCGGCTCCAATTACTCTTGGAGCTGCTCAAGCGTCCGTTTTGGAAAGATGTGACGTATCATATTCCATCTGGTGGGATGTACGTGTGGGTGAAATTGCCCGCTGGGCTGGACAGCGCCTTGCTGCTCAAAGCGGCGCTACCCAAGGGCGTAGCCTTTATGCCAGGTGCGCTGTGTGCGGTTGGCGATGAAGGTGCGTCCCATATTCGCCTTAACTTTAGCCACCCGGGCCGAGAACAGCTGCTTATGGGCATGAATTTGATCGGTGAGACGATCGGAGAATTTACTGCGCGAAGCTAGTCAAAATAAATATCCGAGGGTCAGTCATCCTCTGCTTCCGCTACAATGGTGGAATAACCGACGGATGCGTCCGCAATCTGCAATTGCTCGCTACTCTCGTTAAACTCTGCCGCCATTCCAGCGGAAGTTTCAATCCCCTGCTGCTGCAGCACTTCCGCATACTCGCTCAGGGCGGCTTCACCGAACGGAGTCAGCCGATAGCGACCGCGGGCTACACGTTCAAACCAGCCGTAGTAGTTACGCTGGAGTACGGCAGCAGCATCGCTGACGGCTGCTGTACGGGCAAGCTGCGCCGGGGCGGCTTCTCCCAAGCCCTGCAAAGCAGCGGCTACGCGCAGCGCTTTTTCCCGGTAGGCAGTGACCAGCTTGCGCCGGGTGCTACCGCCGACATTGTGGTCACCGCTGCGTGCGTGGAATTCCCGCAGCAGCTTTTCCTTGCGCGAGCCGCGACGAATGGCAGTCGTTTTGTAAACATCATCACTAGATGCCACGGGCTTACACAGCACCTCAACGAGTGGAGGCTTTGTTTTAAAATGCGTGACGGTGAGCAAGCCAAGCCCCAACTGGCGGCACAGTCCGATCAGTTCATTCCAGCGTTGATTCACCGCCCCTTTTTTGGCACGATTCCGTTCTACGGCTACATATACATTGCTGCTTAGCTTCAAGCGCTGCATACCTTGCAGCACTAACGCCAGGTTAAACGTCTTTTTTATCTCCACAATCAGTGGCGTTTGCTGCCCTGGCTTGATTCCCACCAAATCGCAGTTACGCACTTCTCCTTTGACTTCATATCCCAAATTTTCAAAAAAGGCTTTGACTGGAGCGTACAGCTCCGTCTCATGCCGAACCGCCATGGATTCTCCCGCTCCTTTATCCTATTATTCCGAGCTTATATTGTACCATAATGCGTCAGGTCCGCGTCGTTGTTGTCTATTTTAACATAGTGAATCCCTTTGTTTTTGGAAAAAGCCTAGAGACCTGTCACAAAAAATAGGTCAATTCTGAAATCAATCTGCATAGGTATGTATTACACTTTTTTTAAGAGGATCGCATCATATCCTGAAAGGCGTGACGAGTGTAGCCATAATCATCAAGAGTGGAGGATAGTCATTACGCAGTCATGGGAGGAACCGAGCATGAATATTTTTGACCGCCTTGCGGAGTACCGAGCGGAGAACAACCGCTTGGCCTGGAACGGCACTTTTAGAGAGTATATCGAGATACTCAAGAAAGACCCGACACCGGCGATGACCGCTCATGCACGGGTTTACAAAATGATTGAATCTTTTGGTGTAGAAGAGGTTGGGGGACATAAGCGATATAAATTTTTTGAGCAGGAGATTTTTGGGCTGGATCGTGCACTGGAGAAGCTGGTGGAGGAGTACTTCCATTCCTCAGCCAGGCGGCTCGATGTCCGCAAGCGTATCCTTCTTTTGATGGGACCTGTTAGCGGAGGGAAATCGACACTGGTCACCTTGCTAAAGCGTGGGCTGGAGAAGTTTTCAAGAACAGATCAGGGAGCTGTGTATGCCATAGAGGGCTGCCCTATGCATGAAGATCCCCTTCATCTTATTCCTCATGAGTTGCGTCCCGAATTCGAAAAGGAACTGGGTGTACGCATTGAAGGTAATCTGTGCCCATCCTGCCAGATGAGATTGCGTACGGAATTTGATGGCGACATCGAAAAGGTGCGTGTGGAGCGGGTCTTTATATCGGAAGAAAACCGGATCGGCATAGGTACGTTCAGTCCTTCTGATCCAAAGTCACAAGATATTGCCGATTTGACAGGCAGCATCGACTTCTCCACCATTACGGAGTATGGTTCGGAATCTGATCCGCGCGCCTATCGATTTGACGGAGAACTGAATAAAGCGAATCGCGGACTGATGGAATTTCAGGAAATGCTGAAATGCGATGAGAAATTTTTGTGGAATTTATTGTCTCTGACCCAGGAGGGAAATTTCAAGGCCGGACGGTTTGCGCTCATCAGTGCAGATGAATTGATCGTAGCTCACACGAATGAATCGGAGTATAAAAGCTTTATTGCGAATAAAAAGAACGAGGCGTTGCAATCGCGGATGATTGTAATGCCCATTCCCTATAATCTGAAAGTGTCCGAGGAAGAAAAGATTTATGCCAAACTCATTGAGCAAAGTGACATGCGTCATATTCACATCGCTCCTCATGCGCTGCGAACGGCTGCCATTTTCTCTGTGCTCACCCGGTTGAAAGAAACCAAGAAGCAGGGTATGGATTTGGTTAAAAAGATGCGCATGTATGACGGTGAGGAGGTCGAAGGCTATAAGGAGGCCGATCTGAAGGAGATGCAACATGAGTTTCTGGAAGAAGGCATGTCCGGCGTAGACCCAAGGTACGTCATTAATCGTATTTCCAGTGCGCTGATTAAGCAAAATGTGGAGTCCATCAATGCTCTGGATATTTTACGAGCCATTAAGGATGGTTTAGACCAACACGCTTCCATCACCAAGGAAGAGCGGGAGCGTTATCTGAATTTCATTTCCGTGGCTCGTAAGGAATATGATGAATTAGCGAAAAAAGAAGTACAAAAGGCCTTTGTGTACTCTTTCGAAGAATCAGCCAAGACGCTGTTTGATAACTATTTAGATAACATCGAAGCTTTTTGCAATTGGGCGAAAATCCGCGATCCGCTCACAGATGAGGAGCTCGACCCGGATGAGCGGCTTATGCGCTCCATCGAGGAGCAAATCGGGGTGTCGGAAAATGCGAAAAAGGCATTCCGTGAGGAAATATTAATCCGTATTTCCGCCTATTCTCGCAAGGGGCGAAAGTTTGAGTATCATCATCATGATCGGCTGCGAGAAGCCATTGAAAAGAAGCTGTTCGCCGATTTGAAGGATATTGTGAAGATCACAACTTCGACCAAAACGCCTGATGCTAATCAGCTCAAACGGATGAATGAGGTGATTAAGCGACTGATTGAGGAGCATGGCTACACTGGAGCCAGCGCCAACGATTTATTGAGGTATGTAGGTAGCCTCCTGAATCGGTAAGGGGAAATAAACAATTGTGTAATGAAGCTATGGATTGAAATGGATGGTGAAGAGAATCCGGCAGGCACAGAGCGTTTGAGGTGCTGGCGGGTTCTTTTTTTGTATTATTAGGGAGTTGTGTTTATAAAATTCACTGAAATTAATATGAAAAAAATCATAATCAATCTTCTGCTTTTTTAACATTTTCTAAAAAGTTGCCGATAAATATGGTAATGTAAAATCTATGTAAACTATTATTTGGAGGAACTTATGATTCATGTCGCTGAGAGTAGATTAAAACAGATACAATATATTGGTATTACTGATGGTGATTTGGCTTTATTACATCATTATCAGGGGCTATTCCAATCTATTGTAAATGAGGTAGTGGATCGTTTTTATGAGCATGTAGAAAAGGTTCCGCATCTCGTGTCGATTATCTCTAAATGGTCGAATATTGAGCGACTAAAGCAAACACAACGTGAATACTGGCTTTCTCTTGCAGATGGGAAAATAGATGATCAGTTTATCGAACACCGCCTTTTTGTGGGGCAGGTACATTCCCGGATCGGATTGTCTTCCGATTATTATTTGGGTACGTACATTGCTTATCTGGATATTGCAGTAGACATTTTAAAGCGTTCGGGGATTGAGGACTGGTATTCTATTGTGCACGCTCTTTCCAAAATGTTCAATCTGGATTCTCAGCTTGTGCTGGAAGCTTATCAGGAAAAGGAAAAGGAGCAAGTTAACGAGCTCGCCGATGAACAAACGCAGATGCTGACTGTGGTGTCCCGAATTGCACAAAATTTGACGGGGATGATTGCCGAACTTAGGGAAAATACCGATAATATCGCGGAGAGTGCTTGCAATACTGCTTCTTCGCAGGAACATACAGAGGAACTGGTATTGCAATTGAGTGACGAGATTAAGCATATTGAACAGATGAGCAGTACCATTCGAGAATTGTCCGATCAGACTCATCTGCTGGGACTGAATGCGGCGATTGAGGCAGCCCATGCGCAAGAAGCAGGGCGTGGATTTCAAGTGGTGGCGCAGGAAGTGCGAAAGCTGGCATCTAATTCAAAGCAAGCACAGGAGCAAATTCAGCGCAAGGTGCTGGATATTGCCCGTATGCTTGACAGTGTGCAGTCCGAAACCGCTACCACAACAGCCAGTGCCCGGCAACAGGCCTCCAGCTCGGAAGAATTGGCTTCGTTTACAAAGCTGATTGAAAACATGGTGAAGGAATTGGAAATGTTGCAGCATTCCCCGGAAATGCTGGAGGTGTGAGATGTAGCTGAGCGGTATATCCTGGAGAACTGGAAGTTTTCGGGCGTTTAGCTGGCTGGATACTGGCAAAGCGATGCTCTTCCTGTGTGGCAGTCCAATCAACGCAACAGAGGCAACAGAGGAAGTGCATATTCCTATGAAAGAATGACTGAATCTTTGAAACAAGGAATTAGAGGAAGCTTCTCTATTGTAACGCTTCAGTCAAAGATTTTTTTCCATTCCATATGAGCCGCAAGTACTCTTTTCCATAACTCGTCCCGTTCCTGGTGACTGTAGTTAACGAGCGGCTCACCAAATACATCTGCCAATACTTCCAGCCACTGCGACTTCTTATCCAGCTCTATTTTTTCCAAACCGTTTAGCCCACGTTTCTTCCAAATACATCCTCTGAGTTCATTCGCTTCTAATGCTTGCCTTTGCCGAATTAGAAACAGGTTAAACCATGGAGATTCCACGGAGCGGCTATAGAAATGATGTTTCGGCCTGAATTCTTCCAAATCCTGAACAACCGTAGGGGCAAAATCAACACCAACAAATGAAGCAAGCGGGTCGTGTTCTAAACGCCAACCATTAGTAACAACTTCAGATTCCATAACTTTATAACGAAGTGGGGTTTGTTCATAAGTCCCCATCAGGAGCGGAAGAGGCTCATATGGCATATCGCCCAGTCCGACATCTACAATCCATACTTCATCTTCTTGCTGCTCATTTAGCAAGTTCACTGTTAATCCAAGATGAAATGAATTAATGCGAGGCTCAGCTCCTAAAGGTTGTACCCCAGCATGATGCAGAGAAACTTTGTACCCTAGTGAATGTAGTAGCGCACTAAAGGCACCATTCAGATGAAAACAATAACCACTTCTCCCATGTAGAATGAGTTGAACAGATTCTTGAAAACCAATGGCAGCCGGCTTTCTTGCAAAAATGTCCAACGTTTGCCATGAAAGATGTTTTACATGTGCCTTATGCAACTCCACTAAATAGGATAGGGTAGGAGGCTGAACTTCGGGAATTCCGATTCTGTTCAAATAAGCTTTTATTTCTTCTTTTGTCATGGTGTACATGTACAGTCACCTCTATTGTTAGTTTGCCAAATTCTCTTCTCGAAACAAATGAGCATTGAGTCTTAGCATCATTGTAAAAGGGGGGCGTGCTGTGTACAATGCTATAAATTTTTGGTTGTACCGGTACAATCAGAAAATCGATTCGTTTAGTAACATGCCGATTTTCCTTAGCTAGTTGTCAAAACACAAAAAAACAGACCTTATCACCGGGTCTGTTTTTTTGCTTAGTTCCATGCCAACTGATTATAGCAGTGATCTAAGTTCACGTCGGTATTTGTTCAAATGCACGAATGATGGAATGACTCGCTTCGCAGAACGGAAGCCGCCTATTCTAAGGTTGCGGACCACATGATAGGGAGAGATCAATAGCGTATGAAGCAGATGCAAATCCTGAGTGCTCAACGGTCGATATCGTTGATAAAATTCTATCGCGCGCAGCATCTTTGTCGCGTTCCATAGACAATTCCGATGAAGAAGATGGGAGAGATCCTTCATCCTTACATGTAGGGAACAATTTTCGAAGTCGATCAAATGGATTTTGAGCTGCCTGTCTTTGACCAGATTGGGATAGTTATAGTCACCGTGTATTAATGCAGCTGCTTTTTGCTCCTGCTGGATTGCTGCTCGAACTTTGGGTTGCTGTAGACGATATAACACTTCTTCACAAAGAGCTAGGAGATGTGCTGTGCCTTTGTAAGGACTGAGGCGTTTTTTATATTCAGCTATTTCATCGCTCAAGCCTTCATAACGGATTCTGGAAGGCGGCGCTTCCGTGACAGGAAAGCCTACGGCACTGGTGTGGAATTTGGCTAAAGTAGAAATTCCTTTTTTGAAGTCTATTCTTTTTGTAAATTCCGGCCTGGGTCCATGAACCCAATTGGTTAATGTATACGAAACGCCTTCATAGGTCATGTAGGCTGTTTGCTGTACGGTTGGATAGACCTTTTGGCTACGTGTAAACCCGCGTTCATCCAGGTAGGACAAGACACGTGTAATAAAACGAATCTCTTCTTCCGGGAATTTATAGGGTTTTAAGCAATAAGTTGTATTGGCAGTTTCAATCTTGTGAATGTCCTTCATTTGACGGCTACGCTGAATTTTGATTCCGTACATTTGCTCAACATTCGATAAAATCGACATTTTGCTCCTCACTTTCTTTTATACACGGGCCCACTCCTGCAAAATATGGATGATTTTTAATCGAAGAGGCCACGACTGATCCCAGTTGTCTAGGATTTCGCGGTCTCTTGAACGATTTGGATGTCGGGAAGCATGCCAAGCTTCTCGTGGCAGTTTATATAAAGCTGTAACAATCTTCCGCTCAGTTCGGCTGAGTGGTTTGCGTTTTTGGTATCCCCTCAACAAGGATTGCACAAATTCAGGATTAAATTGAGTTGTATTCATAAGAGCCTTTGCCAAATCAGCATAGACTGAGCCAATCTTAGCCCGATCCCAATCAATGATTTTAAGATGACCGTCATCTGAAATAATGACATTCGGGGTGGTGATATCACTGTGTATCAAGGAGGGGTGCCGACGTTCCGTCCGAAGCAGTCTTATAATGGATGCGTCCTGCAAATCCTTCCATGCACGTCTGGATAAACGTTTACAGTCCTTTCCATGAGTGTTGTACCAGTTGCGGTACTCTTTATTCTGGCGGCTGATTTTTATCATTTTTTTTTGGAAAAGACGATCTTGGTTTTTCCATATCCGCAATTGTTGAATGGTCGGAGGGGACTTTCCTTTCTCCATCCGATGCAAGCCGGTGGATGTAGCGTGAAGTGTGGCAAGAGCCAACCCCAGTTTTTCGAAATCTTCAGCGGTCTCCAGTCCCCGTCCTTTGATCCACTGACTTACATAAAATGGCGTCTCTTGATACAAAGTCCATAGCTTACCGGAATGAGTGGGGAGCCATGTGGGCATGTAGGTATATTTTCTCTTTTTCAAAAGCCTTATATAGCTCGCAGCTCGTTCCATCTGTTGAATCGTATTTGAACGAGCCATCTTTGAACGACTAAAGGGCTTTAATGCATAAGTTCCCTTTTTCGTTTTTACTTGGATCACAGCATTTTTTCGGTACAGCGATGAGACTAAGCTTGATTTTAAGGGAATCAGGCCGAAACGACGGGTGATTTCGCGAATCTGTGCTTTTGTATAGGATTTCGCCATAAGAACCTCACTTGATTTTTAATTGAAGAAAAAGGTAATCCTCTGTTAGTTATCAGTCTATTCATGAGGAAATAATAGGTGCAGTTTTATGGGCTATTCTCGTTCTTTTCCTGTTCACGTTAGTCAAAAAAAAACGGAGCAGCGAAAGTTCGCTGCTCCGTTTTAATTAGCACTGTATTATGCAAGTCTGGTCATGAATGGTGGGTGATTAGTTATCGTTGTTGTCATCATCTTCGTCTGTATCCACGATCGCTCCAGATGATGCATGGATTTCAAGCTCAACAGTTCCTTCGTTGGTGAGTACCTTGACCTTATAGATGAACTGTCCATCTTCCTTATCTAATTTAGAAGACAGAAGGGTACTCCCAGGCACATGCTTAAGTGCAATTTGTCCAGCCTGCTTTTCAGTTAGAGTGACGTGGTTGGGTTTGTAAAGGGAAGACTCGTCATTCGAGTCATGATCAAGCTCGGAATGGGAACGGATGGTTTTCCCAGTATAAGCATCAACCTCTATATCCCAATCTCTATCTCCTTGCTGAAGATCCACTTCATAGTAGACTTTTCCGTTCTTGCGCTCCAGTTCGACATCCTCAACTTGCGCATGATTTCCCACAGCTTTTTTGGCAATATTGGCAGCAGTAGTCGCTCCAATTAGTCCTGTAGGCTTAGCAGCCCATACGGCATTTGCCGAGACACCTGTAGCCATAACTCCAAGCAGAGCCGTGGCTGCTATTATTCCTAATGTATAGTTTTTTTTCATTACATAATTCCTCCTTGAGCTGTATGCTTGAATACAGCTTAACCCTTGAACATGAGAGGAACATAATAGAATCATGAGAAAACAATGAGAAGACATAAGCATGATCATCAGGGCGTCATGATTCGTCGTGCTCCTGTTTTTCTTTTTCCCAAGTGATAGAGTCGATTGAGCCTGATACTGCATTGATCTGCACCACTGCCTCACGCCCATCTTGTACCTCAACCTCAACAAGATAATAGAGGCCTTTGTCATTGCGGTGCAGTTCAATGTCATCGGATGTTCCATTCACTGCTTTTGCAGCAAGCTTGGCTGCTTCATTCTCTGTAATGACAAGAGAAACCGGGTCAGTTTTATGGACTGGATTTGATTGGTCACTGGGCTCTGAGGAACCGGGCGTGTGATCTTGGGGTTCCTGCTTTGCATCTGTATACATCTGTGTCCGCTTTATGGATTGGATGACACCATCATAGGCGTTGACTTTTATTTCGTACTTCCCTTTGGCGCGTTCTAGCTTGATCACATAAAAATTATCCAAACGTTGGGATTCGAGCACCTCGCCGGGATACTGATGCAATACAGATTGGACCACGGCTTTTTCTTCCAAAGGCGAAGCTGCTAACGATCGTGCCCAGGGCCACTGTAAAAGGCAAATGGTGATCAATACAGCCGCTACCGTACCTCCAATCATCCAGGCATAGATCGTTTTCATCGGTTTTCCCTCCTTTGGCTTATTATTTTGGAACAGCAGGGAGGATGATCGTTGCAGTTGTTCCGCTTCCCTCTATGCTTTCTAGCCCAATTTGTGCTTGAATAGCTTGAGCAATTCCTGTAGCTAATGATAAGCCTAGCCCGGCCCCACCTTCCTCGCGGCTTCTGGCTTCGTCCACACGATAAAAGCGGTCGAAAACTTTAGATAACTTTTCTTCAGGAATTCCAATTCCTTGATCTGTGATTCTTATGCAAGGTTGAGCCGTACCGCCCACAATATCAATCATCAGGTGTATCGGTTTGTCACTGTATTTGCGTGCATTATCCAAAAATATAAATAGAAGTTGTTTTAGTTTATTCTCGTCCGTATAGGCAGTGCAGTCTGTCTGTACATCCAGTTGAATTTGTCGGGCGAAAGCATTTTCAAATGTAGCTTTCAGTTCTGTCCCTACTTTGGTCAAGCGTACAGGTTCTAACACGACATTCCATTGTTCTTCGTTTCTGGCCAACAGAAGAAGTTGTTCTGCCATATCTTTCATTCGGATCGCCTCAGAATGGATTGCTTCAACGGATTCGGCAAAAATATTGGGATTCTGCAATCCCCGTCGTTTAAGCAAACTAGCATAACTTTCAATAATGGTTAGAGGGGTTTTCAATTCATGGGACGCATTCGAAACGAATTGTTCTTGGCGAACGAAATTCCGCTCCAGCAATTCAATCATGTCATTAAACGTTTCTCCCATTTCGACTAGCTCGTCACGTGATGACGAATTGAGCGGAAGACGTTTGAATTTCCCGCTACGTTGAATCTCTTTCATCGTGCTAATCATGGATGTAATTGGATGTGTAATCAGTCTGCCCAGCAGTCTGCCCGATATGACGACAGGAATAAGAGCAATTCCTGTGACTGCAATAAGTACGATTTTGAGTACCTGGAGCGTCTGCATCGTCGGTTGCAGACTTTCGGTCACCTGAAGATTGACAACCTCTCCATTCGACCAAATCATGGGGACCGAAACGAGAATATAACGGTTGCTTTCATGGGTAATGATGCGAACCTGCCGTGTTTCATTAAAAACGCCCTTCATCAAGCTGAGAGACTGCTCTGATGAAGAGGTGATAGGGGCAAGAAAATCGCCTTCCGGTCTCATCAGACGAAGCATGCCGTCCAGAGGCACATAGGCTCGTAGCAGATCCTCAGCGGCTATGGATACTGGAGCACGTTGAATGCCATGAATCATGTTCTCTGCTGCGGCCTCTACCTGGTTTTTTCGACTGTCTATTGAAAGTTGGCTGAATAGAAAATAGACTGAGAAATTAATAGCCACAAGTAAAATCCCGAATAATAACGAGGTGTACGTATGGATTTTGTTCTGCAGCTTCATAACGATTCCTTCAGAACATAACCAATACCGCGCACTGTATGAATCAGCTCAGGGAGCTGGCGCGTGGGGTCAATTTTATTGCGTACGTAGCGAATATACACATCGACGACATTGGTATCACCGATATAATCAATGCCCCATACATTTTCCAGTAATTGTTCACGACTAAGGACCTGCCGCTGATGTCGGAGTAAATGAACGAGCAAGTCAAACTCTCGCGGCGTAAGCTCAATGTTGTGCTCTCCCCGAAGCACTTCACGTGTACCTTCATGAAGACGTAAATCTCCGGCACTAAGCCATTGATCTGCCACTTGTAAAGCCATGTCTTTTGTTGCACCTACCCTGAGCGCGGCCCTTACACGTGCAAGCAGCTCTTCGATCACAAAAGGTTTGGTAACATAGTCATTGGCTCCCAAATCGAGTCCCTCGACCTTATCCGCAATGGAACTTTTAGCCGTCAGTAAAATGACAGGAACGTTCGCATCATGTTTACGAATCCTCCGAAGGAGTTCGATGCCATTGATACCGGGAATCATAATATCCAGTAAAACTAGATCCCAACTACCTTTGCAATAGGTCTCCAGCCCATCAATTCCGTTCTTTTCTTTACTTACTTGATAGCCTTCAAATTCAAGTTCGATCTCTAGAAGTCGGGCAATCTTCTCTTCGTCTTCTACGATCAAAATGGATTGGTTCATAATCATGCCCTCCTGTAGGCGAATAGCCGATACGGAAGTATTTTAGCATATACGGACAGGTAAGACACTTCAAAACACAGGGCTGGGAGAGAAAGAGATTAGTATGGTGTGTTATATTTATCGACATTAAAAAATGATAATAGCGCTATAAGTTTGTTTTTTTATTCTGTGAGCACAAGAAAAAGATCCATGTTTTGGCCGAAATGAACATTGTTATGCTAGAAAAGTTGCATTAACATAAACTAAAATTCATCAATTGGTGAAATCTGCGATTTCTTCAGCTACTTTCGGAACGCCAATAGCCTGCTCATTCCAATTTAAGCTCCTATCTTATGGAAACACCTGATAAGGGCAGGCGGCAGGCTTGCCCTTTGTCATCAGGAGCGTAAAATAAAATGAAGCGAAAGCAGAGATTCAAGATGTATAAGCTTGGAATGATTACGATTGGACAATCCCTTCTTCGGTCAGATGTAGCCCCTATCGTAGAAAGGGCATTAGAAGGACGGGCCAAGCTGGTGCAGGCACTTGGGGCAGCGGCTGGAGCTCGCCTGGCAACTATGCCTGGCATGACCGATGATATGTTCATGAACGTTTTTTGAGGTAGGGAGGGAAGGACATGGATAAAAGAATACTGATAGCGGACGATGAGGCGAGTATTCGGAATGCACTGGCCTATGCGTTAAAGCGGGAAGGTTTTTTGGTGGAAACTGCTGTGGATGGAGAGGATGCATTGGAAAAAGTGCGTTTGTTCCACCCGGATGTGCTCATACTGGATGTGATGATGCCCAAACTGGGCGGATATGAGGTGTGTCGCCGTTTGGAAAGCCGGAAGGGCGTTGGTATTCTACTGCTAACCGCCAAAAATGATATCGTCGATAAGGTGCTTGGACTGGAGCTGGGAGCAGACGATTTTATGAGCAAGCCGTTTGACCTGAGAGAACTGCTCGCACGTATTAAGGCATTAGTACGGAGACTGGAACGAGAAGGAGCACCTGCGCCGGAAGGAACGGAGGTAATACTGGGTCCATTACGAGTGCGTCCATCTAGCCGAACGGCCGAACTCGGAGTAAAAGCATTGGATCTGACCCCCAAGGAGTTTGATGTACTGGCTCTGCTGGTGTCCCATACTGGGAGGGTGTATACACGGGACGATCTGTTAGAACAAGTATGGGGCATTGATTATGTGGGAGGAACGCGGACGGTGGATATTCATATTCAGCGCTTGCGCAAAAAATTGGAACCGCATCAGTCGATGCTGCAGACCGTATATGGAATCGGCTATAAGGCGGAGAAAATGACGTGAACGAACATCATTCACTCCATTCACAAGAAAGCTTGCAGTCCACTGACCCGCAGAAGCGCAAACGTAAGCGTACAGGCTTGAGCCTGCGCTGGAAATTTCCGCTGGTCCTGGCGGCTTTACTGCTGTTTACTGTCGGTGTGCTGAGCTGGCTCGTGCTTACTGGTATTCGTGCCAATCAGACAGACCAAATGGAACGCGGCTTAAAGCGTCAGGCGGAAATCGTGGAGATGCGCGTCAAACAGTCTTACCTGTTGGGAGCTGGCCAATCACCCGAAGACTTCATGAAAAAGCAAGCGCCACAGCTTGCCGTGGAACTCGGTGTGTCCAGTAATATGCGCGTTATTTTATATGATGGCCGGGGACATGAGGTCGGGAATTCTCTACCACTGGCTTATAGAACAGATATCAGTCAGGCGCTTTCTTATGCGCTCCAAGGGGAAATTGCGTATATTACAGAAGGTAGCTCAGTGACCTATCTAGCTCCGCTTCAAGGTCCAGACGGCTTGCTGGGAGTGGTACAGCTTCATAGCTCAATAGAAGCACAGCAGCAGTTTTACCAGGACATTGCCCGCTTGTTTTTATGGACAGGAGGTGCGGTGCTGGTCTTAAGCTTTATTCTTGGCTTAGGCTATGTCAGCCGCCAGACGAGGGACATCGGACGACTGACTCGCGCTTCTGAGCAGATCTCGGCAGGGCACTATCCAGAAGCCAGATTGCTGCGACGGCAGGACGAGCTGGGAAGGCTGGATGAAGGGATGCTCCAGATGAGTCATGTGATCCGGGCAAGTATTACCGCGCTCGAAAATGAAAAGCTTCGGCTGGAAGAAGCGGTTCGGCGTTTGAGAGAGCTAGAGCAGCAGCAAAAGACCTTTATTGGCAATATCAGCCATGAACTGAAGACTCCGTTGACCTCTATTCAGGCTTACGCTGATTTGCTGGATATGTATGGGGATGATCCCGAATTGGTGCGTGAAGCCAGAGAAAGTATCGGTAAGGAAACCAAACGGTTGTATGAGCTTGTCGAGGATTCACTGAGACTATCTGTGCTGGACAAATATGATTTTGAATTACATACGGAGGAAGTGGAGCTGCATTTGCTGCTCGAAGATGCAGGTAGCCGAATCTGGGGGAAAGCTGCGGCGCGTGGACTGAATTTTTCGATGGATACCATTCCAGCCAAGGTGTGTGGAGACCCTAAGCATCTGATGCATATTGTGCTGAATTTGCTGGATAATGCAGTAAAATACAATCAGGACGAAGGCTGGATTACGTTATCTAATCGAGTGGAAAAGGACACCGTGATAGTGTATATACGCAATTCCGGTCCATGGATTCCTCGGGAAAAATGGGACATGATTTTTGAGCCGTTTGCTACCTTAAGTCGTGATCGTTCTCGTCAAGACAGTGGCACGGGACTTGGCCTGCCTCTGGCACGCAGACTGGCGGAGCGCATGGGTGGAGAGTTGCAGCTCACAGCTTCAGACGAAACCGGGTTGGAAAATGGCAATGGTCATTCAGGTGCAAGTGGCAATGAATTTTCGCTCAGGCTACCCCTGTTGGTTCACGATGGCTTCCAGTAGTTGGACCACTCGATAGCTATAGAACTGGAATGTTGTCTTATTTACAATTTGGAAACAATTCGATGTATTCACGAGATGTTCAGGCATTAAGCTGGGGGTAACGTTAACAAGGAGGCCGTTGTACATGATGAAGAAAAACCTAGACAGCCACGGGCAAAAGAACGGCTTTCCTCGTCTCAAACATCCCTATGCACGCTTTTTCAGACACAAAGTCACAGGATTGCTCATGACTGGCTTGATCGCTGGAGGATTGCTCGGCGGCTGCGGCATAAAAAGCGCAGGAGAGACAATTCCAACATCCGGTATGAAACCGGGGCAAAAGCTTACTGTGATTGACATGGAGGCAGCTCGGCAGCAAGTATCGGACGAACTGGTGGTACAGTCCATTGACAGGCTGGGGGATGTCTACGCGAGGTCATGGCTGAGTGATGAAGAGCTGATTGTGGAACGTCAGAATCAGTTATGGATTCATAATGTAAAGACCAATAAGGAACGAGTTTTAACACCAGGTCGTAAGGCTCTACAGTTACTTGCTGTGGTTTCTCCGGATCAGCGCCATGTCTTTTTTACGGAGGGCAGCACCAGCAGCAAGTATGATATTCAGGGCTATATCTTAGAGCTAAGCAGCGGCAAGGTTACATCGGTTGGCCAGCTGGACATGACTAACGAAGTGAGCTGGGGCGATAGGGATCATCTCATTACAGGTACACCAGACGGTAAGATACATCTGATTGGACTGGACGGCAAAGCTGAAGAATTGAGTTTTCAAGATCCAAATCACTCAGAATTAATTGCTCATGTCGAAAAAGTGGGTAACGCCATATTTTATACAGGCAATGATAAACAAGGGTATCCGGTGCTGAATCGGTTCACTCTCAATCATCCTCAAGCTGTGACCATTGCAGAGGGGGCCATGTCTTTTGCCGTGTCGCTTGATGGTAAATCTATTGCCATTGAAAAGCGGAAATGGAATACATCCGAACCTGCTCGTATGATCATTTTGGATGAACAAGGCAAAGAGAAAGGGATCGTGGGTCAAGGGACTTTAATGAGTCGTGGAAGCTGGTCCAGCGACGGGTCCAAGCTTGCTTTTTCCATTTATGATGAGGATCAGCAAGGTATGAGAGGGTTGTATGTGTTTGACCAATCCACGGGTAAAACCACTCCCGTTACGACCGATATCCAGTCCTATGACAGTCCAACAGTGTGGAGCCCTTCCGCCCGGTTTTTATCCATGTACCAGAACATTTCGGAAGGTGGAAAACAACTGAATCAGAGCTACATCGTCGAATTTAAGAAAAAGCAGTAAAAAAAGGCGCATTTCCTTCTTCGGAATGCACCTTTTTTAATTAGGCTGGTTATTCGATTGTGTATCACTATACAAATTTGCGATGATGTTTCTTACCGTCATATGAAAATAAGGCGAGCTTACCTTCAATCATTGTTTCCAAATGAACGGTGCGCCCCCATAGCTGATATACATACGGAAGCGTACGCTCCATATATTTTAAATCCAGTTCAATGCCTTCATACTGGTGCTTGAGCTTTAACTCGCCTGTATGCAGATAATCTCCGTCTTCAACAACGATATAAGGGGAGCCTCCATTTACACGTGAGAACACAAGCTGGTCCCGTATGTTTTCCCAGGATTTATCGGTAATTTTCCAATCCGGTCCCCGTTTTTCAAACACGTACAGATCCAAATCCTCCGTTAGTTGCTTGGTCATGTAATTGCGTATAAAGGAGGTATCCGAATCAAACTCTCGCACCTCGAACATTTTAGCTCGACCTTCGCCCGGTTTGCGTCCTTGGCGCTCTTGCTCCTCGCGGGTCGGGTTATCCCATCGCTTTTCAATATCTTCAAATATTTTCAATCCCAAATAATATGGATTCAAGCTTTGCTTGGAAGGCTGCACAACGGAGGCGTTCAGCATGGCAAATTCAACGGTTTCATCCCCAGTCAAATCCAGTTCTCTGACAATCCGTTGATGCCAATAGGAGGCCCAGCCTTCATTCATGATTTTGGTCTCCATTTGGGGCCAGAAATACAGCATTTCGTCCCGCAGCATCGTCATGATGTCCCGCTGCCAGTCCTCCAATACCTCGGAAAATTCCTGAATAAACCAGACAATATCTTTTTCAGGTTCCGGTGGGAACTGGCGTACCTTAATACCCTCGGCCTCGGCTGAATCATGCTGCTTTACTGTGTCCAGTGACCACAGATCATCGTAAGGTCCGATGGGACGCTGGTGTTTTTTAGGTTCTTTTTGCTCCTTGATTTTGAGTTCCATGTAGCGTTGTTTATCCAGATGCCTTGGTTTGATGAGCTGTGGGTCTACATGTTCCTGAATCGCCAGTACAGAGTCAATGAAGGATTCCACGGCCTTTGAGCCGTACTCCATTTCATAGCTGCTGATCCGTTCTGCGGTGGCAGACATGCTCTCTACCATATTGCGGTTGGAGGCCGAGAAGCGGGCGTTGTGTTTAAAAAAATCGCAGTGTGCCAGTACATGGGCGACAATCAGTTTATTTTGCACCAAAGAATTTCCATCTAGCAGGAAAGCGTAGCAGGGATTGGAGTTAATGACCAGCTCATAGATTTTACTCAATCCAAAATCGTACTGCATTTTCATCTTGTGAAATGTTTTTCCGAAACTCCAGTGGCTGAAGCGCGTGGGCATACCATACGCCCCGAATGTGTATACAATATCCGCCGGACAAATCTCATACCGCATCGGGTAGTAGTCGAGCCCGAATCCATCTGCAATCTCCATAATTTCTGATATCGCGTACTCAAGCTCTTTCTGATCGGTGCTCATCCTACCGTCCCCCCTTCCCGTTTGCGAAAAAAGGTACGTAAGGCTTGGTATACCTCACCTTTTTCCTTGATGACATAGTACATAAACTGATCCGTTTTAATATTCTTGTAGGCTGACATCAGCGTACTGCTGCGATTATATTGGTTCACTTCTCCATAGCCGAACATATTGCTGCGCTTCATAAGCTCCTCGATTAGTTTCACACACCGTTCATTGTCTGAGCTTAGGTTATCGCCATCGGAGAAATGGAAGGGATAAATATTATAAGTCGAAGGAGGATAGCGCTTGTCGATAATCTCCAATGCTTTCAAATAGGCAGAAGAGCAGATTGTGCCGCCACTTTCACCGCGAGTAAAAAATTCTTCCTCCGTAACCTCCTTGGCTTCGGTATGATGCGCAAGAAAAACAATTTCCACCTTTTCATATTGGCGACGCAAAAAGCGGGTCATCCAGAAAAAGAAGCTGCGGGCGCAATATTTTTCAAAAGATCCCATACTGCCTGAGGTGTCCATCATAGCGATAATTACCGCATTGGATTGGGGAATGGTCTTCTCTTCCCATGTTTTGTAGCGAAGATCGTCCGGACTAATATGATGAATGCCCGGATTCCCCTCACGCGCGTTACGGCGCAGATTTTCGAGAATCGTTCGTTTCTTGTCAATGTTCGCTTGCATGCCTTTTTTGCGTATATCATTGAATACGATAGATTCAACCTCAATTTGATCCTTATCTTTTTGCTGCAAATGCGGCAATTCCATTTCCTCAAACAGCATATCTTCGAGTTCTTCTATGCTGACTTCTGTTTCCATAATATCGTGTCCCGGTTGGTCGCCTGCTTTCTCACCTTTACCTGGCTTTTGGGAAGCAGGATCACGTCCGATGACATCTCCCACCTGACTGTCGCCATCCCCTTGGCCTACATGCTTTTGCTTTTGGTAGTTATAAATGAAGCGATATTCATCCAGACTGCGAATGGGCACTTTGATAATCTGTTGACCGTCCGACATTATAATATTTTCTTCCGTAATCAGATCGGGTAGATTTTGCTTAATGACATCTTTGACCTTCTGCTGATGGCGTTGCTGGTCCTGGTACCCTTTGCGATGCAGCGACCAATCTTCGCGGGATACGACGAATGAATATGGCTGGCGTGGTTCCGTCATTGTTAGGCACCCCCCAAGTGGATACACGGCACAGTTTGGCCTTGTTGGTTATTAAGTATATTCACGGGGATGTACGATATGTGATGGAACTCGATTTAAATTCTGCCCGTTTGCTTTTATAATGAAAGTAAAAAATGTAAAAAAAGAATGGAGAACCTTGGTTATGGAAGAAATTGCAGTGCTTATCGTAGACGATGAACAGGGACTGCGAGATATGCTGACAAAAGTATTAAAAAAGGAAGGATTTCTTCATGTTAAGCATGCAGCCACGGGCCAAGAAGCGCTGCAAATCGTGATGGAATCTCGTATTGATGTGATTGTGCTTGATGTTATGCTCCCTGATAACGATGGATTTGAGGTATGTCGTCAGATGCGTCTATACACGGAAGTTCCTATTCTTTTTTTGACGGCAAGAGATACAGATCTGGACAAATTAATGGGATTTGGTATTGGGGGGGACGATTATATCACCAAACCGTTTAACCCGTTGGAAGTCGTTGCACGTATGAAAGCTCGAATGAAGTATCGAAATGTGACAACAGCGGATATGAAGCCTGCTTTACAAACCTTAGATTTTGGATATTTTTGTCTGGAGCTGGAATCAGGTGCATTGTATGTGCAAGACCAAGAGGTCGATTGTCCTGCACGTGAATGGCTACTGCTGGTATTTTTGTGTAAGCATCCTAACCGTATATTCAGTGTGCGTCAGCTATACGAAGCAATATGGAGCGAGACCTTCCTTGGTGATGAAAAGACAGTAGTCATTCATATCTCTCGTTTGCGAAAAAAAATAGAACCTGATCCCAAGCACCCGCAATTTTTAGTTAATGTAAGAGGGCTAGGTTATAAAATGATATCAGTCAAGAGGGGGGAGCAAGAATGAACTCTCTGGTCAAGATATCCTTTCGTTTTATAAAAGTAACATTATGTTTTGCACTAGCCTATGTTCTTTGTTTTCTTATCTGCACTGTTATATATATTTTTATAAAAAGTACATTTGGTACATCTCATAATATGAATATTGATCTCTTCTGGATAGGACTTGGAATCGTGCAGAGCATTGTGTTCATAGCTGTCTATGGATGGTATATAGGCAAACCCTTGGTGTATGTAATTAAATGGATTGGAAATATAGCAACAGGGGAATTCCAAGCGCCGCTAAGTGAGCTAGAACTGCCAGAGCGCAAAAAAAATCAGAGCAATAATTATAAGCCTCCGTATCAATTGTATAAAGAAGTTTTTGAACAAATGAACATCTTATCTGCTCAATTGCGCAGCAATGAGGAAGAGAGAATGGAAATAGAAAAGCGAAAACAGCAGTGGGTAGCAGGTGTAAGCCATGATCTCAAAACACCTTTATCTTATATTGAAGGATATGCAGCCATGCTGACTGCTCAAGAGTATGATTGGTCCGAGGAAGAAAAAAGAAGCTTTAGTATGGCTATCAGTGAGAAAGTGACGGAAATGAAGCAGTTGATTCAGGATTTGAATGCTTCTATGCAGCTCAAGGAGGGTGCCTTGCCGATCCAGTTAAAGAAGGAGGACATTGTGGAGTTTCTCCGCAATACGGTCATAGATATCGCTAACCATCCTTCGGCCGAGCAGTACGAATTTTCTTTTATGTCATTGGAGGCAGTATGTGTCGTGCCCTTCGATAGTAAATTATTAGGTAGAGCGTTGAAAAATTTTTTGATGAATGCAATCATTCATAATCCTCCAGGTACACATGTTTCAATGGAAGTAAACAAAGAGAGCGATAAGCTTCATATTTCTATCGAAGATGATGGAATAGGAATGAATCCAACTGAATTTATACAGATGACACCTTCCAAAGAGCATGGGATACCTATTGCCAAAAGCTTTATTGAAGCCCATAACGGAACGCTTCATATTCTTCCGGGAAGTCAAGAGGGTACCAGAATAGAAATTACGTTGCCACTGAATATGTAACTCTTTAACATCTCTCCCTCACATTGAGGAGTTCGCTCGTTTTTTTGCCTGTTGTTTAGGAACTGTTTACTTGATGTTAACTTTCTTTCAGTAAACTGTATGTAACTAACTTCAGCATTAAAAGTCGAGAGGAGAGCAGGAAATGTCTGAATATGTAATACGTACACGTCAGCTAACCAGGCGTTTTGGAAAAAGGGAATTTGTCAAACAAATAAATCTCCAGGTACCTGGGAAGCAAATTTACGGATTTTTGGGACCAAACGGGGCGGGGAAAACAACCACGATTCGTATGCTACTCGGGCTGATTAAATCCACATCCGGGGATATTGAGATTTTTGGGAAAAAGCTCAAGGATCATCGCATGGAAATATTAAAAGATGTGGGTTCTTTGGTTGAATCACCTGCCTATTATGCCCATTTGTCCGCATATCGAAATTTAGAAATCGTTACAACGATGCGTGGGTTGCCGACTCGAAAAATTCATAAAGTGCTGGATTTGGTGAGATTAAGCAAGGATGCGTATCGTCCGGTAAAAGGATACTCCTTGGGGATGAGACAAAGGCTAGGAATTGCCATGGCGTTGATTGCTGATCCCAAATTGTTGATTCTTGATGAACCGACGAATGGTTTGGACCCGTCCGGTATTCAGGAAATTCGGGAGTTAATTATGAGCCTGCCTGATGCTTACGGAATGACGGTATTGGTTTCGAGCCATCTATTAAGTGAAATCGAACAGATCGCAACCTATGTAGGGATTATTAATCAAGGGGAAATGATTTTCCAGGGAACGATGAAAGAACTTACAGACAAAAGCAAGCCTCAATTATTCATTGAAACCCAAAATCCTGTTCAGGCTGCTGGAGCCCTGATGCAGCATGGATGGATTGCCGGAGCTGAATCCATGGAGCAAAAAGAGGTCATAACTCCTATAGTAGACCGTGAGCAGTCATCGGAGATGATCAAAGTGTTGGTGGAGCACAATCACCCCGTCTACCGGGTAAGGGAGAAGAAAAAAACATTGGAGGAAATATTCCTGGAGCTGACTGGTAAGGAGCGAAGCTTATGATACTCCAAGTTATCAAGGCGGAAGGATATAAGCTGAAAAAAATATGCTGGTGGCTTCCTCTAATACAGGGCTGTGTTCTTACAGGAATGACTGCCATGGAATGGTATCTCTACTTTCGCCAGGGGCCAGGCGGGGTCTATGCTGGTTTTGCCGTTATGTTTATGTTCATCTCATTTGTGATGTTGCTTGGTTGTACACTTTTGGCAAGCATAATGGCAGGTACAGAGCACGATACTCAAACATGGAAGCAGTTGATGGCCATGCCTGTTCCTAGAAGCTATATTTATGTATCCAAAATAGTGTGGATCGTGATTTTGCAGCTTGGCACCGCCTTGATCACGATAGCAGGGATGAGTCTCATCTGGGTGTTGTATACAAACGAGCCCATTCCTTGGCGAGTTATGCTGCTGCAGCCGATTAATGCCAGCTTGGCTACCCTGCCTGTACTTGCAATTCAACTTTGGTTGTCTACCCTTTTTACTAATCAGGCATTTCCGTTAGCGTTTGGCATATTTGGTTCTATTGCCAGTTTGTTTTTGGCACGAACAAGTATTCTTTGGATTAAATTATTACCTTGGTCGTATCCGGCACTATCAAGTCCTCTGATTAAGGAATACGTAATGTGGGTGGTCATTGCTTTATGTGCAGGGATCATCTTCACAGGACTCGGTACTCTACAGTTTACAAAACATGAATTCAAATAGAGAGGGGAATCTGCATGGGATCCCTTTTACGCGTGGAAGCGATGAAGCTTCAATGGGTCATGGTATGGATTCTCATTATATTGGATGCGGTTATCAATTCTTTAATGGGAGTCCTGGAACTGAACGATTTGAAGCAGTTTTATGAGCCTAGCTGGTTAATGTTATACACCTATGCGGCGCATTTTCACTCGATGTTTTTTTATCCGCTTTATTGTGGAATTATTGCTTCTCTTTTGTGTGCATACGAACATCGAGATGGAGGATGGAAGATTTTATTGAGCAGCCCGTATCCCCGTCAGCGAATCTATTATGCAAAATATATATTGCTCATTCTCATACTGTTTCTTGATCAGCTTACATTCATAGTAGGATATTTTGCAGGTGGGTATATAGCAGGTGCTCCAGGAGAAATCCCTTGGACTCTCGTTCTTTCTACCGGATGGGGAGGGTGGTTCGGAATTCTTCCATTGGCAGCCCTCCAGCTTATGCTTTCGGTAAAAATCCGCAATTTCGGAGCTTCACTAGGAATGGCTATTTGCTGTGTAGTGCCTAATATTGTTATGACAGGCTTTCATTCTTCTATAGGAGCATGGTTTCCCTTTACGATTCCTTATTATATTATGTTGCCACAAACAGCGAGCTATGCTCCCAGAGTCGAGCCTTATAGTCTTGGTTTGATTGTACTTTTTACGTTTTTAGCCTATCTATATGGTGGAAGAAAAATGTTTGTGAATAGGGACTGGTTGTAGCTAGGATATCATGAGGCTGTAATTCATCTCTTTGTTCTCAGAAACATTTATTAAAATAGCAGTAATCTCTGCAAGGCCTTCAAGTATGTCGTATTTGAAAAATAATATGGCTTAAGAATTAAATAAGATATCCGTAAAGATCATTTAAGAGTGAGTACCTTATGATTAAAATGAAAAAAACAGAAAGGAGATGATGTAATGAAAAATCAATTTGATCTGGATTTGCAAGTGACCAAAAGTGAGAGTGCTTCTAAAGAGCTTCAAGCAGACAGCGGCATTATTTGTACTCCTACTTGTTTAACATCTATTTTAAACTGCTATACTAGCATTTCACATTGTGGACCTTGTTGATAACTAAAATTTGACCATGAAGGCACGGTTCAAAAACCGTGCCTTTAGTTATAAATTTAATTTCCTTTACTACTCGCTTTAATAGCATAGCGTCTTCAATATAAGGGTTCGTCCTTAGGGTTCTGATATAAAAATAAAAATGGATAGTCCTAAATAGCGGCTGGTTTTAGCTAAGATAACATCAGAGTGTAATCCCAGGGCATCTCTTTGTTCTGAGAAACACTTAATAAAGCAGAAGCAATCCCGGCGACGCCTTCAAGCAGGCCTGCTTTTGTCAGCCAGGCCAAAGAGCTGTCTGCCCTTGGCTCGGGGTCCAGATATCCAAGTGGACTATCGGCTTGAAAGCGATCTATCAGCTGACTGGTTAATTGTTGAATAAGCGGGATAAACGCTGGTTCCTTACTGTGACACCACATTCGCCAGGAGATCGTAAGCAACCCGGCAAGACCATGACACAATGCAGAGGAGTCCATTTCCCGCTTAGCTACCTCATAGGAAATGGCACCGATACAGGCCTTCACAGCCATTTTTTGCAGTACTTCATCATGAAGAGCCTTCCCGGCAAGAAATAAGGAACAGGCAACGCCAGGAGTACCGTAACACCAGGCTTCTCTTGCTCGATTTAAATCAAACTGTAAAGAGCCTGTTTCAGCCTCAAAAGGAACAATATGAGGCCAGTAGTAGCCGTATGTATCCTCATTTTTATACTTAAGCAGCCATTCCGTAATCGTTTCAATCGCTTGATATTGGCCTTTTACTTCAATTCCAGAGTTGTAAGCTACTGATAGTAAGGCCAATGGTCCGGGAATGCCGTGTGCCATTCCGCAATTGAAGTTACCCATAGGATAGTTGCGTTTATCTCGATCCAAAAACTGAAACTTTTGCGGAGAGTACCAGCCTGGAACATAGCGGTTGTGGATTTTTATAGGATATGTGAGATCGGTTAGAAATTGAAGAATAGGCTCGACAAGAGGAGTACAACTAGGATCGGTTGAGTTCATCACAATATATCTCCCAATCCCGGTGGCTCCTGAAATCGTATCAAAGGATTGCAGGGGCATCCCTTCGTGCAGAGCTAATTGTGCTGTATTCAATTGCAGCCATTGTTCTGTCAGAGGAATCATCCATTCATGTATTTGCTGTAAAAAATGACTATAGTATTCGCCATGATTGGAGGCTTCTCTCACGGAAGAAGCGATGCCGGTCCAGCCGCTGTAAAGTGAGACATCATTTAGACCACTTTTAGCAAGCGAAGCTTGAATGTGCTTCATATTCAAGTAGATAGCCTGATTCCAATCATACGTGGAGTCTGAAGCACGACATTGAGATAGTAAAAAAATATTACCCGGATATCCGTGTGAAAGCGAAGTCTCGCCCCATGGGTGATATTTGGTTTCGGGTGAAATATTTTGCTCTGCGTGGACTGCTTTGTAGACTGATTCAGGATTACTCAGGCGCAAGGCGATTGTTGTACTGAAGTCTTTTGCCTGTAATTGATCGCATACTTCCATAACAAACTGGCCCGTTTTCATACGAATGCCCCTTTCATTTTTTCCTTCATTATATTGTTGCTCAAAGCTGGCGAGTTGTCCTTAAAAATTCTAAAAAGTAACGAGGAATTATCTTAATTGCATTCACTAAATTTAAGATGGATGTAAGAGATTTATAAAGTCTAGTTAAGATTGTATAACTTATAATAAAATTGTAAAAAATAAAAGGAGGTAGCAAAATGAAAAATCAATTTGATCTGGACTTGCAAGTAGCCAAAAATGAGGTTGCTCCTAAAGAGGTTCAACCAGCTAGCGGTCTTATCTGTACTCCTTCCTGTGCAACAGGTACTTTGAATTGCCAAGTTAGCCTTTCCTTCTGCAAAACGTGTTAATAACGAGAAAACATGGTACAAAAGGCACGGTTTTATAACCGTGTCTTTTCCCGGTTATAAAAATAGGGGGAGGAATTATGGTTGGAGATTTGCAGGCAAGGTCAGTTGAGATCAGCAAAAATATTACACAAAAACTGATAGACCTATCATATACAGAAAAAATAGTTCACCATAGAAACAACCTTTCACCTTCGCGTGGAACGGCCCCTTGGAATCCCGGCTGGCTTGCTGATGGAGTTCCAGGTGTATTCGTGCTGTTGGCCGAGTGGGGTTATCTGGAACCTGATCAGAATTGGTCAGAACATGTGCATACACAGTTGTTGTATTTACATCGCAATTCTTTAATACTACTGCCCGATATATCTCTGTACTATGGTTCTACAGGTGTAGCATATGGAGTATTGCTTGCCTCAAATAACAGAGCTAATTATCAACAACTGTTAAATCAAATAAATGATTATATTCGTACTCAATGGGTAAAGTCACCCGTCATAAATACAATTACAGAGTTTAGCAAGCAGATGGACGTTATCCACGGCTTGCTCGGAATGGGCAGATACACATTAGAGATTCCTGAAGACGAAAAGATGTGTAATCTGTCCCATCAACTATTAGACACTATAACGCACTTTATACCTGAATATATACATTCGGCATCAAGGAGAAGTTCGACTTCGATTCATCTAGGTATGGCGCATGGCATCACCGGAATCCTTGCACTGCTTGTCACTGCCCTACAAAAAAAGATTGGAGTTAAAGGATTACATGAGGCTATAGAACATATAGCCGATTTTTTGCTTATTCAAATTCAGGAGGATCAATATGGTTTGTATTGGCCTGTTAACTCTCAAGCGACTTCAATGAACAAGACAGATAACAAAGAAGGAATGAGAGAAATTGAAGGCTGGTGCCATGGAACCTGTGGAATAGCATGGACTTTACTCAGAGCAGGAATGGAGTGTAGCAATGAAGAATGGAAAAAGATAGCCGAACAAGCTATGAAATCCGTATTTTGCTTGGATGATGAGCTTTTAAACGCGCTATCCCCCACTTTCTGTCACGGATTGGCGGGTTTGCTTCATATGGCTCATAGATTCTATTACTTCACTGGTAATAAAGCTGCATTAGGCTTTGCCAACCAAATAGCATTAAAGTTAATGAATCTATACGATGAAGAGCTCCCATTTGGTTACCAGGATTTAGAGGGGAGCATTCATGTTCATAATATAGGAGTACTGCAAGGGGCAGCAGGGATTGCGTTAAGCTTATTGGATTATGGAATAGGGAAGGAAGAGCCTAAATATTCAGGGAGATGGAGTGAATTATTTCTGATTTCATAAAAGAACTGTCTTAACTCTTTACCTGAAGCATTGGTTTTATAGTTAGGGGGGGTTAGATGAAACAAAAATTTATCGCTATATCATCTTTTGGGAAAATTAGACACTTTTTTGAGGCGTTAAGTACTCCGGAAAACGTCCAAATAATTTTTTATAATTCGCTTAATGAGGCTTTACCGTGGATTGATGAGCAGTGCATCGGTGTCGCTTTGAACCAAGATCATTTAACGCTAGAGGATTTATCTTACTGGCATACTATCAAAGAAAAATGTTCGGTTCCATTTATCTTCCTGTCCTATCATCGTGATGACCAGAGGCAATTGGATCTCCTGAAACAGTTGTTTTCAATCGCTTCATCTGAATATCAAATCCAGCGAGAGCATGAGGCTATTAGTCTATCTCCCAACGTTATTTTTGATCCTGCTGGAAAAGTCATTTGGAAGCAAGGGCATGAGTATATGCTGACGATGATGGAATTTCGATTATTGATGTATCTCCTTACAGCGAAAGAGTGTGCATCCACGATTGATCACATTATAGACAGAGTATGGGGAGTTGATGCTTATACTACATCTAATACGGTGTATGTGCATATCCGAAAATTAAGAGAGAAAATAGAAGATGATCCAAGTCATCCGAAAATATTGGTAACATGCCATGGAATCGGTTACAGGTTGAATATATTTCCTAAAAACTTGGAGGTGGCCAGTTGTGAAGAGACAACTGCATTACACTGATGCTCATAACCTACATAGAGAACCGAGAGATAAGAATGAACGATGGTTCAGCGCATGTGATTATTTTCTAATCAGAGCTCCATTACTCCCGATAGAGCAATATTATAAGGTGTTTTCGGATCAAGATGTAGATAGCCCTCTTTCTTTGGAGGAAATCACTCGTCGACTAAAGCTGGTTTCCCAGGAAGCTGTTATTCGAGAAGCTATTTCATTGGCCTCTCCGTCCCTTATGCAGTTTCTACACTATTTAAACGATGACAACGCTTCGGATGATAAAGGAGAGTTACAAAAGTATGAGAAGACGCTGAATAGCTTTTATCGTTATTTTATTCGGATGACTACCCGAACAACCCCATTTGGATTATTTTCAGGGGTGGGGCAAGGGATTTGTAGGGATGCTACCCATTTGGACATAGGTACCTATCATCAGCATCTGAAGAGAGCCAGACCCGACATGGAATGGATATATAAGATGATCCGGAAGATGGAGTCTGACCCAGTCATATTTGATCAACTAAAGGTTTTCTTAAACCGAACGGTTATGATCAAGGGCGATCGTGCCAAATTACCATTTCGGCCTAAACATGGAGCGGCAGAAGCCGATGATTCAGCCGAAATGTTTAGTTCCATTCGGCTTACGGACGTCGTTCGCCTGACGTTTGAAGCTGCAGAGCATCCGATTCAGGTGATGGAGCTTAAAGAATTACTATTGAAGGCATTCCCCGACGCTACTATGGAAATCATCGCTCATTTTTTGCAACAGCTTGTAGAGCAGGAGTTTATTTTGAGCGAGCTTAGACCTCCACTGATGGATCATTCACCTTTTCATTACATATTTGAAAAAATTAAAAAAATGGACATGTCTGATCATTGGACTGACATTTTACACGAAATTGATATTTTATTACGTCAATACAATCAGTGCACGATTGGAGAAGGAGAGAAGGCCTACCGGGAACTATGTGGCAAAATGCTGGATATCATTCCTGTAAAAACACCTGTACAGGTCGATGTCAAATTAGCTCAAGAAGTAACGTTGCCAAGACATGTGCTCAATGATGTTGCATTAGGAGCTGAAGTCATGTGCAGGTTGTTTTCATCCCCCAAAACGGATGAGCTGGACGATTATTTAAATCGTTTTTTGGAAAAGTACGGCGTGTATCAGGAGGTCCCTATCAATGAACTGTTTGATGAGGATTGGGGACTTGGTATACCAAAGATGTATCGTACCAATGAGAAAAAATCAATGGGCATGGAAGCATTTAAACGCAATGCTGTTCTCTTTCAATGGCTTTCGAATGCCATTGCCAACCATGACATAGAAATCGTCCTTTCAGATGAGCAGTTGGAGCAACTGACGATTTCCGATAATGATGACACTTCCCCGGAATCTATGGAGGTATACTACAGTATATTTGCCGAATCACCTGAAAAAGTCGATTCAGGAGACTATAGGCTTTTACTTGGGCCCAGCGCTGGTTCTAATCGGGCAGGTAAAACTTTTGGACGTTTTCTGGATATGTTTAGTGATGAGTTTGTACAAAATTTTTCTGAAATATATGATCATCACCAGTGTTTTCATCCTGATGCGTTATTGTCAGAGATGGTTTTTATGCCCGATCAGGGGAAAATATCAAATATATCACTGAGCAAAAATTTAATGGGATATGAAATCGTGTCCGGAACGACCTCTTCTAAAGATGAGGAAACGACATTACACATGGATGATTTATTGATAGGTGCAACTCATGACCGTTTCTATGTCAAGTCCAGACGTTTGGGTAAAGAAATTATTCCCCTGCAAACCCATATGCTTAATTACAAGCTTTCACCGCATATATTCAGATTCTTGACCGATATCACCAACAAAGAGCTCGGCACATGGTCCTACTTTGACTGGGGGCCACTAGAGCAGTCTCCTTTTTTGCCAAGACTTGTATATAAAAAAATCGTTATTAGTGCTGCACAGTGGAGGCTTGGCAAGACTGCGTTGAATATTTCAGATTTAACTGAGCCTCAAGCAAGGGAGTATCTTTTTCATACTTGGAGAGAACAGTGGAATGTGCCACGCTATGTTTATTTAACGATGGGAGATAACCGACTTTTATTGGACCTGTGCAATCTCTTCCATGTCAAAGAATTGCTCCGTGAGGTGAGCAAGATGCGGGAAGGACAAGAATTGCTTCTTACCGAGTGTTTGGGCGATCCATTCCATACCCCGTTACATGGGACCGCCGGGAGATATATGGGGGAATTTGTGTTTCCGCTCAAGAAGAAAAAAATAAAGGTGAAACCGAGTATCCCTAGTTCACAAAACCATTTAGATTCTCAAAACTTCATTGCTCACACTTCTTCCAGCATTCATAGAGGTATACTTCCAGGGGGCGAGTGGATTTACCTTAAATTGTACGGAGTCAAGGAAAGGGAAAACGATCTGATTGGATTGAGTTTAAGTCAACTCCAAAATAACCCGGGATTTGAGGATTGGAGTCAAAAATCTTATTTTTTGCGGTACGTTGATCCCGAGCATCATATCCGTCTGCGGTTTCAAGGAGAGCCGAGTCAACTATGGAGTGCTGGCTTGGCGCAATTAAATCAGTGGGCAGTTGAGCTGCGTGAAGAAGGACTTATCACCCATATGGTACTGGATACATACCTTCCTGAGCTGGAGAGGTATGGAGGACAGATGCTTATGGACCTGGCAGAACAGGTTTTTGACGTGGATAGCCGATGGGTCATCGCCTATATGGCTGGAATTCGTTCCAAAGCTTTCAATCTGGACATAGAGATTGCAGCTGTGATTAATATTATTCATTATTTAAGCAGCTTTGGTTTAACGATTCGGGAACAAGTGGACTGGCTAGACGAAAGAATTGACAGCAAGCCTTATATGAAGGCGTTCAGGGATGTTAAAAAAGCATTGATTAACGCTGTAGAATCGGATTATGAATGGATTAGACAAGCAGATCCAGCTGCACAGGTCGCTTTGTTGGCACTTGTAAAAAAAAGACAGGCCATGATTCAACAGTATGCTCAAGCGATAACCCTGGCTGAAAAAAATCATGAGCTTACGAATCATGCGAATGATATTTTAGGCAGTATCATTCATATGCACCTGAATCGTCTGCTTGGTGTCAATAGGGAGCGGGAAATGAAATGTATGGCTTTGGCAAAGCATACAGCGGCCAACCTGTTGCATCGGAAAGGAGTGCACCATGTCACAGTCTAAAGGACAAACCAGTGACCTGGTTTCTTTATCCTATAAAAATATATTTCGTACCTTCTTATTTTGGCCTCGTATATTCAGGCTGCTTTGGGACACTCATCCTTCCTTTTTGATTGCTATACTCATTACAAATTTATTGAAGGGTGCCATTCCTGCGGCGATCCTTTTAGCAACAAGAGAATTAATCAACAGTGTTGTGGCAGGAGCATCAGGAGGACGTTTTCAGCCTGCTTTTATAGCTTTTGGCGTCCTAATAGGTGTTAATTTAGTGTACGACCTAATCAATATTGGTGAAAGCTTTTTTCGTAAAATGTTCCAAAGTCGGCTATCCAATCAGGTAAATATTAAAATTATTGAAAAAGCACAAAAGATGTCTTTGCAGTCATTTGAGGATGCAGATGTGCAAAATATGCTTCAACGTGCTCAGGGAGAAGCAGATTACAGACCATTTGAAATATTTACTCAGATTCTTGCTATTATAAGCAGTGTTGTAACTTTATTTTCAACAGGTGCTATTCTTATCGCGTGGAGATGGTGGGCATTCTTATTCATTTTTCTCATTCCATGCTTATCATTCTATTCTTTTTTACGTATTGGACAAAGAGAATTTAACGTTCACTTTCAAAGAGCAGGAAGACAACGTGAATCCTGGTACTTGTCGTTTTTAGTGACAAGAGATAATAGTTTTAAAGAAGTGAAAATATTTCAACTAGGAGATTACCTGCGAAAAAGATATAAAACGATACTCGAAGGGTTTTATCGTGAGGATAAAGTGCTAGCGGTTCGTAGATCCTATACTTCTCTTGCATTTCAGATTGTGAATCAGGGTGCATGCGCATTTATTATTTTCATGGCCATACAAGCCACCTATGTTGGTCAAATTTTAGTGGGGAACCTGGTGAGCTTAATTCAGGGGATCACGTTAACCCAGTCAACATCGCAGAGCATTGTACAAGGAATTTTAAGTCTGTGTCAAAATAATTTGTATATTAAGCAGCTATTTGACTTTTTGGATATGCCGGAGGAAGCAAAAATACAAAAGTCAGTTCAACCTTTGCCTTTGTCCGTTATACACAGTATTGAATTTCGTAATGTATCGTTTAAATATCCCAACACGGAGGAGAATGCCATTTCTAATGTTAGCTTTACTCTTCATCAAGGAGAGAAGCTGGCCATTGTGGGGAGAAATGGATCGGGTAAATCAACGATTGTGAAGTTACTCACTCATCTGTATTCTAATTTCGAAGGAGAAATCAGAATTAATGGACACTCTATACACGAATTGGATAAAGACAGCTTTAGAGGAAAGATAGGCGTCGTTTTTCAGGATTTTGTACATTATGAGATGTCTGTTAGGGATAATATAGGCTTTGGTCATGTGGCTTCCAGAGAAAATGATGAGGTCATATGGGCAGCTATTGATAAGGCAGGCATTACAGATTTGGTAGCTGGTCTGCCCGATAAATTGAACACCCTGCTTGGAAAATGGTTTGAAGATGGACAACAGCTATCCGGAGGGCAGTGGCAGCGCATAGCAATAGCCAGGGCTTTTATGAGAAATGCCGATATCTATGTGTTGGATGAGCCGAGTTCTTTTTTGGACCCACATGCGGAGAAGGAGGTTTTTCAAAAATTTGGTCAGCTTGTTCACGAGAGAATTGGAGTATTTATTTCACACAGATTGTCCTCCGCACGTATGGCGGATACCATTATTTTAATGGAGGAGGGCAGAATTGTGGAAGCGGGCAGCCATGAGCACTTAATGGATATGGACGGAGTGTATGCTGAAATGTTCAGGCTACAAGCTTCTTCGTATCTTTCACAAGGAGAAAGTGACCTTGAGGAAGAAAAGCTGTCACCTTCGTTAGTAAGGGCGACAGGTGGATCATAAGAAAAGGAAAATACCCTCCTATTTTAGGAGGGTATTTTCTATCCCAACCACAAAAGTCGAACTACAGCCATACTCACAATACCGACAAGCACAGTAGCCAGCAAATTTTTACTCCACAAAGCGGTCACCAGCGTAGGAAGGACCGCTATAAGCACTTGCCCATTAAGAGTGACCGAGATTTCGGTTCGTACGAGCAGATTTTCCATGACCAGTGCCGTGAAAATGCAAATGGGGATGTAGGACAGCCACTGCAACACGGGCTTGGGTAGCGTCAGTTTTTGCAGCACGACAAAGGGAATGATCCTTGGGATGGCTGTGACAATCATCGCACCGATAATGATATATAGCACATTGGGATTAATATTCATTGTCGGTTAACACTCCAATCGTTGCGGTGATCATGGTCGCTACAATGACGGCGATATGTGATGGCACCCACCAGGATAAAAGGTACATTAGAACGGCCATACATAGCACAAGCAGCAGGCGATGCTTGAGTTTGGAGGTCTGGACACTTTGGAGCTGGGAAATGAGTAGGGCCAGAAACATTGCAGGTAAGGCAAAGTCCAGACCAAAAGCTTCCGGCTGGGAAATCCAATTCCCGAGCACTCCACCAGCCACACAGGAAGCAATCCAAGCGAGATAAGCTGTAATATTGAGTCCGTTCATCCAGCGGTCACTGACCTGCCCGCCTTTAGCCAATTTATCCGACGCTACCCCAAAGGATTCATCCGTTAAAAGGATACCGATGCCTATGTTTTTCCACAGTGAATATTTAGAAAAGTAAGGAGCCAATGATGCACTTAACAGCAGGTGGCGGGCGTTCACAATAAATGTCGTTAAAATAATGACAGATGGAGGACTGGCTGCAGCCAGCATCGAGCACATAATAAACTGGGAGGCACCTGCGTATACAAGCGCTGACATCAGACCAATTTCCATGGTGCTAACCCCTGATGAAGCGCCCACAATGCCTGCCGCGAATCCAATACATACATAACCAAGCAGTGTAGGAATACAATCTTTAACCCCTTGTAAAAAGCTGAGTGAATCGCGCTTTGTTCCACTCAACTCCGAAGCTATGGACATTTCAACCTTACCCCCAGTGTATAAATTTTATAATAGTATATAACGGAAATTGTAAAGTATCAATATATTATACGTTTGTATGTTATATTGAATATCTCCTATAGCGAACACGTAGTCTTATTGTACACTCTCGGCCACACTCTTCTAATCAGAAACAGTCTAATAAAGTAGACTACAGGAGAATTGCCCTTGAGCCCTTCAAAATGGCAAACGGACAAAAGCTGATGATTAGTCAAAGCAGCTCGGATGTGTTCATACAAGGACTGTTTTGACTGAACGGGGAGTTCGTAAAAAAAGGGCGCCCCAGTCAGTTCATGACTTATGGGACAACCCTAAAGTGGTGGCTTATATAAGCTCCTGCCGTTTTTTCAGATATCCGTAGAGAATAATTCCCGAGACCGCGCAGATGGCTGCGCATAGGCCAATAACTCCATATCCCGCCTGAAGCCCGCGCAGTATGCCAAGCTCAGTGGTTGCGCCGTAGACTATCTTAACTCCTTCGATTACCCAGCCGATCACATAGTTGCCAATGACACTACCTATGCCCATCAGCGTGACGACGAACGTAATAGCTGTATCACTGTCCTTAGGATATCTCCGTGCAATGAACGCCATCACGGTCGGATAGATCATTGCAATGCCTGCACCCGATGCGGCAAAGAGAAACGCCAGTCTCTCCCCACCCGCGATTGCTGCGAACGTACATATCGCTGAGAAGGCGGAGAATAAAATCGTCGAAAGCACAAACCCCATTCGGTCTGTGAGCGGACCAAGCAACAGGCGCCCCAACGAGAAGGTAAGAAAGAACGCGGAGAGCATGCTGGACGCCTTCACTGTACTCCATGAATACGCTTTCTCTAAAAAGTTGACTAGCCAGCCTCCAACTGCGAGCTCGGAGACTACTCCAAACGACAGGATCATTACCATCATCCAGAGTGCCGGATCGCGGGTTAGGGTCTTGAGTGAGGTCCGTTCCTCATGCTGCAGATCGTCTCCCGGGAAGGTGCTGAGCAGTGCGGCCACAATCGGCAGCAGACAGAGCGACAACATAGCCAGATACATCCCTCGCCAGTCCAGCGTATGTCCAAATACCGTCAATGACATGACTCCCGTCGCCAGCAAAGGGGCGACTGTTGAGCTAAGCCCATAGAAAAAGTGGGACAAATTCATCATCGTGCCGGTATTTTTTACAAAAATCCTCGCCCCCAAAATTGCGAGTGCAATCTCCAGCATGCCGTTCCCGATATACATCAAGAAGTAGGACGAGGCGAAGAATGGATACGTGTGCGACAGATAAATGAACACTCCCGAGATGATCATGGAAGCAAAGGAAATAATGCTGACCGCCTTGATTCCCCACTTACGGACAAGGACGGCGGTGAACGAGCAGGCAATCAAATACCCAAGTGCGTTTAGAGACAACAATGTTCCGAGCTGCTGTTCATCCAGATTGAAGTCGAATTGAATGCGTGGAATGGCAGGGCCTTTAATATTTTCCGAGATACCAAATACAATAAAGCCAATAAAAATTGTCGCCAGCTGCATCGTGTACATGTGGCGGGACTTGCGGGTTTGCGGATTCAAATTTAGTCCCTCCTAGATAGTTAACGTTGATTTTCTCACCTGTTGGGTGTTCAGGGACGGAAAAGACATAGGATAGCAACCCCTTTCAAGATATTACAATAGTTTTGAAAAACATTTTAATAAGTGAAGTTTAAGGACATTTATATTCAATGTCAATGTTTTAATTGGCATGTTGAAGTAAACGAGGAACCTGACCATAATAGAGTAAATTGTAGCTACAGCGGGTACTTTTGTGTATTCTTCATATATAGACTTTTGGATATGAGGAGGTATAATTCGGTGGATTCAATGCAATATATTATTGGTTCTAATTTGGCTCAAATCAGGAAGACTAGAGGACTTAGTTTGGATAAGGTGGCTGAACTGACAGGGGTTAGCAAAGGGATGTTGGCTCAAATTGAGAAGGGGAAATCCAATCCTACGGTAACCACGCTTTGGAAGATTGCGAACGGCTTGCACGTATCCTTCTCGACCTTTCTTAAAGAAGACCCGCCGCAAATCACGAAGATTCGGAGAGCAGATTTGCATCCAGTTATTGATGAGGGCGGTAACTATTTTGTTTACCCTGTCTTCCCGTATCACTCGGAAAAGAAGTTCGAAGTATTCACGGTAAGTCTGAAGCCAGGCTTTACACACAAGGCAGAAGAGCATCTGGGAGAGGAAACGATTCTCATGATCCGTGGGGAAATGTACTTTGAAATGCAGGGGCAACAGCTCAAACTGAGTGCAGGGGACGCCGTACAATTTCAAGGATCTGATTTTCATACCTATCGTAATGATTCGGATGAGGATGCCGATTTTTATGTATTGATTTATTATGCGGATTAGTGGGATGATTAACATAGTCTACAACAGACTTCGACACAGGATTCTGCAAAATCCTGAGATATAAAAAGAGAGCAACGAGGAAAAGAGAGGAAAGAACCCATGGAAAGCAAGTACATCCGAGAAACCTACTGCTTTAAGACGTCCCGAGTATTTCCCAATGATATCAACAATCATAACACGCTCTTCGGAGGCCGATTGATGTCGTATATCGACGATATCGCATCTATAGCTGCCGCCAAGCTGTGCCGTACGAACACAGTTACGGCCTCGACGGATTCGGTGGATTTTTTGCTGCCTATCCACCCGAGCGATTCTGTCACGCTGGAAGCGTTCGTAACTTGGACAGGCCGCAGCTCAATGGAGGTATTCGTAAAAGTGATTCGCGAAGGATTAATGACAGGCGACCGCAAAATTGCAGCCACCGCCTTCCTGACCTTTGTGGCATTGGACGAGAACAATCGTAAAGTGACCGTCCCACAGGTGATTCCGGAAACAGAGGAGCAAATACAATTACACCAGACAGCTCCATCGCGCGCAGCCATACGGCGTCAGCGGAGGGAAGAAAGCAAGCAACTGGCCAGTTTTCTGACGACAGATTTTCCGTGGGAAGTGTAGTGTACTAGACATCACCCATCTTATCGTTTTTGCGTAAAAAGGAGCCGTTTTTCCGTTACGATCACTAAGATCTGTTCGGATGACGGCTCCTTTTGGTAAGGATTCGAGCTATTCCACTTTAACTACACGGAAATTCTGATTCGTCCCGCCATTATCGCCCCATTGAATGGCTTTGGCTCCATCGCCAGTGGCGCCTTCGGAAATGTCGATCAGCTTGCCAGTTGCCCGATTTTTCAGCTTGTAATAGCCCCCGGTTACGGATACGAGCTGCCAATGCTGGCTGGACCAGCCTCCATCATTCCACTGTTCGATCACTGCGCCGTCCGCTGTAGCACCGCTTTCAACACCAATCAGCTTCCCGCTGTTCCGATTCACAATTTTATAGTACCCGCCGCCTGCATCCTTAAGCTGCCATTGCTGGCTTGGTGCTCCGGAATTCGCACGCTGCTCTAGATCTGCTCCGTCTATCGTCGCATTGCCAATGATGCCTAGCGGCTTGTTGCTCTTGCGACTTACCAGCTGATAATAAGCATCCGGGTCGATGACCATCGGCGTAGTTACGCCCTCAACCACACCACTGGCGGTATCAACGTTAATGCTGTCGAACCAATCCATGGCCAATGAAGTTGCAGTTGGAAAACGCAGTGGCAACCACACATATTGCGAATCCTGCACAGGACCGCTCCACGCCCCAGCCCAACGGTCGCCCAAATACAGATATGAGGTCGTCTGCGTACCTTCAACAGGAATGACGTAGGCCGACTGTGAACCGTAAGTCGTCCCGTCCCCGAAGTTCATCGTATTGCTCCAGGTTCCTTCAATGCTGGACGCAGTAGCATACTTGGCCTGATTGGGATTCCAGCCAGTTGCCCCGGATGTAATCAGGAAGTAGACGTCTCCTTTTTTGAACATTGCCGGAGCTTCACGATATTGTCCTGGCCAGAGTGTAGTCACCAGCGATTCAACTTGAAGAAAATCCGGTGTCAGGCGATAAATGTTCAGATCCGCGTTTACACGGGTAGCCGATATCAGGTATGCAGTACCGTTATCGTTGTATACAGTCATATCGCGCGAATCATAATCCAGCGGACGGAAGCTGCCCTGATACGTATAATCGCCGTCTACGGTATCAGATGAGGCAACCGCCACTCGGGCTTCGTTGTAATTAATCCCGTTTTCCTTGTGCATCCATAATACGTATTTACGCGTTTTTTCATTATAAATCACTTTCGGACGTTCAATATTCGATACATTCAGCTCTACGGCCGAGCTGCTGGTCAGCACGTTTTTACGAAACTCCCAGTTTTTTAAATCCGAGGAACGATAAGCGGATACCGCCTTGAACGTTCCATTCGGATTACGATTTTCACCAAACCAATAATAATAACCGTCCACTTTAATCATTCCGCCCCCATGGGCATGGACCACGTTTCCATCTGTATCTTTAAACTGAATTCCATTTACTACATTCGCTGAAGCAGCTGAAGCAATCTTAGGTGAGAACATCTGAAAAATGCTTAACGAAAGCAAAATAGTGAGCATAATACACAGCAAGCGGGCAAAATCATATTTCATTGTTTCGTCCTCCTCTGTATGTGTTATTTTAAAGCGCTTTCATTAGTGGGTTCTATGAAGTAGCTTTGAAGAGCTGCTTATCCCAATTGTATCCATATTGAATTGAAAGTGCTAGAGTAGTATATTGACCATGTATATAGCAAGCGTCATCCAAATTTGACAGACTTCAATCGAATGGTGAGTGTTACAAACGTATTATATTCATTAGGATATACGGGAGGCGACCATGGAAATATACGCGATTGATACGAGCAAGCCAGAGGCTGAGAATCATTACGAATTACTGGTAAATCGGGTTTCGCTGGCAAAACAGCACAAGTTGGATCGTTTTTTACATCGGGAAGACGCTTTGAGGGGGTTATACGCTGATGTGTTGTTAAGATGGTTGGCTTGTCGACAATTAAAAATACCGAATGCCAGCCTTCAGTTTACATACAATGCTTTTGGCAAGCCCTCCTTGTTGAATGCGCCGGCATTTCATTTTAATGTTTCCCATTCGGGAAAATGGGTAGTATGCGCTATCGATGATCATCCGCTTGGTATTGACATTGAACAGCTCCGTCCTATTGATTTTGAAGTAGGCAGGGTGTGCTTTTCGGACACAGAGTATGATGCATTAATGCATCAGGATGCAGAGAGTCGTTTATCCTATTTTTACGATCTTTGGACGCTTAAGGAAAGTTTTGTGAAGGCCGAAGGACAGGGGCTAACGCTGCCGTTAAAGTCTTTTTCATTCGAGTTGGAAGCACAACCGTCTATAGGTTTCACGACAGAGGGCTTTACTACGGAGTATTGTCATTTTAAGCAGTATGAGCTAGACCCAGATTATAAAATGGCTGTCTGTGCAGCTCATGATGACTTTGCACAGGTGGTACAGCAGGTAGATATAAATACACTACGTTTGGAAGTAGCAACCCTGGCGTAATATGCAGCATATCAAGCGTATAGTTGGAAAAAAGGAGATGAGTGGCGTTGACATTCGTTTTGTTCAAGCACGGCAGGTTATATGGGGACTGGGCTACCAAAGGAGACTCCATCGTTGTACAGCATGGCCGCATACAGGCCATTGGAAATGCTCGGGAGCTTGAATTGCAGTTATCTGGTAAGGAGTATGAAACCGTGGATTGGGAGGGAGCCAATGTATTGCCGGGCTTAGCCGATGCCCATATGCATTTGTCTATGCATGGTATGAAGCTAGCTATGCTGGATTTAACATCAGCTACTTCCAAGGACGAAATGCTGGCTATGCTGCGCAAGCGGGTCGCTGTAACACCGCCAGGTGAGTGGATTTTAGGTCTTAATTGGAACGAAAATGCGTTTATTCCTGTTGAAATTCCGAATATAGCTGAGCTAGATGCTATTACAGATCAGCACCCGGTATATCTGACCCGTACGTGCTTTCATACATTTTTGGCCAATTCAGAGGCGTTTCGGCGTGCAGGTATTAACGAGAACACCCCTGATCCGGCTTCAGGAGCCTATGGACGGGACGCAGAGGGTCGATTAAATGGATTAATTTATGAGGAAGCATCCTTTGCCTTTACAAGCGTGCAGCCAGAGCCGGATTATTCGGTGAAGAAGGATACGATCCGGCGAGCTTGTCTGGATGCGCTACGGCTGGGGCTGACTGCTGCGCATACGGAGGATTTACGTTTTTTGGGCAGCGTGGAGACAATGCAGCGAATTTACAGAGAGCTGAGAGAAGAAGGTCTTGCATTTCGCACACACCAGCTCATCTATCATCCATTTATGGAAGAAGTGAAAGTACAGGAGCTGCGTGCAGGTACCGGAAATGAGTGGTTCAAAATCGGTGCGATTAAAATGTTTGCTGATGGCGCTATTGGTGGAAGAACGGCTTTATTATCCGAACCTTATAGTGATGCTCCACATACGTGTGGAATGGCCATCCAACCACAGCCAGAGCTAAATCAGATGGTGGCAGCAGCCAGAGCCGCAGGCTTTCCAGTGGCTGTACATGCCATCGGAGATGAAGCGGCGCATATGATTTTGACAGCGATGGAGGCTCATGGATTAACGGAGGAAAGCGGGTTGCCGGATCGTCTGATTCATGGGCAAGTGCTAAGGGCTGATTTGGTCAAAAGAATGGCGAAGTTGCCGCTGATTGCGGACATCCAGCCTCGTTTTGTCGCCAGTGACTTTCCCTGGGTGCTGGATCGGGTAGGGAAAGAACGGACCGAGTATTTATATGCCTGGAAAAAGCTGCTACAAGCAGGTATTTCGTGTGCTGGAGGCAGTGATGCGCCGATCGAGCCGCTAAACCCATTTCTGGGTATACATGCGGCAGTGACTCGCGCCAAGCCGGAAGAAAAGCATGAAGGTTATCTTCCAGCTGAGAAGTTGGATGTTCACGAAGCCATTCATCTGTTTACTATGGGAAGCGCAGTAGCCGCTGGGGAAGCTGCTGACAGAGGGACAATCGCTGAAGGCAAAGCTGCTGATTTTACCGTTATTGACCGCGATGTATCGGAAAGTCACCAGGCTTTACTGGATGTTAAGGTACGGATGACCGTTGTGAACGGGCAAGTTGCATATCGGTCGTAGGCTGATAATACGTATGTATGGCAAAAGCCTTCAACTTCACTTTTTACGTGAGGTTGAAGGCTTTTGACTTTTACAAGCCACGCTGTATAAAGCGGTCCGCATTCTTCACACTGGACCACAGATCAGAGCTTGCGCCGCCTGAATACCAGTAGGCGAAGCCGGCAAATCCTTCATCCTGGCCCAAGCGGTACTTACGAGTAAAGGATCGCCCTTCTTCCAGCCATAGCTTATGAAGCTGAGTATCTTTGTATGATACGGTATACTGCTGAATATCCTCGTTCCAGATCGGTTTGGAAGAGATACGGGATACTAGCTGATTTTGCTGGTCTAATGAAATATCAGAGGAAGCGATTGACTGTCCGCTAGTGTTAAGTGTCCAATTCCGTGTAAATAAGGGCAATGCCAAAATCGCTTTCTCCGGATCGGTGGTTTGTACAAAGCGCCGCACGCTTTCACGCAGCCATGGCAGTGAGGACACCGAGCCGGGGATCGAGCTCCCTCCCCAATGCTCGTCATATCCCATCAGGATTAGATAGTCTGCCGCAGCGCCAAGCTTTTGATAATCAAAAGCGGCAGTCCAGTCCGTTCCGTAATCAGGAGATACACAAAGCGCCAGTACCGCATTTTGACTTTTCAACTTAGCCTTTAATTGTTGGACGAACAATGTAAGGTAGGCACGATCCTGACCATCTACATTTTCAAAATCAATGACAAGTCCATCCAAACCATGTACAGACACAGCATTGGCAAGTTGAGTTATGGTTGTAGCCCGTAGAACCTCACTGGACAGAATTTGGTGCGTTAGCGCCAGATTGGAGCGGTTGCCTACCATAGCCCAGATTTTTTTTTGATGCTGTTTGGACCAGGTAAGCAGCGAAGAATTGGTGTAATCGCTGATACTGCCTGTTTCGTTCAGAAAAAACCAGCGTGGTGACAGGGTGTTGATGTTGGATTGAAGCACCGTATTTTCAAACTGCTGAACGGTTTGGTCATATTGCCAGCCTAATCGAATGGAAGAAGCAGTGGAAGCAGCTTGGCGAGCATGCTGTGCTGAATACGTTAGCAGCCGCTCCAATAATACCGCTGTTTCTTCACGAGTGAGAGAAGATGCCGGGCGAAAATAGTTGTTTTCACCTTTCATAAAGCCGTAACGATTCACGGTGGTTACCCCTTCAAGAGCCCAATCTGCAATTTCGTCACGATCTGTGAAAGAGGATGTGGTGCCGCCTGATCCGCCCGAAGAGCGGATGAGACGTGCAATCATTAAGGCTGCTTCTTGTCGGGTTATAGGACTATTGGGTTGAAATGTAGCGGAAGATCCTCCCTGTACGATATCAAGCTGCGAAGCCGCCTCAATCCAACCGTAGTACCACGCCTGTTTGGGAACATCCCGATAGGAGGAAACAGCTGCTTGTACAGGTTCTAGACCGAGTGTACGGTCCAATGCGGTAACCCATTCAGCTCTGGTAACGGCCTTTTTAGGAGAAAAGTAACCAGGTTGTGTACCGTTCAAAACTCCTTTAGTGTGCAGGGAAATAATAGACTGATAGGCGTAGCTGTGTGCAATATCCCGAAAAGCTACGCCGGATGCTGCTGCCGGGGCAGCTAAATATGAAGTGAATGTTGTGAATATTGTAATGGCTGTAGTTGCCGATAGAGTAAACCTGGTTAGCCAACGCGATCGTTTGGAACTCATCCCCAATAACCTTCTTTTTATGATAGATTGTAAGTGTATATATTGTTACTCGACGAATAATACTATCAAAAAGAGGAAAGTTATTCATTGCTAAATTGCTGGAAAAATACCAAAAAACCCGCTACCAATGGGTAACAGGTTTGATATTGGATAAACTATGCTTTTTTGCTATACATAATACCGATCGTTTGTGGACCACAATGACTGGATATAACACAGCCTGCTGTTGTTAGCAGTACCTCTTGTGCGTTTGTTTCCTCTTTCAGACGTGCTTGCAGCATCAGCGCATCTTCCTCAGCCAAAGCGTGCACGACAATAATCATATCGTTATCCATCAAATCCCGATGGTTCAGGGCATTTTGCAGCATTTGTTCCAGTGCTTTTTCACGTTTGCCGCGAACCTTGTAGGCGGGCGTCATTTTTCCATCAATCACTTTGATTACCGGACGAATTTTGAGCAGACTGCCGATCAGGTTTTGCATGCCTGAGCATCTTCCGCCTTTATATAGGTATTCGAGTGTATCAATCACAAATTCCGTGTCGATTAGCGGTCTGGTTGCCGTCAACATGTCTACAATCTGCTCTATCGTACTACCGTTAGCTGCTGCGCGAGCAGCTTTCATCACAAGCAGGCCAAAGCCGCACGACAAATTTAGGGAATCAAAAACCGTAATGCGACCTTCTGGAAATTCGGAGGCAGCGAGCAGCGCATTCTGGTATGTCGATGATAGCTCGGAGGACAGACTGATATATAAAATGTCATCTCCTTGTTCTATGTAGGGCGTAAAGGCTTGAATAAAATCTGCCGGAGAAGGTGCGGCGGTACGAGGTAAGCGTCCCTCGCGGCTGACACGCTGAAATAATTGTTCCGGGTGAATGTTCACCCCATCTTGCAATGCTTCATCACCAAATACTGTATACAATGGTACAATGCTAATCTCGTACTGTTGACGCCAGTGGACAGGAACATCACTGGTACTGTCTGCAAAAATTTTAATTTTGTTCATACATTAAATCCTCTCTGTGAGAATGCAGAAAAATCATAAAGACTGCACAGAGGAAGGATAAATATCCGCTGTGCTATTCGGAATCGAAAGACCGATGGCAAGTAGTGCAATAAAACCTACAATAATGAGTGCATTAATGATTAATCCAGTAATAGCAAAGGTTTTTTTGCGGTTTTTTAACGCAATGCCGATGATCCCGACCACAAGTCCGCTACAATTGAGAAGCAGGCTGGCTAAAAAAATAAAGGGAATCAGCATCGTTCCGGTTTGCTGTAAAGCGACTTCCGGGTTCATTGTTTGGTATTGGCTGAAATGAGCCATCAGATTAATGACCATAATAGCCAAGATAATATATCCGATCAGACTGACGAGCGACATAATAAAAGAGGCAATTCCGGGACCGGAATGCTTGAGCTTGACCGGAGGCTGAAACACAGGAGCTTCTGAAAAAACAGGGTGCTCCTCAGACGCAGCAGGCTTTTGCAAATTAGGATCTTGGTAACTCATTTTTTCAACTCCTTGAACATAGTCCGAACAGGTACTAATTTTCCACAAAATAAACAAAAAAGCAAGCCACTTTACATATTACCCTCCAATAGACAGGGCTTAATCATCGAATTTCGTATGTGGTTTGTTTACACACACTGGCTGGTAAACTTCATGCTGTTCCGATAAAATAAGAAGAACATTCGGGTAAAAGGAACAGTGAAAAGGAGTAAAAAAACATGCAACGAAGATGGATAATGGTAGGATCTATAATGATGATGTTGGCGGTAGCCATTGGAGCCTTCGGAGCGCATATTGTAAAAGCACGGATCGACGCGGATGCATTGGCGATATATGAAACCGGTGTGAAATACCATATGATTCACGCTGTCGGTTTGCTGATCATTGCGTTGGCTGCCGGACAATGGGGCCCTTCGACCCGCTTAAGATGGGCCGCGCGGCTGTTGTTCACGGGTATCATTTTGTTTTCCGGCAGTCTGTATGTGCTAAGTTTAACCGGAATCCGTGTGCTGGGTGCGATCACCCCATTAGGGGGCGTATGTTTTATTGCAGGATGGATATTCCTGGCATGGGCTGCTGCTGGTCTAAAGAAAGAGGCTTAGAAAACTTATCGGTCCATACTAAAAAAGAGAATCGGCAGGAAAGACGCAATGCTTTTCCACCGATTCTCTTTTTTCATGCTTTGTTGTTTTAGTGAGATGTTACACTTATGATGTGATTTCGTCGATCTCATTCATTTTAAAGGAGTATACTTGCTTCTCATCGACATGATACACACTCAGCAGGTTATTATCATGGTCCAGGTTGAGTATGCGGCAAGGAATGCTGCGCTGTCCTCCATAGCGGTTCACAATTAACCGTACAAGCGTATTATCATGTATATAGCGTTTGATCCATTCGTACGTACTAAGGTCTTGTTGTATTGCAGGCTTTGGCTGTACGTGGGATTGTTTGATCTCTTGAACAACGGGTGTCTTGTTCGGAATTGCGGCTGATTTCTTTTTGGAGAATCTTTCCGCAAGCGTAGCGGCTGCATCAGATGGGCTATTAACAGCCGACTGTTTTTTTAGATATAATGCAGCTTCAATTAAATTGCCAAGTTCGATACCAGATTGAATCCGACTATCCGCAATTTGTTCGTTTTGGCTCAAGAGATTAAGCAGGAACTGAAGGGCCTCTACGTTCGAACGACCTTTAACTAATACATCAACATTAAATAAATAACTGGTTTCGTCTTGATTTGATTCCTTTTTCATACATCCTCCAGCCCAAGCCCTGGGTAATTAGTCTTTTGTAGTATCTATCAATATATCATTAAAATGTAATCTGTCATAGGGCCTAGGGCCCTGTTATTGGATATTAATAAAAATTAGCTCTATATAAAGACCTATGCGTTACATTTTCTCTGAAAACACAGGAAATATTCATTCTGGCATGTGTACATGAACAAGGGTTGTATATGAGAAGATTATTAGAGCCAAAGTATGCATATACCGAGAATAAGCGAGGTGAGGAATGAAATCAAGTAATTTAAATTTAAAATATTTTACAAAAAAATATAACGTAACATGTCTGTAAAAAGGATCTCATCCGCTCAGAAGAAATAATGAAAATCCCCCTTAACGAAAGGGAGATTTGGCATAGCGAAAATAGGGTTTTATAGTAAGCGAAATTAAAACGGACTTTAATTTCCGATTAAAATGGGATTCGTTGTGAGTTCATATGATAGTCATGTTCGACTGCCCAGCTCACAAGACCACTCCAGAAATTTTCACAGGCTGAAATGATCTTTGTGGATTCCGCTAAGTCACCGGACATGACCATCTTAACCAGATGATCAAATCCTTGTGGACGACTCGGCAGTTCCAGTGCTTCCGGTAGAACCATTGAGCCCGTTGAGAAAAGCTTCTGATTGTGTAACCCAACTAACATAGCCCCATATTGGGCAAACTGCATGATCAAGTACGGCAAGTAAGTACGAGGGCCATTTATACTGACATTTCTAAGCTTTCCAATAAACTCATACATTTCACCTACAAGCACTTCGTTGATGGCATGCCTGAAATCTTCCTTTGTTGGGGATTCGGCAGCTTCCTTTAATATAGAAAAAAAGTCTTCAGGATCATACAGACGAAGTGGGGAAAAGAAGGGTCCATGTGTTAACGGCCAGTCGCCCTCAACAGTAGAGGCGGTTTTCAGAAGAATGTCTGAACTACAGACGTTCACCTCAGCTTTCCAGGGACCCGCCGACCATTCATGGCTAAAATCTACAGGAGCGTTGGATTCACTTAATACACAAAACATTTCAATATCTGAGAAAGGGCCGTCCGTACCTTTGGCAACAGATCCATAGACCCCTATAGCCAAAATTTTGTCTCTATATACCTCATGCAACCTAGTAGCTATTTCGTGGCAAGTCTGAAATCTTTCAATTCGAGAAATGTGAATAGGTCCATTCATGTTCATTAGTGATTCTCCCTCCGATTTATTGGGGTGAGTTGAAACTAACACATGGATGGAGGAGAACGGGCTTAACGAGGGACATTTTTTCGATGCATTCCAATTCCTCCCAAGGGATTTTCATACGGACGAAGAGACTTGTCCAATCTAACGATTCGCCATTCAGCGAGGGTTTAATTTTACCTGTGAGCCCTTGCCGCCCGTCTGGATTCCAGTTTCCTTTACGCCGACTTCCTTCAGATCACCCAGTAGACGCTCCAGCACCGCTTTGGCGACAGGTGCTTCTTTTGCGCCTGACGCCTTAACGACCAACTGTACCGGCTTACCAGAACGAAGCTGTTTGTCCGCCTGACGCAGCTTCGTGTCGTAATCATGATCCTCAATGTGAGCGGTGAAGCGGAGCTCCTTGACCTTTTCTTTGCCGCTGTTTCCTGCGGCTCGTCCGTTGTTTGTTTTGCTTGCTGCGGCTTTTTTTTGCGCAAGTGCTTTTCCTTTGCCTTTTGCAACCAAACTGCACGGTGGTGGACTACTCATCAGTGAGGTGCAGACCAGATCCACTCCTTTGGATCGGGCCATAGCCAAGGCTTCTGACTTGGAAACAACGCCGAGGTTCTCCCCTGAGAGTCCAGTGAGCACCACCTCATCAGCTTTAATTTGCTCGTTGATTAATACTGCCACTTCAATGTAGCCTCCCTTAAAACAATGATAAAGTTATCATATACGGAACCTGTGTGCGATTCAATTGAACTTCGATATATCCTTATTGACAAAAATCACTAACCCCTATACTCTTTTACTGATAATGATTATCATTTTCCGATGCATATACATACAGGGGTGATTGAGAGAAATGAAAAAGATGTTGAATGGCCTATTGTTATTTGTAGTTTTCGCGATTGTATTGGCAGGTTGCGGTTCGGCTGGGGATAGCTCAAAGACGGAAGGTGCTGCAGGATCTGAGCAGACATCTACAGCGGCTGGTCCAGTTACGGTTAAGGACGACCATGGAGAAGTCAAGCTGGACAAGCCAGCGGAACGTGTCGTTGTACTCGAATGGACGTTTACCGAAGATCTGATTGCCCTTGGCGTACAGCCGGTCGGCAATGCGGACAATGAAAACTACAAGCTGTGGGTAACACCGGAGGCGAAGCTGGCTGATACCGTAACGGATATCGGCACACGGGGCGAACCCAATCTCGAAGCGATTGCGGCGCTCAAGCCAGATCTTATTATCTCTAACGCCGATAACAATGCAGCGATCTATGCACAGCTTAAGGGAATTGCACCAACGATAGAGTTCGATCCTTACAAGGGGAACGGCTATGATTACGATCGTATGGTTGAAATTTTCAAGCAAGTTGCTGTGGCTACCGGTAAAACGGAACAGGCTGATAAAGTCTTAAGCGAACTTGACCAGCACTATGTAGAGGCAAAGGCTACATTGGAAAAAGCGGGCAAAGCAGACTTTCACTATGCACTGACACAAGCCTTTACATCTCAAAATGCTGCCAGTCTGCGAATGTTTAAAGAAAATTCGGTTGTAGTGGGAACACTTGCGAAAATCGGTATGGTGAATGACTGGAAGTCGGACCAGACTGAGAAGTACGGATTTAGTACCGTTGGAATCGAAGCTCTTCCAGCTGTACAGGACAGTAATTTTATCTACATTACGCAAAAGACGGACGATATATTTGGCGCCGCGATGAAGAACAACACGGTATGGAACGGACTGAACTTTGTTAAAGAGAAACGGACCTACCCGCTAGACGGCACAACATGGACATTCGGTGGCCCAATCTCATCCAAAGTACTGGTTGATCAAGTAGTCGGAGCTCTGACGAAATGACCCGAACGGACACAACGGGTTTATCGAAGACTTGGCGTATAGGAAGCATCTTTGGGGGCGGTTTGCTCGTCCTCATCGTGCTTTTTTTTGTAAGCTTGTGTTATGGGGAGGCTTCGATCCCGCTGCATACAGTCATCGAGGCGTTGACCCAGCGTCAGGATACGCTTGAGCATAACATGGTGTGGGATCTTCGGATGCCGCGTACGGTTATTGGAATCCTGGCTGGCGGCGCGCTGGCTATTGCCGGTGCTTTGCTTCAGGCCATCACCAAAAATCCACTGGCGGCTTCTGATACCCTAGGGATAAACGCTGGTGCCTACTTTGTGGTCGTACTTGGTGCAGTGATGTTTCCTGGCTTGCTGCACCAGGCGCCATTTCTATTTGCCGCCGCTGGCGGGCTGTTGGCAGCGGTGCTAGCTTATTTTATGGGCGGAGGAAGAGCAGGAACACCGATTCGGTTGGCGCTTGCCGGCCTGATCGTATCCATGGTTCTTGGTTCATTTACCGGAGCGTTGCATATCTTTTATTCATTTGAAACACAGGGGCTGTTCCTCTGGGGTTCCGGTTCACTGGTGCAAAATGATTGGAGTGGGACGACTTACGCTTGGCCTTGGGTAGTAGGACTCTCGATTATTGCTGTTATGCTGTCAAGGCAATTTGATGTGCTGGATCTGGATGAGTCCACATCCACATCCCTTGGACAAAAGGTTAGCTTAACCCGGGCGGTGGGAATTGTGCTGGCGGTTCTGCTATCGACCATTACAGTCAGCGTCATTGGTCCCATCGGATTTGTAGGTTTGGTGGCTCCGCATTTGGTTCGCTTAAGCGGGCTGAAAATGCATCGTTGGGTACTGCCCGGTTCCTTCCTATGGGGGGCACTGCTGTTGATAGGCGCAGACGTGTTGGCGAAAATGGTTCACAAATCAAGTATGGATTTGCCAACCGGAGCGGTCATGGCCTTGATCGGGGCACCTTGGTTGATTTGGCTGATTTTGTGGAAGATGAAGCTGCCTTCCGGTATCGGTGGACAGTCTTCAATGAACATAGGTGTACGCTCTCGGAAATTACCGTTTGGCAGACTGGTTACAATATTTGCTTGCTGTGCCGTGATATTAACGGTATTCAGTCTAATGTTTGGAGGCATGCGCATTCCGGTGGGGGATCTGCTGTCTGGCCTGTTTGGCGGGGAGAACGCGAATTCGGCTTTGCTACAATTTAGAATACCACGCACATTGGTGGCGGCCGGGGCTGGTATCGCGCTTGCGGTCAGCGGCGTCTTGATCCAACTAGCGGTTCGTAATCCTTTGGCGGATGCCTCAATCATCGGGGTTTCTTCGGGGGCTGGTTTCGGCGCGCTTGCAGTGATTATCGTGTGGCCTGGGCTGCCTATCTATATGTTGCCCATCGCGGCAATTGCCGGAGCGACGGTGTCGGCAGCGGTAATCTTCTTTTTATCGTGGAACAAGCAACTCAATCCGTCTGTGGTCATCCTGCTTGGTATTGCCGTATCTGCCATCGGATCAGCCGGTATTCAGGTGTTGATCATCCAAGGTTCACTTTGGGGTAGCACAGGCTATATCTGGCTGACTGGTAGTACCTACGCTCGAAACTGGGGGCAGGTGGCGACCATTCTGGCCTTTCTGCTCGTGTTGTTGCCAGTAGCGTGGTGGCTGGCTCGCCGTTTCGATCTTTTGGTATTTGACGATAGCAGTGCCATGGGTCTGGGACTTCCGGTGCGCCGCACCCGGCTGTTGGCGATGGTAGTGGGTGTGCTGCTGGCAGGTGGAGCAGTAGCCTGTGTGGGTACAATTGGCTTCATCGGGCTAATTGCTCCGCATATTGTGCGTACGTTGATCGGGCACCATGTACGCCGTTCCATTGTTCTGTCGAGCATCTTGGGAGCGGTCATGCTGGTGCTGGCGGATACGATTGGACGGACCGTGCTTGCACCGACCGAAATTCCTTCTGGATTGCTGATTGCATTGATCGGTGCACCGTATTTTCTGTACTTGATGTACCGCTCGAATAAGAGTAAATCTGTGTAGTTGAGATGACACGAACAGGCTGTTTCCAAGCGGATTCTCCGTGAGGAAGCAGCCTTTATTATATTTTATTATGTAATCATCTGAGTAATCATCTGAATTAAATATTTACAAATCTAATAAAGTAGATATAATGTGATGTATGGAACCGTCATTGATTTATAAAGCTTTGTCCAACGAGACTCGTCGTCTAATTATGCAGTGGTTAAAAAAACCGGAAGATTATTTTGATGAACAGGCTTATTTAAAGCAGGGGCTTAATTTTCAAATTGGTGTATGCGTGGGAGATATTCAGGCCAAATCGGGACTGGCACAGTCTGTAATTTCAAGTTATTTATTAACGATGCAAAAATCCGGTTTGTTAGAGTCTGAGCGAGTAGGAAAGTGGACGTATTATCGTCGGAATGAAAAAACAATACAGGAATTTGCCGAGTACATCCAAAAAGAACTATAAACAGAAAGGAGTTTTTTTTCACATAACATATCTACAAATCTATATATATATAATTGATTGGAGGCTTATACTTAATATGAAAAAGGTTAACCCGTTACTTATTATCATTCTAGCTTTGGGCGTGTTCGGCATTATTACAACGGAAATGGGGATTATAGGTGTTCTTCCCCAAGTCACTCAAAAATTCAATGTATCAGCTTCCCAGGCTGGTTGGCTCGTCAGTATATTTTCTTTAGTTGTTGCTATCTCAGGTCCGTTTTTGACCTTACTCGTTTCTGGCATGAATCGTAAAGTTATTCTATTAATAGCTGTATTCAGTTTTGTTATTTCAAATATTGTCTATGCCTATACTACTCATTTTGAGGTCATGCTCATTTTTCGTGTTCTCCCTGCTATATTTCACCCTGTCTTTTTTTCAGTTGCCCTCGTGACCGCATCTCATCTTGTCCCCCTGAAAAGAGCAGTAAAGCCGTCACCAAGGTTTTCGCCGGGATTACAGTAGGATTTGCTTTTGGTGTGCCCTTGACTTCTTATCTTGCTGAGAAGATAGCGTTAGAAGCTGCTTTCTGGTTTGGAGCTGTCGTAAGCATGATTGCATTTGTAGGAATTCTCATATGGCTTCCTTCTCTACCTGTCCAGCAAAAGATGTCTTATGGCAAACAGCTTGGTATATTACGCAAGCCTCAATTATGGTTCAATATTGTGTCTGTTATTTTTATCTTTGCGGCTATGTTTTCAGTGTATAGCTACTTTGCTGAATATCTTGGAGAATTAACTCTTATGAACGGATCATGGATCAGCATGATGCTGATGGTCTTTGGAATCGTTATGATTTTTGGGAACTTTTTATTTGGAGGGTTATTACATAAAAATCTGATCAAGACCGTCATCATGTTCCCGTTGCTATATATGGTCGTTTACGTATTCACTTATGCTCTGGGTACATCTTTCCTACCGATGATTGTAGTTGTGCTCATTTGGGGAGCTGTGCATTCAGGAGGGCTTATTACTAGCCAAACATGGTTAACCACTGAAGCGAAAGAAGCTCCAGAGTTCGGTAACAGCCTGTTTGTCTCATTTTCTAATCTGGGTATTACGATAGGATCTGCTATAGGCGGATGGTTTATCTCTCATCTGGGAATACACCAGCTCATCTGGAGCGGAATGATATTTGCGCTGCTGGCATTCTTATCTATGATTATAAAAATAAAATTGTTCAATTCAAATGCAACGGAAGTGAACGTGCATTAAAATATGGAGAGACATTAGAAGATACTTTACAAGATGACCATAAAATGATGCATGGGGTGATGTTGATTGCATTTCGTATGGACTTCGATCTTAATGACCTTTGTAATCGTCAGTGGGATCTTGGCGTTGCTCATCTGGGGAGTGATATCCTTGATTAAGCGCTTTCGTTGATCGTAATGAAGGAGTAGACATCTCTAAGTGTTAGAATTTATATTATCTATGGGGAGGAATCTGATGGATATTCGAATGTATCACGATCTGGAAGCTCAATTGGAAGAAACGATTTGGGCTCTTGGAGAGGAAGCAGCTCTTACACTCCCGTTAGATAGCAGCTTGGCCGAGGAAAAGGCACAGAAGGCTTGGGACCTCATCCCCGAACCTAAGCATACATGGGGCATTACAAGTGTAACTTTGCATCAGTATGTTCAAATTCTCAATTATAACAGCCATATGCAGCGATCAGTAGAGCTTTTAAATGAGGAAATTTTAGATTTGGAAAGTGCGGGGTACCGGATTATACATGCAGGGCCTTACATTCAAATGGCGGAAACGCTTCTTCTGCAGAGCAAGCCTGTATTAGCTCATGAATATCTCAAGAAAGCATACTCGATTGGGAATGCAAGGGCATTTCGGGATCAACCCAAGCTTTATCTCGAAATGGCAAAAAGTAAAGTTCTGAATGAACAGGCTATATTACTTCGTTTTAAGGCGTTGGATGTAAATGCCAAACTTTTGAGCGAATTAAAAGATAGTCAATAACCAATATAATGATCCAATACAGCCCTAAATCGATATGCTAATTTGGATATGTACAGGTTATCTTTTATCTATGAGGGAGGACGATCGTATGAAATTAAAAGCAGTGCTCTTGGACACACGCAGCTTCGAAGCGATGAAAGCTTTTTACGGCTCTCTCCTGGATTTGCAGGTTGTAGAGGAGGGCCCTTCGCGGTTGTCGTTTCAAGTAGGGGAATCGGTGCTTGCTTTTCAGGAATCCTCCCACATGGAAAATGAATTTTATCATATTGCCTTTACGATCCCAACAAATAAATTCATAGAAGCAAAACAGTGGGCCATCGACCGGGGGATTACATTGATTACAAGATCCCAAGAAGACGAGTTTTTTTTCGAAAACTGGAATGCCACGGCGTTTTACTTCTATGATCCGGATCATAACCTCATTGAATTCATTGCTCACCATACACTCGATAATGCAGTTACTGAAGCTTTCGGTCCCCACTCCCTACTTCGTATAAGCGAGATTGGTCTTCCAGTTGATGATGTTCCAGAGGTATCCAAAATAATCACTGAAACGTTCCAACTTAATTCATGGGGAGGGGCTGGACAGAAATTCGCACCGCTAGGGGATGTGGAAGGTTCCTTTATTGTCACAGACAAGCAACGCCCCTGGTTTCCTGATGATAGGCTTCCGGCCGTGTTCGGCATCAGTGTCTTGTTTGAAGGTACATGTTCTGCCCGTCTTTCGCTTCACAAGGGGTTGTATGAATTGAGATCAACCTAAGTCAAGGCTTTATCTCATCGTCACCACTCCCGGATTTCTGGAATAAATCAAGAAGTGGGAAAATTCGGGGATAACAATACATACAGGAGAGAATAGATGAATATTAGATGGCTTAAACCAAATGAAAATTGTCCGTTAGAGCTCTTGCTACTAGCTGATCCTTCGCGCCAACTTGTTGAGGAATATTTGAAAAGAGGGCAGTGTTATGTAGCAGAAATTGAGCATCAAATTGTGGGAGTCTATGTTCTTTTACCTACAAGACCCGAAACAATTGAGGTGGTGAATATTGCAGTAGCGGAAGTCATGCATGGTAAAGGGATTGGGAGACAATTAGTAACTCATGCCATTGAAACAGCCCGGTCACAAGGCTATAAAACGTTAGAAATTGGTACAGGAAACTCTAGCATTGGACAGTTAGCTCTCTACCAAAAATGTGGTTTCAGAATTGTGGGTGTAGATCTAGATTTCTTTGTCAGACATAACTATCTAGAAGAAATTTATGAGAATGGCATACAGTGTAGAGATATGATTCGTATGTCTCAGGATTTATAGAGCTTAATTTTCTTTGCAAACCCTTCAAAGGTATCTTAAGTAAGGTTCTGAAAGGTATATGATATTGTGCCAAAAGATGGTACAATGAATTGCGGAAAGGCTATACAATCATTGGATTGCAATAGTCCTTTTTTAATGAGTTGATATCCTAATAAGTTCCTGATAAGGGGTGGTTACTTTGTACAACACAACAACCACGATACTCACAGAGATAGCAAAACATATGAGAGATCATGATTTAATCCTAAGTGATTTAGCTCGAGCAGCCGAAATGAATCCGGGCACCATGAGCAGTATTATTAATGGGAACCGCACACTTTCAGTGGATCAGTTAGATCGAATTACACAAGCGATGGGCTACCCCGTTGGTTACTACTATGAACGCTATGTGTCTGAGTATTTAGCAGAGGCTAATCCGAACTGGCGTCGGATGAGTCCTTTCATACATAATTGTGCGAGACTCAATAAATTGGACTGCATTCATGATGTGGTTAATTTATTGATGGATAAACTAGGCTATTCAGAATCTTTATTTGAGCTTGCCGAAGAACTTTTTAGAGAAGGGCTTTACGAAGCGGCAACTATTCTATATGAGAATGTGGCTCTAAGTGAGAAAAAGCAATATTCAGAACGTCTGGCTATGTGTCAGTACCGTTTGTTCCATACAAGGCAAGGAGATAATCAAGAGAAAAACTATGAAGCAGCCGTTCAATTTGAAATATACGTTGATCGACTAGATGAGATAGAACAGTTAGATGCCTTAAAAGATCTGGCGAATACATACCGTTCGTTACGAAAATGGGACAAAGTAGAATTATTCGCAAAAGCTTTGGGAGACAAGGCAAAAATTCAATATAACATGGAGCAACAACGGCATCCTTCCAAAAAAGAAAATGCAAAGAAACCAAGCTTTCCTCTGTTTGCTTATTGGGCTTTTTCTCATTTACTTCGCACACAAGTCTGTGGTGAAAGAAAAGACTATGAACGTGCGTTTCATCATATCAAAAAATATGCTGATTTAAGCTGGGTTTTGGATACAGATGAAGAAACATTGAAATGGAAAAATAAATATGAGGATTGGGCGGTAGTAAATACTTATGTAAATAAGCTTCTTTCAGGCGAAGAGAGCGTACTTCCCGAGTATGTAGCTTATATTTCTTCAAGGAAAGATGAGGTTCTTCCCGCACTTGATAATATCTTCGAGGCGGCTAATCGATACCAATTTGATGTAGATGATATTTTAGGGCAATTCAAGGAGGACATTTCATCTTATTTAGAACAACAAGAAATTGAAGGCTTTTATACTCAACGATTCATAACAGAGCGTTTTATACATTTTTCTAAGGAATTATCAGTCTACTTTTTGACTAAAGGAAGATTTTCTGATGGCTTTAAATTTTTATTAAGTTGTTTGGAAAAATCTACATTAATCAATAATAAATCATATATAATTAAATGTATGAGACTGTATGAGTCTTTTCAAGAGTATGCATCCCTTGAGACTAAGAAAGCGTACAGAAAATTGATTAATGAGGTGGATGTAGATGAAATGTAAAATAATTCTAGCCTTTTTAGCAACCAGCTTCATGTTAGTAACGATAGCGACTGCTTCCTTACAATTTCATGATCAAGAGTCTAGTTATCAACCAACATATCATGGCGAAATGTAATTATTTCTAACAGGAAAAAGATGCTTGATATTTAATGCAATTAAATGGGGCAGAATATTAAACCAAATGGATAATGGAACAGGTTAGATGGAATGATCCGTCTAGCCTTTTTATTGCGCGTTTTGCTGTACATAAGCAAAATGAGGAAATCCTCTTTTGAGGAATATATGTAAAAAGTGCAAAAATGTAATGTGTGCTGTTGTAAACAACGAAGGGTATATGACTTTGTTCCAAAAGACAATGATGGGATAAAGTAATTTTTACTAACTGTTTCTCATTACATAGTTTAATTATGTATTATATGTCGAGTTTATGTTGAAAGGGTGGTTTATCTATGGAGATCACACCTACGATTAGAGCAGAAGTACAAACCTATCTGATACGGAAAAGCTTAACCATGACCGAGTTTGGTCACATGATTGATTTGAATGTAGGTACAGTTAGTGGCATTGTGACGGGCAACCGGTCTATTTCTGTTCACCAGCTAGATCGCATCACTATGGGAATGGATTTACCACCGGATTATTTTTATGAACGTTATATTGAAGAATGTATTGAGGAAGAACCGCTCAACTGGCGAAGAATCAGCCCTTTTTTGTACCGCTGCGTGGAGTTAGGACGACTTGATTGCTTGCGAAGAGTTGTAGGTATGTTGCTAGATAATCCTGTTTATCTTCCTTCACTTTTTGAAGTAGCCGAGGATTCTTTTAAAAAGGGTAATACTGAAGCAGCAGCGTTCCTTTATGAAAATGTGGCAGAAGGGGAAAAGTATCAGTATTCAGAACGTTTGGCGGTTTGCCAGTATCGATTGTTTACGATTCGTATTGGAGACGATCAAGAGAAAAACTATGATGCAGCCATTCAATTTGAGCCTTACGTTGAACGGTTAGATGAGGTAGATCAACTTGATGCATTAAGGGCGTTGGTGAATACATATCGTTCTCTACGAAAATGGGCTAAATTGGATGCGTTTGCCAAAGTATTAGGAAATAAAGCAAAAATACAATACAAAATTGATCAACAGCATCATGAAAATAATAAATATACAAAGAAGCCGCTATACCCTCCATTTGTCTACTGGGCATTTTCGCATTTAATACGAGCTGAAGTTTGTGATGCTAATAAAGATTATGATGCAGCGCTCCAACATATCCAGAGATATGCCGATTTAAGCTGGGTAGAAGAGAAAGATGAAACGACCCTAAAATGGAAAAGCCAATTTAAAGAATGGGCAACTGCTAATATTTATGTAAATAGGCTTATGTCAGGCGACTTAGGTGTAATCCCTGATTATGTTGCTTATTTCTCTTCAAAGAAAGATGAAATACTCCCTGCAATAGATAATATAATTGAGGCGGCTAATCGATATAATATTAATGTAGATCACATCCTTGAAATGTTTAAAACAGAAATTCAATCTTTTTTGAATGAACAAAATCAGGTAGGCGTATATACTCAACAAATCAGTTCAGAACGTTTTATTCATTTATCAAGGGGATTGGCAATCTATCATTTGCGTAAAGGGAAGTTTTCAGATGGGTTCACATTTTTGTTCAGTTGTTTGGAAAAGTCTGCTGAATCTAATAATAGAATACAAGCAATCAGATGTATGAGATTGTTTACACATTTTAAAGAACATGCATCTGCTCACACGAAGGAAGTCTACGGAGATCTGATTAAAGCGGTTAACGAAGAGGAAGAGTAAGCTGATCCCACCATTCCAGTTTATGTTAGCAGCAGTGGAGGCACCTCCTATTGAGCATTGAGAGAATGGCTCGAATTACAGACCAACGGGTCACCACGTGGCAGTCTGAGAATAAAATGCTCTCAAGTTCAAAATCACAGCCATTAGAAGGAGTAAGAGGATGAAGACAGATAAAATAAATGATACCTACTATGCTGGATTTGAAGGAGAACCAGAAATAAGATTGATTTATACAAATTCAGATAAAAGCTATGTATTGAAGATATGGAATGGATACTTTGATACATTAATGGATTGTTTGGTTCAACTAGAATCTGCACAAAGTAATATACTAAGTGAATATTATGCCCACGAAGGCTGGTATGAGGAAAGTCCATGGGAAGTGGAAAATATTAGAGAGACCCTACAATTGTTTGATTCATTTGATATTAAATATTTCACCGAGGAAGAAGCGAAAAGTTTGACTAATATATTACCTGTATTTCCTGATCTTAAGAACGATATAATTATATTGTTACAGAAAGCCGTCAATGGAAACGGCAATGTGTTCATTGAGTATGATTAATATTTTATAAGCTTGCTCCTTTAATAATAAAATGGGAGCAGGCTTTTTTGCATAGTTAGTCAATTAAATAAAGGGTCGATAAAGAAAAGGAGCTATTGCGATGGGTTGGCTCCTTTTGTTTTGGGATTATTCTGGGAAATCCACTTATTTCCTTTTATACATAAAAAAACGATTGTATACACCACTCCAGCAATGAGGCTTAATATAAACGAGATTGATAAAGTTCTGAAAATAAAAGTAGAAGTGGGTACTGTATAAAATTCAAACATACCGTTGATTGAAGAACTCATTGTTGTTGGCCCTTTGATAAAGGAATAATAAATTCCTACACAAAAACCGTAAGACAAATACTTAATTAGATTTTTTTCAAATTTACTCATTTACTAGCCTCCAATAATGTTTATGGAAAAGGAGAATTTTGTACTATGAAGCCATTCAAAGTTATATAGGAAAAGCCTTTAAATATAGCGTCCTAGAATTATATAGTAAGGATGTTTATTGATATTATGTCAATTATATTGTTATTAATCAAGAAAAAGTAATAATGATATAATCAACATTAATCAATACTTGATCACTAGCCTATGGATAGAACAACTAAAACTAACTTAGGCATCATCTAACAGCGTTATACACTACTTTAGACATAATAAATCTGTTTATTTCAGTTCAAATGTCACATGGATTAAAAGGAAATAACAGGATAGCAGATGGATTTCCCTAAATCACCCCTTCTGATAAGATTATTTCCATCAAAATTAAAGTGGGCGTGGTAGAATGGGGAGAATTTTAGTTCCACCTGACAAATTGATGGAAGTGGCTGATCAGTTCTTATACAGAAAGCATGAAAAGTAGAAGGATTGTACAATGTAGCGCAGGAGCTAATCCGCATATCACCGCATATCCAAGGAATTTACACAGGTCGATGCAGAAGAAGTAGAACTGGCTATAGAAAATGCAGTACATAAGTCAGGAAAGAGCTTGACTGAAATATGGAATGGGTACTGGGATGCAGCAAGGGAGAGGGATCGAAAGAAGTACAATTCGTTAGGTGAACTTTTGGATTTTGGTTCTGCGGGTATTCTCCGAGCTATATATGAGGGGCATGCGGAACGGAGCAAGAAGCAGGGGAAGTCACTGGTTTTGGACAAAAAATATTAAAGAAAGATGGCCAATTTGCAGGTGTTTTAGATGTAGTTACAACTAATGAATTAATTGAGGTTAAGGCTTCAATCAAAGCAGTTAAAGAAGGACAACTGGAGAAAATGACAATTAAGACTGATAAGTTTTATTTTAATAGAACGAAAAAAATATACACCTGAGAAATTACTAGGAGATGCAATCGTAGCTGCCTTTCATGCAGATGCTGGATTATATTTTGACAATGATAAAAAATATAAGAACGAACAGTTTTTTTCAACAACTCTAAATATATCTTATAACCCACTGGGTGCTGAAAATAACCAGCAGTTTATATTCTATATTGATGGAATTTATAATTACGAAATTAATTATGAGCATGATGAGGATATTAGTGGATTAGATTCAAGCTTGTCCTTGTATCAAGTAGGATGTATTGAAGATGTTTATGGTGTTGAAGAGCTGATTTTTCGATTTATATATGAATATCTCAAGCTAAATCCTACTGACTATTTTTGGATTCCTGATTACGATTGGGTCTACAGTTGGGAAGATATGCAGAAGTTCAGATCTCTGCCCTATGATCCAAACTGGTGCTATAAAAATTCTAAATCAATATAATTCACAACGATTAATGAATATCTATAAGCTCGCTCCTTTAATAATAAAATGGGAGCAAGCTTTTTTCATAGTAATTTATCTGATAAAGAAGATAATTTGCATGCACCTAAGAATTAAGAGGCGGGTTTAAACAGGAGAGTCTTCAATCAGGCTACTAACTTAGCGATATGGGTAAAGTATACGGAAGGTGCGTGAATGTTATGAAGTATGATACATTCTTAAAATTATGGGAAGAACAAAATAGTCTAATGAGACTATTGTTCTGTGAAAATAAAGTGTTAGACTGAAAAACAAAGCCTTAGACCGTGAAAAATAAAGTTGTAGACTGGCAGTCGACATTAGCCAACGGGCAGGATAACGCAACCATTAGATGAACTTATGGTTTCCATTTGATACAATTTATCCCAGAAGTATCTTCGCGGGTTCATGAAAAGCAGCGGTGATGAACTAATAGGAGACCAACACAAAAAAGTGGTAGTTTTATGGATATGCAATAGTTTACTATAGGATCTTATTCTCGGTTCGTCTGAACCGATTGTAACGGAGATTCATGAAGTGCCTGGAGAGATGGAAATAAAAGTGTTGTCTGACAATGGACAGAGCGGGATTGGAAGAGCGGAAGTGAAGTGGCAAAGCCCGTAAGCGTAGGTCACAGCTCATAATACGAACGGAGAACTATAGCTTAACCAAGGAATTACTGGAAAATGCGGAGGATAATTTGGATCGCAATTCGCTGGAATCGAGCGGAGATTCACTTCGCAGACAACTGGTGGCACTTCGCGCCGAATGGAACTTGGTACTAAAAGGAGGGGTAGGACACATGCGAGAAGAACAGGAAATATTCGCGGGCAAAGGATATAACAGGTCGTACGCAATTGCTACAGGTCTACCGATTTTGAATATTAGGGGTAGCTTATCGCGTGAAAGTAACGGTCAACTACCGTTTCCGTGGGTGACAACGGGCATCAAGATTGATAAAGAACAGATGCTGGAAACCGTTATGAAGCAGAAATCACTCGAGTATTTGTTCAAGATGCAATTCAGTAAGGAGGAAATGACCGACCGCAATTTGGTTGTAGGCTGTTATGAATACAGGGATCCGAATGACAAGGAACAAATAACGCTATATGCGCTGGTTTCGTTGAAGGAATTTCTCGCGAGATACGGCGATGAACGGGCATTGGAGATTCTGATGCGAGTTGGCTGCGCATACGAGAAGATTATGGAGGAATGCGATGAAGCCATTGAAGAACACTATGCAGTGTTGCGCCAGGCACTTCATTTGAAGAATCTGAGGGAAAAATATGACGTCGTTTACCAATGGGTTGAAGAGGAAGGGCAAAAGACGTACATAATCAGATACACCAAATCGAGTTATACGAAGATTAAAGCTGAATCATTCGTAGAGTTAACCAAACTCTATGATGAGCAACGGAAGAAGGACGCAAAGAAGACGTTCTCGACTCTGGAGCCGTTAGAAGCATTCATGCAAGCATAAGAAAACCGCCCCTTTACGGGGCGGTTTTCAACATTTCATCGAACGAAGATTCGAGGAATATCCAGCGATAGAGAGGATTCTCGACAGTCGCATCGGAAAGTGCTGACCCGTACGCCAGATATGGTCGAATGGGGACTGATGGAAGACGTTGATCCAGCCGATTATTTCGGCAAAACCATAGAGGTAGAACGATTTAAGGCGATTGGAAGCCTAACGATTCAGGGAGAATTTATCGCCTCGGTGTTTCTTACTAACGGCAAGCCGATCGGCAGCACCGAAACGGTTGTAGATATATCGCATGAAATAATTTTGCACCACTTGTTACGCTAACAGAGAACGTTAGTTCAATAAACCAGCGGCAGTCTAGGACTTTATTTTCAGGTCCTTGACTGCCGCTGGTTTTATATTTGGGTCAGTCTAAAACTTATTATTCCAAGTCTGACGATTTAGCAATTCAGAATCAGCTTAGGACCAACAAATCCAGTCTAAATCTTTATTTTCATCGGACAACTATTAGAGAGGAGGGATTTAAGAATAGGAAATTTTTTATCATGGATTTGATAAGAGGTATTTTCGGTTATTTTCATTGTGGGCTGGGACTTGCAAAAATATTGGAGGCTTATAACAGATACAGTCTAAGAGGTTTTTTAATTGGAGCTACATCTTTCCTTATCGGAGGTTTGGGGCTTTACTTCACAAGGCGCTATGAATCATCGGATAGGTTATTATAGATAGACAAATATTTTATTAAAGGAGTATACAATGTTAACACCAAAACAAGAAGAGAGCCTCAGTAAGTTTATGAGTAAGATTCTTAGGCATACACCAGAACAGTTTGGTCTTGAGCTAGACCATGAGGGTTATTGTGACATTCAAGACCTGATTCAAGGGATAAGATCAGAGAATAGATGGGCCGATGTTAGTGAGTTGGATATCAAGCAAGTAGTAAACCATTGTTCAAAGCAAAGATATGAGATTGTTAATGGGTACATAAGAGCTAATTATGGGCACAGTGCAGGCAGATTGGATTATAAGGAGGTCACTCCACCAACCATTCTCTATCACGGTACAAACACAAAGGTAATCCATAACATTTTTACTGAAGGAATTAAGCCAATGGGCAGAAAGTATGTAGACACAGAAAAGGCATTAGTCAATCAAGTAAAGTTTTATAAAGCCAACCATGGTGTTTGGCTTGCTGACCTTGTGCCGTCACAGTACTTAAAGAAGTTTGAATAAAGCATAGACCTAGAACATTAACTTATGATCAAGAGACTAGATGGAATGATTCGTCTAGTCTTTTTGATTTCGCCTGTTTTACTGTACATAAATAAGATTTTTAATATTTTGAATGTATCCACGAGTGTCCACACTTACCCGCAAATGCCGCATAAAATATCCCGGATGAATAAAGAGGAGGTGCATGTAATAACCATGATACACATGGAACCCATTCAAGTGGGTGAGCATACATTTATCGGAGTCGAGGTCAAACTGCCTAAAACAACGCTGTTAACGATCTCTAACTCCCGTGGTTACATCATGTGTGGTGCGTCTAAGATGTACCGAATTTTGGGGTAGTAAAATTTTTCGCTGGTTAAGCCGTAAAGTCAAGCGGGACAAGCTTTCATAGCAATTTTCAATTTACTGATCTGTACTGATTCATTCTATTAAAATCTTATAAATGACTGAATTTTGTGACCACATTTGTGACCTCTTGGAGTTGGACAAGCATGTGACTGTGCATTGCATTTCCGTTATAATCCTTCAAAGAATAATTATACGCCCCATCATCTACTCCTTTAATGGGGGCTTAGCTACGCTGAATAATTTTATCTTGCTCTTTTAAAATACCTTGCATTGGTTTCGTCCTTAAAAATAACTTGTGTACTAACTAAGGTAGCTTTACCTATTTGAGTTTTAACTGAATAAATTTTAGATGGTTTGTATCCTTGAATTTTTACAAGATAATCGAATACCTTGTTTTGAGTATCACTTTTAGTGTAACTACTAAGCGTCCAAACGCTTGCGAATATCATTACTATAAAAATTGCTATTCCATATTTTCTTATAACTATCTTCTTTGTTGGAGCAAGCTAAAGTAGCGCTACCAATGACGTAATATTTGCTTCGAACCGTTACTTAAGAAAAGGAACCGTTGCGATTTGGACAGCTTCTTTTGCTTTGGAGTTATTCAAAGAATCTACTTATTTCCTCTTATACACAAAAAAGTAATTGTATACACTACTCCAGCAAAGAGGCTTAGTAGAAACGATGTTGTAATGTTCTAAAAATAAAAGTAGAAGTGGGTACCGTATAAAATTCAAACATACCGTTGATCGGAGTACTCGTTGTTGTTGGCCCTTTAATAAAGGAATAGTATATTCCTACAATAAAACCGTAAGACAAATACTTAATTAGATTTTTTTCAAATTTACTCATTTGTTAGCCTCCAATAATGTTTTTGGAAAAGTAGAATTCTTGTACTATGAAGCCATTCAAATTAGTATAGGAAAAGCCTAGTATTTAAAAAAAATCTTTGTTAAGCTAACAGGAAACGCTAGTTGAAATCTGTTATGTGGAGGTCACTATATATGAAATATGCATGTCCATGCTGTGGTTATAAGACACTGGATTATGAACCACCAGGTACCTATGACATTTGTGATATTTGTTTTTGGGAGGATGATGTTGTTCAATATCACGATCCCGATTATGAAGGGGGGGCAAATATTGAATCGCTAAGGCAATATCAAAAAGCTTATTTACAAGGACGTGTTAATCGTAAGCCAACGATTAACGATGAGCGTAATGAGAACTGGAAACCACTTTTGAAAAAGTGACAGTCTCATTACGCTAACGAGAAACGTTAGGTCAATGACAACAGGGGCGGACACAAGATTTTATTTATCAAGTCTTGTGTCCGCTGCTGTTCCCTTTAATAGACTGGTCCATATTTAGCTGGTGTTAGATCTGGAAGAGAAGAATTATGGTTTTTTCTTGGTTTTAGGCAATACTTCGACTGCTATCTCAGCCCATTTGACAGAGCCGTACGGTGAACTACCTCCCACGAATACATCTGGGCTTAGAATATTGACCAAATAAGTACCAGGTTTTTGAATAACGACAGAACCGCTAAAGGATTTATCCTGTTTGAGGGGAATAACGGTCTTTTTTTCAACTTCAACAAAATCACCGTTTTGGAATGCTGCCACTCCAAAAGAAACTTCATTGCTTTCCAGATACGTAGCTGTCACGACTCCAGCAATTGCTATTGGATCTCCAGCCTGTACACGGAGGTATCCCTGTGTAGGTTTGGTAAAGCGGATATCCTGCTCGTTCTCGGGATGGTTGTATCTAATAGGAACGGAGGACGGGTTTAATACTTTGCGATGGACCATTATCTTAACAGATCCTTTATCATTGGTGTGAATTTCTAATGGATTTGGACCAGGACGAAGCTCAACTGAATATTCAATCCGCCGAAATGTTTGCCCATTTATTATAATCGGCTTTCCAATGCTTTTTTCTTTTCCCTTAAACGTGCTAATGCTACCTCCAATGGAACTTGTCATGCCACCGTGCCCTGTATTTACCATAAGATAAGCATGCCCGAACTCTTTTTGTACTAATGCACTAAAAGTGATTTTTTCCTTATCCGTTGTATAAGTTGGGTGAAGCGCTTTAACTACTTTGTCGTTCCAGACCCAGTGCATGACTCCATTACTCCATGTATAATTTATTCCCATTTTAGGCAGAAGTGACGCTGGAATATACAATTGATCGTTTTTCATAAAGGTTTTAGGGATTGGCTCATCCAGCGCTGTCATTGTTCCGTCTTCGTACCTGAAAATCTTTGATTGGTTAGGCATCAACCGAAATGAGGAAAAAGGTACCGAGTTCTCAATGTCAAACTCCGCCCACGTGCTGCCTGTCTTTGCATCCCACTTGATGGTTGCCAAGTGAACTGTTTCCAGCCATTTGAACGGGAAATATAAATGATTATTTTTCTTCAGCAGGGGAGCGGTTTTTATGGAGACGGAATCCAGCGATAAAGAAGATTTGTTTATTTCGGCAGTCAGTTGGTGCGGAACCAGATAGAACACAGCCGCATCCTCTACTACAACGGGAAGATTGGAAGTTGAATTCTCCGCATAACTCAGAGCCGTTGGAAGCAGGCCAGAAATTAGAAGGCAGGAAGATACAAGTAGAGAAACAAAAATTCGTCTCATTGAATAAACACCTGATTTCATTTTTTATCATATATACCAGAAAAACGAAAAAAAGTTGCACAGATATAAGTCTTTTATTCTGACCATAAGTTTTTTTGAATAACTTAGTTCTTTCATTAACTGCTTTCTTATTTGTTTTATGACAAGCTTTATGATACTTCGACACGACTCTTACTATAGGATAAATATAAGGCTAATTTACTTTGGAGGTGTCTTTTTGGAGTTATTTCTATTTATACTTAATATTTTAGTTATTCTCCTTTCTATTGCTGGTGGAGTGCTTTTAATTGGATTATTGTGCAGAGGATATATACTGCTAGGTTTACTTATTGCTGAGAAAAAGAGTAGAATAACGGATCAATCTCAAGATCAGGCTTGACTATTAGCCCAACATCCGATGGCGGTTACATTCAATGAGAATGCCTGCTTTATAGCGGCTACGCTTGTTGCCATTGGCATATCAATCCCTCCTCAAAATGAGTGCAAAAAAGCCGCCATAGCTTTGGCGGCCGTGATTGGTATGTTTATACCGATTATAAAGTTGAGAAATCTAAGCGGACGTCCAAAGTCAACACGGAGTCAATGCTTCGCGTCAACTTTTTCAGCGCAGGATGAATCGAGCGTTCGCTCGTATTCGTCCCGATCATCCTCAAAAAAAGCTAAACTGCATCAAAATTTTGCCAGTTTGAATATCGGCCTCAAAATCTTGCGAATCCCAAAAGCAAATACAGTCATTGCGGTCCATGAGCTGCGCATATTCTGGATGTATTGATCGTTGATTATATAAGTCCGAGTGGAAGTAGGGCTCTTCAGACCGAACTCTTCCCACTTCGCCGGATCATTCGAACCTCCGAGCCTTACAAGCATATTCGCTGACTTGCTATTTATTTTAGCTCGAATTTGCTCGTATGCTTGGATGATTTGCTCATGAAATTCGTCGATCGGATTGCGGCTAGCAAGGCTCTCCAAGTGGATGCCTTCGCGAAGGTAAGAAATGTATGCCAGATGGTCAGCCCAGAACTTGTCAATATAATAAAGCCGTACCCGCTGCTCCGAAGGGCTCATCGGCGTTTCTCCTTTCAAAATTGCGAGCCGCTCCTCGTATAGAATACGTCGCTGTTCCTCCACCATATCCGAATAACGGTTTAGTTCCTGGTGGATATCGAAGTTCTGGCCCATAATAACGCGCTGAATATGCGCGATTTTGCTGCGTAGCACCGGGTCTTCGAGAGCCTCATCCTGCCTGTGGGCGTGAATCGCTTTATCGATGCCGAACCGAAGTAACAACTCGTCCTCTAAGCTTACGAAAAATACGGAAGCTCCAGGGTCGCCTTGGCGTCCAGAACGCCCGCGCAGTTGGTCGTCGATCCGCACGCTTTCGTTTACATGCGTACCAATCACGTATAACCCTCCCAGCTTGGCGACAACTTCTGCTTGCGTAGGGTTGCCACCGCCGAGCCGAATGTCGACGCCGCGTCCCGCCATATTCGTAGACACCGTCACGGCGCCGATTTCTCCCGCTCTTGCAATGACCTCGGCTTCTTCTGCATCGTTTTTTGCATTCAGAACATGGCAGGGTACGCCGGCAACTGCTAGCGCCTCTGCCAGCATGTCCGACTCCTCCACGCTTGACGTACCAATGAGAATCGGCCGTCCCATCGCATGGACGGCCGAGATTTCTTGGACAAGCGCCTTAAGCTTGGCTTCCTTATGGGTATAAATTCGATGCGGTTGGTCGATCCGTATGTTTGGCCGGTTCGGTGGAATTTGCACGACCTGCAGCGCATAAACCTCTTTGAATTCCATTGCGGAAGCGTACGCGGTAGCCGTCATTCCGCAAATTTTTGGATACAGGCTAATGAAGTGTTGAAGGGTGATCGTTCCGAGAATTTTCCCGCCGACTTTCGAGTGCATCCCTTCTTTGGCTGCAAGCGCGGCTTGCAGTCCTTCTGGCAAATGCCTATTCTCCGCCACGCGGCCGGTATATTCGTCGATCAGCTCGATTTTACCGTCCCGGACGATGTAATCGACATCTTTTTTCAATAACGTTTCCGCATGCAACGCGCAATTTAACGACGACAACAAATGACTATTATGGCTTTCGTACAAATTACCGCATCCCAGCAGCGACTCCGCTTTCGCAGCGCCCGCCTCATTCAAATAAACGTTCCGCTTGAACTCGTCGAAGTCGTAATACTTATCTTGCTCAAGCTGCCTAGTCACATCTGCGAAACGAATTACGTCGTTGCCGGAAGAATCCGGCTCGCCAGCGATGACTAGCGGCACCCGAGCTTCGTCGAGAAGCAGTGAATCCGCTTCGTCGACGATAACGTAGTGGAAAGGACGATGCACGGTATCGGCTTCGCTTAGTGTAATCGTGTCGCGCAAATAATCGAATCCCGCTTCTTTGGCCGTAACATAGGTTATATCCGCGGCGTACGCTTCTCGTTTTACGGATAAGCTCATGCCCGCTTGAACCGATTTTACCGTTAACCCGAGGAAACGATAGATCGGACCCATCCACTCCGCATCCCGATTTGCCAAATAATCGTTAAAAGTGAGCACATGAACGCCTTCGCCGGTCAGCGCATTTAGATAAGCAGGCATAACAGCAGAGAGCGTTTTTCCTTCGCCGGTATGCTGCTCGATCACAAACCTATCGTGCAGAGCGATGGCAGCCATGATCTGGACATCATAAGGCTTTAATCCGAGCTTTCTCTTCGCTGCCTCGCAGACTAACGCATAAGCATCGACAAGCAGCTCATCCAAAGGGGTACCCAATTTTGCTTCCTTTTTCAGCCGGAGAGATTCCGCTTTCAGCCGCTGATTGTCCCATGCTTCCAAATTCCGTTTCCTAATGAGCTCCGCTTTGTCCCGATAGCCTTTCAGCTTATTCTGGGTATCGCGGTCTTTGAATTTTTGCATCAACTTGACGGCTAAATTCATTGGAATTTGATCCCTCCTCGGTAGAAACACGCAATTCTACTAGTGGCTAAAGTATAATCAAACTCTGTAACAATAGCAAAGTTTGGAATAAAAAACTTCCTTGCTTCATTTTTATTATTAGGCAACGATGTATGATTAACAGGAAAAGTACATCTTGGAGGTCAGAAAGATATATTTTCAGTAAATTGTTAATTTTAACAAAAGGGAGAGATGAATGTATGATGAAAAGAATCTTTACGGTTTCCGTATTTCTTATTTTTTCACTTGTATTAAGCGTACAAGCGAGTGCAACAAAACATCCTTATAGTTACACAATTAATGTACAGGTAAACGGTGTTCCTATTAATTTTGGAACTAATTCAGATTCACCTCCTTATATTGAAAATGCTACAAATACAGCTTTTGTTCCTCTTCGCTTCGTTTCTGAAAATCTAGGAGGGAGAGTAAGAGACTGGGACAAAACTTTACAACAAGTCACCATTGAATCAAAGAATGGAACTGTAATTAAATTGGCGATCGGTAGTAAGATTGCGTATGTCAACGCTGAAAAGAAAATTATGCTGGCGGCACCGCAGATTCCTACAATTCGTGTTCAAGTTCCTTTAAGAATCGTTTCTGAAGTGTTAGGAGCTAAAGTGGATACCAAAAAAATAGGTGAAACATTAAATGTGAACATTACAACCTCTAATTAATAATTCTTGAACCTAGACTATCCTATTTATGCGGCGGTTTTTCCTCATTTAATTGATTAAATATATTTTCATCGTCAAGCATTTGTTTTTTTCAAAAGAAGGTGCTGCTGTAGTTGCTAACGAGGGGACACTTGTTACAGTTATTCCTAAGAGTAAGTATGATGATGAATATAAAGCACTATCTAAATCGTTATTTGGAGAATAGGAGTCTATAGAAATGAACGATGATATTGTACAAATGATTAATGAATGGAACCCAGTCGAAATATATCCTCTATTAGAAGATGAATATTATTCAGAAATACGTAAAATTCATGAAAAAAGCATGGAAACAAACTCTACTGGAGAATTAGCAAAGCAGATTCATTCTGTATTCGCTCAATCTTTTAAAAAGAAATTCGACAAAAGCATTGAAGATTGTCAGTTAATTGCCGAGAAGATAATTAATATTACAAAATAATTTATTTATGAGCTTGCTCCTTTAACAATAAAATGGGAGTAGGCTTATTTTTGCATAATTGGTCAATCAAATAAAGGACACGAGTTTTTGAATACAGCAAACAACAATATCATCCATGATAAGATGGTTGTGCCTGGATAGGTTAATAAGGAATTGGGACAATGGTTTATTTATAGCGAAAACACTAGCGTTACCATTGAATTTGAAGACGAGAAGAGCCTTAAACCAAGGAGGAGTATATGGGATATGATTCTTTAATTAAAGTTATTATTTCAGTACCAAAAGATGAATTAACTATTCATTGGGGGAATGGATTAAAGATTATTGGTACTAGGGACACAATCTATGAAACAAACAATGGTTTAAATGAAGATGATAATGGGTTCCTTGAATATGATGCTGCAGTTATTGAAGTTAAAAAAATAGTATCTAAGCCGATTAACGATGAAGGAAGTATATATAAATGGTTGCAAAAAGGAAAAAGCTCCTTTGTTGAAATTTCTCTCCATGACGATCCCCCTAGCATGATTACATCTTCAGATGGCTCTATTATCTGGGAAAATGAATAGCTTAGGCCATCCTCAATTGAGTTTTTTCACTGAATTGAGGATGATCTTTCGTTTTTATTTGTTTTCATGATGTTTATAAATATAAGCACCATCATCTACTCCCTTAATAGGGGCTTGGTTATACTGAATAATTTTACCTTGCTCCTTTTTATAAAAATACCTTGCATCGATTTCGTCCTTAAATATAACTTGTGTACTAATTAAGGGAGCTTTAGCTATTTGAGTTTCAACTGAATAAATTGCAGATGGTTTGTATGCTTGATCTTTTATAAGATAGCTGAATACTTCGTTTTGGGTATAACTTTTAGTGTAACTACTAAGTATCCAAATGCTCGCAAATAGAGTTGCTATAAAGATTGCTATTCCATATTTCTTCATAACGATCTCCCTTTTTAATTGAAAGAATAGAAACAATTCAGTTTTTCTTCTAATGCTTTTTAATTATATTGTCTATTCCCTTCATTTCCCTTATGATAATTGTACTATTACCAGACAAGGGGATACATATGAAGAAAGCTATTCTACTATTATTAATGATTGTTGTTTTAATTCCATCACAAGTATTGGCAGCAACATCTACAAAAGCAATGTCAACAAGTGAAATCGAAAAATTATACTTTGAGAATTATAAAGATCGTGTAAAAGAAATTAAAGCTGCACAAAAAAAGCTTAATGCTGTTCTAGGGGCAGAGGTTCGTGAGCTAACTCAGAGATTAAACCAAGCAACTGCGCGATATAAAAACGAAGTGAAAAATAAGTCTAGTAAAACGGTAATAGCTCAAGCGAAGGTTGATTGCGATAAATTAAAGAAGGAGCTCAGTGTGGCGAAGGTTGAACTAAGTAAAAGTATTAAAAATTACAAGCGAGAAAGTGACCAAGTTTTAAAGGATATTGCAAAACAGAAAGCAGACCTTATAAAATTCATTAAGAATCACACGGCAGGAAAAGACAAACTTACGGAATCTCAATTTAGCAAGCAAGTTAATGGAGAAATTATGTCGATCGGCAATTCATTTACTGAAGCTTTAAAAACATTAACGGAAGCTGAATAATAGGGAGTAAGGCAGCAGGTATTACCTGTTGCCTTTTTATTTAGACTTACTTTTGTTTCTAATTCACTATATTCATCTAAATTTTACGGGAAATTGTACCTATTTGTTGTATTATAAGCAAGTATGGAAAAGAGTTGAATAGCTGAGGAGGAGCAGAGTTGTACATATTTATAGTTGTTGGTGTCATTGCTGTATTACTTGCTTTGGCTCTATTACGTTTTCTTAAAAAGCCTAAAGTCCAAGAGCGATATAAAGTAACGCAGGATATTGACCCTTACAAAATCGGAATAAATGAGATCGATCGTATGGAAGATGGCAAGGATTTTGAAATGTATCTGTTCAGGTTGTTCTTGTGTTTAGGCTATAGTGATGCGTATAAAACACAGGACAGTAGAGATTTTGGAACAGATTTGGTATTTACGGATAGAGAAGGATATCGCAATGTCATTCAGGCAAAACGGTATGCATTAAGCAATCCTGTAGGTTTGAGTGCAGTTCAGGAAGTGTACAGTTCTATGCGATTTTATAGAGCTAAGAAATCTATTGTGATTACTTCAAGTAAATATACTCCCTCGTGTGAACAGTTAGCCAGTTATAATGGAGTGAAGCTGCTGGATCGTAATGATTTAATTCGAATGATTGAGCTATTCAAAGAACAACAGCACAGCAAAGTAAAAGATATCATCGAAGCAGAGCCTTACTTGAGTCTGGATTCATGGGATGATTATAGGAATAACAGTAAAGTGATAAAAAAGGATCGTAAGACTGAAAAATACCAGAAACAAACTGTGTTGTAACGAAAGAAAACAGGACCGGAACGGATAGGGATACCCCCTTACCAGTCCGGTTTTCACTTTTTTCACGCAAAAGACTGTCTAATGGTCGAAGAAAAACTACTTTTGGAAGAGCTCCATTTTTGTCGCAGGCGAATAACTATCTATTGACGGTTATAGTAGGAAAACTTGTTTTCAATTAACGACTTCATGCCTGAGCAAAGCTTTTTTACTGTGTTACTCTTGTGTGCGTAATAATAGATCTTACAGATCTCTGCTGGTTCAGGCTTTATCAGCAGTAAGTCCACGTCAGCTTCTTTCCAAAATTCACCCAAAACGATATAGGGCTTCGCTTTTATATCTATTTTTCGTAATGATTCCAATTCTAAACGTATCCTTCAATTGAAATATTTTCAGCTGTTTCAAAATGCTTTTTTACATCGCTCGGCAGTTGAAACCCTAATGATGCTTCTACCTGTTCAATTTTATGTAAAGATGCACCGCCATCTAAAACATCCAAACTACTGTAAACGTTTCTAAGCGAAGCTGCAAACTTTGGATATGTCTGGAATACTTGTGGTATCTTTTTGTTAAGAAGTTCAAGTTGAATTTTATCCTGCTCTTTTTGAATCTTACAAAAAGCTTTGAATTCGGCTTCATAGTGTTGTTGATATAGATCGGAATTTTGTTTCTCGCCGAAAGATATTCGACGGCTCTCTTTTGGCTGGAAAGGATAGGAAACCATCGAAAGTCGTGCTTGATGGGTTTGAGTTTAAGAAAAACGCCACGGGATAAGTGCTTTTCCAATTGAACTTTATTTTCTTCCCACCATGCTTGCCATTCTTCTGGAGATAGCTCGCATTGACTAATTGAACGAATGTCTTTTCAAATTTTTCTACCAATTCACAACCCTCCAAAAAACATCAAGTTATTATCTTTATTCTTATGGTAGTCTGGTTTCTGAAAAAAGGGAACTAAAGGGTGCTATTCAAGAGGATTTAACCTTTAGGGATGCTGCTTGATAAAGACGGAAGACTAATCTGGACTCACAATATAGAGGATTAGTGAATGAGGCGCTGGAAGGGTTTGGGGATTGAGCTATGATCTCTTAACTTTCTGGGTGATTATTCGGATAAGGAAATCAATGATTAGTTCAGTCAGAAAAAACAAAATGGATAGTTACAGATTAAAGATTGAAGATGAGGATTAAAAACGATGAATTTAAGCCTTTAGACATAGGTAGAAAGGTTAATCCTTCATATAACAATTAGGAACTAAGTTCATTTTCCATAAATCGGAATAGTGTTACTATGTCATAACGAATTCATGACTAGAGGTAAACTATGACAACTATTAAAGTGACACCTGAGCAACTTATGACTGTCTCCAAGCAGTTTGAGTTAGCACAGCAAACTGCAACTCAAATGAATAGCAATTTATTAAAACAAATTTCATCTATGGGACAATTGTGGGAAGGACTGACTAAAGAGCACTTTTACTATTCCTTCCAGACCTCTCAGAAGAATATGAACGACTTTGTTACACTGATGGATTCTATTGCGAGGGAGTTACGTCATCATGCAGATAAATTCAGATTAGCGGACCTAATGGAAGCAGGTAATATTGACACAAGTTGTTTACCGCCTCCACCGAATTCATGTGCTATTCCTGCTCCAGATACACGAAATGCATTCCAGAAATCGGTAGATAGCTTAACTGAACTAGGTCAGGATTTTGTAGATGCTAATTCAGTACGCTATGAGAAAAAGTTTGATTCGGTTTGGAGCTTCTTAGATTATATGTCGTATGGTATTCCAAAAGGAATGTATCAAGGGTACATGGAACGGGCAGCTAAACAAAACGATTCATGGAATGACATGCTCAATTTCGGTACATTTGGAATAACGGGTATGATTTAGGGAGCATTTAATCCTACCAATGCGTGGTCAAAGGAACACTGTGCTAATATGATCGGTACAGCAGGATTGTTTGGAGGAGTTAGCTCAGTTATTAAGCCTAAAATTGGGTTATCAGGGTCTATAAAATATACTCCATTAAAAGATGGAACTACCCGAATAATAGAAGAGGCGGACAATGCAAGAAAAATTATTGATACTAATGGCCTGCGTAATGAAGTGCCTTTAACTGTAGCACAAATTGAAGGTTTAACTCAGTATGCAAAAAAATTAGGGATGCCACAAGAAAATATCCGTGTAGCGGGGCCTAATGACACATCTCCTACTGGATTATTATTTGATACGATTCTCAATATAAATAATGATGTATTACCTTCTAATGCGACAGGTAAATTAGCAGCTAATAGCCGGATTACTGGTCATGGAACAATAGCGCATGAAGTTGTCGGACATTATGAAGCAGGACTAGCAGGGAAATCCTTCCGGGTTATGGATGATGAATTTAACGTTATAACTAGGAACTTTGCACTTGACGAAGCTCAAGCAAGTATCAGAGCTGCACGATTTGCTCCTGATTTGACCCAATTAGAAAGAATCATGCTATTAAGAGATGGAATTACTAGATTAAAAAACGAAGGTATCAAAATTAGGGAAGTTAAAGATATACTGTTCATACATGAACGTTAGAATGGAGAGGTTCTCTTTTGGAGATTATGAAGTTAGACGATATTATTAAAACACCCAATAAAGGAATCATTTTAATTGGAACAAATCTTGGTTTAGATAAGCAGGATCATACCAATTTGAAAGGTTTGATAGGTTCAAAAATACAAGTAGATAAGATAGATGGAACGAAATGCGAACTGGACGTATTGGATATAAGCATTTCTTTCTCCATTGCTAACCATCCGCTAATTGGAATTAATGTAAAGGATTCAGAAAACATTGAAGATATAAAAAAGGGAACACAAGTAACAGTACTTAAAAAAGTTTGAATAAAGCGTAGAACTAGAACATTAACTTATGATCAAGAGACTAGATGGAATGATTCGTCTAGTCTTTTTGATTTCGTCTGTTTTGCTGTACATAAATAAGCTTTTTAATATTTTGAATGTATCCACGTATTTCCGTTATAATCCTTCAAAGAATAATTATACGCCCCATCATCTACTCCTTTAATGGGGGCGTGGCTATACTGAATAATTTTATCTTGCTCTTTAAAAATACCTTGCCTTGGTTTCGTCCTTAAAAATAACTTGTGTACTAACTAAGGGAGCTTTACCTATCGCTTTGAGTATGATTTTTAGTATAACTACTAAGCATCCAAGCGCTTGCAAATATCATTACCGTAAAGATTGATATTCCGTATTTTCCGATAACTATCCCCTTTGTTGGAGCAAGCTAAAGTGGCGCTACCAATGACGTAATATTTGCTTCGAACTGTCACTTAAGAAAAGGAGCCGCTGCGATTTGGACAGCTTCTTTTGCTTTGGAGTTATTCAAAGAATCTACTTACTTCCTCTTATACATAAAAAAGTAATTGTATACACCACTCCAGCAAAGAGGCTTAGTAGAAACGAGGTTGATAATGTTCTGAAAATAAAAGTAGAAGTGGGTACCGTATAAAATTCAAACGTACCGTTGATCGGAGTACTCGTTGTTGTTGGCCCTTTAATAAAGGAATAGTATATTCCTACAAAAAAACCGTAAGACAAATACTTAATTAGATTTTTTTCAAATTTACTCATTTGTTAGCCTCCAATAATGATTTTGGAAAAGTAGAATTCTTGTACTATGAAGCCATTCAAAGTAATGTAGGAAAAGTCTATAAATATAGCGATCTTAAAAATCTTTGGAAAGGATGTTTATTGATATTATGTCAATTATATCGTTTTAAATCAATAAAAAGGACTATGGATAAAATCCTTGAAACTCTAGGTCACGCTAAGAATGTACACAGCGTCTAACATTAACAATACGTGAAATCCCGTCATATCAAGGCTTATGACAGTTTGTCAAAAGTATTAGGAAAAGAAACTTTGTATTATTAGGAATTTTATTCTTTTTCTTCGTGATCTACTAAACATGAATGGCGTTCAGTAAAAATTTACAACAAATCAGCCTAATAAAATGATTTAGGCTCTTCGCCATGTTGTCTATGTGAGGCAAATATAATAAAAAGGCAGGCGAAATTAGAAGGATTGTGTATATAGGAGTCAGATAGGAGTGATTTTACCCCTTTGATATGTAACTAAGCATCTAGCAATAGGCGTTATTTATTGTCGATTTACTATAGTTATTTAAAAAATAATTGGGAAATTGTCCCTGAGTGTTGTATTATAAGCAAGTGTGGAAAAGAGTTGGAATAGCCAAGGGGGAGCAGAGTTATCTATATTTGTGATTGTTGGTGTCATTGCTATATTGCTTGCTTTGGCTCTGTTACATTTTCTTAAAAAGCCTAAAGTTCAAAAGCGATATAAAATAACGCAGGGTATTAACCCTTACAAACTCGGTATTAACGGAAATAAACCGTATGGAAGATGGCAAGGATTTTGAATTTTATTTGTGGAAGCTGTGCTTGGGCTATAGTGATGCGTATAAGATACAAGACAGTAGAGATTTTGGAGCGGGTTTGGTATTTATGGATCCTTGTGTGAACAGTTAGCCAGTTTTAGTGGAGTAAAGTTGTTGGATCGTAATAATTTAATTGAAATGATAGAGCTTTTCAAGTCACAGCAGCATAGTAAGGTAAAAGATATCATTGAAGGAGAGTCTTATCTGAGTCTGGACTCATGGGACGATTCTAGGAATAAGGTAAGTGATTAAAAGGATCGTAAGGTTGAAAAACTCATCGCTTCAGGTAACTAGATACTGAAGACTTTTGAAGTAGAATGATGATTTTACAATCATGTTACATAAATAATAATACAATTAGGAGAAGGTTAAAAAGTGAACAACAATATCAATTATATCAAAGACAAATACGACAACAGCAATGATCAATACCCACATTTCAGTGAGGTAATCAAAGAAAGATTTACAACCTTTAGCAGCAAGCCGCTTTTCACAACTGATTCCGATGGAGTATTTGACGCATTTCTTGAGGGCTTACCACATGAAGCAAGACAACATTATACTTGTAAATGTTGTAGAAATTTCGTGAATCGTTTTGGTGGGCTTGTTTCTATTTCTGAAGATGGTGAAATCTATTCTGTTATGTGGGATGAAAGCAACACTCCTGAGTTTTTCATTAATTCTGTCAATGCAATGAAGCAAATTGTTCTTAAATCTAGAGTTACAGGGGTGTTTGTTTCTAGCGAAAGGAATCTTGGTCAGCCACACTCTAATGGACGGGATCATATGTCAGTTACGCTTCCAGCAGAAAAAGTTTATCAATCTAGACTGAAAACTGCTGGACAGGAACTGGCAGAGAAGAAAGAGGATTTCAGAATTTTGACTGCTGGACTTACGGAATATCCGCCGGAGGCTGTAGAACAAGCTGTGACTCTCTTGGAATCAGAATCTTTGTATAGGTCTGACAAAATTCTTGGTGTAGCTAAATTTCTTCAAGTTCTTCACGCAAAACATCAAAACATTCAGAACAGTCAAATTCGTGACAACATTACTTGGATGGCTGTTGCAACCGCTCCATCTGGATTCTGTCATGTGAAAAGCAGCATGATCGGAACTTTGCTTGACGATATTGTTAATGGCCTTTCATTTGACTCTATAAGTCGTAGATTTGCTGAAAAAATGAGTCCTTCCAATTATATGAGAGCGCAAGTTGCTCCATCTCAAGGGAACATTGAGCAAGCTGAGAAGATTGTTCAGAAGCTTGGCATTGCTAATTCGCTACAACGAAGATACGCAACGATTGAAGAAGTCCCTGAGACCATTTGGAAGAGTAAGGGTTCTTTTGTGAATAAGGGTGTTGTTAAAGCTGGAGGTATATTCGGTAATATTACGCCGAAAGAGAAAACTAATACTGTTTCAAACAGAGTTGACCTTCCAAGCGCGGTTATGACATGGGATAAATTCCGAAAAACGGTAATGCCATCAGCAGAAAGCATTGAAGTGAAAATCGACAATCCAAATAGATTTATGGCATTGGTTACGGCTTCTGATGATACAGCACCTAACATTCTGCAATGGGATAACGCATTTAGCTGGTATTATCATGGAGGCATTGATGGAGAGATCAAACGTAGGATTGAGAGTGCAGGTGGTCAATATGAGAACAATGAAATCCGGTGCTCACTCATTTGGGAAGGATATACGGATCTTGATTTGCATTGCGTGACCCCTAACGGTGAACATATTTACTACGGAGACAAGCTAAGCAGGTGTAATGGTTGGCTAGACATTGATATGAATGGTGGAGGTCATAGAGAGTACTCGCCAGTAGAAAATATCAGATGGAGCGAAGGAGAAGCTAGAAATGGAACATATAGATTCTATGTTCATAATTACTGTGAACGAGGAAAAGGAAGCACACCATTCAAGGTAGAACTTGAAGTCAATGGAAAAATATATTCCTATCATGGTGTTGCTGGCGGTGATGGCTATCAACAAGACGTATTTATATTTAAACATATTAAGGGCCAGCATCCGGAAATCGTTAACTCAAATTCATATTCTTCTGACGATGCATGGAATGTTTCAGTTAATAGTTTTGTCAAGGTAAACGGAATTACGAATTCTCCAAATTTGTGGGGCGAAGAGAAAGTTACTCATACAGGCCATCATATTTTCTTCTTGTTGGATGGATGCAAAGATTTGTCGGAGGGTAAAGGCAGAGGATTCTTCGTTGAAACACTGAAACCAGAACTTCGTGAAATCAGAAAGACGCTTGAAGCGTACACCGCTAACACTCCAATCGAAGGAATTGAAGCAGCGTCAGCTAGTGGTGTGGGTTACTCTAAGGATAGTGAGTGGAATTTGATTGTGAAAGTAACATCAGACAACTCCGCACGACTCATCAAGATTGATCGTTGGGATTAGTATTTAATAATTATCTTGGAAATATATAAAAGCTTAGGAAGAATCAAAATGAATTTTTCTGTCCATGAGGAGGGCGTTTGTAATGAAAGAAGGGTTGACACTAGAATTTCATAAGAACAAATTAATTTTTTTTGAATTCAAGAAAAAGGCTGTCACTCTGATACCTGATATTATTCGCGAGGAATTCAAGGATGCGCAAGTGATTAATGAGCACAACAGTAAAGAAAAAGTGATTTACCAGGTATACCTATATGAAAACGACATAGAATTTACCATTCGAATTATCGCTTCTTATTTCTATGATTCCATCATCATTATCGCTGACGAAGTAAATATAACAATCAGAGCTTATCAAGTCTTGCATAAAATACTTGCAAATGGCTCATTGGCTTGAAAGATGGCTAACCTAGCTATACTATGGTGAGAGTAAAACAAGATTTGACATGAGAAAGGATAAATAATGAACTACATAATCTTTGATTTAGAAGCTACCTGCTGGGAGAATGATCGAACAAGGCAGAATGAAATTATTGAAATTGGTGCTGTCAAAGTAAATGTAAATTTAGAGATTATAGGCGAATTTCAAACTTTTATTAAACCTAAATTGAACCCACAATTATCTGACTTCTGTAAGAGTCTAACTTCAATTTCGCAGCAAGATATTGATATGGCAACATATTTTCCACAAGCTATTTATAAGTTTCAAGAATGGATTGGTAAAGAACCCTATTATCTTTGTTCTTGGGGATTTTATGATAAGAGTCAACTGAAGAAGGACTGTGAGTTACATAAAATCAGAACTGAATGGATTAGAAGTCATATAAGTATTAAACATCAGCATGGAAAACTGATTGGAAATGATCGTGGAGTTGGTATGGAGAGAGCTTTAAAGATGCTTAATCTGCCATTGGAGGGTACTCATCATAGAGGAATTGATGATGCAAAGAATATCTCAAGGATTTTTGTTAAGATATTTGACCGTTTGAAGCTTTAATTAACCGCACATATAACAATGATTTTTTAGTTGGATAAAAGGAGACAAACATGGATATACAAAAAATTAATTCGATTACGAAGTACCCTAGCATTCTTACATATCATGAAATAGGCGAAAGAGGGCGGCTAAAAGATACTCTTACTCAAGCTAAATTCTTTCCTTCTGATGAGATGCTATATTGTTATGAGAAAGTAGATGGTGAGAACTCAAGAATGATATTCATCAACGATGGTGAAGAAGCGGATTATTTTATAGGTTCCAGAGAGGAGCTTTTAACTTCTAAAGGAGATAGAATAGCAAACCCTTACGGTAATATTGCAGAATTTTTAAAGCCATTAGCAGAAAAGCTGAAAGGATCTATTTTTAAGAATCGAAACGATCTTGCGTTAACTGTTATCTATCAAGAATCTTATGGAGGAAAAACTCCTAAATCTAAAAACTATACGCAGAATAAAACACAAGGTTATCAAGTATTCGATGTTTTTTCCCTCACATGGGAGCAGTTTAATGGATTGATGGATAGGGATGTATCTGCTATAGCATCTTGGAGAGACAATGGAGGACAGCCGTTTTACAACGAGACAGAGAAGCGTAGATTGGTTGATGGCTTTAAATTGGATGCTAGCCCTATCGTAGACCATTTAAGTTCAGATCTTTTTCCTGAGTCAATTGATGATGTATACACGTATTTGAAGAGGTATGAATTTACTAAGGTAGGTATTGATGTAATCGGTAAATCCGAAGGAATTATTGTTCGAACAGAAAACAGAAGCATGATTCGAAAAGTTAGATTTGAAGATTATGAAAGAACCCTAAGAGCCAGATAAAAGATTAATTTGGCCAAGATCGCTTAGGCGGTCTTTTTTTGGTAATTTAAGTAGGAAAGATATTTGAAATCTAAATCCATTGACTTTATTAACCAGGAGCATATCAATCGTTCAAATGATAGTGCGGTCGTACCTTCTTAAAAAATACGATAGAAACAAATTAAGGAAAGACTAGATGGAATGATTCGTCTAGTCTTTTTGATATCGCCTGTTTTACTGTACATAAATAAGCTTCTTAATATTTTGAATGTATCCACAAGTGTCCACACTTACCCGTAAATGCCGCATAAAATATCCCGGATGAACAAAGAGGAGGTGCATGTAATAACCATGATACACATGGAACCCATTCAAGTGGGTGAGCATACATTTATCGGAGTCGAGGTCAAACTGCCTAAAACAACGCTATTGACGATCTCTAACTCCCGTGGTTACATCATGTGTGGTGCGTCTAAGATGTACCGAATTTAGAATAGTAAATTTTTTCGCTGTTTAAGACTTAAAGTCAAGCGGGACAAGCTTTCATAGCAGTTTTCAATTTACTGATCTGTACTGATTCATTCTATTAAAATCTTATAAATAACTGAATTTTGTGACCGCAATTGTGACCTCTTGGAGGGGGACAAGCATGTGACTATGCATCATACTCCTGTGAGGTCTGCTCAAAGGAGAATGTTAACCAACGTAGGTGAAAGTTACGGGGGCTTTGAGACTTCCATATTCATAATATAAATAAAGACCCCGTGTGGGGTCTTAAGAATTTTTTCTAACTGTAACCTTGGTTGTTTGATTGTCAGAGCTTTTAGTAATAATCAGTAAGTATTTAATATTGTTTTTTTCTACTGATATTACTTTGTTGCTTTCGACTTCAGTTATTTCCCATCCCTCATCTTTGAGTTCTTTTTGATATGCAGCATTAAAATTTTCAAAAGGTTGAGAAACTTCATATATTTTAAAATATTTAGCAGATTTTCCATCGACTTCGATGGCAGTGCTGGGAAGAGGCAAATTATTAAGTTCCTGAACATTTTCATATTCAGTACTAACCTCCTGGGTCGAACTATCTGTTACATTTGAACATGATGCAAGGATTATTAATAATACTAAACAAATCAAGCGCATAAACACCTCAGTCATTTGGGGTTCTTTTTGCAGTACTCATTTTCCATGCATAAACCTTGTACCCATTTGAATACCAAGTAGATAGGGGAGCGTCTTTTCGATCTGTTGTATGCTGAGTCAAAAAGAAACGACCATTCGTAAACTCAGTTATAATAGCTGTATGATCAATGTCACCATCATTATTAAAGTCAGCATTTACTGGGTCTCCCATTGATATATCGTTTGTACTAGATGCTAATTTAGCTCTATACTTCCAGTGATTATAGAAGTTATGTGCCCCTCCCCAGCTATGAGTTGGTTTAAAGAGGCGACCATTTCTAAAGTACCAAGCATCATCACCAGTTAAATATAAACCATCCCATTCCAGCATACCACCAGCATATAATGCCTGTGAAACAAAGTTGGTGCAGTCATTCCAACATGCTCTACTTACAGAACAACCAAAATAATCGGCGTAGTACTCAGAGTAAGTTGGATTACGGTCATCCCACCATTTGTAAGCATATTCTCTTGCTTCAACTGAACTGTATCCATTTGCATATCTTAACGGTTTTATGTCTGCCTTTTCTTGATAAACTGAGGCTTCAACAGTCGAAGGAGCCTCAACTGTTGAAGGATCTGACAAGGATACTGGTACAAGTTCCAACAGTTCCGCTAAGCCATCCTCATTAATGGATTTTGTATATAATTTTGATTTAAGGTTATTAATAATCTTGTTTTTCTCAGCGTTTTCGTATAAATCCACAAATTTAACTAACTTCACAAGTTCTTGTCTGTCAGGCTCTGAAAAGTCATCAAGTGATGACCCTAATGATTTTATAAATTTTTGATATTCAATGTTGTCGAGATCTTGATTGATTTTAATATTTTTTTCTACAATATACTTTTCTACAATATCAAAAGCTTTAGCATATTGTTTTAAGGCTTCGTCTTTTGTGACATTTGTTTCTTTAAGGGTATTGATTTTTAGCGTAGTTTTTCCCTGCACAATGTTATCTACCAATGTAGAAAAGGACGAATTTGGTTTAGCTTTTGACGTCAATTCCTTTTCTCCGTCTGCTGATGCAGGCGATGTTAAGAATGAGGTGGTTAAAAAAGAAATAACAAGTAACGGACTAGCAATTTTTCTTATAATTTTTAACATAATTGCACCCCTTTGTAATATTTATAATCAAAGACTAGCACACATCCTAAAGTACTTGAACATGCCATTCGAATCAAAAGTCGATGTCGTTTTTTGTCTTTTTGGGGCTATTTGTTTATTTTTTGATAAATCCGCTATTTCGTAAATAAAGATGAGATTGATGAAATCTAAACAAAAGAGTAGGTACTTTTATTTAAAGTAGGTAAAATTGCTATCGTTGAAATCGATTAATGAAAATTAAGAGGGGATGAGGCTTAGTCAGATATTTTTTGCAATGTCCAACTTGTTTAAGGTATTTGAGTCTGATTTAATAAGGAGAGTATATATAGTCAATATAACCCATGTAAAACACCAATTTTACCATCCAGTTGCCCCCATATTGACGGTGACTGGATTTTTTTATCCAATCTCAATATGCACTTTTTTTGTGCAGATTGATAGATACCTTGATATTGGGAAGCTTCTACGCAAATTTCGGGGAACCTTATTGATGTCCTAAACTTAACTTAGGGCATTGTTGCCATTACTAATACTTAAACAATATCAGTATTAGACTACTAAGTTAAGCTTAGTACGTTTAAATGGTGGGATTTCCTACATTTCTGTGTGTGTGAATATCAAACAAAATGTGTGTCATCAAGTGTCCCCCCAAGGAAATATCATTTTGTAATGTCGTTACTGTGTAGATGTCACTAAGTGACACGATTCCTCCTCCGCGAAAACGCGGAAAACTCATTCACGAATGAGAGCGCAAAATTGCGCTGTCTTCTGGAAAGAGTTGTTCAATGTAACGTTTTCGCTACAACTTGATGTCCGGTGACAATAAAGTTTTAGACCAAGAAAACAAAGTTGTAGACTGGCTGCTGGTATTAAGCTAACGAGCAGTATGGCGTAGCCATGATATTTGAATATATGATACGGTTCACCGTACTGTAGTGTATTTAAACTAAAAGTACAATTTGACCACAAAATATACCTCTATATAAAGACAAAGCCACTCCTTACAATGGAGTGGTTTCTTTGCATGGAACTTCTCTTTTACTTATGACTGAGTAACGGCTTTTTTCTATGTTTCGTTCGTTGTTCATATGCAAATGCTATACGAATTAGCATAGGTTCACTAAATGCCTTTCCTGCAAACGTAACTCCAAATGGTCTGCCGTTGTCTTTAAAGCCAGCGGGAACAGCTACTGATGGATACCCTGCCCTTGCACAAATTTCTGCTCCCACATATGATGGAAACATAATTGCATCCAATCCGTATTTCGCTATGGCATAATCTATGCCTTCATTCTGGGAATAATATAAATCAGTTAAAGACTCTAATATATAGTTCGGATTCTTCAATGGATTCACTAAATGTTGACGGTTCTTCAGTAAATCTTGTCCATATTTCAAAGCCTTCTCGGAGTTTTTTTCGTTCCACTCAACCAATTCACTAAATGTATGTACAGGCATACTTTGTGGAAGGTTTCGGAGATAGTTATCAAGACCATGCTTAAATTCGTTATTCAACTTGTTCCAATTCCATTTCCTATCGAAGGCTGGCATTTCAATGTCTTCAATGACGATTGCTCCCGCTTTTGTTAGTTCCTCTACAGTATTATTAAATAATATTTTATCATATTCGTCAGGGTCACGAAATTGCTCTAATGGTACATCTCTATAAACCCCAATTTTCGCCCCTTCTAAGCCATTCTTGTCTAAGTAAGTTGAATAGTCAATCGTATCATCATTTTTCCATGTAGCAGGGTCATTATCGTCTTTACCTGCAAGTACACTAAGTAAGATTGACGCATCTGATACTGTCCTTGCCATTGCTCCAGCGGTATCTTGAGAATAGGAATAAGGTATTATACCTGTACGACTTATAAGCCCAACTGTAGGCTTTATACCAACAATCGAGTTTTGAATAGCTGGACTTAAAATTGATGCTGAAGTTTCCGTTCCAACTGCAACACTTGTAAAATTTGACGCCACAGCTACAGCAGAACCAGTACTTGACCCACCCACGAAAAAGTCACCGTATGGATTTAATACTTGTCCGCCTTTAGAACTGTAACCTGCCCACATTTTTGAGGATACGCCGTTTGCCAATTCAGTCATGTTTGTTTTTCCAAGGATAATGGCTCCAGCTTCTCTAAGTTTTTTTACAAGAAAGGCATCCGTTTCGCTAATGTTGTTTTCCAGTGCCAACGCTCCCGCACTCGTCCGCATTTTGTCCTTTGTTTCAATATTTTCTTTCAACAAAACAGGTATACCATGTAAATACCCTCTAATTCCTCTTGTTTTTCTTTCTTTGTCTAGGGCTTCTGCAATAAAAATCGCATCTGGGTTGATTGCCATTATAGAATTTATATTTTGACCACTCTGGTCGTGTGTTGCAATACGATACATGTAGTACATAACAAGTTCCCTAGAAGTAACCTCCCCTTTTCCCATTGCTTCTTGCAATTCAAAAATGGTTACTTCCTCACCATTTAGATTCTTAAGTTTAAAATTAGGTTCCATTTAGTTTCTCCTTCCAATGATGAACTTTTCTATTAGAAATCACATGAAATCTATGCTTTGCATACTATCTTCTATAATACCATATGTTGGAACTCCCTACTATATCCATTATCGCTTCATATTCTGCTTATAGTCGGTCTATGGAAGTGCCTACGGTATATGTGATAACTCTGATTACGAAATAGCTCAAGTATGGGACAGATTACAAAAAAGGATTACAAACAGAAAAAGATATGGATTTGCTTAACCATGAATTGTTTGAATCCAGATTTGAGGGTATATTTAAAACAGACTATGAGACTGCTCATAAAGCTGCGGTAAGGTCGGGTCGTCCATGGGAAATAGAGTAGAGGAGATTTTATAATGGGAGCATTTGTTTTACTTTTTAAAAGAACATGAAGATGAGAATGTAGTTATTTATAGATATGGCCCTAATGAACACATTATGGGGAAATTCAATTGAACAAAGAGACTAAGTTATTCTCTGAAATTGAACCTTTACCAGATCCGAGCCATTCAAATAAATTTTATTTTGATAGGGCTGCACAGAGGATGGCACGTTGCTTCGTTAAAGAAGGGGGGATATTTCCCGATAAGATGACATTTGAATCATAAAGTAATTCAATAATATGAACCAAGCTTGCTCCTTTGATAATAAAATGAGAGTAGGCTTTTTTTCATAGCAATCCATCTGATAAAGAGGAAAATTCTCATCTACCCTAGAATTAAGAGACGATGTTAAAAAGGAGAATCTTCAATTACACAGTTAGTTAAACGAAGAAACTTTCAACTCGTGATCCCTCAATTCGGTGAAATGCTCAATACTTTCAATCATGGTGGACTATTTAAAGGATGGAAAGCTATATCTAAAATTCCAGATCAATATAGATAAACAAATATTTTATTAGAAGGAGTACATCATGTTAACATCAAAACAAGAAGAGAGCCTCAGTAAATTTATGAGTAAGATTCTTAGGCATACACCAGAACAGTTTGGTCTTGAGCTGGACCATGAGGGTTTTTGTGACGTTCAAACCCGATTCAAGGAATAAGATCAGAGAATAGATGGTCTGAGGTCAGTGAGTCGGATATCGAACAAGTAGTAAGCCATTGTCCAAAACAAAGATATGAAATGGTTAGTGGGTACATAAGAGCTAATTATGGGCACAGTGCAGGCAGATTAAATTATGAGGAAGCTACTCCACCAACGATTCTCTATCACGGTACAAACACAAAGGTAATCCATAACATTTTCACCGAAGGAATTAAGCCGATGGGGAGAAAGTATGTACATCTGTCTGTATCGCTTGAGTTTGCAATTTTAGCAGGCAAAAGACGTGGAGAACTAGTGATCCTCGAAGTCGACACAGCAAAGGCATTAGCTAATCAAGTGAAGTTTTATAAAGCCAACCATGGTGTTTGGCTTGCCGACTTTGTACCGCCACAGTACCTAAAGAAGTGTGAATAAAGCACAGAGCTAGAACATTAACGATGATCATAGAGACTAGATGGGAAAAATTCGTCTGGTCTTTTTGATATCGCCTATTTTGCTGTACATACATCATCCTCCTAAAATTTTGAATTTATCCACGGGTGTCCACACCCACCTGCAAATGCCGCATAAAATAACCCGGATGAACAAAGAGGAGGTGCATGTAATAACCATGATACACATGGAACCCATTCAAGTGGGTGAGCATACATTTATCGGAGTCGAGGTCAGACTGCCTAAAACAACGCTGTTGACGATCTCCAACTCCCGTGGTTACATCATGTGTGGTGCGTCTAAGATGTATCGAATTTAGGGTAGTAAAATTTTTCACTGTTTAAGCCGTAAAGTCAAGCGGGAAAAGCTTTCATAGCAGTTTTCAATTTACTGATCTTTACTGATTCATTCTATTAAAATCTTATAAATGACTGAATTTTGTGACCGTATTTGTGACCTTTTTGAGGGGGACAAGCATGTGACTGTGCATTCTATTTCTTTTCTTTATGTTTATAATTATACGTCCCATCATCTACTCCTTAATGGGGGCTTGGCTATATTGAAGTAAATGCAGTTGAAACATTCATTGGGATTTTTGTTTATTATTTGTTTTGCATTTCTATTTGCTGGCGTTGCTAGTGCGGATGCAAGTTCAACAATTACCGATGATTCAAATTCTGTCACCCAATCTACATACTCACAGGATAAAACTATAATCAGTCCAACGGCTGAACTTCCTGAGAAATATCCTCGTACTAACATAACTATTCAAGCAGGAGATATTATTTATAATCCTAAATCGTTTTCTACTTTCCTTGCTGGTCACGTTGGAATTGTAGGGACTGATTATAGAATTTATCATGTACATCCATACGGCCCCGGTATTTCAGAGAGTTTAGATTCTTATATTTCACGGTTTTCTAAAGGTAACACATTTACAGTCATGCATGCATATGGTGGGGGTGGTCTTTCCGCAGCCAGATGAGCAATGAACAATATAGGTAGGGTGCAAAATTATACTTTTAATCATACACTTAATAATGTTGCTGATAGTTATTGTTCCAAATTTGTTTGGCAGGCATATTATTTCGGAGCAGGGAACGACATTGCAAATCTTTATCAAACATCAATCGGTTTCGTATTACCATCTGATATTGCCAAGTATAACTCTACGGTTGGTAGTTTTCATAAAACTTACTAAATACTACTTCAATGTTAATGGTGTGAAAAAAGAAAGAAAGACAAATAAAACATCAATTTTACCATCCAGTTGCCCTGTATTGACGGTGACTGGATTTTTTGGTTGTCGTGAATTAGGACATCCGAACACCTTGAATGGGCTAAAGAACTTGAACAATTGGAGAGATTAAAGGCAAAGGAGATCAGAGGGCTCGTATAGATAATGAAATCAACATTACACAAAATTTTGCGTACGAAGGAAGTAATAGACCTAATCAATAATGAAGAAGACCTCTCAATCACTGTGGAAGAAAGAATTAAATGAAATAAATACCGAAAAACGGTATTTGTTATTAGACGGACATTTTTGCTTGTTGGACAAAAATCAATCTATTATAACTTTACCAGATGAGACTTTTCTTGAAACAAACTTAAAAAGAATTGTTTTAGTTACCCAAGATCCTTCGATCATAAAAGAAAGGTTATTCAATAGAGATGGTGTACATTACTCTTTAGAATTACTAATCGAATTTCAACTGAGTGAAATTAAAGCTGCAACTGCTTTCTCTGAAAGTTATCAAATTCCTCTTTTTAGATATGATGAAAGTATCTCGATCTTAGAACTTGTTAATTTTTTGATTATTGATTTTTGAAAGGATTATTTATACTATGGAACATCATTTAAAAATCAATAAGGAGTTCTTTGATTCAGTAATAAAAGAAATAAAAACATTCGAAATCAGATATAATGACCGGAATTTCAATGTTGGAGATTTAATATTGCTAAACGAATGGGATCCCTTAAAAGAAGAGTATACTGGGAGAAAAGTTAAAGGCCAAATAAAGTACATTACAGATTATGAACAAAAAAAAGATTATGTTGTATTTAGCTTTAAAATACTGCACTAAATGAGCTGGTGTTTTATTCATTATAATATTTTAAGTAAAACCGTCTATTATGGATGGTTTTTTTGCTTTAGGGATCTTTAAAGATTGAGAACCTTACATCTTGTTTTTGTAATACAAAATTGAGAGGGTGGATGCAAAGCAGAATAAAGAAGCAGGGCGACCAACTGACAAACCCGAAACCTAAGTTTCAAGTCAGAATAGGAGTTGGAGATCAAGACAGGCAGGAGTGCAATGGGCATGAATGGAAAAATCGGCAGCTCTCTAACAGTATAGCTGTATCTTGTGGGGAGATAAGACCAACCTGTGACATGTCATACTGGCGAGCTGGGACCGTTAATCAAAAGATCATCATGCTTACGGGAGATGGAGGAAGGTAATTTGGAGAATATTAAATTCTCAGAAATATCATTACTACTTCGTATTTCTAAATTTAGGGAATTAGCGTCATCACCACAGAGGAATCGTATAGTGCGATTATAAAAAATACGAGAGAATCAAATTAAGGAAGAGGCTAGATGGAATGGTCCATCTGGTCTTTTTATTGCCTGTTCTGTTGTACATAAATAAGCTTCTAAATATTTTACAGGTATCCACAGACGTCCACACTTACCCGCAAATGCCGCATAAAATATCCGGGATGAACAAAGAGGAGGTGCATGTAATAACCATGATACACATGGAACCCATTCAAGTGGGTGAGCATACATTTATCGGAGTCGAGGTCAAACTGCCTAAAACAACGCTATTGACGATCTCTAACTCCCGTGGTTACATCATGTGTGGTGCGCTGGATGTTGGATTGCTCAATGAACGGCTGGCGGATCGGAAAATTCTTGCCGCACGAGCTGTGGGGGTAAAAACGCTAAAGGAACTGTTGGAAGCACCAATGGAGTCTGTGACAACGGAAGCTGAGCAACTTGGAATTAAGCCAGGGATGCCAGGCTATGAAGCATTATTGAAACTGGTGTAAGAAGACTAGTAATAGTTGTTGGATAAAAGCAAAAAAGTTAAAAAACCGGGCGCTACGGCTCCGGTTTTTTCTGTGAAAAGTTTCATTTTAACGAGTGAAACCATTTGAATTATATACCAACTATATAACCTGCAAGAACAATTAATCGGCAAACAAAGCGGTGAGGTTCTCGCTAAAGGGAGCTTGGACAATTCCTTTTTCGGTAATGATGGCGGTAATGTACTTATGAGGTGTAACGTCGAAAGCCGGGTTGTAAACTTTGATGCCTTCTGGGGCAGTTCTTTTACCAAAGCTCTCGGTAACTTCTTCTGCAGAACGTTCCTCAATCGGAATATCTGCGCCTGTAGCGGTCTGTAAATCAATGGTAGATAGTGGCGAAGCAACGTAAAAAGGTATACCATGCGCCTTCGCCAGCACTGCCAGGCTATAGGTGCCGATTTTGTTGGCCACATCCCCATTAGCGGCGACTCTGTCTGTGCCGACAATGACCGCCTGCACCCATCCTTTGGACATCACCATGCCTGCCATATTGTCACAGAGCAGGGTTACATCTATGCCTGCCTGCTGAAGCTCAAAGGCGGTCAGACGCGCACCCTGTAATACGGGGCGAGTTTCGTCAGCAAATACTTTCAGGTGGATACCGTTCTCCTGAGCTAAATACAGAGGCGCGAGCGCTGTTCCGTATTTGGCTGTTGCCAAGCCGCCTGCATTGCAATGAGTGAGTACGCCCATCCCGTCCTCGAACAGAGGTAATGCATGGATACCGATTTGGCGACAAACTTCTTCATCCTCCGCCTGAATGGCTATAGCTTCACGCTCCAGCCCTGCATTCCAGTCTTCGATCTGACTTACCTCAGCCTCTGTGACAAGTTCGCCGGCTCGCTTCTTCATGCGGCCCAGAGCCCAGAACAGATTTACGGCAGTCGGCCGTGAGGTAGCCAAATGTCCGCACACCGCGTGTACATGCTCCAGCCATCCAGCAGCGTCGTTGCCGCGATAGGAGATAGCGCCCAGCACAACACCGTAGGCTGCAGCCATCCCGATGGCGGGGGCGCCCCGTACCTTCATGGCATGAATGCCCTCCCATACTTCCTCGGTCGTGAATAAATCCAGCATGACTATCGTTTCGGGCAGTAGACGCTGATCCAGCATGGACAAGTGGTTACCCTTCCACACCAGCGAAGATAGAGGCTGTCCGGTCGCAGATGCTTCTCGGGAGGATGCGGGCGTCCATTCTTTATTTTCACTCATATTTGTGATGCTCCTTTAGTTTGGATCGCTGTTGCTGTCCGAACAATATCCCCCAGTTCCCGAATCGAATGAAGCTTGCGATTGCGCAGAACCAAGGCTTTTCCGATCGCTAACGAGAGACGTTCCGCAGCTTCCTTGATATTAGGATCGGCAATGGTATCGATATCCGCCACATGCGACAGGCTGATGATCCGGCGGATCACTTTGCACCCTGCAAAACCAATCATATCTTGCAGCACTTTCTGGAGATACAAGTCCTGATATCCGGGCGTTCGTGCCAAATGATCGGTGACGTGCTTGTCCCATAGGGTACGGAACCTGCTTTCAAACTGCTCCCATACTTGAATGGCAGTCTCCAGGAGCCAGTCACGTTTTTCCTTTAGGGCCTTCTCGCCAGAAGTCCATCCGGGCTGTGCTGCGTAGTTCAACAGCAGATTGGCGATGACTGCTCCGATATCAAACCCCATGGGTCCGTAGAAGGCAAATTCAGGATCAATGACTTTAGTCGATTCAGCCGTTACAAAAATACTGCCTGTATGGAGGTCGCCGTGTAGCAGTGCTTCTGTTCGTGTCATAAACCTTTCTCGCAGTAAAGCCACTTCCAGGTGAAGCACCTGATCTGTACGGAGTGCCTCTGCTTCGTCTTCAATGTACACACCATAGTTGTTATTATCTGAAAACCGGTAGGGCTCATCCAAAATCAGATCCTCAGTTATTTTACAAAGTTCAGGATTAATAAAGCGTTTAACCAGCTCTTTTTTATCCTGCTGATTCATGCCTAAATCTGAGGTGAAAAAGAGCGTGCGTGCCAGAAACTCCCCAATATGATTAGCAAAAAGGGGATATGTGTTACCTTCTATTAGTCCCTTGCGCATGATTGTGTGTGAGCTAAGATCCTCCATCACGGTTAGCGCAAGCTCATCGTCATAGCCCAGTACGGCAGGAACCAATTCGGGGCAAAGCTGGTGTTCCTGCTGAAGTGCCTCACGTTCAATACGGGCACGATCCAGCGACAACGGCCAGGATTCACCCACAATTTTTACATAGGGAAGTGCCTGCTTGGCAATGATACTCTTGTTAGATTTAGAATCTGTAATATGAAAAACCAGATTTAAGTTGCCATCACCGATTTCTCGGCATTCCAGCTGGGCTTCCTGACTGAAAAATCCGGGGATGTTCTTCACGAATTCGATTGCTTCTTCGGTCGTTAAGGGATGATATTTGGACAATGAGGTCACCTCCGTAAATTGTGCACATGTAAATGGTGAAAAAAATATCACAATATTAAACCAAGTATTTTGATAGGATAGAGAAAGTATAACGAAAATCACTGAATTTTTGTACATTTTTTTTATGATGGATTGGAAGAGAGAGAACTCTTCTTTTTGTTTCGTTTCTGTATAGAAAGGGTAAATATGAAACAGACGTCCGGCAGGTAATACTCAAATGCCCGCTGGCGTCTTACCGTCAGCAGTGGCGGTGATGGATACGTAAACGCTTCTGAAAGTCAATTTGATGAAAAAGGAAGGGATTTATGATGGCTAAAACAACAAGTAACTCGAAAAATACGCAAACCAAATCGGTGGAGGAACTTTTAAACCGTCAAGTCGCTAACCTCAATGTGTTATATGTGAAAATTCATAACTATCACTGGTACGTGAAAGGCTCCAGTTTTTATACACTCCATGTTAAATTCGAAGAATTATACAATGAAGTGACATTGAAAATGGATGAGATTGCCGAGCGTCTGCTCGCCTTGAAAGGTTCTCCTTCCGCAACATTAAAGGAATACCTGGAGCTGTCGTCGATTCAGGAAGCAACCGGCAATGAAGATGCTCCTAAGATGGTACAAACTTTGATCGAGGATTTTGCGACGGTATGTGAGGAGTTTCAGGAAGGTATCGAACTGGCGGAAAGTAATTCCGACCAGCCTACTGCAGATTTGCTAATCGGTTATAAAGCGGATCTGGAGAAACATATGTGGATGTTACGCTCTTATTTGGGCTAACTCCTCAAGCTTTCGTTCTAAAATAACCCTTACATGTAAAACGCTACTGACGTCATGCTGTCAGTAGCGTTTTTATGGCTAAAAAAGAGATTATGTATCCCATGGTTTTTGTACTAAACTATAACTACATAATCATTCCTAGGATGAATTTTGTCATTTGTGCGCTTGGTAGGGTGAACATTTTATGAAGAAAGTTGGATAACGTGTGTCTGTTGGTTGCACCCTTAAAGATATTTATTATAAAATAACTTGAGAATCATTGAGAATCAGTTTAGAATGATTATAAATAAATTTTTAAATATTACTTGAAATCAGGGGGCTCCCCTGTTTAAATATACTTTCTGATTTCGACACCACACTACATTTTTTGGAGGGTATTGCGAATATGGCTACAAACTTTAAGATTGAAGGTCTCAAAGCGACCATTGAAGGTAAAGAAATTTTGAAGGGTATTAACCTCGAAATGAAGGGCGGAGAAATCCACGCTATCATGGGTCCTAACGGAACGGGTAAAAGTACACTCGCATCTGCTTTGATGGGTCATCCTAAATATGAAGTCACAGATGGCAAAGTAACTTTGGATGGAGAAGACGTGCTGGATATGGAAGTGGATGAGCGTGCACGTGCAGGATTGTTCCTGGCGATGCAGTATCCAAGTGAAATTGCAGGGGTAACAAACTCCGACTTTTTGCGTAGTGCAATTAACGCACGCCGTGAAGAAGGACAAGAGATTTCCCTGATTAAGTTTATCCGCCAAATGGAAAGCAAAATGAAAGAGCTTGAAATGAATCCTGAGTTTGCTCACCGTTACCTGAACGAAGGTTTTTCCGGTGGTGAGAAAAAGCGGAATGAGATTCTGCAAATGATGATGCTTGATCCGAAAATTGTCGTTCTGGACGAAATTGACTCCGGTCTGGATATCGATGCTTTGAGAATCGTAGCTAACGGTGTAAACGCTATGCGTTCTGAAGACCGTGGCTTCCTTGTAATTACTCACTACCAACGTCTGTTGAACTACATTAAACCAGATTATGTACACGTGATGATGCAAGGACGTATCGTTAAATCCGGTGGTCCTGAGCTTGCAGAGCGTCTGGAAGCGGACGGTTACGACTGGATCAAGGAAGAGCTGGGTATCGTTGATGAAACTGTAGGACAAGAGGCGTAAGCCGGAAGCGAGGAGGAAAACTGATGACAACACAAACAATCCTTCCGGTAGATTCCGAGCAACTGCGTGTTCTGTCCGAACGTAATGGCGAGCCAACTTGGCTAGCCGAAGACAGACAAAAAGCACTTGAGCTTGCAGGCCAACTGGAGCTTCCGGTATTTGAAAAAACAAAAATCGAGCGTTGGAATTTAAACGATTACGGTCAACATAAACTGAGCGAGGTCATTACATCTGTAGGTCAGGTTCCTGCAGCCATTGCTGATCTGGTCAAAGAACAACAGGAGGGCGGTCTGATCATCCAGCGCAACTCCGGTGCGGTATACGTGAAGCTGAGCGAGGAACTGGCGGCGCAAGGCGTCATTTTCACGGATTTGCAAACGGCGGTTAAAGAGCATGCTGATTTGGTCAAAGCTCATCTGAATACTGTTATTAAAGCTGAAGAAAATTCATTATCTGCACTACATGCAGCACTCTGGAACGGTGGAGTATTTGCTTATGTGCCTAAAAATGTAGAGCTGAACGTTCCGCTTCAAGCTGTGTTCCTCACGGATGATGCGACTGCAACGTTTGCGCCGCATGTGTTGCTCATAGCTGAAAACCATAGTTCCGTGACGTACGTAGACAACTATGTATCTGCGGATTTGGCGGCACCTGTTCTTCATAACGGTGCGGTAGAAGTGGTTGCGAATGCAGGCGCTAAAGTACGTTATGCCACAGTGCATCAGTTTGGAGAGCAAGTAACGGATATTTCCATTCGTCGTGCCACGCTCGGAAATGACGCTGCTATCGAATGGATTGTAGGCGAAATGAACAACGGCAATACAGCTAGCAATACCATGTCCGTGCTCAAAGGCAATGGCTCCAACTCAGATGCCAAGGTTATTGCTGTAGGTTCTGGTTCGCAAAAGTTGAACTATACGACACAAGCACAGCATTTTGGTAAAAATTCCGCTAGTCAGATGATTACGCGCGCAGTTATGCGTGAAGAAGCATCTTCTATCATTAACGGAATTACGAAAATAGAAAAGGGTGCTACCAAAGCAGACGGTCAGCAAACAGAACGTGTTCTGATGCTCAGCCCGCAAGCACGTGGTGACGCTAACCCGATCCTGCTGATTGATGAAGACGATGTAACAGCAGGACACGCAGCCTCGGTTGGTCAGGTTAACCGTGAGCAAGTGTATTACTTGATGTCCCGCGGAATTAGCCGTGCAGAAGCTGAACGATTGATTATTTACGGCTTCCTGGCACCTGTCGTATCTGAAATTCCGCTTGAAGGACTTCAACATCAGCTGCAAAGCCTTGTTGAAAGGAAGTTAGGCCAATGAACACTGCATTGATCCGTGAACAATTCCCGATTTTACATCAGGAGATTAACGGTCATCCGCTGGTTTATTTGGATAATGCGGCCACTTCGCAAAAGCCGCTAGCGGTCATCGAGGCGATCAAGCACTACTATGAATTTGATAATTCGAATGTACACCGTGGTGTTCATACCTTGGGTAGCCGTGCTACGGATGCTTATGAAGGTGCGAGGGAGAAGGTAGCCCGTTTTCTGAATGCCAAACGCAGTCAGGAAATCATCTTTACACGCGGAACAACAACCGCGCTGAATCTGGTGGCTTCTTCGTACGGTAGAGCTAACTGTAAGGAGGGTGATGAAATTGTCATCACTCAGATGGAACATCACAGCAACCTGATTCCGTGGCAACAGGTTGCCAAAGCCACTGGTGCAACTTTGAAATATATTCCGCTTCAAGAGGACGGTAGCGTTGATCTTGCGGACGTGGAGAAAACCGTCACAGAAAACACAAAAATTGTAGCAATTGCGCATGTCTCCAATGTACTTGGCGTTGTGAATCCGGTCAAAGAAATTGCTGCTATTGCACATCGCAAAGGTGCAGTCATCGTTGTCGACGGTGCACAAAGCACGCCACATATGAAAGTAGACGTGCAAGACATAGATGCTGACTTTTATGCTTTTTCTGGTCACAAAATGTGTGCTCCTACAGGGATTGGTGCACTTTACGGCAAGAAGGCTCTGCTGGAAAACATGGAGCCCATTGAGTTTGGCGGTGAAATGATCGACGATGTGGGATTATATGAATCCACATGGAAGGAGCTACCTTGGAAATTCGAAGGTGGCACCCCGATTATCGCTGGGGCTGTTGGCTTGGGAGCTGCCATTGATTTTCTGGAAAGCATTGGACTGGACGCCATTGCACAGCATGAGAGCCGTCTATCGAATTATGCACTTAAACGTCTCCGTGAAGTGGAGGGTTTGACGATTTACGGGCCTGCTGAACGTCATGTCGGGCTTGTAACATTCAACTTGGATGATGTGCATCCGCATGATGTAGCTACTGTACTGGACAGTAAAGGGGTGGCCATACGTGCAGGCCATCATTGCTGCCAGCCATTGATGCGCTGGTTGAAAGCCAGTGCAACTGCACGTGCTAGCTTTTACCTCTATAACACAGAAGAGGATATCGACGCTCTGGTCAGCGCCTTAATCCAAACAAAGGAGTATTTTGGCGATGCAACTTGACGACTTGTACCGACGCGTGATTATGGATCATTATAAAAATCCGCGCAATCGCGGACGTTTTGAGGATGATGCTGTTACGGTGGATTTGAACAATCCTACGTGTGGTGACCGGATATCCCTTCAACTCAAAACGAAAGACGGCTTAGTTGAGGATGCTCGTTTTACTGGCGAAGGTTGCTCAATTAGTATGTCCTCGGCTTCGATGATGACAGAAGCGGTCAAAGGAAAAACGATTGATCAGGCCTTGGATATGGCGAGTCGCTTCTCCTCTTTGATGAAGGGCGAAGCCGTCGAATTTGATGATTATGAAGAATTGGAAGCTTTGTCAGGCGTTAATAAGTTCCCGGCCCGCATTAAATGTGCGACCTTGGCTTGGAACGCGCTGCGTAAAGGAATAGATGAAGATAAATAATTTAAATAGAACAGAGGAGGTTTGAGAAACATGGCCAAGAAAGCACCGGAAATGGAAGAGTATAAGTATGGCTTTCGTGACGAGCACAAGTCCATTTTCCAAACAGGTAAGGGTCTCACTCCGGAAATTGTAAAAGAAATCTCCAAAATTAAGGGTGAACCGGATTGGATGTTGGAGTTCCGTCTGAAAGCATTGAAGCAATTTGAAAAAATGCCAATGCCAAAATGGGGCGGAGACATGGATGAGCTGGATTTCGATGATATCCAGTACTATGTAAGACCTTCCGAGAAACAAGGGAAAACGTGGGAAGAGGTTCCTACAGAAATTAAGGAAACCTTTGATAAATTAGGGATCCCTGAAGCGGAGCAAAAGTTTCTGGCTGGTGTATCCGCGCAGTATGAATCCGAGGTTGTCTACCACAGCATGCAAAAGGATCTGGAAGAGCAGGGTGTCATTTTCATGGATACCGATACGGCGTTGCGTGAGCATCCTGAGATTCTGAAAGAGTATTTTGCCACAGTCGTACCTCCTGCGGACAATAAGTTTGCGGCCCTGAACAGTGCGGTATGGTCAGGCGGTAGCTTTATCTACGTGCCTAAAGGTGTAAAATGTGAAGTTCCATTGCAGGCTTACTTCCGTATCAATTCGGAAAATATGGGGCAATTTGAGCGTACGCTCATTATTGCTGACGAAGACAGCTTTGTGCATTATGTAGAAGGCTGTACAGCTCCAATTTACAGCACGAACTCGCTGCATAGTGCTGTGGTGGAAATTATTTGTAAGAAAAACGCACGTGTTCGTTACACAACGATTCAGAACTGGGCACCAAACATTTACAACCTGGTAACCAAACGTGCGGTTGCTGAAGAAAATGCAACCATGGAATGGGTCGATGGAAACATCGGTTCCAAACTGACAATGAAGTATCCTGCCGTTGTATTGAAAGGTCGTGGAGCGAAAGGGATGGTCTTGTCCATCGCTGTTGCAGGCAAAGGCCAGCATCAGGATGCAGGTGCGAAAATGATCCACTTGGCACCAGATACTACATCCACCATTGTATCCAAATCGATCAGTAAGCACGGTGGTAAAGTAACATACCGCGGATTAGCTTCCTTTGGCCGTCAGGCTCAAGGTGCAAAATCGAATATTAAGTGCGATACGTTGATTTTGGATAATCAATCAACTTCGGATACTATTCCTTATAATGAGATCATGAATGACGATATCACGCTTGAGCACGAAGCAACGGTGTCCAAAGTATCGGAAGATCAGCTGTTCTATCTGATGAGCCGTGGTCTGACCGAAGCAGAGGCTACACAGATGATCGTTATGGGCTTTATCGAGCCGTTCACCAAAGAACTGCCGATGGAATATGCGGTAGAAATGAACCGTTTGATCAAGTTCGAAATGGAAGGTTCTATCGGTTAAAATGCGGTAAGCCTTGGTGAGACAAGGTACTAGCGGTAATTAAGCTGTTAAACCTGGGACGTGCCGATTTTGTGCCGACTCGGATTTCCTTTTAGTATAGGAGGCGAACTTTTTAAGTTCGTCTTCTTTTATTTTTTCAGTGATGTCTAAGTATGTGTCTGCTGTGGTTTTAATGGTCTTATGACCTAATCGTTTCGATACAAATTTAATAGTAGCTCCAGATTCTAGTAAGAGTACAGCGTGAGTATGTCTAAATCCATGAGTTCCATATCTAAATATAAGACTGAACTAGAACAAATAAATAAAGCTATAGCTTCCCTTAAATAAAATCCGTAGTTATCCAGCAACAAACAAATTATATACTGTATACACAAAAGCCCTCTAAACAGAGGGCTTTTACTTTTATAAAAGGGAATTAGTATTAGACTGCCTTCAATAACAGAAACAATCCTATGCCTTAATACGTCTATTGAATCGGAACGCAAATTTCGCAATAGTGATTATTAATAAGTTCAACTGTATATCGCTCCAAGATAGGTCTGGTTTCATCTTTTAAAATAGTCAATGATTAAATTTAGATTTTAGCCTGTTAGTTGAGAAAACGGCAGCCACTTTATCGGCTACCGTCTGTTCATGTTTATTGAGTTATTGTTCACGTTAGCTCTATATAAATTCATAATAATAGTCCGTTGGATATTGTATAGGGAGTTTTAAACGTATAACCCAAACATTAAGCTTCTCAGTCGTAACGAACGTGCTAACTTCTTCTTATAATAAGGCCAATTCTTTTATAACTTCATTTTCTCCAGGTTCAATAACATCATCGGTAAAAACATAAAGGATTGACGCACTAAAAGGAATAGGTATATTTATTGCCTTAAATAAATAAGAATATTATAGACACTATGTGCAATCGTTGGAGCCCATATCGAAGAAGTCTTTTTATATATAAACCCAAGAATGTATCCTACGAGAAATATGGTCACATAGTTAAAAAGTGAATATCCTGAAATAATACCTATTGGAAAGTGTATGCCCATAAAAAGTATGGCTTGTATAAAGTTATATCCTTTTACCCGACGGTCTCTTAGTTTATTCATAACGAATCCCCGGAACACTACTTCCTCAGAAAATGCAGTTAACGGTGTAATGATCCATCTGATTCCTAAGTCCAATCTAAAATCATTAAAGATAGTAACCTCGATTGCTACCAATAATAATCCAATAATTCCGCCAGTAAATACTCCCTTGATGATATTTTGTTTTAATTTTATGTAGTCAATGATTTGTTGCAACTTTACTCGATCGATATATACGAAATAAATGACCACTAGCCCAATCCAAAAAATCATTTTTATCAAGAAGGATATCAAATAAAGCTCCAAATCAGTTATTTTTGGATGGAATGTTAGCTCCTTAATTGTCCAGCCTATATAAAAAAACAATATAAAGAGAATAAGTTTACTTTTAGCCATTTTTTTGTTTCCCCCAATAAATTTCAGCTGATAGTTTGATGTTACCATAAAATGTTTAGAAACTCTAATATCTGTAGTGGTCTTGGATTGGCGTTTATTGGGGATAAATAGAACAATGTTTCCCTTTAAAATCCGCAGCGTTATAGTAACAAAACCAATTTAAGATATAAGTATGAAAGCCTCTGATAACTCAGGGGCTTATTTTGCGTTCAAAGAAAGGTGAGAACAGGTATGGATATACATGCAATTCACGGAGTACGAGGTTTTATTGATGGAAACGGAACGACACAATTGAGTTTAGAGGATGTTTCCCGTGGTCTTGGGCTTGTTCGTTCAGCAGCCAGTGGCAATAAAGTTGTAAGGTGGGAGCGAGTGAGAGGGTACCTGCAAGATTTTGGCGTACCCACAAGTGGGCACAGTGATGAAGTTGGGAAAGTTGGCCTGCCTGAATTTATTCCTGAAAACATCTTTTATCGCTTAGCAATGAAAGCAAAAAATGAAATAGCAGAAGCCTTTCAGATTAAGGTAGCTGATGAAATACTGCCGTCGATCAGGAAGCATGGAATATATGCTACGGATAATGTGATTGATAATAGCTTCAATAATCCTGACTTTGGAATTGAACTACTGACTCAGCTCAAGGAAGAACGTGCTGCCAAAGTACAGGCGGAAAGAACAAATTCAATCCTAATGCATGTTAACAAAACCTATACTGCCACAGAGATTGCCAAAGAACTCGGATTTAAGTCAGCCATTGCTCTTAACCATGATTTAGGCAATCGAAAGATTCAATTCAGGCAGAATGACACATGGTTGTTGTATAGCAGATATGCGGATTGCGGCTATGTTGAAATCAAACAAGAAGTTCTTATTCAACTAACGGGGCAGTTTAGCGGAAGTAGGATTTTTATATTTTATGGAGAATTTACTGAATATAAATAAAAGAATCGTAAGGAAAAAATGGTGTATGAATATAATTACTATGGGAGTGAAAAAATATGCTATAATTCATTTAAATATTAATCGATGATACAAAATTTGTGATAAATCTATATCCCCAGATTTGTCCCATATATGATAGGAGTCAAATTTAATGAATAGTCCAATCTAATAAACCCCTATTAAGCCAAATTCGAATGAAATAATAGGGGATATATAATGAAATTGAATAAAAATTTTTCTTTATTACTTTTGGGTCAATCACTCGCTAATATAGGCGATGTATTATATATAGTCGGTGTTATAAGTACAATTTTTGTATTAACAGGTTCTGCAATTGCAGCATCGTTTGTTCCATTTACGATTGCTTCTTCTATGTTTATATCCAGTCTGCTGACTCCCCTTTTGGTTGAGAAATTAAATCTTAAATGGTTACTTGCTGGGTCACAAATTGTAAAGACGATTTTACTCTTTATTCTAGGGTTTATGTTAATTGGTTTAACAGCAGCTAATTATTATTTTATCTTTTTAATAATAGGATTGATTGCTTTTTTTGACGGATGTGCAAATCCAATAAGACAGACATTAACTCCATACTATGTTAAACCTGAATATCTAATTCAAGCTAATGGAATTGCAGAAACAATTACGCAGACCATACAAGCAGGTATGTGGTTCGTAGGAAGTTCATTGCTAATTATTATGAGTTCTCAACAACTTATTTGGTTAGTTGGATGTTTATTTGTAATTGCAAGCATATTACTTTGCCTTTTAGAAAGTGTAAACCATAAAACAACCGAGCAAAAAGGGAAACTAGAAAAAATTAAAGAAGGTTGGAAAACTTTATCTAACACTCCAGTATTAAGAAGGATTGCTTGGATAGAATTTTTGGAAACAATTGCAGCAACGGTTTGGATAGCTGCTATTTTATATGTGTTTGTCAACGAGGCTTTGAACGTTGATGAAAAATGGTGGGGATTTATCAATGGAGCTAACTTTTTAGGTCTGATTTTGGGAAGTGCTTTTTGTATTAAATTTTCTTCTTTTGTTGAAAAGAAAATAGGAACCTTTATTTTTGTCGGTTCATTTGCAAGTTTCTTATTCACAATATTATTTAGCATAAACAGCATTCCAATGATTTCCTTACTTTTATCGCTCTGTGTAGGGCTTTTTGGACAAATTAAAAAAATTCCTCAACAAACGGTTATACAAACTAGTGTGTCAAAAGAACAGTTATCAACTGTTTATACCTCGTTAGGTGCTATCGGAACTGGGATTTTTGGCGTTGGCTCTCTTGTTATGGGAGTATTAGCAGATTTGTTAGGAATTAGAATTGTATTCGTTATTTCGGGGCTATTACTTGCGATAGTAAGTACAATTGCTCATAAAAACAAGCAATTGTTTGTTAGAAATGTTATGGAACAATAAAATTAAAGTTGAAGGATTTTATTAGCTTTAATGTCCTTTGTTTTTTAATGACTGTGTAATAGTTTGTGAAGTAGGACCATCATTTTTGATGGTCTTTTTTATTGAACTTATTGTACTAACGGGTGCTTTAGTAAAAGAAGAAAGGGTTCTACATATTAGTCATATCTAATTATGTAGAACCCTTTAAATTTTCTATCTTTTTTAAAATTAGGTCTTGATAATCCTCATAATGTTCAGTATATTTCCAAGCGTGGCTGATGAAAATATTGTATAATGCCATATAAATGAAGCTCCTTTTCCATATGATAATATAATGCAGAAGTGAGATTGTATGAATAAATTCAGAAAAAAGCCCGTTGTGGTAGAAGCCTACCAAACTCATGAAGAGTTAATTATTCTGACGCTTGAAGGTCCATTAAAAGCCTCGCCCGGAGATTGGGTATGAACCAAACTAGCAACAAAACTCCTATACCAATTCAAGCAGAAAAATTAAAAACGTCAGTTCCAAAAAACGTATCTACACAGCCATCAACAATATATGGTCCGCCTGAAAGAGTGCGTGTGGAGTTTCCGTCAGAGAAATATCCAGAGACGGCACAGCATTTTATAGAGGCGATTGATAATGGGCAACCAATGTGTGTACATTAGATGTAAAGAGAGTGTTTGAAAATAGAGAAATCGCATTATAGGAAAAGTACCAGTCAAACAAGGGACTCATCGCAGTCTATGGCCTTCTGCTACATGTGCAGAAAGTAGAGAAGGAGTCAATATAAAATACATTAATCCCGAAGACGATACTGGAGCAGGAAGATGGATGGATAAAAAATTATGGAAATATCCGGACGGAACAAAAGTTGAATTTATTATTAAATAGTAAATCCCCGCTAACCTTAATTGGTCGGCGGGGAGTCTTTTTGTCATTGCTTATATGGGATTTACACCAAAAAATTTGGTGTGAAATATAAAAGCCCTCCATTAAAGGAAGGCTCTTGTCGATGAGTATGGAAATCATAAATCAATGTGATTTACTACGTCTTTTTAAAAAATTCACAAAAAGCATAACAAGCAGTATACAGAAAAACACTGCAAAAGCAATCACGATCCACCACTGAGGGTCAATTATATACAATACGACTCCGATAAGCAGGACTGTTGTTGTTATTGCAATTCTCACTTTCAACATTGTGCTTTTACTTATCCGAGGCTCCAACTTTCGTAATGTAATTTGAATTATTATAGCAAGTACAATGAAAAATATTGAAGTGAATGAATTATAGATAATATCAGCTCCCTTTACTCATTATGCCTATCTTGTACTCCGATGGGGGGCTGTTAAAGATGGGAATTAAGAGTTGCTTGTGATGGAATATCCTGTACGCATCAAGTTAATCGTAATTCCTTTGCCCTTATCTTGGTTTTTAAGGATTTGTGCAAAAAGTCCTGCTCCTACCCCTATTACTGCGCCAAAAACACCCGATCAAACGACTGTTACTACGGAATAGGCTAATTATCGGATACAATTTCAAAGTAAACACTAAATACTCTACTGGCTAAGCTAATAAGAGAGGAGAAGCTCAAAGGTGCGACTGCGGGAGAGGTTCGGCAATAGGTTTAGTGATTGGAATCAGATAAAGAAAGCCGGAGAGAGAATCTTCTTTTCCGGCTCTTTGGCATGGCGACAATTCGAACGATTACTTATTCAGCAGTATGAAGTTATTGATAAAACCCTCTTCCTGTATAAAGATCGGGGTTTGAATTTTCGATGTGAAATCATAATAGTATACCCCTCGTCCGTCCTCCTCATTTTTCTCAGAGGCGCTACCCAAATAATAGATTCCCTTGCCGTCCGGGGACATATAGACAAATTGGCGGGATAAAATAGGCAACTTTATTTTGGTGCGCTTACCTGTTGCAATATCAATCAGACTATACTCTGGATTGCCACCATTAATGAATCGAGTGGTTATGAGGAGCAGCTTATCATTACTGCTGGACATCGATGATACTTCTTCATTTTTTAGTGTAATAACAGAACGCTCTTGCTTAGTGATGCTATTGATTTCTGTAACCTTGTTATCCGGTGGGACCATAATGGTCTGTGTTCGGTTTGAGATTTCTCTTTGTTCATCTTGCTCCTTAGCTGAATAATGTGAACTGTAAATTGCTTTTTTGGCTGGATTATAGGTTATAGACCAAGTTTGTTCATCATGGTTTTTATCTTGGTTTTCATCATGCATAAATTTCATGGCATGCGTTGTTTTATTGTAGAAAATAGTTTTAAGTATACGTTCTCCTTTTTTGACCGCAACCAGAACGAGTGGGCCATCTGGAGTAGTTGGTACGATACGATTGATGGCAAACAAATTATCGGTAAGCTGTTCGTTTTTTTGGGTATTCAAGTCATACGAAAATAACTGGTCTCCCTTATCACCAACATCGGCAGAGTAATAAATTTTGTGATCAGGCAAGGACACCACAGAAAGCGGGTACTGGGAGGTATAGGGGACGTCGGCCAGCTTGGTCACTTTCTTACTACTCAAGTCGTACGTCATTACACGCATAACCATGCCTTGATCTGCATTTTTCCCGTTTACATATTCTGTATAAGTCATGGATAGATATTGGCTCTGACCGGCTAGAGCTGTCTTTTCCCCTGATTGGGTCTTTTGGGGTACAGCAGATTCTGCGGGTGGGGTAGTAGAGGGGGAGCAGGATGACAACAAAGCTGGCACGAGCAGGAAAAGTATAAAGAACCTAAAGGGTTTGTAGCGGCGTGTTCTCAAAACGAGACATCCTTTCTGAAATAAGTGATGAATCAAACTGAATATGATAACGAAAAGGGAAAGGATAGGACGCGAGATCCTATCCTTTTTTGGTGCAAAGATATTAAAAATCATAGGAATATCTTGCTGAAAATGAGACGTACGAATGCCATTCTAAACCTAGATCCTCTACACCCGTTTTCCAAATATCAATGACTGCATCTGGAAGACTCCCATTATCAGCTTTATAAAAATTAGCTACGATATCATTATCATAATTCCTTACCCGAATTTTTGTCCCAAACTCGGGATTATCAATGGCTCCTTTTGTTGCACAGTCACCTCTTTGAAGTCTATTGGAATTTTCTCCATACGTGTCTGTGAAGTTTGTTCCTCTCCCTGTGCCTCGAACATAGCCATCAGATGTTCCGCGAATTTTAATTTCATTATCATGTGCTCCATATGTATAAGTCCCAGGTGATTTGCGTGTACCGCGTGGTAATGCTTGAAGTGAAACATTATAAGTAGTAATCGCATTTTCTTTTTGTTCAGGCAAGATAATATCTTTGATAAAACCTTCGCCGTCATAAATAACTTTTAAACCAGGCTGAGGGTCAGGGTTATCGATATGATATACCGGCAGTGATTTGGTTTCTTCTTCGATCTCTTTATCCTGTTGTTTTTCTTTTTCTAGCTCAACTTGTTGTTCAGCAGTAAGTGGGGCAATAGCAGCTTTAGATTTTTGCTGTTCAGGTACTGGAGTTCCTTTTTCCAATACAACCATGTTATTGTTCTCATCATATTGGATGATTGTACCCGCTAACATTTGGTCAGGGATTTTCCCCCCTTTCTCAGCATGAGAGATTGCCGGGCTGGCGACTACCAAAGAAATGAGTAACGTTGCAGCTAGAAAAGCTTGTGGTAGAAATTTTACTTTCAAACAAAAGGCCTCCTTGAAATATTTGTGAATCAATAAATAGCATAAACGGGTCTATCAATATCGTCAACCTTTTTATGGAATATATGAATATATTTAATAGATTCGTGGACAGGTAAAGGCTTTAAATGAAAAAAAGGAAGGTTATTGACAACTGTTGAATTATGGACGACAATAGAATGCAATAATAAAAAGTTTTGGAATTTCTGTGTGGAAGGTGGATATGATATGAAGCATACACCTACGATTCGAGCAGAATTAGATAAATATATACAACAAAAAGGTTTGAGCCTAGCGCAATTCGGACAACTTGCAGGCATGAATAGGGGCATAATAAGTGCTATTGTAACAGGAAACAAGTCAATGTCTGTTAACCAGCTAGACCGAATCACTGAGGCTATGGGTTTACCAGAGGGTGAGTTTTACGATCTGTTTATAGAAAACTTCATCATCGACCATCCCCCGAATATGAGGCGAATCGAGCCATTTTTGTTTCGCTGTGCGGAGTTGGACAGGTTGGATGCGATCCGTCGAGTAGTTGGAGCCATCATGGACAATCTCCTGTATTCACCCAAGCTATTTGAAATTGCAGAAGGATTATTGTCGCAGGGAAAAAATGCGGCTGCATTGCTGCTCTATGAGGGGGTAGCTGAAGCGGAGAGATATCAACATTCTGAACGCTTGGCAGTCTGCCAATATCGTATATTCAGAATTCAAGTTGGAGAGGATCAAAACCGTAATCTCGAAGCAGCAACGCTACTTGAACCCTTTGTGGAACGTCTTGATGAAATGGAACAGCTTGACGCGCTGAAGGATTTAGCTAACGTGTACAGATCTCTGCGTAAATGGGACAAGGTAGAGGAAATAGCAAAATTAATGAGGGCTAAAGCGGAAATTCAATATAATTTGAAACACGAACATAAGAGTCGAGAACATACTGAATGTACTGATAAGCTAAACCGTCCATTGTTTGTATACATTTCCTATGCTGACCTGCTGTGTGCAGGTGTCTACGAAGCCCAAGGCGATTACCACCAAGCTCTACAATATACATACGCCTATGCTAATTTAGATTGGGTTAAAGAGACAGACGAAGATACCCAACACTGGATTGGTTTGTTTAGGCACTGGGCAGAAGCTAATATTATTGTCAATAAGCTTTTATCCGGAGATATAGAGGTCCTGCAAGAATATATTGAATACATCGACGCAGCGAAGGATACAACCCAAGAAGATCGGATTATTCAACTACTGAACATTATGATAACGGCTAACCGATATGATATCGACGTTAGTGATATAATTAAACGATTTGAAACTGACATTGTTTCATTATCACAACACTCATCAAGTGATATATATACTCAACAAGTGGTACCAGATTATTTTGCGTGGTGTGGTTATGAGTTGGCCCATTATTATTTACATCGAAATTCTTACGATGATGGTTTTAAACATTTGATGTATTCTATGGTAAGTTATCATACACTAAATAATGAGACTTATTTCATAAATTGTATGGGGCTTTTTTTACATTTTCGAGAACATGCGAGTCTTGAAACCAAAGAAAAATTTTTAAATCTTATTGAAAAGGTGTGGATGAACAATGTTAAAAAAAATGGCACTGGTGATCGTCGCGGCTAGCTTTTTGTTAATTGTTACTGTACCTATTCATTCGCATGGCATAGAGCCTCAAGTACAGCATGGAGGGGCTTAAACGTAAGTAAAGCAAATCCCCGCTAACCTTAACTGAACTGTGACCCGTAAGATGGACACTTTGGAAAAATTGACCCACGTACGGGTCATTTGTGTTTTAATCAAACAATAAAGAGGATTGTGAGGTAAGATTCATGAGCAATAAGAGAGGTGCTTCCAAATCCGGTGGTGAACCAATCTAGTTTGTAAAAGGTGAGATCATTGGCTTTACTTATAATAATAATAGTTCCATAAAACTTTCAGCTAAGTCTCCAAACTTGGTTCATTCGCTACATATTCGAAGCAAAATTCCGCTTCATCCGCTTCCTTCAGTTGTAGACAATGCGGATAATTCCAACATGCTGTATACATGGGCAAGCACAGAATATAAACCTGATACTGAAGATTACTATCGCAAATGTAATATCCAAATCGTTAGAAATGAAAACACAATTTGAGATATTACGTTTACACACGCTTACGTAGATGAGTATCAAGAACAGATTGATACCAGTAAAGAGATCATTGAGTTTGAACTTGTTTTAAAACAAAAAGAAGATCAATTGGGAAAAATTCAGTACAGTCCTCAGGTAGAACCTAAGGAAACAAGAGAACAGGATGAGTCTGATGCCTCGAAAAAAGTATTGGAAGGTGCATACAGTAAGAATATGTTAGTGTATGCAGGAAATAATACTTTTCCGTTTGAAAATCCGATGGTAGAACTAGAAAAGACTTGGGTGCGAGGGTAGAGAAGGTAAAGAATTCAACAGATACTGTAATACATTATCCTGATCGTAAAGCTTTTACATTAGTAGCTGTTCCTATAGCTCGAAAGAAGTACGGGGACATCACAGCCAATTTACTTCAACATTCACTTGACTACAAACCAGGAAATTTACACTTTAACGAGTGGTCATATGAGGCGCAGCAAGTTAAAAAATCTAAAGAGCACATCGCAATAGTTAATGATGAAGTCAAAAAAGCTAATGCTAAAAAAGTTAAAAGTTTTTCTTATAATGGATCTGAGCAATTAGAAAGTGATAGAGATTTATATAATGCTTTTCACAAAATGAAGTACAAAATAGATGGAACATATGTAAACGGGCAATGGAAAATTACTACAACGTATTCTGATGTCTATAATTTTGAGTGTAATTTTAGACAAATGTTTACTGGGAACAACAAACTTGGTTGGGCTGCAGCAAACCTAACAAATTTGATGGAATCATGGGGAACACTAAATGAGTATACGTCTTATGTAACAGTAACTGATACAAGAAAAGCTTGGAAGTGAGGTGTGAATTGCGGATGCGTAGATATATCTTTATTTTGCTCTTGCTCTTTCTACTAGTTATAACTACTACTATAATTTTTTTAGTGAATTTGGGGGATAATACGAAGTATAAATACCCATCAGGCAAAGATACAGTAGGATATTTTGGTGACGGGACTTTTCAAATTTTGAGAGGGGGGCGGGACAACTGTTTAATACTTTATAATCATCTTGCTGCTCCAACGGAAAAAGCTGTTGATAATATTGTGTCATATAAGATAAAAAAAATATCGTATACGTGGTTGGTGAAAATAGCTTTATTAAATTAGATTCAAGTACCAACACATACGTGAAAAAGAAACGGATTTCCGACTTTACTTCCGAAGATAGAGAAATATTCAATGAATTAATGGAAAAATAAAAGTAAAGCCTCCAAACTTACCTAGAGCCTTTTTGTGGTGTAATCTGGATTGTGCGACAAAACGGCTATAAAGGGCGAGGTGATATATAGATGCATATTGAATTTATTACATCTGCTTCTACTGATAAATTACGAGTCGCTTGTTATGAGTATAATTATAAAAAATATGAAAGTGTACAGCGTGACAGGCGTATATGTAAGAATTTCAACGGAAGAACAGACGTGCAAGATCATCTGGAAAGATCATAGTTTAAAATTGCTGACCAATGATGATGTTACAAAATACTTGATAATGATTTTTAGGCAATTTCTTAGAGACATTCTTAGTAAAACAATAATGGCTACTGGAGTATGAAAACAGCTTATTTCTAGAGTCAGGTGATCAATATTGAAAGGAGGTTGTTTTAACCGCTCCTGTGAATTTGGAAAGTAATTTGCTAAATACATAATAGAAATGACTAAAGGTCAACGAGCTACTTTGGTTCTGGATGGAGCGCCTGTCTAATATTTGTTTTAAAGGAGGTACTGGATGGGAAAAGAAATGATGAATGTTAATTGTCAAAAAAACACTATATATAATAGTAGAAAAAAATTAAGCTTTCAGTAAAATGTGATACCACGCATGATACCGAAAGCTATTAAGTTTAAAGAAAAATTGTTAATTTAGATGTGCGTATAACATTAATCCCCCCCAATTGAGCGGTAGTGTAGAAGGCGAACTTTTTAAGTTCGTCTTCTTTTATTTTTTCTGTGACCGCAGATAGTTGCCTGGCACTTATGTATGTTTGCTTAATAGGATGTTGTGAGCGACATAAACAAGGAGGCAACCAACAGATGCAGAAGAATAAACCTGTAGTAAAGAAGAAAACAATCTCTACTAAACAGACACAGAGGCATGTACATGAATTTGAAGGTAGTACCAAACTGGCTGAAGAAGGTGCAGACCGACATAATCACCGTTTTGCAGGTGTTACTGGGCAAGCGATTCGAGTTGGAAGAAGTCATGTCCACGAAATTGATCTTACGAAAACTGATTTTGTAAACCATTTTCACAATCTGAGAAGGATTAGAACAGGACCAGCTATTCCAGTCGGAAATGGAAAACACGTACATTTTGTTACGGGCCAAACTACATTAAATGATGGTCATGTACACCAGTTTAATTTCGCAACTTTGATTGAGGCACCTCTTGTTTAATGAACGGTAGTTTGACTAAATCAAAAAGCTCTGCTAACCATAATTGGTCGGCAGAGCTTTTTGGTCTTACATTGATTCTATACTTCTTGTTTAGATCAGCTGTGATTTGATGTGCCTTATGATAAGCCGTCTTATGTGCACTTTAAGTATATATTTTGTTTCATTTTATGGTTAGTGTCACCAATAAGCAATCTTTAATGTTGGGAAGGCTCGTCTGTTACACGTTTATTTATCTGAAGTTTTATGGTCTAAGTCATGATGTAACTCGGTTGCTGGTATTTTGGCATTATAGATCTGGCCTTTGGCAACGGGGTTAGAGATGTATACATAGCTCCCGGTTCCATCCGGTGCACTTCCTGTTGCCCACAGACCTTCACTAGATTCTTCGCCTTCAGACAAGTTCCAAAACTCATATGCCTCAGGCTGAGATTCTTGCTCTGCTTCAGGAGGAAAGGAAGCCGGTACCACAACACCATTTTTTTCTTCTAATTCTTGGATTGCCGCCAGCCATTGATACTGATGATAGCGGTCGCGTGCTAGCATTTTCCGCAATGTAGCCCTAACGCTTTCATCTTGGGTCATATGATATAGTCTTGCTACCTGCAATCGACCTTGACTCTCTGCATGCAGGTTGGACCGCATATCTGCCAAAAGATTACCACTCGCAACAATGTAAGAACCGTTCCATGGAACTCCATTTGAATTAGTAGGTAATCCGCCCAGACCACTGACGAGCAGGTGTTGCGGGTTAATTCCCCCCATAATGGCAGCTGTAACAGGGTCTTTGGCAGCTTGCTCCTGATCTTCTGGTTTAGCCCCATCAAGTAATTGACTAATTAAAGCACACAGCATCTCCACATGCCCTATTTCTTCTGTTCCAATATCCATTAACATATCTTTATATTTTTCATCACCGCGACAGTTGAACCCTTGAAACAAATATTGCATCATCACGGTCATTTCTCCGAATTGGCCTCCCAAAACTTCTTGTACCTGTCGGGCAAATAGAGGGTCAGGTCGCTCTACTTTCACTTCGAACTGCAACTCTTTTTGATGTCTAAACATAATTAGTCCTCCTATAGGTTAAAAGCAGTTTAGTGAATCCAAGCTATATTAACCCATTCAATGCGCAACAAAACGAGGAGCTGCTTAACAACAAATATCCCTAATACTAGACTGATAGGAGCCTGCATAATAATAACCTTTCTGTTTCTTTGTCTTGTATAAAAATGATAAAAATGGGTAGCATATGTTTTACTTCAAAATAAAAGCTCTGAGGGGGTTTTGGTATTGTATTTTTATAAAGAAGATTTGATTAACTTAATAGTGCCCGATAAACCCGACCCAGCTGCTGCAAAAGTGATTCAGGAGGTATTGGGTGGTCGATTTGGAGAAATGCGTACGATGATGCAGTTTTTCTTTCAAAGTAATAATTTTCGTGGTAATGCTGTGCAGTATAGGGATTTGATACGAGGAGTTTTCCTAGAGGAGCTTAGTCATGTTGAACTGGTCCAACATACCATAAATCAACTTCTGACTGGCTCAGGCGAAGACCAAGCCGGCGATGCTGGAATTGATCATGCTCCTTTGGATGAAGCGATAAAACATGCCAATCCTCATCATTTTATTATGGGAGCTCAAAGTTCCTTACCCGTTGATGCAAGTGGTAACCCTTGGTTAGGCAGTTATGTCTATTCCCACGGCAATCTGATTAGTGATTTGCTTGATAATCTCGTACTCGAATCTACAGGGGTTCTGCAAAAATCCCGAATTTACGAAATGAGCTCGAACAAAACATTCCGGGAAACATTAGCTTTTTTGATTGTACGAGATAATGCTCATCAAAATGCGTTTGCCAAAGCGTTAGAGACACTTGGAGTAGATTGGGGCAAATTGTTCCCGGTTCCAAACTACGATATTAACAAGTATCCAGAATGTCGGAAGTATGTTGAAATGGGCTTTCACAATGCACAGTTTAATTTTCGATTGGATTCTACCCGTATTGGAGAAATATTCAATGGGCAAACGCCAAGCAGAAACGGTGGAGATTTGAGTGTCATTGACCCTCCAGAAGGCTTTCCTCTTCCGTATATGCCTGAATTGCCTAATGAACATAGCCCAGGCCTACAAGATCTTAACTCCTAGGATTAAACAAGCAATACAGAGTAATTGGGCTAATGTTTGTAATACAAAAAGAGGCTGTCCTTTGTAGGAAAAACCTACGGATTAAAGGACAGTCTCTTTTTATTCGTGTAGCCTGTGCTTCGGTAAAACATTCCGTACAAACAAAGTAACGCCGGGTGGCAGTGGCAGATCAGGATTCCAGATAAATTTCGTCAATGTATACATGGCGTTCCTTTGACAAATCTATATATTCATTATCGTTAATTCTTACTAAGGGTCTGAAGTAATCCACAGGATTGTTCAGAATAATAGTTCCTGTCTGGCCTGTAGTCAATAGAACCTGCTTATTAATAAAATTCGGAAGCATATGTCTGATGAACACTTGGGTAGTTTCTGGATTCAGATGTCCAAAACTCATACTGTGCAGCTCGCGTAATACGGTGAGCAACTCCTGTTTTGTCTGATACACACGGTTGGAAATCATCGCGCTGTATACGTCGGCAACAGCTGTTATGCTGGCAAAAGGATGAATCTCTTCCTTGAACAGTCCGTGGGGGTATCCACTTCCGTCTTCGCGTTCGTGATGCTGCAAGGCGACAATTGCTGAAATATCATCGCTGGTTGAATTGCGAATAATATCATAGCCATACAGAGAATGTTTCTTCATCTCATGAAATTCTTCAGGTGTTAGTTTATCCGGTTTATTTAAAATTTCATCCGGTATCATGGACTTGCCTATATCGTGTAAATATCCAGCTTTGCCCGCGGCATATGCCTCTTCCTCTGTATATCCAAGCCAAGTGGCAATGTAATATGACAGTATACCTACTTGGAGAGAATGGTTATAGGTATAGTGATCTCCCCGTTCCATAATTAACAGCAGAGATACGACATCTTTTTGACGAGCCAGCTCTGAAACAAGAGGGGCGAACAGCTCATCAACTCGATGTTCATCAAATTTTCCAGTTGAGGAAGCTTCGAGGAACATGCTTTCAAAGCCACTGATCGTTTGCTCCATAAGGGGAACGGCTCGTTTGAGGGACTCGGGGGAAGCAGGAACATCGGGGGCAAAGCCAACCGGAATGCTCGTAGAACCAGCATCAATGTCAATATAATCGACACCATGCATAATGAGCTTGGAAATATCGTCATGCTGAAGCTCGGTGCCCTGAATCAAGACAGGTACACCGTGCCCATTGTATGTATCGGATTTGAGGCGATCTCCCGGCTTGGCATCGGTAACGTGAACTCTCATGTGCTAACCTCCTTGTCGTAAATTTGTCGAAAATACGAAACAAACTTAATATATCAAGAATTATATGGGATGACAACGACTAATTTACTATTATTCCAAGCTGTAAAATAGGTCCCAAGGACCCGTCTCCTCTGAGTTACATATAGAAGACAATGTCAATGATTTTCACTATCTATGTCCACCTCATATGTACCATATTGCTAAATAACATGGTATGCTTAAACATTAGAAGCTCCAAAGTCGATATATAAAATATAGAGGAGGGCGGTTATGGAGATGACGACTCGGCAAACGTTGACCATTTTGCATACCAATGATATCCATAGTCATTTTGGCAGTATGCCTTCGATAGCCGCGATGATTAATGAACGAAAAGCTGCATCAGGGGATGCGCTTCTTGTGCTGGACATAGGAGACCACATGGATCGGATGGCCCCCGAAACGGAAGGAACGCTCGGTGGGGCAAATGTGGATGTGATTAATCTGACAGGATACGATGCAATTACGATCGGTAATAATGAGGGACTGACTTTTACCTCGGATATGATTGAACAGGCATATGCGGGCATTCATTGTCCAGTTGTATGTGGCAATCTGACAGAGCGTGCTACGGGGAGGATTCCTTTGTGGATGAAGGAATCTGTTATTCTAAACAAAGCAGGAATCAAGATCGGTTTACTAGGTGTGACGGCTCCTTTTACAGAGTTTTATCAATTGTTGGGCTGGGATGTGCTCGATCCGTTTGAGGTGCTGGGGAAGCAGATCGCGTCACTCAGAAAGCAGGTGGATGTGGTGGTCGTGATGTCTCACCTGGGTTTACCCTCTGATGAGAAATTAGCGTCCCAGTTTCCTGAGATTGACGTTATCCTTGGTGGTCACACCCACCATGTGCTGGAGGAACCGCTTCAGATCGGGAACACCGTTCTATGTGGGGCCGGGAAGTTCGGAACGTTGCTCGGTGAAGTGACACTAACCCGTAACCATAGTCTTGAACCGTTTCGAGTTACCTCAGGCGGCGTAGTTCCTGTGGATCAGACGCTGCTAGACGAAAAAGTGGCATCGGCCATTGTGTTGCATCGCAGACAAGCAGAACGCGCCATGGAGAGCACGGTAGCAGTAACAGATCGGGAATTGGAGATCGCCTATAATGAGGAGTCCCCTTTCGGGAATTTGCTGGCACAATCGGTGTCCCATTTTACAGGAACCGAAATTGCCCTCGTCAATGCAGGTCAACTGCTTGGTCCATTGCCTCAAGGAGATATTAGCAAAGGAATACTGCATTCCTTATGCCCATCGCCGATTAATCCCTGTGTTATGAAGTTGCGGGGAAGAGACATTCGGTTGGCCCTGGAGCAATCTTTGCTGCCTGAATTTACAGACAAGCCCATGACGGGCTTTGGCTTCAGAGGCAAAGTGCTGGGCACGATGTGTGTGGAAGGGTTGACCATTCAGTATGATGCGGACCGTGCTCCTTATGAAAAAGTGACGGACATTCGTGTAGCGGGTCAACCTTTGGAAGAAGATGAGGAATACACAGTGGGCACGTTGGATATGTTCACTTTCAAAGCAGGCTATAAGGTGCTTGCGAACGGAACAGATCTCCGATTTATGCTTCCAGAATTTTTACGGGATTTGATTGAAATGGAGTTGAAGCGTCCGGGCGCGATGGAAGAATGTTTTGCAGCTAGGTGGCTTCAGGTATCAAAACAATCGGGAGAGGATTAAGCTGCGACTGGTACCTGTTACATTATTGAGAGCCGGCATGAAGCTGGGCAAAAAAATATACAATGAAAATGGAATGGTGCTGCTCTCGGAAGGTGTTGAGCTTACTTCGCGATTGATTGAACGTCTAGGCCAAGTCGGAATTGGATATGTATACATTGAGGATGCTGTGACAGAAGATATCGTCATACCCGAGATGATCCATGAACAGACAAGGGCGGCGGCGCTACAGGAAATCAAAAAGCAGTTTCAGGGTTTGTCATCCTATTCCGTAGATCATAAGCACAAATATTTTGGCAAGTCATTTTATAAGGTCATGGAATCCATTCTGGACGATATTGGAGGCCGCCAGGATGCCATCATTATGTTGATGGATATCGGGGCCGCGGATCAGGATTTGTATCATCATTCTTTGAATGTATGCTTGTATTCACTAGTCCTGGGGATATCCAATGGCTACGATAATAATCAGCTCATGGAGCTAGGGATAGGTTCATTACTGCACGATATCGGTAAAATGAAGATTTCACCTCAAGTGCTCTATAAGCCGGGTAAATTGACGGACGAGGAATATGAGCATATGAAGACACATACAGTGATCGGCTATAAGCTACTTAAAGACGAACCCGGGATTCCCTTGTTGTCAGCTCATTGTGCATTACAGCATCATGAGCGTATTGACGGTAGTGGATACCCACACGGTTGGAAAAAGGACCAAATCCACGAATATGCGAAATGGATCGGTCTGGCGGACTCGTATGACGCGATGACGGCAAGTCGAATATACAAGCAGGCTTTGTTGCCTTATGAAGCGATGGAGGTGCTATACGCCGGGGCAGGAACGCTGTATGAGCAGCGGATGCTGGAAGCCTTTCGTGACTGTGTAGCTATTTACCCTCTGGGGCTTTCTGTAATGCTCAACACAGGGGAAGAGGGAGTCGTAGTGCGTATACATCCCAAAATCCCGCAAAGGCCTGTCATTCGTATTGTAAGAGACCGGGATGGGCAGGAACTGAAGGTGCCTTATGATGTGGATTTGTCCGTATCCCTTTCGATCATGATTACAAATACATTAGGCGCTGCTACCGGCCCTTTCGGAGGAGTACGCGTAGATTAGCAGAGGATGTGGAAGAAAGCATGCAGGCACTTTACACATCATGATATGATAATTATACGTCTTTTGAGGTTAATAACAGAAATAAGGTGAAAACATAATGACAGTTCTACAAAATAACACGCTACCCCAAATATCGCCAACGTATGATCCGTGGGACCCGATTGTCTCACTGCGTACACATGGTCGTCATTTGCTTACAAGTGTGGAAATGACCGTAACACATTTATGTAATATGCGTTGTGAGCATTGCGCTGTCGGCGATATGCTGGTTATGAAGGAGGCCCCTTTCCTTCCTTTAGATTTGATGCTGAAGCGGCTGGATGAAGTTGAGCATCTGGAGACAATAAGTATTACAGGCGGAGAACCTGCATTGCTTGATAAAACAGTGGACGATGTGATCGTTCCGCTGTTGAAGTATGCTAAAGAGCGCGGTATTCGTTCGCAAATTAACTCCAACCTGACATTGGATATCAGAAGATATGAGAAGATGCTTCCGTATCTGGATGTCATGCATATATCGTTTAATTATTTAAATGCAGACGATTTTTATGAAGTGGGATTTGCAAATACCGGACGTCCGACTCCACGCGCGGGTGCTGTGCGTCTGTATGAAAAAATGATAGAGAATGCACGCAGATTGAGCGAAATGGGGATGTTCATTTCAGCTGAGTCCATGATTAATTATCGGACACATACGAAGCTAGAAGGTATTCATCAGTTGATCAACGAAATGGGATGCCGCCGACATGAGGTTCATCCGATGTACGCATCGAATTTTGCTTCTGCCTTGCCTGTACTGTCCCTTGACGATATGCGGAACTCTATTGATAAGCTGCTGGATGTGCGAAATCAGGACATGTGGATGTTATTTGGTACACTACCGTTCTTTGCTTGTTCTGAGCGGGAGGAAGACCGTAAATTGCTTCGTCGCTTGCGCCAAGAACCGAATATTACGGTGCGTAATGATCCAGACGGAAGAAACCGTGTAAATGTGAATATGTTCACGGGTAGCGTATATGTGACGGATTTTGCAGACATTCCAGCTTTCGGAAATATTCAGGAAAACAGTCTGGACAATATTTTCGGTGAATGGCTGAATGAGCATCCGCTGAATCAGACCGTGAACTGTCATTGTGATGCGGCTGCGTGTTGCGGACCGAATCTACTCGTAGCGGATATGTATTACAAGGGTGTAGACTTTAAATCAAGAAAAGCATTGCAATTATAAGCATTTTTACATGATTCCAATTCCAGGTTTCCAATCATAAATACTGAATTGAATAGCTTGCAAGTCGAATGGTGTAAAATGCTAACTAAAGAAATGGGGAGTTCGTATTGGATGGTCATACCGAGTTTCATTGGGGATTGCTAGGGGTGAATCTCTTCTTGGTACTGCTGCTTGTCTTTCTAAATGGTGTCTTTGTGGCCGCAGAGTTTTCGCTGGTCAAAATGCGCCAATCCCGATTGACGCAGCTTCAAAGTGAGGGTCATCGCCTGGCAGGCTATGCGCTAAAGGTGAATCAAAAGTTGGATGCTTATCTGTCTGCCACCCAATTGGGCATTACGCTGGCTTCATTGGGGCTAGGTTGGATTGGTGAGCCAGCAATATCCGGCTACCTGATAGAGCCACTCATGCACAAACTCGGTGTAACTGACGGTACACTCATTACAACGGTATCCGTTGTCGTCGGATTTTGCGTAATTACTTTTTTGCATATTGTATTGGGCGAACTAGCTCCCAAGTCTTTGGCGATTCAAAAGACCGAAGGAGTAGCGTTGTTTTTATCGGCGCCCTTGCTGCTTTTTTATAAGGTTTTTCTCCCTGTAATCTGGGTGTTGAATGCTGCCGCAAACATGCTGTTACGGGCATTCGGCATTCAGCCGGCCAGTGAAGCCGAAGCGGCACATTCGGAGGAAGAGATCCGTATATTGATGAATCAGAGCGCCAAAAGCGGTGTAATCGATAAGGATGAAATCAAACTGATGGATAATATCTTTGATTTTTCCGACTTGCTTGCTCGTGAAATCATGTTGCCGCGTACGGATATGGATTGTTTGTACACGAATTTGTCGTTTAAGGAAAATCTGAAGATTATCAGTGAAACCAAGCATTCCCGTTACCCGGTAGCGGTTGAGGATAAAGATCAGATTATCGGTTTTGTTCATATTACAGATCTTCTGTTAGCCGAGCAGGGCGAACAACTGGATCTGGCCTCAGTGGTGCGTCCAATTCTGAATGTGCCTGAGTCTATGGAAGTAAGTCATGTGCTGCGCCTTATGCAGAAAAAGCACTCCCAAATGACTCTCGTGGTGGATGAATACGGCGGAACCGCCGGTCTGCTGACAGCGGAGGAAATTCTGGAGGAAATCGTCGGGGATCTCTATGATGAGTTTGAAGATGAACGTCCAAGCGTGGAAATGAAGGAAGACTTCATCTCTGTGGACGGTCGTATGCTCATTGAGGATGTGAATGATTTGACTGGAGTGAACATTGAAGACGACGAGGTGGACTCCATCGGAGGCTGGCTGTTCAAGGAATTAGAAGGCAGTCCGGTGAAAGGGAAGAAAATAGAGTTTTATAATCTGACCTTTGAAGTGGAGGAAGCAACAAGGCTTCGCATCATGAGAGTGAAAATTCACCGCAAACCTGATCTGGTCAATGAAGATAATCTTTCTAGCGATGAGGAGTCCTGATCCACAGAGATAGGTATAATTAGTTCAGATATGTAAGTTATATAGAGTGCTGAAGAAAGAGCCTTTAAATCCACATTATCGTGGTTTTAAAGGCTCTTTTTGAATTTTATTTCTTTGAACCCATTTTTTTGTTCGAGACTTGGGCGATGCGGCATATGTTGAATAGTAAAGCAGATGGATCAATTAAAGGAGGTCCCGGCCCGTGAAATTTCCACAGCAAGGTCAGTATGCCCCGTTTGTCGGCCCGTTCGATCCGTGTCCGCCCATTCTATGCAAGACTTATGTGCTTCCGCCAAACTTGTTTATAAAATTTCAGCCCCCTGGTCTGCCGCAATTCAGTCCAGAAGAGGCGCTGACGAAAGGAACGCTATGGCCATTGCTTTTCAGTCCTTATGAGCCTAGGAGAAACCAGGGGGGAGGCGAATAATATGGAGAATCCAAATCAGGGTCAGTCCCCAAATCAATTTCAGCAGCAAGTTCAGTATGAGAGTGGTCAACAACCGCCGAATCAGTCTCAAAACCCTTTTTCAAATTCGTATCCATCTCAGAACCAGTACCAAAACCAAGCCCAGGGTTATAGTCAAGCTATCCCCCCGGCTCTGGGCTATACATCTCAAACCAAGCCAGTTGATGCCCAGTTTTATGCGCTATTGGAGAAGCTCCAAGCGGTGGATTTTGTCTTGGTAGAGCTGAATTTGTATTTGGATACACACCCGGATGATTTGCAGGCCATCGAACAGTTCAACAAGCTAACACAGGAAAGAACGGCGATTGCCAACGAGTACCAGCTCCTATATGGGCCTTTGCAAAATTTTGGTCGCGCTTATTCCAAGTATCCTTGGGAGTGGAGTCAAGCGCCTTGGCCGTGGCAGGTATAAGCAGGTACAACCTTTAATAAAGGAGGAACATGAATGTGGGTATATGAGAAAAAGCTGCAATATCCTGTACGTGTCAGCAAATGCGACCCTCACATGGCCAAGTTGCTTATGGAGCAGTACGGGGGAGCGGATGGAGAGCTCGCAGCAGCTTTGCGTTACCTGAATCAGCGGTATACCATTCCGGATAAAGTGATTGGTGTACTGAATGACATCGGGACGGAAGAATTTGCCCACCTCGAGATGATTGCAACGATGATTTACAAGCTGACGAAGGATGCGAGTGTGGAGCAATTAAAAGCGGCTGGTCTGGGCGAACATTATGCGGCACATGATCGTGCGTTATTTTATGAAAATGCGGCGGGGGTTCCTTTTACCGCGACCTATATTCAAGCCAAAGGCGATCCCATTGCGGATTTATATGAGGATATTGCGGCAGAGGAAAAGGCGCGAGCTACATACCAGTGGCTGATTGATTTGACAGATGATGTGGATTTGCAGGATAGTTTAAAGTTTCTGCGTGAACGTGAGGTGATTCATTCGCTGCGTTTCCGTGAGTCAGTAGAAATTTTGAAAGGGGAAAGAGACCGGAAGAAAGTATTTTAAGGGAATTTAGTAGGGAGGGCCATCTGCAAATGCAGGTGGCCTTTCTTTTTTAGGATTAAATCTACATAAAAGCATCTGTTCATAATCTTAAACAATCAACTCGAACCTATCCCCTAATATCAACTGCTTGGAACGATGGATTTTTTGGCCGTCTGGATTACAAACGGTACTTTTAATACACAGCAGAGGATAGCCTTCCTCAATATTTAAATAGGTGGCTACATCAAAAGAGGCAAATTCCATAACTATATATTTTCTTGATATTCCAAATGTAATCTTGTGTTTATTTTTTAAAATATCATAAAGAGATATATTATTTAAATCCTCTTGTAACAAAAAAGAAAAAGAAGAAGGGAAACGTGAATACTCTACAGATACCGGCACATTGTCAGCATACCTGATTCTTTCTATATTGATTACTTTATCCCCTGGCATTAAACCTAAATGTTCCTGATCTGATGCTGTAGCATCTTCAATCACGCATTTTATTACTTTTGCACCAGGCACTTTATTTTGTAATTTACAAGTATCGCTAAATCCAATGGTCTCTACGACATTTTTTTTGATTTTATCTTTTGTAATAAATGTTCCTTTTCCCGGAATCCGTACCAAGTAACCTTCAGAGGTAAGTGAATCAAGTGCCGCACGGACAGTTACACGACTCACATTATTGGTTTCACTTAATTCTAATTCTGTAGGGAGTTTGTCTCCTGGTTTTAGAGTACCGTTGTGGATGGAATCTAAAATTCTTTCTTGCAGCTGTCTATATAACGGTGAAGATTCTGAATGATCAATCATGCGGTTCAACCTCCAAATCAAGTTTTTATAAATGTATTGTATTGTTTTATATCGGCATGCTTATATTATAACAGTATATACAATTTATGAATAGCTTGTAAGCCCTTGCAATAAGGGGTCTTTCCTTTAAAAATCGGGAGAATTGAAACAGTACTCTAGAAAAAATAGCAAAGTGTTATTGCCTCATGTATTGTTTTGTGTTATTGTTTCTTTATAACATTCCAATACATACACCGGTGTGGAATGGAAAACAAGAAAATGTATCATACAAGGAGGAAATGATAATGGAAATCAAAAAAATTATTGAAGAAATTGTAGCAAATAAACAAGAGGCTGGCGGTATAAAGCAGGTATATTATGTAGCTTGCGGTGGTTCTTATGGTGCTTTTTATCCTGCAAAAACATTTCTTGAAAAAGAAGCAAAGGAAGTTAAGGTAGGTCTTTATACCAGTAATGAGTTTGTGCATAACACACCTAGAGCATTTGGAGAAAATTCAGTACTGGTAGTGGCATCACATAAAGGTAATACACCAGAGACTGTGAAGGCCGCAGAATTAGGTAAAACAGCAGGAGTTCCAGTTATTGCATTAACATGGGTTGAAGATTCTCCTATTACAGAACAAGCAGACTATGTGGTGAAGTACACATTTGGGGATGGCAAAGATATTGCCCGCGAGAAAACCATGAAAGCACTAATGACGGCGGTAGAGGTATTAAATCAGACTGAGGGATATGAGCATTATGAAAAATTCCTGGACGGAGTAGGAAAAATAGATCGAATTGTTAAAAATGCATGCAAACACGTGGAAAAGCGTGCTCTGGCTTTTGCGAAAAATCATAAAGATGATTCCGTAATCTACACCATGGCAAGCGGAGCTGGCTACGGGGCTGCCTATATGCAAAGCATCTGCATTTTTATGGAGATGCAATGGATTAACTCTTCCAGCATACATTCAGGTGAATATTTCCATGGACCATTTGAGATTACTGATGCTGAAATACCATTTGTCATTCAGGTCTCTGAAGGAAGTACCCGACCTTTAGATGAAAGAGCGTTAAAGTTCCTTAACCGTTATACCAAGAGAGTAGAGGTTTTAGACGCAAAGGATTTGGGACTGTCTACCATTGACAGCTCTGTGGTTGATTACTTCAATCATTCTCTATTTAATAATGTTTACCCCGTTTATAACCAAGCTTTGGCCATTGAAAGAGCGCATCCGCTTACAACTCGTAGATATATGTGGAAGGTTGAATATTAATCTTTTAGCAACCTTTAGAGGGGATATTCTTATGGAACAATATAAGGTTATTGGCATTGGTGACAATGTAGTAGATAAATATGTCCACCAGGGTATGATGTACCCTGGTGGAAATGCCTTGAACTTTTGTGCGTATGCCAGAATGTGTGGTATGGAGGCATCTTATTTAGGTAAGTTTGGTAATGATCATATAGCTCAGTATATTCAAAAGGTTATAGACGATTTAGGGATAGAACGTAACCATTGCCGGATTTTTGAAGGGGAAAATGGGTATGCGCGGGTTACATTGGAAGACGGTGATCGTGTATTTCTGGGCTCCAATAAAGGCGGTATTGCAAAGGAAAAGGCATGGGACTTTACGGAAAATGACTTGAACTACATTAAAAATTTCTCCGTAATTCATACCAGTTTAAATAGCTATATAGAGCAGGATCTCGCAACATTAAAAAAAACGAATGTGCCTATCTCCTATGATTTCTCGGTACGCTGGAATGATGAATATTTAGAACAAATATGCCGATATGCGGACATTTCATTCCTTTCATGCAGTCATTTAACGGAAAGTGAAAGAAAAAGAGAAATGCTAAAAGCACAGAAATTCGGTTCTAAAATAGTGATTGGAACTGTGGGAGAAAATGGATCAGTTGCTCTCTATAAAGATCAATGGATGCACCAGCCGGCAGTATTGACGGATACCGTGGATACGATGGGAGCGGGTGACTCTTATATAACCGCTTTTATTGTAGAGATGATTAGAAGTTCTAATGCCGGAAAGATTTTCTACGGTGAAGATGAGGATATGCTTCGGAGTATCAAAGCAAGCATGGAAAAAGGAGCGGTTTTTGCGGCTAAAATATGCCAGATAAACGGAGCTTTTGGCTACGGCACACCAATTCGTTGTTTGGACTCGGAAGAATAAGCATGATAAGAATTTTGTAAGCGTATTCAGTAAAGGGCGGCTACGCCCTTGTAGATAATGAAAGATCGGTAAAGTTCGTAAAATCAAAAAAAGGGAGAATTCTTATGTTTTGGTTTGAGCTATTGATCATCTTTTTACTCATTTTCTTCGGCGCTAGAGTTGGCGATGTTTTTATGGGCTTGCTCGGTGGAGTGGGCGTAGCGATTTTTGTATTTATCTTTCATGTCCAACCAGCGGCTCCTCCCATTGATGTGATGCTGATCATTTTAGCGGTTGTATTGGCTGCCTCTGCGCTGCAGTCTTCAGGCGGACTTAACTTACTCGTCCAGATTGCAGAGAAAATGCTTAGTAAGTCACCTAAGAATATTACAATAATAGCTCCAATCATATCCTGGTTATTTACCTTCTTATCAGGAACCGGGCATGTCGTATATAGTTTATTGCCTATTATCAATAAGCTTGCCATTGATAATGATATCAGGCCGGAAAGACCCATTTCAAATAGTATCATTGCTTCCCAGCAGGCAGTAACTTGCTCACCGGTTTCAGCAGCTACTGCTGCTATGATTGGATTTATGTCACCCCTTGGAGTAAGTTTGGGAACTATCTTGGCCATTTCCATACCTGCTACACTCTTAGGTGTCATTACAAGTGCGGTGTGCACGTTGCGTAAAGGGAAAGAATTATCTGAAGATTCGGAATATTTGCATAGATTGGCAGAAGGCTTAATTGAAAAATCAGAAAAGAAGGCTGAGAAAAAAGAAACTTCAAAAGGAGCGAAAGCCGCAGTTGTTCTCTTTTTGATGGGGGTTTTAGCCATTGTTATTATGGGCATGTTTACTCAGCTGCGTCCATCCTGGGTGCTGAATGGCGAGGTTACTAGTCTATCAATGCCGCATACCATTGAAATGATTATGCTAGTCTGCGCTACTATGATTATTATCGTATGCCGTCCGGCGATTGAAACGATTCTTAACGGACCCATATTTAGGGCAGGGGCGCTGGCTATGGTCTGTGCCTTTGGGTTAGCCTGGATGAGCAGTACCTTTATTAACGGACAAAGCGCTTTTATTCAAGATCATGTTGCTACGATTGTAAATAGCCATCCGTGGATGCTTGCCGTTATCATGTTTATCGTTGCTGCTTTAACTACAAGTCAAGGTGTCACGACGTTAATTATGATACCTATTGCCATTGCACTTGATTTGCCTACCTACATCATAATTGGAGCCTGGATGGCTGTAAATGCAAACTTCTTTTTACCAGTATCTGCTCAGTGTCTTGCTGCCATATCTTTTGATACAGCGGGTACGACTAAAATTGGTAAATATGTATTGAACCACAGTTTTATGATACCTGGAATGATTAATATTATTTTATCTGTAATATTAGCTACTTTACTTGGAAGCGTTTTAATATAGCGTTGTGTAAAAAGGAGGTATCTAATTATTATGATACAGATCTCACAAATTGCGGCTGCAAACTATCATTATAAAAGATATTCTATGGAGTATTTTTTAGATTCTGTTGCAAGGCTGGGATTCCATAATATTGAATTGTGGGCTTCAGGTCCACATTTCCATTTAGACTATTTTACGTATCAGGATATAAAAAAATTAAATAAAAAAGTAAAAGAAAGAGGGTTAAAGACGATCTGCCTTACCCCTGAGCAGTATGTCTACCCGGTAAGCATCAGCCATCCTGATCCGGAGTATAGAAAGAGAAGTGTAGAGTTTTTTTGCCGGCATATCGAAGCTGCATCTTTGCTGGAATGTGACAAAGTGTTGGTGACCACAGGCATCGCATACTTGGATGTTGATGAGACAGAAATGTGGAAATGGTGCAGAGAATCTTTAGGCGAAATATGTAAAACAGCAGAAAAAGAGGGGATTTACCTTCCTATGGAGGCTTTTACCTCTTTTACCACACAGGTGTTTAATAGAGTCGAGCACATTTCCAAGATGATAAAAGAAGTTGGGAGTCCTTATTTAAAAGGTTTAGCGGATACAGATGTGATGGAAACTACAGGAAAGGATACCATTCATGATTTTATAAGGGAACTGGGAAATAATTTAATGCATGTACATTTTGTGGATGGTAATCCTGGAGGACATCTGGTGCCCGGAGAAGGAAAATTAGCAATGGTGGAAGTGTTAAAGGAACTTAACAGTATAGATTATAAGGGATATCTAGGTCTGGAATTATTGGATAGAAGGTATGTTATGAATCCGGAAAAAGCCCTGAAGGATTCGCTCACGTGGTTCGAAAAACACCTGGAATGATATAAAAACGAGCGACTTTCAAACCAAGAAAGTCGATTCCCAGAAGGAATCGACTTTTTTAAGTGCGCCTAGCATGGGTATTAACTCTGGAGCAGGAAAACCCGAACGTGAACTGGCAGGTCCCTGCCTTTAGCCATTGTTCGTCTTCCTTATTTCTGCTGCTCTAGTTGTGCAAAATACTGTTCGTTATATAAAACACTTGGATGAGTAGGATGGTGCAACTGAGCTATGCGATGATGCGATTTTGCCTTTTCGATGTCACCGATTCGGTCATAACACAGGCATAATTGCAAGTGTGGAAACCAGGTATAGTACGACGAATTGGTTAAGGCCATTACATCTTGTAGGGGCTCGATCAGCGTCGCTTGACGAAACCAATAAATGGCTTGAGCATATTGTTCATCTTCAATGAACAAATTGCCGAAAACACAGCAGAACTGAGCGCGTGGTACATCGAGGGTAAGTGTGCGGAGCAAAGCCATACGTTGCTCCTGTTTTTGTCCTTGACGATTGTAGCAATCCGCAAGCTTAAAGCAAGCAGCAATCCGATCTTCTATCCATCCTTGATTTAGCCCTAGATAATGTTCGTACTGCTGAATGGCTTCTAGCGTGCGCCCGTTATCATATAATTCATTGGCGAAGTAGTAGTGATCTCGTTCAGAAAATACGGTACCCTGCTCCCGATGTTTGAGATATATGTGCAAATTACGGTCAGTATAAGCGCGTGTCTTGTTATGAGTCACCGCCATATTACTGTGAAAGATGCTGCCTGTTACATTCAGGAACTCGTGAACAAATCCGGTCCATCTGAATCTGCGATCACGCCGTACAATTCGGTTTCTTTTGAGCTTATACAACGGCTGTCCTTGTTCATCTACGGAAAGCACATAATCCATTGTAATGCTGTCATAAGAGAGGGTGGCTTGTTTTTTCCAGGTGAGAAAGGATAGTCGATCTTTTTCTTCCAGTATGTCATCGGCATCCAGCCAAAATTGATATTCTTGCGTGGCCTGATCAAACGCATAATTGCGAGCAGCGGAGAAATCATCGCACCACTCAAAGTTGTATATCCGAGCGTTGAATGCTGCAGCGACCTCTTGGGTTCTATCGGTAGATCCAGTATCAACGATAATGATTTCATCCACCAGGTCATGGACTGATTTCAGACAGGTATGAAGGGCTTCTTCTTCGTTTTTAACAATCATACATAAGCTGACAGTTACCATGCTCTTTGTCCCCCCAAAATAACTTGGTTTAATTTCCATTTTATTAGGATAGCTTGCTCATTATGTAGAATTCGGATGGAACGTGTAGAGGAGATGATGATCATAAATTCAGTTCTGTTCTAATAAATTAGAAAATCAAGTTGGATGTTTGGGGGGAGAGAATGGATTGAGCGATGTGCGTGACATTCCGGGTTAGGACGTGCAACAGGATGGGTTTTATCGTTGAATGGGGAGATTGTATTTTGTATTGTTGTCGTTTTCAATGATATTTCCAGGTGTAAGTCCATTCATACCACGCTCACTCCCAATCGCTTGGTCGCAATTATGGTATGCGTTAGGACATGGAGGGGAACGGTTATGAGGCTTCCGCCTGATGGAGGCGTTGACACATGCGTATATTAATCGGCAGCCCGGTGCACCAGAAGCCGGAAATTTTGTCTTTGTTTCTTCAAGCCTTGGAGCGCCTGGAGACACCTGACGTGCTACCGGATTATTTGTTTGTCGATGATAATGACAATCCGATTTCAAGCCAGTGGCTAGTTGACTTTTCCAATCGGCTACCGGGTCGGGTTTTGCCCTTGTTAACAGGCTCGCAGCAAGTGGAGAACCGTAGTGATGAGCACACTCATTATTGGCCGCCTGCTCTCGTATGGAAAGTGGCTGGCTTTAAAAATCGTCTTATTGAATATGCCCTTCAGCACAATTATGACGCGTTGTTTCTGGTCGATTCAGACCTGGTTCTCCATTCTCGTACCTTGTGCAGGCTGGTGGAGACAGAGAAGGATATCGTATCAGAGATTTTCTGGACACGTTGGCAACCGGAAGGACCGTTATTGCCTCAAGTGTGGGTCAGTGATGAATATAACTTGTTTCACCGTGAAGATGGCGAAGTGTTGTCGGCAGAGGAGCGAGCGCAACGTGAGTTGCATTTTATACACCAGTTGCATGTTCCTGGTTTGTATGAGGTGGGTGGTCTAGGCGCTTGCACCTTAATCCGCAGACGGGCGCTGGAAGCAGGAATTCATTTTGGCAAAATCAAAAACGTTTCTTATTGGGGAGAAGATCGACATTTTTGTATTCGGGCGGCTGCATATGGATTTCCACTTTTTGTAGACACACACTATCCGGCAATGCATCTATATCGGGAAGCCGATCGAATGAAGGCAGAACAGCTATTATTCACCCTAAAATATTTTACATCGAACCATCCAGAGCATGTAACACATGCGGAATACTCTGATACTTCTCCAAGCTCTCCAACCTTCAATCGTTCAGCATCTTCAAGAACCCCTAAGTTCCCTGAACCTCCAGTTATACCCGATCATCTCCACGAAACTGCTGTCTTTGCCAAGTACACAGCGGATTCGTTTGTTGTACCACCAACGTTCACTGGTCCACGACAAAGTGAGCTTTATACACCGCCTGTCTCTAATCCTAAATTGACGCTGACCATGACGGTATACAATGAGGCAGATCACAAGCTTACAGACGTGCTGCTGAGTCACCGGGAATACATTGATGAAGCAGTCATTATTGATGATGGTAGTCATGACGATAGCGGAGAGTTGTGCCGGGAAATCTTACAAGGAATTCCACTGCGTCTGATCCGTAATGAAACACCCTCTTTTACCAATGAAGTCGAACTGCGAAAGCAGCAGTGGAGAGAGACATTGGCTGCCTCTCCCGAATGGATATTAAGCATGGATGCTGACGAAATGTTCGAATCCCGCTTTGCCCAAGGGGTACATTCTTTGTTAGCGGGAACGAAAGCGGATACGATTTGTTTCAGGTTGTTTGATATGTGGTCTTCCACGCATTACCGTGATGATGAATATTGGCAGGCTCATCGGTATTACCGTCCTTTTTTAATTCGATATAAAGAGGGATTCCCTTATAAATGGAAGGAGCAGTCCTTGCACTGTGGGAGATTACCCGAAAATGTACTTGATCTTCCCACAGAGATCAGCAACTACCGTATTCAGCATTGGGGTTGGTATACACCTGCTATTCGCATGGCTAAATTTGAGCGGTACCAGCTGCTTGACCCAAGTGCTCGTTATGGATGGAAAGAGCAATATGAATCAATTCTGGACCCGAACCCACAACTCACGCTCTGGGTGGATCAGGACAACAAAAATACAGAAAAAGAACCTACACCAGAATATGAACCTGCCCATCAGGTGGACGCCTCGGATGTCGCCAAGGTGGCCAGTGTACAGGTTATGAACAAACCCGAACCACAAATAAAAAGTGAAACCAAGGACACCTTTTATGCTGCGGAGAAGGGGAAAGGAGCAGAGCAGAGTGTAAAATGCAAACTGTGTGGCTCATCTGACACGGTAGTATTTCATGATTATCAACGCTTTACCTTGATGGGATGCGGCTCCTGTGGATTGGTTTTTCGTAAGGATGTGGATCATATTCAGTCTGAGGAAATGATAGCAGAGATTTATAATGCCAATTGGGTTGCTATGCGGGATAGTGCAGCGGCGTCCACCTATGGGGATCATGCTCTTTTTGGACTTATGTTGCTCGATATGTTCAGTCCCAGAAAAGGAAAATTGCTAGAGATTGGCTCAGGCACCGGAGAATTTATCCATGCTGCCCTTCAAGCTGGCTGGAATGCAGTGGGCATTGAGCCGTCCAGTGACTCGCGTGCCTACGCCAAAAGCAAATATGAGGTAGATTTATTACCCGGCTATTGGAACGGTGAAACAGAATTAGATGCTCAAACACAACAATCTGTGGAAGTGGAAATTCACCAAGCTCATGAAGCTCAGGAAGGGATTGAGGCCGAAAGTTTAGAGGAAGAACTGGACTTATCTTTGGAGCACCAATACGAAGCCATCGCATGCTGGCATGTGCTGGAGCATATCGCGGACCCAGTCGCATTTTTGACGGATTTGTGCGATCAGCTTCAACCTGACGGAACGTTATATATTACGGTGCCCAATAAGAACTCGTTTACCAACGAGGCTTACGGCGTTCATTCACCTTTATTTACGGAGGAAGATCATTTGTACCATTATTCAGATCATACGCTGACGCTCTTGCTGGAAAAGTCCGGCTTGCGTCCGGTGGCTTTGTTCACCCGCCAGCTTCCTGCTGGTTTGGATGCCTTGCTGCAAGCACATCCATTGTACGGTGAGCTTGCCTTTACGGAACAAATGGGATTGTTGGCTAAACTTCAAGGCGAGAAACGGGGTCATGAATTATGCTGTGTAGCAAGAGTAATCTAAACATCTCCAAAGGAGGAGGCTACATTCATGAATATGGCTGACCCGTATCTGTCTCGCTTTTTTGTATATTCTGATCCCAACTCGTCCAACATGATTTACAGACTCCCTCAAAGCTGGTGGAGTCGTCCCTATGAGTATGAATGGTGTCTCCAATTTATGTCTGGGCAAGATACAGTATTGGATGCGGCATGTGGTATCCCTCATCCATTCAAATTTGAGCTGGCCCGCCGTTGCGCTCAGGTCTATGCCTGCGATCTGGATATACGAATCGTTTCTGTAGATGCTATCTTGGCCGAGGTGCGGCGGGATATTGGAGAGGAGGCCGCTGAGCGCATTCAGGAGATTTTACCGGTTCGGCTCCACTCCGCCCATGCCAATCTGACCGCCCTGCCCTATGAGGATGCCAGTTTTGACAAAATTGTATGTATCTCAGTGTTGGAGCATTTAACGCCCGATGAATCTTTGGCAGCCTTGCGTGAATTTCATCGAACTTTACGAGATGACGGAATGCTTCTGTTGACGTTTGATTACCCTACAGTAGATCTTTCAGCGATGGAACAATGGATAGAACAAGCGGGATTTTCGTATTGGAGTGGTGTGGATCTCAAGCTTCCGCGGGGAGCTCTACACACAGATATGTGGGGCGGATTACATTGTTTTAGGACCGTTCTAAAAAAATATAAGAGTTAACGGTATGCGCAATGAGGTTTACACGGACCTCTCTTATTGCTTATCATGAGAGGGGTCGGAGTGTAAACTTACATAGGAAAGGAATGACTGATAACTACATGAACAATGCACCTGTGTTGAAGAAACCTGAGGCTATGGTATTTGATATGGACGGTACACTTTTTCAGACGGAGACGTTGCTGCTTCCTGCGTATCACAAGCTGTTTGATACGCTGCGCGCCGAAGGGCTTTATGAAGGAGAGACTCCTCCGGAGGAGCTTATTTTGAATAGTTTGGGTATGCTGCTGGATGAAATCTGGAGAAGAGTAATGCCAGAAGCCAGTGAAGCAGCTCACAGAAGAGCGGACGAGTTGTTGCTTCAGCTGGAGCTGGAGGGGTTGAAGAATGGAAGTCATGCTCTGTATCCACATGTAAAAGAAACACTCCAGGCACTTCATGAGCAAGGTGTCCGATTATTCGTAGCCAGTAACGGGCTGGAGGCTTACGTAAAGGGGATTGCTGATGCGTATGAAATGGTTCCTATTTTTGAAGGACTGTACAGCGCTGGGGAATACAGTACGCTTTCCAAAGTGAATTTGCTAGAAATTCTGTTGAGCAAGCACGATATTTCGAATGTATGGATGGTCGGAGATCGTTCCTCCGATGTGGAAGCTGGCAAAAAGAACGGACAGACCGTGATCGGCTGTGCTTACGCTGGATTTGGTGTGAATGATGAGTTGGAAGGGTCCGATGCGATTATTACGGACTTTACCCAGCTGCTTACACTTTATAAAAACGCCGAGTAACTGTGAAAGCACAGATAAGAGTTATAAATGCTGTGGCGTATCATATAAATAATACATGTAAACGATGTTGGGCGATAACAAAACAAAGGAAGGCAGCCACTTAGGCGGAGCCTTCCTTTGCTTTACTCTCTGTCTTATCTTCTGTTTGTTCTTCTGTTTTTTGTTCCGTCTGCGGCTTCGGATTAATCTGAGTGTGGTAGACCCACAGGGCGTATTCCATGGGCTTGGTGATGGCACGACGATAGGTTTCTTTTTCGCCAATGCGTGAAAATACCTCGCGAGCCGGCTTCGGGTTGACCTCGAGCACGTAGATATGACCGTCCTTATTGATTGCCAAATCGAGCGCAAGTTCACATAATGCCCCATAGCTTTCTTCCAGATACGCAGCAATGTCCAGGCCGAGCTTTTCCCCTTGCTTGATGATTTTCTCTCTCTGGTCTTCATCACGAATCCATTGCGTCAGCAATTGCTTCATCGGCACTGCCTTGCCTCCGCCATGTAGGTTGGAAGTGACACTCCGATGTGCCCCGATGCGTCCGGCACATCCCGTTAGCTCCCATACTCCCTGGCTATTTTTCTGTACCAGCATACGGTAATCATGGACCCTGCCATTCGGCAACTGCACAGGAATGCCTTCCTGAACAATGTAGTTATCCATGTTCCAGCTGCTCAGACGCGGCTCCAGACGATCCAGACGTACCCGCTGCTGAGGAATAATATGGCGTTTGCGATTGCGTCCCTCAATCAGATACAGGCCGCTCTGCTTGTTAACAGGCTCAATGCGTAAAATGCCGCGGCCTCCCGTGCCGTTAATTGGCTTGAGGTATACTAGTGAATTCTGTTTGAGCATTCGCTTTACACTATGAAATCCATCGAACGGCTCTGTTGCAGGCAGATGGGGACGAAAGGCAGCCTTTCTCGCAAGCTGCTGATGAATGGCCCATTTATTACTCAGCGGTCGGTTTAAATAAACAAGGTCTGTATACTGCAATCGGAATTTCTTTAATTGACGATACCGCTCACTGCGCTGCACTCGGCAGCGGTCGAAAATCATATCCGGAAATTCTCGCCATTTTCGAGTCCATTTATCGCTGTGTGGATCATAGATTTGGGCAAGGAGCAGTCTGCGATCCTTATGGACATCCGCAGGAGTGAATACATACATATCCAGTCCCAGCCTTTTTCCTTCTGCAATCATGCGTTCATATATGTCACGTTCCTCCAGTTGTTTCTTACTGTTCAAATACAAAGTCATGATGCCTAGGACAGGTTTTGGCACAGCATTCCACCTTCCTCTGCCGTCTGCTCATCTTCGGATAACTCCCCACAAAATATTAGCGTGGGCTTCCCCGTCGGTCCAGTTGTCATTTCATGTGCAATAAGTCCAGCACGAAAACAGGTTTTGAGACTGGCCATATTGTCGGTGGCTACGCTGCACGTCAGACGGCGCAGCTGTTGGAGCTGGGCGGACAGCAGTCTAGCGCCCAGTCTGCGGCCCCGGTAAAGCGGACGAACAATCACGATGCAAGCATCCTTCCCATAATTCAGAGCGAGGGAAAATCCCGCAATCCGCAGCCCCTTCTCTGTGCGCACATATGCGCACAGGAGGGAGGAGCCAGGGGTGTTCAATTGCTCCGGCGTTAAAACAGCCAACTGCCGCAGAGCATTGCGAGTAATGCGCATGCCGCCCGAGCTACGAGCCAGAAACAGCAACTGTCGTCGTCTCAGTACCCAACTCCGGGCAGGCAAATGTTGAACATCGCTAATTTGCGGCATGATTCCACTTCCTTGAGATTATTTCATTCGTTCGGCCAAAAAGGAGCTGTACTGAAATATACGTCTAAGTGATTTTTGACGGATGTCCGGCTCGTCGAATTTCATCGGTTTGGCATTGGCTTCAAAAAACCAGAGGGTTCCGAGTGTGTCTACGCCCAGATCCATGGACATTTCACCATGAGAAAGACCGGATGCGCGTTCAATTTGACGTGCAATCTGAATGGCCGTACTTTTAACCTTATTCAGTAAATCTGTGCTATCCTCAGGTCCAAAGAGTGAGGACAGCAGCATAAACGGGTCCTCCACACTTCCCCCGCGCGGAACATGTGTTGTAATACTTCCCTTACCCGCTAGTCTGGCACCTACTCCGGTAATGCTCCATGCGCCACGGGCATTTTTTTGCACTAGAATGCGCAAATCGAAGGGCTTTTTCTGATAGGTTGCCAGATCGATACCCTGCTGAATGATATAAGGGGAGTTGCCTGCTTCTCGGCGAATACGTCCCCATAACCGAGACAAGGATACAGATCGATAGGTTATACTTTTTTTGTCATGTTGAATGGTCAACCTGTATGCCATCAGATGCTCTGGGTTGAATCTGAGGATCATAATTCCCTTTCCGGCTTTACCGTTTTCCGGTTTGAGATACAGGTATGGATATGCAGACAGCATTTTTCCTAAGGATGACAGGTTGCTTAACCGTTTGGTAATCGGAACAAGTTGACGAGTGGATTCCGAGGTGCGGAGCCATTTGAACAGTTCCCATTTGTTAAAAAAGCCTGGATTGTACAGCTCAACGCCTGAGGCATGTGCAATTTCATCCAGCTTTGTGCGCACAGATGTTTTAAGTTCATAATTACGGTTGGGGATACGATTATAAATGACCTGTGGAGATGGGAAGTTTTGTTCCTCCCATATCTGTGAGTTTTTGTTGTAGATGTAGCCCTTCACTGTTTCATCTGCCAGTTTCAAGTCCCTGACAGTAACAATGTATACCTGATAACCCATGCGCGTTCCCGTTTCAAGAATATCCCTGAAGTTTCGCTGATTTCCCTTGAAAAATTGTTCATCGTCGTGCACTGTCAATACAGCAACAACTGGTTTTTGCTCCGCCCGGGTATTCATAGTTCCTCTTTTCTGCGGAATTTACTGAGGTAAAGACAGTGGTCCAAAATATGCTCCACGGATGCTTTACCCTCCGCACGCAACGATGGATGCTGAAAAATGGATCGACCTGGCTTAGAATTGGCTTCAAACATCCATACCTTTTCATCCTGATCAATGCCCAGGTCGAATCCGATTTCACCCAGTAGATGCTGGTGGTGATATTCAATGGCTTCTGCTAGTGTAACTGCTACATTCTTGGCACGTTGCAGCACTTCACCCGCCCGGTCTCCGAATACACGACCGAGCGCTTGCTCGGGTGTCATCAGGGAACCGCCGTTTTTGATATGGGTCGTGACACTGCCACGTCCGGCTTTTTTGGCTCCAATGCCAACGACGACCCATTGGTTATTACCGTCTTTGTGCATATGAAACCGAAAATCAATCGGGCAATTATCAATTTCGATCAGCTGAATGCCCTGCTGAATGACGTAGCCTTTTAGCGTCTGCCCCTTATTGGAGTGAAGCATCCTCAGCATGGAATTAAAAGAGGCGAACCGCAGCAATACATTGCTATTTTTTTTCCGGTACCTTACATAGTATCCTTGCTTGGGGACATAGGACAGACGATAGATTCCTTTGCCGAGACTGCCGCTACTTGGCTTGTAATAAGCAAATTGATGCCGCTCCAGCATACCTCGAATACGTTCAGAGCTAGGATTCATATAGGATTCAGGGACATAACGGTTAACCTCTGGATTATTTTCTAGCAAATGATAGATATCGGATTTATTGAAAAAGCTCCAGTTAAAGAAAGGAATTCGTTTGCGGGAAAAGCGTTCGCGTAGTTGATTGATTGCTGGGGAAAAATCAGAGCGACGGCTCGGCAAACGATTATAAATTACGTCCGGCAGAGGTACGAGTTTACGGATAAACTCCCCGCTGGATGACAGAAAATAGCCGTTAATCGTATCATTTTGCCAGTTGATATCGCGTGGAGTGAAGGCAAAAATATAAGACTTTTTGCTGCCTTCCTTCAACAGTTGCTTAATAAAGCCTGTGCGTGATCCGAAAGGGCGGGTGGTGGAGCTAGTAGCATCAGACAATACTCCAATCAACGGTCCAAGCTGAACATCTCCGTCCAGATTCCGCAAATAGATAGACCCGCTTTTGGGAACACGGATTGCATTGCGTAAGCCGGAGGTCAAGTATAGATGACGTCCCGCCTTCTGAATGGGTTTTACTGTTGCGGGAATCTGATCCTTGCCAAGTCGCAAACGAATGGACTTGGCTCCAGATAACTTAAGGCTTTTCAACAAGGCAGTGGATATATACGCCACCTTGTCGGGCTGCTGTGAGAAATGCACATTGCAATGCGTTAAACTCATCTGTTTATCCTCCTATACCGTATGTTCAAGGGAGGCGCCCGCGCCCTTTGGCCCTGTCGCTTTGGAATGGGTCATTAAATATCGAGCATATTCGAGCGGGCGGTTGACCGACCGAAAAGCGCACTCTGGCTGACGAGTCTGAAAAAAGGAGGCCCGACCAGGACGGGAATTAACCTCCAACAGCCAGATATTCCCGCTCCGGTCAATACCATAATCAATTCCCAACTCGCCAAGGCGACCATAGCGTTCCTCCAACGCCCCGGCAATGGTCAAGGACAGCTCCATCATCTGCCCGATGATGAGACGTGTGCTGTCCACGCCAAATTGTTCACGAAGGTAAGGCTCTGCCGGATGGGCTTCGCCCCCACCGTGCAGATTGGAAGTCAGAGTTCCTTTTCTGCCTTCTCTCACGGCAAAGCCCGTCAGGCGCCAACAGCCGTTGCCGTCCTTTTGCATGAGCGCGCGAACATCAAAGGGATGATTGCTTTGGCTTGTTAATTTCAAATAAGGCTGCACGATATAGGCGCGTTTGTGTGCAATACCGTCGATCCATGACAATCCTGCATCCAATTCAGAAAACAAGCGACGGAACGGGCGGTTTTGGGAGTTCCTGCCTTGTACGTACAGTCCCTGACCTCCTTCCGCCAGCCGGAGATACAGCGTGCCCTTGCCATGTGTTCCGGACTGTGGTTTCATAAATAGCTCCGAATGGCGTTGCAGCCACTCCACAAGCTGGAGCGTATCCCGGTATGGGGCCGTAGGCGGTACAAAGGGCCGCACTTTATCTACCGTATGCAGAGCGCGATATACCTGCCATTTGCCAGGCAAGTTACGCGACCAGTAGATGAGCTTGCACGATTTTTGCTCCGCTATGTCTCCCAGTGTGCGCTTGACATTCTGGCTCTCATGGACATGGAGACAGCGGTTATAAACAATATCCGGCAAGGGAAAGCGGCCGAATGTCCATACTCCAGCACGATAAACATAACCCCGTATGGAATGATCTTCAGGTGAAACTCCTTCGGCGGTAAACGCCATTACGCTAATACCAGAGCGCCTGCCCAACAAACTTAGCCTACGGCAGAAATCGGCTTCGGTAATAGGGGGAGTAGCGTCCTGCTTTCGGCTAACAAGCACGCCCAGCATGCCTGGCATAACAAGAGACACCGACAACAGCTCCTTTGGCAGCCGGACTCTGGAAGAGATAGATTCATTTGAATCCGGCTGAATAACAGCAGTATTCAATCATTTTTTTTACGGACGGGCGGGTTTTCTGATCGTTCAACGGTGTATTGTCATTTTTTGATGGTTTGGAATTGACCTCCAGCAACCAGATACGCCCCGTGCTGTCAATCGCCAAATCAATACCAAATTCCGCGAAATGGGCGGGAATTGCCTTTTCTACTCCGCTTGCGATATCCAGTGCTGCTGTTTTGAGAGAGGTAAGACCATTCGATTTAACAGTTGCGGGCAGCGTGGTTTTGGCCAGTGCTTCCTTGACTGTACTGAGCGTACCGCCTCTTGCCAGATTGGATACAAAGTGGCTGCCTCCTGCGATCCGAGCGACAATGGATGTTACGGTCCAGGTTCCAGACGCATTTTTTTGTACAAGCGCGCGAAAATCGACCGGACGCTTATCGTGATCAATCAAGGTAAGACCCTGTTGCAGCTGAAAACGTGTTGATTTCATTTTTCCCGCTAAGCTTTTGTACAGTTTATCGACGTTGGCGTACGTTTGCCTTCGGGGTGTGCCCGCTGTCGTGGATAGGACCGAAAAGGTCCCATCGGTTTGCTTGTTAATGCGCATAATGCCTTTACCAAGGCTTCCGCGCACGGGTTTGAGAAAAACAGAGGGATACTGGTTGCACATTTTTTTGAAAACGGCAAAGGTTTGCAGCAAGTGGGACTCGGGTAAATACTTGCGCAGGGAAGAATTCGATTTGAGTGCATCAAACACTTCGTTCTTATCCAAAAACTTTTCATTAAAAAAGGCCGTGCCGTACTGCGATTTTACTTCTTTCATGAAATGCTGTACGCTAGTTCTGTTCTCGAGTTTACGGGAGGTAAGCCGGTTATTGACGACATCGCCGGCAGGCATGACCGTCTTTTTCCAGCCTCCGTCATACACCCATCCCTGAACTCGCCCGGGCTGACTTCCGATATGCTCCGGGGTGAAGAAATACACATATGCTCCTTGTCTGCGGCATTCCCCGACTAGTTCACGGCAGAACAGGGTGATCGACCCGAAAGGCTTGTCGGGCTGTTCGGGATAGTCCCGACTAACCAGCACGCTAATAAGTGGGCCCACTCGAAGTGTCCGGCGGCCTCGGCTGTAGGTTACTCGCAGATTACAACTGTCATGACTGGCATGAAGCCCCATTTTTCGGGCCAGCACGCTTCCCACGCGTAGACCGCTGTATCGGGGTACCGATATGACGGTAACCTCTTGGCGGAACGAACCGAAGGCGAGCTGAACGGGGTGGCCTGCGGATATTTTCCATTTGCGAAGCAGGGACTCGCCGACCATGAGTACGTCATCCTGCAAGATGCCCGATCCGATGATTTGAATCGTTGTTTTTTTGATGGACATCGTGGATCTCCTTCCGGGCAGCAACTTGATGTCTTGAAAGTAACGGGAAACGTGAATGGGCTGTAATAGCACTGATTCATCATATGAGGACATATATACCTTGGTGATTGACGGACAATGTGAAATGTTGACACAAAACTTGTAATGGAGGAATGAACAATCATGAATATCTATGACAAAGCCCATGATTTAGCGAAAGCATTGAAGGAAAGCAAAGAGGTAGAGGAAATTACGTCAGCGATGAAGCTGATTGAGACTGATCCGGAAGCCAAGAAAATGCTCGACGATTTCCGTGAACGCCAAATGGAAGTGCAACAGCGGATGATGAGCGGCGATATGCCAGCACAGGAAGAGATGGAAAAGATGGAAAAAATGTTCGAGGTACTCAGCTTGAACCTTAACATCCGTCGTCTGTTCGACGCTGAACGTCGCCTGGCAGTGATTATTGAGGACGTAAATAAGATTATTGCAGACAGTCTTCAACATTTGTACGGTTCGTCTCTGTAAGTTTGTCTCATATTCCTTCCTGTCCTCTCATAGACTAGATACATAGAGTCACAGGGAGAGGAAGGGATACGATTGGGTTCTTTTAAAAAATGGAAACACGGTATGTACACACTGATCGCATTGGCTATGGTATTGGTCGCGTTACCACGCATCTCGCTGGCAGGTGGTTTGAACTGGGTCAACGGCTTTGGGATGGTATGGGTACTTTTTGCGTTGCTTGTCATCGGAGCGAACCTGCATTTTTTGCTGGGTGTAGATGAGGAAAAACGCAAAACGCTGGAGCGTGTGCGACGGGCCAAAATGCAGCAGTGGCAGATGAAATGGGATAATAAAGCTGACAAAGGCAATATGCTGTAAGTTTTCCTCCGGATTGTCCTAAGCTTGCTCCTAAATTACAAATCAATCCTAGTACGAAGCGGTCTCTTGTAACAAGGGACCGCTTTTTTGTTATTTCCAAAGGAAAGATATCCTAATAACAATGGTCTAAAACAAAGGGGTTTTGTGGTATAATAGATACAGAATGATACAGATTGAACGTTGGGGGTGTAACAGGTTGGACGGGCTAGATGAAACAGTTACGAAGCATGAGCAGCTATTGCGTCATATCGAGCAGTTGAAAATAGGCTCCAAAATTTCTGTACGCAGGTTGGCTAAAGAAATGAGCGTTAGCGAAGGCACGGCTTATCGGGCCGTGAAAGAAGCAGAGAATTTGGGAATTGTCATTACCAAGGAACGGATCGGAACAGTACGAGTGGAGAAGCGCCCACGCGGCTTGTCTGAGCAGCTGACCTTTGCGGATGTCGTGAACATTGTAGAGGGACATGTGCTGGGCGGAAGCGAGGGGCTAGAGAAGCCGTTGCACAAGTATGTGATCGGGGCGATGCGTGAGGAAGCGATGGCTCGTTATATTGACGCAGGCAGTTTGCTGATCGTAGGTAACCGGGAGGATGCGCATTCGCTTGCATTAGAGCAAGGGGCAGGTGTGCTGATTACAGGGGGGTTCGGTACGAGTCGGGAGGTTAAGCAGCTTGCAGACCAGATTAGTCTGCCGATTATTTCCTCGCGCCATGATACATTTACGGTGGCATCTATGATTAATAGAGCAATATTTGACCGCCTGATCAAAAAGAAAATTATGTTGATTGAAGACATTGCGGCAAGCAAACCGAAGACGCTGACCTTGAAAATCAACAGCACGCTTACCGAATTTGAACAGCTATCAGCGACCACGGGATATCATCATTTTGCCATAGTGGATGAATGGAATCGTTTAATTGGTATCGTCAGCCGTAAAGATGTGGAAGGACTTCAACCTGAGCATACGATGGATAAATGTATGATCCGTAACCCAATTACGGTCACCTACCAGACCTCGCTGGCTTCTGCTGCTCAAATGATGGCATGGGAAGGGGTAGATTACTTGCCGGTCGTGGACCGCAACCGTAAGCTGCTTGGGTCCGTTACACGGCGTGAGGTGCTGGAAGCACTGCGTAACGCCCAAAAGCAGCCACAACTGGGCGAGACGTTCGACCAGCTGATTTGGAACGGTTTTGCTGAGGAGCGTAATGAGGACGGATCCTTATTTTTTCGCGGTTTTATCATTCCACAGATGGCCACCAATTTAGGGACGATCTCGGAAGGCGTACTGGTCAACGTGATGACACAAGCGGGCTACCGAGCAGCTAGAGATATGAGCGGCAAGGATTATGTGCTGGATAATTTGACGACTTATTTTATTCGACCGGTACAGATTGAGGATGCTGTCGTTCTTCGTCCGTTGCTGCTTGAGATGAGTCGCCGCACATGTAAGCTAGAAATTGCGATTTCTCGGGAAAATCATTTGGTGTGCAAAGCAGTAATGACGCTCCAATCTATTGAACATGGTTGATCTACCTCTGGATTGGAGCAAAAGGTGGGGTTAAATAGATCGATTAGTGGCTTTGAGGCAGTCTTTCTTTGGCCTCCAGCCAAATTTGCAGCACACCTTCCATTACAAGCATCGTTTTGACCTGGATTGTATACTCCTTGTCACGAACGGTGTATTTTTTTTGGTGCAGCAACATACGTACCAGCTTGCTATCAGAATCAATCTCAAACATATCTCTGCCGCGCAGCACCTCCAGATCACGACTGACGCGGCGAAGAAGCTCTTTCAGATTAATAGAGTCAATTTTTTCAGCCGAAGCTTCCTCCGCGATCAGCTTGATTTCTTTGATGACGGTTTGGCGCTTGCTGTATTTACGTAATGTTTTGTTGTCCTCTTCGGCTTGCTGGAGCTGGAATTGAAGGTCCTGGTTGTTCACCCACAGCTGATTGAAGCTCGCATGCCAGATGGCATTATAGATCATTCCTCCCGTAATCATACCGAGTACAAAAACGGAGGATAATTGCATAAAAGGGCGCAGGCGCTCAAAGGGGGGAACTCTCATAGTCGTTTCACCTCACGGCCGTCCGTTGCCGCATACCCACTTGACCAGCTCTGCACCCATATGAGCGCCTAGAAAGGCGAAAATCAAATACAATATCTGCTTAATGGCAGGTGACAAATTACCATCCAACATATTGCTCTCAATGACCCGGATCGGGTCCATCGTTCCCCCCACAGCGGCGGCAAGCGCCCATATTTTAATCCTTCCTGCAACCTCCAGCATCGTCTGGGTAGGTGGCTGAAGCGATACTACAGCTCCCATTCCGCCGAGCATGGCTCCTCCGAGCACGATGCCGAAGGCAATGAAGAAGTCGAGAATCGCTTTGGATATAAAAGTGCTCATGCCCTTTTCCTCCTTGGGTATATGAATCAGGACCGCGCTTGTCCGCCCGGGTCTGTACTTTTATTCTATGGGCGCTACTAACGCGGATATGATAAAATAGTTTGAAGAAAATCAAGCGGTGAAGGGAAGAGAAGCGCATGAGTTCATTTGTGCATTTGCATGTTCACAGCGAGTACAGCCTGCTGGACGGCGCGGCTCGTACCGCGGAATTGGTCAAACAGGCATCAGCTTACGGAATGAAGGCGCTGGCTCTTACAGATCATGGGGTCATGTACGGTGCCATTCCTTTTTATAGAGCATGTGTAGAGAACGGCATTAAGCCGATTATCGGGTGTGAGGCTTATATGACGGCAGGCTCGCGCAAGGAGCGTGGCAGCCGGAAGGATCAGCCTATATATCATTTAATTTTGCTCGCCAAAAATAAAACAGGCTATCAAAATTTGATGAAGCTGTGCTCCATTGGCCATTTGGAGGGTTTTCACTATAAGCCGCGCATCGATATGGATGCTTTGGCTGCCCATCATGAAGGCATCATATGCTTGAGCGCTTGCTTGGGCGGTGAAGTGCCGCAGCATTTGCTGCATGGCAGAGAAACCGAAGCACGACGTGCAGCGGAACGATACCGTAGCATTTTTGGCGATGATTTTTATCTGGAGCTTCAGGATCATGGTCTGTCGGAGCAAAAACGCGTAAATCCTCAATTGATCGCACTGGCAAAGGAACTGGATATTCCGCTAGTGGCGACGAATGACGTGCATTACTTAACCGAGCCGGATGCTGATGTCCAGGACGTCCTGATCTGTATCGGGACAGGGAAGACAGTTGACGATGAGGAGCGCTTGCGGATACCAACACGTCAGTTGTATCTGAAAAGTCAGGAGGAAATGGCTCGTTTATTTCCACATGTAGCAGAAGCCATCGCCAATACGGTGCGTATTGCTGAGAAGTGCGAGCTGGAACTGGAATTCGGCCAATCTATTTTGCCTGAATATCGCCCGCTGCCGGAGAACATGACGTCTTCGTCCTATTTGCGCAGTCTGTGCGTGCAAGGGCTGGAGCGTCGCTACGGAGGCGATCCTGTGTGGGAGCAGCCAGAGGAGCGGGAAAGACTGGACCAGCGGCTGAACTACGAATTAAATACGATCGATAGTATGGGTTTCAGCGATTATTTCCTGATCGTATGGGATTTTATCGCTTTTGCTCATAAGCATAAGATTGCAACCGGTCCGGGACGGGGTTCCTCCGCAGGTAGTTTGGTCGCCTATGTGCTTAATATCACGAATGTCGATCCGATAAAATACAACTTGCTCTTTGAACGGTTTCTGAACCCTGAACGGATCAGCATGCCGGATATAGATATTGATTTTAGCGATGAACGCCGCGATGAGGTTATCGACTATGTAGTACAGAAGTACGGAAATGAGCATGTAGCGCAAATTATTACCTTTGGGACATTAGCGGCAAGAGCCGCAGTCCGTGACGTCGGCCGTGTATTGAACGTGCCATATGGCGAGGTGGACAAGGCGGCCAAGTTGATCCCGGCGCAGCTCGGTATTAATATCCGGCATGCGCTGGAGATTACCCCCGAGCTGAAGGCTCTGTATGAAACGAAGCCCAAGACACGTGAACTGCTGGATATGGCGATCAAAGTAGAAGGAATGCCTCGTCATGCTTCGACACATGCGGCAGGTGTTGTCATCTCGCGGACTCCACTGACCGATGCGGTTCCGCTGCAAGAGGGGAGTGAAGGGGTTCCTTTAACGCAGTACTCGATGGAAAATCTGGAGCGCATTGGTTTGCTAAAAATGGATTTCCTCGGACTGCGTACGCTCTCCATTATTGAACGTTGCATGCGCTGGATTGCGGAGCAGGATGGAGAAACACCTGACTTTAGCCGTGTTCCCGATGATGACCCGCATACCTATGACTTGCTGGGCAAAGGAGATACAGGAGGCGTGTTCCAGCTGGAGTCGGCTGGTGTACGCCGGGTGCTCAAGGATTTGAAGCCGAGTGTTTTTGAGGATATCATTTCTGTCGTGGCTTTGTATCGTCCGGGTCCGATGGGCTTTATTCCTAACTTTATACAGGCTAAGCACGGACAGATTGAGATTTCTTATCCGCATCCTGATCTTGAACCGATCTTAAAAGATACGTACGGTATTATTGTGTACCAGGAACAAATCATGCAGATTGCTTCGCGCATGGCTGGCTTTTCTTTGGGGGAGGCTGATCTGCTGCGCCGCGCGGTGTCCAAGAAAAAGCGCGAGGTGCTGGATCTGGAGCGTGGCCATTTTGTCGATGGCAGTATTAAACAGGGCTACACGGAGGAGGAAGCTGGAAGGGTTTACGATATGATCGTCCGTTTTGCTGACTACGGTTTTCCGCGTGCCCATGCAGCTGCTTATGGTGTGCTAGCATTCCAGACGGCCTATCTTAAGGCACATTATCCAGTGCAATTCATGGCTTCCATGCTGACGGCCGTAATGGGAAGTCATCGAAAAGTGGCTGAATATGTCGTCGAATGTCGTCGTATGGATATCGCAGTGTTGCCGCCTGATGTGAATGAGAGTGGGGTGCTGTTTACCCCATTACAGCACGGTGATATCCGCTTTGGACTGGCTGCAATTAAAAATGTCGGCACACAAGCAATGGAAAGCATTCTTGCTGTTCGTAAGGAACGTCCTTTCGACAGTCTGCTCGATTTTTGTCGACGTGTTGATTTGAGGGTGTGTAATAAGAGAGTGATTGAATCGCTCATTCAGGCAGGAGCATTTGATTCATTGACAGGCCATCGGGCACAGTTGCTTGCCATGCTTGATGAAACGGTGGATGCAGCTGCCAAATGGCGCAAGGAACGTGACGATTTGCAAATTGATATGTTTGGGTTTGTGGAAATGCCTAATTGGGATATCGAATATCCCAATGTACCCCCATTTAGTACTAGCCAGCAATTAGAGCTGGAACGCGAACTGCTGGGACTGTATTTGTCTGGGCATCCGCTAGATGATTTTGAGTCGCTGCTGGAAAGCAGCCAAGCGGATCGTCTGATGGAGCTGAGCGATGTGCCAGATGAAACGGTTATTGTGACCGCAGGCATGGTGGTGTCACTCAAGACGATTACGACCAAGCAGGGAAAGGCCATGGCCTTCATTGAGCTGGAGGATCAGATTGAGCGCTGTGAGGTTGTGCTGTTTCCTGAAGTTTGGAAGCGAAGCCAGCAGTGGATTGAAAAAGGTGCCTTGCTTGCACTTCGCGCCAAGATGCAGCAGCAGGACGAACACTTCAAGCTCCTAGCGGATGAGGCAGTTCCGTTGGCGGAAGACGCGCTGTCACGGCTTCTTCAGCGCCGGCGTACCGGAGCACGTTCGTCCGCAGCAGCTGGAACATCCGTGCCAGCTGTTGGCAATACAGGCGGGAGAGCGCCACGTGTGTCGACCTCGCTTTCGGCAGCAGCTCCATCAGCGTCGCCCCAGCAGAAAGAGGCTCGTCCCGTGGCGGCTTCTTCACAACGCAGAGGCGAAGCGGCTCACAGTGAGCAGGTGCCTTCCCCGCGCGGCTCGGAATCGCCCGCCCGTCAGCGGGTGTTTGTCAAAATCACCCGCCAGGCCGAGGAGGACGCTAGCTTGCTAGTCAGCCTAAAGGCATTGCTACAGGAGCATCCCGGTGCTGTACCTACCGTACTTTTTTACGAGAGTAACCAGCGTCTGCTGGCGTTGAGTGATGCTTACAGCATTAAGCCTTCTCCTCAGCTTTTTGATCGAATGGAATCGATGCTGGGTGAAGGCACCGTGAAAGTCAAATGACAGGCACGCAGCAACTCGTCTTTATTGTAACGGTTTAATGAACATTTTCCTTCCCTTTCGCATACACTTGGAAAACTGGCGGAACAGGAGGTTCAACACGTATCCTGCACCATAAAGTCCCGCACGGTGGAAGAATAGAACTGCATGGTGAAAGCGGGAGGGAAATTATGTCCTATGAATATGCAGAAACCTTGTTAAATCGCAGAGGCATTCAGATCGAGTCCATTGCGGACATTGTTTTTCAGCTTCAGCTAAAATATTATCCTCATTTGACTATGGAAGAATGTGTAGAAAGTGTCAAAGCGGTTTTGCAAAAGCGAGAGGTACAATATACACTGCTGACAGGCATTGCGCTCGATGAGCTGGCCGAAAAAAAACTTCTTCCCCAGCCACTTCAAGCCATTATGGAGGCAGACGAACCGCTGTATGGAGTGGACGAGACAATGGCTCTTGGCATTACGAGCGTGTACGGCATGATCGGCTTGACCAGTTTTGGCTATCTGGATAAAGAAAAGATTGGAATTATCGAAAAGCTGAACCAAAAAGGCAGTGGTATTCATGTGTTTTTAGATGATCTTGTCGCCGGATTGGCTGCCGCCGCTTCTTCGCGTATTGCCCATCGGAGCCTTCATGCCAAGCATTATCCTGCATCATTGGATGTTTAATTGGCCTGAATAAACAGAATTAATGATTTTCTAGGCCCTCCGACGGAACTTGAATGATCAGGAGGGCTTTTGTTGCGGGAAAAAAGTAAGGTATGTTATCATGAGTCTATTATATGGGCTCAAAACTTGAGGCTTAGGGGGTAGAAACAAGGCATGTGGACGGTGATATATATTGCACCGACGGCCAGACTGGCTGACATGATTAAGCTCAAACTGTCTGAAGAAGGTTTTATGGTGCAGACCCGGGCCATCAGTGCATCCAAGCAACAGTTTGAGATACTTGTGCCTTCGGGTGAAGTCGAAGAAATACAGGAAGTGCTGAATTCGATTTTGCGCCCTTGAGTCCGGAACGGCGGAAGTGATACAGCAGCATGAATGGAACAAAGGATGCACGATCGGCGGTAATGTTGTATTAACTGGCGTTGACGTGTGTATGAACATAATGCTTAGAGGTGCCGCATCGACGGCAGAGGACCTTGTATCGGTTACGGCTGACAAATAAACGGCTGGAGAGGTGTAGTTGTGTTTAAAGATTTATTCCAAAAGAAGCGTAAATACGCGACCATCCCTTCGGAACGGGCGCTGAGCGGCGATCAAGCGGACATGCCGGATCGTCCCAAACGGGAAATTCCCGAAGGTCTTATGACCAAATGTGGCAAGTGCGGAAGTATTCAATACAGCAAAGAGTTGGAGAAAAATTTGAAAGTGTGTCCGGTGTGCGGATACCATATGCGTTTGAATGCGATGGATCGCATTCGCATGGTGCTCGACGAAGACACGTTTACGGAATATGATGCCGATATGATTTCGGTTGATCCGCTGGACTTTCCGGGATATGCAAGTAAGTTGGAGCAACAGACCCTGAAAGCTGGCCTGCGCGAGGCTGTCGTTACGGGCGACGGCCTTATTCATGGGCTTCCTGTTGTCGTAGCGGTGATGAGCTTTGACTTTTTTACAGGCAGTATGGGCTCAGTCGTAGGAGAGAAAATTACGCGCGCCATTGAGCAGGCGATAGACAAGCGCTTGCCGCTTATCATCTTCTCCACATCCGGTGGGGCACGTATGCAGGAAAGTATTCTGAGTCTGATGCAGATGGCCAAAACAAGCGCTGCTCTCGCTCGTCTGGACGAGCAGGGATTGCTTTATATTTCTGTGATCACTGATCCGACTACAGGTGGAGTCTCCGCCAGCTTTGCTATGCTTGGAGATATTATTATTGCAGAGCCAGGTGCTGTGTTCGGTTTTGCAGGTCGTATTGTAATTGAGCAAACGATCAGACAGAAGCTGCCGGATGATTTCCAAACTTCCGAATTTAATTTGCAGCACGGACAATTGGATATGGTTGTACATCGCAAGGAACTGCGTGATACCCTTGGGCAATTGCTTGATCTGCACAGTGTGAAAGGGGAGGAATAAATGGCTGGCGAATTGCCTTATGAAAAGCCCCTGGTCGAGATGCGACAGAAGATCGAAGAACTTAAGCAATTCGGACAGGATAAGCAAATTGATTTTACAGATGAAATTAACCGCCTGGAAGAACGTTATCTCCAGATGGAAGAAGAAATATATTCTAACATTACAGCATCGCAAAAAATGCATCTGGCCCGCCATCATCAAAGGCCAACGTCCCTTGATTTGATCGAGCAGGTGTTTACGGACTTTATTGAATTGCATGGCGACCGCTTGTTCGGAGACGATCTGGCGGTTGTGGGCGGGATTGCCAAGCTAAATGGTATTCCGGTGACCGTCATTGGCCAGCAACGTGGTAAGGATACGAAAGATAACATTGCACGCTTTTTTGGTAGTGCCCATCCGGAAGGATTCCGTAAAGGCTTGCGGCTGATGCAGCAGGCTGACAAATTTAAGCGTCCTATTATTACATTTATTGATACGAAGGGCGCTTATCCGGGTAATACAGCAGAGGAGAGAGGTCAATCGGAAGCGATTGCCCGCAATTTGCGGGAGATGGCAAAGCTTTCGGTGCCTGTTATTTGTGTGGTCATCGGCGAGGGGGAAGCGGCGGTGCGCTTGCGTTTGCAGTGGGTAACCGTGTGCTGATGCTGGAACATGCTATTTATTCGGCCATTTCTCCAAACGGCGCAGCCTCGATTCTATGGAAAGATGCTTCTAAGGCAGATCAGGCAGCTGAAGCGATGAAGATCACCGCTAATGACCTCCTGCGCATGGAGATTATCGAGGGTATTGTGCCAGAGCCGAAAGGGGGCGCACATCGTAACTATGAAGTGACTGCTGCTGCAATCAAGGAGTTATTAGAACGCCATTTGGCAGACCTTACGAATATGAGCTGCGATGAATTGAGAGAAGACAGGTATCAAAAATTCCGGAAAATAGGTCAATATACTTTCTTAAAACCTTCGGAATCTGAACCTATGTTGTAATACGCTAGAAACGGGTAACAATAAATATGACGAACTTCCTATACAAATAGGAAAAAGTGTAGTAGATTTAATTGTTGGAAAAAGATATAAAGAGTAGCACCTTTGAAAACGGAGGAAAAACCCAAATGCGCAAAACTAAGATTGTATGTACCATCGGTCCTTCCAGTGAATCATTGGAAAATGTGAAGAAACTGATTATGGCTGGTATGAACGTAGCCCGCCTGAATTTCTCTCACGGTGATTTCGAGGAGCATGGCAACCGGATTAAAAACATCCGTCAAGCTTGTAAGGAGCTTAACAAAAATGTTGCTATTTTGCTCGATACGAAGGGGCCGGAAATCCGGACAGGAAAGCTCGAAGTTGAACCTATTGAGCTTGTTCAGGACGAGTTCATTACGCTGACAACGGAAGAAATTCTCGGTACGCAAGATCGTATCTCCATTACGTACAAGGATCTTCCCTCGGACGTGGAGCCCGGCTCCACCATTCTGATCGACGATGGTCTGATCGGACTCACCGTTATTGAAGTATCAGGCACTGAAATCAAATGCCGCATTGTCAATGGCGGAACGATCAAAAGCAAGAAAGGCGTTAACGTTCCAGGCGTTGCTATCTCATTGCCTGGTATTACGGAGAAAGATGCTAATGATATCATTTTTGGTATTGAGCAGGACATTGATTTCATCGCGGCTTCTTTTGTTCGTAAAGCAAGTGATGTACTGGAAATCCGTGAATTGTTGGCGAAGCACAATGCAAGCCACATTCAAATCATTTCCAAAATAGAAAACCAGCAAGGTGTTGACAACCTGGATGAAATTTTGGAAGCTTCGGATGGTCTGATGGTTGCCCGTGGTGACCTCGGTGTGGAAATTCCTGCTGAAGAAGTGCCACTGGCGCAAAAATTGATGATTAACAAATGTAATGTAGCTGGCAAGCCTGTTATTACAGCAACACAAATGCTGGATTCCATGCAACGTAACCCGCGTCCGACTCGTGCGGAAGCAAGTGACGTAGCCAATGCTATTTTTGACGGAACAGATGCAATTATGCTATCCGGCGAAACCGCTGCTGGGAAATATCCGGTAGAGTCTGTATTGACAATGTCACGTATTGCCGAAAAAGCTGAGTCTTCTCTGAACTACCGCGATTTGTTCAAAAAACAAAGAACGGCGCAAGAAATTAGTATTACAGAGGCAATCAGCCAATCCGTTTCTATTTCTGCTCTTGACCTGCATGCCAAAGCAATCCTGACGTCCACACAAAGCGGAACAACGGCGCGTATGATCTCTAAATACCGTCCAGAAGCTCCGATTATCGCTGTGACAACACAGGAAAGAACAGTTCGCCGTTTGGCTCTGATCTGGGGCGTACATGCAGTACAAGGCAGACCAATCGTCGACACAACAGATAGTCTGTTTGACAATGCGCTGGAAGGTGGTCGCAAATCTGGCCTCGTTAAAGAGGGCGATTTGGTTGTGATTACAGCGGGCGTACCTCTTGGTGATTCCGGTTCCACGAACCTGATCAAAATTAGCTGCGTTCCAGCACAAGCGTAATTGTAGTCTCCACGAAGTAATACTGGGACGGCATCTACTCGTTACAGTAAGCAAAAGAGCATTTAGGTCAATAAGACCTGAATGCTCTTTTTTTGTTAGCTAGTTCTTATTCCTTCTCGTCGTATAAAATCAAGGAATGCCTGTTGCATCATGTTCTTATGTGCATCTTGTTGATACACGATGTTTATTTGATAATGGCTCTTTGTGCTGTCAGTTTCGGGATAAGGAAGCCATTCCACCGAGGGGATAGTATGATCCTCGCTACGAACTCCGCAGGCAGGAAAGAAGGCAAGCGCTTCTCCGCCACTAACGACTTGCTTTACTGCTTCCCAAGAGTTGATTTCCAGATGGGATTTAACTAGCGAGGAATAGGAATCTACAACGGATGCCCCGCTATATTTTACCCATATGTGTTTATCCAGCGTATCGGCCCCATTGATGTCCAGTGATTTGGATGTCTCTGCCGATGCAGAGCGGATAATTCCCACCTGATCTGAAGCCACTGGTTCTGCCACAGTATTCTCCAGAAGAGATTCTCCATCGTCGAGAAAAGCAAAATCAACTTCTCCGTCTTTCAGTAGCTGCTTGATTACATTCGGAGATTGAATTTCTAACTGAATACGACATTCTGGATATTGCTGAGCAAAATCAGCCATGATAGTCGGGAGAAGATACATGCCCGAAATCGACTCTGCACCTAGACGTAGTTGACCCTGTGATTGTTCTGTCAGTTCATTTACAGTTTGTCTGGCTTCTTGCTCGAGAGAGAGAATCTGTTTTGCGTAAGGGAGCATTTTTTTACCAGCCTCAGTGAGCATAATCCTCCCTTGTTGGAGAGAAAATAAAGTTGCACCCATTTCCTTTTCCAGACTTTTCATATGGAAGCTGACGGTGGGCTGTTTGATGTGCAAAGTTTCAGCTACCTCCGTCGCTTTATGGAATTTGTCGATCAGCACTAAGATGCGCAATTTTAAAATATTCATGGAATCGAACAATTCTCCTTACTTGATATTTATGCGTGAATTCATACTATAGATTAATTATATACTGAAAAACAATTTATCTATCAATATTTTATATTTGTTTTACAAAACCTAGTCGTTCGTCTAACATTCCAGGCCTACAATGTAAAAGTGTTGATGGTCATAAATAAAAAACCGTCACTTAACTAAGGGGAGGACAATAAAAAATGTTGAAAAAATGGCCGTTCATTCTGATGACTCTCACCATGGTATTTGCACTTGCAGCTTGCGGATCAGGTAACAATGCTGCACCACAAGGAGACGCTGCTGCAGGAACAGACAATAAAGCAGCTGCTGAACTGACAGGTAATATTCTGGCTGTTGGCTCCACTGCACTTCAACCATTGGTAGAGCAAGCGGGACAAAAATTTATGGCTGTCGATAAATATAAAGGCATTGCAGTTCAAGTGCAGGGTGGCGGTAGCGGTACTGGCTTGACTCAAGTATCCGGTGGACAAGCGGATATCGGTAACTCTGACGTGTTTGCAAAGGAAAAACTGGAGAGTGGCGCAGAAGAGTTGGTCGATCACCAAGTAGCTGTTGTAGCCATGTCAGCGGTAGCGAATCCCAAAGTAGGCGTAACAGACCTGAAAAAAGATCAACTGGTACAAATCTTCACAGGTAAAATTACGAACTGGAAAGAAGTTGGTGGTGCAGATCAAAAAATCGTGATCGTGAACCGTCCAAGCAGCTCCGGTACTCGTGCAACCTTTGAAAAATATGCACTGGGACAAAAAACGGAAGATCTGCCAGGCTCCATCCAGGAAGATTCCTCTGGTACTGTGAAAAAGTTGATTGCTGAAACACCTGGTGCGATTGGTTACCTGGCTCTGTCCTACATCGACAACACAGTTACTGCTTTGAAGTATGACGGTGTGGAAGCTAACGTTGAAAATGTAGAACAAGGTAAATATCCAGTGTGGGCATATGAGCATATGTACACCAAGGGTGAGCCAAAAGAACATGTAAAAGCATTCTTGGACTACATTCTGTCTGATGAAATCCAAAAAACAGACGTTGTAGACTTGGGATACATTCCGGTATCAGGTATGCAAGTGAAACGTGATGCTGACGGTAATATCACGAAATAAGGAGAGCGATCTCCTGTTCGGATGAACGCAGCTAACGCGAGTATATTCACGAAGAAGAGGCGGACTAGCGTCCGGCCTCTATTCTTCGGTTAAAGGAGTCACAGTATGGAACCAATTGAAGGGAAGGCATACATGGAACAGAATAAACGATCCCGAGTTATGAAAGAAAGACATTACTGGGAAGAATGGACCGGCCGCATCTATACGTCGGTTTGTGTCGTTTTTTTAGTTGCAGTCATTGTCTCCATCGTATATTTTGTTGCCTCCAAAGGTGTAGCTACATTTGCGGTGAATGGAGTCAGTCTGCGGGAATTTTTCTTTGGAACCAAATGGAGCCCGGATGGCGAGCCCAAGTCCTTCGGCGCGCTTCCGTTCATTACGGGTTCTTTTGCCGTAACCATATTAGCGGCCTTAATTGCCAGTCCGCTTAGCTTGTGTGCAGCTTTGTTTATGACGGAAATCGTGCCAAAATCGGGTAAACGTATCCTTCAGCCTGCCATTGAATTATTATCCGGCATTCCGTCGGTTGTCTATGGCTTTGTCGGCTTGACCGTAATCGTCCCACTGCTGCGAAACGTGTTCGGGGGACAAGGCATCGGTATTCTCGCAGGTTGCCTTGTGTTGTCAGTTATGATTTTACCGACAATTACGAGTATTATGGCGGATGCGTTGTCTTCTTTGCCGGGAGGGCTGCGTGAATCCTCTTATGCGTTGGGTGCTACCCGCTGGCAGACGATTGCCCGTGTTATTATTCCGACGTTGCTGCCTGCTCTTTTAACAGGAATTATTCTCGGTATGGCTCGTGCCTTCGGAGAAGCATTGGCTGTACAGATGGTTATCGGGAATGCTCCGCACATACCGCATTCCTTGCTGGAATCCGCTTCGACCTTGACCAGCGTCATTACACTTAGCATGGGCAACACAGCGATGGGCTCTGTTCATAACAATGCACTCTGGAGTATGGCGCTTGTTCTTCTGCTCATGACATTCATTTTCGTGCTGCTGGTTAGGCTGCTTGAAAGGAGAAACCGGGTTTGATGAAAGCTAAAACGACCGACAAGATCGCTACATTTGTAATCTGTTTCTTCGCCTTGTTCATTGTTGCACTTTTGGTGGGATTACTGGGCTTCATTTTGGCCCGCGGAGTTAGCCATATTTCTTTTGATTTTCTAACCAGTGCTCCGCAAACGTTACGTGCAGGTGGCGGCATTGGTCCGCAACTATTTAATTCTGTATTTTTGCTAATCTTAACTTTGATTATTACCATTCCAATTGGCTGGGGCGCCGGCATTTACATGGCGCAATATGCAAAGCCGGGGAAAATTACGGACTTCATACGACTTGTCGTTGAAGTATTGTCCTCGTTCCCGTCGATCGTCATTGGATTGTTTGGACTATTACTCATCGTCAATACGTTTGATTTTGGCTTTTCCCTCTTGTCAGGGGCCCTGGCTTTAGCCGTATTCAATCTGCCGCTGATGGTTCGCACAACGGAGCAGGCTTTCCGCGCTGTACCGAAGGAGCAAAAGGAAGCCGGACTTGCGCTTGGATTGTCCAAGTGGAAAATCATTACCTCCATTTTGTTGCCAGCTGCGCTGCCAAGCTTGATTACGGGTACCATCTTGGCCGCAGGCCGCATTTTCGGGGAAGCCGCCGCATTGCTGTTTACAGCAGGGATGAGTACGCCGCCGCTTGATTTTACCGATTGGAATCCATTGCATGCCAGATCGCCTATTAATCCGATGCGACCTGCTGAAACATTGGCTGTTCATATTTGGAAGGTCAACAGTGAAGGCATTGCTCCTGACTCCAAAGATATCGCCGCAGGCGCTTCTGCGGTATTGGTGCTGCTGGTACTGGTCTTCAACTTGAGTGCAAGATGGTTCGGAAGAGTCGTTTACCGTCGGTTGACAGCTGCCAAACGAATGGATTAGAAAGGGGATGAGAACAATGGAGCATGTGATTACACGAACGGCAAAAACCGCCACACCAGCAACATCCGTTCAGTCTACGCGTTCAGAACAACTTGCGGGGCAAGCGCCACATCCGTTCAGTACTGAGGATTTGAGTATTTATTACGGAAGTTTTGAGGCCGTGAAAAAAGTAAACTTAGCCTTTCCAGAGCAGACCGTGACCGCCCTGATTGGGCCTTCCGGCTGTGGTAAATCGACTTTTTTGCGTTCCCTTAACCGAATGAATGATGAGATTGCGTCTTCATCGACAACGGGACATATTTGGATGGACGGACAGGATTTGACGGCGCCAGAGACGGACGTGATCAAGCTGCGTCAGCAAATTGGCATGGTGTGGCAGCGGCCTAACCCTTTTTACAAATCGATTTATAATAACATTGCCTTCGGTCCTAAATACCGGGGAGTGCGTAAAAAGAAGCAGCTTGATGAAATCGTCGAAAGCAGCCTGCGTAAGGCGGCATTATGGGATGAGGTCAAGGATCGTCTTCACGATTCCGCTCTTGCTCTGTCTGGCGGGCAACAGCAGCGGCTTTGTATTGCACGTGCACTTTCTGTCCAACCGAAAATTCTGTTGCTTGACGAGCCAGCTTCCGCGCTGGACCCTGTGTCTACAGGCAAGGTGGAAGAGCTTATTACCGAATTGAAAAAAGAACTGCGCATCGTTATTGTGACGCACAATATGCAGCAGGCTGCACGGATTTCCGATTATACGGCTTATTTTTATGTCGGAAGTTTGGTTGAACATGGGAAAACAAATGATATTTTCACCAATCCTGAAAACGAGTTGACTCAAGAATACATCATGGGTCGCTTTGGATAAGCTGTGCAGTTTGGCGACTTGTTATATATATGAAACATAAAAAAACATCTTACTAATCTAGGGACTGACCCCTTAACGTGAGACAAATCAAAACACCTTCAAGAGAATGCAACCATGTCGTAAGATATGGAGACAACCTTGGAGGTGTTTTTTCGTTGGCAACAAGAGTCAGTTATCCATTAGAAGTTAAAATGAAGGCGATTGAAATGAGAATGGCTGGTATACCGGTCAAAGAAATCATGGAGCAATTAAACATACGAAACAAGACACAAGTGGAAACTTGGATGAGATGGTACCGTAATGGCGAGCAGAACCGTCTAGAGCAGCCTGTAGGTAAACAATACAGCTACGGCAAAGGGCCCGAATACACTTCGGAATTAGAGAAGGTCCAGGCTGAGAACAGGTTTTTGAGACAACAACTAGAGTTGCTAAAAAAGTACAGCGTACTGGAGAGGAGGTATCGTCAAAGATCGTAATGGAGTGGATAGAGTCGATCCGAGGGGAAGTGAGTGTGAAGCAAGCTTGTGCATGGATAGGAATCCCTCGCGCCACGTACTATCGCTGGAAGGCGGAGTATGCGAGCAAACTTGAGGATCACTTGGTAGAGAAAATCCGCGAACTCTGTATCCAGCATAAATATCGTTATGGATACCGGAAAATCACCGCCTTGCTTCGGAGGGAGTATACGGTAAACCACAAACGCGTGCAACGGATTATGCAGCGTGAAGGGCTGCAATGTCGTGTCAAAGCGAAGAAACGGAAACCTACTGGGCAACCCATTCATATCGCGGAGCATCTGCTAAAGCGACAGTTTGAAGCAGATACGCCTATGCAAAAACTTGTAACGGACATTACGTATTTGCCATTTGGAGGAAGAATGTTGTATCTGTCGAGTATTTTAGACTTGTTTAACGGAGAGATTGTGGCATACAGTATAGCTGACAAGCAGGATACCGCATTTGTGCTCGATACCCTTCGTCAGTTGCCATCTCTACCAGGTGCAATACTTCATAGCGATCAAGGCAGCGTCTACACATCCTTGGCCTACCAGGAAGCTGTAAAAGGAAAAGGCATTACCATGAGCATGTCCCGTAAGGGAACGCCTGCTGATAATGCCCCCATCGAATCGTTTCATTCCACACTAAAGTCTGAAACGTTCTACCTCGAAGGTTTAACCTGTACGACGACGGCAATCGTCGAGCAGACCGTTCGAGAGTACATCCTTTACTATAACTCAATTCGCATTCAAACAAAACTAAACAACCAGTCGCCGGTTCATTTCCGACAACTGGCTGCTTAAACTTGGAAGGTGTTTTGATCCCTGTCTCACAAACGGGGGTCAGTCCCTCTAGTATTGGTAAGATGTTTTTTTATGTTAGTTTAGTAAACTCTTACATTTGTATATAATAAAATATATTGATTATTTGGTTATATTTTCATATAATACATGTGTTTAATAGTTCTTGTAATACCACAATCCAATTAAAGGAGAGGTTTGCAATGAGGTTTAACGTTAAAAAATCTGTCAAATGGATTGCTTTTTCTGGAATGGCTATTACCCTAACAACTGGACTTGTCAGCCCTTCATGGGCAGCAGCTGAGCAGAATTTGACTGATGCAGGTGCGAGTGTTACCCAGGCCGTGTACAATGATGCAAACGTTTACAAAAATGCTGTTGTTCCATTGGCTAGTGTGAATGTGAGTAGTTTGCTGGACAAGTATCGTGATTTTAGTAAATTTTCTACAGGGAATACATCCAAGGACACTACGCTTGCCTTGAATATTGTATCGTGGCAATTGCCGCATGGCGGATTCTTCAAAGCGATGGAAAAAAATTATAAATCCAAATGGGATGGCAAGGCAGCTCGCTCTACATGGAAGAGCAAGGATGGTGTTGAACTCGGAACGTTTGATAACGAGGCCACGACAACCGAGATCCGCTTTTTAGCGGATGTATACAAAAAAACCAAAAACAAAGACATTAAGAACAGTGTACAAAAAGCAATTGATTTTGTATTAACCTCTCAATATTCCTCCGGTGCTTGGCCGCAGGTATATCCTAAACGTGGTAATTATTCCGATGCCGCAACCTACAACGATGATGCAATGGTTAGAGTGATGGTACTGGCAGATGACATTGTAAACAAAAGGCAGCCGTTTGATAGCGATATTCTTGACAATACATATCGCTCCAGACTTCAGCAGGCTCTGAATAAAGGCGTACAGTACACAATTAAAGCTCAAATTGTAAACAATGGCACACCGACAATCTGGGGAGCACAGCATGATCCGGTTACTTATGAATCTGTACCTGCGCGAGCATTCGAGCTTGCTTCCAAAACAACTACGGAATCGGTAGGCATTACGGCCTTCTTGATGTCTCAACCGCAGACGGCTGAGGTGAAAAAGGCTGCTCAGAGTGCCTTGAAATGGTTTGATGCGAATCGGATCGACGGTATGAAATACAACCGTCAAGGTCCGGAGTTTTTCCAAAAGGATGCATCAAGCGTGATGTGGTATCGTTTCTACAATGTGGAGGACAATAAGTATTTCTTCTCAGACCGAGATGGCAAAAAGTATACGGACATCATGAAAATTAGTGAAGAAAGACGACTCGGTTACGCCTGGGCCGGAAGTCAGGCGAAAAGCTTACTGAAACTGGCTTCGGAAAGTGGATATTATAAACTGTCCAAGCCGTTGCCACAATAATAAAGCCATCATTGTAAATGCTTTGAGAGGGGGGCCGTATGGTTCGGCCCTCTTTTTGTTCCCAGGCGGTAAATATGGTTTAATGGAGAGAGAGCAAAATAGAGATAAAGATGCACAAAGATAGGAGAGCTTGTATGACTCAAGAGGAGAAACAAACGCAACTACGATGGTATGGCGCACCTCTACGTGTCCGTTATCAGGAAAGCGACCAGATGGGGGTCGTGTATCATGCGAATTATTTAAACTGGTTTGAGATCGGGCGTACGGAAATGATCCGGCAGGCAGGCTTTAACTACCGGAGTATGGAAGATCGGGGAGTTTTGCTGCCAGTTATTGAAATCAATGCGAAATATGCGAGTCCTGCTCGATATGATGATTTAGTTACTATTTATACCGCTATTACGGACTTCTCCAGACTACGTTTGAACTATACTTATGAGGTTCGACGGGTAACGGAGGAGGAGCACCAAAAGAATGTGGGAAAGGTATGGACAGAGGCTGACACGCTGCCGGGAGAACTGCTGGTCACAGGAACGACACGACATGTGTGGCTGAATACCGACTGGAAGCCCGTTCGGCTTGATCAGGCACTACCTGAGTTGTACACTGCGTTAAGGTCTGCTTTTGCAGGCGGGGAGGGACAGAAGTCATGATGATGCGTAAACGTCTGTGGCTGTTGCTGCTGCTCATTCCTTTGGCGGAGCTGTACGGGTTTATATGGGTAAGTCACTGGATTGGAGCGGGGAAAACTATTCTGCTCATTATTCTGACGACCTTGATTGGCGCTGCCATGATGCAATTTGAAGGCCGAAAGGTGATTGCGGATGCCAAAAATGAAATGAATCGGGGCCAAATGCCCGGCCGTAAAATGCTAGATGGATTATGTGTGTTTTTCGGTGGGAGCTTGCTGCTCATCCCTGGATTTATAACGGATATTATTGGTTTTACGTTGGTATTTCCTTTAACACGAGTATTGTACCGACGTTTTTTATTAAAGTGGCTGGAGAAAAAAATGAAAAACGGCAGTATTACATTTCGGCGCTTTTGACTGAGCTGCCGTTATCCCCTATCCATGACTAACGGACTCTTCCAGCAAGAATATAGTTGCGCAAGTCCTGAATGACATTTGCGCGATTTAGTGCATCAAGGACGATGAGTGATACAGGTCCGATAATGAGTCCTAAAACGCCAAACAGCTTGAGCCCGATGAACATACCGATGAGGGTGGGAAGCGGGTTCAATCCCACGCTGCTGGCCAGCACCTTAGGCTCCACGATCTGCCGTCCAATCAACAGGATGGCATATAGGATCGACAATCCAACCCCTAGTGCTAAATTCCCTGACATATACGCATACAGTATCCACGGAATCATCACAATGCCAACCCCTAAATAAGGTAACAAATCCACCAGCCCGATCATCAAACCGATGGTAAAGGCCGATTCTACACGTAAGATGAACAGCCCAATGATAACCGTTAATGCCGTAATGGAAATGATAATAAACTGTGCACGCAAATAGCCGTACAATGCTTTACGCAGATCGTGCCAAATATCTGACAATGGTTTGCGGAACGTATCTGGAACCGTATTCGAAAGTATCCGATAATGTCGATCCCAATCCTTACTAATAAAAAAGGCCGATAATACAATAACCATAAGCACAGCTCCCATATTAGGCAGAGAGGTTAGCAAATTCAAAACCCCATTAAAAAATTGACCAACTAGCGTAGTAACAGCCGAACTGACGGTTTGAGTCGTTTTATCAATATTGCTGTTGATGGTGTGTTGGTAATCGGGATTATCCCGAATAAAATGGTTGATTTCAATAATTATATTTTGGATCAAATCGCTTTGAGTCCAATCAATAAACAGGCTTTTAAAACGCTCGATATGCCCGTCAAAAGTCATGGCCAGCTTAATCACTTCTCGAACCATGCGGGTGATTGCAGCAGACAGGATGATTGCGATTCCGCCTAAATATACAAATAATGAGACCGTGACAGCTGCCCAACGCGGCATACGAGCCTTGTTACGCAAAAAAACGACCAGTGGGTTCATAGCATAGGCCACAAGCCAGGCGAATAGGAAAGGATAAACGAGAGGGAACAGCACATATATGCCCAGCAACAGAGCTACAATCACGATTACGACCCATAGAGCACGTAATATGCGATTCAGGATTAACCGGCTCAAGCGCTCACGACTCCTTTCACCTTAAAATCAGTGCTCTACTATACTTATGCGGGGAGAGGGTAAGACAAGACCTATGTAAAAAAGTGCAAATGAGCTCATATTTTTTGTAAGGGGTTTCAAAAATTTCTTTATAGAAGCGATAAAACATTTGAATGTGTTGGAATAGCCCTCAATGTTCACATAAACGACAAAATCCAGTATAGTGAAAGAAGGTTTAAATATTGACATATGGCGTTAACATTACTCAGCTATTTAAAAGACATATCTTACTTTTGAAAATGTTTACATTGCAAGTCCGTTCACAATGTTTTTACAAAGGAGAGATGTAACGATGACGGCGACCAAAGGTCTGGAAGGGATCGTAGCGACCACTTCCTCCATAAGCTCTATCGTAGATGGCGTTCTCACGTACCGGGGTTATAACATTGATGATTTGGCTGTTAACGCCGATTTTGAAGAGGTAGCTTATTTGTTGTGGTTTGGAAAATTACCTGACCAAGAACAATTGCAAGAGCTTCGCAGCCAGTTAAGCGACTATGCTGCTATTCCGGATGAAATTATTACTCAATTAAAGTTATACCCGAAAGAATTGAGCACGATGGCTGCCTTGAGGTCAGCTGTATCGTCTCTTGCTTTGTATGACCCAGAGGCGGATGATATGTCAAGAGAGTCCAATGTGACTAAAACCGTCAAGCTTCAGGCGCAATTGCCCACAATTGTGGCAGCCATAGCACGTATACGCGAAGGCTTGGAACCAATTGCGCCTAAAAAAGGTGTTTCTATTGCTGAAAACTTTTTGTATCAGCTGACTGGCAGGGATCCGGAGGAGACGGCTATTAAAGCGTTCAATCAGGCTCTCGTGCTGCATGCCGATCATGAATTGAATGCTTCGACCTTTGCTGCGCGTGTAACGGTAGCCACTTTATCAGATATTTATTCCGGGATCACGTCTGCCATCGGGGCCTTAAAAGGACCGTTGCATGGTGGAGCCAATGAGGCTGTTGCCAAAACGTTGGAGGAGATTGGCGGTCTGGATCAGGTGGACTCCTATATTCAGGCCAAACTGGATAACCGCGAAAAAATTATGGGCTTCGGACATCGTGTCTATAAAAACGGTGATCCGCGTGCCAAGCATTTGCACAAAATGTCCCGCGAACTGGGAGAAATGAATGGCGACACTACGTTGTTTGATATGTCAGTTCGAATTGAAAGTATTGTAACAGGGCAAAAAGGCTTGAAACCGAATGTGGATTTTTATTCTGCTTCCGTATATACCCAGCTGGGTATTAAGAGGGATTTGTTTACTCCTATCTTTGCTATGAGCCGTGTATCGGGGTGGACTGCACATATTTTAGAGCAGTATGAAAATAACCGTTTGATTCGTCCTCGTGCCGAATACACAGGCCCAATGGATCAAAAATATGTGTCACCAGAGTTGCGCTAACCTTTGGAGGAAGATTGAGGTTGTATACCCTGAATTTAAAAAATAAGGTACAATAGAAGGGTCGGCGAGAGATGTAATTTTTTGTCTATGATAAAGATCATGTCTTTCGTCCTGTACCCATTCATATCTGAGGAGGAAAAGGAACTTATGGCGAAATTTGAAAAGTTTGAGCTCCCAACTGAAGGCGAAAAAATTACGATTGATAACGGTCAACTGCAGGTTCCAAACCATCCGGTCATTCCGTTTATCGAAGGTGACGGCACAGGTCGCGACATCTGGAAAGCTTCCAAGCGCGTACTGGACGCAGCTGTAGAAAAGGCATATAACGGCACGAAAAAGATTGCCTGGTATGAAGTATTCGCTGGTGAGAAAGCTTTCAATACATACGGCGAGTGGCTCCCTAACGATACGTTGGAAGCCATCCGTGAGTATATTGTAGCCATTAAAGGTCCACTTACGACACCTATTGGCGGTGGTATCCGTTCATTGAATGTGGCATTGCGCCAAGAACTGGATTTATACGTTTGCCTGCGTCCTGTTCGTTACTTTAACGGTGTCCCGTCTCCAGTAAAACGTCCTGAGTTGGTGGACATGGTCATTTTCCGTGAGAACACAGAAGATATCTACGCAGGGATCGAATATGCCGAAGGGTCCGAAGACGTGAAAAAGGTGATTCAGTTCCTTCAGCAAGAGCTGGGCGTGAATAAAATCCGTTTCCCTGAAACTTCAGGAATTGGGATCAAGCCAGTGTCTTCCGAGGGGTCAAAGCGTCTGGTACGGGCAGCTATTCAGTATGCTGTTGACCACGGACGCAAGAGTGTAACGCTCGTACACAAAGGTAACATTATGAAATTTACCGAAGGTGCCTTCAAGAACTGGGGCTATGAAGTAGCCGAGCAAGAATTTGCAGATAAAGTATTTACATGGGCCCAATATGATGTCATCAAGGAAAAAGAAGGTGAGGATGCGGCAAATGCAGCTCAAAAAGCAGCTGAAGATGCAGGCAAAATCATTATCAAGGATGCGATTGCTGATATTGCACTTCAGCAGGTGCTGACTCGTCCTTCTGAATTTGATGTCATTGCTACGCTGAACCTGAACGGGGACTATCTGTCCGATGCTCTTGCTGCTCAAGTTGGTGGAATTGGTATTGCGCCAGGTGCAAACATTAACTATGTAACCGGGCATGCTATCTTTGAAGCTACACATGGTACAGCTCCCAAATATGCTGACAAAGACGTAGTGAACCCAGGTTCCGTAATTCTGTCCGGCGTCATGCTGCTTGAACACTTGGGTTGGAAAGAAGCAGCTGACCTGATTTACAAAGGGCTGGAGACGTCCATTAATAAGAAGATTGTAACTTATGACTTTGCCCGTCTGATGGATGGTGCTACACAGGTGAAATGCTCCGAGTTTGCGGATACCATTATTAGTAACCTGTAAGGAAGGGGAATACTACTTGACCATTCAACGCAAAAAAATATCCATAGTTGGCGCCGGTTTTACCGGTGCCACTACCGCATTGCTGCTGGCTCAAAAGGAGTTAGGTGATATCGTACTCATCGATATTCCGCAACTAGAGAATCCGACCAAAGGCAAAGCGCTTGATATTTTGGAAGCTGGTCCAGTGCAGGGATTTGACACCCAGATCATGGGCACTTCTAATTACGAGGATGCAGCTAACTCGGATATCGTCATTATTACAGCCGGGATCGCGCGCAAGCCGGGTATGAGCCGTGATGATTTGGTCAATACGAACGCAGGAATTGTAAAATCCGTATGTGAGAATGTGAAGAAGTATGCGCCCGATTCTATCGTCATTATTCTGAGTAATCCGGTCGATGCTATGACCTATACTGCATACCAAACGCTTGATTTCCCGAAAAATCGGGTTATTGGTCAATCAGGTGTGCTGGATACAGCCCGGTATTGTACCTTTATTGCACAGGAACTGAACGTTTCGGTTGAAGACGTGCGCGGCTTCGTTATGGGTGGTCACGGTGATGATATGGTGCCGCTCGTACGCTATTCCAGCGTGGGAGGTATACCCATCGAAAACCTGATTTCTCAGGAACGTATCAAGGCGATCGTACAACGTACACGAGTGGGCGGCGGAGAGATCGTTAACCTATTGGGTAATGGCAGCGCATATTATGCTCCGGCAGCTTCGCTTGCGCAAATGACAGAAGCGATTGTAAAAGATAAAAAACGGATTATTCCAGTCATTGCTTACCTGGAAGGAGAGTATGGCTATCAGGACTTGTTCCTCGGTGTGCCTACACTTCTTGGCGGTAATGGCATCGAAAAAGTGTTCGAGTTGGAATTGACAGCCGAAGAAAAAGCAGCGCTCGATGAATCCGCTGAAGCGGTTCGCAATGTGACTAAAATAGTCAACGTATAGATCCGATTTTCTACTAAAATAGTATACTTTTACTTGAAGAGGTGTCCCCTAGCCAACGTTATGGCTGCTGGCCACCTCTTTTATTTTTTAATAGTCTATTCTTTTTCTTCCTTTTCATTTAATATTGAAAATTTCAGTTTGGGTTTGTACCCTCCCCCCAAGCTGAAACTTTCCCCGTCCTATTCCTTTGCTTTGATCCACTTCCCCGGTATAATAGAGTTCATATGCACTAATAGTTACATAGAAAAGCATGTCCCAAAACATTGCAAAGATGCTAGTCATTCGTTGGAATATGATCGTTCTATGGAAAAAAAACAGTTTGTAAGAAAACAAAGAACTGGGAGGTTGTAAAAAATGTTTTTCATTCACATTATTGGATCACTGGCAATGGGCTTTTATTTATTGCTTCCCTTCGTCGTGGGCAAAATCGACAAATTGGCTCCAAGCACGCAGGAAGGGACGATATCGGCTGTACAGCTATTGAACCGTCTGGCTCAATTTGCACTGATTCTTGTGCTTATTAGCGGCATCTATATGATCTTTGTTTGGGATTCTTATTCGGTAGCATGGATCGTTGTTGTGTTGGTGTTGTTTCTTGCCATTTCCGGTATCGCTGGTGCTATGGGTAAGCCATTACGCTTGTCATTGGAAGCGGTTCGCAACCAACAGCCGATTACGCAATACGCTGGTAAAATGCGGATGTTCAGCACGCTGCTGGCTGTCTTCATGATTCTAATTACGATTTTAATGGTATACAGCCATATTATTTAATGAACCATTTTAATCGGCCAATTAAATAATGACGAAGGCTAACGTTGAATAAAGCGGTCTGTGCAGAATAAGCACAGGCCGTTTTTTTGTGTGCTCAGATAGCTAGTTTTTTCTTTTTTCGTTTAACCGATAAGTTTGTGTGGTAAATCAGGAGTAGAGTGGATGCAAATGTTGCATCCTAAAAAATATCTGATTTTGAAGGGAGAATGTATAATGGCTAAAAGCAACCAACCTCAGCAAACCTTGCCCCCACAGCATCAGGACCAGCAACCGGGGATTGAATCCAAAATGACGCCTGCACCTCAATTTGAAAAATCAACTTACAAAGCGGCTGGCAAGCTCACAGGCAAAGTTGCACTGATTACTGGTGGAGACAGTGGAATTGGGCGGGCTGTAGCTGTCACGTATGCTAAAGAAGGTGCGGACGTAGCTATCGTCTACTTGAATGAGCATAAGGATGCGGAAGAAACCAAGCGTCAAGTCGAACAGGAAGGACGCAAATGCGTGTTGATTCCTGGCGATATCGGAGATGACCAATTTGCCAAAAAAGCGGTGCAACAGACGGTGAACGAACTGGGCAAGCTCGACATTGTCGTGAACAATGCGGCCGAGCAGCATCCACAGCAAAAGCTGGAGGATATCACCAAAGAACAGTTGGAGCGCACGTTCCGTACGAATATCTTCGGTATGTTCTTCCTGACACAAGCGGCATTGCCGCATTTGAAGAAAGGGAGCGCGATCGTCAACACAACGTCGATTACCGCGTATGCTGGGAATAAGACACTCATTGATTATTCCTCCACCAAAGGGGCAATCACATCATTCACTCGTTCCCTTTCGCTCAATTTGGCGGATCAAGGTATTCGGGTGAACGCTGTAGCCCCAGGACCGATCTGGACACCGTTAATCCCGTCTACCTTTGATGCAAAAACAGTGAGCGAATTTGGAGGAGCACAGCCTATGAAGCGCCCAGGTCAGCCGGAAGAATTAGCGCCAGCTTATGTGTACCTTGCCTCAGACGATTCGTCTTATGTAAGCGGGCAGGTTATTCATATCAATGGCGGTGAAGTTGTAAACGGATAAGAGGATAAAGAAAAGGTTGGGGCAGTCGGGACTGACCCCTTAACGTGAGACAAATCAAAACACCTTCAAGAGAATGCAACCATGTCGTAAGATATGGAGACAACCTTGGAGGTGTTTTTTCGTTGGCAACAAGAGTCAGTTATCCATTAGAAGTTAAAATGAAGGCGATTGAAATGAGAATTGCTGGTATACCGGTCAAAGAAATCATGGAGCAATTAAACATACGAAACAAGACACAAGTGGAAACTTGGATGAGATGGTACCGTAATGGCGAGCAGAACCGTTTAGAGCAGCCTGTAGGTAAACAATACAGCTACGGTAAAGGGCCCGAATACACTTCGGAATTAGAGAAGGTCCAGGCTGAGAACAGGTTTTTGAGACAACAACTAGAGTTGCTAAAAAAGTACAGCGTACTGGAGAGGAGGTATCGTCAAAGATCGTAATGGAGTGGATAGAGTCGATCCGAGGGGAAGTGAGTGTGAAGCAAGCTTGTGCATGGATAGGAATCCCTCGCGCCACGTACTATCGCTGGAAGGCGGAGTATGCGAGCAAACTTGAGGATCACTTGGTAGAGAAAATCCGCGAACTCTGTATCCAGCATAAATATCGTTATGGATACCGGAAAATCACCGCCTTGCTTCGGAGGGAGTATATGGTAAACCACAAACGCGTGCAACGGATTATGCAGCGTGAAGGGCTGCAATGTCGTGTCAAAGCGAAGAAACGGAAACCTACTGGGCAACCCATTCATATCGCGGAGCATCTGCTAAAGCGACAGTTTGAAGCAGATACGCCTATGCAAAAACTTGTAACGGACATTACGTATTTGCCATTTGGAGGAAGAATGTTGTATCTGTCGAGTATTTTAGACTTGTTTAACGGAGAGATTGTGGCATACAGTATAGCTGACAAGCAGGATACCGCATTTGTGCTCGATACCCTTCGTCAGTTGCCATCTCTACCAGGTGCAATACTTCATAGCGATCAAGGCAGCGTCTACACATCCTTGGCCTACCAGGAAGCTGTAAAAGGAAAAGGCATTACCATGAGCATGTCCCGTAAGGGAACGCCTGCTGATAATGCCCCCATCGAATCGTTTCATTCCACACTAAAGTCTGAAACGTTCTACCTCGAAGGTTTAACCTGTACGACGACGGCAATCGTCGAGCAGACCGTTCGAGAGTACATCCTTTACTATAACTCAATTCGCATTCAAACAAAACTAAACAACCAGTCGCCGGTTCATTTCCGACAACTGGCTGCTTAAACTTGGAAGGTGTTTTGATCCCTGTCTCACAAACGGGGGTCAGTCCCGTCTTTTGCTCCGGCCTTTTTTTCTTTTCACAGTGGAACATAATGCAGGTAGCCTGTAGAATGAGATTAACTTACATAAAAGGATGGGCAAATTTCTATGAAATCGTTTCGTTTCAGGCTTACCCTGATCATGCTGATTTTGATTGGCGTATCTGTCCTTGCTGCTGGGATCACTATGGGGCAAATTTTCAAAAATTCGAATATGAAGGTGCTAGAGGAGAACATGGGTCGCGAGATCGATCTGCTTCGCGCTACTTTCCCATTTGTTAATGCTGATGCCCTATCCAGCACAGATTACGTCTCCTATTATTCTCAGAAGGCGAAGGAAATTGCCCATCTGACCGATTCGCGAGTGACCTTCATTCGTAAGGATGGAACGGTGGTGGGTGATTCGTTAAGCGATCCACGCAAGATGGAAAACCATGCATCGCGTGAAGAAATACGGCAAGCTACGTCGGAGGGAATCGGACGGACGATACGCTACAGTGAAACTTTGCAACGAAACATGCTATACGTCGCTGAGCCTGTTGTATCGGACAAGGGCTTTGACGGATATATCCGTTTGTCCATGAGTCTGAAAGCGGTGGAAGAGGGAATGCAGCGAGGCTGGACGGCCATCGGGATCGGTCTTGTGTTGCTGTTTATTGCTGCTGGACTGATGAGCTATCGTATTGCTCGCAGCCTCACCTCGCCCATTGAACATATTACAGGGGTAGCCAACCGCATTTCAGGACTAGATTATGACGCTAGGGTCGGTGTACAGCGCCGGGATGAGGTAGGACAACTGGGTGAAGCCATTAATCGTATGGCCGACAGTCTCCAAAACCAAATGAAAACGATACGTGACAATGAGGATCTCCTCCAGAGTGTCATGAGTAATATGACAGGCGGGATTCTGATGATTGATGCTCGTGAATGCATAGCGCTTGTCAACCGTGAGTCTGAGCGAATGCTCGGTGTCGTGGGTAAGCGGGTGACAGACAAGCCGTATCATGAGCTGAAGAAGCACTATGAGCTCACAAAGCTAATTGAGGGCAGTATACAAAGCCGAGAAAGGCTGCATGGTGAGGTGCATTTGTACAATCCTGAGGAACGACTCGTTTTGCTGGATGGTGTCCCTATGTATGAGGATGAAGGGGGATACCGGGGGATGCTGTTCTTGTTGCAGGATATTACAGCTATTCGACGGTTGGAAAATATGCGAAGCGAATTTGTGGCAAACGTATCCCATGAGCTAAAAACACCGATTGCCGCAGTCAAGGGTTTTGCCGAGACATTGCTTGGTGGCGGGGTTAAAGATGAGGAAACGGCCCGTTCCTTTTTGCAAATTATATATGACGAAAGCGAACGACTGAATCGACTGATCGGCGATATTCTGGAGCTTTCCAAAATCGAGTCCAAACGGTCCCCTCTGGATTGCTCTCCGATTCATATCTCATCATTCATAGAATCATTGCTGGAGAAACTGAACAATGTAGCTGCCAAAAAAAGAATTACGCTGCACATGGATATCCCAGATGAACTGTTTATGGAGGCAGATGAAGATAAGCTTCAGCAGATTTTCCTGAACCTTTTGTCTAATGGCATTAACTATACCCTTGATGGCGGCAAGGTAAAGATCAAGGTTATAACGTTACAACGGGACAATGACACGGAAAAGGTCGTATTTACAGTCAGTGATACGGGTATTGGGATACCGAAGAAGGACCTGCCACGTATCTTTGAGCGCTTTTACCGTGTGGACAAAGGACGCTCGCGCAACTCGGGCGGAACGGGACTGGGATTGTCCATCGTCAAGCACTTGGTCGATCTACATCATGGTACACTCTCAGTGGAAAGCGAGCTTGGTTTGGGTACCACGTTTACCGTTGAATTACCGTTATTGCAACAGGAAGAATGAACTATAACATTTTTTACATTGTGTTAACAATGCCGTGATAAAATAAACGGGTGTCGCATGAGTACGGAAAAGATTTCAGGATTTTGACCAATGCGCCTTTAACAGGTAAACAGGAGATGAAGTTATTAATGGGACAACGTTTGCTGGTTATTGAGGATGAACCAACGCTTGCCAGATTGCTATCCTACAATTTGATACAAGAAGGTTTCGAAGTGGACACGGAGGATCATGGCAGTGCTGGGTTTGAAAGAGCCTCCAGAGAATCCTACGATTTGATCCTGCTGGATTTGATGCTGCCGGGGATGAATGGATTGGATATTCTCAGCAGACTTCGCCATCAGGGGCTGACAACACCTATCATTATTCTAACCGCTAAAAACGGGGAGGCTGAGGTGGTCCAAGGACTGAAGTCGGGTGCTGATGACTACATCACAAAGCCTTTTGGCGTTTCTGAGCTACTGGCCCGCGTAACGGCTGTACTGCGAAGAACATCCGGAGGGGATGAAGGAGTGTTGTCTGAACAGAAAGATGGCTCCAAAATTCAACTGGGCGAGCTGGAGATCTACCCTGAGAAATATGAAGTCATTCTTGGAGGTCAGTCCATCAGCTTAAGACCGAAGGAATTTGAGGTGCTCCTCTATTTGTCCCGCAAGCCGGGTGTGGTCCTGACTCGGGATGATCTAATGAATGCCGTGTGGGGCTTTGACTACATCGGCGGTCAACGGACAGTGGATGTACACGTCAGTTCCTTACGTAAAAAGCTGGAGCTTGATCCCGACTCGGTTCATATTGATTCAATCCGTGGAGTGGGGTATAAGCTGGTTGTAAATAAAAAAAGAAGCGCTTCTCATTTGTTATAAATGAGGAGCGTTTTTCTCTTTCCAGGCAGTAGCAGCGACTTTTATGTCCATTTTGTGATTTTACATTTCGTTAACAAAAATAGCCGTTAAAATCAACAAATGACCGATATGATGTTCCCGTCACTTCAAGTAGTTAAAAAAAGGGGACTTCAGAACGATGATAACGGAACCAAAGACCCAGACGAGTTCCACTGCCGTGATTGAACGTGATACGTTCAAGCCGATTACTACCTATGTGCCATGCCGGGAGGTTCCGATCATTGGCACGGATATGTCTTGCAAAGAACTGTTAGCACTCATGAAAACACAGGAAGATATTCCCTGTGTCATCGTCGTGGATAAAAATGATCTTCCTTTGGGCATCATCATGAGAGATGCGTACAATCGTCATTTTACGGGCAGGTTTGCTGCGGCATTGTTCTATGACAAACCGGCTTCTATATTTGCCGATCCCAATACATTAATTGTGGATCTGAAAAGTCCAGCAGCGGAAATTGTAGAACAGGCGATGATGCGTGAAGATCAGCGTTTTTACGATTGTTTACTGATAAAGGAAGGGACAAGATTACTCGGTGTACTCACAATTCGTGATATCCTGTCTGTCGTTCAGCGAATGCAAAGAGAAGCAGACGAAGATCGGGGCGATGTGATTCGACATAGCTATGACGGAGTCCAGCGTATTCGGATGACTGTTCTGGATGCAGCGAAAGAGGCCGATGACAGTGTGCAGTTAACCCGCTCAATGAGTGAATTATCCCGCCGTGGCAAAGTGGAACTGGAGGATGTTCTGCTTTCTTATCATGCAGTGATGGAGCAAATGAAGCGCCAGCATGAGCAGATGACGGCGTTAACCCAATCGCTCAATGATATTGCGGGCATGGCTTCATCCATTCGTGCACTGGCAGATCACAGCGGATTGCTGGCAATCAATGCGTCCATTGAAGCGGCTCATGCTGGTGAACACGGGCGTGGTTTTCAGATTGTGTCTCAAGAGGTTCGAAATATGTCACTCCAGACCAAAGCTTTTTCTGTACAGATTACCGGCTTACTTACTCATATCGAGCAAATGCTGCGTGATACCGCTGAACTGACGGATACGAGTATGCAGCAGATTCATACAGGGTCTAAATTTATATCTGCCGGAACCCAAACGTTTGCCAAATTATTGCAGGCAGTCGATGAAATAGAGGCTAAAAACAGTGAAATGTCCCGTTCCGCAGAAGAAGCGGCCTTGAATGCAGCCGGAATTGCACACGAGCTTGAACTCATGCTGAGTTCTTGATCATTTTACATACCGTTAACAAATCCACCACACTGAATTTACACACAGCTTATATAATCTTCATATTGTGCAAATCAGGTGCAATGCTTGAGGACCATAACTGCAACACGAAGGAGATCATAAATCCATGAATGATTCCGTAATCCGGATTGATAAGCTGAATTTGTATTATGAAAAATTCCACGCGCTGAAACATATAAACCTGGATATTCCTGAAAAAACGGTAACAGCCTTCATCGGACCCTCCGGCTGCGGCAAATCAACCTTGCTACGTACGCTGAACCGGATGAATGACATGATACCGGGAACACGTATTGAGGGCACCGTGAGCATCGCAGGTCAGGATATATACGGCGATACCATGGAAGTAGAAATGCTGCGCAAACAGGTGGGAATGGTTTTTCAACAGCCTAACCCGTTTCCCAAGTCCATTTATGATAACGTGGCCTACGGCCCGCGTTTGCATGGAATTCGGCAAAAGGACAAGTTAGATGAACTGGTGGAGCAAAGTCTGCGGCAGGCAGCACTTTGGGAAGAGGTTAAAAATTTTCTGAAGCGTTCTGCTCTGAGCTTGTCTGGTGGACAACAACAACGGCTATGTATTGCCCGGGCGCTTGCTGTACAGCCAGATATTTTACTCATGGACGAGGCTACATCTGCGCTGGACCCGATCTCGACGATGAAAATTGAAGAACTGGTTCAAGAATTAAGAGACACGTATACTATCGTCATGGTGACGCATAACATGCATCAGGCAGCGCGTGTGTCTGGTCGAACTGCGTTCTTTTTGAATGGGGTTGTAGTGGAGGCAGCGGATACTGAGACGATGTTTTCCACGCCACAGGATTCACGTACGGAAGATTATATTTCCGGGCGTTTTGGCTAAAGCCAAATTGATGATTATGCGAGAAGGGGTGACTTCGAAATGATACGTAGAAAAGGTTTTGATGAAGGATTAGAAGAACTGAGAGCCGTACTGCGCGAAATGGGTGCACACGTTTCGAAGGCGCTCGATCAGGCTATTGAATGTTTGCAGACCAAAAATACAGAAATGGCCCAGCAGGTAGTCAAAAATGATGCATCCCTCAATACAATGGAAGAAAATATTCTGGATATGGGCTCCAAGCTCATTATTACCCAGCAGCCGGTAGCGAAGGATTTACGCCGGATCATTGTTGCATTTAAAATTTCCAGTGATTTGGAGCGTATGGGCGATTTGGCACTTGATATTGCCAAGGTCACACTTCGCTTGGAAGGGCAACAGGCGATGAAGCCGTTGGTAGATATCCCACACATGGCTTCCATTGTTAAAGAAATGATCGACAATGCGATCAAATCCTATTTGGATGAAAATACAGATCTGGCCTACAAAATGGCTAAAGAGGATGATCGGGTGGATTCCTTGTACAGCCACATGATCAGTGATCTATACGCTTTTATGGTAGAAAAGCCGGCAGAGGCTTCACAGGCCATGTTGCAATTGCTTGTAGGACGATACATTGAACGTATTGGTGACCATGCCACGAATATTGGTGAAAGCACTGTATATCTCGTGACAGGGGAGAGACCAGATTTGAACCAGTAGAGCGATTGGTATATAGCGGTTGTTTCCAACCCAGACTTGTCTTTGAGCAAAAGGCAAATTTGGCTAGGAAACAGCCGTTTTTTTTCTGAAAAAGAGTCTTGTATGTTAAGATAGGAAGAGGAATGCGTAAAACGTAAGAACGTTACGAATGCATTGATGAACTTGTGAGGTGCGAAATGGATAAACTCATGCTTATAGATGGTAACAGTATCATATACCGGGCGTTTTTTGCTATGCCGCCATTGACGAATTCAAGCGGACAGCAGACGAACGCGGTGTATGGATTTACGACAATGTTATTGCGGCTTTTGGAGGAGCACAAACCAACACATATCTTGGTTGCCTTTGATGCTGGTAAAATTACGTTTCGCCATAAAGGGTACGAGGATTACAAAGGTGGAAGGGAGAAAACGCCGCCGGAGCTGTCCCAGCAATTTCCGCTGCTGAAAGAGCTATTGACCGCCTTTGGCATTGCCCAATTTGAACTGGATGGCTATGAGGCAGACGATATTATAGGCACCCTGTCCAGAACAGCGGACGAAGCGGGTTTCAATGTGCTGGTTGTGACTGGCGACAAGGACATGCTTCAATTGGCTTCAGACCATGTCACGGTCGGCTTAACCCGCAAAGGGGTTACCGAGGTGGAAACGTACGGACCTGAGCAGATTCAGGAACGTTACGGCTTGAAGCCGCTGCAAATCATAGACCTTAAGGGTCTGATGGGCGATACGTCGGATAATATTCCTGGCATTCCGGGCGTGGGTGAGAAAACAGCGCTCAAGCTGCTGCATCAATATGGTTCAGTCGAAGAGGTGCTGGCGCACACGGATGAGCTGAAGGGCAAAATGAAAGAACGCGTGGAGACACATGCTGACGATGCACGAATGAGCAAGGAATTGGCGACTATTTATCGGGATGTAACGTTGGACAAACAGCTGGAAGATGTAGTTTTCAGCGGGCTACAGGCAGAGACGGCTGGACCAGCTCTGGCGAAACTGGAGTTCAAGTCCCTGCTGGAGCGTTTATCCTTATCGGGCGAGGTTGGCAGTGCTGAAGTTGGCGTAGAGGAAGCCGCGGCAGACGTGACTGTGCTGGATGAAGAGCGTATCAGCGAATTGGTAGAAGTGCTGAATAACATAAATGTGCTGCATGTGGAGACGCATGGTGATAATCCGCATCATGCTGAAATTGTAGGCTTAATATTTGCCGCAACGGGGCGGCAGTTCTTTATGACACTGAATGTTCTACAAAGTGATGCAGCTACCCTTATTCGCGAATGGCTTGCCGATCCTGAACGCAAAAAACGCGGTCATGATTTGCACCGTACAGACTTGGCTTTACACTGGCATGGAATTGAGTTTGCCGGAGCCGAATTTGATGTGCAACTGGCCGGATACTTGCTAGACCCGACAGACGCGAATCAGACGTTGAGTGGACTGGCAGCCAAGTATGGCTTGTCATCGATTCGTCCAGATGACGAAGTGTTTGGTAAAGGAGCTAAATATAAAGTTCCTGAAATGGATGTACTATCCGATCATGTGGCACGTAAGGCAGCGGTGATCGAAGCATTGGTACCCGTGCAGCAGGCGGAACTGGAAAAGACGGAAATGCACAAGCTGTTCCATGAGCTGGAGATGCCGTTATCACGCATTCTGGCGGATATGGAGAAGCAGGGGATTTTGGTGAATGTAGAGGAACTGCGCGCTTTGGGTAAAGAATTTGAAGCCCAGATTGCAACGTTGGTGGGTGAGATCTACAGCATTGCAGGGGTAGAGTTCAATCTTAATTCGCCCAAGCAGTTGGGTGAGATTTTGTTTGATAAACTGGGTCTGCCAGTTATTAAAAAGACAAAAACCGGGTACTCGACCGATGCAGAGGTACTGGAAAAGCTTGCTCCATATCATGATATTGTGCAAAATATTTTGCAATATCGCACCATTGCCAAACTCCAATCGACGTATGTCGAAGGATTGCTTAAAGAAATTTCGGAGAAGACAGGTAAAGTGCATACGTATTTCCGGCAGACGGTTGCGGCAACCGGACGCTTGAGCAGTCAATTTCCGAATTTGCAGAATATCCCGATCCGTCTCGAAGAAGGACGCAAAATCCGCAAAGTATTTGTTCCCTCGGAGCCGGGCTGGTCGATTTTGGCGGCAGACTATTCACAAATCGAGCTGCGGGTGCTGGCTGATATTTCGGATGATGAGCGTTTGAAAGAGGCTTTTGTCCACGATATGGACATCCATACCAAGACCGCATCCGATGTGTTCGGTGTACCAGCAGAAGCTGTAGATTCCGATATGCGCCGTTCCGCAAAGGCGGTCAACTTTGGGATCGTTTACGGGATTAGCGACTATGGTCTGTCGCAAAATTTGAATATTACGCGGAAGGAAGCGGCTCGCTTTATCGACCAGTATTTTGACGTGTTCCAAGGTGTTCGCCGTTACATGGATGATATTGTGAAGGATGCGAAGAGGGATGGATACGTAAAAACGCTGCTGGAACGCAGACGATATTTGCCTGAGATTAACGCCAGCAATTTCAACCAGCGTTCGTTCGCTGAGCGTACAGCGATGAATACGCCGATTCAAGGTACCGCAGCCGATATTATCAAGCTGGCGATGGTGCAGATGGACGCAGCGCTGCGTGAACGCAATCTTCGCAGCCGCATGCTGCTACAAGTACATGATGAGCTTGTATTCGAGGTTCCGCCTGAGGAAATGGAGACGATGAAAGAGCTTGTCCCGGCTACCATGGAAGCTGCATTAAAATTGGCTGTACCGCTTAAAGCGGAAGTCAGCTATGGCAGCAATTGGTATGAGGCCAAGTAAGATATTTCAATGAGCAGATAGTCCCAATTTGACGTTGCTTCCGTTATAATATAGGGTGAGGTGAAGACATCATGCCGGAATTACCGGAAGTAGAAACCATTAAACGAACACTAAACGAGCTTATCGTTGATAAACATATAGATCATGTAACCGTAAATTTGCCTCGTATTATCCAACGTCCCGATGATATCCACGCATTTGCGATGGAATTGGCCGGCCACCGGATTACAGGAGTGGAGAGACGCGGTAAGTTTCTTCGGATTTTGCTGGACGGGCTGGTGCTTGTCTCCCATCTTCGAATGGAAGGACGCTATGGATTGTATTCACAAGATGATCCTGTGGAAAAGCATACCCATGTCATCTTTCATTTTAAAGATGGTACGGAGCTGCGTTATCAGGATGTGCGCCAGTTCGGCACGATGCACTTATTTCCGGCAGGACAGGATTTGCTGGAAAAGCCGCTAAACAAACTCGGTTTGGAACCGATGGACGAGGCTTTTACACCTGAAATGCTGCGTGCCGCTGTTGGAACTCGTTCGACTTCGATCAAGGCAGCGCTGTTAAACCAGTCATATGTAGTAGGCATCGGGAATATTTATGTAGATGAATCGTTATTTAAGGCAGGGATTCATCCGGCACAGCCAGCCAAAAGCTTAACGGATAGTCAATTTCGCATACTGCATGAAGCTATTGTCTCCACGCTGGGCGCGTCGATTCAGGTTGGTGGCTCGTCCATCAAATCATTCGTCAACGGACAGGGCAAAACGGGCGATTTCCAGCATCAGTTGCAAATTTATGGACGTAACGCGAAGCCTTGCATGAACTGTGGTACATTGATCGAAAAATCCGTCGTAGCCGGACGTGGCACACATCATTGCCCGGTCTGCCAGCCTTTGCGCTAAACAGGCACAGTCACCCCAAGCCCATCCCTCTCATATATTGTTCCAAGTACCAATACTGCGAAGGAAGTAGGTTGCTGTAAGGCCCAGCCTTCGCAATGGGAGGGAATTTGGAGTGGCTAATCATTGGGGAGCCCTGCTGTTACTGGCATTTGCGCTAAGTTTGGACAGTTTCGGAGTCGGTGTTACATATGGTCTGCGCAAAATGAAAATTCCACTGTTGTCGATTGCGATCATCTCAGTATGTTCAGGTTTAGTGATCGGCATATCCATGCAGCTCGGCGCATTACTATCTCGTGTTCTGTCTCCTGTATATACGACGGTTTTCGGTGCTGTCATTCTGATCTGTATCGGCTGCTACTCTTTGATTCAGGCTCTGCACCGCAAGGAAGATTTGACGGAGGAAGCAGCGGAAGTCCCGGGGAATCTTCGCCTTACGGAACAGGTTGATTCAGAGAATATATCAGCACTTGCGGAGAAAAAAAGTGCAGAGGATGCCAATACAGAGTCTCTAAGCAGCTCAGGAAAAGGCCTACCGACAGAAACCTCTTTGGAGCTACTGCAAGAGGAGCGAACGTTATTTTCGCTGGAGTTCCGCAAATGGGGGCTTGTTATTCGGATTCTTCGAAGCCCATCTGCTGCGGATATGGACCGTTCCGGCAGTATATCTGCTACCGAAGCGGTTTGGTTAGGTATTGCATTATCGGTCGATGCGTTCGGAGCGGGATTAGGTGCAGCCATGCTTGGTTTTCAGCCCCTGTCTACTGCGCTGGCTATTACGTTATTCAGTGGTGTATTTTTAATTGCTGGTATGAAGGCAGGGTTCTTCCTGTCAGCATTTCGATTTATGAAGGCGCTCGGTGTATTGCCGGCATTATTACTCATTATGATGGGCATATTGAAGCTGTTATGAGGTGAAGAGCATGAATATCGGATTAACCGGAGGGATCGCTACCGGAAAAAGCACCGTGTCGGCTCTTTTGGTCGCCAAGGGTGCGCTGCTGATCGACGCAGATGCCATTGCCCGGGAAGTCATGCTTCCGGGGCATCCGGTGCTGGCGGCGGTCATACAGCATTTTGGACAAGCTATAGTGAACAGTGACGGTACCCTGCACCGCAAAAGACTGGGAGAGATTGTATTCGGAGACCCTGTTCAGCGACAGGCACTTAACGATATTACGCATCCTGCTATTCGTGAGGAAATGCGTCTGCGCATGGAAGCTTATGAACGGGAGCAGCCGGACAAGCTTGTTTTGGCAGATATCCCGTTAATGTATGAGTCTGGGCTGGAGAGCCTGTACGAGGAAATTATGGTTGTATATGTACCACGTGATATTCAGCTCCGACGTCTGATGCTTAGAGACGGTCTGACAGAAGAGCAAGCCGAGCTTCGCCTGTCCGCACAAATGGATATCGAGCAGAAAAAAAGTTTGGCTGATATTGTTATTGATAATAGCGGAACACAGACTGAGACGAAGCGGCAAATTGATCAGTTTTGGCAGCGAAAGGGACTTGCATGAACATTTTACGTAAGAAAAGAGTCCTGCTCATTTTGTTTGTCGGATTTGTCCTGATTCTGTTCCTCAATTCCAATTGGATGTCATGGTTTTACCCGATTCAATATAAGGATGAAATTCGGCAATATTCTCAGACGTATGAAGTGGACCCATTTTTGGTGGCGTCTATTATCCGTGTGGAAACAAACTTTAAAACCAGCAAGCAGTCACACAAGGGTGCACTGGGGCTTATGCAGATTATGCCGAATACCGCCAATTGGATTATGGACAGTGCCCAGATTCAGAAGGTCCCGCTGGACAGTGTAAAGCACGAGCCCGGCACCAACATTGAGCTGGGAACCTGGTATCTGCATAACCTGTCTATGAAGTTTCAGGATAATCCTGTGGTCATCGTAGCGGCATACAATGCTGGTCCAGGTAAAGTTAAGGAGTGGCTGGATCAAGGGGTGTGGGATGGCAAAGAAGAGTCCATTAAGCAAATCCCTTTTGGTGAGACACGGCATTATGTACAGCGAGTCATCTACTATTACAGGCAATATACAAAAATTTATAATGAGTTTTAAGTGACAGGTTAATGACAATATGAGCCTTTTCGCTTTAAAATGAAAAAAGCGCAGGACAGGCTGTTTTTAGCAGCCTATCCCTACACTTTTTCGTATTACTTCTTGATTATTACCGAGATTATTGGTATTGACCTGCCAATTGTTGTTCGGCGATCGTTACGAGGCGTTTTGTGATGTAGCCCCCGATCGAACCGTTCTCATAGGAAGTCATGTTGCCTTGGTATCCATCTTGAGGAATGCTGATACCCAGCTCTTGAGCGATTTCATATTTCATTTGCTCCAGAGCACCGGAGGATCTGCTGACTACCAGGTTGTTGGAGTTGCCATTGTTTCCTTGTGCCATTGTTGTTCACCTCCTCGCGACGTGGTAAACATATTATGATCCGTTTCGACAAAATTATTACTAAAAAGCTTCGGGAATTTATTGGAAAAAGGAAGTGATGAGATTATGAAGTGCCCATATTGTGCCTACAATGGCACGAAAGTGTTGGATTCGCGACCAGCGAATGATAATAAGTCCATCCGCCGCCGTCGCGAATGCGAACAGTGTGCCAGGCGTTTTACCACCTTTGAAATGGTGGAAGAGACCCCACTGATGGTCATCAAAAAAGATGGCAGCCGTGAAGAGTTTAGCCGTGATAAAATGCTGCGCGGTCTCATTCGAGCCTGTGAGAAGCGTCCAGTTTCAGTCGAGCAGCTCGATCTGATCGTATCTCAGGTGGAGAACGCTATTCGCAACACAGCAGCCACAGAGGTGGATAGCCAGCAGATTGGTGAGCTAGTCATGGAACAGCTTTATCCTGTGGATGAAGTCGCCTACGTACGCTTTGCGTCCGTCTATCGGCAGTTCAAAGACATCAATATGTTTATGAAGGAACTGAAAACACTGTTATCCAAAGATACAGACAGCGACTGATCGCTGACTGTATCTTTTTAGGGCCGTGGTGGAAAGAGGATTATATTTTTTTATAAAAGTATTGACACAGGGTCGAATATTTTATATGATATAGAAGTCGCTTGAAACGTTAATTCATTTACATGTGACGGGGCCTTAGCTCAGCTGGGAGAGCGCATCGCTGGCAGCGATGAGGTCAGGGGTTCGATCCCCCTAGGCTCCACCATAATTTTATATGGACTCTTAGCTCAGTTGGTAGAGCAGTTGACTCTTAATCAATTGGTCCAGGGTTCGAGTCCCTGAGAGTCCATTCTTTAGAAAAAACGGCAGAAATGCCGTTTTTTTTGTTGTTCATAGATCTGTTTCCAGCCTAACCAAGGGCAGGTAAGGGTTGAATGAGCGCTTATTGAGTTTGATTATAAATAGCAACCCATTGTTTGTGAGTGTAACTTTGATCGTTGTTTCAACGCAGTTCATATTTTACAAATGAGTTGAGTTCCTTCAAATGAATTTCTAAATGAATTAATAGATTATGCTGAATTGAAATTAGCTTTACATGGTGAGAATGTAGCTACTTTAGATATAATCGTAAACGAGGATGGAGAGCAACTGAAGGAGCTTTTGAAAAAAAGAGGGTACATCTTGCAGGATGGGAAAGAAACGACGTCCTATATGAATGTACCGCATGATGTAAAGCTGGAATTACCAAACGGGTTTAGAATTTCGGATGCGAATGAAGTTGCTTCTTTCACTACTCTCTGGTACGACGAGCTAAATAAAATAGGAATACTGGAGCCTGTAGGTACGATACCGAAGTATAGAAAAATAGGGCTTGGAAAAGCCGTTATTTATGAAGCCATAAAAAGAGTCAAGGACAAAGGTGTAGAAAGAATCTTTTCGATGGGGTTTTCATTAGCCTATTCCAAAGAAATATGGAAAAAAAGAATATCATTGTTTAATGCTGACTGACATAATCGGCAAGAATCTTCAGGTACTCACTATTCACCAATTGTCTCGGGGCAAATATGGCTGTTAAGAAGGTTAGGGACTTGGAATGTGCGATTTGTTCATTCATCATGGAATGGTCAACTTCAGGCAAATGAATGACAGACAGCAGCTCTGGAGATATCTTTTGGCGATATACTCGCTCGGTGTCTTTTACATCTACGTTCATATCTTTTCCAGCCAGAACCAAGAGTACTGGGGATTTTAAGTAGCTTAATTCTTCCGTAGAATCAGAACGAAAATTTTTGCCTATAAAGCTCCATCTTTCTTTGGGAATTATATTCTCAGGATCGGCCATGCTTAGGTACTTTTCATAGGAAGCATGTTTTTTCAGTAGTTGTAGAATCTTTTGGTCGTAGTCCAGTCTCTTTTTAATTTGCTGCGGGCTAGCTCCTTCTTGTTCCAACTCTTTCCTGGTGTTAAATTGCCCTTGTGTAATCCAATTCACGGCCGGCGATACAAGGATGCTGAATGCAATATCATGCTCCTCTTTAACGATTTTCGGAATGACCCAGCCTGCTTGACTGGCCCCCCATAGGCCGATTTTGTGCTTATCAATCATCGGTAAGGTTTTGGCCCAGTCAACTGCATATCGAATCTCCTGTGCCCGGTCCTCCATGCTCTGCTCCAGCCAATTGCCTGGAGCGCCGTTAATACCGGGCTTATTCAGGGATAAGGAAGCATAGCCCTTAGAAGCGAACCTTTCCCACAGTGGTTTGTATCCATCATCATAGGTGTCATTGATTGGACCATCTCCATGGACAAAAACAACCAGTCCAATCTTTCCCGAGTAGTTCTTAGGCAAAGCCAGTGTACCTGTTAATACTCCTTTGGGAGTCGCAATTTGTATTTTTTCTTCCATCATCTTGTAGGAATTTTGATATAAAACAATCAATATCAAGGCAACAACCAGACCTGCCACAATACCAAGGGTAAGCCTATATGTTTTTTTCAATGCTGTTCTCTCCTCGATTGCAGTTTCGTTCTTTCCAGCTCATTAGATGCCATACAGGCTCCTTGAACCAAAAATGCCGCCAATAATTATATTGGGACTGCTCTATTTCGAATGCTAAATTGTGATACAGGCGGATAGCCTGCTGGTTCTTATGTGCTACATGAAGTGTCAGCGCATGGAAACCGGATTCAACCGAAAACTGCTGTGCGAAAGCTAGAAAACGTCGCCCGATCCCCTGATTGCGATGACTTGAGCGAATCGCCAAATGATCTATGTAACACTCATCTATGGCGGGCTTATATTCCAGCGCATGCATGCCTGTCAAAAATTTAAATACATTAAAGCAGCCAAACTGTTTTATAAGCGGAGCCAAAGAAATGAGATTGGCTATAGGAAGTGAAGAGGAGGGAGCCTTCCATTTGAGTGAAAGGACGCCAACAACATCTTCGTTCTCTTTGGCCACAAATTGTTTCATAGATATAGAATTAGCATTTTGAACCCAAACCTGCATTAATAAACGCTGTATATCTTGATCCTCCAGTGCAACAAGAGCTTGAAATTTTGCTTTAAACGATTCTACTAAGAGCTTACATACGGCTTCATGGTCTTGCTCTTGATAAGCAACAATGTCATAGGATTGTGGACTCATGTAACGTCCTCCTGCTATCAGAAATTTGTACTTGAATCTCATATTGCAGCTCGTTGCTGTCAAATATGGATAGATAGGATTTTTCCACCACAATGATCTTGCTCAAGCATTCATATTGGTGTTGGGTCGCATAATGCTCCAGTTGTTGGACTTGGTGTTCTATCTCAGCGTCATCAGAGGCGGAAAAATGCTTGTAGAGATAGGTACCTTCTTCCAGAATGTAGTCAGCTGTTCCTGATGTCGTTTCATAGTATAGCTTCACCTCTCCAGAATCAGATAGATAATGTAGATCATTTTCAAATAATTGTGGTGGGGCAGGCCGCTGTTCAAATAGATTCCTGGCCGTGAGTTCTTGATCACTCTCCAATGCAAACCACAGCTTTAAATGCCGAGTGCCCTGCAGCTTGAGTCGATACTCATTGTTTTGCTGGGTAAGGGTATGATGTTCTTTTAGCACTTTGTGAATAAACTGTTCGAGCAACTTTAAGTTAGCCATTTCATCCTGTACCTTCTGTAACGAATGTTCTAAAAGCTGGTTGTAATTATCGGCAGTGTAGGAAGTCATACATTCTTCAATTTGACCGACAGGGATGTTTAGTTTACGTAGCATTAAAATATGGGAAAGTTGATAAATTTCATGAAGTCCGTACATTCGATATTGATTTTCATCTGTGTATAACGGATAAAGGATCCCCTTTTCCTCAAAATACCGCAGCTGATGTACAGATACATTCATGAGCTGAGCAAGCTGGCTGATCGTTATGTGTTTTTTCAATGACAGGTCTCCTTACTCATAATTGAAAATTGAATAACTTCACTATAAACCTTAGGTCAGACCTAAGGTCAATAGAAAATATCCGCAGAGTTTACCTCTCGTTCATAACCCGTTATAATCATAAGATTAGTGAGCATAAACCAAATGCTCAGGATGAAGGTTAGAATGGGGAAATCATGTTGAAGACTTTTAAGAAGGTATACATTGAGATAACAAGCATTTGCAATCTTGCATGCAGTTTTTGCCCTCAGACACAACGTGTCAAAAAATTTATTGATCCGGAAGTCTTTCGGAATGTGCTTGATCAGGTCAAGCCGCATACGGATTACATTTATCTGCATGTAAAAGGAGAGCCTTTGCTCCATCCCAAAATTGATCTTTTGCTGGAGAGTGCGCATGAGAAAGGCTTAAAGGTCAACATTACCACCAATGGTACCTTGCTGCCGAAGACCGGACATAAGCTGCTTGGTCAGCCAGCCTTACGGCAGATGAATTTTTCTCTTCATAGTTTCGACGGGCATGAAGGTTCTGTGGATCGAGAAGGTTATTTGGGTCATATTTTCACGTTTGTCAGAGAAGCTGTGAAGCACAATATCATTATTTCCTTCCGTCTCTGGAATCTGACTCAAGATAATTTGACTAATGTGCAGCGTCAGCGCAACCGGGAGACACTGGAGCAATTGGAGCAAGAGTTTGGACTGGATTATCGGATTGAGGAAAAAGTAATACCGGGCAGTGGGGTCAAAATCGCTCCTAATGTATATTTGAATCAGGACTACGAATTTGAATGGCCTAGCCTGAGTGCTCCGGAAGATGACGGAAAAGGCTTTTGTCACGCGCTTCGCAGTCAGGCGGCGGTTTTGGTGGATGGAACAGTGGTCCCTTGCTGTCTTGATGGAGAAGGTGTCATTAACTTAGGAAATGTGCATGAGCAAACTTTTTCCGAGATCGTGGAAGGTGAGCGTGCAAACCGTCTGTACTTTGGATTCTCCAGAAGAGAAGCAGTAGAAGAGTTGTGCCGAAAGTGCGGGTATCGCAAACGATTTGGAACCTAATCATAGAGGTGGAACTTTAAGCGACAATAGAATGGATCACAAGAAAGAGAGCCCTTTTACAGGGCTTTTTCTTATATTTGCATAGGGGGATAATCAGCGGCTTTGACGATCTAGAGGAAGTTAGACGTAATGATTGCTTGTGAGAATGATTATCAATTATAATAAATTTATTCTAATAAATTGGGCGGGATAAGCAACACATCGGTTTGGATAGGGGCTGAGTGGTAGTAATGAAGTTGAACGATCACATTGTATTGTGGAATCATGTGTTTATACAGGTGATGGATGTTCGCCATAAGAAAATGGATAAAGGGGAAGAATTGAGGAGCTATAGACTTCCGGTCAGTGCGTTTTTATATACGGTGCGCGGAAGTGCACGAGTATGGCTGGATGACAGTGTTCATAGGGTGGATCGTTTCCATGTCCTGCATGGGGGGAAAGGAATGTGTCTGAGCGTCCTGACAGAGGATGTGCTTGAATATTATATCATTCTGTACAAGGCAACTTTGGCCCTGCCTGGTCGTAAGGAGGTCGCACAATTGCTGGAAAGGGAAAATCCCTTTCAGAATCAGTATGCTTTCGCACCTCATTACCCGCTGCCCCTGTATGATAAAGTGAAGCTGTTGGAGCAAGAATGGCATAAGGGATCGGGACTTGGTAAACTGCATGTCAAAGCTTTGTTTCATCATTTTGTATTCGAGTTGTTACACCAACTGGATCGACAAGGTATTCAGCCCCTTAAGCCTGACTTGGTAGCGCAAGCTGTAACCTATATTCGTGAGCATTTTAGTCGGCCTATAACACTAGAATCTATTGCGGAGGACCTAGAGTGCAGTACCGGACATTTATCAAGGCTGTTCAAAAGTAAAATGCATACCAGTCCAATTCATTACTTGGGTCAGATACGGGCGAATCGGGCGGCAGAGCTGCTAATGCAGACGGATGCCACTTTGCAGGAGATCGCAGAGCGTGTGGGATATCCAGATGCGCATTCATTAAGTCGCAGCTTCAAGAAATATAAGGGACTATCTCCTATACGATTCAAAAAAGAACAGCAGCAGCATATCCAGGGACAAGATCAGGTATGCCCCAAACGAAGCTTAAATATGCCCTTCAGCGGACAGCCTTCACACGTTATACTGATATTGATTATCAATATCGGTATCATGCGGAAGGGGATTTTTTCATGCACGGTAGAGGCAAAATGACGGCTATGATGATCATGTTGTGCTTATCATTGATGCTGGGGGCCTGCTCAGCTCCGACGAATACACATGGAAGCTCGCAGACGAAGGCTAATCATACAGTGGCAACATCTAACAGCGATGGACAAGCGGCAGTACAAACGCAGACAAGAACGGTTAAGACACTAAAAGGCGATGTAGAAGTACCTGCAAACCCGAAACGAGTGGCTCGGATCAGTATATGGGTCATCTTTTAAAACTGGGGATTATTCCGGTAGGGGTCAGAAGCTATATGCTAAATGAGGCTTGGATTGATCCATCGGGATATCCCAAGGAGAAGTTAGCCGGAATCAAAGATCTCGGGGATTTTCCTATGGATTTGGAGGAACTGACCGTTCTGCAACCTGATTTAATTATCGGCTCAATTGAAAAGAACATCGACAGCTACCAAAAGATAGGAACGACTGTGTTCCTGCCGTATTGGGAGGGTGAATCTACAGCGGGACCACTGGATAAATTCCGCAGAATCAGTGAAATTTTTGGCAAACAGAAAGAAGCCGAGCAGTGGATCGCTGAATATGAGAAGAAAGTTGCAGAGGCCAGAACCAAAATTGACGGTATCATTAAAGATGGAGAGACGGTTTCGATCGTACAAGTCGCCAATAAATCCATATATGTTTTGGCGGCGAAAGGCGGCAACTACGGAAGCCCAACCATATATCAAATGCTAAAGCTGCCACCCACAAAGAAAGCATTGAATATGAAAGAGGGATTTGAAAATATTTCACTTGAGGTTTTACCCGAGTATATGGGAGATCATATTTTTGTATATGGCTCAAAAGATGAGGGGGCCAATCAGATCCTGCATAGTGAGCTATGGAAAGGTCTTCCGGCTGTAAAAAAAGGACAGGTGTACATGTACGGTTCATTCAGCAATAAAGGGGATGAGTTTGTGATGGAAGACCCCTATTCGCTGGAGCTTCAACTGGATACCATAGTTAATCTCTTATTAGCCCACAAAAAATAAAGGAAATACAAGTAACATCTTTGTATACTAATTGGGAGAAGCTTTAAGACTTCAATCTGCGAAAGTCATATAGAAAAATCCGCTTCACACAAGATTCCTAAGTGTTTGGCGGATTTTGTTATGTCTATATTTCTTCTTCTCTATATGTTTTGGTATATCTTTGAAATTCAGATTTTTGATCATCGTAATAATCTGCTCTTGTCCAGAAAATAATTTGAGAGAACGAATCGGTATGCTCCAAATAAGTGATTAAATATACAACTTTCACTTTATCGCTCTCTGTCCATATTTCGTATTGCAAACCTTGATTCCCGTTAATATTGACCTTTATTGGTCCCGTCAATATTATCCCTTTTCCAGACCTTTTAAGTACTAATTGAGCTGAAAACTCAGCGTATTCTTTTAATGTGATCATTGAGGATTTCTCATAAGGCAGTTCAGATTTCCAATCCTTGATGACCGCCATGTACGCGTCGTTTTTTTCATACCAGGCTTGAATTAATGCATCTGGATTAAGAATTAAACCAGACTTCCATACATAAGGGAGACGGATTCGTTGCTGGGCGTCTTCGCTTTTAAAAGTTTTTAAAATAGTTGTTGAACGAAGATCAGGCTCAACTTGTGAATCGCTTAATATTTTCAAGGAGCTGGCTATTGTCGCAAATTCGTGATGTTTTTCTATAGCTGAGCCTCCCCTTGAATAGATCAATACTTGAAGATAATGCTGTTTGCTCTCAAACATGGCACTGAAGTAATAGACCTGTTGGCCCTTGAAATTCCCACTATAATCGGCTGTTCTGGCGGTTGTGGAATCAATCTGGATTGGGGTAGTATCCACAGCCTTAAAGTTTTCTAGGCCCAGTGCGGAGATTTCTTCACGTTGCTGTACGAATTCGTCGAGCGTCATATTATTTGCAAAAGCTGACTTGGGGACACGGAAAACCAGCCCTACGTTCTTTTTTTCTTTGTCACAAACACTAAGCACCGAATCCAGTTGTCCTTGTTTAAATTTACGCCAGCCAGCGGGAATGGTGAGAGCCACAAGATCCTTATCCGAGGTAACGGTATGAGCCGACGACTCTGTGACGTGTGGGACAGGCTGACTTTCTTTGTCCACAACGGCTGTATTATGAGTCATATTGTCTACATTAGAATTCGTGTGGACTGTAGTTACAGCATTTTTGGAATTGCAACTGGTAAGAATGAATAGTGCTATAAGTGCAACAATATAAAATCGAAAATAGGCAAAACTGAATTGCATGGAAATAACTCCCTCTGTTTCATATTTATAAAGGAAATTTTACCCTTTTATAAAATCATAAAAAAGAGGCGTTTGTCCTGTTTTACGTAGCTCAGTCGTTTATTGTGGTCGTCACTGTGACGTTGTTGACAGAAGTTGAGGAAGCGCTGGTGTTGAAATTGATCACCTCAACAACTACGGTAGCACCAACTAATAAACCAATATTTATGATTAGATTAGTAGGAGAAAGTGTCGTTAACCCGTCTCGCTGCAACGTTCCCAGATACAATACTGTCTGCTTCCAAATAGATTCGGATAATAGACATAGGAATTCCACTCCTAATATTCCAGATGTATCTCATAGTCTATGTGAATATTTTAGATATGGATTGGATAGGGAGGAGTCTTCAAATTATTTCATTTTGTTCAAGCTTCTTTGGGCCCGAGTTACTATTCGCTTCGTTTCCTTTGTATCAGAAGTCATCAGCCATGTATCACAAACCTGAGTTACCCATTCCGGGTTAGTTTTGCTGGCATCATTCAGCCAATTGCCCACCGAGTCTTGAACATATTTGACTGGGTCGGATTGAACCGCTTCCAAAAGTGGAAGAGCCAGCTCGGGATGTTCTTTTAGTTCAGGGATATGCTTGGCCCAAACGCCTTGTGGCCGGGTTAATTCAATAGCAAAACGACGTATGTTAGCATCCTCATTTCGCACCCAGCTGTTTAACAGCGCAAGCGCCTCATGCAGTTGCAAGAATATAGGTTCTCTCATTGCCATCCAGGCTATTTCACGTACTCCGAAATGGGAATCCGCTGCAAATGGTCGAATGCCAGCTAATTTTTCTTCTAGACTTAAACGGGAATCAATCCCGATGATGTAGGCAGCCCAGCAGCGAATGCTGTCTGAAAGATGGGAGGCCATCGCGTCAAAGAGTCGAGTACGTTCTTCTAGCGCTTGTTGCTCAAGCACATGAAGCCACGCTTGTGCTATTGCGGGTATCATTTTCATGATCTTTTTTTCCTTCAGATGATCCAATTCAGTCAAGAAGACATTGAATGATCGCTGCAATCCAAACTCATCCAGAGCGTTCCGCAGAAGAACAACATGATCCACAGCCAGCCATTCGGTAAGATTCACGGTCTCAAGCTGTCCCTGCTGTAGCAGTTGAAGTACATCAGTAGGGATATCTGTTCCTTTGCGAGCTCCTTTGCGGTGTAACATTTCATCACTCCATATCGTATATTTGCTGGTAGGTATACGATAATTCTTTTGTCAGGAGGAAAGATGTAATGTAGCTTACAACTTGGCTAGCTTTTGGCGATGGATGTAAATTGTCTTAAAACCGGTTTTAATGGCCTTTTCTTTGACAAGCTCCTGTAGAGCGGTTGTTACAGCTTCACGGGTGGCCCCAACCAAATTCGCTATTTCCTGGTGAGAAAGCGGAAAATCAATTTTATAATACTCATCATGACTTTGAAGGGCAAATTGATCACATAATTTTAAAAGAATATACATAATTTTATCTTGTAAATTCCCCAAAGCCAGATGCTGGGCCAGACTGCTCATTCCTGAGATCCGGTCACTTAGTACCTGAATCATGTTCATCATAAACCGGGGATGCTGGATTAAAAAATGTTCAAATCGGTCTGTGTCCATCAAGCAGATATCGCATTCTTCTATCGTTTCTATGTACATGTCCCGTGTCCCCAGCGAAATCATGTCCATTTCACCGAATACATTTCCCTCACTGAGAATATCCAAAGTGAACTGCTTCCCATCGGCATTCAGCTTGTAGAGACGTACCTTTCCCCTTTTCACAAAATAAAGCCCCTTGGAGAAGGTATCCGGGGTTTGAATAAATGTGTTTTTTTGTATAGTCGTAATAGAGGTCATTTGATCCATTTCAATCAAATCTTCTCGTGAGAGACTATGTAGCAAATTGAATTGGGATAAGTATTGAATGCTATTCATATGTTCTCCTTTTCGTTGCATCGAGTATACAGAATCATAATACTATACAATTATAGCTTCTCTAAGGTACTTTCACCTATACTACTCACTTGTTTGCATTAAAAGTGAGCAAATAAACTGGGAAGTCAGGCGGATTTATGTAAAGGGGAGATTGGTATAAAATAGATTTACATGATAATAGATACATAAAGAGTGAGGGTATACAATGATCCAATTAAAAGATATTGGCAAATTTGACGTTCTTCCCGAAATCGCAATGCATATTGTAGAAGGCAATATATCGGCATTACGCCAAGCGCTGACCGAAGGCTGGGATATAGAACAAGAAATTAAACTCAGCAAACATACGACGTTAAGTCCATTAGACCTTGCGCTTATTTCTCGGCGAATGGACGTGTTAAAGCTGTTGGTGGAGCAGGGAGTTCAACTCAATGCAAAAGATCGCCCTGCATTTTTAACAGCTGTTCGCTACTGCTCAGAAGAGATTGTCCGCTATGTGGTGGCCCATGGTGCCAAGCTGGACGGAAAAAACCAAGTCAAATCTGGTGCCTATGAGCAAGCCTATTATGGCAATAAAAAGAATATCCCGCTGATTCACGAACTTGGCCTCGATATAAAGCAGCATGGGGGAGCAACGCTGCGCAACGCAGTTAGTAACCATGACCTGAACACTGTAGCACTACTGTTGGAGCATGGTGCAGATATTAATTACAATGCCTCTGATATGGTGTATCCCTATAAAGCGACTCCTTTAACTCTAGCAGCACGAAATAATGATTTTGCGATGGTTAAGTACCTGGTAGAGCATGGGGCTGACGTGACACTGGCAGAAAAAGGTGGAGATCGGGCATATACGATTGCTGTTAGCAATAAGAACGTGGAAATGGCCGAATATCTAAAGTCTGTGGAACCGCCAGCGTTTCATAATCTGGAGAATAAACAACATGCTTTAAAAAGCTACAAGCTTCCTAAGGATCTTACAGCCTTTCTAATGGGAGACCAGCGCCGTGTAGACCTGCCAGAAAATGATTTGGGTATCCAATTTGTTGAGTTCTTCTCTTTCATAGATACGGTTGAGATGAAAGTAGGTCGGCAAAAGCTGTTGCGTTTGTCTCTAGAAGTAGATAACTATTCGGATATCCTTTTGGTGTGGAATCCCAAGCACAAGTGTCTGGGCTATTACGATGAAGAACATCAGGAATATGCGGATGTATGCAGCTTTGCTGAGTTTCTTGCGCAGCCGGGAGATTACCTGGAGAAGATGATTGAGGGTGAATATTTATCATAACAAGGTGAGCCATGAATGCGGTATGCACGCAGTCATGGCTCTTGTTATTAAAAGAAGGCGCAAGTGTACACAGGTATCCCATGCTTATCAAGAATGATTGCGAATAAGCTGGATGAAATTCTGGGTAGCCGCTGATAGTGGCTCATTTTTGCGAGTACAAATAGCGATTGAATTGAGAAGCTGGACACCCTCCACATATACCCGGCATAGCTCACCGCGTTCTACATATTCACGCACGACTAGTGAGGACACAAAGTTTGCACCATAACCGGCAATCACTGCGGTAATCGCCTCATGCAGCCCTGTGAAGTTAAGTGTGACTTTGGGAGCAGGGGCATTGTAGGTTCGACATAAGGAAAACAATCTCTCTCGTGTCGAGCTTCCCTTCTCACGCATAACAAAGGGCTCCTGCATCATTTGCAATAATGAAACCTGCTGATTCGCATACCGATGATCCGGCGCTACTACAAACCATAGCTCATCACGAAATAATTCTTCGGTCTGAATCGTATCGGAGTACTGCTCAGGCAGTCCTCCATAGATCGCCAAATCTACTTCGATATTCAATAGCTGCTGCAAGGCATCATTGGAGTTCGTGGTATGAATCGTCATTTCAACTTGTTCATATTGCTGTTTGAATTTTGCGATCCAGGCCGGAATGAGGAAATGAGCCGGTAAATAAGTAGCAGCCAGCCGAATATGACCATGGGCTCCGTCACGATAATCCTGTGAAAATTGTTCGATTTGCTGCTCGACAGCAAAAAGCCGTTTGGCGAGAACAGCAAGCTTTTCACCAGCATCGGTTAAGGTAATCCCTCTTCCCATGGGCACGAGCAGTGTGAGGGATATTTCTTTTTCGAATTTTTTAATCTGGGCTGTTATCGCAGGTTGGCTAATATTTAATAGTTCAGAGGCACGTGTCACACTCCTTGTAGAGGCGACCACGTGAAATAAGCGTAATGCATGCAGGTTCAAGACCGGACTCCTTTCTGATTAACTCATACATTTAAATTATGAATAGAGTAAAAACATATATTATTTTTATAATAGTAATTCATTTACAATCAAATTGTAAGTTAAAGCCAAAGGAGAGTGGAGCAAATGCATTCAACGAATACGTGGGAACAAGTAGATCATTATATCTCGGAGCGTCTTATTCCGCATGATGCTGTCTTGGAAAAGGTATTGGCAACTAACCAACAGGCAGGATTACCTCCGCATGATGTGTCGCCTAATCAGGGAAAGCTATTAAATATCTTAGCTCAAATGCAAGGTGCACGACGTGTGTTGGAGATTGGTACCTTGGGAGGCTACAGTACAATCTGGCTGGGTAGGGCGTTGCCGACAGATGGAAAAATAGTTACGCTGGAAGCCCATCCGGTTCATGCTAAAATCGCTCGGTCGAATATATCGTTGGCTCAGTTGGATGGAATGGTGGAACTTCGAGAGGGAGACGCATTGGAGCAGTTGACACAAATGAAGGATGAGGGCGTTGCACCTTTTGATCTCATTTTTATTGATGCGGATAAACCCAATAATCCATTATATCTGGAGTGGGCACTTCGTTTTTCACGTCCTGGCACCGTTATTATTGGCGATAATGTAGTACGTGAAGGGGAGATCATTCAAGCTTACAGCACAGACCCTCGTGTGCAGGGCGTAAGAAAGTTTTATGATTTGCTGGCTGAGGAATCGAGAATTACAGCTACAGCCATTCAGACCGTGGGGAGCAAGGGATATGATGGTTTTGTTATTGGAATCGTTAAGAATTGAGCGTTAGGGGAGAAGCGTCACAAAGAGCTAAACACTGAGGACGAAGTCCCGGTGATTAGCTCTTTTCTGACTAAATAAGATTGGGACGAATGGTACGTAGAATGGTAAAATAGTGCTAATTGAAGTGTCAGAACGTTTTTGAACGTTTACTGCTGAATTTCCATGTAAGAAGAATGAATTTACATAAAAGCAGATGAAATTTCTTTAAAATGTAAACGCAATCATGCTGATTAGAGTAGGAATTCACCATTTTGTAAAAAAATGAAGTCGGAATGAATTTTTTTGAATCTTTTTGAAGAAAAATGATTGTTTTTTGCTAGGTTTGTGGTACGATAAGAACAGTTGGGGGAATGAAGATGCTGACGGAAGAAAGATACAAGTTAATAATACAGCGCTTACAAGAGCGTGGTGTTGTAAAGTTGCAGGAATTGGCTGATCTCTTGGGAGCTTCTGAGTCAACGATTCGGCGTGATTTGATAGATCTTGAAGGCCGTCAGTTGTTAAAGCGGATTCATGGAGGGGCAACCTTGCTAAATCAGAAAAGTCAGGAACCCGGCATGGAAGAAAAAACGTTCAAAAACGTTCAACAAAAAAACGCAGTCGCCCGTATGGCAGCTAAAGAAATTTTGGATGGTGAATGTATCTATCTGGATGCGGGAACAACAACGATGGCGATGATTCCTTACATTGAAGCTAAAGACGTGACGGTCGTGACGAATGGTCTCTCCCACGTAGAAGCACTGGTAAGCAAACGAATTAGAAGCTATCTACTGGGAGGGATGATGAAAATTCATACCAAAGCCGTAATCGGGAGTATTGCCCTACAGAATCTGGACAATTTTCGATTCGACAAGTGCTTTCTGGGAACGAACGGGGTAGATGTTGAGATGGGGTATACGACTCCTGATCCTGAAGAGGCGCTGATCAAGCGGCGCGCCCATCAGCTGTCCGGCAAAACATATGTGTTGGCCGATTCCAGCAAAATTGGAGAAGTAACGTTCGCCAAATTGTTCGATCTCAAGGAAGCTATCCTTATTACTGAATCGGTGCCAGAACGTTCACGCCGATCCATAGCTCAGAAAACTAAGATAATCGAGGGATAACAATGATATATACAGTAACACTAAACCCTTCCATTGATTACATCGTGGAAGTTGACGATTTGAAGCTCGGTGATTTGAACCGGATGAAACGTGATCTAAAACTGCCAGGGGGCAAGGGAATTAATGTATCACGTATATTGAACCAGCTGGGAGCAGACAGCACGGCGATTGGTTTTCTCGGAGGGTTCACAGGCAGGTTTATCGACGATACATTGCGGGAAGAATCCATTAAAACTGATTTTGTAATGATCGAAGATGATACACGGATCAATATTAAGCTCAAGCATGGTGATGAAACAGAAATTAACGGTTTGGGACCTGTGATTCGTGAGCAAGAGGCCGATGCATTGGTACAAAAGCTGGCGGGTCTCCAGAAAAATGACATTGTCGTCTTGTCGGGAAGTATCCCGCCATCTCTTGGAGGAGACTTCTATGAGCGATTGATTCGCGTGTGTCAGGACACCGGGGCTGAATTCGTCATCGACACCACAGGTGAAGCGCTGATGAAGGCTTTGGTTCATAAGCCGCTGCTCATTAAGCCCAATCATCATGAGCTGGCTGAGTTGTTTGGCGTAACTATTCATTCAGAGGAGGAGATTGTCACTTACGGTCGTAAACTGCTGGAAGCAGGTGCAAAAAATGTACTCATTTCCATGGCAGGAGAAGGGGCTTTGTTCATTACGGCAGATGAAGTGTATCACGCAAATGTACCAGCAGGAACGGTGAAAAATTCTGTAGGCGCAGGTGATTCTATGATTGCTGGATTCGTGGGTACGCTGGCTCTTCAAGGCGATCCGATCGAAGCCTTCCGTGCAGGAGTGGCATCCGGAAGCGCAACTGCGTTCTCCGATGATCTGGCTACAAGAGAGAAAATTGAACAATTACGGCCGCAAGTCACGATTTCAAAACGGTAATCCGGCTGCATCATGAGCTTATTATGCGTGTGTCTACACGCTGATCGAACTTAGGAGAGTGTGAACAATGAGAATAACAGACCTGATGATTAAAGAAACGATGATCATGGACCTGCAGGCGACGACAAAGGACGGGGCGATTGAGGAACTCATCGCCAGTCTCGAAGCAAGTGGACGTATTAATGACCGTGCCTTGTTTAAAGAAATGATTTACAAACGCGAAGCCGAATCCAGCACTGGAATCGGCGGCGGTATTGCGATGCCGCATGCCAAGACCAAAGCTGTGAATGAAGCGACCGTTGTATTTGCCAAAAGCAGTAAAGGCGTAGAATTCGAATCGTTGGACGGCGAGCCAGCAAAAGTATTCTTTATGATTGCAGCTCCAGAGGGAGCAGCGAATACGCATCTTCGCACACTGGCTGCTCTTTCGCGGTTGCTCATTGATACCGATTTCATCGACAAACTGATGAACACGCAAACACCAGATGAAGTAACAGAGCTATTTGATACCAAACAGGCGGAAGAAGAAGCTGCCAAGAAAGCCAAAGAGGCCAAGAAAGAGGCAGCCAAAGCACAGCAAACACCGGAGGTAATCGTTGGCAACCCGGATTCTGACGAGTTTGTCGTTGCGGTGACCGCTTGTCCTACAGGCATTGCGCACACGTTTATGGCTGAAGACGCTCTCATTAAGAAAGCGAAAGAGATGGGTGTCAATATCCGGGTAGAAACGAACGGCTCGGAAGGCGCACAAAACGTACTGACAGCGGATGAAATTCGTCGTGCCAAAGGTGTCATTGTTGCGGCTGACAAGAAGGTCGAAATGGCCAGATTTGACGGTAAGCCTGTATTGCAAAGACCGGTAAGTGACGGTATCCGTAAATCCGAAGAATTGATTCGCAAAGCGCTAAACGGCGATGCGCCAATTTACCGTAGTGAAGGTAAAGGCAGCGCTGAAGAGTCAAAAGCCGAGAAGACCAGCGTGGGCAGTAAAATTTACAAGGATTTAATGAACGGTATTTCTCATATGTTGCCATTCGTTGTCGGCGGGGGGATCTTGTTAGCGATTTCCTTCTTGATCGAACAAGTGGCCGGAGAAGATAATGTACTTTTCCAACTGCTGCAAACGATTGGCGGGGGAACAGGTGCGTTCCACTTCCTGATTCCGATACTGGCCGGATTTATCGCAATGAGCATTGGAGACCGCCCGGCACTGATGCCAGGTATGGTCGGTGGTCTGATGGCTGTAAACTCCAATGCAGGGTTCCTTGGCGGTCTGGCAGCTGGTTTCATGGCCGGTTATGTAGTTATCTTCCTGCGTAAAGCTTTGGCAGGTCTGCCGAAAGCTCTGGATGGTTTAAAACCAATCTTGTTATACCCTGTATTTGGACTCCTAATTTCAGGCGCGATTATGTTCTACCTGTTCGATCCGATTTTCGGTGGTATTAATACGTGGCTTGTCAATGTTTTGAACAATTTGGGAACAGGTAATGCGGTTATTTTGGGTCTGATTCTGGGCGGAATGATGTCGATCGACATGGGTGGACCTTTCAACAAAGCAGCTTACGCATTTTCGATCGGTGTCTTTACTTCCAGCGGTAACACAAACGGGGCTATGATGGCAGCTGTTATGGCAGGCGGTATGGTACCTCCACTGGCGATTGCACTAGCTTCGACGTTCTTCAAAAATAAGTTTACCGAGCAAGAGCGCAAATCTGGCTTGACGAACTATGTACTTGGATTGTCCTTCATTACGGAAGGAGCCATTCCATTCGCAGCTGCTGATCCTCTGCGTGTCCTCACCTCTTGTATTGTAGGTTCAGCGATTGCTGGTGGTCTGACGCAATTCTGGCAAATCAATCTTCCAGCTCCACATGGCGGGATTTTTGTAGCAGCTCTTGCCAACCATGCTTTGCTGTTCTTGCTTGCAGTGGCGACTGGCTCCGTGATTTCCGCGCTCATTCTGGGACTGTGGAAAAAAACAGTTGAAACGAAATAACGAGTATCACCAGAGTATAAAAATAAAAAGAGGGGCACATCTCCTCGATCTTTCAAATAGTAAAGCCGCTAAACACAGGTTTCTGAGTGTTTAGCGGCTTTTTCTTTATGGTAAGGCGCCGCCTCTGCCCATATAAGCTTATTAGTAGTTATGGCATTGCTGTAACCTACAAAGCTCCTTAACCAACTCCATAAACAGCTTTCGGGCTGAAGTCAGGTATTGTGGATGCTGATTGTTTTGTAACAGTCCAATGGGGATATTCGGGTCTGTTAACTGGAAAGGGATGGTGACCAGTTCCTCCGGCAAAGGCATTGACGACAGAACCACTCCAACCGAAGGGATCGTACTTACGAATGAGGGGATAGACGAGATTTGACTGACGGTATAAAAAAATGGCATCGACCGGAAGCGAGAAAGCTCTTTCTCCAGCCGTATATGGTACAAGCAGTTCTTCCCTCCGACGATAAGCGGGTACTCATACAGATCTTCGAGCTGAAGCCCATTTTTTGCCGCGAAGGGATGACTGCGGGACACGATAAAAGCAATTTGTTCGTGATATAAAGGTTCAAAATGTAAGGATGGTACCGAGTGAGGTTCCCCGGAAATTGCAAAATCCAGTGTGCCGTCCACCAAAGCTTTTGAGAGTGTATCCGTGTTTCCTACTGTAAAATGGCACGTAATATTCGGTTTATGCTCTCGAAACTGTCGTAGAATCAAAGGCAATGCGGCAGCAGCTGCCGTTTCAATCACACCGATATGGAGCGTGCCAATCTCCTCTTTTTTCAGCGACTTCGCCTGGTCCATTACAAAATTCCAATGCTGAATCAGTCCGTCTACCTCTTCGGCATAAATTTTTCCTGAGGGAGTTAATTCCGCATCCCAGCCTCTTATAAAAAGCTGAAACCCCAGCTCTTTCTCTAGCCTCTGGATTTGGTTCGTGACTGTAGACTGCGCGTAGTTTAATTTGGTGGCAGCTTTTGAGAAGGTTCCTTCTTCAATAATTGTACGAAACGTAGTTAACTCTTTTAAATCCATATGGACTCATCTCCATCGATGAAATTGAATATAATTATTATTATTTTCAATTATACAGATGGAGGTGAGGGGAGTACAATCATCTTATTCCCAAGATAGGAGAGATGAATATGCCCTTTGTACGAGTAGGCTACATGGAGCAGCAATACACAGAACAAGAGCTGCCTGGCATTAGCCGCTGTATCATGAATGCTTTGATCGAACATTTTCAGGTCCCGTCCAAAGATTACTTTCAGGTTTTTCATGCCCATAAGCAGAGCGAGTTTTATTATAGTCCCGATTATTTGAATGTACCCAGAACAGACAAGCTGTTGTACATCCAAATTACAATGGGATCGGGTAGAACTACGGAACAAAAAAAGGGTTTTTACCAAAGGTTAGCCGAACTCATATCTATTGAATGCAAGATTAGACCAGAGGATGTATTTGTGACACTGGTAGAGACTGAATTAGAGGATTGGTCCTTTGGCAACGGACTTGCCCAGATGGTCTTATGAAGCATAAATTAATCAAATCGAGTGTTCGGGAAACGATAGGTGATTTTGCACCCGCATTTGTAACCTATACGGAGGATGTTCTTTTTGGAGATGTATGGAGAAGAAGTGAGTTGTCTCTTAGGGAACGGAGTTTTATTACAGTTGCCGCTCTGGTAGCGGGTGAGCATGTGAATCAACTTCCTTATCATCTGAATCTGGCCAAGGAGAACGGGATTTCGGAGGAAGAATTGATTGAGGTCATTACACAGCTAGCCTTTTACGTAGGATGGCCGCGGGCAGCCTCAGCAGTTCAGGTTGCCAAAGACGTATTTTGCAAAGAAAAAGAACGTTAAGCATGAACTTAAATTACCGCTGAGCACAGGGATTTCGAGTGTTTGGCGGTTTTTTTGGTATGATTGTATTGTTATTCTGCTTTGAAAGCGGTATAGTAAGAGTAATTGAATGAGGGGTGAAGTGCCCTTCGGGATTGTTACTGGTGAGCAGGCGATACCCAAATAATGACTAATGGACTTAGTCGTTATTTGGTTTTTTTGTTATTCCAAACTTTGTCATTACATCAATGAGGTGAGCAGCTAGATGATCATCCGGCAAATATTTAACAACAATGTCATTCGGGCCGAGAATCAGGTAGGTCATGAGTTTGTTGTCATAGGGAACGGTCTGGGTTTTAAAAAGAAAAATGGTCAAAGGGTCGATGAAGAAAAAATAGAAAAAACCTTTGTATTAAAGTCCGATAAAATTCCGCAAAAATTAATTGATATCATTGGAGAAACATCTGTAGAGTATCTAAAAGTGGCGGATGAAATTGTAGGGAGCGCCAAAAAAGAAATGGGAGATATTTTTAGTGATAATATCTATATTTCGTTGATTGACCATATTCAATTTGCCATCTCTCGATACAGAAAATCCGTAGGGCTTAAAAATTCACTGTTATGGCAGATCAAAAAATTTTACAAAAAAGAATTTATGATAGGTATGAATGCATTGGACATCATTCATGCTCAATTTGGCATTCAAATGGATGAGCATGAAGCAAGCTTTATTGCCATGCATTTTGTCAATGCAAGACAAGACGGTCAGGGCATGAAACAAACGGTTGAGATTACGGAAGTCATTGATGACATTTTCAATATTGTAACCGATTACTATCAGATTACACTGGATGAAACCTCATTTAATTATTCGCGGTTTATTACTCATTTGCAGTACTTTGCCCAGCGCTTGCTGAGCAATGAACAAGAGCAATTAGCTTCAGGGGATAACTTTTTGTATGACCAAGTCAAAGATAAATACGAGAGGGCTTTTCAGTGTACCCAATTAATTAATCAGTACCTGGAATTAAAGCATGAAAGTGCGATGTCGATTGATGAAAAAGTGTATTTGACGATTCATATACAGCGTGTAACCTCCAGAAACGATATGGCTGATTCTTAGAAAAAAAGCTTGCAAACGATTACGGAGTGATTTATAGTAGGCTCACAACTTAAATTTAAGGATTGTTACTGATAAGCAGGCGATACCTAAATGAATGGCAGTGATCATTTTCTATGATCATGCATGCCTTTCGTTTAGGTATTTTTTTGTTTTCAGGCAATCTGCCCAAGAGGAGAATGAACATGGACCATCAGAAAATGGGCGAGGATATCGTACGTCTCGTTGGAGGAGAAGAAAATATCAATGGGCTTGTCCATTGTGCTACACGGCTCCGATTTGACCTGAAGGATTCACGAAAAGCCGAAAGAGAAGCGCTTGAGAAGCACGAGGGAGTCATTACTGTTGTTGAAAGCGGAGGACAATTTCAAGTCGTGATTGGCAGCCATGTTGCCTATGTATACACAGAGATTATGAAAAACAGGGATTTTGGGTCAGACACCTCTACGGCCAAAGAATCCAGCGGAAAGAAGACATCGGTCATATCCACAATCTTCGAAGTCATTTCCGGCAGTTTCTCCCCGTTGATTCCGGCGATGGCAGGCTCGGGGATGCTGAAAGCCCTCTTGACGGTTTTGACCTTGCTAGGCTGGATGTCTGCAACGAGTGATACCTATCTGATCCTGTCTGCTGCCGGGAATGCTGTCTTTTACTTCTTGCCGATTTTACTGGGAATTACGCTCGGTATAAAGCTGAAAGCGAATCCTTATGTAGCTGGTGTGATCGGTGCAGCTCTACTGGAACCCAACTTTACGGGACTGATGGACAAAGGCTCTGATGTATCGTTTTTAGGAATACCGGTGATCATGATGAACTACTCAGCGAGTGTTTTCCCGATTTTCATATCTATCAGCATCTATGCGTTGGTCGACAAGTTTTTGAAGAAAATCATTCTTAAGGATTTGCAGCTGTTTTTAGTTCCGATGCTGGCTTTAATGATTATGGTTCCGCTATCTGCCATCGCATTTGGACCGTTCGGTACAACGGTAGGAGATTGGATTTCTTCGGGTGTGACATGGTTAATCGGTGTAAGCGGCATCTTGTCAGGGATTGTGCTTGGCGGTTTTATGACCTTTATGGTCGTCTTTGGACTTCACTGGGGCTTTACCCCGATCACGATTCAAAACATCGGCGTTGGCGGTGATCCGATTGAGGCCATGGCTGCAGCAGCTGTATTTGCTCAAATTGGTGTCGCATTCGGTATCTTCCTGAAGGCTAAAAAAGATAAAACACTTAGAACCCTTGCAGGTTCCACGAGTATTACAGGCTTGCTGGCGGGTGTGACAGAGCCGATTGTGTATGGTCTGGTGCTTCGCTTTAAACGAGTCATTCCGATTGTCATTATCTCAGGGGCTATAGGTGGGGCCATCAATGGACACTTTGGAGTGAAAATGACGGCTTATGTGTTTCACAACATTTTTGCGATTCCAGTATATACCCCTACCTTGGTTTACGTGATTGCCATTGCATGCTCGTTCGCGGTAGCCACGGTGCTGACTCTTATTTTTGGCTATGAAAGCAAGGTGAAGGGGGAGACCGCGGCAACTGTTGAGGTCGTTAAGACGGAAGAACCTCTACCAACTGTTACAGCAACCAAGGCTGTTGACATCAAGAAAGAAACGATCTACAGCCCGATCACAGGCAATACGACACCCCTGAGCCAAGTGAACGATTCGGCATTTTCTACAGGGGCGATGGGAAAAGGGTTAGCCATTGAACCTTCTGTCGGTGAGGTTGTAGCGCCCATAGATGGAGTTGTAACGTCGCTATTTCCTACAGGACATGCCATCGGCTTGACTTCCAAGGCGGGTACGGAGATATTAATTCATATTGGAATTAACACCGTCGCGTTGAAAGGAAAGCATTTTAATCCGGTCGTTCAAGAGGGAGATATCGTAAAACAAGGGGACTTGTTAATCCAATTTGACAGAGAGCAGATTATAGAAGCAGGGTACGAAATCGTAACCCCTGTCATCGTCACCCTGACGAAACATAAAGTGGACGTATTTGAGACCAATCAGGAGCAGGTTCAGAAAAATGAAGTATTGCTAACTTTGGTGGTGTAATACAGGGAAGCTCATCATCACGTACATGAAGCGAAATTATAAGGATATAACGATAACTGGAGGGACTTTAGCATGAAACATAATCAATTGAAGGCATTTCCTGAAAACTTTTTCTGGGGAGGGTCAACTTCCGCATATCAGGTAGAGGGTGCATGGGACGAAGATGGAAAAGGGCCCTCTGTCATTGACATGGCTAACCACGTTGAAGGGGTGACTGATTTTAAGGTAACCAGTGATCATTACCATATGTTCAAAGAGGACGTAGCTCTGATGGCTGAAATGGGCTTTAAGGCGTATCGCTTCTCGATCGCTTGGACACGCATCTATCCACAAGGCGCGGGTGAAGTCAATCCGAAGGGAATTGCATTTTACAGCTCATTGATTGACGAATTAATTAAATATGGTATTGAACCGATTGTTACCATGTATCATTTTGATCTGCCCTATGCGCTTGAACAACAAGGCGGATGGTCCAAGAGGGAAACGATTGATGCCTTCGAGCAGTATGCCAAAACGTTGTTTGAGAACTTTGGGGACAGGGTGAAATACTGGCTCACCATTAATGAGCAGAACATGCTGATTCTCCATCCCGGTTCTATTGGTACATTGGATACTAGCCTGGAAAATCCGCAAAAGGTACTGTATCAGCAAAATCATCATATGTTAGTCGCGCAGGCGAAGGCGATGGTATTGTGCCATGACATGCTGCCTAATGCGAAAATTGGACCAGCACCGAATATTGGGGTCATTTATCCAGCCAGTTCCAAACCGGAAGATACGCTGGCGGCTGACAACTATGCAGCTATTCGCAACTGGCTTTACCTGGATATGGCTGTATTTGGTCGCTACAACCACATTGCCTGGAGCTATTTGGTCGAGAAGGGTTATGAGCCTGTTATTGAAGAAGGGGATATGGATATATTAGCGAAAGGGAAGCCGGACTTTATCGCATTTAATTATTATACCTCTCAAACCGTAGGGGAAAGTCTGGATGATGGAAATGATTATTCACATACAGGAGATCAGCATGAAATTGTGGGTGAACCCGGAGCATACCGAGGTTCTGTGAACCCCAACCTGCAAACGACGGAGTTTGGTTGGGAGATTGATCCGGTTGGTTTTAGAACCACATTACGCCAGATATATTCTCGCTACCGCCTGCCTTTAATCGTGACAGAGAACGGCTTGGGCGCTTTTGACAAGCTGGAAGAAGGGGATGTAGTAAACGATCCTTATCGTATTGACTTCTTCAAGAAACATATCGAGCAGATTCAATTGGCTATTACAGACGGCGTAGAAGTGTTCGGTTTCTGTCCGTGGTCTGCGATTGATCTGGTTAGTACCCATCAGGGCTCCAGTAAGCGTTACGGATTCATCTATGTGGATCGTGAGGAATTTGACCTCAAAGATTTGCGTCGCATTCGTAAACAAAGCTTCTATTGGTATCAAAAGCTGATCGCTACAAACGGTGAAATTCGTTAATTAATACAGCAGTGAAAAAAGCACCTCCTTGAAATGGATGTTTCCATTTTAAGGGGGTGTTTCTATTCCCTTTTCCAGGAGGGTGATCATGTATTATATAATAGAAGAAACAATAAACGGAAAGGACATCATGCATTGACCCTACAACAATTAAAATATGTCATCGAGGTTGCCAATCGTGGCTCCATGAATGAGGCGGCGAAGCGGTTGTTCATTTCCCAGCCCAGTCTGTCCAACGCGATTCGCGATCTGGAGGAAGAAATTCATATCACCATTTTTGAGCGTACTAATAAAGGCATTTCTTTATCCAAGGAAGGCGTGGAATTTCTAGGTTATGCGCGTCAGGTCGTTGAGCAGGCGGAGCTGCTGGAAAGTCGCTATTTGGATGCCAAGCCTTCACCACAGCATTTTGCTGTGTCTACGCAACATTATGCTTTTGCAGTGAATGCATTTGTAAATCTGGTGAATCAATATGGACAGGATGAATATGAGCTGGCTTTGCGGGAGACCAAAACCCATGAAATCATACAGGATGTCAAAAGCCTACGCAGTGAGATCGGAATCCTGTATCTGAACGAATTTAACGCCAAAGTCATCAACAAGCTGCTAAAAGATGCAAATCTGCAATTCAACAGCCTGTTTACGGCCAAGCCGCATATATTTATCAGTGCCAATAACCCGCTATCCCGGCAGTCTATCGTGACCATTGACCAACTTCATCCTTACCCATATCTGTCCTTTGAACAAGGGGAGTACAATTCCTTTCACTTCTCCGAGGAGATTCTGAGTACATTGTCGCACCCCAAAAGCATTCGCGTCAATGACCGGGCCACCCTTTTTAATCTGCTCATTGGCTTGAACGGCTATACCATTTCTACCGGAGTGATTAGTGCGGATCTGAACGGTAACGAAATTATTTCCGTCCCCCTGGAGTGTGATGAGTCTATTAATGTGGGATGGATTTGCCATAAAAACGTCGCGCTCTCCAAGCTGGCCACAGTCTATGTAGAAGCGTTGCATGAGGCAATAGGGGAATAAAAAAGTTTGATATAGCCTTAGGCTATAACTAGCTATAGTTTATTGGAGTTACCTTATAGCTGAAAATGTATGTTATCTTTCTTACAACAACTTCACTACTGAAGCGAAAAAGGAGATAACCCTAATGAGCAGCATCCTTGACAATGCATCCCAACGTAAAGTGACCCCTTTTAGGCATGATATGGTTGGCAGCTTTTTGCGCCCGCAAGCGATTAAAGATGCCCGAATTCAATTTCAAAATAATGAAATCTCTGCGGACGAGCTGAGAAAGATTGAAGATGAAGAAATTATCAAACTTTTGGAAAAGCAAAAATCCGTAGGCCTTCAAGCCGTGACGGATGGGGAATTCAGACGTTCCTGGTGGCATCTTGATTTTATGTGGGGACTGGACGGCGTGGAAAAGGTACAGCTTGCAAACGGCTACCAATTCCAAGGTGTGGAAACAAGAGCGGAAACCGCACGTTTGTCCGGTAAAATTGGACATTCCCGTCATCCTTTCATTGAAGATTTTAAATTCCTGAAACAAGTCGCAGGAGAGGATGCTATCGCTCGCCAAACGATTCCGGCACCTGCGCAGTTCCTGGCTGAGCTGTTGCGTGGAGAAAATAAAGAATCAACCGATACGTATTACAGCAATCTGGATGAACTGGTGACGGACATTGCCAAAGCCTACAAATCCGTGATCCAAGCGCTCTATAATGAAGGCTGCCGCAGCCTGCAACTGGATGATTGCACATGGGGCATGCTCTGTGATAAAAACTATTGGGAAGCTAGACAGCATGCGGGTGAAAATGTGGAAGATACTAAAAAGCTGTTCGCTCGCGTGAATCAGGAAACCGTGAAGGATCTTCCAGCCGATTTGGTCGTTACAACCCACGTATGCCGTGGTAACTATCATTCCACCTGGGCATCTTCTGGCGGCTATGAACCTGTAGCCGAAACCCTGTTCGGCATCGATAACATCGACGGCTACTATCTCGAATTCGATACCGACCGCGCAGGTGATTTTACACCGCTTAAGCATCTGAAAGATGAAAAACAAGTCGTGCTGGGCCTCGTTTCCTCCAAAACGGGTGAGCTGGAAGACAAGCAAACGGTCATCAACCGTATTAAGGAAGCAACTCAATTCGTGGACATCAACCACATCTGCCTCAGCCCACAATGCGGCTTTGCTTCCACAGAAGAGGGCAATATTCTGACAGAAGAGCAGCAGTGGAAAAAGCTTGCTTTCATAAAAGAGATTGCGGACGAGATCTGGAAGTAAGAGTTTAGGGGAATTGAATTGGAGAGATTCGTGATTACTAAAACACGCCACTTGAGGGCGTGTTTTAGTTTGAGAATCCGCTAAAATTGACCAAATTCCCTTATAGTTGCATTTCATCTTTAAGGACTTTTATTATAATAGCTAACGCTGTAATATCTTCTTAAAGGAACGCCAGATATTTTTTATTACAAGGGAAATATGGAGGGGAAATCAATGAATTACTTTTTATTAATTACTACACGAACAAACAAGTTCAATACTGATGATATCAAAGGGCACTATGACCATCTGGAAAAGTTAAAGAAAGAGGGAGCTCTTGAAAAGTATGGTCCATTTAGCGATGGAACGGGAGGAGCCTATTTAATAAAAGCAGCGTCACTTGAGGAAGCGACAAAGATTGGGGATTTAGATCCGCTCATTCAAAATGGTTCTTCTACATTGACAATAAAGGAATGGTTGTTGCGTTAAATTCCATCTAAGAAGGTCACGACAAAAAACTAATGTGCCTTTTTGGTATTGAATAAAAAATGAGGACTATGATTTTCTGAAAATGAAAAGTATGGTCCTTTTTTTATTTCCCAAGAGATTGCTCTCACAATTTTTGAGAATTTTCTTAGTTGATAATCTCCCGTATCACATTCCTCGCCAAACGTACCTTCTCTGGACTCGTCTTTTGAAGTATATTTACGATTTCTTGTATACCATCTTCATGCTTCGTAACCTTAATATCCTCATTTACATAAGCGAAAAGCTGAATCAAATTAACATCCAGTGCATCAGCGATTTTAGCTATGTTTATTAAAGATACGTTTTTTTCTCCACGTTCAATCTGCCCTATGTATGAAAAATGGAATCCGCCTTTTTCCCCAAGCGACTCCTGAGACAATCCTTTTTCTTTTCGCAAAGCACGTATTCTGGCACCCACTAATTTGAGGACTTCTTTGTCTTCCATCGTCTACACCTCACTATTCTAAAAGTGTAGACAAGAAATCTAAATGAAAACATTGAATATTAGATACAATAAATATTTTTGATATCTATAAGTATTATTTTGGCGTATAATAAGACTATTCTTGAATCTCTGGAGGAATAGATATGAAAGAAGCTCCTTCTACCTATATTCCAAGTCCCACTCAACCGTCCAGACCCTCACAACACCTACTCATTCAATAACCGATTTCCACACGCTATCCCAATACCACATGAAACTAGCCCAAATACTGTACAAGCATAACCAACTCCAATGCTGCATTATCCTCTGCGACAGGGCGTTAACCTCCATGGTAAAAGCTCTATATATGAAAGAAACTAATAGTATTTTCCCTCCGGGACTCTTGTCCATGGCGGATTTGTTGCACTTATTACATACTGACACCAACCCCGGATTGGATATTGTTGTATTTATAGGCACCACTCAATTTCTTTCATCCCAGCTAGAAACCTCGCTCATTCAAAAGATGAAGCAGAAAGATGTGAGCAGGCTGTTGCGTAGATCCGACGACATTCTTTGCCAGTTGTCATCCCGAGTCATTACCGACCCATCCGAAACATACCAGTCCATTTTCTAAGAGGCTCCTTCACAGCAAATAAACTTGCCGATTCGCCCGGTCGTTATCTGCTTTTCTACATACGATAAGAGTAAGCTTTAACGCAAGGAGGGATTTAGACATGGGTGAAGTAGGTTACGGTGGAGCATGGACATCCACAGGCGCGATTTTGGTATTGTTCATTTTGTTGGTGATTATCACCAAATCTTTTCTGATCTAACGTTAGGTTAGCATCGCTCAAACTTACAAAGCGACCCTCTTTCACGACATCGTGAGGGAGGGCTTTTTTAATGCAGAATGGATGGTGGCTCTAGTATGTTGTCTGGTTCTACAAGCATTGTTATACTTTACATACAGGGATAATTTCCCTCAAATCTATAGCAATACGGATAGCGGAAGACGTGGGAAAACGGAAATTCGCTGACTATTATCAGGAGGATTGTATGATGAACATGGCAATCAGTCCATTTCAATTTACGACAGACACGGCGACTCTTTGCCTATTTGATACGCAAGCTCTGAAGCATCGCTTGAACGATGAGCCGGATTGGTGGTCTATCGAAGCAGACGAGCTGGGGGAGTTAAATGCGGGAAACGCTGCTTTCTTGAACCTAGGAGCGGATGGGACGTATGAGGTTGTGATAACAGATCATATCGAGCAGCCCATGGTGCGGCTGTTTTTGAAGGTTCCTTCAGGGAACATATTTATTGGTGCAGGAGAGGAAGCCACAGGTGGCGAGTTAGAACCTGATTGTATATGGGGAGGGTCATTCCTGTCTGTGCAACCCGGACTTTATGAATGCTTGGCAAGCAGAGGAGAAAACCACCGTATTTATCTTTCTTTTAAAAAAGGAGGCGAAGGCAGTAACAGCTTTACCAGCCTGGTTCGATTGTAGGTTGCAGGATCAACCCGTAACGGATCAGACAAACCGCTCGAACACAGGGGAGCCATAATAACCGGGACTGGGAAAAAGGAAAAAGCTATCCCCACGGCTTGCAGATCCGTGAAGACAGCCCTTTATTCGTCTATTGATACTTTACAATAATAGCGTTGCTGATCTGGCGGCCGGGTGTGGTGAGGTAGAGCCGTTGTAGTACAGTCCGCTGGAAGCACCGCCATCCAGGTTCATGGCCTGATAAGCGCCAGCCTGCTTCATCATTTGGGCGAGCTGTGGAATGGTCGCTCCGCTTGTGGTCAGGAGGATCAGCTTATGATCCCTAGTAATTCCAAGTGCGCTGCGGGCGCCGCCGCCTGTTAATATTTTAGGGTCTTTGAAGCCTTCGGCTTTGACATTTAGGGAAACCTGACCGTTCGTAACCAGACGAGGTCCAGCTTGAAGAGCACCTTCGACGCTGCCTTGACTTAACTGTTGTTCAAAGACAGAACCTGACACAAGCTTGGCTAAATGGTTAGCATCATAGGTAAAGACGGTACGTTGGTCACCGGAGCTTTTTTTCAACAGCTTGCCATGGCTGACCAGATAGCCGTAAGGCGTCTTGTATGAGCTTTTGGTATAGGCGTCAAAGAATGTGCCATTAATGGCTACAACCGCTTGATTGCGTTTGGCAAGACTGCTTAAGTCCTCCACTTTACCAAGGGTATCGCTTGCCAGTGCCACGTCCAAACTTATCTTGGGATGGAGCATGGAGATGGTGACCACCTTAGCGGAAAAGGTACGAGGTCCAACCTTGAAGCTCTTATGAGCTGTCGTGATCGGGGCAGTATTTCCGGGTAGCTTGCCGGTAAGTACCGGAAGCGTAACAGACGTCGTACCCTGCGTAATACGCACAGCTGAGGTTTCTTTTTGCCATAAGACTTGCAGATTTAGATATTGGCTGATGAACTGCAAGGGTACATAGGTAGCGCCGTTATCGGTAAAAGGTGCATTTTGCATACGAACCGTTTGATCATTTACTTTAGCAACAGTTTGTCCCGTAAATAAGGTAAGCCGGGTATTGCCTTGCGCTATTTCTATTTTTTTGTCCGCTGGGTTCAGGTTGAGCGTGATCCCTTCATAGCTGTTCAGGAGGCGAAGCGGGATGAAGGAGTGGTTATTCTGATCCACATAAACCAGCATAGGTGCTGGTGCAGCAGCGTAGATCGGGGTTACAAGTAAGAGCATGGACAGGATGATAAGTGCGGTGATTCTTTTCATGAATAGATCAATCTCCTTATGTAGTCTTAACTATGGACGAGGTGCTTGTACTTATATCGGGTTTTATGAGTTATAAGTGTATGTTACGCGAATTTTGAGTGTTTGGATGATACAGAAACGGGGTGGCTGGAGATGAGCAGGTATGAGACAAGACTTGAGGATTACCGTCGCAGGGAGCGCCCTTCTTATCGTGTTTTTGAAGGAATGCAGGAATTGGTGTGCAGTGTGGGGCAGCTGCATAATAACTGGTTATATGTGAATGTGGATCAATGGGATCAGGACCCTGTTCATACACCGATTTATTATTTGGATGAGCATTGGCTGGAGGAATGTGCAGAGGACGGTACAGCCGCAACCAACGAACAGGACGAGTATATTCCCCTATGGATATCAGATCGTCAGGTTCAAACCTGGTTTGAGCTGGCCACCTTTGAAAGTGTTGTAGAAGTTCTTAAGGCTGCTGGAAAGCCAGTGACACTTCAGATGGTGATTGTGGCGGTCAAATATTACGACAAGCGCGATGCCTATCTGGACTATGACGAGGTAAAGGCAGTGACAGACCTGTGGTTTGTGTTGACGAAGGTGAGGAACCACCTAACAGAATGAATAAAGCCTGTAGAACAAATAAGACATACATACACTGGATGGGGGAAGCAGGATGAGTTGGTTGGATCATGAAATGGCGGCACAGTGGCGACAGGAAGGAAAAAGGTATGCCGCAGACGTGAATGAATTTGTCAGAATCGGTATGGAAAGTCAGTGGCAGCAGGAGCAGCCAGAGCCAAAGCAAGACGAACGCTCCAAACTAGCCGAAGATATTTTTCGTATGATTCAGGAGGCAAATCAGGCCGGGGAAATAGAGCAGTTACGTCAGGAGATTCCGGCTGCATCCTGGCCGCTTACAGCAGCGTTTGAGGAGGCTTTGCAAGCCGTTAGGCCGATGGCTTTTATAAATGGAGGCAATGAAGTCATTCTACATGCAGGCAATCCTCGGGAACGCGGACAGATCTATGTGGCGGGAAAAGATGGAATCAGGCAAATCCCTGGAATGCACCGAGTAGGTTGTTCGCCGGACGGGAGTTATTTTGCGTTGGTGGGTGGAAATGGGATTCGGATTGTTCGTCAACCGGATCGGAATCTGCAAGGGGAAGAGACAGCCTATTTTCAGTGGAAGGATATACAAGCCCGTTTAAAAGCATCTATTCCTGACTTGGAATGCTTGGCGGATGAGGAGCACCCTGAGGATATATTAGATGAAGTGATTCCTTTTGGCGATGGACAGCGTCTGTTGCTGGTTTGCGGTTACGGTGTTTATTTGCTGGCTGGTGATCAGGTGGAATTGATTCATCCCACGGCGTCTGAACGAAGGGAATTGGGACTGGAAGACACGATTGTGGATATGGCGCATGGAGCTGTGTCGAAGGATGGACGCTGGCTCGCATATGGCAGCCAGATGAGTGAGCATTTGCTTATGGACTTAACCGATAAGACGGTGCATACATTGGAGCCAGGCTCCAGCTATCCGCATTATGCCCTATTTTCCAAAGATGATATGGATGTCTGGTACAATGCCTGTCATTTCTACAACGGTGCCACCATTCAGATGCCAATTGCCGAAGTGGAGCAGGGAATTGCTCAGAATAAGGAAGAATGGCCGATAATAAATGAAGAAATGCGAGTATACGCTGCAGTAGCGCTGACACAAGGATCTATTCTAGGTGATGCCTACGGCTATCTCCGTCTTATTGATAGAGAGGGGCGTGAACTTTGGCGCTATTTTGTCGGCAGTACGATATCCGGGCTGGCAGTTACACCTGATGAAGGCATGCTGGCGGTTGGGACGTATGGCGGTATGCTTCATTTGATTGATTTGCAGAGTGGCTCAAAGGATGAATATAGCATTGGCACTGCTCCAATTCACGAGACAGAGCGTTGGTTGCTCTGGCGTAGTTATGAGCCATTGCGCTGGTAATACTAATATTCCGCAAATGGTGAAAAAAGCAAGTTCTGATAAGCTGAACATAAAAAGAGTAGTGGATAAATTGCAATGCTATTTTCATATAAAGACGCATGAGGCATACACCTATGGTGCAAAATGGGAATAAAAAGGAAAGAGGTGTGAGAACATGGACAAGAAAGCGGATATTCGCACATCCATGAAGGAGTTATTTGCACAGATGAATGAAGCCTTTTTTATGGATGTGGAAGAAAATGTACCGTTCGAAATGCGTGATGGGAACGTCGATGAGGAGGGATGGATCAAGTGGAAACCTATTCCTTCACAGATTACAGAACAGGAAGTTCGGGATATGGAAGAAAAATACCATTTTGAATTGCCGCCTCTGCTGAGGAATTTTATCATGTCCTACCATTATGTATCTTTACAATTCGATAATGAATCTATTCCGGGAGTATACTGGAGCGATTGTACGTTTGTAGAGTTTCCACGTCTGCCGATAGGTCATGGCTTAAAGGCATTTTATGATTTGATCGATCAATGGTCACCTTTGCTGTCAGCAGGCTATATTCCATTTGCAATTGCAGAAGACAATCAGGGTCCTGTGTGTTTAAATGCAGGCAGCAGACATAAGGACGGGGATTATCCTATTGTATGGTTCTTTCATGAGGATCTAAGGCATTTGGATGAGGATGAGCTACGGATCAGGAGTAATCTGCTTCCTCATGTGCAGGGGCTGTTTCCATCCACTGTCGAACTGTTTAACGTTATGTTTAAGCAGATCAGACACTAGCGATTTCCTGAAATGTAATTTTACTGTGCAGGTTAAGCAAGATATTGACATAAAAAATGAGGAATGTTATAAAAAAGGTAGGCTAGCACTCGAATGGTGGGAGTGCTAACAAAGTTGAATCGTTTGCATAGCTCTTATCCGCTGGCCTTACATAGGTTTATATTTGAAAGGAGATATCCGAATGGAGAAAAAACAGTTTCAGGCTGAGTCCAAGCGTCTGCTCGAAATGATGATTAACTCGATTTACACTCAAAAGGAAATTTTCCTAAGAGAGCTGATCTCCAACGCAAGTGATGCGATTGACAAAATTTATTACAAAGCACTGACAGACGATCAATTGGTCTTTGACAAAGAAAATTATTATATTAAAGTAATTGCCGATAAGGATCATAGAACGCTAACGCTGCGTGATACCGGGATTGGGATGACCAAGGAAGAACTGGAAAATAATCTGGGCGTCATTGCTAAAAGTGGTTCATTGGCATTCAAAAATGAAAATGAGTCCAAGGATGGTCATGACATCATCGGTCAATTCGGCGTTGGCTTCTATTCAGCTTTCATGGTAGCAGATGTAGTTACAGTAACTACCAAGGCTTTGGGAAGCGATACGGCTTATAAATGGGAATCAACAGGTGCTGACGGTTATACCATTGAGGCGGCTGAGAAGGACGAGGTCGGAACCGAGATTGTACTGAAAATCAATGAAAACACCGAGGATGAGTCCTACGACGAATATTTGGACGAGTACCGTTTAAAAGCGCTTATTAAAAAATACTCCGACTTTATCCGCTACCCGATTAAAATGGATGTTACAGGCAAGCGTCTGAAAGAAGGAAGCGACAACGAGTTTGAGGATTACAAAGAAGAACAGCGTATTAACAGCATGGTGCCCATCTGGAGAAAAAATAAAAGCGAGCTAACCGACGAGGATTATCAAAACTTCTACGCGGAAAAACGCTATGGCTACGACAAGCCGCTCCAGCATATCCATGTCAGCGCGGACGGCGCGGTAGTGTACCAAGCTATTCTGTTTATTCCTGAGAACATACCGTTTGATTTTTACTCCAAGGAATATGAAAAAGGGCTGGAGTTGTATGCCAACGGTGTACTGATCATGGAAAAATCTCCTGACCTGCTGCCGGATTATTTTAGCTTTGTGAAAGGTATGGTTGACTCTGAAAGCCTGTCACTCAACATTTCGAGAGAAATGCTGCAGCATGACCGTCAGTTGAAGCTGATTGCCAAAAATATCGAAAGTAAAATTAAAGGCCAGCTATTGACACTACTCAAAAATGATCGGGAGAAATATGATCAATTCTACAAATCATTTGGCAGACAATTGAAATTTGGTGTCTACAACGATTACGGCAGACATAAAGAAACCCTTCAAGATCTGCTTATGTTCTACTCTTCTACAGAGAAAAAACAGGTTACTTTGGACGAATATGTATCTCGTATGCCAGAGGATCAAAAGTATATTTATTATGCTTCCGGGGAGTCCAACGAGCGTATTGAAAAGCTGCCGCAGACCGAATTAGTGGCCGATAAAGGCTATGAAATTTTGTATTTCACTGATGATATTGATGAGTTCGCTATTAAAATGCTCTTAAGCTATAAAGAGAAAGAATTCAAATCCGTATCGAGTGGCGATCTGGGGATTGAATCTGACGAAAATGAGAAAGAAACTGAAGCGGAACAAAACGACAACAAGGAGTTGTTCGAGTACATGAAGGGCTTGCTGGAAGGCAAAGTATCCAGTGTAAAAGCCTCCAAACGCTTGAAAACACATCCAGTATGTCTGTCCGCAGACGGCGAAGTGACTATTGAGATGGAGAAAATTTTGAACGCCATGCCGAATAACGCTGATGTCAAAGCGAATAAAGTGCTGGAAATCAACGTGAACCATGCGGTGTTCAACTCTTTGAAAGAAGCCTTTGCCGAGGATAAGGAGAAGGTAAACCTCTATACGGCATTACTGTATAATCAAGCTTTGCTGATCGAGGGCTTGCCGCTGCAAGATCCGGTTGAATTCACGAACGATATTTGCAAAATCATGGTTTAATATGCTTTATTACGACATAGAGCCGTTCCCGTACCGGGGGCGGCTTTATTTATTATGACACTTCTTAAAGCTCCATAATAGGTCGTATAGTGCTTACACTAGAAGTGTAAGGCTACAACACTATGTTGACTATATCCATACCTAGGAGGGCGATTGTATGAGTCTGGACCGAAACCCATTGAAACTCCAAAAGTTAAACCGAAGTGAGCTTATACAGTTGGTGGACAAAATTATCAGAGGCGAGGGAACGGAGGAGGAACTTGACAGCATGCTGACTGAAGTCATGCAAAATACACCTCATCCGGGGATTAGTAATTTGATTTATTGGGATGACCGTGATTTGAGTGCGGCAGAGATTGTAGATGAAGCATTAGCCTATCAGCCCATTATTTTACCACCCCATGAATCTTCTTCATAGGACGCGGAGGGGTGGTCTTTTGTTCAAAAATAAGATAATATGATTTCTTTAAGACATGAGCATTATATTCAAGAAAACTTCCATTAAAGGTGTGTTGGATTCCTTGTAATGTATGGGGAAATGTTTGCTTTTGGCTCGCTTCACAAAGAATTTATGCATAATTTTGGGATTTGTAAAGTTTTTGTGACATGCTCCTGTGAATTTTGACACAGCAAATTGTCGTTTTTCTTGATTATTTGGTGGGATGTCTTTATAATCATTTTGTTTGCAAGAATGAATAGCGATTAGCGTATGGAATAAGGAGGTTATTTATTTTGGGAAAAGCATTGATTATTGGCGCCGGTGGCGTGGCCAGCGTTGTGGTGCATAAATGTTGCCAAAACCCAGATGTATTTGAAGAAATTTGTATCGCAAGCAGAACTGTTGAGAAATGCGATGCGCTTAAAGAGAAGCTGGGTGGAGGTCGTACGAAGATCCAAACGGCTCAGCTTGATGCTGACAACACCGACATGGTCATTGACTTGATTCGAAGCTTTCAACCGGATGTAGTTATCAATGTGGCTCTCCCTTATCAGGATTTGACGATAATGGATGCTTGCCTTGAGACAGGTGTTCATTACGTTGATACGGCGAACTATGAACCGCCGGATACGCCGAAGTTTGAATACAGCTGGCAATGGGCCTACAAAGAAAGATTCGAAAAAGCAGGAATTACAGCTCTGCTGGGCAGCGGTTTTGATCCAGGCGTGACTGGAGTATTTACGGCATATGCTCAAAAGCACTATTTTGATGAAATTCATACGATTGATATTGTGGATGCAAATGCAGGGGACCACGGATATCCTTTTGCAACTAACTTTAATCCGGAAATCAATATTCGTGAAATTACAGCGAAAGGCCGTTACTTTGAAAACGGAGAATGGATTGAAACTGAGCCACTTTCTGAGAAAAAAGTATACGACCTGCCTGAAATTGGACCGAAAAATATATATCTTTTGTATCATGAGGAACTGGAATCTCTTGCAGTGAATATTAAAGGCGTGAAAAAAATCCGCTTCTGGATGACGTTCTCGGACAATTATCTGAATCATTTGAACGTACTTCAAAACGTAGGCATGACTTCGATCGAGCCTATTGATTATGAAGGACAACAAATCATTCCACTGCAATTCCTGAAAGCTATTTTGCCGGACCCGGCTTCTCTGGGACCAAGAACAAAAGGCAAAACAAACATTGGCTGCATCATCCAAGGCGTGAAAGATGGAAAGCCAAAAACCTATTATGTTTACAACGTTTGTGATCATGAGGAATGTTATGCAGAGGTTGGCTCCCAAGCCATTTCTTATACAACAGGTGTTCCTGCCATGATCGGTGCAATGCTTATCATCAAAGGTCTCTGGAAAAAGCCAGGCGTTTACAACGTTGAGGAATTCGATCCAGATCCATTCATGGAAGCACTAAATAAACACGGATTGCCATGGCAAGAGAACTTTTCGCCAACGTTGCTTGATTGAGGTCTGCGATGAATATTGATATTACCGGACTCCCATCACCTTGTTATCTTGTTGACGAAAGACTTCTTGTCAAAAACCTTGAGGTTTTGAATTCCGTACAAGAGCGGACAGGTTGCAGTATTCTGCTTGCTCTTAAGGGATTTTCGATGTTTTCGACCTTTCCTCTGGTTGGCAAATACTTAAAAGGCGTAACCTCCAGTTCGTTGTTCGAGGCAAGACTCGGTCGCGAAAAAATGGACAAGGAGGTTCACGTATACGCACCAGCTTATGTTGACAGTGAATTTGATGAGCTATTGGAGTATGTTGACCATATTGTCTTCAACTCCTTTGATCAACTGAACCGCTTCAAAAGCAGAGTGCAAGGCGTAACTTCCAAAAAAATCGATATCGGCATTCGAGTGAATCCGGAATATTCGGAAATCGAAACGCCGCTGTATGATCCTTGCTATAACAACTCCAGAATGGGTGTGACTCTGGCTAACTTTAGACCTGAGGATCTGGATGGCGTGGACGGTATTCATTTTCATACGATGTGTGAACAGAATTCTGATACGCTGGAGCGAACTATTAAAGTCGTGGATGAGAAATTCGGGCCATACATTAAGCAAATGAAATGGCTCAATTTTGGCGGCGGTCACCATATTACCAGAGAAGACTATGATCTGGACACACTGGTACGCTGTATCCAATATTTTCAGGATAAATACGGTGTGCAAGTTTATCTTGAGCCAGGCGAAGCTATCGCTCTGAACACCGGATATCTGGTTGCAACCGTATTGGATACGATGAAAAACGGAATGGACATTGCCATTCTGGATACTTCGGCTGAATGTCATATGCCTGATGTGCTGGCTATGCCTTACCGCCCGAATATCATTGGTGCTGGCAAGCCTGGTGAGTATGCACATACTTACAGACTTGGAGGACTTACGTGCTTGGCTGGAGATGTGATTGGTGACTATTCCTTTAAAGAGCCATTGAAGCCGGGAGACAAGCTTGTATTCTGCGACATGGCCCATTACACGATGGTCAAAAACCATATGTTCAACGGAGTCAACCTGCCAGCCATCGCCAGCTACAACGATGAAGAGGGCATCAAGGTAATCCGTCAGTTCTCCTACGAGGACTTTAGCTCGCGTTTGTCGTAAGGAAAAGGCAAAATTAAATGAACTGAGTTTAACGAAGGAATGACTCAACTACAAAAGCCTCGCCCTTTTAAAAAAGGGTGAGGCTTTTTGATGTAGTTAGGATTTTTTAGTCTTTATATGTGTCTGTTGCTTGTATCCAATACGACAACAGGCATTAAAGAACGATACACAACTTGAAAAGTTACATAAATTTAATTAGTCTACCTTACAGCTTCAGAAGAGACTTTATAGTCAAATATATGTCCTCCAGGTTGAATTCCTGGAAAAACCTCGACGGCTAGGTAGTATTCTTTACCTTTTTCAAGTTCTACTTCTAAAGAATATTGGCTATCTCTTGAACGTTTCATTTTACGACCAGTATTATCGTAAACAGTCATTTGCAACCAGGAATCAGAATATCTGTCTCCCTGAATTGTAAAATGGACTTTTTGCGATTCAAAAGCCTTAATTCTATATACATCGTAGGCTTCCCAGACTCCAGGCACACCCTCGGCACCAAGTCTTCCGATAACAGCGTCACCTATAAAATAGTAGTTAGCCTGTTCAAAACTATCATTTGGTTCCTGTTCATGATATTCAAGTACAGAGGAAGGAGTTAAGCCGTTTGTAGCGGATGCTGCTTCTTGAGCAGATGCAACAGCGGTGGATGTGCTTAATAGAAGTGCAAGACCTAGTGTGGAAAAAACTGCCTTTTTCATTTAATCATCTCTTCCCTTCTTTTATTTTGGGATTTATATAATATACTTACTAATCCCATTCATTATTATATAGTATATTCCAGTAAATTGGAATAAAAATGTAACAATAAACAAAAATATATATTTTTTTGTCACAATTATGAGTTTTTACAAATTTATTCACTAATTTTCAATTAAGAGTTAGCCAACTTACTGTATACTATAGAATTCCGTCTTAATATGCTTTCGTGAAAAGGGGCATCCTTTAGGAGTAACACAAGCTATGTTATACTCCATAATTGGAGGTGAGAAAAATGTTCGACCCGACCGTTTTTGATAATTTAAAAGTGGCTATGGAAAATGCGGTTTATGATCTGGATAATCTGGATTCACGTATTAACATTACACAGCGAATCGATAGATTGGAAATGTCGGTAATGTCGCGTGAATTTGGCGTACAGTTCAGTCTGAGAGAACAGCCGGGTGTGACGGCAGAACTTCAACTAAAAATGGATTTAAACAACCTGGCTGCAGAAATTTTGGAAATGGAAGATCAAACTCCGGGATGTAGCTTATTGCTGTATTTTGATATGAAGATTCGAGATATTGAGGCACAATGCAGCCGGATTGAAAAAATACTGGCCGAAATTTGGAAGCCTGAACTTCGACCAGTACAGACGCTAAGTCAGATTTACGGAGAGAAGACATCTACATACCATAATAGGATTGAACTCCGATTTTCCAGGCAAATTAACGAAGATCAGATGGAGGATATTTCAGAGTTGTTGGAACATATGTTGCTGACGCTTACGGAATTAAACAAGATCTAAACATCCCTCTTCCTCTTAATAAAGACAGCCTGTCATTTGGGGAATTTAGAGGTAAAGGAGCTGGAGATATATGATAAATGAACACGATTTTCCTGAAATATATGCGATTATGGAGTCTTCTTTTCCAGCATCAGAATGTAGGACGTTTGAGGCTCAAAAGGCTTTGCTAAAACATCCTAGCTATCGCATTATGACTGAAAAGAATGAGCAGGGGAACATAGTGGCTTTCTTGGTAGGTTGGGAATTCGGACATTTTCGATTTGTAGAGCATATTGCGGTAGATTCCCGTATACGAGGCGGCGGATTAGGCAAAAAGCTTATGAGGAAATTTGTCTCACAGTCTGACCAACCGGTAGTGCTGGAGGTTGAGCCGCCAGTGGATGAATGGTCACGGAGAAGAATCGGCTTTTACGAACGATTAGGGTTTCATCTGAACGATTTTGAATATGTACAGCCCCCTTTAAGAGAAGGACAGGCAGATCTGCGGCTTCAGATTATGAGCTATCCAGGTGCGTTGGCTGAATCGGCGTTTGCTCCGTTTAAAGAGATTTTATATACCGAGGTTTATGGGCTTAAATAAGAGACTAGACAGTTAGTAGATAAAATTAAAAGGCTCTGCTTGTGCCGTATGGATACGGGAGCGGAGCCTTTGTTCTAAAAAGTTAAAGGGTGCTTCATTATTATTAATGTTTAGTCCATATCATCACAAATTCCTTCTCCTCAGTTTCGGCATCCACAGATTCCGCTTGAATGGTAAATCCATTTTTAGTATAAAAGTTAAATGCTTTCGTGTTGGACTGATACACCTTTAATTGAATTTCGTCATGCTGCTTCTTAACCCAATCTAATAGTAGCTTGCCATAGCCTTTTCTTTGAGAATCAACACGTATAAACAGAGCAGCCAAGTATCCATCCAACATGGAAACGAAGCCGCCAATCGTATGATCATCCTGTATGATAACGTAGTTTTGAGCGAGGGGAAGGTACTTGTTCTCCATCTCGGCAGCTTGAGATTTCCAATACTGTGGAGCAATAAAATGATGGGCTTCTACAGAAGCATCCAGCCAGATGGCTACCAGTTCTTTCAACTCTTCTACTTTCGCAGATCTAATTGACATTGTAACGCCTCTTTTCACATTATGTAATCTTATCTATACTAAGTATGATACTGAAATAAAAAAGACCGTCCGTAGACGGCCTTTCTACCCGTGGCGCTTAATTAAAGCCTTGATCCGTATCCCGCGCCTCCGTCAACTCTGTAAATTAGAGAATAACGGACCGGGTAAGGGATACGCTCAACATGTGATTATTGATGTTGACGCACCTCCTTTCCTGATGCGTTCATCTTACCATATCTGGTTGGTGATATCCAGTGGTTTTATTATATTTGCTAGTATTATTCATAGAAAATATAATATAAAAATGGCTTGCTTTTAAATTCTATGCAAGATATAATCTTAATTACGGTGATTAAAAAAGTTGCCATCAATACATAGTATGCGGTCGTGGCGGAATTGGCAGACGCGCACGGTTCAGGTCCGTGTGGGCTAACCCCCCGTGGAGGTTCGAGTCCTCTCGACCGCATTATACCTAACCATTACAGGTTCTTGGATTGGCTGGATGCCACCAAGAGCCTGTTTTTATATGGTTAAGATGCGTGTTGTAAAACAGCCATTTTATTTATACTGGAATATATATTTAATATAGTCCTTTGCGCTTTGGTTAATGTCTTCATCACTTGCTTGAAACGAGGCTCCAAAGACAGCGAAATAGGGTAATGTCGTGGCGCCAACATGTACTGCGCTTGCTTTGAAAGGTGCTATAACTTCATCTACCGTAAAGGTAACGGAACCAGTAGATAAGTAGTTTTCTTTTTTATCACCAATCGACATGGCGATCCCTAGCTTCTTTCCTTTTAACTTATCACCTTTTGAACCATAAGCCCATCCATGCGTAAAAACATCATCAAACCACTTTTTTAACAGAGGAGGGTAACTGTACCAATATAAAGGAAATTGAAATATGATATTGTTGTGTGCTTCAAGTAACTTTTGTTCTTTCAAAACATCAATATTCCAGTTTGGATACTCTTTATAAATTTCATGAATTGTAATTTCATTGGTATATTGAAGCAATTCTTGTTTCCATCTTTGATTTACTCTGGAATCTTCAATATTCGGATGTGCTAAAATCACGAGAGTCTTCATCATAAATCACCTTTCTTACATAGCATCATTTGCTTTTTGGGGATACGTCTTATTATTCTGTACGCTATAAAAAAAGTAAATACACACAATAAAGTAATATAGTTACTTGAAAGTGTGCATGGTACTTAGAGTAAAGATATGTGATTATAGAATTAATTGGATCAACTTAGTTATTTTAGCGGTGAAAAGGTGGTCGTATGAAACAATATAATTTAGGCATAGAAGCAACACTTGAGATCATCGGAGGTAAGTGGAAATCCTTAATCATATGTTTATTAATGGCTGGTAGAAAGAGGACAAGTGAATTACAGCGTAGTATTCCAGGCGTTTCTCAAAAGGTTCTTATACAGCAGCTTCGTGAACTTGAGAAGGATGGCATCGTTGGCAGACATGTGTATAATCAAATGCCTCCAAAAGTGGAGTATTATATAACGGAATATGGTATAACAGCAAATGAAATAATTGATTTAATGTGTACCTGGGGAAGAGCGAATATCAAAAAAAGACAACAGCAAGGAGAAGATGTGATGTTGCTAGAGAATGAGTCAAAATGAATAGTGGAGTGAAAGAGCGCTGGAGACTATGATGTTTACGGCGATTTTCTTTTTTTATAGAGTCGGTGGTTCGGGGATGTCTGTTGTCGAGTATATGATCGGTTGCCCTCAAGTACTATGTTATAAGTTGAGCCACAAGCTGATTTGTAATATAGTTATGACTGGACAACCATTTCCATCAATATTAAATGAATGCCAAAGTAGGGGGACCCTTGCAATGATTATTAAACCGAAAATTCGTGGTTTCATATGTACGACTGCACATCCTGCAGGATGTGCGGCTCATGTTAATCGTCAAATCAACTACATCAAAGACAGCACAGCATTACAAGGAGCTAAAAAGGTACTCGTGATCGGAGCATCCACAGGCTATGGACTGGCTTCACGCATTGCTGCAAGCTTTGGTATGGGAGCTGACACCATTGGAGTATCCTTTGAACGTCCTGCTTCAGAGGGACGCACAGCATCGGCAGGCTGGTACAATACAGTGGCCTTTGAAAGAGCGGCTAGAGCGGCTGGCTACATAGCGGAAAGCATTAATGGAGATGCTTTTTCCCATGAAATTAAGCAAGAGACGTTAAAGCTGGTCAAGGAAAAACTGGGCAAGGTAGACTTGATCGTGTATAGTGTCGCTTCACCACGGCGGACCCACCCAGATACAGGAGAAACCTTCAATTCCGTTCTCAAGCCTATCGGACAGCCTTTTACGAATAAAACGGTGAATACGAATACGGGTGTCGTATCGGAAATTACGCTGGAACCAGCTACGCAGGAGGAGATTGATAATACCATCACGGTCATGGGTGGAGAAGATTGGTCTTTATGGTTAAAAGCGTTAGAAGAAGCCGACCTGCTGGCTGAAGGAGTAACCACACTGGCTTACTCGTATATTGGTCCCGAGATTACGGAGGCTATCTACCGTAAAGGAACCATTGGCCAAGCTAAAAATGATTTGGAAGCCACCGCACATACTTTAACAAAGCAACTGGAGCCTTATCATGGGAAGGCCTACGTTTCAGTGAATAAAGCTTTGGTTACACAATCCAGTTCCGCTATACCTGTTGTGCCTCTATATATATCCTTACTGTTTAAGGTCATGAAAGAAAAAGGACTACACGAGGGATGTATTGAGCAGGCGCAACGTCTGTTCGAGACGTTATACAATGGGTCCACAGTGGAAACGGACGAAGAAGGGCGCATTCGTCTGGATAACTGGGAAATGAGAGAGGATGTGCAACAAGCTGTTAAAGCGGCTTGGTCTGAGATCACTACCGAAAACGTATCCGAATTGGGTGATCTTGAACAATACCGTTTGGATTTCCTTCAATTGTTTGGATTCGGTTTTGATGAAATTGATTATGAATTGGACGTTGATCCAGAAGTTCACACGAATTAAGTAAAATAGGTTCCAAGTCAAAAACGGGTACTCTCAAGCTGCAAATGGCTTGTGAGACCCGTTTTTTATGTATGCAGTCAAATTTAAATGGACTGGTTTTCAAAAAATTCATCGAGAATTGGACGTAGAAAGCGATCTACGGTACAGTAAGCGAAAAACGGCAATAGTAATGATAATCCCTGCAATGCCAAAAACCGTGACAGAAGTCAGTGCGCGATAAGCTTGCCAGCCGAACAAAAAAGCAATCCCACTGCCAAACGTTGTACCTGCTAGTAACCCGAGTGCGCAGGCAATGTCCGTTCCAAATTTCATAATCATGTTCCTTTCGAATGGTTGAATTGCATAGTAACTTGTACGTTTTTTCTGGACTTGTACCTACACTTGTGCGTACAATTAAATAGTAATCGTTTTCAAACGGAATCTATTTATTAGTATGGATCATTCTTGTACAAATTATTCCTTTTTCAGGAGGCTGATGAAATGAATATGAATGAGCAAATCAAACTGTGGAACGAAGAGGCGCAGGCTAGTAACGCTGATCATCCTCACCGAAAGGTTGAATTGTTTATCGAGGTACGGGATGGAGCACTTGAATCCATTGCTTCTTATTTAATTCAACAGAATTATCGGCATGTCACTCTGGTAGAGGATGAGCATACTTCAGCGGCAGCAGGGAAAAAAGTAGCTGAATTCATCCGTGAAGCAGGTTTGACAGTTGATGTAGTTCGGCTGCCTCCGAATGCGGTAGGGGATGTTATTGCTGATGAAACTTATATCATGAAGGTTCTGCTGGGTGTGGCGGATCAAAGTCAGGCTGTGCTTGCTGTAGGGTCCGGTACAATTCACGATCTGGTTCGCTTTGTGTGCTATAAAATGAATCGTCCGTTCTTGTCAGTCCCAACGGCTGCCTCCGTAGATGGTTTTACCTCCGCTGGTGCCCCATTAATTGTAGATGGCAGCAAGCAGACGTTTCAAGCCGTCCCGCCAGAGGCGATCTTCGCTGACTTGTCCGTACTGGCGAGTGCCCCTCAAACGATGGCTGCTGCGGGTTTTGGCGATATGCTCGGTAAGTTTACCTCATTAGCAGACTGGCATGTGTCCAGAGATTTGGGAAACGAGCCGTATTCACCTGTGGCTAACCGAATTACCGAGGAGGCTTTACGTGCCTGTGTAGAGCATGTTGATGAGATTGCGGCAGGCAGCAAGACAGGTGTCGAGGTGTTGATGAATGCGCTGATTGCATCCGGTATTTCGATGTTGATGATTGATCATTCCCGCCCTGCATCAGGTGGAGAGCATCATATTTCTCACCGAATTGAGATGGATTTTATTGCAGAGGGGCGCAAGCAAGTTTTGCATGGTGCCAAAGTGGGCGTTGCCTCTGCTTTACTGTCTGATATGTACAGGGAATTGGCTGCCAATCAGGATGTGGAGGCTTTTAAAGTATATCGGACTTTGCCTACATCGGAACAGATGCGTGCATGGCTAGCTCAGGTTGGAGGTCCGTCTACCATTGCCGATCTGGGGGTTACGCAGGAACAGCTTGATCGTGCTTTGCGTACGGCACATACTTTGCGTGATCGCTATACCGGACTCAAGTATATGAATGAACACCAGTTGCTCCGTTCGTAATGTGTGTTACACCTACACTAGAGTCCTTTAGATACTCAGTCTAAGCATGGGAAGGGATTTGTGAATGGCTTTATGCCTCCAGCAGCTATACAACGATATCCTGCTCCTGTAACATTTGTATATACAAATGGACGATATGCTATAATCGGAATACGAATAGGTACATGATATGGCAAGTACGGAGGAAATTATGGCGCCCAAATATATACAAGTTAAACAGGAAATTTTATCATGGATTCATTCATCCAAACTGGAGCCGCAAAGCCAGCTTCCTTCTGAACATGAAATGTCTGAACAATTTGCAGTTAGTCGGCAAACGGTTCGTCAGGCGCTGGGTGAACTGGTACAGGAAGGTTGGCTGTTTCGCATACAGGGCAAGGGAACCTTTGTCGCAACACGGGAACATAAGCAACCCGAAGATCCACGGACAATTGGAGTCGTTACAACCTATATATCGGATTATATTTTTCCATCCATTGTACAGGGAATTGAATCTAAGCTAAGCCGGCAGGGCTACAAGCTACTGCTATCAAGCACAGGTAATGACCCTGAACAAGAACGTCAGTGCTTGGAAATGCTGCTGAGTCAACCACTGAGTGGAATTATTATTGAGCCGACCAAAAGCGGGGAACGTAATCCCAATTTGAACTATTATTTAACCGTGGAAAATCGCCAAATCCCTTATTTAATGATCAATGCGCGTTATGAGGAGATGGACGCACCTTGTCTGCGTTTGGATGATGAGAAGGGTGGTTTTTTGGCAGCAGAGCATTTGATCAAGCTGGGGCACCGGCGATTGGCTGGTTTTTTCAAAACCGATGATATGCAAGGAATTCTGCGGATGAAGGGATTTGTAGCTGCTCACCGTAAATATGGAGTGACCTTACATCCGAACGCAGTAACGACGTACCGGACTGAAGAAAAAAATGAGCTTCCGTTACAACGCGCATCGCAGCTGCTGGCGATGGAGGCAGGGGAACGTCCGACCGGATGGGTGACCTATAATGATGAACTGGCGGTGCGGCTACTGGATATTGTACGTTCGGCGGACCTGAGCATTCCCCAAGATCTATCGCTGGTTGGGTTTGATGATTCATTTTTGGCGACAGCCACGGAAATCAAACTTACAACCATTCGGCACCCCAAGGAAGAATTGGGGTTACGTGCCGCCGATACCATGCTATCGATGATTAAAGAGAAGGGGTATCGTGAAGAAGATCGTCAGTGGATTATACCTCCAGAGTTGATTGTACGCGAATCCACGGGACCAGCTCAGGCAATGTCTGGAGGATTTTGAAATGGGGCTATCAATCGTTTGGGTTCAACGCTGAATTTTGAATGGCATGCTACTCGCCATACCGAACAGCCTGTTTTCTGGATTGCAGAAAATGGCTGTTTTTTCTATACATTTTTGAAAATATGTACATAAACTTTATTGAAAAAAGACATAAAAAAGGCTGGTTGAGTTGTACGTACAAGTGTGTGATGAGAGTGGTACCAGAAATGAAAGTAAGAAGAGTGACCTAAATATATTAGGAACATTAAATCAGGACGTTTGGGGAGGCCAGACTGGCAGTCGTGGCTGCGGGAGCTGAAGCTGGAGGGTACGACAATATCGTCGAAGCAGCGCGCCATATGGCACGTGTACGGGACGAGAGCTTCAGACCAATTCCTGAGAACGCTGTCGTCTATGATAAGCTCTATGAGGAATACAGCCGTCTTCACGCCTACTTTGGATGTGGGGGCAACTCGGTTATGAAAAAGCTGAAGGCTATCAAGGCAGAAGGTGGACGTTCAACTGAAGCGGCAAGCGCTCATTCCTAAGAAGTATACAAATTATAAGCAAGAAGCATTTAAATTTTGCTATCTAAAAAGCACAGTACACCGAGGAGTCGGCAGACTGTGCTTTTTTGCTTTTATATTCTGTGAATCACATGATGTGAAAGCCTTATGCATGAAAGATGGTAATGCGTTCCTTTCAAAGACTTTCATGAAAAATTCAATCGTTTTGTTTTAAAGGACATTTTTACTTTTTCAGCATGGCATCAGCAAACAAAATGGATTTTGGAATACGGAAAAACTGTTCCGCCTGATCCTGGAAAGTTTGCGAAGGAACGGTACCCTGATGCAACCATTTCCGAAATGTACCGGGGTGAACGCCAATCCAATGACTGACATCAGTCACCGAAATATCATGTACCATGCACAAACCCGCCAAAATCCGGTTTTTAACTGGAGAACGAGTTACAGTCCGTTTCATAAAACGGGACGGCGATGGTTGACAAATGAGCGGTGAACGCCGGACAACCTCTTCATTAAATAGAATATGGTGCGGATAACCAAGTGTGTTACACGTCTTTTCCAGATTAGTGTTGCCGGGAATACGACCTTCATATACCCACGCGCTGACGCTGCGAGAGGAGATGGAAAGCTCCTCGGCAAGTTGGGACAGTTTAATGTCATTAGCCATCAAAACGGCAAGCAGAACGCGATTGCGTACTTGACAGCGTGTTGGTTTGCGAAAACGTTTGACACGCACGCCTTTTCCCAAATATTTGCGATTGATCAGAGACCACGCCTGAATGGAATGTTTGTCTTGTTGTTTAGGCATATACCCTCCGATTTTTTTTAAACACATACTACTATACCCGAAGGGGGCTTTGCAAGTGACTCCTATCCTGATTTTCTTTTAATCCCATGGGCTTAACCGGTTTATGGAAAATAAGGTCCATTTGGCCTATAAAAATGGAAGTTTAAGGTGTCGATATATTAAAATGTGACATTTTTTATGGAAATGGAGGTAATATGTTCTTCTCCTTTGATTGTAAGGTTGTACAGAGAGAAAAGTGGGTTTTTGCGCTATATGGTTAAGGTAATGGTATGGAGAATGTAATTGCTTTACAGCAGGTACGAAGGTTAGAACAGATGAAAGAGAGAAGAATATTGAAGACATTCAAGTCAGAGATATGGTTCTTTCAAAAAAATGAGGAGACTGATGAGGTAGAAGTAGCATATAAAGAAGTTACGGTTATGTTCAAATACGAGATAAATGAGATTTATCAAGTCCATGTGGGCGGTCAAGTTATTGAATCTACCTATAGCCATCTCCTTTGGGTATAGGGCAAAGGATGGACGCTTGTTAAAGATTTCAAGGTTGGAGACTTGCTTGTTCAGAGTGCCGGGAATGCACTTTAGAAAGACAATATTGAATTGTTGCACAAGCAGGCAACGGTTTATAACATGACAGTCGATAGTTCCAAACGTACTTCGTAAGCGACCTTAGTATAGGTGCGTGTGAATACACCAGTATTAAGAGTAAAGAAATTAACAACGTATAATAAACTTTCTAAAAAATATACAAGAAAAAGCGGATGCAGCTTTTAAGCAATTCAAGGAGAATCCGGAGCATCCAAGTCTGAATTTCGAGCACCTAAATGGTTCCCCAAATGGTAGAAAGTATGTGTCTCCCTGATCGAAGGTTCTTATTGGGCTTATGGAATAATTCGAGAAAACGGTGTAATTGAGTGACTTGGAATAAACAACCACGACTACAAGGCCGTCATTAAGGAATTAAAGGCTGCTTTTTGAGTGTAAGGAGGAGTCTTATGGGATGGAAACATATTGTTCTAGAGGCAAGTTGTTTCTATGAAGACAATGAAGAGAATCATGGTTCAAAATGCTGTAAGGGAAATATAGGTGTTCACTGTTTAACTTACAACCAAGATGGTCATCAAATTTGTCCCAATTTGGTTTTCGGTAAAAGTAGGACATCGGTTATTGCAACCGATAAAGATGGTAATGCTGTGGATTCTTCTACGTTTTGGACGGACGAAAAATTAAGTCCTGAAGAATGGGTGAGAAGAGAAGAAGAATGGCTAGATGAGAAGAGAAGGCTAATGAATATGGATGGTAAGTAATGGGATTCAATAAAAAGTTTGGATAAGAAAAAGACCTTGAGAGTATACCATTTCAAGGTCTTTACTTTTACCCCCACCCAGTGTCGAATGAATTGGGCGGCTAAGTCCAAACGAATTTAACTCTCATGACTCCCGTAGCCTGTACACTATACCAGATAGTTTCGTGTTATGGTCTTTTTTATTATTACTTCTTGACTGATAATAAATCTATGATCCTGACCAAATATTCCAATGCAATTTCAATATATTGACCCTAGGACAGGTAAAACTACATCGGATCACTATTAATTCAAATGAATAGGATGATGAATTTGGAAATAAATCTTAAACGGCCTTATGGTGTGATTAAGCATAATATGTCAACGGAGAATATTGCTGACTTGATAAGGTTATTCATTGAAAAGGATTCAATTGTATTATTTTCCTTTTACGAAAGGAACATGAATTTATTTGATGTGAATACACAGAATTTTATCTCAGAGAGATGTGTTTTTGTGAATTCCGAGTGGGTGTTGCCATGGAAGGAATCTATACCTCATTGGAATGAACCGAACCAGACACCGCCGAAAATAATGTGGTTTTCAGTGATGCAAAAAAAAGATATTATTAAAGCAATTGAAATTGATCATTTATTTAGATGCATTGTCTTAAAAAAGGATTCAGATTTTAAACAACATTTCAATGTTTTATTCCATCAGGAATATTATCCGTCTAGTGATGAGGATGACTATGAATATTTTTTAGGATTTACAAATAAGAATTTGTTTCTTGCTAATTATCTGGATAAAGTTAAAAAGAGGTTTGAGGTATCATTAATAGAATAGGCAACTGGAGAGACCTCGGGGGCGACAATCCTCAGGGTCTTTCTTTATATCTATTAATACCTAGTACCTTGTAAACGGGTTAAATGATACTCCTCTATGACATTCCATAGTTTATTAGATACCTAGAATATTTAGTCAGATACCAGAGTTCTATCCCCAAGTACCTTACCTTCATATTTCTTCAGGTAGTCTCTAGTTCCATCAAGATTTATTCACAACTTTGTAACTTATTTGGTAAGATGGATTGCGAGATTGTTTTCAAATTGTTTTACTATATTTACCTACTATAGTCTGGTAATCTATTAATATGTATAGGGGGCCAAAAGACGTCCGGTTCAGTCGGTTGAGATGCGTTTATGTTCTTTATGTTGAGTGAATGTCTATATTGCCATGTCTATATCGTCATGTCTGTATAACTTCATAGACAAGCTAGAGATAGCTCCCGCACATTATAAAATACAGCACAGGATGGTGTAATGAATGAAGCTTTTAAAAGTAAAATGGATGGCTGTATGCTTGATGGCAATCTGTTGTTTGGGGTTGCTGGGTTTACATACGAATACAGCGAGTGCACAAGCGAAGGCTCCTTTACTTGGGGTCAATGATGTGTTGCTAGATTCGAATACGATTAAGCCTGTAATGGAAAATGATAAGTTGTATGTCCCTATCGTGACATTGGGGCAAAAGATGGGCATTTCTACTTCTGCCAATGGAAATACATTGGTACTGACTGGACATAATCGCAGCTTTACGCTGGATTTGAACAAAGGTGATGTGTTTGAGCGGGGAGGACGTACGATGGTGCCAATTCGTACTTTGACCGATGCGTTCGGCTTCACTATTACGATTCCTACGAGTAATTTGTATCGAATTCAGAATGCAAATGCTAGTTTGTCTGATGCTCAGTTCTTGAATACATTCGCGGCAGAAATTAAACAGTACGCAGCTGTCAAGCCAGACAAAGCCAGCAATACAGGCAATACGGGAAATGCCAAGCCTTCCAGCCGCACCATTTATTTGAGCTTCGATGATGGTCCTACAGCGCATACGTCGCAGCTGCTGGATATTCTGGACAAATATAATGCCAAGGCTACGTTTTTCATGCTGGGACCTGAAATTCGCCAACATAGCGCAGTGATGAAGAGAATGGTAGACGCAGGGCATGGTTTGGGCCTACATGGGATGACGCATCAGGTGAAAAAGATCTATGCATCCCCGGCAGCAGCACTGGCAGAGATGAATCAGGATAATGAGATTTTATTTAAGGCCACAGGAAAACGCACTTCTTTGATTCGTACACCTTATGGCAGCAAACCGTATTTGAAGAAAGCATACCGTGATCAACTGACGGGTGCAGGTTATCATATTTGGGACTGGAATATAGATTCCAATGATTGGCGTTATACTAAAAATCCGCAGCATTTTGTACAGACGGTCCTCAGTGATATTAAGAGACTGAAAAAGCAAGGCAGAACACCAGTCGTTCTTATGCATGATAAGCCTTCTACGATCAAGGTGCTTCCACAAATCATGGCGGCCTTGCAGAAAGAAGGATATTCGTTCGAGCCGTTGAATGATAACCTGACTCCACTTAATTTTTGGAATGATCACCGTTAATAGAATAAACTTAAAAGGAAAGCAGGCTACCCTACATCAATTTTTTGATAGAGGGTAGCCTGTTTTTTTATTTTGCAGCTCGTTTTATATGAATCTATGAATTCATATCTACGTACAGGTCATATGACTTTACGGGTGACCACGTCGCTGCATATATTACAATAACCGCCCCGAGAGGAGGAGCAGGTATGAATATTAATCCGAGTATGTTTAGTATGATTTGTGCCACCGCAGGAGCGATTATTACGTTTGCCTTTGGCGGCTGGAATCAGCTTATGGTGCTATTCACGGTTGCCATGGCTGTTGATTATGTAACTGGAGTCGCCGCCGCCGTGAAGACTGGGCAAGGTTTAAGCAGTAAAGCTGGCTTTTGGGGGTTGGCGAGAAAGGCTTTAATGCTCATGGTGATTTCTTTGGCGCATCATGTGGATCTCCTGATGGGTACGGAAATCATGAAAGGGGCGGCAACGTATTTTTATTTATCCAACGAATTGATCTCAATTACGGAAAACTGTTCACGAATGGGTCTGCCGCTTCCACCGAAGCTTAAGAATTTTTTTGCCCTATTAAAGGACAAGGAGTCTGATGGTAAAAATGGTGGAAAAGATCGCTAAGATCACAAAGTTTCTTTCCGTATGTGGGGCGTTATGATAAAATTTTCAAGAGAACATTTTTAAGATAAGGAGCCTATACGCATGATTAAACATATTGTTTTGTTCAAATTGAAAGATCGCTCCCCTGAAAGCATTGAACATACGGCATCTATTTTGCGCAGCATGAATGGCAAGATCAAAGAGCTGCTGTCACTCGAAGTAGGTACGGATGTGATTCGTTCGGAACGCTCTTATGATATTTCTCTTACCGCTGTGGTTGAAACATTGGAAGACTTGCAAACGTATCAGGTACACCCTGTGCATCAGGAAATTATTGTACACATGAATGAAGTGAAGGATGTATCTATCGCAGTTGATTATGAAATCTAAAGCGGTTACTGGAGGTGCAGAACTTTGTATTATGTCAACCGGGAACAAATTGAGCTTCGACTAGGGGCTGTTCCCGACATTGTCGCCGGACTTCGCCAGACATCCGCCGCCTGGAACGGCGATCTGTTGCAGGGGCTAGTGCAGGAGCGCTGCCTTCATCTGGCCATTGAGACGGTAACGGACGTAGGAAGCTATATCATCGACGGTTTTATTATGCGTGACGCCAGTAGCTATGAGGACATTATCGGTATCATTCATGAGGAAGGTGTATTGGAGGATACCGTATTTCATTCACTATTAAAGCTGGTAGCCTTACGTAAACCCTTAGTACAGGAGTATTTCCATTGGGACAGGACAAGCCTTCACCCACTTACACCTAAGCTGCCTGGGTTGCTGGAGCTTTTTGTATCTAACGTGCACGATTATTTAAATAAGGAATTGGGTCCTCAGCCCGAGGGAGTGTAAAGGCAAAAGTGACGGATAAGTATATCGTACCCGAAATGCCCACTAGGCGCATGATCTTGACACTGTTGAAAACCCAGGGGCCTGTGGGCGTCGGAAGCTTGGCAGCTCAATTGGGCATTACCGAAATGGGGGTGCGCAGGCATCTCAAATTAATGGAGCAGGATGGCCTGATTGTGGCTACGATCCTGAGACAGGCGATGGGACGCCCAACGTTTTTGTACAGCCTGAGCGATCAGGGAAGCGAGCAATTTCCTCGTAATTATGATCACCTATTACTGGAACTGTTAGAGGAGCTGGATGAAGAGCAGGGAATGGAAGCTGTTCACTCGTTATTTGATGGTAGAAAACGTAAAATGATGAAGCGCTACGCCCCTCACATAGAGAGTCAGTCTACACTAGCTTCACGTGTGGAAAAGCTTTCGGGCATCCAGAACGCTTCAGGCTATATGGCAGAGTGGCGTGAGGAAGAGGATGGCAGTTACTCTATTATGGAATACAATTGTCCGATCTCTCAGATCGCCAATCGTTACCGCAAGGCTTGTGAATGCGAACAGCAAATGTTTGAGGAGCTGCTTGATGCCGAGGTTGTCCGTGAGGATTGTTTGGCGGATGGAGGTCGTTGCTGCTTGTATCGTATCCGCTCCAAAAATAAGTAGAAATTTTCTGGCTTGTTCTCTGTATCATGACAGGCTCTCCATGCTTATAATGCATTAACAGATGGGCATTCGCCCGGGCATAAGGGAGAGATGAATATGAAAGAGAACTGCAAAAGCTTTATCCGTGGCGCGTTGGTAGGCAGCATTGCTGGTTCGGTTGCTGCGTTGTTATTTGCTCCTAAGTCAGGTCGCGAGCTGCGTCAGGATATTACAGACCAGGCACGTCACGTGAGTGATAAGGGACAGGAGCTTGCGGGGAAAATTTCAGATACTTCCATCGAGTATACTGACAAAATTAAGGAGACAGCTTCAGCCGTCATTCATGAATTAGGTCAATGGCGTAAAAAGAGTGATATTGCTTCAAAGGTTGGCATTTCATCCGTGCCTGTTCAAGAGAATACGGAAGAAGATGCTTTGTAACTGTCTGTATATCGTAGGTGAAACAACTGGCTATAGCTTGAGTTTGTGGCTTCTCCCGTTGGGGTGAAGCCTTTTTGTTGATCGCTTCCTCGTTTTAGGGTAATCTTTTGGGGTACCTTTTACGCTAATACGACATAAGTTATGTAGCAGCAGAAAGATTTCCGAGATGAAACAACTCATATTTACACAAAAAAGGAAGCGGTGTGTACGTGCAGCAAGCGATTGCAATATTGGATTCCGGTGTAGGAGGTTTGACGGTTGTTAAAGAAGTCATGCGTCAGCTTCCGCGGGAAAAAATCATTTATTTTGGAGACACTGCGCGCACCCCGTATGGTCCCCGACCATCGGAAGAGGTTAAAAAATTTACAGAGCAAATGGTTGATTTTCTGATTCAGTTTAATCCGAAAGTCATTATTATTGCTTGTAACACAGCAACGGCTGCGGCATTGGAGTATATAAGCCAAAAGGTATCCATTCCGGTGATCGGAGTTATCCACCCTGGGGCTCGTGCTGCGATCAGTGCGACCGCTACCGGGTATGTCGGGGTGATCGGAACTGTCGGTACGATTCGAAGCGGAGCATATACAACTGCGCTCAAGCAGTTGTCTCCCTATGTAGACGTGGTGAGCCACGCTTGCCCTGCACTTGTGCCTTTGGTGGAACAAGGGTTGTTCCGCTCCGAGACAACATCGCAGGTTGTGGAGGAATCATTGAGACCTATTCAAACGTATCCGATTGATTGTCTGATTCTTGGGTGTACGCATTATCCTTTTTTGAGGGAAACGATTCAGGAAGTCATGGGTCCTGCGGTGAAGCTTATTAGCTCGGCAGATGAAACTGCACGAGAGACGAGTACCATTTTGTATAACAAGGGCAAGTTAGAGGCCAGGGACGAAACGCCGGTGCATCAGCTTTTTTGTTCCGGCGATCCAGAGTTGTTCCAGCGCATTGCCGCACAGTGGCTTGGGGAGCAGATTCGGCAAACGCCTGTTGTCTGGCAAGTCACCCATCTGGATTAACGAGACAACCAACTTTTTTGTCATTGGACAAAAGAAGTTGGTTGTTTTGCTTTTCGCTACATCAAGACACGCAGCGTCTGCATAACATGCAGTAAGGCAGATGGAAGGGGCGTAGTAAGATGAGGGAATATATCGTTCAAAAAGGAGATACATTGCACCGGGTCGCCTCGGCTTTTAAACTATCCGCGGATACTTTGATCGCAGATAATCCGTGGGCCGCCACGCAACCCTATCTGATTTGTGGTCAATTGCTATATATTCGTCCGTCTACGGATCGTAAATACGTTATTCAGCCTGGGGAGAATGCAAGACAGATTGCCAAACAGTTCGGTGTAGAGCTTGATGAGCTGCGGCTCGCTAATTCGAGGCTTGCGGAGCATGATTTTGTGGAAGGAAAGATAATTATTATTCCTGATGACCATCAGGATCAGATTGTACGGTTACGTGGAGAGTACAGTTATGAAGATTTAAAGGAAGACCTAGAGGCATTGGCCCACAAATATCCGTTTATTGAAGTTGGCAGCATTGGCACCAGTGTCATGGGGAAGGATATCCCTTATATACGGATTGGGCAGGGAACGAGGAAAATTCATGCCAACGCTTCTGTACATGCAAACGAATGGCTGACGACGCCTTGTTTGATGCGTTTTATAGAACAATATGCACAAGGGATTAATGGGTCTGGAGAACTTGCTGGGAATTCTCATTGGGTGTATGCGGGCTCTCCGATGAAATTAATGGAACATACATCCTTATGGGTGGTACCGATGGTCAATCCGGATGGAGTAGAACTGGTGCAACAGGGTATACTCCCCACTCATCCGCTGTATCATGAACTCAGAAAGTGGAATGAAGGACGTGCTGATTACCGCGGCTGGAAGGCCAATATTCGCGGTGTCGACCTCAACGATCAGTTTCCGGCGTATTGGGAGGAAGAGGTGCGCAGACGCGGTAAAACAGGTCCGTCTCGACGAGATTACGCAGGACCTGCACCTTTGTCTGAGCCAGAGTCCAAGGCCCTTGCGGATCTAACGGAGCGCGAACAGTTCGACATGGTATTATCCATACACAGCCAAGGACAGGAAATCTATTGGAATTACCGGGATCTGGAGCCTAAGGAGAGCCGAGATTGGGCATTACAGCTGGCTGCTGCAACAGGGTATCGGGCGGTAAAGCTGGGGGGAAGCGATGCCGGGTATAAGGATTGGTTTATACAACGGTTTGGTAAACCGGGATTTACCGTTGAAGTCGGTCTAGGCGTAAATCCGCTACCTATGCGGGATTATGATGATATTGCAGCAGAAGTAGGCATGTTAATGGCGACTGTGCTGTCATGGTAACAGATCGGACCTGCTGAAACGTATTGATTCATCTGCGCGTATTAGGAGGAGCACGTTTTTTACAAGTGTTCCTCTTTACATGTCCCTTCAATAGGGTATATATACTTAGGAGCATTGGAAATGGAGTGAACAACCTATGAAGTGGAAAAGACTACTATCTCTCCGTCAGTGGTTACATGTATTTCGTCGTATCCCCCGATTGATTACCTCTTCGAGGATTCCATTGGGTGAAAAATTACTTTTTGCGGTGCCTGTATTGCTCTATTGGATACTACCTGATGTCATGCCATTTATGCCCATCGACGATATTGGTGTGACGTTATTGCTTATGAATTGGTTCGTCACCCGTGCTGAACGAAAATATCCCGATATGCTTGAAAAACAGCACGTACGTGTCCGTTAGATGTAAGCTTATGATTTTCGTGATTGCGATTTTTTACGATTTTCTTTACAATAGGAATATTGCCTTGTGCTATGCTGCACAACTTCTTTTTATCAAGGAGAGGGCTAATTATTGGAATTGTTGATTTTATCCGCTAGGTTGTGTGGTGTGGATATGTATCCATTGAACCACATTTCATTTAATGAATATGAAGGAGATGAAGTTTAATGAACTGCAAAATTACTCGTAATGCAGCTAAAGTATTGAAGCTTGAACTGGATAAGGAAGAGAACCAAGGGAAGAGCTTGCGCGTTGTAATTACTCATGCTCATGGAGATCATGCTCATTACGGGCTCGATTTGGACACGCCTAAGGAAACAGATACTGTTGTATCTACAGATAAAGGCATCGATGTGATTTTGGAAAGCGGTCAGCCGTTGCTGGATGGTGTAAAAATTGATTACTTGTACTTCCCCGAAGAAGGATTTGTTATTACTAACCCTTCCCAAGGTAATCACGGCGACCACTAAGCCGGAGCTCGGAGGGATGACAGATGGCTAATGATATTCGCGTATGTGATGAGTGCAATCATATCCGCTTAAAAACGATCTTGCCTAAGTTGAAAAAGATGGCACCCGATGCGGAGATCAAAATCGGTTGCAAGTCGTATTGCGGTCCTTGTGGAAAACGGGCGTTTGTGTATGTGAACGGACGTTATGTGAGTGCGGCCACAGAGGATGAAGTATTAGAGAAGGCTGCACGCTTTATAAAATAGTTCGAGTGCGCATCGTTGGCACCTTTTGAATAGTTCCCCTCCTTCTGATCCATGCTAATGAATGTAGACCATGCCCAGAAGGAGGAGTGACTCATGGCCCAATATGATTCCAATCTCGACAATCACAGTGTCGAAGCTCAAACACAAAACTCGGTGGACAAGCTCCACAATGCCGTGTCTCAGGCATTGTCACATCCGGCTGAACAGCTGATTGAGCAAGCGGAGCAATCTCGCACTCATGCGGAGCATGCTATACAGCAGGCAAAGGATAGCCTTGGTGACGATGCAGTAGAAGTTGCTGAGGAAATGCTTGGTGAAGAGGTACAACGTCTTGATCAGGCTAAAAAAACGTTGCGTTCCTGAGTATTTGTTAATGGTAACAAGCGCAGTCAAATGACTGTCAACACAAAAATCCCGATCCACAGCCCTAACAAGCGATGGATCGGGATTTTTGTTATATATCAGGTAGTTATGCAATCGATACCCTTGTTACTTCTTTGCTTCAGTCTCCCATTCGCGAATAAGATCGTATGTGATGACCTGATCGGATATCTTTAATCGATTGAGAGCCTCAGTATAGCTTGGTCCGCAGCCATTCACATCTGTAGGTTGACCTGTACTCAGATTGTAACAGGTTCCCTTGGAGAATGTACCGTCCTCAGATGGAATGTAGTACACTCGTCCATCCGTGAAAGCGCCAGTACGCAGCACAACCATACGAGGTTTTCCACTAAACAGATCGTTACCCATAAAATGATATGGTTTTGTAGAAATCCCAAGTAGATGCATTACGGAAGGCGTTAGATCCAGCTGTCCTGCCGGTTCTGTATACGTGCCTGCCTGGCTTCCGTCAGGAAGATGCACAAGTAATGGCACCTGATTCATGATTTTCTGCATGTCCAGATCTGTAAGAGGCTTGCCTAAAAACTTTTCATACAGTGCTTTGTCTTTAATGGAATTGTCGTGATCCCCGTAGAACATCAGGATCGTATTATCCCACAATCCGTCTTTCTTCATCTGATCTACCAATTCACCCAAAGCCTCATCCACATAATGGACGGATTTTAGGTAGTCTCCGAACATCGTACCTTCAAACTCGCCAACATCCAAATCTACAGCGTCAGGTGACAGGTTGTACGGATGATGACTCGAAATACCGACCATATAGGCGTAGAACGGTTGCTTAACTTCGGTTGTGAGATCGTTGAGCGTTTGTCTAAAAAAGGATTTGTCTCCCAGGGACCAGCCCAGAGGCTCATCTATTTTAAAATCCTTTTTACTGTAGAACTTGTCGTAGTTCATCGCCTTATACATCGTGTAACGGTTCCAGAAGCTGCTGTCGTACACGTGAAACGCATTAGGACTATAACCTGTATCCTTCAAGATGGAAGGCAACGTATCGAATTTATGGTCCGCATAACGGATAAATACAGAACCCGTAGGGAGCGGATGCAGCGAAGCGTGGGTAGAGAAGTCCGCGTCCGAAGTACGACCCTGCGCAGTTTGATGGAAATAATTATTAAAATACATGCTTTCCTTCGTCAGTTTGTCAAAGTTAGGCGTAATTGCTTGACCGTTGATCTGTTTGCCGATAAAAAAGTTCATGAAAGCTTCAGCTTGGATGACCATCACATTTTTGCCCTTATACTTGCCGTATAGGTCATTTTTTACCTGAAGTAACTTCTGGTGTTGATTGAACCATTCCTTATCCTTATCAGATTCCACCTGAGCCAATGTAGGCTGGGGCCCAAGATGATCCTGACCGTAGCGGTAGATATCATATCCATGAAATCCGATCAATCCGGTTACGTTGTACAAGGCCATTGACCACCAGTTGCCGACAAATATGCCGGTTGCCCAAGTGGAGGTATATATTTTGATCGGTCCAAATGTCAAAACATAGCCAATCAGGAAAGCCAATGCCCCCTTGGAGAAGCGAAGCAGAAATCTTTTAGTGAAAGAGTTTCGTGATGCTTCTAAGTAATGATCATTCGTTGTAAACCGACGCCGTAAGGAAGCTACGAATATGACATACGGAATGAATAAAATCCAGTCTGCAAAAAAGAAAATATCCCACCAGTACATAAGAGATGCGATACTTCCACCCAGAGAATCAACTTGTCCAGCTTGAAGCAAAACGGGAATCGTAATGAAATCCTGGAAATACCGATAATAAACCATGTCGGAATAAATGAGCGCGGTGAGCAATATATCGAGCACCACAAGAGCAATCAAACGTCCGCGACGTGGCAGCCACAAGGTCCAAAAGCTTACAAGCAACAGGGAACCGATAGCAATGACATAATCCAGCGGATTCATGTCAATATTTTGGGCATGCAGGTTATAGTGAATCAGAACAAGCTTGCCAATCATAAGTAAAAAAAACAGAACTAAACCGAAATATTGAGACAGCAGCAGTCTGCTGAACATGTTACCAGTGCGTCTTGCACTGGTCGTGCGAATAACCAACACTTTACCCCCTCCGGCAGAAATGTTCGGCTAGTATAAACTACACATTAACGTAATGTTAAAACCGAAATGCCTTTAATTATTATAGCGCTCATCCTGCGCATTTCAATGATTAAGTAAAGAAAATACAGCACAAATGAGGCCAGGATAACGAACAAAGGGTTCGTTTCCTGGCCTATAGCTCGAACATTTAGGACTGCAACGGTGAAGTATCTTTGCGGCGCGGAGGCAGAGGACCCAGATACTGATAGTATTGGCATTCAATTCGGCCGTTAAACAGCTTACGGCGCTTATCGGCTTTGCGGCCCCAATAATGCTCAAATTGCTTGGTGGAGCTGATGGCAAAGAAGGACCAAGTCTTCATTTCGGCTGCCGTGCGTGCAAGTGTACGGATCAGCTTTTCCACCTCGGCTTGCTCGCTCAGTCTTTCGCCGTAAGGTGGATTTGTAATCATCACACCATACTGGCCCTCAAGTCTAACCTTGCTGGCAGGCAGCACCTTTAGTGAGATGTCTTTAGCAAAGCCTGCTGCCTTTACAGCTGCTTCAGCAACTTGTATAGCGCTAGGGTCGATATCGCTACCTGCAATCTCAAAAGGAATGTCATCACGAGTCAGATCCATCGCCTCGTCGCGAGCCTGATTCCATAATTCTCTGCCAATGACAGGCCAGTCTTCCGAGTTAAAGGTACGTCTCAGGCCTGGAGCAATGTTCCAGGCTTGCATAGCAGCTTCGACCAATAAAGTACCGGAACCGCAGCATGGGTCATAGAATGGTCGATCCGGGCTCCAGCGACTAAGCTGAATAAGAGCGGAAGCCATTGTTTCTTTGAGAGGCGCCTCTGTAACAAGCTTGCGGTAGCCTCGTTTGTGCAGTCCTGGACCAGTTGTGTCCAGCGTTATCAGCGCACGGTCATTCAATAGAATGACCTCAATGACGTAACGAGGACCATCTTCAGAAAACCAGTCTGTATGGTAGGTTTCCTTGAGCTTTTCTACAATCGCCTTCTTGACGATTCCTTGACTGGCTGGTACGCTACTAAGCTGTGATTTGTGTGAACGTCCCTCTACGGGAAATTCACCATCTACAGGAATCCAATCCTGCCAAGGCAATGCTTTGGTACCCTCAAACAGCTCGTCGAAGGTAGTTGCAGCAAATTCGCCCATTTTAATAAGAACGCGGTCAGATGTGCGAAGCCACAGGTTGCATCGGCATATATCCTTATAATCTCCGGAAAAAACGACGCGGCCATTCTCGACGGTCAGATCCGTGTACCCCAGTTCTCTGAGTTCTCGGGCCACAACGGCTTCCAGTCCCATCGGTGCAGTTGCAATTAGTTGCAGTTGAGTCATTAAACGTATTCACTCCGTCTCATAATCATGTAAGCTTGGTTCAATCCCTATAGTATAGGTCATTGTACTCGAAGAGACAAATCGTTAAGGCAAATAATTTACGAAGGACACCGCGTCCAACCTGCGTTATGATAAAGCAAGAAGGAGAGATGAAACGTGGAAATCACACCCAATATGACACCTGAACAATATGTAGACCAGCTGGTACAGGAGGATGAAGCGCTGCGCAGCATTAGGGAGGCTATTGTTAAAGAAGGGATGCCGGAGGTATCGGTTGCTCATCCCTATGGAAAGCTGTTGACCTTTCTCGTTGAAGTCTCTGGTGCACAGCAGGTACTGGAGATCGGAGCATTAGGAGGATACAGTGGATTATGCCTGGCCCGTGGGCTGGGAGAGAAAGGTCGCATCGTGTCCCTGGAGCTGAAAGAAGCGTACGCTGCGCTGGCTCATCAACATATGAAAAACAATGGCTACGGTGATCGTGTCGAATATCGTATCGGACCCGCAGTGGACAGCCTGAAGAAGCTTCAGGAAGAAGGAAAGACTTTTGACTTTTTTTTCATTGATGCGGATAAGGAAAATTACCCAGTGTATTTGGAGTATGCGATTGCACTGGCCAATCCAGGCGCTATAATAGCCGGAGATAACTGTTTTCTTCGGGGACGGACACTGAACACAGATAAGAACGGACCTGCCGTACAGGCCGTGAGACGTTTTAACGAAACGATAGCAACGGATCCACGGCTAGTCAGTACGCTTTTGCCGGCTTATGATGGTTTGGCGTTGGCACGAGTGAAGTAACGGGCGTCCCTTGAATGTAGCTATACCAAAAAGAACCTCCTTATCCACAGCGTGGAGCGGAGGTTCTTGTCTGTTAAGGCAGGCTGTCCTACCCGAAGGTTGTCTTACCTGAAATGGGGCGTAGCCTTATGATCAAAAAGCTTCATACGTACCCAGATTATATTGACAATCAGCAGCACACCAGACATGATGAACAGTCCTTCGATGCCGATAAATCCGGAAAGCACTCCGCCAATGACCGCACCCAGCATATTCCCGAGCGCCAGCGAACTGGTATTGAATCCGAAAGAGCGGCTTTCCATTCCTTCCGGTGTATAGGTGCGAATCAGCGCATTTACGCTTGGTAGCAGACCGCCCATAAACACACCCATGAAAAAACGGATAATGACAAGCTGCCATACTTCATTGACAAAAGCTTGCGGAATGAGCATAATCGCCGTTCCGAGTAGTGCAATGGTCAAGATCTTGTGTGCTCCTATTTTGTCACTTAATCGTCCAAGGAGCGGTGCGGCTACCATATTGGATACGCCTGTAATAGCGGTAACGAACCCGGCAACCAGTGCAATTCCTTCTGCCGAGCCATATAGCTTTTGCACATACAAAGGTAGTAGAGAAACTGTACTGATCATGGCAAATTGGAGTAAGAACGTCACGGTGAACAAAGCCGGAAGCTGGGGCGTATGGCTTAGCTCCTTTAATCCGGCAAGAACCGAAATTTGTGGAATTCGTGCGGCCTCCGCTTTGCTGAAATTTTCTTTAACCAAAAACATTGCCATTAGAGAGGCTAGGAAAATAAGAGCTCCTGTAATGTAAAAGATCGGTCTGAACCCGACCCAGTCAGCCAAAAATCCGCCTAGCAAAGGGCCGAGAATTGTGCCAGCCATTTGACCGGACTGCATAATTCCCATAGCAAAGCCGGTTCGCTCTTTGGGAGTGGTACCCGACACTAGGGAAATAGAAGCCGGGTTGAAACCCGAAATTGTACCGTTTAGCAGGCGAAGCGCTAGCAGCTGCCATGGGTGGGTGACCAAACCCATACATCCGATGACCAGGGCCATGCCGAAGCCTGAGCGAAGCAGCATGACTTTACGTCCATATCGGTCGGCCAGCTTACCCCATAATGGCTGAAATATAAACGAGGTCAAAAAGTTAGCTGCAAAAATAACTCCTGCCCACAGTCCTATATCGTGCTCGCCCTTCACATGGAGGTCTTGAGCCAAATATAGGGCAAGGAACGGAGTAATCATTGTAATTCCCGCATTGACCAGAAACTGACCGAACCAAAGCACAATGAGATTGATTTTCCACGTCTCCCACGTTTTCAATGTGCTTTCACTTCCTTTCTGCCATTCTCATCCTGTTGTAAAGGTACTTATTCATGCATAACTTTCCCGGAGCTTTAAAAAAGCCATTTCTCTAGTATAGCACACTTCATTGAAACTTTATCCAAATGTCATGGGTTTGTCATGGTTTGTTTGAGAGCGGCGGTTGTTACGACTCTTGAAAAAGGGCATAATAAAATATAGTATTTATGATTCGAACTGGAGGCTGAAGTCATGACCTACAATGATACTTTTATCCGCGCTTGCCGCAAGCAAGCTGTGGATCATATTCCCGTATGGTACATGCGGCAGGCCGGAAGGTATGACCCTGAGTATCGCAAAATTAAGGAAAAATACACGCTGCTTGAAATTTGCCGCCAGCCCGAGTTGGCCGCAGAAGTAACGTTGATGCCCGTGCGCAAGCTTGGGGTGGACGCTGCAATTTTATATTCTGATATTATGAATCCGGTAGCCTCGCTAGGGGTTGATTTTGATATTGTCAAAAATATTGGCCCGGTTATTGATAATCCGCTCCGTACAGCTGCAGACGTAGACAACTTGCGTCCGATTGATGTAGAACGCGATTTGGGTCATATTTTGGAAACCATCCGTATTTTAGACCGTGAGTTGAACGTGCCATTGATCACGTTTGCTGGGGCGCCTTTTACTATTGCCAGCTATTTAATAGAAGGAAGACCCTCCAAGGGATATATTCGCACCAAAGCGATGATGTATGGAGAGCCTGAACTATGGCATCGTTTGATGGATAAGCTAGGGGATATGGTTATTACATACGTGCGGGCCCATATCGCTAACGGTGGTAAGGCTTTTCAATTGTTTGATAGCTGGGTAGGTGCACTCTCGCCTTATGATTTTCAAACTTTTGTATTGCCGACCATTGTACGTATTTTCCATGAGTTATCTGATCTGAATGTGCCTAAAATTTATTTTCCGGGCGTAAGCTCTGGTGAATTGCTTCCGCATTTGAGCGGGGTAAAAGCCGATGTGATTGGACTGGACTGGCGGGTAAGTATACCTGAAGGCCGTCGTCGCTTGGGTAACAGTTTTGGAGTGCAGGGCAATTTGGACCCTTATGTGCTTACTGCGCCGATGAATGTGATTAAGCAGTATGCAAAAAAAATTGTAGATGAAGGCCTTCTGGAGCCGGGCTATATTTTCAATCTCGGTCACGGCTTATTTCCTGAAGCCTCGCTAGATAAGCTAAGAGAGCTTACCGATTATGTACATGAGTATTCTCGCTCTGTTTTGTCAAAAAGTGAACACAACTAGAAAAGATAAGAGGGATCTGCTAATGAAAACCAAAGTGGGTGTACTGGTCATGTCCTACGGGACGCCGGAGAGTCTGGACCAGGTTGAAGCGTATTATACACATATTCGCCGTGGTCATGCTCCCTCGCCGGAGCAGTTAAAAGAATTAAAAGATCGCTACGAAGCCATTGTGGGTGGCGTGTTTCCGTTGCGTCAGAATACAGATCGACAGGTCCACAACTTGCAGGAAACCTTAAATCAGGAAAATCGCAACCCGGACATAGAATTTGTCTGTTATCAGGGGCTCAAACACGCCAAGCCGTTTATTGAGGACGGTATCGAAGCGATGGTGCAAGATGGCATTCGTACGGCGGTGGGTGTCGTGCTGGCTCCGCATTATTCCGTTATGAGTGTAGGCTCTTATATCAAGCGTGCACAGGCTAAGGCACAGGAACTGGATCTGGCCATATCGTTTGTGGAGAGCTATTATCTTCATCCCAAGCTGATCAAGACGCTGACTGAGCGTGTGAACGCAAAACTGGCGCTTTTTGAAGAAGCGGGAGCCAAGCGGGACGAGGTTCGTGTTCTGTTCAGTGCGCATAGCTTGCCTGAGCGGATTTTGGCTATGGGTGATCCATATGTGGAGCAGTTAATGGCTACTTCGCAGGCTGTTGCGGATAAGGCGGGAATTACCAACTGGCAGTTTACGTGGCAAAGTGCCGGCCGTACAGCTGAACCGTGGCTGGGACCAGATATTTTGGATACCATGCACAGTCTTAAGGAAGCGCAAGTGGAGTATGTGCTGGCTGCGCCAGTTGGCTTTGTTTCTGATCACTTAGAGGTGTTATACGACCTGGATATTGAAGCACAGGCTTTGGCGAAAGAATTGGATATGCGTTTTCAGCGTATTGATTCACTCAACAGTGACCCACTGTATATGGAGACGCTTAGTGATGTCATCATAGACCAATGGAAAAAGGGATGAGGACATAATGGAGCAAAAGTTACGTAATATTGTAATTGTAGGTGGAGGCTTGACCGGGCTTAGCACTGCTTTTTATACACGAAAAATGTACAAAGAAGCTGGCTACACACCTCGAATTACGCTGGTGGAGAAAGCTTCCGCGCTAGGCGGAAAAATTGAAACATTGCATAAAGATGGTTTTGTCATAGAAAAGGGGCCAGATTCCTTTCTGGCCCGTAAAACGGCCATGATAGATCTGGCAAAAGAGTTGGAGCTGGATCATGAGCTGGTAAGCACGAACCCTGAAGCTAAAAAGACATATATTTTGCATGAAGGTCAGCTTCATCCGATGCCTCCTGGGCTGGTGCTGGGCATTCCAACAGAGCTAAAACCATTTTTACGCAGTGGCTTGATCTCTTTAGGTGGAAAAATGCGGGCTATGATGGATTTTGTCATTCCGCCTCGACGTGAACCGGGAGATGAGGCGCTGGGTGATTTTATTGAACGCCGACTGGGCAAAGAAGTGCTAGAGAATGTAACCGAGCCACTGCTGGCGGGAATCTATGCTGCCAACATGAAGACGCTAAGTTTGCAGGCAACTTTTCCACAGTTTGCAGAGGTGGAGCAGCAATACGGAAGCCTTATTCACGGGATGAGGACAGGTCGAAAACCAGCTGAAACACATACGGGTACGAAAAAAAGCGCCTTTTTGACCTTCCGTCAAGGCTTGCAAAGTTTGGTGCATGCGTTGCTGAATGATTTGTACGACTGTGATTTACGCACCGGAATTGCTGTTACAGAATTCACAAAGACAACGGAAACTAAAGGAAGTCCCTATTGCGTTATGTTGGACAATGGAGAGACGCTGGAGGCAGATGATATTTTTGTAACGACTCCCAATTTTGCTGCTGCGCCGCTATTGCGAGATCATGTAAATGTGTCTGCACTGGAAGCTGTTAATTACGTCTCCGTAGCGAACGTGGTCATGGCCTTTGATAAAACAGATATTGAGAACGTCTTTGACGGCTCCGGTTTTCTGGTTCCTCGCAAAGAAGGACGTAGTGTCACAGCTTGTACTTGGACGTCCGCCAAGTGGCTACATACCAGCCCGGATGATAAGGTGCTGTTGCGTTGTTATGTAGGGCGAGCAGGAGCTGAAGAAACAGTAGACTTACCGGATAATGAGCTGATTGCGGTGGTACGTAAGGATTTGAAAGAGATGATGGGAGTTACAGCAACTCCGCTGTTCACGGAAATTACACGTCTTCGTAATTCCATGCCGCAATACCCGGTAGGGCACCCACAAGCTATAGCTAATCTGCGGGAAGAGCTACGCAGTGCGATGCCAGGGGTGTACGTTTTAGGCGCTGGCTATGATGCAATCGGTTTGCCGGACTGCATCCGTCAGGCTAAGGAATGGGCCTCCAAGGCTGTCCACACAGCACAACGGGAAGCCGTCAAGGTCCAGGTATAAATGTTCGATAATGAACCCTTCGCGATCCAGGCGAGGGGTTCTATTTATATAGAAATTTGATATATAATGGAGAAGGTGTAAAAGTCGCCAGCTAATAAGGAATGCATGTATATGGAATAGCATAGAAGGAGTGAAGAATGTACCCTCCCAGGTCACAGAGAAATGAAGGTCGAAAGAGAGCAAGAAAACCAAAAATAGGAAAGGCATGGATCATTACGAATCTGGTCTTGCTGTTCATGATTGTAGGACTTTTCGGTTATTATTACATATTTGAACACGATAGTAGTGGTTCTCTTGCGGAAAACGCCAAGTATTCGCAAACTGAAAAGAACATCCAAACGGGGTCTGCTAATGATGAGAATTCTACTCCCTCAGGAAGTGAAGATGTTAATGAAACGAAGGACGCTACTGTTCCAGACACAAGTAGTCGTCCCGTAACAACGCCCGACACCAATGCCTCCGAAGGCAGCTCTTCAGGAGCAAAATCATCTTCGGAGAAAGACGGGCAAGCACAGGAGGATTCGCCAAATAAGGATGTAAACAACGATGATGCACCCACCGAGAAGAGGGGAACGAAGGATGTCATAAAATCAAACACGGACGATGGGAATTCTCCAGCAGTTATCCTTCACTTCATAGGGGATGTGCAGTTCTCTGGTAAAGTTGAGCAGCGGTTGGAGCAGAACGGATTTGATTATCCATACCAATATCTCGGAAGCTTGTTCCATAAAGACGATCTGACGATTGCCAATCTGGAAACACCGGTGACTACTAATGGCGTCGGTGCGTTAAATAAAACGTATGTGTATAAATCTTCGCCCAAGGCGCTAACTGCAATGGCAGTGGCAGGGGTCGATGCTGTAAATTTGGCCAACAATCATATTTTGGATCAGGGGACAAGCGGATTACTGGATACCCTGAAATATTTGGATGAAAAGGGTATAGCCCATGCTGGAGCTGGACGCAATGCTAAAGAAGCGTATGCACCGCATTATTTTGAACGTAACGGGATTAAAATTGCGTTGTTGGGGGCTACACGTGTCATGCCTGAAGCCAACTGGAATGCGAGTGCCAAACAGCCCGGTGTAGCAGGGGCTTATGATTCGACCGCTATCGTAAAGTCTATTCGTGAGGCACGAAATCAGGCTGATTTGGTGATTGTAGTTGCCCATTGGGGCAAGGAGCGGGCAACTATACTTGAACCTCATCAAACGGAGTTATCTCACGCTTTTATTGATGCTGGGGCCGATCTGGTCATTGGCGGGCATCCTCATGTGCTGCAAGGGATGGAGCAATATAAAGGCAAATGGATTGCATACAGCACAGGCAATTTTATTTTTTCTAAATCAACGGTGCCAGCCACTTGGGATACAGCGATATTTCAGGCCACCTGTACCCGAAACGGGGACTGTAAGATGAAGCTGACCCCTTACCGGGCGGAGCTGGGTCAACCGATCCCATTGAAAGATGTGGAGGCCAGCAAAATTTTGCAGAAAGTAACTGCACTGTCACCAAGTAATGTCTCGATAGGTGTAGATGGTACGGTAAGCGCTCAATAGCAGTAAGAAAGAAATTATTAATATGGACATGGACGGAACGATTGTATGAACGACTCCTTTGTGAATGGAGGTCATAACGAGATGGATCATTTGTGCGTGGCTCACCGCGGTTTCTCGGGAATTGCTCCCGAGAACACGATGGCAGCTTTTAAGCTTGCGCTGGAACAGCCTTTTGTGCACTGGATTGAACTGGATGTACAGCTGTCAAAGGACGGTGTTCCTGTGGTCTTTCATGATTTTACGCTGGAGCGGACGACAAACGGTACGGGACGAGTAAAGGATGCAGACTGGAAACAATTGCAACGACTCGATGCAGGTAGCTGGAAAAATGCACAATATCACAGGGAACCTATTCCTTCCCTCGCCCAAGTGCTTGACTTGTGCCAGGGGCGTGTATCGCTCAATATTGAGCTCAAAACTGCTGGTGATATGTATCCCGGACTAGAGAAAGCCGTCCTACGTGAAATTATAATGAGGGGGATGGAGGCTGAGGTGGTCTTGACCTCTTTTGAGCGTGCGGCATTGTGCCGAGCAAAAGAACTGGCACCCGAAATCCGTACTGGACTGATTATCGATGCCCGTCCAGACGATTTGGCAAAGCAATTAGAAAATCTGCAATGTTCTTTTTTATCTATTGGCTATCCACGGATAGACCGAAAGCTCTTGAAAGATCTGATCGGAAGGGGTATTACGGTCATGGCGTGGACGGTGGATGACCGGCGTATCATGCGGAGATTGTCCTCATTACATCCTGAATTGATGATTTGCACTAATTGGCCGGATCGCTGGGAGCAGGTTTTTTTGCTTTCTAAGTCCCGGATGTGGCACTATATACGTAAACTTATTCGTTAATCAATTGGACTACATACGCGGAAGGGTGACGGATCGTAATGAACGTAGAAATTCGTAATGTTTATTGTGTCGGACGCAATTATAAGTTGCATGCGGAGGAACTGGGGAATGAGGTTCCCACAGAGCCGATGATTTTCTTGAAGCCGTCTCATGCGGTTGTGCCGCTGGATGGTGCTACGCTGGAGCTTCCTCAAGGTAAGGGAGATATTCATTTTGAGACTGAACTGGTTGTCGCTGTAGGCCGTAACTACGAACCAGGCATGACCGCAGATGTGTGTCTGAACGCTTTTGCATTTGGCATTGATTTTACCCTGCGTGATGTACAAAGTACGCTCAAGAAAAAAGGCCACCCGTGGACTGCTGCCAAAGGCTTTAAATCGTCTGCACCTGTGACACCGTTCTTGCCTTTGGAGAGCTTGGACGTGCTGGAGCAGCAGGATTTTTCCTTATTCAAAAATGGACAAGAGGTGCAGCGTGGGCATGTCAAGGACATGATCTTTTCCATCCAGCACATCGTTGAATATATAGCGACTCAATATGGACTAGGTAAGGGAGATATTATTTTTACTGGCACTCCGGCGGGTGTAGGGCCTACAACGAGCGGGGACCACTTTGAGCTTTACTGGGGGAGTGAGCGTCAGGGAAGCTTCACCATCGGCTAAATCTACAGTGGCAATAATAAAGATACTTAAAAAAGTCTTGTGAAGGCCGTGTCCTGTGCGAAAGCATGGAGCACGGCTTTTATATAAGCGTACAGCATTGTACAATGATATACAGAACTACAAGCGAAAAACAGAGATTCATCTCAAATGCGGGGGTATATCATGGACTGGATCATCGGATTGCTTTCCGCTGCTGTGGTAGCGGGGGCTGCATTTTATAAAAAATCTTTAACCTTATCCGGCTTTGCTGCGGCTGTACTGATGGGAACTGTGTATTATGGGGCGGGCAACCTGTTTTGGTTTGGTACATTGCTCTTATTCTTTATCACGTCCACCCTATTGTCGAGGTTCAAAAAGGAACGCAAGGCTGAGCTCGAAAAATCGTATGCCAAAACAGGCAATCGGGATGCAGGGCAAGTATGGGCTAATGGGGGATTAGGCATGCTGCTATGCCTAGGTTATGCGATATGGCCTCATGTTGCCTGGCAACTGGCATTTGTCGGTGTTATGGCTACGGTCACCTCCGATACGTGGGCAACAGAATTTGGAAGCCTGAGTCGTAAGCCGCCTCGTTCGGTGCTTACCGGGAAGGTGCTGGCACCCGGAACCTCAGGAGGAGTATCTGTATTAGGAACGGCTGCGGCCTTGGCTGGTGGCATACTGATCGGTATTGGAGCATGGGGCTTTGGACACACCGTAGGAATGCCGGAATTGCCGTTATGGCTGTGGGCACTGATTGGGGGGATATCCGGCAGTGCCGGAGCTTTTGCTGATTCTTATCTTGGTGCTACGGTGCAATTGATGCGCTCCTGCCCAGTTTGCAAGCGGGAAGTAGAAGTAGACACACATTGTGGACAAACGACAGTTTATATACGAGGTTGGCATTGGATGAGCAATGATCGGGTGAATAGTATTAGCTCTATTTTCGGAGGATTGGTCGCGCTTGCAGGCATTTTCTTTATACTCTGAACACGGGGCTGGAGATCGCTCTAGGGAATAACTGCGTGCTTCAATCATGGTTTCAGGAGGTGCAAAGATGGGTGAAATGCACGGAGATAAATATGAAGCTATTTTGAACGCTGCTTACACTGTCTTCGGCACCAAAGGCTTTTATGAAAGCAAAATTTCCGAAATTGCAGGACAAGCAGGTGTTGCTAAAGGCACGGTATACTTGTACTTTAAAAGTAAAGAGCAGCTATTTATAGCAGTCACACGTAGAGATTGCGAACAATACCTAGCCGAAATGCAAGACGCATTAGTCAATCGTACTTTGGGAGAGGGATTGCTGCGAATGGCGAGTTTGCATCTCCACTATTATTACAAACGCAAGCAGCATACTAAATTATTTTTTATGACTCCAAATAGTGATCCCGATCTCATAGAGTTTATGCGGGGATTTATTCAGGACTATACCGATCTGGTCAAAAATAAACTGGCGTCAGAGGGTGTATTGCAGCCCGAATTTCATGCGAAGGCATTCATTGGTATGATGGAACGCCTAAAAATGGATATTTTGTTGAATCAAGATTTCCGTGAATGTGACGTGGATCAGACGGCTGCATTGGCAGCTAATTTATTTATGCATGGCTGTGAAGCCGGAGTACAAAAATCCTGACATGTTGTCTTTGAAAACCGTACTGGCATTGTTCAGCTAACGGTTTTTTTTAATCATTGGCTGTGTCTGTGTTAAAATAGACAAGATGCATCACAAAATTGGGGAAGAGTAGGGAATCTGTAATGAATATTATGACCGTTGAACATATAACAAAAAGCTACGGCGAGAAAATGTTGTTCGAGGATGTTTCCTTTGGTATGGATGAGCGTGACAAAATAGGGGTTATTGGTGTAAATGGCACTGGAAAATCAACGTTTTTACGTGTAATTTCCGGCTTAGAGCCGCCAGATGAGGGTAATATTGCAGTGAACAACGATGTGCGAATTCAGTATCTGGCACAAAATCCGGAGTTTGATCCTGAAATGAAGGTACTCCAGCATATTTTTCATGGCAATCAGCCTGAAATGAAAGCAGTGCGTGAATATACGGAAACCATGGAGTTACTGGAGTTGAATCCGGGTAGCGAGGAGCTCCAAAACCGCCTGCTGCGAGCAAGCCAACAAATGGATACGTTCCAAGCATGGCAGCTGGAGAGCGAGGCCAAAAATATACTTACCCGACTGGGGATCACCCAGTTTGAGTCTCGAATGGGCGTTCTCTCCGGTGGTCAGCGTAAACGGGTTGCTTTGGCTGCGGCTTTGATCCAACCCTGTGAGCTGCTCATTCTGGACGAGCCTACCAACCATATTGATAATGATTCCGTTGCATGGTTGGAGCAATATTTGCAAAAAAGACGCGGTGCGTTATTAATGATCACGCATGATCGCTATTTTCTGGATAGAGTTGCTAATGTCATGTTAGAGCTGGATCATGGTCGCCTTTTCCGTTATGAGGCTAACTATACCCGTTTTCTGGAGCTGAAGGCAGAACGCGAGGAGCGGGAAGCGTCATCGGAACAAAAAAGGAAGAACCTGCTGCGTAATGAGCTGGCCTGGATTCGCCGAGGAGCAAAGGCACGTTCGACCAAGCAGAAAGCGCGTATTGACCGATATGAGGAGCTCAGGGATCAGCAACCGGAAGCTCGTTCTGGATCTGTAGATATGTCCGTCGCCTCCACACGCCTGGGTAAAAAGATTCTGGAGATCGAGGAGCTGTCCAAATCGGTAGATTCCCGCAAGCTGATTCAGGATTTGAGTTACATTGCGGTTCCTGGTGATCGTGTGGGCATCCTGGGACCTAACGGTAGTGGAAAATCCACTCTGCTCCAAATGATTGCTCAGCGTGTAGAACCAGATTCCGGCAGTGTTGTACTGGGACCGACTGTGAAGCTTGGTTATTTTACTCAAGAACATCAGGAAATGGACGAATCCTTGCGTGTCATTGAATATATTAAGGAAGAAGCCGAAGTGATTCGTACGGCAGACGGTTCGACGATTACAGCTGCGCAGATGCTGGAACGGTTTCTGTTTGCACCAAGCGCGCAATGGACGGTTATTTCTCGTTTATCTGGGGGCGAAAAACGTCGCTTGTATCTGCTACGTGTCCTTATGTCCGCACCGAATGTACTACTGTTGGATGAACCGACAAATGATCTTGATATTCAGACTCTTTCCGTTTTGGAAGACTATCTGGATGAGTTCCCGGGCGTAGTTTTTATCGTTTCTCATGATCGCTATTTCCTGGATCGGACCGTGGACAAAATACTGGCTTTCGAAGGGAATGGGCAAGTACGTGTACATGTAGGCGACTATAGCGAGTATGCAGAATGGATCAGTAAAAATGCTCAATCTTCTGCGAATACGTCTGACTCGACGGGTACAGCTTCCTCGAATCGTTCTTCTACGCCTAAGTCTGCTGGTTCTTCCGATTCAGTCAAGGGGACAAGTAAACCCAAGCTTAAATTTACCTTTAAGGAACAGCGGGAATATGAGCAGATTGAAGAGCTGATTGAACAAGCCGAACAGAAATTGGCCGATATTCAGCGACAGATGGAGGAATCTTTCAGCGATTCGGCACGATTGCAGGAGCTCATGGCTGAGCAAGCGAAGGCCGAACAGCATCTAGAGTACCAAATGGAACGCTGGACCTATTTGAATGAGCTAGCCGAGCAAATTGAACAAAGTAAATCTTAAAAAATACAAAAGCAAGTCTCCATTTAGATGGAGGCTTGCTTTTTTGTAGAAATAGAAGTATGTGCACCTGTTTTCCATGCAGCATAAAATGGTTAAGCTGTTACATAAGCCGCGAGCAGACGGGCAGTGTTCACTACGGCCTGCTTATGCGTGCGTTCCATTGCGTGAGAGGCGTGTACGCCAGGTCCGATCAGTGCAGCACGAATGTTATTGCCTGCTTTAAGCGCAGCCGAAGCGTCTGAGCCATAGTGTGGATAAATATCTACCGCATACGGAATATTCAGTTCCTTAGCCAGCTCAATCAGACGGGTTGTCATGTTGTAGTCGTAAGGACCTGAGGAGTCTTTGGCACAGATGGAAACGTCCGTTTCCTTGCAGCTTAGATCTTCACCTATGCAGCCCATGTCGACAGCAATCATCTCACTGATTCCTTCGGGTATGTAAGCCGCTCCATGCCCCACTTCTTCATAGTTGGAAATGAGCAATTTAACAGTATGTCGAGGCTTCCAGCCTCCATGTACAGATGATTCTAATAAACCAAACAGTGCCGCTACGCTGGCTTTATCATCCAAGTGCCGCGACTTGATAAAGCCACTGGGAGTTACGACTGGGCGCGCATCGAACGAAATAAAATCGCCCACCGAGATACCGAGCTGAAGCATGTCTTCTTTCGACTCGACAAGCTCGTCAACCCGTACCTCCATATGGCTCTCCTTACGCTCAAAGCTTCGTGCATCATCATAAACGTGCACGGATGGGTGGCTGGATAGAATAGTGCCCGTATAGGTTTGTCCGCTTCTGGTATGAATAAGGCAGTATTCGTTCTCAATGCTGTTCATCATGAAGCCGCCCACAGATGTCAGGCGTAGGGTACCTTGTGCTGTAATCGAACGTACCATTGCGCCCAATGTATCCACATGCGCGCTAAGCGCCACTGTACGGTCCGTTGCTTGACCTTCCAGAGTCAGGATAGCACCGCCTTTTGCATTCCATTCGAGGGGTATCCCTAGTTTTTCGGCTTCCTTACGAATCAGCTCCATTACATGATGTGTATATCCACTGGGGCTAGGCGTGTTCAAAAGCTGATTTAAAAGGCTCATGATATAGTTTTCATTTAATTGAATTGTCATTTGTTGCTCCTCCTCATTTGGACAACCGATCAGGGTTAGAGGACGATTGCTCTATACCTGGGTCGGATGTAGACACCGTGCTGGAAGAACCAGTCGTGTCACTGGACACATTCGCATATGCTTCGACTGCCGATGTGTGCTCTTCTTGTAGTGTATGAAGCTGATTAGTCAGACGTTTAATCTCTCTCTGAAGCCTATATTGGCGGAAGATACCGAAAGAACCGACAATAAGTCCACCTAAAAGAGTGCAACCGAGAATAAGTAGAATCAAAGGGATGCTAACCCTACTAAACAGAAGGTTCACTTGAACCGAATTGACATTAATAACAGCAAAAACAGCTGTTAACAAAGCTATAACAAGTGCTGCGATTAAAGACCATTGTGTTTTCAAAATGCCACCTCCTTCCGTTACATTATAAAATCCCTTGTCCGCCATGGACAAGGGATTTATCCGTGCATCTTTTTAATGCGGGATTCTAAGTGTGCACGGTTTTACTTTCCTTCAGTTAGTTTTTCCATTTCCGTAATGACTTCCTCAAATACGCTCATTGCTTCGCGAATCGGCTGCGGTGAGGACATGTCAACGCCAGCTTTCTTCAAAATATTGATTGAATAATCACTGCCACCGCTCTTTAGGAAGCCTAAGTAACGGTCAACGGCTGGCTGGCCTTCTTCCAGAATCTGTTTCGAAAAACTGGTTGCTGCCGAGAAGCCGGTAGCATATTTGTAGACATAAAAGCTGTTATAAAAATGAGGGATTCGTGCCCATTCTATTTCTATGTCTTTGTCTACCTTCATGCCAGGTCCGTGATATTTCACATTCAGATCATAGTAAATCTCCGACAAAAGCTGCGGTGTAAGGGATTCTCCCTGTTCAGCACGCTCATGTACAATCTTCTCGAATTCCGCAAACATCGTTTGACGGAATACCGTTGTACGGAATTGGTCCGCATAATAGGTGAGGAGGTACATTTTCTCTTTTGGATCGGTAGATTTGTTCAGCAAGTAATCCATCAGCAAGGCTTCATTAGTAGTGGAAGCCACTTCAGCCAGGAAAATAGTATACTGTGCATCTCGGTACTTCAATGCGTTGTCTGAATAGTACGAATGCAGCGCATGCCCCATTTCATGTGCAAGCGTGAACATGCTGTTCAGGTTATCTTTATGGTTCAGAAGCACATAAGGGTGGGTGCCATAAGCTCCCCAGCTATAGGCGCCTGTACGTTTATTTTCATTTTCATACACATCAATCCAGCGCTCATCATAGCCTTTTTGCAATGAAGCCAGATAGTCCTCGCCCAGAGGCTTAAGGCCTTCTTTGGTTTGCTTTTTGGCGTCCTCATACGTAATATCCATCTTATATTCGTCCACAAGCGGAGCAAATAAATCATACATATGTAGCTCATCCACACCTAGCAGCTTTTTACGCAGCTTGATATAACGGTGAAGCAGGGGCAAGCTTTCATGAATCGTATCAATAAGATTCGTATACACTTCCTTCGGAATATTGTCGCCGTATAGTGACATTTCCAGTACGGAAGGGTATTTGCGAACACGAGAATAAAAAATATTTTTGTTCACATTGGCACTCAATGTAGAAGCAATCGTATTTTTATTTTTGGCATATGTGTCATATACCGCTTTAAAAGCACGTTCACGTACTTCGCGGTGTGGACTTTCGAGAAATTGAATGTAGCTGCCATGAGTCAGCTCGACCTCTTTGCCATGCTCATCCTTGATTTTCGGAAACTTCAGATCCGCGTTATTGAGCATCCCAAAAATCGTTTGCGGGGCTTGAGCCAGATTGCCAACCTGAGCGAGCAGCGCTTCTTCTGTTTTGCCCAAAACATGTGCTTTTTCCCGCTTCATTTCTTGAAGTGTGAACTTATAATCCGAAAGCTTCGGATCTTCAATGAAGGCATCAAGCTGAGAATCTGGCAGCGCCAAAATTTCAGGTGTGACGAATGATAGGGACTCGCTGACTTCAACGCCTAGCTTTTTAGCTTTTTGCGAAAGACCTTGATATGTAGGTTCAGCCGTATCTTCATCATGATGAAGATGGGCATACACATATACACGCTCAGTTTTGAGCGACAGCTCATCTTCGAGTTTGAAGCAGTTGCCAATCGCTTCGGCTGAATTGAGCTTGCCCTGAAATTGAGCAGCCTTTTTGGCCAATTGTTTGACTTCTTCGTATTCTTGATCCCATGCCTTGCGGTTGGGGAACAGGTCTTCCAGTTTCCATGTATTTTCCACTGGTGCATCAGCGCGTTTTACAATTTCACTCATGGAGAGCCTCCTCTGATCGAACGTAATGTGGGATAGAGCTGCGGCGGTAAGGGGCGGATGCCAAAACGAAGAAACCGCCACGCTTACTGTAAGCAGCAGGGCAAGAGGTTTTACAGGATGCATGTAACGGCATATCCTCCTTATACCATGGCTTGTTATACCATAGTATGACCTTTTGCCCCTGAAAGTATAATTTTCCTTACTGTGGGTTGGAACCTATATTTAATAAGCTGTATACAATAAGATAAAAGGCAAGGCAAATCATGATTACGGCAGTGAGGGCCATCCACTTTTTGAGAGGAGCCGGTATCGTTTCACGCTTCATGATCAGCACTCCGCCCAGCGTGAAGGCCAGAATAATGAAGATGAGATAGCTGTTGGACACCATGAATAGGCTACACCTGTTTGAAAGCGTTCATGATCCGCTGCCACTCTTCCTCATTATCTTGAAAGGATTGCTTGGGAAAACGATTTTCAGCCCAATGCATAAGCGCAGGACGGCTCAAAAACGTGTGGGCTTCCTCGCCCCAATCATCAGATATTTCCCGCAAAACGATGTAACGGCCCTGCACCTCGACAGTCATCATATTCCACTTGTCTTTTTTGTATATTTCGTGTTTTTTCATCATATGCATGTCTCCGATTTTATAGATGTTTTGGTTCATGATACCGCAGTTTCCGCCGCAAAAGCAAATCATTCCAGACCGTAAAACCCGGAAAAACACCAATTGCAATGTGAAAAAGCATGAAGTATAATATGGATATTCGCCATAGATGGCGGTATTTTTAGGAGGTTGTTCACTTGAAAGGTACAGTTAAATGGTTTAACGCAGAAAAAGGTTATGGCTTCATTCAAGTTGAGGGTGGCGAGGATGTATTTGTACACTTCTCCGCAATCCAAGGCGACGGTTTTAAAACTTTGGAAGAAGGTCAAGAGGTTGAATTCGAAATTACTGAAGGCAACCGTGGACCACAAGCAGCTAACGTAATCAAACTGTAAGTGTAACTGAATTGTAAGAAATGTTCCGTTTTTACGGATGTCTTATATATTACGGTTAAACGATGAATTGAGAGCGCAGTTCCTTACATTTAAGGAGCTGCGCTTTTTTGCGTAAAAACGTTTGTGAAATGAGAAGATTGAGCTGGAATAGGGTATTATACGTAATAAAACTAAATATGAGTTATTGTAAGTTGAAAGGAGTTGAGAAAATGAGTGCAGCAGAGGCTAATTGTAATCCTTCCCTGATTGAAGGCCCCATTGCCAAAACACTGTTTATGTTCTCTTTGCCGATGCTGTTCGGAAATATTCTGCAATCCTTGAATGGAACGATTAATTCAATCTGGGTTGGGAAGTTTCTGGGAGAAGCTGCGTTGACTGCCGCTTCGAACGGAAATATTATAATGTTCTTTCTGATCAGTTCGATTTTTGGGGTCACTATGGCGGCCACTATTCTGATCGGACAAAATATCGGAGCGGGTGACATAGCGGAAACGAAGCGTGTAGTAGGTACAAGCGCTGTCTTTTTCCTGGTGCTCGCTTTTGCTATAGGTATTATTGGTTTTTTGGGCTCACCTTGGATTCTTCATGTGCTCAATACGCCTGCCGAATCAGTCGATATGGCGATCACCTATACACGCATTATTTTCGCGGGTATGCCCTTTTTGTACGGCTATAACTACATCATGACCGTAATGAGAGGGGCTGGAGATTCCAAAACACCATTTTATTTTCTGCTCGTTTCCGTCGTACTGGATGTATTACTTAACCCACTACTCATATTCGGATGGGGACCGATTCCTGCTATGGGCATCGGAGGCTCTGCCGCAGCTACCCTGATTGCTCAAGGGATCAGCTTTGTGTTGATTCTCATTTACCTATATCGTGTAAAATATTTTCTGCGCATTACATCTTCAGAGCTTCACTTACTTCGATTTGATTGGAAGATTATTTGGACTCTTATTCGTAAGGGAGTTCCGATGGGACTGCAAATGATTGCTGTCTCTACCAGTGCGATTGCTTTAATGAATCTGATCAACGGTTACGGGACAGTCGCAGCGGCAGCCTATACAGCAGCTAACAATTTGTCCAGCTATGTGCAGATGCCGGCCATGGCATTAGGTGCAGCTGTATCTTCCTTCGCCGCTCAAAATATCGGAGCCGGACGCTGGGATCGAGTACGCAGGACAACCTGGATTGGGATTGTATATAATTTTGTATTGACTGGTGGGGCTGTGGTACTCATTTACGTGTTTAACCGTCAAGCCTTGCTGATGTTTCTCCCTTCTACGGGAGGGGCATTGGAACTGGGTATGCAGATTAATCTGATCACGTTGTGGTCTTTTGTTATATTCGGTATTACCAATGTCATTACAGGCGTTGTTCGATCTACAGGCTCTGTAATGGTACCGCTTTTAATTACCATTATTTCATTATGGGGCATTCGTATACCTTTGGCCTATGCATTTGTCGATAAGTATGGTCTAGATGCTGTATGGTGGAGCTTTCCTGTTGGTTTTACGATCTCCGCCGTTGCAGTTATTTTCTACTACCTTTTCGGGAAATGGAAGCAGGCTAGCATGGGAGAGGGCAACCAAGGCATGAAGTTGGCAGAGGACAAGGGCTAGGTAGGACATTTCTACTATTTGCGATTAAAGTCTTATAAGGGTGAATCTTGTTAAACTCCTATTTTTGATTGATTCAGTAGCACAGGTACAAAGCGTTTTTGTGAGAAGAACTCATTTTTCTTGAAAATGAAAGAAAAAAGTGAGGTTGTTCATTTGTGCTAAAAGGTCGATCATATTATAATGAATATGGTTTGGATAGGTATAATTACGTAGACAACAATGTGGAGGCACCGTCATTTGAGTTATGTTGAGCAAGGACGTTATCAAGTACCGAGAGGCCCCATAGGTCTAATGAGCCGAATGTACAAGCACATTCTCCCTGAAACGAAACAAGAATTGAGTAACTGGAAGAGCAAGGCCGAACAGATTCCGGACCCTGAGCTGAGAAGCCAGGCGCTTGCGAGCATAGCAGAGAAGACGTTTCACTGCGTGGGGGGAGCGGTTTATGCTGCAGCCAATATGTCTGACCGGCAGACGCTAATTCCGTTGATTGTGGCGTACCAGACGATTAGCGATTATCTGGACAACCTGTGTGATCGCAGTACGTCGATGGACCCGGATGATTTTAGGTTGCTGCATCAGTCTATGCTGGATGCGGTTAATCCGGCGGCTAGGCCAGTGAATTATTATGAGTTGCGTCGTGAGCAGGAGGATGGCGGTTATTTGACCGGGCTGGTGACAACCTGTCAGTCTTGTGTAAGCAGGCTTCCGGGCTATGAGGCGGCAATGCCTTACGTTCAGGATTTGGCGCGATTATACACGGATTTGCAAGTATACAAGCATATTAAACCCGAGCTGCGGGAACAAGCGCTTTTGGACTGGTGGTCGATTCATAAGGACCGTACACCCGAGCTGCGCTGGAACGAGTTTGCTGCGGCTACTGGCTCAACCCTGGGGGTCTTTATGCTGTTTCTTGCTGCCAGCGACCGGCATCTCACAGATGCGGGGGCTGCCTCAATACATGCATCGTATTTTCCACATGTGTGCAGTCTTCATATTTTGCTGGATTATCTAATCGATCAAGACGAAGACCGGAAGGGCGGAGATCTTAACTTTTGCAATTATTATGAAGATGCCGACATGATGCTGGACCGGATCGCCTACGTTGTGAATCGGGCGCGGGCTGATATTGCAGATGTCCCTGCCAGCTCCTTTCACCGGATGATTATCGAGGGATTGCTGGCTTTATATTTATCCGACCCTAAAGTTAGTGAGCAGCAGGATGTTCGCGCTGTTTCGAGACGTTTAATGAAAAATAGTCCGCTCATGCGTTTGTTTTTCTTATTAAACAGTCGATGGATAAGAAGGCTTATATGATTATTTTGAGGAGGTCATAAATCATGACAGCAGTTAAGAAAATTGCAGTATTAACAAGTGGTGGAGATTCACAAGGGATGAACGCGGCAGTTCGCGCCGTTGTGCGTAGCGGATTGTATTTCGGACTCGAAGTATTCGGGATCCAACGCGGATATCAAGGTCTTTTGAACGACGATATTTTTCCAATGGACCTGAGAAGCGTCGGAGATATTATCCAACGTGGGGGTACTGTACTTCAATCTGCAAGATGCCTGGAATTTACGACTGAAGAAGGCCAGAAACGTGGCGCTGAAATTTTGCGTAATCGTGGAATTGACGGCGTAGTCGTAATTGGTGGCGACGGTTCTTACCAAGGAGCTAACAAGCTGACCAAGCAAGGCATTAAAACCATGTGTCTTCCAGGAACGATTGACAATGATATTTCCTTCACAGACTACACTATTGGTTTTGATACGGCGGTTAGTATTGTAGTGGACGCAATCAACAAGCTGCGTGATACGATGTCTTCCCATGAACGTTCTTCCATTGTGGAAGTTATGGGACGTCATTGTGGCGATATTGCTCTCCATGCAGGTCTGGCTTCCGGTGCAGAAACGATCTTGGTACCTGAGGTGGAATTTGATCTGAATGAAGTATCCGATCGGATGAAACAAAACTTCAAACATGGTAAACGCCACAGTATCATTATCGTTGCTGAGGGTGTAGGCAAAGGCGAAACAGTAGCAAAAGTAATCCAAGAAAATTGTCCGGATTATGAGCCTCGTGTTACAGTGCTTGGACACATTCAACGTGGAGGTACACCAACTGCGTTTGACCGTAACCTCGCAAGCCGTTTGGGTGACTTTGCTGTTCGTCAATTGATTGAGGGTGTATCTGACAAAGCTTGCGGAACGATCGATGGTAAGCTGGTAGCTACAGATATTGACAAGGTTGTAAATACCAAAAAAGATTTCAACATGGAGCTTTATGAGTTGGCTCTGCGTTTGTCCCAATAATAAGAACCTTTACCTTTAGTAGATCGGTTCTGACATGGGGAAAAATTAAAATTATGCGGATGACCTGAGTCATCCGCTATTTTTTTAGCATTGAATAGGGCCAGGAGGTAATCATACATGTATTTATTCAAAATGGAAGTGGACAGCTCGGAAGGAGCTCTGACCGTCATTCTTGCTGCTGAGAATGAAGAACAGGCATTTGAGGAAATGGATCAACATGTGGAGAGGCACTTTTTATATCCCCCCGAGCTAAAGGAAGTGGCTATCGTAGAGAAAAAACGAATAACTGCTGGTACAGCATATGTCATCGAGACACGCAAAGACTAATTAGTCTCTGCGTGTTGTTTTTGTTGTGCAAAACGATGCTGCACTCTTACCAAACGCCAGAGAAGTAAAATAGCACCTACGGCCAGGCCTGTTATCAAGCCAATCCAATAGCCGTAAGGCCCCCATGTGGTCCAGCGTGCGAGTATATACCCTACAGGAAGCCCAATAACCCAATAGGACAGGAAGGTGAGTAAAAACGCCGGATTGACATCTTTATACCCACGTAGTGCACCTTGTGTTGGTGTAGCGACAGCATCAGAGATCTGAAAGAAAATCGCATAGATTAAAAAATGCTGGGCTAATTGAATGACCTGCAGGTCGGTAGAGTAAAGCCGAGCGACCTGTTCACCCCAGATGAGCAGTACAATAGCTGTAATCAATGATAGACCTACTGCGCTGCTAATGCCCATTACACTATAAGTTTTGGCATCTCGTGGACGGGCAGCTCCTGTTTCATAGCCGACCAGAATCGTAAGTGCCATGCAAATACTGAGTGGAATCATATACAGCGTAGATGCAAAGTTCATGGCAGCCTGATGAGCGGCTATGGTAGCCGTGTTATAGCTGCTCATGAAGAGCGTGACAGCTGAAAAGACGGCAGTCTCAAAAAATATAGCAAATCCAATAGGTACCCCGATCTTGATAAGCTCTTTCAGAGCACTAGCCGCAATCCCGTATATTTTGCTAAAGATTCGGTATTCGGCAAATATTTTTCCCCGATGAGCAGTAATACCAGCGACCAGCATAATAATCCAGTAGGTAGTAGCTGTTGCTACCCCGGAGCCTACACCCCCCAAACGTGGAAAACCCCAGTTACCATAAATAAGTAGATAGTTCAATAAAACATTGATGGGCAATGACATGAGTGTGATTAACATCGTAAAACGGGTTTGTCCCAATGCATCCATAAAGCTGCGAAGCACGGTATAGGCAAATAGAGGAACAACACCGAAGGCCATCGCACAAAGGTAGTACAGAGCCACATTATGAACTCTCAATTCCAGATTCATACTGTTTAATATAGGCTTTACCAAAATGATCCCGGCTATCAAGACGACGATGGATAGGGCGAGAGATAGCCAAAGAGCCTGAATGACATAGTAGGAGACCTTATCTTTACGCTGTGCTCCTAGCAATTGCGATACAATAGGGGTAATAGCCATAAGTATCCCATTAAGGCCTGTTTGTACAGGAACCCACAGGCTTACTCCGATAGCTACTCCAGCCAGATCAGCAGGGGAAAAGTGCCCCGACATATTAGTATCAAAAAAAGTCATGGCAGATAGTGCAAGCTGGGTAATCAGAATAGGAAGCAAAATGTAAAAAAGCTGCTTCCATTTCTGACCCATTGTTAGAGTCAATTGCATTTTTGTTTTCCTCATTTACTTGGGTTTATTATTTGTATATATCATAACATGTAAATTTTATTGTAAGGGATACTACAACAATTGAACAGCAATAAAAAAGACTGCATCCGTTCGTCAAACAACGGGGCAGTCTTCGATATATTTGATATAAGTTCTAAAATTCTTATACAAAAAGAAGTCCAGAGAAATAATTATTTATAAGTTACTCCGCTTGTATAACGGTTAGTGGCATTCCAGAGTAAATATTCGTCCACCTTCATGTCCTTAAGCGCGCGAATTTGGTCCTCGACTTGTGTTTTCCCATATTTGGCATAATGTCCGCTTCCTAACCAACTTGCGGTAAAATCCTGAATCCAAGGGCGAATAATTGGCTTTAGCTTGCCTGTAGGATTGAGTTTTTTGTGTGTATCGGCCATGGAGCCTTTGATCGTTTGGTAGGGGTTTTTATCGGGGTCCTTTACACCGAACCAGCCTGTTGTGTAGTGACTTGGATAAACCATCGGTGAAATGACATCCACATTTTCAGAGATTTTAGTGAAATCCTGTCCGATTCCCTCGGCAGCAGGAACGGATGCGGCATATCCGAAAATATCTACCGATACCCTCACACCTAGTGGAGCAAGTTCTTTGCGGGCATATTGTACGAATTCAGCGACCGTATCCGAGCGGGATTGGTCTGATTTGGTATATTTCAGTTTGTCTGCTCTTTTTTCAAAGCCCTCAGGGAAACGTACATAGTCAAATTGGATTTCCTTAAAACCGAGTTTTGCTGCTTCCTTGGCAATGGCGATATTATAATCCCATACTTCTTTATTATAGGGATTGACGAACCCATCTCCTTTGCCGTTTTTCCAAACAGAGCCGTCAGCATTGCGGAAGGACATCTCAGGATTTTTGTTGGCCAGTACCGTATCTTTAAATACAACAATACGAGCAATCGGATAAACATTATGTTTTTTCAAACGGTCCATCAAGCCGAAAATATCCTTAATGAATTTTTGTGGCTTGCCCAATTTCAGAAGCTCGGGGTTGGTCGTTGGATACGTGATGTAACCTGCATCGTCCTTAATATCGATAACCATGGAATTGAGCTCTGTCTTGTCCAGCAATTCGAGTAGCTGGGTCATACGTGAACCGCCTGCGCTATAGGCTGTGACATAGATGCCTTTAATCGCTGGCGTGGTCGGCTGTGGGTCAATTTTAACCGGCGGATTGGAGGCATCTACCTTTAAATTACTGTGTTGTGCCTGGATCATGGCGCTGCTGATTGTCGTTGCCACCGTATCTTTTACATTTGGAGCGTTGGCTGACGAGTCCCCATTTCCGCCTATTCCCATTGCGAATAGCATAATTGCCCAAATCATATTCATTTCCTAACTCTCTCCCTTATGTATGGCGCTTACCTGATTATACGTAAAGTTATGGATAGAAAAAACAACACGCTTGTAACCAATACTGGCATCATCAGGCATAGTCTTACATGATTAACCTAACTATCGCTCGATGAATCCGTAAATAGGCATAAATAATGCCGCTCTCTTCACGGTTGTGGATACAACCGGAAGAAGCGGCATTTGGCAAAAAAGATTTATTGAAGATAGTTATTGTCTTGGTGCTCACAAATACTGTACTGAATAATTTCAAGCGCATCCGTTGGCTTGAGTATGGACAACCCGTCTCGAAGCACAATCATCGAGTTTAGCTCATTCTTTTTGAGAGAAGGGAGCATTTCCGGGTACCATCTTAAGACAATGTCGGACAGTTTTACCGTTTCCATTTCCACAAAAATCACCCTTTCCTGCTCGGAATCATTCCAAAAGAATCATTCAATACGATTCGGAAAAGCAAAGTGCCTGTGAAATAGCAGGTAAAGCTGGTCTTTATATACTATGGGAACAGCGCACATATAGTGTACCACAAAAGCTTCATTTTGACACTTGGGTTTGTGCTTATCTTCGGCGAAATGAACCCATTACTCCAACCGTTTCCACAATATTGACAAAAGCAGAAGGGTCTACTTCCTTAATGATACGTTTTAATTCAACAAGCTCGTAGCGTGTCGTAACAGTCATCAGCATGTCCTTTTCAGTATGTGAAAATGCACCTTCAATTTTTATTTTGCTGACACCTCGTGGCGTTGTTAACATTCGGCTGAGTAGCTTGTCAGTGTGCTCTGTAATGATGTAAACGGTGATCTTCGTATGACTTACATAGATTTGATCCAACACTTTACCAGTCACAAAAATGGATAACATGGAAGCGAGTGCAATATTCCAGTCATCGTTCAAATATCCTGCTGCCAGAATGACTAGTCCATTCATGCCCACAAGTACAGTTCCGACGGGGAAGTCCCGATAAGTGGTAACGATAGAACCGATAATGTCAAAACCGCCTGTAGACCCTCCTACCCGAAAAGAAATTCCCGCTCCAATGCCTACCATGACCCCTCCAAAGACAGAGGCCAGCAGGGGATCAGACACAACAGAATGTACAGGTACCCAAGCCAAAATCCACGTGGTAACGATAACCGACAGAATGCTCAGACTAATAAAACGTTTGCCTAAAATAAACCAGCCTGCAATAAGCATCGGGATATTGATGATAAAATACATGGTGCTGATATCGAATTTTGTGAAATAGCCAATTAGCATGGAAAGTCCGGCTACTCCCCCGCTCAGCAAGTGATGTGGGACGAGAAACAGATTAAAACCGCATGCTATGGCAGCGGCTCCAAGAATAACAGTTAAGCAGTTTAACACTTTTTTTAACAACTTTTTTTCACCTCATTTTAATTATACAGAAAGCAACTTACTGGTATTCATGAATTGTTCTGTGCTATAATGCGATGTGGATATTCTTGAGTAGGGACCTATGTCCAGAGAAACACTTAAAATTTAAACTGTTTTAAAAAGGGTAAATTCGTTTAAGATGTATCGGATAGGGTTCCCCGAATTCATTACAAAAAGATGCAGTTATAGAGTTAAATAAACTATCACTGTATTGGGGAAAACTTATACAATAATATCGCTACTTAAGAATACAGACAACATTGTGGATTGTCCACCACATCCACCATTATGAAGGAGTTTGAATAAATTTGACGACATTTGCAGAATTTGATCTTGAACCGAAGGTAATTCAGGCGATTACGGAGCTGGGGTTCGAAGAAGCAACACCTATTCAATCCAAATCCATCCCGATTGCATTGCAAGGGAAAGACATGATTGGTCAAGCCCAAACAGGTACTGGTAAAACTGCTGCGTTTGGTATTCCGATGATCAATAAAATTTCTAAAAACGATGAAAAAATCAGAGCCCTGATTATGGCTCCAACACGTGAGCTTGCTATTCAAGTGGCTGAAGAAATCGAAAAACTCTCCCGCTTTAAAGGTCTTCGCACTTTGCCGATCTATGGTGGACAAGATATCGTACGCCAGATTCGCGCTTTGAAAAAGAAACCTCAAATTATTATTGGTACACCAGGACGTTTGCTCGATCACATTAATCGTAAAACCATTAAGCTAGAAGACGTAAACACCGTTGTTTTGGATGAAGCAGATGAAATGCTGGATATGGGCTTCATGGAAGATATTCAGTCCATTCTGAAGCAGGTTCCGGACGAGCGTCAAACGATGCTGTTCTCGGCTACAATGCCTCCTAACATTAAAAGATTGGCTGAGCAATTCCTTAAAGATCCTGAGCATGTATCCGTTATTCCTAAACAAGTTAGCGCTCCGCTGATTGATCAGGCCTATATTGAAGTTCCTGAGCGTCAAAAATTCGAAGCATTAAGCCGTTTGATCGATATGGAATCCCCAGAACTTGCTATCGTATTCGGTCGCACTAAGCGCCGGGTAGACGAGCTGGCTGAAGCTCTGCAAAAACGTGGTTATTCCGCAGATGGTTTGCATGGTGACTTGTCTCAAAATCAGCGTGATGCTGTTATGCGTAAATTCCGTGACGGAAGTATTGACGTGCTCGTAGCGACTGACGTTGCTGCCCGTGGTTTGGACGTTTCCGGCGTAACTCACGTTGTGAACTTTGACCTCCCGCAAGATCCGGAGAGCTATGTTCACCGTATCGGACGTACTGGACGTGCAGGTAAAGAAGGGGAAGCTTGGTCATTCGTAACGCCTCGTGAAATTGACCATTTGCACTTCATTGAACGTGTAACTCGTCACCGCATTCCACGTAAGCCTCTTCCAACGTTGGCAGAAGCTCTGGAAGGCAAACAACGTATCATAGCAGAACGTCTTCTAGAAGTTGTAGAAAAAGGCGAGCTGAACGAGTACAAAGGTTTGGCTATTCAAATGCTGGAGCAATATGACTCTGTTCAACTCCTCTCCGCAGCTCTGAAGCTGATGACTGGTGAGAAGAGAGAGGCATCTATTGAGTTGACTCCAGAAGATCCGATCCGTGCAAAACGTCGTAAACCTGACGTGCGTTCTGGCGGACGCAAGCCTTCCAACTATAGTGGACGCAGCAACGGTGGGTATAATTCCAACCGTGGCGGTAGCGGCAGTAAAGGTGGCTACGGTGGTTACAACCGTGGCAAAGAAGGCGGTGGCTACAACCGTGATTCCGGAAGCCGCTATAGTGGAGATCGCAAACCACGCCCGAGCAGCAATGGCGAAACTCGCCGTCCTGCAAGACGTGAAGATTCCTCTTCTGAATAATAAGAAATAAATGAATAAAAAGTCGAAGCTAATGTTAGCTTCGGCTTTTTTTGATCAGTATGTATGAAATTTATGGGATCAGCTTTAATGGACCACGTATGGATTTCACTGGCGCTTTTGGGCTGAAATACGGTATGATATAGTCAAGAGCCGGAATTAACAGGCATAGCAACATAAGTCTTGGAACTGCCAAGGCTTGCGGAGGGAGAGACTAACATTGGAATTTAAAGGAGCTATGGGGGGATTTACCGCCTAACCGAGTGGATTACCCGGCTGGCGGCTAGCAATTTGTTGTGGGTGTTATGTTCATCGCCTTTTGTATTCTGCCTCATACTGAAATTACTTGTTATGAATCAGAATCTGGCGAATGAATCGTTACAAATGAACTGGGCGATGGCGATTTTGGCACCGCTTACTTTATTTCCAGCAACATCGGCTTTGTTCGCAGTGGTTCGCAAATGGGTGATGGGCGATACCGATACAGGCGTGTTTCGTACCTTCTTTAAAGGATATAAAGAGAACTATAAGCAGAGTCTGATTGGGGGTATCTTTTACACGCTATTGTTTGTCGTTATGTATGTGGATTACACTGTATATATGACACAGCTCAGCAACTTGCAAATCGTGGGCGTCATCATGCTGATCCTCATTATTATTTTGCTTGTGTCTATGTTTAACTTCTTTTCGATGGTAGTTCACTATCATATGTCTACCGGACAAATTATTAAGAATGCAGTTTTATTGACGCTGATTCGACCATTCCGTGTATTTTCCACCATGCTCGGCAGCGCCGTTGTTATATACATTGGAGTTAAATATCCCGTGCTTTTCTTATTTTTCATCGGCAGTGTAGTTGCCTGGTTCGCTTTTTTTAATTTTTACGGAACCTTCCTCAAAATGCAGGATCAAATGGAGAAGATGAAACAGAAAGACGAGGAAAAGGCAAGCATGGAAGACAAAAAAAGTGATAACCTCTAAAAATAAAACATATTTCTCCTAGCATTTACTTTTTGAGTGAGAAGCGCTATAATAAGGTCACATCCTGCGATGCACGTTACGGTCATTTGTTGTTTTGAACCAATGACAATGTCTAGGGAGATCTATACGAATGAATAGCTGAAAAGCCCTGTCAATTGCTGACAAGGGGACTTCAAAAGTTTATTCTGCGGTCACCCACCTGCTAAAGCAGGTTCAGAAGACGCTTTGGTCGGACGGCATCGGCGGGTACTCCATAATGTAATGAACACACTCTGGTACTGCTTATGCAGAAACAGGGTGTTTTTTGTATGCAACAATGTTAAACTAAGACATGAGGTACTAAGGTCGCATACCAAAGGCATGATCGGACTCATTTTCGGTTGTTTATCGTATTTTATAAAGCGCTTGCAGCAGAGGAAGCCGATGTGTCGTATGATTAGGTAGCGATTATCGTGAAGGAGGAAATGTCTTGTCGTTGAAGAGGACTCTGGTAGGGATTGTGCGCAGCCAAGAAGGTACAAGCGACCGGGTCAAGGACCCCCAAATGAAGACACGCTATTATAACTTATCGAGAGACAAGGCTTGGGAAGAAGTATCATCTATCATGAAAAAGATTCCTGGCTACAAGGTACTCCATGAGGTATCATCCGTAGGTGAGATTACGTTGGAGAAGCGAACGGCGTTCGGCAGAACCGTCGACATTACCGTTTCAATTTTATCTGTCTCGCCAGTTCGAAGTGCGGTGGATATTTATTCTGCTTCACGCGGATCGTTAGGAGACTTGGGTGCGAATTACCGCATTATTTTGCAACTGTTCGCTATGATCGACAAGAAGCTGTCCGCTTATAAGGTTGTACAGTAATAGCAGGTTGTATGGGAGTAGTGATGTGGTAGACAAACATCAAAAAAGCGAGGAAGGCCATCCTTCACTCGCTTTTTTAATATTCGATCTTGATTTAGACGAGTTTTTTTACGGCTGCGATCGCCTGGTCATAGTCAGGATGCTCGGCCATCTCGCTCAAGTATTCTACGTAAGCGATTTTGTCATTTTGATCAATGACAAAAATAGCTCTATGATCCAAATGGAATTCCTTAATGAATACACCATAAGCTTCACCAAAGGAATGATCCTTATAGTCGGACAGTGTCAATACGCGATCGATACCAGCCGCACCGCACCAACGAGCTTGGGCGAAAGGCAGATCCACGCTAACCGTCAGGACCACAACTTGGTCCCCCAAGGAATCTGCTTCCTGGTTGAAACGTCGAGTCTGTGCGTCACACACGCCTGTATCTAGAGAAGGGACAACGCTAATCAGTTTGACTTTACCTGCAAAGTCTTGAAGCGTAGCTGCTTCCAATAAGTCTTTCTGTAATTTGAAATCAGGCGCCTGATCTCCAATTTTCAGTTCAGGACCTATGAGAGTCAAAGGATTGCCTTTAAAAGTAGCAACTCCTGTACGTTCTTGTGCCATATGTAATAGCCTCCTTTGGTTTTTGGCATTGGTTATCGTTGCCGAAATCTATTATAATCTTTTATAAAAGACATTGTCCAATTTGAATAAGGTGGAGACACCCCATGAAGGAAGGATTGCCTTGATTTTTTTACGTTATGAGAACTGGAAAAGTTATTTGCGGTTTTACCCGGTAACCTGTCTGATTTTGCTTATCAATATTGTGATGTTTATTGTACTGACCGTGCAAGGTGGATCAGAAAATAGTTTGACGCTGATCCGGTATGGGGCTTTGATTAATGAGGCGCCATTCACTGACCAGCTGTGGCGGTATGTGTCAGCTATGTTTTTACATGCAGGGTTTGATCATCTTTTGTTTAATTCCTTTGCAATACTTGTATTCGCTCCTCCGCTGGAGCGTTTGCTCGGGTCCTTAAGATATGTGTTGTTGTATCTGGTCACGGGTGTTGTAGGGAACATACTGTCCATTGCGCATTACAACATGGTGGCAGAAACGACAGTCTCTGTAGGAGCCTCAGGAGCGATTTATGGGATCTATGGGGCGTTTCTGTACGTTGCCTTGTTCCAACGTTCCTTGATGGATGATGCTTCGCGCAAAACGCTGTACACGCTGCTTGGGTTTGGTATTCTGTTTTCTTTTGCTGTAGCGAACATTAACTGGACCGCTCACTTTGGGGGCTTGCTCAGTGGGTTCTTCATGTATGGATTATTGATTAGATTGACTGGTCAACGCAAACGTCACTAAAGACAGCTTTATCGTAAGTTATCTGGGTAAGAAAGAGGATGATGTTCGATGAACATCTTCTTTCGTATGTTGAAAAACAGATTGGAGCGAATATCGGAGTGGAATTACGACAGTTGCAATACTTCATGAAAGTAGCGCAAAAAGAACATGTCACTCAGGCAGCTGAGGAGTTGCATGTGGCGCAATCTGCGGTAAGTCGGCAAATTCACCAGCTTGAAGAGGAGCTGGGAGTTAATCTTTTTATGCAAAAGGGTCGCAATCTGCAACTTACGCCAGTGGGACAGCTATTTTGCAAACGGGTGGAAACGATCATAAAAGATCTGGAGCGGGCTGTTTTGGAAGTGCATGAGTTTTTGGACCCTGAGGGGGGCGAAATCCGTATCGGTTTTCCGCACAGTTTGGGGATTCATCTTATTCCTACAGTGGTGGCTGAATTCCGTAAGCGGTATCCCAATGTTAAATTCAGATTTAAACAAGGAATGTACCCAAGTTTAATTCGTGATGTGTTAGCGGGTGAGGTGGATTTGGCTTTTGTATCTCCTTTTCCAGATCGACATGACCATGTCGAGGGGGATGTGGTGTTAACCGAGGAGTTATTTGCGGTTCTCCCACCTAATCACCCTTTGGCTTCAGCTGAACACATCACATTAAGCCAGCTTAAAGGTGAAAAATTCATCTTGTTCAGGGATGGATATTCGTTACGTCCGATTGTCTGGCAGGCCTGCCTGGAGGCTGGATTTACGCCGGATATTGCTTTTGAAGGTGAAGAGACAGATACGATTCGCGGTTTAGTAGCTGCGGGTATGGGGGTTAGTCTTCTGCCTGAAATGGCGCTGTTTCAGACTAACCCGCTTCAACCTGCAAGGGTATCGATTGTTGACCCAGAGGTGACGCGAACGATTGGCTTGATTCATCGTAGAGATGACAAACTTCCATTGGTTGCTAAATCGTTCCGAAGTTTTTTATTGCAATATTTTGGCCTTCATGGTAACGCTGCTACTTCGAACAAAACGGCAAAAGCAGATTGAGACAATTAAGTATAGTGTATTGGTTTAAGATCAATAAAAAAGGTTGTTCCTCAACCGTCTTGGTGGGACTGACCCCTTAACGTGAGACAAATCAAAACACCTTCAAGAGAATGCAACCATGTCGTAAGATATGGAGACAACCTTGGAGGTGTTTTTTCGTTGGCAACAAGAGTCAGTTATCCATTAGAGGTTAAAATGAAGGCGATTGAAATGAGAATGGCTGGTATACCGGTCAAAGAAATCATGGAGCAATTAAACATACGAAACAAGACACAAGTGGAAACTTGGATGAGATGGTACCGTAATGGCGAGCAGAACCGTTTAGAGCAGCCTGTAGGTAAACAATACAGCTACGGCAAAGGGCCCGAATACACTTCGGAATTGGAGAAGGTCCAGGCTGAGAACAGGTTTTTGAGACAACAACTAGAGTTGCTAAAAAAGTACAGGGTACTGGAGAGGAGGTATCGTCAAAGATCGTAATGGAGTGGATAGAGTCGATCCGAGGGGAAGTGAGTGTGAAGCAAGCTTGTGCATGGATAGGAATCTCTCGCGCCACGTACTATCGCTGGAAGGCGGAGTATGCGAGCAAACTTGAGGATCACTTGGTAGAGAAAATCCGTGAACTCTGTATCCAGCATAAATATCGTTATGGATACCGGAAAATCACCGCCTTGCTTCGGAGGGAGTATACGGTAAACCACAAACGCGTGCAACGGATTATGCAGCGTGAAGGGCTGCAATGTCGTGTCAAAGCGAAGAAACGGAAACCTACTGGGCAACCCATTCATATCGCGGAGCATCTACTAAAGCGACAGTTTGAAGCAGATACGCCTATGCAAAAACTTGTAACGGACATTACGTATTTGCCATTTGGAGGAAGAATGTTGTATCTGTCGAGTATTTTAGACTTGTTTAACGGAGAGATTGTGGCATACAGTATAGCTGACAAGCAGGACACCGCATTTGTGCTCGATACCCTTGGTCAGTTGCCATCTCTACCAGGTGCAATACTTCATAGCGATCAAGGCAGCGTCTACACATCCTTGGCCTACCAGGAAGCGGTAAAAGGAAAAGGCATTACCATGAGCATGTCCCGTAAGGGAACGCCTGCTGATAATGCCCCCATCGAATCGTTTCATTCCACACTAAAGTCTGAAACGTTCTACCTCGAAGGTTTAACCTGTACGACGACGGCAATCGTCGAGCAGACCGTTCGAGAGTACATCCTTTACTATAACTCAATTCGCATTCAAACAAAACTAAACAACCAGTCGCCGGTTCATTTCCGACAACTGGCTGCTTAAACTTGGAAGGTGTTTTGATCCCTGTCTCACAAACGGGGGTCAGTCCCTGGTGGAGGAACAACCTTTTTTTGCAATACAAGTGATTAATCCCGGCTATTAAAGATGCCAATTAGGCGGATCAGTTCCAGCAAGGAAACGAGAGCTGCGGCCACATACGTCAATGCAGCAGCATTCAAAACTTTGGCTACACCACGTTCTTCATCATTAAGGATAAATCCTTCAGAAACCATAATTTCCCGTGCGCGATTAGAAGCATTAAACTCAACTGGCAATGTGATTAATTGAAAAGCAACAGTAGCCGAGAAGAAGATAATACCCAAACCGATCAGGTTCGTAAAGCTAAATAAGAAACCAGCAATCAGCAGAAACGGTGCAATCCCGGAAGCAAAGTTTACGATTGGAAAGATCCGGTGGCGAAGTGCCAGCATAGGATAATGCTCTTTATGTTGGATGGCATGACCGACTTCATGGCAAGCCACAGCAACCGCAGAAATGGATTTTTCATAATAAACAGGCTCGGACAAGCGCACCACTCGTTGTATCGGATCATAATGGTCAGATAGCGCGCCGGGTACTGGCTCAATAGGTACATCATGTAAGCCATTACGATCCAGCATGTGCCGAGCTGCATCGTAACCAGTCAGCCCATTTTCATTGGGGACATCAGACCATTTGTTAAACGTACCTTTTACACGAAATTGCGCCCATAAGGATAATCCGAACGCAAGAATAATCAATATATACATACCCATCATAAAGCAACCCTCCATTATTGTTCATACTACTAGCCTGGGTATCTACATCATAGAACTATGCTCCAACAGATACTTCAAAGCCTCAATACAAGCAGCGCTTTGTGGCAACAGACCAGTAAGCAGCTTGCGAGCTTGGACGGGCTTGAGCTGTCCGAGAAGAGGCTGTAGTTCATTGACTTCACGTTCTAGACGCTGCATATGCATTTCTAGACTCGTTAGTTTGTCAGTGACGTGCTCTTCTCCTGCAACCGAGTTCCATTTAATCAGAGTCTGTCTGATTTCCTCAAGGCTATACTTCTCTTGTTTCATTTGGTTAATACGTTCAAGCCTGTTTAACGTTTCACCATTATAAAGGCGATAATTTTTCAATGATCGTTCTTCAGGTGTGATCAAACCGAGTTTAGTGTAATAATCAATCGTTCGTTCGCTGACACCAGCCGCTTTGGCTAGCTCGCCAATTCGATATAGCTTCATATCCCCATCTGTCTTCACCTCGCGCTCTTCGTTCAACCTTCAATATTAGCATTTTAAACCGAGTGTTTATAAAGGATATTTTACATGATCCTCAACCATACAGTCAAACGTTATGCTTTTGTCGGGCTCAAACAAGCTACCTTTATGGTTAGTAAATGTGACATGTCAGGTTTGTAAGCTCATTTTTTTAACATAATAAAAAAAATCTTGTCAACTTTCATGTATTCTGATTATAATGACAATAAGAATTTCACGAAATGTAAAGAAACTTAACATTCGAGGAGTGGTCTCCATGAGAAAAAAGTGGTTAGTTGTATTATTGGCCATGCTGACGGTTCTAGCTTTTCCGGTAGGTGCGTTCGCTGCTGACGGGCCGACAAATATTCAACTTCAAGCTGGGCTAAACACGGCATTTACGTTCTTGGCATTTATACTTGTATTTTTCATGCAAGCGGGATTTGCATTGCTAGAGGCAGGCTCGACACGAATGAAGAACGCGGGTCATGTCGCTGGTAAAACGATTCTCACGACGGGTGTTGCGGCTTTGTCCTTCTGGGCCCTCGGATTTGGATTCGGTTTTGGCAATGACGGCGGTAACGGATTTATGGGACTGACGGGTTTCTTCATGAGTGGGACAGATGCTGCTGCATCGTTTGATACTCTTTCAGGTTTGGATGTTCCGATTACGATTATGTTTTTGTTTCACTTTGCTTTTGCTGCGGTTTCGCTTTCGATCGCATGCGGAGGGATGGCAGAGCGTGCAAAATTAAGTGTATACATTATTTTCGGTATTTTGTTCTCCATCGTGATCTATCCAGTTGTAGCTCACTGGGTATGGGGCGGCGGCTGGCTTGGCAAGTTGGGAATGCAAGATTACGCTGGTTCAACAGTGGTCCATCTGACAGGTGCTACGGCGGCACTCGTCGCTACGCTGCTGCTCAAACCGCGTCTGGGCAAGTTTAATAAAGATGGCAAGCCGAACATTATCCCTGGTCATAATCAGGTGTACTCTATCCTGGGTGTTATTATTCTCTGGTTTGGCTGGTTTGGATTTAACCCAGGTAGTGCTGTTTCTGCTATGAATGACGGATTCTTTGGATATGTAGCCCTGACTACAAATATTGCTGCTGCGGCAGGCGGAGTTTTCGCTTTGCTCGTATCTTGGATGGTATACGGAAAAGCAGATATTCCTGCTATGCTAAACGGTGTGCTGGCAGCCTTGGTTGCCATTACGGGTTCTTGTGCCTTTGTAGCACCTTGGGCGGCATTGGTTATTGGCGCAGTTGCAGGGATCGTCACTTTCTTCACAGCGCAATGGTTTGAGCGTGCGAGAGTAGATGACCCGGTATATGCTTTCTCCGTACATGGTGTTGCGGGGATGTGGGGCGCGGTATCCACAGGGTTTTTCGCTACTCCTGAGCTTGCAAAAATAACAGGTGTAGGTCAAGCGGGTCTGTTCTATGGTGGTGGTTTTACACAATTAGGAGTACAGCTGCTTGGACTGATTGGTACTTTGGCATTCGTATTCGTCATTTCCTTCATTATTCTGGGTGCGATGAAAGCAATTATGGGTATTCGCGTTACGGAAGAGGAAGAAACGATGGGACTCGATATCAGTGAACACGGTACGTACGGCTATCCAGAGCAAATGAAGTTAGTTACCGAAGCTGAAAAGCGTTCTGGAGTTGTCAGCTAATATGTAAAATATAAAGAGCCAGTATGGATGAGCGGAGGAGATGGAAGTATGGAACTGCAAAATATGGCCCCTTGGATGAGTTCCGCCGAAGCGATTGATCATGCAGACACACCTGACTCGTTAAGGCAGGCCAGGGTCGATTCCCAGAAATGGCTGCTGGCTTCCCAAGCCTCCGCTCCGTTATCAGACTGGTTACGAACGGCGAATGAAATGCATGACCGCATCGCGGCCAGAGCGGTACAAATGTGCGAAAAAGGGATGGTTGAGGATGGCTTCGGCCCTCCTCCCGTCCCTTACGCATTTATAGCCTTCGGTAGCATGGGGCGCTCGGAATCGACGCTGTGGAGTGACCAGGATAACGGTATGATTATCAGTGACCTTGTGTCTGCTGATAAAGAATTGTATTTTAGCGAGTTTGGTCGCAGACTCTCTGCAATGCTAGAGCATTTGGGATATCCCAAATGCGAGGGGAAAGTGATGTGCTCAGAGCCATTGTGGCGCCATACATTGACTGGATGGCAAGAACAGCTATCAAAATGGTCGGAAGATTTTGCCTGGGAGCCGATTCGATATCTCATTATCTCGTCTGACATGAGACATATCGCAGGCGACGAGCAATTGTCTGTGGAATGGAAGCAAAGCTTTTATAAGTTGTTCCGTAAACAACCCGACCTACCTTCAGCGGTACTTAGGAACACGGTAAGGCATAAAGCGACACTTAATATTTTAGGTCAGATCGTTACCGAGCGGTTCGGTGAGCATGCAGGCGATTTTGATGTGAAATACGGGTTATACATTCCATTGGTGAACGCCGTCCGTTTTTTGGCATTGCAACATGGTGTAGAGGAAACTTCCACCCTAAAAAGACTCAGGCGTCTCGCATCACTTGAAGCGGCACCGTTGCCTTTACTCGATGCTTGCGAGCGAGCCTTTCGGATCGCACTTCAGCTTCGAATGGCTACTCCGGCGAGGGAGAAGGACGGGTTGCTGATCAGTAATGGCTATCTGGCTGTCAAGCCGTTGAAGCAAGGTAAAGGCTGGCATGAGCTGCGCGAGGCTCTTTCAACAGTACGACGGCTGCATCGTGCGTTGCAAAGGCAGTTGCGATTTATGGAAGGGAGAAGGTCATGAAGGAACCAGCGCAGGGAGGTGGCTTCTGGAGTGCCCTCCGCAGAGGAGGAGTGCCGTCGGCAATCGCATCTGTAATGGGGGCTCCTACGGCTCAGCAGATGGCGTTTATTCGGTCCTTAACGCGGGAACAACGGCGTTCTGAAGTATTGCGTACCCCACTGGAGCGTTTGGAGACGGTAGTTTTTGATCTGGAGACAACGGGATTTTCGGCACAGCATGGAGATGAGATTTTATCGTTCGGAGCGATTCGGGTAGTCGGGGATGTGATTATGGAAAAAGAGCAGTTTTATACGCTTGTCAATCCGCGGACCGAGATTCCTGAACAGATTACTCGGCTAACTGGGATTACCCGGGAAATGACGGATGGAGCTCCGCCGCTTATGAATGGACTACATGACTTTATGTCCTTTGTAGGTGGGCGGGTGCTTGTAGCGCATGCTAGCGCTCATGATAAGGCCTTTTTAAATGCTGCGTTATGGAAAACATCTAAAGTTCAGTTAACTCACCGTGTACTAGACACAATGATGCTCGCCAAATGGCTGGAGCCACAGCAACATCAAACCTATAGTTTGGATGAATTGCTGGCCTATCAATCCATTCCGATTGAAGGGCGGCATCATGCGTTAGAGGATGCGAAGATGACGGCTAAGCTTTGGGTGGCGTATGTTCAGGAAATGCTGAAGCGTAATGTGACCAATTTGGCAGATGTCTACGCGCATTTGAGTCATGCCTGATTCAGTACAAGGTATAGTATCTGACACCACATCATAACGGCAAGTTCGCGATTTTCGTGGGTTTGCTGTTTTTTTTGTGTCCTGTTCAGATTTAGAAGGTTAGAGGTGGGAATCGTAGGGGCATCCTATGGGAAGGATGAAGATCATTTAGATGAAAGACAGGTGATAAGACTGTGAAAAGATTTCTTTTCATCAGAGCGATAATTGTGCTGGTTATGGTTGGGTCTTCATGGGGGATTATTGCAAACACAGTTTATTCAGCAAGCCTGCCTGTGGAAAATGCACCACTGGAAGAAAAATATAAAGGTGAGAAAGAGCTTGATGTTGAGAAGAATGTAGGGGCTGAATCAGCAGCAGCAGAGGTAATAAAAAGAATCAAACCTGGGCAACAGCTTCCTTCTATGATTTTAAAGGGGTTAAACGGCAAGTCCTACGATGTAGGGGCTCCGCGGAATAAAGCGATGATCATTAGTTTTTGGGCTTCATGGTGCGATCCGTGCCGATTAGAAGCCCCCATGCTGAATGAATTGTATAGTAAATACAAACATGATGTAGATGTGTATGGCATCAATGTAACTCGCTATGATCGATTGGAGGATGTGCAGAAGTTTTCCCGTTCTTTAGCCCTCCGATTTCCCATATTACTGGATGAACAAGGAGCGTTGTTTGAACAATTTGGAGGAGTGGCTTTTCCGACTCATGTAACGATTGATGACCATGGACGGGTACGAGAAATTATAATCGGCATGCTCAGTGAACGAGAGTTGGAGTGTAAAATAGAAGCACTTTCAAAAAAATAAGGTGACTTTGGGGGCTGATATAGACCTCCAATGTCACCTTATTGTCTCATTGTAGTAGTTGATTAGTGGTTAACTAATCCGTGATGAGTAAGCTCTGTTTGTTCATTTTTTGGAGTTGGCGCTTCCAGCAATGCGTAACGGAAGCTGTCCAAGAGAGCTTCCCAGCTAGCTTCAATAACATTTTCGGATACGCCTACGTTACTCCAGACGTCCTCGTAGTTTTTGGACTCAATGAGCACGCGTACCTTGGCGGCAGTGGCGTCTTTTTCGTCGAGCACACGCACCTTGTAGTCAGCCAAATGCATGTCTCGCAAGGCTGGGAAATACTGAGAAAGAGCCTTGCGGAGTGCATTATCAAGTGCGTTGACAGGACCATTTCCTTCAGCTGCGGTATAGACACTTGTCCCTGCAACATTCAGCTTTAAGAATGCCTCGGAGACGACCGATCGCCCCGCTGTTTTTTCCACCAGCACCTTAAAGGATTCAAATGAGAACATTTCCTTCACTTCACCGCCGGCTTCACGAATAAGCAATTCCAGCGAAGCATCCGCGCCTTCAAACTGATAGCCCTGATGCTCAAGTTCCTTGATACGACTAATGACGCCACGTGCCTCATCACTGGACGGATCAAGGGTGATGCCCAGTTCTTGCGCCTTGGATACAACGTTGCTTTGTCCGGCCAGTTCGGAGACCAAGACCCGCTGCTTGTTCCCCACAAGTTCAGGAGCGATGTGCTCATAAGTTCGTGAGTCGCGCAGAATAGCTGACACGTGAATGCCCCCCTTATGGGCAAAAGCAGCATTGCCAACATAAGGCTGGTTGACAGACAGATTGACGTTGGCGACTTCACTCACAAAGCGAGCTGTATTGTGGAGTTGTTTTAGCTTCTCGGGATCTAGACAGTCGTAGCCCAGCTTAAGCTGCAAGTTCGGAATGACAGAGCATAGGTTGGCATTACCGCACCGTTCACCGTAGCCGTTGATGGTACCTTGGACCTGTCTTGCGCCTGCTTGAATTGCACTGAGTGAGTTGGCTACTGCTAATTCGCAATCATTGTGTGTATGAATGCCCAACTGTGACTTCGTTAGCTGGCTTTGCAGTGTAGTGACAATTTCATGTATTTCATGCGGAAGGGTACCGCCGTTGGTATCACACATCACGAGCCAATCCGCGCCTGCTTCCTCAGCTTTTTTCATAACGGCGAGTGCATACTCGGGGTTGTTTTTATATCCGTCAAAAAAATGCTCGGCATCAAAAATAACTTCCATGCCCCCTTGCTTTAAAAAGGCGATGGAGTCGTAAATCATAGACAGATTTTCCTCCAGTGTTGTCTGTAAAGCAGTGTGCACATGAAAATCCCATGATTTACCGACCAGAGTAGCGGCCTGAGCGCCGGATTCCAGAATCCGTTGCAGATTGACATCCTGCGCTGCGATGCTATCTTTGCGGCGCGTGCTGCCGAAGGCGACAATCTTTGCCTGAAGGCCTAGTTCTTGTACCCGTTTGAAAAATTCAATATCCTTGCTGTTGCTCCCGGGAATCCCGCCTTCAATATAGTGAACACCGAGATCATCGAGTTTTTTGGCGATTTTCAATTTGTCATCAGCAGACAAGCTAATTCCTTCTCCTTGAGTGCCATCTCGCAGCGTTGTGTCAAAGATAGAAATAGCGGTGGACATGAGGGACTCCTCCTTCGCGGATTGCTCAGATTGGTAATGCTCTGCTTTTTTAAGCAAATTAATTTAATTGTTTAACGCTTAAAAACAGGAAAGCGTTAGTTTGTCGTGTTCGTATGATAGTCGATTATAACAACTAATGACTTCAAATGTAATATATAATTATCATTTTTGAACGCAAAACCTATATTTTTTATGTAAAATAGAAATAGTATGCAAGGGTACTTTAAGTATAAAATCAAAGGACATATTCTTGGGCTAACAAGTGAATTTACAGTTAAAAAGAAGGGTTGAGCATGAAAGATGTCAGTGCTTATTATCCGGTTGGTGGACGAGTTATTCTGCATGTGGATATGAACGCATTTTATTGTTCCGTTCATGCAGCGGAGGAGCCGGAAAAATATAAAGGATTGCCTACCGCAGTGGCAGGCAGCAGTGAGCTGCGCAAAGGTGTAATTGTAACTTGCTCTTATGAAGCACGACGATTGGGCATTTCAACAGGGATGGTTGTTCAGCAGGCTCGACGAATTTGTCCGCAGCTCATCGTAATACAGCCTGATTTTCATTTATACCGTCGTTATTCCAAAGCATTTATGAGTATTGCTTACTCGTATACGCCTATGCTGGAAGCAACTTCAATTGATGAGTGTTATCTAGATATTTCCGGTTCCAAGCAGTTTGGAACACCTTTGGATATTGCCGAGGAGATTCAGCGTAGAGTAGAAGAAGAGCTAGGCTTGCCTTGCTCAATTGGGGTAGCACCCAACAAACTGCTAGCCAAAATGGCCTCTGATCTGAAAAAGCCACGCGGGATATCTGTTCTACGTTTGCGTGATGTACCCAACATTTTGTGGAACCTTCCATGTGGGCAATTGTTTGGTGTGGGCCGCAAAACAGCAGATAAGCTTCTACAAATGAACATTCGCACCATTGGTCAACTGGCTAAGGCAGATGAACACATGCTGGTTAGCATATTTGGGGTAACTGGTTCTTGGTTAAAATTGGCGGCAAACGGAATTAACCATTCTCAAGTCAGCACTGAACGGGAGCCGAACAAATCCATCGGTCACACAACCACTCTGCCTATGGATGTAGTAAAGTTGGAAGAAGCCCAAAGGGTACTGCTTAACATTAGTGATCAGGTAGCTCGGCGGCTTCGACGACAAGGGATGCTGGCAGGAGGTATCCAACTGACGATTCGGACCCCGGATATGAAGACCTTTACGCGTTCTCAAGTCAGGAGTACGCCTACGGAAAGTGCAGAAGACATATATAAGGAAGCTTGTGCATTGTATCGTCGCCATTGGGGAGAGGATAAGCCAGTGCGTTTGTTGGGGATTACGCTGCAACAGCTCATTCCAAAGGAGGAAGCGGCAGTTCAATTAGATCTATTTGAATACCAAGACCAGCCTAAAAAAGAAAGTTTACTGAAAACGATGGATGCGCTGCGGGATAAGTTTGGTGAAAATGCAATTTTGACTGCGGGGATGCTGGGAGATGATCCTTCAGTACTTCTTCGTAATTCCAAGCTGCGCGGAACTTCGCTGCAAAAAGACAATCTACCTACTCCAGAGTGAACTTAGGGGAGAATGATGGTCAGTATCAGTAACACACGTTATAAGCGTTTTTTGCATGAAGGATAAAGGAAAATAATTTGTAATAATTTTGGGTTTGTATTAATATGTGAATAGAATGCAAAAGCTGGTTTGTTCGATTGTATAGGAGGAAGAGAAAAGTTATGGCTAAATACACTTGGGTAGAAAAAGATACATGCATTGCTTGCGGAGCCTGCGGCGCTACAGCACCAGACATCTATGATTATGATGATGAAGGTTTGGCTGAAGTGATCTTTGAAGGGGATGCAAACCAAGGCATCAAGGCGATCTCAGAAGACCTGTTTGATGATATGCAGGATGCTTGTGACGGTTGCCCTACAGATTCCATCAAAGTTGCAGACGAACCGTTCAATAAAGAAGGTTAAGTGTAAGTTTTTTGGACAGGCATAGCACCGACAGTACCCTTCACCGTATAACGGTGAAAGCATGCTGACGGTGCTGTTTTTTTTATGTGCTGTCCATCAGGCCCATTGTGACCGATATACATAATAGTAAGCATGCAAGATTACACGATCAGGAGGATCCGATGGACCATTCGCCTCATCTTAAATCGTATGTCAAAAAGCACCCTGATAATAAAATGGCCTGGTATTTACTCGGTAAGGAGTATGAAAGCAACGGTCAGGAGGGCAAAGCAAATTATTGCTTCAATCGTGCAGGAGAAGTGTTCGAAGCCTTTGAGCATAAACAGATTCCGGCAGACGTATGGATGGAATATCAGGATAAACTGGTTCAGATGTCCAAGGAGAAGGAGCGGAGAACCGCTCGAACACGTCATCTTTTAACTGCCTTAATGGTACTTCTGCTCATCTGGGTCCCTTCAGCCAATTCACCGAGCACTTCACCTGAGAGCGCATCCGTTCCATCCGGAACTGAGCATGCAGCGATTGATCATGTCGAAGTTGCGAAAGTGGCTACTGCAGATCCAAAGAAGAGGGCACAAAACGGTGAGACTTATGCTGGTGATGTGTTTACAGCTCAAGCCAGGCAAGGAAGTGGGGCTGGAACAGCGCTTACGGATATGTTGGCAAAGACGAGTCAAATGCCGTCCAAGACCACAGTGCTGGGCATGGAGCAGAGTGGGGCATGGCTGATCTGGAGAGAAGGCATGAAGCCGTTACTTAGTGTACAGAACAAGGGAAACGGCGGATTAGCTATTCAGTCTTACGACGCCGCTGCATGTGCTTGCAAGCCGTCGGACAGTGAGAATCTCCGCATAAAAGGTCTAAAATGGGCTGCCGGACAGGAAGAGCTGGCTGTGCTGAATAGCGCCATGCGTGCTTATCGCTCGCAGCATCAACGTCTTCCCCAGAGTCTTGAGGAACTGACCCGAGATTTTCCCAATAACACGATGTACGGTACGACAGACGGGATGAAGAAGGCTTTTACACCTATGCGCAATTTACTTGCTTCTCCAGCACAGGGAACAGGGAAGGCAGGAGATCAGAACGCTGGCTCAGCGGCTGAAAGCAGTCTACTGCTGGCATCGTCATTGCACGGACGGCCTTTTCTGGGGCAACCGCTACGAATTGTGGTAGACAAATCCAAACACAGGCTAGCATTGGTGAGCGGCAATATACTTATTCGCAATTATCCCATCGGTTTGGGCGGAGAAAGAACACCGGAAGGGAAATTTGTGATTACCGATAAAGTCGTAAATCCGAACGGCAAATCCAACGGTGAGTTTGGCAGTCGTGGTATGCAACTGTCTGCAACAAATTATGCTATCCATGGTACGAACGAACCAGACAGTATCGGCAAAAATGAGTCGCTGGGTTGTGTCCGCATGGGGAAGGAAGACGTGGAGGAATTGTTTGCACTCGTACCTTCAGGTACGGAGGTGGTTATTGGTAACGGGGGACTGCCTGATCAAGTGCTTGTACCTGGTTCCCGATTTACGAGTGAGCCGCAGCACGACCAGACGAATCCCCACAAAACCTATCACTGGCTAAATTAACATTTTGATGCCACTGCTACTTGTTGTTTAACGAGTTCCTGCTTGTGCTAAAACAATGACCAGAACAATCACAATGATGAGTAGAACAAAGCTGACGGCGGTCCAAACAATCGCTTTCTTGTTCACCTCATCCTTTTTCTTTTGCAGACTGGGCGGTTTGCGCTTGGTCTTCATATCAGCAATCCCTCTTTTCTTGCGGGCTAAGATCCTGTCTTACTATGTCCATTGTAAATGGTTTGATTATACATTTTCAATGACATCTCCATGACAACTGAATTGTTCTGATATTGGACCTCGCAAATTACTTTCTTTTTGGTATGGAAAAAGCTAAACTATTTTGTAGAGATGTTTTTTTAGGATTGTGCAAGGGCATAGAACGGAGTGGATGAATCGTGTTGTATCGAAGGATTGCGAAACCTGTTTTTTTCAAAATGAGTCCAGAGAGGGCCCATCATGTAGTCATTGACGGCTTAAAGCATGCGGGCTCACTTCCCGGTGGAGCAGCGACGTTGCGAGGGATGTATGGAGTCAAGGAAACGGAAGATCTTGCCGTTGATCTGTTTGGTATTCATTTTCCCAACCCGATTGGACTGGCTGCGGGACTGGATAAAAATGCTGAAGCGGTTGTCGGTTTTTCTTCCATCGGTTTTGGTTTTATGGAAGTAGGCACGGTGACACCTGTCGGACAGCCCGGCAATGATCAGCCCCGGTTGTTTCGACTGCCTCCCGATGAGGCATTAGTCAATCGGATGGGCTTTAACAATCTGGGTGCTGAGAGCATGGCCCAGCGTTTGGCTACCCTTAAACATCGACCTGTGCCGATTGCTGTTAATATCGGTAAAAATAAAGTCACGCCAAATGAGGATGCCCATAAGGACTATGAAAAGTGTATTTCCGCACTGTATCCGTATGCGGACTTCTTTGTAGTAAACATTAGTTCGCCCAATACCCCGGATTTACGAAAACTCCAGCATGGCAGTGAACTGAAGTCGTTACTGGAAGCGGTTCGGGCAGAGATGGGAGTTCAGGCGACAAAGTATGGTAAAGCCAAGTCTGTACTGGTCAAAATTGCACCGGATGTATCGGACGAGGAATTGGAATATATGACGGATGCGATTGCAGCCAGCGGAGTGGATGGCATTATTGCGACGAACACGACGATATCCAGGACGGGTCTGACGCATCGAAATGCAAGTGAAACCGGAGGATTGAGTGGTAAGCCGCTACGTGACCGTTCCACAGAGGTCATTGGACGGGTATACCGCCAGACGGAAGGGAAGCTGCCTATTATTGGATCAGGCGGTATTTTTACCAGTCGTGATGCCTATGACAAAATTAAAGCAGGCGCTAGCCTGATTGAAATTTATACAGCATTGATTTACGAAGGGCCGGAAGTAAACCGGGCTATACATGCCGGTCTGCGTGAGCTGCTTCGAAAGGACGGCTTTAGACACATTACTGAGGCTGTTGGTGCAGCTCATAGATAAAAAAGTGTTGTCGGAAGAGACAGGAGGTACGGGGATGGACGGAAGAGACTGGGGAACATTTTTGCTGCCATACGATCAGGCGGTGGAGGAACTTAAGGTCAAGTTCAAAACAATGCGTGCGGAGCTGAAAAAGCGCGAGGAATACGCTCCTATCGAATTCGTAACTGGACGGGTAAAAAAAATATCCAGCATCCTCGATAAGGCGAAGAGATTGCAGGTTTCACCTGATCAGCTGGAGACGGGGATCGAGGATATTGCCGGCATTCGTATCATGTGTCAATTCGTAGAGGATATTCGGCGGGTAGCCGAATATATTCGAAGACGTAAGGATTTGACGGTATTGTATGAAAAGGACTATATCACCAATTATAAAGATAGCGGCTATCGCAGCTTTCATATGATTGTGGAGTACCCGGTTCAGACAGCAGTGGGGTTGAAAATTGTGCTGGCCGAAATTCAAATCCGTACGTTGGCTATGAATTTTTGGGCAACCATAGAGCATTCTCTTAGCTATAAGTATCGTGAGAGCTTGCCGGATGATATGCGGGCCCGGTTGAAAAAGGCGGCTGAGGCAGCCTTTGTGTTGGATAATGAAATGTCTTCCATCCGTCTTGAAATATTGGAAGCGCAGAAGAAGTTCGAGGATGAAGCCAATATCGTATCCAAAGTCCTAACAGGCATGCACCGTCTTTATTTCTACCATAAAATTAGTGAAACGATTGAGGCGCAGCGCAGATTTAATGAACTGTGGGAGCGGCACGACATGGAAGGAATCAAGCAGCTGCATGATGAGGTCAAGGAGATGCTGGAAGCTTCAACTAAGGAAGAAGACAGGGATGAGTTTTAAATGGTGAACCCTTCCTATGAACCGTTGTACGTAACTTATTTGGTATACTTCAATCGGGATCGGGATTACTTTGAATGTCATGAGGTACTGGAAGAGCTGTGGCTTAAGCTGGACCGAGACCCTGTATATAAAGGTTTACTGCAAATTGCTGTAGGACTGTATCATTTTCGCAATGGTAACTATCGTGGTGGATACATGATGCTGGACAGTGCGGTACATAGGCTGGAGCATGCTGCTTCGCACGCGCTGGGCATTAATATGGCGAAGCTGATAGATGAGGCGCGCGCTTGCGCTCGGCAGCTTGCTGAAGCTGTTATGGAAGGTTCGGAAGAGCTTCAACGTCAACCGCCGGTTTATCGGGATTTGACGATTGAAATTGTCGAGCCCGGACTGCGTCAGGCCGTGGAGAAGGCATCATCGTCCGTTCCAGTCAACATCCCTCAGCAGAGAGGTCCTCGGCGTGGGGAAAAGCATGAGCAGCGTCAGCAGGCGCTGGAAGCTTCGATTAGGCGAAGACAGGCCGCTGGGAGCTTACGCTCAGCTACAGTGGAAACGAAGGATGCGCCTTGATGTTGTAGCGCATAATAAACGAGCAGCCCGATCCGTTTTATAGAGATCGGGCTGCTTTATCATTGTCAGGTGTGAGGACATTTGTCTAAGAGGTCACGTTCTTTTTATATTTCTCAAAGAAGGCTTTGAAATCGTCGAGTGTGTATCCGTTGTCTGAAGGACTTTCCTTCAATCCACCTACCATACGTTCCTTTTCCACGCCTTTTTCGTAATAAACAAGCGTAGGTGTATACTCAATCTTGTACTTGTCCCAGCCAGCCTCATACTCACGCAGGTTAAATTCGTGCATCGTAATGTTCTCCTGCTTGCTCAAAGGCATGAGCTTAGGAGTGGTGGCACGGCAGTGAACACAGTCAGACGCGAAATGATAGACGAAAAAGCTTTCCTTTTTGTCAATTTTACTTTGTAGATCTTCTGGCTTAATAATTTGCTGATAGTTCGGATCGTTTAGCAGTTCCTGGGTAGTAGGACTTAACGAGGCTGTGGAAACGCCGTACAGCTTGTTTTTAGTGCCTGAGTTTAAAGCGAGCAGCACTCCAAGCAAAATGATAAGCACAACAAAAAAGCCAATGACAGGTATAAGCTTTTTTTTGTTGGATTTTTGTGCGTTCAATGGAATCTCTCCTATCAAAATCTAAAATATGTAACTATGAATCTCATTATTATACAACATTACAGCTTGTAGTGAAAGTTTGTAAATCACACAGATATTGCCGGCTAACAGGTTGATTATGGTACAATAAAATTTATTTTAACAGGACAGGATGATTACGATTATGGGTGTACAGCTCCCCACAGCATTTGTAAAGCGCATGGAGCAACTGCTCGGCGATGAATTTGAGGCTTTTATGGCTGCCTATGACCACACGCCCCATGCGGGGATTCGTGTCAATACATTAAAAATTCCAGTAGAGGACTTTAAGGAACGTTCTCCGTTCGAACTTCGGCCGATTCCGTGGTGCGCCACAGGTTTTTACATTCCGCACGGTACTAAGCCTGGACTTCACCCCTACTATCATGCTGGGTTGTACTATGTACAGGAACCGAGTGCCATGTCTCCAGTTGAACTGCTCGATGTAGCTCAGGGTGAAGCTGTTTTGGACTTGTGCGCTGCACCGGGAGGGAAATCAACCCAAATCGCAGCCAAACTGCAAGGAAGCGGCATACTGGTGACCAATGATATTAGCGCCGATCGAACCAAGGCGTTGGCTAAAAATGTGGAATTGTACGGTGTGCGCAATGCCGTGGTATTGAATGAGAGCCCTGATCGTATCGCAGATGCTTTTCCTCATTTTTTTAACAAGATTTTAATTGACGCACCTTGTTCGGGAGAAGGCATGTTCCGTAAGGATGAGGATATGGCCAAACAATGGGAGACACACTCGGTGGAAAAATGTGTGGTCATGCAACGGGACATTTTGCGTGTAGCGGCCTCAATGCTGAGCGATGGGGGGAGAATTGTCTATTCGACCTGCACCTTTGCCCCGGAAGAGAATGAAGGAATGATTGCGGAATTTCTGGAGGCTCATCCCGATTTTAACGTAGTCCCTGTTCCTTCAGAAGCAGGTTTTGCACCAGGCCACCCGGAATGGGTGAATGAAGAAATTGCATCGGCATATCCGGAACTGCGGGGTGCAGCACGCCTCTGGCCGCATCTTGTAGTGGGGGAGGGCCATTTTATCGCTGTATTGCAGCATCAGGGTGGTGCTCGTGTGGCCTCGACAGCAGATCACACTGTATCGGGGGATATGGCTCCGTTTTCGAACAAGAATGACAGAGTATTAAACATAGAAGCAGCGTATCCGCAGAAGAAGCAACATTTGCCCGTCAAGGAAGCGCTACTCCCAAGTGGCCAAGGAAGGCGCACGACTGATGAGCTTAAACGAACCGGAAAAGGAATGGGCGGAAAGTCAGCCAAAGGAAAGAACACGCGCGGCTTTGATGGCAGCAAGTCACGTATGGACAAAGAAAATGTGAAATCTGCTGCACGCTCCCCGCATGATGTGCTGGAGTCCTATCGCCAATTTATTCAGGAGCAGCTGGAGGTTTCATTTGCAGGCTACACGGTGGTCTACGGAGATCGCATTTATCAATCGCCGCTGGCATCACATCGTTTGGACGGCCTTAAGGTGGTACGTCCGGGCTGGTTTATGGGAACCGATAAGAATGGTCGTTTTGTACCTTCACATCCGCTGGCGGTGGCTTTGCGCCCTTCTGAGGCGGTTAGGAGCATCAACCTCTCCAGCTCGGATGCTGAAGCCATCCGGTATTTAAAAGGTGAAACCTTGTCCATCCCTGTTGAGAGAATGGAGCTTCGAAATGAAGTCCAACCCAAAGGCTTTACTCTCGTGTGTATTGATGGTTATTCGGCCGGGTGGGGCAAATGGCAGGACGGCATGCTTAAAAATGAATATCCTACAGGCTGGAGGTGGACATCGGTATGAGTGGAAAAGGAAGACAAACTCAGCGTTTGGACAAAATTTTAACCCATATGGGATATGGTTCCCGTAGTGATATCAAGAAACAGGTAAAGCAAGGTATGATCACGGTAAACGGACGGACCATCAAAGATAGCGGCTTACAGGTTCATCCATACCAAGACCAAATTGAAGTGAACGGAGAACTGGTTGTATTTCGGGAGTTTATTTACATCATGCTGCACAAGCCTCCAGGTGTCATATCCGCAACTGAAGATACGAGGGAACGGACGGTGCTGGATTTGCTGAGTGCGGAGGAACGACATTTTGAGCCTTTTCCAGTAGGGAGGCTAGATAAAGATACAGAAGGCTTATTGCTGTTGACCAACGACGGCAAGCTGGCGCACGAACTACTGTCTCCACGGCGTCATGTCCCCAAAACGTATGAAGCTACGGTGTCGGGGCATGTCACGGAGGAGGATATTCTTCAATTTACAGCAGGAGTGGAACTGGACGATGGGTATGTCACCCTACCCGCGCAGTTGACGATTCTTTGGCATGAACAGCCGCATCAGGCAGATGGAGAAGTCACTTCCTATATTTCGCTCGTAATCCATGAGGGTAAGTTTCACCAAGTGAAGCGCATGTTCGAGGCGGTTGGTAAAAAGGTGACCTACTTGAAAAGAACAGCCATGGGGCCATTGAAGCTGGATGATCAGCTTCCACTGGGCAGCTATCGAGAGCTGACTAGCGAAGAACTGGCCTCGATCGGCCGTGATATAGCATCCGCAACTTCAGAAGTTTAATGAAGAGATTAAATACAAATGACGCACAGGCTCGTATGAGATTCCTGTGCGTCATTTTATGATATAGACAACCAGACAGAGCAGTATTCATAGGCAGTCTTTTATAACGAATCGAATTTGCGAATTATTGTGCGCGTGCTGCCCGACTTTGCTTCACTTCCGCTGCCTTATAAGCTGTAACCTTGTTTTTGCCTGTCGTTTTGGATATGTACATGGCTTGATCGGCCTGTTTGACGAGTTCATCCGGGTTTATTTCCTTCTTTGCTGTACTGTGTCCGACACTGATAGTGACGATGCTTTCCTCAGCGACACGTTCGCGTATTCGTTCTGCGACCTGCGCCACCTTGGCCCGCCGATCCACAACCATTGCGACCAGTTCCTCGCCACCGTATCGTCCGGTCAGCCCGATTTCATCCAGTTCCTCCTCCATAATTTGTGCGACCTGCTTGAGAACCTCATCCGCACGAGCATGGCCCTGCGTATCATTCAGCTTTTTGAAATTGTCAATATCGCAAAAAATGACCGACACGCGGATTCCCTGGTCCATATATCTCCGTAATCTTCCCGAAAAATATTTACGGTTATACAGCCCTGTGAGGCCATCGGTGATGGAAGAACGATAAATCCTTTGGAGTAGCTCCACAATCCGTTCAAACAGAATGATGAATAACGTAGTGTAGTACAACAATGGTAAAAATGACATCCACAGGACTGTGCTTGACCCGTTTGCTTCTTCAGGGATGTCATTTTGCAACCAGAGAAAACCAAGCCAGAGCGAATAAGTGAATAAGCCTGCTATAAATTTCTTTGGCTGTCCGATCCGTGGGGTGATGAACAGAAGGCTTAATATAAGCACCAACACTCGATAAAACAGAGTGAATCCAACCAATTTCACTGAGCTGATCCAAGTGGGCAACAAACCTAAAGTCCAAGCCATTACCGGCAGTATTAATAACGCAGCCAGCAACAGCAAGGCCCATTTTTCCACACGCTTTAGTTTTCGGTACAGCTGAAATACAGCGGCATTGATGAGCAAGAAGGCAAACGCCTCCAGCGCATTTTTCCACACGATTCCCTGCAGTTGCATTTGGCCGCCGCCTGCCGAATAGAGATTCATCGCTTGATATGTCATAATAAAAATAGCGGCAACCGAAAAAAGGATATAGGCTTTTTTTCGTTGTCTGCTATATATGATCACGCACATTAGCGCCATCATGAGTATAATATACAAACCGCAGGCTGCACTTATAGCCCCGGCCAGAGATGGGGAGCCCAAGGTTCCCAATAAGGACAACAACGTCAACATCACCGACTCCATTTGTAAAATTAATCTATCTATTGAACAGACGATATCGTTCCGATACAATAGACAGGATTTATTGCGGTTAAAATGTTATAATTTTCTTTTGTGCCTAACATTTATTCTCAATATATCATCTTTCAGAAAATCCGGAAACCTATACATATATCCTGTGTTCCGGGCAGTTTAATGCTTGAAAGGGGAAGCACTCATGAAATTGCTACAGGCTCTCTTTTTCCCACCCGAGCAACCGGGAGGCGTTTCATCCATGATTCCATATTTGCAAGAGCGATTTACGTCCCCCCGTTGGGAAATGGAGCTATTTTCAATCCCTAAACGGATTCGTAACAAGGGTAGGGACGAAGTAATCTTTGATACCTTCGACTGGACGAGATATGAGCAATATCCAATTGTTCAAAAATATATTCAGACGTACCGTGATTATTTGTGGTGGACTCGGCTTCGTATTCAGAAGCCCTTTGACCTTATTCATGCTCATCATCCGATTGCCGGGCTCGCTATGAAAAACGTATTTCCAGATATCCCGCTCGTACAGACGATTCACTCTTCCTATGAGAAGGAGTTAATTCTAAACGGGAAAATAGAGGAGAACGGGCCTGAACACCAATTCTTAGTGTCACTGTACCGAGAAATGGAGTATAAGGCGGATCGCCTGATAGCAGTATCGCAATCTTTTCAGCATTACTTAACACCCTATGTACAGCATCCGCAAGATGTTGTGGTTATTCCAAATGGATATGATGAGAAACGATTTAAGCCCATTCCTCACGAAAATGAAGTGACACAGCTCATAACCGTTTGCCGACTTGTTCCCGCCAAAGGGCTTGATATTCTATTACAGGCTTGCGCTGAGCTGAAAAAAAGAAATCAGGAATTTGTACTCCATATCATTGGAGATGGTCCGATTCGACCTGAGCTGGAAGAGATGGCGCGACAGCTGGATATATACCATGAGACGATTTTTTATGGATATACTCTTCATCCTGAAGAGTTTATGCCTTTCTTTGATGTATTCGTATTGCCTTCGCGGGCGGAGGCCTTTGGCTCCGTATTTGCAGAAGCGGCGTTGAGCTGTCTGGCATTGGTAGGTACAGAAGTAGGGGGAATACCGGAGCAGATTGAGGATGGGGTAAATGGTCTGCTCGTGCCACCCGATAATCCGAAGGCACTGGCAGACGCATTAGAAAAGGTCATTGCTGACCCTGCCTATCGTTATGAACTGGCTAGATCTGCCTGCGACAAGGCTAAATCAAGCTATTCTTTAAGTCGTGCTGTTAACGAGCTGAAGAAAATGTATTTGAAATTTCCACACTAACCATGACGGGTATCACCTGGTTTGGAATCAGAATGCCGAAAGCTGGAACGAGGACGTGAGGAGCGGAAAGGTCTTCCGCGTCCTGCTAAGATCAGTTTACTAACCCACATTAGACTGAGCATTCCGAAAATAGGATAAAGAACAGATAACAGTGAGCTGAAGCCGAACTGACTGATTAAAAAACAGGTGAGCATAATGAATAATGTAATGAGCTTGGGCGAAATTTGGACATGCTGACGAATTTGTAGACTGACTCCATAAATGTCGGCTACAAAGGTACTGAAGATCTCCATGAAAATGAGTAGAATGTATATGATTTCAACAAGGGCGCCTAGACGGTAAGCGATGCTTCCCATAGGGATTTCAAATTGCTGAATGCCTGGCATTTGCGCTGACATGACAAAATGTGCAGCCATCAGCATAAAGCCAACACCAATTCCGCCCAATACACCGCCCCAGCGGATGGTTTTGCGGGAGAAAGTTTGACTGCCTAGAGGGACAAGCACGGCCTGAGCCATAGCCAGATTGAAGGACGTGTACAGGAGTGGAGAGATCCATGTTCGTAGCGCACTGTGGTCTGTTGTATTTGTGATAAAGCTTTGTGGATTGGGCATGGAAAGGGTGCTGTGAACGAGCAAAAGAGATATGGTGATCATCAGCGGGACAACAATGGTGTTCATATGCAAAATCGCTTTAATACCTTTATTCAGCAGCAAGTAAGTTCCAATTAGTGTAATGAGCAGTCCTGTTTGGTAGTGCAGGTGAAGGTGCTCCACAAAAACAGAGCCAGCTCCTGCGAGCATAACGCTGTTCACGCCAATCAGCACAATAAGTGTGAATATGCTGATCCATTTTCCGGCATTGGCACCAAAAAGGTGCTTGTTCAGATCCTCGTAGGAGCGGGCTGAAATATCATGAGCAATCAGCATCATTTTCGTACCCAACCATACAAATACAAGTGTGGACAGCATAATGGTGATTGTAGCCCAACGTCCATATTGCGTAAAAAATTGCAATATTTCTTGTCCGGTAGCGAACCCGGCACCGACGATTGTACCAATGTATGTAAAAGCAATCTGAAAAACATGAATATTACGTTTCATTCCCAGTCCCCCCTTGCTTGCTTGAATAACGCTGCAGCGAGCATATAATACAAACTATGTTCAACTGAAATGGGACATGACTGGATGAGACTGAAAATAATTATACTGAATTTAATGAATAGCTTGACGGGAGCGTAATTTATGGGTCAAATCCTTGCATGGATACTGGAATACGGATATTTGGCGATGTTCGGCTTGCTTGCCCTTGGAGTAGCTGGTATGCCGATACCCGACGAAGTGCTAATGATCGCCTTTGGCGGGCTCGTGTCTCAAGGACACTACAACTTTATTGCCGCGCTGGCAGTCACATTTTTCGGTAGTATGACAGGCATGATGCTTAGCTACACATTGGGTCGCCTGCTGGGCAAGCCACTATTGCACCGATACGGTAAATGGGTGAGGCTTACGCCCTCCAGGATTGCCTCTTCCGAAAATTGGTTCGGGCGCTATGGTACCTGGGGAATTTTGTTCGGGTATTTTGTCCCCGGCTTGAGACACGTATCATCCTATCTGGCAGGCACAACCCGTCTAGGTGTTTTTCGCTATATCGGCTATGCATCGGCAGGAGCTTTGCTGTGGTGCGGTACATTTTTGGGGATCGGACATGCGGTGGGCATGCACTGGGAACAGGTGGCTAAGCTGATGGAGAAGGTGACGCACCAGGTAGGTTTGATCGTTATTCTTTTAATCGTTTTGGGAGGAATCATCGCATGGTTCTGGAACAAACGTAAAAAAAATATCACATGAACGCATGGAAAGCAGGCTATAGCTTGAAAGCGGCGGGTGAAGTATGGTACTTTTACCGCATAGGAATGCCGTGGGAGGTCATGGAATGGAAGTATTAAAGAAACGAATTTTAAATGAAGGCGTGATTGCGTCAGATCAGGTGCTAAAGCTGGATGGATTGCTTAATCATCAGGTTGATCCAGAGCTGACAATGGAAATGGGACGAGAGTTCGCAGCCCGTTTTCGGGAAGACAAAATCACCAGAGTAGTGACCGTGGAATCCTCAGGCATTGCCATCGGGTTTGCGACAGCGTTGGAGTTGGGTGTACCGTTGGTATTTGCTCGTCGTAAAAAGACTTTATTAGCTGATCCGGATGCGCTGTGTGAGCGTGTACCTTCGTTTACAAAAGGTATTGTCACAGATATTATGCTGTCTCGTCAATTTATTCATGAGCATGATCGTGTGTTGTTCATTGATGATATTATCGCTAATGGCGATGCGGCTCGAGGCATGGTTAAAATTATTCAACGCTCTGGAGCGGAGTTGATTGGATTCGGAGTTGCGGTTGAAAAAATGTTTCAGGCTGGAGCGAGAACCATCCGTGAGCAGGGCATCCGTGTAGAATCATTGGTTAAAATTTCGTCGTTGGCTGACGGTAAGATAGAGTTTGCTGAATAGTAACAATTCGAAACTCCGGATCCTTATTTCTAATAATAACCTTTGCATGAGCATCAATTTCGCTTATAATATATATAAGGTTTGGGAGAGGAGGCAGCAACATGGGGAATGAACAATTGACCGAACAGTTTTTTCTGGAAAAACTGGCAGCGGCTAAAGTGCATTTTGAACGCGCCTTGGATTGTAAGCATACGGAATTCGACGATTTGTATCCCTATATGATTGAACATCCTCAGTTTTTTTGGTATAAACGCTATGTGGCCTGGTCTGAGTTGTTGACATTGGTTAACCTATGCGAAGAATTGTCTTTCTCTTGGAAAGAAGAATTTACTGCTCACCAAGTGGAGTATGTAGAACAGCGAGTGTTGTCTGCACAAGTGCTGGACTTCTGGTACGAGAAGAACGATACAAAAGAACATGATCACAGTGTAAATCAGTCGGGATAATTTGTTGCTCTGTTGGCAATCCATATAAGTAGTAAGCGGAAGAGACCTAAATGATTCGTTTAGGTCTCTTTTTAAACTTTTTTCATGTATATAAAATTATGGCCGTTGTGTTGAAAAAATGGACAAGGAGGGGACATGGATGATAATGGACGAAGAATTGGATGCTTATCGACTTTCTGGTGAAAAGGTACGCGTCGTACGCGATGGATTGGAGTCCAATGATGTGGTTGGTATTGTACTGGCATGGGATGATGAACAGGTGCTTATTCGCCGCCAGAATCGACGTGTGGTCAAGTTGGATCGCAGCTATACATACCAGCCGTTCAGCGAGCCGCGTCACAATCCGATAGAACTGGATTAAGAAACGAGTTCTAATGGGGATTGGATAAAAAAACTGGGTGCTTCATTAGGCATACAGAAACTCTAAACCGGACACAGTAATGAAGCAAAACTCAACAGAGAGGGCGTGCTGTGTTAATGACGGTTATGGACGAAAAAGTACATGCATACAAGGATCAAATCAGCCATTTGGAAGATAAGTTGCCCGAGGTAGTTCATGCCTATCATCGCTTTACCGGAGAATGCTTTCAAGCCGGCAGTTTAGATGAAAAAACCAAGCAACTGATTGCGCTAGGAATTGGCTTATTTGCCAACAATGAGGTGTGCACGTTTTATCATGTGAATGAGGCGCGTTCCAAAGGAGCCAGTGATCAGGAGATTATGGAAGCCGTTGCAGTAGCTGCTGCAGTTGGTGGAGGACATGCTCTAAGTCAAGGGGTTACACGTGTACAGAAGGCGCTACATTAAAACGAATCATCCATACAGATAACTCATACTCGAAATAGGGGAAATAGATTGATCTGAACAAATGATAATGATGTTTATGGAAAGAAGCTTCCGAGCACAGTTAGTGCCTGCGGAAGCTTCTTTTTGCATGTAGTGCGGGGATTATGCTCTTTTGCTTGCAGCAAAAGCAGCAGGGCGAGGGGATTTATGCTTATAGGCAGAAGAGGATGCAATCCAACTTTGCCCAACAACGCGTAGGGGTTTGGGGGTTGAGTTATTGGGTAATTCGGGGCGATATTTCTCTGGCAAAGGTAGAGACGCCGTATAAGGCATAGAGGTAGGGAGCCCCAAATAAGCTCGCATTCGTTCATACATTTCTTTGCGGAATGCGGACATAGGCATACTGAACTGCTCTTTGACGCCTTTATATATATAGGTGGCGTGAACGCCGGAGTGGTTTTGTTGTATGTCTAGAACACGAACGTGATACTTCTTAAATTCATGTTTAATTTCAGATAGCAGGATTCCGGTACGATCTATTCCTGCGTTAACCATTTCGACATAAAGATCAGGGGTTTTCAGCACGCCGCTTTCTTCAAGAATTAGGCTGTCACGCTCAAATACTTTTTGAATAAAGGTAAGGAGCAGATAACTTTTCACAAGAGAGCATGAATGCTGAGTAGTATCTGAAGAGATCATTACCATTCACCGCCTTAGGGAAATGTGATGATAATTCATAGTCATGGAAGTAAAGGAACTTTTGTTCCTGAGAACTTATGTTCTTATATTATCGTATTATTCCTTTTTTATCAAGAAGAAATAAAGAAAAATAAAAGATTTGACAACTTTATTTGAGCATGGTATGATCTATCTTGTCGCTAAGAAAGATTGATTCTTTCGAGATAGACGACAAATATATATGCGGTCGTGGCGGAATTGGCAGACGCGCACGGTTCAGGTCCGTGTGGGCTAACCCCCCGTGGAGGTTCGAGTCCTCTCGACCGCATCCATTTAGAAAAGGTTTATAGAATTGCTCTTGTAGCAATTTTATAAACCTTTTCTTATGTTTCGGAATTATTGCAGACTTCCAGCAATGATTCCAATACGAGGGCTTGAACTTTATTCAAGTTCAGAAGCAATTCTTTTATAAGTTTAATTTTTAAGATATGATAGAAGATAACGCATTTGTTGATGAAGCTAATGAAAGGTTGGATGAAAGATGGAGAAAGCAACTTTTGCAGGCGGATGCTTCTGGTGTATGGTGACTCCGTTCGAGAAGCAGCCGGGCATTCATAGTATTGTCTCAGGCTATACTGGAGGGACGATTTCCGATCCGACCTACGAACAGGTTAAAACAGGAACAACCGGGCACTATGAGGTGGTGCAGATTACGTTTGATCCTGAGCTGTTTCCTTATGAAAAGCTACTTGAATTGTATTGGCCGCAAACAGATCCTACCGACGGAGAAGGTCAGTTTCAGGACCGAGGCACACAATATAAGCCTGCAATTTTTTATCATACGGAGCAGCAACGAGAGCTTGCACAACAATCCAAGGAACAGTTGGCACAAAGCGGACGCTTTGATAAGCCAATTGTAACGGAGATTCTTCCGGCTGCATTTTTTTATCCGGCAGAGGATTATCATCAGGATTATCACAAGAAGAATGTGAAGCATTATAAGGAAGATAGAGCCCAATCCGGTCGTGATGAATTTATCGATAAAAACTGGTAAGCAGCTTTAATATACGTTATTATGCGCACTTCAAGGCAGATCAGAGATTATATCTCAGATCTGCCTTATACATATTTAAACGGTTTTACTCACACAATGAAGGGACAGAGAAGGAGGCTGACCCGCAAATGAGTACACGACGGAAGCTGCACATGAGAAATATAATAAAAAAGGCTTTAAAGGCATCACGCAACCGGAAGAATTCGTCTTATGCGCTTGTACACCATGCAAGATCTAGAATGCAAATCATCGTAGTGCTTTGTATTTCAGTCTGTATGTTATTTATGGTCTGTAAAACTGCTGTTGCCGAAGCAATAGACCAACAGAACCAGCAGCAAAAGAGGGTTGCTGTCATTATTGATGATCTAGGAAACAATATGAAAGGTACCAAGGAAATTTTAAATTTACCTGTCAAAATCACCGTTGCTGTAATGCCCTTCCTGCCAACAACCAAACAGGACGCTATGGAAGCGCATAAGCGTGGTCATGATGTTATCGTCCATCTTCCAATGGAGCCCAAGCAGGGCAAGCCTGAATGGCTTGGACCTGGAGCAATCAAGGCTAATATGACGGATGAAGAAGTACGCGCCAAGGTGACCGCAGCTATCAAGGATGTTCCTTATGCCATAGGAATGAACAATCATATGGGCTCCAAGGTCACCTCAGACAAGCGCATTATGTCCATCGTTCTGGATGTTTGTAAGGAACATGGACTATTTTTTGTTGATAGCCGAACTAATTATTGGTCAGTGGTGCCTGAACTTGCCGCTAAAAAGGGAATGCCACCGGTGCGAAATGATGTTTTTTTGGATGATGTTCATACACTCGCTCATGTGAATCGGCAACTTAGCAAAGTGGTTGAATGGTTGGCAGAGCACAACACCTGTGTAACGATTGGACATGTTGGCGTGTCCGGCATGTATACTTCCTCAGGGCTTCATTCATCGGTTCCTAAATTAAAAGAACATGCTCAGTTTGTAGGCATTAGCGATCTGGTGCGTGATGTATGGGGGTGGACAGGAGATCCAGCCACGAATACTACCACGCCGTCAGATGGGCAATAATGCCTTCGGCAATAGCTTCAGCAATCCTTTTTTGGCCGCGATCCCCAGAAAGTAGGGCTCTGTCCTGCTCGTTGCTGATAAATCCGGTTTCCACTATTACAGCGGGATGTTGAATTTTATTCAGAAGATAAAAGGGTTTTCCGTACATGGTTTGTCTATTCATGCAAAATAAGCGGTTTAATGAACGCTGGATCTGCTCAGCTAACATATAGCTGCTGCCTTCATCTTGATACAGTACAATGGGTCCACGTTTTTCGGCACGTTTGGCCCAATTGACATGCAGGCTTACAACCACAGCAGTGGGCAGTTGTTCTGTTAAGCTTTTACGTTGGGCGAGGTCTTTAAGATGCCGGGATTTGGACTGCAACCAACGGTTATCATCACTCAGTGCGTAGTCCTTGTCCCGATTCAAGACAGCAGGGTAACTCTGGGAACGTAAGATCAAGTACAGTTTTTGAGCAATGGCGAGATTGATATCTTTTTCCAGAAGTCCTTTGTGATTTGTTCCACCATCCACACCGCCATGACCTACATCTATCAGGACCACGGGCTTGGCAAAATCGTGATAGGAGCGATTAAACGGGGTCTCTGTATGCTTGTTTGTGTCGGTGCTTTTCTCGCCAGGCTGAGTAGTTGCATAAGCAAATGGGGCAAATACAGCGCTACAAAGGAACCCCAGCCCGATCAGCCATATCTTGTTTAACTTTTTATTCAACACGTTCTATTCCTCCAATGGACGAATTGATTGTTTACCTGGAAACTATGCATAACAGACATCAAACCTTAAGCAGCGTAGCTGCCTTCAAATATAAAAATAAACCTTGGGGGAACTGTTATATTGAAGATAGTATGTTCCATTTAAGGGAAACCATGCATAGTTATTCCGCAGGGATTAGAGTAGCTGAAAACTGTGCAAGCTAGTGGTATCTGAACCTAACGTGTAATTTGATATTTCCAAGGCACAGTGATTGGAAATGATAGGTGCAGATGGAGGAGGTCATGGAGGATGGCGAAGAGTGACGAACTGGTGACGTATATTACACAGCGGATTGTACGTTATATGGAAACGCCGCGTGAGGTTCGACGTAGCCAAAAACAAGCCAAGGAGCCATGGGTGAGCAAATGGTTTGGCATGTTGCCTCTCGCTCTGAAAATGTGGATAAAATCCACACGCAGAGGGCGAAAAGAGCAACGTTAAACACGCCAAAGAGACCACAAGAGGCAGGGGTATGCCATTTGAGGTCTCTTTTTATGTTGTTATAGGGGATAATTTCGAATGATTTTTGTTGTTCCTGAAATTACTAGGATTCCAAACGGTAAAATTGACCATGAGGCAACAGCTGTTTTAGTGGCACAAATCGGGAAAGTCCATCGTGGTAGGTTAATGCATATAAAATGGGTTCGGACGGATGATCTGGAGATATCCAAGCTTGAAACCCGCTAATGGATAAGGGTCCCCCAAAGGCAAAATTGATACTTGTGGCAGAAAAAATCATACGTGGTGAATTACTTAGCGCGTCCATAAATTGACCTGTGTCATAAATGGAAAGTTTTTGCTTAGCTTGAAGCCAACCCAGATCATCATAGGGATTGAAAGGATCGGACGAGATAGTAACTGTTTGTGCCTGCGTTTTCGAAAAGGGTGTAGGTGAAGAGATCGCGTTGTTCTGAAGCTTATGTTTCCAGCCCCCATCTGCTACTTCTACAGGTAGCGGATCGCCAGTAACAGCATCAATACATATTTGGCTACCCGTAGAGGAACGCACCAGCCAATAGGCTAAAAGTGGTTCCTCATACATAGGTGTAATTTGCAGCTTGTCGATAGAAGAAAATTCGGTTTCTGTGAGCAACTTGAGGGATTGGCGAAGTATATCCATACTATATGGTCCGCCTGGACCATTCCCGTATTCATTGAGTTGATAAGCGCCGTCTGGGTCAGATCCGATAATCAGGTAGCCAATGTATTCTCCTGCATGGTTCACTTGAACAAGCCAGCTATGGGTTCCAGGTCCAAGCGGATGGTAGCTGAGCTCGGCGTCTTTCCACGAAGCAAAAGGGGGTTGCGACGATAGGGATTGTACGGTGTCGGCTGCTGTCCGTTTCACGTCTTCAGGCACCCCTTGTTGCTGAGCAGGAAGCTTTGATGAAACGTCACCCGGGGAGGCAGAAGGAGTAGCAGGACTCATGGATTCCATTGGAGGAACCCACGAGCTTTCGTTGTAGTTGGGTGCTGAGCTTAAATTGCTTTCTTGAACGGCTGAGGGAGCCGCATGAATGGAAGCGAACGGACAGACTGCGGACAGGCCGATCAGTACAGCTGCGATCATACCTACGCTATAATGCCCGGAATGATTTTTCTTCAATGGAATCCACCTTTCTGTCGGATGACTTGCCGACGGAGGCATTCTTTTTTAACTAGCATACAGCCTGTCCGATGAAAAGACTGCTGCACCCTGTCGGCGCAAATGTCGTATCCAGGTTCGCTTTTTGCTGTCGATACATAGGAGACAGGTTAGACTACGCTTGTGTTTGCAGCAGCAGAAACTGATGTAGGCTGAAGCAAGATGTTACAACTTGACGACATGTCTGCAACCAACCTGCGAAGGAGCGTGAGATATCAGTTACCGCAGGTGAAATATGCCGCAGTTAATGGCGGATACGAGTACCTTTGGCTCATATTGCCATACCATTTCTTTACGACGGGCTTGATGCTGCTCTAATACGGATTCTTTTTTATCCTCTTCCTCTTTCTGTTCCTTGATTAGGTCATCGTAGTAGTGGTCTATGACCTCTAGTTCCTCGCGCAATCGTTCCTTCGCCTGCTCAGCCCAACCATAATCTTGCTGTCGGAGCTGTTCGGTGAGATAGTTTTCAAGCGAGGTGGAAGCCTCAGGGACAGATAGCAGTGCTGGCTGTACATGCATATTGCCTGCCAGTAGTGGGCTGAGCTGCCGAGTTTCGAGCATAGCGCCAAAATTGGCTACAATAGTGCCGCTTTTGAGTGAAATCCCTAGCCACTGAAGTTCCTCACGCTTCAGATCGCAGGCAAACTCAATCTTGTAGCAGACGCTGAGCCAAGCTTCATAGACTACAGGAGAACGGGCAGACAATTGACGGGCATCCGGCTGCTCGAACAAATAAACATATTTTCCTCCATCCCGAGCGGCTTCAAAAATTTGATGCAGCCGACGGCTTCCGTATCGAAGCTCCTCCTGCATAATGCGACCAGGCCCTAATTGCGGTAACGTCGGTACATGACCGAAGTAACGCCCCATGACCTGATCTTGTGCTGCGTTGCCAGCTACAGGAGCTGGTGGCGTCTGATCCGCTAAACGTTCCTGTTCTGTCCGATAGGCTTCCCCATCAAAGATGAATGTGAAGGACATCGTCTGCGCTGGAACGCCAGTACGCTCTACGTATCCCCAATAGTAGGGACGATTTGTCAAGGCTTTATCTGCCTCTGGAGAAAGCTTGACAGTTACATGGTGGGGAGACCTCTCAATGATGCTGCACCCGGTAGCTTCCAGATAGGTGTGGACAAAACGCTGGACTTGCTGTGCATTCATAGTCAACGCTAGCGACCTCCTTTCACACTGCGTCGAGCTTTGGTTGGAGAAGATGCATCACCTGCTAAGCCTAACAAATCCTCGGTGACACTTGAGCTTACTCCTGTTAGCCGTCCCTTAGGCTGCTTTGTTCCAGCTGACTTATCGGTTGCTACATTTGGAGTGACTGACGGGTCTGTGCGGATTTGTTCTATTTCTTGTTTGATGGAATCCAGCGAGTGGCCTAACTTTTGCATTTTTCTGCGAATTTCATCATCACTGCTGGACTCAAGCATGATTTTATATAAACTTTTTTCAATGGATTCTTTTTTCTCGAACTTTTCCAGAATAACGTCCAATCCGCCAATGACCATTTCAAACATATTAATCTTTTCATGCAGCAGGTGCAGGATATGCTCCTCAATCGTTCCGGTAGTGGACAGGTTGAAGATATTCACATCATGCTTCTGTCCAAGTCGATGCACCCGTCCAATCCGCTGTTCCACGCGCATGGGGTTCCACGGTAAATCGAAGTTAATCATGTGGTGACAAAATTGCAGGTTAATACCTTCACCACCTGCTTCAGTGGCAATCATAACCTGAATGCGACCACGGAACAGATCCATCATCCAATCCTTGCGCCCTCGGTTCATACCCCCTCGGTAAGGAACAGCAGACAGTCCGCGATCACGGAAATAGTTTAGCAAATACTCCTGTGTGGCCCGATATTCTGTAAAAATAATCACTTTTTCGTTCATCTTCCGGATAAGCTCAAGCGCTTTTTCAGCTTTGGAATTGGCCTTGATCGCTTTAATGTGTGCGACCAAGTCCCAGACACGATCGCGTAGAGGAGAGTCTGGAGCCATCTTTTTGGACAAATTGACCAGCGTGACGAACACAGCGTCCCGGCTACTGCACACTTCACGTTGAAGGGTAACGAGAGACAGCATGCTGCTTAAATTTCCGCCATTCGCTTGATATTGCTCTTTGACAAAAGAGGTCACCCCATCGTACAGCGCTTGCTCTTCTGGCGAGAGCTCCAAGTGAATGTTGGAAACATTTCGTTTAGTGAATTGAACTGGCCCTTCTCCCCGACGATTGCGGATCATGACTTTAGACAGCTCATCCTTGAGCTGATCTTCATTTTTGGGCAGACGTTTATCTACAACAAAGTTTGCTGAAAAATCGCCTTGTCTTCCCAATTGACCGGGCTTGAGTAACGTGATCAGATTAAACAGCTCAGATAGATCGTTCTGTACAGGTGTAGCTGTCAGGAGCAAACAATATTTCTTACGCAACTTCATAATGAACTGGTAGTTGGATGTTTTTTTATTCTTTAGCTTATGAGCCTCGTCAATAATGAGCAGGTCATAATCGGTATCTAGCAGGATGTTACTATGTGGCTCTCTTTTGGCCGTATCCATAGAGGCTACGACGACCTCGGAAGACCAAGAATACGCTTTTTTCTGGGCGACTGCGGGAATGCCGAATTTGCTATTCAGCTCACGCACCCATTGCAGGACCAAAGAAGCGGGTACAAGAATAAGCACTTTGGAAGCCAGCCCGCGAACCAGATATTCCTTAAGGATCATTCCAGCTTCAATTGTTTTGCCTAGGCCGACTTCATCGGCAAGAATGGCACGTCCAGACATCTCAAACAGTACCTTCCGAGCGGTATCGAGTTGATGGGGCAGAGGAGTGAGGTCTTGCAAATGCTGAAGACATTGAAGTTCATCAAAGCTCGGCACCAGCTTGGCCTTTTCCGCCTCGATGGCCAGCTGATACAGATCCCAATCTCCCCAGGGGCCTCCCTTGTGCAGGCGTTGGTCCAGCTCGTCCTGCCAGCTGCGGTCAAATTGTACCGGAACAGGCAATGGTGCTTGGTTTTGTGTGTGCTGGGAACTTGTCGGTTTGGCTTTCATGATGATTCCCTCCCTCCTGGTAGTAGCACAGTTGAAGCTATCGGCTCTGTCACATATATGGCATCTATTTTGCACAGATCGTAGATGTAGTATGGACGGAAAAAGATATCTTCATAACAGGAGGGATGAAATCCTTTAGTTGCCTTCCATTAACTTTTGGAGTTTACTTTCCGTAGAAGTTTGCCCATTAGGGGTGTAAATGCTGCAACGGAGATCGACACTGCCTTGTACCTGAAGGGAAGTCAGGTCAAATAACATTTTGCCAGCCTTGGCATGACGAAATTCAATGAGCACTTCGGGAGCGGAGCTTACCTCACTCTGATTCCAAAGCTCGTTAAACTCTGGGTAGGCCTGACTCATGTTTTGTATAAATTGAGCATACCAGGGGTCTGTTACGTATTGCCCGTAATAAGCGCGGAATATAGCAAGAAACCCCTTTACAAAGTGTTCCCAATTCACGGCCAGACTTTTAAACTCCTTTTTGGTAAATAGCAGTTCGATCATATTGCGTTGCTCATGTGGTAGCTCGGCAAAATCCATAAAAACATGAGCGGCAGCTTCGTTCCAGCCGACAATATGGCAGCGCCGATCTGAAATAATAGCAGGACAGTAGTGCAACTCTTGTACGATCTTTTGCAGAGATGGAGATATGATCGCCTGCTCTGCAGGAGCAGGAAGGTTATGAGACCCGGCTTCCAGCGCTAAATCGTACAAATATTTACGCTCATCCGTGTTCAACTGCAAGGCAGCAGCAATAGCATCCAACACGGAGGCGGATACTTTAATATCCCGACCCTGCTCCAGCCAGGTATACCAGGTTGTACTGACACCTGCTAGCTGAGCGACTTCTTCTCTACGTAAACCTGGTGTTCTGCGACGTGACCCTGGGGGAAGACCAACCATATGCGGGTGTAGGCGGGCCCTTTTTGTTTTCAGAAAAACAGATAGTGCTTCCAGACGTGCTTCCGTTTTCATAGGTATTTTCTCTCCATTCAATGAGTGTATCTGAAGTAATTAAATCAGGCGCTTACTATAGTAGTGTTCATTATACCAGGATAAACAAACACTTGTAATAGGATAAGACGGGGGTAAAATGAGGATTATAAGTAAGCCATCGAGCAGGAGGAATGAATAGCTTATGCAAAGAGTAGTGATAACAGGTATGGGTGTCGTTTCGCCATTGGGTAATGAAGTAGACACGCTATGGAACAATTTGCTGGAGGGCCATTCAGGTATACGTAAAATTAATTCATTTGATGTGTCCGATTTAAAAGCACAAATTGCTGGACTGGTACAGGATTTTGATGCAGAAAAACAGTGGGGGCGTAAGGATGCCAGACGAATGGATCGATTTACTCAGTTTGCATTATATGCGGCAGAGCAAGCGCTCAAGGATTCTGGCCTGGAACTAGATCGCACTGATCTGGAGCGTGTAGGTGTATATGTGGGATCAGGAGTTGGCGGTTTGGATACGTTGGTAGACAATGTGGACGTGCTGCTACATCGTGGTCCGGGCAGAGTTAGCCCGACGCTGGTACCTATGATGATCTCGAATATGGCTGCTGCCCAAATTAGTATCGCGTTTGGAGCAATGGGTCCTACGCTTTCACCTGTAACGGCTTGTTCAATTGGGAACACTGCAATTGGAGAGGCATTTCGAACCATTCGTACAGGAGATGCGGATGTCATTTTTGCCGGTGGAGCTGAAGCGGCGGTGTCTCGATTGGCTTTGGCAAGTTTCGCTAATGCAACTGCCTTGTCGACACGTAACGAGGAGCCTTCCACAGCAAGTCGGCCGTTTGACAAGAATCGGGACGGTTTTGTCATGAGCGAAGGAGCAGGCATCTTGGTGCTGGAGTCGCTGGAGCACGCTACCCGGCGTGGTGCAGAAATCTATGGTGAGGTCATCGGTTATGGAGCGAGTTCGGATGCCTATCATATGGTTGCACCGCATCCTGAAGGAACCGGAGCTTATCTAGCAATGAAAGCGGCCCTTCATTCGGCTCGAATCTCCCCTGAAGAAGTGGACGTGATCAGTGCTCACGCAACGAGTACGGCTGTAGGGGATATCGCTGAAACCTTGGCGATTCACAAGCTGTTTGGTGACTATGCCTATCAGATTCCGGTAACCGCGAATAAGTCCATGCTAGGTCATATGCTAGGAGCCGCAGGCGGTGTCGAAGCGATTGCGCTTGTTCAAAGCCTTCGAGAAGGTATCATTCCGCCAACGATGCATCTGGACAATCCAGACCCTGTTTGTGATCTGGATTATGTGCCTCACGAAGCGCGCAAGGCTTCGCTAAATATTGGGTTATCTAATTCTTTCGGCTTCGGTGGTCATAATGCGGTCATTGTGCTGAAACGCTATGAGTCATAATATGTAATGAGTATTGAAGCCTCAGATGCTATATTCGGCTGGATCTAGCATCTGAGGTTATTTTAATTTAGGCATCATAGATTTAATTTAAATAATAGATAGAGTAAGATGGAGGAAAACATTTGGAGGGATGAAGCCATGATTATCATCAGGAACATAGAGCCAGCAGACGCTGAAGCGTATTGGAATTTAAGACTGGAAGCCCTAAAAATGAATCCCGAAGCTTTTGGAACCTCCTATGAGGAAGCTGTACAAGTTTCGTTATTTGATATAGTGAAGCAAATACAAAATAAGAGAGATCATTACATACTTGGTGCATTTACAAAGGATCATCAGCTGGCTGGCATGACCGGGTTTAGAAGAGAACACAAAATTAAGACACGGCATAAAGGAACGATTTGGGGAGTGTATGTACCACCGATTTACCGAGGCCAGGGGATCGCTAAGAAACTTTTATTGGAAGTTATCAGTCGAGGTAGAAAAGTGGAAGGATTGAAACAAATCAATTTGAGTGTGGTGGCTGCCAATCAAGCAGCTGTTGAGCTTTATAGAAAATTGGGATTCAAAACTTATGGTATTGAAAAGAACGCTTTGGAATATCACGGTCAGGGATATGATGAGGAACTCCTGGCTTATTTTTATTAAGGGTGAAAGGTTTTGAAAAAATGAAAATCGATCGATTGCTTTCTATCGTCATTTTGCTGCTGAAAAGAAATAGAATACAAGCAAAGGAACTCGCTGATTTGTATGAGGTTTCAATTCGGACGATTTATAGAGATATTGAAGCGATTAGTCTGGCTGGTATCCCAGTAGTAACTTTTCAGGGAGCAGGTGGGGGGATTGGCCTGATGGAAGGATATCGTCTGGATCGCAGTATGCTGACGGATCATGATATCAAGGACATTGTGATGGGCCTACAGAGTTTGTCCTCGTCGTTGGGAGGTCCCAACGTATCCCGGTTACTTCATAAATTTGAAAGCATTATACCAGAGTCTGAAAAAGAGCAATTTAGTGTCCGTACCACACAGTTTATCGTCGATCATTCGGGATGGGGAAATCAGTCTGTCCAGGAAGCTAAATTAATAAAGGTAAAAGAGGCAATGAGTCAAGCGCGTACGGTTGCTTTTGTCTATCGAAATGCGGAAGGAACCCGAACGAAGCGGAATGTGGAACCACATACGCTTGTGCTGAAAGGGCAACAATGGTTTGTGTATGCGTATTGTCCCGACAGGGGGCAGTTTCGGTTGTTCAAGCTTTCTCGTATGAGTGAGCCTGTAGTTACAGAGACGGCTTTCACCCGCAGGGATCTTTCTGATGAAGTGCTGCCGTGGAATGAGGGACGGATGACGGCATCCAGGGATGTACAACCGTTTACGCTACAATTTAACCGCAACTCAAGACATCTGGGGGAGGACTGGTTTGGTGTGGAAGCATTGAACGAGCAGGAGGAAGGAATTTACACGGTTTCGGTTCCGTTTCCCGAGGATGCGTGGGTGTACGGATTCATTTTAAGCCTCGGACCGGATGTGGTTGTCAAAGAACCGGCTCATTTGCGAGACAAGATTCATAAGATGGCGTTGCGTATTGCGTCTAATTATGAAGAAGGCTAGGAATTATAGAGTAAATCTTAGATTAAAGTAAAACGAACCTGACCCATAGTTGTCAGGTTTGTTTCGTTATACTGGTGGCATACCAGATATGAGTTAGCGAAAGGGGATTTATGAGAATGGATAAAGCTTGTCAAAGTTGCGGGATGCCGCTGGAGCATGAGGATCAATATGGAACGGATGCACAACATAATAATACAGATGAGTATTGCAAGTATTGTTACAAGGAAGGTGCATTTGTACAGCCTGACTTGACGATGGAGGGAATGATCCAGCAGTGTGTGCCGTTTCTGGTAGAAGAGGGAATGCAGGCAGAAGAAGCGACTTTGATGCTGCGTAATTACCTACCGAATTTGAAGAGGTGGCGGTCTTCAGAGAATACAGAGCTTCCATTTGATGGACCCATTCGTGAGGAGTACCGAGGTGAAATCCATTTAATTGGACTAAAAGCACGTACCAATAATCAGAAGGAACAAACGCCCCACGGGATCATTCCAAGCATGTGGGAACGTTTTGTAGGTGAGAATGTGGCAGGTCGGATCAGGGGTCATGAAGGACTTGCTTCCGTCTATGGTTGCTATACTGACTATGAAAATGGAGCTCTGGGCGAGTATACATTTTTTATTGGAAAGGAAGCGGCTGAGGACTTCCAAACTCCTGACGAGCTTGAAGAACTTGTAATTCCGGCTGCACGCTATGCTATTTTTCAGGCAACCCATGAACCTTCTTCTGTCTTCCGTGTATGGCAGACAATTTGGGCATGGGCTGCCACGGGACAAGGGGAGCGGACCTACACAGGTGATTTTGAAGTGTATGGCAATCCAGATGAACCCGTTTTAATTTATATTGCAATTAAGTGATGATCTACAGTAGAAGAGAACCGCCTAGGCCGTTATTGAGGCCCAGGCGGTTTTTCGTTGATCCAAACCATATGGGTTTACCATCAAGTTGAACGTCGAGTCACCGCCCAAAAAATGAAAGCTAGAGCACTGACACCAGCCCCCAATAGACAAACTCCATTCCACCCAGCATAGGTATACATGTGAGTGGAGGTAATGGCTCCAGTGGCGCTACCGATGGAATAAAATATCATGTAGCCTGCGGTAAGTCGGCTCCGTGCTTCAGGGCGAACGTTAAAAATCAAGCTCTGGTTTGTGACATGTACAGCCTGTACGGCCAAGTCCAAAAGAATGACACCAAGAGTTAAAGCGAATAGAGAATGCTCGGTGTAGCCTATAGGTAGCCAGGACAGCAGCAATATAACTAGTGCGATACCTGTCGTTCGTTGTCCCAAGCCTTGATCGGCAAGCCGCCCTGCTTGTGCTGCTGCTAATGCTCCGGCGACTCCAGCCAAGCCGAAGGCCCCAATTGCAGTGTGTGAAAGAGAAAATGGGGGGGCACTGAGAGGTAATACAAGCGAAGTCCACAGTATGCTGAACGCTGTGAAAATGAGCAGCGCAAGGACAGCACGAATACGCAGAATTCGTTCTTGGACGAACAGTGTGATAACCGAGCGAAGTAGCTGCGCATAGGAAAGTGTGGCGCTTGTGGGTTCGTTCTTGGGGAGCACTCGCAATAGAGCCACAGCCATAAACAGCGTAAGTACAGCAGAAATAAGGTAAACTGAACGCCAGCCTGCCAGATCAGTTAATACACCAGCAACGGTTCGTGCGAGTAAAATGCCGATAACGACTCCGCTGGTTACCAGCCCTACGACCTGCCCGCGTTCAGTTGGATTAGCCAAGGTCGAGGCGAATGCCACGAGTGTTTGAGTCACAACAGCCAGCAGTCCAACCATTGCCATTCCCATAAGCAGTATTGTACGGGTAGGGGCAAAGCTAACCAGGATTAATGCCAGCACAGATAGCAGCATTTGTCCTGTAATCAATCGCCGTCTGTTCAAGAGATCGCCAAGCGGGACGAGCAGCAGCAGTCCTAACGCATAACAAATTTGCGTGACGGTAATAACGATACCGACTGATGAGTGTGTAATGCCAAACTCGTGCGCCAGCGCATCCAGTAATGGCTGTGCATAGTAAATGTTAGCGACAGCCAGCCCGCAGGCTATAGCAAACAAGAGTGCCACAGACCGGGACAGAACCGGAACGGGGGCTATTTCGGCAGTGTTTGCTATCGTTTGATGGGAGAGGGGGAGAGCGTTTTCTTCTGACGTCTTCATTTTCACATACCACGTCGCTTTCTGTGATTTGCATACTGATCAGTATAATATACTGATTGGTATGTAATGATTTTAGGTCAATGTAACTCTCATCCATAAGATTTGTCAAGAGTTTAACCCGTATATATTTGACAGCCGCTTCTGGAGATCATACAATCTTAATATACTGAACGATACGAAAAGAAGGGGAAAAGTATGGTTCGACCACGAGAATTTGATGAAGATCAAGCGTTGGATGCAGCGATGCAAGTTTTTTGGGAAAAGGGTTTTGAGGCCACATCTTTAAGCGAATTAACCTCGCGTATGGGAATACAACGCCCCAGCATATATGCTGCCTTTGGGGATAAAAAGCAATTGTTCGAAGCTGCGCTGCGTAAATATACGCAATCTCATGCAGCTTGTGTAAGGGCTAAACTGCAAAATAGTTCAGCTGTAAAAGAAGCATTTTACAATTTTTTTGGAGGAGTGGTGGCAGAAGAGTACGAGGAGGGGTCCAATAAGGGATGCTTTTGCATCAATACAATGGTAGAACTAGCCCCTCATGATGAGAGGTTTGAAATTTTAACCAGAGAACATCAGATGTATCTCTCTGCTGTCTTTCAGGAGACCCTCGAACGTGGTATTCAATCTGGGGAGCTTGAGGTGACTATAGATGCACGAGCTTTGGCACACACGTTGGTCTCTTTGTTAATCGGGATAACCGTGATGATGAAGTCACGCCCAGAGCGTTCTTTTGTGGATCATGCGGTTGCGACCGCACTTATGTTGTTGGATGGAAAATAACTTAGGACTGGAGAACACCTGGATGCCACACATAAAAGCTATTCAAACGCCGCTTGGCGAATTGCATGGGCGGGATGCGGTCTATTTGGATCAGGTTCATATGAATTATGCGAAGAAAGAGCTGGTTTTGAAGGGAGAGATTAATGGGGGGTTGGCGTCAGAAGCAGTAGACGTTTTTGTACCCTATGAGCTTATATTTACAGGAGTCTACTACTTTAATATGATTGAACTGGATGTGGCTTTAGACATGCCTGAGCAGAAGTATACGCAAGGTAGTAGTTTTGATGAGCTTACAGATACGCCATTATTAGCTACAATAGCTAGTGCACGGGGGAAAAATCTAAAACACTTTCTGTTGAAAACCTATGACGATATTTTAGAAATCGCTTGTAGAGACTATAAGATGACTATATAACAAAGCTGGTTTTTAGAAGAGAAGGAGGATCAATGGATACCCAAATTGAACTATTTAACGTGATCATACGTGTGGTGCAAGGGGATATTACCCGTTGTAAGGCGGATATTATTGTCAACGCTGCAAATACAAGCTTGCTGGGTGGCGGTGGTGTAGATGGTGCAATTCATAGAGCTGGCGGTCCGGCTATATTGGAAGATTGTGTCCGAATCAGAAACAAGCAAGGGGGATGTCCGGTAGGAGGCGCAGTTTATACGACGGCTGGCAAGCTGGAAGCCCAATATGTTGTTCATACTGTCGGCCCTGTGTGGAATGGTGGCGACCATCAGGAAGAAGAGCTATTGGCGACATGCTACCGTCATACACTGCAATTAGCTTTAGAATTGAATGCACGCAGCATTGCTTTTCCCAATATCAGCACAGGCATCTACCGATTCCCGAAAGAAAAGGCGGCCGAGATTGCTATACAGGAAGTGACACGTTTTGTGCAGGAACATGTTGGGTTGAATGAAATTATTTTTGTTTGTTTTGATGCGGAAAATGCTCAGTTATATAGCCGTAAGCTACAGTCACCTAAAGATTAATTTTTTATTATACATACTTAAGCTCCTCATTTAACTTAATCCAACGAATGAATTGATGTAAGAGTGCTCAACTGGAGGTGTGTTATGCTGGTTAAGCTGATAAATAAGATCCCGCGGGATTGGCTTATATTCATGTATAAGCATACGCCGTTCACTCGATTGAAAAATGCATTGGTGTACCGGGCACAACATAAATTTTTAGTTGCTGTGCTGGGCATTTTCACGAACGATGCCGGGGAAGTGCTGCTATTAAAGCACGTATACCGGAAGCAACCGTGGGGAATTCCCGGCGGCTGGATGGAGCTAGAGCAGCCGGAAACCGCCTTACGGCGCGAAGTCCGGGAAGAAACTGGGCTGGAGGTAGAGATCACCTCATTGGCGCAAGCCCAGTTTGGCCAGTTGCCGAACCGCGTGGATCTTATTTTTACAGGCCGGGTTATCCCGGGTACCTTTTGACCAAGCGCTGAAATCTCCGACATTTGTTACTGCCGCGTAGGGGAATGGCCGGAAGGCTTGCCACCACACCAGAAAAAGCTTATTCAGAAGCTGCTGAAGTAAATGTTCACCTCATGCTCATGTTCAGTTCATGCGATGGAAAATCGGTTTACAGGCGTTTCAGGAATACGCTGATGCGTTCCAGAGCCGTTTCCAGCTGTTCACGTGATGACGCATACGAGCAGCGGATAAAACCTTCGCCGCCTGGGCCGAATGCGGAACCCGGGACCGTTATAACTCCTTGTTCTTCCAACAGTCGTTTGGCAAACTGTTCTGAGCTTAACCCTGTGTGCATAATGGAGGGAAAAGCATAGAAGGCACCATTTGGTTCATGACATGGAAGCCCTGTCTGACAGAGGGCAGCAACGAACCATTTTCTACGTTGATTGTAGGACTCCATCATACGATCTTTTTCCTCCAGCCCGTTGCGCAGGGATTCAATAGCGGCAATTTGCCCGATAATAGGCGCGCACATGGCTGTATATTGATGGATTTTCAGCATGGCTGAAATCAACTCTTTCGGTCCGCATACATAGCCGACCCTCCAGCCTGTCATGGCAAATGCTTTGGAAAAGCCGCTGATGAGCAGGGTGCGTTCTTTCATTCCTGGCAGAGAAGCGAAACTTACATGCTGCTGTCCATAGGTCAATTCAGCATAAATTTCGTCCGATATGACGATCAGATTATGCTCCTCAACCAGACGGGCAATGGGTAGCCAATCCTCATAGGTCATCACCCCGCCAGTCGGGTTGTTCGGATAACAGAGAATAAGCACTTTGGATCGTGGAGTCAGCTTGGATTTGAGCGCCTCAGCTGTCAGCTTAAACTGCTGGTCAGCAGACGTTTCAACCGTTACGGTATGTCCTCCGTTCAAAAACGTAATAGGCGAATACGAAATATAACAGGGAGCTGGTATGAGTATTTCATCGTGTGTTGTGATGAGGGCGCGTAGCGCCAAATCCAACGCTTCACTACTGCCAACAGTGACCATGATTTCATCTGCCGGGTTATAGGATGTGCTGAAGCTGCTCTCCAGATATCCGGCAATTTCCTCACGAAGCTCAGGGAGACCTGCATTGGGTGTGTATGAGGTTTTACCATTTTCCAGTGCTGTGATACAGGCCTTTCTCACATGTTGAGGAGTTACAAAATCCGGTTCACCAACACCAAGCGATACGATATCTTTTCTGCCTGCACTATATTCAAAAAACCGACGGATACCTGAAGGCGGCATTTCCCGTACAGCCGGAGTCAAAAAATCAGTTATAGATACTGCTGTCGATACATTTGTCATGTTGATTCCTCCTTATTGAAAAACAAAAAAACCCGCCCCTGTAAAAGGGACGAGTTTATACCCGTGTTACCACCCTAGTTTCATTCCATAGGAAATGACACTCTGTTCACGTATCCATCAATACGTGTTCCGGTTAACGCTGGAAAGGCGGCAGAGCTTACTTCAGGTTCAGCCCGCTTCTCAGAGATGGCGTTCAGCTACCCTCGGAATGTTGGCTTTCACCTGCCCCAACTCTCTGCAAATCCGCTGTATAGCTTACTCGTTCTCGTCATTGAAATTTGTTGCCGTATCAATTTAGGTGTAATTATAAGCACAACATTTCAGAATGGCAAGTCTTTTTTTATAAATTGTAAAGACAGGGGCATCATCATTGACGACTGGAAGATAACGTATATAGTGGTATCAAGGGGAACTGTACCCCAAAATTCACTGTGTTAAGACTATATTGGCTAGAGAGGGATGGTATCCATATGAATGTATTTGAAGGCTTTAACGACAAGGTTTTGCCTCAAGGATGGGGCTGGATCAACGAACCGACTGTATGGAGCTTCGATGAATTCAAGGCTTTACAAGTATCTGCACCTTCACAGGCAGATTTTTTTAGAGATCCGTCCGGCGCCGTTATCAAATCGTCCGCTCCTTTTTTGCATACCACCCTTCAAGGAGATTTTACAATATGGACGAGGGTTCGTGTCGATATGAAGCAGCCCTATGACTCAGGATGCTTGATGGTGATGGCTGATGATACTCATTGGGCTAAAGTGTGCTTTGAATACTTTGAGAATACCCCCTCGATCCTAAGTGTGGTTACACGGGATACATCCGATGATTGTATATCGGGGGCGATGGATGCTTCTAATCCGTATTTGCGAGTAACACGAGCTGGAAATTGCTTTGCCTTTCATTATTCATCGGATGGTCAGCATTGGAAACTGGCCAGATATTTTGGGATGAATGTTCCCAGCCAGCTAAAAGTTGGGGTTGTTGCACAATCTCCAGTAGGGGAGGGGTGTAATGTTACCTTTGACGCTTTGACAATAACAAACCATGTGTTCGAGGATATACGAAACGTGGAATAAATAAAAGCCCTCTCTATATATGAAAGCGCTATATGAGAAAGTTAAAAAGACGTAAATACGCGTTTTTAGGCAGGAGGTAGATGGAAGTTTGCTGTTAAGAAGGAAGGGTTACAAGCTGCCCGGTTTGTTGGGGGTGATGCTTGTAGCTACATTGGGCTGTTTCGGACTCATTATGTATTTACAGTCCACAAGCGAGACGAGGATATATCAATTTCTGTACTGGGACATATTCCTGGCCTGGGTTCCGGTGTTTATTTCATTGTTAATGGTGGCTGTATCCAAATTACAATATGCAAAAGTGAGAAATATTCTTTTATTTTTCGCCGCATGGGTATGGTTGTTCTTTCTGCCGAATGCTCTTTATCTAGTGACCGAGTTACTACATGCATTCCGTTTTTACGATGTGAACCCTGGTACGCGTTTTTGGTTGAACACTCAATTTTGGCTAATCTTATTTACGTCCTTTTCAGCCGCTGGAATTGGTCTTTTTCTTACATCTCTTTGTGTATTGATGATCCACCGTATGTTGAGGAAGATTTGTTCAGGGTGGCTCGCATGGGTTGTAGTCTTTGTGATGTTGTGGTTGGCCAGCATAGGTGTATATATAGGCAGATTTGCACGCTGGAATAGTTGGGATGTGTTGCTGCAACCGCTGGTGCTTTTTGCGGATCTTTGGAGCTGGGCAGTAAATGCAGGGGAGAAGCTTCATTTACTGTCTTTTAGCTGGCTGGTGTTTGGGATGGGGCTCATCTTTTATCTATTTATCTATATCTCTTTACGTGAGGATTAGGATTGAGGCCGAGGACCTGTATTCAATGAATACAGACTTCGGCCTTTTTATCTGTGACGAGTTAGGAGTTGGAGTTATCTTCTTCGTGTACATCATAAAGCACGCGCACAAGCAAATCTTGGCTGAAATTTCCGAATCTTTTACCAAAAATAGTGAGCCCTCCTTTGTTTTGCGATTGATCGGATACGGATAAACGCAGTGTAATATCGCTTTTGTAATCAAGTCCAATATCGTCTATTGTGACTTCTGATATACGACACCCGTCAATGAAGCTTCCATGTTGATTGATGCGAATTAACTTCAGCATGCCGTACTGATTCAAGTGTGGAGGCCACCAATCGGGATTGAGGACCCCCGGAACAGCTCCAAAATCGCCTGGGCTCGTCCAGTGACCGATGGCAATACCATTTACATGAAAACAAATATCAGACGGATAGTCCTCACAATAACACGGTGCTTCTGACCCCAGCTCTGCGGAAAATTGAATTTCGGTAAAGGATTGATTCGCTTTCAAGTAGTTAGGAATGCGGTATTCCAGAAAGCCTTCTGCCATCCAGATCATTTCAGAGTCCAGTCGCGCGGGATCTGCAAAATAGCGTGGATCATCAAAATCGCCGATAATGCTGTCTTTGGTCACTAATCCACAAGTAGGAACTGCCTGGTAGTTACTATAATGACCGATGCGAATTTCTACCTCATATACATTTTTTTGTTCTCTGCTGCGCAGATCTACCATTAGCTTTTCCTTATTTAAATAACACATTTTTCGGGTCCCGTGTTTACCGCTTACGGTATTGATTTCCACAAGTCCGCATTCTTCCAGTTTGCGAATATGCATCGTAATGGTGCCGTTACTTAAATTCAGCTTGCTCGCAATATCATTCATACTTTGTCCTTGAACAGCAAGTAATTCAAGAATTTGAATGCGGATTTCCGAGCCCAATGCTTTGAAAATATCTAACCCTGACATTAAGTCCTTAATATAAATCATAGCTATAGCCCATCCTTATCTATAAAAAGTGTGATGTAAGCGCTTATATTTTTACTTTGATTTATGTTAAAATAAAATCATAAAGAAGTAAACTGCTTTTATGTAAATTTTTTTTACTAAAAGAAGAAGAGAGGAAATCGTGTTCTAAAATAAAGCCTTTTTTATAAAAAAGATCGCATTTAAGTTTTTTTCAATTAGATTTTATTAATAAAATTACTTAAATACGATTTAATTTCACTTTTTAAGTTACTCTAATCTATGTTTTATAATTATTTAAAAAGATTGAAAAATGCATTGACGAACCGTAGAATGGCGTGCTATATTTTATTTGTAAACGAATTCATTATTGATAAAGGTAAATGTTAATTATACGGTACATGAGAGGGATGATAATCACAGCGGCAATCAACAACGGGTTGTGTACCGCACAGTTAAAGATTAGGCCGAGTGGTATGAAGTTAATTTAACACTTAATGTATGCGGTTTCATTTTAATTTTAGGAGGGGTCGCGTTGACAAAGAAAAAAGGTTTTGCGCTAACAATGGTTGTTCTGTTGTTAATGGTTGCTGCACTGGCAGGCTGTAGTGGAGGAAGTTCCAGTAGCGATGGAAGCAAGGAATTGACTTTCATGTTCCGTGGAGGAACGGATGAGCAGAAGGCTTATAAGGATGTTATCAAAAAATTTGAAGAAGAACATCCTGGTGTGAAGGTTAAAATGGTTGTGACGGCAGCAGATCAATATGCTACAAAGCTTAGAGCTGCAATTACAGGTAATAATCTTCCAGATATCTTTTATTTTGCCCCTGGGGATTTGAAAGCTTATGTTAACAGTGGGGTGTTGAAGGATCTGACACCTTATATTGATAAGAGCAAGGATATAAATCTGGATAACATCTGGAAATACGGTGTGGATTTGTATCGCTATGACGGTAAAATGGCCGGTCAGGGAAATATTTACGGTATGCCGAAGGACTTGGGTCCATTCGCTTTGGGTTATAACAAAACCATGTTTGAAAAAGCAGGCGTTCCATTGCCTGACAAAGACAAACCATATACATGGGATGAGTTCATTAAGGTTAACCAAGAGCTGACCAAAGATACCAACGGTGACGGCAAGCCAGATCAATACGGAACAGGCTTTAACGTTCAGTGGGCATTGCAAGCCTTTGTATGGAGTAATGGTGCTGATTGGCTGGATGAGAGCAAAACCAAAGTAACAATTGATGATCCGAAATTTGCGGAAGCGCTTCAGTTCTTTGCTGATATGCAAAACAAATATAAAATTACACCTGGTATTGAACAATCACAAACATTGGACACATATCAACGCTGGATGAAGGGCGAAATGGCTTTCTTCCCAGTAGGTCCTTGGGATATGAGTACATTTGAAAAACTGCCATTCGAATATGATTTGTTGCCTTTCCCGACTGGATCGACTGGCAAACCGGCAACATGGATTGGTTCTCTGGGTATCGGTGTTTCCTCTAAAACAAAATACCCGGATGAAGCTGTAGAACTGGTTAACTATCTGACTACTTCCAAAGAAGGCATGAAGCAGCTCGTAGATGCCAAGGTACAAATTCCGAATCTGCTGGATATGGCTGATGAATGGGCCAAAGACACAAAAACAAAGCCTAACAACAAACAGGAATTTATTGATATCGTAAATGACTATGGACGCTCATTACCAGGTAACTATACGTATAACGCAGAATGGTACGATATTTTCTTCACAGATATTCAACCTGTGCTGGATGGCAAAATTACGGCAGCAGATTATGTGAAACAAGAACAACCGAAGATGCAGAAACTGCTGGATAAAGCGGTGGAGCAAGAGAAAAAATCACAGAAATAATGCGTAAATAGAGGAAAAAAGGATGATGTTAGTGGCTGAATATCATGCTGCTAACATCATCTTCATTCCAAATCAGAAACAGAGGTGAGCCCTGTGATAACCAAATCTAATCTCTACCGCAAAGAGAAGATATATGGATACTTATTTATTCTTCCGCCTATTCTCGGTCTGCTAATCTTTACGTTGTTCCCGTTTGTCTATTCGTTATACGGCTCTTTTACAGACTGGGACGGATTAGGACAAATGAACTTTATTGGGTTCGACAATTTTAAGGATTTATTTAGCGATGAACTCTTTTACAAATCGATGTACAATACTCTTTTCTTAATGTTGGGTATTCCAATCGGTCTTGTACTAGCTTTACTGCTGGCACTGGGGTTGAATCGCAAGATTCCAGGTACGACGACATTTCGTGTGATTTATTATATTCCGGTCATTTCTTCATTGGCTGCTGTTTCTATTATGTGGAACTGGGCTTACAACGGAGATTATGGTTTGGTGAACCAATTCCTTGAACTGTTCGGTATTAAAGGACCTAACTGGCTGATGGATAAGGATACAGTCAAACCGGCCTTGATTCTCATGACTGTATGGAAAGGTCTCGGATATACAATGTTGCTGTATCTGGCTGCACTGCAAAGTGTATCTCGCTCTTATTATGAAGCAGCAGAGCTGGACGGAGCTAGCGGCTTCCAAATGTTCCGCAATATTACATGGCCAATGGTGAAACCAGTAACCTTCTTCCTGGTCGTTACCAACATTATTGGTGGTTCGCAAATCTTTACTGAAATGAACATTATGACACCTACAGGGGGTCCGGAATATTCATCCGCCTCAATTGTCTTCTATATTTGGGATAAGGCATTTAAAAACCTGCAAATGGGATATGCCTCCGCGATGGCTATGATTCTCGGCATCTTCATTTTTATCGTAACTTTGATTCAATTTAAAATGAATGAAAAATCGTCCTTTGATGGGGATTGATTTTCGCGGAAAGGAGTGAGGCTGATTATGTCCCATAGTCAAAAAACGAAAGTTACCAATATCATTATCTTTATTGTACTGGCGATTGGAGCGATTGCGATGATCGCGCCGTTGCTTTGGATGTTGTCCACTTCGGTAAAAGAAAAGCAGGATGTCTTTGCACTTCCACCAGTATGGATACCAGAGGTGTTTCAGTTCGGTAAGTACAAGGAAATTTGGGAAGCAGGTCCTCTGTTAAGCGGGATCAAGAACAGCGTGATTGTGGCTGTAAGTGTCACGGTTGTGGGTACCTTCACATCTAGTGTGGCCGCTTTTGCATTCGCAAAGCTGAGATTCCCTCATAAAAATAAACTGTTTTTGGCACTCATCGCATCCATGATGATTCCTTACCCAACAGTTATGATTCCACAGTTTATGATGTTCTCCAAACTTGGCTGGATAGATACGCTGTTGCCTCTGATCGTTCCCGGCTTGTTCGGTAATGTAGTTATGATCTTTTTCCTGCGGCAGTATTTGCTCAGTGTACCAGATGCTATTATCGAAGCTGCTAAAATTGACGGAAGCTCTTATTTCCGACTTTATTCGTCGATTACGTTCCCACTCATTAAGCCGGCAGTTGCGGCACAGCTGATCTTATGGTTTATGGGAATTTGGAACGATTACTTGGCACCGATTATTTACTTGAACTCACCAGAAACGCAGACATTGCAGCTGGTTATCGCGAATTTTAATGCGACTTACGCCATTCAGACAGACTATCCGCTTATTATGGCAGCTTCCATTATAGCCTTGTTACCTGTGTTGATTATATTCCTAATCTTCCAGAAACAAATTATTGAGTCGGTTGCCATTTCAGGTGTCAAGGGTTAATTGACACTCGCACTTGGACGATTTGGATGAATGATGGAACGCAGTCACCATATGTATTGAGCAAAGGAAGGAGGAGAATAACAGTTATGGTTATGCTGCTAATGCTGGGCCTATCCGGCTGTGGGGATAACACTCCGGACCCTGTATATCCGCAGGCTCCGCCTCCTGATCACTTGTATGATCAAAGCACGGTAGACGATGAACAGCGCTGGACTATTAACAATGCTCATGACCCAGCAATTATCAAAACAGATCAGGGATATTATGTCTTTTCGACGGATGTAAAGACAGGTGGAGAACTGAGGCCGGGTGTCATGGTGCGCAAATCGACCGACCTGATTCACTGGAACTGGGTTCAATATGCTTTACCTGGCATTCCAAAGGAAGCGGGGGCATGGTCATCAGCAACGAATCTGTGGGCCCCGGACGTCATAAAGATGGGTGATACCTATCGAATGTATTATTCTGCCTCTACATTTGGCAGCACACGATCAGCCATTGGGTTACAGACATCCCATTCCCCAGAAGGTCCTTGGAAGGATGAGGGACTGGTTGTTAAAACGGATGAGCATGACAAGCTGAATGCAATTGATGCTAATCCGGTATTGGATGCTGATGGAAATCCATGGATGGTGTACGGATCTTTTTTCGGCGGGATTTATATTACACCGCTTGATCCGCAGACTGGAAAGCTCAAAGAATCTGGTTATGGTAAAAATATCGCTGCCAGAGATCGGGCAACCGAGGACGGGGCTGTGGAAGGTCCGTACATTGTGTACAATCCTGTGTTCCGTAAATACTACTTGTTCGTCTCGTATGATTCTTTGTTCGAGGACTACAATGTTCGCGTAGCCCGCTCGGATTCCATCACAGGCCCGTACGTAGATATGAATGGACATGATATGGCAGATACCAGTTATTTGCCTCAATATGAGATTGGGACCAAGGTACTGGGCGGTTATCGTTTCAGTGAAGGAGAAGGCTGGGTTGCGCCAGGTCATAATTCCGTGCTGAAGGACGGAGACGATTACTATATTGTTCATCATGCGCGGGGAGAAACGGATAAGAGCTGGCCTTACTTGCATGTGCGCAAAATATTGTGGACGGCTGATGGCTGGCCTATCGTATCGCCGGAGCGGTATGCGGGCGAAAAGGAGCAGGATATACCCAAAAGATTATTATCCGGCAACTGGGAGCGCATCGTGATCAGGCAAGAAGTAGACGGTCAGCTTGAAGCTGAACCGCTTCGTCTGGAAGATGGAGGGCGGGCAACCAGTGGTTCTCTGGAAGGTCACTGGAGTTTTGATGGCAGACGTACTCTAACAATGAATTGGAGAAATTCGTCCGAAGAGTCAAAGGAGGAATTGCTATTGCTTCCTTCATGGGACTGGGAGCTTGGTCGCCATACTCTAATTTTTACGGGTATGAATGAAAAAGGAATTTCCATCTGGGGAAAACGTATCAGCGATTAATCCTATGAACTACATATTACACATAGAGGAGAGAAAAACCATGAATCAAACTGTATCCTTTAATAATCCGGTCATTGAGCAACGTGCAGACCCTTGGATTTACAAGCATAGTGATGGGTACTATTATTTTACCGGATCTGTGCCAGAGTATGACCGCATTGAGGTTCGGCGGGCACGTACTATTCAAGGCTTGAATACAGCAGAGCCAGTGGCAGTGTGGCATAAATATGAAACAGGTCCGTTAAGCGCGAACATTTGGGCACCGGAAATTCATTATATTAACGACAAATGGTACATTTATTTTGCAGCAGCTCGTACCACAGAAACGAAGGAAGGTCTGTTCGACCATCGGATGTTCGTGCTGGAAAATGATTCAGCTAATCCTCTGGAAGGCGAGTGGGTGGAAAAGGGACAGATCAAAACTCGCTGGGAGACGTTTGCTCTCGATGCGACAACCTTCCAGCATAATGGCGTTTTATATTATGTATGGGCTCAGAAAGACCCGGACATCGTAGGCAACTCCAATCTGTATATTTCAGAAATGAGCAATCCGTGGACGCTGCGCGGTGAGCAGGTTATGATCTCTACACCAGAATATGACTGGGAAATCATCGGTTTTAAGGTGAATGAAGGAGCAGCGGTTCTGAAACGGAACGGCCGGATTTTTATCAGCTATTCAGCTAGTGCTACGGACCACAATTATTGCATGGGCCTACTAACGGCAGATGAGAATGCAAACTTACTTGACCCGAAATCGTGGGCAAAGTCTCCTGCGCCGGTATTCTGTACGAATGAGGAGACAGGTCAATTCGGACCTGGTCACAACAGTTTTACTGTTGCTGAGGATGGTAGTGACGTTATCGTATATCACGCCCGCAATTACAAGGAAATTACAGGTGACCCGCTGTATGATCCGAATCGTCATACACGTGTTCAGCCGTTGAACTGGAATGAAGATGGAACACCTAATTTTGGTATTCCAGTGCCAGATGGCGTTTCCGTTAATAACTAAGCAGAATATATGCTAGACGATTGACGTGTCACATAGCGACGCTATAACTTTATAAAACATCGCAGGAAAATGATTTTGCTGCGTCTAACAATAGCAATGAGATATCTTCGGCCTTAGGCTGGAAGGTATCTTTTTGCTTTTGGGAGGGAGAGACGTCTCGGAAACTATGGGAACTTTAAATCAGGTTATGTGAAGCCTAGAACATGTCAAGCGATTAATTGATACAAATGTTTAATATTTTCCACGAGATGGAAGCTACAAATGTATGGTAAAGTGTAGGGTATACAAGATATTTTCCAAAGTCTCCTGTGCATACCGAATCCGAATCACACGAGGTGAGAAAAATGTTACAATCGTTAAAAGCCATTGCTAATTACAGGAAAGAAAGTGATCTGGCTTGGGATACACCGACTTGGCTAAAGCTGCTTGTTTCGGCTGAGGAGCGTATTGTAAATTTGGAGCGCATTCGATCCATAGGTGAGTTAAAGGATGCCAATCCTGTACTGGATTATGTGGAGCGCACGTTGCTTATTTTGGACGGACTTCCATTGTCATTCTGGGTTAAAGAGCTACTGGAGGATGTATTGGTATGGTCTGAGACAGCCAAAGGAGGCACAGTCCGCGAACGGCTACGTTGGCAGCATGAGGGCATTAATTTATTTGTACATAATATTGGCTCCTCCCAACTGTATGTCAGACAGGCTCAAGCAGAGTCCCCTGCCTACCCGCGCAACAGCATGACCCGAATTTTGATTGAGACGCATGGATTGATCGGACAGTATATACGGGGAGAAATACCCTTTGCAGAAAATCGACTGCTGCTCGAAATCACTCGTAAGGGCTGGCTGAGCTCGGAGGAATTGGAGCTTGTGTTACGAGCACTGAACGAATGCATTATCGCCGGTGTAGATCCTGCATTATGGGAACAAGTACGCGGTGAAGTGGAGCAGCTAATCGGCTGGATTGCCTGGGATAACGCACCTGTAGTCTGGAGTGTAAAGGAGCGACTGGAGAGATTGCGGTCGGTTTCGATTCATGAAGGTGAGCCGTTTGAGCAGGCTTACGCCGAGCTGGAGCGGGAGCTGAATGTAGAGAAGGCGCTGGCTCCGCTGGAGAATCGTACACTTTGGTATGTAGAATCAGCTTTGCAGGATTTTTCACTTCAAGAACTGGTTAAGGTATTTTTACTCACATTGAGGGATGGCACAGGGCAGGAACAGCCTGCAACGGTACGGCATATCAGTTTTGAATCACTTATGAATACGATGTATTATGACTATCGTGGTGTTAAGAAAATTAACGTATACAAAAAACGAATGATAGAAAAATATTTAAGCGCACTGTCTTGGCAGGATATCACAAAAGGAAAACGGAAGCATAATCCTCATTTGAGTGTAATCGTGGAGCACAAGGAGGAGCTGCCAAGTACCGTGTTTTTTAATTTTGTATTTTCATCAGCTGCTGAAAAATTGATCGACTTTTGTATTGAGGCAGAAAAGACGCCTCTGTATGACAAAGCAGTCCTGCTGCTGTTTGATCTGTTCGGATTACGGCGCGATGCTTATGATCGCTTTCACAATGAGGAGACGTACCTTACAGATATGAACCAGACCGCAGATTTCAAAAGGGTCATTCTGGATTACGTGACTGGAACCCGTATACTGGATATCGGACCCGGCGGGGGCGTACTGCTGGACCTGATCGAGCAGGAAAGACCAGACTCCAAGCCGTTGGGTCTTGATATTTCTGTGAATGTGATTGAGGCTCTTAAACGCAAAAAGCAATTGGAGCACCGTCGTTGGGATGTCATCAAAGGTGATGCGCTTCGACTGGAAGAATTTGTGGAAACGGAGAGCATGGACACGGTTATTTTCTCTTCGATTCTTCACGAGCTGTATTCCTACATCGAACGAGATGGAAAAAGGTTCAATTCACAAACAGTGGAAGCTGCTTTGCAAAGCGCTTATCGTGTACTTGCACCCGGCGGACGCATTATCATTCGTGACGGTATTATGACCGAACCAGTAGAGCAGCGCAGACGTATTCGATTTTTGGAGCCGGACGGAATGGAATGGCTGATGCGGTATGCGCAGGATTTTGCAGGTCGCCCCATTGAAATAGAGCGTATAGGTGAGCATGAGGCTGTCTTGCCGGTAAATGATGCAATGGAATTCCTATATACCTATACATGGGGAGCGGAAGCCTATGTGCATGAAGTGCAGGAGCAGTTTGGTTATTTTACTCCGTCACAGTATGAAAAATGTATTCGTAACACACTTGGTTCACAAGCGATTATCCGGGTGAGTCGCCACTATTTGCAGGAGGGTTATGCCGAAGCGTTGTCAAGTCGTGTTGAATTCATGGATGAGCAGGGACAGCTGGTTCCTTTGCCAGACAGTACCTGTCTGATCGTGATTGAGAAGCCAAATCCTAGGGATGAAGCAACTAAATGATTTTAATTTGAACAAGAGAATGCCTTCTGAGGTGTGCCGAGCGCACTGGGAAGGCATTTTTTTAGAAAACGAATGGAGGTGCGTTCATGTCCAAGCAGGTAGTGATATCCGAATATAATCCGCAGTGGGTAGCAGAGTATACACGAGAACGAGCAAAAATGATAGAGGCCCTCGGAGACGTATGTGTCGGCGTAGAGCATATTGGCAGTACATCCGTTCCTGGTCTGGGAGCCAAGGCTATTATCGACATTATGGTTGGAGTAGAAGATTTGGCGATTATTCAATCCGAACAGCGAGAGCGTTTACTAGGTATTGAATATGAATATGTACATAAGCCTGATTTTCCAGAGCGAGCTTTCTTTCGCCGTGGAGAATGGGGAGCTGGGACCCATCATTTGCATATTTACAAGTATAAAGGAGAACATTGGGAAAACCATTTATTGTTCAGAGATTACTTGAAAGCGCATCCTGAGAGCCTGCGAGGGTATGAGACTTTAAAAAAAGATTTGGCGCATCAATTCAAACATGACCGCGCAGCGTATACCGAAGCCAAGGGACCTTTCATTCGGCAGATCGTTGAGCAAGCGAAGCTTGAAAGACAAAAGCAGAGACAAATGGAATTTTAGTACGCATGAACAAGGTGGAGGTATGATGAAAAATATGATGCTTGATGCACAGGTAACGCCGAATGGTTTAAAAGAGAGAATGATGCTGCTATCAGCGCTGGATATTATATTGTCTTCAGAAGATTGGTTACGCACGTATCGTATGCAGTCTGAATGGTCTGGTGATGTGTGCCTGGGTGAGGTGAACAACGGCGCTGGAGATACGATTCATATGCTATGGACACGTGGAGGTGTGTTGTTGAAGGGTTTTGACCACGAATCCCCTGTAAGTCCTCATGCAAGAGACGAATATGAGGTCTGGCCGGGCATGTACGACGGTGTGCCTGATGATATGATGGAGCTTTTGGAAGATGAAGCGCTAGAGAAAGAGGACGTTACCTTTTGTATGTGGAGGGAAGCGGGAGATAAGGAGTGGCGTATGGGCAACGCGAACTTTCCTGAGGGATATGACGATGGCTCATCCTTTTTGCTGGGGAAAATTATAGTTACACCGGAGGAATATCAGGATTGGGCTGAGAGTTACTATGAGCTGCCGATTTCTCTAGGGGTGGTAAGCCAGATTTTCAACGGCGTTCCGATCACTGCCCAGATGATCTCTGCGCTTCATCCACAGCGTAACGTTACGGAAGTGGTAAAGGAGCTAAAACAGCTTGGCATTCAGGTGCATGAAAGCTAAGAATGCAGATTTGTTTTTCTTGACAAGTTTTGTATATAATACAGGAGAAATGGCTGGGTTAATCACCTCGAATTAAAGGAGCTGTGTTGAAGATGTCCAAACGTTTGATTCCTTACATCACGCTGGATGGAAATGCACGAGAAGCAATCGAATTTTATGAAGAGGCATTGGATGCCCAACTGCTTTTTATTCAAACCTTTGGGGAAATGCCGGAAAACCCCGATTTTCCCATTCCCGCAGAGGTCAAGGAACGTGTGGGACATGCTACCCTTAAAGTGGGTGAGACAGAGCTCATGTTTTCTGATACCTTTCCCGGCTCACCGTTTAGCAGCGGGAATCAAGTGAGTATCTGTATTACAACCGATAGTGTGGAGCAAGCTAAAAAAATGTTTGATGCTTTACAGCAAGGAGGACAGGTGGGAATGCCTTTGCAGGAAACTCATTTTAGTCCAGCTTATGGGAATGTAACAGACAAGTTTGGTGTCACCTTTCAAATGTTCACAGAAGCTCGATCGTAGTAAATAGAAAACGGCCCGATCCGCTACTATAGCGATCTGGCCGTTTTTTTGCGTGCATGTCCTTCGTCTGAAAAATAAATATACAATATACATACATAAAGGTATGGGGAGTGTTTGGATCTCTTTTTTTATGTATCGCTCAATTCCTAAAATAATCATTTTGTTATTGTTGAAATGGAAATAAAAATATATTATATTAAATTGTTAATGCACCAACGGGTGGGGGGACAGTCCATGAACAAAGAAGAACAGGTCATAATGGGTTTCAGGGACTTGTATAACAAGATGGTTTGGCTTAATAAGGATAAGATGGAGGACAGTCTTAAGGGTCATAAGCCTTCTGAAGTACATTGCATGGAATACATTGAAAAAAATGTACATTCCAACGTGACAACACTTGCAGAGTCCCTTTATATGACTAGCGGTGCCATAAGTAAAATAACTAAAAAGCTCATAAAAAAAGGCCTTATCGAAAGATACCAGAAGCCGGATAACAAAAAAGAAATCTATTTTAGGCTTACTGAGCAAGGGAAAGTAATCTATAAAATCCATGAGGAACTGCACAAAGAGTTTCAAGAGCGGGATAAAGCCGTATTTGAGCAGGTAACTGATGAGCAATTTGACAGTATGCTTAGCTTCATAGATAAGTATAGCAGGCATTTGGATGCAGAAATAAAGAAAAAGGGTAACGATATTAAGTCGAAATAAAATTTGAATAATGAAAATCAAACCATAGGCAGCCGGGCTCTATTGAGAACGGACTGCTTTTTTTATTTCCTGGGAAGGAAAAGTATGATACGATAATTTTGTTTCCTGGGAAGAAAAATCGCGACTTTTGAGGGGAGAATTGGAGTGTTCAAATTTAGATCACATAATGAACAGACCACAGAACAAACCGTAGATAAACACGCTTTAATATTCGGCCTTATCTCTGTGTTTCTTTGCGGAATAGGCTTCAGTATCATAACACCTGTCGTCCCATTCTTAGTGCAGCCTTATACAAGCAGTCCGGAAGAACAAGCCATAGTTGTTACGCTACTGACCTCTGTTTATGCATTTTGCGTGTTTTTTGCGGCTCCCGTACTTGGAGCTTTGAGCGACAAATATGGTCGTCGTCCATTGCTCTTAATATGCCTTTTGGGTTCCGTAATCGGGTACTTAGTTTTTGGTATAGGAGGAGCTGTATGGGTACTATTTGCTGGGCGCATCATGGAAGGTATAACAGGTGGGAGCATAAGCACGATCTTCGCATATTTTGCAGACATCATTCCTCCAGAACAGAGAACTAAATACTTTGGATGGGTGAGTGCGGTTGTAGGTGTCGGCACGGTCATTGGCCCAACCCTAGGCGGATTACTTGCCAAGTTTGGTTATTCTGTACCCATGTATTTTGGAGCAATAATCACTTTATTGAATGTTGTTTATGGATTCTTTTTTATGCCGGAGAGCCTTGACAAGAAACATAGACTGAAAGAGATCACCTTTGTAAAACTGAATCCATATACACAGCTTGCAAACGTACTTTCCATGAAAAACTTGAAAAGGCTACTTGTCTCAGCGTTCTTACTCTGGATACCCAACGGATCTTTACAGGCAGTTTTTTCACAATTTACAATGGATACCTTCGGTTGGAAGCCTGCATTAATCGGACTTATGTTTTCGATTATGGGATTCCAAGATATCATTTCACAAGGTTTCATCATGCCAAAGCTCTTGATAAAACTTAGTGATAAACAGATAGCAATTCTGGGAATGGTCTCGGAGATTATAGGCTATGGTCTTATTGCGCTATCTGCTTTGTTCTCATTCTATCCACTTATTATCGCTGGAATGTTTATATTTGGTTTTGGCGATTCGATCTTTGGACCTTCATTTAATGGGATGCTCTCCAAGTCTGTCAATTCTAGTGAACAAGGAAGGATTCAAGGAGGTAGTCAATCTATTCAGGCTTTAGCAAGAATGATTGGACCTATCATTGGAGGTCAAATCTATGTATCATTTGGTCATGCCACACCCGCTTTTATGGGTATGATTCTTATAGCGGTGGCCATACCAGTTTTATATAAGAGAACGCATGCAAATATGTAAACTACCGCTCGAAGCTTTCCGTAACCACCTGCATAGCAGGTAGTTTTAAGAAAATAATAGGGTTTCAGAACTTAGGAATAAGTTCTGAAACCCTATTTGTTTACAGTCTGAGCCATCCGCATGTGGATGGCTCTTTATAGTATCGCCTTGCTAAATTCATTTTACGTATGTGTACTTATACGCCAAAGTTAAAATCATCATCTGTTAGCGGCTCTACATTCATCGCCCGTACATAGCCGTTTCCTTTTTTAGAAAAGAAATCGTGCTGCTTGGTGTGGGTGCTGATGCCGTTGAATACAATGGGATTGACTTCTTCTTCTTCAAAAAGTGGATCAAAGCCCAGGTTCATCATGGCCTTGTTGGCGTTGTAGCGCAAGAAGACTTTAACATCGTCTACAAGTCCAATAGGGGCATAAATTTGCTCGGTATACTGTTCTTCGTTATTGTGCAAGTAGCGCAGCAAGCCTACCAGCGTCTGGTAGAGATCGCGTTGTTCTTCCTCGTCCAGTTCCGCATAAATCTCCTGTGCCAGTACACCTACGTAGACACCGTGTATACTTTCGTCCCGCAGGATCAGATCGATAATTTCCCCGCTGCATGTCAGCTTTCCCTGACCCGCCAGATAGAGAGGGTAGAAGAAGCCGCTATAAAACAAATAGCTTTCTAATAGCACCGACGCAGCCATCGCGAGATACAGGTCTTTCGGTGTGTGAATGTTCATATAATACTGACGAATGGTTTCAGCTTTCGTTTGGAGATGCGGATTTTCTTCCACCCAGCGGAATACACCGTCAATTTCTTCCGTGGAAGCCAGGGTTGTAAAGATGCTACTGTACGACTTGGCATGAATTTGCTCCATCATCGCCATAAAGCTTAATACCGCTTTGCGTTGCAGTCCGTCCACATGCTCCATAATTTGCGGCATACCCACGCCGCCTTGAATGGTGTCCAGCAGGGTCAAGCCACCCAGCACCTTCATGTAGGCTTCTTTTTCGATATCACTAAGGGTTACCCAGGACATTTTATCGTCAGACAGCGGAATTTCATCATCCGTCCAAAATTGCATAATGTTCTGGTTCCAGAACATCAATGTGAAATCATCGTCCGAGCGGTTCCAGTTTACAGCTTGTATACCTGTCATTGTTAGCATTCTCCCTTCAGCTTGCGAGATTCCCTGGAAACACACATGAGAGGTTACCGGAGAGTCATCGTATGCTTGACATACGGAAGCTGTATCCGCAAGGGCCTTGTTCAATCCTGTAAAGGTCTGAACCACGCGCTGGATACAGCTTCTAATGCCAAGCATTCATATCTATTCAAAATCTCATTTTATTCTATAGCTTGTTACCATGTATGCATTAGATAGAGCAAGTGAGGCACTCTTCCACAGACAGTTTTTTGGTACGTGTGTAGTATAACGATTTAAGTCCTTTATGTGCGGCGTACAGATAGCAACGTGCTAACTGACGCGTAGTCACGTCACTGTTCACATGAAGCACAGTCGAAATTCCTTGGTCCACGTGAGGCTGGATTTCAGCAATCAGATCAAGCACTTTGAATTGATCCATTTGATAAGCGGATTTGTAAAAGAATACATTATCCTTTTGCAAATACGGCATTGGATAGTAAGTTGTCGAATTCGCATAGGTACGAGTTTCGATTTGCTCAACAATTGGCATAACGCTGGACGTTGCATTTTGAATGTACGAAATGCTGGCAGTAGGAGCAATCGCCATACGATAAGCGTGGTACAGACCGTTCTTCTTGACATCTGCTTTTAGTTTGTCCCAATCCGCTTGAGTTGGAATATAAATGTCCTTGAACAGCTCTTGTACACGTGCCGTTGTTGGACGATAATCCGTGTTCAGATATCGGTCAAAGTATACACCTGTCGCATAATCTGACTCCTCAAATCCATAGAAGCTTTGTCCGGCTGCTTTTGCGATTTCCATACTCTTTTCGATGGAATGATAGTTCATCGTCATGAAGAAGGTACGGACAAAATCCTTCGCTTCATTGCTTTCATATGCAATCTTGTTCTTGGCAAGGTAGCCGTGCAGATTCATGACACCCAGACCAACGGAATGCATTTCACGGTTCGCTTTCGCAACACCTGGTGCATTAGCCACTTGGGTCATATCGCTGACCGAAGTGAGAGCAATCATACCCTCGTGAACGGACTCGCGGATTTTGCCGTGCTCCATCACATTTACAATGTTCAGGGAAGCCAGGTTACAGCTTACATCCCGGCGAATAATATCTTGTTGCCCATAATCGGCAATCTCGGAAGTTTCCTGCAACTGGAAGATTTCCGTGCACAGGTTTGACATTTTGATTTGGCCCACGTTTTTAAGAGCATGCGCCTGATTTGCGTTACTTTTGTTCATAATATATGGATAGCCAGACTCCAACTGAATCATGGCAATTTTCGTCAGCATATCACGTGCACTCATCGCTACTTTTTTCTTCACTCGATCGTCAGCGAGCAGTGTATCGTACATTTCATCCAGATCCATGTCGTCCAAATACGTTCCATAAGCCTTGAACACACTATAAGGTGCAAACACATGCAGCGGTTCATTATCTTGAGCCAGCTTGTAAAAGCGGTTGGGCACCAGCAATCCGATCGAAAGTGTCTTAAGGCGTACTCTTTCATCGGCATTAATTTTTTTACTATCCAGGAACTCCAGCACGTCCCATCCGAATATGTTGTAATAGGCAGCGCCAGAGCCTTTACGTTGACCCATTTGATCCGCGTAGGAGAAACCATCTTCCATCAGCTTCAGCACAGGCATAATGCCTTTTGCTGCGCCTTCTACACCTTTAATCGCCTCACCGCGTGACCGCAGCTTCGACAGGTTAACCGCCACACCGCCGCCAATTTTGGACAATTGCATGCAAGTGTTCAGTACATAGTTGATTGAGTTCAAAGAGTCGTCCATTTCGAGCAGGAAACAGGACACCAATTCCCCACGACGGCTTTTGCCAGCGTTCAGGAAAGTTGGTGTAGCTGGCTGGAGACGTTGCTCCATCATCGAGCGGGACAACAGGCGGGCCGTATCGGCGTTGCCGCGTCCCAAATGCAGGGCGACAGCAGCCACCCGGTCAGGGTAGTGTTCCAGGTAGACTTTACGGTCATTACTCTTCATTGCATAATCGGTATAAAACTTGGATGCTGCCATATAGGAAGGAAATTTAAAATTATAGCTATGAGTGATATGGAAAATATCGTTAATTTCATCAGCCGTATAGCTGTTATAGAAATTTTCGTAATAGTCATTCTCAATCATATACAGCACTTGAGCAGCTGTGTCAGCAAACTTCAAACTCCGTTCTTGAACTTCCTTCATAAATTCTGCTACAGCCTCTTGGTCCTTTTCCAATTGGAAAAAGCCGTCTGTATCGCGTTTCATCAACATGTTGTTCAATTCAATATGCCGCAACTCGGCTCACCTCCTGTTTAAAACGCTCTACATCTCCGAACGTTCCAGATAATTCAAATTTGCTAATCACGGGGACATTATAATGGTCGGCAATCAAATCCGCACTTTTGGCAAATTTATCACCCCAGTTACGGTTGCCGCTTGCAGCTACACCAACAAGGTTTTGTGCATTTTTTTTCAAAAATGAAGATACCCTCTCAGGTATCTGTCCAAACCCGGTTGTATATGTAATGAGTACGTAAGGTTCTTCTATAGTCATTTGTTCCTCAATCTGAACCGCCGGAAGCTTGAGCTTGTTTATAAATCTTTTTACATTGCCGGTCTTGGAATCATAAGCAATCAGCATGGTGTGCAACCTCCTTAACAATTAACGAAAAAAAGAAAACGGCATTGCCAAGAGACCATCATAGCTGTAATCCCTTGCTGGCTGCGCCATTTAAGATTTTTGACTCTATATTTACATGTATTTTCATACCTTTATCTTCAAGATATCGGGCATAAATACGTTTTTTACACTATATTTAGAGTACATTCTCTATTTTATATCTATATATAGTTTTGTCAATCGGTCTAGAGAGGCTCAGAGGACCCAGATCCGGTGTAAGTCCAAGCAGGGTGCGGAAAAGAGCGAAAGAACTTTTTTTTCGTAAGTATGTTAAAAAAGTATTGGAGTTTTTGAGGCTGGAGATGTACGATTTGTCAATGGGCAATAGAATGTAAAATTTACATTTTACTGTAGAAAGGATGAAGTGGATGGAAAGTAGTTTTTTTATGGAATTTCAATCGTTTAATATGATCTTTTTTATCGTGTTTGGATTTATTGCTATTGTAATTATTACGGGGATTGTGAAAACAATCGGAGCGGGCCTTTCCAATCAAGCAGCCGAACAGGTTCAACGTTCATGCAAGGTTGTGGATAAGCGAACGAGAGTGCGTGGGGGATCGGGCGATTTTTCAGCTTCGACCGATTACTATATCACCTTTGAGTTTGAAGGAGGTGAACGTATGGAGCTGGAGGTGAAGGATAGGGACTTCGGAATGATTGTAATCGGGGATCGCGGGGAGGTTCATTATAAAGGTACACGTTTTCTGGAGTTTGTGAGATTAATGGGAGCGTAAAGGGATGGCGAGGTGTTAGAGTATTACCAGAACAAATACATATAGGGAGGAAGCTGACGATGCCACATATCATTGGAGCACGAATTGTTTTAAGAGAGTACCGTCAGGAGGATATACCTGATATCCGAAGATGGGTCAATGACCCGGAAATCACACATGGTTTAAGCGACGTATTTATCTATCCGCATTCACTAGCTAATAGTGAATCGTTTGTACAGATGATGATTGACGGCAACTCTGAGATCAAGGGCTTTATCATTGCTCATAAAGACACATTGGACTATATTGGACAACTCGATTTATTCAAAATCAACTGGGTGAATCGGCATGCCACCCTTGGGATTGTAATCGGGCGTGACGGTGATCTGGGCAAGGGCTATGGGCGGGAAGCAATCCGGCTGATACAAAAATTTGCGTTTCATTCGCTGAACCTGCATCGGCTGGAACTGGAGGTGTATGCGTTCAATGAACGTGCATATCGTTGCTATCTGGCATGTGGCTTCAAGGAGGAAGGGCGGCTACGGGAAAAGCTATTCAGGGAAGGACAGTACTATGACATTATTCAGATGGGGATGTTGCGAAGTGAATATGAGGCTGTAGAGCAAGCGAAGGAATCCTGAAAGTGAAGCCACATAAGCTATTTTACTCCGTCAGCTTTCTGCAATTTTTTATGAGTGAAATCACGGGAAGTACGCTTATTCTATTTCTATTAGCTAAAAGACTTTCTCTGCAAAGTGCGAATTTCTTGCTGGTTGTATTCTTTGTAAGTATTTTTCTGTTTGAAATACCAACAGGAGCTATTGCAGACAAATATGGGGCTTTGTTGTTTTCTAGTCTACAGTGTATTGTTTGTTTGGACAGACCACATGTGGCTGCTTATGTTTGCGCAAGTCTTTGGGGGCTGGCAATATGCTTGCAATCAGGTTCGTTGGAATCCTGGATTGTGGAGAACAGTGATAAGCCGATGGAAGTTCTTTTTACAACCTCTAATAGTATACAGTACATATCGGGATTTATTTGCGGTCTGTTGGGGGCCTTTCTCGCAACTTTTAACTATTCACTTCCCTGGGTGGCCAGCATTGTATCTATTATCCTGTGTATTTTTCTATGCTGCTTTTATATGAAAGAGAAGAATATTACCCATCGAAAAACATCTGCTACTCGTATTAAAACGATTATCGGAGAAAGTGTCCGTATCGGTTTTGAAAATAAGTCGATCTGGATTGTGTTTATCATTGGTTTATTTATCAGCTTTTCGAATTCGGCGGGGAATACCTTTCAACAGCCACGTCTGGTTGGTCTTTCTGAACAAGGGATTTGGATTATGGGGCTGATTAAGGCTGGCTATTCACTATGTATGACTTTAGGAAGCTATCTGGTTCGAAAGCTGGGCGCTCGTTACAGTGATGTACATATACTCATGTATGCTTGCGGAATGATTGGGATATGGCTCATCTTAGCGGGTGCTTTCAACACCTTTTATCCTGTACTGCTTACCTTTTTAATTTATGAAATTGGACGGGGGATGTACCCGGTTGCCAAACAAATATTTCTGAACAAAAGAATATCTAATGAGTATCGTTCAACTCTGCTATCTCTGGATTCAGCTATTTCCCAACTAGGCACGTGCATAGGTTTAATCGTGACAGGCATCGTAAGCCGTAATTTTACCAATCTAGCTTCAGATCAAACACCTATCCAGATATCTTGGGTGCTATGTGGCGGGATTGCATTGATTCCAATCTTTTTATTGCTTTATGTCCACCGGGTATCCAGGAAAAATAATAGCTGGAAAGAAAAAGCAACAAAGCAGAATGTTTAGTGCAAAAAGGGCTAAACAGGTTCTAGCTGTCAGCCCCTATGCACCTTCATTAGCAATCAGACTTTACTTCTCCCCGTACCATAGCTTCAGACGATTTTGGATCAGGCCAGTGAAGATTTCTTCAGCCTTTGGTACACCCGCCTGATCCAGCTCTTGGAGCATGCGGTCATACACGGCATCGAATTGATCTGGCTTGGCGAGTACAGCCTCAGGAATCCGTTTGCGTACAATGTCCTGCGACTTTTGATAAATAACATTGTAATTTGTATTGGTCGGAACAGGCATGTTGTAGGCGGCTCCCCACTCTTTTACCGGAAAATCCTTTTCGTTCGGGAATAAGTCTTTCCATGTCCGGGCTTTATATGCCTGAAGGGATTCTTTTTCCGCTTGACTATAATTTTCGGTAATCATCTCCGGATAATTGGTTGTGTAATAGTTGCCAGTAGGGTCCTTAACGCTATCGCCGTAATGTGGTCCCCATATCCAATACAAACCGATACCTGATTCTCTGCTAAAAGAAGCATTATCTTTGTTTTTGCGTTCTTGCACAGCCGCAGGAATGACTCGTTTGCCATTCTCTACATTGTAATGCTGGCCTTCAATTCCCCAATTACGTAAAATTTGTCCTTCGTCCGAGGCCAGGAAGTCCAGAAACTTGATCGCTCGCACCGGATTTTTGCATGAAGTTGTGATGCCGATCCCGGACGCAGTATCGAAACCAATGGGCTGGAGGGAATGATCCTCGTATTGCTCATTTAAAGTGACTGGAAAGTGGGAGTAGGTGTATTCATCCTTACCTGCTGCCTTGAGCGCATTTTCGGCATCCTGGTAGTTCCATTCCTGATCAATCAGTCCAATGACACGACCTGCAGCGATTTTGGATTTGTACTGATCACTTTTTTGTACAAAAGTATCCTTATCCAACAGACCTTCATTGTACATATGGTTTAACCAACGGAAATACTCTCGCTCTTCTGGGCGTTTGTAGTGAAGAGTGGCTTTGTGTGTTTTAGGATCAATATAATATTCGCCATCGTCTGGTCCACCTGTAGCCGTAACTGCCGGGTTTGTCACAGTAATCTGCATTTTCCAGTCCTCGGCATCGAGCGATAAGGGAATGGTAGGCTGGCCATTAGTAGTAGGGTATTTGGCGACATAATCTTTAAGTGCTTTTTCAAAATCTTGAACGGTGCGAATTTTGGGGTATCCAAGCTTCTTAAGGGCCTGATGCTGGATTTCGAAGCCTGCTTGTGCATCAAACGCGATGTGATCTACGCCCAGATTGGTCGGAATGGTGTAAATGGCGGGATCTTCACTACTATATTTAATACGGTTAAAGTAATCTCCATACACTTTCTTAATGTTAGGACCGTATTTATCAATCAGGTCGGTTAAGTCAATGAGTGCCCCGGCATCGACCAGCTTTCCAATGTCTCCTTTGGGGTACACGAGATCAGGGTACTCTCCGCTAGCAGCCATTAAAGCAAACTTTTCCTCGCCTCGACCGTTGACAGCATGTTCGGCATTGAGTGTAACACCCGTTTTCTTGGTTATTTCCTGCCCGACAGCGTCCTTCATGTTGTTCCAGTTGGAGCTTGAGTCACCGCCAAAGAACGTAAATGTAATGGGACTGGTGTCATCGGGGTCCTCCTTTTCTGCCGTACCGCCTTTGCCATTCGCGCAGCCCGTTGTAACGAGCAGCAGCAAAGCCAGGAGCAGGATAGAGCATTGTTGTACCGACCTGTTCGTGAACATCTGCAAATCCCCCTTAATAAGTATGATTTACACAATGTAAGTGCTTTCAATAGTAAATTGTAGGAAATAAAGAACCTTACGTCAAGTTATTTATGTTTATTTGTTATGTGTTTTGTTTTTTATTAAGCAAACATATTTAAATGAAAAGTGTGGATTTGTGCAAATCCATCGTTTGATGATCTAAAACAAAGTATGCTACGATGGTACCAGTTTATAGGCATACCTGTATATTTAGAAGACTAAGGTAGAAAAAGATTTCGAATAGGGTTGGGTGAGGAGATGCGTGGAAAAGTAACATTACAGGAAATTGCGGATGCGGCGGGCGTTTCAAAGTTTGCTGTTTCGCGTGCACTGTCAGGCAAACCCGGTGTAAGTGAAGAGACAAGGGCGCTGCTGGTTAAGCTTGCTGCCCAGATGGGCTATTTTCGCAGTCATCCCAAAATGACTGGGGTAGAGCCTCGGGACACAGATGCCAGAGAATGGTCGGGTACGGTGCTGGTGTTATTTCCGAATATTCGGCACCAGAATCGGGAGTCCAGGTACTGGGGACCTGTATTTGAAGGGATTTCCGAACGTCTGAACCGCAAGGGATTGGATATGATCACGCTAACGGAGCCTTCAACGGACGATATGTTTTCTTTACTGAACCCAGAGGCCATTAAAGGGATTATCACTGTAGGAACGATTTCAACTACGTTATTGCTGAACATTTATCGAATGGGTATTCCGGTTGTCATGGTGGATCATTGGGATTCTGCATTTTTAAGTGATGCGGTGTTTACGGATAATCGCACATGCATGAATGAATTAATGAAGGATTTGCTATGCAAGGGGTATGATCACTTTCAATTTGTGGGTCATATTGACGATGCTCACAGTTTCTATGAACGTTGGGAAGCTTTTCGGTCCACACTGGAAATGAGCGGAGTAGAATTACGGCAAAACAAAGCCCTTATTTATGGGGGAGCGCAGGCGCTTGCTGAGGAAATGGACAAGTTGCCCGAGAATGAGTTGCCAGAGGTTTTTGTTTGCGCTAATGATGTGACTGCTTCGCAAGTCGTGGAAGTGTTGAAAGGAAAGGGGATTGACGTGCCGAGGCGATGCGGGGTAACTGGGTTTGACGATACGAATGATCAAATGCCGATTTATGCCACGGTGAGAGTGGATAAGGAACTGTTGGGGATGCGGGCGGTAGACCAATTATTATGGCGCATCATGAACCCAAACTCGCCTGTGGAAAAAAAGTTGCTACACGCTGATCTACTCGTACGGGAAGTTCACGCGCCACGGATCAGCCAGGAAAATGATGATCGTGATCGTCCCTTTAGCACAATCAAATATAGTTGATGTCCGGATATGTGGGATGAATTTGATCCACAGTGAAGACGAGGGAAGTCGCTTTTAGCCTGTTTAGGGGTAGAGGGCGACTTTTATTTTGTGTTTTACCGATTGTTCCAAAAAAACAATTGACTGATTTGTTAGCTTAATGTTATTTTTGTTATGTTAATGAGTAATCCAGATGTTCCCAATCATCCTTATAGGGAGGCTTGCGACGATGATTAATGTGATAGGGTTGGATGGCTGGAGGTTTAGGGAAGCACATAGTGATGAGTGGCTCAGTGCGAAAGTACCGGGTTGTGTGCATACCGATCTTTTGCGACATGGCAAAATTCCTGATCCTTTTATCGGTATGAACGAGATGGAGGTACAGTGGATTGATAAGCAGGATTGGATATACGAAGCCTATTTTGAGATAGATGCAAATCAGCTTCAATGTCAATGTGTAGAGCTGGTGCTGGAAGGTCTGGACACCTACGCAGATGTAAGAGTGAATGGTCAAACTGTCATATCGGCCAATAATATGTTTCGGGTATGGAGACAGGATGTGAAGGCATTTGTTCAGCAAGGGAAAAATCGGCTTGAAATCCATTTTCGCTCTCCGATTGCGGAAGATGTGCCTAAGCTGGAAAGGTTGGGCTATGGACTCCCCGCACCGAATGATCAGTCCGAGATAGGTGGCTTGTCCGATAAAAAAGTAAGCGTTTTCTCTCGCAAGGCTCCCTATCACTATGGTTGGGATTGGGGACCACGGCTGGTGACGAGCGGGATCTGGAGAGAGGTTCGGATTGAAGCTTGGTCTGGTCTGATCGTGAGAGACTTGTTTATTAGACAGGACAAAGTGAGTACCGAGAGGGCTGAACTCACGGCAGTGATAGAGATTGAAAATGCAGCTGAGATTAGAGATGCCGAGTTGTGTATTTCTGCTGATGGCAGGGGGTGGTCCAAGCCGGTTCGTCTTCTGAAAGGAAAGCAAACAGTAGAGCTGGAGCTGGATATGAAGGAGCCGAAGCTGTGGTGGTGTCGTGGGCTGGGAGAGCCGCATCAGTATACGTTTGTAGCCGAATTGAAGGAGCAGGCACAGGAAGCAGTAATTGCGGAAAAATCAGTGAAAACGGGACTACGATCGATTCGTCTAATACGTGAGCGGGATACGGCAGGGGAGAGCTTCTATTTTGAGCTGAATGGAATCCCCGTGTTTGTAAAGGGAGCGAACCATATTCCGAATGACAGCTTTGCTGCCGAAGTTACGTTGGAACGATACCGGCATGAAATTGCCAGTGCGGCCGCCTCACATATGAATATGTTGCGGGTGTGGGGTGGCGGTATTTATGAAGAAGACGTATTTTATGACCTTTGTGATGAATACGGCTTGCTCGTGTGGCAAGATTTTATGTTCGCATGCAGCATGTATCCGGGGGATCAGGCTTTTTTGGACAATGTAGCGCAGGAAGCCGAAGATAACATCAAGCGTTTGCGCCATCATCCTTGCATTGCGTTATGGTGCGGCAATAATGAGATTGATTCCGCATGGGCGCATTACGAAGAAAATGCAGGCTGGGGCTGGAAAAAGGCCTACACGCCTGAGCAACGGGAACGCCTATGGGATGATTATGAAACGCTCTTTCACCGGATTTTACCGAAGGCGGTAAATACCTGGGCTCCGCAGACGGCATATTGGCCCTCCTCGCCGCTAATTGACCTGACCGGAGATCGAAACCAGCATGCTCATCCGTCCTCCACAGCGGGAGACATTCATTATTGGGGAGTATGGCATGCGTCTGAGCCGTTTGAGAATTATCACGTACATGTGGGCCGTTTTATGAGTGAGTATGGTTTTCAGTCCTTTCCTGAATACAAGTCTGTTCGTACGTATGCGGAAGAGAAGGATTTGGAGTTGGAATCTGCGGTGATGCTGGCACATCAGAAGAACGGTTCGGGCAATCGGCTAATTCAAGAATACATGGGACGGTACATGCGGCAACCCAAGGATTTTATATGTTTTCTGCTCATGAGCCAGGTTTTACAGGCAGAGGCGATGAAAATGGCCATAGAGGCCCATCGTCGTCACAAGCCCTATTGCATGGGGACATTATACTGGCAGATGAATGACTGCTGGCCCGTTGCTTCCTGGTCAAGTATGGACTATTTTGGTCGTTGGAAGGCGCTTCAATATACGGCTAAACGCAGCTTTGCCGATGTGCTGTTGAGTGCAGTAGATACAGAACAGGGGAGTAAAGAGCTGCATCTGGTTAACGATACGCTAGAGCCGATAGCGGGTACGCTGCGGCTGACACTTTTGCATATCCGTGGCAGTCAGGCTATTCGTGAAGAGAACATTAAGGTAGAACAGCAAGCAGGCGGCGCAGGGATCGTACATATACTGCCTACTGACAAATGGCTGAATGGCCTGGACCGTACGGAGTATATGCTGGTCGCACGTCTGATACAGAATGGTGAGCAGGTGGCCGCCAGCGAAATTTATTTTGCAGGTACGAAAGAGATGGATTTACCGCAGGCGAAAATTGAAGTGACGGAGATACCGGGAAGTGGAGGCAGTAGGTTCACGCTTTGTTCGGATGTACTTGCCAGACATGTGTGGCTGACCGCAGAGCAGGAGGGGATTTTCAGTGACAACCATCTGGATCTGGCTCCCGGTGTTCCTAAAACCGTGGAATTTCTGGCCTTGCATAACGGTGCCTCCGCATTTGAGGTAGCTGCGCCAGGTGCATTGACGGTGCAATCATTGGTCAATTGGATACAAGGTTAGAGGACAGTTAAAGCTCATCCGCCTTGAAGTAGATGATGGACAATGAAGGTCCAATTCATCCGGCCGGCTGGAGTATTAAAAAACATACGGTCGGCCGAGAGCTTGTAGAGGAAATGCGTGAGTAGGGTTTGAGCAGGGGGAGCTGAATTACAGCATTACCCGGGAAATGCTGCCTAAGATTGAGCTTATTGGAGGGCTCCTTTTGATCAGAAGTATCCGCATTCGTATATCGCTTTACCTGTGAAATGAAGTCTGAAATACAGTAAGCATCTGTCTCCCAGGGACATGAGGTCAACCCCAGGAGAATAGATGCTTTTTTATCTTCATTTTATGCAGAGTGGAGCGCTTCCATTGAGCTTGAAGCCATTGTGGTGTACACTGTCCAGAACAGGTGTAAATTGGAACGTCAGGAAGGATGGACGGTTACAAGGAGGGAAAGAAACATATGTATGACCGTTTAAGATCGTTAAATTATCCAGTTAAACTTTATATTTTTATTGCACTGGCCTTATGCTCCGTAATCAGTACATTGTGGATCATTAACGTGCGACTGCCCTCAGGGGGCCGCCCTTATCTTTTTATTTGGTGGAATATGATGCTGGCCTGGATTCCTATGCTGTTGACGCTTTTGCTAGATGTCATTCATTGCTCGTGGAGAAGGGGAACAAGGACATTTTTGCTCTGGGTCATAGGGGCTGGATGGCTTTTCTTTTGTCCCAATACGCCTTATTTGATCACAGATTTGCTGCATGTATTTGCCAGGTATCCATTTCTCGGGGAGCAGCGTTTTTGGGGCAATCCGTACTTTTGGAATCATGCATTAGGGATGCTGCTGGTAGCTGTGCTTGGTCTCACCATGGGGGTTGTATCGCTTGAATCTGTACGACAGTTGGTGCAACGTGCACGGGGCGGGCTTGTCAGCTGGTTGTTTATGCTGGCGGTACTCCTGCTAAGTAGCCTAGGTATTTATATTGGCCGTTTCTTTCGAGGAAACACATGGGATATTGTGTCTGCACCGTCCCAGTTGTACACACAAGTATCCTCCATATGGGCGGATTCCTTGCAACGCACTCATTTTGTGGAGTTTAGCGGGATGGTCTTCGTTATTTTGCTCGTTAGCTATATATCCATGATGTGTGTGGCCTGGATGGGGAACAGCCGCCGGGACGAATGGCATCGCTGGTGATTACGATGGGGCTGAGTGGCTAAATATCATCATAAGATAAAATGTAAAAGCAAAGGAGGAATAGCTACAATGAATGGACAGAACCGATCTGATATCCGCGCTGGTCTTCAGGTGGATATTGTGCTTAAAAAGGATCAGCCTACGGGTAAACTGACGCGAGGAACGGTGAAGGATATATTGACCAATTCCCCACGTCATCCGCATGGAATCAAAGTGCGTTTGGTAGACGGACAGGTTGGACGTGTTAAACATATTGTAATGAATGAAGGATAGAGCTTTGGGCTTAGGAGGAATAATGTATGAATCAGGTAACGGCATGGTCTAAAAATGATCATTATCCGCTTATTTTACTTGTACTGCTGGTGCTTGCTCTCATTTGGTCCTTGGTTCGTCCGGCGGATTATTTTACATGGGTACTGGAAGTTCTCCCAGCCGTTTTGGGAGCTGTACTGCTGGCGGCTCTTTACCGTCGATTTCGGTTTACCAATCTGGTATACACCCTAATCTGGCTACATGCATTGATCCTGATTGTCGGCGGGCACTATACCTATGCCGAAATGCCGCTGTTCAACTGGATTCGGGATACGTTTGGGCTGGAGCGCAATTATTATGATCGACTTGGGCATTTTGCGCAAGGTTTTGTGCCTGCACTCATTGTCAGGGAGGTGCTGTTACGTAAGACGGCTTTGGGAAGCGGGAGCTGGCTCACTTTTCTAACGGTTAGTGTGTGCCTTGCGATCAGTGCTGTGTACGAACTGATTGAGTTTGCTGTAGCCAAGGCAACCGGTACGGCGGCAGAAGCCTTTTTGGGGACACAGGGAGATATATGGGATACTCAATGGGATATGCTCCTTGCGTTCATCGGTGCCCTGACAGCGGTAATTTTGTTAAGCGGGGTACATAACAAGCTGCTCAAACAGCTAAAGGTGTAGCAGGGTTTCTTTTTAAGCCGCTTTTTATTACCGTAGTTTTGAATTTTTTTTAGGGTTATATTTGCGTCACGGGGCGGCTGTCGAGATGCAGGGTCGCTGCATCCATGTAGCTGTCCAGTAGCCGCTCAAAAATACGGTCCCACGTCTGCTCCAGACTGTATGCTCTACCAGTTCTGGACAGAAAGTCGCGAAGTGGGACATCCTCGTACAACAGGTGTACAGCTTTGGCAAAGGCAGCGGCATCTCCAGCTGGACACAGTAACCCCGTTTTCCCATGGATTACATTATCTTTGACCCCGCCTTCATCGGCGCCGATCACGGGTGTTCCGCTGGCCATAGCCTCCAAAACGACGTTACCGAAGGTTTCCGTAGTGGAAGGAAAGAGGAATACATCGGCTGCAGCATACAGTTCAGCTAATTCCGGTCCTTTTACAAAACCAAGCCAGTGAACTGCGTGCTCTGGCACCTCGATATCTGCTGCAGTTTTGAACTTAAACAATGGGCCATCTCCTGCAATGACCAGCACTGAGGCTGCGCGGACGTCGTCGGGTAACTGGAGATAGGAATCCAGTAACGTATCTATTCCCTTTTCCGGTGCAAGTCTGCCCACATACAAAATCACAAATGCGTCTGCACGAACGCCCCATTTTTCCCATATCGCTTCGCGATTCACTGTGGGCTGGAAGCGGTCGGTATCAATTCCTCTACCCCAGATTTCGAGCTGTCCCATTCCTTTATTGCGTAACAATTCCATGGTTGACCGAGAGGGGACATATACCCTTTCACAATGTCTGTGAAACCAGAGCATGTATTTCCATAACGCAGGTTCAAGCCAGCGAAGCTTGTAATATTCGAGGTATTTATCAAAGTGGGTGTGATAGGAGGCGACAAGTGGAATATGGTGTTTGGAAGCGTAGCTTGTTCCATACAGGCCAAGATTAAACGGAGTAGCGACATGAATTAGATGCGGGGAAAAGGCTGACAGGCGCTCGTTGATTTGTTTGGCGTTAGGGATCGCTAGTCTACATTCCCGGTACAATAAAAAGGGAATACTTCGAAATCGCTCCACGCCCGGCCCCGAGGACAGATGATGGTCTGCCTCCGGTGCGAAGACAAGCGTAGATACCCCGTGTGTCTCCAAATAGCCAATCCATCGTTCCAGTGTCAGAGCAGCGCCATTGACATCAGGCGTATACGTGTCTGTAAATAATGCGACTCGAAGCATGCCTTCATTCCTCCTCCGCCATTCTCATTTATCCTATGACGTTCCAGGGGAGTCCGCTTGGAGGCTCCGGCTTTTATTGTGTCATGATTTTGTTTACGGGCTTGCCGGGTTTTGTAAAAGTTGCCCTGCGGACGGGCGCTCTTCTCAGATTTTACTAATCCATGGCACGGTGAGATCCTTCTGCGATGTTGATGCAGATAGGGAAATTCTGTTGATATGTATCCTGGCAGGAACTATACATTTCATAAATATTCCTGATCTCCGATGGTTTTGGGTAATAATAAAACATGGACTTTGTCTTGAAATTTCATTATAGTAATTCGGTATGAATAAATTTGAAGGGTAAGCAGGAGGGATGGCTTTGGCTTTTGGAGCACGGGTGTTAAAAACGGGAATCGCAGTGACGCTCGCCCTTTTTCTGAGCACGCTTTTGAACACCCATTCGCCTGTGGGGGCAGCGATAGCCGCTATTTTTGCCATGCAACCGTCGATATATAGGTCGTGGCGTTATTTTCTGGATCAACTCCAAACAAGCACATTAGGTGCAGTCATGGCGTTGCTGGGCGGAATGGTATTTTCGAATGAGCCGATTGCGGTCGGACTGGTATGTGTATTGGTACTTATGATATGTCTGAAAATAAACATGGCTGATACGGTTGGATTGACACTCGTGACCGTTGTTTCTGTCATGGAAGCTTCAGGGGACTGGAAATTTGCAGTAACCCGCTTTGCGCTGACTCTGATCGGGATTGTGTCTGCTTTTGTCATCAACATTACTGTTTTTCCTCCCAAACCGAAAAGGCAGTTTATCAATCAGATTCAAAATGTATTTAATAGCATGTCCTTGCTGCTGCGAACCGCCATTTCCGATGAGATTAAGGAGTCTGTCTTTAGAGAGGAAAAGGGAAATTTGCAGGGAGCTATTAAATCACTCTCGGACAAATATCATTTGTTCGAAGAGGAGCAGAAAAAGCTCAAGCGCACCAAGTTTAGTCAGACCAGACAAATGGTCGTATACAAACAAATGCTCGAAAGTTTGCACAAAGGATACGAGGTGTTGGATGCGGTTGAAAGGCACTACTTCCAGTCTTTACGTCCAAAGGGAACAGATGCGTTTTTTGACGATCATCTGGAGCGGCTGATTCGTTTCCACGAGCACGCTCTGCTGAAATTCGAAAATAAACTGAAACCAAATGAGGATGAAAGTGAATTGTTTCAGCAGGCCAACGGCGATTTTATGAAGCATGCCATTACACGTTTTGACCATTGTGAGGAGGGAATGCTGCGACTTTCCATCGTAGCTGCGACGATGTACGACTATGGTCATCAGCTGGAGCGATTAAGCAGACTGGCCGATCATATTCATCCTGTGGAAGAGAGTCGATAGGCAATTTCGAAAAAAAAGAAAAGGCGACCGCATTCGGGACTGACCCCCGTTTGTGAGACAGGGATCAAAACACCTTCCAAGTTTAAGCAGTTAGTTGTCGGAAATGAACCGGCGACTGGTTGTTTAGTTTTGTTTGAATGCGAATTGAGTTATAGTAAAGGATGTACTCTCGAATGGTCTGCTCGACGATTGCCGTCGTCGTACAGGTTAAACCTTCGAGGTAGAACGTTTCAGACTTTAGTGTGGAATGAAACGATTCGATGGGGGCATTATCAGCAGGCGTTCCCTTACGGGACATGCTCATGATAATGCCTTTTCCTTTTACAGCTTCCTGGTAGGCCAAGGAAGTGTAGACGCTGCCTTGATCGCTATGAAGTATTGCACCTGGTAGAGATGGCAACTGACGAAGGGTATCGAGCACAAATGCGGTGTCCTGCTTGTCAGCTATACTGTATGCCACAATCTCTCCGTTAAACAAGTCTAAAATACTCGACAGATACAACATTTTTCCTCCAAATGGCAAATACGTAATGTCCGTTACAAGTTTTTGCATAGGCGTATCTGCTTCAAACTGTCGCTTTAGCAGATGCTCCGCGATATGAATGGGTTGCCCAGTAGGTTTCCGTTTCTTCGCTTTGACACGACATTGTAGCCCTTCACGCTGCATAATCCGTTGCACGCGTTTGTGGTTTACCGCATACTCCCTCCGAAGCAAGGCCGTGATTTTCCGGTATCCATAACGATATTTATGCTGGATACAGAGTTCGCGGATTTTCTCTACCAAGTGGTCCTCAAGTTTGCTCACATACTCCGCCTTCCAGCGATAGTACGTGGCGCGAGAGATTCCTATCCATGCACAAGCTTGCTTCACACTCACTTCCCCTCGGATCGACTCTATCCACTCCATTACGATCTTTGACGATACCTCCTCTCCAGTACCCTGTACTTTTTTAGCAACTCTAGTTGTTGTCTCAAAAACCTGTTCTCAGCCTGGACCTTCTCTAATTCCGAAGTGTATTCGGGTCCTTTGCCGTAGCTGTATTGCTTACCTACAGGCTGCTCTAAACGGTTTTGCTCGCCACTACGGTACCATCTCATCCAAGTTTCCACTTGTGTCTTGTTTCGTATGTTTAATTGCTCCATGATTTCTTTGACTGGTATACCAGCCATTCTCATTTCAATCGCCTTCATTTTAACCTCTAATGGATAACTGACTCTTGTTGCCAACGAAAAAACACCTCCAAGGTTGTCTCCATATCTTACGACATGGTTGCATTCTCTTGAAGGTGTTTTGATTTGTCTCACGTTAAGGGGTCAGTCCCTTCATCAATCAGATGGACGGTCGCTTTTTTATGTAATGAATTCAAGGATGTAGGAACAGGCTAATGGAAGATTGCCAGAAAATACAAAAAAAAGCCCACTGGTTGCGAACAGGGACTGAACTTGCTACAATAGAGGATGCTATGTTTTACATCGTAAAACCGTATTGCATAAGTTGTTAACACACTTCTTGTTACATTATAGCATGCTTCAAAGGAATAGTCAATTTTCCCGGATCAGGGGGATGCGATGAGTATGCCCGGGTCCATAATAGAGCATAGTTTGTACGCAAGGGAGCCCTGCGCGGAGCAGGAGGAAACGGAACAGGAGCGATGTCAGTGACTACTGAGCAGCAATGGAATGAGGAACAACGAAGAGTAGAAGATGTGACCGCAGTCATTAGCGGACGTATTCGGAAGCTGGAGACAGAGGTTGGTTCTGTGCGCGGCGATGTCGTCGATATGCGTAAAGACTTCTGGGATGAGGTAACGATCAATTTCAGTGAGGCGGATGATGTGGGTGAGACGTCCACCAGTTTGCGTCAGCAGTCTGAGATTTTGTCTGAGCGGGAACGAAGACACAAGCATTCCACTGAGGCGCTAGGTCGTTTGAAAAAGTTGCTGGACTCACCCTATTTTGCACGCATTGATTTTGCTGAGGAAGGGCAGACTGCGGAGCGTATTTATCTGGGCATTGCCTCCCTGCTGGATAATCAGGATGAGGAATTTCTGATCTACGACTGGCGTGCGCCTATTTCGAATCTTTATTACGATAACATGCCAGGTCCCGCTTCTTATAAGACCCCAGAAGGGGAGATGGAAGGAGAACTGACGCTCAAACGCCAATTCTCGATCCGTGATGGACAGATTCGCTTTATGTTCGATACAGGGGTGACCATTGGAGACGAACTCCTTCAAGCCGTATTAAGCCGGAGCTCGGATGCTCAAATGAAAAGTATTGTCGCAACCATTCAAAAGGAGCAGAATCGCATCATCCGTGATGACCGAAGCCGTATGCTTATTGTTCAGGGAGCGGCAGGAAGCGGCAAAACCTCTGCTGCGCTTCAGAGAGTAGCGTATTTGCTGTATAAGTATCGGAATCGCTTGCGAGCGGATCAGGTCGTGTTATTTTCGCCAAACCCCATGTTTAACAGTTATGTTTCGACGGTATTGCCTGAATTGGGTGAGGAAAATATGCTTCAGGCCACGTTTCAGGAATATTTGGAACGGCGTTTGGGCCGGGAGTTTCAGTTAGAAGATCCTTTTGAGCAGCTGGAATATGTGCTATCAGCGTCGTCACAGCCTGGGTATGAAGCTAGGATGGAAGGTATCCGTTTTAAGTCATCCAAGACGTTCTTACATGTGATTACAGGCTACAAGGCGCATCTGGAACAGAAGGGAATGCGTTTTAAACCTGTTCGTTTTCAGGGACGTGAGGTGATTTCAGTAGAGCAAATGGCAAGCAAGTTTTATGAATTCGACTCGGCTGTGCGGCTGGCGAACCGATTGGAACTGCTACGCGATTGGATGCTCAAAGAGCTGGCCCGCTTTGGTAAGGAAGAATGCGCCGCTCCTTGGGTGGACCAGCAGATGGATCTGATGGAGCCGGAGGATTATCAGCGTGCATATAACCGCATGCGCCGTAAATCCAAGAATAAAGGCGATACCTTCGACGACTTTACACGTGAAAGAGAAATATTGGCACGTATGGTGGTCAGTGACCGCTTAAAGCCCTTGCGCAAGTGGATTAAGGCACTCCGCTTCGTGGATACAACCCGTCTATACAGCGAGTTGTTTATGAACGAGACGTTATTAAGCCAACTGTCGAATCATGCAGAGCTACCCGTCAACTGGAGTGAAATTAGTCGGCAAACTCTGAAACGAATTCAGGCTGGAGAATTAGCGTATGAGGATGTGACGCCCTTTTTATATTTGCGTGAGCTGATGCTGGGCTTCCGTTCCAATAGTAACATCCGTCATGTGTTTATTGATGAGGCACAGGACTATTCACCATTCCAGCTGGCTTTCTTTAAACGATTATTTCCGCAGGCTAAAATGACGGCACTCGGCGATTTTAATCAGGCCATCTATGCCCATGCTTCGGTGCTTCAGGATGCAGAACCATTGTATGACCTGTATGGAGCAGACCAGACCGAGATGATTTCCCTGACACGCAGCTATCGCTCAACACAGGAGATTGTAGAGTTTACCCGGGGGATGGTAGCAGGGGGAGAGCATATTGTTCCGTTTAACCGTAAGGGTGAGAAGCCTCTGGTAACCGAGGTGAACTCGCGTGAAAAGCTACACCAACTGATTGCCGGGAATGTTACAAAATTGCTGGCAGAGGGTTATGAATCCATCGCAGTGATCTGTAAAAATGTTGATGAAAGCGCGGCAGCCTACGAAGCACTGGAAGGACAACTGCCAGTAAAGCCAAAATTAATTAAGAAAACAACCCCTGCTTTTGAAAAGGGGATTCATATCATTCCGGCCTACCTGGCGAAAGGCGTGGAGTTTGATGCGGTTCTCATTTATGACGGATCAGTCCAAGAATACCAGCGTGAGAGTGAGCGTAAATTGTTCTACACGGCCTGTACGCGAGCGATGCATTTGCTGCATATATATAGCATAGGGGAGATTACGCCATTCGTGAGTTCGCAGGAATCGGAGACGTATATCCGTAAAGTGGAATAAAGTGACCATGTTCTTTAGGGGCGGCTGGCATTGTTGAGCGTATTCCAGTAACATAAGCAAATAAGCCAAACAGGTAAGAAGCATAAACGGAGGTTACAAACGTAATGGACATGAAGAGAGTATTTCAACGCCCGCCGCTGGCGGACTGTGTACCCGAGTTGATAGCTACAGCTAGAGGGGAGCGCAAGGCATCGCTGGTGATCCGCGGAGGAACGCTGGTCAATGTGGTATCGGGCGAATTGTTACCGGGCATGTCTATTGCTGTGCAAGGCTCTCGTATCGCATATGTCGGTAGAGACGTTAGCCATACGATTGGAGAAGACACCGTAATCATTGAAGCGGAAGGCCGCTATATGGCACCGGGTTTGCTGGACGGACATTGTCATATCGAAAGCACACAGCTCACCGTAACTGAATTCGCGAAGGCTGTACTGCCGCTGGGCGTGACGGGCGGTTTTTTTGACCCACATGAAATTTCCAATGTGCTGGGTCTAAAAGGGCTTCGTCTGATGCTGGACGAAGCCCGCACGACACCGCTGGCTGCTTACATGCAGGTAGCTTCGTGCGTGCCTTCCACAGGCCCAGAGCTGGAAACGACAGGTGCCTCTTTCGGTCCGGCGGAAGTCGCAGAGGCTCTAAGCTGGGGCCCGGATATGATCGGGCTGGGCGAAGTTATGAATTTCCCTGGCGTCGTCTATGGCGACGACGTGATGATCGGGGAAATTCAGGCCACGCTGCGCGCTGGCAAAGTGGCGGATGGCCATTTTACATGGGCCTCCGATGATTGGCGGCTGCCGGTCTATGCAGCCGCAGGAATTACGGGCGATCACGAATGTGTCACGCCCGAAGATGTAGCCGAGCGTATCCGGCTCGGCATGTATGCCAAGATGCGGCAAGGCTCCGCATGGCATGATGTGGCCGAGACGATCCGTGCCAGCACGGAAATGGGTCTCGACACGCGCCGCATGATGCTGGTGACGGATGATCGCAGCGCCGAATCCTTGCTCCATGAAGGGCAGATGGATTTCGTTGTCCGTCATGCCATTGCGCAGGGCGTTAAGCCAGTGACTGCCTTTCAAATGGCAACGCTGAATACGGCAGAGCGCTTCGGCGTGGCACGGGACATTGGCTCGATCATTCCCGGTGCGATTGCCGATATTATCTTGCTTGATGGCCGCTTGGCCGAAGTGAATGTGACGGCTACCATTGCAGCGGGTCAACTGGTGGCCGAGTACGGTCAAATGGTCGCCGACTGGGACGGCTTCGTTTATCCTGCGGAAGTAATGGACACAGTCCATTTGGGTCGAGAGCTGAGTGCCGCAGATTTCCGTATTGCGGCTCCAGTGCAGGAAGGGAATGTACCTGTACGGGTAATTCGTGTCACGGAAAATCATGTGGATACGAAGGAAGTGCGGATGACCGTTCCGGTGCGTAATGGTGAAGTTGCATCAGATCCTGCACAAGACTTGTGTAAAATCGCCGTTTTCGAGCGGCATCATGCCAGTGGCAGCCACGCGGTAGCACTTGTGACAGGCGTCGGCTTCACCGAGCCAGCCGCAATTGCCATGACCGTAGCGCATGATAGCCACAACCTGCTCGTCATCGGCAATGATGACGAGCTCATGACCCAGGCGGCGAAGCAGGCCGTTGCCCTGCGTGGCGGCGTGGTGGTCGTATCCGCCTCGGGTGAGACGCGCTTCCCGCTCCCGATTGCCGGGCTGATGTCCCCAGCTCCGTTTGCTGAGGTAGCTGCGCAGTCCGAAAGCATCAGCCAGGCACTTCAGCAATCCGGCTGCATGTTGAACAACGCGCTAATGACACTGTCGCTGCTCGCACTGGTCGTAATCCCTGAAATCCGCCTGTCGGATCAGGGACTTGTCGTGATCGGAGCCGACGGTATACGCAAGGTGTCTCTTTTCGTGGAAGAGGATGCTACGGAAGCCTGATAGAATACATCACTGGGGTTGTCCTGCAGGTCTCCCAGACCTGTGGGATAGCCCCTGTTTTCTGATACAACGTTTTGTGGGGGGGGAGGAGATGCAATTATATTATCGTTCATTAGAAAAAATGGCTCATCAAGCCTCGATTATAGATCAGGATTGGAACAGGTTTGTAGAGCAAACCCGTGTGAGGCATGTTCAGCAAGGGACATATCTTATTGAAACAGGGGAACCTGTGAAACATGCTTATTTTTGTTCGGAGGGATTATTCCGTTTGTTTTATACTTTGGCAGATGGCAGAGAATATAATGTTGGTTTTTCACCAGAAGATGATTATGTAACCTCTTATGGCGCTATGGTTCAAGGTAAACCATCCACTTTTACGATAGAGGCAATGGAAGATTCGGTTGTTATTGAAATTCCATATCATGTCCTGAAGGAGCTTATGGATACAAGCCATATGTGGGAAAGATTCGTGCGTAAAAGCGTAGAAAGACTGTACATTCGCAAAGAGGAACGGGAACGCGAATTGTTATATCTTTCTGCTAGGGAGCGTTATGATGCCTTTCTTCTCAAGTATCCCGGGTTAGACAAACGAGTTGCACAATACCATATAGCTTCGTACATAGGTGTATCCCCCGTCTCACTTAGTCGTTTGCTGCGCAGCGAGCCGCATTAACCTATGTTAATGCGGCTTGGCAGACAAGCAGCGTACAATAACGATAAATCCATTCAAGCTTCACTAAAAAGGAGATAGGCATATGCGTTATATGATGATTGTATTATTGGAATTCTACCCCTCCTGGTTGGCTCTACCTCGGGAAGAACGCCGAGAACATGCGGGGGCCTTGCAGGCTCGTATTCAGAAGTACAGCGAACATGTTCAGGTTCGTTTTTTCGATGCAGAAGCACTGCCCGGAAAGGACTATACGGATTTCGTCGTATGTGAAACGGAGGATATGAAGAAATATCACTATATGTGGGAAGAAATTCGTGATTCGGAGCCGTATACCAAAGGATATATGAAGATTAAAGATGTAGTAATGGGGATGGAAAATGCATTTCAGTCCTATGAGTCCGAAATGCTACAGATGGACAAATAACTCCCCGTACCTCTTATTATGTAAAAGTAGGAGTTGAGCTTGTACAGGTTTTAACAAGGCGAGTTCCCATGCTGTTTTATTCAGCTGGGAATTCGCCTTTTATCTTTTGAAAATGATAATCAGAAAAACCACTTTATGCAACTGTATTACTTATAACCTTCATAAAACCATTATTTGTTGCATTATTAATTAACTGATCAATAGATTTTGCTGCGCTATCGCTAAACAAGTACCACTCATCTTTGGATACGTCATGAATCAAAAACTTGGGATACCCGACTAAAAGTTCGGAAGGAAAGGACTGGATTAAAGAATACACATCAAAACGAGCTAAGCTTTTCCCCTTTTGGTCTAAAAAATCGTATTGTGCATTTTTATAATAAGACCCAGGTGTGTCAATAGTGAGTCTCCAAGAATAGTTTTCAGGTGCTTCGACTTTTTCGCCTTTGTTTTTTGCAAAAATAGTATAAATGGCTTTGTTATATGCATTGCCATGAATTTGCTGAACTACGCCGCCCATAATCATATGGTATTCCTGTTGAAGTGCCTTTACCTGTACACCGTCTATGAGCAATGGTTCAGTATTAATAGTCACTGCAAAGTTGCTGTAATTGACATTACAGCCAAATGTCTCTGCAATAAAACGAAGTGGAACATATATGTTGTTATTTTTCAAGTAAGGTTTTACATCAAGCGGTATCTTTTGACCGTTTTTCTCCGCTGTGCTTCTGTTTACTGCTAATTTTACTTTCATATCGCTTTTAGCGAGAATAACCTCGGAATCGGACCATTCGACGCTAGCCCCCAAACTTTCGCTAATGACACGTAGAGGCACCATTGTACGTTTGTTCTTCATTTGTGGCTTTGCATCGGTTGCAATAGCTACACCGTCAATTTTGATTTGATTTTGTGCTGCATAAGCAGTGGACGATGAAATACATAAAAAGATAGCAAGAAAAGCGCCAAAGAATGCCTTGTTCATAAAAGATTGCTCCTTTTTTTGATTAATTTGTTGCACAGTAACTTTCCCCCATATTAAGACGCGACTGGATAAAAATTTGTTGCGTTTTCCTGTTCATCAACTTAACGTAACAACCAGTTTGTACTATTCAATTGAATTCCGATATTTACCACCCAAAAAATTCTAATCTTCCTGGGGAATTATGTCGATAACATTGAATATTGTTCATAAAATTTACAAAGTAAATCCTTAGGGGGAAAGTTAATGAGAAAACAGCTAAAAGTTGCGATTTCTCTAGCATGTTTAATGATGTTTATAGGTTGTTCAGCATCACCAGTATCACAGCAGACGACCAAGATTACATTTTTGAATTCTAAATCTGAAATAAAAACCCAATTAGAAGAAGTCGCAAAGCAATACAATCAAGTACACCCTGAAGTATCTTTAGAAATTATAACCGCTCCAGAGGGAACGTCTGCATATCAAAAGCTGATGTCGATGTACGGCTCAGGAAGCCCAGCAACGATGTCGATGCTTGACCCGGGTGACACGCAGACATTCCTGGATAAAGCCGTTGATTTAAGTAAAGAGAAGTGGGTAGCCGATACGATAGAAAATGGACTTGATGCAGTTAAGAAAAACGATGCTGTGCTGGGATTCCCATTTGCAGTGGAAGGCTACGGATTAATCTATAACAAGAAAGTATTGGACAAGGCAACAGGGGGTTCTTTTGATCCTTCTTCGGTCAACAGTAGAAGCAGCCTGAATTCATTAATGGCTAAAATTCAGAAGTCGGGAGTAGCACCAGTCATGCTTTCACCAATGGACTGGTCTCTTGGCTCTCATCTTCTGGCTCTGGCTTATTCTGTTCAACCTGGAGGTTTTCCAGAGTTTGTTAAAGGTATGCAGAACAACTCCATCGATATGTCCCAAAACAATGTAATGTCTGGATGGGTACAAACTTTAGATCTGCTCAAGGATAACAACATCAATAAACACGCGCCTTTGGACAGTACGTATGAGGATGGATCCAAAGCTTTGGGAGAGGGCAAGGTAGGGCTTTGGTTTATGGGCAACTGGGCTTGGAATGGAATAAAGAGCAATGATACGGCAAATGAGGAATACGGGTTCTTGCCTCTTCCGCTAAACGATAATACAGATGATCCCAACAATTCAAAGATCACAGTTGGTGTGACAAAGTATGTATTCATTGACTCCACAGCTACTACGCCACAGCAGCAAGAGGAAGCAAAGAAATTTTTAAACTGGCTGGTATACGAAAAGTCGGGACAGGAACTTTTGGTTAACAAGGCTAATGTTATACCAGCCTTTAAGAATATTGACTTGGTGCCTACCGATCCCTTGAGTAAATCGATCAAGTCATATATGTTGAGCGGAAAGACGCTGCCGTTTATGGCAACACTTCCACCTGATCATGGGGCCATCATAGGAGCATCTATCCAAAGCTATATCACTGGAAAGATAGATAAGGCTGAGCTCTTACGCCAAATACGCATATACTGGAAAGCTCAGCAGGGATGATACGAGACCAGTCACGGGAGGAAGATAAGGGTGTTTAAATTAACGTTAAAGAAAAAAATAATTAGTGCAGCGCTCATACTGGTAATCGTACTGTCCCTTTCAAGTGTTATAGGCGTCATTAAGATGTCGGAAATGGGGGAGGCTTCTGATAAGGTAAATAACAGGTCGTTACCTGCGGTTATTCTTCTTCAAGGTATGGATAAGCAGATTACAGAAATCGATAGACTCACCGTTCGAATGATACTCGAAGAGGATGCAGCTGCTCGCAGCACTTATCAAGAAGAACTAGCCAAAGCTACAGCTTCAATGGATAAGAGTGTGAATAAATATCAAAGTTTGGCCTCTACGGCAGAGGAAAAAGAACTGTTCACCAACTTTTATGGTCAGTGGGCAATGTATCTTCGCCATCTAAAGGTGGTTTCTGCGGCCATGGAAGAAAACGACAAAGTGATGGCCTACATGATCATTCATGGAAATTCTTCTATTTATAAGGCAGCATTAGACGATGTAAATAAACTGAAGCTGCTTAATGAGCAGTATGCCACTGAGGCAGCTAATCAATCGAGTCAATCTTACCATTCAGGTAGACTTTTGATGATTTCTTTGACTATCATATGTACGATCCTTGGAATTATCGGTTCTTTTTTATTGGCTCAATCTTTCACTAAGCCCATATTAAAAATAGCAGAACAGATAAAGCTGGTAACGAGAGGGGACCTGCAAGTGGAACCCCTTAGGGTCCGATCCAAAGATGAGGTCGGGGAGCTGGCATCCGATTTTAATGAAATGTGCGATTCGCTACGTAACCTTTTAAAGGAAGTTGTGGATAATTCCTTACTGGTTGCCTCTACGGCTGAACAGTTAACGGCCAGTGCAGAACAGACAAGCATTGCTACCGAGCAGATAGCTATAAGTGCCACTCAGGTTGCGGAGGGTTCTCAGACACAGCTTGCAGATATAGCTGAAACGCTGAATTACACGGTAGGCGTTTCTAAAAGTGTAGAGAGCATAACCAATCGCTTTGTGAATGTGGCGAACCTCACAACCCAAGCACAAGAAAAAGCAAACAACGGGAAAACCCAAATGTCTTCCACCGTCTCTCAAATAAGAGATGTGCATACCAAGGTAACTCAATCCGCTGAAGTGGTAAATATTCTAGGCGAAAAATCTGCAGAGATTAGACAGATCACAGCTATGATTAGCGATATATCTGCCCGAACCAACTTGCTTTCACTCAATGCGAGTATAGAAGCTGCACGAGCGGGAGAGCAGGGAAAAGGATTTGCGGTTGTCGCTTATGAAGTACGTAATTTGTCGGCACAAGCAAGTGAAGCAACGGGCAAGATTTCCTCTCTGGTCAACGAAATCGCATTAAGAACAGACGAAGTTGTGATTTCGATGAATGAAGGTGTTCAATCTCTAAATGAAGGTATGATGCTTGTCGAAGGTGTCGGTAACGTCTTTTCTGAAATTGTCGGTGCCGTGGAAGAGGTGAGCGGTGAGGTAGATACTGCGGCTGTAGAAGCAAGATCCGTAAATGAAGGAACCGTTTCTATGGTAGAATCTATGAAGAAAATTGCCGAAATCTCCGAACGTGCAGCCGACTCTACTCAAACAGTCGCAAGCGTAGTCGAGGAAACTACTGCCTCCATGGAGGAAGTGTCCGCAGGCGCTAACATGCTTGCCAAGCGGGCGGAAGAGATGAATCAAACGGTGTCTGTATTCAAAATTTAAAGCAAGTTAGCGGTAGTCTTGGATGAGAAAAACAAGTCCTAGACTACCGCTGTTGTATTCAACTCTTGTGTCGGAATTAATTTACATATAATTACGAATGAACTGCTTCAGCTTTTTTAGCAGCTTTTTTCAGATTCTGTTTGCGGCGTTCCTCTAGATACCGTTCTCCATTCTTCTTGTCAGCTGTTAGCGTAAAGCAGGAAATGATGGTGAACAGACCTGCAATGGAACCCAAAATAACATAAGTGATTGGGAAATTCAGAACTTCATACATATGTCCGACAATAGGTGAGAAAACAGATACTACCAGGGAGCCCATAAACAAATACAGCAGGTACATGGTGGACGATAAGCGCTGGTCAAAGTTGACGGTAATGTACTTGAAGATGGCTACCAGAATCAGCGGTTTTTCCAGGGAGTGAATCATCTTCATCGCAGCCACCCATATGGAACCGAACGGCAGCGAAGAACCGATAATACGCAACGACATGATCGTTCCGGCAATAATCAATGCCCATTTGGCAGTCGTTTTGTTCACAAACCATGGGGTAACAAACAGGAACACAAATTCCAGGAATACCTGTACAGCACTTAAATCGCCAAGGAATTGATTTCCTTCTGCTTTGGAACTGAACTGAGATACGAAATAGGTGGCAAATTGCTGGTCATATACCTCATAAATTTGGGTCACGCCAACCATGAATAGCATAAGAAACCAGAACTTTGTGGTGCGTACGAGATGCAGTACGTCAATGAGCTTCAACGATTCAGTTTTCTGCTGCTCCTGTCCAGAAATTTCGACTTTGGTCAGGAAGATGCAGATCATGGCAACAACGGCAGATACGGAGGCAATCCAGAAGGTCAGATTTACATTGATGTTGATGACCCGCCCCGCAACAAAAGTAGCAGCCGCCCATCCGAGTGAGCCCCACATACGAACTCGTCCGTATTCAAAGCCGTATTTGCGCGACACTTTGTCCATATAGGAATCGACGACACCGTTACCTGCATTAAACACCAGACCGATAAATAGTGCACCGACAATGGCACCAATGACGAACTGCGTTTGAAGCAATGGACCGTACACATAGATAAAAAAGGGTCCGACGAGCAAAAGGATCGTAAAGAGTATGTACAGCAGATGTTTTCTCAAGCCCAGCTTGTCGGATAAGTACCCAAACAGGGGTTGCATGATCAAGGCGACGATAGAGTTCGCCGCGTATAAAAATCCTGTGTAGGTTTCTGAAATCCCCAGGCTTTGTCCCAGCCAAATGACAAAAAAAGACATGGCGGCAGACCATGTAAACAGATAAGCGAAATTAAAAACGCTCAAAGACCAGTAGTTACGTTTTGCTAAATTCATGTTTAAGCACCCCTTCAAATTATAGCCGCTCAATGTATTGCATACGTCTTTAAACATTGTCTGCACTATTAATTGTAAGGATGATTCAATTGAATCCATAGGGCATTTTCCCAAGATTTCCTGTGCTTATTGCAATCAATTGCTAGATGGGTTATACAGAACTTTTATTATCTTGTAAGAATTAAGTCCTACGTGTAAAATTGTTCATAGTTCATTAGGCTCATTTAGTAGGAGGAGAAACATGGCACGAAGCAGAATTGTTCTAAGGTCTGGCTGACATGGTCATACTGATAGCACAATAAATTGCTAGAGCAAGGGGATGAAGTGGTTCTTTCGCAAGTACAAAGTTACTTGAAACCGTGAACGTATATAGAGTATTGTGTAATGATGAGTTATCGAAACTCACATCTTGAATAATGTTCTTACACCGATCGGGAAGGGTTAGCGGAGGGCTATCCCTACTTGGTGCTGCTATGCCCTATTCACAAGTACTATACAAAATAAAAAGAAAATGAATGATAACAAATTGTTGTGATTTCATGGTTGGAGGATTTATTATGTCAAAAAGTGTTTCTTCGTCCTTTATTATTATTATAGGATCGATGCTATTTGCCTTATTTTTTGGTGCAGGGAATCTAATCTTCCCACCTATGCTTGGTCAAATGGCTGGAGAGAATGTATGGATAGCCAATGCGGGTTTCTTGGTTACCGGAGTTGGTTTACCGTTACTAGCCATCACTGCCTTTGTTTTTTCAGGCAAAAGCAATTTACAAACTTTAGCGAGTCGGGTACATCCTGTATTCGGGATTGTCTTTACAACGATCCTTTATCTAGCCATTGGCCCTTTATATGCAATTCCAAGAACCGGTAGTGTGTCGTTTGAAATTGGAGTAAAACCTTTCTTTTCAAACCATACAGATCATCCTGTCGCACTTTTTGTATTTACAATTCTTTTTTTTGGAGTTGCATGCTTGTTATCACTTAACCCTACAAAAATTATTGATGTGATCGGAAAGTTTTTAACCCCCATTAAATTGACATTCATTGGAATCCTGGTGGTTGTAGCTCTTATTCACCCCATAGGAGCCTTCCAAGCACCTGCTGAAGGCTATACTTCGCACGTCTTTTTCAAAGGTTTTCAAGAAGGTTATTTAACATTGGATGCTCTTGTAGCCTTTATTTTTGGAATTATCATTGTGAATGCAATTAAGGAAAGAGGAGTTACTGCCAAAAAAGAGCTTATGATTATTTGTGCTAAATCGATAACTATTGCGGTTGTCCTCTTAGCATTTATCTATACGTCTCTTGCCTACATGGGAGCTTCTAGCGTTGAAAAACTGGGTGTTTTAGAAAATGGTGCTGAGGTGTTAGCCAAGGTTTCATCCTATTATTTTGGATCTTACGGCTCCATTTTATTAGGCTTAATGATTACAGTAGCGTGTTTAACGACAAGCGTAGGGCTTATTACGTCCTGTTCTTCCTTTTTTCATACCTTGTTTCCGAAAGTTTCTTATAAAAGAATTGCTCTCATGTTATCCATATTTAGTACCATTGTAGCCAATATAGGTTTAACACAGCTCATTAAGGTTTCAACGCCAGTGTTAATTGCAATATATCCTATTGCGATTTCTCTAATATTTTTAACATTTTTACATTCCGTGTTTAAAGGAAAATCAGAAGTATATCAAGGCAGTTTAATATTAACCTTCATTGTTAGTCTATTTGACGGCTTGAATGCTGCTGGAATAAAAATCAAAGTAATTAATGACTTTTTCACTCAAATTCTTCCGTTATATGATGTAGGATTAGGCTGGTTAATTCCCTCTGTTTTAGGAGGAGTAGGAGGTTATATATTCTACTATATTAAACGAAGAAAAATTGTCCTTATACTTATGAAGCCAAAAAATAAATGATTTGCTTATTCGGTGAATTGGACATGTATAACAAAAAGAAAGAACGAACGGAGAACTGGATCTTCCGTTCGTTCTTTCTTTTTGTAACTTTACTGGCTTCTATTCAAATCAAAATCATGCTTTTTAGTCTGTTATAGCAGGGACAGCAAGCGCCTGATCTGCTTCGTGCTGCTTGCGGTATAGCGAAGGAGTCAGACCGTTCCATTTTTTAAAGGTTGCAATAAAATAGCTTAGATTTTCAAATCCCACATCCAGCGCAATATCAACTACTTTGCGGTCACTTTGCTCTAGCAACCTGCAAGCCTTTTGAATCCGCTGATAGTTGATATATTCAACCGGACTTTTCTGCACCATCTGCTTGAAGAAACGACAGAAATGTCCCTCGCTCATCCCAACCTCATCTGAGATCTCTCGCAAACGAATGGGCTCATGCGCATGACTGTTGATGTACGCCAGTGCTTTTTTGATCCGTTCGACCTTGTTGCGTTGACTCGCCATAACCACGTCTTCTCCGTTAGCCGGAGTCATATGCGGGAACAGGCAGGCGATTATGCTATAGAGTTGTGCTTTGGTGGTCAGCTCACGGGCAGGCGCATTCTGTTCATGGCTGGTGATAATACGTTTCAACGCGGTCAATAGCTCCTGCTCCCAAGACTGTACACCGCGAATGTGAGGGGGAGGGACGAGCTTTTTATGGATAAACGGTTCAATAAACTGGGTCTGAACTGTATCTTGCGTGCGGCTGTGCAGCATGTCCGGGTGAAACACCACCGCAGAAAATACACAGCGAGGACTTTTTTGTAAATAACCGGCGTGAAGCTCGCCACTGTTTACAAAAAGGGCTTCACCTTCGCTAACCTCCGTATAGACCATATCCGTCTGAAATACAGCACTCCCCTGTTCTACTACGATAAACTCCATTTCCTCATGCCAATGGGACTCCAATATACTATTTCCGTTCAATTGCTCTACACTAGGATATACGCTGACTGGATACATGGGATTGCCGTGAATGCGGTTCTCTCGTAACATTTCCTTTTGCATTTCATTGATTCCTCTCGGCAAACTGATTTATATAGGAAACATCAAAATATTGATACTAAACGTCAAAATAAAAGAAGTAAACCCTTACATAAATCAATATTATTATAGTAAGGATTTCGAAAAAATCCAATAAGCGATTTGGGAACAAGGAATATAAAAGTCGAGACGGAGGAAGAGACAGATGAAATTTACTGATGGCTATTGGTTGGTTCGCAAGGGCTATGAAATACAAAATCCTGCTGACATCCGTGATATCGTGACGGACGATGCTTCCATGACGGTATATGCAGCAACCCACCGGATCGAGCACAAAGGGGATACGCTGAACGGGGCGTTACTGAAAGCGACCTACAGCTCTCCCATGCCGAATGTTATTCGGGTGCGTCTGAACCACCATAAGGGACGGGTGCATCATGGACCAGATTTTGAAATTCACACCTTGCCGACAGAGGTGGCTATTACGTTGGGTGAGGATGTAGCGGTGCTGAAAAGCGGCGATCTGAGTGTGCGAGTCGGTCGTGGAAAGAGCTGGGACGTAGGCTTTTATGTCAAGGATCGTAAAGTCACAGGCAGTGGGCATCGGGGACCAGGCTATATTACGGACCCACAAGACCAGCCTTTTTTCCGAGAGCAGCTGGAGCTGGGCATGGGGGAGTACGTATACGGTCTTGGAGAGCGTTTCACTCCGTTTGTGAAAAATGGTCAGATCGTTGATATTTGGAATGAAGATGGCGGGACCAGCAGTGAACAGGCGTACAAAAACATTCCATTTTATTTATCCAATAAAGGGTACGGTGTATTCGTCAATCATCCGGAAAAGGTATCCTATGAGATTGCGTCGGAAAATGTTTCGAAGGTACAGTTTAGCGTTTCTGGCGAATCGTTAGAGTATTTTATTATTGGTGGAGCTAATCCTAAGGAGGTACTTGATAATTATACCAAGCTGACAGGCAAGCCTGCATTGCCGCCGGCCTGGACCTTTGGTTTGTGGCTGACCACTTCGTTCACGACTGATTATGATGAAGCGACAGTAAACCATTTTGTGGACGGGATGGCTGAACGGGATCTGCCACTCTCGGTATTCCATTTTGACTGCTTCTGGATGAAGGAATACCAATGGTGCGATTTCCAGTGGGATCAAGATATGTTTCCAGATCCGGAAGGCATGCTGCAGAGATTGAAAGCTAAAGGTCTCAAAATTTGCGCATGGATCAATCCGTATATTGCAGAAAAGTCCATTTTGTTTGATGAAGGCATGGAGAATGGCTACCTGGTTAAAACAGCCGATGGCAGTGTGTGGCAGTGGGACATGTGGCAGGCGGGAATGGGGCTGGTTGACTTCACGAATCCGGCTGCAGTTGCCTGGTATCAGGATAAGCTGAAGGTGCTGATCGATCAAGGCGTGGATTGCTTCAAAACCGACTTTGGTGAGCGTATTCCAACAGATGTAGTTTATTTTGATGGCTCTGATCCAATGAAAATGCATAATTACTATACGCATTTGTACAACAAAGCTGTGTTTGATGTGCTGGAGGAAAAGCTGGGTAAAAATGAAGCCGCATTATTTGCACGTTCTGCCACAGCCGGGGGACAACAGTTCCCAGTTCACTGGGGCGGAGACTGCTCGTCCACGTATGAGTCGATGGCAGAATCCTTGCGGGGCGGATTATCGCTTGGCTTGAGTGGTTTTGGCTTTTGGAGCCATGATATTAGCGGCTTTGAACTAACGGCTGCGCCGGACTTATACAAACGGTGGGTACAGTTTGGACTGTTATCCTCCCATAGTCGTCTACACGGAAATGTGTCATACCGTGTTCCTTGGCTGTTTGACGAAGAGTCAGTCGACGTAGTGCGCAGCTTTACCAAACTCAAATGCTCGCTGATGCCACACCTGTATGCAGCTGCTGTGGAATCCTCGGTGAAGGGACTGCCGATGATGCGGGCTATGGTTTTGGAATTCCCGCAGGACCCTACCTGTGCCACGCTGGATCTACAATACATGCTGGGGGATTCCATTTTGGTAGCTCCGATCTTTAATAAAGAAGGCAATGTACAGTATTATGTACCAGAGGGTCAATGGACGAATTTGCTAACGAATGAAATCGTATCTGGCGGTCATTGGGTCAACGAGCATCATGATTTTACAACCTTGCCTGTGCTCGTGAAGCCAAACACATTGCTGGCTATCGGTCATGAGGATCGTCGTCCGGATTATGATTATGCAGATCAAGTAGCGCTTCATTTGTTTGAACTAGGTGAGGGGCAACAGACCCGCACGGTCATTGTGAATACATCAGGTGAAGAAGAGCTTACGGTTACTGCCAGCCGCAAGGATTCTGTCATTACGCTGAAGGCCGAAGGTGCCGTTAAACCGTGGTCGTTAGTACTGCGCGGTATCCATGAGGCTGTTCAAGTGAAGGAAGGCACTAGTCTGGCAGGAGAACAGGGGTTAATCATTACACCAGCCTCCAGCGGACAGCAAGAGCTCACTATTCACTTGGCCTAGGTTAGGAGTTCATCCGTGGATGGATAGATTATATTGTAGCGATTATATTGCAAAAAAAAGGGCTTGCCTGATACAAACAGGCAAGCCCTTTTTGATGTAGCATCCGATAAAGAATATCTTCAACTTTAGCATTGATATCATACCCTATGCATTTTGCTGAAGTAGTAGTGGTACAAGGTACTGCCGGAAAATATCCACAGGAGTCCGTTTCTTTTTAAATTTATCAGCCGTGAGGACAACTACCAAGTCATAAGAGGGGACCACAATAATGTATTGCCCACCAAAGCCGAGTGCGTAAAAAAAGCCTGTTTCCGTTCCTGTCTCTCTCTCATCTGAAAAGGAAGAAGCCCACCAGTGACAGCCGTAATATGCTTTTTGTGGTTTGGAGGCTGGAAGAAATGGACGGGTCGAATATCGGACGGTTTCTGTCTGGATGATCTGCCGTCCTTCCCAGCTTCCTTCGTTCAGATAAAGTCGCCCGAATTTGAGCATGTCCAGCGGTCTGAGATGCAGCCCAAAGCCCCCGGTGTGAGTGCCTTGCGGATCGGTTTCCCACTGATAGTTATCGATACCAAGTGGCTGGAATAATTGCTCCTCGGCAAATTCAGCAACGGCTTGTCCAGAGGCAGAACGCAGCAAGGTGGCCAAAAGTTGAGAACAGCCAGAGCTGTACTCCATTCGCGTACCTGGTATATCCGATAATGGCTGTGAAAGCACAAATTGCACCCAATCGGACGTTTTGCTCATGGTAGGAAAAGAATTTTGTCCCCCAAATTCCGTCCAGTTAAAGCCAGCAGACATCGTCAGCAGGTGTTCAATCGTAATATCACGCTTTCGAGGGTCACTGTCTTTGGCTAACTGGGGGAAAAATTCGAGGATCGGTGTCTCTGGTTTGGGTACCAGTCGTTGATCCATAGCAATACTAACTAATGCAGAAATCACACTTTTGGTACAGGAATTTATTTTATAGAGTTCGTTGGCGAATTGAGGCTCACGGTAGTAATCCATGATCGTATGTCCCTGTTGCTCAATAAGACAGCTACGGGTTTCCAACTCGTTAAGCACGTGAATAAGTGGTTTGAGCTCCAAACTTTTCATGCAGATCCTCCTTGAGGCTTATAGCATACCATTACATAGTATATCATTTTTAATCATCCGAATCCGACAAGTATAAACGACTAATGGTTCTTATCTTTTTCCCTAATTTGAATTTTTTTGTTTTTTGATATTAATAAATATATATATGTTCACTAAAAAGACACAAATATATTTGAAAATCTATACACTTTTTCGGTTTCATTTAAAAAAACAGATCAATAAAACGATATATAGTAAGTTGAACATTTTATTTTGAAACAACTGGGGGACCAATTCATGAACTTAACAATTAAGACCAAAATGATTCTCAGCGCGATACTGATCCCAAGTGTGATTGCTGCCATGCTGCTGACCAATTACATTTTAAGTGTACATAGTGAGAATGAGTACAAAGATATTATGAACCGTGAAGAGGCGATTGCGTATAACTCCAAGTCTCTGCAATTTTTGTTAAACGGGATATCCAATGATGAGCGGGCATATTTGTTGACTCGTGACGAACAGTATGGGAACGAAATCGGAAACAAGCAAAGTGAAGTTGCAAAGTTGTTACAGGAGACAGAAGCTCTGCTCAATACAGGCAATGAGGATACAAAAAAGAAGATGACTGATCTCAAAACAGGGATTAATACCTATATGAATCAAGTTCATAGTCTACTGACTACAGCGGGGTATAAGAGTACAAGAGATGATGCCTTCCCGTCATTTTCTGAATTGCTCGATGATTTTGAAAACGAACGGGTTTTGCGCAAGCAACTTGATACCAAGGTGGTAGCATTTGTCAAAGCGCAGGAAGATATGGTAACGGTGAAAATACAGCAGGCGCATCAAACGATGACGAATACAACCTTAATTACGAGCATTGTAGGGCTTTTGGTTATTATTTACAGTATTGCTCAATCTATCGTTTTGATTCGTTCTATTCGTCCATTACACCATATGAATGAGCAGCTGTTGCAAATGTCTCAAGGTGGAGGAGATTTGCGAAGTAGACTGGATATTACGTCCAAAGACGAAATCGGTATGATTGCGAGCTCCTACAACAAGCTTATTGAAGGGTTCCGCAATATCATTGTGGATGCTCAGGATACGGCTCGTACATTAACCGTAACCGCAGAGCGTGTTAACGTCAGTACTGAGGAAATGAATCAGGCCAATCGTCATACCTCCGGTGTAATGGAAGAGCTTGCGACTGGTATGGAGCATCAGGTCGATGATATTACACAAACTACAGATACCATAAAAGAGCTTGCCAACGAGCTGGAACGGATTGCTGCCACAAGCGAGCAGGTATATGAATTGTCTGATACAGCTGCTAAAGATGCAGAAGCAGGGGAACAATCGATTGGTAAGGCTATGCGTCAGATGGAGAAGGTAAGCGAAAGTGTAGACAGCTCTGCACGTGCTGTACGTTCACTTAGTGAACAGGCGGAGCAGATTGGCATGATCGGATCTGTTATTACCGGATTTGCCAAACAGACTGGAATGCTGGCGCTTAATGCGTCCATTGAAGCGGCAAGAGCGGGAGAACAGGGCAAAGGATTTGCTGTTGTGGCCTCTGAGGTAAGAAGATTGTCCGAGCAAGTATCGGTTTCAGCAGCAGAAATCACACAGTTTGTGCAAAATATTCAGGAGCATGTTGGGCATGTCGCTTCAACCATGCAGTCTGGAACAGTTGAAGTGCAATCTGGCGTAAAGGTCATGCAATCCGCTGAAACTGCATTTCGTCAGATTGGAAGTTCCATTCAACAAGTCAGCGAGCAGATTCACAGTGTAAACCGGTCTGTAGAACAAATGTCCGGTGGATCTGAGCGAATGGTGAAGGCCGCGGAACGCATCCGTGAAGTAGCGGAGCAGACGGCAGGAGGAACCCAAAGCGTCAGTGCGGCGGCTGAAGAGCAACTGGCTTCCATGGAGGAAATTGCATCGTCCATTCATACTGTGGCGGATATGTCGCAATTGCTAAACGCAAGGGTCGGTGGTTTTAAAGTATAGCCGTATAAATTCCCACCAATGTAAACACAATAATATCTGTTGAACGAATCTGGACAGCTGTGTGTTATTACTTTTGCAAAGGTGGTAACGGGATGCAACAAAATAAAGGGAATCTGGTTGCATTAGGTTCCATCCCGCTGATGATGACGCTGGGTAATTCCATGCTGATTCCGGTTTTACCGGAAATCGGACGTAAGCTACATGTAAGCTCCTTTCGGATTAGCATGTTGATTACAGTGTATGCGGTGGTGGCCATTTTACTGATACCGATTGCGGGCTATCTATCCGACCGATTTGGCCGTAAAGCAGTGATTGTTCCCTGTCTGATTCTGACTGTGATTGGAGGGGGAATTTCTGCGGTGGGAGCATGGTTGCTCCATGACCTGGCAGCATACTGGACCATTATTGCAGGTCGACTACTTCAGGGCGCAGGAGCGGCAGGTGCTTTTCCTATAGTTATTCCGCTTGTGGGCGATCTGTACGAGAACGAGGATGAAGCCAGCAAGAACCTGGGGGTAGTCGAGACCTACAACACATTCGGTAAAGTATTAAGTCCGATTCTCGGTGCTGCGTTGGGCGCTGTGCTATGGTTTTTGCCATTGGCAGTGATTCCGGGTCTCTGTCTGATTTCGCTTATTTTGGTCATTTGGCTGATCCATGTGCCCAAGCGTAAAAATCAACCGATTATGTTTCGAGAATTTGTGGGGAATGTGAAGCAGGTGCTTGCCGAAAAGGGACGCTGGCTCTACGCTATTTTTGCTATGGGCGGTATTTGCATGTTTGTCATTTTTGGCGTCTTGTTCTACTTATCCGACATACTGGAAAGTCGCTACAACCTCCATGGCGTCTGGAAGGGCTTTGTGCTGGCTATACCGCTTATTTCCCTCTGTCTGTGCTCTTATTTAGGTGGCAAAGTTATTGGCAAGCACAAAAAACGTATGAAATGGATCGGTTTCGGAGGTTTGGCCATATTGACGATTAGCTTTGCCATTCTCGGATTTTTTCAACATATTTATGCGGTGATTGGCCTGTTTACGCTAGGGGGCGGCGGTATTGGGCTCGCACTCCCTTGTTTGGATGCACTGATTACCAAGGGGATTGAAAAAGAGGAGCGCGGAACTATCACTTCCTTGTACAGCAGTATGCGCTTTGTCGGAGTATCTTTAGGTCCGCCGGTTGTATCTTTGCTGATAGGCAGCAGTGGGCATGGTCTGCTTTTTGGCGTCATGGCCGCAGTGGGGGGAATTGCGGCTCTGCTGATGCTATTTGCGGTCAAGCCAGAACAGGATGAACCAGCAGGGGACAAATCCAGTGATCGCAGCAATAAGAGTGAGGGAATGACATACATTTCTCGAGAAAAGCCTCTTTCTTCTAAGCTTAGACACAAAACCCCTGCGAAATATAAATAAATTGCAAAATGAAAAAGCATCCGTTTTCCATGGAATAAAGCCATGGTAACGGGTGCTTTTGATATTTGAGCGAGTATAGATGGATACTCATTCTAAAGAATAGTCTTATCCCTCTAGAGGGACATTTCTTTTAGGCTTGCGGCTTGCGATGATCTGAATGACATAAATCAGCAAGAACAACACAACAAACAGCGACGAAAGACGATACATCCATGCATAATCACTGGCTTTGGCGATAACGCCAAGTATAAGCGCTCCGGCTGCGACCCCGAAATCGAGGGAATTGAGAAACATACCGTTTGCCATGCCTCTCTGTTTAGGTGACACAACCTGAATCATCCAGGTTTGCAACGTTGGCTGCATAACACCAAACCCGATACCGTAGCAAAGAGCAGACAGATACATAAAGGCGTCACTGTGTGCGTAGGAAAGCAGGATCAGACCGCCAATGAGAAACAGGGAACCAGGGATAAGCAGTGCCTTTGCCCCTTTTTTATCATATATACGACCCGAGAAGGGGCGCACGATCAGTACAGATACCGCATTAAACAGGAAAAAGTAAGCCGGGTGCGCAAGATTAGCTTCATCTCCATAAAGCGCCATAAAACCGAGCAACCCGCCATATGTGATAGACATCAACATGTTCAATAAGGCGGGGATCCACAATTTACGGTTAAATGCTGGTTTGCGCCCTTCTTCCAAAGGAACCATAGGTGGTTCGACGTGCCCCTTAGGCAGTGTGCGAATGAGCCAGTAAGCTAGAGGGAAAATGACAACAATGACAGCGGATGTCGAATAGGCAAGCAGGTTAAAACTGCCGTATTGCAGCATCGAAATACCGATAGTTGGCCCAATAGACATCGCTAAACTTGTGGACAGACTAAAAAATCCCATTCCTTCACCAAGACGTTTGGGAGGGATGACGTCAGTGACCATTGTTGGAAAGGCGGTGCTGCTCATACCAAAGCCGATCCCAAACAGCATACGCATGAGCAGGAGCACTGCAATTGTCGGTGAAACACTGTAGCCCAGCGTTCCTGCTAATGCAAACAGCAGTCCAACGAAGATCAGGGCGCTGCGATGTCCTTTTTCCAGCATACGGGCAGAAAAAAGCCTTGCGACAATTGCACTTAATGCGAACAAAGTCGTAACAAGACTGACCTGCACGGAGGTAGCATGGAATGCATTTTTCACATAGGAAGGAATGGAAGATACAATCATCTGTAGTTCCAGAAACAAAAATAAATTGGAAACCGTAAGAACGATAAATTCCTTGGTCCAAAGAGGTTGCTTGCCTTGTTGCATATTAATCGTTCTCTCCTTGTTTTTCTGATTCAGTCATGTTGGTATGAATTTGTAAAAGAATGTGGCGGAATTGCTTTAGATCGGCAGAGGAAATTCCTTTTACAAAATCGTGGTTGGCATCCCGTTCGACGGGGAGGGTCTCCTCCACAAGCTGTCGACCAGCTTCAGTCAAATGAAGCAAATAGGCCCGGCGGTCCTGCGGGCTATTCACACGTCGTACCCAGCCCTTCTTGTCCAACAAATCAATAATACGGGTCGTAGTGGGCTGATCCTTTACGGCCTTAGCTGCAATTTCTTTCTGATTTAAACCCTCGGCTTGATAGATTTGGTATAGAACCGACCATTGCTCTGGGGAAATATCATAAGGTTTAAGACGATGTAAGAGCTGTTGACTCATTTTACGATGAGTGATCCCGAGCAACATCCCAATAGAGCAATCGGGAGGCAAATTGTTCATAGGGCACTCCTTTCTATTTTCCGTACAGGGATACTTTGAAATTAATTAGTTGTTATAACAATTATATAGACAACAAGTTGTTTTGTCAAAAGAAGTGCAAAAAACAGCCCGTAAAAACGGGCTGTTGGGGTATTAGTACAATATAGTTTGCCATGACTGGCGAATTAAGCTTTAGGTACAGTTTCCCAATCCTTAAGGAAGCGTTCGATACCGCTGTCTGTCAGCGGATGTTTCCACAGGGAAGGAAGCAAGGAACCTGGAATGGTGGCGATATGTGCACCAGACAGGGCAGCGTCTTCTACATGCTTAATGTTGCGGATGGAAGCAGCGATGATTTCCGATTTCAGACCATGAATGTCCAAAATTTGTCTCAGATCGCGGATCAGCTTCATACCGTCAACAGCGATATCATCCAGACGTCCTACGAACGGGCTGATAAAAGTAGCGCCAGCTTTGGCTGCCATCAAACCTTGAGCTGCGGAGAAAATCAGTGTTACATTCGTTTTGATTCCGTTCTTGGTCAGCTCGTTACAAGCGTACAAACCGTCCTCAGTCATAGGAAGCTTGATCACCACGTTAGGTGCCCATTTTGCGATGTCATAAGCTTCTGTAAGCATATCCTCAGCCTTGAGGCCGATTACTTCAGCACTTACGGGACCTTCAACGATACTGCAAATCTCCTGAATGACTTCCTTGAACACTCGACCTTCCTTAGCGATCAGGGAAGGGTTGGTTGTTACACCATCAACCAGACCCAAACGTTCAATACGTTTGATTTCTTCAATGTTACCAGTATCCAAGAAAAATTTCATTTGATTTTCCTCCTCAGGTTTATATAGTACATAATACATATCATATGGTGTACATTATGTTCATTTAAATGTAGCATATTGCACACGTTAAACTTATAATTAGTATGTATTACATTCTTAATTGTGACACATTTTAAATTTGAAAACAAGCGGTCTATGATTAAAATTTGATGAATTGTTGAAACATCCTGAAATTTACTGATCTGTGCTCATTTATAATGTATACTACCCCATTCCATAAGGAGGTAATCATTATTCAACTGTCAGAAAGACAGCGGGAAATTGTAGATATTGTCCAGCGTCTGGCGCCTGTTACAGGGGATAAAATCGCTGAAGAGCTGGGACTATCGCGGCCGACTTTGCGTTCTGACCTTGCTTTGCTCGTTATGCTCGGGCTAGTAGATGCCAAACCAAAGGTGGGCTACTTGCCAGGGCGTTATCCAAAATATGATAGCCATATCGGCAGTATGCTCAAAAAGATGACTGTGGCAGATATACTAAGTGATCCGATTTTGATATCAGGTGATGCTACCGCCTATGATGCGGTATTGATGCTGTTTCAGCAAAATACAGGCACGCTGATGGTCACAGGGGAGGAGCAGGAGCTCATTGGTATTGTTACCCGCAAAGATTTACTGAAGGTCATGCTGGGACATACTGATCTTCACACTGTCCCGGTGACCATGGCTATGACTCGCCGGGCCCAAATGACGACGCTTGCTCCAGGAGATTCTTTATTGGAAGCAATATCGAGACTGGTTCGACATCAGGTGAATTGTCTTCCAGTTTTGGACGAGCAATGCACTTCCTTGGCTCCAATTCAAGGATTAGTAGGGCGTGTGACGAAAACGGATATTATGAACGCCATTCTGAATTTGACGGAAGAAAAGACGTAAAACATGAATAAGGGGGCCTTATATGTACTGGTTGGCCATGCTGACGATGCTGATTGACCATGTCGGACTTGTGTTTTTTCCGACAGATCCGGCTTGGAGAATTGGCGGCAGGCTTGCTTTTCCAATCTATGCGTACGCCCTCTATATGGGCTATACCCGTACTCGAAATATACGGAGTTACATGCTTCGCCTGCTCGGGCTGGCCCTAATCTCCCAGGTACCCTATATGCTGGCATTTGATGTGCATAGACTCAATGTGATCTGGACGCTGCTGGCGTCGTTGCTCGCGCTGTCTGCTGCATCTCGCATGAAGCATTGGGTGGCTGTAACGGGTCTGTACGTCCTCACAGCGCTATTTATGGAGCTCAGCCAGATGGATTACGGAGCTTATGGTCTGCTGCTTGTTCTATTTATCGATACACCCGTTCATATATGATGATTGCTGCCCATTTTGTTTTGAATATTGTGTATGATATGGTACACCATGCGAATATTCAGCACTTTAGTCTGCTGTCCAGCATTCTGATTGTATGTTTTGCCACTGAGGAGAGCGGATTTTATCGTCGGGTACCGCGTTGGTTGTGGCGCAGCTTTTATCCGGCACATCTAGCTGTGATTGCGCTAATTCGCATCTGGCCCTAAACTCGAAATCATACAACAAAAGAACCTTCACAATCCTGACATAAAATGATTGTAAAGGTTCTTTTTATTCTTAAATAAACTATGGTGTTCAGGATGCCTCATTCGGACCTTGGGCAAAAGGAAGTGGGCGAAGGGGAGCCCCTTCTTTCATATATTGTACCAATACTTCGGGAATATTGTGTATTCCACCTGCATTGACGCGATAGCCATTCGTTTGTCCTGGCGAGTTAATTCCTCGTTTCACCGTGAACGTAACGTCAATTCCCAAGGAGCGGCAAATTTCCAATGTCTCCTTGGTATACCCACCATAAGGGAAGGCCAGTACATTCTGATCATTGTGTAGATGTTTGAACAGCTTCTTATCAGCCATGTCCAAATCGGTATAAACCCGCTGTTTGAACTCCTCCTCGGTTTCCATTCGCCCCAGCTTTTTCGAATACACCGGACCCATCAGAAGCGGTTTTTGTTTGGTGCGCGTGGTGTTGGAGTATCCGTACGAATGCTCGTCATTGGTATGACTGTAAAAATCAATACCCTCTGCATGCATCTGATGAATTTGATCCCATGTCAGCTTGGGTATACCGATATGTTTAGGATTGCTGATTGTGGATGTAATGAGAAAATTGGTGGCCGGAACATGATATTTCTTCAACACGGGAAAAGTGTCCGTATAAAAGGATTCATATCCGTCGTCAAATGTCATAAGGACCGCATTATCGGGAACTTTGCCTTTATGTAAAATAAAATCTGTATACTCTTTCATGGTGATCCAATGAAAGCCATTTGCTTTCATTTCGTCCAACTGTTTCGTTAAATTACTAAGCTTGAGAGCACCGGGATCAGGTGGAGTCTTGGTCACTTCATGATACATCAGGACAATGACTTTGTTTTGGTAATATACCCTATCTGGTGTAGGCGTCAGTGAAAATAAATGGCGTACCAGTCGATCTGCATTAGCAGTGCGTGTACGATGAGTTCCTTTTACTACAGGTGTGTGATAAATGCTACGTGCTTCATACACCAAAATCCCTAGAATAGCTACCAAGCTTATGATTAGCAATGTTCTTTTTAAAAAAGTGTGTTTCATTGAATGACATCCCCCGCATGCAAAAAATTCTGAAAGTATAGAGGTTTATACTAAATATGAAACTAGCAAAATCTAGTCTATCATACCGAAAACACGCGGGGGAAATATCACAACTTTGTTACCTCTGTGTTGCTTGTGCAGATATCGAAGATGAGGCCGGGAAGTAACCGATCTCGACAGCATGCTCGATCATATTGCGAATAAACTCCAGGTCGGTTACCGGACACTGGACGCCAGCTTGTTCCAGCAGAGCTGTGGTTACAGAGCAGCCGTAACGGTAGGCCGAATCCTTGGCGCCATCACCTTCGAGTTGCCCCATAGCAAGGTGAAGTGCATCTTCCTGAATGCCAGAAGACGGATTCAGCAGCCAAGCGCTGTAATCGTCAAAAGGCAGGGTTTCTACTGCGTAACCGAGCTGGTTTACCATAGCGATCAGTTCATCATATGGCAGTGGGTTCGGATTACAGATGTGGAAAATGCGGTTCGCACTTTTTTGCTTGACGGACAGTTCTACAATAGCACGGCTGGCGTAATCAATCGGTGTAAAGTCTGTATGCCAATCGGCTTGTGGAGCTTTGCCCAGCAGCAGCATCGCTTTCATCATACGATAATAAGCATTGCTGTCGATATTACGCTGGAAGCGTCCGTTGGCCGAATGGGCGGTCAAATTACCGGCACGGTAGATCGAGACAGGCGTACCTGCTTGAGCTGCTTGGAATAATAGCTTCTCTGCCGCAAGTTTACTGTTCGTGTACAGGTTGTCCACGTGCAGTTCATCTGGGAAGGCAGAGAGTTCTAATGTCGATTCCCATTTTCCTTCGTTTGCAAGATCCTCTGGTATTCCCATAGTGGAAACGTGATGGAAGGAGACTCCTGGTTTAGCTTGAGCGATTTTTAGCAGTTCCAATGTTCCGGTCACATTCGTGCGATCGAAGGTTGCTGAATCACCAAAATGGCGAACGTCAGCGGCGCTGTGAATGATACCGTCGATGTGGTGCTCTAGCATATGGCGGTCGACAGAAGAGAGACCAAGATCAGCTTGCTCTAGATCCCCATAGACAGCCTTCACCCGTCCTTCCATCAAGCTGGAGATACCTTGACCAAAATATCCTGTCAATACGGATTGAATACGCTCAAAGCCAGATGGACCGTCCTGAGAAGGGCGTACCATTGCGTATACTTTGGCTTCTGTCCGGTGGAGCAGGTCATACAGAATGTGTGAACCCAGATATCCCGTGGCTCCGGTCAACAAAATCACGCGCAAGTCGCGGATTTCAGCTAAATCTGAAGTGCCAGGCAACTCAATAGGATGTTCATTCAAATCTGTTTTTTCCTGAGAAATCGCGAGTGACTTGCGCTGAGGCGCTTGTTCTGTACCTAATTGCTCTACATATTCAGCAAGCTCACGAACAGTTTTGTAGCGGAAGAAGTCTCCAATACGCAGCGCGCCATAACGCGGCTTCAGAATAGCCAGCACATGAATGACACGAAGCGAATCGCCTCCTATCAGGAAGAAATCGTCGGTCGCGCCAATGTTATTTTTACCAAGCACTTGTGTCCAAGCTTCGGCAATCAGTGTTTCAGTTCCTTCGCGGAGAGGTTCCCCGCCGGACGTAACATCAGACACTTCAGGAAGTGGCCGCAGGGCCAACTTTTTACGATCGATCTTGCCAGTTGGTGAAATAGGCATGGCTTCCAGATGAACAACATGGGTCGGTACAAAATAGGAAGGCAGCTTGCCTCCAATATAAGACTGAATAACGTCCTGTGGAATGGTCTGTCCGTCCGAAGTGGTGAAATAGCCAACTAACATATTCTGATCTGTGTGATCCTTGACAGCAACGACAGCTACGTCCTGAACACCTGGATGTTTGGAGAAATGGTCTTCAATTTCTCCTATTTCAATCCGGTTCCCCCGAATTTTGAGCTGCGAATCCTTCCGGCTTACGTATTCAATCGTACCGTCTGGCAGTAGCTTGGCGATATCCCCCGAACGGTACATTTTCTCACCCGGGACAAATGGATTGTCCACGAACGATTGGGCTGTACGCTCCGGCTGGTGGAGATAGCCATGGGCCAACGCAGGCGTAGCAATGCATACTTCGCCCGGAATATTGACAGGACAGAGCTTATTATCGTCGTTAACGATGTACACTTTGTAATTGTAAATCGGCTTGCCGATCGGGATATTAACGACATGCTCAGGTACGGCACCACGAACCCGATGGGTCGTCGTCGCTACGGTGCATTCGGTAGGTCCGTATACGTTTACGATGTCGGTATCTGTACCGAATTTGCTTTGGAAGGCCCGAACTTGTGAGCCATACAGCGCTTCGCCTGCTACAGTAACAATTCGAACATTTGCGAGTTTACGATAACCTTCGTCTGACAGGTACGTAGATAGCTGATTAAAAAATACGGTTGGCAAAATAGTAATAATCGTTGTGCCCGTACGTTCGATGGCTTCAGCGAATTCTTCAACAGATACGCGCTCTTCGGAAGACAGCAAGTACAATTTTGCACCGTAAAACAAGGCTCCAATCGTATCCCACACAGAAGCATCGAAGCTATAGGTGGCGAATTGGGTCAATACATCCTGAGGCGTAATGTCACAATCGCGTTGTACGACAGCTCCCAGGTTAACGACACCGCGGTGAGCGATCAGGGCACCTTTTGGTTTGCCTGTAGAACCGGAGGTATAGATGACATAAGCTAGATCATCTGGACTTACATCAACGTTTGGATTGCTGGCTGCATAACCTGCCAGTGGTCCGTCAATAGCTAATATTTCTTTTACGGTTTCAATTGACCCGCATAGTTCAGCCGCTTGTTGGGTGAGTGCGGAAGTTGTTAAAACAAATGGAGAACGCGTGTCCTCGACAATGTAGCTACTCCGGTCAGCGGGGTGAGCGGGATCAACAGGAACGTAGACCCCTCCGGCTTTCAGTATGCCGAGCAGGGAAATAACGGTCTCCAAGCTTCGTTCCATGAAGATGGTCACGAATTCACCTTTGGTGAGACCTTTGGATAACAAAACACGTGCAACTTGGTTAGCACGCTCGTTCAATTCACGGTACGTATACTCACCTGTATGGGAAGCAATAGCTGGACGATCAGGGTATTGGGAAGCCGCTTCTTCAAACATTCCGTGAATCGTCTGATGCTCAGGATATTTTACGACTGTATTATTTAAAGCTTCGTGAGCAGCTCGATCTGCGTCCGATAATATGTCAATCGAATTCACAAGTGCATGGCTGTTGTTGAGTGCACCACGCAGAAGGGTTACAAAGTATTCAGCGTAGCGGACCACCGTTGTTTCCAGCAAGAGTGATTGATCATATCGAATCTGTATTTGATAAGTGCCATTGCTCTCACTGACAGCCCAGTCCATAATACGGGATTCTACACCGCTGTCTGTAGGTAGTGTTGTTGAAAATGAAGTATCGGCTTGCGGTTCTGCCAGGAAGGCATGAGGCTCACGGAGCATCTCCTGAAATAAGCTTGCCAGTTCATGAAAAGTCGTTTCCTTTTCAACTGTCAACGATGCTGTAAGCAGACCGGATTGTGGCATAAAAGTAGAGAAAGAAACTTCTTCCTCTGCGGATAGACGATATAACCATGCAGTATACGCTGATAAGAGCACCGCCTGTTTGTCTTCCGCAACTTTTTGTTGATTCAGTTGGTCCGAGATGGATGTTCCTAACTCTACTTGATAAGTAGAGGATGTATACTTGCGCTGTATACGTGCAAAATCCAAGGGAACTAGGAATGGGGATGGAGCTGTCTGTGTGCTGTTTTGTAGTAATGAAGCCATTACGCTAACCTCCTGAATGTTTGGTGTTTCAATATAAGTTGTAAATTTAGTAAATGCCTCCGATCCCTTCAAATGGATGAACAGGAGGGAGGCATTACCGAACGACTTACTTATGAAATATACATTGAAATCGATAAATGGATATTATGATTTGGTACGGTTTGTGTCTGCAATTTTGAAATAAGATGTAATTTCTTGAAGCTCTTCAGACATGGAAGTCAGCTTATGGGATGACTCGATGATAGAATCCAAAGAAGCTTTTTGTTCCTCTACCGTTTGCATAATGTGAACACTGTTATTGGCTGTTTTGGTTACGGTGGAGGAAAGATCGTCTGCTGTCGCGGTCATTTCCTGTGTCCCCGCAGATATTTGCTCCGTAGCACTGGATACTTCTTGGATTTGCCATGCTAGATTTTTAGTTGCTTGAAGAATATCGTTGAACAACTCGCCTGCTTGTCCAGCAACGACGATACCGTTTTGAACTTCAACGTTCCCTTGCTCCATCGAATTCACAGCTTGTCCGATTTCACTTTGAATTTCTTCAATCAGAGACGTAATTTGTTTAGTTGCCTCCGCAGATTGTTCTGCCAGCTTGCGTACTTCATTGGCCACAACGGCAAAGCCTTTACCTTCTTCACCGACACGCGCAGCTTCTATAGAAGCGTTCAGGGCGAGCAGGTTCGTTTGGCTAGAAATACCTGAAATGGTGCTAATGATATTGCCAATTTCCTGTGAACGGCTGTCCAGCAACTTGATGATACGGGAAGTATTCGTTACTGAATCGGTAATCAAATGCATTTGGGATGATACCTTATCTACAATCTCGTTACCTTCATTCGAACGCTTCTCTACCGAATTGGCTTCTTCGGCCACATTGGAAGAACTAGTAGCAATATTTTGGATAACTGATGCCATTTCAGCCATAGCTCGTGCACTATCGCCTGTCGCTTTTTCCTGTGAACGGATATTATCCGTAATTTCATTGATATTTTGGTTGATGATGTTGGAATTGATTCCGTTTTGCTCGCAGATTGCGAGTAATTCTTTCGCAGATTCATTGACTTCATCAGTAGTCTGCTTCACTTTGGTCATTATGCTGTTAATATGGCTTACCATATCGTTAAAGTTCTGATTCACGAGTCCCAAATCATCCTGACCAGTATGAATTTGAACATCCAGGTTTCCTCTGCTTACTTCACTGATACCGTACATCAGTTGCTTAATCGGAGACAGTGTGCGTTTTACTACCCAATATTGAAGCGCCAGGCAGATCAGTAGGAATATCACCAAAATGGTAGCGCCGCTAATGAGCAGCTTGGTCAATCCGGCAGGTACAGCACCAGCATCAGCATCGACCGCAAAATAAGCAAAGATTTTGCCACTAGGATCTTTAATCGGCGTCATCAAAGTCGTCCATGTGCCAAAAGAGTCATCATAGAAGCTGGTGAATGTAGGTTTGCCGGAATCCAGCATACTCGTTACACCTACAGCCACAACATTGGGTTGCTCGTACATAGCGCCGACACCCATCTTTTCTTTTTCAAATGATTCTCTCAGATCTTTTGGCATGGCAATAATGGATGTCTGATTACCATTTTCCAACTCTGTTCCGAAAATATAGGCGTGAGAGATATTCGGGTTCGTGGCCATGATGTTATCTAGATAGGTACGGAGTTTGGTTTGAATGGGTCCATCATAATTTTTTTCTTGAACCGCTTGGGATACTTCATCGGAATTAATGCCCTGCGCCCACTTCAATGTGATTTTTTCCACTTGCCCATGCAACTGGTCAATCAAAATCGTACGTTGGATCAAATAGCTAGACACAATAAGGACTAGCCCGATCAATACGATATTGAAGAAGGATAATAATAAGTTTTTGGTGAAGAATGATAAGCTACTCCACTTTTTCAAAATGTTCCACTCCCTGGTAGTATTTTTGTATATGGTGTTGAACCGCTTATCGAATGAGATAATCAAGTCCCCCTTACAAACACAATAAATAGAGATAATTGACCCTTGTTTTTTTTTATAATAGGTCTTAAGTCTTTTTCGGACAAGTAAGATATCCCTATATATATGTCGTACGAAAAGCTCTTGAAATGAATACCTAACACAATAAAAAATTAATTTTTAATAGGTAAACGTTGTGTGTATTTCAGTATTTTCCAATTTATACTCACGCTTGAAATTCAAGTTCATTTCAGTCCATAAGCAACTATTCAACAGAAACCATCATACTTTATAATAGAGTCAAATGCACTTATCAATTTGGGACATTTTTCATATTTGAAGCCGCAAACGCTTGATTTATCGCGGTTTACGTGAATTGTTTGCGAAATGAGTCCATGTATCTATGCATAGAGAAGAGGGAAGAGAAGAGTGTCCAAGCTTACGATTTTAAAGGTTGAGAGCAATCACGCGGATCTGCATCATTTGATTCATAGGCTGGATGAAGACTTGCTGGAAAGGTATCCTGCTGATCAAATTTACCTGGTTGATTTTTCCAACCCAAAAGTTAAAAGTATGGTTTTCGCTGTTGTGTATGTAGATGAAAAGCCGGTTGCTTGCGGAGGGCTTAGGCCTATAGATGCGGAAGAGATGGAGCTTAAGCGATTTTATGTCGATTCCTCTTATCGCCGACAAGGAATTGCAGTTAGCTTATTATCTTTCCTGGAGGACGAAGCCAGTAAACGGGGGATTATAAGGATTAAACTAGAGACCGGAGCGGCTCAACCTGAAGCGATTGCTTTGTATACCAAGCAGGGATACGAACCTATCGAACGCTTTGGGGAGTATGAACATGATGAAAATAGTCTTTGTTATGGTAAAAAGCTGTCTCTGTCTTTATAAAGCGTTCTCATATAAAATAGATGTTGATCAACACTAGCCTATATAGCGGGAGAGATGATAATGAATTTGAAGCAAAAAGCGGCTGAGAAAGCAGTAGAAGCGATTCAGGATGGCATGAAAGTAGGACTTGGTACAGGCTCGACAGCCTATTGGGCTATTCAAAAAATCGGAGAGCGTGTGGCACAAGGATTACATATACAGGCTGTAGCTACATCCCGAGCCTCGGAGGATCAGGCCAGGGAGCTGGGGATTCCCATCATTCCATTTGATCAGATTGGAAGACTTGACGTTACCATTGACGGTGCGGATGAGGTGAATGAGCAACTGGTTTTGGTAAAAGGTGGAGGCGGTGCTCTGCTGAGAGAGAAAATTGTGGAAAGCAATACCGACCGATTAATCATTATTGTGGATGAGTCCAAGGATGTGAAGGTACTTGGCGCATTCCCTTTGCCGGTCGAGGTGGTACCTTTTGCCAGTGAATGGACGTTGGAGGCTCTGCGGCAGACAGGCTGTAAAGCGGAATGGCGTATGAAAGACGGCGAGCGCTTCCTTACGGATAACGGTAATTATATTGCCGATTGTCGCTATGGTACGATCGAGAACCCGCAGGAGCTGGAAATTCGCTTGAATCAAATTCCGGGTGTAGTCGATAATGGACTGTTCATTAACATGGCGGACCAAGTCATTATCGCACGAGCTAATGGACAAATTGACGTACGGAATAAATAATGTCTGGTAACCGTCTGTTTTATAATTTGGCATTCGTGTTATTGATATTATATACAGGGCTTCTATTATATTGGATGTTTCTCGGTTTTGGTCGTACATTACGGCCAGGACCTCCGTATTCATATAATATGGTTCCATTGGATACGATCGGGCGATACTGGCGGGCAATGTATTCGTCCCCTTTTCGGGTATGGGGTGTTAATTTGCTTGGGAATATTGGTGTGTTCATTCCCTTCGGTGTTCTTTTGCCGATCATTTGGGTGTCTATGCGCAAGGTAGGCAGGCTGCTGTTAGTGGTGGTGGCCGCATTGGTCATTCTCGAAGTAAACCAAATGCTGCTGGGCGCAGGTACGATGGATGTGGATGACATCATACTGAATGTGCTGGGAGTATTATGCGGACGTGTTGCCTATGTATTTTTACGTAAGAAATTAAGAACTGAATCATAATCGCCCTGCTCTCGATATCAGTGTTTAATGACTGGTCGAGGGCAGGCTTTTTTTACATAATGAACGGCAATTTTCGCATAATAGATGGTAATTCTACAATAACAGAGCGTAAGAGCAGGAAGGGAAGCGCTTAAACTTGACAAAAGTACGCAATTAAGATATCTTTGAATAAAGATATGAGTAACGGAGGCTGTTAATATGTCTGTAAAACCAGATGATCAGGACTTAGCGCTTAATTTGTTCGTTGTTCTGGCACGTGCCTATAATTCGGTCACATCTCGCACGAATCGGGACATTCATAGTCATGGATTAAATACAACTGAATTTGGTGTGCTTGACCTGCTGTATTATCGCGGACCGCAGCCTTTGCAGAAAATTGGAGAAAAGGTACTGATCTCCAGTGGGAATATTACGTATGTGGTGGATAAACTTCAGAAAAAAAAACCTGCTTACTCGCCGTGCGTCACAAGATGATCGGCGTGTAATTTATGCAGAATTGACTGACGATGGACGTCATTTTTTTGAGCAAATATTTCCACAGCATCATCGTGTTATTATGGAGACTGTGGATGGCTTATCCGTGGAAGAGAAGGAGCAGGCTATTCATCTGCTAAAAAAGCTTGGACTAACAGCTGAGGGACAGAAGAGTAACGGATCATAAGTGTTGCATATTCTGGTTAATTCAGCTTTGAGATAAAATACCGACTTTTCGGTATTTTATTTTTTTGTCTAATTTTGGAGCAGTAGGTACGCAAATCAGGTATAATTGTCTAATAGTCTCGATCTGAGGTCATCCCTAGAACCTGTTTCATATACAAATACCTTGTCGGGGAAGGAGCTGTACATGAGTATACAGCAATATACCGCAGGTGAGTCGCTATTAATGCAAGCAGGAGGCTTGGCTGAACTAGTTACCCATAAACAATACGAATTACAGCCAGATCTTTTGGAGCGCTTTGGGGACAACGGTAAAATAAAGACAAAACAGGACTCCATATATAGTTTGAATTATTTAGCTGAAAGTGTAATTGTGAACAGTCCTATTTTATTTACGTATTATGTTTCCTGGTTAAAGAGACTTCTAGAAGGTTTCGGCATAACCCAAGAAGATTTGATCATCAATTTTCAATTAATTCGGGAGACGTTGGTAGAGCACTTTCATCACACGGATAAAACGACGGTGCTGATGCATCTGGAATTGGGGATACAGCAAATTGGGAAGAAGGAGGAGTACGCCTCTTTTATTACAGATGATAATCCCTATGCTGCAGATGTGGCTCAATATTTGGAATATTTACTTTTAGGTAATCGCAGACAGGCTTTGGATTGGATCGTTCATTTGCTTGATGAAGGTACGTCTATTCAACATACTTATAAATATATTTTTCAAATTTCGCAATATGAAATAGGTCGTCTGTGGCATGAAGGCAAAATCACGGTTGGCCAAGAACATTTTTGTACTGCTGCGACTCAGTTTATTATTTCCAGCCTGTATCCCAGATGGATAGGTACTGGAAATAAGGGACGCAGCCTTGTAGCAGCATGCGTAGGCAGCGAGCAGCATGAAATAGGTCTGCGTATGCTGGCTGATATATTCGAAATGGATGGTTGGGATACGTACTATTTAGGTGCTAATGTACCTGATCGGAGCCTGCTTCAGGCCATTGTGAGTTACAACGCAGATGTGGTAGCTATCTCAGCTACCATGGCTTACCATGTCCATCTGGTGAAAAAGTTGATTACTGTTATCCGTCAAAATACAACTACCAGGCATGTGAAAATTATGGTCGGTGGCTTGCCCTTTAATCTTGATTCACACTTATGGCAGGAAGTTGGGGCGGATGGATATGCACCAGGTGCGGAGGAAGCGCTGGAGGTAGCAGAGGGCATACTTTCGCTCAAGAGATAATGTTAGTGTTGGCAACCCGTAAGTCATTTTGTAAAGGGGGCCTTTTAATATGAAGGAACCGACAGCAGAAATGGCTGTCCTGCGGAGAACGGTCGAACAATTAACGGATGAGGTTCTGAAAAGCAAAGCTGAGGAAGAAAAGCTGCTGAATGAATTTTCAGCAATGAACAACGAGTTGGTCAATCTGCAACGTCAGCTTGCCAAAAGCAATGCGGAATTAAAGCGGACAAAGGAAGAAGCGATACGGGCTAATGACCTGAAGAGCACTTTTCTCGCCGTGGTTAGTCATGAATTTAGAACGCCAATGAACGGAATTCTGGGGATGATCGAAATGTTAGCTTCATCCAAACTGTCTCCAGATCAGCGGCAGGCCATCGGTGTGATACGTGAGTCGGCCTCTCTGCTGCTAAACATGATTAATAATCTGCTCGATATATCCAAAGTAGAAGCAGGACAGATGGAATTGGAGATCGGAAATGTCAGAGTTCAAGCGATTATGAGCCATGTTGCCCAGTTGTTGGAGCCGCAAATTTATCAGATGGGCAATCAGTTGAGTATAGAGACTGATCCTGGTGTGGCAGAGCATCTCGAAGGAGATTCGGCAAGGATCATGCAGATCTTGCTTAATCTGTTGAACAATGCGAATAAATTTACATGCGAAGGGATACTTGTTGTTCGGACAAAATTGGTTGAGGAAACAAAAGATTCCCAACGTGTTCGTTTTGAAGTACAGGATTCGGGCATCGGGATTTCACCGGAGGATCAGGACAAGCTGTTTCAGCCTTATGTGCAAGCCGGTGAGGGCGGCGCCTCTCAATATGGAGGAACGGGACTGGGACTGTGGATATGCAGCTCGTTTGTGAAACTTATGCAGGGAGAGATTGGGGTCGTCAGCGAAGAAGGCCAAGGCTCCACGTTTTGGTTTGAAATTCCCTTCAGGAAGGCATCAGGACAGGCAGATAAAATAGAGAAACATGAAAATGGTGAATTGACGGCACGTAGCGAATTGCTTCGTGAGCATAGTCTTTCTCAAGCTATTTTGGTGGCTGAGGATAATCGGGTGAATCGTCAAGTGGTGCAATTACAGCTTAACCACCTGGGATTCCAGCATATTGACTTTGCCGAGGATGGGAAAGCCGCAGTAAGAGCGGCCTCCGAACGATCCTACGCCTGCATTCTAATGGATCACCATATGCCTCTGCTAAATGGTCACGATGCGGCGAAAGCGATCCGCCAGTGGGAAGTAGAAAACCAACAGCCGCCCGTAACGATCATTTCTTTGACCGGAAATGTGTCCGAGGAAGACCAGGCTCGTGGGCGGGAGGTTGGAGTGAACGATTACTTGACGAAACCGGTGACGATTGAAAATCTCTCAGAAAAGCTCGTCAAATGGCTACCCATTCCGGAATCCGAGCCTATTTTGGATGAGGATGTTATTCGGGAAATTATGTTGCTGGACGAGGATGGTAGCACGGGATTACTCGAGTCATTGGTTGAAATGTATACTAGTGATACACCTGCCAAAATCAACAAGTTAAAAGAATTGGTTGCTGCGGGCGAAGCCACAAAAGTAGTAGAGGCTGCTCATGAGTTGAAATCAGGCAGCGTGAGTCTAGGGGTCGGGCGTTTGTCCAAGTTGCTGTCTGATATTGAACAGCTTGCACGGGAGAACCGACTTGAGAATACGCAAGTGAAGTTGTCTGCGCTCCAGTCTGTCTATCAGGCAACGTGCTTAGAGCTGGAACGTTATATTCACCAGTCTAGACTGATTCCCCCTTATTAGACTTGTACCTAGAAGGAGGACCTAAGATATATATATGAAAGAACAGCTGCGTTCCATTCACCCGCTGGCCTGGACAATTATAGCAGGTACGATTTTTGGTCGGATGGCGACCTCGATGAGCATCCCATTTTTGTCTATTTATCTGACCACCCGTCTGGGGGTCTCCCCCTTTCATACGGGGGTGATCGTATCGGTCAGTTCGCTGGTCGGCATTTTTGCCAGCTTTTACGGTGGATATATTTCAGATCGGATCGGACGGCGTAAGGTGATGCTGGTATCCATCGCGAGTTGGGCGCTTGTATTCGTCGCTTTTGCGTTGGCAGAAGCGGCTTGGGCTTTTTTTGTCATTAATGCTCTGAACGGACTATGCAGATCCTTGTTCGAGCCAACTTCGCGGGCGCTATTATCAGATGTAACCCCCAAGGAGAAAAGATTGCTCGTCTATAACATGAGATATGCGGCGATTAATGTTGGTGTGGTGGCAGGACCGCTGCTTGGTTTGATGTTGGGATCGGCATCTACAGGTACGCCGTTTATGGTAGCCGCTGGTGTGTATGCTCTGTACGGGGTGCTGCTGTTGATCCAATTTACTCGGTATGCAGCGGATCTGCATGTAGGCACAACCGCAGGCGAGGCTCCGCTGCGGATGGGTGAGGCGTTCCGAACAGCCAGCAGAGATCCCGTATTTATGCCGATTTTGTTGGGAACCGTATTCTGCGTAATGGGCTATGCTCATTCCAATTCGACAATGCCTCAATTTTTATCGTTGTCCTTCGAGGAAGGTACCCGGTGGTTTACATACATGCTAACGGTCAACGCGTTTTGCGTATTGGCTTTTCAGTATCCACTGGTACGACTGGCAAGCCGCTTTTCTCCAGTGAATTCCTTAATAGCAGGGAATATATGTATTGCAGTTAGCTTGCTGCTGTGCGGTATGCTAAACTCAGGCTGGATGTTTATACTGGATATGGTGTTGTTTACAGTAGGCGAAGTATTATTGTTCACGATGCTGGACGTACTGATTGATCAAATTGCTGATGTCCAATATAAAGGGACCTACTTCGGTACGATCGGCTTTAATAATTTGGGTAGTGTACTGGCTCCTTTATTTGGTGGCTGGTTGCTGGATATCTATGGTCAAACAGCACCGCTTGCCGTGTTTGTTCCGGTTGCACTATCGGTTGTGATCGGTATTCCGTTCCTGCTGGTCGCACGCCGCCGTTTGGCGCAGCGTACAGCCCGGTTCGCGGCTCAAGGTGGAGAGTCTGTGCAGCAACTATCATCATAAAAAAGGGAGCTGAGTACAGGATGAAGTCGGAAGAAGATGTGCTACGAATTATACAATATATGAATGATCCACAGGTTTTGGAAGACTTGCGCTATGTGCGAGAGCTGAAGCTTCCGCAAGGCTGTATAGCCGCGGGCTATGTACGAAACCGGGTTTGGGACAAGCTTCATGGCTATACAACGGCTACACCTCTAAACGATATCGATGTTATTTATTTTGACCCTAAAAATACGCTAGAGGAACGAGATGGGTTTCTGGAGCAGTCCTTGAATCGTAAACAGGCAGGACGCAACTGGTCTGTCAAAAATCAAGCTCGGATGCATATTCGCAACGGGGAGGCTCCGTATTCCTCGATAGAGGATGCGATGAGCCGCTGGCCAGAGACGGCAACAGCTGTAGCCATTCGATTGAATGCCAAGGATCAAATGGAGGTTATTTGTCCGTATGGGTTGGAAGATCTGCTGGATATGCGGGTACGCCAAAGCCCCCTGTTCCGTCACACTACGGCTTTTCGTCAGCGTGTATTTGAAAAACAGTGGCTAGATAATTGGCCGTTGCTTATTGTGGAAAACTAAAGTATAACCTCATTTCAGATTATAAGGAGAGACGACTAACGATGTTTAAAAATATAAAACCAGATTCAGATCGTGAGGAGGTGCTGGAGCTCCTTACCTACGCTGTGCTTGATCATCCTGAACGCGGAGAGGCGGCTTTGCGTGCTTATCAAGCCTCGGATGAATGGAAGTTGTTCGGTGTGGAAGATGAAGGACTTATTGTAGGTGTTGTCGGTTTTGAGGAGCGGGAGGATGGAACGATCGTGCTCCATCATCTGGCTGTATTACCTGAAAATCGTCATAGAGGCTACGGCAGAGGGATATTGCTTACGCTTATTAAGGAGCGTAGCCCGAAGCGACTTACGGTGGACACAGATGCGGAGGGGGCAGATTTCTTCCGCAACGTGGGTTTTGCCGTATATGGATCGGAGGATTTGCCAGATGGTGGGCAATTCCATTGTATATATGAAATAGACGAAGAATAAGCGAATCTCCGTGTCCCACTTCCTTTTTTCTACATAATATATGTTATGTCGGAGGGAGGTGGGTTTCATTGGCGTATCACTACACAGCGATTGGAGATTCTTTAACGACAGGTGCAGGGACGTTGCTGAGTGGCGGCTTTGTACCTGTCTATCGGCGAATGGCGGAAAGACATCTCCGTATGCCAGTCAGTTACGAGAATCTGGGAATCAACGGATTGACATCGCAGGAGCTGCTGTCCATGGTCCGCAACAATCCGCTTTTTCGGTCGGCAATCAGCCGGGCTGAACTCATAACGGTGACGATCGGCGGGAATGATCTGCGTCCATATATCAGTACACTTGCTGGAAGCCCAGGCGCGTCGGGTTCTTCCATTCCGCAAGCGCTGAATCATACCAAAGAATATGTACGCCAAATTGTACATGCCCTGTATCAAATAAAGTCCGGTCAGCGTGAGCCATTTATCATCCGAATGGTGGGGTTATATAATCCTTTTCCAGGAGTAAGGGAGGCGGGAGTATATGTGCGCCAATACAACTCGTTTCTCTATACATTGGGCGGGCCGAATTATCGGGTAGCGAACATTTATCCCATATTCGAAGGCAATGAACGGGCACTCCTTTCGCTGGACCGGATACATCCGAACAGCCGTGGTTATCGCGTGATTGCGGAAGAGCTGAATCGGCTTGGTTATGCGCCGTTACGATGACCGTGAGAGGATGCTTTGGATCGGAAAAAGTATAATAAAGAAAGAGGTTCATCATGGCAGATTAACTGTTCATCTTGAACCTCTTTTTTGCGTTTCAGCGTGTGATTTAGCTGATTATTTTACGGAATAGACTGCGTGCAGCCCACTTGCGCTCACTTCGTTTGCGGTATTTGGGCAGAGAACGATAGACAGCAATAGACTGGTTAAATGCAGTGATGGCTTCATCCTTGCGTCCCAGCATACGGTACATCAGGCCTGTCAGATAATAGCCCTCGCTGGAAGAAGACTGAATCTCCTGAAAATGCTGTAGATAGTGTAGTGACTTATTTACGTCCCGTTCCTTGAAAGCTGCGGCTAAATGCAAATAGGGTTCACCGTATTGCACCCGTGGGTTAATGTCCAGTGCCTTGAGTAAATGCTGTTCTCCATCCTCCAGGTGGGTTGTGTGTACCTCAGCCGTACCCCGCGCGTTCCAATAATCTGCTGAATCTTCATATCGGGATTGAATTTCCAATAGTAGCTCCAAAGCCTGCGAGTATTTCTTGCTTTCGATCCAAATCCGAGCCAAATCAAACTTGGCAGCCACATCGTTGGTGTTTAACACAATCTGTTGACGCAATCGTGCTGCATTGCGTCTTCTTTTCCACGGTTTGCTGATGCTGGGCAATACACCGACAAAGCTGCGATCCAATATATAGATCACAATTAGGAGTACGAGCATTGCCAAAAACGGATTACCGAGCAAACTCCATAGTAGAGAGAAAATCAAAAATTTCCCAATCATTCTGCTCCAATCCTCCTGTACATGTAACTATCCATACTTTCCACATTATAGCATAGGTTACTTTAAGGGGCATTAGCATCATGAGATTTCGAAGGATGATAGCTTTCAGAATTGGTGGGGGACTTGTACATGCTTTTGATATATCGATGGGGAAAAAGAGGAGCATGAGATGTCTCAGCATTCCCGCCAAAAGGTTGAACAGTCGGCCTTATCCAAAATATTAAACTCGATTATTTTCTCAAGTAATGAGAAATCAACTGGACTATCCCACTGGATACGTACCAACTGCTTGGTGTGATTATAGCCAGCCTGCACAATTAACTCAGAAAAATGATTAATCCCTGCCTTTTCAGGGGTAACGGCTAAATGATGTTTGGCTACGCTAAAGCCAATAATAAATGTGCCGTGATCCATAAACATAGGCTGATTCCACGCAATTTTTGGCAATAAATTTGGAAAATTCTTGGTTACCCAAGCCAAAACCTCTTCCGTTCGGGCCCGATGTTGTGGGTTATCAATATGCGCTAAATATTCTGCAAAAACTTCCATGTTGTTCCCTCCTAAAATAAAAATTATGTCCTGTAATATTCCTCATTGGACGACATGTTGCATAAATACGATGGACATCAAGTGTGCTAAATCCAAATCCTAGCAGGGCTCGTGCCGCTTCTGTTGCATAACCCTTACCTTGATAATCTGGGTTTAAAATATAACCCATTTCTGCATTAGTATCTTTGACATGAATACCAACACCGCCGATCAGAATTCCAGTGTCTTTCAGACATACGGCTAGTTCGTAGTCTTGTCGTGGCTTTTCCAGCTGTGAGACTAGAACTTGTTCTATATACGCCTTTGTATCTTCTTCTGTATTGGGTCCCCATGCTGTGTGCCTAGTAACTTGAGGCAATGACGTGTAGGTATGTATACTTCCCCAATCGGATCTGCAAATATCACGAATGATGAGCCGATCTGTCTCAAATTGCATAACGATTCCTCCTGTCTATAATTAGCGTACATATTCGTGTTTTCTGAAAAATCTATTAAACCTATTTAAGCAGATCTGATGGGAAAGATTCAAGATTTTGAAAGAAAACGTTAAAGAAGAGTATCGAATTACGTGTTGAACAATGGGAACGAATGAATCCTTTTGCCGCCTGAACGCAAACCGCAAGGGAGGCGTCCGGCAAAAGCAATCAGAAGATAATGAATGTGGTAATGGAGCAGCCTACGGTTATGGGGTATCTGCTTGTCCTAAAACACCCTGCGAGCTGTTACGAAACGTTTCTTCCATTTACCGTCAAACGTGTCAAAATGAACGCCGCGTTCTTTGGAGAAAGTATCAGCAATTTGTTGTTCCCTGCATAGATCGCCACATGGCCGATCTCCAGCCCCCGCGCACTGAAGAACAGCAGGTCACCTTTGCGCAGCTCGTTCAGCCCGATCTCTTGGCCTTCTTTGGCCTGATCGTAAGAGACACGGGGGAGGTCGACAGAGAGCGTATGCCGGAACACTTCCCCGACAAAAGAGGAACAATCAAAGGTCGATGTTTGTCCGGTTGCAGCGCCGAATTCATAAGGGGTGCCAAGGTATTTCTGCCCGTAGGCGATCAGTTCATCTCCCTGCCGTTCTGCTAGGGAAGTGCTGGTATAGTCACTGTATTTTGGTTTTGCCGATATGTACCCGGTCAGGTTGTTTTTAGTGCGTACTTCCAGCCAGAGGGCATGGACCTCGCGGATGACATGAACCTTTTCACCGGTTGGAATAAGCCGCAGGGAAGGGGAAGTTCTGATGAATCCGGTTTGCTACGCAGGTTGACTCCAGAAAGAACCGTTGTGAAAAAATCATCAGTGGAGGCAATCCGAATCGTACGGGTTAGGCCGTCCCACTTCACTGTGCTCCCAAGTGCTTCACTCACAAAACGCAGTGGAATCATTGTGTTGCCCTCAACAATCTGTCCGGGAACGTTCAGGGATAGCGTTTTACCGTTGAGGGTGGAGGTGACTTCTCCAATGCGATAGGTCAGCGTCGTGTCGTTTTTGGTTGCTGTTACGGTTTTGCTGGATCCGTTCCAGGAAAGCACAGCTCCTTGCGCTTCAAACAACTGCCGCATGGGAACGAGCGTTGTCCCGTCTAGCAGTAGCGGTTGAGCAGTGAGTCAAGCGGGCGGTCATCCACATAAACGGTTGTTACTGGAGTTAGCGGTGCCGGCTTGGCGTAAGATGGGGTTGCATGAAGCAGTGGTACTGCCAGCAGAGCCAGCCATACTTTCTTATTCATTGTCATGCTGTCATCACCTCGTTGTTAATGTGTTCCTCTAAGTTGTACGATACTGCCTCCGATTAGTTGTGTACCAATTAATGGACTGATCAAAAAAACAAAACAAACAAAAATAAAACAAATAAATATCTGTGTTTTTATATTGACATCAAAATCAAATAAAGATAGAATTGCAATTGTGAAATGTTTCACTTTAGAGTAGTTCTGTATTTAGCGAGGGATCAAAAGTGAATCCTTGGGAGGCAGATTTTTATGAGCGCACATGTATTTTTTGTACCATCTATCAATCTGATGGGAAAAGGCTGTTTGCATGAAGTTGGACCCTATATAAAAGAACTACATTTACACAAAGCACTGGTCGTGACGGATAAGTTTCTGATGAAGAGTGGAATTGCCGGCAAGGTCACATCCTTGCTGGATGATATAGGCTTGGACTATGCGGTATATGATGAGGTCAAGCCCAACCCGACCTGTAAAAATGTACATGATGGTGTCCAATTTCTACAAGAAAACGGCTGTGACTTCTTAATTTCCATTGGCGGAGGATCCCCACAGGATACGGCCAAGGGAATCGGCATTATTGCTACCAACGGGGGACATATAACTGAGTATGAGGGCGTTCATCAATCCAAGCATAAATCGCTGCCAATTGTCGCTATTAATACAACGGCAGGAACATCCGCAGAAATTACAATCAATTATGTCATTACGGACGAAGAGCGCAAAGTCAAAATGGTTATGGTTGACAAGAATAGCGTAGCTACGATTTCAGTCAACGATCCTGAACTGATGGTAGACAAACCCGCCGCATTAACGGCAGCTACCGGACTAGATGCTTTGACCCATGCCATTGAAGCTTTGGTTACTCCGGGTTCCTACCCTGTTACAAATGCGACCGCGTTGGCAGCAGTAGAACTTATTTTTAACAATTTGGCCCGCACGGTGAGCAATGGTCATGATATAGAAGCACGTGAACAAATGGTTTTCGCTATTTTCTTGGGAGGACTTGCATTTAATAATGCCGGCTTGGGTTACGTCCATGCTATGGCCCATCAGCTAGGCGGCGTATACGATTTGTCTCATGGGGTTTGCAATGCCATGCTGCTGCCGATTGTGGAGGAGGAGAATGCCAAGCATGTACCAGAGAAGTTTCGTGCCATTGCTAAGGTGATCGGTTTTGAAGATAAGGGAAAAACGGATAAAGAATGCGCAGACTATGTAATTCAAAGAATCAAAGACCTGTCGAAGGAAGTAGGGATTCCTGCCAAACTTTCTGAACTGGGTGTAAATGAGGTGGATTTAGATTTGCTTGCCGAAAACTCCATGAAGGATGCTTGCGCTCCGGGCAATCCGTTCATACCTAGCAAAGAACAAGTTATCGAAATGTTTAAGAAAATTCTATAAATAATACTGTTATTATTTTTTGTTATTTTTGTTATATACTTTGAGGGCTGTCCCAGGAACTGATCAAGAATACCGGGAACGGCCCTTTTGGCCTAAGTCATTACAGATTCCCATTTGTCCACTTTTTTACTTAAGAACTCCTGAAGCTCCCCCTCGTTGTTGCTTAGCTTATAAAATAAAGAAAGGGCAACCAGAATCACGTCTGCACATTCCTCTTTGACATCGGAAATATTCAATTGCTTATATTCGCTTCCGTTTGCATTCATATAAGACAGCATGGCTTGAGAGGTTTCTCCTACTTCTTCGGATAGTTTAAGAACCATCTGCTCTAATGTCTTCTTTTCGTGGGTGCTCAAGTATTGGATTTTCTTTAAAAGCTGCTCCATTTAACAACCTCCTAACTATTTTTTAAAATCTTATTATAACAGACTTAGATCTAGTTCTTTGAAGCATTTCATACGTTAAAATTAGATCAGACTGACTAAGTACTTGATATATATAGATGTCTATGTAATAATACTTGTATGTTAAAAAATAATGCAGCTGCACTTGTAGGAACCATTAGGGACTCGATCAATAAATTAATTGTATCTGAGCTCGAATCCTATGGAGTTGAAGGAATCGTACCTACCCATGGTGGAATACTGATGTTCCTGTATCAAACGGATGGACTTTCGATTAAGGAATTGACGCAAAAAATTGCTCGTCAACAGCCCACAGTCACTGTTTTAATCGACAAGCTAGTAAAATTGGGGTATGTGGAAAGGAAAAAAGAAAGGGAGGATAGCCGAGTTACTCTGATCTATCTTACCGAAAAGGGGAAAGAGCTGGAGCCTATATTTGAGGCGATCTCTAATAAATTAAAAGAAACTATTTATGGTGGTCTCAAAGACGAGGAAAAAAAACAACTGGAATATCTGTTGGAGCATATAAAAAACAGGTTTTAAAATTTTTTTTGAGTAAATGTATAGATATCTATACAAATGCCAAAATAACAATAAAATATCTGGAGGTCATGAAAATGAAACATCTTATCATCTATGCTCACTCTAACGCTGAAAGCTTTAACCACGCGATACTGGAAACGGTTGTAACGACCTTGAAGGAAAAAGGTGACGAAGTCGTTGTACGCGATCTGTACGCTCTTGATTTTCAACCGGTATTAAAACCTGAGGATACGGCTGCGATGAGAGCTGGACAAACGCCGGCTGATATCAAAGTAGAGCAGGAATATATCTCGCAGTCTGATACGATTACGTTTATTTCACCCATTTGGTGGACAGGTCTTCCTGCGATCCTGAAAGGTTATGTTGATCGTGTATTTGCCTACGGCTTTGCATATACGGCTGGTGCAGAAGGGATTAATAAGCTGCTTACAGGTAAAAAAGGGTTTATCGTGAATACACATGGTACGCCCAACGCGATCTACGATGAAATTGGTATGACCGCAGGATTGAAGCTCACATCAGATACGGGTATTTTTGATTTTGTTGGAATTGAATCAGTCGGTCACTTGCTGCTTGGTAGTATCGGCTACCTTGATGAAGATGGTTACAAAGGATTGTTGAAACAAGTACAAGACACGGTTAAAACGGTGCTGTAAAGTTAGTTCATATTCGTTCAGAAGCGTAGGACATTCTTTAAACGATAAGGTCAACCAGCAATTACGGGTTGGCCTTTTCTTACAAATGCTAATACTTTTCCAATATAGTCCAGACAACGATCTGATCCTGCTTGTTATTATGGGGATATACAAAACTAGCCTTCGTACGATTTATTTTGTCATAATATACTATGGCGTTTAGGCTTTGGGCAGAGTCGTAGCTTTGATCCACGAAATGGTTGCCCAATTTATTTTTCACATCCTCAAGTTTCTGAAGTTTGTGGCCACTGATGCTGGAAAATTCGCTCTCGGACAAGGTTTGCAGTTTCATAATCTCTCCACTAGAACTATAGACAATCAAGAAATTTTCAAAATACCTGTGATCGGCATCTTTTGTGTGTTTATCGTTAAAATCGGGGTTCTTTTTATAAGCAGTCAAATCAATCTCCGTAATATTCTTGCTTAGTGGAATATTGTTTATTGACAATTCCGATAGATCCGTTGATTTTACCGACATCTCCGTCCTTAGATCTTTTGTGAAATATGCCATTAAAGCGATCAGGATAACAATACATATAATGAAGCTTTTGTTGGGGATTAGCTTAAGCATAGTTTGAAGACTCCTTCACTATCACAGAGATTAGCATGGTTTATTTTATCGCAAATACTGGAATATACTATTTATTGTATCGAGTCAATGAATGAGATTAAAGTATTTTTTGTTCTCGGCCTGAGAGATCTCTGGAGGTGAAGGGGGAGGATAATAATTCACAAATATTTCATTGTTATTATTGTTGGCAATTCTTTATAGTACATAGTATCCATATTTAGTTTAACGTCGAGATAATGGAATTAATTTCCCCTTACTCCGAGATCATCTGCATGTATCCAGAACAAGAATTACGGCAGCGCTTACGGGAATAAGGAAAAAGGCGATGTGGCAATAGAAATAGAAATGCCTGATGTGGTTAATTGAGCTTTCTTTGAATATGATGAATGCGGATTCTAGTGAAAAATAACATAATGTGAGGGTGTACTGGGTGAGATATAAAATCATAGCAGATAGTTGCTGCGACTTAACGACAGAGCTTAAAGAAGAGATGCAAGTAACTACGATTCCATTAAACATGACATTGGGTGAAAAATGCTTCATAGATGATGATACATTGGACTTGCCTCAGTTTATGGAAGAAATGAAAGCCTGTACAACCAAGATTGGTTCCGCTTCACCGTCACCTATGCTATATAAGGAAGCCTTTCAAGGCGCGCATACTTCTTTTGCCATTACATTATCCAGCAACCTGTCCAGCTCGTATTCCAGTGCATTGGTCGCAAAGGATATGGCGGAAGAAGAAGGGGTAGATGTTCATGTATTCGATTCGAAAAGCGCATCGGCTGGACAACTCTTGTTAGCTCTAAAATTACGCAAGCTGATTGACGAAGGATATCATAAAAGCGAGATTATCTCTTCTTTGGAGAGCTTTATCAGCAAAATGAAAACCTATTTTGTGTTAGAGAATTTGGATAATTTGGTCAAGAACGGACGAATGAATAAAATTACTGGAAAGATACTTTCATTCTTGCATATCAGGCCTATTTTAGGTTCAGACGGTGACGGAAACATCGCATTATTTACTCAAGCCCGTGGTCAGAATCAAATCATTGAAAAGTTGGCAGATACCATTGAAAAAAGTGGTCGGAGTACCGAAGGAGAAAGCATCGTTATTACTCATTGCAATAATCCCGGACTGGCACAAAAGTTAATGAATACCTTGAAGAACCGCTATCAATTTAAAGATATTCATATTGTGCCCACCAGGGGAATTAGTTCAATGTATGCCAATGACAAAGGGATCATTATCGCCTTTTAAAAAGTATTCAGGGTTTATCCTCGTGCGATGGATAAACCCTTTTTAGTATATTGGGGCTTTGCATGAGTCTAAGCCTATCCCAATTTTCTAATGAGGACAGAGGCATTTACGCTGGCTTGAGTTCCTCCGGCCTGTGTTTGCAGGGTAACAGCAGCAGTAGAGCTATGGTTACGCAGAGTAAGGACATCACCGCATGCCAAAGCAAGGATGGCTTGCCCGGTGTTCTGCTGTGTCCCGGCTCCTGAGCCGTACACGGTTCCCTCAGCCAGTACGCCATTAATAAAGATGGCGAATTGGTTAGGTTCTATACCCGACACCGAAAAGTGGACTTCATACTTCCCTGCATCGGCTACAGCAATTTGTGTAGTCCCTGGAAGGTGAGCAATCCCAGGTGTAAGTATGCCGTTCGTATCGAAAATGACCTCCCCTTCAATCGAAACGAGTTGGGGCCTCACATTATAAATGTAACCGAACTGCGCTAAATCACCTGTGGTTCTGGAATCCCCTTCAGCATCATGATTAATATTCACATGTACAACTTGCTTTTTGACAATGATGTCTTTACCAAACGATTTCCGTTTTGAGCGGCCTCTTTTTTTGGGGGGCATTTCCTCAAACTTTTTTTCTAGCTTATCAAACCAGGCACGGACAAAAACGTCTTTTTTACGGCCTTTTTTTCGGTTCAATTCAGGACGACCCAATACAAACACCTCCATATGGTTTGTTGTATAGTACTCCATTCATCTAGAGGAGGCATGGATATCTGTCCTGTGTTTCATAGGAAACAATCTATTTTGACTAAAAACAGGCTTCTGTACAAGGTACATTCGTCTAGTATGTAAAAAGCACCTCCAAATGTATCCTTGGTTGTCATCTAAGGATACACTTGGGGTGCCAGTAGTAGGTTAATATCATGATGAAGCGGTTTGAAGTCGCTTTTTGCGTACATATAAGGCGTACAGGATACCGCCAAGCAGGCACAGGATACAAGCAAATCCCGCTAGTAACCAAGCTGAAGCAACTGCTCCTCCACGATCCATACTGTTTCCAAGCCATAAGGGCAGCAGGGCACCTCCGACTCCGCCTGCACCGATAAGCAGGCTCGTAGTCGATTCTTCTGTGCCTGGCATCATTTTGCTGGCAAAAACAAGAGCGATGGAAAAGATGCCGGACATGCCGAGTCCCAGCAGTACGATAAGGACAAAGGCACCAGCAGTGCCTTGGATCAACGGGAACACACACAGCAGCAGGGTCGCTGCCAGTGAGCTCAGAGCGACAAAGACACCGTAGCCGTATCGATCGGCAATGTAGCCTGTAAATAACCGTCCGAAGGCCATTGCCAACCAAAAGCAGGTGACACTGAGTGCTGCTTCTGCTTGTGTGAGACCGAGTCGCTCGATAAACATGGAGGGCAGGAAATTGGCCAGGCTCATCTCAGTTCCTACGTAGATAAAGAAAAAAACGATAAATAATGCAAGTAGCTTCCAATTGCCTATAGGGCTGCTATTAGAAGCCTTTACGGTAGGTGACTCCAGTGAATTAGTGGAACGCTTATGGTTGTCACCTCGGTGTTCCTGTTCGTCCAATAGAGCGTCCAGTGTGCCGAAGGACCCACGCAGCCAAGCTATAGTGGCTACGGCTGCAAACAAGGAGATGATGGGAAATGCCAGTCGCCACCAACCTAGAGCAATGAATTGGCTAGCGATAGCGGGCATAGCCAAGGCGCCGATCCCGAAAAAGACTTCCAGACGGCTCATAGCCGCGCCCGTTCCTTGAGTAATACCTCCAATAACAATAGTACCAATGAGTGCTTCTACCATCCCAAAGCCAAATCCGGCTACTGCCCCGACGGCATATAGCCAGCCCCAGGGCGGCAGAAGTGAATACAGCACTTCAGCCGCACACAGCAGGAGTAGGGCAAATACCAGACTTCGGCGTTTGCCGAACGTCCGGGCAAGCCACGGTGACAGTAGAACTCCAGCCAGAAAGCCGGAAAATTGAGCGAAAATCAGGCTTCCGCCATCCGTATAGGTTCTACCGTAATGCTCTAGCAATACGGGCAGTAGGGAGCCTACAACCACATGTGCTAGACCAATTAAAAAATAAGATAAGCTGCCGATCCATAGCAGTCGTTTCATGATTAACTCCTTTGGTACTAAATTACCTTTATGCAGTAAAGTGAGTGGTATAAGTCAGATTGAATTGATTATGATAGCTCCAGCACTTGGAAGCCATAGCCTTCAATAGAAATATCTCCTTCCAGGAATTTTCCGCTGATCAGCTCTTTTCCTTTTTGGTCATCCAGATGATATTGCTGTGTCTGGGCATTATGGTTGAGAACAAATAGATAAGACTTTCCATCTTTGGACCGCATAGTGGCTTCTATGCCCGCAGGAGCACGCAGCAGGGATGAAATCCCTTTTTGCTCACAAATGTAGCCCAGCAGACCATCAAGGAAAGGTTCCTCAGGGTCAGTAGCGACATACCACGCTTCACCTTGACCAAAGCGATTGCGTGTCAGTACTGGCATGCCCTGATAGAAATCATCGCCGTATTCCGCCAGCACCTCGGCTCCTTCGCTATGCAGCAAGTCGCAGAGCAACCCACATTTATATTCACCTTCTAATACGCCCACTTTTTCTTTCAATATAATGCGGTTGTGTGATTCAGGCAGAAGCGCATCAATTTCCTCTACCCAGATCCCGAGTAAATTACGCAGTTTACCAGGATATCCTCCGGTTGTGACCAGATCGTTTTCATTTACAATGCCACTGAAAAAGGTCGTTAAGAAGGTGCCGCCACGCTCTGTGAATTGTTCCAGTTTCTCAGCAGTACCCGGCTTGACCATGTAGAGTACAGGCGCGATAATGAGATCATATTTTTGGAAATCTGTATCCACAGAAATCAGGTCTACCTGTACGTTACGCCGGAAGAGTGTAGCATAATACTTATGCACCTGATCCAAGTATTTCAAGGCGACAGAAGGGCCGCTTGACTTTTCCAAAGCCCACCAATTGTCCCAATCAAACAAAATAGCTACTTTGGCATGAACAGTCGCGTCAAGCAGCGTGTTGCCTAAAGCGCCGAGCTCATTGCCAAGCTGTGCCACCTCGCGAGATACACGTGTGTTCTCATGCCCGGCATGCTCAATTACGGCCCCGTGGAATTTCTCGCAAGCACCGATCGAGCGGCGAAGCTGGAAAAACATGACCGTATCCGCGCCATGTGCTACAGCCTGATAACTCCATAAACGCATAACGCCAGGTCGTTTAAGTGAATTATACGCCTGCCAATTCTGTTGGCTCGGTGTTTGCTCCATCAGCATAAAGGGCTGCCCATCCTTCAAGCCGCGCATCAGGTCGTGCGCCATCGCCGTATAGCTTATCGGGGTATTAGCCCCGGGATAGCTGTCCCAAGATACTATATCCATGTGCTTAGCCCACTTAAAATAATCCAGTTGCTTAAAAAAGCCCATCAGATTGGTTGTTACCACGGCATCGGGAATATGTTTTTTAATCGCGTTATATTCCAGCAGGTAGCAATCCAGCATACTGTCTGAATTGAAGCGTGCATAATCAAGGGATATGCCCTGAAATGTGGAGTGATTTTCTCCCCAATGCTCACTCAGATTATTTGGAGGTACAATTTCATCCCAATCATAGAAGGTGTGACCCCAGAAGGAAGTATTCCACACCCGGTTTAGCTCTTCTAGTGATCCGTATTTTTGTTTGAGCCATACCCGGAACGCTGCGGCACAATTGTCACAATAGCAATCCCCGCCATACTCATTGGATACGTGCCACACGAGGATTGCGGGATGGTCTTTGTATCGCTCTGCAAGTCGGTCAGCCATCTGTTCTGCGTATTTTCGATAGGTTGGACTGTTCGGACAAGAGTTATGTCGTCCTCCGAATTTTCGCTTACGCCCGTCAGCATCGACCCGAAGAATGTCGGGATAACGGGTAGCCATCCAAGCAGGATGCGCTGCCGTACTAGTAGCTAGACAAACGAAGATATCGCTTTCATAAAGATTATCAATCAACTGATCCAGCCACTCAAAATGATATGTGATTTCGTCAGACTGAATTTTAGCCCATGAGAAAACGTTGAGTGTGGCGATATCAATTCCTGCCTGTCTGAACATCCGTAAATCCTCCTGATGCGTGGCCTCATCCCATTGCTCAGGATTGTAATCCCCACCGTAAAATACTTTAGGAAGTTTGCTGCTTATCATGCCAATCACCTCTGTATATAAGAATAATCCTATCTTATAATACAAATAAATGCTTTTAAATATAATAAAATGAACATGTATATAACAATATGGATCTACATGAGAAATAGATACCACATACGCCGGAGGTGCTTATTATGATTTTGACTCCCCATCATTTGCGATTTTTCCTGACTACTCGTGAGCACTCTTTACCCCTTTTTATTGAAAGTATCGGATTTAATAGCAGACAGGAGGATGTGTCCCGTCCAGAGGGCTATCCTTGCTTTCACTGGATTCAGACGGTGTCAGGTGAGGGGATGTTTACATATAAAGGGGGAACCTTCCGTTTGGGTGAGCAGTCCGGGGTTCTACTACTGCCTGGTGAAGCCCATGCATACAGACGGGCGACCAAGGTATGGCGAACGTTATACATCACATTTGACGGACCCATCGCCGCGGCTGTATTGACTGCACTCGGATTGAAGCATACGCGAGGGTACCATTGGGACCCGGATAGCGAGCTGCACAGCTTTGGGGAAAACATGCTACACTCCATGGTTAGTGAACGTGATTTGTCTGGATTAGATGCTTCGGCCAACATGTACCGTTTTCTGACTCTGCTGCGTAAACATGGACAACATAGCTCGATGCCTTCCTTATCTCACAATGTGGAACGTTTAACCCCTGTACTGACCTTTATGGAGCAAAATTATGCCAGCCCAGATGTGGGTTTAAGGGATATGGCCGTTATGATGAATGTCAGCGCTCGTCATTTAAATACATTGTTTAAGCAAGCGTTCGGTGTGACTTCGTATGCTTATCTGATTGTAATTCGGTTGCGGAAGGCTAAGGAAATGATGACAGAGTATCCGCAATTAACGGTAAAGGAGATTTCGGAGCGCGTAGGCTTCCGAGATGTCAGTCATTTTGTGGCAACTTTCCGCCGGGCGGAAGGAATTACGCCGGAAAGGTTCAAAATATTGTATACATAAGGGTATTTTATCGAAATACTCTTTCTTACTCGGGAATGCTCTTTTTAGGGAGCATTCCTTATTGTTTTTTTCTGGATGAGGGAGTATAAAATAATAGTTCATTTGTTTCATCAATCTGATGTGCAGGTGACATAATAAATATACGATTCATAGTTCTTTTGCAAAACCCTCATCCAAAGAAGGAGTCAACGAAATGCTAAGTAAAGTCAAAAGGTTATTAATCGGTCGTCCGCGAAAATCGACGGCCCTTGAAGATGAGAAACTGAATAAGCTCAAGGCACTGGCCATTCTGTCCTCAGATGCATTGTCCTCTGTAGCTTACGGAACGGAGCAGATTCTGCTGGTTTTAATTACAGCGGGCTTTGCTGCCCTATGGTATTCTATCCCTATATCCATTGCGGTATTGGGTTTGCTTATCATTCTGATCCTATCGTATAGACAGACCATTTTTTCCTATCCTGGTGGTGGGGGAGCCTACATTGTTGCACAGGACAATTTAGGAAAGAGTCCGAGTCTGATTGCAGGCGGCTCTCTGCTGGTCGATTATATTCTAACGGTAGCTGTTAGCTCATCGGCAGGTACAGATGCCATTACATCGGCGTTCCCATCGTTACATGATCATCGAATCGCAATTGCTTTAGTGATGATTATCTTTTTGACTATTATGAACTTGCGCGGGGTGACGGAATCTGCCTCGGTGCTGGCTATACCGATTTACTTATTTGTTGTTGCCATTTTTGTTCTGATTATTAGTGGTATCATTCACTATCTGGCAGGAGGAGCCCATGCGGCGGCGCCGCAATTTGGAGCTACGGTATCTAACGTCAGTCTGTTTCTCTTACTAAAAGCATTTAGCTCGGGCTGTTCGGCGCTAACCGGTGTAGAAGCTGTCTCAAATGCCATTCCGAACTTCCGCAAGCCTGCTGCCAAAAATGCGGCAACTACATTGATGATGATGGGCTTGATTCTCGGCTGTATGTTTATCGGAATTAGTTTGCTGGCTTATTGGTACGGTGTTCGTCCTAATCCGCAAGAAACAGTGATTTCGCAAATTGCTAATGCTACTTTTGGGCGCGGTGTGATGTATTACATCATTCAAGGCGTGACGGCACTTATCTTGTTTTTGGCGGCCAACACAGCTTATTCAGCTTTTCCGTTGCTCGCTTTTATGCTCGCGAAAGACAAATACATGCCGCATATGTTCATGGTTCGTGGAGATCGACTCGGCTATTCTAACGGCATCCTGTTTCTGAGTATCTTCTCGGCATTGCTGGTCATCGTTTTTGGTGGCAACACAGAAAACCTCATCCCGCTTTATGCCGTAGGGGTATTTATTCCGTTTACCCTGTCACAGCTTGGTATGATGATTCGGTGGATTCGGCTCAAACCAGCTGGCTGGGTCGTCAAATTGGCTATTAATACGGTCGGGATGCTAACCACGCTGTCAATTACGCTTATCTTTATCTTTACTAAGTTTAGCCAGGTATGGGTAGTCTTTATCTTCCTGCCTTTGGTATTATATTTCTTTATGAAGATTAATAAGCATTACAAAAATACGGCTGAACAGCTGCGCATTGATATCACAAAGGACAAACCTATGGTCAAAGGCAACACGATTATTATTCCGGTGGCAGGCATTACACGAGTCGTCATGAATACCATCAGCTATGCCAAAACTCTGTCGGACAATGTGGTTGCCGTATATGTAGGTGTGGACGATGAAGCGATTCAAAAAATGGAACAGAAGTGGGAAGAGTGGGATGTGGGTATACGTTTAGTAGTGCTGAGATCGCGTTATCGCAGTATCATTAATCCGCTTCGCAAGTTCATTGATACAGTAGAGTGGAAAAAAGCAGACGAGGATCATATTACAGTTCTCATTCCACAATTTATCACTAAACACTGGTGGGAAAATATACTGCATAATCAGACCAGTTTGCTGATGAGAGCCTATTTGATTAACTACAAAGATGTCATCGTAACGACCGTACCTTTTCATTTAAACAAATAGAGAACAGCTGATTATAGCATGATAAAATCAACACTTTTTGACCGCATCTTGGTGCGGTCAGAGGGTGTTTTTTTACATAATGGGGATATTTACTTGGGTGATACATTTTGTGTATTATAGATACAAAATGTATCATTTGAATTTGTTATGGAGGGATACGATGCCCGAAGACAAGGGGAAGATGGAACAAGATAAGTTGCAATTTGTAGATACGCTAAGGGCGCTGGCGATTATGGGAGTATTACTTGTGCATGTCAGTCAGCATGTGGACGGATTAAATGGTTGGTTGCAAAAAGGCTTGAGCATAGGAGCCAAAGGAGTCGCTTTATTTTATATGGCCAGCGCTTTTACGCTTTTTCTATCCCTGAGCAGGCGTTCGAGTGACGAGAGAGAAGGAATGGCGGCCTACCTGTTGCGTCGTTTTTTTCGGATTGCACCCTTGTATTACGTGATGTTAGGAATCTATTTAGCTGTGGATGGGACGGGTCCACGATTTTGGCTTGGGGATCAGGAGGGAGTTACTGCCACTAATATAGCAGCCCATGTTCTGTTTTTGAACGGTCTCAATCCGTATTGGATCAACAGCATTATCGGTGTGGAATGGTCCATTGCGGTGGAATGCATGTTTTATCTGCTTATCCCCCTCTTATTTAAGTTGATTCGATCGGTTCGCCATGCGACTTGGTTTGTCATGATGGTGCTTGTGGCAAGCTTTGGGCTAAATACGGTGTTTGCTCAATATCCACTAATTAGTGATCACTCTTTATGGGGGCACTATTTGTATTTATGGTTTCCGAATCAGTTGCCTGTCTTTGGACTGGGTATATTGTTGTTTTTCATTTGGAAAGACGAGCGTCATTGGAAAAGTGTAGACGCGCTCAGTGGCGGCTTGCTGCTTGGTACTGTGCTGTTTGCGTTTTTTGGAGGTATGGCGGATTATCTCTTAGGTGTCGGGTTGCTGCTGGGAGCGTATGCTTTGTATCATTGGCAGCCGATGTGGCTGCTTAATCAGGTGTGGTCATGGATCGGCCGCCTCAGCTATAGCATGTATTTGACGCATATACTGGTCCTGGGGCTAATCATACAGATTAAATTACCGTTTGCTCCTTTGGTCAGCCTCACACTTATGTTCATCATGACGTTGCTATGCACCGCTGGACTTTCCTGGTTTACCTACATATGGATAGAACAGCCCGGCATCCGATTGGGGAAAAAGCTTATATCACGTATAAAATCTGTACGCAAGCAGGAAGATTCGGTCAAAGAAAGTGTTGCCTAGTTGCAACTTGAAGCAGCATCAGATAACATTTGGTTGAAGTGCTTGAATAAATCTACGAAATTATTGAAAAGACCCCTTGAAAAGTAGCTCCCAGCCCTTTATATTCGATGTACATCCAAGTTTTTGAATACACCGATGAGGTTTGTTGGAATTGTAAAGGAGATGCACGTATGCTTTTGGAGCCACTCGGCTTTTTATTTTTCTCTACACTGGAAGGAGTAGCTGTTTTTGCGCTGATTTTAAGTATCTTTAAGGTTAGAATGACTTTCTATCTATGGCAGGCTATTTTTGTAAACCTGATTATGAACCTGCAAAGTTATTTGCTCCGAGAGGAATTTTCACTTTCATATTTGGTACCTGTCATTAATATGCTGCTTTTTATTTTTTTACTTGCTACGGTGGTGAAGATCCCGATTGTTTGGTCAGGTATTATGACAGTTACCGGTTATTTTGCATATGCCGTTATTCAATCGGTACTCCTGAAGGCTATGTTCGGTAACCTGCCTATTTCTGAGCTGCAGAACGGGTCCTTGAAGGGCTATCTGTTACAAGTGGTTAGCGCAGCAACAGGACTACTTATTTCATTTATATTGTATCGAAAAGAGATCGGCTTTTCCCCAAATTTCAAAAAGCTTAAGTTCAAAGAGGAATATGGCATTGTTATTACCTTGATCATTCTGTCTCTCATTTCAACCTCTATTGTGCTTTACTATAGCGAAGTATGGTTGAGTATGATATTTTTTGCACTGGTATCGGGATTTTTTATCTACTACGCAGTCGGAAAGGAATACCGAGATGATTGAAACGATGGCCTTCAAACTTGCTAACCAGATTAAACGTATTGTGCCTGATCATCCGGCCTCCGTCCCAGTGCTTAAATACGCACTCGCTCTCATTCTGAATGCGTCTATGATCATCTTGTTGACACTATTCGCCTCATTCTTCACGGGGCGGATGGTAGAAGCTGCAACGATTCTCGTTGCTTTTGCTTTGCTGCGCCAAGTATCTGGTGGTATTCACTTGAAAACGGGTATGGCATGTGTGTTGGTGACCTCTGTAGCTTTTACATACATATCTTGCATTTCCTTAAATAATGGGTTGACAAACCTGTTTAACGGAATCGCGCTCATTCTTGTTTTATGCTTTGCCCCGTCCAGAATTGAAAAGCAGTCGCGCATTCCAGTCCGGTTTTATCCCCTCTTGCGATTGTTATCCTCCTTGCTTGTATGTACAAATTTTGTTATTGGTTCTTCTGTAGTGGCTGTTGCTTTTTTGCTTCAAAGCCTAACATTGATTCGGGGAAGGAGGTGAGTGGAATGATGAAAAAAGTAGTATACGGGTTAGCCACATCGTTGTCTATGTTTGCGACATTTGCTGTATCGGTGGCAAGTTATGTGTATGTTTATCAAGGGGATACACCCGAAGAACTGCTGAAATAAGCAAAATGCAGATTAGAAAAAATAATACATAAAGCTGCTTTAAAGCAGCTTCTTTTTATGCAAAAAAACAGGCGCTCTACGAAAGAGCGCCCGAATGGGAGAGGAGAAACCGGACGAAGAGCTTATGGGGAAACGTAAGTCTTCTCCGCGGTTGTCTACGACATTGGTTGAATGCCGATATCCTAAGGATGCCCAGGAGATGGTTTTTTATACCTGCTTCATCACTAAGTTTTTCAAACGGCGGTGCATGTGGTACGATAACGTCATAATCTTTATATGGTTATGAACACATATAGAAAATAGGTGAGTTTCAGCGTGAGAGTGGTATCGGGTAGTGCCAAAGGAAGGCCGTTAAAGGCAGTTCCCGGCACCGGGACGCGACCGACCACGGATAAGGTCAAGGAAGCGCTATTTAGCATGATAGGTCCTTATTTTGATGGAGGAGTCGCGCTTGATTTGTTTGCTGGCAGTGGCGGCCTGGGGATAGAGGCGCTTAGTCGGGGAATGGACAAGGTAGTTTTTATTGATATGGAATCCAAAAGCATTGATGTCATTAAAGAAAATTTGCGAAAAACTGGATTGGAAGGAAAGGCAGAAGTGTTCCGCAATGATGCCGGACGAGCGCTCAAGGCGCTGGCAAAACGTGGAGCTCTTTTTGATGCAGTTTTTCTGGACCCGCCTTATCGTCTCAAGCACGGGGATGAATTGATGAGCCGCATGGCAGAGTTGGACTTGCTTCGTTCAGGTGCAATCATCGTGCTGGAGTATGAATCGGGACATGAGTATCCGATAAGTTTCGGACCGTTTGAACAGGTTAGAAAAGCGGTCTATGGTGAAACGGCGTTATCCATTTATCACTTTGCAGATGATGCTTTGTCAGACGCCGAAGAACATACAGAAGCCGAAGGGGGCAAATTCGGCATCACCGAATCAGACGGGGAGGACCATCATGATTGAGCACAAACCACGTGTTGCCGTATATCCGGGAACCTTTGATCCCGTGACGATGGGGCATCAGGATATTATTCAAAGAGCGGCCCGACAGTTTGATTTACTGATTGTCGCGGTTCTTAACAATATTAGTAAAAATCCGCTGTTTTCACTTGAGGAGCGAATGGAGCTGCTGCGGACGGTAACTCGCGATATTCCAAACGTTGAAGTGGACAGCTTTCGTGATTTGACAGCAAATTATGTACGTCAAAAAGGGGCTCAGGTTATTGTCAGAGGAATCCGGTCAGTGACCGATTTTGAATATGAGCTGCAATTGGCCTCTACCAATCATAAGCTGAACCCGGATGCGGAAACGATCTTTATGATGACCAATCCGGCTTATTCATATCTGAGTTCCAGTATGGTGAAGGAAATTGCGCATTTTGATGGCAAGGTCGTAGATCTGGTGTCACCAGAGGTGGAAGACGCACTGCGTGCCAAGGTTAGCGCGAATCGCGGTGGCTCCACCATGAAGTCATAAAGGAAACGGCGAGCAGAGCAAGTATAATCGTACTTAGAAGTACGACGGACAGTACGGTCAGTTGCCAGGGGTACATGGATGTTCCTTCTATTTGTGTTAATAAACTGCTGGCTCCGACCATGACAGATTGTATACCAGAGTCATTTACACTTTCCGAAAAAGAAGATACAGAACTGCGACTGATGTAAGCAGGAATTGTATTACTGACAATGTGGCTAAGCGGAGTCCATGCCGCCAAGGTCAGTCCAAAAGCAATGATCCCATGGAGCACTCGTGATAAGGTGAAGGTGATGCCCTTGTCGGAAGGTCTGGTGACGGCGGTAATTTGAAGCCAGCCGCACAAGCCGCCCCAGCCTAACACAGCGCTGATCAGCGCTGCTTGTGTACGGAGATCGTTGGGCAGACGGCTGATTTCATAGGAACCCAGATGGATTTCCATCCAGGCAGGCCACACCATAGAAAGCGTCCCTTGACCTGAGTATAGGGTCAGCAGCCGAATCAGTACGGAAAAGAAAATAATGAATCCACCTGTCACCATCAGCGTCTGTACAGCATGGGATACGGTTTCGCCTAACAGTTTTCCAAAACTGCGACCGTCCCGTTCTTTGGCAGAGCGGGTAGCTTCCCATGCGGATCGGATCAGGGAGGTGGTAGGGCGGGAAACAGAAGCGAGCCGGATGGCAGCTGGCGTTTCCCGTTTTTTCGATTTTCTGGACGATTCAGGTAATCTGGCTGTGATCCAGCCTGCCAGCAGCCCAGAAATCCAGTGAACGGCAAGTAACAGCCCGCCTACAGCAGCATTGTGCAGCAGTCCTGTGCCAATGACGAGCAGGATCGTAATCGGATTGCAGAAATGAGCGATAGCGGTCAGACGTCGAAGCTGAAGCGGGGTCATATCCTCCTGCTGTGCCCATTGGCGTACCGCTTCCGCAGCAGCCGGGAATCCCGCAGTTAGGCCGAGGGCCAACACCCAGCCGCTTCGTCCCGGCAGCCGAAACCAAAATCGCATGAACGGCTCCAGCAGAACACCTAGACCATGTACCAGACCAAAGGCGATGAGCATTTCAGATAGCATCAAAAAGGGCAGCATGGCCGGGAAAATAATGCTCCACCATAACTTAAGCCCCTGGGTAGAGGCTTGAAATACTTCTTCTGGTGAGGCGACAATAGCCACTACAAGCAAAATGGCTCCGAGGCCAAGCAGCAAGGTTGTCCAATAAGGAGCAGGGCGGGCTTCCTTTTGCATCAAAGAGTTCACCTCTCATAAATATACTAAGAGAGTCGGATGCTGTCTCCAGCGTTTATTCACGTTCATTGTCTGGGTAGAGGTTGCTCGTACACGTTGTCGTAAACAATGTATGCTTTTTTGGAAGGCTTGAGAACAGGTGGAGCAAAGGCACTTGGGTAAGATAGGAGAAGTTAGGCTGCAAGGGGGAGAAGCAATGATGCAAATTAACCGGAAAAGAGCCTTTTTTACAACCGGTTATGTCTTAATACTGGCTGCAATGGTCTATGTGCTGGTTTATATGCCAACCCCTTATCTGATCTATGGACCAGGTGGGGCAAACGAGATCAAACCGATGGTTAAAGTACAGGAAGGGGATAGCAGCGAACGGGGGAGTTTTATGATGACGACGGTATCGGCGAGATATGCCAATGTCATCATGCTAGCTATGTCCAAGCTGGACAGCAACTCGGAGATTCAGCGCAAAGAGGATCGTCTGCATGGCAGAAGTGAAGATGAATATGCAGCAGAGCAGGTATGGTATATGGGGGATTCCCAATCTTCCGCGATGGAGGCTGCCTATACCCGTGCTCATGTTCCCTATCGCATTGTGCCGGATTATGTGTATGTATTTAAGGTTCCGGGACCAAACAGCGTGTTTGAGCCCGGAGATGAAATATTAGAGTTGAACGGTACGAGGGTAACTGATAATCATTCCATTCGGAAGGCCTTGGAGGATGCGAAACCGGGAACGCTGGCTAAAGTGAAGCTAAAGCGCGATGGAAAGTTGCTGGCAGTGCAAGCTCCATTAACAACCATCACGGACAGTGAGACGGGAAAAGAACGTTCCGGGTTTGGCGTCAGTATTGCCACGGTACAGAAGGTAGAGCCGAAGGATGGACGTAAAACGATTCATTTTACATCTACGGATGTCGGCGGTCCCTCGGCAGGTTTGATGTTTACTATGGAAATCTATAACCAGCTGACACCAGGTGACTTAAGTAAGGGATATCGTGTAGCCGGTACGGGTACTATTGATAAGGACGGTCAGGTTGGAGCGATTGGTGGTGCCAAGTATAAAATTGTCGCTGCTGACCGTCAGGGCGCGGAATTGTTTTTCGTCCCGGCGGATAATTATAAAGAGGCAAAAGCCAAAGCAGAGCAAATCGGAACCCAGATGAAGCTTGTCCCGGTTCGCAAGCTTGGCGATGCGCTGAATTATATGGAAAAGCTGCCTATTAAACCATAACGGGGGGCCGCAAGTAATCAGCATACATGTGACGGATGGCGGGACGCGGCATCCCGGCTGCATGTATGGCGGCGGCGGCAGTATCCCAGTCCAGATGGGCATGTGACCCGGCAGACGGCTTGACCCATACTGGCAGGGCGGCTGTGTCTTTCATTTGCGCCAGCAGCTTGCGTCCAGCCCTGTTAAAGCCGAGCACGCGGATATAGCCGGGACCTTTCGCCAGCTCAGCGGGAGTCATATCCGCTTTGGCATGATTCAGCAAAATATGTGTACACATTCGCTGAAGCTTCGTACGAGTATAGCGTTTTGTCTTGACAGCGGCAAACAGAGCCTCCACAGAGGGCTGGGGCAGCGTGTACAGCGATTGCTGCAGGCGATGTTCCAGCCCTTCGGTGACCTCGTGCAGCTCCGCCAGCTGCTGCGGGCTCTGCGTGATCAGGGCGTTCAGCAGTGGCTGGCAGAACGCTTCCCAATGCAGCGGCGCGCGTTCTTCTTGCCACTCGCGCTGCAAAATCTCCAGGGTCGCCGCAGGTACGTACGGCGATGCGGCCTCCGGCCCGCCGTCCAGCAGTAGACGGCGGATGGCCGTGGCGCTGGCGATGACTCCGTCCGCAGGAGCCACGGCTTCGTGGTAGCCCGATCCCGTGCGGGCTACCGTGAAGGGCTTGATCGTGCTGCCCAGTCGTTCCAGCGCAATCAAGTAATGCAGCCCCAGCGTATTGTTGGGCTGTTGCATAAGAGCGGCGAGCGCAGCGCCGTCCGCTCCTTCGGCCGCCAGCGCGGCTGCGGCTCCCGCGTAGGCGGCGGGATAGCTCGCGCCCTTGCTCAGGCGCTGGGCGATGCCGGCCTTGAGTTCGGCCGGCTCTGCCGCCAGCACGCGAGCCAGCGTGTGCAGCGGGGCGATGTCTCCGCTCTCGCTGCCGAAGCAGAGCGCGTCGACGATGCCCGTCGCGCACAGCAAGGTCACCGCGCCGCGGGCAAACCATTCTGCGGGCTGGACAGCATAGGCTACAGGCAGCTCCAGAACCAGGTCTACGCCCATGGCGAGTGCCATTTCGGTGCGCGACCATTTGTCTGTAATCGCGGGTTCGCCCCGTTGAAGGAAGGGACCACTCATCACAGCCACCGTGCGCTGTGCACCAGTGATACGAAGGGACTCCTTCCAGTGATGGACATGTCCGTTATGCAGGGGATTATACTCTACAATGATACCGAGTGTTTTCAAAACTGTATGTCGGCTCCTTTCTTTAGTAGCTTATTTGATAACTATTTTGAGTGGTTTACTACCAACGAATGCATGTTTTCAGGGCAGCTATCTGGTATTTCATCATGCACTTCAACAAGACCATTGAGACCTAGAGCAAAAAGCTTTATACTCGCATTATTGTACACGAAGAGTGGCGGGGGTACGAATACTCACAGGTACATGATGAATACAACACATTTTTGCATCCGCGTAGATCTTACCGAACCATTGGAAAACCAATGGATTTGTAAGTGGTGTAAAGTGAAAGGTGTTGACAAACGACTCGATCAGTCGTTATAATAATTTTTGTTTGTTTGGAGTGATAGTGATGCAACTATTTTTTCGCAAAGTAGCAACAAGTGACGGTCCCTTTCCTATCCGTGAATCTCTTAATGTGAGTGAATTGGTGGATGATCGTGCTGATGTTACAGCCGTTTCCCCGCTGGAGACCGACTTGGTCGCCGTTAGTCTGGGTCAAGGCTCGATGAGTGTGGAAGGCAAGTTGACCGCAGGTCTGGACATGCTTTGCTCACGCTGTTTGAGCCCGATGCACGAGGATTTGAAAATTGAATTTCGTGAACGGTTTAAGCAAACCTCATCTTCAAGTGTTGAAGAGGAGGATGAAGATGGCGATTTTATCGCAGTGACGGAGGATTCCTTCGACATTGCACCGTATTGTGAAGAACTGTTTGTACTGCATGTGCCGTTTGCGCCTGTATGCAGTGAGGATTGTCAGGGCATCGCGCCAGCGGCTGGACAAGACTGGAGCCTTGGCTCCGACGACAGTAACGATAGTGATACGGAAAAGATTGATCCGCGTCTGGCAGGGCTTAAGGATTTTTTTAAATGAGAATTGAGTTCAATTCTGAAAAAAATCATCATCCGCTTGTGCCGGGAAGTTATTGAACCGATACGTGGATGTTGCAGGCTTGATTCACCGGCTGTAAGATCATTGTCTTCTGGCATTTTCTTTCGGTCTTGAATGAGATAAGAAGTCATACCCGTTATGCGGGGTTGATCTGTTTAAGGAGGTGGGAATAATGGCAGTACCTCAACGGAGAACATCCAAAACTCGTCGCGACAAACGTCGTACTCACTTTAAACTGGAAGTACCAGGTATGGTGAAATGCTCCGAATGTGGCGAATTGAAACTTGCTCACCATGTGTGCAAAGTTTGCGGAACGTACAAAGCTAGAGAGATCATCTCTCAATAATGTCCGATAAGCGGATTCTTTGGAATATTCGCAGAGAAAGTAGCGCTTCACTACAGTGAGGCGCTACTTTTTTTATCAGCATGCTTTCTTTTTGCGTCAGCATGCTATATACTGTTTTAGTACCAGGTTCTAAGAAAGAAGGGCCTAAGAGGTTCCTTTATACATACAAGAAGACAAACCGGCTTGAAGTTTAGCCGTTAGAACGTAAAGTAACCTGAACTGTCGGCTGAACGGCAGTTTACTGTAGGGAAAGGAGGCGTCACTGATATCGAACGTTTGCCGAAGAGACAGAGACAGCAACGGCTGACTCAATTAATTGATGATAATCCGTTCGTGACGGATCAGGAATTGACAAGACAGCTGAAGGTAAGCATTCAGACCATTCGGTTGGACCGGATGGAACTGGGGATCCCGGAATTGCGGGAGCGGCTAAAGCTGATGGCTGAGCGCTCCTACGATCAGGTTCGTTCCTTGCCTTTACATGAAGTAATTGGGGACATCGTTGATCTCCAGTTGGATCGAAGTGGTATTTCGATTTTTGAAATTAAAGAGGAACATACTTTTTCACGCACAGGCATTGCACGAGGACATTATGTGTTTGCGCAGGCCAATTCATTGGCCGTTGCCGTAATTAACGATGAGATAGCATTGACCGCTTCAGCGGATATTCGCTTTGTTCGTCCGGTTCATTTGGGTGAAAAATGTATTGCCAAGGCATATGTACGCTCAAATCCAGAACAAAAAGGAAAGGCCAAAGTGGAAGTGTTTGCCTACGTAGGAGAAGAAATGGTGTTCCAAGGCAACTTTGTCATTTATCGCTCCACGGAGGAAGAGTATAGCGAAGGAGGAAGTCAGCATGCGGATCGCCATTGATGCCATGGGGGGAGATAATGCTCCTGAGGCGACAGTAGAGGGCGCGTTATCTGCGGCGGCGGAATGGAAGGATACAGACATTACGCTGGTTGGTGACCGGGAACGGATTGAATCGGTTTTGAACGGCAGGGCGCTGCCGACGAACCTCACCATTCGCCATGCGTCCGAAACGATAGATGCGCAGGACGAGCCTGTAAAGGCAGTGCGGCGTAAAAAGGATGCCTCAATGGTCGTAGCGGGTCGAATGGTTAGAGAAGGTGAAGCGGATGCCATGATATCCGCAGGTAATACAGGCGCTCTGATGACTACAGGATTGCTAGTGGTTGGAAGAATGGAGGGCATTGAACGTCCGGCTCTCGCGCCGATGATACCAACGATTGATGATCAAGGTATACTGGCGCTGGACTTGGGGGCCAATATGGATGCCAAGCCTGAACATCTTGCCCAATATGCACTGATGGGGAGCTTGTACCGTCAGAAGGTTCACGGATTGGCTTCTCCAAGAGTGGGTCTGCTGAATGTTGGGACTGAAGCAGGAAAAGGCAACGAACTGACAAAGTTGGCATTTCCACTTATTGAGCAGTTACCTGTCAATTTTGTGGGGAATGTTGAATCCCGAGATGTGTTAACTGGAAATTGTGATGTATTGGTGTGTGACGGATTCGCCGGAAACATTATGCTAAAATCGCTAGAGGGAACAGCTGGAGCGATATTTTCTCTCCTTAAAGAGCAGTTCACCAAATCCTTAAAGACCAAGCTTGCAGCGGCCTTGATTATGCCTGAGCTTCGGGGTCTGAAGGGGAAACTGGATTATAAAGAGCACGGCGGGGCTCCTTTGTTGGGGTTGAGCGGACTCGTCTTAAAAAGTCACGGTTCGTCTGATGGCATTGCCGTCAAAAATGCGGTAAGGCAGGCTCGTACGGCCTTGCAAAACCGGTTGGTGGAAAGTATATCCAAGGAAATCAGCAGGAAGTGAGTGACGATATGAATAAATTACGGCCGGTTGGTGTTATCGGAACAGGGAAATACGTACCTGAGAAAATTCTGACCAATAAAGATTTGGAAGAAATCGTTGAAACAAGTGATGAGTGGATTGTTAGCCGTACAGGGATTCAGGAGCGCCATATTGCTGCTCCAGAGCAGGCTACATCTGATTTGGCTTATGAAGCAGCAGTTAAGGCGTTGGAGTCTGCGGGTATGACGGCACAAGATCTGGACCTGATTATAGTAGCTACGGTTACACCAGATATGGCATTTCCGTCAACTGCTTGCATTCTTCAGGACAAGTTGGGGGCCAAAGGCGCAGCGGCTTTCGATTTGTCTGCTGCATGCTCGGGTTTTGTGTACGGGCTGGCTACGGCAACGAGTTTCATTAAGACAGGTATTTATAACAATGCGTTAATTATTGGTGCAGACTGCCTTTCCCGGATTACAGATTATACTGACCGCAACACCTGCGTTCTTTTCGGAGATGGAGCAGGAGCTGTAGTGATTGGTGAAGTACCTGAAGGTAGAGGATTCCAATCCTTTGATCTGGGGGCTGAAGGCGCTGGAGGCACCTTGCTCAAGTTGGAAGCTGGGGGCTCACGTTTGCCTGCGAGTGCGAATACACTGGAAAATAAACAGCACTATATTTACATGAACGGACGCGAAGTGTTCAAGTTCGCGGTTCGCGTTATGGGAACAGCAACGGTTGATGTGTTGGAGAAAGCTGGGATGTCCAAAGACGACATCGATCTGTTCGTTCCGCATCAAGCCAATATCCGAATCATCCAATCCGCAATGCAACGTTTGGATTTGCCAGAGGAAAAGGTAGTTATTAATGTTAATAAATATGCGAATACATCCGCAGCATCTATTCCTCTCGCTCTTGTGGAAGCAGCTGAGGAAGGCCGCATGAAGGAAGGCGACCGTATACTAATGGTGGGCTTTGGCGGCGGTTTGACCTGGGGTGCGTCGGTTCTTATCTGGTAATTAAGTGGAATTTTTGATATAATATTGAATTTGTCTGGTGTTTTACAGAAGAAGCATTGGATACAGAGAGGTGCATGCACGATGGGCAAAACGGCATTTATATTTCCCGGTCAGGGTTCACAAGCTGTAGGTATGGCTAAAGATGCTTATGAAGCAGTTCCAGCTGCAACAGAAGTATTCCGTAAAGCGGACGAACGTTTGGGTTTCGCGCTAAGCACACTGATATTTGAAGGGCCTGACACAGCCTTGAAGCAAACATCCAATACGCAGCCTGCACTGTTAACGGCGAGCATTGCGTTGTATGAAGCGTTCAAGGAAAAGGGCATCCGCCCTGATTATGTGGCTGGGCACAGTCTAGGAGAATACAGTGCGCTAGTGGCTTCCGGTGTTCTCACATTTGAGGATGCAGTTGAGACTGTTCGTGCACGTGGTCAGTTTATGGAGCAGGCCATTCCTGATGGACAAGGCGGGATGGCTGCTGTGCTGGGAGCTGATCGTGAAGCATTGGCAGCATTGTGCCGTGATATTACGGAGTCTGGCCAACTGGTTGAATTGGCCAACATCAACTGTCCCGGACAGATTGTTGTATCCGGTACAAAGGTGGGCGTAGCTGCCGTCGCTGAACGTGTGAAGGAAGCAGGCGGTAAGCGTGCTATTACTTTGGAGGTCAGCGGACCTTTTCATTCGTCATTGATGAAGGAAGCGGCGGACAAGCTCTCCGGTAAATTGGAGACTGTGAAATTTGCTGAAGCCCAGATTCCGGTTGTGACCAATGTGACAGCAAAACCTGTACGTGAGGGAAGTGAAATTCGCCAACTGTTGGTGGAACAGGTCTATTCTCCGGTACTATGGGAAGACAGCGTAGCATGGTTACTGGAACAAGGTGTGGACACCTTTGTTGAGTTTGGACCGGGAAGTGTTTTGACCGGACTGGTTAAAAAGATTGACAAAACGGTTAAGCTGTATAACATGAGTAGCCTGGAGTCGTTTGCTTCTATAACAGAAGCCCTGGAAGCCCGCTAAAAGTATTAATGATTGCCTTTACGGGTTAAATACTTGCAAGGGAGGACTATGATGTCTAAGCCATTGAGTGGAAAAACAGCGCTGGTTACGGGAGCGTCGCGCGGAATTGGCCGTAGTATCGCACTGGCGCTGGCTGAAGCAGGGGCTAATGTCGCAGTAAATTATGCTGGTAGCGAAGCGGCTGCGACTGAGGTAGCAGAGCTGATTCGTGCCAAAGGTGTAGAAGCTATTACAGTTCAGGCTAATGTGGGACGTGCTGAAGAAGCTGATCAGTTGATCAAGGATGTAATTGGCGCTTGGGGCAAGATTGATATCCTGGTGAATAATGCTGGCATAACAAGAGATAATTTAATCATGCGGATGAAAGAAGAGGAATTCGATCAGGTGATCGAAACGAATCTTAAGGGTGTGTTTAATTGTCTCAAGGCGGCCACACGCCCAATGATGAAGCAGCGTTCTGGACGAATTATCAATATCTCTTCCGTTGTTGGTGTACTTGGTAACGCAGGACAAGCCAACTATGTCGCTGCTAAAGCGGGAGTGATTGGTCTTACTAAATCCTCTGCTAGAGAGCTTGCCTCAAGAGGAATTACAGTGAACTGTGTGGCTCCTGGATTCATTGATACTGAAATGACGCAGGTGCTGGCTGATGATTTGCGTGACAATATGCTTAGCGGTATTCCGCTGGCCCGTCTTGGACGGCCTGAGGAAATTGCAGATGTGGTGCTATTCTTGGCCTCGGATGCTTCCTCATATATGACGGGCCAGACTTTGCATGTGGATGGCGGCATGTATATGTAGTTCTTGTTGCCAATCCGCATGCCCCGATGGAGAGTAGTTAATGAAAACTCTCTTCTATGGCATTTTAATTGTAATTTTCGTATAATACCATAAGGAGGAGGTGAGCCGGATGTCCGATGTATTGGAGCGCGTAAAACGCATTGTCGTTGACCGTTTGGGAGCCGACGAAGCCGAAGTTACACTTGAAGCATCTTTTAAAGATGATTTAGGCGCTGATTCTCTCGATGTAGTTGAATTGGTTATGGAATTGGAAGATGAGTTTGATATGGAAATCTCTGATGAAGATGCAGAGAAAATTACAACTGTAGGTGAAGTTGTGAAGTACATACAATCTCATACCTAATTCATGTCATCAAAAGTCCCGTTCTGTTACAGGCGGGACTTTCTCCTAATTATACAGATTGAACTAAAGACGGAATTGTCGCGTGTTTTTGACTTCATCTCAGCTTCACTTCGTCAAGGGCTGAGTATAATGCGGCATTACTAACTTTAGTTGATTCTATATTATTTTTGTACACAAGCGTGTGCGAACTAAAAATACAATTTGCAGTAGACATAGAGGTGATTATCTTTGAAACAACGTGTTGTCATAACAGGAATGGGTGTAATCACTTCGCTGGGACAGGATTTGAACACACTATGGGATAATCTGATGGCTGGAAAATCTGGTATCAGTAAAATCGAAGCTTTTGATACAAGTGAATACACTACGAAAATAGCCGCTTCCATTAAAGATTTTAATCCAGAGGATTATATCGATCGTAAGGATGCGCGTAAAATGGACCGCTTTGTGCAGTTCGCGGTTGCTGCTAGTAAATTGGCGCTTGAGGACAGCAAACTCGTAATCGGAGAGAATGTGGATGCTGAGCGTGTTGGTGTATCTGTTGGTTCTGGTATTGGCGGATTGGGCACTTGGGAAGATCAGCATAATGCACTGATCGAAAAGGGACCTAAACGCGTAAGCCCTTTCTTCATTCCGATGATGATTGCTAATATGGGTTCCGGTCAAGTTTCGATCTCACTCGGTGCTAAGGGTCCCAATACATCGCCAGTTACGGCTTGTGCCACAGGTAGTCATGCTATCGGTGATTCCTTCCGCATGATTCAGCGCGGTGACGCTGACGCTATGATTTGCGGCGGTGCCGAAGCAACGATTCGTCCGATTGGTATTGCTGGATTTTGCTCCATGCGAGCGATGTCCACACGTAACGATGAGCCGGAAAAGGCAAGTCGTCCATTTGATACCGAACGGGACGGATTTGTTATGGGCGAAGGCTCTGGTGTACTGATTCTGGAATCGTTGGATCATGCTTTGAAGCGTGGTGCACATATTTACGGCGAAGTGATTGGCTATGGTCTTTCAGGCGATGCCCATCATATGACGGAGCCTGATCCAGAGGGAGCAGCACGCTGCATTAGAATGGCGATCCGTGATGCTGGATTGAATCCTGAAGATATCGATTATATCAATGCACATGGTACATCTACGCCGGTTGGTGACAAATCGGAGACGGAAGCAGTTAAGAAAACGCTTGGAGAGCATGCCTATAAGGTAGCGATCAGTTCAACCAAGTCGATGACAGGGCATCTTCTGGGTGCAGCGGGAGGCGTTGAAGCCGTAATTTGTGGTCTTGCGCTCCAACATCAGACAATTCCGCCAACAATTAATTTGGATAATCAAGACCCGGCTTGTGATCTTGATTATGTACCTAATAAGCCGAGAAAAGCGGAACTGAATGTGGTTATGTCCAATTCCTTTGGTTTTGGCGGTCACAATGCTACGGTTATTCTAAAAAAATATGAAGCGTAAGGGGTCAGTTCGTTGAGTGGAGACTTGAAGCAATTACAGCAGAAACTTCATATTCAATTCAACAATCGGCAGCTTCTGAAGCAGGCTTTTACGCACGCTTCCTACGTAAACGAACATCGGTTCAGTCAGCATGCAGATAATGAGCGTCTGGAATTTCTGGGTGACGCTGTTCTGGAACTGACGGTGTCTGAGCAATTGTACAATCAGTACCCTAACCGGCCCGAAGGCGAACTAACCAAGTTGCGTGCAGCTATTGTCTGTGAGCCTTCTTTGGTGAAGTTTGCTGTCGGGCTTGAGTTTGGGCAGTATGTATTGCTTGGAAAAGGTGAAGAGCTGACAGGCGGACGTACTCGTCCTGCTCTGTTGGCTGATGTGTTCGAGGCGTTCGTAGGCGCGCTTTATTTGGATCAGGGTCTGGAAGCCGTCCGGTCGTTTCTAGAACGTTATATTTTTCCTCAAATTGTATTAAACGGTAAGCTTCAGATGAGTGATTTCAAAACAGAGCTTCAGGAACTGACGCAGCATCATAACATGGGGATGCTTGAATACAAGATTGTCGAGGAACGCGGACCTGCCCATGAACGCGAGTTTGTAGCCGAGGTATATATGGACAGCGAACGGCTGGGGGCAGGTACAGGACGCTCCAAAAAGGAAGCTGAGCAGCAAGCGGCGGCAGTTGCTTTAAACCGTTTGAAGCTGGCGGAATCGTAATCGGTACCTGAGCGGCCCGAACGGGTGACGCAAGCAGAGGACACAAAGTAAGAGCAAAGGGCAGTCCGCGGGGAGTCCCGGCCCATAATGGCGAATGGACTGCGTTTTGCTCTTTTTTCGTGGCTTTACTGCTGTAAGGTGAACGTCGATACTGTGCTTTTTTCAAATTAGTCTTATGCTACAATAAGGATAATTCAATCAATCAGGTCAATGAAGTTGTACAAGCATATTTGAATGTTAGAGGTGAGATTGAGCATGTTTTTAAAGCGCATTGAGCTGGCGGGCTTCAAATCGTTTGCAGATAAAACGGAAATGGAATTTGTCCGCGGCATTACGGCAGTCGTCGGACCCAATGGGAGTGGAAAAAGTAATATTTCCGACGGAATTCGTTGGGTGTTGGGCGAACAGAGTGCCAAATCACTGCGTGGCGGCAAGATGGAGGACATTATTTTTGCAGGTAGTGATGCTCGTAAGGCTGTTAATTACGGTGAAGTATCACTTACGCTAGATAATGAAGATCAGGCATTGCCTCTGGATTTTGGTGAAGTGACGGTAACGCGACGTGTGCATCGGAGTGGGGATAGTGAATATTTCATTAATCGTCAATCATGCAGACTTCGGGATATTACTGAGCTGTTTATGGATACAGGGATTGGTAAAGAAGCTTATTCGATTATTGGGCAAGGACGTATTGAAGAAATTTTGAGTACCCGATCTGAGGATCGACGGGGTATTTTTGAGGAAGCCTCGGGTATCGTAAAATATAAATCACGTAAAAAAGATGCAGTTCGCAAGCTGGATGAAACAGAGCAAAATTTGCTGCGCATTCACGATTTGGTCAGTGAACTAGAGGATCAGATTGGACCTCTTAAGGAGCAGTCTGAAAAGGCGATTCATTTTAAAGAGCTGCGCAGTGAATTAAAATCAAAAGAAATTTCGATGTACGTCCATCAAATTGAACAAATTCACACTTCATGGAGCGATGCGACTTCCAAACTAGCTTTGTTGCAGCAAGAGCAGCTTCAATTGTCTACAGTGGTGTCCCGCCATGATGCAATGCTGGAAAACGATCGTAATGAATTACGGCAGCTGGAAGAGCAAGTAGAACGTCTGCAAAAGGATCTGCTGCAATACAGTGAAGCTACAGAAAAAAGTGAAGGCTACGGTGAATTGCTCAAAGAGCGCACACGCAATTTGGAGGCCAATCGGGAACAATTGATCTTATCCCTCAGCACAAGCGAATCACGGCATTCCGAACGCAAAAGCGAACTGGATCAGCTGAACGAAAAGCTGTCAGCGCTGAATGTAGAGCTGGACGAGTTGCGTGCGCGTCTGTCTGATGAAGAGGCCAAACTGATTGGCGTCACAGGTGGGATCAGCCAGGAGCAGGAAGAAAGCCTAAAGGGTGGTCTGCTGGAGCTGATGAATCAGATGGCGCAGGCGCGTAACGAAATTCGTTATACTGACCAACAGAAGGAAGCGTTGGAACGCCGAGCGAATCGCGTCAGTGATGAATCCGGCAAATGGGAAGCCCAGAAAGCTGAACTTGAACAGCGCAAAAAAGGATTGGAAGCGACGATTCAGAAGCTGGGACAGGAAATTAGCAGTTTGCGCAGTGGCTATATTCAGGGAAGTGAACAGTACCAGGCCCTGCAAAAACTACTGGAAGAAAACCAGGGCACGGTTCGTAAATGGGAACAAAAACGTGAGGCTCAAATTTCACGGCGAGATACGATGAAAGAAATGCAGGATGACTTTGACGGCTTCATGCTCGGAGTTAAAGAGGTGTTAAAGGCTTCACGCAAGGGGACTTTGCACGGTGTGCATGGAGCAGTAGCAGAGCTGATTCGGGTACCTGAGCATTTAGAGCAGGCGATGGAAACCGCTTTGGGCGCTTCAGTTCAGCATATTGTAATGGAAAATGAATCGGTATCCAGACAGGCGATCAGTTTTCTAAAGCAACGTCAATTGGGCAGAGCGACATTCTTGCCTATGGACGTTATCCGCCCGCGACAGATCGGTGCTGGAGAACGTCAAATTGTGGAAAGCGCAGAAGGCTTTGTCGGGATCGGTGCAGATCTTATTCAGTACGATGATCGATATGCCGGAATCGTAGGCAGTCTCTTGGGGAATGTGGTCATTGCCCGTACGCTGGAAGATGCCAATCGTATTGCGGCCCGTTGTCAATATAGATATCGTGTTGTCACGCTTGAAGGCGATGTTGTCAATGCAGGTGGTTCCATGACTGGGGGGAGCCAGTTCAAGAAAAATGCTAATCTGCTGGGCCGTAAACGTCAGCTGGATCAGTTGGATCAAGACATTCTAGATACGGAACAGCAAATTGCAAGGTTGCGCCAGAGTGCAATAGATACCAAACGACAGTTGGAGGAGACACAGACCCGTCTGGATGAATTGCGCCAGGGCGGCGATGTGAAGCGGACCGAAGAGCAGCAGATGGCAATGGAGCTCAAACAAATTGAGCATGAACTTCGTCATGTTCTGGAGCAGGTAGCTGCGTCTGGCCAGGAGAAAAAAGGCTTTGACCAGGAAATCAAGGAGTTGGAAGCTTCCCGTGCAGAAGCACTGGTAAAGTTGGCTGCGCTGGAGGAAGAAGAGAAGAAAACGCATCAAGCCATTCACGCTGCCGAATTTGCTCGTAAAGCGAATGAATCAGCCAAAGAGCAGCTGCAAGGAGAGCTCACCAATCTCAAGGTAAGAGAAGGCAAGTTGGACCAAGAGCGCTTTTCATTGGAAGAGCAGATTCGCAGACTGCGTGGGGATTATGATACCCTTGGTAAGGATTCAAGACAAAACAAGACCTTGCTTGCTTCCATCGAAGCGGATTTGCTCACCAATGAGCAGGAGACCGTGAAACAAATTGAGAATCTTAATCAATACCGTTTGAAAAAGGAAGAAGCTGCAGAGCAATTGGAATTCAAACGGGCTGCACGCAGCAGCTTGTCCAAAAAACTGGAAGTTGCTGAGAATGACACAAAAGAACAGCGAATTCAGCTTAAGTCGGTGGAGGAACTGCTTCGCCAAACAGAAATTGGAGTAAACCGACTTGATGTGGAACTGGAAAATGTTTTGAAAAAATTAAGTGATGATTATGAACTCAGCTATGAGCTGGCCAAGCAACGTTACCCTATACCGGAAGATATTGAAGGTACGCAGAGTGAGGTGGAAAGGCTCAAACGCGGGATATCTGCGCTGGGTGAGGTCAATCTGGGTGCTATTGAGGAATACCAGCGTGTACATGAGCGCTATACGTTTCTTGATGAGCAAAAGTCTGATTTGGTAGAGGCCAAGACAACGCTCTATCAGGTTATTCGTGAAATGGATGATGAAATGTCCAAGCGCTTCAAGACCACGTTCGATGCGATTCGTCGCGAATTTGGAACGGTTTTCTCCAAGCTGTTCGGAGGCGGACGTGCAGACCTTGTGTTGCTTGATCCGGAACGTTTGCTGGAGACGGGCATTGACATTGTAGCTCAGCCTCCAGGCAAAAAACTTCAAAACTTACAGTTGTTGTCAGGCGGTGAACGGGCTCTAACAGCAATGGCTTTATTATTTGCCATTTTACACGTTAAACCTGTTCCATTCTGTGTACTCGATGAAGTAGAGGCAGCATTAGACGAAGCAAATGTGGTGCGTTTTGCTCAGTATTTACGGGAATTCTCAGAGCAGACACAGTTTATCGTAGTTACACACCGTAAGGGCACCATGGAAGAATCCGATGTGCTGTACGGGGTTACGATGGAAGAAGGCGGGGTTTCTAAACTCGTATCTGTCAAGTTGGACAACGATGAAGCTGAGATTGCCTGACATCAAATAACATACTTTCAGATCAACGGAGGGAATTCATGAGTTTCTTTAGAAAATTGAAGGAAAGCATCGCAAGCAAAACGGAATCGGTCACAAAGCAGTTCAAAGACGGTTTAGAAAAAACACGTAAAGGTTTCGTTGAAAAAGTAACGGACCTGATGATTCGCCGTAAAAAAATTGATGAGGAATTTTACGAGGAACTGGAAGAAATTCTGATCGGAGCGGACGTAGGCGTCAATACGGTTATGAACCTCATTGAAGACTTGCGGGGAGAAGTGAAAAAACGCAAAATCGAGGATGCGTCCGAGTTACAGCCTGTACTGTCGGAAAAGCTGTCTGAGTTGCTGCGGGGGAATGACAATAGTCAGCTCAAAATGAATCCAGACGGGATTACGGTTATTCTATTCGTAGGCGTCAATGGAGTCGGAAAAACAACGACCATTGGCAAGTTGGCTCACCGTTTTAAACAAGAGGGCAAAAAAGTATTGTTGGCTGCTGGAGATACGTTCCGGGCGGGCGCGATTGAACAGTTGGAGGTTTGGGGCCAACGGGCAGGTGTAGAGGTCATTAAACAGCAATCTGGTTCAGATCCAGCTGCGGTTATGTTTGATGCCGTACAGGCTGCCAAGCAGCGTCAAGTAGATGTTTTGTTATGCGATACAGCAGGACGTCTTCAAAATAAAAGCAATCTAATGGAAGAATTGAACAAGATTTTCCGCGTTATCCAGCGTGAAATTCCAGACGCTCCTCATGAAGTGTTGTTGGTACTTGATGCGACGACTGGACAAAATGCACTTAACCAAGCCAAGCTGTTTGGTGAGAAGAGCGGCGTAACCGGTCTGGTACTGACAAAATTGGATGGTACAGCAAAGGGCGGGATTGTTGTTGCTATCCGTCAGGAATTGAATTTGCCTGTTAAGCTGGTGGGCTTAGGTGAAAAAGTGAATGATCTTCAACCATTTGATTCAGAACAATTTGTTCATGCATTGTTCGCCGGTTTGATCCAAGAAGAGGCTGTCGAAGCAACTGCTGCTGGCGAGGAAGAGCAGAGCTAATCCGTTTGATTAGACTTGCTTATAAGTCTGGGACTAAGCAGTGCTCCTGTTGCTGCGTAAGTTCGCCCAATTGTATAATGAAAGCAAAAGGTTTGACGATGCCGGATAAATTTCTTGTATAAAAATATTACTCAGGAAGCCGGGTGAAAAACGATGGCAAACACCTATACTTATTCCCGCCGGGAAGAAGTAGCTAACGCGATTACACATGGTATTGGAGCCGTTTTAAGTGTAGCAGCACTTGTGCTACTCATTGTTTTTGCTAGCATGAAAGGAACTGCTTGGCATGTCGTAAGCTTTACAATTTACGGGATTACAATGCTGTTGCTGTATACCAATTCCACGTTGCTTCATAGCCTGCGTGAAGGAAAATTGAAGGATTTGTTCGAAATATTCGATCATTCTTGTATTTACCTGTTCATTGCAGGTAGCTACACCCCTTTTATGCTCGTTGCCTTGCGAGGTACTCTGGGATGGACGCTATTTGGAGTGATTTGGGGGATCGCTTTGTTTGGTGTACTGTTCAAGGCGTTCTTCACCAAACGCTTCCTGTTTATGTCTACTGTGTTTTACATTATAATGGGCTGGCTCATTACAATTGCCTGGAATCCCCTGATGGCCATTGTTCCCGCCGGAGGGATGACGCTATTGTTCGTGGGTGGTCTTATGTATACGCTGGGCACGATTTTTTATGTGTGGCGGGCATTTCCATATCACCATGCGATCTGGCATCTGTTTGTTTTGGCAGGCAGCATACTTCATTTTCTGGCTGTTCTGCTGTATCTTACTCCAGTAAGGGTTTGAGTGAGAGGGGCAAAAAAGTCGATCTATTCTCCCGTTTAAGGGCAGTGGATCGGCTTTTTTTTGTATGACAAGGGATAACGCTTGACATCTTCTTTTCTTTTATGTATCATAAGGAACGTTGAAAAGAACTGTAAAGTGTTTTTCCTTGACGATGGAGGTATACAAGATGAGTCAGGAGAATCGGCTGGAAAAGACAAACCGGATTAACCGACTGTTTGACTTCTATGAACCTCTACTTACAGAGAAGCAACAGATGTTTTTAAAATATTACTTCCATGATGATTTTTCTTTAGGGGAAATTGCATCGGAATTTCAAATTAGCCGTCAGGCAGTCTATGAACATATTAAACGTGCTGAACAGGTATTAGAAATGTATGAGGAAAAGCTTGGATTGCTAAGTAAGCATGAACGTAGAATCCAAGATTTAGAGGAACTGAATGCGACGTTATATGATGCATTCGGTAAAGTTGGTAAGCCCGATAAGGATACATTGCAACATGTCCAACAAATTGTAAATCGCCTGCAGGAATTGTAGGATATATAAATGAAGAACTAACAACCCTGGTAGACAAGGAGGTGCGAAAGTATGGCATTTGAAGGATTATCGACTCGCTTGCAAAATGTATTCAGTAAACTGCGCGGCAAAGGAAAAGTGTCTGAGGATGATGTAGCTCAGGCGATGCGTGAAGTGCGATTGGCTTTGCTTGAAGCGGACGTTAACTTCAAGGTTGTAAAGGACTTTATTGCCAAGGTAAAGGAGAAATCCGTTGGTAAGGAAGTGATGGACAGCTTTACGCCAGGCATGGTCATCATCGACATTGTAAACAAGGAATTGACTGAGTTGATGGGTGGCAGTCAGGCCAAGCTTGCCAAAGCAAACAAACCGCCTACAGTCATTATGATGGTGGGTCTCCAGGGCGCAGGTAAGACGACGACGTCAGGTAAACTAGCGAAGTTGTTGCAAAAGCAAAACCATCGTCCATTGCTTGTAGCTGGTGATATTTACAGACCTGCCGCGATCAAGCAGCTTCAGATTCTCGGTGAGCAGATTAACGCACCTGTATTTACATTGGGAGATCAGACAAGCCCGGTGGAAATCGCAAAACAGGGTTTGCAGCATGCTAAAGATAATGGTAATGACTACGTTATTATAGATACTGCCGGTCGTCTTCATGTTGATGAAGAACTGATGGAAGAGTTGCGCCAGATTCATACTAATGTCAAGCCGGATGAAGTTCTGCTGGTTGTAGATAGCATGACAGGACAGGATGCAGTTAACGTTGCGGAGCACTTTAACAATAGCCTTGAGTTAACGGGAGTTGTACTGACAAAGCTGGACGGCGACACTCGTGGGGGCGCGGCCTTGTCGGTTAAAGCTGTGACAGGATGCCCGATCAAGTTTGCTACATTGGGTGAAAAGCTGGATGCAATGGAGCCATTTCACCCTGAGCGGATGGCTTCACGGATTTTAGGCATGGGTGACATGCTGTCCCTGATTGAAAAAGCGCAGTCCAATATCGACGCGGATAAGGCGAAGGAAATGGAACGGAAAATGCGCAATGCCGAGTTTACTTTCGAGGATTTTCTGGAGCAAATGGATCAGGTTAAGAAGCTTGGCCCAATCGACCAGATTCTCGATATGATTCCTGGTATGGGCAACATGAAGCAAATGAAAGACATCAAAGTGGATGACAAACAGATGGGCCGGATTGAAGCTATCGTTCATTCGATGACTAAACAGGAAAAGCAAAACCCAGACATGATTAATCATAGTCGTCGCAAGCGGATTGCTGTAGGCAGTGGAACATCGCTGGCTGAGGTAAATCGTCTCATTAAGCAATTTGACGAAATGCGCCGTATGATGAAGCAGTTCTCAGATATGATGGGTCCTAAGGGTGGCAAAAACAAGGCTCTGAAACAGCTGAAGAGTATGGGCAAAGGTATGAAGTTTCCTTTCCGCTAAAAGGTCGATAGGCCTTTGGAGTTATAGGATAGCAATATACAGTCTACTTTTTGAAGGAGGTGAATTTTCGTGGCAGTTCGTATTCGTCTGAAACGTATGGGTGCACATAAAGCTCCTTTCTATCGCGTCGTGGTATCTGATTCCCGTTCCCCGCGTGACGGTCGTTTTATCGAAGAAATCGGTTACTACAACCCTATTACAGTACCAGCGGTTGTAAAAATTGATGAAGATAAAGCGCTGAAATGGTTGCAAGATGGTGCACAAGCATCCGACACTGTTCGCAACTTGCTTAGCAAAGCGGGCGTGTTGAAAAAGTTTCATGAGCTTAAAACACAGAAATAAGGTGCTGATACGGAGGGTCAACCATGGAAGAATTAGTGATAATCATTGCTAAGGCTTTAGTCGATCATCCGGATGATGTGACCGTGAAGACCTTGGAGAAGGATCGACTTGTAGTGTATGAACTTAGTGTACATCCTGAGGATGTGGGTAAGATCATTGGCAAGCAGGGACGTATCGCCAAGGCGCTTCGCACTGTGGTTGCATCAGCAGCCGTTAAGATGGATAAACGGGTTACCGTAGACATCATATCTTAAAGATATACGAAAGTGGGTTAGGATGTATGTCCTAACCCTTTTTCGTACATGATGAAGATGATATGGAGCGGAGCCGATTATATGCAGGAGGAACACGATGCAGCAAATGTTTAATGTCGGGAAAATTGTGAATACACATGGAATTCGCGGTGAGCTAAAAATATTAACGACAACTGATTTTCTTGAGGATCGTTTTGCCAAAGGCAGCGAGCTATTGATTGTTCCAGCAGATGGCAAAGCACCGATTCCCGTAACTGTAGAAACAGCTCGTTTTCAAAAAAATATGGTTGTCGTAAAATTTAAGGAATATCACAACATCAATGATGTTGAGAAATATAAAGGTACTTTGTTAAAGGTCTCTGCTGAACGGTTAGGAGAATTGGAAGAAAACGAGTTTTACTTTCATGAAGTAGTCGGTATGGAAGTAGTAACGGAAGACGGAACTAAGCTCGGTGAGGTAAAAGAAATTTTGACACCGGGAGCGAATGATGTATGGGTAGTCCAAATGCCTAAAGGTAAGGAACTGCTATTGCCGTATATAGAGGATGTTATTTTGGATGTAAACGTGCGCGAAAAACGGGTTACAGTACGATTAATGGAAGGTCTGCTGTAATGCGGGTGGATGTACTGACCCTGTTTCCAGAGATGTTTGATGGCGTTTTTAATGCAAGCATTCTGGGAAAAGCAAGGGATAAGGGGATTGTATCACTGCAAGCGGTTAATTTTCGCCAGTATGCCGGCAACAAGCATGGGCAAGTGGATGATACGCCCTATGGTGGTGGAGGCGGCATGGTTTTGAAGCCAGACCCTATTTTTGCTGCCGTGGAGGCGCTGTTGGATAAATCAAAGCAACCAACATTTGAAACTGCCGTTGAAGGTATTGGAGATGAAGATGCCGAACATATTGCAGACATAAAAACTCCGCGTATTATTTTGATGTGTCCACAAGGAGAGACTTTTACGCAAAAAAAAGCGGAAGAGCTGGCCAAAGAGGACCATCTTATTTTTATATGTGGACATTATGAGGGTTATGATGAGCGTATTCGAGAGCATCTGGTGACGGATGAGCTTTCGATCGGAGATTATGTATTGACTGGTGGCGAGCTGCCAGCCATGGTCGTCATTGATAGTGTGACACGGTTGTTACCAGGAGTGTTGGGTAATGAAACGAGTGCGGTAACAGATTCGTTTAGTACAGGACTGTTAGAATACCCCCATTATACTCGGCCTGCTGAGTTTCGGGGCTGGAAAGTGCCGGATGTACTCTTATCAGGGCATCATGTCAATATTGACTCTTGGAGACGACAAGAGGCGTTACGTCGCACGATGGAACGTCGACCGGACTTGCTGGAACAGGCTGAACTGACAAGCAAGGAGCGCGCGTGGATTGAGGAGCAGCACCAATCGGACAGTTCGAGGGACAAGCGATAAAGCACTATTAACATGAGTGGATTTGAAAGCAGGCAGGGACCTGTTTTATAATTGAAGTCAATTAAATAATGTTTGGTCAAATCCCTTTTTGTTGTTGCAATGCGGTAACCTCCATGATACAATACATCTGTTGTGTGTAATACGGTGGTCCTCTGTGGATGATGAAGGAAACGGAAGAGTTTCCAGAAGAAACATGAACACCTGTACGGAAGGAGGGAGTCATAGATGAATATCGTCCAAGCGATTACTGAAGAACAACTGCGTAAAGATCTGCCTAACTTTCGTCCTGGTGACACTTTGAAAGTGCACGTGAAAGTTATCGAGGGAACTCGTGAGCGTATCCAGTTGTTTGAAGGTGTAGTAATTAAACGCCGTGGTGGTGGAATCAGTGAGACTTTTACAGTTCGTAAAATTTCTTACGGTGTAGGTGTGGAAAGAACTTTCCCGCTTCATTCCCCAAAAATCGATAAAATCGAAGTGGCTCGCCGTGGTAAAGTGCGTCGTGCGAAGCTTTATTATCTTCGTGAACTGCGCGGTAAAGCAGCGAGAATTAAAGAAATTCGTCGTTAATACAACGAATAACGAAAGGGGCTTGGTTACAAGCTCCTTTCGTTTTTTCTACGTACATAGGGAACTGTGGATTATTGACCGTAAAGAGAGGACAGTGAGCTATGGAGCAAGAAGTAGGACAAGGAGCTGTGCAACAGCCAACTGATCAGGATGGTACGCCCAAGCGTAAACCAAAAAATGAGATTTTTGAGTGGCTCAAGGCCATCATTATTGCGTTAGTGCTTGTCTTTTTAATCCGCTGGCTTCTCTTTAAGCCTTTTATTGTGGATGGCCCGTCAATGCAGCCTAACTTTCATACCGGAGAACGCGTCATTGTAAATGAGATTTTGTATGATTTTCGTGCTCCTAAACCGGGTGAAGTGATCGTGTTCCATGTCCCGGAAGAAAAAAGAGACTTCATCAAGCGCGTCATTGCCGTTGCGGGTGATACGGTCAAGGTAGAAGGTGACACGATTACAGTAAATGGTAAGCCGATTCAAGAACCTTATCTCAAGGCTCCTTTGGAAGAAGCACATCAAAATGGAGAACTTTACAACAAGTTTACCAATTTTCCAAATGAAAAGTTTAAGGATGGAAAAGTGCCAGAAGGGCATATTTTTGTTATGGGCGATAACCGTTCCAATAGTACAGACAGTCGGATGATTGGATATATTGATTTGAAGGAAGTCGTGGGCCGGGCTGATGTCATTTTTTGGCCTGTGAAGGATATGCAGTGGATTAACCACTAGAAATAACTAATAAGCAGCATAGCTGCCGTAATCCTAACTATGACCCTAAGGGTGAAAGTAGGAGTTACGCTCAATGGGGTGATGACGGTGACGATTCAATGGTTTCCTGGTCACATGACCAGAGCGCGCCGCCAAATTGAAGCAAAATTAAAGCTGATTGATTTGGTTATTGAGCTGATTGATGCTCGGTTGCCGCTTTCCAGCCGAAATCCAATGATTGATGATATTTTGCAAGGCAAGCCGCGAATGATTATTTTGAACAAGGCAGATTTGGCGGACCCTGTAGTATCACAGCAATGGATTGCCTACTTTAAGGAACAGGGGCATGTAGCCTTTCCAGTAGATGCCACGACAGGGACGGGGCTCAAAGAAATTCCGGTTCAGGCCAAGCTGTTGCTTAAGGAAAAAATAGACCGGCAGATTTCGAAGGGAATGAATCCGCGTCCTATACGTGCTTTGATTGTCGGTATTCCGAATGTCGGCAAATCGACATTGATCAACCGAATGGCAGGACGTAATATTGCAGCTACGGGTGATCGCCCCGGAGTAACGAAGGCACAACAGTGGATCAAGACCGGAGAAATTGAGTTGCTGGATACACCAGGTATTTTGTGGCCTAAATTTGAGGATCAGAACGTCGGCTATCGTCTAGCAGTTACAGGCGCGATCAAGGAAGAAATTCTAAATGTAGAGGACATTGCCTTTTTCGCGACAAAATATCTTGTCCAATATTATTGGGATGCCATGGCAGAACGTTTTGAGCTTACCGAACGTCCTGTGGATACAGAAAATCCAGATGATGTTGTGAGCGTTATGGAGGCTATCGGACGTAAGCGTGGCTGTATTGTTAGTGGTGGACGTGTAGATCTCGAAAAGGCGTCAAAAATTATTTTGCGTGAGCTACGTGCAGGGAAGCTGGGACGATTCAGTTTAGAAGCACCATATTGATAGAGCTGGTACATCTGATACAGAACATTGCATTTTGTGGCAAGGAAGAACCTTCCCCATCTCTCCGGAGAGGAGGAAGGTTTTTTGGTATGTAAAGGTAGATAGAAAAGGGTTTTGAACAGTAGAGGTCTGTGGTAAGCTGAATTCAATTGTTAGAGCTACGGCATGATGAAGCTTAAACTACGTAAAGATGGGCAGGTATTGAATATGGAAGCTAAAGAGAACGCAGTAAAGGACATGCTACACTATGAAAAAAAATGCTGGGAACAATCTTGTGAGCGGATTGCAGGTATTGACGAGGTAGGGCGTGGATGTCTGTTTGGAGATGTTGTGGCGGCAGCAGTCATTTTACCAGTTGGTGAGTTATTGGAGGGGGTAGACGATTCCAAAAAATTGACGGACAAGAAAAGAGAAGCCTACTACGAACTGATTATGGAGAAGGCGATTGCTGTAGGAGTTAGTCATGTAGACGCGCGGATGATTGATGAAATCAATATTAAACAAGCGGCTCGTTTAGCTATGAAAAAGGCTGTTGAGGCTTTACATGTGTCTCCTGATTATTTACTTGTAGATGCAGAAAAGGTAGATGTACCTATTCCTCAGCTATCCATCATTAAGGGAGATGCAAACAGTCAGTCTATTGCGGCAGCTTCTATCATTGCCAAGGTGACTCGTGATCGGCTATGCAAAGGTGAATGGGATGCGAAATATCCGGAATATGGGATTGGTATACATAAAGGTTATGCTACCAAGTTGCATAGAGAACAAATTTTGGCGCTAGGGCCTACAGAAATGCATAGACGCAGCTTTTTAGGCAATTTGTTGACCGAGCAACCGACGTTGTTTGATCTGTAGATACTTATTATGAATCAGGACAATACCGATATAAAGTATATCTAATATTACAGACCCTTTTGAGTAGGGGGAGAGTGAGAGGAGGGGCGATATGAACATCGGATCTGTATTCCGGGGATTACTTGGAGATGTGAAGGCGGGAGAGGCGAAAAAACTTGATATGCAGCCAGGCCAGGTCGTAAGAGGAGTCGTATTAAAGGTGTCTGAGGACGGCGACGAGGCTGTATTGCAAATACAGGGTTCTCAAGTCAGGGCAAAGCTGGAGACCCCTCTTCAACCTGGACAGACTGCAACGTTTCAGGTACAACCGGCTTCTTCCAGCGGAATGACTGTGCTTAAGCCTCTGAATGATGCTGCCAATATGCCACAGCAAACCGTAGCGCTGACAGACGTATTGGAATCGGTAGGACTGCCGGATACAGCTCAGAACAGGGAGCTTATACAGGCAATGCAAAAGAATGGTGTGCCGTTGACATCGGAAAATGCGGCTTCTTTGCAAGAAGCCTTGTCGAAGCAAAGCGGCAATGTACAATTGGGAACGTTTGTGCAGGCAGCGGCAGTTGCCTTTCAACGGGGACTTCCATTAACGGCCGAAAGCATAAATGGATTGCGTCAAACGATGTTTGGGCCTCCTTTAAATGATTTGTTGTCATCGTTGGAGCAAGAACTTGAAGCGGTGTTAAAGCAGCAAGGACAGGGAACGCCTACTGACCGTTCAGTAGGGGAAGCAACCAAAATAAAAAGCACTGACCGAACGTCAGTTAGTCCAACAGGCACTTCTTCTGTGGTGATTGCAGATGGACAGGAAGGCCAAGCTTTAACATTGTCCAAGGATGCTTCTGCCTCTGCTGCTACAAAACAGGCAGAAACAGGACAACAAGTCACAGGCGGCAAGGAATTGTTAAAAGGGACTCAGGCAGCCAATCTCGCTGCTACAGTAAGCGAAGCGAGTGTTTTGGCTACAGATTCGGATACTTCGGCGGGATCTACTGCATTTGCCTCCAACGGGACTGCTTCAGAAGAACCGCAAGCAGTTAGCGGGCGAGGAGCGACAGTGGTATTGGATGCTGGTGCCAATGCGCCTGAATCGGGCGCTGCTGATGCATTAAACGGCTCCCGCGTCAAAGTGGAGCAACAACAGCAAGCTACTGCGGCAGGTACGCAGCTTAAGGATGCCGATGGTGCTCCAACTCCGGCCACGGCAGAGCCTACGGGGACGAAGTCTGCCTTAAACGCAGTCATGGCAGACCGTCCTTCCGCACAGCAAGCCGCTGGCTCTACGCCGCCCTCCGCGGCGGGCAACGCTGCTGTACCAGAGGCGCCGCTTCAGCGGCTGCGCCTCCTGCTGCAAGAGCTGCGTGCAGCAGTGCCACCCGAACTGAGCACGGTTGCACCAGACCAGTCCACGGGAGAGGTAGCGCAGCCGGCGGCTGGCGCTTCGCGGACTGCGGATGCCGCTGCTTCACAGTCTGCGGCGCCCAGCATGCAGCTCAGCCCCACGGAGGATCCGTGGGTAGGCCGTGTGCTGAAGCTGCTCGGTGCAGAGCACGAGCAGCAGGTACACCGCTCGACTGCGCAGCTCGCGCAAGGGGCGGCGGCACGTACGGAGCCGCCTGAGGGAGTGTTGCAGACGCTGCCGGGTTTAGCGGCTACGACAGACAACTCCGTGACAGCGGCCGCAGACACCGTTAAAGGGGCGCTACTCCAGCTAATGAGCAGCGACGACCTGCCGCCCGCTTTGAAAGAGGCGGCTCAGCAGGTTGTACAGCACCTGACAGGCCAGCAGCTGCTGCTAAATACAGACCGAACGGCGCCTTTTGCACAAGTGCACATGTTTATACCGTTTATTGGACCGGACGGTCGCGAAACAGCTACAATCCAGATTCAGTCCCGCCGTGGCAAACGCGGAGAGCTGGATGCCTCCAACTGTCGACTTTGGTTTGATTTGGACATGAAGGGGCTTGGTCCGACGCTGGTGGATGTGCAGGTTGTAGATCGGATTGTAAGTCTCAAGCTTCATAATGATCAGGAATGGGCGGCTTCGCTATTAACGAGTGGGCGTGAGTCCATTCGTACCGCGCTGGAGTCGCTAGGCTACCAACTTTTAACACTGCGTACCGAGTCTATGCCCACAAGGGCTGAACAGAGCAGCCTCGCCTCTTCAGAGGTACAAAGCTATGTGCCTCAGCCGTACAAAGGAGTCGATCTTAAAATATGAAAGAGCCCTTGGAACCGCCTTCTCCTTCCATGAAGAAGGCGGTCGCCCTTAAATATACGCCTGGTGAGAGCGAAGCGCCGATCGTCGTTGCCAAGGGGAGCGGCCGCATTGCGGATAGCATTTTGGAAAAAGCCAAAGAACATGGTGTTCCTGTTCAGGAGGATGCTGCGCTGGTTGAAGTGCTGTCCAAACTTGATTTGGACGAGCAAATCCCTGCAGAACTCTATCAGTTGGTAGCAGAGGTGTTAACCTATATATACCAAATGGATCGGCTTGCTCCAAGGGATGACTGGTGATGGGAAATGAAATGAAGACTAGAGGCAAGGACCAGCGGAAAGCCAAAGGAGCGATGGGCGAAGAAGCCGCGGCTTTGTTTTTAGAAAACTTGGGTTATCGTATCTTGGAGCGCAATTGGCGATGCCGTAGTGGAGAAATAGATCTGATTGCCAAGCAGGAGCACATACTCGTATTTATTGAAGTACGTAGCCGAAGCAGCTCTAAATATGGAACACCAGCCGAATCAGTTACTGCACGTAAAATAACCCAGGTTCGCCAAACAGCCGCAGTATACTTGCATATGAACGGAATGGGAGAATTTCCAATCCGTTTTGATATGATTTCTGTACGATTATCTGCTGAAACGGCTGTTGTTACGGACCATTATATAGATGCCTTTTAAAAAAGTAAGAACTTCTTTGGATGTTGGAGCACAGGACTGAATTCATATGTACAGGTTGACAGAAAGGAAAGCTGCAGGTATATTTTATTGAGAATAGTTATCATTTTCATTCTATAATGAATATCTAGTCGTTGTACCTGTGAAGGAGGATTTACGTGACAAAGCATACCTTTAGTGAAAATGTCATAGATGTAATTCAGGAACGCCGGACGATTAAACGATTTAAACCTGACTCTATCCCGGTAGATACGATTAAAGAACTGCTGAACGTCGCTGTATGGGCTCCTAATCATAAAATGCGTGAGCCGTGGCGTTTTCTGTTGTTTGCTGGTGAGGGACGGAAAAAGCTTGCAAAAGCCATTGCAGCCGATATTGGTAAAGACAACAAGTTTGAGAGTGGAATTCTGCACAACCCGATTCAGCTTTTAGTGGTGATGGAAGAAGATCCGCGTCAAGCGGTTTGGGATGAGGATTTTGCAGCAGTCAGTGCGCTTGTTCAAAACTTTATGCTTGCTGCATGGAGCAAAGGGATCGGAACGTTTTGGGTGACAAAACCATTTCTGTATTCGCCTAAATTCCGTGATTGCTTGGGAATTCAACCAGGTGAGAAGGTAATTGGAATGATATATGCAGGCTATCCTGAAGTTATCCCGGAATCAAGACCACGTACTCCAGTAGCCGATAAGCTAACCTTAATTGACAAATAATCTGTCGGCAGATAAGCTTAGTTGAGGATTTGAAATTAGGGTTGAGAGCTAATTTAGAACATTATATATGCAATAAATGAAAATTTGGAAGCACCTTTTTTCATATAGGCAATGATTCCCGAGAGGGACATTTCAATATGAGGAGAGGTGCTTTTTTGATATGTATGGAAAATTACATGGAGCTTGTCTATATGGATAGATGGCGTTCTGACCGGACGGCCAAGCGACCAATCAAAATTGTACTGCCAATGAACAAGTCATAATCCATTCCTATGACCATTATCCCAAGCAGAGCATATACCGTTGCGTGAGCAAGAAGCGCTGATCAGTAATAATGGAGGATTACAGCGATGTATTGGGTCAGCTACACGCCAAACGTGCGTTAGTTATCGCTGCAGCAAGAATGCATAATATTCTGCTGATCCATAAAAGCGTCAAATTTACGGTCAGCGGATCTTCTCTAATCGTGCAGCTCTCGGTAATTCTATTCGTTCTCACGGAGTTCCTTGATCTTCATTTGTAGCGTGGCAATCCGAGCAGCTCTCTGTCGTTTTTCGTTCGCTCACTTCAATCAAGTTTTAGACCATAGCCCTGACATCGCGGGGCTTTTTTTATTGCCTAGTGATAAAGATAGTCACTTTTTCCAATCCGTTTGTCTGTTTCGATTCTATAAAAACTAGCATATTCTATATTATCAAAAAAGAAGGGAAGTTGATTCAAATGGGAAAAGTAAATTCTTCTAGAAAAATTCTAAAACCTATGCGTCGCCTAAGAACTAAAGCAGGTACCGCATTCATTTTTAGTCTCAACAATGTAGGTCCGAATTTGTTCCAAAGTCGCTTGAACCTGGCTGGGTTTGTTAATTCCTCAAGTAGGGTACTTGTCTCGATCACGGAAATTGGTATTTTTGGCGGTCAAGTTAAGCCGTTTCAAGGAGCTGCTACCATGACGATCCATAACGTCGTTCCGCATGACGACGGTATAGTAATTGTACGTGGGAATACTGGCTGGGGTAGTCCCCTCAATATACGACTTTCAGTCGTGGTTTTCTAATCGTTCAGACCTGCTGAACGCACTTCTCACGGGTGAAAACTGAAAACTCCCGCCACTACGCGGAAATAAAATGTCGAATTCGGGCAGCGCTCAGATCAAAAAAAGTCCTGACATCTCAGGATTTTTTTTGTTCCTTCAATTTCTCATCAGACTTACCTAGCCTTCGGTTTCTTCTCTTCGCGCCGACCCAAAGGGAGACGGCTTACTTGTCTTCTTTTTAGAGTTACATCATCGTGGAAAGTAAACTCGACAATACATCGTTCCTGATAAATTTTAAATTGATAGTATTTATGAAATTATAAGAAAATCACATATGTGTTTAATAGAGCCTAAAAGAAAAAAGCGATCTCCCACCGAAAGGAAAACTGTTTAGTATCGCCAAATCCTTGATATTACTTGGTTTTTCAATGCGTGACAATGTATCATAATATCCTTCTTATGGGACCGCCGGGTGTTGGAAAAACGATGCTCATCCGCAGGAGAGCCCTTGGAACCTTCTTCTCCTTCCATGAAGAAGGCGGTCGCCCTTAAATATACGCCTGGTGAGAGCGAAGCGCCGATCGTCGTTGCCAAGGGGAGCGGCCGCATTGCGGATAGCATTTTAGAAAAAGCCAAAGAACATGGTGTTCCTGTTCAGGAGGATGCTGCGCTAGTTGAAGTGCTGTCCAAGCTTGGTTTGGGCGAGCCCCGGAATCAAGACCACGTACTCCAGCAGTCGATAAGCTATACCTTAATTGACAAATAATCTGTCGTCAGATAAGCTTAGTTGAGGATTTGAAATTAGGGTTGAGAGCTAAATTTAGAATATTATATATGCAATAAATGAAAATTTGGAAGCACCTTTTTTCATATAGGCAATGATTCCCATAGAGGGACATTTCAATATGAGGAGAGGTGCTTTTTTGATATGTATGGAAAATTACATGGAGCTTGTCTATATGGGATAGATGGCGTTCTGATCGAAGTTGAGACTGATTTGTCCAATGGCTTGCCTCAGACCGCGATTATCGGATTGCCGGATTCAGCGATTCGAGAGGCAGTAGAACGTGTGAGAGCAGCAATCAAAAACTGCGGTTTCAAATATCCGTCCCAGCGTGTCACGATTAACTTAGCTCCTGCAGATTTGCGTAAGGAAGGCTCATCTTTCGATCTTGCTATCGCTTTAGGCTTGCTGACAACCAGTGGACAGGTTGTCTTACCAGTAGGGGAACGAACGCTGTTTATTGGCGAGCTGGCACTAGATGGCAGCATTCGTCCTGTAAATGGGGTGTTGTCTATGGTTGATCTGGCCAAGCGAGAAGGATTCGATTCCGTGCTGCTTCCTCAAGAAAACGCAAGCGAGGCTCGTCTAATTGCGGATATACGTATTTACGCTATACGCCATCTGGTGGATCTTATCCCGGTTAATGATCATGCACAAGCCACCCCGCAGGGCCAAGTGACCAATCAAAATTGTACTGCCAGTGAACAAGTCATAATCCATTCCTATGACCATTTACCCCGAGCAGAGCATATACCGTTGTGTGAGCAAGAAGCGCTAATCAGTAATATGGAGGATTACAGCGATGTATTGGGTCAGCTACACGCCAAACGTGCGTTAGTTATCGCTGCAGCAGGAATGCATAATATTCTTCTTATGGGACCGCCGGGTGCTGGAAAAACGATGCTCATCCGCAGGTTGCCCTCTATCCTGCCGCCTTTGACTGAAAAGGAGTCGCTAGAAGTGACCAAGGTATACAGTGCAGCAGGAAAATGGAAGGACTCATCGACTCATCTTATGCATGTTCGTCCCTTCCGTGCGCCTCATCATACGATCTCTGCTGCTGGATTGGTGGGCGGAGGAGGCATACCCAAACCAGGAGAAATCAGTCTTGCACACCGAGGGATTTTATTTCTCGATGAGCTGCCTGAGTTTAGCCGTCATGTGCTAGAAGTGCTGCGGCAGCCTCTGGAAGACCACCATGTTACAATCAGTCGTTCACGTGCAGTGTTTAAGTATCCGGCGCATTTTTTACTTGCAGCTTCTTTGAATCCGTGTCACTGTGGCTTTTTCGGCAATAACACGGAACATCAGCGCTGTACCTGTTCACCTGCAGCAGTAGCTCGATACCGCTCACGTATTTCCGGTCCATTGCTGGATCGAATTGATCTTCAGCTTGAGGTATCACAACCGAAGGATTGGCGGGAGGAAAAAGAATCACTGTCGTCTGCTGATATGAGAAAGCAGGTGTTGGCTGCTCGAGCAATACAAATCCGCAGATACAGCAAGCTTCCTTTTTCATGGAATAGTGAGCTGTCCGGTCAGCTGCTGCGTAAATATGCGGTTTTAGAACAAAATGCAGCGGAGTTGCTTGACCAGACGATGGATGCACTTGGTTTAAGCATGCGTGCGTATGATCGAATTCTCAAGCTGTCCCGCACCATTGCAGACTTACAGGAGTCAGAGAAAATTACGACTTCACATGTGGCTGAAGCTATTCAATACCGTCAGATGGATAGAGCAAATTCCAATTTTCCCGAAATGTAAAAAGGCGATAAAATTAGCAGATACAGTACGATCATTTTTATGAAAAAGTTTTTCCAAAGGGTATGTATACGAGAGAAAACGGAAATAAGGACAAAAAAAAGCTCCAGGCAAAAAGACCTGGAGAAGCAAAAAAGATTATGACAATAGTGATTATACTATGAGTATATCAATTTCGTATATACGATTATGCATCATCTCCCATGTTACTTGATGGAAAAACAACAAGCCCCTCGACCAATACGGTTGAGGGGCTTGTTGTGAAATTCATTCTAACTCTATGTTACAAAACGTTCAGCTTCACTTCAATATTACCGCGGGTAGCGCGGGAGTATGGACATTGTTCATGTGCGCCTTCCACCAGTTTTACCGCAGTTTCATGATCAACGCCTTTGACCAGAACGTCGAGGTTTACTCCGATTCCGAAGCCGCCGTCTTCGACTTTGCCAAAATGGACCGTAGCTGTGACTTCGGTACCTTCATGTTTAACACGTTGCATGCGAGCGACCATATTTAAAGCACTGTCAAAGCAAGCAGAATAGCCTGCTGCGAATAGCTGCTCTGGATTCGTACCTGTACCGCCGGCGCCACCCATTTCTTTTGGAGTATCAATATCTAAACGAAGTTCAGGGGAAGAAGACTCGATATAACCGTTACGTCCACCAACTGCTTTTACTGTTGTTTCATACATTTTTTGTTGAATGGTCATCATAATCCAATCACTGCCTCTCGCTCAATTTATATTTTACACAATTTAATTTATCAAAATAATTATTGTCTGTAAAGTATTTTATGCAATTAGAATGTACTTTGCTATATAATGTGCTAAAATAATGACGAAAGTAGGTGACTAGACAGCATGGAAAACAATTCCAATGAACACGCGGCGTTGAAACTTGATAATCAGTTATGCTTTGCCATATATGCATGCTCCAGAGAGATTACAAAGCTGTACCAGCCTTATCTAGAAAAGCTTGGTGTAACGTACTCGCAATATTTGGTACTTATCGTGCTCTGGGAGCGTGAAGAGTGTACAGTGAAGGAATTGGGTGAGGCGTTATATTTGGATTCCGGCACACTAACTCCACTATTAAAGAGGTTGCAGAATGCCGGGCTGATCGATCGAAAGCGTTCCACTCAAGATGAGCGTAAGGTGCTGATTTCTTTGACGACAGAGGGAAGAGCGTTGCGGGATAAAGCCCTGTCTGTACCAGGATGCATACAGGAAAAAACAAGTATGACTCATGATCAATTTGGGTCGCTTCTGCTTCAGTTTAATGATCTGCTCGATCGTGTTCATCAAGCGAATGTACAAATTGAAAAATCATAACAGGTACTTTCGGTTGCTCTTGTGAATTTACGACATGAGTTGTTCTTAACTGAAAGAAAAAATGCTATTTAAAGTCTAATGAAATAAAGTGCCTCTCATTGCGGATTAGGTAATCCCATTTTGTGGAGGTGCTTTTTTGTGTGAATTTGTATTAAAAAGCAAAATCCAATAATATCCAAACATTCGATTTTTGGAATGATAATGATATCAAAATACTGTAATTCATGAGGTTGAATTATAAGGAAAGCGTTTTAAAAACATGTTACAATGATGTAGGTTTAGTATAGATTTCCTTGTGAACCGCCCTTGTTGCAGTCATGTTGATAGGAGGATTCCAGAATGAATATCCATGAATATCAGGGTAAAGAAGTATTAAAGCAGTACGGAATGGCTGTACCGAACGGCAAGGTTGCCTACACGGTGGAAGAAGCCGTTGCTGCGGCAGAATCGCTTGGAGGCGCTGTTACGGTCGTAAAAGCACAAATTCATGCTGGTGGACGCGGTAAAGCGGGTGGCGTAAAAGTTGCCAAAGGCTTGGATGAGGTGCGGACTATTGCTTCTGAAATTTTGGGTAAGGTGCTAGTGACACATCAGACCGGACCTGAAGGTAAAGAGGTCAAACGTCTTTTGATTGAGGAAGGCTGTGATATTCGCAAAGAATATTACGTAGGCGTTGTCGTGGATCGCGCGACTGGACGCATCGTATTGATGGCCTCCGAAGAAGGCGGTACGGAAATCGAAGAGGTGGCTGCGGCTACTCCGGAGAAGATTTTTAAAGCAGTTGTTGATCCAGCAATTGGGCTTCAGGTGCATCAAGCTCGTAAGCTGGCGTATGAGATTAATATTCCCAATGAGCTGGTGAATAAAGCGGTCAAGTTTATGCTGGCGCTTTACGAAGCTTTTGTGGACAAGGACTGTTCGATTGCAGAAATTAATCCCCTAGTCGTTACGGGTGATGGGAATGTACTGGCGCTGGATGCCAAATTGAATTTCGATTCTAATGCGTTGTTCCGTCACAAGGATATTTTGGAATTACGTGATTTGGATGAAGAAGATGAGAAGGAAATTGAGGCATCTAAATATGATCTAAGCTATATCGCTCTGGACGGAAATATTGGCTGTATGGTCAATGGTGCGGGGTTGGCAATGGCCACGATGGATATTATCAAATATTACGGTGGTGATCCGGCCAATTTCCTGGACGTTGGTGGCGGTGCAACGACGGAAAAAGTAACCGAAGCGTTCAAAATCATTTTGTCCGATCCGAAGGTAGAAGGTATTTTCGTCAACATTTTCGGCGGGATTATGCAGTGCGACATCATTGCGAACGGCGTCGTGGAGGCTGCCAAACAGTTGGGGCTGACTCGTCCGCTTGTTGTCCGTCTTGAAGGGACAAATGTTGAGCTCGGCAAACAGATTTTAGCGGAATCCGGTTTGAATATTGTAGCAGCCGATTCCATGGCCGATGGTGCCCAAAAAATCGTTGAACTTGTTCAATAGCCTGTTTGCATTCCGATATGCCGAATAAACGATAGGGGATGTGAAGATCGTGAGTATTTTGGTCGATAAGCATACAAAGGTGATTACACAGGGGATTACGGGAAAAACGGCGTTGTTCCATGCCAAAGGTGCACTTGATTACGGTACACAGATGGTAGGTGGCACCTCTCCAGGTAAGGGAGGCACCGAGGTAGAAATTACACTGGAAAACGGACAACAGGTCAAACTGCCAGTGTTTAACACAGTAAGCGAAGCCAAGGAAGCTACGGGCGCAACTGCTAGCGTCATTTACGTGCCGCCGGCTTTCGCAGCGGATTCCATTTTGGAGGCTGTGGATGCGGAACTGGACCTCGTGATTTGTATCACAGAGGGGATTCCGGTACTTGATATGATCAAGGTCAAACGTTTTATGGAAGGTAAAAAGACCGTTCTGATTGGCCCTAACTGTCCGGGCGTTATTACGCCAGGAGAGTGTAAGATTGGTATCATGCCAGGTTACATTCATCTGCCTGGTCATGTAGGCGTTGTGTCACGTAGTGGTACTTTGACCTATGAGGCAGTGCATCAGTTAACCACTCGAGGTATAGGTCAATCTTCAGCGGTTGGTATTGGCGGTGACCCGGTTAAAGGTTCGGAATTCATCGATATTTTACATCGCTTCAATGAGGACCCCAACACTCACGCTGTCATTATGATCGGAGAAATCGGTGGTACAGCCGAGGAAGAGGCTGCCGAGTGGATCAGGGATAATATGACGAAGCCAGTCGTTGGTTTTATCGGTGGTGTGACTGCGCCTCCAGGCAAACGAATGGGGCATGCAGGCGCCATTATTTCTGGCGGAAAAGGAACGGCAAAAGAGAAGATTGCAACGCTTGAAGCCTGCGGGATCAAGGTGGCACCGACTCCTTCCGAAATGGGCTCGACACTGGTAAGTGTGTTGGAAGCACGTGGCATTTTGAACTTGTGTACAACACATTAAATCGTGTTTCTTCATTAATATACAGGCTGTAAATCAACATCGAAATTTGCTGCTGGCTAGTGTATAATGAAAGAAAGGTAAGCAACCTTTTTATCTTCTGAAACAGGGGATGAAAAGGTTGCTTTTTTTTGCGTTGAGACAGGCTTGTCAGGGAAACGCTTGCAAAATGATCCGTTGTGCCACAAAATAAGGAAGGGTTCACTCTTCCATGAATGGGGGAACCACAGTTTGGAAGAAAGATGGCTTTTATTAGGTCTACATGAGTTAGAGGGAATCGGAAGAAGAACTATTCAGCGTATTTGGTCGAGTGATTATCGATTGCATGAGCTACTGCATTTTAGCGAACAAAAGTGGATTGAGATAGGCTTAAGTCCCACACAGGCACGCATTGCGGCACAGTGTTACGATGAAGAATGGGTGCATGAACGATATCAGCGAATTCAATCCAGTGATATTGGTACGATAACTTATGTGGACGAAGATTACCCTTTATTAATGAAGGAAACAGTTGACCCTCCTTGGGTGATGTATACAAAAGGGGATAAATCACTTTTGCACACATGTTCTGTAGCCATGGTAGGAACTCGCGTTCCTACTGCGTATGGTCGTAGAGCAGCGGAGATACTAACAGAGGAATTATGTAATGCAGGGATTACAGTGGTTAGTGGATTGGCGAGAGGGATTGACAGTATTTGTCACGAAACAGCCCTGCGCCAGGGAGGCAACACAATTGGTGTACTTGGAACAGCAATTGACCAAATTTATCCTCCCCAAAATGCCTCTTTGTTTGCAGAGATGGCTAGTAAAGGTCTAATCGTATCGGAGTATCCTCCAGGTACGAGGTCTCATCCCGGGATGTTTCCACAACGTAATCGCATTATTGCCGGTTTAACGAAGGGGACGCTCGTTGTAGAAGCAGACGCTAGAAGCGGTTCCTTGATTACAGCGGATGCTGCGCTGGAGGCAAATCGAGATGTGTTTGCTGTTCCTGGACCCATTACGTCACCGAAGAGTAAAGGCACGCTGAACTTAATTAAGCAAGGAGCCAAAACGGTCACTGAAGCTTCGGATATTATTGAGGAGTATGAAGCAGATTTGCGTACAAGGCAGGTTTCTTCATACAATAGAGAACAGAGTCTTAATCTTAAGAAAGTCTCCAAAGCATCAGAAAGTGAGACTTCTGAGGAAAAGCGCGTAGTGCTGCTGCTGGAACAAGGAACCATGACACTGGATGAACTGCTTGATGCTACGGCATGGGATTTTGGACTTTTACACGCAGTTCTGTTATCGTTAATCATAAAAAAAAGGATCGCTCAGCTAGCGGGCACAAAATACAAGCTTATTTAGTCGTTGTTTTTGTCAAATCCTTAGTTAGTAAATGCGTAAAATTCAATTTTAAACATAGGTGGAGGGAAATTAGCGTTAATTCGCATCGCGGATTCCTACTCCTTCCCCACTTCCTGAAATGTGTTGAATTTATAGCTCGTATTAACGAACTATAGCTCACCACATTTCAGGAAGTCTATCATATTCATGTATGTAATTGAGAGGAGGAAGAGCCTATGGCGGATTCACTCGTCATCGTGGAATCGCCTTCCAAGGCGAAGACGATCGGCAAATACTTAGGCAGCAAATATATCGTCAAGGCTTCCATGGGTCATATTAGGGATTTACCTAAGAGCCAGATCGGTGTAGAGGTTGAAAATGATTTTAATCCCAAATATATTACCATTCGAGGTAAAGGCTCAATACTAAAAGAGTTAAAGGATGCCCGAAAAAAAGTAAAAAAAGTATATCTGGCGGCTGACCCGGATCGCGAAGGCGAGGCTATTGCTTGGCATCTGGCGCATGCGCTGGAACTGGACGATACGGCGGATTGTCGTGTGGTGTTTAATGAAATAACGAAGCAGGCTGTCAAAGATGCTTTTAAAACCCCCCGCAAGATCAACATGGATTTGGTCAATGCGCAGCAGGCACGACGGATATTGGATCGGCTTGTCGGTTATAAAATAAGTCCATTGCTCTGGAAAAAGGTAAAGAAGGGTCTGTCTGCTGGGCGTGTGCAGTCGGTTGCAGTGAAAATTATTCTGGACCGGGAAAACGAGATTAATGAGTTTGTACCGGAAGAATACTGGACGATCACAGCTAAACTAGCTATTAAAGACAGCACTTTTGAAGCGAAATTCCATAAGCTACACGGCGAAAAGAAAGAGCTCTCTAGCGAAGCGGATGTACAAGAAGTGTTAGAAGCTATCGGAAAATCGTCTTACAAGGTGCGCGATGTGAAAGAGAAGGAGCGTTTACGCAATCCGTCTCCTCCATTCACAACAAGTTCCTTGCAGCAAGAGGCGGCTCGAAAGCTCAACTTCCGGGCATCTAAAACGATGTCTGTAGCGCAGCAGCTGTATGAGGGTGTGGATTTGGGAAAAGAAGGGACTGTGGGTCTGATTACGTATATGCGTACGGATTCCACACGGATCGCCACTTCGGCTCAAGAGGAAGCGAAAGAGGTCATCATTCAAAAATATGGCGAAGATTTTGTGCCTGAAAGTCCTCGTCAGTATTCAAAAAAGTCGGCTAATGCTCAGGATGCGCATGAAGCGATTCGTCCAACCTCCGCCTTGCGTGATCCGGAAACTGTTAAGCCTTTTATGAGTAGAGATCAGTTCCGATTGTACAAACTGATATGGGAACGTTTTATGGCGAGTCAGATGGCTTCCGCTATTATGGATACTTTGTCCGTTGATATTGAAGCAGGCGAGGCGATATTCCGGGCAGCCGGTTCAAAGGTTCGCTTTCCAGGCTTCATGAAAGTGTATGTGGAGGGGAATGACGACGGTAAAACCGAAGAAGATAAGCTGTTGCCGCCACTTCAACCCGGCGATAAGCTGAAAAAGGAATCGGTTGAACCAAAGCAGCATTTTACACAACCGCCTCCTCGCTATACGGAAGCACGACTGGTGAAGACGCTGGAGGAATTGGGTATAGGACGCCCGAGTACGTATGCACCGACCCTGGAAACCATTCAGAAGCGCGGTTACGTCGCTATTGAGGAGAAGAAATTCTTCCCTACCGAGCTGGGAGAGTTGGTCATCGAGCAGATGGAGGAATTTTTTCCAGAGATTCTGAATGTAGAATTTACAGCCAATATGGAAGGTGATCTTGACCACGTTGAAGAAGGCGAAGGTGATTGGGTCAAGGTGTTGAGTGACTTTTACGAGTCATTCGAGAAGCGTCTGGAAGTGGCTGAAGAAGAAATGAAAGAAATTGAAATTAAGGATGAAGTATCCGACGTCATCTGTGACAAGTGTGGCAGCCCCATGGTGTATAAGCTGGGCCGCTTTGGTAAATTTCTGGCCTGCTCTGCTTTCCCGGATTGTCGTAACACCAAGCCAATTGTCAAGGATATCGGGATAAATTGTCCTACATGCGGTGAGGGACATGTCGTCGAACGACGAAGTAAAAAAGGACGTGTCTTTTACGGATGTGACCGTTACCCAGAATGTGATTTTGTATCCTGGGATAAACCGTCCATTAAGCCTTGTCCAAGTTGCAGTGGCCTAATGGTCGAAAAAACGTACTAAACAGGGAACGAAGCTCAACTGTACCGTCTGCGATCACAGCGAAATGCTGGAGGAGAGCGATGAGAGTGTAGAGACTTCTTAAGAACAAAGATAGCAGGGGGATTTCAAAGTGAGTGAATTACAAAAGGTAACGGTCATCGGAGCAGGATTGGCGGGCAGCGAAGCTGCCTGGCAAATTGCAAGCCGTGGAGTGCCAGTTAAGTTATATGAAATGAGACCGGTTGTAAAAACACCCGCGCATCATACGGATAAATTTGCCGAATTAGTATGTAGTAATTCCTTGCGCGCGAATGGTCTGACGAATGCAGTAGGCGTACTGAAGGAAGAGATGAGAATACTAAACTCTTTGGTTCTGAGTGCGGCAGATCGCCATGCTGTTCCGGCTGGTGGGGCATTGGCTGTGGATCGTGATGGATTTTCCGGTCATATTACAGATACGCTTCATCAACATCCTTTGATCGAGGTCGTTAATGAAGAACTCCAGGAACTCCCGCAGAACGGTATCGTGGTCGTTGCAACGGGACCATTAACTTCTCCAGCTTTGTCAGAACAGATCAAAACGCTGATGGGAGAGGAGTATTTTTATTTCTACGATGCGGCAGCTCCGATTGTAGAGAAGGACTCCATCGATATGAGCAAGGTCTATCTGGCTTCCCGTTATGATAAAGGAGAAGCAGCTTACTTAAATTGTCCGATGAACGAAGCGGAATTTGATGCTTTCTATGAGGCTTTGATTACTGCTGAGGTGGCACAAGTCAAGGAGTTCGAAAAAGAAATCTACTTCGAAGGATGTATGCCTATCGAAGTAATGATGCAACGTGGGAAACAAACGGCATTGTTTGGACCGATGAAGCCTGTAGGCCTCGTAAATCCACATACAGGAGAACTACCCTATGCAGTTGTTCAGCTTCGACAAGACAACGCTGCAGGTACGCTATATAATCTGGTTGGTTTCCAGACTCACCTCAAATGGGGGGAGCAAAAGCGTGTGTTTTCAATGATCCCGGGACTTGAAGAGGCAGAGTTTGTACGTTATGGCGTGATGCATCGCAATACCTTCATTAATTCTCCACAGCAGCTTCACCCAACTTATCAGTTCAAGGGAAGAAGTAATCTGTTCTTTGCCGGACAAATGACTGGTGTAGAGGGTTATGTAGAGTCGGCGGCCTCAGGTCTACTGGCTGGTATAAATGCGGCACGAGCAGCACGTGGGCAGGAAATGTTCGTATTTCCTGCGGAAACGACACTAGGCAGCATGGCACGATATATTACAACTGCTGATTTCAAACATTTCCAACCGATGAATGCAAACTTTGGTCTGCTTCCAAAGCTGGAGACACGCATTCGTAACAAAAAGGAAAAAAATGAAGCTCTCGCTAATCGCGCGTTGGAAAGTTTGCGCGGTTATATCAACCAAACGGGAGTTATGTCAACAGAAGTACAGGCATAAGGATGAAGGAAAAGGAGGAGCGCGTTATGGATATGTCCTTTCATGCTACCACCATCTGTGCTGTACGCCATAATGGCAAAGGAGCTATTGCGGGTGATGGGCAGGTAACGTTCGGCAACAGTGTTGTGATGAAGCAAACGGCTAAAAAAGTGCGCAGATTGTATCGTGGGCAGGTCGTTGCGGGATTTGCGGGTTCGGTGGCCGATGCTATCACATTGTTTGAAAAGTTTGAAAATAAGCTGGAGGAACATCATGGCAATCTTCAAAGGGCTGCTGTAGAACTGGCCAAAGACTGGCGGCAGGATCGTGTACTACGCAAGCTGGAAGCGCTGATGATTGTGATGGACTCATCCGGGATGCTGCTCATTTCTGGAGGCGGAGAAATTATTGAACCTGACGATGATGTGTTGGCCATTGGCTCAGGTGGTAATTTTGCATTGGCAGCTGCCCGTGCTTTCAAACGTCATGGCTCTGGTATGGAAGCAAAGGACATGGCACGGGAAGCGTTAGAGGTTGCTTCGGAAATATGTGTGTATACGAACAGTCAGATTATCGTGGAAGAATTGTAAGTCGGCTCTGAGTATTCAAGGGTGGAGGAGTGCAAAATGAATAATCAATCGTTGACGCCCAGACAAGTGGTATCCGAGCTGGATAAGTATATTGTCGGACAAAAGGAAGCTAAAAAATCAGTTGCTGTTGCCTTGCGTAATCGTTATCGGCGTAGTAAACTGCCGGATGATATTCGGGATGAAATTGTGCCTAAAAATATTTTGATGATCGGACCGACAGGTGTGGGTAAAACTGAAATTGCACGTAGACTTGCACGGCTCGTGGGAGCTCCTTTTGTCAAGGTAGAGGCCACCAAATTTACAGAAGTGGGTTACGTCGGTCGTGATGTAGAATCCATGGTGCGGGATCTAATGGAAACCTCTATCCGTATCGTCAAGTCGGAACGAACAGAGAATGTGAAAGACAAAGCGGAGGACATGGCAAATGAACGGATTGTCAATATCCTTGTACCTGCAGAAAAGTCAAATAAATCGCAACGTAATCCTTTTGAAATGCTGTTTGGCAATAACACAGGGACTTCGGTAGAAGAAGAACCACCACAACAGGACGGAACCTTAGCAGAGAAGCGACGCAAGGTTAAATTTGATCTGTTGTCCGGTAAGCTTGAGGATGATGTCATAGAGATTGATGTGGAGGATACCGCACCCAATATGCTCGATATGTTTGCTGGGCAAGGGAATGAACAAATGGGTATGAATATGCAGGAGATGTTCGGAAGTTTCCTTCCTAAGCGGACGAAGAAGCGCAAGCTACCAATCAAGGAAGCTCGCAAGGTACTGATTCAAGATGAAGCAGCCAAGTTGATCGATATGGATGATGTGATTCAGGAGTCTGTGAAGCGTGCTGAGCAATCCGGTATTATTTTTATTGATGAAATAGATAAGATTGCCAGCCAAGGCAAGGGAAGTGGCCCTGATGTGTCGAGAGAAGGAGTCCAGCGCGATATTTTACCTATTGTCGAGGGCTCTACCATTATGACCAAATACGGCCCGGTAAGAACAGACTACATTCTGTTTATTGCCGCTGGGGCTTTTCATGTGGCTAAACCGTCAGACCTGATCCCAGAGCTTCAAGGTCGTTTTCCAATCCGTGTGGAGCTAAGTAGTCTGACCTTGGATGAGTTTGTGTCGATATTGACGGAGCCTAAAAATGCGCTGACCAAGCAATACACCGAGTTGCTCCGCACCGAGGAAATAGAAGTCGAATTTTCTGCGGAAGCGATTCGTGAGATCGCTAGTATTGCCGAGTCCGTTAATCGCAACACCGAAAATATCGGCGCACGGCGTTTGCATACCATCTTAGAGAAGCTACTGGAGGATCTGTCATTTGAAGCCCCGGAGCTTACATTGGATCGTATGATCATTACCCCGGAATATGTGCGTGAGAAGCTGGGAGATATTGCCCAAAACAGGGACCTTAGTCAGTATATTTTATGAACAGGGTGTCTAAAAATAGGGTGTGTGGTCCAGAATAACACTATCTTGCACCGTCGTTTAGTCCTAGACACAGGTTAAGTTGATGATTTTTCTGTCTATTCCAAAAGTAGGACGTATAATCTTTTACAGGTGTAAAGTGCTAAGAAAACATTCATTTTCTTGAAAAAAACCTGAAAAATTTAACATTTTATGCATCTAAAGCCCTCTTTTTTAAAAAAGATAGGGCTTTTTTCTTATTGTAATTAGGTCCCAACTCTACGAAACTTAGAATATATGACAGAAAGTTAAGATTTTCTACTTAAGACCTAAAAGAAATGTATAATTATGAAATTTTATTGTCGAAAAAAAGTGAAAAATCTTGTTTTATTGAATCTTACTTTGGAGTAGACGCTGGAGGGAGGAGCTAAATGAATCTGCTGGGTGATGTAAGCTTTCAAAAGCTTCAGGCAGGTGTACAGGCGGCCAATACGAGACAACGTGTGATGGCCGATAATATTTCCAATGCGGATACCCCGTATTTTAAGCGTTCGGAGGTTTCATTTGAAGAACTGCTTCAGCAGCAAATGGACGGTGATGTCACGCCACTGCGTGGAAAAGTAACCAATTCAAGACATTTTCAAATAGGACCTGTGAACTCCATTCCTGATGCCACGGTCACCAAAGATGGGTACTCAGTCATGAATAACAACATGAACAACGTAGATATAGACAGAGAAATGAGTCTTATGGCTGAAAATCAACTAAGATATAATACCTACATCCAAGAAATTAATGAGCGCATCAAAATGATGAGAACAGCGGTAGAAGGGAGATAGGACGAGGTGAAGATTAACAACGGCTTTGATATTAGTGCATCTGCTCTTACGGCCCAACGGTTGCGGATGGACGTTATATCGAGCAACATTGCCAACGCAGAGACAACTCGGGCGAAGGTGGAGAATGGACAAGCAATTCCATATCGAAGAAAAACGGTTGTTTTGGAGCCGAACCAATCTGGCTTTGCCGATGTTTTGAAGGCTCAAATGGAAGGAAGTAGTACAAGCGCCGCTGGCGTTAAAGTTTCGCAAATTCAGGAAGATCAGTCACCTTTGAAGCCAGTGTACAATCCGGGTCATCCGGACGCTGATAAAGATGGCTATGTATATATGCCTAATGTAGACATAATGAAAGAAATGGTCGACATGATTTCCGCAACACGCTCATACGAAGCCAATGTAACAGCTCTGAATGCTTCAAAGGCGATGGTTTCCAAAGCGCTTGAAATCGGTCGCTAAGTTCCAGGACTACTAACTACTTAATAGGGAGAGTAAAACATGATTCAGAACGCCATGTTTAACGTACAGACACCGGTAATACAGCAGATTCAATCGCCTAACAATGAGTTGACGAAAGCGACTCCTTCCGAATCCTTGAAGGATTTTGGCTCCTTCCTAAAGGATGCTCTTAATGAAGTAGGGCAGCAGGAAGCCGCTACACACCAGATGTCCGACCAATTCATGGCAGGCAAAGTTGATGTAGATCAGGTCATGATCACTTCACAACAAGCGCTGCTTTCCCTGCAGCTTACTACACAGGTCCGAAACAAAGCGATCGAAGCCTATCAGGAGATCATGCGTACACAGATGTAAAGTGAGGGTTTAGCAAAGTTTCGGATGGGGTGACGGAGTGAACGAGAGAATCGCCCAATACCGGGATAAGATTTCCGGGTATTGGAATAATTTCAGCAAAAAACAGAAGATATTACTTGTTTCGACATTAGCATTCATCATTATCGCCATTGTAGTGCTAACGATGCAGTTTACCAAAACTGAGTATGAAGTGGCCTTCCAGGATCTTAATGCAAATGATGCCGCTGGGGTCATTAAATATCTCGATTCTGCGGGTATACCGTATCAGCTTAATGCTGGGGGGACACAAATTTCAGTCCCAACCGCAAATGCAGATAAGGCGAAGGTAGATGTTGGGTCTCAAGGCCTGATACAGAAAGGGTCAATCGGCATGAGCGCCTTTGACCAGTCCTCCTCGGCTATAGGTATGACGGAGAACGAGTTCAATGTGAAGTACAATAACGCATTGAACGGCGAAGTACAGCAACTATTGGAACGGATGGATGGTGTCCAAAGCTCCAAAGCTGTCATTAATATGCCAAAGGAAAATATCTTTGCCGGACTTGAAGAAAAGGACAAAGCATCTGCTTCGATTCAAATGGAATTCGAACCTGGCTTTACTCCCAATCAACAAGCGATCGACGGATATTTTAACCTGGTAAAAACGGCTGTACCGAATTTGCCAGTAGAAAATATTACGATCACCAATAAGGAATATGAATTGATTCCAACGGCCAAGGGCGGCCAAGGTGGACTCACAAGTGGTGTTCAGGAAAACATGGCTCTACAGAAGAAGTTTGAGAGCGATGTAAGGAATAATGTCCAACAATTTTTGTCGAAAATTGTTGGAGACGACAAAGTGAACGTACTGGTTATGTCCCAGCTAAATTTCGACAAAGTAACATCAAAGGAACAAATGGTCACACCTGTTGACCAAACGAAAATGAAGGGTATTGAAATCAGTGCCCAACAAATTCAGGAAAGTTATACGGGCAGTAGTGGACAAACCGGAGGAGTTGCAGGGACAGGAACGCAGGATGTCCCGGGTTACCCTGGAGGAGCCAATTCCGGCAATACCAGCTCGGATAAGAGCTCAAGTACGATTAACTACGAAGTTAACCGAATTGCAAGGGATATTATTCAAAGTCCGTACACTGTAAAAGATTTAACCATTAATGTAGCAGTTGAACCACCAACAGGTCAGCAAACGTTGGATACTGCAACTCAGACAGCAATTCAAAACATTTTGGTTAATATTGTAAGAGCATCACTGGCGAATTCCGGTACTACTTTTACAGACGCTGATTTGGCTAAAAAGGTTTCAGTGTTCTCGCAAGCTGCTCCAGCGCCTACGAGTACCAATACATTCTTCTCAGCTTCCAACCCGTGGATGTGGGGCATCGGAGCTGCAGTTCTGGCACTGTTGGCGGGTGTAATCTTCTTCATCGTACGCAGCCGTCGTAATCAGGAAGAAGAGTTGGATGAAGAATTGCAACTCATGCCAACGCCGACGGAATTCCCGTCCATTACCATGGAAAGTGTGACAAATGAAAGTCAAGTGCGTAAACAGCTTGAAAGTCTGGCGAAAAAGAAACCCGACGAATTCGTCAATCTGCTTCGTACATGGCTGGCTGACGAATAGAGGTGAGTTCATTGGCAAAGGCAAGCAGTCAAGGTTTAACGGGAAGACAGAAAGCAGCTATTCTTTTGATCACAATGGGGCCAGAAGTATCTGCTCAAATATTCAAGCATTTGCGAGATGAAGAGATCGAGCAACTTACATTGGAAATTGCCAATGTACGGAAGGTCGATGCCATTGAAAAAGACTCCATTATGGCCGAGTTTCATCAAATTTGTCTGGCTCAGGAGTACATTTCCCAAGGCGGTATTAATTACGCTAAAGAAATATTGGAAAAAGCGCTTGGATCGCAAAAAGCAGTTGAGGTTATTAACCGTTTGACAGCGACATTACAGGTGAGACCTTTCGATTTTGCTCGTAAGGCTGATCCGAACCAAATATTGAATTTTATACAAAATGAGAATCCGCAAACCATTGCTCTCGTGCTTTCATACTTGCAGTTTGAGCAAGCGGCGGCAATTCTATCGTCCTTACCACAGGAAAAGCAGGCAGATGTGGCCCGGCGTGTTGCTGTCATGGACAGTACATCTCCGGAGGTCATATCTCAAGTGGAGAGAGTATTGGAGCAAAAGCTCTCGGCAACTGCAACGCAGGATTACACGAATGCAGGTGGTATCGAGTCTATCGTTCAGATTTTGAATGGCGTAGACCGCGGAACCGAGCGTACAATTCTCGACTCGCTTGAAATTCAAGACCCTGAACTGGCTGAGGAAATCAAGAAAAGAATGTTCGTATTCGAGGATATTGTCAACGTGGACAACCGGTCCATTCAACGCATTATCCGCGATATCGACAATGCAGACTTGCAATTGGCACTTAAAGTGTCCAGTGAAGAAGTACGCGATGTGATTTTCCGAAATATGTCGAAACGTATGGCAGAAACCTTCAAAGAGGAAATGGAGTACATGGGACCGGTGCGGCTGCGTGATGTGGAAGAAGCACAAACACGTATCGTTTCAACGATCCGCAGATTGGAAGAGGCCGGTGAGATTATAATCGCACGCGGCGGAGGAGATGACATCATTGTCTAACTTGATTAAATCTTTCCAATATGTGCCTGTAGAGGCTTTGAAAACGATTGATGTGGCACATACGTACGTGCCAGAAACGACGGATGAAGAAATTACAACTGAATATACGGAGCCAGAGCCTCAGCGAGATTATGAGGCAGAACGGCTCCGAGATGAAATGTTGAATGATGCTAAGGACTTTGCCGAACGTCAGGTACGCGAGGCGGCTGAAGAAGCGGAACGAATGCTTCAGGAAGCACAGCAGCAGATTGAAGATTGGTGGCAGGAACGACGCGAGCATGACGATCAGTTGATTCAGTCGATAAAAGCAGATGGATTTCAACAAGGATATGAAGAAGGCCAGAAGCTGGCTGAGGCTGAGCTTCAGACGAAATCGGAGCAGATGATGGAAGAAGCACAAGATATTCTGCGTCAGGCCTATGAGATTAAGGAACAACTGATTCAGGAAGCAGAGCCTTTTTTGGTTGAACTGAGTAGTGCGATTGCCGAGAAGGTCATTGAAAAACAGCTTAGTCTTGAACCGGAATATACAATTGAGTTAATTCGCAAAAATTTGGCTCGTAAGCGAGAAAAAGGAATCATTACATTGTGTGTGTCGCCTCAGCATTTCGCATTTGTGCAAGGTGCGCGGGAAGAATTGTCATTAACTGTCGATTCGCAGGCAGAACTGCAAATTATTCCGGATGGTACCGTAAAGGATCGCGGTTGCGTCATCCGTTCTTCCTTTGGAAGCGTGGACGCCCGGATCGATACGCAATTAGCTGAGATTAAAAAGGAACTACTGCGTCTGGCACATGAAAATGAGGAGCGAAGACATGAAGGGGCTTAATGCACAGCGCTACATGGATCATTTGCGACAGCTGGACCCAGTTCGGGTGAATGGCAAGGTTACACAGGTTATCGGCTTGATGGTTGAGTCGGAAGGTCCAGACGCGAGTATCGGGGATGTTTGTTATATTTATCCGGGCAAAGCGGCAAAGCCATTGCAGGCAGAGGTTGTTGGCTTCAGAGACAATAAAGTGCTTCTGATGCCACTTGGAGAACTACAATCCATTGGTCCTGGTTGTGATGTCGTAGGAACAGGGAAGCCGCTGAATGTGCAGGTTGGTTCGGAACTGTTAGGCAAAGTGCTCGATGGTTTGGGTCAGCCTTTGGACGGATCACTGATTCCCTCGCGAATGGCGAGATATTCAACCTTCAATATACCGTCCAATCCGCTGAATCGTCCGCGTGTGCAGGAACCCATTAGTATCGGAGTACGTGCAATTGACGGGTTGCTTACGATTGGCAAAGGACAACGGGTTGGTATTTTTGCGGGTTCGGGTGTAGGTAAGAGTACTTTGATGGGTATGATTGCCCGTAATACGGAAGCAGATGTGAACGTAATTGCCTTGATCGGAGAACGTGGACGCGAGGTGCTGGACTTTATTGAACGGGATTTGGGTCCTGAGGGACTAGAACGCTCTGTAGTCATTGTGGCCACTTCCGACCAACCTGCGTTGATCCGCATTAAGGGTGCACTTATTGCAACGACGATAGCGGAATATTTTCGGGATCGCGGGTTGAATGTCATGTTAATGATGGATTCAGTTACCCGATATGCGATGGCCCAGCGTGAAGTCGGTCTAGCGGTGGGTGAGCCACCAGCAATGAGAGGATACACTCCATCTGTGTTTGCTAGTCTGCCTAAGCTTCTGGAACGCGCAGGGACAGGTCCTACTGGCTCCATAACCGCTTTTTATACAGTGCTGGTTGATGGTGACGACATGAACGAACCCATCGCGGATGCGGTGCGCGGGATATTGGATGGGCACATTGTCTTGAACCGCGGGATTGCGAACAAAGGACATTTTCCCGCAATTGATGTTTTAGCAAGTATTAGCCGGGTCATGAAGGACATTGCACCACGAGATCAGATAGACGCTGCCGAAAACATTAAGCGCTTGATGGCCATTTACAAAGATTCAGAGGACCTGATTAACATTGGGGCTTATCAACAGGGTTCGAATGCAGAAATTGACGAATCTATGGAGCGCATACGGGATATATGGGATTTTACAAGACAAAGAACCGATGAAAAGGCTGAGCTGGACGAAGTACGAGAACGTTTGATTTCTGAATTTACGAGGAGATGAAGGTTGAACGATGAGATTTCAGTATTCCTTTCAAAAAGTTGTAGACTTGAAAACGAACGAAAAGTCACAGGCCGAATGGCTGCTTTCCAGTGCTGTTGGACAATTGCAGGTTGAGGAGCAGACATTAACACAGCTTATAGGCGAAAGGAATCGGGTCATATCAGCCATTCAAAAGGCTGCCGAAGATTGCGCGCCACTCTCTAGCATTCAGGAATTACAAGCTTATGTCAATCATCTGGACCAATGTATTACACGCAAGCATAGGGATGTTCAATATGCGCAGCAAAATGTGCAAAGCAAACAAACCGTTTTGACCGATAAAATGCTGGATGAACAAGTTTGGCTGAAAGCAAGAGAGAAGGCCAACGTGAAATTCCAACAGGAAATGCTCCTGCGCGAGCAGAATGAGCTGGATGAAATGGCTTCCGTGCGATTTGCCATGAAAGCCCGGTAAGCGGAACGTCATAGGATACGCATATCAGCTGCCTGAGGAGGAAGACGATGGCACAGAAGTTAGCAGAAAATGAACTGGATATGGATTTAGGAAAAGAATCAGGCGGGGGATTTGAACGGTTTATGTTTTTCCTGATTCCGATTGTTTTCACAATCGTTCTGGTCGGGGTCTTGCTTACACTGTTCAATATGGATTTCAGAAGCGAAATGATCTCATTAGGGAACAAAATACCAATTGTTAAAAACTGGATCCCTGAACCGAAGGATAAGGCAACCCAGACAAAAGAGGCAGATCAGAAGGCGCAGTCTGAAAGTTCTGAAGCAACCATTCAACAGTTAAAAGCGGATTTAGCTAAGCAGACGGAGGAACTAAAAAAGGCTACGGCTGCTAAGACGACACAAGATAAAAAGGTTACTGAACTTCAGAATCAGGTCAATACACTGCAAACGCAACAGGAACAACAGTCGCAGACGGGTCAACAGGGACAGGTCGGGCAGCAGGGACAAGCTGGTACGCAAACTACAGACGGAACAACAAATGAAGATCCTTATGTAAAACAGACCAGAGAACTTGCCAGCATGTATGAAGGAATGACGGCAAGTAAAGCTGCACCGATCATGGAGAATCTGACCACGGAAGAGACCGTACAGCTCTTAAGCTACATGGACCCTGCCAACAGTGCGAAGATTTTGCAAAAGATGGACGCTAAAAAAGCAGCAGATATTACGATGGCTCTGAAAAACGTAACACCATCTACGGATTTATCGGTAGCTGCGTTGCAGTCTCGTCTGAAAAAGGATCAAGGTGCTACAGCCGGAACGACGAGTAAAAGTCTGCAAAGCACTCAAATCAGTAGCACATTTGCTTCCATGGACAAGAAAAGCGGTGCCGAACTTATTTTACAAACTTACAAAATCAGTCCGGATAAGGCATTAAACATATTAAATACAGTAGATGATTCGACACGTGCTTCTTTACTGCAAAATATGTCTGCCAAGGATGCAGGTCAGACCGCGAAAATTTTGAATAAATTGATGGGTAGTAAGTAATTTGAATTGAAGGGAGGTGAAAAATGTATGACCCTTATTTCTCAAAGTGTATCTCTTAGCTCTAGTCAAACAGCTAACAGTACGACAGCATCAACAACAAGTACAGCCACGGCTGCTGGAGCAACCACGGGTGCCTTTAATCAAACACTGACGCAAATGATGACAGGCGGGCAAACGGGCTCAGCAGGAACAGATGCAAATGGTTCTCCATTAGTTATGGTACTACCACTTATTGCAAAGGGAGAATCTGCGGAAACTCCAACCGAGCCACTGGTTGAAACATTAGCTCCTTTGCTGCAAAATCTCGAGAAATTGGATGATCAGGTAGTTGCCGATCCTGCGCTGCTTGCAACTCTGCAATCGTGGATTCAGCAAGTACAACAGTTTTTGCAAGGCAATGGAACAAATCAACAGGCAGATGGTGGGAAAACGGCAGAGGCTACAGGCTTGACAGCTTTGGCAGCTAACCCGGCAACTCTTCGGTTTGCATTGCAGGACGCTTTGTCACAACTTGCCAATGTAGCAGAACAGGCTTCGGGGGATCAAAAGTCTAAGGTAACACAGTTACTACAATCGCTGCAAAGCGCAACGGCTGGGACGGGAGCTATTTCCGATGAGCAGTGGCATGGAGTATTGAAAGCTGTGGAACTTGCTGATAGTGGAGATTCACAAGCGGCCCAGCCTTCTGCACAACGAGCAAATGGTGCTCAGACGTTAACTGCAGCATCTACAAACAAGCAGGTTGCTCCTCAGCAGCAAGCAAGTCAGGGTGAAACTAGCCAGCAAGGCTCAGAAGGACAGCGTTCATCAATAAATCTTCTCGTTCAGTCCGCACTTAAACCTACTGTAACGGATGAAGCAGGTACATTCGTAGATGCAGCTGAGCAAGCGGATCCGGCAGCAACTGATAATCAGACTCCGGTGATCACGACTGTGGGGCAGCTTTCGGTACAAACACAGGGAACTACACCTTCGGCTCCAGCTCAACCCGTCGTACATGTACGGCAATTTGCCAAGGAGATGACGGAGTTTGTAGTGCAGAAACTTGATATTGTAAAGCACACTGGTTTGACAGAAGCGACCATCATGCTTCGTCCAGATCATCTGGGCCAGCTGGAGGTTAAGCTAACGATGCAAAACGGTCATCTGGTTGCCCAGTTCATGACTGAGCATAGCGGAGCGAAGGATTTGCTGGAACAGCAAATGTCGCAGCTGCGTACGAGTCTTCAGAGCCAAGGTATTCAAGTGGACAAAGTAGAAGTAACGCACAATGAGTCGCTATCTTCCCATATGTATCAGGATGGACGCGGATCTGGAGCTAATCAGCAGCAGCAATCCAACCAACGTTCTAAAGCTCGAGGTAGAGAAGAGAGCGAGGATGCTGTGAAGGTAGCTGAAATGACAGAAGAGCTTCGTAACTGGACAGCAGAACAACGCGCAGATGACATGAAATTGACAGGATCCTTTACAGCACAAGCGTAATGATGGAGGTGAGAACACAATGACGACTACAGACAACAATGTATCCACCAGTAACGTCTGGCCGAATTACAATGTGAATAATGTCAAAACAGCAAGTGCCAAGGATACTAAAACGATGGGTAAAGATCAATTTTTAAAAATCTTGATCACTCAGCTACAAAATCAGGATCCAATGCAGCCTTTGGAGGATAAAGAATTTGTCGCCCAAATGGCACAGTTTTCCTCAGTGGAACAACTGATGAACATTTCTACGCAGTTGACTGCATTGGGACAGTCTTTGGGTACAGCTTCTGGTTTGATAGGAAAAGAAGTCAGTTGGATTGAGCCAGGGAAAAAAGATTCCATTACAGGTGAGACAGGCGCAGGTACGGTGAAAAGTGGAATCGTAGATTCCATCGTTATTCGCGACGGTGTGCAGTATGCCAAAATGGGAGCGGCTGAGGTGGCATTAAAAGATGTAACATCAGTAAGCCAGGCTAATACAACGGCTCCTGTTACAGAGACGTCAGATACTTCATCTTCTTCCTCTACTGGAAGTGGTGAAAACTCATGAATGACAGGATAACGGTCGGACGCCTTTTTCCTACCAACGTTCCCCCGGCAGCGATTTCTCAAAACCGATTAAATTCGGTAACAAAGGACACCAAACCATTTGGTCAGGTGTTGCAGGAACAGGTGCTCAAGCTCAGCAACCATGCAGCCAAGCGACTGGAGCAGCGAGGAATAGAGTTGAAAAGTGACCAAATGGCGAGAATTAACTCTGCTGTGGATAAGGCTGCTGCCAAAGGCGCTAAAGAATCTTTGATTTTAATGCAGGATATGGCTTTGATTGTTAGTGTGCCTAATCGAACGGTTGTTACTGCGATGGACAAGCAGTCCATGGAGGATAACGTATTTACGCAGATAGATAGTGCTGTAATTATTTCATAAAAAAATATACGAAGTGGCTGGCCCGAATAGGAAAGCCATGAAAAAGCCGCGGATCGACTGATGCGGTCAACTAAGCAACCAATCAGAGGAGGATTTATACTCAATGTTGAGATCAATGTATTCAGGTGTATCGGGCATGAAGGGCTTTCAAACGAAGCTGGACGTTATCGGTAACAACATTGCAAACGTAAATACTACAGGCTTCAAGTCCAGTCGAGTGATGTTCAAGGATATCTTGAGCCAAACCAGTTCGGGTGCAAGTGCACCAGACGGAACAACAACCGCCGGACAGAATGCCAAGCAGGTAGGTTTGGGGGTCTCGGTTAGCTCAATTGATACACTGCATCTTCCAGGTAGTGCGATGACCACGAATAACCCAACGGATTTGCGGATTAATGGTGACGGATTTTTCCTGGTCAAAATGAATGATGCACAGGAAGTTCCCTATCTGACTCGTGCGGGTGATTTCCACATAGATGCAAACCGGAATCTGGTGACTTCCGATGGATTTTTTGTGGGAAATTTGGATGGAGATCCAATCACACTTGAAGACAATGTTACGGCAGTCTCTATCTCACAGGATGGCACGATTGTACAGCAATTAGATGATGGTACAGTGAATAATGGCACGCAAATTGGTATAGCCAGAGTTACTAACCCGGAAGGTTTGGAGAAAATTGGAGGCAGCCTGTATCGTACAACGGTCAACTCCAACATTGATGAACTTGAGCCTGGAGCAGCCAACTCAGAGGGGCGTGGAGCTATCATCGCGGGTCAGCTGGAAATGTCCAACGTTGACTTGACAGGCGAATTTACCGAAATGATCGTAGCTCAGCGTGGATTCCAAGCGAACTCGCGTATCATTACGACTTCGGATGAAGTGCTTCAGGAAGTTGTAAACTTGAAACGATAATCTCATTTAAACGCGGAGGAGTAGAGGCTCCTCCGCACCTATCAGGAGGTTGGTGTTACGATGATCCCGTTAACGCGGCTGAACGGCTCGCCTATGTGGCTTAATGCGCTGCTCATTGAGACTGTGGAGGAAACACCGGATACATACGTCACTTTGGTGACGGGGAAACGGTTGATTGTATTGGAAAAAGCGGCAGATGTCGTCTCCTTGATCAAGGGTTACAGCCGTGAAATCGGCATGCATGCCGCCACGATAAAAGTGCAACAAATGGAGGAAGACGAATGAAGAAAATGCTGCCATGGCTCATTACAATTTTACTCGCGATTACTTTGATTGCAGGCGCGGCCTTTGTACTTATACCAGCGCTTAGCGGGAAGAAGTCGGAAGTCATACCGAATGCGCAAGCCGCTCAAGCAGAACAACTTCCAAGATTGTCAGCAGATGAATTGGTGGAAGTAAGCTCTGAAATTACCGGTATCAAAACAAATTTGGCAGACGCAGATTACATTGTGCAGATGAATCTTGCTTTTCAATTGAACGATGCCAAAGCCAAAGAAGCTTTTGAAAAAATCAAGGACATTAGTATTAAGCCTATCGTTATTCAATTACTTGCAGACACCAAACCTGATGAGCTCAGAACGGCTAAAGGCCGGGATCAGTTCAGTGACAAGCTGACGGATCTCATCAATAAGTCGCTCCCTGAAGGTCACCTGGGGAACGCCAAAATTACAGACTTTTTGCTGGCAGCCATTTGATTCCAGGTGATCTTGTCAGGAACACGTAAGGGGGTGAATAACATTGGTGGATGTACTGTCACAAGGGGAAATTGATGCCCTTTTAGCAGCTCTCTCGTCCGGTGAAATGGATGCGGAAGAACTCAAAAAGGAAGAAACCCAAAAGAAAGTTCGCGCTTATGATTTCAAGAGAGCGCTTAGGTTTTCCAAGGACCATATACGAAGTCTGACGCGGATACACGAGAACTTTGCACGGTATCTGACCACTTATTTTTCAGCACAGCTTCGTACTTTTGTCCAGATTAATGTCGTTCAGGTGGAGCAGCTTCCATATGATGAATTCATTCGCTCCATTCCGAAAATGACCATTCTAAACATTTTTGAAGCTGAACCACTGGAAGGCCGAATGGTGCTTGAGGTTCACCCGAACGTAGCTTATGCCATGCTGGACAGGCTTCTCGGAGGAACAGGTTCGGCACCAACCAAGGTTACCGCGTTGACCGAAATTGAGACGACGATCATGGAGCGAATTTTCAGCCGTACCTTTGATAGCCTGCAAGAGGCTTGGAAAACGGTACTCGACATTGAACCACGTCTAGAGGCTATGGAAACAAATCCGCAGTTCATGCAGATTGTTTCGCCCAATGAGACGATTGCTCTGATTTCGCTTAGCACCAAAATTGGTGATACCACAGGGATGATTAACCTCTGTATCCCGCACGTGGTATTGGAACCTATTATGGCCAGACTGTCCACGCACCAGTGGTTTACATCCGAAAAGAAATCAAGGGCGCCTGAAGAGATAGACGCCTTGAGATTACGGGTCACCAAAGCAGAGCTTCCTATTATTGCGGAGTTGGGTGAATCCCGGATAAATGTAGCTGAGTTTTTGGGCCTTTCGGTAGGGGATGTCATTTCATTGAACAAGCCAGTCAAAGAAGGACTATCCATCCGGGTAGGCGAGAAGTTGAAGTTTATGGGAAGTCCCGGCATGGTAAGAGATCGTGTTGCCGTACAAATTGATGAAATTGTCAACGAAGGAGTTGAAGAAATTGACGAGTAAAGACTATTTGTCCCAGGAGGAAATTGATGCCTTGCTGAAACAGTCTGAAGCGGGGACGGATTCTACTCCCGCAGGCAAGACCGTTGACGATTTTCTGACTTCTCTGGAGCAGGATGCTCTTGGGGAAATCGGTAATATAACGTTCGGCAGCGCAGCTACGGCTCTTTCCACACTGCTCGGTCAAAAGGTGGATATTACGACACCTAAAGTTTCAATTATTACACGTTCTGAATTTGAAACTGCATTTCCAAAGCCGCACGTAGCCGTACATGTAAATTATGTCGATGGATTTGAAGGCATTAACTCGCTCGTAATTAAAAAGCGTGATGCGCAGGTTATAGCGGATTTAATGCTTGGTGGTGGAGGAAATCCGGCAGATGAAGAATTGAATGAAATTCACATCAGTGCCGTGCAGGAAGCGATGAACCAGATGATGGGATCGTCTGCGACCTCTATGTCTACCATGTTTAATCGTTTTGTTAATATCTCTCCACCAGGGATTGATATTTTGGATCCTTTGCACGGTGATGGAGTATCCAGCCTGCCAGATGAAGAGACGCTGATTACAGTATCCTTCCGGTTATTGATTGGAGATCTGATTGACTCTACACTGATGCAACTGTTACCTGTTAATTTCGCCAAAAAGATGGTGAGCATCTTAATGAATGGCGGAGAGGATGACGAGCAACCGCAAGCGTCCGCACAGCAGGCAGCTGCAACAGCTGCTCCCGAAGCGCCGACACAAGCTAGTACTCCGCAGCCACCGTCTTCACCAGCCTACCAACAGCCGCCTGCAGCCGCGCAGGCACCGCAAGATGCAGGCTATGGGCAACAACCGCCGATGTATCCTCAAGACCCGGGATATGGGCAGCAGGGCGCTCCAGGGTATGGAACGCCGGGGTATGGAATGCCAGCAGGTGTGTCGCCGCAAGTGCCTTATGGAACACCTCATCATTACGGGGCTGTACCACCGGGACGTAATGTAAATGTGCAGCCTGTACAATTTTCTAACTTGCAGTCCGGTGGATTTCCGCAAGTGGATGAAAACAATTTAAATTTATTGATGGACATTCCCCTTAGAGTCACCGTAGAATTAGGAAGGACCCAAAAGCAAATTAAAGATATTCTGGAGCTCTCACAAGGTTCAATTATTGAACTGGACAAGCTTGCCGGGGAGCCGGTGGACATTATGGTTAACAACAAACTGATTGCCAAGGGCGAGGTTGTCGTAATCGACGAGAACTTTGGCGTGCGTGTAACGGATATTGTAAGCCAATGGGACCGAATTCAAAAATTACAATAAAAGCATAATTTAGGGAGGATTTATTTCAGATGGCAAACCGTATTTTGATCGTGGACGATGCTGCATTTATGAGAATGATGATTCGGGACATCCTGTCCAAAAATGGATTTGAAGTAGTAGGAGAGGCCCAGGATGGATCACAGGCCATTGAAAAATTCAAGGAGCTTCGTCCGGACCTGATTACGATGGATATCACGATGCCTGAGATGGACGGCATTGCCGCTCTGAAGGAAATCAAACAAATTGACCCGAATGCAAAGGTTATCATGTGTTCCGCGATGGGTCAGCAAGCTATGGTAATTGATGCCATTCAAGCTGGCGCAAAAGATTTTATCGTTAAGCCATTCCAATCGGATCGGGTTATCGAAGCCATCAACAAAACACTGGGTGTGTAAGGCGCATCCAGTATGGATACACAACAGGGTGCCTCTGACGCTTTGAGTACATCCAGCAATATAGGAAACATTGCTTGGGTCCTTTTCGTGCTAATCTTTATCATCGTACTGATCGTGTACTTGATACGGTTTTTGAGTAAAAGAAATCAGAGCTGGTTCAGCAACCGCTCCGTTCGCATACTGGGAGGCGTGGGGCTTGGCCCCAATAAATCCCTTCAGCTTGTTGAAATTGGTAGCAGTGTGTACCTCATTGGTGTGGGAGAAGATATCCGGCTTGTTGACAAAGTATCCGATCCTGAAGAAGTGGAGCAAATTTTGGCCGCACTGGAGCAGGAAGCTTCTCTGCAGCGCGGCCCAATTGCCCCGCTATTCGCTAAAATTGCGGATAAGCTTCGCCGGAACAACGCGGCACAGCAGCAGCAAACTGAAGAGGAAACATCTTTTCATGAGATGTTTGAATCCAAGCTTCGGCAGATGCCGAATCGCAAGGATAAACTTGAAAAGTTGCGCAATGAGGAGAATACTACAGATCGGTCGGGAGATTCATGAGAAAAAAGATTATACTAGCATGTTTGCTGCTTGTCTTGTTCAGCTTCATTTCGGTGACGGCGGCCTCTGCGGAACCGATTCCGAACATTGATATTCAAGTCGGCAATTCGGACAAAGGACAGCCCGGTGCCACCTCGCTGTCTATTATTTTACTTATTACTGTCATTAGTGTAGCGCCCGCGTTGCTTGTACTTATGACAAGTTTTACGCGTATCGTGATTGTACTTGGCTTTGTGCGAACTTCACTGGGAACTCAGCAGATGCCGCCTAATCAGGTGCTTGTTGGACTAGCCTTGTTTCTCACCTTATTTATTATGGCGCCGACCTTCTCAGCTATGAACGAAACTGCGCTTCAGCCGTATCTCAAGGGGGATATAACACAGTCTCAGGCACTAGATAAGGCATCGGTACCGATTAAGACTTTTATGTTCTCTCATACACGTGAGAAGGATCTACTGCTCTTTATGAAATACACCAAGATGGAAAAACCAAAAAACTATCAAGATATTCCACTAACGGTGATGGTTCCGGCATATGCAATCAGTGAGTTGAAAACAGCATTTCAGATGGGCTTTATGATTTTCATACCATTTTTAGTTATAGACATTGTAGTGTCTAGTACACTCATGGCTATGGGGATGATGATGCTACCACCGGTAATGATCTCGCTTCCTTTTAAAATACTACTCTTTGTACTTGTAGATGGTTGGTATTTGGTAGTCAAATCATTACTTCTGAGTTTTAATACATGAATACTTTCTGCAAGGACAGCAATCAAGGAGGACGGCAATGACTTCGGAGTTTATTATTTCCCTAGCTGGGCAAGCGGTGTACATTGTACTCAAGGTGAGTGCTCCGATGCTGATTTTGGGGCTAGTCGTGGGTTTGATCATCAGTATTTTTCAAGCGACAACTCAAATTCAGGAGCAGACACTGGCCTTTGTTCCGAAGATTGTCGCCGTATTGCTGGCATTGCTTTTGTTCGGGCCCTGGATATTGACCACATTAGTGGACTTTACGTATAACATTCTGGACAATTTGTACAAATATATAGGTTAGGCTGAAAGTTATGAACATATTGTTGCAGAGTTTTCCTGTTTTTTTGCTGATTTTTTGTCGGATTACCTCGTTTTTTGTAGTAGCGCCTATTTTTTCAACCCGAGGGGTACCTAATATCTTTAAGGTGGGAATTTCAGGATTTCTAGCTTTGGTCGTGTATCTTACTTATGGTACGCATCAACAGGTGCCGACCGATGTAGCGTATGTGCTGTTAGTAGGGCGTGAGGTGCTGATTGGGTTGTTGTTGGGGTTTACTGCATATTTGTTCATGACAGCGATCCAAACCGCAGGTTCATTTATAGACCTACAGGTGGGGTTCGGAATGGCCAGTGTATTTGATCCCATGACAGGGGCTTCAACGCCTCTTACGGGTAATTTCAAGTTCGCCATAGCTGTATTGTTCTTTTTGAGCATAAACGGGCACCATCATCTGCTAAACGCTATTTTATACAGTTATGATTGGGTACCACTGACCAATGATTTTTTTATAAAGCTGTATGGTGGCAGTGTAACTGAATTTCTGGTACGTTCTTTTGCGGAATCATTTATGTTGGCCTTTCAAATTGCTGCTCCCATTGTAGTAGCGACCTTTTTAACGGATGTGGGACTCGGCTTTTTAGCTAAAACAGCACCGCAATTTAACATTTTTGTCATTGGTGTGCCGCTTAAAATTATTGTGGGATTGTTCATGTTATTGCTTCTCATGCCAAGTTTTGCTTTTATATTCGAAAGATTGTTTTCTGTGATGTTCGAATCCATGCGCAACTTGTTGGATATTATGGGTAATCGTCCTTAATGTCTGGTCTGGAGGAACGTAGTTTGTCATTTAAATATGCTATGAACCTGCAGTTGTTCTCAGGGGAAAAAACGGAAAAAGCTACACCCAAGAAGAAACAGGATGCAAGACAAAAAGGGCAGGTTGCCAAGAGCATGGAGTTGCCCGCTGCTGGTGTCCTGCTGGTTACGTTTTTTTGCCTCATGATTTTCGGCGGGTATTTTAAGGATCATGCGGTCCGCTTGTTTCGGGATATTTTTATGAATCGTCTGTCTATGGAAGTGACACCGAATACAACGCTGCTGATGATGGGTGAGTATGGTGTGCAAATCTTGATTATGCTGGCTCCTATTTTTGTTGGTGCCATTGTCATCGGAATAGCAGCGAATTACATGCAGATCGGTTTTTTATTAACCGGAGAGGGCATTACACCCAAGTTTAGCAAGATTGATCCGATTAAAGGCTTTAAAAATATTTTTTCCATGAGGTCATTGGTTGAATTCCTGAAATCTGTTTTAAAAATGACTGTAATTGGTTATCTGGTGTACAGCGTACTTTGGAAAACAAAGGCTGACCTACCCAAACTAGCTGAGATGTCCGGCGACCAGATGTTGAGTTTTACGGCTTCATTAACAATGGAACTGGGACTCAAAATTGGTGTGGTGCTGTTCATTTTAGCGATATTGGATTATATGTATCAACGTTATGAGCATGAGAAAAATCTGAAAATGTCCAAACAGGACATCAAGGATGAATACAAGAAAATGGAGGGTGACCCACTGATCAAAGGGAAAATTCGCGAGCGACAGCGCCGTATGGCTATGCAGCGCATGATGCAGGAGGTTCCTAACGCAGATGTCATCATCACCAACCCTACGCACTTTGCTGTGGCTTTGAAATATGACGGTTCGGAGATGGAAGCGCCGCAGATTATTGCGAAAGGACAAGATTATGTCGCGCTCCGAATTAAGGAAATTGCCAAGCAAAACGGCGTTATAACGATGGAAAACAAGCCGCTGGCGCGGGCGCTGTTTCAAAGAGCCGAAATCGGGGATGCGATACCAGCTGATCTTTTTCAGGCCGTTGCCGAAGTGCTGGCGTATGTATATAAATTAAAAGGTAAAGTGAAATAAAGGGATCGGAGGCCAAGAGACCCGTGAAAATAAAAGATATAACCGTCCTTGCAGGCGTCATCGGTATCGTTCTTATGATGATTCTCCCGATCCCTTCATGGCTGCTGGATGTCCTACTCGTCATTAATATTTCTATTGCTTTAATGATTTTGCTCGTATCAATGAACACGAAGGAAGCTTTACAATTTTCTATCTTTCCTTCATTGCTGCTCATTACAACGTTGTTTCGTTTGGCACTCAACATTTCTACGACCAAACTTATTTTAGGTGAGGGTCATGCCGGCGAAGTAGTTGCTACGTTTGGTAGCTGGATTGCAGGCGGCCAAATTGCCGTCGGCTTTGTTGTCTTTCTCATTCTTGTGGTCGTACAGTTCATTGTTATCACCAAAGGATCGGAGCGGGTAGCAGAAGTGGGCGCCCGGTTTACATTGGATGCGATGCCAGGTAAACAAATGAGTATTGATGCTGATTTGAATGCAGGTCTGATTAATGAGCAGCAAGCCCGTGAACGACGCAGTAAAATCGAACGGGAAGCGGATTTTTACGGAGCAATGGATGGTGCGAGTAAATTCGTTAAAGGCGATGCGATCGCCAGTATTATCATTTTGATCATTAACCTGGTGGGCGGCTTTATTATCGGTATGGCCGTTCAGGGAAAAGGATTTCAAGAAGCGCTGTCAACGTATTCTGTACTCACGATCGGTGATGGATTGGTTAGCCAGATTCCCGCGCTGCTCATATCCACGGCATCAGGCTTGATTGTTACGCGGGCTACGTCGGATGGCAACTTAGCAGAAGATTTAACCGGACAGCTCTTTTCATATCCAAAATTGATCTACATAGTGGCTGCCACCATTGCATTATTGGGCCTTTTCACGCCTATTCATATCATTACAACTCTTCCACTTGCGATTCTATTATTTTTTGCAGCGCGAAGAATGCAGAGCAATATGGAACGCAAGCAAATTGCTGATGAACAGCTGGAGGAGGAGCAACAAATCGAAGAGGTGCGTAGTCCGGAAAGTGTCATTAACTTGCTTCAAGTAGATCCGATTGAATTTGAATTTGGGTACGGGTTGATTCCGTTGGCGGATACACAGCAAGGCGGTGATTTACTGGATCGGATTATTATGATTCGCCGTCAATGCGCCTTGGAGCTGGGGTTGGTTGTGCCGGTCATTCGTATTCGGGACAACATTCAGCTCAAGCCTAACGAATATGTAATTAAAATTAAAGGCAATACGGTAGGCGGCGGAGAACTGTTGTTGAATCATTATCTGGCTATGAGTCCGGGATACGACGACGACTCTATTACAGGGATTGAAACGACAGAACCGGCTTTCGGATTGCCTGCACTCTGGATTGACGAGAACACCAAGGATGTTGCTGAGCTGTCAGGTTATACGGTAGTTGATCCACCTTCAGTTGTAGCTACTCATCTAACAGAGACGATCAAGAAACATGCCCATGAGTTGCTTGGCAGACAGGAAACACGTTCGCTGGTTGACAATCTCAAGGAGAATTACCCAGTGCTGGTGGACGACCTTATTCCTTCTGTGCTTGCGATTGGGGACGTACAAAAAGTGTTGGCCAAGCTGTTGAAAGAAAAAATCTCTATACGCGATATGGTGACTATATTCGAGACACTGGCTGACTATGGTACTTATACAAAAGATCCAGACGTGCTGACTGAATATGTTCGTCAAGCGTTATCACGTCAGATTACGCAGCAATTTGCACAGCAGGGAGAAACGTTGCGCGTTATTACTGTGGGACCAGGATTGGAGAAGAAAATTGCTGAGAGCGTGCAGCAGTCGGAGCAAGGTAGCTATTTGGCTCTTGATCCGGTGTCAACGCAAACGGTGTATCAAAGGATGATGGAGCAAATCAACCGCCTCATTCAATCTGGACAGCAGCCTATTGTGTTAACGTCACCGACAATACGTATGTATTTGCGGCAAGTGATGGAGCGGACGATGCAGGATGTCCCGGTGCTGTCGTACAGTGAGCTGGAGCCGAACGTTGAAATTCAAAGTGTCGGGGTGGTGAACTTATGAGGGTGAAACGATATGTAGTGGATACCATGCCAGAAGCCATGCTGCAAATCAGGGGTGACTTAGGAACAGATGCCGTCATTTTAAGTACAAAGGAAGTGAAGGTCGGCGGTTTTATGGGGATGTTCAGTAAAAAGAAAATTGAAGTGGTTGCTGCAGTTGAGGAGCAGCAACCTCCAAAGCCTCGGCGGGCTGAACGCTCGTCACACCAGCTTGCCCAGGCTTCTTCGCCTCTAATGAACACCCCTGAGAAGCCGGAAAAACCATTAGTCCCTGTGGTCCCCAGACAAGCAGCTCCAGAAGCTTATCGACGGGTTACACAACAGATAGCCGGTAGTTCCAAAGAAGGACAAGCTGAATTAACGGTTAATACAGAACAAGCTGCATCAGCAACTGAGCATTTGTCGCCTAGGTCTGCTAATAACCTGGAGACTATATCTCAGGCATTTGATCAAGAAATATTGCTTTCGAACCTGAAATCATCCAGTGAGCTGCATAAACGGCCAATCGAAGCAAGTGTTCCAGACAAGAGTGGAGCTGAGGAAAATCAGGCTTTGCTTAATGAATTACGGGAAATGAAAGCGATGATGACTCGGTTTTCCAGAAACTCTTCGATGGAAAGTACTTGGCCGGAGGCGCTGCAAGAGATTTGTGAGCATGTGTTGGAACAGGAAGTGGAACGTGATTTACTGGAATATTGGATCGAACAGGTATATGTCCGTCGAAGTGAGCACCCTTTTGCACCTGAAACTTTTGATTGGGAACAAGCCTTTCGTGAGGAAGTGACCAGTTTTATACAGACAAGACTGGATAAAGGAATTTCCCAAGATACCAAAATTGTGTATGTTGCAGGCCCTACCGGAGTAGGAAAAACGACAACCATTGCGAAGTTGGCTGCGGAACAGTTGTTCAAGCATCATCGCAAAGTTGGATTTATTACTTCTGACACGTACCGAATTTCAGCCGTCGAGCAACTGCGTACATATGCAACGATTTTAAATGTACCGCTTGAAGTTGTGCAATCTCCCGGTGACGTCCAAAGAGCTATTCAACGTCTGGAGCATTGTGACTTGATCCTCATGGATACTGCTGGGCGAAATTATCGTAATGAACTGCTTGTATCAGAACTGCAAAGTCTGCTTTCACCTATTAATGAAAGTGAGACGTATCTGGTACTCAGCCTGACATCCAAAAGCAGGGATATGCTCAATATAACTGGACATTTCAGTAAGTTTGGCCTTGGTAAGGTTGTATTTACCAAGATGGATGAGACAGGCAGTTGTGGCGGAATGTTTAATCTTTTGCACCAGTTTCCGATGCAGTTGGCCTATATTACTAATGGACAAAATGTTCCTGACGACCTGCTTCATCCCGATGCAGAAATGGTGACAAATATGCTGCTTGGAGCCAAAGGATCATCAGGAGTTAACGGAGATTCCATATGAGTGATCAAGCCCAATCACTTAGACAAATGGCTTCATCCTTGGATAAGTATCGATTACCCCCACGTAATCGTCACGCAAAAATTATAACGATTACCAGTGGTAAAGGCGGGGTGGGCAAATCCAATTTTACGCTGAACTTTGCTTTGGCCCTGCAATCTCTTGGTCGAAAAGTACTTGTGTTTGATGCTGACATCGGTATGGCTAATATTGATGTGTTGATGGGGGCCCACTCACAATACAATCTTCTTCATCTGTTAAAACGTGAAAAATCAATTGATGAAATTATTCAAACGGGTATAGGTGGTTTGCCTTATATTGCTGGAGGCTCAGGCTTAAGCGAACTGTTTGCATTATCAGATGAGAATCTGAATTATTTTGCTGAAGAAGTAGAAAAAATGGCAGCTGACATGGATTATATTCTTTTTGATACAGGTGCAGGTTTATCCAAAGAAAATCTTAAATTCATCACTTCAGCTGACGAATGTATGGTAGTAACCACCCCAGAACCGACGTCCTTAACAGATGCGTATGCATTAATTAAAGTCGTCAACGGGTTGCAGAAAGATACGGTATTCAAAATTATAGTCAATCGTGCCGATAACGATAATGAGGCCCGTCAAGTTGCTGATAAGATCGCACTTGTTGCGAAACGCTTTTTGGAGATCGAAATCCCGCTGCTTGGACATATCAGTGATGATACTCATGTCATGCAGGCAGTCAAAAGACAAGTACCTTTTATGGTTGCTTTTCCGGGATGTACGGCTTCAAGAGATGTACTGAATCTGGCACACCGTTTTGCAGCAATGCCACAGGTTCCACAATCAGGTGCATTGAGTGGAATTAAAGGATTTATGCAAAAATGGTTGCGGCGTTCTATGCATTGATTTTTGATGAGAGGAAACAGGGGTGTTTAACATGTGTGCTTACCGGGTGCTGGTTGTAGATGATTCGGCCTTTATGCGCAAAATTATTACAGATCTAATTGTAAGGGATGAGTCGTTCAACATCGTAGGTACAGCCGCCAATGGCAGAGAGGCTGTAGAGAAAGTGAAAGAATTGCAGCCTGATTTGGTCACCATGGATGTCGAAATGCCTGAAATGAATGGTCTTGAAGCGTTGCCACTGATTATGGCAGCCCATCCGCTACCTGTCATTATGCTGTCAGGCATCAATGAACAAGGCATGAAGGAGACCATCATGGCTTTGGAGGCAGGGGCTTTTGATTTTATAAGAAAGCCTTCCATTGCTCATGCGCAAGATATTGAGCAGGTGAGCAAGGCATTGCTCGAACAGATGCATACTGCTATGCAAGCAGTACGCAGCCGCTTGGAGCGCAAGGAAGCTAATGAACGCAAAGCTGCATTGGAACAAGCGAAAAAAAACGCCAATGGAAAAGCCACCTGGACAGGCTGTGACTGAGAAACGAGCTGGAAGTCAAGCTTCGACAGACAAGCCTCCTGTTGTTCCGCTTGCTTCTCCACCTGCTGCATCGGCTCAGCCAAAGAAAGATGCTGGGAAGTCCGTCCCAACAGCTGCCAAGCAGGAAACTAAAAAACAGCTGTCTGGAACAGCTGCTACAGCTGATCGCATAGACAAGCCAGCTGTTCAGCCAAGGAAACCAGTGCAAGCACCTCATGTGCAGAAGAAAGAAGACTTGTCCATGGGTACGGGAATAACGTCGGGACAACTGAAGAGCTCTGAGCCGACCGCTGGCAAATCGATGCAGGGTAAGGATAAAGCAGGGTTGGTCAAGCCGGAATCACGGAAGACGGTAACTTCATCAGCTTCTTCCACTCCTGCGGCTACACCGCCTCCAGTAACAGCACCTACAGTTCCAGCCGCACCAAAGGGATTGTCACTTAAAAAAGGTGTACACACGTCCAGCTTTCGAAAACTGGTGGCGGTCGGATGTTCTACGGGCGGACCACGGGCGCTGAAGACACTGTTGGAGCGCATTCCTGGGGATTTTCCAGCTCCAATCGTTATCGTTCAGCATATGCCGCCAAACTTCACTCGTTCGCTAGCCCAACGGTTGAATACGTTGAGTCCACTACGAGTGGTGGAGGCTGAGCAGGGGATGACGCTGGAGACGGGAACAGCCTACATCGCTCCAGGGGGATATCAGCTAAGAATTGTGCCTGGAGCCGGTGGTAAATACACTGTGTCACTGAAGATGGAGGAGGCTCGCAATGGTCACCGTCCTTCCGTAGATACGATGTTCGAATCACTGCTCTCGTTAACCTCGCTGGAAAGACATCTAGTATTGCTTACTGGAATGGGGAGCGACGGGGCTAAAATGATGAAAAAGCTTTATGACGCTGGGGTTCAATCCACATTTGCTGAAAATGAGGAGACTTGTGTAGTGTACGGAATGCCCCGCTCAGCAGTTGAATTAAAATGTGTGCGCCACCTTCTGCCAATGCAGGAGATCGCCCCCAAGCTTGTACAAGTTGTGAAATAATCGGAGTGTAACTCATGGAGGAGGTGTCTCACAATGGACATGAACCAATATTTAAACATGTTTATTGATGAGTCGAATGATCATCTGCAATCTCTTAACGAAAATATGCTTCAACTGGAAAGCAACCCAACCGATCTAGGCATCGTTCAGGTGATTTTCCGTTCTGCCCATACCCTCAAAGGAATGGCTGCTACGATGGGGTTTGAAGACCTGGCATCGCTCACTCACCAAATGGAAAACGTTCTTGATCTGGTACGTAACAACAAGCTGGCGATGCATGAATTTATATTCGATACCTTATTTAAAGGTTTGGATGCCCTGGAATCCATGGTGCAGCACATTACAGAGGGAGGCGATGGAAAAGCGGATGTCTCCTCTATTGTATCTTCATTACAATCCATCGTGAGCGGGGATTTCCTAAAGTCCGGCTCAAATGCCGCCACTGAGGAGTCTCCTTCTACAAAAGCGGGCACTAACGATAGTGCTGGATTGGTTCTGGACCAATTCCAGTATTCTGTACTGGAGCAATCGATTTCAGAAGGGCATCGTGTTCACTATATACAGGTAACAATCAGTTCAGAGAGCCAGCTGAAGGCAGCACGTGCCTTTATGGTATTTAACACATTGGAAAACTCTGGTGAAATTGTCAAGGCCTATCCATCCGTACAGGATATCGAGCAGGAAAAATTCGAACAAAGCTTCTCGTTATATTACATAACGCAGAAAGAAGTTGGGGAGCTGGAAAAGGAAATCGCGGGTATCTCTGAAATTGACACTGTCTCAGTGGTACAACTGGATCAGGAATCCCTTAAACAAATGAGCGAAGTTACTGCTGGACTCGCTGAGACAGCGGCGGTACAGGAAGCACCAGTTGCCGTGCAGCCAACCGTTCCATCCCAGCCGCAGTCTTCAGCTGCGGCCTCTGTCGCCAAGCCAGCTGCAGGTAAAGCGCCAGCAGCCAAGGCGGCTGCTCCTACGCACAACCGTACGATTCGCGTAGATATTGAACGTCTGGATGTACTTATGAATTTATTCAGCGAGTTGCTCATTGACCGTGTGCGTTTAGAACAGTTAGCCAGTGAGGCTTCCAATCCAGCACTGACAGAAACGGTTGAGCATATGAGTCGTGTGAGCAGTGATTTGCAAAATGTTGTTCTTAAATTGCGGATGGTGCCTGTAGATACTGTTTTCAACCGTTTCCCGCGTATGGTTCGCGATCTGGCCAAGTCGCTGGATAAAAAACTGGAATTGGTTATTACTGGAGCAGAGACTGAAATGGATCGGACTGTTATCGACGAAATTGGCGATCCTCTGGTGCATTTGCTTCGTAACTCCGTGGATCATGGCATCGAGTCAGTGGCCGACCGGATTGCAGCTGGCAAACCAGAAACTGGAACGGTTCAACTGCGTGCTTTTCATAGCGGTAATAACGTATTTATCGAGATTGAGGATGATGGGAACGGGATTAACCGTGAAAAGGTACTAAACAGTGCTATTTCCAAAGGGATTTTGACAGCAGAACAAGCAGCTTCAATGACCGACGAGGAAGCTTATCAAGTATTGTTTGCTCCAGGCTTTAGTACAGCTGCAGTCATTTCAGACGTATCAGGACGCGGTGTCGGTCTGGATGTTGTTAAATCCAAAATCACTGCTTTGGGTGGTAATGTTACGGTTCACTCCACATTGGGCCAAGGCACTAATTTCTCTGTACAATTGCCGCTGACTCTATCCATTATTGCAGCCATGATGATACAGATCGGTTCTGAAAAATATGCGATTCCTTTGTCTTCCATTGTGGAAACTGCGATAGTCAAACGTAAGCAAATCCGTTCTGTGCATGGCAATAAGATGATTGCTTTCCGCGATTCTCATATCCCGCTTATCTCCTTGAGTCAGCTGTTTGAGGTACCGGACTTCAACGAAGATGAAGAAGAAGAGACAGAGGTCGTGGTCATCCGTAAGGGAGACCGTCTGGCAGCTCTTTCCGTACAGGACTTTTTGGGACAAAGTGAAATCGTCCTTAAAAATCTGGGCAAGTATCTTCCAAACATCCAAGGAATTTCAGGTGCTACGATTCTGGGTGACGGTCAGGTTGCTTTGATCATTGACCCGAATGTTTTCATTAAATAATGTCTTCATTAAAAATGAAAGAAATGTGAGATTGCTGACATCAATAAGGAGGGTTTTTAGACATGGGAGAAGAAATTAAAGTTATCGTATTTAAGCTTGGTGAAGAAGAATACGGTGTTGAAGTAGAAAAAGTCCAATCTATTGAACGCATGGTGCCGATTACACGAGTTCCGAGAACTTACGATTTTGTTAAAGGCGTATTCAACATGAGAGGCGTGGTTATTCCGGTTATTGATCTTCGTGGCCGTTTTGGATTACCTGAAGCTGAATATACCGATCAAACCCGTATTATTATCGTTGCTGTGGGCGAAATGCAAGTCGGCTTTATCGTGGATTCAGCGAATGATGTAATTGACCTGAATACTGACAACATTGAGACACCACCGGAAGTGGTTGGCGGAGTTAAGGCGAAATACCTTCGCGGAGTTGCTAAAATTGGTGAAGAACGCCTGTTGATTATGCTGAACTTGTCCGAAGTTTTGAACCGTAGCGAAATGAACCAACTGGAAGGTTTAGAGGATTAATATATGGAAAATCTAGGAAATCTTGAAGACTTCAAGTTGGATGTATTGAAAGAAGTCGGCAACATTGGCTCGGGGAACGCTGCTACAGCGCTCTCCCGGCTTCTCAATAAACCAGTCGATATGGGTGTACCCAAAGTGCAAATGCTGCCCTTTGAGGAAATTGCGGACAAAGTCGGCGGAAATGAACAACTTGTTGTTGCAATATTTTTTAGAGTCGAAGGGGAAGCCCCTGGTAATCTATTCTTCATATTGCAACCTCAGGCGGCGAAAAGCTTACTTTCCCGTTTGGCGAATATTCCTTCGGATGACGAGGATAGCTTTAACGAAATGGAGCATTCAGCTCTGTCGGAGATCGGTAACATTTTAGCAGGCTCCTACCTTTCTTCGTTGGCGGATTTCACACGTTTATCCATGTATCCAACAGTCCCTGCGCTGGCACTGGATATGGCAGGAGCCATTCTCAGCTACGGACTGCTGCAGTTTGGGCAGATGGGGGATGCTGCTTTATTGATTGACACATCGTTTCTGGAAGGGCAGAATCAGATTGAGGGTCAATTTTTCCTGATTCCTGATCCAGAATCGTTCGGGAAAATCTTTAGGTCGTTAGGAGTCCCGATGAACGATGATTGAGGATAAAAGCATCATTAAAGTCGGCATGGCAGATTTAAATGTTACCAGCAACCCGAACTCGATTCGCACGACAGGACTTGGCTCCTGCGTCGGATTGACCCTCTATGATCCTCATTTGAAACTGGCAGGCATGGCACATGTGATGTTACCGTCCTCGGATATTGCGCGTGAAGGGCAGTTGAATATTGCCAAATATGCAGATACAGCACTGCCAGAGTTGTTGGAGCGAATGTTGAAACGGGGTGCTGAACGGCGCAGACTGATTGCCAAAATGGCAGGAGGAGCGCAAATGTTTGCCTTTGCGGGTAGCGGAGACACCATGCGGATTGGCCCGCGCAATGTAGAATCGTGCAAGGAAATGCTTGTAGATCTGGGCATTCCTTTAATTGCGGAAGATACGGGTGGCAATTATGGACGAACGATTGAGTTAAACTCTGAAACTGGCGTTTTGAATATTCGAAGCGTACAAAAAGGTGTAAAGGAATTATAAACATGTTATTTGGTAGCTTACGCATTAATCTTTGGTCTGGAGTAGTCGGATTTATTCTGACTTTTGTGTTGTCCGTTGGCAGCAATCTGCTGACCACGAGCTTAATTCGTGGCTTAATCGCCTTCGTTTTTTGGTTCCTACTTGCATTTGTGCTGCGCTGGACACTGGGTGTGGTAGCGCGGCCAGATCTGGGTAATGCCCAAGACCGGGCAAGCTCTCAGGTAGATGGCGTAGGGGGAAATCTGGACCTGACGACACCAGACGAAAATGAAAACCTGAATGAATTGCTGAAACCGAAACCAGAGCAGACGGACGAGGGGAATAATGGTTTCGCACCTTTAAACCCACCCAAGCTGGTTTCCAACAAGGACCCTGAAGAATTGGCCAAGGCCGTTCGTCACCTGACAGACAAATAAGGAGGGTGAAGCCGATGAACGAGCGAAAAGCCGCTCATTTGAACCATTCCGACCTGTGGGAGCAATGGAAAGAACACGGTGACAAGGAAGCGAAGAAACAGTTAATTGAAAAGTATCTTCATATTGTGGAGTATGTGTCGGGCCGTCTTGCAGTAGGCTTACCTAAAAATGTATCCAAGGATGATCTGGCGAGCAACGGTGTTATGGGTTTGATTGATGCTTTAGAGAAATTTGATTATGAGCGTGGTTTGCAGTTTGAGACTTATGCTTCTTGGCGTGTTCGTGGAGCAATTTTGGATGGCCTTCGTCAAGGAGATTGGGTTCCTCGTTCAGTTAGGGAAAAAGCGAAAAAAATTGAAGACGCCTACCAGCATCTAGAACAAAGATATTTACGCACAGTAAGCGACGAAGAGATGAGTCATTATTTGGACGTCTCCGAGAAAGAGTTTCAAAGTATGATCCAGGAGGTCGCCGTGATGTCGATTGTTTCACTGGAGGACCCGATCCGCGAAGAAGAGTCGGAAACACGGCTTTCCCTGTTGGTGGACGAAAAGGCGAAAAATCCGGACCATAAGGTCAATGAATTCACACTTCGTGATGCCTTGGCACAAGGCATTGATAAATTAACTGAAAAAGAGCGTATCGTTGTTTCTTTATTGTATTACGAGGATCTGTCACTCAGCGAAATTGCTGAGGTCATGTCACTTTCTCCTTCGCGAATTTCTCAGTTGCATTCCAAAGCAATATTACGTCTGAGAGCGACACTGGACAAACAACGGGATTTGCTAATGCGTAAAGATTAACGTACGGGAGGTTACAGTAACAGTTAGACGGAAGGAGCACCCATGTGGAGAAGCAGTATGCTTTGGATCAGTTTTTAAAAGTGGTTGTCTCACCTGACAAACAATCCGCCTACTTGGAGTTTGCCAAACGTGAAGAAGGCTTTGCCTGTTCTGTGCAAGAATTAGAACGTTTTCTAAGCAACCAAAAAATATCCTACGGTGTAATTACCGATGCAATTCGCACATTTGCGGCAAATCCGGAAGATCATTTCTTCGGGAAATTACTGATTGCTCAAGGAAAGCAGCCGATTCATGGTACAGATGGGAAAATAAATCTGGCCGATATTGTGACCGGTGAAGATGCACATAAGCCACTTGAAACTGTGGATGGACGGGTGGATTATAAAGAATTAACTCGTTTAAGAAATGTAAAACGTGGACAACTGATTGCCGAACGGGTGGATCCTCTGCCAGGTGTACCAGGGATTGCTGTAACCGGAGAGGAAATTCCTTTTCTTCCAGGTAAAGAGGCGCGTTTTAAAGTTGGCAAAAATGTAGTGATCCATCCGGAAGGCGTTGCGATGTATGCGGCTATTGATGGTTTAGTGACTACAACTGAAAAGGGCAAGCTTAATGTGTTCCCTGTGTATGAAGTGAATGGGGATGTCGATTATAGCGTCGGTAACATTGATTTTGTTGGAACCGTCGTCATTCGCGGGAATGTCTTGACAGGTTTTCGCGTTCGGGCGGCTGGTGACATTCGTGTCATTGGCGGTGTGGAAGGCGCTGAAATTGAGGCGGATGGCTCAGTGGAAATCAGCGGGGGTATTATCGGATACCATAAAGGATTCGTGAAAGCTGCACAAAATGTGAAATGCTCGTTTATACAAGATGGTAACGTGATCGCGGGAGCCGATGTACTTGTATCCCAGAGTATCATGCATTCCCAGATCAAAGCGAGTAATAATGTAATCTGCGAAGGGACAAAAGGGCTTATCGTAGGTGGCAGTGTACAAGCTGGTAAAAAGGTAGTGGCTCGTACCGTCGGTAATACGATGTCCACAGCTACCAATATTGAAGTGGGTGTGCTTCCCGAACTGCGTGATGAACTGACAGAACTCCGTGCACGGTTGAAGCAACAGACAGCCAGCCAGGATAAAACGAACAAGGCTCTCACGATATTGGATCAGCTAGCGGCTGCCGGACAGCTTGCACCTGACAGAATGGCTATGCGAATCAAGCTGACATCTACTAAAAAATCTAATGAACAGGAACTTTTGGAAACCAAGTCCAGAATGCTTGAAATAGAACGAACTTTAGAAGATACGAGCCGCGCCCGGGTAGAAGTGAAAAATGTGATTTATGGTGGCTCTAAGATAGTTATCGGCAGATATACAAAATTTATTAAAGATTCTTTGGAAAGAATGGCGTTTTATTACCATGAGGGAGATATCAGCATGTCCTCCTACATGTAATTCATTACACTGATAATAATTCAATTTATTATATTTCTCGGTAGTCTGATACGGATGCCCAATCGGAAAGGGTGTGGTCCAATGAGCTTGAAGGCTGTTGAATTGCAAATTGCTGTACCTCGCACTAGTGAAGCAGGGAAATACCATAGTGAGTTTCAGCAGCGACCGATGAATGACCAGGCATTACTTGGACAAAAGACTGCGCTGGAGACGGAGAACATGCGTCAGCGAAGCGGTGCCATAGACCAGTCTGCAGAAACATTCGTCGGTGAGAGGCAAACAGGTGAGCAGAGTAGAGATTCTTCCCAGCAGAGTCGCTCCCGCTCAGATGAGACTGAGCTGCCTAAGGAGCATCCGGCAGAGCATCCGTATAAGGGACATCATATTGATTTTTCGCTCTGATCCGATGGGTGGAGAAGCGTTATAAAAGGAGACGATGGGCAGTGGATCAACCATGGATTTATATTGTTCTGCTGGGAGCCGCAGCTGTTGTCTACGCCTGGCTTATGCCAAAGCGCCAGCCAAGCCGGGGAACAGAAGAGGCCGTCGTTCAAAAGGTTGAGGCTACATTGGAGCAATATATGGCCGATATTGAAAACGACAATGACGAGTTGATTGAACTCGTATCTGGTATGAAGCAGGAGCACGCGGTTAAGCAGGCAGCATTACAGGAGCAAGTAACTGAGCTTCGGAATCGTATTGTGGAGCTTGAGCGTCAGGCAATGCTTGCTACCGTCTCTATGCCAATCTCAGATTCAGAAGCTTCTATCGTAACTTTGGAGGAGCAAACGGCATTGCAAGAGCCTCAAACTGAGCAGGAACAAGAGTCCATCCGAGATCGTTATCAAGAGTTGTTCGCGATGCATGAGCAAGGCAAGTCGGTGGATTATATAGCCAAGCAATCAGGCATCCAGCGGGGCGAAGTACAGCTCATATTACAACTCGCGGAACGGGAGGATGTGACATGATCAAAAACCGCTCATTTATGTTAGGCATGGGTACGGGGCTTATAATGGGGGCATTGTTGTTGCAACTGGCAATAATTGGTCAGGGGCAGTCACAGCAATCTTCGACAGACCCGAAAAACATGACGCGAGAACAACTAGAGAAGGCAGCAGCCGAGTTAAATCTTCAGATCAGTGACAGTTCTGATCCGAAAATGACAGAAGAGGAATGGCGTAATAAGCTGATCAAGGAAGGCAACAAGACTCCCGTTGCACCTCAAAAGGCTAAACCAGCTCAAACGCCTTCAACACCAAAGGTACCTGCAAACAGCACATCCTCGGCTGCTTCTAAGCCTTCGACTAGCACGTCGGTACCACAAAGTCCAAACAAGCCACAAACTCAAAGAGCTGGCACTACAACCACTCCCGATATTCCCAAGCAGCCTGCCACCCCACAAGTGCAATATAGCATTGCATCGGGGAGTAATTTAAGAAGTGTGGCATCTGGATTGGAACGGGCTGGAGTCGTATCGGATGCTAGTGCATTTGAGGCAGCAGCTAAGGCTAAAAAAATCAATACCAAAATTCGTACAGGCACCTATCAGTTTGCTAAAGGTGAGGATTTCAGTTCTATTATTACTAAAATAACGAAGAAGCCGTCCAACTGACCTAATCGGAAGAGGACGGCTTTTTATTTTTTTCGATGCGAATAAAGAATTTTCTTAGTGTTTAGTTCAAAAGCGGGAATGACCCCCCCATAATGGCTTACAACATAGTCTATTGCAATTCAGAGCTAGTGGACATAAAAAAAGACCCCTGAAGAATTCAAAGGTCATCTCATGGCGGCTTACACTAAGATGTATTGTTAAAACTGCCCTCAATCCGGATCAATGTAGCTCTAGCGAGGAGGGGGCATTATCGCCTTAATTCTCGGGTATAAATATTTGCCGAAATCCGGCCGTCATGAGGCGCCGCATCTGGACGTCATCGGCATGTGCCTCGCGCCGATCGCCTTCTCCATCCTGGCGTATGGTGTAAGCGAAGGCGGCACCAGCTGGTCCAAGGCTTCGACGATCACGGGCTTGACCATCGGCGGCATTGCGCTCATCCTTTTCATCTTCGTGGAACTGGCACAGAAGCAGCCGCTGCTGGAACTGAAGGCGTTCAAATCGTCTGATTTTACACGCAGCATCATCTTGACGTGGATCGTACAGCTCGTGTTGTTCGGCACAATGCTGATCGTACCCCTGTACCTGCAAGGCGTCATGCACTACACCGCCCTTGAAACCGGCTGGATCCTGATGCCTTATGCGTTATGCGCCGGAATCGGCAACCCGATCAGCGGCCGGCTGTTCGACAAAATCGGCGCGCGTCCGCTCGCCTTCGCCGGTCTTGCCGTCCTATCCATCTCTCTATTCATCTTGTCCAATATATCTGTGGATCCTTCGCTCTGGGTTATTATCTTATGCATCTGCACCATGGGTCTCGGAATGGGCCTCTCCATGATGCCGCTCAACACGCATGTTCTGAACTCTGCACCTCGCCGCCTGGTGAGCCGAGTCACACCATTGACAACAGCAGCTCAGCAAGTTGTTCTCTCGTTCGCGGTCGCGGGTCTGACGGGTTATCTGACGTCGCAAATCACTTCCCACACCGCAAATGCGGGAGCGGACGCGAATCCGCTGAATGCTGTCGTTACGGGTTATGGCAATACGTTTTTCCTATCCGCGTGCCTTACGACTGCGGGTGTAGCTCTGTCGCTCCTTTTGCGTAAACCGCAGCAGCAGGAAGAAGGTACCGCCGACGGGGACAACCCGGACCCGGCGATGATGGGTCACTAATCGCGAATCGGTACGATTTTATTCGTGTGCAAAAAGCCTTGGCCGTTAGTCGGTCAAGGCTTTTTGCTGGTACGCCCAGCATGGCGTCGTCTATATATAAAAGACTAGCACAGATGCGGCTAATAGGGTACATATTGGAACTATCCTGCCCGTTCAATGCAATGCGAGAGTCTAACACTTTATTTTCACAAACATTTTGCTAAGAAGCCAGGCAGATGGAAGTGTACGGACGTTTTTCACACGGTTTCGACTATTGTCGAAAAGCTGGTTGCAACGCTGCAAGTGTTATGGTATATTAATTGACGGTGTTAAAAACGCACGTCGGTTAATTTTATAGAGGGTGCTTCCAAGTAGGAAGTCTTTATAAAAAATGATGTCGGCGGAGGACACACAAAAAAACCAAACTTAGGAGGTGCGTGAAGATGGCAGTAATCTCCATGAAACAGCTTTTGGAAGCTGGGGTTCACTTTGGTCACCAAACACGTCGCTGGAACCCGAAAATGGATCGTTATATCTTCACTGAAAGAAACGGTATTTACATCATTGACTTGCAAAAGACAGTGAAAAAGGTTGAGGAAGCTTACAACTTCGTAAAAAGCATTGCAGCTGAGAATGGTACAATCCTGTTCGTAGGCACGAAGAAACAAGCACAAGATTCCGTTAAAGAAGAAGCAGCTCGCGCTGGTCAATTCTACATCAACCAACGCTGGTTGGGTGGTACACTGACTAACTTCCAAACCATTCAAAAACGTATTGATCGTTTGAAACAATTGGAAGCTTGGGAAGAAGATGGTACATTTGCTGTTCTTCCTAAAAAAGAAGTTATCATTCTTCGCAAAGAAAAAGATCGTCTTGAAAAATTCTTGGGCGGTATCAAAAACATGAAGGGCCTTCCAAGTGCTCTGTTCATCATTGATCCGCGCAAAGAACGTATCGCGGTTGCTGAAGCTCGCAAATTGGGTATCCCAATCGTAGGTATCGTTGATACAAACTGCGATCCAGACGAAATCGACTATGTTATCCCAGGTAATGACGACGCGATCCGCGCTGTTAAATTGCTGACAGGTAAAATGGCTGATGCAGTTATGGAAGCTAACCAAGGCGAAGAAACTACAGCATAATATTTCCGATCGGAAATACCTATACGAATTAAATGAAAAGGGTGGTTGGTAGGTGGAAAACCTCTCACTACCCTTTTTTTAAGGAATAAAGCTCGTATATACCACTGAAAATTAAATTTGGAGGGAAATAATATGGCAGTTAATGCTAGCGCAGTAAAAGAGCTTCGTGAAAAAACAGGCGCAGGAATGCTGGATTGTAAAAAAGCGCTTGAAGAAGCAAATGGTGATTTGACAAAAGCGGTTGAAGTTCTGCGTGAAAAAGGACTTGCAGCTGCAGCCAACAAAGCAGGCCGTATTGCTACTGAAGGCGTTGTTGAATCCTACATCCATGCTGGCGGCCGTATCGGCGTGCTGGTAGAAGTAAACTGCGAAACAGACTTCGTAGCGAAAACTGACCAGTTCAAAGATTTTGTTCGTGACATTGCAATGCATATCGCTGCATCGAACCCTCGTTATGTTCGTCGCGAAGAAGTGCCACAGGAAGAGATTGAAAAAGAAAAAGAAATCCTGAAAGCACAAGCTTTGAACGAAGGTAAACCAGAAAAAATCGTTGAAAAAATGGTTGAAGGCCGCATCGGTAAATTCTACGAAGAATTCTGCTTGCTGGAGCAATCTTTCATTAAAGATCCAGACAAAACAATCTCCACACTGATCAACGAGAAAATCAGTACGATTGGTGAAAACATCTCCGTACGCCGCTTTGTTCGTTTCGAACTGGGTGAAGGTCTGGAGAAAAAAGAAGACAACTTCTACGAAGAAGTTATGTCTCAAGTGAAACAATAATTACCAACGATCGGTAAATGCATATGAATAAACAGAAATGGAACACATCAGTGTTCCATTTCTTGCAACAGGACACCTATCCTGTTACATAAATAATATATGAAATTGGAGGGTGATCATTTGGAAAAACCTGTATTTAAACGTGTTGTTCTGAAAGTTAGTGGGGAGTCGCTGTCAGGTCCTAACGGTTACGGTATTGATGCGGATACAATTGCGTCGATTGCTGAACAAGTTAAGGACGTGGTGGAACTAGGAGTAGAAGTTGCTATTGTGTGCGGAGGCGGTAATATCTGGCGTGGTATTGCTGGAAGTGCCAATGGGATTGACCGGGCAACGGCAGATTACATGGGTATGCTTGCAACCGTGATGAACTCATTGGCTCTACAGGATGCTTTGGAACAGATTGAAGTGCCTACGCGTGTACAAACGTCCATCGCAATGCAACAGATTGCAGAACCTTACATTCGCCGTAGAGCTATTCGTCATCTGGAAAAAGGTCGGGTCGTAATTTTTGCTGCAGGTACGGGTAATCCGTTCTTCTCGACTGATACTACAGCTGCTTTGCGTGCCGCTGAGATCGAAGCAGAAGTAATTCTGATGGCTAAAAATAAAGTAGATGGTGTGTACTCCGCCGATCCGTTTAAAGATAGCACAGCTGAAAAATATGAGCAGCTCACGTATTTGGATGTGCTTAATAAAAATCTTGGTGTCATGGATTCTACAGCTTCCTCGCTGTGCATGGATAACAATATTCCGTTGATTGTCTTTGCTATTACAGAGCAAGGTAACATTAAACGTGTCGTACTGGGTGAAAAAATTGGTACGATCGTCAAAGGGAGTGTAAATTAATGCCACAATCTGTGAAAAAGAGCGCTGAAGAGCGCATGCAAAAAGCAATCCAGGCATTGCAACGTGATCTTGCATCTTTGCGTGCAGGACGGGCAACACCAGCATTACTGGACCGTGTGCAGGTTGAATATTACGGCGCAATGACTCCAGTCAATCAGCTGGCGAATATCAATACACCTGACAGTCGGACCTTGATGATTCAGCCTTGGGACAAATCTTCTTTGGCTGATATCGAACGCGCTATCCAAAAATCCGATTTGGGTTTGACACCTTCGAATGATGGTAACACCATTCGTCTGAGTATTCCTGCTTTAACGGAGGAGCGCAGAACTGATTTGGTGAAGCTGACGAAAAAGAGCGGTGAAGAAGCGAAAATCGCTATTCGTAACATTCGTCGTGATGCAAACGATGATATTAAAAAAATGGAGAAAAGTGATATTTCCGAGGACGAATCTCGTAAGCATCAGGAAGATATCCAGAAGACGACTGATAAGTTTATCGCTGAAGTGGATAAAGTTTTAGCTGCAAAAGAAAAAGAAATTATGGAAGTTTAAAAAGATTGGCAGCCCCTCCCTTACGGTGGGGTTTGTCTCTTTTCAAGCCTGAGGCACATTTTCAGAGAATGCTGGAGGAACTGGAATGATCAAACGGGTTCGGTCTTGGTGGAACGGGGAACAAAAACAGCAAACACCGGCCATTTCAAAAGACAATATTCCGCAGCATGTTGCTGTCATCATGGATGGGAACGGCAGATGGGCCAAACGGATTGGAATGCCGCGGATTGTAGGGCATCAAAATGGAATGAAGGCAGTGAAACGCACAGCAATTGCAGCGGATGAACTGGGTATTAAGTATTTAACTTTATTTGCTTTTTCAACTGAGAATTGGACGCGTCCAAAGGACGAAGTTGATTTTCTAATGAAATTGCCTCAAGAATTTTTGACAATTGAGCTGGATGAGCTGATTGAAAAAAATGTGCAAGTGCGTATGATGGGGAACAAGGAACATTTACCTTCCCATACCGTTGAAGCGCTGACTGAAGCGACTCGACGTACTGAAAATAATACCGGACTTGTACTTAATTTTGCATTAAATTATGGCAGTCGGTTGGAAATCACAGAGTGCATGCAAGCATTGGGCCGACAAATTGAGGATGGAAAGCTGAAGCCGGAAGATATAACATCTGAGCTAATTGGCAACACGTTGCTTTCTACTGGTATGCCAGATCCTGATTTATTGATTCGAACAAGCGGGGAACTTAGACTCAGTAATTTTATGCTTTGGCAGCTTGCATATAGTGAGTTGTGGTTTACTGATATTTATTGGCCCGAGTTTAAAAAAGAGCATTTATACGAAGCAGTGATCGAATATCAGAAAAGATCACGACGGTATGGCGGACTGAAGTAAATGGAGGATGAAAGCCGTTGAGACAGAGATTAATTACCGGTATTCTGGCAGGCATATTCTTTTTGGCAATGGTCCTGTGGGGCGGCTTGGCCTACCATTTGCTTATATTGGTGATGGCCCTAATCGGATTTTATGAGTTCGCACGAATGACGCAGGTATCTCCTTTTGGAGGTACGGCACTGCTTGGCTACGTAAGCATATTAGCATTTGTATTCCCATATCAACCTCTGGGTTTACACACACCGCTATCCTTTGCCAGTTTGCTTTGGTTGGTAATGATAGTGTTTATGATGATCACGGTAGGAACGAAAAATAAAATCCCAATTCAAACGGTAGCTATACTATTTCTTGGTACTGTATATATAGGATTTGGATTTTCGTATATTGCAGAATCACGTCATATGGAACATGGACTGTTATGGACTTTTTTGTTGTTGTCTTGTATTTGGGCAAGTGATGCAGGGGCATATTTTGTAGGCAAAATGGTAGGAAAGACGAAGCTATGGCCTGCGATTAGTCCAAACAAAACGGTTGAAGGGTCCATTGGCGGAGTTGTTTTAGCTTTGGTTGTAGCTCTGGTATTCGCTGGATTATCAGGTGGACTGCTGCCCTGGGGTAAAGCCTTCGGCATCGGTTTGTCATGTGCTGTTGTGGGACAACTGGGCGATTTGGTACAATCTGCATACAAACGAGTGTACGGCATTAAAGATTCTGGTAATCTGCTGCCAGGACACGGTGGTATACTAGACCGCTGCGACAGCTGGATTGTCGTTTTTCCATTTGTACATATGCTGATGCTGCTTCCATGAGTCTGGTAATTACAACTTATGCTCAGGATCAACCTTTATGTTGTTCCTCCTGCGCTATTAGAAGGATGGTAGCAGCTGTATAGTTGCCTGGGTAACAAACAATGAGCTCCTGATTAAAGTGATTTTCAGGATAGGAAGGTGCATCATGAAAAGAATTACGGTACTTGGTTCAACCGGCTCTATTGGAACTCAAACACTGGATGTGGTGTCCATGCACCCAGATCAGTTCACTGTTGAGGCTTTAGCAGGCGGCTCCAATGTAAAGTTACTTGCTGAGCAAGCACATCTCTATCATCCTAAAAAAGTGTCTGTCGGTACTCAGCAGTTAGCGGATGAAATTCGTCCTTTACTGCCTTCTGGAATCGAACTACACTGGGGAAATGAAGGACTTGTTGAGCTGGCCGCGAATACAGAGGCGGATATGGTTGTGACGGCTGTAATGGGCAGTGTCGGATTGCACTCCACGCTGGCCGCGATTGAGGCTGGAAAACAGGTCGGTTTGGCTAACAAGGAAACACTGGTTACTGCTGGTCATCTGGTCACTGCGCGAGCTCGGGCGAAAGGAGTGCCGTTGCTGCCGATTGACAGTGAGCATTCAGCTATTTTCCAATGTCTGAATGGTGAGCGTATGAAAGATGTGGCACATATTACCCTCACAGCATCAGGCGGTTCTTTTCGAGATTTGACAAGGGAACAGCTGCGTGAAGTTACTGTGGAAGATGCACTTAAGCATCCTAATTGGTCAATGGGGGCCAAAATTACAATTGATTCAGCAACGATGGTAAACAAAGGGCTGGAAGTCATTGAGGCACATTGGCTGTTCGGACTTAGCTATGAGCAGATCCATGTGTTGCTTCATCCGGAAAGCATTATTCATTCCTACGTCGAGTTTCAGGATACAAGCATTGTTGCTCAACTTGGGAACCCGGACATGAGAGTACCCATTCAATATGCATTGACTTATCCTGAGCGGATGAAGTCTCCGGCAAAGCCTCTGTCACTGGCTGAAGTGGGAAAACTCCACTTTAAGGAAATGGATTTTAATCGTTTTCCTTGTTTAAGGCTTGCCTTCGAATGTGGTAAAATGGGTGGTACAGCACCGACCGCATTTAATGCTGCTAATGAGATTGCTGTTGCCCGTTTCTTGCGTGGAGAAATTTCTTTTCTGCATATTGAAGCTATTATTGAACAGGTGCTCGAACAGCATGTCAATATGGCTGATCCTGATTTGTCTGCGATTGAAACCTGTGACCGCGAAACTCGTAGTATAGCTGCGAGGTTGTAGGCTAATGTTGGGGTCAAGAACGAATTGTGATTCTCTTGTGCGGGTTCAGAGAATAATGATAATCTAGGAAGACAAACTTGATCTCATTGAAAGGGGAACGGAAACGATTGGAAACGATTCAAATAGTGTTGATGACGGTGCTCATGTTTTTCGTCATAGTGACGGTGCATGAATGGGGGCATTATTATTTTGCCAAACGCGCCGGGATTCTGGTACGGGAGTTTGCGATCGGTTTCGGTCCGAAACTGTTCTCTTATAAAAGAAACGAGACACGATTTACACTACGGTTGCTGCCGTTCGGTGGTTTTGCCCGCATGGCGGGAGAGGATCCGGAGGTCAATGAAATTGAAACCGGACAAACGATTGCTGTACGCGTAACAGATGGCGTCGTTAAGACCATCTATTTGGACCAACTGGATAACCGCAAGAATGTTGTGCGCGGTGAAGTGTTGGATATTGATCTGGAACAAGCGCTAACTGTAAAATTAGATGTGGATGGCGAAGATCAGCAATATACTGTGCATCCACAAGCGATGATGGTAACCAAAGGACAATCCATTCAAATTGCACCGAAGGATCGACAGTATGGGAGTAAAACAGTGGGACAGCGTGCGATGGCTATATTTGCTGGACCACTGATGAATTTTATTCTTGCCTTTATTCTGTTTGGTCTGCATATCCAGATGGTCGGCATACAAGTGGACAACCCAACTTATGTTCAAATTAGTGAAATTACAGCAGGTATGCCTGCTGCTGAAGCTGATTTGCATAAGGGAGATATCATTGAATCGGTGAACGGAGTTGCAATTGGTGCGAATGTTGAAAACATGATCAAACTGATTGCGGATTCTCAAGACAAGCCGATGAAGTGGACAGTTCGCCGTGATGATAAAACCTTTGATCTTACTATTACACCTCGTGCAATGGAAGGACAAAAGGGTGGCAAGGTGGGCATTGTGCCTGAACTTCCAAAACGCCAAGCAGGTGTTGGGGAAACATTCAAATTTGCCGGACAATCCATGGTCAGAACGACAGATATTATTTTTCAAGGATTTAGCCAGCTTATCCAACGTTTTTCTATCAATGACCTGGGAGGCCCCGTACGTACTTTTGAAGTGACGGGACAAATTGCTAAGCAAGGCATTGAGCAGTTGACATATTGGACTGCGATCATGAGTCTTTATCTGGGGATATTCAATCTATTGCCTATTCCGGCTTTGGATGGAAGTAGACTTGTTTTCCTTGGGGTTGAGGCGGTAAGAGGACGTCCTGTTGATCCGAGCAGGGAAGGAATGGTCCATTTCGTTGGTTTTGCTATGCTATTCCTACTTATGATTGCGGTCACGTATAACGATATTTTACGCTTAATTAATGGTTAATTAGAGACGGACATTATAAAAATGGTCTGTATGGGAGGACATGCATTTCTATGTCGAACGATAAACAGTTTGTCGAGGAAATCACGCCGCAGAGCGAAGATTTTTCCCGATGGTATATTGATGTTATTAAAAAAGCAGAACTGATGGATTACTCGCCGGTTCGCGGGTGTATTGTATTCCGTCCCGATGGTTTTGAGATTTGGGAGCACATTAAGGAAGCTATGGACGTACGTTTCAGAGAAACGGGTCATCGCAATGCTTATTTTCCAATGTTTATCCCAGAAAGCTTTTTCCAAAAAGAAAAAGAGCATGTGGAGGGATTTAATCCTGAACTGCCATGGGTGACTGAGGCTGGTGGGGAAAAGCTGGAAGAACGTCTTGCAATCCGTCCAACTTCGGAAACCATGATCGGTCATATGTACTCCAAATGGATTCAATCCTATCGTGATCTGCCTGTGCTCATTAACCAATGGGCTAATGTGGTGCGTTGGGAAAAACGTACGCTGCCTTTCTTGCGAACAAGTGAATTTTTGTGGCAAGAAGGTCACACAGCTCATGAAACAGAAGAAGAAGCACGTGAAGAAACGATGAAAATGCTGGAAGTTTATCGTGAGGTCATCGAGGAAGTTCTAGCTATTCCGGTTATAACTGGACAGAAAACACCTTCTGAAAAGTTCGCAGGTGCGAAGGATACATTTTCACTGGAAGCGATGATGAGAGATGGACGTGCGGTACAAGCTGGAACATCCCACTATATGGGAACTAACTTTGCCGTAGCATTTGACATTAAATATTTGAGTCGTGAAAACAACCTGGAATTCGCGCATACGACATCTTGGGGAACAAGTACACGTTTGATCGGTGCATTAATTATGGTCCATGGAGATGACCGTGGTCTTGCACTGCCTCCTAAAGTGGCACCTACTCAGGTTATTATGGTTCCTATTGGACCACCTAAGAAACGTGATGCAGTTATCGCTCGTGCAGATGAATTGTTTGCTGAGTTGAAACAAGCGGGTGTCCGTGTTAAAATGGACGACCGCAGTGATGTAAGTCCAGGCTGGAAATTTAATGAATATGAAATGCGCGGTGTACCGGTTCGTCTGGAGATCGGCCCTCGTGATATGGAAAACGGTGTCTGTGTTCTTGTATCCCGTATCAGCGGTGAGAAAAAAATTGTACAACAGGACAATCTGCTTGAAGAAGTACACGCGATGCTCGCACAGGTACAACAAGAGATGTTTGACCGTGCGAAGAACTTCATGGAAGAAAACTTCTATTCCGTCGATACGTTGGATGAAATGAAGACTCTCATGGAAGAAAAACGTGGCTTTACTTTGGCTGGTTGGTGCGGATCTGAAGAATGTGAAGACAAAGTTAAAGAAGTGACAGGCGCTACGAGCCGTAACATACCGTTTAAAACAACTGAGCAAAAGACCACATGTTTGTGCTGTGGCAAACCAGCCAAGCATACAGTAGTGTTCGCACGGGCGTACTAATAAAGAAGAGCAATACCCTATACTTACTTCATTCTCTTCGCCAACAGGAATAGCTGTTACTGGATAATATTCCGGACTATCTATATCGTTGTGATGAGGGTTGAAGAAGGCTACGAAAAGCTTTTGCGGTCGGAGATGTTTTAGACGCAGAAGCTTTTCATGTTTTCAGAATGGTAGATTGGAAATTGGGGGGAGAGTCATGGGCGGAGCTGAAGAAAAGAGAAAGCGGCTGGAGCTGCTGATGAAGCAGGTTGTAATGCCGGCGGGAGTGGTTGATCCTTATTTTTTGGACGGTTGGATTGATCAGGTTGAGATTAGCCGTACCAACAAGGATTGGAATATCACTATTGCCAAAGAGACACTGGTCCCCGCTCAGGTGTATCGTACGTTCTGTATTCAAGTACAGGAAAAAATGAGCCATATCGCTAAAATCACATTCCGCTTTCAGTACAGTGAGCAGGTTCAACCTGGTGATATTATCGGTGAATACTGGAAGCTTTTTTTAGAGTGGGTGCACCGTGAAATTCCATCTGTTAACGGTTGGATGAACCGGGCTGTGCATGAGTGGGAAGACGGTCTATTATTACTAACAATGAGCGATAGTATGTCATTGGAACTGGCGCGCAAAAAGCAGATAGATCAAGCTATTATTAAGTTTTACGATAAATATTTTGGGATCTCTATGCGCATTAAAGTCCAGGTGGGTGAAAGTAACCAGGAGGCATTACAGGAATTCCAAGAAAAGAAGATGCAAGAAGAACGCGAAGTTATTCAGCAGATGATGGAAAGTATGGAATCCGAGATGCCGCCTTTGGAAGAAGAAGAAGGAGACGTACGGCTTCAATTTGGTTATGACATCAAAGAACCGGCTATTCCGATGCAAGAGATTCAGGACGAAGAAAAGAAAGTCACCCTACAAGGAACAATCTTCGGTTTGGACAGTAAAGAATTGCGCAACGGCAGTACATTGTTTACGTATTATTTGACCGACTTTAGTGATTCCCTGCAAATGAAAATGTTTGCTAAAACTAAAGAAGATCTAAAAATTCTCAGTCTGTTGGCTAACGGTAAATGGGTCAAAGTGCGGGGAAGAGTTGAATATGACCGTTTTATGCAAATTCCCGAGCTGGTTATGATTCCTTCCGATCTAGTTGAAGTACAGGCTCCACCCGGACGTAAGGATAATGCAGCGGAAAAACGGGTTGAGTTTCATCTGCACACAAAGATGAGTGCAATGGATGCTGTCGCCTCGATTGATCAATATGTCAAAACAGCCGCCAAATGGGGGCACAAGGCGATTGCGGTCACCGATCATGGCGGTGTGCAATGCTACCCTGATGCCGCTAAGGCTGCAAAGAAAAATGGCATTAAGATGATCTACGGTGTTGAGGCCAATGTGGTTAATGATGCTGTTGAGGTTGTAATGCAGGCACAGCCATTAAATTTGAAAACAGCGACTTATGTCGTTTTTGATATTGAAACCACCGGTCTATCAGTTACACAAAATAAAATCATAGAGATTGCTGCTGTTAAAATGCATGAGGGCAAGGAAATTGATCGTTATGCAACCTTTGTCAATCCGCATGAACGTATACCATACAACATTCAGCAACTGACCAACATTAACGATGAAATGGTCAAGGATGCGCCGGATGTGGAACCTGTTATGAAGGAGTTCGTAGCTTTTGCTGGCGATGCTGTATTGGTTGCCCATAATGCGCGGTTTGATATCGGCTTTATCCAGGCCACCCTTCGAAAGATGGGTTTGCCCGAAATGACCAATCCGGTACTGGATACGCTCGAACTGGCTCGTTTACTGTTTCCAACAATGAAAAACCATCGTCTGAATACGTTGACGAGCAAATATAAAGTGGCACTAGAAAGTCATCACCGAGCCATTGACGATACAGTCGCACTGACTGAAGTGCTAAATGGCTTGCTGAATGATGCGGAACAAATTAAGGGATTAAAAATGCTCGATCGTCTGAATGATTATGTAGGTAAGGATCTATCGACTGTTCGTCCTTTCCACTGCTGCATTTATGCTCTCAATCCGGTTGGTAAAAAAAATCTGTACAAGCTGGTTTCCATGTCTCATACCGAATATTTCAAGCGTGTGCCTTGTATTCCTAAATCGAAATTGTCTGAGATGAGAGACGGATTGCTTATTATTTCTGGCTGTGAAAAAGGAGAATTCTTCGAGGCTGTGTTAAACAAGTCCGAGGAAGAAGCCGAGGAGATTGCACAGTTTTATGATGTGCTGGAGATTCAACCTTTGACGATGTATATGCATCTGGTGGAAAAGCAGCTTGTAAGCGGGCCTGATGCACTAAAAACGGCCATTCGCAAAGTATGCGACATAGGAAAACGCCTTGATAAGCCCGTAATTGCTACAGGCAATGTTCACTATTTGGAAACTCGCGATAAGCTGTACCGTGATATTACTATTCATGGCATTACTGGTTTTAGCCCGCTAAAGGACATCCGAAAGCCAGATGCTCATTTGCGGACAACGGATGAAATGCTGGCAGAGTTCGAGTTTTTGGGTGAGGAAAAAGCGTATGAAGTCGTTGTGAAAAACACTAGTGAGCTGGCAGAGCGTTTTGAAGAACTGGAACTGTTCCCCGACAAGCTTTTTACGCCATTGCTGGACGGAGCAGACGAGGAAATTCGTAATACATGCTATGAGACGGCTCGATCCATTTATGGTGAATCCTTACCTGAGGTTGTTGTAGCTCGCCTTGAAAAAGAATTGGAACCTATTATTAAATATGGTTTCTCCGCTAACTATCTCATTTCTGAACGTCTGGTTAAAAAGTCTAATCAGGATGGATACTTGGTAGGTTCACGGGGTTCTGTTGGTTCTTCTGTAGTTGCTACTTTTCTCGGTATTTCTGAGGTAAATCCACTGCCCGCCCATTATATTTGCGGTAATTCTGAATGTAGACACAGCGAATGGTTTTTGGATGGAAGTGTGCCGAGCGGTTTTGACTTGCCAGATAAAAACTGTCCGAATTGCGGTGGCAAGCTCAAGGGTGAGGGACAGGATATACCTTTTGAAACGTTCCTCGGTTTTAAAGGAGATAAAGTTCCCGATATTGACTTGAACTTCTCTGGTGAATATCAACCTGTTGCCCATAACTATACAAAAGTACTGTTTGGTGAAAAAAGTGTTTTCCGTGCAGGAACCATTGGTACAGTTGCTGAGAAAACGGCGTTTGGTTTTGCCAAAAAATATGAAGAGGCACATCATAAAAAATGGCGTGGAGCCGAGCTGAACAGGCTGGCTTCTGGTTGTACGGGTGTAAAACGTAGTACCGGACAGCATCCGGGCGGGATCGTTGTTGTTCCCGATTATATTGAGGTCGAGGACATTACACCGGTGCAGTATCCGGCTGATGATACGAGCTCGGAATGGAAAACGACGCATTTTGATTATCACGCTTTTGATGCGAACTTACTCAAGCTCGATATTCTGGGCCATGATGATCCGACCATGATGAGAATGCTTCAGGATTTGACCGGGGTTGACCCTACGACCATTCCAATGAATGATCCCAAGGTGATGAGCATGTTCAATTCCACGGAGGCACTCGGTGTAACACCGCAGCAGATTCGCACGCCTGTCGCCACCTATGGTGTACCAGAGATGGGGACAAAATTTGTACGCCAGATGCTGGTAGAGTCGCAGCCGAGTTCTTTTGCCGATTTACTGCAAATATCCGGTTTGTCTCACGGGACGGGTGTATGGCTAGGGAATGCACAAGAGTTGATTAAAAATAATACATGTAACATCAAGACCGTAATTGGTTGTCGGGATGATATCATGCTGTTTTTGATTTACAAGGCTGGGATGGATGCAGGTCTGGCCTTTAAAATTACGGAGAGCGTACGTAAAGGTAAAGGACTTAGTGCCGAATGGATTGAAGAAATGAAAAAATGCAAGGTGCCGCAGTGGTACATTGATTCCTGTCTAAAAATCCAGTACATGTTCCCGAAGGCGCATGCTGCAGCCTATGTTATTTCAGCCGTGCGTACAGCATATTTCAAGCTGTATCATCCGATCGAGTATTATGCAACTTACTTCTCAGTACGTGCAGCCGATTTTGATATTGACCTGTGCTGTCAGGGGTATGATGCGATCGCACGGAAGATTGTCGAAATTGAGCAGCTTGGTTTTCAGGCGCCACCTAAAGAAAAAGGGATGCTTCCAATCCTGGAGATGGCTTTGGAAATGACGGCTCGCGGGTTTAGTTTTAAATCCATTGATTTGTACCGTTCCGAAGCTACTCGTTTCAAAGTGGACGGGGACTCGCTCATTCCTCCGTTCGGAGCTCTTCAGGGTATTGGAGATAATGCAGCACGTAACATCGCAGCTGCCCGTGAACAAGGTGAATTTTTGTCCGTTGAGGATTTTCAACAGAAATCGAAGGCTAGTAAAACGATTGTCGAAATGCTGTCCCAGATGGGATGCTTTCGAGGTCTGCCAGAGAGTAATCAGCTGTCTCTGTTTTAATCCGAACTATAGTAGTCAAGCTCTGGCACTTGTCACATAACTACGGTTATGTTATAATTTTTTTGGTAATCATGGAGATAAAACCGTTGCTAAAAGAGTGGGGAAACCCACTCTTTACTGTTTGATATACAGGTACAACGTGAAAAAAAGGTTATTTTTGGGCAGGCAACCGGTACGCCGGTTTATTTGCAGTGAGCCCAAAATGAACATTACATCAAATGAAAATGAAAATGCCGGTGATGGAGAAGCATTGCCCACGGCAAGAGGGTATCTCTTTTTCACCACAGGAAAGTTCACTTTTGGAGGTTATAATCTTTGAGCACACCAAAGATCAAATCAGTAGTAGAAGAAATGGCCCAACCTTACCTCGATGAGCATGGTTTTGAACTGGTCGATGTCGAGTATGTCAAAGAGGGTAGCAATTGGTTTCTTCGCGTTTTTGTAGATAAAGACGGAGGAATTGATCTGGACGACTGTAGTATGATCAGTGAATATTTGGGTCAAAAGCTGGATGAAAATGACCCTGTTTCTACAGCATATTTTCTGGAGGTGTCTTCACCAGGCGCCGAGAGACCGCTGAAAAAAGCGGAGGATGTCACTAAAGCGGTAGGCAAAAACGTATTCGTTACTACATACGAGCCGATTAACGGTCTGAAGGAATTCGAAGGCCGTTTGCTTTCTTTTGAAGATGGGGAACTCACCGTCCAAAGTGGACAAAAGAAGCATACCATACCTTATGACAAGGTAGCTGGTGCAAGGCTCGCGATCATATTTTAATTCAGATTTGATTGTTGCTGTTTGACATGTACTACATGTTTTTTGCCTCGTGTGCCGACCAGTACGCAGGTGCCATCATTTGAAAGGGGGAGCAGTAATCCATGAGTATGGATTTTATTGAAGCAATGAACGAGTTGGAAAGAGAAAAGGGGATCAGTAAGGACGTGCTGTTTGAGGCCATTGAAGCAGCCCTGATCTCCAGCTACAAACGGAATTTCAATACCGCACAAAACGTGCGTGTTGATATGAACCGCAACTCGGGAGTCATTAAGGTATATGCCCGCAAGCTGATTGTTGAGGAGGTATTGGATCCTCGTACCGAGATTTCGTTGCCGGCAGCCCGTGAGATTAACCCACATTTTCAGTTGGAGGATATCGCTGAAATTGAAGTCACACCACGTGATTTTGGACGGATTGCTGCACAAACAGCGAAGCAGGTCGTGACCCAGCGCATTCGCGAAGCGGAACGGGGACTGATCTACAACAAGTTTGTGGACAAGGAAGAGGATATTGTAACAGGAACTGTACAGCGCCAAGATCCACGTAATATTTATATTGATCTTGGTAAGGTGGAAGCAGTTCTTCCGTTGAGTGAGCTAATGCCTAATGAGAAATTCAACCATTTGGATCGGATTAAGGCTTATATTACCAAGGTGGAGAACACAACCAAAGGACCGCAAATTATGCTGTCCCGATCACATCCGGGTCTGCTTAAGCGTTTGTTCGAACTCGAAGTGCCTGAAATTTTTGACGGTGTTGTAGAGATTCGTTCCGTAGCGCGTGAAGCAGGCTTCCGTTCTAAAATCGCTGTTCATTCTCGTAACGCCGAGGTTGATCCGGTAGGTTCTTGTGTGGGACCAAGAGGAACGCGGGTGCAGACCATTGTAAACGAGCTGCGTGGCGAAAAAATCGACATTGTACGCTATTCTGATAATGTTGATGAATACGTGGCTAATGCTTTGAGTCCGTCCAAGGTGCTTGAAGTACAGGTATTTGAAGAAGAGAAAATGGCTCGCGTTATAGTACCTGATTATCAGCTTTCTCTAGCTATTGGTATCAAAGGGCAAAATGCTCGCCTTGCTGCTAAGCTTACTGGCTGGAAAATTGATATTAAGAGTGAAACACAGGCGGAGGAAGAACTCGGCAGACCGAGAACATCCACCGATGAAATGCATCAGGATTCCGTTTCTGTAGATTAAGCGGAGTGTAGGGGGGTTAATGCATGAAACAGAGAAAGATACCTTTGCGTAAATGTGTCGCCTGTCATGAAATGATGCCAAAGAAGCAGTTAATCCGTGTCGTCAAAACCCCTGAAGACGAAGTGTTGATTGACTTGACTGGCAAAAAGTCGGGACGCGGCGCTTACTTGTGCGGCAAAGCCGCCTGCTTCAAGCTGGCTCAAAAGAGCAAGGCACTGGATCGAGCATTGAAGCACTCGGTCCATCCTGATATTTATGAGCAGCTAAGTCGTGATTTTGCTGCCGTCGAGGAAGAATTCCTGGCGGCACAAGGCAGCGTGCAGGATGAATAAGGCGCTGTCTGGATTGGGGCTTGCCATGAGAGCTGGCAAGTTGCTAACAGGTGATGAGATCGTTTATAAAGCGATCAGGTCTTCAGAAGCCAAGCTGGTCATTCTTGCGAAAGATGCTTCAATGAATACTCAAAAGAAATTCCGCGACAAATGCGGGACGTACAAAATCCCCTTATTGATAGGATTTGACCGGGAAAGCTTGGGAAGCAGCATCGGCAAACCTGAACGGGTCGTGCTGGCTGTGACGGATCAAGGATTCGCGAAATTGATCATGAAACATGCGGGGATAATGTCGGAGGTGGAGTATATTGAGTAAACAAGAAAGCAAAGACAAAGTGCGGGTATACGAATACGCCAAATCGTTGAACATGAGCAGCAAAGAAATTATCACCATTCTTAAACGGCTGGATATTCCCGTGAACAACCATATGAGCGTCATGGAACATGATGCCGTAGGTAAAGTGGAAAATTTTTTTAAGAATATTAAATCCAATGCTGCGGTCAAGCAAGGCGAAGCAGGTACGGCGCAAGTAAGCTCGAATCAGACCGGTTCAAGCCAGAATAGTAATCATTCAACGGAGCAAACCAAAAATCAACAGGAAAAGCAGGTAAGTATGAATAGGACAAACAACAACCAAAACAGTAACCGAAGCAGCGCTCCAAAAGCGCAAAGCAGTCAGCAGGGCGGTCAAAACCGCAGTCAACAAGGTTCTACTAGACCAGGCGGCCAGCAAGGCACTCAGAACCGCAGTAATGGTCAACAGCAGGGAGGACAACAGCGTACCGGTAGCAATAACACAGGTTCACGTCCTCAGGGAAGCAGCCAGGGTGGTGCGGCAGTAAGAACTTCTTCTTCGGCAGGAAGCAATAATTCCAACCGCAGTGGTGGCAGCCGTACAGGTGGCAACTCCAACAACAGCGGTAACCGTTCCGGTCAAGGACGTTTTGACGATAACCGTCAAGGCGGAGGGCGCGGTGGTAACGGTGGTCGTGGAGGCAACAACCGTGGTGGAAACAATCGTGGTGGTAAATTCAACAACCGTGGTAAAGGTCAACAACAGGAGCGTCGCGAGAAAATCGACAACACGCCTAAGAAAATTATTGTGCGTGGTGAGATGACTGTAGGCGAAACAGCCAAGCTTCTTCACAAGGATGCTTCAGAAGTCATCAAAAAATTGATCATGCTCGGAACAATGGCGACCATCAACCAAGAACTGGATATGGATACCATTCTCTTGCTTGCTGGTGACTTTGGCGTCGAGGTAGAAGTGAAAATCCCAGTGGAAGAAGATCGTTTTGAAACTGTGGAAGAAAATGATGATCCAGCGGATTTGAGAACACGTCCACCGGTTGTAACAATTATGGGTCACGTCGATCATGGTAAAACAACTTTGCTGGATGCCATTCGCTCCACGAATGTAACAGGTGGTGAAGCTGGCGGTATTACACAGCACATTGGTGCATACCAAGTTGAAATTAACAGCAAAAAAATCACTTTCTTGGATACACCAGGTCACGAAGCCTTTACCGCTATGCGTGCACGTGGTGCTCAAGTAACAGATATGACGATTATTGTGGTTGCAGCTGATGACGGTGTTATGCCACAAACGGTTGAAGCCATTAGCCATGCAAAAGCAGCAGGTCTACCAATAATCGTAGCTGTAAACAAAATCGACAAACCGGATGCCAACCCGGACAAAGTAAAGCAAGAACTTACAGAATATGAATTGGTGCCCGAAGAGTGGGGCGGCGATACAATTTTTGTCAATGTTTCCGCTAAACAAAGAATGGGCCTGGAAGATTTGCTCGAAATGATTCTGCTCGTAGCTGAAGTGAATGAGTACAAAGCGAACCCAGATAAACGGGCGCGTGGTACTATTATTGAGGCTGAGCTGGATAAAGGTCGCGGTTCTGTAGCCCGTATTCTCGTTCAAAACGGGACACTGAAAGTCGGCGATGCATTCGTAGCAGGTAACTGCTTCGGACGTGTACGTGCTATGGTTAACGATAAAGGTCGTCGTCTTAAGGAAGCAGGTCCTTCCACTCCAGTTGAAATTACTGGTCTGACGGAAGTTCCACTTGCAGGCGATCCGTTCATGGTGTTCGAGGATGAGCGTAAGGCTCGTGCTATCGCTGATAAACGTGCGATTACGCAACGTCAATCTGATCTGGGCAGTAATACCCGCGTAACGCTGGATGACCTGTTCCAACACATCAAGGATGGCGAGATGAAGGATCTGAACGTCATTATTAAAGGTGACGTACAAGGTTCTGTCGAAGCGCTGAAAGGCTCCTTGAACAAGATTGAAGTTGAAGGTGTACGCGTCAAAATTCTTCACAGTGGTGCAGGTGCAATCACCGAATCCGATATTATTTTGGCTGCGGCATCCAATGCTATTGTTATTGGCTTTAACGTTCGTCCTGATAATCAGGCGAAATCTACAGCGGAAGCTGAAAAAGTGGACATTCGTCTGCATCGCGTTATTTACAATGTTATTGAAGAAATCGAGCAGGCTATGAAAGGTATGCTGGACCCTGAATATAAAGAAAATGTGATCGGTCACGCTGAAGTTCGTAACGTGTTTAAAGTTACTAAAGTCGGTACGATTGCTGGTTGCATGGTGACGTCCGGCAAAATTACTCGTTCAGCAGAAGCACGTCTGATTCGTGATGGCATCGTTATTTTTGAAGGTAAAATCGACTCACTGAAACGCTTTAAGGACGACGCAAAAGAAGTTGCCCAAGGTTACGAATGTGGTATCACCCTTGATGGTTATAATGATGTTAAGGAATCCGACATTATTGAAGCGTTCGTCATGGAAACAGTGGAGCGCTAACGGCAGAGAGGTGAGCACCCATGGCTAAAATACGTACAGGTCGAGTTGGCGAGCAGATTAAAAAGGAACTAAGCCTACTCATACAGACCGAATTAAAAGACCCACGTATCGGTTTTATTACGGTGACTGGTGTCGATGTCACAAACGATTTGTCCCAAGCGAAAGTATACTTGAGCGTACTTGGAGATGAAGAACAAAAAACTTCTTCTCTGAAGGCGCTGGACAAAGCGAACGGTTATCTCCGTTCTGAACTTGGCAAACGGATACGGCTTCGCCATATTCCTGAGCTGATTTTCAAAATTGACGAATCTATTGCTTATGGCAGCCGAATTGAAAAGCTGTTGAGTGATATCGACAAGGATGAGAAATAGGAATTTTTGTTAGTCTGAAGAACCATGAACTGAATGTAAAGGAGACGGCAATGCATACCTATGAACAGGCGCTTCAACAAGCGAAGGAATTTATTCTGGAGCATGATGATTACCTGATCGTATCGCATGTACAGCCGGACGGAGACGCAGTCAGCTCCACCGTAACGGTGGGCTGGCTTCTCTCATGTCTGGGGAAGAAATTTACCATGCTGAATGAGGGACCTATTCCTAAACGCATGGATTTTTTATGGCATGCCGATGAGATTATGGATATGAGTCAACAACCGCCAGAACGGAAATACAACCGGATCATTTGTGTAGATTGTGCGGATTACCGTCGTGTTGGTTTGACAGAGCAGTTTTTTACGGAAGATGCCATTATTCTGAATATCGATCATCATCCAACGAACGATGCTTATGGTACGGTTAATGTGATTAAGTCAGATGCTGCGGCAACAGCGGAAATCCTTTTTGATTTATTGGAAAAGTTTGCAGTAACTTGGGATGTCGAAGTAGCAACAGCTGTATATACAGGGTTGTTAACAGATACGGGAGGCTTCCGCTACTCCAATACTTCACCGAAAGTGATGTCTACGGTATCACAGCTACTTGCTTATGGTGTAGATGGCCCATTTTTGTCCGAGAAATTGCTCGAGGAAATGACATTTCCCCAAATGAAAGTACTAACCAAAGCATTGCAAACGCTCACTATGTCGGAGGACGGTAAAGTTGCTTGGGTCGTTGTAACACCTGATGATATGATGGAATGTGGTGCTGTAAATGAGGACTTGGAAGGCATCGTGAATTATCCAAGAAATATTCGTGGGGTTGAAGTCGGTATTTTCTTTAAAGTTATTAATGATCAAGCGACCAAGGCTAGTTTGAGATCGGCAGGGAATGTTGATGTAGCTGCGCTGGCTCAATCATTTGGGGGCGGCGGACATGTACGTGCGGCTGGCTGTCGACTAGAGGGTAAGCTGGAAGATATCATTGAGACAGTTGTAGGGCGGGTGAAGTCTGAGCTATGAACCCAATAAAGAAGGAACAGGCAACTTGGGAAGGTGTTCTACCTGTTTATAAACCTGCTGGATTTACCTCTCATGATGTGGTGGCCAAGGCTCGCCGTTTATTGGGGATGAAGCGAATAGGACATACTGGGACACTAGATCCGCAGGTAACCGGTGTTCTGCCCTTGTGTCTGGGACGCGCTACCCGAGTGGTGGAGTACATGCAAGAGCGACCCAAGGAATACCGGGCTACACTGCGCTTAGGCATTGCCACTGATACCGAAGACCTGACTGGGACAATAACAGAAGAGAGCGAACGTCCGGTTGAGGTGACCGAAATGGAAGCCAAAGCGGTTTTGGAGCGTTTCGTTGGTACGATCTCCCAAGTCCCACCCATGTACTCTGCCCTCAAAGTAGATGGAAAACGTCTATACGAGCTGGCTCGAGAGGGCAAAACCGTGGAGCGTAAAAGTCGTGAAGTGAGCATTTACGAGCTGGAAATGACGGGATTTGCGAAGATGGGGACGCATGTGGATATTTCTTTTCGTGCTTTATGCTCCAAAGGTACTTACATCCGTACACTATGTGTTGATATTGGCCGTGAATTGGGATATCCTTCAACAATGGTTAAGCTGGAGCGAACCATGTCTGCGGGAATTTCTACAGAACATTGTTTAACATTTGAAGAAATTGAGCGCTATGTAGCCGATGGTAGCCTAGGTGAGCGGCTTATCGCCACCGATAAAGCAATTGACTATATGCCTGAGCATACAGTGGCTGAATCCAAGGCAGCTGCGGCTCTGCAAGGCCAACGCCTGTCACTGAGTATGATTTCACCACCAGTGACAGACAACCAGCCTTTCCGATTATATAAAGAGGATAAAACGTTTTTAGGCATATATGGACGGGATGAATCAGGTGCGATCGCTCCAATTAAAGTTTTTTTAAGTTTGTAGGATTTATAAATTTTCAGCGGAGCTGAATCATTCTATAATCGTCAGAGATTTTCTCCTAGACTGCGGCCTGGCTTCTGTGAAATTATGCTGATAGACGTTTTTCACCTTGAATTGTGCTATAATTTTTGACGAAGTTAGTCAAATGATGTGAAATGCAGGTGAATGAATATGATTACCGTATCGTTATCTTATCCTTTGAGTGATGAGCTATTGCAGCAATGGGGACGTCCACAAGTCACGGCGATCGGCCAGTTCGACGGCCTTCATCTGGGACATGCAAGCGTGATACGCAAGGCCGTCGCGCTCGCTCGCGAACAGAAAGTGCCAGTATCTGTCATGACATTTCACCCTCATCCGAAGGAAGTCATGAAAAAAGGCGATTATGAAGGTTATTTAACACCGCTTGCGGATAAGCAGACTATTCTGTCCGATATGGGTGTGGATGTACTTTATATTTTAAGTTTTAACGAAGAATTTTCCAAGGTTAGCCCGGAGGCTTTTATAACAGACGTGTTACTCCCATTACAAATTCTAACGGCGGTAGTAGGTTTTGATTTTAGGTTTGGCCACCGGGGAGCCGGGCATGAGGATACGCTTCGGAAGCTGGGAGGAGAGCTGATGTCTGTCTACACTGTACCACCGTTCGAACTGGATGGGGATAAGGTAAGCAGCTCAGGCATTCGCCGTGCTTTACAGACGGGGGATTTAGCACATGCCTCGCGCTGGTTGGGACGCCCTTATCGTATCCAGGGTACTGTGATGGATGGTGAGAAGCGCGGACGCACAATCGGTTTTCCGACAGCTAATCTCAAGCTGGATGATTCTTATGTCATTCCGGTTAAGGGTGTATATGCTGTACGGGCGCTCATAGGTGATCATTGGATAAATGGTGTAATGAATGTAGGGGTTAAGCCTACTTTTCATGAAGGTGTGCTGAATCCGTCGTTTGAGGTACATCTTTTTGATTTTAATCAACAAATTTATGGGGAGTCTGTGCTCGTTGAGCTTCACCATTACATCCGCCCTGAACGCAAATTCTCTTCGGTGGATGAACTGATCAGCCAAATTGGCAATGACGCACAAACGGCTAAAAAGCTGTTGGGCTAATTTATTTACATAAGACAGGCGCTGTGTTATACTGACTTATGTTGTGTAAACAACGATGAACCTTAGCTTGGTTGTCCGCTTTCACCGGCGGTTACGAGGCTAATGGCGATTATAATGAAGGAGGTGAACAGGATGGCATTGACTCAAGAGCGTAAACAGCAATTGATCGAGGAGTACAAAACTCATGAATCCGATACAGGATCACCTGAGGTACAAATCGCTATCCTTACTGAAAACATCGTCAACTTGCAAAGTCACTTTCGTTCGCACAAGAAAGACCATCACTCCCGCCGCGGGTTGTTGAAAATGGTCGGTCAGCGTCGTAAACTTTTGGCTTACCTGAAGAAGACTGATGTTAAACGTTACAGTGCGTTGATCGAGCGTCTCGGACTGCGTCGTTAATTTTCAGACATGTAATGAGAAAAGAAGCCTGGTTGTTCACCGCTTGTCCCTGCTAAGGCGACGGCGGACAGCAGCCGGGTTCTTTTTTGAAATGAGGAATCTTTTTTTGAATTACATATCCTATTTTGTCTGTGAATTTCTTATGAATAAGACCTGCGCAGGAAATACTGGATGTGTATAGAACTTTTACAATGAAATGAAATGGAGGGATACCATGGAGCAACGCGTAGAAATGCAACTCGGCGGAAGAAAGCTGGTGCTTGAAACAGGACGTCTTGCAAAACAAGCCAATGCGGCAGTTAAGGTGAGTTACGGAGAAACAGTTGTGCTGTGTACTGTGACCGCTTCCCGTGAACCGAAAGATTTGGACTTTTTTCCGCTGACCGTGAACTATGAGGAAAGATTGTATGCTGTGGGGAAAATTCCTGGCGGATTCATTAAGCGTGAAGGACGCCCGAGTCAAAAGGCGATTTTATCCAGTCGTTTGACAGACCGTCCAATTCGCCCATTGTTTCCTGAAGGTTTCCGCAATGATGTGCAGGTGTTAAACCTAGTCATGAGTGTTGATCAGGATTGCGAACCAGAAATTGCAGCCATGATTGGAACCTCAGCAGCACTCAGTATTTCGGATGTTCCTTTTAACGGTCCAATTGGCGGAGTTGCTGTAGGTCGTGTAAACGGACAATTTGTGATTAATCCAGATATTGCACAGCAAAACGCAAGCGATCTGTATCTCGTTGTAGCTGGAACAAAAGATGCCATTATGATGGTAGAAGCAGAAGGCGATGAGATTCCAGAGGAAGTTATGCTCGAAGCTATTATGTTCGGACATGATGAGATTAAGAACATTGTGGCAGTTATTGAACAATTGGTGCAAGTAGCAGGTAAAGAAAAAATGCAGGTTAAGCTGCATGCTGTTGATGAAAAAGTGAACAGTGAAGTACGTGCTTATGCAGCTGATCGTTTGGTGAAAGCTGTTAAAATTGCAGAAAAACATGCCCGCCAAGAGGCGATTGATGCAGTTAATGAAGAGACCGTTGCCCATTTTGAAGCACAATACATAGAGACACCTGAGCTTTTGAGTGATGTGAGCGAAGTTCTCTATGATATCGTTAAGGAAGAAGTTCGTCGTCTGATTACGCATGATAAAGTGCGCCCTGATGGTCGTAAGCTTGACGAAATTCGTCCAATTGAAAGCGACACTAGCATTTTGCCGCGTACGCACGGTTCAGGCTTGTTTACACGTGGGCAAACGCAGGCGCTTAGCGTTTGTACTCTTGGTGCACTAGGGGATGTACAAATTCTGGATGGTATTGATCTGGAAGAAACCAAACGCTTCATGCATCATTACAATTTCCCTCCATTCAGCGTAGGTGAGGCTCGTCCATTGCGCGCGCCGGGTCGTCGTGAAATCGGACATGGTGCTCTTGGTGAGCGTGCGCTTTCCAAAGTAATTCCTTCCGAAACTGAATTTCCGTACACGATCCGTCTGGTTTCCGAAGTGCTGGAATCGAATGGATCGACCTCACAAGCTAGTATTTGTGCAAGCACACTGGCCATGATGGATGCAGGTGTACCGATTAAAGCTCCAGTTGCAGGCGTAGCTATGGGATTGATCAAGGATGGAGATCATGTTTCCGTACTGACGGATATTCAGGGTATGGAAGATCATCTGGGCGATATGGACTTTAAAGTTGCTGGTACTGCGGAAGGCGTAACTGCCATTCAAATGGATATTAAAATTGACGGTATTGACCGCAATATTTTACAGGATGCGCTCAAGCAAGCCAGAGAAGGACGTTTGTTTATTCTTGGAAAAATGATGGAAGCGATCCAGAAACCACGTGAGCAATTGTCTCCGTATGCTCCAAAAATTATGACAATGCACATTAACCCGGACAAAATCCGTGATGTTATTGGAGCTGGTGGTAAAATCATCAACAAGATCATCGAAGAAACCGGCGTGAAAATCGATATTGAACAAGATGGTCGTGTGTTCATCGCTTCTACAAATCAAGAGATGAATGAGAAGGCGCGTTCCATTATTGAAGGTATCGTAAAAGAAGTCGTGGTCGGCGAGATTTACATCGGTACAGTCAAACGAATTGAAAAATTCGGCGCATTTGTTGAAATTTTACCGGGTAAAGATGGTCTGGTTCATATTTCTCAACTGTCTACTGAGCGTGTAGCCAAAGTTGAAGATGTCATTGCTATTGGTGATACGATTACAGTGAAAGTAACTGAAATCGATCAGCAAGGTCGTGTCAATTTGTCCCGTAAGGCAGTACTGACGGCTGAAGCTCCTGCTAAGTCCTAGGTTGTGGTTCGCATACCACAGGGAGTCTATACGTTTGTACAAAATAAGGGGTTTGAATAGCATTAATTAAGTTTTTGGAAAGAGGCAGAGCTACGTTTCTGGCTCTTTTTTCATACATATGCACAAGTTGCACCCAAGTGGGCTTCTATAGCTTACTACGTCATAGATCTTGTCCTTCTCGCATACAATGTGGACAAACGAGCGGGAGGATGAAGGAATGATGAGTAGGGTGAAACGAGCAGTGTGGGTGGTAGCCACTTTAGCCATCACACTGGTAATTGGGCAGTTTAGCGGGGTTCGTGACTACGCTAGTCAATTACGCAATGGAGACGCTACAGGAGCCGAAGAGCTTGAAGCTACACCCACGATGGCGGTAGTAGCTTTGCCTGATAATGCGCTCATGCAGCGACTAAAGACAGAAGCAACGCGTCAGCGAAGAGAACCAGTTGATGCCAAGATAGACAGGGTGTGGAAGGCTATTCCAGGTTATAACGGACTGGAGGTCGATCTGGATGCTACCTATCGCAAAGCCATTGCAGCTCCAGATCGGCCTATTCAATATGTATATCGCCAATTGGCACCCAAAATACATTTAAATCAACTGGGTAATGTCCCAATTTACAGGGGCAATCCTGAAAAACCAATGGTTTCCTTCATGATCAACGTAGCATGGGGGAATGAGTTTATCGTGCCTATATTGGATACATTGGATCAGGAGAAGGTTAAGGCTACATTTTTTCTTGATGGAAGTTGGCTGAAGAAAAATCCTGAACTCGCCAAGGAAATTCAAAGAAGAGGGCATGAGCTTTCGAATCATGCTTACTCTCATCCTAATATGAGTCGTTTGAGCCGAGCTAGAGCCGTACAAGAAATCGAAAAGACGGAAGAGCTTCTTCAACAAACTTTAGGTGTCAAAAATAATTGGTTTGCCCCTCCATCGGGTGACTTTAATCAACAAACAGTGGATATAGCAGCAGAACATGGGCTCAAAACAGTGTTGTGGACATTGGACACCGTAGATTGGAAACATCCGTCACCGCAATCGGTGGTTCATAAAATTAACAGCAAGGTTGAGTCAGGCTCCCTGATATTGATGCACCCAACAGATTCGTCTGCTGCTGCTCTCAAAGGCATGATTCATGCCATCCGTAGTAAAGGACTTGTACTTGGAACTGTTAGTCAGACGCTTTCCCCTGATCGGCAGCTACCAGCTCCGGTTGAGTGAATGTCTTTTTTCTGTTAGGATTGAACATTATGGCTAAGTATGCAATTCAGTTTAGGAGGGCCAAGCGTGGAAAGAATTCAACTTAAAAACGGCCTAAGAGTGGTCATCGAAAAAATTCCAACCGTGCGTTCTGTTTCTTTCGGCATCTGGGTTAAAACCGGTTCTCGGAACGAAACATCGGACAATAGCGGTATTTCTCATTTTATTGAACACATGCTTTTCAAAGGAACAGAGCGTTTTAGTGCTAAGGAAATCGCTGAGCAATTTGACGCCATCGGAGGAAATGTTAATGCTTTCACTTCGAAGGAATATACGTGCTATTATGCAAAAGTGCTAGATGAGCATCTACCGATCGCAGTCGATGTACTGTCTGATATGTTCTTTAATTCCAAATTGGATCAGGAAGAGCTAGCAAGAGAGAAAAATGTGATTTTGGAGGAAATCTCCATGTACGAGGACACACCTGATGATATGGTGCACGATCTTGTTTCTCGCGCGGCCTATGGTGAGCACCCACTGGCTTATCCGATTCTCGGAACCGAAGATCACCTGCTAGCTATGGATAGCTCACATCTCAGCCATTATATGAAGGAGCACTATACAATTGATAATACAGTTATCAGTGTGGCTGGTAATGTTGACGATCGTCTTGTAGAATTGCTGGAGCAACATTTTGGGCATTTCGATAATCATGGAACCGTTTCGCCACTGACAGTACCTGCGTTTAACGGTCAGCTGTTGTACCATGAGAAAGCAACGGAGCAGAATCACATTTGTCTATCCCTGCCTGGATTTGCAATAGGCGACGATCTCCAGTATGCTATGGTTTTGCTGAATAACGCGATCGGCGGGGGCATGAGCTCACGTTTATTTCAAGAAATTCGTGAAAAACGCGGACTGGCTTATTCGGTCTATTCCTATCATAGCTCCCATGCAGATAGTGGAATGTTCACGATCTACGCAGGCACCGCTCCTAAGCAAACAAAGGATGTGCTCGATTTGACACTGGAGTTGTTGCGAGATGTAGCTGTCAACGGTTTGGACGCTAATGAGCTTCGCAAAGGCAAGGAGCAGCTAAAAGGAAGTCTGATTTTAAGCCTTGAGAGCACTGGTAGCCGGATGAACCGTCTTGGAAAGAATGAGTTAATGTTGGGTCAGCATTATACGCTGGATCAAATGATAGAACACATCGAGCAAGTAACGGCTGATGATGTGAACAAAGTGCTGGATCGGATGTTTTCGGAGCCGTTTGCTCTGTCAATGGTCGGAGCGAGTGATTCAGCGGTTAAGGATATGAGGAGGGACTATTTTGTTAACTTACGTTGAAATTAACAGACTCGGGGGCAATAAAGATATTGAGCTACCCCGCAAAATGTCAGAGCTTGCATCTGGGTTTGACTTGTATGCAGCAGTGCAGGAGGATTTGGTTCTGGAACCTGGCAAACGATGCCTCGTTCCAACTGGATTTGCAATAGCTATGCCAGCAGGATTAGAGGCACAAATCCGTCCGCGCAGTGGACTGGCTCTCAAGCATGGTATTACTTGTCTTAACACACCTGGGACGATTGATGCGGATTATCGTGGGGAGATTAAGGTGCTCCTTATCAATTTAGGCGAGGAACCGTTCACCATTACGCGCAATGAGCGAATTGCACAAATGGTATTTCAGGTTGTGCCTGAGGTCGAGCTGAAACAAGTAGACCATTTGTCTGAAACAGTGCGGGGTGCTGGTGGGTTTGGTCATACAGGACGCTGAGTCTACGATTTACTTGCAAAACCTGTAATCCAATTGTCATTTTGCAAAAACTTCAATATTACTCGTTTAAAAGTAAGCATATACATAAAAGTCGTCCCGTAGAGGGGCGGCTTTTTTTGTGTTTTTTCACCCCTCTCCGGGCATCTGCATAGACTAAAAGCATATCGTGTCTCGGAAAGGAGTGATCCGGATGCTAACAGGAATGCGCATCGTTGTTTTGGGTGGAGATGCGAGGCAGCTTGAGGTAATCCGCAAATGTGTGGACATGGATGCTACCGTCACCGTGGTCGGCTTTGACATGCTTGAAGTACCACTCAAAGGAGTCACACTAGAACCCATGTCTGTCAAGCTGCTGGAATCGTCAGACGCACTGATTCTACCGGTGGTGGGATGCGATGAGGAAGGCAACGTAAATGCACTTTTCGGAGCACAGAAGCTCCAGTTTCTGAATGAGCATGCTGCTGCTCTTCCACCGCATTGCGTTGTATATACAGGGATGGCGCGAGCGTACTTAAAAGAAATATGTACCAGACATGAATTGAAGCTGGTTGAGCTGCTGGAAAGAGATGATGTGGCCATATACAATTCTATACCTACGGCTGAAGGCGCACTGATGATGGCAATTCAGCATACTGATTTTACGATTCATGGTGCAGATTGTATGGTTCTAGGCATGGGACGGACTGGATTTACCATGGCAAGGGTACTACAGGGATTGGGAGCCAAAGTGAAGGTTGGAGTACGGCGGGCAGAGGATGCAGCGAGAGCTGTAGAAATGGGTTGGAAGCCTTTTATGACGAGGGATTTAGCGAATGAGACAAAGGGAGTTGACTTGATTTTTAATACGATACCCTCTATGATTATCACAGCGCAAATCCTGTCTAAATTGCCACTGAGCACCGTGATTATAGATCTTGCTTCTGCCCCGGGCGGTTGTGATTTCCGGTATGCGGAAAAACGTGGAATTACGGCTATGCTTGCCCCCGGTCTTCCCGGAATAGTTGCTCCCAAAACTGCAGGTGCCATTATAGCGAATACGCTGGTGCAGTTGTTAATGGAAGACAATCCTGATCGGGGGGATGCGCAATGAGTTGGCAAGGGAAAACAGTAGGTTATGCCATTACAGGCTCACATTGCACGTTTGAAGAGGTAATGCCTGTTATACAGCGCTTCGTAAATGAGGGTGCGAAGGTCGTTCCCATTATATCCAATACCGTACTAACAACGGATACTCGTTTCGGTACTTCGCAAAGTTGGCAAAAACAGTTGAAAGATATAACAGGGAATGATATCATTTCTACAATTGTGGAGGCTGAGCCACTGGGACCCTCCCAAATGCTCGATGTGCTGGTGATTGCACCGTTGACGGGGAATTCGATGAGTAAGTTAGCGAATGCGATGACAGACAGTCCGGTTTTAATGGCTGCCAAGGCGCAATTACGCAATGGTCGTCCACTTCTTTTAGCCATTTCTACTAATGATGGACTTGGTCTAAATGCTGCTAATATCGCCAAGTTACTAGTAGCCAAAAACATCTTTTTTGTGCCGTTCGGACAGGATAATCCAGTTAAAAAGCCGAACTCGCTTGTAGCCAATATGGAGTTGATTCCAGAGGCTGCCTATGAAGCATTGCAGGGCAAACAGATTCAGCCGATGATTGTGGAACGCAAGACCCTATGAAGTACTATAGTTAACTGCTGAGCATCCCTCGCCTAGAAGATGATTCGATAATGCATCGAGTCTAATTTCTTGTTGGCGGTGGATGCTTTCAGAATAAAAAATGGTTTTTTAGTCGAGAAGGGGAGATACACCAGATGAGCAATAGAAAGTTTAATGTAGCTGTCGTTGGAGCGACAGGCGCTGTAGGCGAACAGATCGTAAATCTGCTGGAAAAACGAGATTTTCCTGTGGACAAAATCAAATTTCTTTCTTCGCCTCGTTCTGCCGGCACGTTAATTAGCTTTAAAGGTCAGCAGATTCCAGTAGAGATTGCTACCCCCGACAGCTTTGAAGGAATCGACATTGCTTTGTTTAGTGCAGGCGGAGACGTGAGTAAGGAACTGGCGCCGCATGCTGTTCGTCATGGGGCAGTTTGCATTGACAACACCAACGCATTCCGAATGGAACCGACAGCTCCTCTTGTAGTACCTGAGGTGAACAGCGATAAAATTGCCGAGCATCAGGGAATTATCGCCAACCCGAACTGCTCCACCATCCAGATGGTAGCTGCTTTGAAACCATTATATGATCAATATGGCATTTCTCGTATCATAGTATCCACATACCAGGCCGTATCGGGCGCTGGAAGCCGTGCTATTGATGAATTGAATCGTCAAAGCGCAGCCATTCTTAACGGTGATGGGGTTCAGCCAGATCTGCTGCCGGTAGGTTCGTTGCCAGTAAAACATCAGATTGCTTTCAATGCTATTCCGCAAATCGATAAGTTTCAGGATAATGGCTATACACTGGAAGAAATGAAAATGGTACGCGAAACGAAAAAAATATTGGGTGACGATTCTGTAGACGTAACAGCAACGTGTGTGCGTATTCCTGTTGTATACGGTCACTCGGAATCCGTCTATGTAGAGCTTAAAAAAGATTATGATCTAGAAGAAGTTCGTAATCTGTTGGCTTCCGCACCTGGAGTAACGCTGGTAGACGATCCTGCTGCCCAGCTTTATCCGCTCGCATCCGAAGCGGCAGGAAAACCTGACGTATTCGTAGGGCGTGTACGTCGTGATTTGGGCAATAGCCGTGGTTTGAACTTGTGGGTCGTATCCGACAATCTGCTCAAGGGAGCGGCATGGAACGCGGTGCAAATCGCGGAAATTATTGCTGCAAAAGCGGAGTAACGTTCCTAAAGCCGGGAGTATATGGGGGAAGAATAATGGGTATTTTGGTGCAAAAATTTGGGGGAACCTCGCTATCCACACCTGAAGCGCGTCAACTTGTGCTGGCACATGTGAAGCGGGAACTGAAGCAAAATTTTCAATTGGTTGTTGTTGTGTCGGCCATGGGGAGGAAAGGAGAGCCTTATGCCACGGACACGTTGCTGGATTGGGCGGCATCTAACGGCGACAGTCTTCCGAAGCGCGAACGGGATTTACTGCTGTGCTGTGGTGAAATCATTTCTGCTGCTACATTGTGCAGCCTGATGGAGAAGGAAGGTATCCCTGCTACAGTGCTGACTGGAGCACAGGCAGGCTTTATTACGGATGATCAATACGGCAATGCTCGGATTTTGGATATCAAGCCAGACCGTATTGTGGAAGAACTGAACCAAGGCAGAGTGGTCATTGTGACTGGTTTTCAGGGACAAACAGCTGATGGTGATATGACTACCCTTGGTCGGGGAGGCAGCGATACGTCAGCTACTGCACTAGGTGCTGCTCTACATGCGGATATGGTTGATATTTATACAGATGTGAATGGTATATTGACCGCTGATCCGCGTATTGTGGAAAATGCGAAGCCGCTTGCACATGTTAGCTATACGGAAATTTGTAATATGGCTCATCAGGGAGCAAAGGTGATCCATCCTCGTGCTGTGGAAATAGCCATGCAGGCTAATATTCCGGTACGGGTTCGCTCTACCTTCTCCGAGGGAGAGGGGACGTTGGTTACCCATCCGGAAGGCTTTAAAGATGTGCAGGCAGATATCGTAGACCGCTTCGTGACCGGTATTGCGTATGTCGGCAATGTTACTCAAATTACTGTTGAATTAAAGTCGGGTTTGGAGCACTTGCAATTACAAGTATTCAAATCTATGGCTGAACACGGAATCAGTGTCGATTTCATTAATGTAACTCCATCAGGAGCGGTTTATACCGTATTTGATAATGATGGAAGCAAAGCGGTTGAAGTACTTAACGGTTTGGGTCTAGAGCCTAAAATACTGGCCGGGTGTGCTAAAGTTTCGGTCATAGGCGGTGGTATCAACGGGGTACCAGGTATTATGGCGACAATTGTGGAGGCATTGACAGAATCAGACGTACAGATCCTTCAATCGGCAGATTCCAACACCACGATCTGGGTACTTGTTAAAAAGGAAGATATGGTGCAGGCTGTACGCGCATTGCATAATAAATTTGAACTCCATCAATAGGCGCATTGTCCGTGCTCGGACTTGCAAAAAAAGGAGGCAGCATGGTGAACTTCGGCAGATTGATTACCGCAATGGTGACACCTTTTGATCAGCAAGGAGAGATTGACTGGACTGCATTGTCCTCGTTGATTGATTATTTAATAGAAGAACAGCATTCAGAGTCACTTGTTGTATCTGGAACAACAGGGGAGTCTCCTACCCTGAGTGATGATGAAAAAATTAAGTTGTTTGCATTTGTTGTAGAAAAAGCAGCTGGGCGATGTAAAATTATTGCAGGGACAGGAAGCAATAACACACGTCATTCCATCCACCTCACCCGTGCTGCGGAGCAGGCGGGAGCAGACGGTGTGCTGCTGGTAGTGCCATATTATAATAAACCGAATCAGGAAGGGATGTATCAGCATTTCAAAAGTATTGCAAACTCCACATCCCTTCCAGCTATACTGTATAATGTTCCAAGCCGTACCGGTGCCAGCCTGACAGCTGAAACGACACTGCGGCTTGCACAAATTCCGAACATTGTAGGAACCAAAGAATGTGCATCACTTGCACAAGTTACACAGATTGCAGCGGCAGCACCAGAAGGTTTTCTGGTTTATTCCGGGGATGATGCATCTGGATTACCTGCCATGGCTGTAGGTGCTTATGGTATTATCAGCGTAGCAAGTCACGTGGTAGGTGCAGAAATGAAGCGAATGCTGGATTCCTTTGTAGGGGGACACGCTCAAGAGGCAGCAAAACTGCATCAACAGTTGTTCCCGATTTTTAAGGGCATGTTCGGCTGTCCTCATCCTTTGCCTAATCCGGTAGCTGTAAAGTATGCATTGGAGTTACGGGGGATTAAGGTAGGTTCAGTTCGGTTGCCACTTATCCCGCCTACCGAGGATGAAGCAGAGTTTATTAAGAATTTATTTACCCGCTAAAAAGAAATAGACGAAAGATGTTGATGAATACAAGGAGTATCCTTGTTAAGGGTAGTCGGTAGGTATAATATCGACTGGGTTATTGCCCTGACAAGGTATTACGATATGAAGGGCGTTCTTATAGAACGTCCTTTTTGCTATGCTGTTAACCAGGCTTGTAGATAAAATGGCACATACTTATGGTTTGAGAAGGCAATGGGAAACCTAGCGTAACGAACAGGATGACTTGTTTTTTCGTATTTTAATCATGTATAATGGGGTCAAGTGACTGGGTGCGGTATTTTTTTGAAAATTAAATAACAAATCAAGGTACGACGTCCAACTACCATAGGAGGTTTAGATTCATTTGTCTAAAAAAACAAACAACGATAAATTGATGATTTTCGCTTTGGGCGGCGTCGGTGAAATCGGGAAAAATATGTATGTCGTTCAATACGGCAACGACATTGTCGTGGTGGATTCCGGTCTGAAATTTCCGGAAGAGGACATGCTTGGCATCGATATCGTTATTCCTGATATTTCCTACCTTACAGAGAACCGCGACAAAGTAAGAGGCATTGTGTTGACTCATGGTCACGAGGACCATATCGGCGGTTTGCCTTACGTGCTGAAACATTTGAATGTACCTGTATATGGTACCAAGTTGACGCTGGGACTGGTGGAAAACAAGCTGAAGGAAGCGAATCTGCTTGGTGAAACCAAACGCATTTTGATCAATGCTGATTCCGAAATCAAGCTGGGCTCCACATTGAAAGTAACATTCTTCAAAACCAACCATAGTATTCCTGATTCTGTAGGTGTTTGCATTGATACTCCTGAAGGCGCTGTTGTTCATACAGGAGACTTCAAATTTGATCATACTCCGGTGAACGGACAATATGCAGATTTGCAGCGTATGGCTGAGATTGGCACACGTGGCGTACTAGCTCTATTGTCAGACAGTACTAATGCCGAAAAACCGGGCTTTACACCTTCGGAAAAGAGCGTTGGCATTGTGCTGGAAGATATTTTCCGCAAGTCGAGACAGCGTGTGGTCGTAGCCACTTTTGCTTCGAACGTACATCGCATTCAGCAGGTCATTAATGCTGCTGAGGCAACCGGACGTAAAGTAACGGTTATTGGTCGCAGCATGGTTAATGTCGTAGGTATTGCTTCTGATTTGGGCTACTTGGAAATCCCAGATGGAATGCTGATTGAGCCTGAAGAAGTTGGCAAAATGTCAGCGGATCGCGTAGTTATTCTCTGCACAGGTAGTCAGGGTGAACCAATGTCTGCTTTGACAAGAATGGCTCGTTCTACACATCGTAAAGTAGATATCCTTCCAGGGGACTCAGTGATCATCGCAGCTACTCCGGTACCAGGTAATGAAAAATATGTTGGACGCACTATTGATGAGCTGTTCCGTCTGGGTGCCAATGTATACTACAGTGCAGCTAATCCTGGTATCCACGTTTCTGGACACGGCAGCCAGGAAGAACTCAAGCTGATGCTGAATCTGATGAAACCAAAATTCTTCTTGCCAATTCACGGTGAGTTCAGAATGCAGCGTCGTCACGCTCTGCTTGCTGAAGGAGTAGGTATCGAGCCTGAAAATATCTTTATCACGGATATCGGTGAAGTCATTGAAATTCAGAATGGTGGAGCACGTAGAGCTGGTAAAGTTACAGCAGGTAACGTACTGATTGATGGACTAGGCGTAGGAGATGTAGGAAATATCGTGTTGCGCGACCGCAAATTATTGTCACAGGACGGTATTTTGGTAGTGGTTGTCACACTGAGCAAGCAAGATGGCACGATTAAGTCGGGCCCGGATATCATTTCCCGTGGTTTCGTGTATGTTCGTGAATCAGAAGGTTTGCTGGATGAAGCAAATCGTATTGTTTCAAGTACACTGCATAAGCTCATGAGTGAAAATGTAAATGAATGGGCTTCCCTCAAGACAAATGTCAAGGATGCACTGGGTCGCTTCTTGTATGAGCAAACTCGTCGCAGACCGATGATTCTGCCAATTATAATGGAAGTGTGATTCAATTGAAATATGTTCAAAAACTTGAATTAAAAACTTAAGTCACAGGCACACAGTCGCCTCTCTCCCCGCAGGAAATATTGGACGGTTTCCGCGGGGAGAGAGGCTTTTTTTGATTTTGGGGTTGAGGAAAGGCATGGAGGTGGGTATAAAATATTCCATTTCTATCCCATACTATAGGGTGAATACGGGGCACATAGATGCGTAAAGCGAAAGGAAGATCACCCATATGGAACATTACAGCAATTTATCTTCTGGCAACGAGGAAACGGAAGCGCCAGAACAACCAGAAGTTGGACAAAGACCCGTTTTACCTGCTATGGAGGCTTTACAGCAGCTGGGTCAAACCTCCATGCCCGGAAGCGAGTCCAATATTTTTTGTATGACGATTATCGGTCAGATTGAAGGACATCTCATCTTACCGCCTCAAAACAAAACAACAAAATATGAGCACATTATTCCGCAGTTGGTAGCGGCAGAGCAAAACCCACGTATCGAAGGATTAATGATTTTGCTAAATACAGTTGGCGGTGATGTAGAGGCAGGTTTAGCTATTGCTGAGATGATCGCTTCCATGAGTAAACCAACAGTGACCATAGTCATAGGTGGAGGGCATAGTATCGGTGTGCCGATTGCCGTATCTTCTACTTATTCTTACATTGCTGAGAGTGCGACGATGACCATTCATCCTATTCGTATGAGCGGCCTGGTCATTGGAGTCCCACAGACTTTTGAATATATGGAAAAAATGCAGGAGCGTGTCGTCCGTTTCGTCGTTTCTCATTCCCGCATCACAGAAGAGCGGTTCAAGGAACTGATGTTCAAAACAGGAGAATTAAACCGTGACATTGGTACAGCGGTTGGAGGAATCGATGCAGTAAAATACGGTTTGATGGATGCGGTTGGTGGGATAGGAGAGGCGCTAAAACAGTTGAATACTATCATTGAGGCGCGCCGTCAGCAAAACGGGATGACAGGGACTCCACAGCAGACTCCATATGCCCCTTTTTCACCCAGTGCTACAGGCATCCCTACAGGAACCCCTTCAAGTGAGCACAGTAAGGAGCTACCCCAATGACATTATATACTGTAATGCCAATGGAATTGGTGTGGGAAGGGATGTGGAAGGAAGGAGAGGAGCTTGTAGAGGTCCGGGTAGACGGTCTGCTTATGCAGGTACAGCCGCTTGAAAGTCGTCGGGGGATCATAGTAAGGCTGTTGGATTGTCCGTTGGAAGCCTACCTCAATCCTCGTTATGGACCAGGTCAGGTCATCGAGTGGTCATAGAAGCTGTCGAATAGTACAGAAATAGGTCATTTGCTGCTGAAAAAGAACATATGTGCGGATAGCGAGTGACGTGGTATAATATTCTTCTGGGGGGTGACCTTGTATGTCCAGAAGAAGAAAAAGAAAAAAGAAAGCTATATTTGGTGGAGTTTTAAAATATGAAATTTACGGCATTGTGCTGATTACATTGGCGGTCATTGCGTTGTCGGGTGAAGCGGCAGTTGGTCGGTCGCTATCCAAGATGTTTGGGCTTGTACTGGGGAAATTCTATTTTGTGATCCCCCTGATTGGCATTTATTATGGTCTGATGGTGATGATTCACCGCAAGTGGCCGAACCAGTGGAACTCACGGAAGACGGGTTTGCTGTTGTTGGTATTTGCCTTTACACTTATGAGTTCTATTTCATCTATGGAGCAGCGTTTGGGACCGATCAACGCACTTCAGCCGGGCGGAGTGATGACCCAGATACATATAGATATGCGTGAGCAGTTGCTGTCTCCTGATCAGCAAGGCCATACCTCCATGCTGAATAAGGATATTAGCGGGGGCTACGTTGGCGCATTACAGCTTACCGTTCTGTTGTGGCTGTTTGGTCTCACAGGAGCTAAGCTGATCATGATTGTCATGTTCGTCATTTGTTTTATGCTGATGACTCAACTGTCTTATGTGGATTTAGTGCGGATTGCAAAGACCAAACTGCTGACAGCCGGGGGAAGCGTGCGGAAAAAATGGACTGGAAAAGCCACTCCGCTTTCTGCATCAAGCAAGGGCAGCGGAAATAGAAAACCCAAATCTGAGCCTATTCCTGCCTATGAGGAGGATATGGATGATGACTTTGATGAAATGCAGCCTCCAGCACGCAAGCAGCCCATTTTCTTTCAGTTGTTTGGCCTTAAAAATACAGATAAGGCGGACAAGGAAGAGCAACCTGCCCATGCGGATGAAGATGAACATGATCTTCTATATGAGGCTGGGGACGTGCAGCCTCAGTGGAGAAATGGCAATCAGGGAGAAGAACTGTCTGACGTGATCGAACACGCTGAACAGGAAGCCTCAATTCCGGTAAAAAGATCGCCAATCATTAGGGACTTCTTCGAACAAGTGAAAAATGAGGAAAAAAGATCAGAGGCTGAACAGGAAGCCTCCCTGACAGGTGGAGTGCGGAACGATTCCATTATTGATGAACACCTGGATAGTAATTTTATGGATGCTGATGCGGATATGAATAGAAATGATTCGGCAACGATCCATGGGACATCAGAAGAAGCTCAGGAACTGGCTCAGACGATTGCTAACGGGGTGACAGGCGAAGAAGCTGAAGGGACCAATGTAGCTATTCCAGCTCCACCACCGCCTAAGCCGTACAAGCTCCCATCGTTTCGTTTGCTTGCCAAACCGCAAAATGCAGGCAAAGGCATGGGACAAAAGGATTACATGCAAACAGCACGCAAGCTGGAGGCCACGCTGGAGAGCTTCGGTGTTCGGGCGAAAGTGCTGGAGGTTGTACGTGGTCCAGCCGTCACACGCTATGAAATCCAGCCAGACATTGGCGTGAAGGTTAGCCGGATTGTGAGTCTGACGGATGACATTGCACTTGCGCTTGCTGCAAAGGATATCCGTATGGAGGCACCTATTCCCGGCAAGTCCGCCATAGGGATAGAAGTTCCGAATAATGAAGTTTCTATCGTAACCATGCGTGAGGTAATGGAGACGACAGTTTTCCAGGAATCAGTTTCCAATTTGTCGATTGCATTTGGACGTGATATTGCAGGACAAACGATTGTCGGTAATTTAGCCAAGATGCCCCATCTGCTTGTAGCTGGAGCTACGGGTTCGGGTAAATCGGTGTGTATCAATGGGATCATCACGAGTATTTTGTATAAAGCGAAGCCGGATGAAGTGAAATTTCTGATGGTCGATCCCAAGATGGTAGAGTTGAACGTGTATAACGGAATTCCCCATTTATTGGCTCCGGTCGTGACTGATCCAAAGCGTGCCTCACTGGCATTGAAGAAAATTGTAGTTGAAATGGAAAAAAGGTATGAGCTGTTTTCCAAATCAGGCACCCGTAATATTGAGGGTTACAACAATTTGATGAAGGATAACCCGGATGCATTTCTGCCTTACATTGTCGTTATTGTGGACGAGCTGGCAGATTTGATGATGGTTGCTGCAGGAGATGTGGAGGATGCGATTGCGCGACTTGCCCAAATGGCGCGTGCAGCAGGCATCCATCTGATTATTGCAACACAAAGACCTTCAGTTGACGTAATTACAGGGGTTATTAAAGCCAATATTCCTTCACGTATTGCCTTCGGCGTTTCTTCGCAGGTGGATTCCCGCACCATACTGGATATGGGTGGTGCTGAGAAATTGCTCGGACGTGGTGACATGCTGTTCATGCCGATGGGTGCTTCCAAACCAGTCCGTGTTCAGGGAGCATTTATGAGTGATCAGGAAGTGGAAAACATTGTTAACTATGTACGTGAACAGGGTGAAGCGCAGTATGATGAAACGCTTGTGCCGGAGGTGGAAGAGGTATCCACTGATGCGGATGAAATGCTGGATGAGCTGTATGATCAAGCTGTCAACATCATTTTAGAGGCTAAACAAGCTTCCGTTTCGCTCCTTCAGCGCCGTATGCGGATCGGTTATACGCGTGCTGCCCGACTGATTGACTCCATGGAAGCTCGCGGTGTCATCGGTCCTTACGAGGGAAGTAAGCCCCGTGAGGTACTTATATCAATGGAACAATATCAGCAAAATAAAGTTAGCTCCTGAGCATTATCTTTTACAGCATTTCATTAAAACGCTGTTTGTACGCATGATGAGTTGTTAAGTATGACAACTCCATGCACGCAAATAGCGTTTTTTTGTGATGTTTTTTTGAGGTTTGGAACTGCCTGCTAAAAGAAGATTAAAAGGGTGAATAGCTTCTAGCGGAGCTTGTCATAATAAACGTAGCCATCCTGTTAATCCCACAAAAGAAAGGTAGAGCGCAGCATATGAAAAAGACAATGGTCTGGATTTGCACGGGTATTCTCGCAGCCTCGGCTATTACGTACACAGGACTTTTTAAAAACGACTCTGCACAGGAGCGAGCAGAGTCGCTGAGCACGCAGCAGAAAGTAACAGCAGCGCAGCCTGTTCAGCCGACATTCAGTTCAGAAGCGGTTGATTTTGGTTCTTATGGCCAGGATGTTTATGAGCTGCAATCACGATTGAAGTTGCTGGGTTTTTTTGGTGGGAAAGTGGACAGCCATTTTGGCAGTAGTACACTAAAGGCTGTCAAGGGTTTTCAAAAGGAGTTTGGTATCAGACCCGATGGAGTAGTTGGTGCGAAAACCAAATTAAAACTGGTGAATGCTACTCCACACTGGAAGCCAACGGAAACGCCAATGCATCGTAACAATCAAGGATCCGATCAGGGACAGGCAGCGAACAATAACAATAAATCAGATCAAAATGAAGAAACGATGGGATCGGCCAACACCATGGGGCTTTCTGAAAACGATCTTAAGATCATGGCCAATGCGGTCTACGGTGAATCCCGCGGCGAGCCGTTTGAAGGACAAGTTGCCGTGGCGGCTGTCATTTTGAACAGGGTCAAGTCGCCCAGTTTTCCAAACACACCGTCTGGGGTAATCTTTCAGCCGGGGGCTTTCACTGCTGTAGCAGACGGCCAAATCTGGCTCACGCCGAATGAGACTGCACAAAAGGCGGTACGTCAAGCCCTGAATGGCTGGGACCCAAGCGGAGGATGTCTCTATTATTTTAACCCTAGAACAGCCACCTCCAAATGGATTTGGTCCCGTCCGCAGGTGAAAACCATCGGGGAACATATTTTCTGCATGTAAAACGCCGAAGCAGCCGGGAGCTTGTCTCCGGTTGCTTCTTGGCTTTTGCATAGTTAGAATAAAGATTGGTACACTTTACCTCTTTATAGGAAAGAGATGTACAACAGCTAATGCTAATCAAAGGCTAGACGCAAATTGACGTCACAAAGGAGTTTTGGACTTGAACAAAACAGGTTTCGAGCGTGGTACACGCAGACAACTGAGGATTCATGTGCTGCCGACCAAGCGCTTTAAGACGTTTGCCATATCACTGTATGTAGGTACTCCGCTACGTGAGGAAACCGTAACTCGTGTGGGACTGGTACCTTTCGTTCTGCGACGGGGTACAGAATCATATCCGCAGACTACACAATTTAGAGAGCAGTTAGAGCAATTGTATGGTGCGGGTTTTGGATTCGATGTATACAAACGTGGAGATTATCAGATCGTTCAATTTCGTATGGATACGATTAATGACAGTTTTGTAAGCAGTCCAGATAGTTTACTGGATCGTTCGTTTGCTTTCCTAGGAGAGGTTCTGACGAAGCCTGCATTGGAAAACGGTGCATTTCAAACAGGATATGTACAGCAGGAACGAGAAAATGTTCGTAAGAAGCTGGAATCTATAGTTAACGATAAAATACGTTATGCTGGGGAGCGCTGTATGGAGGAGATGTGCAAGGATGAGCCTTATCGTCTGCATCCTCTTGGTCAGCGATCTGATCTGGACAGCATAAGTGCACAAAGTTTATACGAGGCTTATGGAGAATGGCTGAATAATGCCAGCATGGATTTATACGTTGTGGGTGATACCACGCTGGAAGAAGTTGAAAAGTTTGTTGATCGCTATTTTCAATTAAATCGCTCGACGGAAACGGAATATGTACTCGAACAGCCCAAATCGGTAGAACGTGATGTGCAAACTATAGTAGAGCGTCTTGATGTGAACCAAGGCAAGCTCAACATGGGACTGCGCACCCCTATCACGTATGGGGATGAACGTTATGCTTCCGCTCTGATGTACAATGGTATTCTGGGCGGGTATCCGCATTCAAAGCTGTTTGTTAATGTGAGGGAGAAGGAAAGTTTGGCGTATTACGCTTCGTCACGGTATGACGGGCATAAAGGCATTGGCACAATACAATCCGGTATCGAAATTCCTAATTATGAGAAGGCGGTTACTATTATCCGCAAGCAACTGGAAGATACGCAAAATGGAGCGATTACCGAGCTAGAAATGACCCAGACGCAGGCGATGATACGCAACTTGCTAAAGGAAATGCAGGACTCCGCTTTTGAAATGATTGCCTATGATTTTAACAGACAGCTTTCCGGCAAAGAGCGGACGGTAGAGGAACTGCTGAGCCAGGTGGAGGCAGTCAAGGTGCAGGATGTTCAGGATGCCGCCCGGACGTTCCGACTGGACACTATTTATTTCTTGAGAGACCAGAAGGGGGAATAGCGTTGGAGCATATATCGTATGAGCATTTGCAGGAAACGCTGTACTATGAAGTAATGGATAATGGCTTGCACGTTTATGTGTTGCCCAAACCGGGCTTTCAGAAGACGTATGCCACATTTGCGACTAAATACGGCTCAGTTGATAATCATTTCCGGGTAGAAGGTCAACAGCCCGTCAAGGTGCCAGATGGCATAGCCCATTTTTTGGAGCATAAAATGTTTGAAGAGCCTGAAGGCGATATTTTTGCTACCTTTTCCTCTAATGGAGCATCGGCGAATGCATTTACGAGCTTTGATCAAACAGTATATCTGTTTTCGGCAACTGAACGCATTCAAGAAAATTTGACCACGCTAGTCAATTTTGTTCAGCATCCTTACTTTACAGATGAAAATGTGGAGAAGGAAAAAGGCATTATCGGTCAGGAAATCAATATGTATGAAGATAACCCCGACTGGCGGAGTTACTTTGGTTTGATTGAGGCATTGTACAAGGTCCATCCGGTGCATATTGATATAGCAGGTACTATTCAATCCATCAGTACGATTACGAAGGAAACATTGTACAGTTGCTATGAAGCTTTTTACCATCCAAGTAATATGATTCTTTTTGTAGTAGGTGGAGTGGACCCAGCCGAAGTAATCGAATTGGTACGTAATAATCAGGCGAAAAAGGACTACAAGCCACAGGGAGAGATCGAGCGGATTTTTGATGATGAACCCACTACAGTTGCAGAACCACGGCGTGAAGTAAAGCTGGCCGTTTCTTTACCAAAGCTGCTTTTTGGATTCAAGGAGACTGAAGTAGGTCTAACGGGGGAGGCATTGCTTCGTCATGATCTGGAAACCAAGCTGATGCTTGATCTCTTGTTTGGTTCCAGTACACAGCTATATCAGAAGCTCTACGATGAGGACCTGATTTCGGACAGTTTTGGCCATGAGTACAACAGTACGCAACAGTATGCATTTTCTGCGATCGGCGGAGATACCAAAGACCCTGATCGGCTGTTGGCTAGGATACGAGAAGAGGTAGAGTCTCTTCAGAAGCAGGGCTTTGCAGCAGAACATTTTGAACGAGCGCGCAAAAAGAAGATCGGCGGTTATCTACGCACACTCAATTCTCCTGAAAATATTGCACATGAGTTTACAAGACATCGCTTCCGCGGCAGTGATTTTTTTCAATTGCTTCCGGTTTATGAAAGTATCACGCTCGAGGATGTAAACCGCCGTCTGAAAGATCATATACAGTGGGATCAAATGGCAATATCGCTGGTGGTGAGTCCGTAATGTCTAGGGAGAGGGAACCGATGACCATCGAGGGCGGAGAATTAAAGGCTATTGGCGATACGACTGTGCTGATTACAGGAGCAAGTGGTGGAATTGGTGCGGCTATTGCCGAGCGTTTTGCAGCAGTAGGGATGAATGTGGTCATTCACTACATGAAGTCCCATGAAAAAGCAAATGAAGTTGCCCGTCGTTGCATGACTTATTCAGGCAAGGTAATGACTGTGTCAGCCGATCTGCGGAGTAAGGAGCAGATTGAACGCATGCGGGAAAAGCTGGATAATCACGGAATGAAGCCAGATATTCTAGTGAATAATGCTGGAATATCTCATTATGGGCTACTTTCAGATGTTTCAGAAGAGGAATGGGACGAAGTGATGGCCGTGAATGTTAAGGGAACTTTTTTATGTACGCAGGTTTTTATGCCGCATATGATTTCCCAACGCTATGGCCGTATTGTGAATGTTTCGTCTGTGTGGGGCATATGTGGAGCTTCGTGCGAGGTATTGTACTCCACTACCAAGGGAGGCATTAACGCTTTCACTAAAGCGCTGGCTCAAGAGGTTGCGCCTTCTGGCGTAACAGTGAATGCTGTGGCTCCAGGGGCAGTAGACACGTCGATGTTGGATCATTTGGATGCAGGCGAAATTAACAGTTTGGAAGAAGATATCCCTGCCGGACGATTGGCGCGGCCTGATGAAATATCGTCCCTGGTTTATTTTCTTGCGCTTCCTGAGTCAGGTTATATTAATGGCCAGGTCATAAGTCCTAACGGAGGATGGGTGACTTAAGGAATACAGCGCATGGAGGAATTCACCAGTATAGTAAGCGTCTGTGAAGAGCATATTACAACTGTTGATTTTAAATCTGAATCATCTAAGGAGGATTTAAGTATGTCAACAGTTGTTCAGAATTTTGATGTTTGGAAAAAGTTCCTTGGTCAGCGTGTAGAGCAAGCGGAGAAGCTGGGAATCAGTCAAGATACCATTGCAGAGCTTGCTTACGAAATCGGTGATTTTCTGGATGAGAAGGTCGATCCAGCCAACCACTCCAACCGCGCACTGAAAGAACTGTGGGGAGTTGCCGATGAGAACGAGCGTCATACCATCGCCCGGCTAATGGTTAAATTAGCCAAGAGCAACGCATAAGCAGGAACCAACATGAAAAGCTCCCTTTTGGGGGGCTTTTCTGTAATGGTTACAGAGCTGTTCTTGTAATTCCATTGTAATTTATATATCATAAACGTGATTGAGGCTTACAACACAATATAGCCTATTAAATTTCAATAATTGGTTTTGTCGAATGATGCTATCTTATGATACAATTATGCTTTGATTTGGCATTGTTGACGGTTTGAATGTGAATGAGGTGCTAACGTGACGGAAGAGACGAAACAGTGGTACATGGAATACAAGATACATAAAAATCGACCCGGACTGCTGGGGGACATTGCTTCCATGCTTGGTATTCTGGGGGTTAATATACTGACGATTAACGGTGTTGAAGGCGAAAGACGGGGGATGCTTCTCGAAACAGACGATGACGAGAAAATACGCATTCTCGGAGATACGTTAAAAAAAGCCAGCAACATTACAGTCACGGCCTTACGTGCTCCGAGACTGGTCGATATATTGGCAGTTAGACATGGCCGTTACATTGATCGGGATTCAGATGATCGTAAAACTTTCCGCTTTACACGCGATGAGCTTGGGTTGCTGGTCGATTTTTTGGGTGAAGTATTAAAGAGGGATGGCAATCAGGTAATTGGTCTTCGCGGGATGCCGCGTGTGGGTAAAACGGAGTCCATTATTGCCAGTAGCGTATGTGCAATGAAGCGATGGACTTTTGTGTCGTCGACGTTATTACGACAGACGGTACGCAGTCAGCTTTCTGAGGAAGAAATGAATCCCAACAATGTGTTTATTATTGACGGCATTGTGAGTACAATTCGATCAAATGAAAGACATTATCACCTGCTTCAGGAAATTATGAGCATGCCAAGTACCAAAGTGATTGAGCATCCTGATGTATTTGTGCGTGAATCGGGATACAGCTTTGACGATTTCAATATCATTATTGAACTTCGCAATAATCCGGCTGAGGAAATTATTTATGATACCTTTACAGCCAGTTATACAGAAGATCTTTAAATAAGTGTAATTACACAAGGAGATGATGACATGTCAGAACTGGGTCAGCAATTAAAGGAGGCCCGGCTGCAAAAAGGATTGAGCCTTGACGATGTTCAGGAAATGACGAAGATACGCAAACGTTATCTGGAAGCCATTGAGACGGGCGATTACAAAGTGCTGCCGGGAAGCTTTTATGTCAGAGCTTTTATTAAAACATACGCCGAAACGGTCGGGTTGAATCCCGATGAGCTTCTGGAAGGGCACCAAAGCAATGTGCCTGAACCTGAACCGGAAGCAGTCATGGAGCCTGTTACACAGAAACGCTCCAGCCGTCCCGCGACGATTGGCAATCTTAAATGGTTGCCTACAGCGTTAATGTGGCTTTTTCTAGTTCTCATTGTTGGGGTTATTTATGCTTATTGGGTGAGTAACAACCATTCCACTCCAAAAACAGCAGAAAACACAACGCCGATTACAACACCAAGTACACCAAGTACAACACCTAACACAACGCCAAGTACGACACCAAACACGTCTACTCCAAATACAACTACGACACCGAATAATGGTCAGACAACGGCACCAAATGGTGCTGGCGGGCAGACCCCTGATACGGGAAAAACCGGGGAAACCCAGCCAGGTGGTACGGGAACTACAGATGCGACGACTCCAAATACTGGTCAGCAGCCGGATACGACTACGCCAGCGCAGGGAGTAAATGTGGCTCAGGATGGTAAGCAAGGCAAGACGACGATCTTCAAAGTCTCCAGTGCAACGGGGGCCACGGTCAAGGTTGATATTAAGGCAACGGGCGAAAGCTGGCTTGAGGTGTACAAGGGACAAAATTCCCGTGGAGAAAAGCTGAGCTATGGTATGACTAAAAGTGGAGATGCCATGTCTTTTGATATCGGTCCAGAAGGCTTATATATCAAATCAGGACGGTCTTCTGCCACGGATATTTCCGTCGCCGGCCAACCGATAACCGATAATAAATCGACGACTCGCGTGTTGATACAGCAAGGGGAAGCTTCTTCCACTGGAGCGAGTACTGGGGTGACGGGTTCAACGGATACGACGACAAATGGTAGTACGGATACTACACAAAGTGGGACAGATTCTAGTACAACTACTGATGGTGAATAAACGCCTTGTTGCGGTGAAATACTAATGACTGTAATTCTTGGAAAGTCAGTCAGTTCATTTTCCGCAAAGTGAGGTGTATACGTTATGACCGTCAGCTGGATTGTGACTGGGCTCGGGATTATTGTCAGTTTACTGGGCTATTATCTAACACCGAATGCATGGGGCTATGGCATATTAGGCTTTGGTCTTGCTCACATTGTGCTTGGAATTTTGGATATGTTTAGAAATCCAACACGAAGTCACTATTAGAAATGTTAAACTGCAATTGTAAATAAAGGCGTTTTTGTCGGGGAACTGGCAAGAACGCCTTTTTAGTGAACGGATTATTGGATTTTTGTAAATGACTAGCCTATAATTAGATATTGAACTTTGTTGTGGAAAGGAAAGTGAAACGATGGCTTCAGAAAATTCATTTGATATCGTCTCCAAAATGGATATGCAGGAGTTAACAAATGCGGTTCATCAGACGGAGCGTGAAATTGAAACGAGATTTGATTTCAAGGGGAGCAAAAGTAGCCTCAAGCTTGAGAAAGATGCCCTTACGATTGCATCGGAAGATGAATACAAGCTGAATGCGGTGATTGATATTTTGCAATCTAAAATGGTCAAACGAGGTCTATCCCTTAAAAACGTGGAATTTGGAAAATTGGAACCAGCTTCTTTAGGTTCAGTGCGTCAGCGTCTTTCTCTTAAGCAGGGAATTGATCAGGATAACGCAAAAAAAATTAATATCCTTATTCGGGATTCCAAGCTTAAAGTGAAAAGTCAGATTCAAGGTGATCAAATTCGAGTAACTGGAAAAAATAGGGATGATTTACAAGCCATTATTCAATTGCTGCGGAAAGCCGATCTGCCGTTGGAGCTTCAATTTACAAACATGAAATAAGCCGTTTTCTCTCATAGATTTTGTAGGACTAAACGTTGCTTGATGTGCAGCAGGTTATTTTGACATGCGTTTTGCGCCATATTATACTTGTAACGAAAATGCAGACATTGAGGTGTATAACGCTCGTCGAAAGCGATTTACATAGGATTGAATTCAATCCGAAAGCTGCCATTTGTAATCAAGTACGATAATCAGGGGAGAGTGTGTTGTGAATTTACCCAACAGAATTACAATAACGCGGATTTGCCTTATCCCGGTGATGATGCTGGCTTTGCTGGTGGATTTTGATTTTTATCCGCCACCGATTGAGATCGGTGCATTCACGCTGCCGTATAATCAGCTGATTGCGGCTATCATTTTCCTTGTAGCAGCCAGCACAGATGGCCTTGACGGATATTTGGCTCGTAAAAATAATATGGTCACCAATTTGGGCAAGCTGTTGGACCCCCTTGCTGATAAGCTGTTGGTAACTGCTATATTGGTTTCTTTGGTGGAAATGGGAAAAATTGATTCATGGGTTGTCGTTGTGATTGTCAGTCGTGAGTTTGCGGTTACGGGTCTGAGACAGATCGCCTTATTGGATGGCTCTGTGGTTGCTGCAAGCAATTGGGGGAAATTAAAGACGATCATCCAGATCGTTGCTATTGTAGCACTGCTCATAAATAATTTCCCGTTTGTTTTTCTGGGTATTCCGTTTGATTTAATAGCGATATGGGCAGCTGTGTTAATCACCATTTATTCGGGTATTGATTACTTTGTAAAGAATATCCATTTGCTGAGCTCCTCTAAAGTTTAACAGGATAAATCTTATGGAAACAGCAATAGGGACTTAACTTATTGCCGTTTCTTTACATAATTCCCACATTATACGCATCATAGGAGGACGAATTGATGAAAGCTGAAATCATTGCAGTAGGAACAGAGTTATTACTTGGACAAATAGTAAATACAAATGCCCAATATTTGTCACAAGAGCTAGCTACTATCGGAATTGATGTATATTTTCAGACTGTAGTTGGCGATAACATGGATCGACTTCAGGAAGCGGTACGTCTTGCTCAGAAGCGTGCGGATATTATTTTGTTTTCTGGTGGGCTGGGGCCAACTCAGGACGATTTGACAAAAGATGCGATAGCGGCTGTACTGGGGCGAAAATTGCAGATAGATCGTCTTGCCATGGACAAGCTGGATCAGTTTTTCCGTAACCGTGGGGTAGAAATGACCGAGAATAACCGCCGCCAGGCGCTTTCTATTGAAGGAGCCACTCCGCTTGAAAATGAGACGGGTTTAGCTATAGGGGATGCCATTGCACAGGACGGTAAATTTTATGTGGTTTTGCCCGGACCGCCTAAGGAACTTAAACCTATGTTTGCAAATCATGCTAAACCATGGTTGCTTCAGCAGGCATTAAGCGGTGAGGAGATGCCGATTTATTCGAAAATGCTAAAATTCGCAGGGATCGGTGAGTCAGCTCTTGAAACGCGCTTGTTAGATCTGATCGAATCCCAGACGGACCCCACGATTGCTCCTTATGCCAAGGAAGGGGAAGTCACGATCCGTATATCCACCAAGGCGGCCAGTGAGAGTGAAGCTTTAATTAAGCTGACGGCTACGGAAGTACAAATTCAGCAGCGTCTTTCCGAATATATGTATGCAAGTGAGGATGTTACGCTGGAGAAGGTGATTGTAGATTTAATGGCCAAGCGCGGACTCACTGTGAGCGCAGCGGAAAGCTGTACAGGTGGTATGCTGATGGAACACATCACTTCTATACCTGGCAGTGCTGTTATGTTTCAAGGTGGCATCGTGTGTTATTCCAATGCAATGAAGATGAAATTGCTCAATGTGCCTTATGATTATTTGGAAGGGGATCATGCGCCAGGCGCAGTGAGTAAGGAAGTAGCCCTTGTGCTTGCAGAGCAGGCAAGAATGATTATGGACAGCGATTTCGGACTTTCTGTTACTGGTGTAGCTGGGCCCGGATATTCCGAGCGGAAGCCAGTCGGCCTGGTGTATATTGGTATTGCTGAGCGCGACAAGGAAACGGAAGTATATGAGCTGAATTTAAGCGGTAACCGTGAGACCATCCGTTTGCGATCCGTCAAAGCTATCCTGTACAGATTGTGGCGCCGATTGGTAGAGAACGAGAAACTCTCTTAATTATTGATGAGTTGTTTTAGATAGATATTCATGATATAATATTCTTATTCGGAAGAACCGTTGCAAAGCTTTTTGCCAGCGGTTCTTTTTTCGTTTTAAGAGAAAGGTATAATTATAGAAGAGAGCTGCGAGAAATAAAAAAACGAATGTATGTTCGAAAAAATGCTTGGCAAGCGTGTCAAAACAAGGTATTATTAAAGTACAAACAATGAAGGATGTGAGTTTATTGTCAGATCGTCGTGCTGCGCTGGATATGGCGCTCCGTCAAATAGAAAAGCAATTTGGTAAAGGTTCCATCATGAAGTTGGGTGAGTCTACCCACATGCAAGTGGAAACAATCCCCAGTGGTTCGATTGCTTTGGATATTGCGTTAGGAACGGGCGGCTTTCCAAGAGGCCGGATTATTGAAGTATATGGACCGGAATCATCCGGTAAAACGACAGTAGCTCTTCATGCTATCGCAGAGGTGCAAAAAACAGGCGGACAAGCCGCCTTTATCGATGCCGAGCATGCACTTGATCCGTCGTATGCGAGCAAGCTGGGTGTCAATATTGATGAGTTGTTACTATCGCAACCAGATACAGGTGAGCAGGCATTGGAGATTGCCGAAGCTCTTGTGCGTAGTGGGGCAGTGGACATTATCGTCGTTGACTCTGTAGCGGCACTTGTACCGAAGGCAGAGATTGAAGGCGAAATGGGAGATTCCCATGTCGGTCTTCAAGCGCGCTTGATGTCACAGGCATTGCGTAAGCTGTCTGGAGCCATTAATAAATCGAAAACCATTGCTATCTTTATCAACCAGCTCCGTGAAAAAGTAGGTGTTATGTTCGGTAACCCTGAAACTACACCGGGTGGACGTGCCTTGAAGTTTTACTCTACGGTACGTTTGGATGTTCGTCGTATCGAAAGCTTGAAAATGGGTAACGACATCGTGGGTAACCGTACACGTATTAAAGTCGTGAAGAATAAAGTCGCACCTCCTTTCCGTCAGGCTGAAGTGGATATTATGTACGGTGAGGGCATTTCCAAAGAAGGAAGCTTGATCGATATCGGTACGGAGCACGACATTGTCGACAAGAGCGGAGCATGGTATTCCTACGAAGGTGAGCGCCTTGGTCAGGGACGTGAGAATGCAAAGCAATTTTTGAAGGAAAATCCGAACATTGCTAGTACGATCGAGCAAAAAATCCGGGTGGCCAGTAATTTGATTACAACAATTGCTCCACCGACAGAAGAAGAGTTGGCGCAGGAGGCCAAGGAAGAACAGGAATTGCTGGAGCTTGAATAAAGCTTGCCCGAAACTTCGCTTCTGATCTGTCATGTGAACTGTAGCCTAGGGGTTATGGTACAGTCCGTTTAAATAGCATGATTCTGATGCCCTGCACAGTTGTGCAGGGTATTTTTGCATCAAATAAAGTCTGCTTTGTCAGCAGAATCTAACTTTTACGTAGCAGGTGATCGTAGGCTGCTTTCGTGAATTTCAAAGTGAGGGAAACATATTGCAGTTGGACGATAAAGATGAATACACTTCGGAAGAAAATAAACAGCAAGGGATTTCTCTTTTTCCAGATCATGAGGAATTGATGATTACTAGAGTGGAGCAGGGACAGGGACGCAAGCGTGGAAGATACATCATTCATTTTGGTCCATACTCACTGTCTGTATTGGAAGATGTAATGATCAAGTACAACATGTTCAAAGGAACGTCATTCGTCAAAAAAGAACTAGAAGATATCGTTCTGGCAGATGAAAAACAACAGGCTTATGTACATGCGCTGCGCTATTTGGGGCAAAAGCCTCGTACACGTCAGGAAATTGCCCAGCGTTTAGCGCAAAAGGAAGTGGATCAGGCTGTTATTGATGAGATACTGGTACGATTGCAAAGGGAGAAGCTTGTAGATGATGATTTATACGCGCGTCAGTGGGCAAGACAGCGTATAACAAGCCAACGTAAGGGTAAGATGTGGATCAGGCAAGAACTTCGTCAGAAGGGCATCTCTAAAGCTTCTATCGGGGAAGCATTAAGTGAGATCACCGACAATGAGGAGTGGGAGAGTGCATTGTCAGTTGGACGTAAGAAATGGAATCAGGTACGTGGTGATATAATGGATAAAAAAAGGAAAACATTCCCGTTTCTTATGAGACGCGGCTATTCAGGGGATATGACACGCCGCGTGGTCAATCATCTCAGTGCGGCCGAGCAAGACGGAGCATTCGAAGACGAAGAATTTCTGCATTGGGAGGAATAAGTTGCAAAACGGTAGCTGAACCTTTGGCTAGATAAGCCGGTTATTATATGGACAGCTGCACGGTAGTCTACTAATGTTTGCATTCCCTTGACAATGCCATTTGTCAAATAATAAAATATATATGAAACGATATTTGTGGAGTGCCCTTTTTCCTTCCAAAAAAGCGGAATCCACAGTAAAGTTCTCATCGCCAAATAACAAGTGATGCCGCTATGCCAGGCGGAATTGTACGTGTGAAAGCATGTGCATATGAAATGAAGCGACCTTGTGTCGTTATCTTAGTTTGACGATCAAAGTAAATGTGACAATTTCAAAAAGTCCCAAGGAATGCCTTGGAGGAACCAACGGGGAGGTGAACAGTATGATGACTGCGATCTGGTTCGTTCTCGTTGCTGTAGCCGCGTTATTCTTTGGGTTCGGGATTGGTTATTTTATTCGCAAATCTATTGCAGAAGCTAAGATCTCCAGTGCGGAAGAGGCTGCCGCGCAAATCGTGGAGAACGCGAAAAAAGAGGCAGAAGCGCTGAAGAAGGAAACGGTATTGGAAGCGAAAGATGAAATTCATCGCATCCGTGCCGAAGCTGAAAAAGAAACTCGTGAACGTCGTAATGAAATTCAACGACAGGAACGAAGATTGCTGCAAAAAGAAGAATCGCTGGATAAAAAATTGGAATCGCTGGAACGCAAAGAAGAACAAGTGGCCAACAAAGAGAAACGAATCGATGAAACCCAGCAGCAAATTGATTTGATTTACAAGAGCCAGGTAACTGAGTTGGAGCGTATTTCTAATCTTACGATGGAGGATGCAAGAAGTATTATTCTGACCAACGTAGAACAGGAAGTTCGTCATGAAACAGCTCAGATGATTAAGGAAATTGAACAGCAGGCCAAAGAAGAAGCGGATAAAAAGTCTCGTGAAATCATCACACTGGCCATCCAACGCTGTGCGGCAGATCATGTAGCAGAAACGACGGTTTCTGTTGTGACATTGCCGAATGAAGAAATGAAAGGCCGGATTATCGGACGCGAAGGCCGTAATATCCGTGCACTTGAAACCCTTACAGGAATCGACCTCATTATTGATGATACGCCGGAAGCTGTTATATTGTCCGGATTTGATCCGATTCGTAGAGAGATTGCGCGTACTGCACTCGAGAAGCTCGTAGCGGACGGACGGATACATCCGGCTCGTATTGAAGAGATGGTGGAAAAATCCCGTAAAGAGGTGGACGAACGAATCCGTGAGTATGGTGAACAGGCCACCTTTGAAGTGGGTGTGCATAGCTTGCATCCGGATTTAATCAAGATCTTGGGACGTCTCAAGTTCCGTACGAGTTATGGACAGAACGTATTGAAGCACTCGATGGAAGTTGCATACTTGACAGGTCTGATGGCCGGGGAACTGGGCGAGGACGTTGTACTGGCAAGACGAGCAGGCTTGCTGCATGACATCGGGAAGGCGCTGGATCACGAAGTGGAAGGATCACACGTTGAAATTGGCGTGGAGCTGGCGAAGAAGTACAAGGAACACCCGGTCGTTATCAACAGCATTGCTTCACATCACGGCGACTGCGAAGCGACTTCAGTGATCGCCATGCTGGTTGGAGCGGCAGATGCCCTATCAGCAGCAAGACCAGGAGCACGGCGTGAAACGCTAGAGACGTACATCCGTCGTCTTGAGAAGCTCGAACGCATCTCCGAATCTTTTGAAGGCGTTGAAAAATCATACGCAATTCAAGCTGGACGTGAGGTTCGTGTCATGGTACAGCCAGAGAAAATTGATGATGCGGAAGCATTCCGACTGGCTCGCGATATTACGAAAACGATTGAGAATGAACTGGATTATCCAGGACATATTAAGGTTACCGTTATTCGCGAGACTCGTGCGGTAGAATACGCAAAATAAAAGCATTTCAATGAAAAGTGGCCGCTGCTTGTAGGGCCACTTTTCATTATGTAAGGCAGACTAGGGAGGGTTTTCTATCAACGTATTATTTATTGGAGACATCGTCGGCAGTGTAGGTAGAAAGGCACTGAGGGAGAATCTCCCTTTGCTAAAATCAAAATACAACCCGCATGTTATTATCGTGAACGGAGAAAATGCAGCTTCGGGAAGAGGGATTACTCAAGCCATCGCCAGAGAATTTTTTGATTGGGGCGTTCATGGGATTACGATGGGGAATCATACATGGGACAATAAGGAAATATTTGATTTTATAGATGATGAGCCGCGGATCATCCGTCCCGCTAACTTTCCACCAGGTACACCAGGCCGGGGTTATACTGTGGTAAAAGGTGGGGGGAAGGAACTAGCCATTGTTAATCTGCAAGGTAGAACCTTCTTGCCGGCTATTGACTGTCCATTTCGTGCAGCGGATGACATTGTAGACGAGCTCCGCAAAAAGCATAAACATATTCTAGTAGACTTTCACGCTGAAGCCACCTCCGAAAAAATTGCTATGGGTTGGCATCTGGATGGACGTGCATCCATCGTGGTAGGGACACATACACACGTACAGAGTAATGACGATACGATTTTACCACAAGGAACTGCGTATCAGACAGATGCGGGAATGGTAGGTCCTTATGAGGGCGTGCTTGGTATGCAGAAAGAGGCTGTGTTACAAAAATTCCAGACCCAGCTTCCAGTACGCTTCCAAGTGGACATGGGCAAATGGCACTTTCACGCCATTAGCGTAGAACTCAATGATCACGATGGAAAAGCTCGCAAAATTGAGAAAATCAGACTTAAAGAAGATGAATGGCGGATGGATTAAGTTTTTTGTGAGCTACTTAAGGAAAGAATAAGGAAAACTGTCACCAAAAAGCAGGAATTTTTTGCTGACCCTCGAATAACATCTAATAGTGGAATCAAACCATCATCATTCCCAGGGGAGGTACTTACTATGGATGTATTAAAAGTATCAGCAAAATCCAATCCCAATTCAGTTGCAGGCGCACTCGCAGGAGTACTGCGTGAACGCGGAAATGCAGAATTACAGGCGATTGGAGCGGGTGCACTAAACCAAGCCATTAAAGCGGTAGCCATTGCCCGGGGATTTGTCGCACCAAGCGGAGTGGATTTGATTTGTATTCCTGCTTTTACAGACATTGTTATTGACGGAGAAGATCGGACTGCAATCAAATTGATTGTAGAACCAAGATAATAAATGGAAGTTGCCTGAGCCTGTTTACGTTTTGTAAACGGGCTTTTTTGCTTTGTGGTTTAGTTATTATGTTTTCAAAATAAATTTGTGAGCTTTAATCCAATGGAGGTATGGTGCATGAATGATAAGTTTGAAGCGAATTGGCCAGTTGTTGACCTGCACTGTGATGTGTTATGTAAAATGCAGCTCGATTCGCAGGTGGATTTCAGTCATTCATCACTTGATGTCACAAAAGAGCGTTTGCTAGAAGGCAACGTAAGATTGCAAACGTTCGCTATTTATATATCACAGGTATTGGGCACGCCAAGATTTGAGCATGTGGTTCGTCAAATTGAACTGTTCAGGCAGCATATTACCTCTAGCTCAGGCGGGTTAAAACCTCTACTGTGGAGAGAGGACTTGGCAGCACTCAAAAATACGTCCGCTATACGTCAAGAGGAGCAAGTACAGCATACAGGCGAAGAGAAGCAAGCAGGGAAGATGACGAATGGGTATGAGAGTGGGACGAATCGTACAGAGCCACCTTGGGCGTTACTCTCACTCGAAGGGGTAGATGCGCTGGAAGGAAATCCGTTTTATGCGGATGTATGCTATGCCATGGGAATACGATTGATCGGTCTGACATGGAATTATGCAAATTGGGCTGCTGACGGTATTATGGAGCTTAGAGAAGGCGGCTTGACCCGCAAGGGACGTGATTTGGTTCATCGCTGTAATAGTATGGGACTGCTGCTAGATGTATCACACTTGTCCGTACAAGGCTTTTGGGAAGTGATGGAGGAGGCGGCCTTACCGCCCATCGCCTCGCATTCGAACGCCTTTGCGAAATGTGCTCATCCCCGCAACTTGCGAGATGAACAGATTCGGGCACTGATCGCCCGTAACGGACGAATTGGGTTGACCTTTGTCACGATGTTTCTGAAAGAGCAGGGTACAGTGCACGCTGAGGACCTGCTACCGCACATTGATCACATTTGTTCATTGGGTGGCGAAAGACATTTGATGTTTGGCTCTGATTTTGACGGTATCGAGGCCCATGTGCGAGGACTGGAGCATGCGGGGAAATATCAGGCTTTTGCAGAACTACTGCTGAAGCATTACTCTGAGGAGCTGGTCAAGGGATGGCTGGGAGAACATGCACTGGACTATTTGCGAACGAATCTGCCATCTAAAATGTCTTCTTAAAATAGCAGTTGTTTTCGGCTGAGCATTTTCTTGACAAAGCGAGAACGATTACGAAATAATTGGAGCATCCGAGGATTGCATGGTGCTAAAATAACGCTTTCCGAAATTGGATATATGTAGGAGCGAGCCTGACAGCACCATGCTATACCGCCATACTAAAGGGGAGCTCCGTCACATCATGTTGATAAAAAAGGTTACCTGGCTTGAACTCTTTTATGATTTATTGTTTGTAGCAGCTGTGTCCAAGGCGACTCATGTTTTACTACATGTTGAGCATGGCAGTGTTGGTTGGCATAATTTAGAGAAGTTTATTTTGATTTTTATTCCGATCTGGTGGGCATGGGTGGGGCAAACTGTCTATAACAATCGTTTTGGTCAAGACAGTATAACGCATCGAATGTTTATGATCCTGCAATTATTTTTTGTGTTAATCATGACTGCCAGTTTGAATGTAGATTTTGATGCGTATTATGTATCTTTTTTTGTTGGCTATATTGGTTTAAGAGGTTTGACCGTCGTTCAATATCTACTTACGGCCCCCAAAGAAACAGCTCATAAACAGGAAACAGCTCGTTTTTTTGGAACCTATCTTTGGGTTGGGATAGTCATCTCTAGCTGCTCCCTTTTCTTCGACTCGTGGGTTCGATATTTGATTTTATATACTGGCATTGCGGTTGATATCCTCGTTCCTTTGATCGGTCGTAAAAAGCTGGTGATCACACCTATCCATACAGAGCATCTTTTGGAGCGATTTGCACAGTTTACTTTAATCCTGCTTGGAGAATCAGTGATAAGTATACTTTCTGTTTTACAATCTGATCATTTCACAGTTTCCTCCATTGTATTTGCTGCTTTGACATTTGTGCTGGTCATTGCAATCTGGTGGCAATATTTTGAGAATATAGAGAAGCGTGTGGACAAATCAAAACAAACAGCAGGACAGACTATTATTTATGGTCATTTGTTTATTTATCTTTCTCTTAGCATGCTTGCAGCTTCCATACAGCTCTTATTTTTGGGGCAAGCAGCCTATACTTTTGTACTTTGCTTTACTTTTGCTTCTGTTTTGCTTTATTTTTTGTCAGTTTTGCTGGTATTCCATCAGTACAGATTAAGTCACCTTAAACCTCGTCTCAGAGTCATTCTTTTCTTAACTGGAATTCTCTGTGTCCTGTTTATTCTGAATATATTTATTGTAGTTCCTCATCTCATCGTAGCTGAGATCATGCTTTTCTTTCTCCTGTTTGCTAAAATGACGGTTTGATCCAAGTTTTATAGGGACGATATGTCTGGCTGGTTAGGGCGAAAAAGGGAACTTTATGTGCTATCCTTTTCTTTCTTGTCGAAATAGGAGTATAATAACATAGATGTGTAAAGTATTGTATAGAGAAAAAGGAGTGACCACACGATGACTAAAATCGTACCTGTCGGCGTTTCCGCCCGTCATATTCACCTGACTCAAGAGCATATTGAAATTTTGTTCGGAGCAGGCTATCAATTGACTGAATTTAAACCTTTGTCCCAACCAGGACAATTTGCTGCAAATGAAACGGTAGCTGTAATTGGTCCTAAGGGCCAATTTGATAAGGTTCGCATTTTGGGACCTGCTCGTCCCGCTTCTCAACTGGAAATCTCTCGCACAGATTCCTTTGCTATTGGTGTAAAGGCACCTGTACGCGAATCCGGTAGCATTGATGGTACACCAGGAATTACAGTAAAAGGACCAGCTGGAGAAGTGGAACTGCAAGAGGGCGTTATTGTAGCAGCCCGTCATATTCATTTCCATACTTCTGATGCAGCTAAGTGGGACATTAAAGACAAGCAGTTGCTGAAAGTACGTGTAGGCGGCGAACGTGGCCTTGTATTTGAAAATGTTCTTGCACGTGTGTCCGATTCTTTTGCTTTGGATATGCATATTGACACGGATGAAGCGAACGGAGCCGGTGTGAAAAACGGTGACACTGCTGAAATCGTAGACTAATACACGTATTTGATACACAAGTTGTAAAAGTCCGATTCTTGCAAAAGAGTCGGACTTTTTTTATATGCTCTACATACACAAATCCTTACCTATAAACATAAAAAAACTTTAGCATCACACTGCATTCGAATCGTATCCGGGGATGATCTATGGCTATGGCCTATAAATCATGCTATAATTTAGTGTAATGCCTTTTTTAAAGGTTTTTTTGGAGCTAAAATAAAATAACCAATGCCTAAAGATACAGTAAAATCACAAATGAGCTCGTGAAATAGATGGTGTAAGGAGTGACCAGGGAATGGCTAAGGAAACAAAAGATTACTCCAAATATTTTGATTTCTCGGATGCGAAGATTATTTCTGAAGATGAGCATAGCAAGAAGATTCGTATTCGTGGACGTGAAATCAACATTATGGCGGAGCCAAACCATAGGAAAGAAAAGCAGCGTGGTAAAGAGGACGTCCAGGTATTGTATGATAACGCAGTCCCGGACGAGCTAAAGCATATCGGTGAGGGCAAGCATTATATCGTATATACATTCGGTTGCCAGATGAATGAGCATGATTCTGAAACAATCAAAGGCTTGCTGGAGCAAATGGGCTACCAGGCAACCGAGGATCGGAAGGAAGCAGATATCATTTTACTGAACACTTGCGCTATCCGTGAAAATGCAGAAGATAAAGTGTTTGGTGAGCTGGGTCACCTCAAGCATCTCAAAACAGAAAAGCCGGGACTGCTGCTCGGTGTGTGTGGCTGCATGTCGCAGGAAGAGAATGTTGTGAACCGGATTATGCAAAAACACGGTTTTGTTGATATGATCTTTGGTACCCATAATATTCATCGTTTGCCTCAGCTTGTCAAGGAAGCCCTCTTTAGCAAAGAAATGGTGGTTGAAGTGTGGTCCAAGGAGGGCGACATTATCGAAAACCTGCCGAAGAAGCGTGAGGGTATGCGGGCTTGGGTAAACATCATGTATGGCTGTGATAAGTTTTGCACTTATTGCATCGTTCCTTTCACACGTGGTAAGGAAAGAAGTCGTCGGCCAGAGGATGTTATTGCTGAGGTACGGGATTTGGCCCGTCAAGGATTTAAAGAGATTACCCTGCTGGGTCAGAATGTCAATGCCTATGGCAAGGATTTAAAAGATATGAATTACAGATTCGGGGATCTGATGGATGATATGCGCAAAATCAATATTCCGCGTGTACGTTTTACGACCTCACATCCGCGTGATTTTGACGACCATTTGGTTGAAGTGCTTGGTAAGGGCGGCAATCTGGTGGAGCATATTCATCTGCCTGTACAATCCGGTAATACGGATATATTGAAGAAAATGAACCGAAAATATACTCGTGAGCGTGTTTTGGAGCTGGCAGCGAAGATAAAAGCGGCTGTTCCGCATGTTTCTCTGACAACAGATATTATCGTAGGTTTCCCGGGTGAAACAGACGAACAGTTCGAAGATACACTATCTCTGGTGCGTGAAGTGGGCTATGACTTTGCCTACACATTTATTTATTCACCACGTGAAGGCACGCCAGCGGCTTCGATGGAAGATAATGTGCCTATGTCGGTCAAAAAAGAGCGTCTCCGGCGTCTGAACATTGCTGTGAATCAAAACAGCCTTCGCTTTAATAGTCGATTGCGTGGCGAGGTGGTTGAAGTGCTGGTGGAAGGCGAGAGTAAAAATGACAGCAAAGTGCTTGCTGGTCGGACTCGTTCCAATAAGCTGGTTCATTTTGAAGGTTCTAAGGACCTGATTGGTTCCTTTGTCCAAGTAAAAATTACAGAGCCTATGACCTTCTACATTAAAGGTGACTTGGTTCAAACGCCAGTAGCGGTTAACGGATAAAAAGAATAGTCTAGCGGCCTGCATGCGGTCTGATTAAAGGGCTGCATGCAAGACCATCTAAGTGAAAAAAGGAGCGATGGACAATGACAGAGGAGCGGTTGCAACAAACAGAACTTCAATCGGCGGCGCGCCAGCATGATCATTTGGTCAATCGCGATATGATATTGGCAAAGGCCAAAGAGTTGGCGGGTATTCTGGGCAGCAGTGAGGAAGTACAGGTGTTTCGGAAAGCAGAAGAAAAGATTCAGGATCATGAGCGCATCCAGCAACTGATTGCAACGATGAAGAAGAAGCAAAAGGAAATCGTAGCATTTGAATCTTTAAAAAATCAAAAAATGATTGCCAAAATAGAGGCTGAACTTCAAGAGCTACAGGAGGAGCTTGACGGTATTCCAATTGTAACGGAGTTTCAGCAGAGTCAGGTAGAAATTAATGAGCTGCTGCAGATGGTGATCACGGCCATCCGTGATACGGTTGCTGAAAAGGTGAACGTAGAAGAGGGAAAGACTACTTCCTCCTCGAATTGCAGTGACTAGAATAAGATTTATGGTGTGGAGGCTTAGCTTCCACGCCTTTTTTTCGAAAGCAATTACTCATTGTAAATGTTCATGAGATACCAAAAGAATTGCGACATCATAGATGGGATGAAAGCGAGGGAATGGTAAGTTGCGTAAGATGCTAGAGGGTGAAGAAAATACTTTTTGGGAGTACTTAGGATGTGAGCTGATTACAGCTGATGCTAACGAGGTACATATCGCTTTGGAGGCCAAACAACACCATACCAATGTGATGGGGATTGTACATGGGGGGGTGCTCACAACTTTGATGGATCAGGCGATGGGGATGGTCAGTATGGCTTCACGAAATATGGATTCATGTGTAACAACGAATCTGAACGTTCATTTCTTGTCAGCCATGAGACAAGGACGGCTGGAGGTTAAGGCACGGATTGTTCATCAGGCAGGCCGCACCATAACCACTCAGGCAGAAGTGAGGGATAGTGAAGGTACGCTCGGTTGTACAGCTACAGCAACCTTCCGAGTATTGCGTCAACAAGCAAGTGATTCAGGCAAGGCCTGACGCTTGACAAAATTTTTTATTATGTCATAATGAATTTATCAAAACGATATAATATGGTGATGCCAATGGATAGCAATCGTATAAACGAAGAGGCGCAGAAGGCGTCTTATAACATTAAGAAATACCGTACCCCGGATGGTGCTCCGGCGGATATCGTAATGTTTACTTTAACGAAGCGTGAGCGCAAGACGGTAACAAAAACATTGCCGATTCGTGAGCTGAAAGTAATGCTCATCAAGCGCCGTAGTTGGCCGTTTGCGGGACGCTGGGCGTTGCCTGGAGGGTTTTGTCAAGAAGATGAATCCATATATGGAGCGGCCAAGCGGGAACTGTTAGAGGAAACGGGTGTAGATGGCGGGCATCTGGAGTATTTGGGCGTATATAGTGGACCAGGTCGTGATCCGCGTGGGTGGATTATATCGCATGCGTTTTTTGCACTGGTAGAGGAATGGATGCTAGAGCAGCGTCAGGCGGCTGATGATGCTTCTGAGGTTGGGTTATTTACGATCAGAGAAGCGTTGGAGGAATTGGAGCTGGCGTTCGATCACCGGGATATCATAGTTGATGCTTATCGCAAAATTCAGTTGCAGATGCTTCAGACAACGATAGCCAAGCAGTTTTTACCACCACATTTTACACTGGGTGAATTGTATCAGGTGATTCAGAGCGTCGTACCGGATTTCGAAGAGCCGAATTTTATTCGCAAAATAACATCGACTCGTAGCAGACAGGGAATACTGGAAGAGGTGCGGGATGAGAATGGCAAACCGCTCAGTTCCAATCAATATTCACAAAGACCGGCCCAGTTGTATCGCTTTAGTGATAGAGTACCGCGTTTATCTATCTATACGTAACTTTTATTGGAATAGGTCACGCATAGAGCGTACAACCTCACTTTGATGATAAGGAGCTGACTGTACGATGAAGGCACTGATTGTTATTGATTACACGAAAGATTTTGTGGACGGTAGTCTGCCTGTGGGGCAACCTGCAATTGAGCTAGATGAACGGATCACAGCTATTACGCAGGCCTACGTGGATCAAGGGGACTTTGTTGTCATGGCTGTGGATTTACATGAGGAGAACGACCTCTATCACCCGGAGAGTAAGCTGTTTCCTCCACATAATATACGTGGAACCAACGGACGACAATTGTATGGTAAACTCCATAGCCTTTATAAGCAACAAAGTGATCGTATCTATTGGTTGGATAAAACACGGTACAGTGCTTTTGCTGGTACGGATCTGGAACTCAGGTTGCGCGAACGCGGGATTCTGGAAGTTCATTTGATTGGTGTGTGTACAGATATATGTGTGCTGCATACAGCTGTAGATGCTTACAACAAAGGTTTTGCTATTACCGTATACAAGGACGCTGTGGCGAGCTTTAATCAGGCGGGACATGATTGGGCTTTGGGCCATTTTGAGGGAAGTCTTGGAGCCACGGTACGGTCGGCTGAAGATACGCTTTTGCTCCAGAAGAAGTAAAATAACTGAACGATTGTGCACCAATGTCCGATAACAAATTAGAGCCGGATATTGCTGAATCTGGGCAGATAAGACGGTATGCCGTCACTAATCCAGGGACAGTCAGAGAGGATGATACGATGAAGTCAACAAGCCTCGCATTACATACAGATAAATATCAGATTAATATGATGTACGCCCATTGGGTGAACGGAAGTCACCAACGTAAAGCTGTGTTCGAGGCGTATTTTCGTAAGCTTCCTTTTGGCAATGGATATGCCGTGTTTGCTGGTCTGGAACGCATTGTGAATTACATTTCAAACTTGCGGTTTACAGAAGAGGACATTCGCTATCTGTCAGAGCAGGAGGAAAAGTACGATCCCATGTTCATGGAGGCATTGCGCCAGTTTAAGTTTGGCGGAACGGTCCACTCGATGAAGGAAGGAGCGCTTGTTTTTCCGAATGAGCCTCTGGTACGTGTTGAAGGAACCATTATGGAAACGCAGCTTGTCGAGACGGCATTGTTGAATTTTATGAATTACCAGACACTCATTGCGACAAAAGCATCACGTATCAAACAGGTGGCAAGTGACGATACACTGCTCGAATTTGGCACACGACGTGCGCAGGAGGCAGATGCAGCTATTTGGGGAGCACGTGCTGCTTATGTTGCAGGTTTCGATGCGACTTCTAATATGCTGGCAGGCGAACACTTTGGGATTCCGACAAAAGGGACACATGCCCATTCATGGGTACAAACCTTTATGACGGAGCAAGAGGCGTTCGACGTGTATGCGAAGGTTTTGCCAGATCAGGTTACGCTACTGGTAGATACCTTTGACACGCTGGAGAGCGGTGTTCCCCATGCGATTCGGACAGCAAAGATGCTGGAGAGTCAAGGCAAGCGTATGAATGCCATCCGTTTGGATAGCGGTGATTTGGCTTATCTATCTATTCAGGCACGGGAAATGCTGGATGCTGAAGGTTTGGATTACGTACAAATTGTAGCTTCCAACGATTTGGATGAAAATACGATTTTTAATCTAAAAGCCCAAGGTGCACGTATTGATGTGTGGGGTGTAGGAACACAGCTGATTACAGCTTCAGATCAACCTTCACTGGGCGGAGTGTACAAGCTGGTTGAGCGGGAAGTGGACGGTGAAATGTTGCCGACGATTAAGATCTCGGGTAACCCGGAAAAAGTATCTACACCAGGTAAAAAGGATGTATACCGCATTGTGGATAAGAAGAAAGGGAGAGCTGTAGCTGATTACATTTCTTTCCCGGATGAAGAACGTCCGCGTAATGGTAAGCGCCTGAAGCTGTTTAACCCTTTGCATCCATATATGAAGAAGTATGTAGAAAATTACGAAGCTGTACCGATGCTTGAACCTATTTTTGTAAATGGGCAGAAGGTATACGAGCTTCCTGAACTGGATGAAATTCGTGCCTATCATGCATCACAGTTGAAACTGTTTTGGCCAGAATATTTGCGGAAGCTGAACCCTGAAATTTATCGCGTAAATCTTAGTGAGAAGGTATGGGAGCTGAAGCAAAAGCTGATTGACAGCTACATGCAGCCCGAAGTTGAAGAAAAGGAATAATGTGAAGAGGCACCTCATCTATGTATGGGTGCCTTTTTTGTATCTGCAATGTGTAAATAGGAGCTTATTTATAAATTTCTCTCATTACATGACGCAGCTCAGGGACAATAATGCGTTCCATTGCCAAACGAACGGCTCCGCGGGAACCAGGCATAGAAAACACAGCTGTCTGGCCCACAGTGCCCGCTACAGCCCGGCTTAATATAGCTGCTGATCCAATGTCCTCAGCAAAGCTTAAGTAACGGAAGATTTCTCCAAACCCAGGTAGTTCCTTATCCAGTAGAGAGGAGACGGCTTCATATGTAGTATCACGCGGAGAGATGCCAGTACCACCTGTTAAAAGTACAGCCTCGATGTCCTCATGTGCCGCAGCTTCGGCTACCAACTGCCGGATTCCTTCATAGTCGTCCTTGACGATAACATATCGAACAACCTTGTACCCATTCGTTTCTAGTAGTTCCTTGAGCAGTCGTCCCCCAGTATCGGTTTCCATGGTACGTGTATCCGAGACGGTCACGACCATGCAGTTAACCTGTTGCGGAGATTCCTGTCGGTGCTCCTCTACAGATGTTATATTCATTACAATGTTCACTCCTTGATCAGTGGTTAAGCATACTCTTTTTTTACAATAGAGGAATGACAGACTGGATGCAAGTCAGAAACGAAGAATAAAAAGTTATGTGATTAATATCCTTGCGCTTACACCTTGGAATATAGTACACTTCCTTACATAAGTCGGGATTTTCTGGGTTTATTTTGTTGAAAGCGCGAACATCAAATGATTAATTTCAAGGTTCAGCGGGTAATAGTACAGCAGGATCAACAACTGGGAGGTAATGTATTATGAATCATTCATACCAAAAATGCGTGGATGCTTGCCTGGAATGTATGAACGCTTGCAATGTATGCTATGTAGCAAGTTTGAAGGAATATGATCTAGCTATGCTGCGTGAATGTATTCGAGTGAGTAGGGAATGCGCAGAGATATGTGGGTTTGCTGCTCAAATGTTGCAGCGCGGAACGGATTTTGCCGAGGAAATCTGTGAGCTATGTGCCAAAGCCTGTGAGGTATGTGCTGCTGAATGCAGCAAGCATTCCCATAATCATTGCAAACATTGTGCAGAAGCCTGCCGTCATTGTGTTGAGGCCTGTCGCCAATTGGTGGCAGTGTAATTACATATACAGAACTAGTCCCTGAAGAGGGAATAAAAGGTTGCTTTCTACTAAATAGGTTTGTATAATGGTGGGAATTAACGTCAAGGAACGGGAGAGTAGCAACGGAACCGTATCATTACAGCGAGCCGGAAAAGGTGGAAGCCGGTATGAAATCCGATGTGAAGCGCACCCGGGAGACGGTTGATCCAACGATAAGAGCTTCTAGTAGATCAGCCCGGCAGACACAGTTATTTGTCAATGGAGTGAAATCGCGATTTTGTGTAAGCTAGCTTTAGCTATACAACCGATTTACGAAGAGTGGTACCGCGGGATATCGAAGTTCTCGTCTCTTGATTATATCAAGAGGCGAGGGCTTTTTTTGTTAGATCTTATAAAAAGAAGGAGAGAGGAACATGTTGTTGATGATTGCTACCCAAGCTATTGTAGCTCATACGGGCTTGGAGGAGAAAGAAGTTTTATCTTTATTCGAGGTGCCTCCGCAGCCTGAATGGGGAGATGTGGCGTTTCCCTGTTTTGTGCTGGCTAAAAAAATTCGAAAGTCTCCACAGCATATTGCAATGGAATTGGCAGAGCTAGTAAGCCGTGAAGCGGGTCTAACTGCTTCAGCATCGGGTGCCTATGTAAATATTACATTGGATCGATCTGTTCATATTCCATCGATGCTTGCTGAATTGAGCAAGGCTGAGTTTCTCAAGCCCAATATCGGATATGGACAGCGAGTAGTGATTGATATGTCCTCGCCTAATATTGCCAAACCATTTGGTATCGGTCATCTTCGCTCTACTGTTATTGGTGCCGCCTTGTATCGCATACTTGGTGAAACCGGATATGTGCCGATTAGTGTGAATCATCTAGGGGATTGGGGAACACAATTTGGCAAGCAAATTGCGGCCTATAAAAGATGGGGCAATGAGGAGCAGCTACAACATGATCCGATCGGGGAATCGTTGAAGCTATATGTCCGTTTTCATCAGGAGGCCGAGCATGATCCGTCTTTGGAGGATGAAGGCCGCGAGTGGTTCCGACGTTTGGAGCAGGGGGATACTGAGGCTCAACAACTGTGGGAGTTTTTTGTTGAAGTCAGTCTGGGTGAATTTGACCGTATGTACCAACGTCTTAACATTTCGTTTGACCATGTGTTGGGGGAAAGTTTTTACAATGATAAGATGCAGGCAGTTGTTGCCCAATTAAGAACAAAAGGACTGCTGGAAGAAAGTGATGGAGCACTTGTGGTTCGTCTGGAAGACGAGCAACTGCCGCCGTGTCTTATTTTGAAAAAAGATGGGACTACCATTTATCCCACCCGTGATCTGGCAACAGCGATTTATCGTCATGAAGTGATGAAGGCTGATCGCCTGCTGTACGTCGTTGGCGGGGAACAGAAGTTACATTTCCAACAGGTATTTGCGGTGCTGAAGCATGCAGGGGAGACATGGGCAGAGCAATGTGAGCATGTACCGTTTGGTTTAATGCGGTTTGCAGGCAAAAAAATGTCCACAAGACGCGGCAAGGTGGTGAAACTGGAGGAAGTGCTGGATGAAGCTGTAGCGCGTGCTCAAGCCATCATTACGGAGAAAAATCCCAATTTGCTGGAGCAACAGGCAATAGCTGAACACGTTGGCATCGGAGCGATTATTTTTGGCGATTTAAAAAATAACCGTCTGAATGAAGTGGATTTTTCGTTAGAGGAGGCACTGACCTTTGAAGGTGAGACTGGCCCTTATGTGCAGTATACTCATGCGCGCATACGCAGTCTTTTGGAGAAAGCTCGCGCCCGCTCTGATGTTGATTCTAATTCCAGTGACAACGTCCTTGCCCAAGACGGGCATTCTCCTGATTTGAATATCGTTTCGGATGAAATGCTGGGTGACGCAGGCTGGGCGCTGCTTAAGCAGTTGGATCGCTATCACGGACAGCTAATACGTGCTGCTAGGCAACTGGAACCTTCCGTTATTGCGAGATTTGCGTTAGATACGGCACAGGCGTTTAACCGTTTTTACGCTAAGGAAAGAATTGTCGATGGCGGACAATGGCGCCTTCAGTTGGCGGAACAGACTGCGGATATGCTGGCAAGTACACTGCGACTTCTTGGATTGAAAGCTCCTAATCGGATGTAAGCTACCACAAGTGGGTATTTTTTGTTAGGTACACTGCTGCTTTTGCTAGCTAAATTACTGCGAGTCAGCTCTTTTTCTCTAAAAGGTGCTGCAAAAGGAAAACTGTCATAGACACTTTTGGGTTTGCATGGATATGGTGAGCAGAAAAGAGCAAGACGGGTTACACTAATAGCTAAGGTATTCCATTGTTTTGCAACCAATTTGGCATATTTGAAACATTTGATGGTTTTATTGCGTCCGTAAGTATAGAAGCAAAGTAAACATGGAGGTGTATCTCATGATTAAAAATAAAAGCGTGGCAGCTGCGCTGCTTGTCGTCTGTTCATTGGCTGTGGCTACGTCGGCTTCTGCTTTTAGAGATATAAAGGGAGCTGAGCAGGAGAAGATCGTAAGTTCACTTCAGAACAAAGGAATTATCCAAGGGATAACCAAGGATAAGTTTGCACCAGATCAAACACTCACGTATGCACAAGGAGTACACTTGGTTGTTCGTGGAATGGATCTTCAGGTTATGCCTGATTTCACAACGGGCTCCTTTGCAAACATTCCGGCTTCCGCATGGTATGCCGATTCCTACCGGATTGCAGTCCAGCACCAAATCCCTCTGTCACCGGATATTGATCCGAGCACCCGTATGACAAGGGAACAATTCGCGAATATTCTGTATAAAGCCGTGAGTGCAACGGGTGAATATCCTACTGTTCGTATGTTGATTAATGTAGCAGATGGCAAAAAATTAGACCAAGAGTCGAACGAAGCAGTGCAATTTCTCCTGTTGACCAAAATTGCAAAATTGGACGAGGGGAGCAACTTTAACCCGGATCGTAAAGTAACACGGATGGAGGCAGCAGAAATGGTCTACCATGCATCCGAGTTTGTACAAAGTCATAAACCGGTGCAAGTCACTCCGGAAAATCCAGCTGAGCCTGTAGATCCGGTCCAACAAACCAATATTAGTATGAACATAGAGAAGGCGAATGATCAGCAGAACAAAGTGACCATCACCCGTCTGCAGGCACCTAACCCAGGATACGGTATTGAAGTGGATCACATCGACTACGTAGATGATACGAATGCTGTCATTTACTACAAGCTGACTAGTCCAAAACCGGGGGAAATGAATATTCAAGTCATTACGGATACCCACACCAGTACATTGGTAGACAGTAAGTATAAGGTTACGCTCAAAGCAGTCGATGGAACCGTGCTTCCGCCCACAGGAACAGGCACGTCTGTAGCTAAATAAAACTTTAAGCCATATGTCAATATATAAAATAAAGCCAGCGAGTTTCCATAAGAATGGAGACCGCTGGCTTTTTCTTGCTAAATGTTAATTGTAAGCCCAAGCTCTAGTATTATTTAAGCTTTAAATGCGACTTTGCCTGTAAGCAAGTCATTTTGCACAGGATGTGTAGCTGAGGAAGACGCAGATTCTGCTGCAACCGTTCCTGACTGGAGTTGATACATTTGGAAGTAACGTCCGCCTTGGGCCATAAGCTCGTCATGACTACCCCGTTCAACAATTTCACCCCGATGCAGCACCAAAATTTGGTCTGCACTACGAATGGTGGACAAACGGTGGGCAATGATAAAGGTCGTACGTCCCTTTTTGAGCACCTCAAGAGCAGATTGGATGAGTGCTTCCGTTTCGGTATCAATGTTGGCGGTAGCTTCATCCAGAATTAAAATGGCAGGATCAAAGGCTAACGCACGAGCAAACGAAATAAGCTGGCGTTGCCCGGCGGATAAGGTACTGCCTTTTTCAATAACAGGCTCATCAAATCCTTGGGGCAAATGGGCTAACAGTTTGTCGGCTCCAACGTCATGCAGCGCTTTATTCACCTGTTCTCTCGTAATTCTGCTGTCGCCGAGACTGACATTAGAGGCTACCGTACCTGTGAACAAATATGGATCTTGAAGAACAATACCCATATGATGGCGAAGCCATTGCTTAGGAATATTTTTGACAGGCGTTCCGTCAATGGTGATCGTCCCTTTTTGCGGATCATAGAACCGGAATAGCAGGTTGATAATCGAACTCTTACCTGATCCGGTATGCCCGACAAGGGCAACCGTTTGACCAGGCTGTGCTGTAAAGGAAATATGCTTAAGCACATCATCCTTTTTGTAGGCAAAGGAAACGTCGTTAAATTCTACCTGGCCTTTGTAACGCGGCATAGTACCGTCTGTCACCGGCTCTCCAGTTTCGTCCATCAATTCAAATACACGTCCTGAGGATACGATGGAAGTATCCAGTACGGCGAGCTGGTTGACCATACCTGTAATAGGTTGGAACAATCGACCCAACACATCGACGAAGGCATACAATACCCCTAATGATATCGCACTACCTGTAGTGCCAAGCGCCGCAGATCCAAAATACCACAACACGACAGCGAAGGCGAGGTTTCTCAATACGTTGACCAAATTATGCGAAGTAAAAGCGTTCAAATTCAGCATTTTATTCTGATGCTTCATATAGTCATCATTCAACTCTTCAAACTCTTGCTGTGTTTGTTTCTGATGCCGGAATACGCGAATAATGGACATCCCCTGAATGGATTCATTGATAATCGCATTAATCTCACTGAGTCTGGACCGAATGATCGTGTTATAGCGGGTTGCAACCTTGCGGTACAATATGATCCATAAGATCAGTAACGGTACAATAAATAGAGAGATCAGACCCAGTCTGAAGTCCAGTAAAAAGAGTGCAACATATACCCCTGTCATCGTTACAATCCCTGAAGTGAAGTTGGAGAGTACAGCCACAAACAGATCTTTGACTGCCTCCGTGTCATTCGTAACACGGGATACGACCTTGCCTGCGGGTAAGTTATCAAAAAAGTAAACTGGCAAGCGCTGAATGTGTGCGTAGAGATCAAGTCGAAGCTTCTGAATGACCTTGTTCGCCGAGGATTGCAGCCAGTATGTTTTGCCGAACTCGGCAAAAATCGAAACGACCAAAAAGAAGCAATACCACCCAATCAGCTGAAAGATGCCGGGCATTTCTGGTTTATAAAAGCTATACAGCTCATCAGCGGTTAAAGCCTTGGCTTTGTAATGAAAGGTGTCGGAGCCGCGTGTCACGGTCAACGTACCGTTCGTAAAGGATCGGTTACCATCCGCTACTTGGACAGAGCCAGCGACAAATACAAAAGATTTGCCAACTTGTAAAATCCTCGCTTCGCGCCCTTTGGCCTCCCCGGCTTCAAAGCGATCTTCACGTTTAAAATGGGTTCCAGCATAACTTACAGCGCCGTCCACACTAGTCGTCTCATAAAATGGTTTTTCAATAGCGAGCATATGGTCGTCAATCATCGTTTTGGCGATGAAGGGACCGGCCAGCTCGGCGGCTACTCCAATAGCCAAGGCGATAAGAGCGGCAATAAAACCCGCTTTGCTCGTCAGTGCATACTGGAACAGTCTTTTGCCGATATTGGGTTTCATTAGGATACCTCCCCTGAGGTCAGATCAGATTCCACTTGTTGCCGTTCATATTGTTGTCGGTACCATCCGTCAGCCTGAAGCAGCTCGTTGTGGGTTCCTTCCTCAATAATGCGTCCTTGCTCCAGCACGACGATCCGGTCTGCATGCTCTACAGCCGATAGACGGTGAGTGGAGATCAAGGTTGTTTTACCCGAGCGCTTATGCCGGATATTGTCAATAATACGTGTTTCCGTGCGAGCATCTACAGCTGACAGTGCATCGTCGAGCACTAGAATATCTGGATCACCGATAAAGGCGCGCGCAAGCGAAACACGCTGCTTCTGACCACCGGACAGGGCGATGCCTTTTTCTCCGACCAGTGTATCCAGCCCATCGGACAGGGTACCCAAATCTTGGTCAAAGGCAGCCGTACGGATCGCTTCCATGATGTCGTCATCATCTGCCCCGGGCTTCCCGAACTGAATGTTCTCGCGCACCGATTTGGAGAACAAGATTTGTTCTTGCGGCACGTAGCCAATCCAGCTGTGTAATTGTTCTACTGCAATGTCCTCCAGCCGGGTGTCGGAAATTAAAATATCACCACTGCCAGTCGGATATTCATGCAATAGCTGTTTGAGCAAAGTGGACTTCCCGCTGCCTGTTCGACCAACGACACCTAGTGTTTCTCCGCGTTTGAGCTCCAGGTTCACATGTGACAGATTGTCAACCGTGGAGGTAGGATAACGGAAAGTCACGTCTTTCATGGTGATGGATTCGGGACGATCCACTGGAACAGGTTGCGCTACATTCTGAACGTCTGGCTGGACGTCGAGAGTTTCATTGACCCGGTCCAGAGAAGCGCTACCGCGCTGCATAATGTTAATCAGCTCGCCAATAGCAAACATCGGCCAGATCATCATTCCTAGATACATGTTAAAAGATACTAGTTCGCCTAGCGTGATATCGTTATGAAATACCAGATAAATACCATACCCGAGACCGATAACGTAGCTAAGTCCTACACATAAACGGATCGTTGGTTCAAAGAGAGCATCCATCCGCGCAACTGCCAAGTTTTTACGAAACACATCCTCAGTAATATCGGCAAAACGTTTTTCGTCCATTCGTTCTTGCACATAAGCTCGAATGACACGGATACCTGCCACCGACTCCAGCACCTGGTCGTTCATATCGCCAAATGCATCCTGTGCCAGTGTGTAACGCTCATGTACGGCTTTACCGTAAATACTCATGGCCAGCGCAATAAAAGGAAGGGGCAGAATGGCCGCCAGTGTTAGCTTCCAGCTAATCAGGGTGCCCATGGCAACCAATACAACGGTAAGGTAGACAGTGGAGTCTGTTAATGTCAACATACCGAAGCCTGCTGTACTTGCTACAGAGCGAAGATCGTTCGTGGCACGAGCCATCAGATCACCTGTACGATTGCGTTCAAAAAATGGAGGGGTCATCCGCAGCAAATGATTCATAAAACGTGTGCGCAATAGGCGCTCCACCAGATTAGCACCACCAAACAGCTTGTGCATCCATATGTACGTAATGTAGTAGATGATGGCAAGAATCCCTATGATGTACAAAATATAACGCCAAAGCGAGGACCAAGAAATCGAACCACGTACAATCTCATCAATGGCGCTGCCTAGCAGCCGAGGTGGAGCGAGCTCCAAAACGCCAACCGCAATCAGCAAAAACAATCCAATGGAGTATCGGCTTCGTTCTCTTTTAAAAAACCAGCCTAAATTTTTGAGTACTGAAAACAAGAGGAATCCCATCCTTTCATGTCAAATTTATTCGAGAGTTGTGTACCATTTTGAAGAAACAACAGCGGCTTGCTGCCACAAGTATAATTCGGCAACAGGCGCAAAAAAGGCATACCGTCCGCAGACGATATGCCTTAAATCTCAATATCATATGGCGCGCAGGTATTCTCAGCATACTCGCCACTGAAAAACTGCTTAAACGCAGGCAGCCACTCGTATTAAACCATACAACAGGAATGGCCCAATTCTGAAGGATGCGACAGGGGAGATGCTCCGGTATGAAGTTGTTGTGTTTGTAGATGTGGGTGAAATACAATCATAAATTTTAGCACCGGAAACACTCCTTTCTTCCTCAAAATGGGTTCATTCTTACATGAGTTATCGTTCAAATTGGTAATAAATTTCAAAATGGATCTCGTATGGTTGAATCTTAACACCCTCTTTTGCGAATTGTCAAACCTTTTTCAAAAAAATGTATATGACTTGTCCAGGAAGCCGCATGGGGAGAGACGGTTGGTCGTTATTCCAAAAGATGCTATGATATAGTTGGCAAGACGTCATTTGTACAAGGAGATGAGCATAACGCATGAGCATACAGGTAACTGAACCTGCGGCACAGTGGTACATTAAGGAGCTTGGTTTGAATCGTGGAGATTCCATCCGTTTTTTTGTTCGCTATAGTTCCGGCGGTGGGTTGCATCCAGGCTTTTCTCTGGGAATTGCCGTAGAGCCTCCGCAGCACCCCGCATTACAGCATGAAGCGGCTGGCATTACGTTTTATATGGAGGATCAGGATTACTGGTATCTGAAAGGCCATCATCTGGAAGTGAAGTATTTGGAGGAACATGACGACATTATTTACACCTATGAAAAGGATGAACAAGCTTAATGCCTCCACGTTAAAAATAGCGTGCCAGTAATGGTTTATGGACATGAAAAGCGGCGGAGTATCGTGTGGCAGGAGATGAACCTGCACATGATACTCCGCCGCTTTATTGTGGTTAGGGCAGGATGTCGTATGTTAAGGGTTGTTAAACATCGGACCATCGACTGCAAAATCAAAATCATCAATATCGTACACATGTACAGGTACGGAAGCTTCGATAATGCGGTGGATCCAGTCTAATTGATCAGTCAGGATGGGTAATGCTTCACGCTGAGCTGTCAACACCAGTTCGGTTTCAATCGGATCAAAATATTCTCCGTAATGCGCCGTATCAACTGCATTAATGACAATGAGTGATGTATTGGCATCGAATAGGATAGGCAAGCTTTTCGCCCAAGGCATCTGAAGGGCACGCCGAATTTTTTTCTGATTCAACGGTTCTTCAAAATAACTGATTAGCTCACTTACCTTTCGCTTCACATGTTGATCGTCCATAGGGTTATCCATGAGAGGCTCTGTGCTGTCCTGGAATTCGTACAGCTCTAGCAGTGATGTGTAGGGCACTATATATTCCACAGGGGCGGGAGATGTAAGTAACTGGCCGTATATAGCCACCATTACAGCTTCCGTTACAAATTGTCGAGACATCGGTCAAGCCTCCTGCATTTACCAAATTATGCGATATGAGTATAACACAAAGCGGGACTGAATTCAGCCAGATATGCAGATTGCTATCATTCATTTGTATATTTGTTGAACGGCTCTTTTCAATCCTGTGTCTAGAAATTTAGGAGCGACCGATTAATAAGGAGAGCAGCCCGGCAGCAATCAGAGGTCCAACCGGAACCCCTTTAAAGAAGGCAACGCCAATGACGGTCCCAATCAGTAGACCTGTCACAATAATAGGCTGTCCGGACATCAGAGTTACTCCGCGGCCGCCAAGGTAGGCTACCAGAATTCCGATACCAATCGCGAGCAGGGACTTCCAGTGCAGGAAGGACTCTGTCACCTGATTGATGCTGATTTTACCGCTGGCTAGCGGGGTCATGACCCCAATCGTCAAAATAATTATTCCGATCGTTAGGCCATACTTTTCAAGCCAGGGGAAAGCAGTATGAAAGCTGGATACCCGCAGCAGTAGTAGTACAACCATAGCAATCGTCACGGTTGAGTTGCCACTGATAATTCCAAGGCCGGCTAGTACCAGTAAGATAAGTGAGCTGTAATCCATTCAGTTGTTCTCCTTCGATCGTTTAACCTTGGATATGTTCGGCGATTTGACGCCCGTGCCAGCGCCCTGTTTCAATAAACACTTCATTGGCATTGCTACCTGAAGCGATAACTCCGGCGACATATATACCTGGGATGTTAGTTTCCATCGTGGTTGGATTAAATTCAGGTTTGTCCAGGTCCTCAGCCATGTGGACGCCGACAGACTCCAGTAGTTTTCGTTCTGGGTGAAATCCTGTTAGTGCCAGTACAAAATCGTTTTCGAGCTGGAACGCTTCTGCGTTCATCGGAGTGACGATGACATGGTCTGGATGAATTTCGGTAATGCGTGCGCCTAAGTGCAGCGTGATCTTTCCTTTTTGTACCATACTGTCGAACAATGGGCGAACCCAAGGTTTGATATATGGGGACAACTCGTTGCGACGATAAACCATATCAATTGTAGCCCCGACCCGCACCAATTCCATTGCTGCATCTACTGCAGAGTTGCTGCCGCCGATGACTGCGACCCGGGTTCCTGTATAGGGATGGGCTTCGCTAAAATAGTGAGTGACTTTATCCAATTGTTCCCCAGGAATGCCTAAATAGTTCGGATGATCAAAATATCCCGTAGCCACTACGACATAGCGTGTCGAATAGCTCTTGGATATTTCCCGTTTGCTTAGGGTATGTACGGTAAATGTACCGTCTTCCTGCCGCTGAATGGATTGAGCCTCCTCATAATGCTGAATGTCCAGGTTATAATGTGAGGCTACTTTGCGATAGTACGCTAGTGCTTCATGACGAAAAGGCTTGTCATTGGGAGTGCTGAACGGAACATCACCGATTTCCAATAGTTCGGCGGTGCTAAAAAACTGCATATTTGTCGGATACAGAAAAATGGAGTGAACGATGTTGCTTTTTTCAATAATGATCGTTCGCAAACCTCTGCGGCTGCATTCGATTGCAGCGGATAGTCCGCAAGGTCCGCCACCGATAATGATTACGTCGTGCATTTGGATGAACCTCCAGTTATATTGGTTTATTTCGTCAAACGGATCTCAGAATTGATGCAAATAGCACAGTATGTGAGAAGTTTTCAAATAATAATCCTACCGTAATGTGTGCATAATATCCAGCCGTTTTCAGAAAGAGATAATGTGAGGGAAGAATTGACAGACACTTTTAACATACATATAATTAGATGAACATCTATTTAGATTAAGCGAATTCGCTTGCTTAGCAAACCTGTAGTAGTGAAAAGAGGTGCAGTTACAATGCAACTAGATAAAATGGTCAATTATCATAAAGCACTTGCGGACCCGACACGTATGCGAATATTACTCCTTTTATCCTGTGGGGAGATGCATGGCCAAGCTTTGGCGAAAAAGCTGAATCTATCACAGCCTACGGTTACGCATCATGCTTCCAAACTCCGTGAGGTTGGGTTAATTAAGGAACGACGTGATAAAAACACGGTGTATTTTACACTGAATCCAGAGCTGATTCGGCAGCATGCCGAGGCGACTGTGCGTTTTATCTTTGAAAAAGGAGAGGAAGAGGAAGATATGTCCGAACTGAATGAAACGTTGGAAGCAACGGTTTTACGCAATTTTTTTGCCAAGGATGGCAAGTTGCGTCAAATTCCTGCTCAGTATAAGAAAAAATTGATTGTACTTCAGATGCTCGCCGAAAAGCTGGAGCCAGGCCGCATCTATCCTGAACGTGAACTAAACGAATGGATCAAGCAATACCATGAGGATTTTGCGACGATTCGGCGTGAACTGATCATGCATCAGTTTATGTACAGAGAGCGGGAAATGTACGAATTGAATCCGCGTGAAATGTGGACACGATGGGATCAAGTGCGTTAAACGAAACTTGAAATAGTTTAAAATATTTGAAATCAGCCTTGACAGACAATTGATGGACTTGTATGATAAAGGAAATTTTAGGAGGAGGCGATGTTATATGCGTACGAACATGAGTGGATGGGTTCAGCAGCAGAATGACTTGTCTCCCGCACGGACGATGCACGGCTAAAGACTGTTAGATCTATAGTCTTTGCTCAGCAGTTGGTTGGACAGTAGAACCAACGAAATCCGCAGGGAGTGGTTCCCTGCGGATTTTTTTATGGTCAAGTGTTTTGTTATCCGTTTGTTGGTTTTGGGAGTGGTCTATGTAAGACTGCTTGCATATGTGAACGAACGGATCACATCGCCTGAACTGTATACCCTCCGCAGGGGTTTCCCTGCGGATTTTTTGCGTTGTTTGCTTGCGGAGAGAAAATGTACACCTATCGAGTAACGTTACATCCAGAAAAATTAAACATAATTTCAGGAGGAAAATAATGAGTATACACGAATACGGTTGGTCTGATTACTGGAACGGTTTTTGGGACCAATGGAAGCAAAGCTATGAGGAACGAGCAGGAAACACGCAGATACGTCCTGCCCGCTTGATTGCCGATTATGGGCAAAAGGTGAAGCTTATTACGATGGATGGGGAACGCTGGGGAGCTGCTTCAGGTAAGCTAAGGCATGCTATGGTTGATCCAGCGGAAATGCCAGCTGTAGGGGATTGGGTGGCCATCACCACGTCGGACGAAGTATCGGATGCAGTAATCCATGCTGTCTTGCCACGCAAAAGCCAAATATCTAGACAGGCCGCGGGTTTTGAGACGAAAGAGCAACTCATCGCAACCAATGTAGATACGCTTTTTCTTGTTAATGCGTTGAATCATGATTTTAATATGCGCAGATTAGAACGGTATTTAATAATGGCCTGGAATAGCGGCGTAAACCCGGTTGTCGTGTTGAGTAAGAGTGACCTTTGTGACGATGTCGAACAGCGGGTTGCTGAAACGGAGGGAATTGCTCCTGGAGTACCTGTTATCGTTATTTCTGCTTTGCAGAACGAAGGCAGAGAGCAGCTGGAAGCGTTTCTTCAACCTGGCTGTACGGTTGCTTTGACTGGCTCTTCTGGTAGTGGCAAATCCACAATAGTGAACTGGCTTTCCGGAGCAGAAGTTCAACTGACACAGGGTGTGAGGGAGGAAGACAGCCGAGGCAGGCATACAACCACACACCGACAGCTTTTTCCCATTGCAAAGCAAGCTGTTTTGCTGGATACACCCGGGATGCGCGAGCTTAATCTGTGGGATGATTCCAAGGGTGTAGCTCATACCTTTGCCGATATTATGGAAACCGCGCAGCAATGTCGTTTTGCCGATTGTAAGCATAAGGGAGAAGCTGGCTGTGCGGTGGAGGAAGCTATCCAAAAAGGGGAATTATCAGAATCTAGAGTGAACAATTATCGCAAGATGCAGCGGGAATTAGAGTATCAGGCACGCAAGGAAGCAGACCGACGTAGAAAGGATAGCCGTTCAAGTACAACTCCGGGCCGTAAGGATCAGCGAAGCGGTTGGCGACGTGATGTGGAGTGGTAAGCCGAGCTGTTTTGTAACATCATTTGTAGAAAAATAAGAAAATCTATGTGGTAGTCGGCATATGGTGTAAAGGGGTGAACATATGCCGAACTACAGCATTGTGGTGGATTTATCAGATCGTCGTCTATATTTAAAAGATGGAAGTCAGATCGTTCTTAGTTATCCAGTCGGTATTGGGAAGGTGGCTACACAGACACCGCATGGGCAGTTTACGATTATTAACAAACAGCCCAATCCGGGCGGTCCTTTCGGAGCGTTCTGGATGGGGCTGTCCAAGCCGCATTATGGCATTCACGGCACCAATGAGCCATCGTCCATTGGCCAGATGGTGTCACATGGCTGTATTCGAATGCAGAATAAGGATGTGCTGGAGCTTCAGGAGAAGGTAAGTATAGGAACGCCGGTCACGATACAGCCATAACGTCTAGACGATATAGGATTCCTTTGGCTGCCTAGTTACGATTTGGGTTGAATTTGGACACGGGCTTCAATCCGATTGGAGCCCTCTTTGTCGTCTGCGGATTTAACTAAAGATCCCGCAAGACGTTCTCCATTTGTACCGTAAGCCTGTTTGGCGTTGGTCCACATATCTTCGTTTGGTTCGAAACTTATGACCAGGGTGTAGCGGTTGGCAAGGCTCGGCTTTTTGACCCTCATGCTGAAGGAACCATCAGGCATGACCTTGGTTTGATCATCGTAGCCAAACTGCCATCGTCCCGGAAAATCAATTGTGAGCTTGACGTCCGAACCCTCGAGCAAATTGCTGCGCGCATATACATGATAATAATTTCCTTTCTGCTTCACATCAGGCTTAATCCACACTTGAGGGCTACCGTAGTCCTTTGGTTTGTTCCAGACAGGCTTGATTAGAGGGACGTGTCGATCTTGTTCAGGATCAAACTCAGCACCTATCCGAATTTCTTGCAAAAGTTGTTCGTTTTCTTCGTATTGATATACGTAAGGGCCTTCTAATTTGTTGCCACCACTACCATACAAATTTCGTATTTCTTTGTCTTGGTCATCCGGGCGAAATAGAACAGTCAGATCCATACTACCCTGTATACCAGGTCGGTGCACTTGGAGTACAAAACTTCCGTCCTTTTGAATAGTTGCCTCGTCCGTGTATCCGGTTAACAGAGAGTTTTTGACTGCAAGATTCCCTTTGATCCGTGCTCCAGAAGGCAGGTTGGAATGTCCTGTAACCTTCACTGTATTTTTATCAATACTTACGTCACCTGATATTTCGACATAGCTGCTGCCTTGCTGATGGACAGGTGCATCGTTGGCGGCTCGTTCATCAAGGGATGATGCAGCTTGGTTCGGATTACCTGTTACGGTATAGGCACGTGCTTCAGCTTCGTGTTGGGCCATACTTCGAGTTGAGGCTTTCTCCCTGCTGCATGCAGCCAGCATAATTAGGATGAAGAACATACATAAAAGATTCCAGCTTATTTTGGTCATCATGTGCGTATTCATGGTTTTTGCTCGCTCCTTATCCGTAGCTTCCAGGCTAAACTAATAAAACTTTCGAAACTTTATGTATTTACCCTATTTAAAGGGTATGTAATCCTGCCTGCTTTATCCTAGTCAGAGCGTGCGTGTTTAAAAAACAGGCGGAATGGTTAAAAATGGATAGCCTGACCATCCCCTTGAAAAGCAGGGGCAGCTTGCTGTAAAGGAGCCTGAGTCATATGTCCATTGATCGTTTTATCTTAAAAAAGCTGGACAACTGCCGGGAAGAGCATACACGCGCTAATTTACTAGAACTGTTTAGAATACGAATTGAGAAGGCGCAGAATAAGGAACGAGGCGGTAAAAAAGGTTATCGCAGAATACTATAAATAGAGTCTGATCAAATGCATAGGCTGAGGTAAGTCACATGTAGCATGTTTCAAAACCGCTGATTTGGAGAGGGTGCCGAAATGCCCCTCTCTTTTTTGTGTCTAATGCAAACAAAAAAAGTCCCTCTTAATAGAGGGACAATGCCAATGAATCATTTTCACTAACGCTATGCAGGATGGCTTCACAACCGACAATCTCTATACTGATCAAAGAGTTAAGACATTTTTGAAGGGCACGCTTGCCGCTGGAGATTTTGTTCTCCAAAGTATTACTTAGAAGTTTTAAGGTTTTTTGTACCGGTTGCTTATTTTCTTGATTGAAGTATACGGGAATACGTTTGTTTTGAAATGTAATTAATGTTCTCACAAAAATCACCTCACCTGAGTTATTTCATGGCTTTATTGTAGTGCCCGTTTCTTAAAATTACCTTAAAAACACCTTATAAAAACATAAAGGTCTGAAAAATTTACAAAGTGTTCACAACAATTTGGGTAACAATCGAATTAAGTTCTAACTAATCGACAAAATGACGTAAGCACGCAAATTAAATTTTATAAATATTTATTTTTGATTCATATGACTCTACCATTAATTTTAAGCATGCCTAAAGTCATTGTTTTATTTTGAGTGTGGGTATTTTGTAACAAATTGACAGTCTAATAGGCGGATGCTACAGTTACGATAGCCATATTTCCGTAGAAATAGGCTTTTTGCGTGAGTATTGCTGTATAAATTAAGGATCGGGAGGGATGACAGATGATCCTGACCGTGCTTTCAGGACGACAGGAAACAGAGTGGTTTGATATTGAGGTGGCTGATGAATACTCGGTGGAACATTTAAAATTGATGCTGGGTGTGCGTATTTTTGGTGAGCCTCCGGCTGAAGGCATGCAATATATTATGGAAGCAAAATTCCCGGAAGGACTTTGGTTCAGAGTGGAGGATAACCAGCTACTCACAGGAGCAGGTTTGCGGGAAGGCTGTACTGTGCGCATTCAGCGAGCTTTTTCGACAACTCAGGACGAGGCGCCTGTATATGGAAGGCGTTCTTTGTTTCAAACTGAAAAAAATGGGTAAATACACACATGAAATAATATGAAACCTTGGTAAAATGAAATAGTAAGCGAAAAGGGGGACTTTTGTCTTGAATGTATTATACCAGCGATCCCCGAGATTAAGACCGGCCCTCCGGGAGGAGAAGCTGGAGATTTTGCGGCCTCCGGCTGAGCCGAGCAAGCCGTCTTTTTCTATTATATCTATACTTATTCCGTTAATGATGACGTTGGTGACTGTAGGCTTTTACGTATATATGAGCAGAACAGGCAAGATGGGCAACAGTAACTATTTGATGTTCCAGATGGTCACTGTGGTCATGATGCTTACATCTTATACGATTCCTTTTTTCGTCTATTTAAATAATAAGAAGGAATATAAGCGTAAGTTGGAGGAGCGGGACCGAATGTATCGGGAACAGCTCCAAAAGCATCGTGAAGAACTCGAAATGAAACGCGAAGAGCAAATTCGCACACTATATGAAATTCACGGTGATCCGCAAATATGCACTCAAATCGTAAAAAACCGCAACAGTTCTCTTTGGGAACGATCACCAGAGGATGAAGATTTTTTACAGGTACGTATCGGGACTGGACAAGTTCCCTTTCATATTAAACTGCAAATTCCACGACCTGACGGTTATGACCGTGATCCCTTGTTGGGGGCTGCAGATGAGCTGGAGGAAGAATTTCGTTTGGTGGACGCTGCTTCTATCACATTACCGCTGTTTCAATCCAAAGTGGTTGGATTGGTCGGCGAGCGGGAGCATACCCTGGCTGCGTTAAGAGTGATCTTGGCACAAGTGACGGTTCGTCATTCGCCAGATGAAGTGAAAATTGCCTCCTTCTATGATGAGCGAGAGGAAAGTGAATGGACTTGGATGCGCTGGCTCCCGCATGTGTGGGATGATGACCGAATCCAGAGAATGATGTCAGACCGCAGTAGTAGCGCCCATCAATTAGCTGACTTTCTGTTTGCCAGATTAAACCGCCGAAAAAATAATCGCAATGAACGTCAGGGCAAAGGTATGGAAGCGCCGTGTTATGTCATTGTTTTATCTGATACCCAACTGATTGAGGAAGAACCTTTGCTGCCGTTGTTGCTAGAGGACGGCCGAGCCATAGATGCGTGTACGATTGTGCTGGCTTCTCGTAAAGAAGCTTTGCCAATGCAGTGTCAGCTGATTGTGGAGGCTTCCAAGGAACAGGGTGTATATGCCCTTAAATCAGAATCAGCGGAGGTTGAACAGCAAAGTTTTAAACCGGATCGTTTGTCCAAAGAGGAAGCCGATGCATTGGCGCGGTACATGGCGCCTATTCGTTTGAAGCGTTCTTCGGCTTCTGATATTCCCGCTGTTCTGCCTCTTTTTGATATGATGAGTGTAGCAAGTGTGGAAGAACTGGATGTGGCAGACCGGTGGCGACGTAACCGCCATCCTGATACATTACCCGTCCCGATGGGCGTGCGGGCAGGCGGCAAAAAGATTATGATTAACCTGCATGATAAAATAGAGCGTCAAGGTCATGGTCCCCATGGCTTGATCGCCGGTACGACAGGTTCAGGGAAGAGTGAGGTTATTCAGTCTATCGTAGCCTCGCTCGCTGCTGAGTTTCACCCGCATGATCTTGCTTTTATGCTGATAGATTACAAGGGTGGTGGCATGTCTAACACGTTCGTTAACTTGCCGCATGTTGTGGGCACGATCACGAACCTGGACAATAATCTGATTGAGCGTGCTAAAATATCTCTTAAAGCAGAACTGGTTCGTCGACAGAAGATATTGAACGATGCGGGCAATTTACAGCATATTGATGAATATTACAGACTACTCCGGCAGCGGCAGGAACAACCGCTGCCTCATCTGGTTATTATTATTGATGAATTTGCACAGTTAAAGCGGGATCAGCCAGAATTTATGGACGAGCTAATCAGTATTGCCGCGATTGGGCGGACATTAGGTGTCCATCTGATTTTGGCGACTCAGAAGCCTGCTGGTGTTGTAGATGATAAGATTTGGAGTAACTCCAGGTTCCGCATCTGCTTGCGGGTGCAAAGTGAAGGTGATAGCCGTGATATGTTGAAAATACCGAATGCCGCGTGGATAACGAAGCCGGGACGAGGATATTTTCAAGTGGGTAGCGACGAAGTGTTTGAAGAAATGCAATTTGCTTGGAGCGGTGCGCCGTATATAGGCAACAGAGACATTTCTTCTGCCTTACCTGTTCATGAAGTGAGACTGAACGGGAAACGTGAAGCGCTATTGACGGGTGGCGAACGGGCAAGCTCAGGCTTAAAAGGAGAAGAAGCTCCTAAACAGCTTCAAATATTTATTGATTATATCGCAAAAGAAGCAGCTAAGGCAGGAATCGAACGTCTTCAGGGACCGTGGCTTCCACCGCTGCCAGAAATGTTGGATTTAACTAATTTACCGCAATGTACCGAAATAGATAGTACATCATCATCCTTGGAGCTCAAGTCTCTTATTGGGCTGGTCGATGATTTGCCGAATCAACGGCAGGAGCCGATGTATGCGTCGCTGGATCATGGTCATTGGGCTGTGTATGGCATGCCGGGCATGGGGAAAACGACCTTTTTGCATACGTTGCTGATGTCCACGGCTCAGCGTTACGCTGCGAATCATTGGAACGGTTATATCATTGACATGGGTCGAACCATGCGCGACTTTGGAGAGCTTCCACAAATCGGTGCTGTTTTGATGGCCGAGGAGGATGACCGGATTAAACGGTTGTTCCGCTATCTGTTCAAGATGGTGGCCCTACGTAAGGAAATGCTTTCTGAGGCTGGCGTCAAAACAATAAGTTCTTTTCGACGTTCTGCTGTCGAGGATGTTCCGCAAATTGTCGTAGTTATTGATGGATACCTTAATTTTCGAAATGCCTATCCGGATGAAAATGAACTGCTGGAATCTCTTTTGCGTGAAGGAGGCAGTCTAGGTATCACGTTCATCATTACAGCGAACCGGATTACCGATGTGTTTGAGAAGTTCCGCAGTAACATACCTAATGCTGTTTCTTTCGAATTGGCTGATCCTAGTGACTACTATTATGCGGTAGGACGACCAGCCAAAACACCAGGACCGTTAATTCCGGGTCGGGCTCTGGTTAAAGGGCATGTTCCTCCGCTGGAGTTCCAGACGGCACTGCCTTCACCAGGAGAAGATGAGGCGGAACGATCAGCACAACTGCGTCGCAATATCGCTGGCATTTTGCAGGGATGGAAGGGCAAGCACGCACCCGCCATTCTCCCATTGCCTGAGCGGGTTCCACTGTTGGAATTACTTCAGCAGTGGGATCGGACGAGTGGACCATCAGGTGCGCTTCCTTACGAAGTACCTGTAGGCCTACAGAGTGACGATCTTGAGCCTTTTCTCCTGAATTTGAAAGAAGGGCCCAATTTTATCGTAGGTAGTCCAATGGAGGGTGGAAAAACCTCCTTCCTGATGAGTTGGATTATTTCGCTCGCTTATTACACGTCACCGGATCAAATGCAAGTCTATACGATCGATACACGCTATGGAGGCGGGGGACTATCCCGATTACGACATCTTCCTCATGTCAAGGCTGCTGCCGAAAGCGAGGAGGAAATGGGACCTCTGGTACAACAGGTGCATGATATCGTTCAACAACGGAGCAAGGATGGGAATGATCCTGAACTGCTCCTGGTCATTGATGATGCGGATATGTTAAGCAAGCAACTGAACGATTTTATGATAAAGGATCAGCTTTCCGCCATTGTACGGTTGGGACGTGATCGCAATGTGCATGTCGTGCTATCGGGTGTGCCATCTGATTTCCCTACCTTTGGTGTGGACTGGTTTAATGATGTCAAGGCAAGCCAAAGCGGTATGCTTTTTGGAACACTGGATTCGAATGATTTATCGTTCTTTCGTATCCCTTATTCGGAAGCAAATGCTGCTGCTGGTGGCCTAAAAGTCCTGCCTCCTGGGCAGGGATACTACGTACGACGCAAATTTACCAGGATAAAAGCGGCGATTCCCTTCTCAGAGCAAATGAGCTGTGAGGATTGGATAACGAAAATTCGTGACCGATGGCATGTTGTAGTTTGAAGGGAGGTGGCTCATAATGTTAACGTTTCAAGCTTCCAAGCAGAAGTTAATAACCCTCAAGGCAAAGGAACTGTTTTTTCTGGCAGGCGTATTGGGTTCTGACAGACTGCTTGGGGTGGAAGATCCGTTTAAGGGCTATCTAGCAGAGGAGTTGGCGGAAGAGTGGGAGCAGGTTAAAGCTGCTCTTCTGGAAAAGGGTTATCTGAAGCAAGCCGATAAGGGCAAAGAGCTGGCTATGCCTCCTACCGTTTTTTCAAGAGTTGCTATCGCGGGATTATCCAACAGGGCTTGCCGTATACGCTATGTAAAGGGAGGTAAGCAGTTTGAAGGCTATCTTCATTGCACGAATGAGCGTGTGGTGGAGCTTGTGAAATCTGTTGACGAACCCGATGAATATCGTCTGTACGATCTGGGTAATGTGGAAAAGGCTTGCGAAACATTGATTGATAAAATGGGCTGGGTTGATCGGCTTGTACCTGAATCTCCCGCGCTTATGTTTTCCAAGCAGGCTTTTAATAAAATTTACGAGCAATCTGCTGGAGAAAGTTTGTCTCAAATCAGCAGTAAGCTAACCGAAGCTAGCGGAGATGAAGAGGGGGCGATGAGACTGGCTCAGTCTTTGAGTTCCCGTGTAGCCGAGGGAGAATTGCAATTGCTGGTCTGGAACGGCAGAGAGTGGGAGTCACAACGGGCAGCTTTTGTCCTGTGTCCTGCAATGAACTGGATATTTCGGATGAGCTCTGCTGGTAACGGAGACTGGTTGATTGCAGCTATGGCTTCAAGAGAACAGTTTGTGGATTTATTATTGAATTGGTTGAAACAGTCGGCAGTGACTGAAGAAGTGACAGAAGAAGGGTGATGGATATGCGCATTCGAGTTGAACCGGATGTGCTTCGGGGGCTTAGCGGGCAGCTACAGCATGCGGCGGAGCAAATTCAACAGTTAACAGCAGGTTTGGAGCAGGCGTTACAATCGCTGGATTGGGATGTATCTGCACGTGAGGCGATCTTGAATCAGTGGATGCAAGCCAAGCGGATGTCAGAACAGATTCATGCTTATCTCCATACATCAGGTACACAACTGAACCGAAAGGCAGAGCAGTTTCAGTCTGTTGACCACAACTATCAAACGATTCTGCCATTTGCCAGCCAACCATTGGGACGACCCGTCACGATGCTCGATTGGTCGAATCAACAATCACCGTCTATTCTGCCTGGGCAAGCTTCGGAAGGAAGCAGTCTGATTTCCAACCCGCAGTCTGTCGTACATGCTATTGCAGGTGTACAGCCTTCGGATGTAGGCACCCTGCATCAGGATATTCTGAAGCAGGCGTCTTCTAGCAGTCCGCAGGATTGGTATTTTACTGACCCGTCTATAGCAAGAGATCAGCCTGTCGCTTAGTTCGGATCGTTCCGAGATGATCTGGATCGACTTGTAAATCCATATGAATTTGTTATACCATTCCCGGTTTTATGGGACTAATATGGGACTTATTAGGTGGTTGTTTTATTAAGATTGTACTGTTAGATGCTGCTTTCTAGTTAAAAAGTGGGATTATTGCAATTAGGTCCTTTGCCTTTTGTAGGGAATTAAATAGCCATAGTACAATTTGAACCAGCTAAACAAAAACATTTTTTATCATCAAGGAGGACGCAAAAAATGGCAGGACGCATTTTAATTACCCCAGAACAGGTTGATCAGGTAGCTAACCAATTTAAACAAAGTGGTGAGCAAAGCCAGCAGATCGTTTCCAGCTTGACTCAATCCATCTCCGGTATGGAAGGTCAATGGGAAGGTATGACTAAACAACGCTTTTTCCAAGAGTTCCAAGAAGCTAGCAAACAAATGCAAGCTTTCGTAACGACTTTGAATAGCATTAGCCAAGAATTGACAGCTATCGCTAACAAATTCCGTACGGTTGACCAAGCAAAATAAGTTGTCATGCCTGATCGGCATTAACTTATCATATATCACTCTATAAAGAAGCAATATGTGAACCCATTCCTCACGGTTTGGCACAGATTGTACAGGAAAAACCGGGCGATCTTCGGATACCCGGTTTTCTTGCCATCCATAGACGTATATAATAAGGTGAGGAAAACTAGCATACTGAACGATATAAGGAGAGGGATGTTTCATGTCTTTTCAACCGAATCCGGGAGACGAATTGATCATAAACGGCACAGCTTATGTGGTTGGACGACATCCCGCTGCACCCGGTTTAGCCTATGCACAAGCAGGGAGGCAGGGAATTGTATACCAGCTGATTGCCAAAAACGGAGCACCGCATGAGGCGAAAGCCCTTAAAGTGTTTTTTCCGAAGTTCCGCATCCCGGCTATGGTTTATCAATCTGAGCATATGGAAACATACGGGGATATTCCCGGTTTGCAGGTATGCAAGCGTGATGTGCTCACTCCAGAAAGAAACGGAAGTCTGATCGCTGAGCAGCCTGATTTGCTGTACGCGGTGCTGATGCCATGGGTTCATGGTATGACATGGTTCGATTGTCTCACAGATCAGCGTCAGCTTGAGGCTTCCGATAGTCTGGCTTTAGCCAGAGCACTGGCAGGGATCGGTTCAGCGATGGAGCAAAAAGGATTGGCTCACTGTGATTTATCGGCGCCTAATGTTATGCTTCCGTTTTTTTCTGAAGTGGAACTGCCTGAAGGCACGTCAGCTGTCGAATTGGTAGACGTGGAGCAAATGTATAGCACCAAAATGGATCGTCCAGATGCACTATTAGCAGGATCGCCAGGGTATGCTGCACATCGTACCGTTCACAGCGGGTTATGGAGTGCATATGCAGACCGTTTTGCAGGGGCTATCATTATTGGGGAGATGCTAGGCTGGTCTGACCGTGTGGTGGTCGATAAAGCGTGGGGCGAAAGTTATTTTGATCAGCATGAAATGCAGACGCCTTGCGAACGTTATTTTATTTTACGGAAATCGCTTGAATCCCGTTGGGGCAGCAAGGTGGTAGAACTATTTAGTCGTGCCTGGGATAGTCAGGATTTAAGTAGTTGTCCTACCTTTGGCGAATGGTTGGTTGTACTTAATGCGGTTACTGAGCAGGAAATTCCTGTTGAGACTATAGAAACTGAGCCAGCTGTGACAGAAACAATAGAATCGGCGGCGGCGGGGTCCTCAAGTGAAACGGTATCCTCTTTGGCAACCCCTGCACCGCTCAAAGCTGAACAGGCTGCATTGCTAAATCAGGATGTCCTAGAGCAGGGAGAGCGTGGAGTAACGGACAAGCTGTTTCGACAGGCGCGTGAACTGGAGCAGCAGAACAAACCTGCTGCAGCGTTGGAAGTCTATCGTTCGTTGTATCACTTTGTAGAAGACGGCAGTCCTTTGCATGTGGAGGTGTCGGCTGCGATTACAGGACTGGAGGAGCAGCTGAATCCCAAGATGCCAGAGCAACCTGAAAAATCGAAAGCCTGGTATCGCTCCAAAATGTTTATCGTTACAGCTTCGGCCGCAGTTGTTCTTTTGGCAGCTGGAATCCCAACTGTGAGTATTCTTGCAGATCAGTCTAATCAGCGACAAATCGAGGCTACAAAGCAAGAAGAGGCATTGAAGGCTGCAAAAGCGGCCGAGGAAAAGTTGGCAGCTGAGCAGGAGGCCGCTCAAAAATCGCTAACGGAGAAACAACGGCAGGAAGCTGAACAGCAGGCCAAACAACAGGCTCTTGCTGCTCAAAAGCAACAGGAAGAGCAAAAGAAACAACAAGCTCTGATCGCTCAACAGGTTAAATATGAAGCTTATCTCGCCCAAAAGGAACAAAACAAGCAGGCTGCTGCCAAGTTGGCGAAGCAAAAAGCATATGATCAACAGGCAAAGTATGAAAAATACCTGGCCTTGAAAAAGGAGCAGGAAGCTCGTGCCGCCAAGGAAGAAGCAGCTCGTAAAGCAGCAGCTGAGGCGGAACAAAAGCGAAAAGACGCTATACAGGCACGTAACAAGGAGAATGTTCTCCAGCTTATTTCCTTGTACAACAAGGCGTATGCTTCTCAGGAAGGTGGAAGCACGACGAAGGCAAAGAGCTTTGCCAAACGTTTTAGAGCATTATATGACAGTAATCCTTCTTATTATCGTTCAGTAGGTGAAGTGGGCTATCGGGCTTCCTCTATTTATAACTTTTTAGGAGATACGAATTTTAGACTGCCTAAAATTTGATGTTTCATATGTTTATATATGGAAGAATGATAGATTAGGAAACAGAGACAGATCGAAGGTAACTGAGGGGAGCATGTACAAACCATGAACTATACAATACAGGCTTCACAACGTACTCCCGCCCTGATCATTTACCTGATTGACATCAGCGCGTCGATGAACATGCTGATGGAAGGGCGGCGGCGTATTGACGTTGTATATGAAGCTATATCGCTAGCGATTCGACAAATGGTTTTCCGATCGACCAAGGGAAATCGGTTGACTGCGCGCTATCGGATTGCAATTTTGGCTTATAGTGACGACGTGTATGACCTGCTGAATGGTGTCAAGGGAATTGATGAAATTGCGGCCATTGGTTCGTTGCCTGATTTGACACCCAAACGATTCTCAGATTCAGCAAAAGCCTTCTTGCAAGCTGAACGTATTTTGCAGGCGGAATTACCAGGGATGCAGGATTGTCCTGCACCTTTGGTCTGCCATATGACAGATGGTGTTTCCACAGGCGATGATCCGGAACCGATTGCGAAGCGCATTATGAACATGAGTGTACCAGACGGCAATGTACTGGTGGAAAATATATTTTTATCCGACAGGTTGCTGGAAACGCCTATTCAGGACCCACGTCGCTGGAAAGGGCTGACGCATAATACGCCGTTGCAGGATGAACATGCTGTGAAATTACGTAATATGTCTTCTGTACTTCCTGAAAGCTATCGGGAAATGCTGTTTGAGGCAGATTATCAGTTAGGTGAAGGAGCCATTATGATGCTACCTGGAACCTGTGCGGAACTGGTGTCCATTGGTTTTCAAATGTCAGCGGCAACGCCTGTACGGTAAGGAGGTAAAAGCATGAATCCACTGCTGTCGCTGCTCCCCACGAGCAAAAAAAAAGGATTGAATGCAAGGCTGACTCAGCAATTTGCTTACATAAGCTCTCAGACAGGCGATCAGCCTTTATCATCTCATCACAGTCGCTTTATGTGTCGTTATGGCTATGGAAGGTCTGCCGAATCTGCCAGCATGGGGGAAAGCGGACAGGATTTTGCCGCAGTACGTATTCATAAATCTGTCTGTTGTTTTGTCTTGTGTGATGGTGTCGGGCTCAGTTACCGAGGAGATTTTGCAGCCCGCTATCTAGGGTCTTCTTTACTGGATTGGATGGAACAGAGGCAGGATCTGTCTGCTAATCAATTGAAGGAGTATCTTGAGCGTCTGGCAGGTACAGCTACTGAGGAACTGGATCGGCAGCCTCTGGATCACGAATCAGGCTTAATGCGTTCAGTACTGGAAGATAAACGTCGTCAGGGAAGCCAGTCCATGTATATTTGCGGTAAAATCGAACTGCCGAAACGAGGTACCCGTGGTCGTCTCCGACTTGCCTGGCAAGGAGATTCACGTTTGCGATTGTGGAACGGTGCGGAAGAAATCAGCGAACTGTTTGATCATACCTTCTCTACTGCGGAGCGCTGGTCTACAAGCCGTGGGCCGATTGGAGGGAAGCCGCATTGGTACGAAAGAAGCATACTCGCAGATATGCCAATGAGATTACAAGTATATACGGACGGTTTGTCCGATTTAGATCCTATTCGCGAGCCTGTCCCTGATGAGCAGATACAGGTATTGCTGGATGCGTCTCATACCGGGGGACTTGATGATGATGCTGCATTTATTGAGCTGCAGTGGTAAATGAATAAACCAAAGGACGTATACATCCATTATTTATGGTTGTAGAACGTCCTTTTTTTGATCAATCCATAGAAAATTACGAATAGGCAAGATATTTACGGAATGTAGCGAGAGAGAAGAAGAAAAGAAGTACTAATGCACGAAATATTCGATCTTTTCCTGAATATCGCAACAGAACAGCAAAAAATGCGCAAAAATGGTGATTATAAAGTATACCCTTTTGGGTAATCTTGTGATTATACAGATTATTGAAAGGGAGCGATACATATGAGCTACACATATGCAGGAGGCGCACGGTTTAAAGGTAAAACTGCTCTAATTACGGGGGCTGGCTCTGGCATTGGTAAGGCAACGGCCATTCAAATGGCTAGAGAAGGAGCAAATGTCGCTCTTTTTGACGTAAGTAATGATCGTATTTTGGAGACGGAAAGAGAAATTAATGCCATACGTGAAGGGGCAGCCCGGGCTTTTGACGTGGACATTGCCGATCCGGTGCGTGTGGAAAAAGCAGTTCTGGAAGCGGTTGAATTGTTTGGCGGACTGCATATCATTTTTGCCAATGCGGGGATTAACGGGGTCGTCGGACCGATCGAGGAGCTGAGCATTGAGGATTGGCGGCAAACATTGTCAACGAATCTGGATGGAACCTTCCTGACGGTGAAGTACACAATACCACATTTGAAAAAGAACGGTGGCGGCAGCATTATCATTACAAGCTCGATTAATGGAAATCAGCGTTTTACCAGCTTTGGGATGTCAGCCTACAGCACATCAAAGGCAGGTCAAACCGGTTTTGCTAAAATGGCAGCCCTGGAGCTGGCCAAGTTTCGTATTCGTGTCAATGTCATCTATCCAGGGGCTATTTCGACGAATATTGATGAAACCACTGAGAAATCAGAAGGGTTAAAGCAGATTACCATCCCTGTGCAATTTCCTGAAGGAGATCAGCCGTTGGCAGATGGACCGGGGCAACCCGAGCAGGTTGCTGATTTGGTGACTTTCTTGGCATCTGATCATTCGCGTCACATCACTGGCGCACAAATTGTGATTGACGGGGCAGAGTCGTTATTGTTTTAGAACAAAACCTTAAGTGTTTTTTATATTGCAGCCTATTGATATTTTTTTGATCAATGGGCTATATTTACACAGTTGCCTTATAAATATACTGGATAAATCTCTGGAATGGATTTACTTTATTTTATTTGATAGAAAAATAAGGATTATTAGAATAAACAGATACAATGAACAGTTTTTTTTGAATACGACTTAAGTGCATGAGCACTAAATAGTTGGATTGCTCAGCATCTAAATTCCTGATTGTTTACAGATAGATAAAGCAAATAGCACAACCGAAGAAAATGAATCCTTGCTTTACGTAAGAAAAAGCTAGTTTGTAGTCGCGTCATCCAGACGATGGTAGTTTTTCACCTAATTAAAGGAACACTCGACCCAATAAAGCTCTTTATAGAGCTCTAGAGTCCAAAATCATAACTGGGGAGGATAACGTATTATGCAACTTCAATCCTATTGAAGAGGAGTGAGAACTAAAGTCCTCAAACTATCTTCCTGGTTTTTATCCAGACCTAGGAAGGCCGTAGCATAATAAACATTATTTTGCTTCCAAAAGTAGTAGGTTTGACTTTTGAGCTTTGATTTGTCGTTGCTGGAATAGAGAGGTCCAAAGTAGATGTGGTTGTTGTCGGCGTAAGCCGAAATTTCAACCCCACTAATCTCCAGCTTACGAATGAACGAGAGCTTAGTCGTTTCAAAAAGCGGCACTTTACTTTGATAGAACAAAATTTCGTCATTCGGGTCATCATAAATTGTGGAATTGTACGGTGCACGATAGGTGTTCCACAGAGCATCTGCAGTTTGTCTAAACGAGTAACTAGTATTCTGATCCTCCGCCCTCAACAAGATCAAGTCATTCAGCGTAAGGTGAGTGTTCAGCAAGCTGTCCGGAAATTTCACTTTAAAGCCTAGAATATTCTTCACTGCAAGTAAATCCGTCTCATCGTACAGAGGAAATGAATTCCCTTCTCCGTCGTAACGAACACGTTGGACTTGCTGTGGGAAAGTGAAGGATTGTACAACCTTTTCAATTTCTTTTTGCGTGAGCTTCTCCCAATTGATTGCATACGATACACCGTTATCCTGCCAGACAAAGCTGTTGGCTGCTTTTCGATTATGCTGAGAGCCTTGCCTTTTCGTGAATAACACGCCTTTTACATTTCCCAATGTAACCTCACTTTGTTGGAAAAACTGAGTTTGTGCTAACTTTTGTGAGTTTGGAGCACCCAACAGTAAATTATGTTCCAACATATTTCCTTTCCCTTTGGAAGCCAGCATTTCTATAAATTGCTCATTTTTGCTGCCAAATTTCGATACGAACATTATGGATACGATATTAAGAAGATCAGCTTGGTTGGCATCAGAAAAGAGCCTACTCAAATCTACAATTTCAAGCTGATAACCCTCGGGCAGATGATCAGGAACTTTAAAATCAAATTTTTTAAATTGGATTGCCCGATCCAGACTATGAAACCATTGAAACGAGCTGTTCAGCCTGTCAATTTTGAACGAGGAAGTGTCTCCTGCTTTAAGGACTGTGCGAGCATTCATATCAGGATCGGCGATCTCTTCTGTATGCGTCAAATTGGTGAGAAGGATAGCACTCAAGAAGAGCAACAAGAGAAATACCACGGCAAATAGCTTGTACAAGCGTCTTTTGTTTTTGAAGATCAATGTAAGTCTCCTTTTCATTTTTGTTACCATAGAAAAATTTGATAGATTCCCCGGTAGGAAGTAGTATCTCAATTGCCAGTAAGGAATTAGCTCTGTGCTTTATAGTATGATTATAGAAAAGTATACCATATAAAGGTTATTCATGGTAAACTAGATTGGCTTCTTTGAGGGATGAAGGAAATTTGGATGTGAAGAAAGGGGAATCTAGCCACGATAGTCATTCAGCGTTAAAAATAAGGAATATCAATCTAAAACAGATAAGGAAGAATTATATTGAAGAAAACTTTTCTTAGTATTGTTGTTCTGCTTATACTTTCAGGAAATATGGCTAGTGCAAAGGCGAAGCCCATTCAATTAAACGCAAATGGGAATCTTCTTACTAATATGAAAAGTCCCATTGTTTTAAACAATACTAGTTTTGTACCTGTACGTGTTATAGAGTCTTTAGGAGGCTATAAAGTCGCTTGGAATAGCAAAAGCAAGACGATAATTGTGACTCATGATAGCGATAGTCTGCAGCTAACTGTTGGTAAAAACGTTGCCCTCAAGAATCATAAAGAAATAAGCCTTAGCACTCCTCCAGTTATGAAAGACGGCACGACTTATGTTCCTTTGAGATTCATTAGCGAGAATTTTAATGCTATTGTAGATTGGGACTCTAAGAACAATGGTATTGCTATTATAAAACCTGATCAAAATGCACAAAAGCTGATACAAAGTGGTGATTTGGCAAAAGCTAGATTGGGGGTTATTGGACTACAAAGAGTTCAATTCTATGTATCCAAGGATCGACCTGAAGGAGACAGTTTCAGCTATATTTTCCCAGAGAATGATTTTTCTAAGATGTATTTTATTTGGAGTGATAGTATTTATTATTACGAGTTGAAAAATGGTTATATGAGCTTAGCTTGGGAGGGAAAAAAGACTTTTTCTAAGCTGGATGGAACACACAGTTCTTTGTCTAAATACTTGGGGGGAGACATAGAAAGTATATGGGGTGAACAACCAGCTGTAACTAAACGACTTGTTTTCTTTAATGATAACTCTGGATCAGTTGGGATGGTCGGTGAATATGGGATTATAGACACAAAGGGGAATGTAGTTGTATCCCATAAAGTACAGGATGCTAAACAGCTTGCAGACTTAATTGTTAATGTGCAGGAGGAAAAGAAATAATTAAGTGTCTTACCCTATTGTCCAATTGAGCAAAATGATTGTATGTTATTATGGAGATGCATTTAGTGAACCTGGAGGTCCTGACAGGGAGACAGTTGAGCATGTACTGATCCATAGCGCAAACGCTGCAAACGATACCACAAGCCAAGCATTTTCTTTAGTAAGCTACGTCAGAGGGATTCCTGGTCTTGGAAATACAGCAGAAGCATTCCGAATTCGGGGCGCTTCTTGTTCCTATTCTATTTCCTAGTATTTCGTTTATGGTCCAATTAATAGGATAAGATAACCGGTGGGAAATGACACGGCTAAGCTACTCGAAGGGGGACTGCCCCGTCTCTTGAACTTATCGCGAAGACTCTTGACGCTGTGCTAAAGGTGGTCTGTATTACTATTGGTCTGAAGACTTTGGTTCAGGCATGAAAACAATCACGGCACGCAAAGACAAGAAAAACCACCGAGAATAGGTATGGAAGCCTAGGAATCCAGTGGTTTTTCATTTCGTATTGAACTGAAATCTCGCCGTGGTTGCCCACCGGCCTTTGTCGGGTAGCCGTGATGCGCTAACATCGCGGCTACTTTTATTTATATCCATTATACCACAAATACATGAGGATGAAATGTCTGCTTATTTATGCAGGTATTTTTATTGTATACGATTATTCGAAGAAAATAAGTGAACTAGCAATACAAAAAGTCTTTTCCCTCAGTGACAGGTATGCTTTACTACTCCTCTAAAGACTTGTATATATAATAAAGTAACCAATCGAATTATATTACCACGTTTTCAAAAGGGGATGGTATATGAATATGCTTAATAGTAAATTTAAGGAAATTGGTTTATCTAGTGCTATTTTCGTTATTTTAACTATTGCTTTTGTTTGTTCTTATCAAGTTTATCAAAATGTAGAAACTGTCCATAATTACTTTTCTCCTAAAATAATCTCAGTTATGGCTATTGAAAAAGAAACTGATGAATGGAACAGTATTAAATTTGATGGTCAAGATTACGTCAAATTTGATAGTGTTTTTTGGGATAAGACAATCATAAATGATGCAAACAGTGCAGGTAATGTGCTTGTTAGAGTTAAAGATGAACAGGGAGATATCGTGATTGATGAGTTTCAGGTGTCTCCTGGCAATAGCAAACAACTGATCGGTTTAAATAATGATAAACAATATTACTTTGAGATCAAAGCTGCAAAAGGACAATTCACCATTAATGCAATATAGTGAAAGAAGGGCATCCCTTGGGGGATGCTCTATTTTCGATTTTTTAATATGAAAAGAAAATAAAGTATTTTCTTAGTGCTTAGGTTAAGATAAGTTCCCTGTTTAAGCACTACATGCTACCCGCGTACGCTCTTTAATAGGTGATTGGAAATGGAATATAATGAGGAGGACGTAGCCCAAGCGAAGGCGCGGGAGCGTTCTTTTTATTGAACTAACTGACAGGATAGTTCAATCATTTCTCGAATATTTTCTGAGTTGGATAATTTAATGAACTTTGTGAATATAACGTTATCTGAAAGATACGAAATAATTATTTTTTGAAGGGATGATTAAATTGAAGCAAGGGATATTAGTTTTTCTAAATGGAACTTCAAGTTCCGGAAAGACCTCCATATCGACTGAACTGATAAATCAGAAAGAGATCCTTTTTTATCATTTATCAATTGATGATTTTTTTAATAATTACTATGATTTTATTAATAATAAATTTCCAGATGATCCTCCAAAAGAAATAGATCATCAAGTTGTCTCACAAATACTTGATGATTCCATATTCTCAGTGTACCATTCGACAATTAAATTGTTATTAGAATTGGGTTTTAATGTAATAGCAGATACCATAATCGACAATGACAAGAGGTTTAATGAGTTTCTTGATCAATTTTTCGATCAGCCTACGTTATTTATAGGTGTAATATGCTCGGAAGAAGAACTCATAAAAAGAGAGCAAACAAGAGGAGATAGACAGATTGGACTAGCAGCTTCACAGTTCAGCAAAATATATTGCTTTGATGAATATGACCTCGAAGTAAATACGGAAGAGATGAATCCAATAGAATGTGCCGAAAAAATATTAAGTTTTATTAAGTCCAATAAGGATTACTCGGTATTTAAGAAATTAAGTAAAAGAAATGTTAGTGTTTCCTAGATGGCGTATCCATCAGATAACACCCTATTCAAACATTGGGACTATCGCCCCTCGGTCTGCCCGAGAGATTTCGGAATTAAGCTAACGAGGAACGTTAGTTCAATAAATAGGCTTTTACCACTTTTGAGCAACATGCTAAAATACCGTAGTACCTGTTAACCTCTGAGTCTAATGTGGAACTTAGAAAGACTTCTATAAAGTATTTGTGGTAACTGGTACCGTATTAGAAGGAATTAGCCCTTAATAGGCGTATATATAATTGTGCAGTGACCTCTCAGGGAACAACCGCCCAGAATAGGTTTGGAGCCGGCAGGACATCCTTCTGGACTTCTTTAACAGAAATGAGGAGCTCCATATTTTGGCGCTGCACATTTGATGATTATTCAACCTGTCGAAATGACAGGTTTTTTTGCGTAGAAAAATAGAGAACTTAATAGAGAAAGAAGGGAATTGTTTCTTTCTGTCGAAAGAACTTAACAGAAGCCCTTTAAAGTTATTGAGGCGGATTCTCGACCTCTCAGTTTATTATGGGTAATGCACCGAATCTAAAACCTGACATACTACATTGGGTCCATTGCGGAGCTCTTAAGAAAACTTGGTTAATCTGGTGCAAATGATTCGAATAGGTGATCATAAGTTGAATGATTTTATGCTTACGGATACGAGCATTATTGAAGACCAAGACAACTCAAGAGCTTTTTATCCCTTCTATGTTGGAATAGATATTGGTTCGGATTTCCATGTTGCTGCTTGCATTCCATTTGAAAAGTTCCGCAGTGAGAAGAAATGGAAACGTAGTGAAACAATGAAGCTTAACTCGGATAGCCAAGGGATTACAAAGTTTATCCATGCTTTAGAAGACATTCAAGCACAATTCGAGTATAAACCCCAGGATTTCTTTATATTACTGGAACCAACGGGTGGGCATTATTCATATTTAGTTGTTAGAGTTCTATTAGATCGAGGCTACTCTATATATCAGGTTGAAAATAAAGCTGTAAAGGATTTCGTGAACGCCAGCTAGGGCTTAATGAAAAATCCGATGAAATTGATGCTAGAATCATGGCCTATATGGGATGGCACAAAACCCTTCATCCTGATATTCGTTCGGCGCGTATAGTTCGTCCTGTAAGTGCAGAACAGGTTTTATACCGCACATTAACTAGGGATCGCTGGTTGCTTACTACTCAATTAACGAGAGGTAGGAATCAAATCCAGCAATTATTTTCAGTAACCAATCCTGAACTTAAACGAGCTTTTAAAAAGACAGGTGCGTTAAGTGTCCTCAAATTAGCTCTGAAGTATCCTGCAGCGCAAGAAATGGCCCAGGTAACTCGAGATGAACTTAGGCAAACTCTAATAACAAATGGTGCAAGAACTACTGCTACAAAAGCCTCTATGACCTTGGCAGAACTGTTACCCAACACATTAGCCTTGAACATTCCACACCTAGCTGAACGGTAAACGTAGCTTATTGAAGAGACCTTGCGTATAGATGAAGCGATAAAAAGCATGGATAAACAGATAGCTTCCTTGCTTTATGGGAATAAAGAAAAAGGATATAAACCTCATCCTTATACAATGATACTTATGTCCTTCCCTATCATGAGTGAATCTAAGGCCTGTACATTTATCGGTGCATTGGTGATAATGAACGTTTCTCAACATATTTAGAGCTTAAAAAGTACCTTAGTGTAGCTGCGGAGAATAAAATCTCGGGAACATCCGTTTTTAAGAGTAGGCAGACATACGAGGGTGTTAGAGATACTCGCAGAGTTCGATTCTTAATGACTTTGCTACTAATATCTCCAAAAATAAGTGAAAATAGTTTTCGTGTTTACTATAAAAGATTAGTTGATCAAGGAATGGCAAAGAGAAAAGCAAACACGCGAGCAAAATGGGAGTAATCCTTGACGGTGATAAAGTAAGATTAAAGATCCCAGCTAATTTAGAAGATTACGAACGCCAAGCGGATGAGTTAGCAGATGACGATGTCTTAAGAACGACCAGTATCTTACACTGCCTTACACTGAACATAAATAGCTCATTGCATGTAAAATAGGAAATAATAATCTTCCGAATTTCGGTAATGGGCTCATTTACATTTTTCTAAACGCTACACTACATTAGACTGACGTTGCTTCATTAAGCTAACGGGCAGGAGAGTTCCAATACGTAGTATTATTTAGGGGGAATCGATTCGGGAATAAATACTAGGACAAGGAGCGTTGTAACATGAAGATGATCAAAAATTTCGCGTTAGTCGTTGTGAGTCTTATTAGTGATTTGTGGCTTGGGTTAGGAGTCAAGCCAGAGGTTTATGATAACCGAAGCAGTGTGAAAACTAAAGCCGGTTATATTTTATTTGTTTTGATGGCCGCATTAATTGCAATAACAACTGTTGTATGGGTAAGTTCTCGGATTTATTAAATCAGTTGGCCTCTGCACTAACGGGCATTTTAGTTCAACAAGTAATCTTATTTCCGAAAAAACATGTTAAACAGTATTTTACTAATATCATGAATTTATTTGTAACAAATTTACTTCTTCTATCGTTGAATAATTAGGATCGAATAAAGATAGGAGGGTTTATTTGAAGAATACAGTCTTGTTATTCATTATGGCACTAACTCTTATATATATAGTTGGTTGCACGGGTGTTCAGCAAAAAAACAAAGACCTTGAGGGAGAGAAACCACCAAAAGTTCAAATTCAGATTGATAAACGAATGTACAAAGCAAAACTCGGCACATATTGCTGGACAACGTCATGTGTGGATTTAGCTGGTCCAGTTGAACTTTTAAAAGGAAAAGAACCGATTCTAGTAAAGCCTGGTGTTGTTGTAAAATTCATTATGAATTATGAGCCCCAACCGAATAAATTTCATGTCGAGCAATTCTATGAAGGAAAACGTACAGAAGTTTTATTGAAAGAAAATAGTTTTCAAGCTCCTACAGAAAAAGGGACATATTTTTATTCATACGGGGTATGGTGGATGGATGAAGATGTAGAGAACCAATCTCGTGGCGATGCATTTTATCATTTTGCTTTAAAGGTCACCTAGAGATTAAGATAACTAATGCTACACGATGGTATCATAAGAACAGGCTGCCGTAATATCGGCTGCCTGTTGAGCTAACGGGCAGGATAACGCAACAAATTTACTGTTCCTACGTATAGCAAATAATTAGGAAATCAACTCGATGAGAATTGTAGCCAAAGGGCAACAGTTTGCAGGGGAGCGAAATGAAGTGACAATAAAAAGACCGTTTGGTACTGGGTCATTTGCAATAGTTGTTCTAACTTTAGGTTTTTTATTTAATTTTAAATTTCAAAACGACTTCATGTTGAGCCATTATCTGTTTAAGTTATTCAATTGGGATATATATACGAATGAAACCGAGGGGTATCACATTCCATTTATGGCTGCTATTGTATTTTGGTTACCAGCAGTGATAATTTCGAGAAAATATCCAAATAATTTTGGAACTTCCTTGTGTTATAGGGTGGGAGGGGTTATGTTTATTCTTAGTATTATAGTGTTTGCCGTTTACTTGTTTGGAACTCTTGTATAGAAACAAGCGATGATTAAGGTTCGTCGTTTGGTTAAGCTAACAGAGAACGTTAGTTGAATGACAACAGTGGCAAGGTAACAAAAAGTAGCTCCTGCATTGCCTGCAGGAGCTACTTTTTGTTGTGTATTAAATTTGTTTCAATTATTGATGAAATGTGGCGTTCCTAAAAGCATGATTTTTGACATGCCACATCGGGGCGGAAGCGGGACTGAGTTGGAGGGGGGGACATCATTCTCGCCAATCATGCGGTTGGGAATAGGGGATGCACATCCGTTACTCGACTATGAGCAAGATTTGAGCCGTTACGAGAAATGGTATTTTTGTATGACGGTGAATTAAACTAACGGGCAGGTTTGTTTAAAAAGTCCCTGATTGTATTTATCTATGCTTAATGTTAATCTAAACCATAGAGATGCAAACAAAGGAGCATACCTTATCATGTGGATTACTCTGTAAAGATTAACAATTCGAAAGGATGCCTGTAATAGTGAATACACTATTTTATTAGGCGTGCTTTTCTTTAATCTTACAGGGTATGCAGGGAAAGGTGTATCATAAACCCATGCTGCGGATACCTGATGGTATCCGTTTTTATTCGTGGGAAACTGCGTCTCTATTGATTCCTACCTGCTTATCCTCCTACTAGCGAATGGAGGAGCTTTTTGATGAGATCGAAGTTAGTTTTGATTGAGGGATTGCCAGGATGCGGGAAAACAACAACTGCTCAACTCGTTTATGAAATTCTTACGGAAATGAACATTACATCCCAGCTGTTTTTAGAAGGAAATCCAGAACATCCTGCTGATTATGATGGAGTCGCTTTCTTTAAGAAAAATGAATGCGATGAATTATTGAATACACATGAAAAGTTTAAAGATTTGTTAAGTAATCTCATGATTAAACAAGGTAACGATTACATCCTAGAATATCGGAAAGTAAAAATTGAATACGGGCCAAATTTTCCAGATGAATTGCTTCATGCAGTTTTCAAACATGATATTTATGAATTATCGCTAGATCAAAACAGGAAACTGATAACCGAACGATGGATGAAGTTTGCGGACCGTGTTTTAAATGGTGCGGACACTTTTGTTTTTGATTGTTGTTTTATTCAAAACCCTGTAACAATGGGGATGATTAAACATGATGCGAAGAAGGAAGACGTTATAAGTTACGTTATCGAACTGGAAACAATTGTAGCTCCACTGAATCCATTGTTGCTTTACGTAGATCAGAACGATCTTGATCATTCCTTCAGAAAGGCTGTAAAGGAAAGACCTCAGGAATGGTCAGAGGGATTTATTGAATATTATACGAATCAAGGGTATGGTAAAAAACAAAATTACAAAGGGTTAGAAGGAACGCTGCAGGTTCTTAAAGCAAGAAGAGAACTAGAAGAAAAAATTTTTAATGGCTTAAACATAACCAAGATAAAAGTTGATAACTCTTCTTATAATAAAAACGATTATAAACAAGTTTTAAAGGGCATTTTATCAAATTATTATAAACAAACAAACTAACGAGAAATTGGATTCTAATGATCGCTGCAGGAATCATGTATCAAAGGAACAGTATCGAGTACGCCAGGAAATGTGAAGGCGTGGAATCAAAGTTCTGGAGCAACATCAACTGGAGGATCGTATTACGGCCAAGTATCTTTGTCGGGGATACACACACGAACTAAGATTTCTCTGGAGCAAAGTCAAAACAGACACAGATATGCGGCTGGGAGAATATTTAGGCGTGGACATAAGCTCATTAAGTGTCTGAAGCTTATTCAAGATGGGGGGGGGATTTGTCCAGACCAAAGAGTTTGTCCGGATCCCCTTTGTTCAGTGAGCTACGGACAGGAAAACCAACTGAATACATAAATGAATGTGTTACAGAGCGATGCAAATCGCTCTTTTTGTCGTGTCCAGATATTTCTGCCGTAGCCAAGTAATTCAGCTTCACATGGATCATCTTTTTTTGAAAAATCTATCATATATCACTAAAGCGACGACTATAGTAAACACCTGGATTAAAAACTGTGGCACCAAGATTAAAAAATCCATTTAATTTCCTCCTTATTAAGTTTTATTCTTAGCAATGCTGGACATAAACTACGATCCTAAACGATGTATAACTTTTTTCCTGAATTTCGATTTTAACAAAAATAGTATTATATGATCGATTAATAGTTATTTACTATAAAATGATTGAAAACACTAGAATATTTAACAAATTATCGCTATAACAGTCGCGAGTCTTACAAATATTAAAAAATGAGTGATTGATTCCAAGTTGAATTTGGCAAAAGTACATCCAAAGATTTTACTTACATAGATCAAAAAATTAATGGAAAGAGGGAATTTGGAATGAAGAAGAAATGGTTTACGCTACTTGCTACACTTACAATGGTGCAGCATTAGGTACTTCTGTATCCGCTGCATCTGTTGTTCCGTCGGCTGATACTTCAGTTTCGGTTTCTGCTTCAGAAGCTTTAACAAAAGATCAAACTACATCCCAAGCTACTGTCGATCAATCCGAGCAAGAGGCTCAAAAAGTTGTTGCAAAATACTTAACTGCTGTGCACGAAAAGAATTTTTCGGATGCAGTAAGTCTAGTCAAAGATTCGTGGTATCTCAGTGAAGAAAAACAAATTCAGAAGTATGAGGAATACAGTAATAGAACTGATTTCGATAAAATTGAAGTTGTTGGTACCCAAAAAGAGTCCAATTCGAGTGTAGCAGTTACAATCAAAGAGGATGGGAAAAAACAAAATTTGAAAGTAATCAAAGATGGTGAAGAGTGGAAGTTGGTTCTTGGTGATGGCAATCCTGCAACCGTTAAAGCACTGAATCCATCTGAAAATTTTCTATAAATGCAACTGTAGACTATTATAGACTTAGTGGGGTTAAATATGGAACTGTACTAATTGGGGACGACGCTTTTTCTGTTGGTGCATCCCATTCAGCGACAATCAAAGGATGGCAAGACACAGGTATTAGTGACGTAGAAGCTACTAATAGATATGAGATTGTGCAAGATGTATGGAATGGATGGAAAGAATGGAGTGTCCCAGAGAAAATATTTGGAAACAGTTCTGAAAATGTTTCAAAAACCTGATACAGTAGAACTTTTGATGGTATCCCGGCAGGTAGTGGATATCATATCAGAATCACTGGACTAACTCAACCAAAAGGTTACGGTGCAAGCGGAGCAGGGAATGTTTACGTAAACTAAAAGGTGAATTTAAGAACAGGTTCCTTTTTACTGAGTCCTGTTTTTTCTTTTTTTCACTAGCTTTTACAGCTATACTATTTTGTAAAGGGAGGTGAGTGAAATTTGAAAAAAGCAATAGTATTTTTTGTTATGTTAATTGTAGGTCTAGTTGTAACCGAGCAGGCAGTTGATATTCTTACGACTCGTGGACGTGGAGAAGCAATTTACAAGATGGGTATGTTAATCCCTGCCCAAGATTTTTATCTATATTTGTACGGGTCCATTTTTTTATTGTTAGGGCTTTTGCTTATTTTGTCTCCTTTACTATTTAAAAAGTGTTTTATAGCCAAGAAGAGCGTCTAAATGCAAGGAGATCTGAAGCTTTGCTCTTCAGGTCTTCTTGCTACTTTGTTTTATGGAGGTAGCTATATGGCTTTTCTAGAGGATAGTTCTAAAAAAGAAGAAATTCGAGAACGTTATGAGCAATTATGGAGTGAACTTTTAGTTAGAGATGAAGAAGAAGCAGAAAAGGTTTTAGAAAAATTGGAATATAGATTCCTTCCGACTAGCCAGAAGATAATAAGACCATTTAAGACTCATCTTACTTGGATTATCCCTCTTGGCGTGATTATATTCTTTGTTTTAGCTTACGTCATATTTATTTATATAGCATTATGGGTAGAAGATTAGTTAGTAGGTGCTCTTGGAAAATCAGAATCTTTCCAGGAGCATTTTTTATTATGGTTTAATAAATGGGATCTGCTTGATATGACCGGCCTTTATAGCATAGGAGCGGATTAATTCCGCTCTTTTTGTATGATCTCTTTAAAAGTATAACCGCTATAAATGAGGAAATAGGATTCTCCAATTAGAAAAAGTAACTTATGCCACCATGTTTCTTGTGACATAAATAAAAATAGGATAATTCCAACTGAGATCATAACCATAATCACTTCTACAACCATGTCAGTTACAATACTGGTTCTATGCTTATTTTTGTATTTTTCGTACAACGTCCGACCGATCAAACGGATGGCGTATATACCCATCAACCAATCATAAATATAATGGGGTGGATTATTATATACAAGTCGCACTGTTAGGGTAGCCAAGAAAACTATCAAAATAAGAAAAATTGGATTCTTCAGCTTCGTCAGCATAGTTCTCTCCCCCCACTCCATTTACAATTATTATACAATATCTTTTGAAAACTTCATAAAATAAACATACTTCGCAAAGGAAGGTAATTCATCGCGATAAAAGGGTGTTTCTGGCTCAATCTAGGAGCCCTCTTTTTTTTGAGCCGGTTGTAACCCTAAAGGCTGGTAAAACGCTAATCATTATGTATACCTGCATAGAGCAGAACCATGTTCCGCTGCGTTCCATCATCGTGCTATCGAAGTGAAGTTGAAGAAGATGGTTGGCAGCAGCTGAGAGCGCATTTTACAAGGACGACTTAGTTTCCTATCCGTAAGCTTCAGGAAGTTGATATGGCTGAAGAACAGGAAATTGGTAATTCCGTGAAGGTAACAGGACATGTTTACGAGAATTAAGATTAGATGCAAAGAGATCTGAAGTTTTGTTCTTCAGGTCTTCGTGCTACTTTGTTTTCTATGGAGGTTGCAAATGGTTTTGCTAAAAGATAGTTCTACTAAAGAAGAAATTCGAGAGCAATATGAACAAATTTGGAGTGAACTTTTAAATAAAGATGAGAAAAAAGCGGAACATGTTTTAAAGAAATTGGAATATGAGTTGTTGCCTACCCGTCAAAGAATCCTAAGATGGTGGGGGAAAATCCTGTCTCCATTAAAAAAACGTTTTATCTGGATTATCCTTTTTAATGTGATTGGGTTCTTCCTTTTAGCTTACGTACTATTTATATACGTATCATTGTGGATTGAAGATTATTAAAGACGTTTCTGGGGAACCAGAAGCGTCTTTTTTTATGATCCGGTTGAAACCTAAAGGCTGGTTTTACCAGCCGGGGTATCTGTAGCAAATAGGCTGGATGATCGGCAAGTAAGGGAGCGAACAGGACAAGAGTGGGGAAGCTGGCACATAACCGCACAAATGTGCGGGCTTTTGTTAAATTAGAACGTAAACAATTGTACCAACTACAGATATAGCCATCATCAATAGTGAAGTAATATGTTTTTGTGAACTTCGAATATATTTCCATTGGAAGATAGATCGAACACCGAACACTATAATAAGTAATACGCCAATCCAAACATATTTATAAGGGGGTTCATTAACAAAAAAAAGTGATAAAAATATACCAATACCCCCAATCACAACGAACCACCTGTATGGGATAAAACCATCCGTGTCTGATATCATCTCATCTGTTTTGCTGATAATTTTATCCAGAACAAATTGAATCACAGCTGCAATAAATAATACAAGATAAAAGCTCACTTGTATCACCTTCTTTTTCCATTTATTCAACTGTACTACACCAATACAAATTTTTCATGCATAATAAACATATGATCTAATTCCGCCCTTTTCTTCTGATTTCAAAAATATTAACGCACACACCAATAAGTAAATATAGCTCCGCAAGCAGAAAAATTAATTGATCTGACCATGAAAAGTCTTTAGTTGAAAATATGGATATGATAACTCCGAATGAAATGAGTAGCATAAATAATTCTACAATCCTATCAGTTATCCTACTGATCTTCTCATTTTTCTGATATGTTGCATGAATAGACGTACAATTAAACGGATTATTAATGATGCTAACAACCAGTTATAAAGAGTATTCGGATAATTATATGAAATTCGCAGAACTAGACTAGCTATGAGCCATACCAAAAGAACAAAAGTTAAATAATAAGGATTTTTTAGCATCGTTCTTTCCCCTCACCGAATTTACAGTTATACAATTATTATACAATATATTAGAAACTTTTCGGATAATTCATACGTCTCATGTAGGGGTACTTATTGAAAAAGGAGGTAATTTATCTTGAAAAAGGTTATTGTGTTTGTGTTTTTCTTCGTACTTACGTTTCAAACCTGGGCGATTGCTGATGCCGCCAATCCGAAATCCGTTAACGCGGTGAATGTGAATGGAAAGTTTATAGCAACTGATGTTTCACCTATTATTAAGGACGGGCGTGTTTTGGTTCCTATACGCACGCTTGCTTCACTTGGGGTAACCTATCAATGGGATAGTAAAAGTCAATCTGCTCTCATCACAAAAGGCAAAGATCAAATTAAGCTGACGGCCAACAAAAAAGAAGCATTTAAAAATAACCAAGCAGTTCAGGTAGACGTTCCTGTCCAAATGACTCAAGGAAGGATACTGGTACCTATTCGTTTTGTGTCGGAGAACTTTGGCTACAAGGCAAACTATGAGAAGATTCTGTCTATTTTATTTATTCAAGACGGTAATTATAAGGTTGATCAAGAGAGCCTACAGGCTGAAGATTTACAAGCAGCTCGTCAGGCTGCTATATCGCTGCCGGTTCAATTTTCTTTCAATTCGCTTTCTTCTTTAGAAAAGCCGGGGGCTAACAAAGAATATACTTACGTTTTCCCGAGAGGGGATTCGTCCAGATACATGTATTTTAACAATGATTGGTCAGCTGGTAATACGATAGTTGAAATTAAGGATGGAGTTGCTAAGGCAGTTTGGCAATTTACATCAGGAAATGGTCTGGATGATATTGTATCCAGTGCTGGCCAAAGACCAAGTTATAATTACGTCGAATGGGTGACTGATATCTTGATGTTTAATGATGAGAATGGGAATATCAAAGCTGTATACAAAGATGATAAAGGTCAACAAAAGGAGCTCAATGCAAAGGCGAAATCCTATATAGATGTTATCCAATCTATTCCTAATGAGACGAGAAAACAATAGCTACTACTGATTCAGTTTATTAAGGACGTCCTTAGCAAGGGACGGTCTTTATTTTGCTTTTGGATTCAAAATATAAGCATGAATTTCAAATTTGGAGGCTAGTTGGGTATGAAAAATATCTTTCTTTCATCTATGCTTACTTTAAGCATGCTCTTAACATTTGCTATCCCGCTTTCTGCTGCACCGTCGATTCAATTGGTCATAAATAGTGAGGTGGTACATTCAGATGCTCCCCCTGTTTCTGTCGCAGGGAGAACTATGGTTTCTTTGGCTTCATTGAAGCCACTAAAGCTTAATTTAGTCTGGAACGCGGACAAGAAGACGGTGACTGTCAATGCTCCTGGGGTGAAAGAGAAACTTGTGCTTACGATCGGCCAAAAAGAAGCTTCTTATGGAGAAAAAACACTTACTTTGGACGTGCCTGCTCAATTAAACAAGAATCGCGTTGTTGTGCCTTTGCGTTTTATCAGCGAAGCCTTTAAAGCAGAGGTGGAGTGGAAAGCGGACAAAAATACTGTCATTATCCGGAGTGCTGATCAAGTAGAAACATATAAGAAGCTGTATCAAGGTACGGATTTGGTGGCGGCACGTAAAATCGCTGTAGACCTTCCTTCGAATGATGAAAATACGCTTCATAATACCGAGGAGGGTGTTTATTATCAGTATATCTTTCCTGAAGGAGAAGCATTGAGATATTATTATGTTGTTGGTAATTTATATACTTACTATGAAATTAAGGATGATGTTAAACATTTAGTTTGGGAAGGTGTAGAAGAAGATTCGAGAAAGAAAATGAAAGAAAAAGGAAAGCATCCATCGGAAGACAAAACACAATATTATTTTTTACAAGAACGTGTGGATCATAGTGTCACATATGGTAAAGTGGGGACCGAGAAGCCAGTAACGCAAGTTTTGCCTAAAAATACTACGGGATTAGCGGATATTATTGTACCTATTTCCGGTGAAGTAAGGAAAGATCGAATGAAATAGAGTATGATTCAACTTCATCTAAGGACGACCTAGTGTACTAGTGACGTCCTTTGTCTCGCTTGTGGCTTAAAACTAGCGCCAAAACTGAAGATTATAAAAGTCCCATCTTTATTTCCGCTTATGCTTATCTAAAACTTCTTGAAACTTATCTGCATTATAAATGTCGTTATTGACCTTCCACGTGCCATTCTCTTTTAAAAAAATGAGTTGGCCTTCCAAGGGGATTTTTTTATTTTATCCTTCAACATAAGAGTTGCAGAATTTGTTAAGTCAATGTTTTTTTTGGTTACACTTTTCTCTTGAAATTGAAGGTCTTCAATTGATAAAGTGGTTTTCTCAAGCGAAGCGATTTCCAGAGGAAGAGCGATTTTGCGATTATCGACTTGTTTTTTTAAAAAATTTGTTGTCATTAGTGGTTCCAATTTACCTTTTCTTTGTTTTATCCAATTCGGTGTAATCGATTTATTATAATCACTTACTTCAAATTCGGTTTGTTTAAATTCCGTAGCAATCTGTGTAACATTTAGAATCTCAGTATCATTTTTATTTTCTTGAGTAATTGGATTGTATGTTTTCTGTTGTGAATTTTTCGTGGAAATTGCTGGTTTTTGATTGGAACAACTTATAGCTGTTGTTAACAATATTGTGGATGTTAGAAGGTAAATGGATTTCTTCATAAACAAATCCTCCTATATAGCTATAATACTTGTTAATTTTACCATGAAATACACTTAAATCATATAAAGTTAGAGAATAAACTCAGCAACTTTGCAAATTGTATCGTAGCATAGGCCATTTCAATCAAACCAGCAGCTGGCTGTCAAGGAAGGAGCGAGGTTGCGAGACCGAGGAAGGGCTAACTTAGGTGTTCTAAGTTCCTGTCCCGTGTTTGGGCGCACTAACGGAGCGTAAGGCAAAAGCATTTGAATGTAGCTCATGGAAATTGGCATAGATAAGAATTTTAGGATAATTCATACGTCTTATGTAAGGAAAGTTATTGAAAAAGGAGGTAATTTATCTTGAAAAAGGTTATTGTGTTTGTGTTTTTCTTCGTACTTACGTTTCAAACCTGGGCGATTGCTGATGCCGCCAATCCGAAATCCGTTAACGCGGTGAATGTGAATGGAAAGTTTATAGCAACCGATGTTTCACCTATTATTAAGGACGGGCGTGTGTTGGTCCCTATACGCACGCTTGCTTCACTTGGGGTAACTTATCAATGGGATAATAAAAGTCAATCTGCTCTCATCACAAAAGATAAAGATCAAATTAAGCTGACGGCCAACGAAAAAGAAGCATTCAAAAATAACAAAGCAGTCCAGGTTGATGTCCCTGTCCAAATGATTCAGGGAAGGATCTTGGTACCTATTCGTTTTGTTTTGGAGAATTTTGGATACAAGGCAAGCTATGAGAAGCTTCGGTCCATTTTGTTTATTCAAGACAGTAATTATAAAGTGGACCAAGAGAACTTACAGGCTGAAGATTTACAAGCAGCTCGTCAGGCTGCCATCTCGCTACCGGTTCAATTTTCTTTCAAATCGCTTTCTTCTTTAGAAAAACCGGGGGCTAACAAAGAATACACCTACATTTTTCCAAGAGGGGATTCTTCCAGATACATGTATGGAAACAATGTTGGTAATACGGTAGTTGAAGTTAAAGATGGAGTGGATGTTTAATGATGATAAGGGGAATATCAAAGCTGTATACAAAGATGATAAGGTCAACAAAAGGATCTCACTGCAAAGGCGAAATCCTATACAGATATTGTCCAACCTATTAATAGCTAATTCTATTCGATTTATTTAAAGTCTATAAAGTTCAGCTTAGTTTGGAAGGCTGCAAAAACATATTATTGAGGTGGCTAATCAAATCATGAATAAATTTTCAAGAGCGGCTTTTGCATCTGCAATATCTTTTAGCGTACTTGCAAGCTGTGTTTCTGGTGTTTCTGCGGCGGCTTCCAAGTCGATTATTGTACAGATAAATAACAAGCCTGTGTCAGGAGATGCAGAGCCATATATTGAGAATGGTTCCACGTTGGTGGCATTGAATATGATAAAATCGATTCCAGGTGTAACGATCAACTGGGATAATACTTCTAAAATGGTAACTGTAGATAATAACGGAACAAAATCAACACTGGTGGCTGGCAAAAAAGAGGCAATGGTAGGTGGTGCAAAAGTAACACTGTCTATCTCTTCTGTAATGAAAAATGGTCGTGTTATGGTGCCGCTACGTTTCATTGCAAATGCGTCCGGTTCTCAAGTGTACTGGAATGCTCCAGATCGTACAGTTTACGTAGTTAAACCGACAGAAGATATACTGAAAGAAATCCAATCTAGTGATATTTCTGTAGTTCGTCATAGTGCATACAGTCTTCCACGTATTGTCAAAGTTAATGTACTGTCAGGTGAAGAAGGGGATAGTATGGCTTATATTCGCTACTTCCCAAAAAAACAATCCAGTGAATTTTTTGAACAACATATGGACATTGTGAATTACTATCGTATCATTGACACACATGTAGAACTCCTCTGGTCTGCAAGGCTGAATCTGCAACAGGAAGCCAAAAATGCAAGTCTGCCTTTCCTCAACAACAAAATTATTGAACAAAGCGGCAAAATGCCGATGATCCCAAAAGGGTTCATTTATTATAACTATAGTGTTCCGGGCGGCACCACGTTCGGGACTATTGATAAAACTGGTAAAAAAACTCTTCTAGGTGAAGCAACCGAAGATCAAGCAAAGCAAATGTTTTTCTCTATCCCAGAAGAAGAACAACTATAAAAGATAATTGTCAGAATGGATACATGCAATTCTTTTTTTAGACAGAAAGGAAAGGGAGGACTGATTGTAAAGTATATTACTTGATTATATGTACAGTTGACTAGTACTTTACCTTTAATATATTACATATACAAGTGACGTAGGAATAACGACACGTTGTATACTAAGGAGGAATATATGAAATCCGCGCAGATAATGACTGTAGGTGCAATAATGGTGTTGGCCATTTCAGGGTGCAGTGGTAATGCAAGTTCAAATCAACAACTGCCTCAGAACGAAGTGAAAAATATTGAGGTTAACAACACAAAGGAAGGTGTAAAAGAAGTTGAAGAAAAAGTAACTATAGAAACATCTAAAGCAACTGACAAAAAGATGAATTCTGTAGATTATTCACAGTATTATAATAATCAAGATAAATTTAAGGTTGTAGTTTCGGGAAAACAGATTGTATGGAAAAATAAAGATGTTACTTTTACCGCAAAATTAACTAAGGCTAAGGGGGAAGAAGCCGCCGAAGCCAATGAAGTTGTGGATTCTATGAAAATAAAAAGTAAGCGCGGAGAGCAACTTATCAAGCTCAACCCACGACCTTTGAGAGTTAATTCACTTTCCTTATCCATAAACAACCAGGTAGCTCTCCATGTAAGCGATCATGAGGGGAGTAGACTTGTTCTAATTAATTTATCTGAGGGGGCTCAAACTATTGTAAACATGTTTGAGATGAATAGTGACGGAGCAGGAAGTGAAAAGATTGATGCATATAATTGGTCACCAGATGGAAAAAAGATTGCGTTTGGAATCGGTGATCTAGGTTCAAGTTATATCGGAGTATACGATGTAGAGCGTAAGAGCTATACGCATGTGTCCGATAAGGATTTTACACTGATCTCCTCTATAGTTTGGCATAAAGATGGGAAAAGCTTTGACTTTGTTAGTAAAGGTGACGATTCTCCACAAGCAATACTCTATACTTACTCGGAAACAAAAAAATCCATTTTAGAAAGTGGGGCTTTATCTAAGAACGATGAACAGAAGCTAGCTGAATTAACATCGGAATTTTGATTGGACATATACAATGTTGATAATTGACACCAAACATTTATAATGGTTGAAGTATAAATTAAGGTGGGAGTTGCTTATGAGGATTTCCATGAGTAAGGTTCTAAAACGTTATGCAACGATTCTATTGAACTACGCAATAGTTATAGGGGTATTTTACGCTTTGGGATATAAGATGAGCGCTATGGGTATCTATGCAATTCTGACAGGAATTGTGACTGGAGCAATAATCAACTTGGCATTATCAAAGCAAGAAAAATGAACCTATGTATCCCTTGATTACATCAAAATCAGGGGATTTTCATTTGATTAAAAGGTCTCGTGAGTTTCTGCATGTGACCTCTATATCATTGCTGGTGGGACTGCACATGGGGAAATGAATTAGTCATGTCAACTCATTGAACCTTTTACTTGGATCAATCCAATCATTTCAGGATGTCGTTCGTCTAACCTGTCTCAATATGTGTAAGATATGCTTAATTTTCGTTATAAACATTAGTTGCATAATATATTGACAGATGGTTAATTTTGGAGAAGAATAGAGGGTGATTTTTTAAAAAATGGAATTTTTATGTGAAGGGTGGTTATGACTTGAAGCATACACCTACGAGGTTCAGCGGAGTTTGAGGATTATTTAAAACAAAATGATATGACGTTGAGTCAATTTGCCGAATATTCAGGGGTTCATCAAAGAACGCTTAGTAATTGGATTACTCAGCATCGTCCTGTTTCTGTCCAGCAGCTAGACCGAATTACTGTGGCTATGGATTTTCCAGAAGGCTATTTTTACGATCTATACATAGAAAATTATATCATTGAACTTTCTCCGAATTTTAGGCGAATCGAGCCATTATTGTATCGTTGTGCGGAGTTGGACAAGCTGGATGCAATCCGTCGAATGGTTGGTCATATTATGGACAATCCGCTGTATGCGTCCAGACTATTTGATATTGCAGAAGAATTATTTGAACAGGGAAGACATGCTGCTGCGCTGCTGCTTTATGAGAATGTCGCAGAAGTGGAGAAATATCAGCATTCTGAACGCTTGGCCATATGTCAATATCGCATATTTACGATTCAAGTTGGAGACGATCAAGGTCTTAATCTCAAGGCAGCGACATTATTTGAACCTTTCGTGGAACGACTGGATGAAATAGATCAGCTTGATGCCTTAAAGGATTTGGCGAATGTGTATCGTTCTTTGCGTTTATGGGACAGGCTTGATGTGATTGCTCGCAAAATGAAAGATAAAGCTGAAATCCAATACACATTGGAGCATCAGCAGAAAAAACGAAAGCCTACGGAAATTGAAAAGAGGCTGAACCGTCCATTGTTTGTGTACATTACATATTCTGATTTACTGTGTGCCAGTGTATATGAGGCCGAAGGCGATTATGAGCAGGCATTAGAATATACATACGCCTACGCTAATTTAGATTGGGTCAAAGAGACTGACGAGGATACTCTGCATTGGATTAAACAGTTTCAAGATTGGGCAGAAGGTAATATCTACACCTATAAACTATTATCTGGAGATATAAGTGTACTAAACAATTATGTTGAATATATTGCTGCATCGCCAGATGCTTCTGAAAAAGAAATGGTTACAAAAGTGTTGAATGTTATGTCGGCGGCAAACCAGTATAGTATAGATGTAGATCATATACTTCGAAGGTTTAAAAAGAAAATTGACTTATTTGCCCAACACAATCCGTCATCTGATATGTATACCCAACAAGTGATACCAGAACAGTTTGCACGTCTTGGATACGAGTTAGCTTATTACTATTTGCATCAAGGGAGGTATAACGATGGTTTTAAACACTTGATGTATGCAATGCTAAAGTCACATATAATAAATAATGAAACTTATTTTATAAACTGCATGGGATTATTCTTACATTTCAGAATGAATGCAGCACATGATACAAAGACGCAGTTTTTAAATTTCATTGAAAAGGTGTGGTTAGACAATGTTAAGAAAAATGGTTCTTCTGATCGTCGCAGCTAGCTTTTTATTTATCGTGGCTGTACCTAATCATGATTATAACCAACACCATATTATTCAGCTTAACGATACTATTGGAGGTGCTTAAAGGTAAAATAAGAATTAACACTCACTAAACTTTTTTGTTAATGGGTGGTGTTGTTGATTGAAACTACCCTGTGAACAACTTGAAACCAACTAAAAATAAACATATACCGACAAAAAGTGCCTCTGGAATATTCCAGAAGCACTTTTTTTGTTAAGCGTATTTTAAAAAAATCCAAAAATTTACGTTTTGCATTAGAATATGACACAGAAGGGGGAATCATGCTGATGAATCCAGGTGTGACTTTACTTCGTGTCGAACGGGCCAGAAAAAGACTGTACCAAGTGCAGAAAAAGTATGGGTTTTTAACGCATCCTAGAGTAATTGAACAATCTATGAAACTGGATGAACTATTGAATCAATACCAAACCTGCAAAATGAAATCTTAGCTAATGTGTGTGCATGATGCATTTTAAAGGAAGACGAACTCCAATCTCCAAACTCCAATAAAGATCCTAAATTCTATACTATGAAGAGGTGGTAGCGCTGTTGAACAAACGAAATCCTGTAACCCCTTTGGGCTGGAAAATCAAACAAAAGCTAGTTGAAATTCAAATGGACCAGAGAACTTTTTGTGACACCTATCATATTCCTGCTAGCCGCCTGTCCAATCTCATTCATGGAACACGCAAGGCCAAAAAATATAGAAAACAAGTGTGTCAGTTGCTTGGGATCGAAGAATAACCATCACTCTCCTACAGGAATACAGGACAACCTCATAATATGTAAGCTACAGTGGCAAAGGAATCCAGGTTTATTTAATATAGATTGTACATAGGATGCTTAATACAAGGAGTGGATGAAAATGTTCTCTAGAATGGCAGAGCAGAAGATTGCCGAGGCGATGGCCAAAGGCGAATTTGATCATTTGCCGGGAGCGGGCAAGCCACTGGTGATTGAGGATTTGTCACATGTGCCAGAAGAGCTTCGGATGTCATATAAGCTGTTGAAAAATGCTGGCATTTTACCAGAAGAGCTACAGCTGCAAAAGGAATGTGTCCAGCTACGTGATTTGCTTCACGCATGTCATGAGGCAGGAGAGCAACAGCGGATCAGTCGCAGGCTGACTGAAAAATCGCTTCGTCTTCGGATGCTGCTGGAGGAAAGAGGGCTGAATACGTCGTCTGTATTTTATGAATATGAGTCTGCTGTGCGTCAGCGACTGGAGGAATAGAAGTGAGAGGAGCAAAGGGCGGAGTGCCCTTGCCCGTACATTTTGCTTTCCGTGCTTTGTCCCATTACCGTTGCAGTGCAGATAATTTCATGAGGCATTGCTTCGTTAGGATGACGGGTTCTTTGGGCAGTTTGTCCAAATGAAAGCCATCGATTAAATCCACAGCCTTCACAGGCTCGGGAGTATCCAGCAGCCCGGAAAAGTAGGCGAGCCAGCCAATGACGGCTTCCGGTGTAACTCCTTGCCGACGCATGGCTCGGAGTGCTACGCCACCATGTCGCTTGGCCAGTCTTCGTCCATCCGGACCCAAGACAAGGGGAACATGTGCAAAACGCGGCGGCTGCAAGCCCAGGGCTTGGTATAACAATAGCTGACGGGGAGTCGAATCAAGAAGATCATATCCACGCAGCACATCGGTCATATGCATATCCGCATCATCGATGACGACGGCAAGCTGATAGGAAAACATGCCGTCTGCCCGTTTGATAATAAAATCGCCCCCCTCCGCCGCGCCGAAGGATACGTGACCAGCTACCTGATCATGAAAAGAAATAATAGCATCTGGATGTTGCGGTACTTTAAAACGAAGTGAAGGGAGTTTATGCTGTGCTTTAGCCAGGGCTTCACGAGAGCTAAGATTACGACATGCCCCTGAATATGCGGGTCCTTCACCAGACAGTCCGTGCGGAGCATGGGCGGCAGCCATAATGTCTGCCCGACTGCAAAAACAAGGATACAGTAAATCTTGCCCCTGAAGTTTCTCCAATGCAAATTGGAAGCGTTCCAGCCGCTGGCTTTGAGTGTAAGGACCGTAGGGACCGCCAATATCGGGTCCTTCGTCCCAATCCAACCCGATCCAGCGCAAATCCTCCATTATTTCTTGCGCCAATGTGCTGCGAACTCGCGTCATATCAATATCTTCCATACGTAAAATATAGGTTCCGCCCAGGGAACGAACATGCAGCCAGGATAATAAGGCGGTGCGAGCGTTTCCTAAGTGTATCCATCCCGATGGTGTTGGGGCAAAACGTCCTCTAATGGGTTGAGTTTGTAATTCCATACGAAAGTTACCTCGATTCTGTATCCCGTGTTTCTATATTCCGTCCTTCAGCAATCCTTATTAACCATATTATAAAACGATCTTGGCGCGAGTGCATCTCGACAGGTATAGGAGCTAGCACCAGAAAGTATGCATACTTGCGATGACCAGACGGGAAATTTAAATATCTGTATAATAGATTTAGAAAACTTAGGCCCAACAGGTCGAGGTGAAATCCCTGCACTGGGAACCAGCTTAACATTTTTTACTCGTTTTTCAATAATTACAGGTAGTGAAAAATTCACAATAATAAAGGAATTCAAACTTAGATTCTACGCCACAAGCGTATCATTGGAGAGATTTCATTGACAGATAAACAGTTGCCTATTATGCAAGTCATCCCCGAGCTTAAACATGCGTTACTATCCCATTCAGCGGCGGTACTGATTGCACAGCCGGGAGCGGGGAAAACAACAGTAACACCATTAGAACTGTTGCATGAGCCGTGGCTGGCGGGGCAAAAGATAATCATGCTGGAGCCGCGGCGTTTGGCAGCACGTGCGGCAGCAGCACAAATGGCGAAAGCACTGGGTGAGTCCACCGGGAAGACCGTGGGTTACCGCGTTCGTATGGATACCAAGATAGGGCCAAGCACGCGGATTGAAGTGGTTACGGAGGGTGTGCTGACCCGGATGCTGCAACATGATCAGGCTTTGGAGGGAGTCGGTCTGATTATTTTTGATGAGTATCACGAGCGCAGCCTGCATGCAGATTTGGGCTTGGCACTTGCCCTGCAAAGCCAGGCGCTGCTGCGACCGGATTTGAAAATATTAATCATGTCTGCCACCCTGGAGGCAGAGCCTGTATGCAGATTGTTAGGAGATGCACCCTTACTGGAATGTCCAGGTACCGTGTTTCCGGTAGAAACCTTGCATATGCCCAAGCCTTCGTCAACCTCATTAGAATCCTTTGCAGCGGAGATCGTAGAAAAGGCGCTTCATGCTCATGAAGGCGATCTGTTGGTGTTTTTACCAGGGGCTAGAGAAATTCATAGAACGGAACGAGAGCTGACGTCCAGAAATGTACCGGCCTACGTCAAAATCATTCCACTGTATGGCAGCATGAAGCTGGAGCAGCAGGACGAGGCACTACGCCCGTCGGTTCCGGGCAGCCGAAAGGTGGTATTGGCCACCTCAATTGCCGAATCCAGCTTGACCATCGCCGGGATCACGGTGGTAATTGATAGCGGACTGTCACGGGAATCGGTATTTTCCCCGCGTACCGGCATGAGCCGTTTGACCACCGTCAAGGTGTCCAAGGCCTCCGCCGACCAGCGGCGCGGACGGGCGGGCCGTCTCCAGCCGGGCGTGTGCTATCGGCTGTGGAGCGCGCAGGAGCATACCGCGCTCCCAGATGCCAGCCGCCCGGAAATCACGGTGGCGGATCTGGCACCGCTCGCACTGGAGCTGGCGACCTGGGGCGTGCAAGAACCCGCCGAACTGGCTTGGCTGGATGCCCCGCCTGAGGCGGCATACCGTCAGGCCACAGGTCTGCTGCGTCAGCTTGGCTGCCTGGAGGCCGCGGCCGATGGTACAGCAGGCGGCATTACCGCGCATGGGCGCGAGGTATCCGCCTTGGGCACCCACCCGCGCCTCGGGCACATGCTGCTGCGCGCAGCAGCCCTTGGCTTGGCTCCGACTGCCAGCCGTCTGGCGGCGCTGCTGCAAGAGCGGGACCCGTTCCGTGCTCATGGCGGAACGGATTTGCGCCCGCGGCTGGATGCTCTGCGCGAGGCGGCTCACGCCCGCAGTACGCATAGCTTGCTGGGGGCGGCAGACGATACGGTGATTCGACGTATCGTGCAGGAGAGTCGGCAGCTGCTAGTCACGCTGCCGGACGCAGCCGTAGCGCAGGACGAGCCTGACGGCTCCGCGGCCTGCGGGCTGCTGCTGGCCTTCGCGTATCCAGATCGGATCGCGCAGGGCAGAGGGGATGGCCGCTTTTTACTCAGCGGCGGCCGGGGGGCGCGACTCCGACAAGTGGAGTGGATGTCGCGTTCGCCCTATCTCGTCGCCGCCGAAGTAGACGACGAGGGAGCAGATGGTGCCATTCAGTTGGCGGCACCGATTGAACTGCAAGAGCTGATCCAGCATTGCAGCGATTTACTGCTGGAACAAGCCAATGTATATTGGGATAGCTCCGTTTCAGCCGTGAGAGCCCGCAAGGTAATTCGGCTGGGCTCGCTCATCTTAAAGGAGACGTCTTACGAGCGACCTCCGGCAGAGGAAATCGCGGCTGCCTTAATGCAGGGTGTCCGGGAACGTGGTCTCAAACTGCTGTCCTGGAATCGGCCAACTCTTCAGTTGCAGGCACGTTTGATTTTTATGCACTTCTCAGCACCTGAGGAATGGCCAGACAGTTCAGAATCCGCGCTGTTGGATTCACTGGAGTCGTGGCTCCTGCCTTTTGCGCTTGGAGCCAAAAATATAACCGATCTGCAACGGCTGGATGGTAGCGAATTGCTGCTCGGCAGGTTGAATTGGGAACAGCGGCAACAGCTCGAACAGGAAGCACCGACGCATATACGTGTACCCAGTGGTTCACGTATTCCTGTCGATTATTCGCAACCTGAGGCTCCTGCACTGGCAGTGAGACTACAAGAACTGTTTGGCATGAAGGATACGCCCCGTATTGGACGCGGACGTGTGCCGATTGTGCTGCATCTATTATCACCTGCCCAGCGATCTGTGCAAGTGACATCTGACCTGTCCAGCTTCTGGAGCGAGACTTATTTTGAAGTTAAAAAGGACCTAAAAGGCAGATATCCCAAGCATTATTGGCCGGATGATCCACTAGAAGCTGTGGCGACTAACAGAGCAAAACCTAAGCGATGATCGGAAGCCGAACTTGAAGTAGACATCATTGCGAATTTTGTAAAATCGTTTAAACGTCAGGATAGTGGGGTAATAAAAAAACGAACCACTCAACAACAACATATTGGGAGGTAACTATCATGGCTAATAACTTAAACGATTATAATGAAAAGAAAATTGTTGGTGTTTTTGATACCGAGCAAGAAGCATCTCGTGCGATTGGACAATTGCAGAGCAAAGGAATCCCAAGCAGTGAAATTTCTGTGATTACACGTGACCGTGACGACCTCAGGACGATTAGTGAGGAGACAGGCACCAAAGCACCAGAGGGCGTGGCTACAGGAGCGGCTACCGGCGGTGTTGTAGGCGGCGTCGCTGGCTTGCTGGCAGGCATCGGGGCTCTGGCGATTCCGGGTATTGGACCTATTCTTGCTGCTGGACCTATCGCGGCTACCCTTACGGGAGCAGCTGTCGGAGCGGGAGCAGGTGGCTTGGTCGGTGGACTGGTTGGACTGGGCATTCCAGAAGATGATGCTCGTCAATACGAGACATACGTCGATCAGGGCAAGATTTTGGTTCTGGTAGATTCCGCTGATCACCACCGGGATGTATATGATATTTTCCGCACCAACCGTTCTCTGAATGCGGATCGTTACAGAACATATGATGATACGGTGGCGGATACGCGGACAGATGCGTACACAGATACTAGAAGGAACCTGTAACCATCACATGGCTGGTGGAAACGTAATTTACAATAATTTGGCTCCGTCCTCTTTTATAGGTTTTCTAAAGCAGCAGTCTCCCGTGAGGAGACTGCTGCTTTTATGTGCTAGCTACTGATTGAATATACCTAAGATAGATGATGCTTTGCTTGGCATTGGCACCATTATCCCTCTATATATTTTTACAGGATTGTCGTTATAATAGATTTATAAATTGCTAGATGTAACAGGAGAGTGACATGAGTCAAAAAGAGAGAATTTCCGAAGTCGCTTTGCTGAGAGGGTTGGCTTTTGCAGCCGTTGTTCTTCAGCATTCCGTCGCACACTATGCGGTTGCGCCGGGGGCGCGCATCCAGGACGGAGTTGTAATGACCCTATTACTGCTGTGTTCCAAATTTGCGGTACCTGTGTTTGTGTTCATTACTGGAATGGTGCTATTTTACAATTATGATGGGGCCTTAAAATATGGAACGTTTTTACGCAAACGATTCATGGATATCATCGTTCCTTATATCATATGGTCTCTTTTATACGAGTTGGGGAATCAGCTTGCCCAAGGTGGAGGATTTATTCACCCGTTAGATTTTTTACAAAAGCTGTTGAACGGGAAAAGCAGCTATCATCTGTGGTACATCATTATGATTATCCAATGTTATGTGTTATTTCCCGTGTTTCGTTATGCTGTACGTCGTTTGTCTGCGCTACTGCCGTCAACATGGCGACCCGCTACATTGGCTGGATTCGGCGTCCTCTATATTTTGCTTATGTTGGCGGTGGGACCCGTATATCAAGTGATGGATCAGCTCCAGCTTCCCGTCATTTCTTCTTGGTTTACCATATACGCTGACCGGAATGTGATCTATTTTTTCTTTTATTTTATATTAGGAGCGGCAGCTGGGATGAATGTCAAGCGTTGGAATGCTTGGGTTATCAAGGCGCAGTTGATATACTGGCTGCTCTTTATCGTGATTACAGGATACTTGCTGTATGAGATGATCGGTCAGTTCCAGATGCCGCGAGGTACGGTCCTTTCTTTTAACTATTTGTCTCTGCTGCGTCCGGTTATGGCTGTATATTGCATCACGTCTATTTTTGTAGCTTATCGGGTAGCAACGTGGATTGCTCACAAGGGAGGACGTGCGGCGCGGGTGCTGACCGTCATGGGAACGTTGTCCTATGGAGCATATCTGATGCACGCCTTTATGCTGCGCGTAACCTACTATTTTGATGGAACGTTGTTTACAGATTGGAGTCACGTTCTTCGTACACTGGCTTCATTCGTTCTCTGTATAATCTTTTCTCTTGTTGGAACATGGTTGCTGGCACATTTGCCTTTGGGCAAATGGATCGTGGGGCTTCGGATTCGTCCCCGCCCGGCTGGAAGTCCGCCAGCCTTCCAAAAGCAAGCTTGATTCAGCGATAAAGTTATATTATTTCACAAAAAGTATCCCGAAGCTTTCAGAAGAAGGCCGAGGGATACTTTTTTAAGTGTTATTATGTTGTTTCAACATATGAAAAATTCACAATAGAAAACCATAAAATCACTCCTCAGCGCTATGCACACTACTCTATAATGCTTCATTCCATAGCTCTCGTCACCTTCAAGCAGGTCTCAAGGGACGGAGAGTTCTCGTAAACTCTCATATTTATGAAAGGAAATAGTCTATGGACGCAGAGTGGTTTATAATGGAAGATATGAGACTTGAATAAGGTGTAGAGGAGGTTGTGAAATGGCGTTTATGATATCCCAGCGGGCTTTTATCAAAATTTATCTGATCACAATGGTAGAGAGGCATCGCGGATATGGATATCAGATGCTCGAATCGATGAAAGATGAGTTTAGTAGTTTCGGATATGTTCCGCCTCAAAGCGAGGTGTACCGGGCACTGCATGAACTGGTTCAGGAAGGTGTTTTTTATCGTACCAAACGATTAAAAGGAACAGACCCGCGTGTAGATTTTCAGGAGATTGTGCTTTATCATTTTACAGACGATGGGGAGGAGAAAGCCCGATTGTACAAAAAGCAGGTCAAAGCTGATCTGGACCGTTGCTTAGGTATGCTGCATAAAGCGGAACAAGACAACTATTCCTAACTACGAAAGGATGAGAATGATGGGTAGAAAGCTGAAATGGGGAATTTTAGGCACGGCGGAGATCGCCAAAATCGCTGTAATTCCGGCGATTCAGCAATCCGAACGCGGAGAAGTACTTGGAATTGCTAGTCGTAATGCGGATAAAGCCGCTGAGGCCGCCCGGGAGTTCGATATTCCGAGAAGTTATGGAAGCTATGAAGAGCTGTTGGCTGATCCCGAAATCGGAGCGGTGTATATACCATTGCCAAACCATCTGCATGAAGAGTGGACCATTAAGGCAGCGGAGGCCGGGAAGCATGTTTTGTGTGAAAAACCATCTTCGCTTAGCTCGGCCGGGACAAGCCGCATGATTGAAGCATGTCGCCGTGCCGGAGTGACATTTGCGGAAGCTTTTATGTATCGCTATCATCCCAAACATCGAAGAATTAAGGAAATCATCAATAGTGGGGAAATTGGTGACATTCGCGGTATTCATTGTACTTTTACATTTAACAATACTGATCAGGCAGATAATGTACGCTTTAATAAAAGCATGGGCGGCGGCTCGTTATATGATGTGGGCGTGTATCCGATCTCAGCCGCTCGTATGTATTTGGATCGAGAGCCGGAGGCAGTGACGGTACATGCTTTATTTTCCCCTGAGCATGATAACGTTGATATGATGGCCTCCGGTCTGCTGGAATTTCCGGGTGGAGTCAACCTTACTTTCGATTGTGGCATGTGGGCAGCCAATCGTTCCAATATGGAAATTCTCGGTAGCAAGGGTACGATTGCAATGCCTAAGATGTTTGGTTGGGAAAGAACGTCTGTTGTACCGCAAATTTTCGTTCACGTTGGTTCGGTTACGCGTGAGGAACGTTTGAAAGGTTTTAATTCCTTTGAACTGCAAGCAGATGCTTTTGCCGAAGCGGTGCTTGACGGTATTCCGTTGCCATATGAGCCAGAAGATGCGGTAAGCAATATGAAAGTAATCGACGCTTGTATTGAGTCAGCTCGCAGTCGAAAGCGGATAGAAATTGGGTAAGCCTGATCATCGTATTTCCGGAAGACATAGAAAAGCAGCCTGTCTATGGACAAGCTGCTTTTCTAGATGAACAAATACATAGATATTTTTAATGAGTTTTTGTACATTCGAGTATCACATATTTTCATCATAATCTGTGACATCATGCTTGGCAGCTGTCGCAGGCGAGTTTGATGTGCCGTATTTTTCCACCGCGTCCCATGCGCCCGCATCATCAAATCGTCCTGCATTCCGTTGGCGAACCTCACCTGCACCTTTGGGCGGCGGAGTCATAACCTGTTCCTCGATTGGACGATCATTCGATAATTCTCGTGTTGGAGTGTGCTCGACTGTATAGGCTGTATATGGAATGGCTTGCAACCGTTCAAAAGGAATTTCTTCCCCGCTCTCCACACATATTCCATACGTCCCATCCTGCATCCGTTGCAGGGCTGCATTGACCTGCTCCAACTCGTTTTCCAGCGACTCATTAATCGCCAGATCACGAGAACGTTCAAAGGTTTCCGTCCCTATATCGGCGGGGTGGTTATCATAGGACGAGAGCTCACCTGTGGAATCTGTCAGTGTTTCTCCTAATTGTGTGTTTTCCTGACCGTTTTGTTTAAAATGTTTTTCTAAATCATTTTTCTGCTCCAGTAACATATGTTTCAGCTCTGCAAGCTGTGAATCGTTCAAATGGTTCATGATCATCTCTCCCCTTCATGGTCTGTATGAGTGGTGTGTATGCTCTTTTATACCCGTTCATAGACCTGAGCAATCAGCAGAGACTTTTATTCCCAGCCTAGAATGTGATATAAAAAGAATAGTGTGTTAAGGAGGGAAAACCGATGGATGAACATATGAAGCGTCGTCTGGATAAGCAAAAGCAGTTGTTTAAACAACTGGGCATTCAGCTGGACGCGCTCTCCATTCATGAGAAACAGTTTAAAAATAAAATGCGCGGCTATGATCCGGATGAGGTGGATGCCTTTCTGGATGAAGTGATCAAGGATTATGAACGCTTTTATGCCAATATAGCCGACCTGATGGACAAGTGGCAGGAGCAGCAGGCAACCATACGTGATTTGAAAAATGCACCCAAGCCTGCATCCGACTTTAATGCACTTGACCGTCGTCAACTGGAGGATATCATTAAGCAGTTGGAATATAGTGTGCGCCAATTAAAAGTGCGAGTACGCCCAGAAAATGACTATTTTCCAGAGTAAGGAGTAGTAAGCACTGTGTCGCTGCCTCTAATGTGGTATGATGGAAACATGCATTTTATCAAACATTTAATGAGGCACACATATAAAGGTGGTTAACATGAGTACCCATTTTTCCGTTAGTATCCATTGTCTGCTTCTTCTGGCTGAAGGGGCACCTGAGCGAATGACTTCGTCACTTATTGCTTCCAGCATTAATACAAATCCGGTAGTTGTGAGAAGAATTATGAGCCGGCTCAAGCAAGCTGGTCTGGTGGATTCGTCACCGGGAGCGCGCGGCTTTCGTCTAAGCATGTCGAGTTCAAACATCAATCTGAAAATGATCTATGAAGCGACCAAGGATGAAGGCCCGCTGTTCGCCATCCATACCGACAGCAATCATAATTGCGAGGTTGGCAGGAACATAGACGCTTTATTGGATGGTTTATATACGGTGGCAGAGCAGAAAATCCAGGCGTTTTTCGAGACCGTTACGTTGCGAGATCTGGAGCAGGCTCTCAAACAGCGGGTTGGACAACAAAGTTCATCCGTGTAAAAGACGCCAGTAAGGAGAAATTGATATGAAAATCATCGTACTTTCAGACACCCATATGCCACATAGAAGCAAAACGCTGCCTAGTCGGCTTGTACAGGAGCTAAAAGACAGTGACCTCATTCTCCATGCTGGAGACTGGACGGATTGGTTCGTATATGAACGTCTAGCTGAATTTGCGCCTGTACAAGGCATTGCCGGAAACAATGATGGAACCGACATCGTGGAGCGTCTAGGCTATCAACGCATTGTTGAAGCCCAAGGCAAGCGGATTGGTATGGTTCATGGTCACGGCTGGCGCGGCTCGACAGAAAATATAGCACTGAATACGTTTAAGGGAGAAACGCTGGATTGCCTGATTTTTGGACATTCTCATATTCCTGTGGTCAAAAAGATAGATAATCTGCTTGTCCTTAATCCGGGGTCTCCGACGGACAAACGCGGTGAAGACGAATATTCATTTATCGTGCTGACGATTGAAGACGGGCAGATGGAAGCACAGCTTGTTCTTTATCCAGATAAACATTGATTTAAAAACCAACAACTGTTGATTAAAGGGGAAGCTATGGCTATTTTTGATTTAGAACCTATGAAGCATCATGTGTTGATTTGTAATGGAGGCACATGTATGCGACATGAGGGTGAAGAAGTTACCCAAGCAATTCGGGATGAAATTCGTAAACAACATGCAGAAGCATATATTCACACGACCAGAACTCGTTGTAATGGACGCTGTCATGATGCGGCGGTTGTAATCGTATACCCGCAAGGGGACTGGTATGGTCAAATGACTCCGGCCTCAGGTACAGAGCTGGTGCAGAAGCTCGTAGCGGGAGAGAAGCTGGAGCCTCATCTTTTTCATGAGTGTGCACGTAAAGCCAGCTCAGAATAACTCAGTCAACCATCTATAAGAACATGAGTAGAGAAAATCTTTCGGAGATTTTCTCTTTTTTGCGTTTAATCCCCAACCTGAAAGGTAAAAGTATACTGTGGACACAATCCGATAGGGAGGGAAGAAAGATGACCCCATTTGAAGATAATCTGCATGGTAAGAATGAGAAAAAAAGCCAGACGGGGAAAGGAACAATAGAGTCTAAACATCAGGAGCAGCCGATCAATCGTGACCATGCCGAGCAGTATCCGACAGAGCAGGAAAGCTTGTTTGACCGTTTTGAAATTGAACAGACGGTAGATGCCATTCCCGTAGAGGATTTAAAGATGGAAAGACAGGAGGAGAGAAACAAGGATGCAACCAAGCACACCTCTTCCAGTGAGAACAAATATAAGAACGGCGTATAATTTTTAACCAACTGGTAATATTTAAAAAGAAATCTCTTGACTTTAAGATATGTAGGATGTATATTAAGTTACGAAAAGTAATTAATTTTTCTCAGGAGGTAACAAAATGACTAAAGACTTCTTCACAGCGCTGAAAGACAGACGCTCCTATTATGGCATTAGCAAAGAACAAGTAATTTCTGACCAACGGATTCAAGAGATCGTAGAGGAAGCTGTGAAGTATACACCTACCTCTTTCAACTCCCAAACTTCACGGGCTGTAGTGTTGCTCGGAGAGCATCATGACAAACTGTGGAATATTACAGAAGATATTTTGCGGGAAGTGGTAGGCAATGAAGAACAATTCAAATCTACTGCTGAGAAAATGAACGGTTTCCGCAGCGGTTATGGAACAGTGTTGTTCTTTGAAGACAACAACGTGATAGTTGGTCTGCAACAACAATTTGAAGCGTATGCGGACAATTTCCCAATCTGGGCCAATCAATCTAACGGTATGCTGCAACTGGTTGTATGGACGGCTCTGGAGCAAGAAGGACTGGGTGCATCCCTTCAGCACTATAATCCTTTGATCGACGAAAAAGTGAAAAACGAATGGAACATTCCTGAGCATTGGAAACTGATTGCTGAAATGCCATTTGGTAAACCGACATTCCAACCAGGTGACAAGGAATTCCAACCTATTGAAGAACGCGTAAAAACATTTAAATAATGATCATAATAGTATGATTTTTCAGGTTTAACCTGAATACAGCGCTACGGATTATCCGTAGTGCTGTTTGTCGTTACATTTTTTGGTTATGTAACCTTTTGGATATATGAAGAAGAGAGGTTAATTCATCCGTATGTAGGTGATATTATGTTTGAAATTGGATGAGAAGTTTACATAAGTGTGATTGCTTTTTTTGGCAGATGTTTAGCATTTGCGCGTATTTGAAGGAGGAATTAGGACATGAAATACGATTGCATTATTGTCGGTGGGGGAATCGCCGGATTGCAAGCAGCAATTCAATTGGGCAGATACAGCAGTCATCGGGTGCTGGTGATAGATTCGGGCTATGGTCGATCTACGCTGTGTCATCAGTATCATAACATTTTGGGTTTTCCTGATGGGATTTCTGGTGAAGAGCTGCGAGGGCTTGGACGTAGTGAAGCCATGAAGCTTGGCACTGAATTTGTTGATGGCAAGGCGGTAAAAGCGACCAAGAGAGATGAGCTTTTTGACATTGAAGTGGAGGCAGGGGCAGTATATACGTCAAAAACGCTGCTATTGGCCACAGGGCTGACGGATCGCTTTCCAAAGCTGGAAGGGCTACAAGCCTGCCTGGGCAACAGTGTGTATGTGTGCCCCGACTGTGACGGGTATGAGGTTCAGGATCGCAGTACAGTCGTCATGGGGGCGGGCAAAGCGGGAGCTTCCATGGCCTTGATTTTATCAGCACGTACCGATCACCTTGTCTATGTCAATCATGAGCGTTCAGAAGTACCAAACGAGCTGATCGTGAAGCTGCGGGAAAAAGGGATTGAATATAAGGAAGCAGCCATTTCTGAGATTATCACGGGACAACCGGGCTGTTTTGAAGGAGTACGGCTGGCTGACGGACAAGTGATTGGAGCAGAGCGGGGGTTCTTAGCCTTTGGAAGCAACCATGTTCATTCAGAGCTGGCGGAGCAACTGGGCGTACATCTGCTGCACAACAAGCATATTGAGACGCATCCCCGCAGCAAAATGACAAACGTGGAAAATGTATGGGTGGCCGGGGACTTAGGGGCTCATGCCGAGCAAGCGACGGTTGCGATGGGAGAAGGAGCTATGTCAGCGATCTGGATACACAAGGTATTATCTGGTATGAAAACAAAAATACCGCAACTCTGAGAGCTGCGGTTTAGAACGATGGGCGTGTACTAGGTTGAAGATGAGGCTCGAAGCGTCTTAATTGATCGCTCATGCCATACTTGCGTAAAATTTCCATCTGTTTGTTACCGATGAGATCAAAATGAGGATAGGGCTGACGCTGATGTATATATTGGGGGTCCAATCCGTTATGCTTGCACCATAAGCGCAGCTTATCCAAGTCAGAGCACCCCACCTTGGTGACAGTTGTAATGCCTGGAAAGCGGTCATCCAGCCAGTAATGCGTTAGAAAAGCAATCTGGCCACGACTGACCTCTCTTTTCCAGCTCATCAGTTCCTGCCGGGTAATGCCAAATGCCATCGGTCTCATCCTTTCCTGGCTCATATCTGAAAACATGAGCTATTGCGCGGTTGTCCCATTATTTTCGTCCTATTGCTTGTATTATGATCCACATGGAGTAACACAATAACAGGAGAGCGTAATGGGCGATCTCCTGTTAGCGGTTTAGAGCCATCTTTCGGCCCAGCTCTCCACACCATTCAATGCATCACCTAGCTCTTTACCCTTACGTGTCAGCGAATATTCGGTCCGCACAGGCCGCTCTGTGATGACATTGCGAAGGATTAGGCCGGAAAGCTCTAGTTCCTTGATGCGCTCGTTCAGCATGCGTTTGCTAAGATCAGGTATGGAAACTTGAATTTCACTAAATCGTTTGGGATGTTCCATCAAAGTATGAATGATGAGAGCGGTCCATTTTTTGCTGATGATCTGAAAGGACTGTTCCACCTTACCGCACAAAAGCTTAGGCTGCCTGTCGTCGCTCATCTGAATCCCCTCAATTTCATTGTTGTTTTAAACAGTATACTAAAAGTAACTCTGTATACCAATAGTAACTATAATGCATTGTATCAACTGTGACAATTTTAACAGTTTTTTCTCTTTCCTATCGTCAATCATACCACAGAAAACGTTATCATTACAGGATATATCGAATGTTCACGATTTCGCTAAAATTTGATTGACTTGCCCCTTATTTTGGGTGTATTATGGGTTACGTTAATTCCTCAGGTAACTTTTAATAACCTCATCTTTTATAATGGGAAGAAGGAATATTTCATGGATTCAATGACATTTGTCTTATTTGGAGCGACAGGGGATTTGGCTAAACGCAAAATTTACCCGGCCTTGTATAATTTGTTTGTAGAAGGTAAAATTCCGGCTTCCTTTTCTGTAATTGGGATGGGGCGTCGTGAAGTGGCGGACGAACAATTTCAAAGTAATGTAGAGCAATCTATTAAGGATTTTTCCAGACATGTGAATGATGACCGTGCACAGATGGATCAGTTCTTAAGTGCTTTCCGTTACTGTGCATTGAACGTTAACCACCCGGAAGATTATAAAAAGCTGCTACAGCTTGCTGAGCAACGTGAAAATGACTTGGGAATTCCGGGGAACCGCATGTTTTACTTATCGGTGGCACCGGAATTTTTTGATGTGATTGCCCACAATATTCGGGAAAGTGGTTTGGCTGAAACAAAGGGTTGGAAACGACTTATTATCGAAAAACCATTTGGGCATGATTTGGAATCGGCACGCGAGCTGAATGATCGCCTGAGCAGAACCTTTGCTGAGGATGAGATTTATCGTATTGACCATTACTTAGGTAAGCCCATGGTTCAAAACCTGGAAGCTTTAAAATTTGCTAATCCATTGCTTCAAGGGGTTTGGAACAATCAGTACATTGCCAATGTGCAAATTACCGCTTCTGAGACTGTAGGCGTAGAGGAGCGAGCAGGATACTACGATCACTCCGGTGCTATTCGTGATATGGTGCAAAATCACATGCTGCAGGTGTTGATGATGACGGCTATGAACAAGCCGGGACATATTACGGCTGATCAGGTGCGGGATGAAAAAAGTAAGGTGATGGACGCGCTTCGTGCCCTTGATCCTTCTGATATTGCTTCCAACGTGGTTAGAGGACAATATACCGCAGGTGAGATCAATGGAAAAGCAGTTCCTTCCTATAAAGAGGAGCCGGACATTGGACCTGATTCGCAAAATGATACGTTCATTTCAGCTCGCCTTTGGATTGACAATGAACAATGGTCGGGTGTGCCGTTCTATATTCGTACCGGTAAACGCATGAAAGAAAAATCCACTCGCATCGTTGTGGAATTCAAAAAGGACAATACAGATCCTTATGCTGCTCAAGGGCAGCCGACCGATCCGAACTTGCTGATCATTCATGTTAACCCGGATGAAAAGGTAACGCTCCGTCTGAACAGTAGAGATCCGCTGAACAATGGTCAGCTGGAGACGGTTCTGATGAATTATCATTCCGAGGCCAAGGATGTCCCAGAAGCTTATGAACGCCTCATCTTTGATGCGCTGCGCGGCGATTCGACCTTTTTTGCTCATTGGAATGAAGTGGAGCTTTCATGGGTGTGGGTTCAACCCGTACTCGAAGCCTTTGCCCGTGGCGAAGTCCCGCTTCACACATATGCAGCAGGCTCTTACGGTCCAGAAGCTTCAGATCAATTGTTGGAAGAACAAGGCTTTACATGGTGGTTGGACGAAAAGTCCGAAAGCTCTGAAAAAGCAGTCGTTCGTGCTTAGTCCAACAAAAAAAGTTTGTACAGAAATATATTTTTGCTACGGCAGGAGGCCTTTATAATGCAAGTAGGATTAATTGGTTTGGGAAAAATGGGTTTGAATCTTGGTAAAAACTTGATCGATCATAAGCATGAAGTTGTGGCTTACGACGTCAATGCAGCCGCAATTCAAGAAATGAAGGAGTATGGAGCTGCAGGTGCTTCTACTTTGGAAGAGCTTGTACAAGCAACTCAATCCCCTAGAGTGCTGTGGATTATGGTTCCTCACCAAATTGTTGATTCTGTGCTGGATCAGCTTCAACCAATGTTGTCCAAAGGGGACATCATTATTGAAGGCGGTAATTCTCATTACAAAGAGTCCATTGCTCGCCATGCTCGTCTGAAAGAATACGGTATCAGCTTTATGGATGCAGGAACTTCCGGCGGGATGGAAGGTGCACGCAATGGCGCTTGTTACATGATCGGTGGCGATCCAGAAGCTTGGGCGGTTGTTGAGCCGATTTTCCGCGATACAGCGGTGGAAAATGGGTATTTGTATGCTGGTAAATCCGGTAGCGGACATTTCCTGAAAATGGTTCATAACGGTGTGGAATACGGTATGATGGCTTCCATCGGTGAAGGTTTTGAAGTGCTGGAGAAAAGCAACTTTGACTTTGATTATGAACAAGTAGCGCGTGTGTGGAACAACGGTTCCGTTATCCGCTCTTGGCTGATGGGCTTGACTGAACGCGCATTTTCCAAAGATGCGAACCTGGACGAAATCCGTGGGGTGATGCACTCTTCCGGTGAAGGTAAATGGACTGTTGAGGAAGCGTTGGATCTTCAGGCAGCAACTCCGGTTATTGCCTTGTCCTTGCTGATGCGCTACCGTTCGCTGGATGCTGATACATTCAACGGCAAAGTAGTTGCTGCGCTGCGTAATGAATTTGGCGGCCACGCTGTAGAGAAGAAGTAATAACGATATAAGTTAGTATCTATCCCCGTAGCTTCATGACTGCGGGGATATTGCTATATATTTTTTTGCTCATCAGGTTTTTGTGAAATCCTCGCTTATGCATATTTTTCCTTGTATATCCGCACAATAGGTAAAAAAAGGCGGAAGGATGAATTGCATATGTGCAAAAGATTTTCGTTATCGGCTGATTTGGATGAGGTAAAGGATCATTTTGGTATACAACGTGTGATGTATTATTATAAAACACGTTATAACATGAGTCCCACCCAGCATGTTCCAATTGTGCTGCATCAGGATGGAGAACGGGTGCTTGATGAATTTCGCTGGGGATTTATTCCTTATTGGGGTAAGGATTGTGTTAATGCAGACCTGAATACTGTTCGGGTAAATCCTAGTTATCGGAAGATGGCGGAAACCCGCCGCTGTATTATTCCTTGTAATGGTTTTTATTATTGGCGAAAATTAGGCAAACGCATGTGTGCTGTCCGAGTGGTATTGCCGGAACAGAAAATGTTTGCGGTCGCGGGGCTCTATGAAATATGGCAGGATAGCCGAAAGGAGCCGTTACGCACCTGTACGATGATGACAGTTCAGGCCAATACGGATATACGTGAATTTGACAGCCGGATGCCCGCTATTTTGGAAGCAGACCAAATAGATTCATGGCTAGATCCGTCGATCCAGAACATTGATGAGCTGCTGCCCTTATTACGCACGTATGAGCAAGGTGGTATGAGCATCTATCCGGTGACCCCGCTGGTGGCCAATGATGAACATGATAGCCGTGAATGCATTCAGGAAATGGATTTACAGTGGTCCTGGATTAAACCTTAAATGTATGAAGATTTGTATCCATTATTGATCATAAGATTCCCGCCACCTGCATAGGTATGTATTGGGGAACAAGCGTCATAATCCGGGGAGAGGGGAAACGGCCGAAGGAGTATCTCATATGGGATGGAGGCGATTGGAATGAGTAACGATACACTCATCCAGCTGCTGGTGCTCATGGTGACGATCATCGGTCTGGTCCAAAACCGGTAACTGACAGGTTCCAGAAGGCGGGAGAATTGCCGTAGGCAATCTTCCGTTTTTTTTGCATTAAAAAGCTCGCAGATTCAGGAAGCTTGCGGTACAATAGATGCTGGGCTACAGGTGACAAGACACCTGAATATACGTCTACATACGATGCATTTTTAAGGGAGAGCGAATCATGAGTGAATTAACTTCATTACCCCCAGCTAAAAAAAGAAAATTGCTATTTAGCGCAGGCCTTAGCTGGCTGTTTGATGCTATGGATGTGGGACTGCTTTCATTTATAGTGGCAGCTTTGGCTAAGGAGTGGCATCTCGGATCAGAGCAGATTGGTCTGCTGACTGCGATGAATTCAATAGGAATGGTGTTTGGAGCCGCCTTGGCAGGGATTTTGGCAGATCGTTACGGTAGACGCGCTATTTTAGTGTGGACCCTGCTGATTTTTTCCGTAGCCAGTGGCTTGTCAGCTTTGGCGACAGGTCTCGGTATGCTGCTGGTGCTGCGCTTTATTGCCGGTGCAGGCTTGGGCGGAGAATTGCCTGTTGCTTCGACACTGGTGTCAGAATCGGTGCCTGTGAAAGAACGAGGGAGAGCAGTTGTGCTGCTGGAAAGCTTCTGGGCGGCAGGTTGGATTCTTTCGGCTCTTATTGCCTATTTTGTTATTCCAAAATATGGTTGGCAGCTTGCCTTTATTCTCGGCGCAGTACCTGCCCTGTACGCTCTTTATTTGCGCAAAGCTATTGAGGATTCACCGCGATACAAGCAGCAAAGCGTCAAACTTCCGTTACGTGCACGCTTGGCTGCGATTTGGTCGGTACCCCATCGCAAGTCTACGCTAATGCTGTGGATTTTATGGTTTACAGTTGTATTTTCATATTATGGTATGTTCCTGTGGTTGCCAAGCATGATGTTTATGAAGGGGTTTGAGCTGGTTAAAAGCTTTGAGTATGTCCTAATCATGACACTTGCACAATTACCAGGTTATTTTACCGCTGCCTATCTGATTGAAAAGCTGGGTCGCAAATTTGTACTGATCATCTACTTGTTGCTCACGGCAGTGTCCGCTATTTGGTTTGGAACATCAGAAACGGCAGGGATGTTGTTGGCTGCTGGTATCTGCTTGTCCTTCTTTAATCTCGGTGCATGGGGAGCCATGTATGCTTATACCCCGGAGCTGTACCCAACGTCTGCTCGTTCTACTGGTGTGGGTATGGCAGCTGCATTTGGTCGTATTGGCGGCGTGATCGGACCTTTTGTGGTCGGTATACTCGTAGGACAAGGCATAGCGTTACCATCTATCTTTGCGATTTTTTTCGTAGCGATCCTGATCGGAGCAGCTGCTGTATGGTTGCTGGGTACCGAAACTAAAAATCAGGAGATTGACTAACCTTTACATTCACCTGTGTAAACATTCATAATACAAGAGAGAGGAGTGACCTGAAATGGAGCATACCTTTCTGCTCAAGGCAGACTGGAACGGGGGACGCAACAGCGATGGGCGTATTGAGGCCGGACAGTTGCGGACAGCGATTTCGATTCCGGCTGAGATGGGAGGCCCTGGTGTGGGCACCAATCCGGATGAAATGCTGCTCGGTGCAGCTGCTACCTGCTATTTGATTACTTTGGCGGCAATGATGGAGCGTGCCAGTCTCCCGGTGGTATCACTGGCACTGGAATCCGAAGGGATTGTCGATGTAACGAACAACATTTTTACATATCGCCGAATCGTGCATCGTCCACGAGTTCTATTGTCCGTCGATGCAACAGAATCGCAAATCGAACAAGCATTGCGCCTTGCAGAGCAGGCTGAAACCTCATGCATGATCTCGCGTGCTGTAGCAGGCAATGTAGCATTGTCTACAGAACCTGTGGTGGAGCGCGCCTCTTAAAGCAGTATCTGTAACAGGAGCAATCATTCAATTGCCCGTCATTTTTTTAATCCAAGGAGGACACAACCATGACAGCACAACAAAAATTGCTCGTATTCGCAGGCTCTTACGCCGAATTGGAAGGTAACGGAGTTTATTCGTATACTTTTAATGAACAGACAGGAGCCCTGACACTACAGGATGAGTTCTCCGGCTTGAAAAATCCTACATTTCTAAATGTAGACGTTAAAAATCGGAAGCTGTATTCCATTGGCGAGACGACTTCCGCTGCAGGAGCGAAGGTAGGCGAAGCCTCTGCTTTTGAAATTGACCCGGTTAAAGGCACATTTACTTTGCTGAATCGCGCGGAAAACGTAGGCTCCACAACATGCCACATTCAACGTGATCCATCCGATCGTTACCTGATTGTAGTCAGCTACCACGGAGGTATGGTAGGACTGATATCTCTGACTGAGGACGGGCGTATCGGTGAATTGCTGGATGTAAAACAGCACGAGGGCAAAGGAGCGCATCCTGAGCGTCAGGATCGTCCACATCCACATTCCAGTTTCTTTAGCCCGGACGGCCGCTTCCTGTTCGTACAAGATCTTGGACTGGATCTGATCCGTATTTATACCATTGATGACAGCAAAGGGCAACTGGTGCTGCACGGTGAAACGAAAACCCATGCAGGTGCAGGCCCACGTCACTTGACGTTCCACCCGAACGGTAAATTTGCTTTTGTTATTAACGAAGTGGATTCTTCCATTACTTCTTTCGCATATGATGCAGAAGCTGGCAAGCTTACTGAGCTTGAGAGCGTACCGACATTGCCGTCTGACTTTACTGGCGAAAACACAACTGCAGAAATTGCGATTTCACAGGATGGCGCTTATCTGTACGGTTCCAACCGTGGACATGATAGCATCGTGGTGTACGCTGTAGATGGAGCCACTGGCAAGTTGAGCTTGGTTGAGCATGTATCTGCCGAAGGCGAGCATCCGCGTCATTTTGCTTTGACACCTAATGGTGACTATATGCTCGTGGCTAACCGCGACACCAACAATATTGTTACCTTCAAAGTGGACAAAGCAAGCGGTCGCTTGACCTACACTGGACAACAAGTAACTGTGTCCAAACCAGTATGCGTGCAGCCTTTTTACTTTTCCGTGTAAAAATAGGGCAACATCAGAATTAATTAAGTAACGGTATGCGGCTTGTGACCGCTACGAGAACGGATTATTCTTCCGATCGCTGTTGCCCCCGGATTTCTTGGTTGTATGTTCAAGGGGAGAAATCCGGGGACAAAGGCGAATACTCCGCTTCTTCAGACAATACCGTCCTCTCCGCTGCTTTATTTCTTTTGGCAACCACTTGTTTATACAGAAAAAATGAATTTGCATATGTTGATGGTTTCGGTGAATTAACTAGGCATAAAAATTTATTAGTAGAAACGGCTCGTAGGATAACCTGCAGCCGTTTTTATTTTAGCGCTTAGTCACATCTAAGAAAGGTCATTGCCTACAAAATTATTCTTAAGTTTTAAGATCACAAATAAGATACGAATAATTTCGGTAAGAAAAGGGTACATATGTTATAAGCAGAACAGTTATCCCATTTGTAAATTTAGGACAGGCACTGTGACTCCATATAGAAGTTGGGTATTTTTATAAAAATTTACATTTTAGCTGAGCATCGGTACTAGTTTGCTAGATGGTTGTTGTTTTGAGACAAACTTATGAAAAATGAGGATGACAAGGATAAGCTGAGTACGAAGCGGACAGATGGGTTTGGAGCAGCGATCGGAGAAACCATCTATTTGCGCAGTGGGCTACACACATTGCACGTATTCTAATAAGAGAGAGGGATTCAAATGAAAATAATCATTACACAAAAGGAAGCCGCCGACAAAGGAATCTGGAAAGAGATTATGGGGATGTTTGCTGTAACCAAAGAGGACGAGGTATGGCAAAATGAAGAGTTTATTCTCACCGAGGAACAGGCACGTCAGGTGGGATTACTAAAATAACAAAGGTAAATAGGACATGTCATCAAGTTTTAAGACCAAGTCTTAAAAAATCGTAACTTATTTTTTATGTATCTGATACACTTTTTAACCGTTCAAAGTTTATGATAGGTACACAAGGGTAATGAAGCTTACAGACACCGTGTACATACCCAAACGGCAAGGAGAGATCAGACATGATGAAATTAGCTTCGAAATGGACCGTATTGACTTTGATGATGATGCTGATTACGACGGCAGGGGCAACAGCACAAGGCTACACACCTGTAGCAGCTGCTGAAAATCAGGAGACCGTATATATAAACCAAATGGACATTCGCGATGGACAAATTTATTTGTCAGCAGATCCGATTGAATGGTACGAAGGCGCAGCAGCAGACAAAGCATTTGTGGAGCATGAAGGAAATACAGGATTGGACGGAGCGCCGGATGGCTACTACATCGTAAACAATTCCGTGCAAAATGACGTGTATCAGGTTGCACCAGATGCTTCGGTAGAGGTGCAGATTTATGATCACACAGGGAATATAGAAGATACAGACGTGCAATGGAACGAATCCATTCCTTTGGCACAATTTGAGAAGGATTTTGCCAAAAAGGATGTTCTGGACCTCAGCCAATTTCCATACCATGTTACGCTTCGTGACGGTAAGGTTGTAAAAATCGTGCAGCAGTTCATTCCTTAAACAATAAGCTTATACAGACACGTACTTCTTACTTGATCACAGATCAGGGAAGTACGTGTTTTTTATATTTTGTAACAAAAAAAAGAGGATATCCATCCCATAAAGGGTGCGGATATCCTCTTCTCTTCATATATATAATTAGAACGATTTTGCTGCGTCTACTGCACGTTGTACGGCAGAAGCAACGATCTCTTGTGCTTGGTCAGGAGCTTGGTTATGTCCTTCCAGTACAACCTTCACGATGTCTTTTACGCCGAAGAAGGTTAAGATGTTACTCATGAAGTTCAAAGACATTTCAGCAGCAGCAGCAGGCCCTTCGGAATAAACGCCGCCTCTTGCATTCAACAGGGCTACTTTAGTGTCAGTTACAAGACCTACAGGACCTTCAGCAGTGTATTTGAATGTTTTACCAGCTTGGTTCAGGTAGTCAATGTATGTGTGCAGTACAGCTGGAATAGTCATATTCCAGAGTGGGAAAGCAAATACGACTTTGTCTGCTGCCAAGAATTGATCCAGGTAACCATTAGCGATGTTTGCCAGGCGAGCTTCTTCTGTATTCAGCTCCATGCCTCTTGCGGATTTGAACGTACCGTTGATCATGTTAGCGTTCAGATAAGGAAGTTCGACGGAGAACAGGTCCAGTTCAGTGATTTCATCAGATGGGTGAGAAGACTTGTAGCTTTCCACGAATGCGTTATACAATTTAACTGTTGCGGATTCTTCAGCTGTACGATCATTAGCTTTAACAAATAATACTTTAGACATGATTTTATTTCCCCCTAAGTAAGTTGAATAAGTAAGTTTAGTTAGTAAGTTACCACGTAATATTACAATATAAAGATAATATCTGTCAACACTTCTATATTAAATTTACTTTGGACAGCTACTTTATTTTTTACACTGTAAAATTTGCGTGTTTCTTTTGCAAAATATCATTTTTGCGGTAAAATTTAAATGTAAAGTCTAATGAAGAGAATGCTTAGATAGGCGAAGAAGGAAATGAACATGGTGCCAGCAAGATATAACACCATAGTTGAACGAAAAAAGGTGAGTAGCTTGAAGATAGGTTTTTTTGATTCGGGATTGGGTGGAATTACAGTATTGTCTGAGGCGCTAAGACGTTTGCCAAACGAAAATTTTGTTTACATGGCGGATACGCTTCATGTTCCTTACGGAACGAAAACACCCCAAGAGGTGCTTGGTTATGTCAAGGCTTCGGTACAAACGATTCTAAAAGAGGATATTAAGGCATTGGTGATTGCCTGCAATACGGCTACAAGTATCGCGGTAGCAGAGCTAAGGAAGGAATATAAATTTCCGATTATCGGAATGGAACCAGCAGTGAAACCAGCGGTCGAGATGAACCGTGCCAATGGTAAAAGAGTTCTGGTGCTGGCGACACCGTTGACTTTAAAACAATCTGGTTATGCAGCACTGGTATCCAGAGTTGACGATCATGGAAGTGTGGACTCACTGCCTTTGCCGGAGCTAGTACAATATTGCGAACAGTTGAATTTTGACCGAACAGAATTGTTCAATTATTTTAACCATAAGCTGTCTTCGTTTAACCTAGATATTTATGGTACGGTCGTATTGGGATGTACACATTATCCATTCTATAAGGAAATTTTGAGAGAACTGCTGCCTTCTCATATTCAGCTCATTGATGGGAGCCACGGAACGGTCAAACGCTTGAAACAGGTGCTGTCCGAGCGTAATTTGCTGGCATCCCCGGTAAAAGTGGGTCAACCGCAGGACGGACACGTCACTTTTCTATGTACCAGTCAGGATGAGACCTATGTCCATAAGATGGAGCGGGCGCTTGAAATCTATGCGGAGCATGAAAAAATCTATTTTTAAGACAGAACGGCTGGCGAACAGGTGGGCTAGATCAGCAATCCGAAGCGCCAGCCGCATTATTTATGGATCAGATGCATAGGGAGGTTTTACATGGACATTCAACTCATCCTGAATGAGCTTTATGAAGCAGGCGTGCTTGAAAGCCGTATGCAAAATCTCAAACCGCTGACTGGCGGAACTTCGAGTGAAGTGGTTGTTGTTATGGACGGTACCAGACCACGATATGTAATTAAAAAAAATGATCCCGCGATTGTAAAAGCCGAGGCAGAATTTTTACTTACCTATGCACAGATTGAGAAGCTATCTCGAGTGATTTATGTAGATTCCCTACATCGTTATTTGGTATATGCGTTCAAGCCAGGGTTCACTATGCAATATAGTGAAGGAAATAAGGGTGATTTGCTGCTCAGTCTGGCGACAGAAGTCATTGCACACTACAAATCCCTTGGAGAAGAACGCGAGTATGGTTATTCGGATCATCCGTTTGTGGAATGGAGAGATTTTCTGCTTCACAGAACAAAAGAATCCGAAAAGATTATACAAGACGTTTTACCCCCAGAGAATCATCGGTTCGTCCATACTCTTGTGGCCGGATCGCCGCAACGGAATCTTAAATATTTGCTTCATGGCGATTTCGGAGTACATAATTTTGTGTTTGCCGAAAATGGTACATTGATAGGTATTATTGATCCTGATCCAGTAGTGGGAGAGCCTCTGTATGATTTGATATACGCCTTTTGTTCTTCACCGGATAGGCTGACCATCGATACCATTTTGCCAGCGGTAGAGACGCTTAGGCCAGAGATGACAGGGGAATATGAGCTGAACAGGGAAGTGTTACAGGGATTATACTTTCGGATAGCTACCTGCATTCGCCATCATCCGGGAGATTTAGGCAAATATACAGAAGCGTGGAACTACTGGCTGAACAGGGTTCGCTGAAAGGAATAGAAAGCATGAATATACAAGGATGGAATCACATTTGCTTTTCAGTGTCTAATTTGGAGAAGTCTATACAATTCTATCAGAATGTACTGGATGGAAAACTACTCGTTAAAGGACGTAAGCTGGCTTATCTGGATTGTCTAGGAATGTGGTTGGCTCTCAATGTGGAAGAGGATATTCCGAGAAATGAAATTCATCATTCCTACACGCATATTGCATTTTCGGTAGCGGAAGCGGATTTTGAAAGTATGCTTAACAAGCTGAGAACACTTAATGTCACCATATTGCCTGGACGGGAGCGGAATGAACAGGATAAAAGATCAGTCTATTTTACAGATCCAGATGGACATAAGTTCGAATTCCACACAGGACAATTGCAGGATCGCTTGGAATATTATAAAAATGCTAAAAAACATATGACTTTTTATGAATGAGTAAGCGTTATCAAAAAATGATGAGCAAATTTTGATTTTACATACGGGAGCGGAGGAATACAGAAGTATGTCATTGTCGCAGGAAAGTGGCTCCAAGCAAGCGCAGGCCGTCAAAACGATGACGGTTTTCGCAATTACTTGGCCGATCTTCATAGAAATGCTGTTTCATATTTTGATGGGTAGCGTGGATACATTCATGCTGAGCCATGTTTCAGATGAGGTTGTATCGGCTGTCGGTGTATCCAGACAGTTGATTGAATTTACGATTATACTCTTCAATCTGCTTGGTCTTGGAGTAGGTGTGATCATTGCTCAGTTATTGGGTGCGCAAAAGCATGTGGACGCAAGCCGTGTTACCGCATCGGCACTAACCTTTAATCTGGTATTTGGCCTGGCGCTAAGTTTGATGTTTATCGTAAGCCGGGATTTTTTATTATCCTTCTACCATATTACTCCGACAATCAAGGAAAATGCAGAAATCTATATGATGCTGGCAGGGGGTTCGCTGTTTCTGGAAGCCCTTATGCTAACCGCAGGGCCGGTCATTCGCTCGCATGGTTTTACCAAAGATACGATGATCGTAGGCATCGGCATGAATATATTGCATGTTGCGGGGAATGCATTGCTCATATACGGCTGGTTTGGTCTGCCACAAATGGGAGTGGCGGGAGCAGCGATTTCAACGGTTATTAGCCGCGTCGTAGCATGTGTGTGGATTTTTATCCTGCTGTACAAACGTATAAGTGCGCCGATTCGTATCCAATATTATGTACAGCTTCAATGGAGCAAGCTGGTGGCGATCCTCAAAATTGGTATTCCTGCCGGGCTGGAATGGCTTTCTTATCAGCTTAGTCAAATGATGGTGACCCGATTTGTCAGCTTTATGGGTACAACAGCGATTGCAACTCACTTCTATACGAATACGATTGTGTATTTTTTTATGGTATTTGGAATGGCCGTCGGCGAGGGAACCGAAATTATTGTGGCTCGCCTGATTGGAGCTGGAGACAAGGAAAAAGCATATCATCAACTTTTACGTAGCCTGAAATGGTCACTAGTCATTACGATTGCTGTGATCGTGGCTGTATCCTTTTTCCGATATGAAGTGATGGCAATCTTTACGGATGAGCCAGCGATCATTCAATTAGGGGCAGCGATTTTGTTGTTCTGTATATTGCTAGAGCCGGGCCGTGTGTTTAACCACGTGGTCATTAACTCCTTGCGAGCAGCAGGAGATGTTCAGTTCCCGTTAATGATGGCCATCATTTCAATGTGGGGGATTAAAATCCCGTTAGCATATGTGCTAGGCATTCATATGGGATATGGTGTACTGGGTGTGTGGATTGCACATGCATGCGATGAATGGGTACGAGGTATTTTTCACTATTTACGCTGGAAAGGCCGGAAATGGCAACACAAATCGCTGTTATCAAAGGCTGAGTTACAAGCGGAATCAGCATAAAGCTCATAGAGATACTAGAGCAGACATTTTCCAATTGAATTGGTTGATGTCTGTATTTTTTTGCAAAAATAAGAAAATTGGGATGTTCAAACTTTTCAAAAATTGCTAGAATATAGTAACCTCGAACACAGTAGAGGTTTTCAAAGTTTCAAAGACGGATGGTTTCCGATTGAATCCATGAAGGAGGGAATAAGATGGAACGTAAAGTGCATATCATTCCTTACCAAGTGATCAAGCAGGAGCAACAAGTGAATGAAATACCGCGAGGGGTGGAGCTGATCCAGGCTCCTGCGGTATGGAACCAGACTCGAGGCCGAGGAGTAAAGGTAGCGGTGCTGGACACGGGCTGTGATTCGGACCATCCGGATCTGAAGGCGCGCATTATTGGTGGCCGCAATTTCACGGATGATGATGAAGGTGATCCGGAAATTTTCAAGGATTACAACGGTCACGGTACACATGTGGCAGGAACCATTGCGGCAGCGGAAAATGAGGATGGTGTCGTAGGTGTCGCCCCGGAGGCGGATTTGCTCATCATCAAAGTGCTAAACAAGCAGGGTTCCGGTCAATATGACTGGATTATCCAAGGTATCTATTATGCGATTGAGCAAAAGGCAGACATCATCTCGATGTCGCTTGGCGGCCCTGAGGATGTGCCTGAACTTCATGAAGCAGTAAAAAAGGCTGTAGCCAGCCAAATCCTGGTCATCTGTGCAGCTGGAAATGAAGGAGACGGTGACGATAGAACGGACGAGCTCGGCTACCCCGGCTGCTACAATGAAGTAATCAGCGTAGGTGCTATCAACTTTGACAGACATGCCTCAGAATTCAGTAATTCTAATAATGAGGTGGATTTGGTTGCACCAGGAGAAGATATTTTGTCCACCGTTCCGGGCGGAAAATATGCGACCTTTAGCGGAACTTCGATGGCTACTCCGCACGTAGCAGGTGCATTGGCGTTGATTAAGCAGCTGGCAAATGCAAGCTTTGAGCGTGAACTCACCGAACCGGAATTATACGCCCAACTCATCAAACGCACGATTCCACTCGGCAATTCTCCTAAGCTTGAGGGCAACGGACTGCTGTACTTGACAGCAGTGGAGGAGCTTTCCCGTATTTTCGACACGCAACGCGTAGCGGGAATATTGAGTACAGAATCATTGAAGGTTAAATAAGTCGTAACAACGGATTATAGCGACTCTCCTAAGCGGAGAGTCTTTTTGTGCGCTTCATATATTTGGCACACCTCCATTTACATCGCATTCATATGTCGGGTAACATGTATTTTAAGGAAATAGTAAAGAATAAAAAGTGGGGAATTAGCATGGATCATATGATTGAAAAAGCCAGCCAGCTAAGACATACAGGACAGGCCAAGGAAGCGCGTAAGCTTCTATTAGAGGCGCTGGAGCAGGAGCCTAAAGATGCGGAGCTATGGTATCAGACAGCCTGGACGCATGACTCATTGGGCTTGGAGAGGGAGGCGGTTCCCTTTTATGAAAAAAGTCTAGGTATGGCACTATCCGCAGAATCCAGGAAAGGAGCCATCCTGGGATTAAGCAGTACATATCGTGTACTGGGAGAATACCACAAAGCCAAAGCGTGGCTGGAAACCGGGATAAACGAATTTTCGGACTACAGACCGTTTCGGGTATTTTACGCTATGGTGTTATATAATCTGGAAGAATACGGGAAGGCCATGGAGGGGCTGCTCATGGAGTTAGCTGAAACGACCGCTGACATATCCATACAGGAGTACTCCCGTGCCATTCAATATTATGCAGATAAGTTGGACCAGATCGAGGAGTAAGTAGACCGGAGTAAGAGCATAAGGGGCATTGTCTATAAGCATTTCCTACATAAAAAGATCACAGTCAGAGAGCAGGAAGCCTCTTTATCTGACTGTGATCTTTTGCTTTTTATTGTCTAGCTAGGCCGTATCTTAATGAGCTATGCTGCGATTATTGCGCACCCTCGGTGACAGCAATTTCTTTCTCCAAGTCTACTCTGGACAAATTAGCCTTCAAATAATCTGGTGTATCGGGCAGCACAAGATGTAGATTGGATTTTTGGCAAATGCGAATTGTGCACTTGTCGACAACAAAATCAAAAACATGCCCGCCTCCAGTGCGTTCATCATTGATAAAATGGAGATGAAATCCGGCTACTCCAATCCCTTGGGCATAAGCAGGTGTCCAAAAGCCTGTGATCACGCCGGAAGCGTCATTAAAAGTAAAGGTAGGCTGTGACTTGGTTGCTTCGATAAAAGGTTTGTAAGGCTTCACTTGATGAGGCACGGTACGTGTCTTTACTTCACGAAAAGTGCCATCCATACGGAATGCATAGAACAGATTCCGGCTTGGAAACAGCTTTAGCAGCAGAGCTTCCAGCTCTTCACGGTGCATGGGATGATCAACAGTATATGTGAAATCTTCGCGGAAAAAGGTGACGGTGGAAAACGGAGTGGTTTCTTCCGGTTTTACGCGATGGGCCGTACCGTCTGGAAGCAAGTGATAAAATTCACCATCGAACGCGATCATCTCGCCATTCAGTTGATCAAAGGTACCGAGTCCAAAATCCCCGTGCTTTTGCAGCTCCTCAAAGGCAACAACTCCGTCATAAAGACCATCTAATAAAGCAAGCATGGTGGACGTTTGGTAAATATCATGATCAGTTTCTTGCTTGGTTTCCAGTTCTGCAACGGTCATGGAAATACACTTCCTTATTATAATTGTATGCATTTATTTTCGTTCTTTTTCAATAATAAACGTAAAATTTCAGTAAATAACATAAAAAACTCAAAAAAATCATTAAAAAAACCTCAAACTCTCTAATTGTCACAAAGCCGTCACGAGTGATCCGTAGTCAAGACTAGTTTAATTGGTTTGGCAGCAGCTTGCGTCCCAACTGGACATTATCCTGATAGTCAATCGGGATATCAACGACCACAGGACCCTCCGTAAGAAGTGCCTGCTGCAATACGCTTTCCAGTTCTTCAGGAGAGTGCACGCGTAATCCGGTAGCCCCAAAACTTTCTGCATATTTGACAACATCGACATCTCCAAATTTTACGCCAGACGTTCTGCCGTATTTAATCTGCTGTTGAAAGGCAACCATGTCATAGGTACCATCTCTCCATACGATATGCACAAGCGGAGAGTTAAGGCGTACAGCGGTTTCCAGCTCCATGGATGAAAAAAGGAAACCTCCGTCTCCAGAAATAGAAACGACTTTTTGACCAGGATTGACGAGTGTAGCAGCAATCCCCCAAGGCAGTGCTACGCCCAATGTCTGCATTCCGTTGCTGAATAGCAGGCGCCGCGGTTCATACGAACGGAAATAACGTGCCATCCAAATGTAGTGTGAACCGACATCACAGGTGACTGTGACGTTATCATCAATCAGGCTGCGAAGTGTGCGAATAAATTGCAATGGATGAATCAGGAAATCATGCTTGTGGGCTGGAACAGCTGCTTGCTCGTTCAGATCATGGCGTAGACGATTCAATTGGTCGCAGGAGGATTTAGGTAGCTTTAAGGTAGGTAGCTCTTCTGCGAGGCCACTCACAATCAGGCCTATGTTCCCGATTAATTCGTAGTCTGGTTGATAATCATGATCAATATCGGCTTGATGGTCATCCAGATGAATGAGTGTTCGGTTTGCCGGAATGTTCCAGTTTTTTGGATCGTATTCGATAGGATCATAGCCAATCGTCAGTACCAAATCTGCGGCTCCAAGAAGCATATCACCCGGTTGATTTTGGAACAGCCCCACTCTTCCAAAATAGTGGTCTTCCAGTTCACGGGAGATGGCTCCAGCGGCCTGGAAGGTTTCGACAACAGGCAGATCTGTATCTCGAATAAGAGCACGGATAGCTGCGGTGGCTTCAGGCGTGCTGGCTTTCATACCGAGAAGAAGTACGGGCAGCTTAGCTTTTCTGATTTGGTCTGCGACTTGTTTGATGAGCGCGGCAGGGGCGGTTCCAAGTTGGGGAAGGGAAACCTTCTCAATGGCTGTTACTTCGGATGACGAAGTCAACACGTCCTGTGGCAGGCTGACGAATGTGGCTCCAGGCTGGGCTGAGGTCGCAATCCGAAATGCATTAGCAATTGCTTCGGGTACATTATCGGGGTGTTCTACTTCAACACTGTACTTGGTGATGGGTTCGAATAGTCCGGCATTATCCATAGATTGATGTGTGCGTTTCAAGCGTTCGGATCTTGGGACTGCACCCGCAATGGCGACGACAGGATCACTTTCTGCATTCGCGGTGACAAGTCCTGTCGCCAAGTTAGACGCGCCTGGACCTGAGGTAACAATGCATACGCCCGGTTTACCGGTTAATCGACCGACCGCCGCTGCCATAAAGGCGGCATTTTGTTCATGACGACATACGATCAATTCGGGCCCCCGATCTTGAAGAACATCAAAAACAGAATCAATTTTGGCACCTGGAATGCCAAAAATATGGGTAACCCCTTGCTTGATCAAGCAATCGACAACAAGATCGGCTCCTTTTGTATCGGATATAGTTTTAGTTTCAACAGCTTGCACTTTTGTACTCAATGCTACCACCTCTTCTTCTTCGTCTGTGAAATAAATTAATGAAATACTTTCAATGTAAATCAATGGATGTATATTGCAATTATAATACAATAACTGGTATTTTCAAGAAAGAAATTTTCAGAAAAAAGAAGAAAATCATATAAAACGTTTTCAAAGTTTGATTTATCGCGGAAATTAAAATTTGTGGAATTTTCTTGTGGTTTCGGTTATCGAGAAGGGTTAAGAACAGATCTCCCCAAAGGGGGGATGTCATTTTTATCCGCTCACATGATAAAAATCACTTTCCTCTACAAAGGATAGCGGTTACAATGTAATTGTTGTTAACGTAAACATTAAATTTAAGGTGAAGTAAACCAGTATGACATGATGTACAGGTATCTTATTATAGCTGTATTGACCTGTACAAATCATATGGATTTTTTACTGCTATGGACAATGTAATTGTTAAAAGGAAAGTAGTGTCTCGGGCATTTTTGTTAACGTTAACAAATGGCTAAGAAACATGATTATAGAAGGGATGAGAAAGTAATGACCAAAACGTTTTTAGACGAAAACTTTTTGTTGAGCAATCCAACGGCTGAAACCTTGTATCATCAGTATGCCAAGGATATGCCGATTATTGACTATCATTGTCATTTAAGTCCACAAGAAATTTATGAAAATAAAAAATTCAAGAATATTACGGAAGCTTGGTTGTACGGTGATCATTACAAGTGGAGACTTATGCGGGCCAATGGGGTCGAGGAGCGATTGATCACGGGTGATGGTGAAGATTATGACAAGTTTCTGGCTTGGGCTAAAACTGTTCCTACATTGATCGGTAACCCGCTGTACCATTGGACGCATTTGGAGCTTCAACGCTTTTTTGATGTCTATGAGTTGCTGAATGAACAGAACGCACCTGTGGTCTGGGAAAAGGTAAACCAAAAGCTGCAAGGACCAGGCTATGGGGCACGTGATTTGATTGTGAACTCAAAGGTAACTGTGGTGTGCACCACGGATGATCCGACCGACCATCTCGAATACCACAAACAAATTAGCAAGCTGACCGATTTCCCAGTAGCTGTGTTGCCAAGTTTCCGCCCCGACAAAGCTTTGGAAATTAATCGTGAAACCTTCCAGCCATGGGTGGCTCGATTGGGTGAAGTCAGCGGATTGGATGTTTCCGGGTTTGAAGGATTTTTGAATGCGCTGGCAAGCCGGGTGCGCCATTTTCATGCTGCCGGAGGTCGGGTATCTGATCATGCGCTGGATACTGTAGTTTTTGAAGAAACAACACCGGAGGAAGCAGCAGCCATATTTAGCAAGGCGCTGGAGGAAGGCCATGTGACTCCTTTGGAAGAGGCGAAATATAAGTCGTACGTTCTGGTCTTCCTTGGCAAACAGTATGCAGAACACGGCTGGGCGATGCAGTACCATATTCATGCGCTGCGTAACAACAACACTGCGATGTTCCGTCGATTGGGACCGGATACAGGCTATGATGCTGTAAATGATGGCTCCCTCGCTCGTCCACTGGCAGCATTGCTGGACGCACAGGAACTGGCAGGAGGATTGCCGAGAACCATTTTGTATTCGCTTAATTCGGTTGACTATCCAGTATTGGCAAGTCTCGCAGGCAGTTTCCAATCCGGCGGTACAGTAGGGAAAATCCAGTTTGGTACCGCATGGTGGTTTAACGACCATATCGAAGGCATGCAGGAGCAGATGAAGCTGCTGGCTAATTACGGAGTGCTGTCCCGCTTTATTGGCATGCTGACGGATTCCCGCAGCTTTCTATCCTACACACGTCATGAATATTTCCGCCGTATCCTTTGCGATTTAATCGGAACGTGGGTTCAGGAAGGCAAGGCCCCTGAGGATCTGGAACTGCTCGGAGCCATGGTACAAAATATTTGCTACAATAACGCCGAGCAATATTTTAACTTCCCAACGGTTGTTCATAGTAAGTGATGCTACTCTCTAAAGTGAGAACTCACTAACTTCAGAGAAAAGGAGCTCTTGCTAGGAGCTTGTACCAAACTCCCGGCAAGAGCCATTGAAAAACAAAGTAGATATCAATGAATATGTGAAAATAATTACAAGCATAGAGGAGTGTGTAGGTATGGGAGTGCCTATTGTGCAGGAGAGCGTCCAAACTGACAGCAAGACAGGTGAGCATATTAGCCTGAAAGAAAAGATTTCGTATGGTATGGGTGACTTTGGAAACGGATTCATGTTTGATTTGGGGCAGCTGTATTTGCTGAAATTTTTTACGGATGTAGCAGGGGTCTCTGCTGGAGCCGCCGCAGGCATTTTCTTGGTCAGCAAGCTGTTTGCCGCCGTCTGTGATCCTATTGTCGGGTCCTTTGTTGATTATCGCAAACATATCGGTACACGTGGAAAATTTAGACCTTTTCTTATCGTTGGAAGCGTTATCCTTGCAATTCTTACGATTCTTACCTTTATTTCGCCGAATATTTCACCCACAGGCAAACTCATTTACGCCTACGCGTCCTATATGATCTGGGGGATCGGCTACTCTATTGTTAATATTCCATACGGCTCGCTGGGTGCTGCCATTACGCAGGATACTCAGCAACGTGCTTCGTTGTCATCTTTCCGTCAGGCAGGATCACTAGGCGCATTATTCGTAACCAGTGTCGTGGTCATGCCGCTTATTTTATTGTTTCCTAACCATCATGTCGGCTATCCGGTGGTCATGGGGATTATGTCATTCATTGGTGTGATCGCTTTCATCATATGTTACCGTGGAACGAAAGAACGTATCATTAGCCAGTCCGGGCCAAAAGAGAAGTTATCTTTAGGCGTGATTGTGCATACCTTTACGAATAATAAACCCTTGCTGGTACTCGTTTTAATGACGATTTTCACCATTTCCGCTTACAATATCAAGTCCGCATTGTTGATCTATTTTGCCGAATATAATTTGGGGCATGTAGAATTAATGGCGTATATGAATTTTATTATTATCGGTTCGTCGCTGCTGGGTGTATTGTTCCTGCCCAAACTGGTACGGCGCTTTGGTAAACGAAAAACAGCCATCTTGGGAATGCTGGTTAGCGTCATAGCCGATTCCATTAATTTTTTGATGCCTTCCAACGTATATATTTTCACAATTCTGGCGAGTATTTCGTTCATTGGTATTAGTATTCCCAACGGGGTTACCTGGGCATTTGTGTCCGATATTATTGATTACGGCGAATGGTCATCCGGGGAGCGTAAGGAAGGGATTACCTATTCACTATTTAACTTTTCACGTAAATTGGCTCAATCGTTGTCTGGCTTTCTATCGGGTATTGGACTGGCGCTTGTCGGGTATGTACCGAATGTGGTTCAATCCTCTGGAACGCTGCTTGGAATCAAAGCCTTGCTTTGTCTTTATCCGGCTGTTGCCTTGGCTTTGGCCATGCTGGTAATCGGTAAAATGTACAAGCTGACGGACAGCAGACATGCAGAAATGGTTCAAGAATTACAGCGTCGACATGCGGACAACCGCGTATAATTTGTGAAAGTCTTCTTTTCCGGGCGGCTCCTGTGGTATGGTGGGTATATAATTTTTTTAGAGCCTCACTAAGGAAAGGATACGTATATGGCAGCTACTATTAAAGACATTGCCAAACTGGCTAATGTTTCCCATACAACCGTCTCCCGGGCGCTCAATAACAGCCCGCTGATTAAAGAAGATACGAAACGCAAAATTATGGAGTTGGCAGAGCAACTCAATTACATTCCAAATTACAATGCTAAAAGCCTGGTTCTCCAGCGCTCGCATACGATCGGCCTGTTTTTCACCAGTATTTCTGAAGGCACCAGCTCTAGCTTTTTTGCGGATACCATCCGTGGAGTTAATAACGTCATCGGGGTGGATTACAATCTGTTTGTGCGAGGAATTGACGATTACGTTGATTTTTCTGCTATTCATCGCAAGCGTTTTGATGGCATCATTCTGATGAGCCAAAGCGAAGCGGACAACCCTTTTATTTATCATGTACTAGGTCAAGGCATCCCGCTAGTTGTACTGAACCGGCAGGTGTCCGGAGCCGGGATTGTAAATGTGATTTCTAATGATAAGGAAGGCTCCTATGAAGCTGTTTCCTTTCTCATTGAAAGCGGGCATGAACGCATTGCGATCATCGAGGGGGTAGAAGGCTTCAAATCGACCCAGCAACGCCGCGAGGGTTTCATGAATGCATTAATTGATCGTGGTAAGCCAATCCGGCACGAATATATCGTGCAGGGTCACTATGATACTGAAAGCGGAAGTCTGGCAATGAAGCAGTTGCTTGCCTTGAAAGAACCACCGACAGCGGTGTTTTGCTCTAACGATGATATGGCTATTGGTGCGATGAATGCGGTATTTGAAAACGGCTTGAAAGTACCAGAGGATATCTCTGTCATTGGTTTTGACGATATTGGTTTCTCGATGTATACGACTCCACCATTAACGACGGTCAAAAGACCGATTGAGCAGATTAGCGAGCGCGGAGCCGCTTGCATTCTGGAACGAATTCAGTCACCGTCCAATGAGGGCGAGCTTATATTTATGGAAACCGCGCTCATGAAGCGGAAATCGACGGCAGACAGACCACGCTGAGTTTTATTATGTAAAAGAGGCAGGAACAATGCTCAAGCACTGTTCCTGCCTCTTTTTTGTTAAAATGAGCACTGCTTCGTCATGTATTTAACGAAAGAGATTGGTTTTAGCCAGTTCAACAATCTCGTCTCCGCGTCCGTTCAGCACGGCTTTCATCATCCACAGTGTAAAGCCCTCTGCTTGCTTAAGATTAATTTTAGGTGGCATGGACAGCTCCTGACGGTTCACCACCACATCTACCACAACAGGGCCGTCATGAGCCAATGCTTGCTGAATGACATCCTCCAGCATCGTAGGATCTTCAACCCGAATGCCCTTGAGTCCCATGGCTTGCGCTACAGCACCAAAATCAGGGTTAACCAGTTCAGTCCCGTTTTCCAGAAATCCGGCTGCTTTCATTTCCAACTCGACAAAGCCAAGAGCGCCATTGTTGAAAACAATAACTTTTACAGGCAATTGATGCTGTTTTAGGGTGAGCAGGTCGCCCATCAGCATCGTAAGTCCTCCATCGCCTGAGAGGGCAATCACCTGTCGGTCAGGCTCAGTGGCCTGCGCACCGATTGCCTGCGGCAGTGCATTTGCCATCGTACCATGATTGAAGGAACCGAGAAGTCGGCGCTGACCGTTCATTTGTAAATAACGCGCTGCCCATACTGTGGGAGTACCGACATCACAAGTGAAAATAGCATTTTCCTCGGCGGTATCACTGATAACTTTGGCGAGATATTGCGGATGGATCGGCATATGACCTGGCTTACCAACCGCCAGATCGTCCAGCTCCTGGCGTACCTTGGCATAATGAGAGACGGTTTTTTCCAAATGCCTGGAATCATGCTCTGACGTTAAATGAGGAAGCAGCATTTCCAACGTTGCTTTTACATCTCCGCATAAACCATACGTCAACGGAGTGCGTCTGCCGAGATGGGACGGCTCTATATCTACCTGTAGAACAATCGCATCTTCAGGATAAAATTGTCTATAAGGAAAGTCTGTTCCAAGCATGAGCAGAACGTCACAATCCATCAAGGCATGGTACCCGGAAGAATACCCGATCAGTCCCGTCAATCCAGCATAATAAGGGTTATTATATTCCAGATATTCCTTGCCTCGCAGAGCGGATACCATGGGAGACTTAAGCTTGTTGCACAGCTGCATAAGCAAGTCGTGAGATTGGGCACAGCCAGCGCCGCATAGCAACGTAATTCGTTTACCGTTATTCAAATATTCGGCTAGCCGGGAAATTTCAGAAGCGGACGGATGGACGACAGGTGCTGTGGGGTGATAGACATGTTCAGGGGTGGGCACTTTTTCCGCTTCCAAAGCTGCTACATCACCGGGAAGAACAATGACGGAAACACCTGAACGTGAAACTGCCTCCTGAATAGCCATGGTCACTGTTCTTGGAATTTGACGCGGTGTCGTAATTACCTCACAAAAGTGACTGCATTCTCCAAAAAGATGCTCGGGGTGCGTAGCCTGAAAATATTCACTTCCGATTTCATCACTTGGAATATGAGCCGCAATAGCGAGTACAGGCACCCGATTACGGTGGCAATCATATAAACCATTAATCAGATGCAGATTTCCGGGGCCGCTACTACCGGCACATACGGGCAATACTGCCACTAAGATTAGCATCTGCTCCGGCTGCAAAGGCAGCCACTTCTTCGTGCCTTACATGAATCCATTCAATTTGACCATTGCTGCGAATGGAATCAACCATATTATTTAATGAATCTCCAACGATGCCATAGATTCGCTTGACCCCTGCATTGACCAAAACTTGTACAATAGTATCCGCGATTGTCTTCATAGATTCTCCTCCTGCCTAGTAAGTAGTGTTATCCTGCCCGTGCTTTCTTGCGTCTATTCTGCTGAAATATATATGAACAAGGTCTCGGGAGAGGGTGATAGTTAGCCTTAACCGCCTTGGAACAGGTACGAAACAACACATGAAGGACAATATACTTGCAGATTTTTATATAAACGTTTATGTTAACGTGTTCATATTATTGTCATTATTATTTTTTAAAACTAAAAATATTGATAAAACTATTTTGTTAACGTGTGCATTATGATAAAATAACGGTGAAATCATTATGGTACTAGTGGGAGGCTACTCCGAATGAAACAAGTAGATGAATTAGACCAATTAAACAGAAAAAGCTTTATCATTACAGAACCGCATCCCGAGAGGGTACTACAATTCGGGGAAGGGAACTTCCTGCGTGCTTTTGTAGACTGGCAATTTGACAAAATGAATAAGCTGGCAGAATGGAATACAGGGGTTGTGATTGTACAACCGCAGCCAGGAGGTCTTGTGGAGAAACTTAACGTGCAGGATGGTCTTTATACGGTTATCCTTGAAGGAATTAAGGATGGGCAGGCCATGAAGGAGCATACCGTTGTGGAGTGTGTCACCCGTGGAATTAATCCTTACGGTCCGGAATTTTTGGAGTATGAAGCGTTATCCCAAAAGCCAGAACTGCGCTTTATTGTTTCGAACACGACGGAAGCAGGAATCGCTTATGCACCTGAGGATCAATTGGAAGATCGCCCGCAAAAAAGCTTTCCAGGCAAGCTGACCGCCTTTCTGTACAAGCGCTTTCAATTTTTTGAGGGCGATCAAAGCAAGGGACTGGTCATTATTCCGTGCGAACTCATCGACCGTAATGGAGACGCTCTCAAGGAAATCGTGCTGAAATATGCGAACCAATGGGAGCTTGGGGCTGAGTTTATTGCATGGATAGAGGAAGCAAATACGTTCTGCAACAGTTTGGTGGATCGGATTGTACCTGGTTATCCCAAAGACCGGATTCATGAAATCCAAGCGGAATTGGGTTACAAGGACGATTTGGTTGTTGTGGGCGAACAGTATCATTTATGGGTTATTGAAGGGCCACAGTGGCTTAAAGAAGAATTACCTGCTCATTTGGCCGGATTGAATGTACTGATTGTCGATGATATGGCACCATATCGTACACGAAAGGTGCGCATTTTGAATGGGGCCCATACGGCGCTTACACCTGTAGCCTATTTATATGGCCTGGATACGGTAGGGCAAGCGGTCGAGCATGATGTTATGGGCGAATATATCCAGTCGTTGATTCGAGAGGAAATTATTCCGACACTGGACTCGCCAGCAGCGGAATTGAATGTATATGCCGACGATGTGATTGAACGGTTCCGTAATCCCTATGTAAGTCATTATCTCATGAGCATCGCATTGAATTCGGTGTCCAAGTTCAAGACACGGAACTTGCCATCCTTGCTCCAGTATGTGGCACAGCACAAGGCGTTGCCTGCCAAAATCGTATTTTCGCTGGCGTCCTTACTCGTATTCTACCGGGGAGACAGAAATGGCGAGTCGATTGCATTGGCAGACGAAGCGGAAGTATTGAGCACATTTGGCGAACTGTGGAGTACCTATGATGGAACTCTCGCCGGAGCGAAGCAATTGACTGAGCAGGTACTCAGCAAACAGACATGGTGGGGGCAAGATCTGAATCAGGTCGAAGGGCTGGCTGAACAAACAGCGCAGCACGTGTATGAAATTACAAGCAGAGGAATGAAGGAGACGCTCGATTCTCTAACCGGGAACAGCGTACCCGGAGCATAAGCAAGGAGGAGACCGGAATGCTGGAATTCATTCAAATTCATGATCAAGATAACGTGGCTGTCGCTTTGCGTGATTACAAGCAGGGAGAAACGCTGGCATGGGGAGCACAAAAAGAACAATGCGTGGAGCTGGCCGAGGATGTAGCGCGTGGGCACAAAATTGCGCTACAGGACATACCTGAAGGTGGGCATGTCCTGAAATACGGATATCCCATCGGTCATGCCATTCAGCCCATTCAGGCAGGTCAGCATGTGCATACGCATAATACGAAAACGAATCTGACAGGTGTGGAGGAATATACTTACAAGCCTAAGCCAGCTCCTCATATATATGAACAGGAGAGTCGGACGTTCCAAGGATTTCGGCGAAAGGACGGTCGTGTAGGGATTCGCAATGAGTTGTGGATTGTGCCGACGGTCGGCTGTGTGAATGGAATTGCCGAACTCATTTTAAATCGTTTTAAGCAGGAAGTGGGAGATATCTCACCTTTTGAAAATGCACTTGTGCTCAAGCATAACTATGGATGCTCTCAATTGGGCGACGACCATGCACATACGCGCACGATTTTGATTGATGCCGTGAAACACGCAAACGCGGGTGGCGTTCTGGTACTTGGTTTGGGCTGTGAGAACAATGAAATGAAAGAATTCAAAGAAGCCATCGGTGAATACGACTCGGAGCGGGTGAAGTTTTTGCTTTCCCAGGAGGTGTCGGATGAAGTGGAGGAAGGGGTAAAGCTGCTCCATGAAATATTTGCGGCCGTGCAAGAAGATCGACGGGAGCCTGTACCTTTGTCTGAGCTGAACATCGGCTTGAAATGCGGTGGATCTGACGGCCTGTCGGGTATTACTGCCAATCCACTGCTTGGGCGTCTGTCGGATTATATGGCAGCACAGGGTGGAACGACCGTACTGACGGAGGTGCCCGAAATGTTCGGCGCGGAGACGATTTTAATGGAACGCGCTGCCGATGAGCAAGTATTTGATAAGATCGTACATTTGATTAACGATTTTAAACAATATTTTCTGGATTATAAGCAGCCAGTATACGAAAATCCGTCACCAGGCAATAAAGCAGGGGGCATCACGACACTGGAGGATAAATCACTGGGCTGTACGCAAAAATCCGGGTCTTCCACGGTCACCGATGTCATTCAGTACGGGGAGCGTCTCAAGACCAAGGGACTTAATCTGCTCAGTGCGCCGGGGAATGATCTGGTTGCTTCTTCAGCTCTTGCTGCAGCGGGCTGTCAGCTCGTCATATTCACAACCGGGCGTGGCACGCCTTTTGGCTCCTTCGTTCCGACGATGAAGGTGTCGACCAACTCGCCGTTATATAAGGCTAAACCTCACTGGATTGACTATAACGCTGGTTCACTGGTGGAGGATGTCAGTATGGAAGAGGCGCTACGCAACTTTGTCGATTACATTATCGATGTAGCCAGCGGAACCTGGGTGAATAATGAGAAAAACAATTTCAGGGAGCTTGCTATTTTCAAAAATGGCGTTACGTTGTAAAGGGGTTGTAACCTAAAGGAGGCGGATGGATCCGCTTCCTTTTTTGTGTTTGAATACTTCTAAATACGCTGTTAAACTTACTGCAAAATATGCTATATGGATATTCGCATCAGGGGGAAATACAGTGCAACATAAAATTATTGCTTATCGGGAAGAAAATCATGATCAACTCGTAGATATTTGGCATCGGGCAGTACGCCAAACGCACACATTTTTGTCTGAAGAAGACATTCAATTTTACCATCACATCATAAGTAACGGCGCTTTAAGAGAACTTGAAGTTTGGATGGAGTGTACGGTACTTCAGGAGCCGATAGGGTTTATCGGGCTGGACGGGCAGAAAATAGAAATGCTATTTGTCGACCCTGAATGGCACGGACAGGGCACAGGCAGCCGACTCATCCAGCATGCTGAAAAAATAAAAGGGACGCACCTCAAAGTGGATGTGAATGAGCAAAACGAGAAGGCGCATGCTTTCTACAGACATTACGGCTTTGTACCAACAGGACGATCTGCGCTGGATGGATCAGGCCGGGCATTCCCTTTGCTTCATATGGAACTGAACAAATGAATGCTCTATAGGCATCCACATTTTGAAAATTGGAATATATTATAATTTCCTTGCTACATGTCTGATTTTATGATATAACTTAATTACGTAATAAATACGTAATTAAGTTATTTTAGTTGGAATATAGATCATGTTTTGTTTGATGAGTACAAAAGTCGGACAAGGAGGTGGGGAGGGTGGATGATCTTGTTCACTCCGACATCACAGATCTAGACACACTTGTTAACATGATTAAGCTGTCTTTTTCATTTATGGATGGTACCAATATGATCGCTTTATGCGACCAGCTGTATTCCCATGTCAACCACAAGTATCAGGAGTTGCAGCTCTACAAAGCGTGCAAGAAACCTATACAACCCATACATACCAAACGGCCGTTAGTCTACTACTACGGCTACAGTCATCTTATGAAAGGCATGGCCTTCCAAAAACAAGGCAAGTATGAGGCCGCTCGAGATTGCATTGAAAAATATGCAGAGTTGGGCTGGTTTAATGGTCTCGATCCGTATGGAGAAGCAGAAGTGGAATATTATCGCCATGCTGCAAGAGCCAATTTATATGCTCTTGATATTTTATCGGGTCGTTCCGAGGTATTGCAGGAATACGTTCAATTTCTTCGTGACAATCCAGAAGAACTGTTACCGGGGCTTCTTTCCATTGTTGAGGGAGCGGCCAGACACGACTATCCTTTAGAGCGTGTGCTTGAATCATTTGCCGAACAAATTGAAGATTTCAAATATTTTGAAGAGCCTGTGAATGTATCCTATTATTTTCGCTTCTGCTATCAGCTGGCTCTTTATTATATAAAGCTGCGACAGTTTACGGTTGCGTTGGGCTATATTCTGCAATCTCTCAAGCTGTCCGATACCCTGGGTATGGAACATGAGCATGAGTTTAGAAAATGTACTGCTATATTTGAGATTTTCAGATCCCAAGCTACAGCAACACAGCAAGACCAATATATAACGATTCTAAAAGGAGTGTTAAAGGATGAAAAAATTGATTTCACGACCGCTATCGCTCAGTCTGTTTAGTTTGCTGGTGTTTGTTACTAGTCATGATCTCATCACTGTGTTTTATCATGGAGCCAATCATTAATAAGGGAAAATGGTAGAAAATTAGTTGTTTTAATTAACCCAATAGCAAGTAAGCTCATTAAGATCAGGGCTTGCTTGCTATTGGTTTTTTTTGCGAGGAATAATTAGGCAGTGGTAGGCTTGTGCAACAAACTTTGTTCTAATGGATGTAATGAAATCCTTGTCTGTTGGTAAACGGGGAATGTTTCTTCCGTACTGTATGATCCAATCTTTAACGCTGCGTCCAGTGCCCGTAGCAAGGAGCCCACGAATTGCTCTGGCGAAAAGTAAATACTTTTCCCGACCATATGAATGTGATGCTCGTTATGGTCACGGTTGCTTACAGACAGCAATAAACCTTGACCCTGAAAACCCGTACCGATTGCACGTATTTTGTTTATACTCGATAGCAGCATTTCCGTTTTCAGCGCACGTCCTTGTTCCTCTACAAACACAGATATCAGCCGTTTGTCTGTAACGATAACAATTTGGTTGCCCTGAAACGTATGGCTAAGGTGCAGGAAATCTTTATACACTCCAATAGTCTGTTCATGCGGAGAAACAATCCCCATTCGTACAAACTCATCCAACTCTGTGACGTCAGGCTCCTGATGATTTTTAATTCGTTTTTTGATACTAAACTGGATGGTCAAGATCCCCAAGATAGCTATAAGAAAAGCACTAAGACGGACGTGATATACAAAGAACATTAGGACGATAAAGGCGCCGAGTATCCATTGTCCCCAAGTCAAATAACGCAGCTTTTGCTGTGCCGTACGGCGATAATAACCGTATCCCTTTCCCGGTTGATACTCTTTATTAAACTTCGTCATACCACGCATCATGGTTAATCCATAGATTGATAAGACTGTCATTGCGAGTCCCAGGAGCGCCATAAACCATTCCTCAGCTGCAATGCCAACTAAAGTACACAGGCCAAACATGATGAGCCCTGCCCAGCAGGCAAACCTTTTTATCCGAACCTGTTTCTGAATCGAACGAACCAATTCTTCCATTCTTAATCCTCCTGATCTAGGTCATAGGTAATGATTGGAATTCCATATAGTCTTATCGTACCATCTGATAGTCTTTTTTGTGAATTAATAGATATAGAAAATCCAAAGTCTGGAAGAAACTTTTTACGTATTGTCCTATCTCCACCTGAACTTTAGACACCAAAATCAAAAAATCAAGTACTACTCATTAGAAGCAAAAGCCCCTAAAATAATAAATGTAAGTGCTTACATTATAGAGAAGGGAGGTCTTCTGTATGAGTACAGGATGGAAAAATCCACAACCACAACCACAACCACAACCACAACCATCGGTTCGATCGGGGAGATGGACGTCACTAGCCCGCAGATGGGGGGGGCAAAAACATCTGCAGACCATGGCACTACTTGGAGTGGTATGGATGATTATTTTCCATTACATTCCGATGTACGGCATTTTGATTGCTTTTAAACATTTTGACATTATTGGTACTATATCAAGCGCACCATGGGCGGGGTTAGAGCATTTTCGCGCCTTCTTGGAGGATGATAACTTCTGGTATATTGTCAAAAATACACTGGGCATTAGTCTGCTCAAGCTGGCGATCGGGTTCCCGTTACCTATTGTATTTGCTCTGTTTCTGAATGAAATCCGGTCTACGCGGTTCAAAAAATCCATTCAGACCATTTCGTATCTTCCTCACTTTCTATCATGGGTCATTCTTGGCGGGATTTTAACCACGTGGCTAGCAGATACCGGATTGATCAATCAACTGTTACTAGCTTGGGGCTGGATCGACCAGCCGATTAGTTATTTAGCGGAGCCGGGCTATTTTTGGACTATCGTCGTCAGTTCGGATATTTGGAAGGAGCTTGGATGGTCAGCCATTATCTATTTGGCAGCAATGGCGGGCGTATCTACGGACATGTACGAAGCGGCCACCATTGATGGAGCAGGACGGTTTCAGAAAATGTGGTATGTCACACTTCCTGCGATCAAGGGCACAATATCCATTTTGTTTATTTTAGCGGTCAGCGGCATATTGAACTCTAACTTTGATCAAATTCTTGTCCTGCGTAACTCGCTGAATGAAAGTGCAAGTAATGTAGTTGATATTTATGTATATCAAGTGGGCATTCAGCAGGGACGTTTTTCGTATTCTACTGCGGTAGGATTGCTGAAATCGGTTCTTGCTCTCATTTTGCTGCTGATAGCCAATTCTGTAACCAAACGGATGAATAATACCTCTCTATTTTGAAGGAGGACGGATGTATGCAGCTATTGCGACGCAGAACCGCAGGCGAAGCGATATTCGATTTATTTAACAACGTTTTTATGCTGGTCATTTGTTTTGTAACGTTATATCCCGTGTGGTATGTGCTGGTGAACTCCTTTAACGAAGGGGCAGACGCAATGCGAGGCGGCATTTACTGGTGGCCGAGACTCTTTAGTCTCAGCAGCTATCAGGCTGTATTTGCCAACAGCGGCATTATGACTGCGATGGGAGTAACGGTCGCCAAGACGCTAATCGGCACGATTGTGCATGTGTTTTTTACCGCCATGATTGCATATGCATATTCCCGTAGAGAGCTGATCGGGCGCAAGCTGTATATGCTGATCGGCACCATTACCCTGTTTTTCGGTGGGGGTTTGATTCCAACGTATTTGCTGATTCGTGATCTCGGGCTACTGGACAGCTTTTGGGTGTACATTATTCCTGCGATGTTCAGCTTTTTCGACCTTATTATTTTTATGGCTTTTTTTCGGGAACTGCCGGATGCACTGGAGGAAGCGGCGAAAATAGACGGAGCCAACGATTTCGGCATCTTTTGCCGGATTGTGCTTCCTGTATCCATGCCAGTAGTAGCGACAATTGCCTTGTTTCATGGGGTGTACCAGTGGAACGATTATTTTACAGGAATGATCTATATCAATAATACGGATCTTCAGCCGATTCAGACGTATTTGTACCGGGTTGTTGCCCAATCCAGCTCTAATCAAATGATGTCTGCCGCACCCGGGATTGTCGCCCAGTCCGTTACTTCACAATCGATCAAGCTGGCGACGATGGTCATAACGACTTTGCCGATTGTGCTGGTATACCCATTCCTGCAAAAATATTTTGTCAAAGGGCTAATGATTGGCTCGGTTAAGGGCTAGCACATCATCTAAGGGGGAGATTTATGATGAACATTCGTAAATGGCAAAAGGGGCTGTTGGCTGTTGTTCTGCTGGTAGGACCGCTCGTGGGATGTACGTCCGGTGGCAATGGCGCTGCCGCGGAATTGAAAGATGAGAAGACAAAGGCTACGGCAGATGCGCCGGGCTGGAAGGCGGATACAGAGCCGATAACGTTTGACTGGTATTTGAATTTTTCCTGGTTCCCGAACAAGTGGGGGACGGATATGACTTCGAAGTATGTGACGCAAAAGACTGGAGTCAGTGTTAATTTTATCGTACCCGCAGGAAATGAAAATGAAAAACTGAATACCATGCTCGCCTCGGGCAAACTGCCTGATTTTGTCACGCTCAGTTGGGGAGAAGATGCAATCAAAAAAATGATCGAGGGCAAGATGGTGCTCCCACTTAACAAGTTGGCCGAGAAATATGATCCATATCTGATTAAAGTGGCAGACCCAGCTAAAATGTCATGGTATCGTCAAACAGACGGAAATGTATATGGGTATCCTAACGCGTCCTCTTCACCGCAGGATTACCAAAAATACGGCCAAAATTTTGTCTCCAATCAAACGTTTATGGTTCGTAAGGATATGTACGAGGCGATTGGCAAGCCGGATATGAGAACACCGGAAGGATTTTTGAAAGCGCTTCAAAAGGCGAAAGAGAAATTTCCGGAGGTGAACGGTCAGCCGCTGATCCCGATAGGGTTCCACGAATTTACGGATAACGGAAATTATTCTTTTGAAGACTATTTACTTAACTTTCTTGCCATTCCTCACGAGAAGGGCGGAAAACTGTATGACCGTCGTTCGGACGAAGAGTACATTCGCTGGCTCAAAACATTCCGCCAAGCCAATGAGCAGGGCCTGATCGCCAAGGACGTATTTATCGACAAACGTCCGCAAATGGAAGAAAAGGTGGCACAGGGACGGTATTTTGCCATGCTATATCAGCGGTCTGATTTTGCTACACAACAGGTGACATTGCATGCGAAAGATCCCAACTCCGTCTACATTGCAGTGGATGGACCTTCCAACAGTAAGCTGGATCCGCCGACGCTGGCCGGGCCAGGCATTTCCGGATGGACAGTGACACTTATTTCGAAGGATGTGAAAGACAAGGAGCGGGCTATTGAATTTCTGACTTATCTGATTAGTGAGGAAGGGAACCGTGATCTGTATCTGGGGGAGCAGGGAAAGTTGTGGGACACAGTTAACGGTAAGCCAGCCTTCAAGCCAGAGGTACTGGAGCTGCTGAACAAGGATCGCTCTGCTTTTGACAAAAAGTATGGCGCCTCCTCCACCTTCTGGATGCTGATGGATACAAATATGAGTTTGCAGTGGGCGCCGCCCAGCGTCGAGCCGTATAAGCAGCCGGAAGATTGGACGAAAGGCAAGACCCACAGCTTCTCCCAATATGAAAATATCAAACCGACCGGAACCTCGGCAGAAGGCATTGCGTCAGGCCAGATAGACAAAATTTGGGGCAAGGCATTACCGAAGCTGTTGCTGGCTTCCTCGGATGAGGAGTTCGATCAGCTGTTTGCCCGCTTTTTGGAAGACCGCAAAAAAGCAGGCTATGACAAGGTATTGGCTTATCAGCAAAAAGCCTATGAGGAAAACATCAAAAAAATGGAACAGTTCACGAAATGATCTCGTTCAATACTTTATTTATTGAATGCTAAGGATGTGATTTCATGTCAGGCCGTGTACGTTCACAGATGAAGAGCCTGCTGCGCCGTCACATATGGCAGTGGCTGACGGATACGGCCGATCAGCTAGGCGGTTGCTCTCTTCAAGTCAAGCTCATTGTCGCTTATATCGGAGTCATTTTAATCCCGGTTGTAGTGTTCTCGCTTTATACCTTTCATCAATTGTACGAGAACACCATGCACGACATTACCGTACAAAATCAGTATGTACTCGATACAGAACTGGCCCAAATTCACAGTAATATGGAAATTATGGAGCGGACCGCACAGCTTGCGATTTCAGATCGCAACGTACTTCATTATCTAACCGAGGAACGTGAAATAAGCAGCGATGAGCTGGTTCAATTTAACTTAAATGTGTTTCCCAATTTACAGCACTTGCTCTACAGCAATCCCAACATTGAGAATATCCGGCTGTATACAAATAATCCCCAGGCCCATGAAATATGGCCCATGATTTTCAATGAATCACGCCTGCCTAAAACTTCCTGGCTGACAACAGCTCAACATCAGCAAGGAAGAATATGGTGGGATATATACAAGGGACCTAAGAGCTTATTGCAGGGGCAAGCAGGGCAGGAAAATGAAGCGGTACAGTATATGGCATTGCTGCGTGAAATTCAGGCAAGCGGAGGAAGACACGCAGGTTTGGTGGAAACCAATATGAGGCTAGAGCTCTTTTCGCCTAGAGTATTTGGTACCCCACCACGTGATTATGCATGGCAAATGTTCATTCTAAACGCCGAGGATTCCATTCCAAACGGTGGAAAATTAGTGTCTTCTGCCGATATAGCTACAGCTTCCATTCAACCTGATCCCATTCCGATCCCTCTGTCCCATGTGCACCATCTGTTACAGTCCCGCGTTCAGGGACAGGGTGGTGCTTTTGACTTTACCTATGGGAATAAGCCTTATCTTGGTTTGTACCGTTATATAGAAGGGCTGGATGCCTATCTGCTAAATATAGTGGCGCTGGATGGTCCGCTGAGTGACCTCCGTCACAAACGCAATGCCATGCTACTCATTATTTGTATATTGATATTGTTAATGTCCGTCATTTCTTATACTTTGCACGCTCTTATTCTCAAGCAGCTGCATACACTGCGTGAATCTATGAAAAGAGTACAGCAGGAGGGCGACTTTCAGCTTACAATCCCGGTATATGGGCGGGGAGAAGTCGCGGAGCTGGCTCTATATTTTCGCAGTTTGCTAAGTCGGATTAACGTGCTCATTGCTGAGGCTGTACAGAAGCAGGCCGCTGCTCAGGAGGCAGAATTGCAAGGACTCAAGCATCAGATTGATTCCCATTTTCTATATAATACATTGGAAAATTTAAAAATGATGGCGGAGATGGAACGACAATATCCGCTGTCAGATGCTCTCACTTCCCTGGGTTCGATGATGCGCTATAATCTTCAATGGTCCCGGCCGTGTGTTGCGTTGCGCGATGAAATTCGTCATATTCAGCATTATGTGGCCATTATGAACATTCGCCATGACAACCAAATTGGGCTGGACATCCGCCTGTCGTCAATGTTTATGGAACTGGAAATGCTGAAAATGTCGCTGCAGCCTATAGTCGAAAATGCAATAAAGCACGGTTGGAGTACATTGCGAAGACCATTCCTCATCACCATTGAAGCCTACTCCAAGCAGGATATCGTTGAATTGCGTATACAGGATAACGGAGTGGGGATATCTGAAGAAAGAAAGAATGCCATTATGGCTGGTCTGATGCATTCGGATATGGATTCCTACGAGCCCGGAATGCATGGAGGGATCGGCTTGTATAATGTGCATCGCCGTTTGAGTATGCAGTATGGCGTAGGTTATGGCATTAAACTGGACAGCATTCCCGGCCAATCGACGACAGTAACCCTGATTTTGCCTAGACGTCATATCACGAGGGGGGAGGACCATGACGACCAAGCTGTTGATTGCGGATGACGAAAAGAACATTCGAATGGGGCTTCAAGCCATGATCGAACGGGAATATTCCGGTCTCTATGAATGCGTGCTGGTTAAGGACGGAAAGGAAGCCTGGCAGCATGTAATGGAGTTTTCACCCGAGTTGGTGATAACGGATATCCGTATGCCGGTTATGGATGGAATTATGCTGATGCAGCATATTCGCAAGCTAAAGCCAAGAGACAGACCTTTGGTGATCATTCTCAGTGGATATGACGAGTTCCAATATGCGCGCGAAGCGATTCGCTGCGGAGCACGGGAGTATTTGCTGAAGCCGATCGTGAGGGAGGAGCTGTTCGGTGCGCTAGCAGTTTTGAACGAAGAGTTGCAGCAACGGAACTCTCTACTAAACGATCGTGTTGATAGCGGGGAGATAGATAGACAGCCTGGCAGAACGGACGTTGCTAGTGCGATTGCTGATAGAAGCGGCAGCATGACGCGAGCAATCCAGTACATCCATGCTCATTTCAGCGAGGATTTGAACATGGCGGTAGTATCCAATTCAGTATCCTTGAATTATACGTATTTTAGTCAGGCATTCAAAGCCTATACAGGTCTTAGCTTTGTTCAATATTTAAAAAGGCTGCGCATTGCAGAAGCCAAAAAGCTGCTGGGGCGTCAGGAGGGCAGGATTTATGAAATTGCGGCTACTGTGGGCTTTGACAATGCCAAGCATTTTAACAAGGTGTTCCGTGAACTGGAAGGGATGTCTCCGCAGCAGTTTCGATTGAAGAATCTAGGGGGTAATTGAAAGTGAGGATGGAGAAAACTTCACTGCCTTTTTACCCTTATCCTGATATAATGAATGAAGGTAAACATAACCATGGCCTTCGATAGTTTGTACACATATCAGATAGACGCCTAACGGAAGGGGATAGCATATGGTTATTTATGAAACGGATCAAGCTTATATCATGACGACGCAGCATGACCATGCCCATATTTCAGGTGAGTTGGCTTCACAGTGGGAAGACAGTGCCTTTAAGAATAGACGCCATAAACAGGATTTTATATATGCAGTGAGGGAGCATGACCGGGGGTGGATTAGGCTGGACGCTGCTCCTTTCTGGAATGATTATGTGTCAGCACCTTATACGTTTATCGATTTTCCGCTTAGTCCGCGTTTTGTTTTTTATCGTCTCGGGATTGATGAAGTCGAGCAAGAGAATGCGTATGCGGCGTTGCTGTGCAGCTTGATGTACAAGGAGCTCGTCGGGCGGACCGAGCATGAAAAAGCTCAGGACAAGCAGATTACGCATGCTTATCAAGAGGCAGAGGAACAGCGTCGCCAGAGGCTCAGACAGGAGCTGACATGCGGCGTAACCTTCGAACATCAAGTGCGGACGGATGTACGGAGAATGTTGTTTTGCGACGAATTAAGTCTGTTTTTATGCAGCCGAGAGCCGGGTACCCCTACAGCAGATTATGAATGGTTTGCTGAAGGGTTGAGCTTCCCGGCTGTTCGTCATGAAAGCGAACGGGTTCGGGCTGAGTGGTTATCGGATCAGACGGTAGGTTTGTCCTTTTTTCCTTTCAAGGGCAATGTAGAGATTACTCATACGTTCAAGAAGGTGAGTAAAGAGAACATTCGTACCTCGGGTCTTCTAGAAGCGTACCGATCCTCCGAATGCACGCATCGAACCTTTACCATTGAACATATCATGGAAGTAGAAGAACAGAAGGAGAATGCTTGACCGTCTAATGATTCAGCCTCGAACCGATGTGTTGTGCGTTGTTCGTGGTTGCAGAGCAGCGTCAGAGCAGAGCCTCCCTGAACAATTATTCAGAGAGGCTCGCGTGTTTCTTGCTTTAAAATTTAACGATTACGATTTTGCAGATGTTTTTGCACGGTTGACCATCGTCTGTACCTTATTCAATACCTTATCGCGTGCTCCTTTATTTTTCATCAGATACGTTACACCCATTCCCAATGCTGCTACTACCCATTTTTTATTCTTCATCAATAACGCCTCCTTATGATCATGCTGTCATACACTAATGCCTAAAAAGTATCCAAAATGTGAAATGATGAACAGGATTTTACGATTTAGTGATTCCTTGCACTCGTTCCGCATAACTATCATTTACCCTTTCCATCACATCTTACCCGTTCCCTTGGTAATGAAACGATTACGACTGTCTTTTCACGTTTAATGGATATTATCAAATATCCTGCCACAATTGCTTCAGACGCACATGACAGGGAGGTCTTTGTTATGAGAAAGAAGGAAGTGGTTGCCATGCTGCTCGCCGGCGGACAAGGCAAAAGACTCAAAGGACTGACCCGCACACTGGCCAAACCGGCAGTATTTTTTGGAGGAACTTATCGTATTATTGATTTCCCTCTCAGCAATTGCTCTCATTCGGGAATAGACACCGTGGGCGTATTGACCCAATATGAGCCGTTGGTGCTTCATTCCTATATCGGCGTAGGCAGCGACTGGGATTTGGATCGCCTGGATGGAGGAGTTTTCGTTTTACCACCGCACGAGAAAGAGAATGGAAACAACTGGTATCGTGGCACAGCGGATGCGATTTATCGGAACCTGCATTTCTTGGACCAGTATGACCCGGAGCATGTGCTCATTTTGTCAGGGGATCACATTTATAAAATGGACTATAGTCGAATGCTCGACTACCACAAGGAAAAGGGAGCTGATTGCACCATTTCGGTCATCAATGTCCCCATTCAAGAGGCCCAACGATTTGGGATACTGAACGCCGATGAGGACCTGAGAATATACGACTTTGAGGAGAAGCCTGAACAGCCGAAAAGCACATTGGCCTCTATGGGTATTTATTTATTCAAATGGGATGTGTTGCGTCACTACTTACTGGAAAGCGCAAGTGATTCTGAATCTTCACATGATTTTGGCAAAGACATCATTCCGCTATTGCTTCAGCATGGCCGGTCGCTGTATGCGTACCCGTTTGCTGGGTATTGGAAGGATGTAGGCACAATTCAGAGCTTGTGGGAATCTAATATGGATCTTCTGGTTCAGGACCCGCCGCTAGATCTGAATGACCCGTTCTGGCGCATCTATACCCGCAGCCCCAATCAGCCTGCCCAGTATATAACCCAACGGGCGATCCTGAAAAACAGCATCGTAAATGAAGGCTGCATGGTGGATGGAGAAGTAAGGCACTCCGTACTGTTTTACGGGGTTGAAGTCGGTGAAGGGAGCGTTATTACCGATTCTGTCATCATGCCGAATGTAAAAATCGGATGCAATGTACGTATTCACCGGGCTATTGTGAATGAGAACATGGTTATTGAAGACAACGCAGTCATTGGACCTGAAGATAGCTTGGATGAGATTATTTTGTTCGATCAGGAAAGCCAGCTTCATGCACGAATATAACTCGGATAAGGACGGTGTCCGCTATGAGCCGACTCATTGGAGTGATCAACCTGGATCACGAATTGGATCAATTGAAGGAGTTGACTTATTTCCGGTGCGGGGCTGCAGTACCCTTTGCTAGTCGATATCGGCTCATTGATTTTACCTTATCCAATATGATGCATGCAGGGGTGCATGATATTGCACTGTTTATCCGCCGCAAATACCGTTCATTGCTGGATCATTTGGGTGAAGGTCGGCCATGGGATTTAGACCGCAGAAGAGGCGGGTTGTTTATTTTGCCACCGGACTGGAACGATCCGACGGACACATCACGTGGTGACTTGCAGCATGTGCACAACAATCTGGACTTTTTCCATCGCTCATCGGGGCAAACCATTGTTCATGCAGGAACTCAGCATATCAACAAGGTTGATATAGAGGATGTATACCGATATCATCTGGAGAAGAACGCGGATGTCACCCTCGTATACAAACCCATACACCAGCTTGAAACGGAGCATACACCGTGTGTACGGCTGGAGATTGATGAGAGCGGACGAGTGACCGGTATTCATCAGGAGCAGGATCATCATAATATTTATCTAGAAATGTTTGTGATGGACAAAAGCTTGTATCTGGATCAGGTAAAGCATTGCATTGCTCATCAGGATAGTCATTTCTTTCGCGATGCGATTCAGAAAAATCCAAGTGGCCTGCGCATCTACGCGTATCGCTATGATGGTTATCATGCAGTTATTAATTCCATTGAAAGCTACTATAAAAATAGCATGAAACTGCTGGATCAGGAGCAATATCAAGCTCTGTTCCAGAATCAGCCGGTGCATACCAAAATCAAGTATGAAGCCCCGACTCGTTATACGTACAGCGCCGAGGTGGATCATTCCCTTGTTGCCAATGGCTGCACCATTGGGGGAAAGGTCGAGAACAGCATTCTTTTTCGTGGCGTGCGGGTAGAGGAGGGCGCGCGGGTAAGCAACTCGATTATTATGCAAAAATGCGTCATCCGTAAAGGGGCAGTTGTGCAGAATGTGGTTTTGGATAAGGACGTGCAGCTTTCACCGGATCGAACTCTGATTGGCGACATTAGAGTTCCCTATGTGATTGCCAAGAATAGCGTGATTTAATAGATCATACTTAGCCATAAAAACGGAATTAACAGGAGGTACAACTTTGTTCAGCAATAAAGAAGCATTTAAGCAGGCTTTTCGAGAGCAACTGGTCGGAAGGCTGGGTAAACCGATGCAGGAGGCTCAGTCGGAAGACGTATATAAGGTTTTGGGTGGCATGATTCGTGAACAAGTCGGCAAGAATTGGGCCGAAACAAACCAAGCCTACAAAGAAGAACAAGAGAAGCAGGTTTATTATTTTTCACTGGAATTTTTAATAGGTCGTCTATTGGGCAATAATCTGCTGAATTTGGGCGTATTGGATATGGTTCGACAGGCATTAGGGGAATTGGGCTGGGATCTGGAGGAAATTGAAGCACAGGAAGCGGATGCTGGGCTAGGCAATGGTGGTCTTGGCCGTCTGGCGGCTTGTTTCATGGACTCATTAGCATCCCTTGGCTATGCAGGACATGGCTGCGGAATTCGATATAAATATGGTCTGTTTGAGCAGCGTATTGTGGACGGAAATCAGGTCGAACTACCGGATTACTGGCTACAGAAAGGGAATGTATGGGAGGAACGCCGTCCTGACAAAAAGGTCGAGGTTCATTTTTGGGGACGCGTGGAAACCCGTGAACAAGATGGACGTCTTGTGTTCGAGACACGGGATGCCGAAACAGTCTGGGCTGTCCCTTACGATATTCCGCTGGTCGGCTATGGTCATGCGCAGGTAAACACGCTGCGGATTTGGAGTGCTGAATCGGCACTTGATCCCGTGCGGGGACCGATTCGAGGAGAGGGCGGTTATTACCGCTTTCTCGACTACAATCGATCAGTAGAATCCATCTCGGCCTTTCTCTATCCGGATGATTCCAATTATGAGGGCAAGCTGCTTCGCTTGAAGCAGCAGTATTTCCTCTGCTCGGCTGGATTACAGAGTATTTTGCGTACGTTTGAGAAGCTTCGTTTACCTTACAGCCAGTTGCCCGATAAAATAGCACTGCACATTAACGATACCCATCCGACGCTGGTTATACCGGAACTGATGCGTATTTTGATGGATGTGAAAGGCTTGGGGTGGGATGAAGCGTGGGATATTACGACACGGGCCATTTCATATACGAATCATACGATATTAAGTGAGGCGCTGGAACAATGGCCCGTCAACATGGTGAGAGAACTGCTTCCTCGGATTTATTTGATCATTGAAGAAATGAACAAACGTTATTGCGCTATGCTATTAGAGCGTTATCCGGGTCAGGATATCAAAATTGGCGAAATGGCGATTATTCACGGTGAACAAATTCGCATGGCTCATTTGGCTATCGTCGGCAGTTATAGCGTTAACGGAGTGGCTGCATTGCATACGAAAATTTTGAAGGAACGAGAGATGAAATCATTTCATGAACTATATCCTGACCGGTTTAATAATAAAACAAATGGGATTGCCCATCGCCGTTGGCTGATGCACGCCAACCCGGAGCTGGCAAGCTTGTGTGATGAGACGCTCGGTGTACGCTGGAGAACCCGTCCACGTGAGCTCATCGACCTGCTTCGTTACAGTGAGGATGAGGCGTTCCAAAAACGAATTCAGGCGATTAAGCAAAATAATAAGATCAGGCTTGCTGAGCATGTATTTGCAAAACAGGGTGTTCGACTGGATACATCCTCCATTTTTGATGTGCAGGTCAAAAGGTTGCACGGATATAAGCGACAACTGCTCAATATTTTGCATGTGATGCATCTATACAACCAGCTCAAAACTAATCCTGCACTGGATGCAACGCCACGCACATTCATTTTTGGTGCGAAAGCAGCCCCCGGTTATTTTCTCGCCAAACAGACGATTAAGCTCATTAACAATGTGGCAGACACCATCAATCGGGATATAGATGTCAAGGACAAGCTGAAAGTCGTTTTTCTTGAAAATTATTCGGTCTCGTTGGCGGAGCTGATTATTCCTGCGGCGGATGTCAGTGAACAGATTTCTACAGCAGGCAAGGAAGCATCAGGTACAGGCAACATGAAATTTATGATGAACGGCGCACTGACTCTGGGCACATTAGACGGTGCTAATGTTGAAATGCACGAAATGGTAGGCGATGCCAACATGTTCATTTTTGGATTGAAGGTCGATCAGATTGAGGACTATTATCGGAATGGACAGTATTCAGCACGCAAAACAGCCAACAGTGATGAAAGGCTGCGTGAAGTGCTGGATCAACTGGTGAACGATGCTCCTTTTACGCGGCATGAACGGGAATTTGAGGCCATTTATCAATCGCTGATTGATCATAATGATGAATACTTTGTGCTTAAAGACTTTGCAGCTTATGTAGATGCGCAGGCTCATATTGAGCAGGTGTACCGCAATCCCTCGGAGTGGACACGACGTGCTATTGTAAATATCGCTCATTCCGGAAAATTCTCCAGTGATTGTACAATCCAGCAATACGCAACTGAGATTTGGGACCTTGTACCTTTATCGAGCGATGTCAATAAGCGAATTGTGTTCTAAAATAGCGAAACAGGCGGAATAGCATTGCTTTTCGAACGCTGAGGGTTATAATGACAGTATAGACTAAGTAAGGATGGGAGTTATTTGACCTCATTCCTGAACTTGAATACGTACTGTTGAAGGAGTCCTCCTATTGATAAAGTTCAATCCGAAAAGGCTCAAACCTCATAAATCAAAGAAGAAATACAATGTGTTTCAAAATATATGGCGGGCGATTCGTCTGAATTTTATCAAGCTGTTGCGCGCCCCTGGTGGAGTTAAAAAGATCTCTTTGGGCTTCGCCATTGGCTTTGGGCTGGAGATGATCGTAATTTCCACGGCCTCTCTGGTATACCTCGTGTTTTATCCAATTGTTCGGCTGTCTGGTGGTTCACTGCCTGCGGCCATCGTGGGTAACGTTGTAGGCAAGCTGACCTTTTTGCCGATTGTACTGATGCCCTTCGCCAAGCAACTGGGAGCTTGGATCTATCCGTCACATTATCCGGTACATGTCAGGGGCGGTCGACTTCACGAGCATTCTTTTATGGAGCTTTTTCACGGCAACTGGTCTGTATTCAGAGACTTACTGCACGGAGGACTCCACATCCTGATCGGCATGTCCATTTTCGGTATCGTGCTGGGCATAATTTCGTATTTTGTCATTCAGGTTCTGTATAACCGTTCGCTGCACAAACGGTTGGAAAAACGGAAGCTGCGTCATGGCGCAGGATTTTCGCCTACCCGATTGCTGAAGAATGGATAATGTAATGCAAAAGAAGAAGCTCCTTAAGCCTATCTTATAGGCCTAAGGGGCTTCTTTTGCATTTATGCAACTTTTTACTTTTGTGTCACGTCTAAGGATTATGTGTACTTGTATCCTATGAGTATTTATAGACACAGGAGGAATCGACGAAATGAACAAATGGAATTCTATCACAGCTACAGTCGCAGCACTCTCAATCCTGTTGGGAACGTCTCCAGTTGCAATGGCACAGCAACCCGCTACTGCCGCAACCACAGCTCCAAATGCACAAACTTCTGTTAACCTGGACCCAACCGTCACTAAGCGTCTAACGGATGTCCTGAACACATTGGCAGGGAAACAAACGATAGAGTTTACAAGTGCGGACACTGCTTCTGACGCCTGGACGGTTTACGGTACCTTGAAAGGGACAGCAAATGCAGATTTTAGCCAAGATTATGATTCCAAGAAAGGAATCGTGCAGTCCACCAGCATCATTTATAAGGCCGCTGATATGGATAAGGTGATGGCCCCTAATTTGCATAGCAAAGTTGCATCATTCCTGAAAACATTCGATACTGATAAAGTTTTCAAAACGGAGGCCATTTGGCGTGTATATTCCCCGATTGACGAAGGAGGATTCAAAGATTACTGGGTGCTATGGGGGAAAAGCCAAAACCTTTATATTCACCTTGATCAAGGAAATAAAATAACGGCCAGCTTTTTGTACCCACTCAAAGACGTTAAAGCTGCCCTGATCAACAAAGCGAACCGTTCGCTAAAAACACTGGGCATTCCTACAATCAAACCGTTTGAATATACGCTTCGTCAGCGAGAGGACAACGATACCATCTGGCACTTTAGGGATGAGAGCGACACAAACAGCGTACAGATCGGCGTGAAAACCGGTAAAGTATGGGCTGTAAAAAATGAACATGGCATGGACTGGGACGGAGATAAGGATTTTGCCAAAGCATTTGCTAAGCCCAAGCTCAGTAAGAATCAGGCCCTTTCAGCTGCCAAGTCGAAAGTACAATCCCTTTTTGGAATTAATCTGAAGGGATATACCGTGCAAATAAAGAAAAACGAATATACATTCTTGAAAAAAGGTGCAGCTACCGTTGTGGGGAAAATCAATAAAAAGGGCGTATTCTACTCACTGGAAGCTATACCTGCAAATGGAATTAGAAATTAAGTAAAAGGGATTTCATAAAAAGCGTATGATCTGTAAAAGAGTCGTACGCTTTTTAGCAATCATTTTTATAATATTCGCTTCTGCCGCTCAAATCGTTTACAATACGTGTGCATACAACACTGGACGAAAGGTTAATGTACATATGAGGAGTGGTGAAGTTGCGGAAGATATGGCAAATCTACTTAACAGACTGGAGAAATGTTTTCAAAGTATCGACCGGGACTTTATTAGTCATTGGCATCATTCTTTTGCCTTCCGTCTATGCATGGGTGAATTTGAAAGCAATGTGGGACCCATATGCGAATACATCTGGTATTAAAATTGCAGTAACCAGCCAAGATCAGGGGGCTGAGGTGAATGGTAAAAAGATTAATATCGGTGACGAGGTTATACATAACCTTCATAATAACAAGAAGCTGGGTTGGACTTTTGTCAATGAAGCAGAAGCACGAAAAGGGGTACTGAACGGTGATTATTATGCCAGCCTGCTGATCCCAAAGGATTTTTCAGAGAAAATTACGAGTGTGCTTACAGAAAATCCGCAAAAGCCGGAGATTGATTATGCTGTGAATGAAAAAATCAATGCAGTAGCTCCGAAAATTACATCCTCAGGGGCAACCTCTCTGACAAACCAAATTAGTCAAAACTTTATTGAAACGGCTAGCCAGGCGGTTTTGACGAAATTAAAGGAAGCCGGAGTAAAGCTGGAAGAGGAGCTTCCGACAATTCGCAACATTGAAAATCGGGTGCTGGAGCTAAATAATCGATTGCCTGATATTGATCGGTTGGGTAAGCAGGCATTGGAGCTGGAGCAGAATTTACCGAAAATTAAGGCTCAAGGACAAAAAATCATTGCATTGAAGGAAAAAATACCTGAAATCAATCGCGCAGGCGACCTGGTCCTTAAAATTGATAAAAACCTGCCTGAGCTGAACAAGGTGGCCGCAGTCATTTTGGATATCCAAAAAAGACTGCCCGATATTCAAAAAGCTGGTGATCGAATTGTTGAACTGGATCAGAACTTCAGTAAGGTAGAAAGTGCACTGGCTACCGCCTTGGAGGACACGCAAACGGCCCTTAAGGTCATTAATGCTGCCCGGACAGCACTGCCGGAAGTACAAAAAATAGCCGATACAGGCAAGGATTTTACAACTGGTATACTCGACTTTCTGGATAAAAACGAGGGTGCGCTTGATTCGATCGGAACCGTAGTAAAAGAAGATTTACAGCTGGTGCAACAAATTGCGAATGAAGTTTCACAGATTACAGGTATCATGCGTGGTGTGGATTTTGATCCCAAAGCAGCACAAGCTGCAGCGAATCGGATTAGCGGCAGGCTCACGACTGCTGTAGGTGTATTGGATCATATTTCTCAATTGCTGAACCGTGTGAATGGGTATTTGCCTAGCCAGCCACTGGATTCACTTATTTCTCGGGTAAGCGGGGTAGAGGATCGCTTTCGCCGATTGAATAGCACGGTTACTAGCATCGGGGATGCTATTCAGCGCGGTGAGAAACCAGCCCAAAATCTGCTGGATGATGCTGACCGTCTTGCAGGAGAAATCAGTAGCGGAATTGACAGCATTTTGGACAATTATGATACGGAATATGCACCTGCCATTCAAAGGGCGCTGGATCAAATCAAATCCGTTGCCCGCAATTCTGCCAATGTGTTGACCACTGCTCAAGAGCAGCTCCCGAATATTGAAAAGCTACTAAATGACGCACAGGCCGCTGCCGAATTCGGGCAGCAAGAGCTAACACGTCTCCAGCAGGACTTGCCACAATATCGTCAAAGACTGCATGAAGCCGCTACGACGATTCAGGGACGCATGGGCGAGTTTACGAATGCTGTGAACAAAGCGGCAGACTTCGTGAAGCACGATTTGCCAACGGTTAAAAGTAAAATTCATCAGGCGGCAAACTTTGTACGTAATGATTTGCCGAAGGCGGAACAACAGTTTATTAAGATGGCGGACTTGATTGAAAACAAATTTCCTGAGGCTGAAAAAGCGGTACATCAGGTAGCCAATTTTGTCAGAACCGATCTTCCTGCTGCCGAGGATTCCATACGTCAGGCAGCAGACACGATCCGCAGGCTTAAGGGTGAAAATGCACTCGGAAGAGCGATTGCGTTGCTTAAGGGAGATGTGAAAAAGGAAAGTGATTTCCTCGGTAGCCCGGTATCGCTGAAGCAGGAGCGGATATACCCGATTCCTAACTACGGCTCTGCGATGTCACCTTTTTATACTACATTATCGATTTGGGTAGGTGCGATGCTGCTGGTCTCCATGTTCAGGGTAGATGTGGATGACCCGGAAGGTCAATATAATAGCTACCAGGTGTATTTCGGACGGCTAATGACCTTCTCCACAATTGGTATTTTTCAGGCGCTAAGTGTATCTCTCGGTGATTTGTTTCTGCTGGGAACATATGTGGATGCCAAAGTAGCATTTGTACTGTCCTCTATGCTGATCAGTCTGGTGTTTACGGCCATGACCTATACCTTGGTTTCAGTGTTCGGCAATATCGGCAAGGGTCTCGCAGTCATCCTGCTGGTGCTCCAATTCTCCAGTTCAGGGGGGACATTTCCCATTGCGACGAGTACAGCTTTCTTTCAGACCCTGAATCCGTTCGTACCGTTCACCTATGCGGTTAGTCTGTTGCGGGAAACGGTAGGAGGGATGTTGCCTTCAACGGTAACACGAGATGTAGTGATGCTGTTTGTATTTATCGGAATTTGCTTCTTGTTTGGATTGGTGCTTAAGAAGCCGCTCAGCAAACATACGAAGAAAATGGCTGAGCGAGCGAAAGAAACGAAATTAATTCCTTGATTGTTGAAAAAAGAGTGAGTTACGGTGGTTGAGGTGAGCGGCTCCGCGAAGGATTTGATCTTACGATCGGTGTTGCCACGGGATTCTTTAGATTGGAAAGGAAAAGGTAAGAATCCCGTGGCAAAGGCGAACGCTCTGCTTCTCCAGATTCAAATCCTCCGCTCCGCTGGTAACCACCGTAAAGTCACTTCTTTTAACATTCGGTGGGTAGTATGAGGAGGGCCTCCGCATGTAATGCTTCGGCATGGTGCGGAGGCTTTTTTGCATGCACTATCCACCTTTTAAAATGCATTTTAGCGTGTTTCAAAGGGGTTTATTCTGGTGAATGAAGTGGGTATGGTCTTTTTTTATGCAATTTTTCGGAATTAAAAAAATCCTTAAGCAAAGGCGGGAGACAGTATGGATTATTCATACTTAGGAAAGTCAGGCTTGAAGGTTAGTCGGTTATGTCTGGGCACAATGAATTTCGGACCGGAAACTGAAGAAAAGGATGCTTTTAAGATTATGGATGCTGCGCTGGATGCGGGCATTAACTTCTTTGATACGGCTAATGTATATGGCCATGACCGTAAAGGCTGGACGGAAGAAATTATCGGACGATGGTTCCAGCAAGGCGGTGGAAGACGCGAAAAGGTCGTATTGGCGACCAAGGTTTACGGGGACATGAAAAATGAAAATGACGGACCCAATGCAGGATCAGGTTTGTCTGCCTACAAAATTCGCCGTCATTTGGATGCGTCGCTGAAACGTCTGCAAACCGATCATATAGAGCTATATCAAATGCATCACATTGATCGCAATGTGTCATGGGATGAATTGTGGGGTGTATTCGAGTCCGTGGTGGATCGTGGACAAGTTGGTTATATCGGTTCCAGTAATTTTGCAGGCTGGCATATTGCGGTGGCTCAGGCCGAAGCGAAGGCACGTCGTTTTCTGGGTCTGGTATCGGAACAGCATTTGTACAACCTGAACGAACGTTCGGCTGAGCTTGAAGTATTACCGGCAGCTCAAGAGCTGGGTCTGGGTGTAATTCCATGGAGCCCGTTGGCGGGCGGACTGCTGGGACGCAATGCGTTAGCAGGTACAGGTTCCCGCAGCGCACGTGCCAAGGAAAAGGTAGAGCAGAATCGTGCGAAGCTGGAGCAATTTGCGGCGTTATCTCGCGAGCTGGGTGAAAAGGAAGACGTGATTGCCCTGGCTTGGGTGCTATCTCATCCGGCCGTGACGGCTCCAATTATCGGACCACGGACATTAGAACAGTTAGAGGATGCTCTGCGGGTACCTGAGGTTAAATTAAGTAAAGATGTGCTTGCCAAACTGGATGAGATTTTCCCGGGTCCGGGAAAACCTGCACCAGAAGCCTACGCCTGGTAATCATACCTCGTACTTATGATCAAGCAACATTCTTTTTAAAAATAATTTCCAAAAAAACAGCAGATCTGGGAGTAGTCTCCTTGAGCTGCTGTTTTTATACTAATCGGAAAAACTAACAACTATTCGTTAATCTTTCGTACTATCCGTACATACTCCCTGGGGAGAAAGGGAATGCTTATTAGGACAGGTTCAGTGAAATGAGCTGATTGGAATTTGTAACTTTTATTTGCTGGTAACATCGGGTTGCTCATCGCTGTCTTTGTGTGAATATTATGTTCAAGTCTCCAGCCCACGATAAGCAATAGGATAAAGAGACTGGTGCAGATCATCATTTTGCGCATCAACACATGAACCACTCCTCTGTAAGAATATTCTCCATTTCTACAGGGTGCTATACGCAAAAAAAATTACCTTTACAATCTCCCCGGTAAACTATATAATTAGAACTAATTGTATATTGTTTTACCGGAGGAGCCTGCCAACAGTGGGCTCTTTTTGTGTTTTTTTTGTTAAATTGGAAACAGGAGGCACAGAAAATGATGGCGGAGATGAACAACGAGAGCATTATGGTGTGTGTCCATTATGGTCCGCACGGACAGCGGTTAATTCAAAGAGGCAGCGAATTATCCCGGTTACTCGGGGCTCCTTTATATGTGTTAACAGTGGATGCAACAACAGATCATGAATACAACCAAAACAAGGAACAATACCTCTCAGGATGGGAAAAGCAGACCAAAGATGCTGGAGGATCGTTTCTAATTCGTAAATGCAATGGGAAAAAGACAGCTGAGGTGATCGTGGAGACAGCTCAGGAAAAAAAGGTTACCCAAATTATCATTGGCCAGTCCAGTCAGACGCTATGGCAAGAGATTACCCGTGGTAATTTTGTCAACGATTTGATTGAACAGCTGGGTCCCATTGATCTTCATATTGTGGCTGTGCAGCGTTATCCCGAGCTCTTAGAGCACTCGCATGAGAAGGGATTTTCCGCTTATTTGGTAAAGCGGGATGGAAATTATGTACTGAGCGAAGAGCCTGGTGGAGAAGATACGATAAAAGGGATTTTTTTTCGTGAGCTGGATACTGATTTCAACAGCGGTCTATTCAAAATCGTTAGAAATGGGGAAGCCCAGTATTTGAGAATTCTACAAAGTGAATGGGTAAAGCCGCATTCCTAGAGGTCATATACAAAAAAAGTAAACTTATATAGGGGGAGTGCTCGATTGTGTTGCATGCTGCAATTTTGATTCCATTCATGCTGGCTGTCCTAATCCCGTTGACCAAGGGCGTTTCGCGCTGTCATACAGGTTGGATAGTCTTGCCCGTACCCATAGCTCTTTTTCTGTACTTCCTGACAAGGATATCGGACATTCAGGCTGGAAATGATACGATATCAACTATATCTTGGATGCCTTCACTTGGGATTAATATTACGTTGCATCTGGATGGACTGAGCCTGCTATTTGCTCTGCTGATTACGGGAATGGGTGCGTTGGTGATCTTGTATTCCATTTATTATCTTAATAAGCGGACGGAAGCGATTCGCCATTTCTACATCTATTTGCTCATGTTTATGGGAGCAATGCTTGGTGTCGTTTTGTCTGACAATTTGATGGTTCTATATGGATTCTGGGAGTTAACCAGTATTACATCATTTCTGCTGATCGCCTTTTGGCACCGACGGGAGAGATCACGTTATGGAGCTCTGAAGTCGATGCTAATTACTGTCTTTGGCGGGCTGGCGATGTTCGCGGGGTTCAATCTACTCTACGTAATGAGTGGAACATACAGCATTCGAGAGATTATAGCCCAAGTCGGCTTATTGACTGAGTCCCCGTTGTTTATTCCGGCGATGCTGCTGATTCTACTGGGGGCGTTTACTAAGTCTGCACAATTTCCTTTTCACATCTGGTTGCCCGATGCCATGGAGGCGCCGACACCTGTCAGTGCTTATCTGCATTCAGCTACAATGGTTAAGGCGGGGTTATACCTTGTGGCGCGTCTTAGCCCCGTATTCGCTGGACAGTCCGAATGGTTCTGGTTGGTTACACTTTCAGGTCTGGTCACGCTTTTTTATGGATCGTTTAAAGCGATTAAACAAACAGATCTTAAAGCTCTGCTTGCCTATTCCACTATTAGTCAGCTTGGTCTGATAATGTGTTTGCTCGGGCTGGGATCGGCTTCTGCCTTTTTTTCCGATACAGAGGAGTCGTTATTCTATACGACGGCTACTGCGGCGGCCATCTTTCACCTGATCAACCATGCCGTTTTTAAAGGCTCTCTATTTATGGTGGTTGGTATTGTCGACCACGAGGTGAACACTCGGGATCTGCGCAAGCTCGGCGGTTTAATATCCCTAATGCCAGTCACCTTTTCTGTGGCGTTGATGGGGGCTTTCTCGATGGCAGGGTTACCACCATTCAGCGGTTTTCTGAGTAAAGAAATGTTCTTTACCGCTGTGTTGAATATTCGGGAGTTGGATGTTCTGAATACACAGTGGTGGATGATTCTAATTCCGGTGATTGCATGGATTGCCAGTGTATTTACCTTTGTTTATAGTATGATTTTGGTCTTTAAAACTTTTACTGGTAATCTTCAGCCGGAGAAGCTCGATAAAATACCGCATGAAGCACCGCTGGGTCTATTGATTTCCCCTGTCCTGCTGGTTTCACTCGCTGTGGTATTCGGCTTATTTCCTGATCTCTTGTCTTATTCTCTGATTGAGCCGGCTATGGGCTCGATCTATAACGAGCTATTGTCGCCAATGGAAACCTTCGGTGTCTCCATTCATTTCTGGCATGGTTGGACACCTGAGATATTCATGACACTGGGTGTTATCGCTGTCGGGACACTTCTCTATAGAAGACACAGCCGATTGCGGATTCTGGATCGGGAACGGAACGGTAGCAATTTTCTTAATCTCATGTACGATGGATCTCTTCAAGTGCTGGAACGTGGATCAAACCGCTTCACAAATCTCTACATGACGGGATCAAACAGACATTATTTGCTTTATATATTTGGCTTTTTCGTCATTGCCTTAGGAAGTGCGATGATTGGCACCCAAGGAATATCGCTGGGTATGAGCCACTATGCTCCGTTAGGTTTCTATGAGGCTGTCATTGTTGTTGTAATGCTTCTAGCAGCGTTGGCCGTACCCTTTGCTAAGTCGCGGGTCAACGCGATTTTATTTACTGGTGCAGTCGGGTACATGGTGACTCTGCTGTTTGTTATCTTCCGCGCACCTGATCTTGCATTAACACAAATGATTGTGGAGACAGTATCTGTCATTCTGTTCCTTCTGTGCTTTAAGTATCTTCCGAAGTTAAAAAAGGAGAAGGAGCGTCTGAGCTTTAGATTGCCGAATTTGATTATCGCTGCAGGTGTAGGAATTACGATGACATTCATTGGGCTGGCAGCAATGGGCAGTAGTCCATTCGCTCCTATTTCGGAGTTTTTCCTTAAAGAAAGCTATTCCTTGGCCGGAGGGAAAAACGTAGTCAATGTCATTCTCGTTGACTTTCGGGGATTCGACACTCTATTTGAAATTATGGTTCTCGCTATTGCATCCCTTAGCATTTATGCCTTGATTAACTTGCAAGTGGAGCCTGGCATTACACCCGCCAACAAAAATAAGAAGGGGGGAAGAATGGCTTTTCCGCTCCGGAGTAATGATGTGATCTTGCGAACTATGTCCAAGGTTATCATAATCGTGATTCTCACTTTCTCGATGTATTTGTTCTTTGCCGGACACAATAATCCGGGAGGTGGCTTCATTGGAGCCCTGATGACTTCAGCAGCGCTTATTTTGATGGCGATCTCCTTCGGGATGGACACGGTTCGTAAAGTCCTTCCAGTGAATTACCGCATGATCACAGCGGTAGGGCTGCTCATTGCAATTCTGACTGCGGCTGGCTCGTTTGTTTTCGAAGCCCCTTTTCTCAGCCATTCCTTTGGGCACTTTGATCTGCCTATTATGGGTGATACCGAGCTGGCTACAGCAGTCCTCTTTGATCTGGGGGTATACCTGGCTGTAGTAGGTGTGACCATGAGTATTATTTTTACCATAGGGGGGGATGAGTGAAATGGAACTGATTATGGTTGTAGCTGTAGGTATTTTATTTACAATTGGGGTGTACCTGATTTTATCTAAGAGCCTTCTGCGCATTGTTTTGGGGACTTCCTTGCTAACTCATGGCGTTCATTTGCTGCTCTTGACGATGGCCGGACTAAAGACGGGAGCTGCTCCAGTATTAGGAGGTAAAGCGGAGACTTATGTGGACCCTTTACCGCAGGCGTTAATTCTGACCTCTATCGTCATCAGTTTTGGAGTCACTGCCTTTTTCTTCGTGCTTGCTTACCGTTCATACCAGACGTTGGGCACCGATGAAATCGACAGTGTTAAGGGGGAAGAACGATGAGCAATCTCTTGGCACTACCGATTTTAATTCCCTTATGTACCGCTGTTATATTGATTTTTATGAAGGAGAGAGTTCTGCTTCAGCGGTTCATTAGTACAGTTAGCGCCATTTTGAATATTATGATTGCTCTTGTGCTGATTTACCGCATTCATAGCGGAGGTATACAAACTTTGCAAATGGGGGGATGGGCGCCGCCGTATGGCATTGTGTTCGTGGGGGACATGTTTGCGGCTCTGCTTGTGCTAACCGCTTCGGTGGTAAGCTTGGGGATTCTTATCTACTCCTTCCGCAGTATTGATGCAGAACGGGAGCGTTTTTATTACTACACCTTTTTTCATTTCTTGCTTGTAGGTGTCTACGGATCTTTTCTTACAGGAGATATGTTCAATTTGTTCGTTTTCTTCGAGGTTATGCTGATTTCCTCCTATGCCTTGATTTCACTGGGAGGAACGAAGCTCCAGCTTCGGGAAACCTCCAAATATTTGCTTATTAACATTGTGTCATCCACACTTTTTGTGGCAGCAGTTGCTTATCTATATGCGGCTGTCGGTACCCTGAATATGGCTCATTTGTCTCAGCGGGTTGCTGAAGCGGGGCAGGGAGGCGTACTCAATGTGATCGCTGTTCTGTTCCTGATTGTGTTCTCATTGAAAGCGGGATTATTTCTCTTTTTCTGGCTGCCGGGTTCTTACAGTGCGCCACCGTCTGCTATAAGGGCCTTGTTCGGTGCGTTACTGACAAAAGTGGGACTGTATGCAATCATTCGGACCTTTACTCTTATTTTTGTCAATGATCCCGGACTCACGCATACGTGGGTCGCTTGGATGGCAGCGGCTACGATGATTCTGGGAGGACTGGGAGCGGTGGCTTATAACGATATTCCTCGTATCTTTAATTACAACGTCATTATCAGTGTAGGCTTTGTGGCCTTCGGTCTGGCTGCAGCGACACCAGATGCATTGAATGGGGCGGTTTTCTATTTGCTACACGATATATTGGCAAAAGGATTAATGTTTGTTCTTGGGGGCATCATTATCACTGCAGCGGGAACGGATCAATTAAAAGATATGGGGGGTCTCATCAAACGCTATCCTTTAATCGGCTGGATGTTTTTTACACTCGCCCTTGCACTTGTAGGTATTCCACCGCTTAGCGGGTTTGCCGGTAAAGTGTTGATAACTCGGGGCGGATTGGATGCTGGAATGCTGACATTATCCTTGATTGGGCTAGGATCGAGTTTCCTTGTGCTGTACTCGCTGATCAAAGTATTCAGGCTTGCATTTTGGGGGAATGAACCTGAAGGCAACTTGCCGAAGATAAAGCTAAAAAGTGTGAGTACTGTGGCGGCCGGTTTGCTCGTCCTGGTTATATTGATGGGCATCGGGGCGGATTGGGTCTATTCCTATGTTGCACAAGCTGGTGATGTGCTGGCTCATCCCACGCTATACATCGAAGCTGTAATAAAGGAGTAGATGAAGATGGTCTTTCAAATATTATTAAATCTGATGATTGCATTGCTGTGGATGCTGCTTAACAACGACTGGTCAGGGTCGCGGTTCACCATGGGCATTCTGTTAGGGATAGTCATATTGCTTGTTTTGCGTAAGTTCCGTCCAGAACCTTTCTACTTGAAGCGCATATGGGCCATCCTGAAGCTGCTACTTCTGTTTATGCGGGAGCTGATCGTTTCTAGCTTTGCGGTTATCCATCATATTCTCCGCCCGAAGCTGACGATCCGCCCAGGCATTTTTGTCTATGAGACTGCTTTAAAATCAGATTGGGAGGTCACTATTTTATCGTGCCTCATTTGTCTGACACCAGGAACGCTCACTCTGGAAGTATCCGGAGAAGGTCAAATGCTGTATATTCATGCCATGGACATACAGGACGCGACACTGCTTTCTGAGCAAATTAGAGGGACCTTTGAAAAAGCGATCATGGAGGTGACACAGTGATAGTTCCGGCACTTATGACTGCATCACTGGCTATTCTCTCCTTAGCCATATTAGGTTGCTTATACCGTTTGATTAAAGGACCAACCCGTCCAGATAGGGTAGCCGCGCTGGACACGATAGGTATAAATCTGCTAGCTATGATTGCTGTGATTTGTATGCAACTGAGGACACAAGATTTTATTGAAATTGTTCTTGTTATAGGAATCCTGACATTTATAGGAACAACGGCGTTGGCGAGATATATAGAAAGAGATGCCGTCATAGACACTGGGGGTGATGAACTTGATCGGTGAGTTGTTTACTGCGATCCTTGTTTTGTTCGGCGCTCTGTTCTGTGGATTGAGCGCATTTGGGTTGATTCGGCTACCAGATGTTTATTTACGTTCTCACGCCGCAACCAAAAGTGCAACGCTTGGCGTGCTTTGTGTATTAACAGGAGCCTTTCTTTATTTTTTGTTTTATGTAGACGTGGTCAGCATCAAATTACTGCTTGCCATTGTGTTTGTCTTTATCACTTCTCCCGTAGCCGGGCATCTAAATGGAAGAGCTGCCTACCGTTCAGGAGTCCCTTTATGGGAGAACAGTGTTCAGGATGATCTGGCGCCGGTATTGGAACAAAATACATCTTCAAAACCATAGTGCAGGATTGCGTCATGTCTGTCTGGATTGATGCTAAATGTGGAGGGATCATGTGCACAATATCATTTCCGTCCAGCCGTATTACAAGGTGGAAAGAATCGTAACTCCGTTAAAACAGGAAACAGTTATCCATCGTCGAGTTTTACACTTGTATACAACTAAAATTATATCAGCGTACCGGGAGTTTGCTCTTAATGAGGTATATGATATATCGTTTAAAAGTATCGGGAAGGGTTATGGTGTTCTTTATTTGCATACGAAACAAGGTGTATTCCCTTATAATGTAGAATCAGATCCAAAAGACTTTATGATAGAATTCAAAAAAATTGTAGAAAAGTAAGATTGTTCAATTCAAAAGATTTAAAAAGACCGTATCTATTTTTTGCGGTCTTTTTCTAATGCCTGAAGTTACCTAAAGTTTTTTAGCATGTGTAACATGCTGTGCAAACCCATGCCCAGAATGACGATGTACATTCCCATCCATGACCAAGCAGATGGGATAGGGAACGATAAAAAGAACAATTCCCCCATGAGTGCAAAAAGCACTTCCAACGATTATGTTGCTTCTACTGTGGCCAGCTTTTGCATATTTACACGTACCTGATTTGTAGCTTTGCAAAAATAAGACAGTAGCAATTACGCCTGAGAATACGGTCACCAGAGCAGACTGTATGGTCTGGTTCTTCTTGGCATTCCTGCGCTCAACATCTCATATAACGAAAGCAATAACCAAAAAAGACAGGCTGCTAAAGTCATTCCGAGCACACGTTGATAGCCATCTAACCGCCCCGTACAGACTTCCATCATTTTGCGATTACCTAATGGATAGGCGAAAGAGGCCAGAATTACAGGCAATATACCGAATAAAAAATCTTGAGTAGAAATAGATTGCGACTGTTCGACCTGCATCACAATAATTCCGATTAAAATAACCAGAGACATTAACAGTCCTTGGACGGGGATTTTTCCTCGTACTTTGACAGGGCCATTTTCCGTTTGGACAACCTCGTCAAATAAAGGGACAAGCAATGAACCGGAAATAATGGTTATTTGCCAGGTCCTCGCGACAAACCAACCCGTGAATATGCCGACGCGAAGCATAACGAAGCATAAAATAAAACAAACAGTTCCATAGACCGGTTGAGAACAAATGTAAAAGCAAAAAAGAAAGCCGCTAACACACCTAACCAGATTGAGCGCATAGCATTCTCCTAATTCTTTAAGTATTATCGTTATTTCTCATATTAATTACTTTAGATCATTCATTTCAAGAGTTTCTTTACAGTTGACAAAGCAAAAGGAATACTGTATATTTCTGAATGCTGATTTAATAGTAATAATTACGATTAAATATATCGATAAACCAATATTAAAGGGAGTGCACCAGCAATGAATAAGAAACCAATCCCGGTAACCGTGTTGAGCGGGTATTTGGGTGCAGGAAAAACGACGATTTTGAATCATGTTTTAAACAATCGAGACGGAATGAAAGTAGCAGTCATTGTCAATGACATGAGTGAAGTAAATATAGATGCCGAGCTGGTTAAAAAAGAGGGCGGCTTGTCCAGAACAGAAGAAAAACTGGTCGAGTTGTCTAATGGTTGTATTTGCTGTACATTACGTGAAGATTTATTGCTTGAGGTCAAGAAGCTAGCGGAACAAGGCGAGTTTGATTATATATTAATTGAATCTACGGGCATCAGTGAACCCGTCCCCATCGCTCAAACCTTTACCTACGCCGATGAAGGAACGGGCATTAATTTAGCTTCGCTGGCAAAACTGGATTGTATGGTGACTGTAGTGGATGCGAACCGTTTCTGGCATGACTTTGAATCAGGAGAAACGCTGCTGGATCGTAAGCAGGCTACTGGAGAAGATGACACACGTGATATCTCGGACTTGCTAATTGACCAGATTGAAACTTGTGACGTATTGATTCTGAATAAGTGCGATCTGGTTCAGCCCGCAGAGCTGGACAAGCTGGAGGGTGTGCTGCGGAGATTGCAACCTGAAGCCCGAATCATTCGCACTTCCAAGGGAAAGGTCGCGCCTTCGGACATTTTAAATACCGGGCTGTTCAACTTTGACAAAGCTAGTCAATCCGCTGGATGGATTCGCGAGCTGGAGCTGGAAAGCCACACACCGGAGACGGACGAATATGGAATCAACTCTTTTGTTTATCGGCGTAGAAGACCGTTTCATCCTGCAAGATTGGCAGAATTTATGAGCTGCTGGCCGGAGGAAATCGTTCGCGCCAAAGGCTTGGTCTGGATTGCAGCCCCTCAGGATTGGGCGGCGAGTATCAGCCAGGCAGGGCCATCTATTCAATTTGGTCCAGCAGGAAGTTGGCTTGCGGCGTTGCCAGAAGAAGAACGGCAGGAAATCATCGCGGCCAACCCTGAGGTTCTGGATCATTGGGAGGAGCAGTGGGGCGACCGCATGAACGAAATCGTTATGATCGGTATCGGAATGAATCGGCTGAACTTGGAAGAAGAGCTAGATGAATGTCTGCTGAACGATAGCGAAATGGATATGGACTGGTCCAGCTTTGAGAATCCGTTGCCTTGGCCAACAGGAAGAAGCTAGTTGATCCATTCAGTAATAAAGTCCATACACTTTTTGGCGGCTGGAGCCATGTTCTTTAAGGAGACAGTAGCGATACCAACGGAACGGGAATATCGTCCATCCAAGGGCCGAATACAAATGTCATAAGGGTGTTGAACTAAAATCATTTCGGGAAGGATACTTACGCCCAGGCCATTTTGCACCATAGCCATAATGGCATGATCATCTTCTAATTCATATTTGATTTTCGGAACAAGCTTGTGCTGGGAAAAAATTCTCTGTACATCTGTATCACAGCCTGAAGCCGGCATAATGAAGGGTTCATTGAGAAGCTGATCCACACGTATGCTTGTCTGCTCCCGAAGCACATGATTAGACGGAAGTACGCACAGCATTCTTTCTTTTTTTAACGGTAATACTTCCAGTCCATCGAGAGTAGGCAGATTAACGAAGCCAAAATCAGCTTCTCCGCTAGCTATCCAATGCTCTATGTCATGGTAGTTCCCGTCGAGCAATTTTAGTTCAATAAGTGGGAACTGCTCGTTAAACTTTTGTATGATCTCAGGCAACCAATGGATGGATACACTTGAGAATGTACCTATCTTTACAGTTCCGGTTTCCAGTCCTTTGATGAGGGCGACCTCTTGATACAGCTTTTCATTCATTTGGATGATTTCTCTGAAATGCTTCATCAGACGTTCTCCGTTGCTGGTCAATAGGATGCCTGAACGTCCTCTAATCAAAAGAGTTAGGCCCAATTCATACTCCAAAGCAGAAACGGCATGGCTAATAGCGGATTGTGTAAGATTGAGAAGTGCTCCTGCTTTGGTAAAGCTTCCTGCTTCTATTACGCTAAGAAATACCTTATATTTAAACAAATTCATGTGTCCTCCAACTTAGAATGAAATATATTCATACATAGTATCATATATATTCATTTTTTTTATCTCAGCTTTGTAGTTATAATCGAACTTGAGAAAAATGCCGATTAACCATTCATTTCTGGGAGGTACCTATGAGTTCAATTGCAAAAACACCACAGCCCCCTTATTATGCAGCTATTTTTACTTCTGAACGTACGGAAGGGGATGGCGGATACGGAAAGATGGGGGACAAAATGGTAGAACTGGCTGCCAAGCAGCCTGGATTTCTAGGTGTGGAAAGTGTTCGTGACCAAAACGGAGTGGGCATCACCGTGTCCTATTGGGAGTCCTTGGACGCTATAAAACATTGGAAGGATAACGAGCTACACAAGCTAGCACAGGAGAAAGGGAAATCTGATTGGTATAAAGCATTCGGTTTAAGAGTGAGCAAGGTAGAACGAGATTATTTTTTTACAGTGTAAATAATTAAGTAAAAGGTCTGTTCATATTCAGTTCATAAAAGTGGATTATTCTCTCTATAGAAATCGTTGTAGGGAGGAAATGAAAGTGGATTATACAGACAAAAAAGAAACCCTGGCCATTGAAGCAAGAGGACTAGTTAAAACTTTTGGTGATAAGTATGCGGTACATGGTGTCGATCTAAATGTGCGTGCCGGCACGATCTACGGAGTGCTTGGTCCCAATGGGGCAGGTAAGACGACGACCATCCGAATGCTGTCAACGTTATTGCGACCTGATGGGGGATCGGCGCGTATTTTTGGACACGATGCAGTAAAGGAACCGCAGGTTGTTCGTCAATTAATTGGCGTAACGGGTCAGTACGCATCGGTCGATGAGTCGCTTAGTGCTACCGAGAATCTGATTATTTTCTCCAGGCTGCTCGGACTGGAACGTGCTGAGGCACGTCATAAGGCAGCGGAGCTGCTAGAGGAATTTGGATTGTCTGAAGCAGCCAAGCGACCGTTAAAGCATTTCTCCGGAGGCATGCGCCGCCGACTGGATTTGGCCGCAAGTCTTATTGCCAAGCCGCCACTAATCTTTCTGGATGAGCCGACTATCGGACTGGACCCGCGCACGCGTGTTCAGATGTGGGACACGATCCGGCGTCTGGTGAAGACGGGTTCCACCGTATTGCTCACGACCCAGTATCTCGATGAGGCGGATCAGCTTGCTGATCGAATTGCGGTGATCGATCATGGTCGGGTAGTCGCCGAGGGGACGGTAGATGAACTGAAAGCGGCAGTGGGGTCGTCAACTCTGCAACTCAGAGTGCAAAATCAACAGGATATCGGAAGGGCTGCTCGAATCGTTGAACAAGTGCTTTCAGTCAAGTCCAGCGTGTCGGTGGAGGCTGGAAAAATTATTTCTCCGATGGCTAATGCCGATCGGGTGACGGACCTGCTGATTGCTCTCCGTGCCGGAGAAATTCACCTGGCAGAGATGAGTGTGCAAAAGCCAACGCTTGACCAGGTGTTTCTGTCCATCACTGGCCAAGGCGTACAAGTAAATGAGCAGCAGACGGCCCATGAAGCACCTGCCGTAGAGGGGGTGAGAGCATGAAAAACGCTACTGCTATGACAGCTTCTCATCGCACCTTGAAAAAGTCTGTGAGTTTCAAACAGGCGTTCGCCAACTCCATGACGATGGCCTACCGGGGCATTCTGAAGATCAGGCATACTCCTGAGCAGTTGTTTGATGTCACGCTCCAGCCGATTATTTTTACTCTTATGTTTACCTATATCTTTGGCGGGGCTATCTCAGGAGACGTGCAGCATTATCTACCGGTCATCATTCCAGGCATCCTCGTCCAAACAGTCATCTCGACCTCCGTCGTTACCGGTGTGCAACTGCGGGAGGATATGGACAAGGGAGTGTTCGACAGGTTCAAGTCACTTCCGATCGCACGTATTGCCCCTTTGGCTGGAGCTCTGCTGGCCGACAGTCTTCGTTATACTATTGCGACTGTACTTACCTTTGCCATGGGGTATATTTTGGGGTATCAACCAGAGGGAGGACTGCTGAGTGTTGCGATCGCTGCACTTCTGGTCATCGTGTGTTCCTGGGCGGTCAGCTGGATATTCGCCTTCTTTGGCGTGATTGCCCGCACGGCCTCAAGTGTACAGGGTATCTCCATGATTGTTCTGTTTCCACTTACCTTTATTTCCAACGCATTTGTGCCTGTAGATACTATGCCTGGCTGGCTACAGTGGTTTGTGAACGTCAACCCGATTTCACATCTTGTGAACGCGGTTAGAGAGCTTGCGAATACGGGGATGATTGGCGGAGAACTGGCGATCTCTTTGCTTGGGGCGGCAGTTATTGTGGCGATCTTCGCCCCGCTTACAGTTCGTGCTTATATGCGTAAAGCATAGGAAGGGGAACTCTTGACGAGGATGAGAGATTCAAGGCAGAGTTAGTCTGTAGTTAGGGGGTTAAAATGACACGTGTATTAGTGGTTGATGATGACCCGCATATTCGTGAACTCGTCGGACACTTTCTGAGACTGGAAGGTCTGGAAGTCGTCGAGGCGGTGGATGGTTTGGACGCTATGCGCTTGTTTGATGAAACTAAGGTCGATTTGCTTGTCCTCGATATCATGATGCCAGGGATGGATGGCTGGGAGCTGTGCCGTAAGCTGCGCGAGCAGACCGACCTGCCGCTGCTGATGCTTACTGCCAAAGGCGAGACGTCACAGATTGTAAAAGGCTTCGCGCTTGGAACGGACGATTATCTTGTTAAGCCCTTCGATCCTATGGTGCTTGTTGCACGCGTAAAGGCTTTACTAAAACGCTATCGGATCATGGCTTCAAAATCGGTGACTGTCGGAGATCTTGTCCTGCGCAGCGATACATTTGAGTGTCAGGCTGGAGAGCAGGGAATTACCCTGCCACGCAAGGAATTTGAACTGCTCTTCAAGCTGGCCAGCTATCCTGGCAAAACCTTTACACGCGACCATTTGATCGAACAGATCTGGGGTTATGATTACGAGGGAGACGAAAGAACGGTTGATGTGCATATCAAGCGCCTTCGGGAACGATTTCCGGAGACAACCCAATCCTTTGCGATCCGTACGATCCGGGGATTGGGGTATCGGCTGGAGATAAGGCAATGAAGCGGGAACCGGGGTTCCTTCGTATCCTTGCAAGATTCATGCTCGTGTTATTGGTGCTGTATCTTAGCTGGACTGCTGCGTATTTTATTACGGCGGTGATCTATTCACGCTTGTCATGGACTCCGCATGAATTGTTCGTCTATCTTATTAATGCGACACTTGGCTTTTTCTTTTTCGGTATAATTAGTATGACTGTGAGGCGCTTTATCCAGCCTAGAGAACAGCATTTTTTTACCGAAATGATCGATGCTTTAAAGCGAATTTCAGAAGGGGATTTTCACATAAATTTGGGATGGAACTTTGGCACGAGAAACGGAAACCATGATAGGACACATCCTTATGTACAGCTGGTGGACAGCATTAATGATATGGCGGCAAATCTGAAGGTCATGGAAGAACTGCGGGAGGCGTTTATTTCAAACGTATCCCATGAAATTGGCTCGCCCCTGACCTCAATCATTGGTTTTGCTAAGGCGCTCAAGGACGATAATCTGGATCGGGAGCAGCGGGACCGATATTTGACGATTATTGAGACAGAGTGTATTCGTCTATCCAAGCTAAGCGATAATCTGATGAAGCTGGCGGTGCTGGATTCGGAGCGGCATCCGTTTCATCCGTCCTCTTATCGGCTGAACAAGCAACTGATCTCGCTTATCCTCGCCTGCGAACCGCAATGGGAGGCTAAACAAATTGACATGATTGTGGACACCCATAACGTTCAGGTCAACGCGGACGAGGATCTAATGGGCCAGGTGTGGGTGAATCTCCTTCACAATGCTATTAAATTCACCCCACAAGGTGGAAGCATATCTGTTTCTCTTTCAAGTAATGGTAATCAGGCAGTTGTCTGCATTACTGATACAGGACCGGGTATCAATGAACAGGATCAACAGCGCATTTTCGAACGATTTTATAAAGCAGACAAGTCACGAACCCGAACCGCAGGAGGTAGCGGCTTGGGACTTTCCATCGCCCATAAAATAACGGAGATGCATAGCGGCTCTATTTCTGTGTCCAGCAAGGTGGGGGAAGGAACGGCGTTTACAGTATTGCTGCCTCTGCAAGAGGAAACAGTAAAGGGGAACAGCAACCATGAAAGGAGCGGAAATAGTGGTGATTAACCGGGCTATTGCTGACACTGGTTATGCAAGCGTTGATATAGGTTCGACACAGGCGAAAGAAGTTCATCATGATTTATACAATGGTGGGCTTAGACTACAAGCGCTCGGTACAATTACCTACAGCATGGCTGGTACTACTAAACAACAGCTTACGAGTTCATTTGGGAGAATGATTTAAGAAGAAATATGGGACTCCTTACCTTGTTGGGTCATATTAATCTGTAAAAAAATCAAGAAGACGTTTCTGGTACATCTGGAAACGTCTTCTTGATTTTTCATTTTCCAAATCCATTGGCTAAGTGTATGACGTTTAGGAAAGAGTCAGATGTTAGCGAATAATAATGTTTTAGACTAAACAATAAAGAACTAGACTGAGATCAATAAAGTTATAGACTGGCGCACTGGCGACGGCGGCCGGTGCAATTAGAAAATATAGTTTTAGACTGGAAAATAAAGTATAAAAGATATAAGCTACAAATATGCTTTATTCTTGAGCCCTCTCATATGATGAGAGTAATTCAGTATTCGAGGAGATGATCTTGATGAACAAGAACATAGGGATTAAGGATATTTTGGTAAGGTTCGACGAGATTTCGAAGCATTATGTTCGGGAGCTGGACAAGTATAGTCTGGCGGAACTGTGTCGCAAGCCAAGCGAGAACGAATGGTCGCTTGGGCAAATGTACCTGCATCTGCCCCATTCCACGCTGAACTTGCAGCTCCGTCTTGCGGAGCAGTGCATGGCGCTCGGTGGCGGCAGCGAGGAGGGCGGCGGGAAGACGGAGGCCGGTCATGCCGTGTTTGAGCAAGGGAGCTTCCCACCGGTTCGCATTCAGGTACCTGCCGACTTGCAACATACGCCTCCTCAGCCAGAGAGCAAGGAGCAGCTTGTCGCCAAGCTGGAGGAAGCAAGGCGCCGCATGCATGAGATTGGGGCGTCGCTACAGAACATAGACCCAGAGCGGCTGCAGCGAAAGGCGACTCATCCGGCCGTAGCCTTCGGCGCGTTAAACGCGGTCGAATGGTTCACGATGGTGGAGATGCATTACCGTCATCATCTTCTTCAAAAGGAGCGGCTGGACGCTTTCTTACAAACTGCAGAGTTATTAGACTAACGGGACACGAAAGTTGAATGTTGACCACAACAGCGGCCAGTCTAGGATTTTATTTTCGCGTCCTTATCTGCCGCTGTTGCATTTGTCGGTCAGTCTAAAACATATTTCTCAAAAGATGACGACCTTTGAAGTGGACAATCGCGTAAAATCAGCAACTCCAGTCTACAACTTTATTTTCTTCGAACATCAGAGCCTTTACGTCGCTATGTTTGTTTCAGCAAATTTGATAGAAAGCAGGGGTGTTTCTGGAGTTTATTCTTACGGGCCATTCGTATGTTTCAGGAATTAGATGTATTTATCGGTTTCATCTCTTGAATAGCTTCTTTCAAACTTTGTGAGCATTGCTCGTATAGCTGTTTTCTTTGCTGCTCACTGGAACCAGATGCTAGCTTTTGCAGTTCTGTAGTGCATTGTTCCAAAAGAGTCAGTACAGCTTGATTAGAGTCTTGTACCTTGGACTGTTGTACATTATCACTATATTGGTCAATATATAGTTCTCCTTGGGTGTCCACCTGGGCAAAAAACACATCTTTGACCGTCAAACTCTTTTCCTTTAGCTTGGCATCCAGCCATTGCTGAGTAATCCCCATATATGCCATTTGTTGTTCCATGAGTTGTCCGTCCATAATGACAGCTGTGGGTTCCTTCTCCGGTAATTGCAGCATATTCAGATCCTTAAGCGTCACAGGCTGCTTGTCTTTGGTTAACAGCACATTGACTTCGCCACTAGTTTCCATAAGAGCAAATTCTACATCAGCTACTTTGAACACATTCTTACTTCGTAGCTGCTCCATCAATTCATCTAGGGTAAGTCGTTCCTTTCTCAGATTATCCTCTAAAATTTTGCCGTCTTTGATTAGAACTGTCGTCTTTCCATCTGATAAATCCCTGACTTTCTTGCTTTTAATTTGCAAAAATTCAATGCAAAGTGTTGTCAGTACCCATACGGCTAACGATACGGTACCCAAGTACCAGGAGGATTCGCGTTCCAAAGGTATAGAAGCAGCCAAGTTACCGATGGTGATTCCGGTTATATATTCGAACAAGGAAAGCTGTGATACCTGACGTTTTCCGAGAATCTTGGTAATCACAAAAAGAATAACGATGGCTAATAACGTACGTAAAGCTACAATGGTCCATTCCTGCATTTGTTCAACCTCATTTCATTTCGCCACAAGGGCGCTACTATTCCAAGGATGTCCGCGCCAAGTCCCATTTAAACTCCAATTTATCTAAATTTAAATATACAGGCTGTCACCAAACCGATTAAATACAATATAAAATTAAAATTTTCTATCGTTCAATTACCATTGTCTATTACACAAGCGATTGACGGAAAAGAGGGAGCAGGATACATTATAGATATAATTCTTATTTAATTCATCGGGATTATAAACATTAAACTCACGGAGGTATGTATATGTCGTCCAAACCTAAAGTTGTAGTGTGGAGCAAAACCGGCTGTCATTTTTGTGGAGAGATCAAATCGTACCTGGAATCCCAAAATCAGCCGTATGAAAATATCCAGGTGGACGGAAATGATGCACTGCGTGATGTGTTGGAGACCAAATATGGTATTCGTTATGTTCCTGTCGTAGAGATAGGTGGAGATAACAAATATGAAGCACTTCTTAACCCGGATCTGGAAGAGCTGGGTAAAGTGCTGGAAAGTTATAATCAAGCGGTATAACAATTATATTCAAGAGAGGTGGAAGAGTCATGGCTAAGAATAGACAAATTAAATTGGGTGCGATTATTCACGGTGTTGGGGGAAGCATGACGACTTGGCGTCACCCTGATGTACCTGCGGATGCAAGTGTTAATTTTGAATTTTATAAAACGCAGGCACAAAAGGCAGAGGAAGGGAAGTTTGATCTCGTATTTATCGCAGACGGTCTGTTTATTAACGAAAAATCCATTCCTCACTTTCTGAACCGTTTTGAGCCAATTACGATTTTGTCTGCTTTGGCTGGGGTGACGAAGCATATCGGATTAGTTGGCACATTGTCGACTTCCTATAGCGAACCGTTCACGGTAGCACGCCAGTTTTCTTCCATTGATCATATTAGCGGAGGTCGTGCAGGCTGGAATGTGGTGACTTCCCCGCTGGAAGGTTCTGCTCTTAACTTTAACAAAGGTGAGCATCCATCGCATCCACAGCGCTATAAAATTGCCGATGAATATTTGCAGGTTACCAAAGGATTGTGGGACTCGTGGGAAGAGGATGCGTTCGTTCGTGATAAGGAAGCCGGCGTATTCTTTGATCCCGACAAGCTGCATACACTGAACCACAAAGGTGAGTTTTTCTCTGTGCAGGGTCCGCTAAACATTGGACGATCCAAGCAGGGACAGCCGGTTATTTTCCAGGCAGGTTCCTCAGAAGATGGCAAAAACCTGGCTGCCAAGGAAGCGGATGCCGTATTTACAGGACATGAAACATTGGAGGAAGCACAGCAGTTTTACCGTGATGTGAAGGAACGTGCAGTACGCTATGGCAGAGCGGAAGAGGATATTGTCATTTTGCCGGGCATTTCGCCGATTATTGGCAGCACGCCAGAGGAAGCGGAACGTAAGTATGAGGAGATTACCAATTTAGTAACGATTGAGGCTGCGTTAAAATATTTGGGGCGTTTCTTCGATCATCATGATTTCTCACAATATCCGCTGGATGAGCCATTCCCTGAGCTTGATGGTATTGGCAGTAATTCATTCCGCAGCGGTACAGATAAAATCAAACGAACAGCCAAGGAACAGAATTTGACGCTGCGTGAGGTTGCGTTACGTGCAGCTACGCCGAGAACCTCTTTTATCGGAACTGCTGAGCAGGTGGCAGATCGAGTGCAAGAGTGGTTTGAAAGAAAAGGGGCAGACGGATTCATTATCGGTTCCGATGTGCCAACGGGCCTGCATGATTTCGTAAATCTAGTTGTGCCTATTTTGCAGGAGCGTGGCATTTATCGTCAGGATTATGAATTTAACACACTGCGTGAAAACCTGGGCGTGCCTATTCCTGAGAATCGTTATACAGCAGCCAGATCCAAAGTGAAAGTTGACGCATAACAGAAGGAGAAATGAGATGTCCAAGGTTGTCATCCTATCGGGCAGTCCGTCTACACAATCCCGTTTATACGGTTTGATTCACTATACAACTGAGCAGTTACGAGAGGCTGGAGCGGAGGTTACATTACTGAATGTGGTCGACCTGCCAGCTGAGGATTTGATCAAAGCTAACTTTAATAGTCCCGACGTCACAGCAGCGCTTGCGTTGATTGCAGCAGCGGATGCCGTCATTGTGGCTTCGCCAGTATATAAAGCGGCCTATTCAGGGCTATTGAAAATATTTCTGGATCTGGTTCCGCAGGAGGGACTGAGAGGGAAACCTGTCTTGCCTTTATTTATCGGCGGTACACTGGCCCATCTGCTGGTTATTGACTATGCCCTAAAGCCGGTTCTGAGCGCATTGGGGGGAAGACATATTCTTGGTGGGGTGTATGCAGTGGATCAGTGGGTCGAGCGCCTGCCAGGTGGAGCATATGGGTTGTCCGAAGAGTTGATTGTACGATTGGAACGTTCTGTTAAAGAACTAAATGAGCTATTGAAGTTATAGATATTTTCAATATTTCCATTGACAGGTCGTTCAGTGAGTTTTATGATACAAAAAACCAAGTTAACTCATTGGATAAATGTATATAAAACTTACTGGGGGACTTGCGTATGAATATCGAGAATATTGAAGCCTTTGTATACGTGAATCATTATGGAAGCTTTAACAAGGCGGCAGAAGCGTTGTTCTTATCACAGCCCTCTGTCACAGCCCGGATTCAGACGCTGGAACGCGAGCTTGAGTGCAAGTTATTCGACCGCCAAAGCAAACAAACGATTCTGACGGAGGATGGACGAAAGTTCCTTCCTTATGCGGAGCAGATGCTGCAAGTGCTGCAAAAAGGGAAGCAAAAGCTTCAACAGCGCAAGAAAGCCCCTCAGCAAATTCGAATTGGCTGCACGATATCGGTGTCGAACTATATCATTCCTGAAATACTAAAGCAGCTTCGTGCTCGCTATCCGGAGGTTAACTACAAAATTGTGACCGCTACGACGGATCAACTGCTACATAAGCTGTTGAACCGTGAGGTAGACATTAGTTTTGTCCGTAAAGTGATGCATCCGGCTATTCGTACGCTTGCCTTTTATGAAGATCCGATTTCCCTGTATGTATATGAAGGCCACCCGTTTACGAAGACAGGAAAGGCCAGCATACAGGATATCCAGCGTGAAACCCTGGTTTTTTTTTGAATGCGGCTCATTAGATTGGATGAGGATTCATCGATCTTTTGAATCACTGGAGCAGCCACCGGATATTGCTTTTCAGGTAGACAATGTGGTCACGGCCAAAAAGCTGGTATTGCAAGAAGCGGGCATTGCCTTTTTGCCGGATGTCTGTGTGAACCGTGAAGTCAAGGATCAGAAGCTGTTCCGTATTCATGTTCCGGAGGTGGCTGGGGTATCTATGCAGATTAGCATAATCGCAACCAAAGAAGACTGCGCAGTGTCCTCCGATTTTGCAGATGCACTGACAGAAGGCTTCAGGGAGGCTGTTTTGTTATAGAAAAGTCCTATAGGTTGGTGGATTGACGTATTGGATTACAGGTGATAAATTAATCACATCTTAAAACCAATTAAGTTTATAGGAATTGTTAATTATTAAATGTTATAGCTACCATGTATGTCGCAAACTGCTGATATGCAAAGAGATGAGGGGGATTCATATGAAAAAGTGGTTTGCAATATTGTCTGTTATGGCAATCATTCTGGTGTTGGCAGGCTGCGGCTCCTCAGATGACACGTCTAGTGCGTCAGGTTCAAGCGGAGACGTGAAGAAAATTATTGTAGGCACAGGCACTCAATTTAAAAATGTATGCTTTATTGACGAAAACGGAAATTTAACAGGCTTTGATGTGGAGCTGATTAAGGAGCTGGACAAGCGCCTACCTCAATACGAGTTTGAATTCAAAACGATGGATTTTGGAAATTTGCTGCTCAGTCTCGATGCCGGCAAGATTGATCTGGTATCGCATCAAATGGAAAAAAACCCGGAACGCGAAGCCAAGTATCTGTTCAACAAAAATCCGTATAGCATTTTTCTAAACAGAGTAGCTGTAGCGAAGGATAATAATAGCATTCATTCCATTGATGATTTGAAAGGGAAAAAGGTACTTACCAGTCCAACCAGTAATGCGGCGTATGTGCTGAAAGAATATAACAAAACCCACGGAGATGTTCTGAATATCGTGTATACGAGTGGTGCAGCCAATGATACGGTGCAACAAATTACGAGCGGCCGTATAGATGCTACCGTTACGACAGACTTTGCGAACCGTTTTAACACCGATGAAAAAGGAGAAGTAGCTCTGAAAACCGTTGGTGATCCTTTGACTCAATCAGATGTACTGTATGTACTGAACAAAAATGAGCAAGGATTGGCGGATGACCTGGACAAAGCCATTCAGGAAGTGAAGGACGACGGTACGCTGTCGAAGCTGAGCATTAAATGGCTTGGAGAGGATTTCACGAAGTCCCTGGAGGATGTGAAAAAAGAGAGTACCAGCAGTAAGAAGTAAGGATAGACTTGGACATTTCAGCGGTCAGGGTACTTTATGTATTCTGACCGCTGATGTATAGAAAGGAGGCAGGCATATGAGCAGAGAGTTCAATATTGATTATGTTTTTAGCTTTATCCCGAAAATGCTGTCCTATTTGCACATCACCTTGTTTATTGTGGCAAGCTCGCTTGTGTTGGGACTGATCATTGGTCTGTTGGTTGCGCTGCCTCGCATGTATAACATTCCATTTCTCAAACGTGTTTCTCAGGTGTATGTTTCCTTTTTCCGTGGGACCCCGATTCTAATTCAATTGTTTCTGGTGTATTACGGCCTGCCAGAGCTACTAAAGCTGGTGGATATCAATTCCTCCAGATGGGATGTGTTGTGGTTTGCCGTAGCGACCTACGCGCTCAATAGTGGAGCCTTTATTTCCGAAATTATCAGGTCTGGCGTAGGTGCTGTAGATCGGGGACAAATCGAGGCTGCACAGTCAGTCGGCATGTCAGGCTATCAAACTTTTACACGTATCATCTTGCCGCAAGCGTTGGCTGTAGTGGTTCCGGTATTTTCCAATCTGGTCATTGGCAATCTGAAGGATACTTCGCTGGCGTTTACGATCGGTGCGATGGAGATGACAGGAAAATCGCAAACATTGGGTTCGGCTACCCAGCATTTTGTGGAAACGTATATCGCGTTGTCCCTTATCTATCTAGTGATCAGTCTAATTGTACAAAAATTATTCAAGGTGCTGGAAAATACACTTCTCCGGCATGAGCATAGAGATTCAGTACAGAAAGAGCCCGCCAAACGAAAAGGTTTTGTGGTGCGTTACCTGAGAAGTCCTCGTCTGAGTAAAGGAGGTAAAGGCATATGAGTCTGGACTTTGGATTTGTATACACCGCCTTTTTAGGATTGTTCTCCGCGTTGCCCAACACTTTAATCATTACAGTGGTTTCCGTGCTGGCAGGGTTGGTCATCGGGATTATAACGGCGTTGGCACGAATTTATAACGTTCCTGTGCTGTCCCAGATCTCTCACGGTTACGTTACTTTTATCCGAGGTACACCGATGCTGATGCATCTGCTGCTTATTTATTTCAGTTTGCCTTTGTTGATTGATGCAGGAACGAAGCATTTCGGATGGTCACTGCAATCCAAAGACGTTCCTTATATGGTATTTGCACTCATTTCGTTCTCCATTACCAGTGGCGCCTATATGTCTGAGGTCGTCCGTTCTGGAATCCAGTCGGTCAACAAGGGGCAGATTGAGGCGGCTTATGCGGTTGGTATGACGACATGGCAAGTATTAAGACGCATTGTATTTCCGCAGGCATTCGTGGTGAGTTTGCCGAACCTGACGAATTCTGTTATTGGGATGCTGCATGGTTCTACCTTGGCCTTCACCGTTTCGGTCACAGAAATACAGGCTCAGGCTGAAATTCTGGCATCCACAAACTGGAAATATTTAGAGGTGTATATTGCGGCAGCCCTGCTATTTTGGGGATTGACGGTATTGATTGAGCGAATATCCGGCTTGGTGGAGAAAAAAATCAATGTATTTAATGGAGGTCGAGCATCATGATCCGTCTGCAAAATATTACAAAGTCGTTCGGCAAACATGAAGTGCTCAAAGGCATTGATTTGACCGTGAACAAAGGCGAGGTCGTCGTTATTTTAGGACCAAGCGGTTCAGGAAAAACAACCTTGCTACGCTGCATTAATTATCTGGAAAAGCCGAATGACGGAGAAGTCAGCATTGGAGATTTTACCGTGAATTGCAAGCGACCTGCGAAGAAGGATGTTGTGGCCTTGCGTAAAAAGACGGCTATGGTCTTCCAGCAATATAATTTGTTCAAGCATAAAACCGCGCTGGAAAATGTCATGGAGGGACTTGTCGTTGTCCGCAAGTTTAAGCAGGAGGAAGCGAAAAAAATCAGTGTTGAAGTGCTGGAAAAGGTTGGCCTTGGCGAAAAACTGAATCATTATCCAAGCCAGCTATCCGGTGGGCAGCAGCAGCGTGTCGGCATAGCGCGTGCTTTGGCGCTGAACCCAGAGGTGATTTTATTCGACGAGCCGACTTCGGCGCTGGACCCTGAACTGGTGGGTGAGGTGCTGTCGGTGATCCGTAAGATTGCGAAGGAAGGCATAACCATGATTGTCGTGACACATGAAATGGGTTTTGCGCGCGATGTTTCTAACCATGTGGTATTTATGGATGGCGGTCATATTATCGAGGAAGGCACACCAGACGCCATTTTTAACCACCCCAAAGAGGAGCGTACCCAACAATTCCTGAAACGAATTACACCAGAATATAACTATTCAATTTAGACGGGAGAGGGAGACATGAGCATTAAAATCGGAGTATTGGATCAAAGCCCTATACACGAGGGTGAAACGGCGGCACAGGCCCTTCGTAACACGATTAAGCTGGCGCAGCGTGTAGAAGAATTGGGATTCACGCGCTTTTGGGTATCAGAGCATCATGATTCCGAGCAGGTTGCAGGCTCATCGCCAGAGGTACTCATTTCCCATCTGTTGGCACGCACCGAGCGTATTACAATCGGGTCTGGTGGGGTGATGCTTCAGCATTACAGCCCATATAAAGTGGCTGAAAACTTTAATGTGCTAGCCTCTCTTGCACCGGGTCGTGTAGATTTGGGCATCGGACGTGCGCCAGGCGGGTTGCCGAAATCCACACAGGCGTTACAACGCAACGTGCATGATGCACCTTCTCTCGAAGAGAAAATTGATGAAGTAAGTCGCTATATTCATAATATCCTGCCTGAAGAAGGACCGCTGGCCGGATTACAGGCGAATCCGATTCCGGAAATACCAGCAGAGATTTATGTTTTGGGTACAAGTACAGACAGTGCTGGAATTGCTGCACGTTTGGGGTTACCCTATGTTTTTTCGCAATTTATTAATAGTAGTGAGCAGGTTGCACTGGATTCATTCCGTACGTATCGGGAGTCTTTCGATTACAGTTATGGACGTGAGCCGAAGGCACTTTTTGCGCTATCGGTTATTGTGGCAAACACTTCCGAAGAAGCAGCGGAGTTGGCAGGTGAGCAGAAGCTGTACAAGATTCACCTGGCCAGTGGCAAAACGGCTACGGTGGGTGCGCTGGAAAGTGCAGAGGAATTCGGTAAGCAATCGGGTGAAGAATATACAATTGAAGTTACACAAGCACAAATTAACAAAGGAAATAAAGATGAAATCTATGCTGTGCTGACGGAAATTCAAGCGAAGTATCAAGCAGATGAGCTGATTGTAACGACAGGCATACGGGATATCGACAAGCGTGTGCGCTCATTCGAGTTGTTGCATGAAGCTTTTGCTGGGTTGCCTGTGCAGTCCTAGATACTATTGACATAAGAAAGTTGTAACCAATATGGATTCACCAAGGAGGAGTAGGGATGAGTGGATCAACCGGGACGAAGGAGCAGGTTTTGGAGCAGAAGTTGGTAGAGATTCGCCGTCATCTGCACCGTTATCCCGAGCTGTCTAACGAGGAGGTTGAAACTACCGCCTATATTCGCCGCCTGCTCGAAGAACAGAATATAACTATTCTGGATGTGCCGCTGCGTACCGGATTGGTAGCGGAAATCGGTGGACAGCAGGACGGTCCAACTGTCGCGCTTCGTGCAGATATTGATGCACTGCCCATTCAGGAGGAGACGGGATTGCCTTATGCTTCGGTGCATCCCGGCAAAATGCATGCCTGTGGGCATGATTTTCATACGGCTTCCCTGTTAGGTGCAGCCGTATTGCTGAAGCAGCGGGAGCAGAAGCTGAAGGGGACGGTTCGACTGGTGTTCCAGCCAGCCGAAGAGAAAGCCAAAGGCGCTGCCCAAGTGCTGGAAAGCGGTGCGCTGACAGGGGTACAGGCCATTTTCGGCCTGCATAACAAGCCAGATTTGCCCGTAGGCACGGTCGGCATCAAAGAAGGTCCGCTAATGGCAGCGGCAGACGGATTTTACATTGAGGTGGAGGGCCTGAGCACACATGCGGCAGTTCCGCATGCAGGAATTGACCCCATTGTGGTATCGTCACATATCATCACGGCGCTGCAATCCATTGTGAGTCGGAGCGTTAATCCGCTCGATAGCGCGGTCATCAGTGTCACGAAGCTGCACAGCGGCAATGCCTGGAACATCATTCCAGACTGCGCTCATTTGGATGGAACAATCCGCACCTTTGATGAGAATGTTCGAGCTCAGGTGGCTGAACGCTTCGAGCAGGTCGTCAAGGGCGTAGCTGATGCTTTTGGTACGAAAGCGAACATCCGCTGGATCGAGGGTCCGCCACCTGTGCTGAACGACAGTAAGTTGGCTGTGATCGCGGAGCAGGCGGCCGAAGCAGTCGGTCTGGAGGTCGTTCGCTCCATACCTTCCTCGGCAAGCGAGGACTTTGGGCTTTATCAGAAGAACATCCCCGGTGTGTTTGTCTTTGTCGGCACTGCGGGAAGCCAGGAATGGCATCATCCTTCCTTTGATTTGGACGAACGCGCACTGCCGGGAACAGCGAAGCTGCTGGCTTCACTGGCTGAATTGGCATTGAAATCCATAGAGTAGGAACCCGATCCTACTCTATGGAGCTGATCCCCTCTCTATTAAGAGGGGCTCTTCAGATTGTCGAGAAACCCTGTCCTTTTTTAAGGATCAGGGTTTCTCTGTTTTTCCCAAGTAACTAAGTACGAAAAAATGAGGGGCTACCCCCGTTTTTCCAGGCGATCCAGGTGGATAGCCATCTTCTTCATGTTCTGCACGGCTGCTGTCATCAGGGCCTGTTCCCTGATGTTTTGCAGTCCGCGCAAACGACAATAGCGAAACCCATGGAGCTCTTTGGCAACCGCGAAGCTTCGCTCAATCGTTTCTTTTCGTTTTCGGTAGAGATATTTCTCGGATCGACTCAACCGGTTGTCTCGTACCCACTCTTTGCTGTCCTCCCAGACATGGCGGGTTACCAACTTTCGGTGGTTGCGAGACCGTGTGCATTCGTTTAATAACGGACAGTTCTTGCAATGCTGTGGATCAGAAGCGTACTGCCGGTATCCCTCGCGATTAGTCGTCTTGTACGGTAATTCGTGCTTCGCCGGGCAGACATAAAGATTGCGCTGTGCATCATACGTGAACTTCCATTTTGGGAATAAGCCTTGGGTCGGGTGAAACCTTCGGTGAGCAATAACGGCAAAAATGTTTCGGCTTTGCAGCCCTTTGCAGATGGGTGAAGTCAAGTACCCCGAGTCTAGAGCAACGGCTTCTACTTTAAAACCAAATCGTTGTTGTTGACGATCCAAACGGGACAATTACGGTACAGAATCGTGGACATTTCCAGCGGTGACATGTACATCCGTAATCATATTGTATTTCAGGTCCACGGTACGGTGGTCTAAGTAGAAGAATCCTTCCGGTTTCCCATCACGAATCATATAACCGCTGTCGGGATCTGTCGTGCTCACTTTGACTTCCTTTTCCTCGATCACGTCCTCTCTAGGCTTTAGCGCTTTTTTCCATGTGCATTCCGGTCAGCCTCTACGGCAGCATTAAGTTCACTCACATAATCACGGGTGTTTTGTAAAACCTGCTCCTTTGTGTATCTATGCTTGTTCGCATTCGCTTTGACGTGGGTTGAATCGGTAACTAAGACACGTCTGCCCACCATACGGTGCTGGATAGCTTGAAGCACAATCTCATCGAAGATCTCCTGAAAAATCTCGGTGTCTTTAAAGCGAGTGCGACGATTCCAGCTAATCGTAGAATGGTCCGGCACTTTGTCGGTTAGACCTAACCCCAAAAACCAGCGGTAAGCGAGGTTGGTTTGAATTTCACGTTCAAGTTGGCGTTTGGAACGGATGCCATAAAAATAACCGAGGAAAATCATCTTAAATAACACGACAGGGTCGATAGCAGGCCGCCCATTATCAGCACAGTAAAGCGGACGAACCTTTTCGTCGATGAAAGAAAAATCGATATACTTGTCCACTTTACGGAGCAGATGATCTTGAGGGACCAACTCTTCAATTGAAACCAATTCGTAAGCCTGCTGTTTTTCTCGATTCGAACGCAACATATTTAACACCCTTCCGAACGGTTTATTTACTAATGTTATATAACATTAACGCGGTGTCGTGTTAAATTAAATTCACAAGAAAATAGCTGTCGAGACTTTCTCGACAGCCTGAAGCCGATTACTCGGCTCCAGATTGTTAGAGAAACCTACGTTTTTTCGAAAAGCTAGGTTTCTCTTTCGTTTATAGTGGTATATGACTGGGGTGGAAAAGGTATTTAACCCTTTCATCCCCTTCTATCTAGATGGAGGGCGATCTTCTTCATGTTCTGCACCGCGCGGTCATCAACGCTTGTTCCATCACGTTGTGTAGTCCCCGCAAACGGCAATAGCGAAGTACACGTCCACCAACCATTCGATGAGAAACAGATTGAAGCACGATTTCATCAAAAATATCTTGAAATACAGTTGTATCTTTGAATCGGGTGCGGCGGTTTGGGAGATTACCCAAAGCACAACCCATATAAAAATAGGTCAATCAGTAATGATTACTAGTAGACCTATTTAATACGAAGCACTTGTTTATTGAATATATCTAGAAGTTTTTTGACTTGTTTCCCCTTGTTCTTTTGAACAGAAGGAGAAGTTTGTTTTCATATTTTTCATAAATGTTTATTACGCTCTGAGTAACTCTTAGACTAGGGACTATTAAATATATAAAAGTTGCAGCAGCTAGGCTTATGAATATTCCTGTTAAAACATCTAATGGATAATGAACCCCAACCCATATACGGGAGACTCCGACTAGAACAGCTAACAATACCCATAAAATGGACCGGCCTCTCTTAAAGAGCCAGAACGAAAAACAATAGGAAAAGAATAAAATGGTATGGTCACTTGGAAAAGAATTGTCTTTTTCTTTATGTATCAGTTTATTAACGTCAGTCAATTCAACGAAAGGTTGAAAATTCGAGTGAAATAAGCCTGATACCTTTCCTATCACAAAGGCACAAATGAAAGCGATTGATGCACAAAGAATCATAACTCTATTGTCCTTATTTCTCGTAAACCAAATAAAAAGAACACTTATTGCAAGCAAAAAAACCATATATTCTGCAATAAAAATAAATGTGGGATTTAAAAAGGGATATTCTTTTCCTAAGTCATTAACCCACCTAAACAATGATATATTCACTTCTGAAATATCCAAACTCAACACCATCCAATTTCTTTTTAGTACATAGTAAAAGAAAATTAGATGTTCTACCATCGAATCAAATAACAATATTTAGAATGATATTACATTTTAGTAACATCGGTGTCACCTCTTTATTAACGCAACATGAGCGACACCAACCCCTCCAATTTGTTACTACATCTTACAATGCCGAGACTTTCTCGACAGCTTGCTGATCCCCTCTCTATTAAGAGGGGATCTTTTTGTTTGACGGTATATTATTCCAATGATAATATAAAATTGTTATTTAATTCAAAATTTAGAGTGGGTGTAGGTGAGAGAACAAACGTTGTCATTTTAAATGTGCTCGTAAAAATAACAGGTACGGAGGTTGAAAAAATGCCGAAGAAAAAAGGAATGATCATGGCTTCTTTTTTATTGGTAATGGCTGCTTCTTTACTGGTTGGCGGGGCTAATGTCGGTTTAGCAGCCTCAGATTTGGAAAGCACTTCGAATACAGAAACAATGAGTAATAGCTTGGCTGCCGCTGAACTACCTGCTAAATTTAAGCCTTCGGTAGAATGGGTTTGGAAGAATAGGGTGGTCAAAGAAGGCTCAACCAACCGTAAAAACTTGATTTTTGATCAAATTTATGCAGGCAAAGGAACACTCAATTATGTAGTTCGCTGGCAATCCTCTAAAAATATCACTCTTCAGCAGCGTAAAGATATGGCTTCCATGCTAAGTCGCCAAATAAATAACTGGAATAAGCAGTTAAAAGGATATGATGGCTGGCCGTATGATCATATTACTGTAAAAATAGTAGGTTGGGCCGTTGCAAATCCGTCGCAGATTCTTAATAAACAATCTAATGAAATCGTTTACACAGATACGATTACCGATGACTTAAGTAAAACAGACCCCAATATTCCTGCTAAACTTCCGGTTGCTCCTAATGCACTATCGAGATTTGAACATTTTATGGACCCTAACTATACTTATCCGGGTGGACTGGACAAGCGGTTTGATATGTACTTATGGGGAACGTCTAATTTTCAGGGTGGAGCCGGCGGTGACTGGGGACAACGTATGCCTGATGATTATATCCTGAACACCTTGAATTCGGATGAAGTACAGATTACAGAGCATGAGATGGGGCATGGATTTGGCTTGCCTGATTTCTACGAAGAGCACGAGCGTCCACCTGGCGGGTTCCCTATGCCTACGATTATGTGGGCTGGAAATTCTCCTAAAATAACAGAGTGGGATACCTGGATGTTGCGTTATACCTGGAGCCAGGTCAAGAAGGACACCTCTCGTTTTCCTATCCGATAAAAGATACGTAGAATAGAAAAATAGGTATTCAAAGGTTGTCTCCTGCGATTCTTGGTGGGAGATAACCTTTTTTAGGATATTCGGATTTTATGGTGGAGAAGGGCTTATAGCTGATCCTTCTCCAATTTCTCGATCAAGGTAGAAAAATCGATTCCCAGCAAGATTATTTCTTCTGGCTCACGAACAGCTCCAACAGGTGGCATATTAAGCATCGGGAAGTTTCCCTCCCGTAGATCGTAGCTATCAAACCGCCTCTGGTACATAAGCTTACGTTGCTTTTTAAGTCCTTCTGTAAAGAGTATCTTGGCTCGTAGGGCTTCAAAAGAGTATCCCCTGCCTAAACGATTAATGACTCGAACAAGGCTGTTTAGAGATTCCGTATAAGCGTTTGTAATGCGATGGTCGAAGTAGGCGAATATTTCCTGTTCCCAGTTCTTCATAGCCTTTGTAAGTGGTTCAAAAGCGGATTGCAGTTCAGTTGGTATTTTAACTTTCCATTCGTTGTATTTAAGGAATGCCGTCTGTCTGCTATCACATTCCCAAATATCGAAATATGATTCCTTTAAGTCATAAGCAGTGCCGAGAGAAGGATGATTTTTTGTCCAAAGGTCAAGCGTAATCTTATCCATCTCTGTAAGCTCTATACGGCGTTTTAGGAGGATAAAACGGTCGTGCATCAGCCCGCGGCGTTCTCTTGGCGCTAATCCTTCTCGGAGCTGCTTACGAATGGTTTCTAACGCTTGGTTTGCCATACGGACAACGTGAAACTTATCGACGATGATAAGAGCTTTTGGCAATATAGCCCTCACGGCATCCTTATATGGCTGCCACATATCCATTGTGACGTATCGTATTTGTCCTCGATTTGGAAGGCGTGAGAGGTAGCCTACAACGGTTTCCTTGTTACGATTGGGCAAAACGTCTAACAAAGTATGTTCCTCAATGTTGGTTAAAACGCATCTTGGCTTAATAATGTGTATTTCGTCAATCCCAAGCCAATTAGGAGTTTCAAATCGAAGCGTTTCTTTAAGACGATTAATGTAATCACGAAAGATGTTACGTATCGTTTTTTCATGCAATCCAACATCCTCGGATATGCTGACAAATGTGCGTTTAAGGCTTTGCTTCTCTATATAAGACAATAATCGTTTGGTGCAGTTTCGCTTTTCGTCTATGGTGTGGTTTAAGTGTTCCCAAAAGGTTCGATTGCAGTCTCTACAGCGATACCTCTGACGCTTTATAAGAAGGCCTACACGCTTGCCGTGAATAGGCAAGTCCATGCAGATCTGTTCCCTGCTATCGTGTTTGTAGAGGTTGGCTATGCACCCACAATGAGGGCAAGCCAAAGGTGGAGAGTTCGTCACCACTTGTATTAGAAAATCAAATTCATTCTCACTGATACTTAGGATGTTGAATTTTAAAAGATTTAGAATATCCATATGAATTTCTTCTATGCATTTATGATGCAAGTTCCTTTTTTGTTTTTGCGTGACTGGTCAAAATACCGCTGAATATAAAAGATAACAACGAACCGGCAAAGCATATAGCCGCAAACATGCCTACGGCGGAAAAACCGTTAAAAGTCGCGTAAATCAGACCTGCGATCCAAGAACCGAGCGTTGTCGCAGCGTACATGATTGAATTGGCCAAGCTGGAGATCGTGCCGCGGATGGTCGGATTTAATGAATTCAACATTCCCAATATTAGGGGAAAAGAGATTCCCATGTTAACGAATATGAAAAAGTAAACACTTTCGAAAGCCGCAACTGACGGCAAGAGAGGCAAAACAATAAAACATATGATAGAGACAAGAAAGCCTACAACCAGCGTATTGAAACGGTTTAACGTTTTGATCACATAGGCACCGCCGAAGCTCCCGACTATATTCCCAAGACCAAGAAAAAACATTACGTATCCCGCTTGATCAATTGAAAGGTGAAAGCGATCCGTCACCCATTTTCCAATGAAAGAAAAGGCAGCAAAGAATCCACATTGAAATAAGAAATGAGCGAGGAAAGCCTTTCTCGCCATTCGGCTATTCAATAGTGGGATGTATCTACTGAAAACCGGAGTCTTGGTTTTTTGGCCTTGATTTGGTTTCATTTCGGGCAAAGCATAGAAGATGAATACTGCTACCAATAATGCACATGCACCGATTGTAAAAAAAGGATAATACCAATGGGTTGAGGCAAGCAGACTTCCAATAGGGATGCCGAACGCTTGGGAAGCAGCCAAGCCTGCCATGACGATTCCTGATACTTTGGCGATTTTTGACGTTGGAAACAGAGCAGGGATCGAGGCCCAGACTTGAGGCGCCGTAAATGCTGCGCTGACTCCGGCTAAAAAGCGGAAGAAGAACATTGACCAAAAACCTGTGGCAAAACCGCATAACATGGTTGAAACCGAGAAGCATACCATGCCGGCAAGCATTACTTTTTTGCGATCCCATCCATCGGAAAGCGGTCCAGCAATCAGTGCAAAAATGGCATAACCTAAAGCATAAGACCCCACCATCCAACCGGAATATTCAGTCGGGATATGAAACAAGCTCTGAAGAGTGGGGATGAGCGGAGAAATCAAAAACGTATCCGTACCGATAACAAACATGATGAGGAAAAATAAAGCAGTTAATTTGATCATTCTATTCACCCTTTTTAGTTAGTTCTATAGTTCAAATATTATTGAACTAATGAATAAAAAAAAGAATTTCTTTCTACAACGTATCCAGAAATCCAGGTAAGTAAGTTTGAAATGTCTCCAAATCGATGCTCATATACTTCGTTTGAGCTTCTTTTCGTACCTTGATCAATTTCGCCTCCTTTAAAGCACGCAAGTGATACGAAGTATTCGATTTCGTAGTATCGCGAATATGTCCTACTTCTCCACAATTCATTTCCTTCTTGCTGGCGTATAGAGCTCGTATGATGTCCAATCTTGTTTCATCGGCTAACGCCTTAAATATTTTGACTCTGAGCTCGTCATTTATTATTTTTTGAGTAGTCATAAAACCATTGTACTAAGATATCGCTACAAATCAAGTCTTTAGAAAAATACCACCATATTCTCCGATTTTTAAAGCAAATGTTTTGATTTTGTCTCCACCATAAAATCCGAATACCCTTTGTTTGTTTTATAGATAAACAGTTTGACTCTAACGGATCTGGCTTTGGCTTTGCATCAGTATTGTGCCTTCATTTTCGCATGAATGAATCACTAAGAATGAACGGATGTACGATAGTATGTATAATTGACATCAGATATGAAAGAAAAGAGGACAGAAAGCGATGAGTCACGACGTGAACGCTCCTTATGATGTACATGTAGCATACGGACCGGTGTTTGAACTGCTCAGCAGCTTACACACTTTTATTTGCCGCAAGGCTTACAAAAAAACTGATTTATCATCCGGGTGGGCGGAACAAGTGCGTGGAACGCTGTCTCCAAGTCTGTCCGCGTTACTGGAGTCCATGGAAATCAATACAGATTGGAAGGTTATTTATGGATTTGTCTGTATGCTTTCTGATCAGGGGGGCATTGAAGAGGTCGTAGACCGCTTGGAAAGCCAGACTTTACCGGAATTAAAACAACAGGCATCAGCCTATGGGATTCCGCTGACTGACGACATGGAGAACCTCCGTAAACTTGCTTTGCAACTGCTATCCGGCTGGAACGAGGAGTATTTTCGTCACATGGATACAAGGATTCTCAGTGGCCTGAAACTGGAAGCTGAACGCAGAAAGCGGGAGAAGAACGTATATGACTCTATGGAGTGGGTGGATCGTATAACTAATGGATTCCGATTCGAGCCTTCCGCAGGACTAACGCAGGTGTTGCTGGTACCGCAATATCATTTTCAGCCGATGAATATTATTTATCAATTTGGCTCACTTTTGTTATGTCATTATTCAGCAGGAGTATATGTCCAGGAAGATGATTTTTTATCACCACAGGAATATCGCATGATTCGAAGTTTGGGGGAGAAGAGCAGGCTCAAGATTTTAAAATATTTGTACCAGAGCCAATCTCCGCGAACCTTTATTGAGATTGTCCGTCATCTCCAGCTATCCAAGGGAATCACACACGATCATATATTTAAGCTCCGTGCCGCTGGCTTCATTCATGCACATTTTGATGGCGAAACATTGCTCGGCTACAGTGCACGGCTTGCGGCTGTGGATGAGATGCATGGGAGTATCCTTGGCTATATGGAGCGAAGGTAAGTCATAAGATTGGACCTTGACAAAATTATTTATTTATGCTATAATTTACATTTATTTGAGTTGATATTATAATAAGATTCTCCTGGCCAGGGGAATCTTATTTTTGTTTTTATAGGAGGATAAATGTATGAAGCCAAATGAGTCCAGTTTAACTTCCTTAGTAGCAGCTTTTGGCCGAGCATATCATAGTCAACATGACACACCCAAAATTTTTGATGATTTTATGGTTAAAGAGTTAATTTCCCAAAAAGAATTTTCAGATATTAGAAAGAATATGATTGAAGGGATAACGTTTTTCAATGACGATATTGCGCAAAGGTTCAGAGATGATCCAGATGAAATTTTAAAATGGATTACGCAAGTTCAACTTTCTCCAACACCCTTAGCACGTGCCGCGTATTGTGAAAAAGTATTACTTAATGAACTTAGGTTAGGATTACAGCAGTATGTCATACTTGGAGCCGGGTTAGATACTTTTTGTTTTCGACATCCAGAATTGAAAAACAGCTTAGAAATATTTGAAATAGATCATCCAGCAACACAGGAATCTAAGAAGAAAAGGTTAGCTCATGCAAATTTAAAAATACCAAGTAATCTTCATCTGGTTTCTATGGACTTTGCCCATCCGTTTTCGTATTTCAATCTATTGGATGAAGGGTTTGTTAACAAAAAAACATTCTTTAGCCTTCTGGGTGTTTCTTATTATTTAACTAAAGAGGAAATTTCAACATTAATGAATCATTTGTTTACCAAGGTTCCATCAGGGAGTTCGATCGTTTTTGATTATGCAGATGAAAACCTTTTTAAAGAGAAAGGCGTGTTTAATAGAGTTGAAAATATGGTGAAAATGGCTTCAGTAAGTGGAGAACCCATGAAATCATGCTTTGCTTATGATGAAATCGAGGAAATGTTAGAATCTTCAGATTTACTAATTTATGAACATCTATCCCCGGATACAATAAATAGTCTTTTCTTTGATGAGAGGACAGATTATTTGTCTGCGTTCGAAACGATTCATTATATCCATGCTGTAAAAAAATAGTATAGCAAATGAGTAAGAGACAGCCACTTAATCTACTACTAGGGATTAAGTGGCTTTATTTATATTTGTACAAAAATTCGGATAGTTGTTGATAAGCAGAGCTTTTACATAAAAAAACGCAGTTCTCCCTTTACAGAACCCTAATAAATTCCTATAATGAGGACTATCTTCTTAATTACAACTTGTTCTATCGGAATTTAATAATTTAATTCGGGGGGATTATGTTGAAAAAGAGTATTATTTTACTTAGCAGTCTACTTCTGGCGAGCTCTACCTTGCTGGCGGCTTGCTCCAATGGGGGATCGGATAGCGCCAACAATTCTGCTGCTCAAAACAATGGAGACACACAGACAGTAGCTACAGCGCAGCCATTAACAAGTCTGGTAAAGGCTTCTGATATGTCCAAATTGCCGGAAGTATCCAAAAAAAGAAACGACACCATTATTGTTGGTCTGACTGACCCAGCCGGGGTATTCACTCCGTATTTTAATCAAAGCGGATATGACGGCAACGTCATTTCACAGTTATGGACTCCGCTGGTGACCGTAGACGAAAAAGGGCTTCCACTGCCCAATCTAGCGAAGAGTTGGGATATTTCCAAGGATAATCTGACGTATACGTTTCACTTGGTTCCCGGTACCCAATTTAGCGATGGCTCGCCTTTGACAGCAGAGGATGTCGCTTTTACCTGGACGTTGATCTATGACAAAGCTTATCCTGGCGACAGCCAAATTCGGAAGCTGAACATTAAAGGCGGCAGAGCCTACACGGAAGGCAAGACAAAGCAAATTGATGGAATTAAGGTAATCGATCCACAGACTGTTTCAGTAACATTGGAAAAGCCGAACGCGCTGGCTCTAACCATTCTCGGTGAATATGTGCTGTCCAAAGCTTACTACGGTAAGGATTATAAGTTCGGACAGCTGGATTATTTTAAAAATCTGCATGGTAGCCCATTGGGGAATGGGGCATATAAGCTTGAAAAATTCATTCCGGGGCAAGAAGTTCGTCTGGAGGCGAATGATCACTTTTTTAAAGGCAAGCCGAAAACGAAACACTTCATTTATAAGACAGCGGAAGGTGATGCATGGCAATTCATCGAAACAGGTGATACCGATTTTGCATCCTTCACTGCAACGCAGGAAAATATCGACAAGCTGAAAGGGCTTGGCTTTTTGAATATTCTTCCATATACCCCGAGCACCTACGGATATTTGCAAGTCAATCTGGAAAATGAAAAGCTGAAGGATAAAAAGGTTCGTCAAGCATTGACCTATGGATTGGATCGCAAAAGCATTTATGTTGATGCAGCACAGGGAGCAGGGGCGGTCGCCAACATTCCGGCTTCTCCTATATTCTGGTCATACACGACCGATGGGATCAATCCATACAACTACGACCCGGAGCAAGCAAAAAAGCTACTAGATGAAGCAGGCTGGGTAGAAGGCAGTGACGGCATCCGTGAGAAAAACGGTCAAAAGCTGACCATTCACTTGCTGACCTCTAAACGTCCGGAAACAGATACGTTTATTGCGCTTGCGGCTGAGAACTATAAAGCGATTGGCGTTGACCTGCAACCGGAAATCTTTGCAGACTTTAATGCAATGGTCGCTAAAGTAGAAGGTAAAGATTATGATCTTGCCGCCTTCTCGACCGCCATGCTGACAGACCCATCGGATGGAATTGAGCCATTCGTCAATGGTGAAATCAAGGGATATAACAATCCGAAGCTCAAAGAGCTCTATGAAAAAGGTTTGGCTACGACGAATATGGAAGAACGCAAGAAAATATATAAGGAATTATATGTGCTGCTAAATGATGAACTACCCGTTATTTTCACCAACTACAAGAAGACTGTATATGCTTACAATGGTCGAATGGAACATGTAAAGGTCAGTCCATTCATTGGCTTGTCTGGTAATCTGTTCGAATGGTCGCTTAAATAAGCCATCTTTGCGGGCCCCTTGTGAAGAACGTCAGGTTCGGATCAAGGGGTCTGCCAAATGGAGGACGCGTAATGAGTAGCCCGACCATGAATTGAAAGGAGTCTGTCATGAGCTCGTTTTTAACGAAAAGACTGACGTATATGATTATTATCTTGTTGGCCGCTTCGATGATGATTTTTTTCCTGTATGCCATGACACCGGGAGATTTCATTAGCGGTAATCTGAAGCTGTCGCCGGAGAGAAAAGCGGAGCTGAGGGAAATTTACGGGTTGAATAAGCCTATTCTTGAGCGCTACGGAAACTGGCTAGGCAATGCGCTGCATGGTAATTTCGGCTATTCGCTCGCTCAACAGAAACCGGTGCTGACCTTATTTAATGAATATATCTGGAACTCGTTCTTGTTGGCCATTGTATCCACCTTCCTGACCTGGCTGATTGCAGTCATTATTGGTGTGGTTGCTGCTTACAAGCAGTATTCATGGTTCGATACGTTGGTTATGGTGTTAATTTTTGCCGCGATGTCTGTTCCATCTTTTTTTATCGGGCTGTATCTGATCAAAATTGCGGCGGTCGATCTGAAGTGGCTGCCACCGGGCGGGATGCTCAATACGGGCAGTAACGCTACAGGCATGGAGTATGTGAAGGAGGTTCTCCAGCATATGACCTTGCCGGTGATCGTGATGACACTACTGGGATTGGGTTCGCTGACCCGCTACTTCCGCAGCAATATGATCGACGTGATCCAGCAAGATTATATCCGTACAGCTCGTGCAAAGGGTCTAAAGGAAAGAAAGGTGCTTTTTACACACGCATTGAGAAATGCATTATTGCCTGCCATTACGCTCGTTGGCTTTGAATTGCCTGCGTTGTTTGGCGGATCTCTGATTATCGAAAAGATTTTTAACTGGCCCGGGATCGGTCAGCTGTATATGCTATCCTTTTCGCTTCGGGATTATCCGCTGCTTATGGGCTTCACGATGCTGATTGCCATATTGAGCGTGATCGGGACGCTGTTGTCCGATATTTTGTATCGCATCGCAGACCCGCGTGTGAAAGTGTAAGAAGGGGGCTAAGGAATGTCATCCGTGAGCAGTAATTTGAGCAAGAGCAACGGCAGACTGCGAATAAATGTCAAATCTTCAATGTGGCAGCAAGCGCTCCGGCAGCTGTTCAGAAACAAGCTTGCTATGGCTGGACTGCTCGTCGTGGTATTTATGTTTTTGCTCTGTTTTATCGGTCCGTTATTTTCTCCTTATTCCGATAACAAAACGAACATATTAATAATGAACAAGGCGCCGAATATCCATCACTGGCTAGGAACAGACAAGCTGGGACGGGATGTACTGACACGTGTGATGCAGGCAGGTCAAATTTCTCTTACTGTGGGTTTGGCTTCTATGGTGTTGTCTGTTTTTTTAGGAGCAACGCTAGGGGTTATATCCGCCTATTTTCGCGGAATTGCGGATCAAATCATTATGCGCATTGCCGATTTGCTGCTGACGATACCCAGTTTACCATTACTATTTATTATGGGGGCGCTGTTATCTGACTGGAAGGTTCCGCCTGATCAACGGATGTATATCGTCATGTTGATGCTGAGTCTAGTCAACTGGCCGGGGATTGCACGGATGGTGAGAGGTCAGATGCTTAGTTTACGGGAACGTGAATTTATGCAAGCCGCGACGGTGCTAGGACTATCGAATCGCCGAAAGCTCTTTAAGCATCTGCTGCCGAATATTTTGCCATTGCTGATCGTTATCGCTACATTGAACATTGGCGGAGCCATCCTGAGTGAATCTGTACTCAGCTTCTTTGGTCTTGGCGTGCTGCCCACGACACCGACTTGGGGAAATATGATTGATGCCGCCAACAATGTGCTGGATTTTCAGCAACGTCCTTGGCTGTGGATACCGCCAGGCCTGTCTATTTTTGCTACAGTCATCGCTATTAATATTTTTGGTGACGGGCTGCGGGATGTACTCGACCCGAAACATAAGAGGTAGGTGATCATGCACCATGGACAATTTACTTTCTATTGAACATTTAAGCACTCATTTTTATACAGAAGAAGGAACGGTCAAAGCGGTGGATGATATCAGCTTTCGCGTGAAGCCGGGGGAGACGGTATGCATTGTGGGTGAATCGGGCTGCGGCAAAAGTATTACCGCCATGTCGATCATGGGCCTGATTCAGAGTCCCGGTGGTAAAGTGGCAGGCGGAAGTATCCGTTTTGAGGAAACCGATCTGCTAGAGCTTAGTAGAAATGAGATGCGCACGATTCGCGGACATGAAATCTCCATGATTTTTCAGGAGCCGATGTCTTCATTAAATCCGGTGATGACCATTGGTGAACAACTGTCGGAGCCACTGATTGAGCACTTAAAGATGGGCCGAAAGCAGGCTCGCAAGCGGGCGCTGAAGCTGATTGAACAGGTCGGCATATCCCGACCGGAGCAGATTTTAAAAAGCTATCCCCATGAACTGAGCGGAGGGATGCTGCAGCGCATTATGATTGCCATTGCTGTTTCTTGCGGTCCAAAGCTGCTTATTGCGGATGAGCCGACCACGGCACTGGATGTAACAATTCAGGCACAGATTCTCGATATGCTGCGTGAATTTAAAGCCCAGTCCAATATGTCGCTCATGCTGATCACCCATGATTTGGGTGTTGTTGCGGAGATGGCAGATTATGTAATTGTGATGTATGCGGGCAAGATCGTCGAGGAAGGCGAAGTGGTGCAGCTATTCAATCACCCCAAGCATCCTTATACGCAGGGTTTGCTCAAGTCCAAACCGGTGCTTAATCAGCGTCAAAAGGAGCTGTATTCCATCCCCGGGCAGGTACCTAATCCACTGGAGCTGACGACTTCCTGTTATTTTCATGACCGCTGCGGGCATTGCATGGACATTTGTCGTGTAAAGGAGCCTACATTAAAAGAAGTTTCAGCTCAGCAGAAAGCATCCTGCTGGTTATATGAGGAGGCGGTTGTTCATGGCTGAGCCGTTGCTGGAAATAGACCGTTTAAAAACGTACTTCCCGGTGAAGTCGGGGTTTATGAACCGCACTTCAGGACATGTGCGGGCAGTAGACGATATAAGCTTTACGATCCGTCAGGGTGAAACCTTTGGCCTGGTGGGGGAATCGGGGAGCGGTAAAAGCACGGTGGGCCGCACGATTGTTAGATTGACGGATAAAACAGATGGTACCGTAAAATACAAAGGGGTGGATCTCCACAGCTTGTCAGCCAAAGGGATGCAGGAATTTCGTCCCAAAATTCAGCTGATCTTTCAAGACCCGTACAGCTCGCTGAATCCGCGTGTACGAATCGGAGATGCCATTGGTGAGGCGCTGCTCGATCACGGTATAGCTACCAAAGAGGAGATCCGGCAGATCGTGCTGGACGTGCTCAAGCTGTGCGGATTGTCGGAATATCATATCGACCGTTTCCCACATGAATTTTCAGGAGGTCAACGTCAGCGGATCGGCATTGCCCGCGCGTTGGCGCTTCAACCGGATCTGATCATCGCCGATGAGCCGGTGTCAGCGCTGGATGTGTCCATCCAGGCACAGATTATTAACCTCTTTGCCAAATTGCAGGCCGAGCGGGGGCTGACATATTTGTTTATTTCCCACGATTTAAGTGTAGTTGAACATTTATGTTCCCGTATTGGCGTGATGTACCTAGGCTCTATGGTCGAAACAGCTTCGCGTGACGAGCTATTCGGCAATCCGCTGCATCCGTATACGAAGGCGTTGCTGTCGGCTGTGCCTATTCCGGTGCCGAAGCTGAAAAGAGAACGTATTTTGCTAAAGGGGGATATTCCAAGTCCGGTGAATCCGCCTTCGGGCTGCAAGTTTCATACTCGCTGCCCCTTTGCAATCGACCGCTGCTCTCAAGAGATTCCACGCTATCGTGAAGCTCGTCCAGATCACTGGGTGGCTTGCCATTTGGCTGAATGAACGAAGTTAAGTCAGCAAGTTTTGCAGCCGTTGACACAGCAGACCGTTCACCGCAATGAAACGGTTCTGCTAGATCAACGGCTTTTTGCTTTGAGGAATCCGTAGCTACGATCTTCCGTTTCGTGAGAGTCATGGGGAATCGTTACGATGGAATATATTATCATGAGTATTGATTCTCCTCAGTTGGTTAGGTAGAATATGGACGGGTTAAAAATAATACATAACAAGCGATTACATAATGTGGATATGTCAGATTATGTATACCTCAGGAGGAGCTACAAGATGGAAGTGAAACAGAAAGAGGACTCCTTTTGGAGTATGGTCAAAAAAGGAAATAAATCTTCAGGCTCGGCGGCATTGGGTAATACTGGCATTGCCCTGATTAAGGGGATTGCTTTTGCCTTGACAGGCAGCGGCTCTATGTTTGCTACGATGATGCATTCCATTGCGGATGCGGTGAACCAAATGTTTGTATTTGCGGGTAGTGTATTGGCAGAGAAAAAACCTACGAAACGTTTTCCTACCGGCTTCGGACGGGTAATTAATCTTTTTTGTATGGTTGCCGTTATTGTCGTAACGATTATGGCCTACGAAACTGTATTGGAAGGAATTCATTTGCTGCAGCATCCGGCCGAATCCGCACAAGGATTTTGGATTAATGTAGTGGTGCTGGTTTTGTCATTGGTGGTTGACGGATTTGTATGGAGCAAAGCGATGAAAGAAGTGCTGCATGAATCCAGAGTGGAAGCGAAGGGGCTAGGTATTTTTACCTCTGCCTTTCGTCATGTGGGACGTGCTGCGCCACCAACCCGCTTGGTGTTCTATGAGGATTTGGTAGCAACGACAGGCGGGGTACTTGCCCTGCTTGCTGTAGTTGTCACATCGCTGACAGATTTTAAGCTGCTGGACGGGATTTCGAGTATTCTCATCGGCTGTCTGATGGTCGGTGTAGCTTTCCGGGTCGGTTATGACAACATGGTGGGCTTGATTGGTGTATCTGCACCTCCTGATATCGAAGAACGTGTGGCTTCCATTATTTTGGCAGATACACATGTGACCGATATTTCTCAAATGCGTATTTTGCAGGAGGGACGTTACTATCACGTCGAAGGGGTGATCGAGCTTACTTCGGGCATGACGCTGGCAGATGCTGATGATATTAAATTTAGAGTCGAGGACGCTCTGCTGCGTGATCCTAATATTTCAGATGCCGCATTGGGGATTCTAGAGGATGACGGGATTAGAAACTGGAAACAAGAGAATCCTAAAGCGTAGAAAAATGGAACAAAGCGAATCTGGACGGAACTCAAGAACGTAAATAAGAACCTTCATGACCACGACAACGTGGCGTGGAGGTTCTTTTATATTTTTCCAATTATATTTTTACCCCCCCTTTGAATTTAGGCAGATTGTTAGATACAATGAAAGCGTTAACAAAAAAAGAAGGTGAAACGAATGCTTCTCATGGGGAGGAAATGCGAATGAGTCTTCTGAAGGAGGCTTGGCCTGCTTCGCGGCTCGTCAACGTGCTGGCTGGCGGAGTGCAGAATTCGGCAAGACAACGTTTAAGGAGCAATTGGACTCAAAGGTTGCGGGCAACTGTCGATGAACCGGCATACGCCGAGCTTTGGAAGGACATCGAACGTATCTGCAATGATGTTCGGGAAGCACCACGGCTTGAACTACCGTTGTCTCTGTTCCGGCAATTTGCTAATACAGGGGAGCGCAAGCCGTATGAGGATGTATACTTTGAACGGCGCGGACGACTGGTTGCTATCGTGTTGGCAGCAGTTGCCGATCCGGAGCATCAGAAGATGAAAGAAGTGGAAAGCGGACTGCTGGACATATGCACCGAGTACACTTGGGCGCTTCCTGCACATGTCAACGAAGAGGACACTGTAACACCGCCTTGGCAGCAGGTGGATTTATTCGCATCAGAAACAGCGCAAATGCTGGTTGAAATTTTATTGCTACTCGGAGAACGACTGGCTGATCACGTAGTCGTTCAGGTACACAAAGAGGTTGAACGCCGTGTACTGGAACCTGTGTTTTGGCAGCCTCACCATTTTAATTGGGAAACGGCAGAGCATAACTGGTCGGCAGTATGTGCTTCGGGTTGCGGAATTGCTGCATTGCTGCTGGCAAAAGACGAGTTTTCCAGAGCGATAGCCATCGAGCGTATGCTGGGTGCACTGGATTGCTTTTTGGCAGGCTACAGAGAGGACGGGGGATGTCCCGAAGGCGTAGGTTACTGGGTGTATGGCTTTGGGTATTTTATATATTTTGCCGATATGCTGCGTGAGTTTACCGAGGGAGCTGTGGATATTTTGAACTCAGAAAAGGTAAGACAAATCGCAGCCTTTGCAGAACGAGTCCATCTGTCAGACGGTATTTTCGCTAATTATTCAGATAGTAGTGAAACTGAACGGTTGCCTTCTGGACTCATCTCTCATGTGAATTTTTTGCAAGGACGCCCATCTACACTCCCCTTTCGGGTACCTGGTTTGTTGGAAGATCCGTGTCGCCGCTGGGCTCATGTATTGCATAACCTAGTCTGGACCAACCCCTTGGTATATGGATGCGGTGAAGCCGTAATCGATTATTTGCCGCAACTCGGCTGGTTGATGTGCCGCAGCCTCTGCTCTAGTCCTCATGGATCCGGGGGACAGCAGGATAACCCAGGTGCCACACTTGCATTTTCAGCCAAGGCTGGGCATAACAATGAGCCGCACAATCATAATGATCTTGGACACTTCATCCTTCATGGCGGTGGCGAAAATCTACTCTGTGATCTAGGAGCAGGCTTGTACACGAAGGCCTATTTTTCACCAGGACGGGAGTCGATTATCAACATTTCCTCCAGCGGTCATTCCGTGCCTATCATTAATGGGATCACGCAGCAATCCGGAGCAAAGGCAAGGGCGGTTGTGCTGGATATTGCTATGGATGAGCAGGAGGGAGCAAAGACAGTTACAACCTTTAAGCTCGATTTGACATCTGCTTATGCTGTAGATGAATTGGTTGTTTTCACTCGCTCCTTTGCCTGGAGTGTGCCGGAGGGTAACGAGGGAGCAAGGCTTACTGTCACAGATCATTTTGAGTTTGAGACGTCTGGTATGAACGTGAAGCCATGGGAGGTGGAGGAACTTTTGATCAGCCGTATTCAGCCTCATACAGGAGTAGGCTTCGTGGAATGGAAGGGAACGAACGCAGTGGTTAGGCTAGATTATGATGCTGGCGTGCTGAGACAGCGGCTGGAGGCTGTGAAGCATATAGATCATGACGGAGTGGCTTTTGTGTTTTATAAGACATCACTGCAACTAGACTCTAATCGCTGGAACGGTTCAGCAAGCATCGATTGCAATCTGTTTTTTACCATACATCAATCTTCATGTTGAATGGGAGGCATACAGAATGAATAAGCTTCAAACAGGCAGCGTGTACCCTTGGCAGACGGAACTGGAGAGATTTATAGAACAGGTGGAAAGCGCACCAAATCGAGAAAATGATGGATGGACTCACGAACGTAAGCTGGCTGTGCTGGAAAAGCTAGTTCGTGCATATGCCTTGTATCAAGATGAAAACGGAGCTATCATTGACCCTCATTCTGAAAGTGAACGGTATTACTCCACTCCATCCTATGCGTTGGCTGCGGCTGTGCTGGTCAAAGAAGGCCGGCATGATTTACTTGAGTATGCTGCTGCGGCCTTGACGCATAGCATAGCCTGTGTAGTCGAGGAAAAAGCGCCAGATCATCACCCGGACTTTTTTCCAATTATGATGATGGGGGCGTATCGTATCCTTAAAAATCTGCTGCCAGAGCAGGCCACGGCTTGGAAACAGCAATTGAGCAGGATTCAGCCTGAGCAGACCTACATTTTTACGATGAGCAAAATGAAAAATCCAAACCGGATGATCAACTGGAATGCGATCATGATTTCCGGCGAGTTTTTGCGTGCCACTGAAGGGATTGCAGCCGATTCTGAGTGGATGGAGACGTATATTCGCAACTACCACTTACCTCGCTTTACCAGTTTGGGGCTGTACCAAGATGGTCCGCTGGATCGGCCCAATAGCCCATTCGCCTACGATATTGTCACACGGTTTCATCTGGGCGTGATGCTGGAGAACGGATATAATGGCGGCTGTGCTCTCGAAGTGCGTGACTACCTTCGCAGGGGAGCACTCAGCTCATTGCTGACTTTATCCCCGCATGGGGAAATTCCTCCGCGTGGAAGAAGCGCGCAGCACCAATGGAACGAAGCGGCTGCGGCCTTTGTTTTTACAACACATGCGCAGCAGGCGTATACAGCAGGCGAGCATGGGCTTGCAGGTGCATTTCGGCGGGCAGCAGATCTATGCTGGCAATCGATGGGCCGTTGGCAGACCGATGATGGCAAACTGCATATCGTCCGCAACCATTATTCATCTGAGGCACGCCATGGCTTTGAGGTGTACTCGAATCATACCTGCTACAGTCTTTGGACGGCAGCTGTGCTGGCCCATACGCTCCTACATGGGAAGGAGATTGATCGTATTCCTCCAACCTCTATCCCGGCGGAGATCGGCAGTCGGGTATTGGCAACGGATGGCTGGTTTCAGACCGTCATTGCAGCTGTAGACGGGCAGCAAATGCTTGTGCAAACCTCAATCAACGATCCGTACAATATTCCGGGTATCGTACGTATTCAACGTTCTGCGTTGCCATCTCTGATCGGCCCATCCTCAGCAGGACACGCAGATCGCGGCTTTACGGGTTTCGCGGAGGGAGATATTTTCCCGCTGAGCTATACACCGGCCTGGCAAACCGAAGATGGAAAGTGGCACAGCTTGTCAGAAGGAATCCCTGGCACATTGGAGTTCGACCGTGATGGAGGGATTGATCCGCAGGATGGCGGAGGAAACGTACAGATGGAGCGCAGTTCAGCATCTGATGGAGAGACAGACTTTACTCTGCTGTGGGAAGGTCCATTCCCGGGAGTGAGGGAAATCCGAACGCATTATCGTCAGGTGCCTGGCAAAATTGAAGTGTCGTATGAGCTTCAAGGCAATATTCAGAATGTAGGGGCACTTATTCCATTGATGGCGTATGACGGTCGGGAACGAAGTGTGATTCATCATGTGATGACAGCCGGGAAAGAAACTGAAAGCATTCGAGTCGAATACGCAGGCGCAAGCCTTGAAGTCATCCCCACGACGGAAGGAACAAACGTGGTATGGCCGGAAGAATTGACTGCCGTAGCCTGCCGAAATGGTTTGCTTAAGGGAGCGCGTCTGGAGTGTGGAGGCAGCCGCATTTCCTTTATCATTCGGTTACCTGAATAGATTAGGTCGGGAGCCATAGTTATCTTCAATCCTGTGGAAAGGGAGAGGAAAAAGAAATGACAAAATCAGAAGCATGGCTGGAACAATCGTGGGAGCTGGCACTGAATAAAACGCTTGCCTTGGCGGCAAGACTGGGGGACGCCTTTCCACATGTTGCAGAGGGTGGACGTTATGATAATTGTGAGGAAGCGTGGTGGACAGCAGGCTTTTATCCGGGACTGCTATGGCTGGCCCATCGGGCACGTCCTGACTGGGAGACCGCCAAAATTGCACAACGTTGCGAGGCTCGATTGGAAAAAATACTTTATAATAGCGAAGCTGTAGACCATGATCTCGGCTTTATTTGGCTGCTCAGCGGTGTGGCCGCCTATCGGTTGACTGGTGATGCAGAGTCCAGAAGACGGGGGTTATTGGCTGCTAATTTGCTGGCTGCTCGTTTTAACGTGAATGGCCGCTTTATTCGCGCGTGGAACTTCCACTCGAAGGATATGGATACACGGGGTGTTGCGATCATAGACAGTATGATGAATTTACCCTTGCTCTATTGGGCCTCGGAGGAAAGTGGAGATCCACGCTTTGCTGCTCTCGCTGTTCAGCATGCAGATACCGTGGCACGTGAGTTCGTTCGTTCGGACGGCTCCATCGCGCATGTAATTGAGTTCGATCCGGAGATTGGAAAAAAGGTCGCCGAGCATGGCGGACAGGGATTTGCTCCCGGTTCCGCCTGGGCACGCGGCACGTCTTGGGCGCTGTACGGTTTTACGCTTTCGTACGGGTACACGCGCGATCCGCGTTATTTAAAGGTAGCCGAGAACACGGCTGACTTTTTCCTATCCCAGCTGGGCGATGCTTGCCTGCCTGTATGGGACTTTAGAGCAGAAGAAGGGCACCGCGAAGCATGGGATTCGTCAGCTGCAGCCATTGCAGCTAGCGGTTTGCTGGAACTAGCAAAATATTCAGCACGTGCAGAGCCATTTACCAAAGCTGCAGAATCTATCCTCAAGGGCTTGCATCACACATGTACGGCATGGGGCGAAGAACATGAGGGATTGCTGATGGACGGAACCGTACATTATCCTGAGCAAAGACACATCAATGTGCCCATTATCTACGGCGATTACTTCTTTGTCGAAGCATTGGCAAAGCTGCGTGGTGAGGAAGGTTTGTTTAGTGTGGAGGGCAAAAAACATAGTGCGTTAGATGGTCGGGAACAAGCTCATTCGAGTTGAGCTGTTGCTTGTCAAATCCACAGAATAAATAGTGTGGCGGCGTATGTGTAATCTCATTTACACATACGTTGTTTTTTTATCCGTGAAAAAGGCTGATTCTAATTCGATGCCAAAGTACTACGTATAGGTAGATAAGAGACTGTAGCGCGCTTATTTCGTGCCCACTCAGAGTAAAATTACGGTGTATAAGCGCTTAAATACTAAAAGAATGTTCATTTTAATGCATGGAAATAGGTCTTTTCACTTGTTTATGAGTTTTTATTCGTAAATTTACAATTTAGGGAGGTGACTGTATGATATTTTCTTGGATAAAGGAATAAAATGGATTTTAACGAATGAAAAGGAGTTGCACATCATTATGACAGTAGTAAGTGATAGTGTAAGAAAGGTGTATGGAGGATTCTGGATAAGAACGGCAGCGTTCGTGATTGATCTGATCATTCTCTTTGCCATAGTCCTTTTAGTTGGGGGGACATTTTCCATAATTCCAGTTCTTCTGGATATAGAGGAGACGGGTTTCATACTAGAATTTTTTATATGGATGCCGCTGATTCTTTGGCTTGTGCTACCATGGCTATATTGTGGTTTTTTGGAATCATCGAAAGTACAGGCTACGCCGGGGAAGCTTGTGTTTTCTCTAGTTGTAGTTAACAGCAAAGGAAACCGTCTAGGGTTCTTACACGCATCCGGACGGTACTGGATTAAGGTCATTTCTTTTATGCTTGTTCATATTATTTACATTGTGGTTGCTTTTACTGCGAAAAAACAAGGAGTCCACGATTTATGTGCCAAAACCTTAGTTGTAAATAAAAAAGAGTTGCAGCGACATGAGCAGGAATCGCCCTTGCCTTCAGTAGCTTCTAATATCACGAATTAAGGGAATTACCGTTGCGGAAGATGGGAGTATTATGTAATATAAAGTGAATGATAATGATTATCATTTTCTATGAAAATACATAACTTGGAGGATACATCATATGCAACATATAAAAATATCGTCTCGACTCCCTGTGCTGACGAGTGTACTGCTCATTATGCCATTGTACTTTCAGCTTGCAGCTCACAAGAAAATGGTGCCCAAAGTTCCCCTACGGCAGGACAGGCTGCAAACAGCACGAATCTAAAGGAAACGGCATCTACAACGCCGACCACCCGGGAATATACAGACTTTCAAAAACGTAAAGTCACGATTCCGGTAAATCCGCAGAAGATTGTTTATGTAGGCAGTGATCCAGGGGATTTGCTTGCCTTGGGTGTACGTCCGGCCGGTGCGAGTCTGAGCGTCATTTAGTCACAAATTGTGTACGCAGACCTTACCAAGGATGTTACCGATATAGGCTCCCCGGTGAATCTGGAAAAACTGATGATGCTGAAACCGGATCTTATTCTTTTCGACAATTGGGATGTAAAGACGATTGATACGTTAGCTAAAATTGAACCTACCGTGGTTCTCAATTCCGAACTGGCAACTTTTGAACGTATGCAAGAGCTAGGTGAACTTCTTGGAAAAACTAAAGAGGCAGACCAGTTTAAAACCTTATATGATGAGAAGGCCAAACAAATGAAGGCCAAACTGGATGTTGACATTAAGCCGGGAGAGACAGCAACAGTGCTGTTAGTTATGGGTAATAACCTGTATGTTATGGGACATCAAGGTGTATCCGTGTCGTTGTATGATATACTCGGCTTTACGCCAGCTCCCAAGGTACAGACAGACTTAATTGATAAAAAAGAGCGCTTTGCTACCATTTCTAATGAGGTACTTCCTTCATTTATCGGGGATGAACTTTTTATTCTATCGGATCAGAGTCAAGAAACAATTGCAACAACCAGAAACCTGATGAATAGTGAAGTGTGGAAAACGATTCCAGCCGTTCAGAATAAACGGGTATATACGCTCGACAGCTCGTGGAATTTTGATGATGCCATTACGAGAGAGCGATTGCTGGAACAAATTCCAGATTTGATGAAGCAAAAGTAAACAAGGAACCAGCCAGTGCCTGAAAGCATTCGCTGGTTTCTTTGTTTTCTCATTATGTCATGAAAAAATTCCATTGTGACAAAATAAAAAATGTAAGTTATTCTTACAGTTTACATGTTCTTTTTAGCTTGTTTTGCGTTATAATGAAAGGATGCACATTATGAACGAATTGGAGGCACAGCCCGATTGACTACTTACCCTTTTGCCTTTGATCCGTCCAAGCCGTTTATTGAGCAGGCAAGTGACTGGATTGCAGATGTATTTTATGAAGTTTTGCCTGAAGTCGGCTTTGAGGTTCGGGATGAACAAATTTATATGGCATTCCAGCTAGAACGTGCCTATAAGGAAAAAAAGACCATTTTTGCAGAAGCAGGTGTAGGCACTGGTAAAACGCTGGTATACCTGCTATACGCTATTGCATATGCCCGATACATGAGAAAACCGGCGATTATTGCCTGTGCGGATGAATCATTGATTGAACAACTGGTGAAGCCAGAAGGAGATATAGCCAAGCTGGCGCGGCATCTAAGCTTGACAATTGATGCCCGATTAGGGAAATCGCCAGATCAATATATTTGCTTGAACAAGCTGGATGAGGTGAGAAGCGGACTGGATGAGGACGCGGATGTTTTTCGCGATATTTATCAGGGTCTGCCTGATTTTGTCCATTTTCCAGATACGTTACAGTCCTTTACTCCATACGGGAACCGGAAAGAGTATCCTGAGCTAACAGATGGACAGTGGAGCAGACTTGGATGGGATGTATTTCAAGACTGTCTCGTCTGTCATCAGCGTCATCGTTGCGGACAGACGTTGTCTCGTGATCATTACCGCAAAGCGGCAGATCTGGTCATCTGCTCTCACGACTTTTACATGGAGCATGTATGGACCTATGAAGCGCGAAAGCGCGAGGGTCAGCTGCCATTGCTGCCGGAGCACAGTTCTGTTGTTTTTGATGAAGGACATTTGCTGGAGACAGCGGCACAAAATGCGCTTACTTACAAGCTTAAGCACACTCAATTTGAGTCTATTATTACCCGACTGCTAGAGGGAGAAGTGCGGGAATCTCTGGCCATGACGATCGAAGATGCAATCTCCCAAAGCGAGGTTTTGTTTGCTGCGCTCAATAAGAGCAGTCAGCCAGTACAAGGGTCTAACCGCAAGGAATTTATCCTGAATGAATCGTTGATTCGGGAGGTGACCCGTTTTGGTGAACTGATCGGTACGATCGAGGAAGAGCTTGTGTTTGAAAGCGGGTTATTCTCTTTGGATGAGTATCAAGTTAAAATTGTAGAAGAACATTTGGAAATGATTCAAACTGCTTTGGCTTTGTTTAAGCGTCCTGAACTTCTCATTTCGTGGGTGACAGAGGATCAGGATGGATTAACGCTTGTGGTTATGCCGAAGATGGTAAAAGAGATTCTCAAAGAACGAGTATTTGCGCAGCATATTCCAATCGTATTCTCTTCGGCTACACTTTCCGTGGAGGGTTCATTTGACTATATGGCGCAGAGCCTCGGTATTGAAAACCCACTAACGTTTTCCGTCGCTTCACCTTATGACTACAGCGATCAGATGCAAGCCGCACTGTACCCGCTACAAGCGGGACATAACCCAATCCAGAGAGCGCTGACGCTGCTGGAGAAATCGCAGGGAAGAGCGCTTATTCTGTTTCCTTCTCAGGAGGAACTGACTGCCTTCCAAAGGGGTCTCGCTGTTTACCCAGAGGCATCTGCCTATCGTTTTCTGTATGAAGGCTCGGCTGAAATTAGCCATCTGATCTCCGCTTTTCAGAATGATGAGGAAAGTGTGTTGTGCGCTGTTACATTATGGGAAGGATTGGACATCCCTGGACCATCCCTGTCACATGTCATCATCTGGTCGCTGCCATTTCCTCCGAATGATCCGGTTTTTACGGCTCTGCGCAAGGATGCAGCAGATCCGTTTACTGAGATAGATATGCCTCACATGGCACTTAGACTCAGACAGGGCATAGGGCGTCTAATCCGCTCGCGTAATGATCAGGGCTGGATCTCGATCATGGGTCAGGATTTGAATCGTCCAGAAGTACGCACACAAGTTGAACAACTACTGCCTGCCGGCGTAGAATGCACCATAATTGAAGGAAATCCGGAGGGAATAAAAACATGTTGAATTTTACAGCATATACAGTAGATCAAATTAAAGATGCTTTTGGTATTTTGAGTGGACAGCGTTATGAATTTATCATTGAGATAGAAGTAGAGGAAGACGACGAGCTATACACTGAAAACGGAATATATATCCGTGCTCTTTATTTAGTAGACGAAGAAAAGACAAGACTGCTGAAGTATGAATTGTTTGAAAAAGCAACGGATCGTTACATTGAGCTTGAACTTGAAGAGGATGAGCTGCAAGCAGTTGAAAACTTCTGTAAAGAACATGTACAGGATGGAGCAGTAAATTAACAGTAAGGACACTTTGCTAGCACAGCTAGCTATATATTGCAATCTATAATGAGGATATCAAGGAGCCTTGGCAATGACCAGGCTCCTTTTTCCTATGACCAGTGAAGAAACTTATGTGATCTAACGCAGTCTGTCCCACACATTCACCATAAACAGCATAATACCCGCCGCGAGTAACACCCACCCTATGACGACCCACACTCCAGCCTCTGCAATCGCGTAATTTTTACCTATAATCCCCAATATCAACACTGGCAGACTGATGTTATGTATCCAAAAGTGGATACGTGCCAGAATCGTAACTGAAAGTGCAGGAAAGATCACGTAGATTAGACCTATGATCCCAAGAGTCGTCCAGCCCAGCAAATGGATATGAGACTGAATAGGGGACAGGCTATAATCACCCGACACGCCAATGATTAGACTGAACAGCACACCGAGGGCAAAATATACAGCAGCTATCTTTAAACATTGCTTACCCATAGATGACATCCTCCTATGTTAGACGTGGGTATTTTGAGAGATATTTACCATCATATCGAGGCAGAATATCAAGGGTGTGGGTGTTGTGACTGGTCCATTTGACAAAAGCTTCAAATACACATAAAATCTTATTGCATCAATACTTACCGCATTACTATGTTTTTGGAGAAGACAGCGAATTTCTCCGACAATGGGCGCTAATTTTTGACCATTGGTTTATTTTGGATTCGCCATTAAAAGGAGCCTGAAATTATGAATGTATATCGCAATACCCTTGAACTCATCGGGCGCACGCCATTAGTGGAGCTGAATAGCTATTCTCTACCCAGAGGAATTCGCCTGTTCGCCAAGCTGGAGTTTATGAACCCCGGCGGGAGCGTAAAGGACCGGGTGGGAAAGGCTCTAATCGAAAAAGCGTTAAAGACAGGCCAGTTGAAGCCGGGCGGGACTTTAATAGAAGCAACAGCAGGTAATGCAGGTATTGGTCTTGCGATGGCTGCGCTTCATTATGATATCTCGGTTATTTTTGCTGTGCCTGAGAAGTTCAGCCAAGAGAAGCAGGACTTGATGAAAGCATTGGGAGCACGTATCGTTCATACCCCGACAAGTGAGGGAATGAAGGGAGCCATTGAAAAAACAAAGCAATTGGCTGCTGAAATCAAAGATGCATACTTGCCGCAGCAATTTAGCAATCCTGATAATCCAGAGGCTTATTATACGACAATGGGACCTGAAATTTGGAACGATCTGGACGGTAAAGTCGACGTATTCGTGGCAGGAGCAGGCTCAGGGGGCACATTTATGGGAACCTCGCGTTATCTTAAGGAGCAAAATGCAGCCATTAAAACTGTCATTGTGGAGCCTGAAGGGTCCATTTTGAATGGAGGCGAGTCAGGCCCTCATAAAACAGAAGGAATCGGCATGGAATTGATCCCTGAGTTTGTGGACAAAGGCTATTTTAATGCCATTCATACCATTAGCGATGTGGACGCATTCAACCGCGTCAAGGAGTTGGCGGAACGTGAGGGAATTCTCGTGGGCAGTTCCTCCGGTTCTGCCCTCCATGCTGCTTTACTGGAAGCAGAGAGCGCACCGGATGGTGCACATATTGTCACCATTTTCCCAGATAGCAGTGAACGTTATTTGAGCAAAAAAATATATGAAGGCGGGATATAAAATGAAACGCAAAACAAAACTGATTCACGGTGGACTCCCTACCGATCCTCATACTGGCGCGGTTAACGTTCCTATTTATCAGGTAAGCACTTATGAGCAAGAGGAAATCGGCGTTCATAAGGGATACGAGTATTCACGTACAGGCAACCCGACCCGGTTTGCACTGGAAGAGCTGATCAAGGAACTGGAGGAAGGCAAACGTGGTTTTGCTTTCGGTTCCGGTATGGCAGCGATTCATGCAGTGTTTTCCTTGTTTAAAGCAGGGGATCATATTTTGCTGACCGATGATGTATACGGGGGCACTTATCGTATTGTAAGCAAAGTGCTTAGTCGGATCGGGATTGAGTCCACATTTGTGGATACAACTGATCTTGAGGCTATTTCTAAAGCAATCCGTCCGAATACGAAGGCATTGTATGTCGAAACACCAACAAACCCGCTATTGAAAGTTACTGATATCCGCGCAGTTTCAGAACTGGTGAAAAAGCATGAGCTTTTGTTGATTGTGGACAATACATTTGCTACCCCTTACTGGCAGACGCCAATTACACTCGGGGCTGATATCGTCGTACACTCCGCAACCAAATATTTGGGTGGACACAGCGATGTTGTAGCCGGTCTGGCTGTAGTCAACAGTGAAGAGCTGGGCGAGCAGCTTCATTTTCTGCAAAACGCCATTGGCGGTATTCTCGGTCCGCAGGATTCATGGTTATTGATTCGTGGTATCAAAACCTTGGGTCTGCGTATGGAAGCAATTGAGAAAAATGCAAAGGAAATTGCAAGCTTTTTGGAAATGCATCCGAAGGTTAGTAAGGTATACTACCCTGGGCTGGAAAGCCATGCACAGCATGAGCTGTCCAAAACTCAAGCTGAAGGCTTTGGCGGCATCATTTCCTTTGATGTAGGTAGCGATGCTAACGCGGTTGCCCTCCTGAAAAAAGTAAAGTATTTTACATTGGCTGAGAGCTTGGGAGCGGTTGAAAGTCTGATTAGCGTTCCAGCACGTATGACGCACGCCTCCATTCCGGCAGAACGCCGTGCAGAGCTAGGTATTACGGAAGGCTTGGTACGGATTTCGGTTGGGATTGAAGATCTGGAGGATTTGATCGAAGACTTGCAGTCAGCATTGTAAGAAAATAAGCACAATGATCAAGAGAGGTGGCAGAAGCTGCCTCTTTTTTTGTTGTGAGAATAGCTTCTTTTTTGAAAAGCACGGAGGAGTACGCAGAGGTGGTAACGAATAGTTTTATATAGTTCAATTGAATGTTAAACGGAATATAACGCGGCTACGTCTCTGAGGACACAAAAACCTGGAGGGGGAATGTTATGAGGTTCACACATCTGGAAAAAGCAACTACTGTGCTGTCGGATCATCCGGTACGACTGGCGTCTGCTTATGCAGTCGGCCCAGTCGAGCTTCCGGAAAATTGTGGTGTGGGCAGGGAATGGTCGAGTCATTTTACGCAAGAGGAATGGAATTTGGAAAAGGCTTGTGGTGAAGATGGAATCGAGCTTTCAGCAGGAGGAAAGGCAGTGTGCCGATTACTGACCGAGCTTGACCCTCGGACCTCTGAACTGAATCTAGGTGTTTTTCCGCCTTTGGCTGAACACGAAAGACTTTTGCTGGTTTCAAATCTACGTTGTATGACTGCACAGGAAGTGATTTTTAGACCGTTTGAAGGAACCGGACAAATTTGGATAGATGGCACATTGGTATATGCCGAATCCGGTCCCTTTCGCTTGTATTTGGAGGAAGGTGATCACACGGTCGTTATCATTGCTGCATTTATTCCTGATGAGGCCCGCTCTATTCGTATCAGTGGAAATCAGGTATGCGATGAACCAGATGTGATAGAACTGCATCGTGAATTCGTAGAGCGTAATATACGTAATCATATGGCATGGTTAGAGGTTGAGCAAAGTGCTGGCAGGGAAGGAGAAGACAGCCCGATTTTATTTTATTTGCTGCGTAAGGATCGGATACTTCTTCCCTCAGATCAAACGTTATGGGTCGAGGTAACGAATGATGAGGGCATGAAGCTGGATCAGTTTCCAGCCCATTGGGAGCAGGAGCAAAGCTACGCCTGGGATGAGGAGAAGATCGGGAATACGGGAATGCTGCACTTCACCGTTACCTATCGGGATTATGAGGCTGTAGAACATCATTTTGTGTATTCGGTACTTGTGCGGCCTTTGTCAGTCGTCGTGGAGGGCTTGCAGGAAGAGTATGACCAGTACATGCAAGCCAACGCTAAAGATGTTCTTCATTCTGCGCAGAAAATACAAATAAAGGGCCTGCTTGAGGAATTAAACAGGTTAACGGATTCGCCGGAAGATCCTTTTGAAATCTGGGATTCCCGGGTGGTGCGTGAATATATTAAGCTATTAAAACAAATTTTTATATCTGGACATACCGAACAGTCACAGCACCCATCGTTACTTCAGAAAGAACATATTTTTTTGACGGCCGACGGCATTGGTGAAGGTTTTTTTGTCTCCCGTTTGGACAATAGTTTGCAACGGTATACCATCCAGCTTCCCAGCAACTACACGGCTGAGCGACGGTATCCACTGATCGTTCTAATGCCTGGCAAGCGATATGAGCTTGGACTGCCGGATTTTCAGAATAGAGGTTTTGGGCGGGGTTGGGAAGACGAGGCTATATTTGTTACTTTTTCGTGTCGTGGCGTTACGCTGGGCAGTTATATTGGAGAAGCTGCTTTTTTGGAGGGGCTAGATGTCATACTGCAAGCGTACCGAGTGGACCAAGAACGTATCTATCTGACGGGTTACTCGAACGGCGCATATGCTGCATGGGCGATGGCACAGGCTTATCCTTCTCGGTTTGCAGCTATTGCGGTAATCTCAGGGACGCCACACCCCAAGCATCTGAAAAATTTGACCAATATTCCAATATTGGATGTGTGTGGTGACCAGGATTACTTATTTGCCCAAGCATACACAGCTCCGGTAACCGAGCTTTCATCGAACCATTTTAAAGGTGTGATAGAGCGGCAGTCTAATCATTGGGATACGCATGAGTTAAGACTTTTGGATGGCATACTGGGTTGGCTTATGCAATGGAAAAGAGTTGCTGTACCTCAGCGTATTGCCTACCGGACGGAACGGGGGAGACATAATCGAGCTTACTGGCTGGAAGTGACACGCATGGATGAAAACGAGGAATATGCGGAGTTGTATGGCGAAATGAGTTCCACGGGTGAATTGGATATTGAGGTTGTTCACGTCGAAGAATTTGTGATTCATCTCTCACAAGAGGACATGTCCCTGGAACTGGCCCAAGTTCGTATCGGAGCCCGCATTTTCATGTTGGATTTACGAGAATACAGCCGCTTTCGCTTTGTTAAAACACACTCGCACAAACGCCCCTCACCCGAATACCGTTTGATTGCTGAACGGGAGGGAGAGAGCAGTGAGGATTCTACGCGAAAAGCGGATGCAGCTAAGAGTATTGCAGGTTTGCAAAGCGTGGGAAGAAATGGTGTGAGTCACGGTATGGGTGTACTTGATGTTTATATGAATCGACTTCACATTGTTCTTCCTTCCAGTTATGCTACACCAGAGGAAGAGCAGGCGGTGAAACGAACGGCGAACGCCTTGGCTAGTCCGCGGACAGCGACCTGGAACCCGTACATTGGTGTTCATTATCCCGTGGTTTCTTCTAAAGATATTTCAGAGAAAGAACTGGCTGATAGCAACGTGATTTGTATCACTTCGGCCTTGTCCAGACATGAGCTACTTCAAAAGTATCAAGCTCATCTTCAAATTGAATGTACCGAGGAAGGGTATACATGGGGTGACGATTTTACGGCAGGCGAATACTGTTTGTCATATATTCAGCCTAGCCCATGGTCTGCAACCCAGCAGATGCTTGTTGTAGCGACCAATTCACCCCGTCTGCTGGGTAAAAACCTTTTTATGCGCAGACTGATTATGCCCGGATATTTTAATGGTCTACACCCGTATTTAAATAAAGAGATTATTGTGTATGATAGCAAGGGAGTACGAGCATTTAACTTTACTTCCATTAAGCATGCGCAGCATAAACTGCAAGGTCAATAAAGATGTATGAACGTCATTATAATCCATATTTAAAAAACCGTCTGGAGGCACATTGGCGATCCTGACGGTTTTTTTGCTGATCCATTGCAGTGATTCCTTGACTGGGATACGTCATATATAAAAGGGCATTATGGCAACTCAGCTTTTATACTGCTCCATCAGGTACATGATCTTCACTTCATCGGCCAAATCTCCAAAGGGTTCTAACGGATTCTCCTGAATGATATGATATAAACGTTGGATTCGTTCCTTTGGCAGCTTCCGAACATATCTGGAAATGAAAGCGGCATGGGTGACTATGTAGCGTTTTTTACGGACAGCGGCACTGGCTACGCGAACGAGAATATCTTCGCCTCCTGCCATCTCTAAAATACGGCGCTCATAAAAAGCCACATACCGGAATGTCCGATCCTTAATCAGCTCACGATTGAGTCTGGCAACCTCTCCAATGTATCTGACCATAAGGGGTTCAAAGCTTTTGATCAGGAGAGGATCGAGCGTTAATTCCATATCTTTGCGAAGAACAAATGATTGCAGCAGAGCGACCTGCTGGAGCCTTATCCGATCATTATGAATGAGTATGGCAATTTCGCGTAGCATTTCATAGCAGACACGCTCACTAAGTTGCCGCAGGGCAACTGCATTTTTGTGATTCACGTTCAATCCTTCATGGATCTGTCCTATACGGCCTCTGAAAAGGCGTATAAGCTGCCTACGCTGTTCATAAGGAACAATGCGCTGCTGTAGAAGGATCAAGGGCAACAGGAGAAGCGCACCGACGATACCACACAGTAGCATTTGCTGTGACGAGTGACCGAAAAAGATAGAAGCAGCCAGTAGCGCGATGCCGACGGCAAGGTCTTTATGAAAATAACGTTTGGCTCTGAGTTGGGCATATTGCTCTACAGGAACCAGCGTATCCCGACCACACGATGTACATTTCTCTTCCCAAAGGGCGGTGAATTGTCCACAGCGCTTGCAGACTCTCAGCTTTTGGAAGGCATGCTCTGTGCGGGTAAAGGGGCGAAATTGCACAGCCTGTTTGGAGCTATTCATTGCGCTCACTTCTCCGGTTCAGCAGTGCGAGAAGCTCGGTGTCGATTTGTGTAATCGACGGGGCGCGTCTTTTATGTATATAGTAGATTAGTGATTTAATGGCGACAAAAAGAAACATAATCGCCAGACATCCGTATGAGATCATAGTGTACTTCCTCTTTCTGCTTAGATTTTTATTTTACTGTTTTACATGAACGGGTTTCGCTAGGGTTATTTTTGTCGTATAAAGGAGAAGGCTGGTGCCTGATTGCCCTCGTTGGGGTATAATTATATCATTACTGCAGGATATTGGTAAAATATCGCGGTATAATAGGCTTTTTGGTCGTATTCAGGCCGCTCGGACAGGATTTTCAGCTGGCGCTCATGTAAAACTCATTATAATTTAATAGTAGTGGAGTACAACTGTAATTTAGAATGAGAATTAATCGGCAAAGGGGTACAAGCGATGTTTAGTAGAGACAGAAAATGGTTTTTGGTCATCGGAATCATATGTACAATGATCATGACCTCGATTTCGGCCTGGCAGCCACAGACGGCGAATGCCGCTTCACCCTCAGCTTCTAAAGTGGATGCGGTGCTGGTAGTCGATGTAAGTAATTCAATGAACACCAGTGATCCTGGGAAAATTGGCAATGAAGCCATGAAAATGTTTATTGATATGTTGTCAACACAAAATGACAAGGTTGGGATTGTAGCCTATACGGATGTCGTACAGCGCGAGAAAGCCTTGCTTAATATTTCATCCGAAGCAGATAAGCAGGAGCTGAAGACATTTATTGACGGGCTGAACCGGGGAGCGTATACTGACACCTCCGTAGGTGTCAAGGAAGCGATCCGCATTTTGCAGGATGGCAAAACAGCCGGGCATGCGCCTATGATCGTTATGTTAGCTGATGGTAACAACGATTTTAATAAAACGACAGGCCGAACTGAAAGCCAATCCGCTCAGGATATGGCACAGGCTGTAGCCGAGGCTAAAAAAAGCGGTGTGCCGATCTATACCATCGGTTTGAATGCAGATGGAAAGCTGAATAAAAATAAACTCGCCGACATCGCGCAGCAAACGGGTGGCAAGTCCTTTATTACAAGCTCGGCAGACGATCTGCCGAACATTTTGAGTGAAATTTTCGCCAGTAATTTGAAATTGAAAGTGGTGCCCTTGCAGTCCATTACGGCAAACGGCGACTATCAGGACGTTACAGTAACCGTACCAAACGATAGCGTGCTGGAAGCCAACATTTCGATCATGTCCTCGAAACCGGTGGACGCGAGATTAATAGACCCATCGGGCAACACGAAGTCGATCCCTTCGAGCGATGTACTGTTGTCCAAGTCCAAAAGCTACTCGCTGATTAAATTGCTCAAGCCTGTGGCTGGCGACTGGAAGCTTCAAGTCAAGGGAGTGCAGCAGGATAAGATTGATATTAATCTGGTATTTAACTATGATTTGGAATTGAAGCTGGACGCACCGCCTGCCAAATCATACAAAAAAGGTGACTCGGTTCAAATTCGTTCCTATCTGACGAGCAATAACCAGCCGTATCAGGATCAGGAATTGTATGCGAATATGAATGCGGTCCTGAAGGTCAAGGACCTTGATACCGGCGCAACGAATGAAGTGCCCCTAACAAACGCAGGCGATGCTTTTACCGGCTCCTATACGATTCCGGATGAGCATGACTATGAGCTAACCGTTAGAGCAGAGGAGAAGAGCTTTTACCGTGAAACGCAGCCTGTAACCATCAGTGCCAAAGCTGGGGCAGCGAGCGGTACGAATACTGGCACAACTCAGCCTACGGCACCTGCTGAAAAGTCTAAGCTATTGCCACTCATTCTTTTAGGGGTGGGACTGCTCGTTCTGCTAGTGGCGGCATATTTCATCTGGAAGGCTGTCAAAAAAGCCAATCGTGGCTTTGTCGGTCAGATCGTACTGGAAATCCGGGACGAAAATACCGGCGAAAAGACATACCCGCAGTATAAGAAGCTGAACACCTTCCGGGGCAAATTCAATTTACACCAGTTGCTGCAACTGGCGCCAGAATTTGTTGGAACCGATAAGGTCGTGTTCACGCCAGCGAACCAGGATCGCATTGTAGTGCGTAGTACCCCAGAGATTACGATTGAAAAATCCGGGCGTGCTGTAGACGCAGGCAATGGTCTTGAACTGAAAAACGGTGATCGTCTGACGATCCCGCTGGCTAGTGTGGACAAAACCATTTTACTGGAGTTTATTTCAGTAAACAGCTAAACGAACCCTTAGGAGGTCATATCTATGAAACCAGTAGTTAGAGAGCATATCCAACAATTAGACGTATCACTCGGCGGAGGGATCGTAAGCGATAAGATCAGAGTAGATACCATCGATAATCCTATTTTAATTATCGGACTTGGGGGAACGGGGATTGACGCCCTTCTCCGCTTGAAATATCAAATCAACCGTAGATTCAAGCTGCCTGCGGACCCGATTTCCAAGAAAAAGAGCGAGAAACCGGATAACGTAGAATTTCTCGCTTTTGAAACGAATGAACAAGACCGCAACAAAAAATACAAAGGGATTGGTTTGGACCCCATCAATGAGTTTGTACTGCTGTCCAATGCGGAAATCGGCGGGTTGCTGCAAAACCGCAGTATTTTGGAGCCGTACATCACTGACTGGCTGTCTCCCGAGCTGAGCATTACCGATGGTATGAACGGGGCGGCAGGGGTACGTCAGGCTGGACGATTACTATTGTTCACCAAAATCAATCAGGTCGTACAAAGTATTGACAAAAAAATCAAAACCCTGTCTGAAGGTACTAACAAGAAGCTTATGGTGTTTTTGCTATCCGGTTTGTCAGGCGGTACAGGAAGCGGTACTTTCCTCGATATCTCATATATCGTTCGAGGCATTATTGAGCGGGACTATGGCTCCGCAGGTGTAGACCGTGTAAACACGCTGGGTTATCTGTTCACGCCGGATATTAATCTGGCGAACAAAAGCCTGAGCGAGCATACGCGTGAATATATTAAAAAGAATGGCTATGCTGCACTGAAAGAGCTGGACTACTGGATGAATGTGGACAGTCGTGGTGAACGCTTTAAGCAACAGTACGGCAACATTTTGACCGTAAACTCGCCGTTGCCGCCGTTCAATCTGTGTCACCTTATTTCGGCTACGAATACGGAAGGCAAACTACTGGAAAATGCTTATGATTACTGCATGAATGTCACCGCTGAGAACATCACCAACTTTATGGCGAGTGAGGAAAAACAGTCGGGTGAAGAGTTCGCCATTCATGACTACATCAGCAACATTCGTACCAACATCGCGCAAATGAATAAGGCGTATCCAGCAAACTACGATTACAATATTATCGGAGCTTCCTCGGCAGTGCTGCCTATGGAGGAAATGACGACATATCTGGCTTACCGGATGTTTGGTAAAATGTCCAAAATGTTTGAGCAAGCGCCAAATCAGGAGGATGTAGAGAAGTTTGCCCGCAAGCTGGGCGTGGATCTGGATAGCATGATCAAAAACTTTGAGTCCCGTGTACCTGAGCCGCTTCCGGGCTTTGAAAACAGTGAACGGTTAAGTTATAACAATGTTGTTAAGATGCAAGTAGTTAATATGGACACTGAGCTGGAGCAAACGTTCCTGACGCGTGCTCGCGAAGAATATATTAAAGCGAAGAAACAGCTTCCTGGCGAAATTGTAGGACAGTTTACGGACCAAATCCGCCGGATGTTCCTACATCCCGAGCAAGGGCCGTTTTATGTATCCCGCATGATATATACTGAAAAAGGGTTTAGCTTGCTGAAAATGCTGCTTTCCTATGTTGAAACGTTGCGTGAATCACTGCACCGTATTCCTACGGACATTGAATGGGCGCGAGAGCAGGCAAACGAGAAGCTGGGCGATGCTAAGAGTGCGTTTGTATCCAAGGATAAGAAGAAAAATGCATATATTGAAGCAAAAATCAACGAATATTGGCTGCGGGCTGATGTGGAACGTACAGAGCAGCTCATTGAATTCTATGAAGACCTGTATGACCTGCTAAATAAAGAAAATAACCGCATTTATAATGTATTTACTGAAATTTTGAACGCACTGAGTGCCATTTTCGAAAAGAATGGTGATCTGCTGATTAATGGCGAGGAACAATCCGATCACAAAGGTAACAAGACGTATTATTGGAATCTGGTAAGTGTACCGGATATTTCGGAAGTTGTGACCAAGCTGCTGGATAACCGTAATGGTGACGACTTGATTCGTGATTTTGCCCAAGAATTGCTGGAAAATTCAGATCAATGGGTGAAAGATCAGGATATGGACATCATCAGCTCGATCTCCAATTTCTTGACTGACAAATTCGGTGATCTCATTACCCGTTCCATGGAGGATTTCCTGGTCATGAAGTACGGGCAGGATGAAGCGATTGAAAAATTTGTGGAGCGTTACATTGCAAGCAAGCTGGATGAGGAGGCTGTACCTGTCTTCCATTTGAGCAACAGTTCTGGCAATTTGTATTTCCCATCATGGGGATTCGTTTCGGTACCTGTACAGTCGCCTAATATCCTGAAAGGCGTTCGCAATTATCAAAATAATGCCATTGGTAAATCGCACTTCACTATTAAAGAAAGTGAAGTCCGTAACCGGATTTTCTGGCTCAATACGCGTAATGGTGTTCCTCTGTTTGTATATACGCCGCTCAAAGTGTATGAAGAGAGCTATGAGAAAACCATTCTTGACCGTGAAGGTATTGGCCGACATCTGGTGCAGACAGGTCAGAACAACTGGACGAATCTGCCGTCGCCGATTCCTGAAAAATCATGGGGAGAAACTTACATCAATTCGCGTGTGCAAGCTCACAATGCCCGCATTCGTAATGATTTCGACCGGGCCAAGGCACTCGGAGTGATTCGTGAGAAAGATGTCGATCAAAATACAAGCAGCCGTTTTACTGTAATTCGCTCACAAGCGCTAGATATGAATGCGCTACTGGCAGGCTACGATATGCGCTTACAGGAATCCAAGCCGAATTTGGGCGAGGTGAAAAGAGCATGGTCTGAGCTGAAGCGTCTACTGGCTGAAGGGCTGGAGCAGACCGGAAGCAAGGACATCTTTGGCAGTATCAATGAAGAGATGGCCAAGGAAAACCTGATCCGTTCACCGGAGTTAACACAGGTGGTTCGTGATGAGCTGGCGAAATATATTCAAATCGAAGCAAAAGCCGCTGAATTGGAAGCTTTACTGGGCAAATATCAGGATGAAGAAAAATGGTTGGATCAGTTCATTCAGGCCCTCTATACAGACACAATTACGAAAAAAGGCGCTTTGTACGTCTATGATCGTGATGAAGAGGAAGAGGCGTGGGAGCCGTTTGCCAACGTCATGAAGAGCCGCAATTATGTGGAGTTTGAAGTGTTTACAAACTTCCGTGGATTGGATGAAAAGAAATTTGCAGCACTAATGCGTAAGGCGGATCGCCGTGATGCTGTATTGACTTCATCTGAGGATATTACACCACTGCTGGCGAAGTTGGATGAGCTGGCTGCCACTTACACAGAGGCACGCAATCAATTGGAATATGAAAAGGTAGAGCTGGCTAATGGAGCGGAACTTTATGCATTTTATGCTCAAATGGCCGGAAAATTAAACGACATCCGCAGAAAGTTGAAGTAAAGTATGAGAGAGCAGCTGTTACGTTATGCGGCTGACTATGCAGCCGCAGAGGACCAATTAATCGGAAGCGGGGATGGACGCAGCAGCATCCATTTCCCGTCCGTGTTTCTTTTTATCGGCGATCACATGAGCCCGGTGATGAACACAATTGCAGATATCAACCGGACCAAGTGGGATAACAGCACAGGAGTAACCTATATTCAGATTTGCTCGCAGGAAGAGCACGCGGCTGTAGACCGTTCGGTAGAGGCCATCGTTCATACGGTAGCTGTACCGGAAGAAAGTAGTCACCAAACGTTACGCCGTGACTTGCACCAGGCTTTTTATACACATGAATCAAAGTTAATTGAACTTAACACCGCGTTACGCCGGGCTAGTGGACATCTGGCTGATTATGGTCGGTTGTATTCCTCGTTTGAGCGTGTACATTTGTCGATCCTGACAACAGCGGATGATCCCATGAACGTATTAATTCCTGAAATTACGCTGTTGGCAGAGTATATTTTTGCCCAATCTTTTAAATCGGTACAAATGGATCTGTATGTGTTGATGAGCGAAAGCGACCAGGCTGCCCAATTTGGCTACAGAAGTGCAACATCCGTTGCTTTTATGCGGGAGTTGGATTACATCCAGAGCCCAGCATATACGTTTACAGCACCGCTTCATATGACCGAGGACAAATTGACCATCCCGGTATCTCATGCTCCATCTCCGTTGTTCGATCTTGTCTATGTGCTGTCCGACAAGAATGAGCGCGGCGTAACGGTGCCGAATAGCCTGCGCGAGAGCTGTGATATTATTTGTCACATTCAACTTCTTAAAAACCGTTATCAGGCAGGAGATTCCTATCGGTCACAGGATGGAGGCTACAATAATACATCGTTTAAGAATAACATCATGACGGAATCCGGGCGGCAGGGTTATGTGTCGGCTGGATTTTCCCGGGTTAACCGCCCTAATCAGTCGATTGCGCTTACGGTGTTGTATCACTTTTATGTGAAGCTGCTAGAGCGTATGAGAACAGAGCAGGATTGGGACATACGCGATAAGCTAAATTATTTTGGCTTAGATGCTGCTGAGCGCGGTCGTACACGAAATGATCTAGTACCTGGCAATGAAGCGATCATGGACATGAGCGCACTAATGACGAGCGGAGCCAGCTACGGCTCGCTGAAACGAATGTCATTACGTGAGGCAGAGGAAACCTTGTTTGGTCAGGGGTGTGAAGCCTTTTTCCGCGATAACTGTGAACGGATCGTACAGAAGCGCTTGGGAGATTTTCAGGCGGATATGCGTTTGCAGATGGCTGTGAATGCAGCTGCTAAGGAACATCCTCATATCGGCTTTTTCGAGCTGACAGATTGGACGGATGAAAATCAAACAGGGAATGTGCTTACGGCTGTTCGGGGAATGATTCGTGATACGTCCAATGATTTGCAGATCAGTGCGGCCGAACTGGATGCGCTGTATAGCGGACGAGTGGAAGATCAGCCTTTTCAGCGACTGCCGCTTATGGATAAACATAATGTGCGTAGCTTGATCCGTTACCTCACTGAAACAGTCTACGGGCATAAAATGCACATGCTGCGGATTCAAGTGGATTTGGAGCTACTTCGCCGCTATGAAATGGCACTAGAAAAATGGCATGCACAGGCGAAGCATATTACAATACAGCTAGCCAACCTGGAGCGTGAATTACATCAAGCTGCGACGGACAGTATTCGGCAGGCTGACAGTTACACAGGTCAAAACCTGTTCGAGTATTACGAGCGTGTGACGGAGGATGTCATGCGTGAGTTGGAAAGCAAGCGGGGGAAATCTGTATTCTTTGACGCCCGGCATATGGGACCTGTATCTGGGTTGCTGGATGAAGGTCTGTCTGCACTGGTGAATAGACTTACGCAGACCTGCCGTACCTTGATGCTCAGCTCACAGCCATTTAATCAGACATTCGAAGAAGAATTATTACGACGTGCCAATGTAGCTGCTGCATATGAAAATCGGCTGGTCGTTCCGAAGGATGAGCTGTTTAAAAAACTGTATCAAACGTTAGAAGAGCATGGCGGAATCAATGTACGTTTGCTCGACTATACCCATGAGCATCGGTATGAAGAAAAGTATTTTTTTGGTGACTACGAAGGCGAATTTCTTCCTTATGCGATGGACGTCGACATTACTTCGCGAATTTACAAGCTGGGTTTTGTTCATGAGCGTCGCAGTAGCGGGGTGGAAAAACTGCATTTGATGGGCGGCTTCCATCTGGAGGATCTGATGGTTTACCGCAACGGCAAAACGTATTATGAGACATATACTGCGAATGGTTTCGTGTTTCATGGAATCGACGTGGACCGGTTGCCGGAATTGCGGTAGCCATATATTATCCTACTTTAATGATGGAAGGAAGCAACGAATCTTATGAAGCAACGTAAATTTAACGTTCTCCTATTGGTGTTTGGCTTGCTGGGCGCTGTAGTAGGCTTCATCTTAGGAGAGCTTATTCTTCACAAATTGATAGGCCACTGGCCGCATATCATCGTGGTCGGGCTATATTTTGGCATCATGGCGCTGTGCATTGGTCTAGGTTGCCTTATCGGCGAACTAATTTCGCCACAGTTAAATGGACATTCATGGCGACAACGATACTCAGGATTGTCCTGGAAATTACTAGTTCCTGCTACACTGGTCATGTTGTTCGTGGCAGGTCTGTTATTGGAACTGGGGTATCAGATTAACCCTGAAGGGCGCAAGAGTGTACAGGACCTCGTGCTTGTGATTGATAATTCCGGAAGCATGCAGCAAACAGATCCCGATAATGAACGCCTAACGGCTGCTAAGAGTCTAATTGGGCAAATGGATGGAGACAAGCGCGTAGCCATTGTTTCATTTGAATCCACTGCGCAGTTGGTGCAGCCATTTACTCCCATTGGCACAGATGCAGAGAAGCAAGCGGTATATTCCAAAATCGATAGTATGCAGACTATAATGTCAGGCGGTACAGAGATCGGGCTTGCTTTGGACGAGACGATCAAGGAGATTGAAACCCAAGGCAATGCGGAAAAAGGTTCTCTCGTTATTATGCTCTCTGACGGCTTTAGCGAACTGGATACGCAAACCGCATTGGCTCCTTACATTGCCCGTCAGATTCCGATTAATACGATCGGCCTAAAACTGGCAGAATCGGAAGGTATAGCTTTGTTGCAAAATATTGCCAGCCTAACGGGTGGAACTTATTCTAATGTAGCTAATGCCCAAGGACTTACGCAGGCGTTCGGTAAAATATATAACAAAATTGGTGATCGCACGCTGGTAACGGAGCGGACAGGTGAGTATGCCGACAGTCTGTATTTTGCTATTTATCGCGTAACGGCTCTGGTTATCATCGGAGTTCTATTAGGGTTGGCTCTTGGATTGATGTTTGATAACCGTTTTCTCGCGCGGAATTTCGCAATTGGTGGAGTTCCAGCCGGCTTGCTCGCTGGCTTGATTTTGGAAAGAGGGTTATCTGGCTCGCCTATAGGTGACTTGATGATTCGTTTGCTAGCAGCGCTCGTACTGGCGGCCCTTATTGCTGTCTTTTCACTTGTTCTGCCGATTGCGGAAAATACTCGCCGATCTTCTGGTGGTGGGAGCCAAGGTGGGCCATCAGGCCAACGGAGAGGGGCACCGGAAGGCCCGACGCGCAATCGACGCAGCAGTGGATTTTAGAACGGGAGGCTGGAACTTATGCAGTATAGGGATGCACAGCCCGGTGATCCTGTGATTTCGGAGCTGAGCCACAAAATTGACGACAACCGGGTAGTGTTACGCTGGCAGTGGCCTGAAGGTGTAGCCGTAGTCTATATTGCCAAACAATCAGCCGATGCAGGTGCGAACGGGCAGAATGAAACGCCGACTTCTGACCTGAAGCTTTTTACACGAGAGGAATATAAGGCCGCTGGCAGCTATCGTGACCGGATTGAAGGTATTGGACGTGTGCGGTATACCGTGTATCCGGCTGTTCGGGAGGAGGGTGACACCTTTGTAATCCGTCAGCCAGACGAAACCAACCAACTGGAGTTGAGCACGGGTAGAGCCAAAATTAAATATGCGGTTCACCATAAAAAAAGCTGGTTTCGCAGCCGCAAAACAGTCCAGATTCAGGTGACAGCCGAAGTTCCTGTTCCACAGGAGGCGCTTTGCTACGTAAAGAAGCGTGGCGGCTATCCGGTTGACCGGGACGATGGCACCTTGTATCCGTTCACGGCACCCTTTGCTGCAGGACGGAATGTTTTACCCACTATTGAAGTGGGGGGAGATGAGTATGTGCGGCTGTTTTTTACGGACGGTCAGAAGTATGGCACGATATATGAATTAGTTCCTGAATGAAAGGAGGCCACAACCGATGAGTTTTCTTAGCAATTTATTCAGAAGAAAGCCACAGGCCGAACCGCGGCCGTTATTCTATGATATTGTGTGCCCTTATTGCTTTAGTAAATTTTCCCCAGAGGAAGTGGTATTCCGTGCTTCCCATCACCGTGAAGATGATGAGGATTACGCTTTGGGTGAAGATGAACTGTTGAACAAATATCGGGAGCGTTTTGGCTTGGATAGTGTACATGATATGGAGGCAATTCTTCATCCCTATGATGTACCTGAGGAACATCGCTTGTATTCAGATCATGTGTTGACAGGTCTGACGGACCGTTACGGTGAGCTGACACGTCACCGACTGTGCCCACACTGCCATAACGAGCTGCCTGTGACCGCAGGCAAGGTGCCGAGTAATATCATTTCGATTATTGGAGCTTCGCAGGCGGGAAAATCTGTATTTATGACCTCTCTGATTCACACGCTGCAGCATGTGACGGCCGATCATTTTGACGCAGCTTGCATGCCGCTTAATGCAGAGATCAGCCGCAAGTTCCGCACGATGTATGAGGAACCACTGTTTGAACGAGGCGATCTGCTTACATCGACACAAAAAGAAAAGATGCAGGAGCCTTTTATTTTCCAGTTTGTATTTAAGGATGAGGAAAAGCCACCACTGACATTGGTATTTTTTGATGTAGCCGGTGAGGGGATGGTCGATCAGGACTATCTGGGACTTCATGGACAGCATATTAAAAATTCTGCGGGTATTCTTTTTATGGTCGATCCACTGCAAATCCGTTCTATCCGGGAACGTATTAAGATTAATCTTGGCGATAAGCCTGGTGAATGGGTCTCGCAATATGATGAACCGCGTGATGTCGTACTTACGATGTTCGGTGACTTTATTGCATACCAAGAAAAAGGCAAGACGGACATTCCGACAGCTGTGGTCCTGACCAAAAGTGACATGCTTACTGCGCTGGCAGATGAAGAAGGCACGTATATCAAGACAAACAGCAATATTTTTAATCCAATGGAACATCGCAAATACATGGATTTGGATGAGTTCGCGAACATTGATGGCGAAGTTCGGCGCTTTATCGAGAAGGTGGATAAGCCGTTCAAGGGCACAATGGATGTATATTTTACAGATACAGCCTATTTCGCAGTTTCTGCTCTAGGTAGCAATCCAGTGGACCAAAAGCTGCAAGGGTTGGTTAGTCCGATCCGTGTAGATGAGCCATTCATCTGGTTGCTCTATAAGTTGAAGTACATTGAGGGGAGAGAATCACAGTGAGTTTATCTACCTCTCATATGATACAGCAGCAAATGTATACACGGGAACGGCGTGGTATTTTCCGCTCTACGGAAGGCTTCGATACAGTAGCTAATTCCAAAGGGCTGGATGCTTCATTTATTAAAAAGGTGTTGCATCCTTTATGTGTGTATGATGCGCCTGCGGCTTTGACAGCCCGTGGGGAGAAGCAGGAGAGTGTCTATCCCGAAGCTTTACATCTGGTACGGACAGAGTCCGGGGATGTTGTGCTCGGACGCAGTATTTATAAAGCGGCGGATTTCACTGGGCTTCGGAGCGCCTTTTTTACGCATAACTATGTGATTCCGGCCGGACATGGTGAGTCTCCGTCTGATTATAAGCAGTGGCTGAACACTTCGTTTGTCGATACCTATGATATTGAGCAGGGAACGGAATTACCGGAATTAGAGCGTCTACCAGGTGGTAGTGTATTTCCCGCTATTGACCCGTCTGCAGTACTGGCTCAATTGCAGCTGAGCGAAGAAGTGTTCAAGCAGCTTTTATACGCTGTAATGATGTCAGCTGCGGGTCGCAAAAAGGTATATGTAGCGCTGAATGTTCCAGCAGAAGCGGTAGCATCTTCAGCCAAACAGCTACTGGGTGTGTTGTATGCGGCACTGCCTTATGCATTTCGCAACAGACTCGGATTTCTTACATATGCGCAGGAACCGAACAGCAGAAAAGGCATTCACTTAATGTTTGTTGAGCCTTTCAGCTTGCGTCCCGGTGATCGGAATGTAGAAAAGGACTTTGTATTTGACCTCTCTAACAATAGTCGAATACTGAATGTGGATACAGAGCAGGCGAAACAGCCGTATTTTGACTGGATTGTCCGTACGCTACTGAATGGCGAGGCTCCAGACGATTTTCTCAAATTTGCCGAGCAAATGCTGACAGGCATGGAGGCAGGGCGTGAACTAACACCTTCTAGCTATCATGAGCTCATTACGCTGTACAGAATTGAGCAGGGAGAGCGGTCATTATACAACGAGCAGCGAATCACTGTGTTACGAAGCTTGACTGATTATTTATCGCCATCTGATGCGCTGCCACGTAAAATGCGGCTGAATGATCTGTTTCTGTCCTTTTTTGATCACGAGTTTGATCGGGTGAAGGATGGACACATTCCAGATGTAGGGCTGGTTGATTGCTTCAAGGACTATTATAAAGTTCATGCACGCAGTAGCGAAAATCGGCTGGTGGAGTATTTAATCCGTTCGCTAAACAACGCTTATACTGCTAGGAATACGGAAGCGGTCACGTATATTTATCATACGATTGAAGAGAATCCGTCATTAGGCAAGGTCTATTTTACGAAAGTACTGGGTAATCCGGCACTCACGAAAATGCTGTTCATTCCCTACATGGACAGTCAGATGAAAAGAACGCCTGATGTAAAGGGTCTATTGGCCGTGGTGCATGAATGGGGCAGTCGGTATATCGAAGTGTCAGCGAATGCCGATTTTCAGCTGTTGGCTGAATCTGCATTAATGGGCAAGCTGCGTGCCGAGAGAAAGCCGGTAGAGGCTGTGGCTGCCATTCACCAACGCTTGCGTCAATGGGACAGTAGTTCTGCCGTGGGCACACTGTCCCCGCTGGAGCAATCCGGATTAACAGAGCGCTTACGGGAAGCATCGGATCGATATTTACTCACTGAAGTAGAGCTAAAAGAAATATCACCTGATCAGGTCGTACAGATTCCGTTTTTCACACGGTCCGATTTGGTGCAGTGGGTTGGAAAGTTGCCTGCTCCTCTCAAGGGACAAGCAGTGCGATTGATTGCGGCTTATGATTGGTTTAACACGGAGGACCCGGAACCATCGGTGCTAGACGGTCTGGAGCCAAGCGAAGTAGAAAAGGTGCAGGATTGGGCTTACGGTTGGCTGCCCCAGCAGCTTGCAGAAGGCCATTTTGCCCGTCTGTTGCCAGCTTTCTATCGTTCTGATGGTACTGGCGAAGGAATACTGGATTTTGCCCGCTTGGTCAGTTCGATCCGCAAATGGGCAAAGGATAACGATACGATGTACCGCTTTATCCGCTGGTCGGAGGAACACGCTGAGTTTGCTACTCCACGTGGTGGTTTTGAACCAGCCTACCGGCGTGCGTTGCTTTTATTCTTCCAAAAGGAAGGACGAGAGGGCCTGCATAAAAAGACGCTATGGCGTCAATATTTTGAACCAGCTAAGCCTGCTTTTAAAAATTTCTATCAGGCAGCAAAGCGTGAGACAGACACGCCTTTGGTCAAAACGCTTCGTCGTTTCCGCAAAGGCGGGGTGATTTCCGGGATCGTATTAATCGTTATTGCAGGAACATTAGGCGGTCTGAAAGCAACCGGGATCATTGGATCTGTTGACACACCAACGCCTGCCGCTGCTCCAAAGCCTGTACAACAGCCAGTAGAGCCTACAGTGCCGGTAAAAGAGGAGCCTGCTGCAATAGTGACACATTTACCTAACACCAAGTCCACTACGAAAATGGTCAAGCTGTTGTTTGCGTTTCAAACATCGGCAGAGCAGGCAGAATTTAAGCCTAAAAAACTCGTCATTGTCGGTGCGGATCAACAGGAGCACTCATACGAAAATTTTACGCTTACTGAACAGAACGATAAGGAAGCAGCCAGTAAAGCTAACAATGGTTCGTCCGGTGACGTTAACACTGAGGGCGCTACCACCAAAAGCAAGACAGGTGCCGGAGAATCCACAGGAAGTGGTTCTACAGATCTGATCGGTACATCCAGCGGAAAAAGCGCTGATCAGACTGGAGCAGTGACAGACAACACAGCCGGAGGCGCGACTTCAAAGATATCAACTGAGGGTAGCGGTATAGCAACCGATAAAACCATCACCAGCACGTCCGATGATGGTACAGGGACAACGGAATATGATCTCGACAAGTATCCTTATCGTACGCTGTTGACTATTTGGCAACGGCTAGAGCTAAATGATGCTAGCACGGTTACTGTGGATGGAAAAGATTATCCGCTGGTTCAAGTGAAAGCTGCCAACTAAGCAACTATAGACAGTAAAAAGACGGGTTCTTTTTGGAACCTGTCTTTTTATATGTATAAATTTATACATAAAATGTATTCGTGATTCTGAAACTGACTGTATTTAGTAGACGATCATTTTACGAAGGTATTGACACCAAATAGGCAGCTGATTAAAATTAGTTGGAATTCAAACTATTAAAATTCGATGGATAAGGAGGTTAGTAGTGAAATGGGAAGTGAGGTGTATCCCGTTTGTCTTCCTTGGGAAGAAGAGAGCACGATGTACTTAATTAAATGGATTTTCACCACCGTCCGGCGTGAGATTGAAACAGCACTGCGCCCTTTGGGGCTTACCTCCCCACAATCGCAGACGCTCTATATACTGGCGATGTCGCCTGGAGTCACCAATACGGAGTTGGAAAAGCTATTGCTTATTGATAAATCAAGTGTTACCAGCCTGGTAAACGGGATCGTTAAGAAAAACTGGGCAGTACGCCAAAGTCATCCGGAAGATGCACGAATGAAGCAGATTTATTTGACCGAGGAAGGCTTGGAGATTCACAAGGTAGCCGAACGTACCATTGAGCAAATTAAAAGCTCCGTAGGCAAAACGTTATCTGTCGGAGAGTCGGAGGCGCTGCGCGGTTTGCTCAAAAAAATTCTTCACGATTACCGTCCTGCGAATGCTTGCGTTTGAGCGGATAATTAGAAAAGTTTGCCCGGCTGAGGAATCTATGAGCTATAAAATGTAACCTAGATAAGATGTTTACAGGAGAGGGAGAAACCAAATGATAAAAGAACAAACTTATCCCAATGCGGATAAGCTTATGCGTGTTTTGGCCTTCACACTTGTTTTTTCAGTGATGAACGCTTTTATGTTTAATGTTGTTATGCCTGTGATTCGGGAGGAATTTCATATTAGTGCCTCCGATGTAAGCTGGCTACTGACGGGTTATATGATCGTGTATGCAGTCGGCTCGGTGACCTACGGCAAGCTTGCAGATAAGTATCGTCTCAAAGACTTGCTGACATTTGGGATTATATTTTTTGCACTAGGTTCGCTTATTGGACTGTTGGCCAATCAATTTTGGATGTTAATTGTAGCCCGTTTGCTTCAGGCCACAGGGGCTGCTGTTATTCCGGCAACCGCTATGATTGTTCCCGTTCGCTATTTCTCAGCTAAAAAAAGAGGGCGAGCTTTAGGCGTCACAGCAATCGGCTTAGCATTAGGTACTGCGCTGGCTCCCATTATTTCCGGTTTGATTACAGGCTTTGCGAGCTGGCGTTTTTTGTTCGTCATTTCCATGCTGCCACTGATCGCTTTGCCGTTCTTTCGCAAATACCTGGACGATCAGCGAGGAAAGGATCAGAAGTTCGATTTTCTTGGCGGATTATTGCTGGGTGGAACAGTGGCCTGCTTGTTGCTTTCCATTTCACAAGCCAATATGATGTTTTTTCTGATCGGTGTGGTTTTATTTGGACTGTTTATATGGCGCATTCATACTGCCCACGATCCGTTTATCCAGCCGAAGCTGTTCCGTAACAAGCAATATTCATATGGGCTTCTTATCGCTTTTTTAGGGACGGGGATTAGCTTTGGATTGCCGTACTTGGCACCACAGTTTTTGAATAGTCTCAACCAGCTTACACCAGCTACGATTGGACTGATTATGTTTCCCGCTGCTATTGCGTCAGCTCTTTTAGGAAAAAAAGGGGGGCGTTTGGCCGATAGCAAAGGAAATTCAGTTCTGGTGTATACAGCCGTATCGCTATTGTTTATCTGCTTTATCAGCTTGTCTACATTTGTAGGTGCATCTCCGTATCTGATTTTGTTTTTGCTTATTTTCGGGAATGTAGGTCAGACCTTTATGCAGATTGCCATGTCCAACACGATTTCTCGTACTTTGTCGAAAGATCAGATTGGTGTTGGAATGGGGCTGTTATCTCTGTTGAATTTCATTGCCGGGGCGATCACAACAAGTATTTTGGGCAAAACGTTAGATAGTTCGTCGTCCTTTCATTTGAATCCGGTTGTATCTAATGTCCAAGTGTTCAATTTCAGCAATATATTTACGGTGCTTGCGCTGATTGCGCTTGTGACGATGGGGCTTTACGCATTGCAGTTCCGGCGGGATCCGCGCGGTAATACACCTGCTGTCGAATAAGGATAAACATTTTATGTAAGCTCATGCCATAACAAGGGTATAATATAGAAGGAGAAATTTTCTATGGAAGGATGGAGTGCCCAGCATGACAAGAAACCTTCAATATGTACCCTATGGTTATGAACCGCCAATCGAAACGCACAAAGGGACTATGGTCTACTATGATACGTTTGAGCAGACTACAGCTAGTGAGCTGGAGCTTTTTGCCGAAACGGGGGCTGCACTGTCTTTTACAAAGCTGGTGCTGTATCCGCTACATGAAGAAACGGTCAGAAGAATGTGGAAGCAGCCAGTACGCTCGTATTATAAGCGGGTCGACGAGCTGGGAGAGTGGCAGCGAGAGCAGGCTTTGAGTGCTGTTGTGATTGAGAACTGGGAAGGTAAGCGAAAAAAGTATACGCCAATTGAAGCAGCCATTCGTTTTTTGGCGGAAAAGTATGCAACTCCGCTTTTTTTGTATATGAGTCCTGAAACTGCTAATTTGTGCGCTTCCTATGCATCCTTTGGAGAATGGATTAGAAACGTCAGGTTGCTGCTTTCGAGTGAGCCATTGGAACTTCATCCCAAGCTAGTACAGTACCGTAATCGCTGGAACACAGTAAAAGAAGCAACAAACCGCGACTCTAAGGTTGACAAAGAGGAGCATGAATTATAGAATAGAACTAATCGTAAAAATTACTATTGTAATTGTATACCATGTATTCCAATTGAGGAGGAAGAATAAATGCGCGTTATTGTTACCTTGGCATGCACCGAATCCGGTGATCGCAACTATACAACAACCAAGAACAAAAGAAATCATCCGGAGCGTATTGAAATGAGAAAATACTCTCCGCGTTTGAAAAAGTACACGATTCATCGTGAAACTAGATAATTTGTGGTTTGCTGCATAGCAACCTGAATGATCTCTTCTTGAGCGAAGCCTGTAAGTTTGCAAAAAGCCTGCGTTATGGAACCGGCGAAAACTTGAATTAGTCCAGTGGACAGAGCGTCCAAAGTTAAAGCTAGCACCTAAGAGAACGGCTTCTTTTCATGGTTGTATGATGGATGCTGAGCTACAGTGGCACGCTTTGCCTTTTGAATCGAAAGCACGTGGTCACCGAGTTTTCCTATGCTGATGTCAGCATGCGGGACGAGCCGGAGGACCATTCACAATATGCTTATATAACGATGAAGGCTGACGAAAGATACGGAGCGTTCGTATAATGGGCGATGCAATATACACGGCATCGTTTGCTTGTCGTTTACGACCTTGAGCACAACCGTTATGATCTGTCGTCTTTTTTTCTGAGACATAACCGTTCCTTTTGCCAACTGATGGAGCATTGCGTCAGTACGTTTGAAGATTGAAACTAAAACTACATGAAAGATTAGGTGAAACAAATGAAAAAAGATATTCATCCAACATTGAACAAAGTTATCTTTTTGGACCCTAGCTGTGGATTCACTTTCCTGAGTGCTTCTACTAAATATTCGCAAGAAACGATGGAATGGGAAGATGGCAACACTTACCCAGTTATCCGTGTAGATACTAGCTCCGCTTCGCATCCGTTCTTCACTGGTAAACAAAGAAACGTGGATATTGGTGGACGTGTGGATCGCTTTAACAAAAAATACAACCTTAAGTAAGACTCGTGGAGAGCTATGTTTACGGATTATACCAATAATTCGTAAGCATAGCTTTTTTATTATCTACGATTACTTGATACAGCCAAAGCCCAATAAGAACACGAAAGCAGCAGCTTCTCCGGAACGATCCGTGAAGTTGCTGCTTTTTTATGCTTAATGAAGCTGTACAATAGTCGACAATGCTAATCTTGGCAAACTGATCATTTTAAAACGTAACTCCATACTTCGCATGAGGCTGTCTTAACTTAAAAATAATCGCAGGTTTCTAGCCTGCGATTATTTTTTTATAGAACAAGTATTATGGTTAAGGGAAGATCCGGATAAATCACTCGCGGAAATGAGTTATTTGAAGAATATAGTTGGGGACTTAGTGCAACCAGCATCAATTATATAAGATTTTGTTCAGAATTGGTTCAGAGCTTTCGTATATATTAATCGAAACGACATAAATCACTTATTTTCGACAAATATATGAATAAAAAAATAATATAAACGCATTATTTATCGATAAATTCAGTGAATAGGCTTTATTAACTTTGAATTAGGTAGAAACATTTCGAAGATTGAATAGGGTCGTTTTACTTAAAAGTAAATTAGGAGGTACAACCATTGAAGGTTTATTCACTTAAGTGGGCAGCCGCTCTTGTTGCTCTTCAGGCGACGTTTGGTACTTCTGCTCACGCTGCAACGCCTGCCAATAATTCGTTTTCAGATATATCCTTTGTGACGAATGATAAAATGGTGGCCATCCAAGAAGCTGTACGCCAGGGGCTTTTATCGGGAGATCCTCAAGGAACTTTTCGCCCTGCAGCAACATTAACTCGCCAGGAGCTCGCAGTATTGTTGGTCAGAGCTTTAAAATTGGACCCTATTTCAAGTTCTTTTACTTTTAAAGATGTGCAAAGCAAACAATTTGCTGCGCCATATATAGAAGCCGCACAAAAAGCCGGGCTTCTATCCGGGGATGGATTAGGAAACTTCCGTCCGAACGATTCTGTTACGCGTGAAGAGCTGGCAGCTGTGTTTGTTCGTGCAGTCGGAGGGGTTAATGCAGAGGGCGGATCAAGCATTTTGCCTAAAGATCAGTCCTCGGTAAGCCAATGGGCGGCTGGAGCGGTAGATAAGGCACTTCGTTTGGGTTTAATTGACATTCATGACAGCAAGCTCAATCCCACGGGTGAAGTAAAAAGGGAGGATATTGCTCCTTTCCTGCTGGATATTTTCAAAACTCAAGAGCAGACGGCTACGATTAATAGCGTTGATGGAGACATTGTAACAATTGATAATGTTCCCTATTTAATAGAAGGAAATTTGAAAGAGTTGATCGGAAACTCCAATAAAGATGCGTTAAAGGGAGCTATATTAAAGTTTAATTCGCGCAATCGTAATGTGGACGGGCTACAACAATTGGAGATCGTGCAAAAAGATGTTGTGTTAAACACCAATGGTCTACCGGAAAGCAGCCTGCTTCGAATTTCGGGTGATGGTGTTCAGATTAAAGGGGATACCAAAGGAGTAATTGAGCTTAATAACGGTGTCTCTAATATCCAGCTGAATGGCAACGTAAACCATCTTACTGTGAATTCCGGCAGTGATATTTCTATTAAAGGGACAGGGACAATTGGGGAGCTAAAAGTTGCCAACGCAAACGCTAAAGTGACATTGAACCCGAATTTTAAAGTTGAAACGATTAAGCTACCTAAAGATATTTCTGTTTCACAAGTTATCCAAAATTACAACGAAGTACAAAAGCAGATCGGACAAATTCAGCCCGCTGACGGGACGGTTCAAAAAACGACTACAGTTACATCGAGTAGCGTGACATTTTCATCTGGAGGTGGAACTTCAACAAATTCAGTGACTAACCATGCGCCAGGCGTTACTACCGGGTTTACAGATATTACGTTAAGTACAGCAGATGAGCCTAAAAAGATTAATCTGGCAAATAGCTTTACCGATGTTGACGGAGACACTCTGACTTACACAGCAGAATCTTCGGTCACGAACGTAGCGACGGTATCGGTGAATGGAAGTCAGCTGACTCTCACACCAGTGAGCGCAGGAACAACCAAGATCACGGTTACGGCGAACGACGGCAAGGGCGGGACCATAAATAGTCAGTTCAACGTGACGATCACGTCGGTGATCCCCGAAGCTGTAAACCATGCACCGACGGTGGAAACGTCGATCAGCAATGTAACGGCAGGAGTTGCAGACGGCATCAAGACGGTGAGTCTTGCAGGTGTGTTTGCAGATGAAGACAGCGACGCACTGACATACACGGCAACCTCGACAGATACGGGTGTGGCGACAGTAGCGGTAAACGGAAGTGACCTGAAAATTACACCAGTGAGCGCGGGTACAGCCACGATTACGGTAACGGCAAATGACGGAAACGGTGGCACGGTGGATATGCAGTTCAACGTGACAATCACACCAGTGATTTCGGAAGCTGTAAACCATGCGCCGACGGTGGAAACGTCGATCAGCAATGTAACGACTGGAGTCGCAGATGGCATCAAGACGGTGAGCCTTGCAGGTGTGTTCGCAGATGAAGACAGCGATGCGCTGACATACACGGCAACCTCGACGAATGCAGGCGTGGCGACAGTAGCCGTAAACGGAGGTGACCTGAAAATTACGCCAGTGAAGGCGGGTGTGGCCACGATTACGGTAACGACAAATGACGGTAAAGGCGGCATGGTGCATACACAGTTCAACGTGACGATCACGCCGGTGATCCCGGAAGCCGTAAACCATGCGCCGACGGTGAACACGTCGATCAGCAATGTGACGACAGGAGCCGCAGACGGCATCAAGACGGTGAGTCTTGCGGGTGTGTTTGCAGATGAAGACAGCGATGTGCTGACATACACGGCAACCTCGACGAATGCAGGCGTGGCGACAGTAGCGGTAAACGGAAGCGACCTAAAAATAACGCCAGTGAACGCAGGCACCGCCATGATTACAGTAACGGCGAACGACGGAAACGGTGGCACGGTGGATACGAATTTCACTCTAACGGTGACTCCTTTGCCTGCGGTTAATCACGCTCCTGTTGTTCAAAACACGATTAATGATATTTCTACAGAAGCAGGTGCTATGGATACAACTGTTGGACTTGCTTCAACTTTTGCAGATGAAGATTTGGATTCACTAACGTATACCGCTGATTCATCGGACCCTGGAGTAGCAACGGTTTCCGTTACAGCTGACCAACTGAGTATTACTCCGCTTGCAGTGGGAAGTGCTACAGTTACAGTCACCGCAGATGATGGGGAGGGGGGAACCGTTCAAACGACCTTCCAAGTCACTGTTGGAGAAAAGAAGGGACTTTTCTTCTCTGAGTTGGCATGGGGGGAGGGCGACCCTATGATGCAGATAGTTGAGCTTTATAATGCGGGTTCTGAGGAATTGGATGCTTCGAAAATTAGAATTGAACGCAGTGATAGTGGAAATTCGATCGAAATAAGTCAAAACGCTGGTGCTTCTATTCCAGGTGGAGCTACTTTTGTGATAGGAGATACCATGTATTTTGGTGATGCACATGTAGATTACTTCATGGATATGGGATTTTATAACGACGATTCAGCACCTGTCACTTTATCGCTCTATTACGATAATCAGCTGATTGATACAGCAGTGTTTCAGCCTCATACCACTATAGCTAGACAATCCGATGTTACCCATGGAAATGCAGGCCACTACGAGGCGAGTGAATGGTTTGATGAAGGTATCGATTATACGGATAATATCGGTATCTTTAACAGTGAGGCACCGTAATGAATAAAAAGAATAGAGGGAACATCATGAGTTCTAAGCCCAATAAATGGCTGATTACATTAGCCTTGGCTGCACTTGTTGCTCCAACGGCTTTGCAGACGATTGCATCTGCTGCCAGTGATGCGTCAAACGGAGTAGCTCTGGCGAGCCTGCCTTTTAAAGACATCAATAATATTGCTTCAGAGCAAAAGACAAGCATCCTGCAAGCCATTGAAGCCGGACTTCTGCATGGCGACCCATCCGGATCTTATCGGCCAACGGATTTGTTGACTCGTCAAGAAATGGCGGTTCTGTTAACTCAAGCTCTTCAACTCTCTATTTCTAAAGCAGCAAGTAGCAGCTTCTCGGATGTAGACTCGAAAAATTGGTCCAGTCCCTATATTGAGGCTGTACATCGTGCAGGACTCATGAATGGAGACGACGGCTCCAAATTCAGGCCCAAAGCGGCAGTAACCAGAGAGGAGGCTGCGGTTCTGCTTATGCGGGCTGCCGGGCTTCCTATTACAGCTGACGCCACGGAGTCTGCTAAACTTACTGATTGGAATCGGGTCAGCCCGTGGGCACGGCCATACGTTAATACAGCTTTACAGTCGGGCTTCATGAAGACGGATCAGTCCGGTTTCAAACCTAAATCGTCCGTTCAGCGTCAAGATATAGCCCAGTATATGATGTCTACCTTTTTCCCCAAGGACCATGTAGTCCAACTCCAAAAAGTAGAGGATGGAAAGGCCTGGATTAACGGAATTGATTATAAGCTCTCGGATTCAGTTAAAGGAATCCTGCAAACCTCTAACCAGGAGATTCTTAAAGGAGCAGATATTCAATTTGTAGCATCACAGCGGACCATTGAATCAATCACCAAACTGGTCATCCATGCGAGTGGGCAAGCCCCGATAGGGCAAGCTTCCGAATTCAGCGGCAATCTTGTATTAGATGGTCATAACTCCTCGATTGACGGAGATTTAACTATTGACGGCGATTACATTTCGGTTATGAATTTGAATGTCAAAAATAGTTTTACAGTTACGTCAAGCCTTGAACATGATTTCTATGCCTCTAAATTTACGGTACAAGGAAAAACATATATTCAGGGCGGTGACCAAAACACCGTATTGTTTAACACATCTGAGCTGCAAGATGTCGAGGTATCCAAACAGGATGTCCGCGTAGTCATTCAAGGAAATTCAAGGGTGGATCAAATGACGTTGACTTCCAATGCAACGATTGAAAATGATTCATCCTCAATGATACAGCAGTTAAAAGTTCTTACCGGTGTCCAGCAGGTGGAGTTGCAGGGGACTATTCAGCAATTGTCAGTCAACAGTGATCAGCCCGTAGCTCTGACAGGCCAGGCCTCCATTAATACATTGGTTGTGAGCAGTTCCTCCTCGGTCAGTCTGGAGGTAGCTGGAACCATTTCAAATTTACAAGTAAATAACTCTGAAGCAAATATTAGTGTAAGCTCCTCCAGCCAAGTCACGAATACTTCATTTGCAGCAGGTGTGTCCTCTTCGACGGTATCAGGAGTCACTACAACTTCTTCCAGTAGCTCTTCCGGTAGCTCGCGCTCTACGGTTGTGACCAATACAGCACCGAAGTTAGTGACCAAATATGACGATCAAGCCGTAACGGTGGGCGATTCTGAACTTCAAATTGACTTGCTTGGTCATTTTACGGACGAGGAGCAGTCCGAGCTCAAATATACGGCAGTGTCGTCTAGTACAAAAATCAGTACAGTCCGAGTAGAGGGGACAAAACTGTTTATCAAGGCTGTTGGCAAAGGGACTGCGACCATTACGATCGCTGCAGATGACCAGGCTGGGAAAAAAGCGGGAACGAATTTCAAGGTCCGTGTCAATGAATCTCCTGTTTCATTGGGTATCCCCGATCAAAGCGAACAGTTGGGAAGCGGCGACGTAATCTTATCATTAGGATCGTTTTTTACGGATTCTGAAAATGATCTCATGACCTATGAGGTAGCGATCGATGATCCTTCCATTGCTACCTTTACCCTGATGGGTGATCAATTGGTATTAACTCCGGCAGTTGTAGGACATGCCCAGTTTACTGTCAAGGCGTCCGATGGTCGGGGAGGCAGCGCAAACCAGTCGTTTCAATTAATGGTAAGTGCGGGACCTAATCAAAATCCGGTTGTAAATCAGAAGCCAGGCAACCAAACGCTCACTGTGGGTGATGCGGACTACATTCTGGATTTATCCCCGGTGTTCCTTGATTCGAACAGCAACCCACTGACCATCTCGGCAGAATCCTCGGATCCTGCCATTGCGACGGTCTCCGTTAACGGAAATCAAGCCGCGGTTCATGCGATTTCCTCAGGAACAGCAAGCATCCAGTTAAAAGCGACTAATGACCGTGGAGGCGAGGTTAAAACCAATTTTGATTTTACCGTTAATGAACCTCCGGCATCCTTACGAATTCCGGATCAGACGAAACAAATCAATTCAGGCGACATTCAATTATCTTTAAAAGACTTCTTTACTGACCGTGAGCAGGATTCGTTGTCATACAGCATTGATAATATTGCTGATTCTTCCGTTGCGACTGCAGTGTTAAACGGGGACACACTCACTATTACACCGTTAAAAATTGGCAGCACATCAGTGTCTGTTAAGGCATCTGATGGCCATGGGGGCAGCACAATCCAGTCGTTTCAAATGGAAGTAACCGCTGCACCTAACCAAAATCCGGTTATAGATCAGCAACCAGGTAATCAGACACTGATTTTAGGCAATTCAGATTATACCCTGGATTTATCTTCGGTATTCCACGATCCCGATGGCGACTCTGTGGACGTTTCTGCAGAATCTTCGGATTCGTTAGTCGCTGCTATATCCGTTAACGGAAACATAGCCACAGTCCATGCAGTTTCCCCAGGAACAGCAACGATTACGCTTAAAGCAGAAGATGGCCGTGGGGGCGAGGTCACTACTAATTTTGATGTTAGCGTCAATGAATCCCCGATTTCCACAGGGATTCCGGATCAGATGAAAGAAATAAATACAGGCGATATTCAATTGTCCTTAAATGATTTCTTCTCCAGTCCTGATAACGATGTTTTAACCTACGATGTTCATAGCGTTTCTGAGCCGACTGTTGTGACTGCTGCCGTTTATGGGGATATGCTTACTCTTACACCATTAATGATCGGAAGCACATTAGTATCGATCAAAGCAACAGATGGCCGTGGAGGGGAAGTAATCGAAACTTTCAAAACCACCGTCACAGCTGGACCTCCACAGAATCAAAATCCAGTAGAAACTAAACCTGCCGACCAGTCGCTTACTGTAGGTGATGCGGTTTACTCACTCGATTTAGATTCCGTTTTTACAGATCCTGATGGAGATACGTTGACCTTTAAGGCAACCTCTTCCGTTCCGTCTGTTGCTTCGGCGGAAATCACTGGAGACCAATTGAAAATTCAGGCACTAAGTGCAGGGGCGACAAGCATAGAAATCAAGGCTACGGATGGTCGCGGAGGGCAAACTTCAATTACCTTCCAGGTCAATGTCCAGTCATCCGGTTCGTCTAACCCATCTTCAAATCAACGCCCTCAAGTAGAAGCTGCCATTTATGAACAAGTGTTGACTGCAGGAGTTACCAATGCAAGAAGCTACGACCTATCCCAATTGTTCAGTGATGCTGACGGGGATGCCCTGACGTTTACTTCTACTGTTGAATCAAGCGGTGTGGCAAATGCAGAGGTTAACGGATCAACGCTGACTCTTACTCCGGGTAATCAGGCAGGAAGTACCAAGGTAACGATTACTGCGGATGACGGGCATGGTGGAACAGCCACCTATAATTTTCAGGTAACAAATGCTCCTCTAACGACGAACGGAATTGTTCAAATCCGAACCAAGCAAGGGGTCAAAGATCCGATTACTTATGACATGTCAACAGTTTTCCCGGGTGAAACTTCATTTAAAGTCTATTCGGGTACGGCAGATTCTACCTTTACTGGACCAATCCCTCTTAACGGGACAGTTTGGACATGGAATGGGGATATTTCTCAATACTACTGGGTAATCGGGGCGAACGGATCTGCCACTGTATTCCAAGTGATAGCAAATCCTCAAGGGCCAGAGGATCTATATTTTTCCCAGTATCTATCCTTGGATAAAACCCGCACTGCTATTGAGTTGTTTTACAATCCAGTAGGGGATACTTCTAAACCTATAGAAAATGCAGGATACTCACTTGAGATTCATCAATACAATTTAGCTACAAATACTCCTAAAGTGTGGAGCCAGCCTATTAATTCGTTTTGGAAAGGCATGCCTTATATATATATCGATTCCATTTTTTATGACTTTTTCGACATTGTTCCTGCGGCCTACTATAATGAAGAAATAATGTTATCAGAATCAGATAAAAATGTAACGACAGGCTATGTCCTGAAAAAGAACGGTGTAACGATCGATGTCTTAGGTGATCCTGACGGCAAAACGCAATTTATGCCGAATAATGGGACTATTATCCGAAAATCGGGGATTAAGTCCGGTTCCTCCTTTTATAACCTTCCAGGAGAGTGGAACTCTTATCCAAATGGAACGCTCCAATATTTTGGCCATCATACTCCATAACATTTTGTTGAATTGACGGGAAGCCGGCGATAAAATCGCTGGCTTTTTTTTTATATTTTTCAGATTTAAGTCCTCTTGATTTGTGGTTGCTTAAAAGCCAGCCGAATTTGCACAACCTTCATCGGTTTTGGGGTTTGTTTTGATTTTAAATTAAACTCGAATTATTTTAGAAAATAACACTTGCTATATAATTTGATTATGTGCTATATTCTTATTTCGGCCAATTAAACAAGATATTTTGTCGG
>NZ_CVPD01000001.1:0-92500 GCF_001049835.1 Paenibacillus sp. Mc5Re-14 | reverse complement strand
ATTCCGTCAGTAGCGGCGAGCGAACGCGGATTAGCCCAAACCAAGGAGCTTGCTCCTTGGGGTTGTGGGACGTCTCATATGGAGTTACAAAGGAACCGGTTAGATGAAGAGGTCTGGAAAGGCCCGCCAGAGAAGGTAAAAGCCCTGTAGTTCAAAACTGGTTCCCTCCGAGACGGATCCCGAGTAGTGCGGGGCACGTGAAACCCCGTATGAATCCGGCAGGACCATCTGCCAAGGCTAAATACTCCCTGGCGACCGATAGTGAAGCAGTACCGTGAGGGAAAGGTGAAAAGCACCCCGGAAGGGGAGTGAAATAGATCCTGAAACCGTGTGCTTACAAGAAGTCAGAGCCTGATCGATGGGTGATGGCGTGCCTTTTGTAGAATGAACCGGCGAGTTACGTTCCCGTGCAAGGTTAAGGTGAAGAGCTGAAGCCGCAGCGAAAGCGAGTCTGAATAGGGCGAATGAGTACGTGGACGTAGACCCGAAACCGGGTGATCTACCCCTGTCCAGGGTGAAGGTGCGGTAACACGCACTGGAGGCCCGAACCCACGCATGTTGAAAAATGCGGGGATGAGGTGGGGGTAGCGGAGAAATTCCAATCGAACCCGGAGATAGCTGGTTCTCCCCGAAATAGCTTTAGGGCTAGCCTCGGAAAAAAGAATCGTGGAGGTAGAGCACTGATTGGGTGCGGGGCCCGCAAGGGTTACCAAGCTCAGTCAAACTCCGAATGCCATAGATTTAGTTCCGGGAGTCAGACAGTGAGTGCTAAGATCCATTGTCGAAAGGGAAACAGCCCAGACCATCAGCTAAGGTCCCCAAGTGTGTGTTAAGTGGGAAAGGATGTGGAGTTGCACAGACAACCAGGATGTTGGCTTAGAAGCAGCCACCATTGAAAGAGTGCGTAATAGCTCACTGGTCGAGTGACTCTGCGCCGAAAATGTAACGGGGCTAAACACACCACCGAAGCTATGGCTTGATGCTTGCATCAGGGGTAGGGGAGCGTTGAATGCGGGTTGAAGGTGTACCGGAAGGAGCGCTGGACTGCATTCAAGTGAGAATGCCGGTATGAGTAACGAAAAGATCTGTGAGAATCAGATCCGCCGAAAGCCTAAGGGTTCCTGAGGAAGGTTCGTCCGCTCAGGGTAAGTCGGGACCTAAGGCGAGGCCGATAGGCGTAGTCGAAGGACAACAGGTAGAAATTCCTGTACCACCGTAATCCGTGATGAGCGATGGGGTGACGCAGTAGGGTAGTGACGCGGACTGATGGATGTCCGTCTAAGCAGTGAGGCTGATGTGTAGGCAAATCCGCACATCGTTAAGGCTGGGCTGTGATGGGGAGCGAAAATTATAGTAGCGAAGGTCATGATCTCAGACTGCCAAGAAAAGCCTCTAGCCAGGAGAAGGTGCCCGTACCGCAAACCGACACAGGTAGGCGAGAAGAGAATTCTAAGGCGCGCGGAAGAACTCTCGTTAAGGAACTCGGCAAAATGACCCCGTAACTTCGGGAGAAGGGGTGCCTCGGTAGGGTGAATAGCCCGAGGGGGCCGCAGTGAAAAGGCCCAAGCGACTGTTTAGCAAAAACACAGGTCTGTGCGAAGCCGCAAGGCGAAGTATACGGGCTGACGCCTGCCCGGTGCTGGAAGGTTAAGGGGAGTGGTAAGCTCTTCGGAGCGAAGCTATGAACCGAAGCCCCAGTAAACGGCGGCCGTAACTATAACGGTCCTAAGGTAGCGAAATTCCTTGTCAGGTAAATTCTGACCCGCACGAATGGCGTAACGACTTGGGCGCTGTCTCAACGAGAGATCCGGTGAAATTTTAATACCTGTGAAGATGCAGGTTACCCGCGACAAGACGGAAAGACCCCATGGAGCTTTACTGCAGCTTGATATTGAATTTGGGTACGATCTGTACAGGATAGGTGGGAGCCGTAGAACTTTGAGCGCCAGCTTGAAGGGAGGCATCCTTGGGATACCACCCTGATCGTATCTAGGTTCTAACTTGGTACCGTGATCCGGTACGAGGACAGTGTCAGGTGGGCAGTTTGACTGGGGCGGTCGCCTCCTAAAGAGTAACGGAGGCGCCCCAAGGTTCCCTCAGAATGGTTGGAAATCATTCGAAGAGTGCAAAGGCAGAAGGGAGCTTGACTGCGAGACCTACAAGTCGAGCAGGGACGAAAGTCGGGCTTAGTGATCCGGTGGTACCGCATGGAAGGGCCATCGCTCAACGGATAAAAGCTACCCTGGGGATAACAGGCTTATCTCCCCCAAGAGTCCACATCGACGGGGAGGTTTGGCACCTCGATGTCGGCTCATCGCATCCTGGGGCTGAAGTAGGTCCCAAGGGTTGGGCTGTTCGCCCATTAAAGCGGTACGCGAGCTGGGTTCAGAACGTCGTGAGACAGTTCGGTCCCTATCTGTCGTGGGCGTAGGAAATTTGAGAGGAGCTGTCCTTAGTACGAGAGGACCGGGATGGACGTACCGCTGGTGTACCAGTTGTTCCGCCAGGAGCACCGCTGGGTAGCTATGTACGGAAGGGATAAGCGCTGAAAGCATCTAAGCGTGAAGCCCCCCTCAAGATGAGATTTCCCAGTATGTAAGACCCCTTGAAGACGACGAGGTAGATAGGTTGGGGGTGGAAGTGCAGTAATGCATGGAGCTGACCAATACTAATCGGTCGAGGGCTTATCCTAAAGATAAGACGCAATAAGTTTCGGATCCAGTTTTCAGGGTGTAAGTTCAGTATGTCGTCAGCTCAAGTAGCTGAAGTTACACGGACAAACACACAGCATTTGGCGATGCTGATTCCTGAAAAAGGATTTACGGTGTAAATTCATGTTTGGTGGCGATAGCGGAGGGGTTCCACACGTACCCATCCCGAACACGACCGTTAAGCCCTCCAGCGCCGATGGTACTTGGACCGCAGGGTCCTGGGAGAGTAGGACGTTGCCAAGCAAATAATAGTATGACTCTGCATAGTCGTACTCAGGTCGTCGAGAAAGCTTCGACGGCTTTTTTTATTTTCCCATCATTCAACATAACGTCCTATAAGTATATAATGCGTATATGCAAATTTTGTGATAGTTACGAAAAAAGGCTGTTCCATGACTTTTAAAGGTCAAGGAACAGCTTTTTATAACTTAATTTCGTAGACATTTCGGAGGGGAATTTCATCTTGAGCCGATCTGTCGATTACAGCGAAACGAAGCACTGTTCCCATTGGTCAGTAATGGATGCTTTGTCAAGCTGTTCTCCAATGAGTGTGACATATCCCTGGCTCACCGGAAGTACGGTGGGCTGCCATTCCAAGTGACTTCCTGAGAATTGCAGAAGCATTGTGCCCTCATGCGGGAGCACACAATAACCTTTCGCTCGAAGAAGCGAGGAACCTAGCCCGGTCAGGAAGTCTTCTAATCGTTGCTTTTCCAATGGCCGAGGAGAATATTGATGCAGGGTTAAGCTCTCCAGACGGGAAAAGGAAGGGGGACGGTTGCGATCATGACTGTGGTTATGAGGATGTGCAGAGATCACTTTGAATGCGGTATTTTTGAAGGTACTGCTAGGTCTTTCATTATCTTTGGTGGGAATTGGGATAGGCGATGCTTCTGCATCATTGGGCTGTACCTGTGCAGATGTATGTTGAAATACTTGTACAGGTTTCGGATCAAGCATTACGGAGGTTAGGACAGGTTCCAGCAGTGGTTCAAGGTCAATGCGGCTGTATTCAGTAGTTTGTAGCTTAGCTGTATTGTTGAGCTTGCGGATGTTCTTGACGACCTTAGCCACTTCACGGCTACTTGCGACATCCGTTTTGTTCACCACAATGAAGTCGGCGGAGCGAAGCTGTCCATGCAGAGTCCGAACCAGCTCCTTGTCTGCAGTAAAGCGGCTGTTGTATTCAGGGAACAGCACAGCATCCACCACACTGATGCTGTGAACCAGATACAGCCGATCTGCCAGCAGTGGAGAGAGAAGTTCCTCCAACACTTGCTCGGGGTTGGCTACTCCGGTGGTCTCCATGAAGATCACATCCGGCTTTTGGATGAGTAGGGTATGCAGTGCGCCAGCCAGCTCATTTCTTTTGCTGCAACAAATGCAGCCCTCTAGCAGTCCTTCCACTTTTACGTCAGGCATTTCCTCTGAAATAATAGCGCTGTCTACATCATATTCGCCCATTTCGTTCATTAAAACAGCAGCACGAAGGGGAATCTGGCGAGTATGGGCTAACAGCCGCAAAAGTAGCGTTGTTTTGCCGCTTCCAAGAAAACCACTGATTAATATAACAGGAACCTTGTTCATCATTTTTCCTCCTTGGTGGGTTTAGTTCGCTGCATTCAAGCGATCATAGGTTGCTACCGAGTCTGCCTGGGTATAGACATAAGGAGATTCTGGCTGTTTGACAGTCGTTATTTTATTGGATTGAATTTCAAGTACGGGTGTATTGCCCTTTTGCGTTGCATGCAGTGTTCCTTCAATAGTCACCCAGGTATCCTTGTCAAAGGATGGAGGGTTCTGGGATTGGACGATAATCCCGAATGGCATAGCATCAGCAGTACAGCACATAACGAGGAATCTTCCTACTGCAAATAGACCTTTACCCGGTAGGTTGTCGTCCTTATAGACAAAGCCAGTCACCTGTACTTTTTTTCCTTGAAAAGCGTGCTTATACAGTTCGATCGCTCCTATAGTTTCGGAGAAAATCTCCGGATGGATCTGTATAACGGGTTGCTGATACAGACGTTTCGCCAGCTCGGCGAACTCTACATTGTACTCATCCGGCGGAACGAACAGCTTATCAAGCGCTTCCCGACTCCATTTTCCCCTTAGTGGGAGCGAAGTTGGTGTGAAAGATGTAGTTGATACAAGGGAGGAGGCGGGTGTGTTCGTGGTTTGTATGTCTGTTTTTCGTCGGATATCCGGGTTGGGATAGGTGAAGGACATGCCTTTTTTGGCTGCCATATCACTGCCAAGCGCCTGATTGGGCAGCAGTGAGCCGAATAGCAGCGGAATGAGCAGCATTCCATATACGAGTGTTTTTTTAAACCAGCTTTGCGGTAACGGATGCTCACAATCGCATACATCTTGACCATCCGGCCCTCCCACGATTACGTGCCATGCCATCCCCAAAGCGATGAACATAAGTGGCACAGGACAGAGTAAAAGCAGCTTTTGCATGTGCGGAGCCAAGTAGTAATGAAGTGCACTCGTGCGGTGTAATGTGATAATGTATACAGCTAATCCGATCATGAGCAAGGAGCGCATGCCATATTGACAGCGGATGCTAAAGGTTGAATTCACGTTTGTATTTACCTCCCCAATAACCATTCAGCAGCTATAGAGCCGATCAGAACGAGTAAAATAATGAGCATGCCCAAGATTACGACAAATTTGGTGCGAAAGGTGCTGAGCAGCATGAGTGTGCCTTTGAAATCAAGCATCGGGCCGAGTACTAGAAAGGCTGCCAGTGGACCCAGTGTAAAGGTATGCGAAAAAGCAGTAGCTACAAAGGCATCGGAGGTGGAGCACAGCGACAGCACATAGGCAAAGCCCATCATAAAGGCGTACGAGCCGGCCGTTCCATTGCTTAAGGAAAGCATTTCATCACGTGGGATAAAGGTTTGAATGCAAGCTGTCAATAATGCGCCGATAATGAGATATTTACTCATGTCCAAAAACTCATCGCCAGCATGTACAAAAAATCCCCGCCATGTGCGGTTATGCTGATGAATCTGATTGTTCTGCTTTTGCTGGTTAAAAGAGAGCAACGACCGTTTGAGCGGATGCGCACGCACAAAGGCATATACGATCAATCCGATGGTCGCGGAAACGACAAAGGCCAAACCCATTCGAACGACAGTGACCTCAGGGTGGGAAGGGAAAGCCATTATCGTGGCAGCCAGTACTACGGGATTGATAATAGGTCCGCTTAAGATAAAAGTGATACCCATATAGGCAGGCATTCCCTTGAGCATTAATTGGCGAACGACAGGGATCATGCCGCACTCACAGATGGGAAACAGCATACCTAGCAAGGAGGCGAGCAGGACACCCGGCACAGGATGCGCAGGCGCTATTTTACGAATCCATGTCTCCGGTACAAGCCACTGCAAAAGGGATGAGATAAGTACACCGATCAGGAGAAACGGAACAGCCTCCAGAAAAATACTCATAAATACCGTCTTTAATGACTGCAGCTGCCCCATACCTAACAAACGAAGCCACTGAGGAGATAGCGTAATAAGCACAGGGATGAGAAAGGCAAACGGAATCATAAAAGGCAGCATCTTTAACAGCGTACTGTTTTTCATTCCACATCTCCTTGGGAATAAGGATTCTTATCTACATCCTATGCCTGTGTTGGGACAATCATGCCGCAGGATTATGCTTGAATCACCTCCTATATTGACAATTCAAAGCGTGGTCATATATATTTATGTTTATTAATAGTAATTATTACGATTAAAAATTGACAAATGATTGCAAGAAGAAAACTTTTACGGTACGATCCATATTAGTGCTGTAAAGACAAGGAGGATTATATGATACCGATTGTTGTTTTATCCGGATTTTTGGGCAGCGGGAAAACAACTCTTCTTCAGCATGCGCTGGCTTACTACAAGGAGCAGGGTCTCAAGCCAGCTATTTTGATGAATGAGTTGGGTGATGTTAATCTGGACGGCAGTTTGGTGAATGACCAAGCCCCCATGAAGGAAATGCTCAGTGGCTGTATATGCTGTACCATTCGCGGGGATTTGGGCGTCGAGCTCATGAATCTTGCCGAGGAATATAAGCCGGATGTGATTATTGTAGAATGTACCGGAGTGGCTAATCCAATGGAGATTGTAGATGCAGTGACAGATGCCTCCATATATTCTTCTATGGTTTTACAATCTGTTATCACGGTCATGGACGCGCGTCAATTTCTGGATTTTTCCTTGGGTAGTGAGAGAAGCAAGTCGTTTCGTTTGATGCAGGATCAGCTACGATGTGCTTCCAAACTGATTATTAACAAGACTGATTTATTGGCTGCGGGAGAATTGCAGAAAGTACAGGCCTTTGTAAAAGAATTAAATCCTTATGCTTTGACTGTAAGCACGGAGCGGAGTGACGTAGACCCGGTTACCTTTTTCTCCATTCAAGGAGAACGGATGGAAGTTTCGCGGCAAAAGGAGTCCACAGTCGATATTGGGAATGATCATCATTATGCGGAAAATCGTCTTCACACGTATGGTCATGATGACCATACAGACCATCATCCTCATGACTGTCAAGAGCCTGAGCACCACGACCATGACCATGACCACAAACACGGAGAGCATTATCATTCCTACGACCATGTAGTTGTTCATACGCATTTTTTTGGACAACCTGTGTCACGATTCGAGTTTGAACAGTTGTTCCGCAGTTTGCCTGCTGAAATTTACCGGGCCAAAGGAATTGTCCGGTTCTTGGAATCGGAGGGGCAGATGATGTTCCAATTTGCCTATCGTGAGCTGGAAATCATTCCAATTCGACCGCAAAAGCCAGTGAACGATGTTGCGGTTATTATGGGCGAGAATTTCTCTGCTTCTGAGATCGAGGAACGATTGAAAAGGCTGGAAGCGGCTGCAAAGCCACTGGCTAGTTCATGATTTCGAGAACAAGCAGCGATTATTCATCCAAGGCTAATTCTCGAGCTGATCTAGCAGGGAAGCCTCCATGGAGATTTACAACAATTCTGCTGCTGTTAACTGCTGGGCTTGTGCTGTCAGTTACACTCGCAGTCATGCTGGGGCCTGTGGCTGTCGCTCCAGGGACAGTATGGCGAATTGCGCTGTCCCATCTGCCCTGGCTGGATCAGTGGGTACCCATGACATGGACCAAACCGGAGCAATATATCGTCTGGGAAATTCGCTTTCCGCGTGTGCTGCTAGGTGTTGCTGTGGGAGCAGGGCTTGCTGTTACCGGAGCGGCTATACAGGCATTAATTCGCAATTCGTTAGCGGACCCCTATATTTTAGGAGTCTCGTCGGGGGCTTCAGTGACAGCGACGTTAGTTATTGTGTTTGGAGCTTTTGGATTTTTGGGACGACTTGCACTGCCCCTATCTGCTTTTATAGGCTCTCTAGCTGCGATGCTCATGGTGTTCGCGTTGGCTCGTGTGGCCGGACGGATATCGACGACCCGCTTGCTGTTGGCAGGGGTGGCGGTATCTATGATGCTGTCGGCTGTGACTAGCTTTATCGTTACGATGGCTCCGAATGAAAAAGGCATCCGTGACGCGATGTATTGGATGATGGGAAGTCTGGCAGGCGCTCAATGGGATACGATTTTTATTCCAAGTCTCATTATAACCGTTGGAACGGCCGTCCTTTTAACCCGATATCGTTCACTGAATGCTTTGCTAACGGGGGAAGAAGCCGCCGTAACGCTCGGTGTGAACGTGCAGGCGTTCCGTGTATTATTGGTTGTTGTCGCTTCCCTTTTAACCGGGGCAGTCGTATCAGTCAGTGGCTCAATTGGCTTTGTCGGGCTTATGATTCCACACATCGTTAGGCTAATAGTGGGATCGGATCATCGACGTGTCCTGCCTGTCAGCCTGCTTCTGGGAGCTATCTTTGTCGTGTGGGCAGACGTATGTGCCCGGCTCGTGCTTGCTCCGCAGGAACTGCCGATTGGTATTGTAACAGCTGTGTGCGGTGGACCCTTTTTTGTATGGCTGCTGCGGCGCAGCTCCTACTCGTTTGGAGGCGAAAAATGAATATAGAAGTCGAATGCGTGACATTCAGTATTCACGATAAACGATTGATCGACGGTATCAGTCTCCAGGTGAGAACAGGAGAGCTGGTCGGGCTGATCGGTCCCAATGGCAGCGGCAAATCGACGTTGCTTAAGAATATGTATCGTGTGTTAAGACCTGATAGTGGTTTGGTGACGCTGGATGGCCAGGATTTACTACGGATGAAGTACAAAGAGACGGCACGACAAATGGCAGTGGTAAGTCAGGATGCGCCCCAAACGTTTGATTTTTCAGTACGGGACATCGTCCTGATGGGCCGCCATCCTCATAAGAAGCTGCTGGAAGCAGATACCGTCTTCGATCATGAACTGGTTGAGCAGGCGCTGGAGCGGGTAGGCATGAATGCTCAAGCGGATCAGGGGTTTGCTACTCTGTCGGGCGGTGAAAAGCAACGGGTATTGATCGCCAGAGCTTTGGCCGGACAGGCAAAATTTCTCATTTTAGACGAGCCGACGAATCATCTCGATATCCGGTATCAGCTGCAAATTCTCGATTTGGTCAAAACACTTCAGATCACTGCTTTAGCTGCACTGCATGATTTAAATTTGGCGGCATGTTATTGTGACCGATTGTATGTATTAAAAGAAGGCAAGGTGGTAGCCTCCGGCATAACAGAGAATGTGCTTCAGCCTGACCTGCTGCGCAGTGTATTTGGGGTGGAAACAGAAATTCGCATTCATCCGAAAACCGGGAAACCGAGTATTACCTTTTTACCGGATTCTCTCAGAGGTGGAGCCGTCCACGACATTAACAGAACAAATGGTGATCCGATGAAGTCAGTTAAACTGTGAATGAAAGAGGAGACGGTACATATGAATAAATATAGCAAACCTGCATTGCCGCTGGTTATGCTTGCTTTGGCGATGATGCTGTTGTTATCGGCCTGCACAGCAGGAAACACGGCTCAAACCACAAATTCATCTGCAAACGGGCAGCAACCTGATGCATCGCAATCATCGGCCCAAGAGAAGGCAGTAGAGATTGAGAATATGGGTGTAAAAATGGTATTTCCCGAAGCGCCCAAACGCGCGGTTACATTGAACCAGCATGCGACAGAAGTTATGCTGGCCCTTGGGCTGGAATCTTCTATGGTAGGAACTGCATATTTGGATGATCAGATTTTGCCTAAATATAAGAATCAATATGATAAAATCCCGGTTCTGGCCAAACAATATCCGTCCAAAGAGGTGTTTATGGCTGCTGCACCGGATTTTGCCTACGCGGGCTGGAAGAGTGCCTTTAATGATAAAAATCTGGGTTCCCGTGAGGAGCTTGCCCAACAGGGCGTGCAAACCTATGTACAGGAATCCTCCAATAAGCCGGGTCCTATACTAGAAGATGTATATCGGGATATACTAAATATTGGACGTATTTTCCGGGTTGAGGAGCGCGCAGAAAAACTTGTAAATGACATTCGTGCACAAGTGCAGTCCATTCAGACTCAAATTGGTATGGTTGAACGGGCACCCAAGGTTTTTGTCTATGACAGCGGTGAAGACAAGCCATTTACGGCTGCCAACAATTATCTGACGTCTTTGATTACAAGTGTGAAGGCAAAAAATATTTTTGATGATATCGACAAAAGTTTTACGGAAGTAAGCTGGGAAGAGGTCGTAAACCGCAACCCTGATGTTATTATTATTCTCGACTACGGAGATACTTCACTGGCTGATAAAGAAAAGCTGCTGTTGAGCAAGCCTGCACTGGCTGGTGTCGAAGCGATCAAAAACAAACGGTTTGTGGTGTTGCCTCTATCCGCAGCGGCTGAAGGCGTGCGCGCACCGATTGCACTGAAAACCTTGGCTGTAGGTTTGTATCCGGACAAAGTGAAATAAACAAACAAAAGAGTTGCCAAAACATTGACGAACCTTGCCTAAACTGTTAAACTTGCTAATGCGTAAAGGTTACGTTTATCAAGCGCTTATTTTTTTATTACCAAATCGTAATAATTACGGTAGATGGTTTAATGATCATAAACGACCTGGAGAATCTGCGCTATGATGACCGCTCAGATGGCTCCAGGCTTTTTAAAGGAAAAGGAGATTTGTATCATGTTATTGGCCTCATTGGAACAGGTCACATTTGGCTACGGAGATGTTCCTAACTTGGTGGATGCCAATGTTGAAATTTTTTCCGGAGAATTTGTGGCTATTACCGGACCGAATGGTGCTTCTAAATCGACGATGCTCAAGTTGCTGCTCGGTTTACTTCAGCCTTGGAAGGGCAAAGTGTTTATGTCCGACCGTACAGGTGAAGGCAAAAAGCTCGTTGTCGGATTTGTATCACAACAAATTGCTGCCTTCAATGGAGGGTTTCCAAGTACCATTCTGGAATTTGTCCGTTCGGGTAGATACACTCATGGCTCTTGGCTGCGCCGGATGCGGACTGAGGATCATGATCTGACAGAACAGGCGCTTCGTCAGGTAGGGATGTGGGATTTACGGCATCGCAAAATCGGTGAATTGTCTGGTGGACAGAAGCAGCGTATTTGTGTGGCAAGGGCACTTGCTCAGGAATCGGATTTGCTCATTTTGGATGAGCCCACGACCGGAATGGATCAGGAAAGCCGACATCACTTCTACGATCTGATGAATCAACAGGTTAAGGAATATGGAAGAACCGTAGTCATGGTTACACATGGACTATCGGAAGTGCAACATTATCTGGATCGTATTATTGAGCTTGAAAGGAAGGAAGATGGCGGATGGAAATGCTGCACTACGACTTCATGCAGCGGGCATTTTGTGCCGGTGGGGTAATTGCACTGCTGGCCTCGGTGCTTGGAGTTTACCTGATGCTACGGCGCCAGGCTCTCATGGCGGACATGCTATCGCATGTATCGCTGGCAGGGGTGGCAGCAGGTGCCTATTTAGGGATTAACCCGACGATAACTGGATTTATTGTTGCCGTGATCGGCGCGATTATTGTTGAATACGTCCGCAGGTCTTATAAAACATATAGTGAGATTTCTGTGGCTATTATTATGGTAGGCGGCCTCTCGACGGCTGTTATTTTAATGAATCTGAATCAGAGCATCAACAAAGGCTTTTCCGCTTATTTGTTTGGTTCGGTAGTAGCCGTCAATCAGACAGAGCTGATGTTAATGATTGTTGTGGCTGTCATCGGTGGTATTTTCTTTTTTGTATTCAGGCGCCCTTTGTATCAGATTACCTTTGATGAAGAAACGGCAAAGACCAATGGTCTTCCTGTCAAGTCTATCTCGTTTGCGTTTAGTATTTTAACAGGGATGATTGTAGCTGCAGCCATGCCGATTGTCGGTGTGCTGCTCGTCTCCTCATTAATCGTACTGCCTGCTGCCCTGGCGATTCGAATTGCACCGAGCTTTGCGGCAGCTATCTGGATATCCATGATCACCGCATTGATCGGCGTATTTATGGGATTAACCGCATCATATGAACTCAGTACACCCCCAGGGGGGACGATTGCTATGGTGCTATTATTATTCCTGATCGTAGGAGCTAGTATTCAAAAGCTGGTCCGTAAGCTTGGCAAGCAACAGGCTTCCCGACGTAAGAATACGGCAGGTCAGTGAGCTTATAAAAAACTAAAACATAAGGAGTTATGAATATGAATACATGGTTCAAAAAATCATTTGTATTGTCCACGGGGCTAGCACTTATTTTGGCCGGTTGCGGAGCTAAATCTGATAATGCAGCCACGAATGCATCCCAAACCGAACCTAATACGGCACAAACAGCGGACAGTGGTAAAAAACTGAATGTGGTCACCACTTTTTACCCAATGTATGAATTTACCAAGCAAGTTGCCGGAGATCATGCTAACGTAACTGCGTTGATTCCTGCCGGTGCTGAGCCGCATGACTGGGAGCCAAGCGCCAAGGATATGGCACAGGTTAAGGATGCTGATGTATTTGTTTATAACGGGATCGTCGAAGGTTGGGCAGAACAGGCTTTGAGCAGCGCATCGAATGATAAGCGTGTAGTAGTGGAAGCAAGCAAAGGGTTGAACTTGATGGAAGGATCTGCTGAAGAGGAAGAAGGAGAAGAAGCACACGCAGAGGAAGGCCATGATCACGATCATGTGCTGGACCCTCATGTATGGCTTGATCCAGTCTTAGCTCAAAAAGAAGTAGAAGCTATAGAAGCAGGGCTTGTAAAAGCCGATCCTGCAAACAAAGCAGACTATGAGAAAAACGCTGATGCTTATATCGCTAAGCTGAAAGAACTGGATAACGAGTTCAAAACGGGTCTGAAAGATGTAAAACGTAAAGACTTTATTACGCAGCATGCTGCTTTTAGCTATTTGGCGAAGCAATATGGTCTGACCCAAGTACCCATTGCTGGTTTATCTCCAGAGCAAGAGCCTACACCGGACAAATTGGCAGGTATTATCAAGTTTGCTAAAGAAAATAATGTAAAGACAATTTTCTTTGAAACATTGGTTGATCCGAAGGTTGCCGAGACCGTAGCTACGGAAATTGGTTCGAAAACGGATGTGCTGAATCCGCTTGAAGGGTTGACAGATGAAGACAAGCAGAAGAATCTAGATTACCTGGGTGTAATGAAAAACAACCTGGAGGCTTTGAAAAAAGCTCTGAATGAATAAGTAAACTTTAAATAAATAGTTCGAAAAAGACGTCTGCATAAATAGCAGCGTCTTTTTTTATGACTATCGGCACTTTAGTTACTGGTGATTCTCGTGTCTACTGACTAAGTTCAACATTGCCATTCATAAAAATAATGATAAAATATAGTTGAGCATATCAACTATTAACCCTAATCAACTATATTACAAAGAAGGTAAATGAAATGAGTGACAATTGTATACGGGTATTAGGAGCGAGGGAACGAAATCTAAAAAATATAGATGTGGTGATCTCCAAAAAAGAAATTACGGTTTTTACGGGTGTATCTGGCTCAGGGAAATCATCTTTGGTATTCGATACAATAGCGGCAGAATCACAACGGCAATTAAATGAAACCTATACAAGTTTTATTCGTCACCGTATGCCGCATTATGGAAAACCAGATGTGGATACCATTGAAAATTTATCAGTCGCTTTTATTATCAATCAAAAACGGTTGGGTGGTAACGCAAGATCAACAGTAGGGACCGTTACAGATATTTATTCTCTATTACGACTGTTATTTTCACGAATCGGAACTCCGTTTGTGGGGTACTCTGATGTGTTCTCATTCAATAATCTGGCGGGTATGTGCAGCCAATGTCAAGGTTTGGGAAAGGTTGAAACAATTGATATCGAACGACTGTTAGATAAAAACAAATCCTTAAACGAGGGCGCAGTCTGTTTTCCCACCTTTGAACCTGGGGGTTGGCGATTAACACGCTATATTCATTCAGGTTTTTTTGATAATGACAAAAAAATTAAGGATTATTCCGAAGCTGAGTTGGAAATGCTTCTCTACGCTGATGGTATAAAAGTGAAAAATCCCTCACCTGAATGGCATAAAACCTCGTTGTATGAGGGGCTGATTCCGCGCATTGAGCGGAGTTTTCTAAAAAAAGAAGAAGGAGAAAAGACAAGATATAGTAAACAAATTGAGCGTTTTGTTACCAAACAGACTTGTTCACACTGCAACGGGACACGCCTGAGTGACAAGGTCCTGTCTTGTAAAGTGAATGGGAAAAATATCGCTGAATGTGCTGAAATGCAGGTGAGTGAACTTTTAGAGTTTATTGAGACCATTCATACTCCGGTGTCCGCCACAATCGTTTCTGAGTTAGCCAATCGGCTGCAGCAGATGGTATCGATTGGATTAGGCTATTTAAGTCTAAATAGAGAAACATCTACTCTTTCAGGTGGGGAGTCGCAAAGAATTAAAATGGTCTGTCAACTGGGAAGTAGCCTGACTGACCTTACTTATATTTTCGACGAACCAAGCATAGGTCTACATCCCCATGACATAAGCAAAATAAATGACCTTATGAAACTTTTGCGAGACAAAGGCAACACCGTGCTTATTGTGGAACATGACCCCGATCTGATAAAGATTGCAGATCATATAATCGACATGGGACCGAGTGCAGGAATTTATGGCGGTGAAATTGTATATCAGGGAGACTTACAGGGATTAAAGGAATCGGGTACACTGACTGGAAAATATTTATCACACCAGCCTGAGTATAAACTCAATACACGCACCCCAAAAGGCTGGCTTTCCATCGAAAATGCAACGTTACATAATCTGAAAAATATTTCGGTTCAAATACCCAAAGGAGTAATGACCGTTGTAACTGGTGTCGCTGGTTCAGGAAAAAGTACGCTTATCAATCAAGTATTACCTCAATTTTATCCCAAAACTGTATTCATTGATCAAAAAGGGATACAAGCGTCAAAGCGTTCAAATATAGCCACCTTTATGGGGGTCTTTGATAGGATCAGAAAGTTATTTGCAAAAAAGAACGGTGTTAGTGCCTCCCTGTTCAGCTTCAATTCCCAAGGGGCTTGTTCTGTTTGTAAAGGCTTGGGTGTTACATACACAGATTTAGCTTTTATGGATACAATTGTTACCGTGTGCGAGGAATGCCAAGGGGATCGTTTTACCGATGAAGTGCTCCAATACAAGCTAAGAGGCAAAAATATTAGTGAAGTTCTTAAAATGACCGTAGCAGAAGCTTTGGAATTTTTTCAGGAAAAAGAAATTAGCAGGGTATTAAACATGCTTTCAGATGTTGGAATCACTTATATTCCTTTGGGACAACCACTAAACACTTTATCAGGCGGGGAATTACAGAGGATAAAGCTTGCTTCCGAGCTTGAAAATGACGGGCAAATTTATGTTCTGGACGAACCTTCAACTGGCCTGCATATGGCGGATATAAAACAGTTAATTGGTGTAATGAATCGCCTAGTGGAACAAAATTCAACCCTTATTGTAATCGAACATAATTTAGACATTATTTGTCAGGCTGATTGGATTATCGACTTAGGTCCTTTTGCCGGGCAAAATGGTGGTGAAATCATATTTACAGGCTTACCAGAAGATTTAGTTAAATGCAGACATTCACTTACAGGAAGTTACCTGAAGGAATATATCGGGCGCACATAGGAGGAAAAGCAATGCCAACAAAAGATTTAGAAGATCGTTATGTCCCTTTTCAATGTATGATTTTAGCATACTCTAACCGGTTCAGCGTAGAAGGTGTATCAACGGCACAATACTATATACTGGATACTTTGAATAAGCAAGGTCCAAAAACCACAAAGGAACTTGCTGAAATGAAAGGTATTACACAGTCGGGGATCTCTAAATTGACAAAACGCCTACTGGAGAAAAAGTATATAAATCAGGAAAGGCAAACCAATGACCGCCGCTCTTATAACATTGTACTTACCAGTGAGGGAAAAGCGTTTCTTAGCCGTGTTGACGATTTCGGGAATGAAATCATGAATTTAATTGAAGAAGCATTAACAGCAGATGAAGTACAGTCCTTTTCAATGATGTGCAAGAAAATTACGAGCTTATACGCTGAGAAGCTGTAGGATAGCCCGCAGCTTTTCAACCCGGCTTATATAGGGCTAAGGGTTTAAAAGATACTAGTACTTTGTAATCTTCATACTATAGAGATGATTTACATCATTGCGAAACGTTTTTATTGAAATTAATGCTGTAGTAGCTAGTTTTAAATTCCTTTTATAATTCAATGGTAGCGTTTTTCTTTTTACAGATTCTTTCTATTAATATAACTAGTTTTTTCACCGATATTGAAGTTTGGGCGTGAATTTCATAAGACAACGGATTGGAGAGGTTAACTTGGCAACAGTTATAATAGTAGATGATTCTTTATTTATGCGTTCTGTGCTTAAGGATATTCTGTTGGATTTAGGTCACTCTGTTATTGCAGAAGCGGAAAATGGGTATGATGCAGTTTTGAAATATGCACACTTTCGACCAGATTTAATCACCATGGATATTAATATGCCTAAAATGGATGGGCTTGAGGCTGTTAAAAAGATTGTAGAGCTTGATCCTAAAGCCAACATCTTAATGTGTTCTGCTTTGGGTCAGCAGGAAGCCATTATACAAGCATTTAAGGCAGGAGCAAAAGATTTTATTGTTAAGCCATTTGAGATGGAAAGGGTCGTGAATGCAGTCACAAAAATGCTGGATAATTAATGAATCAAGCTTTTAATACATAATATTGAACATGTTGAAGCGGGAGTTCCATACTTATTTTTCACGAATATGGAGATGAATAGGATGAGCAATCGAGTATTGTCTCAAAAAGTATTTATAGATGAACTGATCGCTACGATCAAGAGTGGGGGGCTTGTTCCTGTAAATTATGAACACCTCATCAGTGAACAAAGAAAAAAAATGGATGCTCTAAACAATGAACTCACCGTTCGTATTGAGGCATTAGAGACAGATTTGATCTCTGCTTCGACATTTTCCATTCCGTTTGCCAATGGTGAAATCATGTTTCTTGCTCGTTATATTGTACTCATTGGGGATTATACCGAGGGTTACTTTGTGTTTTATCGAGCAGAAGACTGCGAAAGTCCAGAAGAATATCAATTTTTAACGAGCTCTTATCAACTTCCACATGTATTACTCGAATTATCTCACACTTTAAAAGAACATGGTATTAATGAGCCGCATGATATTCTGACTTATTGGAATGGCCCTGTGTATCCGCTGAAAGCTTTGAGTAAAGAGGATATTAAGCTGTCCACCTATGAGTTTTAAATCCCCTGAGAGAGGCCACTCCCTCAGGGGATTTTTTTACATTGATAATCAAACGCATGTTCGCATATAATACAAACAAACGTTCTGATGAGGAGTGAAGGATGATGCTGGAGAAATATGTGGGACAGATCGTGGAAATCGTGTATATGGACCGAAAGGGCAAATTGTCTCATCGGCAGATAGAGGTGCATCGTGTGCAGAATGGCTTGATCCGGGCCACCTGTTTGCAAACTGGTCAGCCACGTGTTTTTCGATTAGATCATGTATTGGCATGGCATCCGGTAACCAGAACAGCATAGGAGGGGCTTACGATGGGAAAAAAGCTTGAAGGAAACGGCATATGGGAAAGTTCGCGTATGATTTTGCCTGAGCATCGGGAGGCATATTTAAGACTGATGAAGGAGCAGGGAAGACGCGGCAAGCCAACACTGGACGATCAGGAAATACAGCAGATTGAACAGGCCATTATCGTATCCTATAACGAACGGAAGCCAATTACGCTAAGAGTGTTCAATCCGTTTGATGATGAGGAATTGTGCGGACTGGTGACAGTGATTAACACAAGTCGGCGAGAAGTGAAGCTATCTCGTGGGGAAGAGGATTTTAGCTGGATTAAGTTGGAGGAAATTATCGAGGCTGATATCTAAAATGATCTGGCCACGGGACTTTTTTACATTGATTCTGTCATTTTTTATAATTAAGATTGTTGCTTTGTGGTTCTAGATTTACAATAAAAATGTAACTGCAAAGGGGGAGTTCATTTTGAAAATAAGTAAACATAGTGCTGAACATTATATATGGGGAGATCAATGTGATGGTTGGCGCTTGGTGAAAAATGATGATTTGAGCATTATTCATGAGCGCATGCCGGGAAATACACATGAAGTCAGACATTATCATCATCATGCGCGCCAATTTTTCTTTATTTTATCAGGTGCAGCGGTACTTGAAGTGGATGGTGAACGCGTACAATTAGGATCTCAGGAAGGGTGTGAGGTTCCTCCTATGGTGCCTCATCAAATGTTTAATGAAACGAATGAGGATGTTGAATTTTTAGTTATCTCTCAGCCTGCCAGCAGAGGCGACCGGGTTCTGACCGAAAACTAATATTAGGGGACAGCCCATCCAAAACGTATATAGGATAAACAACGTTAGCGTATAAAAAAACCAGCCTAGCACTGGTCATACCCCTGTCAAGTAGACAGAACTAAAAAGACATCTTTAAGCAGCAACCGTTTCTCGGTATTCAATCGGGGAACGGTTGTTTAATTTTTTCTGAAATCTATTTTCATTATAAAAAGAAATGTACTCCCGTACGTGTTGTTCTACCTCCGCTAGGGTTCCGGGTTTCGTTAAATAAATCTTCTCTGTTTTAAGATGGGAGAAGAAGGATTCTATACAGGCATTGTCTAGGCAATTTCCACGCCTTGAATGGCTCCCAAGCATTCCAAGCCGCTTAAGCTTGCGGTTAAACGGCTTGGAGGTATACTGAAAACCCTGGTCTGAATGGAGAATGACACCCTCCATGTTCACGTTCTTACTTAGAACGTCTAGCGTCTCGCTAACTAGAGCAAGGTCATTTCGTTCCGAAAGACGCCAAGCCACGATTTCATTGTTAAACAGATCTTGAATGACAGAGAGATATACAAACCGCTCTCCAGCTCGTATGTATGTAATATCGGTAACCAGCTTGGATAAAGGAGAATCTGCCTGAAATTGTCGATCTAATCGGTTGCCATTTACCACAGATGCCTGTTTGCCAAAAAAGCGCCGCTTCTTTCGAATGACGGAACGGATCCCTAATTTCTTCATTAGGCGGTACACCTTTTTGTGATTGACCAAGATACCTTCTCTACGTAAAGCAACGGTCATCCGCAGATAACCAAAATAGGGATGGATCCGGTGGATCGACAACATATGCGATTCCAGAAGCTCTTCTTCTTGCTTACGCTGCTGGGTTGTTTGCTGAGTCTTTCTCCATTTATAATATCCTGCCCGAGAAACATGGGCTAATTCAAGTAACCATTTCAACGAATATCGTGTTCGCATTCCCTCAATAATTTCAAACCTCGCTTCTTTCCTCGTCACTCCTTGTGTAGATTTGGATACTGCTTTTTTAAATATTCAATCTCCGCCCGTAGATACGCCATCTCTTCTTCCATACTGGAAAATTTCGTTTTGGGTCGTCCCTGTCTTGTGGTCGTTGGCTGGAGGTTCTCCCCCGCTCGATATTTCGTCACCCAGCTTTGTACTTGGGATTTATTACGAATGTCTAAGTGTTTCGTCACTTCACGAATACTCATATGTTCTTCGTTCACCAACCGGATTGCCTCCATCTTTACATCTAAGGAGTATTGCCGGAATGATTGTCCCTTTTTAGCCATGAAAAATCCCCTCCGTTCAACAAGATTAAGTCCATCTTAACAGATGTCTTTTCTCTCTTGTCTACTAGAAGGGGATAATACCACACATCCCAAGTGCCCGACTGGTTTTTTTCATTAATAGATGTCCGTTGCATCTGCAGGGAGGGTGTTTACGTGATGGAGATAGTTGGTAACACGTTGATCGTCCTGAATCGGGTATTTATAACCATAATGGTTCGCCACTTTCTGGGCAACTTCTCTGAATAAATTACCCATGATAAAAAGAGACTGCCACATATGTTCATAGTCTGCATCCGCAAACGTTTGGATGTAGGCCGTCCAATGATCAGGCTCAAGGTGCTTCTCCAAATATTTTCCCTGCTTACCCGGATCTGCCGTGAAGTTGGTTTGTATAGCCATATGCCATTCCAGCATCAAGTGAAGCGCATCTCTTACAGGTCGATCTAACATGAATTTGGCATAGGGAAGCTCATGCCGCCATAGTCCTTTAGCCACATAAGTACTGACCCACCAGAACTCATTGCAGGAATCTGCATAGGTTTGGGCGGTTGGAGGGACTGTCTTATAATCTTGAAGATTTGGCGGTGGAAAAGGCTTCACCAGTCCGTCTTTATCTAGGAGCAGTACACTTAAGCTGTCTCGGGGCCAATTGTCGATGTTAGCCACAGGGCAGAGGGTAAGATCTATGCGATTGCCATCCGTAAATAACATAAGAAAAGCAAAGCGATCACGGGACGTCACAGTAGGCTCCGCATGTTCATCGGGCGTCTGCATAATGATCAATTCTCCAAAGTGGTGAATCCAGCCACGTTCCTGAATAAAGCTGTCCATGGAAGATACGAGAAAGACGATGTCATAATCCTGAAAAATATCTCGTGGAGCATGTGGATTGGCGCGTGAACCATTCATAATCACAGCACGTACTCGTTCGTCCTCTTGAGCAAATTGGAGAATGGTATGCAGCATCTCTTGTTCACTTCTCACTATAGTCGTCTCCACAAGCGGTATCGAAAGGAAAAAAACGTAGACAAGACAGCAGTAGAAATAAAGGCCACCAGTTCAAGGATCATCAAGAAAAACGACCTCCTGTAAGTTCTTTTATCTGGGAAAAGTATCCTATCCTTACAATATCCTATCCCTGGAAGCCATTCAACTGTATGGGAGAGGTATGTTCATCACCGAATGTACACTTGACCGAATTGTATAGGCAATTCAAAAGGGTTGGATCAATATCCATCAGCCATATATCATAATTTTATTTATAAGGAAGCAAACAGCGGGCAAATTGTTCAGAATTTGTTCAGTGACGACATTGTATAATCCAAGCAGCAATCATAGATTTATTTCAATAGGAGGAAAGGTATGCATTTTTGCAAGTCTACTAAACGATTCACATATGCATTGACAGCAGTATCACTAATCTTCTCATCGGCCATCTCGGTGGCAGATGCTGGTGCGGCACCAACCGCACAACCCAAATTAATCCAAGACGGAACATGGAGCAAGTCTGACACTTGGATGGATGCTCCAGAAAACTATGTTGGCAGGTCTTCGGACACAGTGTTAGGATATTACCGATCAGCGATTCAGTTTGGAATGCCCGAGCTGACTAGTAAGGTTGTAACGAAGGCAACCTTGCGTATTCATATCTCTTCCATCGGCTATAGCTATAACTTGAATCCTTTTTTGACCGTGTATGGATCGACTGCCGATGTTTGGAGCAATGGAGCTTTTCCACTGAGTCCGACGGATCAGCCTTTGAATACGAAAACAGGCTCAGACCTTCAAATAGGCTGGGTTGATTTTGATGTTACCCATTTTGTACAACAACAGACGGATGATATTGTCTCCTTTGCATTGCTTGCCAATGAAGAAGGGAACCCTGGAGACTATTCGGAAATTACATTTTCAGCCGATGACAACGGCGTAGATATTCCCCAGTTGATATTGGAAACAGCAGCCCTGCCCGCTGTATCCAAAATGCCTGAGGTAGCTGCTGTAACTACTGAGGAAGATATCCCGACATCCAATACAACCATTACATCAAACCCGCAAGATTCAACGGTAGTGACACATTATCAAGTTACGAACGTTATCGGGGGCAAGCTGTATCATAGTGATGGGGTAACGGAGATTCCTGATGGAACTTTTATCACGGCAGCAGAAGCCAGCGATGGCGTGAGGTTTGTGCCTATGGCAAACGCCAACAATGCAGCGGGAGACACCTTCTCTTTCGATGTAAAGGCGGCTCAGAGTGCAACGGGGGATGGACTAAGCGATGCTACTAGGGCTGTTGTCCATGTTACGGAAGTAAACGATGCTCCGACAGCTCAAGACCAAACGCTATCCTCCATTTCAGAAGACTCAGGAGAGCGGATCATCCCTTTTGCAGAACTGCTTGCGCATGCGTCTGCTGGTCCGAATGAGAATGGTCAACATCTAACGATATCCTCAGTCAGCAGCATTGCAGGAGGGGCTGTACGTTTGGATGGAACCAATGTGATTTTTACACCTCAGCCGGATTTCAATGGAACCGCTAGCTTCTCTTTTACCGTCACCGATGATGGAACATCGGACGGCGTCTCAGTCCCGCAGTCGGTGGTCAAGCAAGCCTTCTTTGGGGTCAATTCTGTCGCTGATGTCCCTAATGTGACAGATGCTTTGACAGAGGAAGACAAGCAAAGCTTTGACGGACTGATCCTTACTCGTAATCAAGTGGATGGAACTGACGTGTCGTACTTTAGAATCTCAAACATTATTGGTGGAACCCTCTATAAAAACGATGGGGTAATGGAAATCCGAAATGGTCAATTCATTTCTGTAGCGGATGGCGAAGCAGGGCTTAAATTTATGCCAAATCTTTATGCTAACTCTCCATCAGGTGATCATTTCAGTTTCGACGTACAATCATCGCTAGATATGGCTGGAACAGGGATCAGCGAGCCGAACCAAGCCAGAATCACTGTAAGTGAGGTAAACAACAGTCCGATAGCTGTGAATGATACACTGCCATCGTTATCAGCAAATTCAGGAGCACAATCTATCGCTGTTGATGAACTCTTAGCGAACGACACGGCAGGCCCTGTGAATGAGAGCTTACAACATCTTAGCATCGCATCGGTAGAAAATGCGCAAGGTGGGACGGTAGTTCTAGACGGATCGGTTGTGTTATTCACTCCGAATTTAGACTACCAGGGCCCGGCAAGTTTTGATTATACTGTGATTGATAACGGCACAACCAACGGAGCATTAGATGTGAAGAACTCGACAGCTACTGCTTCATTCTCTATCAACTCAGTACCAACGCCAGATCCAACACCAACGCCAGACCCGGTGCCAACGCCAGAGCCGGTACAAACAGATGACAATTACACAGAATTGCGTGCTTCTATCAATAATAGAAAAATGCTAGTAGGGGATACAGAACGGGCTACAGCAAGCGTTGTAAAATCAGATTCGTCAGAGATTGATGTCAGTGAAAAAGCAACTTGGACTTCCAGCAATACGAATGTCGCTACGGTTAATCAGGGAGAGATTAGAGCACTTTCAGAAGGGAACACGGTAATTTCCGCCACATACAGCGGATATAGCTTTAACGTTCCAATTACCGTAACAGCTGTTACTGCTCCCGCACCCAATAATGCTGGCAGTGATTCCAGTAGTTCCAGCGGTAGCGGGTCTGGCCATCGAAACAGTGACCATTCTAGCGATGATTCCAGCAGCAATACGGCAACATCAGCTGTATCATCTTCATCGGTAACTGTATCTAAAGAACCAGTAGCTGTACCTGAAGAACTGGTGACTGAACCAACTGTTCCTGTGCAAGACATATTCAACAGTAACGTAGTGGTTGCAGACAACAAAGTACTGCAGAATATAAAATCTAAAGCAGAATCTGCTTTAAATTCTTCTACTAATGTTAAACCGTCAGACCTACAAGGACATTGGGCAGAAAAGACGGTCGACACGTTTTCAAAGCTGGGTATCGTAAATGGATATAAGGATGGCAGTTTCAGACCTGATGGTGAAATTACCCGTGCAGAGTTTTCTACTATCATCTCTAGAATCTTTGATATTAGTGGTGGAAACCAGCCTGTGGTTTTGAACGATATTGGGGATCACTGGGCGCAGGATGCCATAACAAAACTGACCACAGCAGGAGTATTAAACGGTTATGAGGACGGTACATTTAGACCAGACCAAACGATCGTTCGTCAAGAAATGGCTGCCATTTTGGCGCGGATCTTGGATTTAGACCGATTGAAAAAGGACACCTCGAATGAAAAAAGCTTCACCGACCTGTCCACTTCTTTTGCAGCTGATACGATTAAACAATTAGCACAAGCTGGTGTGCTTTCGGGTATAAGTACGAGTCAGTTTGGACCTAAGTATCATGCGTCACGGGCTGAAGCCTTGACTGCGATTTATAATGCACTTAGTTTGAACAGCGAAATTAAAACCGTATTGGAAAGTTTGGAGCAGTAATCTGGAATGATGTAGAGGCGAGCCTATGTGGCTCGTCTTTTTGGTTGAGAAGCAACGTGACAATTGTTATGTTGTACAACAATCCATCAACCTATAGTTGATGAGCTTTAAGACTTGGTACCTACCGCAAGCATATGCGGGCTCATACCGATCACGGATTCCTGCTCTTCAACCTGCTGTGCTATATCCAGCAAACGTCTGCGATGGGAGGGAATCGCCCATTTTTCTTCAAATCCGGGTGCAATCCAGACGGGGCCTTCCACACCCAAAACACGAGGCTCCTGCAATCCAGCCACCTGCCAGTCTGCACGCAAGGCATCCGGTGTATGAAAGTAGGAGCGTGTGATAAAAGAGGGATAAGCCGCCGGTCGTACATGCTGACCATCTGTTAACTCCTGTCTGACCATATCCATGAATGCATCTTCCTCTAAAATGGTATTGCACTCGCCGTACACCGATAGCCCCCACAGTAACGAGCCAAACCTGGAAATAGCCGAAGTAATCAGCGTTCCCCCCTTTTTTAAGACACGCGCTGCTTCTTGCAGGGCTTTTAATCGTTCCTTCTGTTCTGTTAAATGATATAAAGGTCCCATCAATAGCACGATGTCCGCGCTTTCATCTTTACGATCAATATTTCTGGCATCTGCGGTTTCCAGCTTGCTGATAATGGGTTTATTCAGTTGCTGCTGACGAGCAAATTCAATGGCTTGCGAAGAAAGATCAAATAGATGAACTTCATATCCCAGTTCTGCCAGCCACGAAGAGTAGACCCCTATACCGCCGCCGATATCATAAATAACATGAGTGGACTTGCTGAGATAACGGGAAATGATTTCTTTTGATCTTTCCAGCTCTATTTTTCCGATGCCTCGCTCTAATCTGCCTATTTCTGCACCGCTATCATAATAAGCCAGAATTTCATGCGTATCTTTTTCGAACATAGTGCATCTCACCTCATATGATTGGAATAATATAACAATAGCACTAGCATTAAGAACAAGTCTACCGTACCTTTGAAGAGGTATCCACTTTGACCAACTATGAACTTAGGATAACTATAAAAAGCCAATTTGGGGTCCGGGTTGGCTTTTGCTAAGCAGTAAAGCTCATCATCCACGATTTGAACCCCACAAATATAAATTGCATATATTATCAAGCAAGTCGATCCATAAGATATGAGTTTGAGAGGGGAAGAATACGTGATCATACATGTATACGCATTATGCTGGAACGAAGAAAAGATGCTCCCGTTTTTTTTTAAGCACTATGATAATATAGCCGACCAATATTACATTTTCGATAATGACTCGACTGATAATTCTATATCCATGTTAAAGGCACATCCCAAAGTAAATATGAATAGATTTGAGATCGAAGGTAATTCGGTCGTGAGATCAGCACAAGATCTATTCAACCAATGTTGGAAAGAAAGCAGGAATAAGGCAGACTGGATTATTATCTGTGACGTAGATGAACATTTTTATCACCCTAACCTTAGAACATATTTGCAGGAATGTACTTCGAAAGGGATAACATTGATTGTCCCTAATGGTTATGAAATGGTTTCTGATTTTTTTCCTAGCAGCGATCAACCATTACATGAGACGGTAAGGAATGGTGTAAGAAGTCAAACGTACGATAAGCCTCAAATATTTAATCCAAGTGCGATTCAAGAAATAAATTTTAGCCCTGGTAGGCATACTGCTGAACCTGCTGGGAATGTAATAAAGCCATCTAATAATGAAGTACTATTGTTACATTATAAATACTTGGGATTTGACTATCTGAATTCACGTTTCTCAGCCTTGAAACAAGGGCTGCGGGAAGGGGATACCACTAATCGATGGGGATTTCACTATTTGTGGGATGAAAAACAAAAAATGGAACAATTTAAGGATTTAAAAAATAGATCTGTAAGAGTGTTGTAGCATGAGCTGTTGTCGCAAGTGACATTTGTAAATAACTATTATAACCTTCACTGTTTCTGTGTAAACGTGCTTGCAAGAGAGTATAGTTTATTTGAAATTGATCTACAAGGATAAAGGCACTTTTTTCTCAGGGCGCCTTTATCCTTTTTTATGGTTGGAAAAGAAATTGGTGAATCAGCTTGCTTAATGCTCGGTCACTGCCTTTTAATGTCCCCAGAATTAAAAACGGCTTGAATAAGTAAATATCTATTTTAATTTTAATAGGTAAACAAACAATCATATGTAACAAGTTATTAATATGATACATGGAGCTACATTAATCCCTATTCTGTTCTATATAGATTGAACTTTAAAAAATATAGTAGATAAAGGCCTAAATATATTTTTTAGTTCAATATATATAGTATTTTTATATAATATGGATTTGTAGTTAATAAATAGAAAAGGAGAGATGAACTTAATGGCTGTATTATCAACTGGACCTATTGAGAATAGTCCTGTTAGTGGGATCAGGCCTATTCAGCAGGTTACCGTTAAAATAATTAACCGTGATTTGGTCAATTCTTCAACTATTTTAATTCAGGGCTACATTTTAAATGGTTTACGAACATTGTATGTACTAGAACAAATAGCTTTAGCCCCCAATGCAGTTGTTACGAGAAATTATCTAGCGAACTTCGACGCATATGAATTCGTTTTTACCACAAGCGGTTTAGCAGAAGAAAGTACTGATATTTCAGTTTGGGGAAAAAACGCGAGCGGTACAATCATTGATGTTCAGCGTATTGTTGCGGATGAGCAACTAGGGTCTTAAAACTCAACATATGTATAGAGATAGAACCACAATCGCAGCAAATGGTTGAGACATAAAATAGAGGGAACAGGGTCTTGAGAAAGATCGTTGTTCACAAAAATAATTTGCTTTTTACTAGAGAGGAGGGAGTACCTAAATGGCAGTATTATCAACTGGACCCATTGCAAACGATCCTGTTCTAGGAGTCAGACCCACCCAACTGGTCACTGTAAAAATAGATAACCGAGATTCTGTAAATTCTTCTACTGTTTTAATTGAGGGTTTTATTTTAAACGGTAGCAGAACATTATATGTACAACAACTAGTGGCAGTGGGGCCCAATGTGGTTTTAACTAGGAATTTCTTTGCAGGTTTCGACGCATTTGAATTCGTGTTTACCACAAGCGGGCCAGCAGAGGATGAAACTCAAATTTCTGTTTGGGGTAAAGATGCATTGGGGCAATTAGTACCTGCGCATCGGTTAGTATCTGATGAACTTTTAGGAACCGATCAAGGCGTCCAAGGACCTCAGGGTGTTCAAGGACCTCAAGGTGTTCAAGGGCCTCAGGGTGCTCAAGGACCTCAAGGTGTTCAAGGCGTTCAAGGCGACCAAGGACCTCAGGGTGTTCAAGGCGTTCAAGGCGACCAAGGACCTCAGGGTGTTCAAGGCGTTCAAGGTGACCAAGGACCTCAGGGAGCCCAAGGCGACCAAGGACCTCAGGGAGTTCAAGGAGCCCAAGGTGACCAAGGACCTCAGGGAGTTCAGGGAGCCCAAGGCGACCAAGGACCTCAGGGAGTTCAAGGAGCCCAAGGTGACCAAGGACCTCAGGGTGTTCAGGGAGCCCAAGGCGATCAAGGACCTCAAGGCGTTCAAGGAGCCCAAGGCGATCAAGGACCTCAAGGCGTTCAAGGAGCCCAAGGCGACCAAGGACCTCAGGGTGTTCAAGGCGTTCAAGGTGACCAAGGACCTCAGGGAGCCCAAGGCGATCAAGGACCTCAGGGTGTTCAAGGCGTTCAAGGTGACCAAGGACCTCAGGGAGTTCAGGGAGCCCAAGGCGACCAAGGACCTCAAGGCGTTCAAGGTGTCCAAGGCGACCAAGGACCTCAAGGCGTTCAAGGTGTCCAAGGCGACCAAGGACCTCAGGGAGTTCAAGGAGCCCAAGGTGACCAAGGACCTCAGGGAGTTCAAGGAGCCCAAGGTGACCAAGGACCTCAGGGTGTTCAAGGTGACCAAGGACCTCAGGGAGTCCAAGGCGATCAAGGACCTCAAGGCGTCCAAGGCGACCAAGGATCTCAGGGAGTTCAAGGAGCCCAAGGTGACCAAGGACCTCAGGGAGTTCAGGGAGCCCAAGGCGACCAAGGACCTCAGGGAGTTCAGGGAGCCCAAGGCGACCAAGGACCTCAGGGAGTTCAAGGAGCCCAAGGTGACCAAGGACCTCAAGGCGTTCAAGGTGCCCAAGGCGATCAAGGACCTCAGGGAGTTCAGGGAGCCCAAGGCGATCAAGGACCTCAAGGCGTCCAAGGCGACCAAGGACCTCAAGGCGTTCAAGGTGTCCAAGGCGACCAAGGACCTCAAGGCGTTCAAGGTGCCCAAGGCGATCAAGGACCTCAGGGAGTTCAGGGAGCCCAAGGTGACCAAGGACCTCAGGGAGTTCAGGGAGCCCAAGGCGATCAGGGACCTCAAGGCGTTCAAGGAGCCCAAGGCGACCCAGGACCTCAAGGCGTTCAAGGTGTCCAAGGCGACCAAGGACCTCAAGGCGTTCAAGGTGTCCAAGGCGACCAAGGACCTCAGGGAGTTCAAGGAGCCCAAGGTGACCAAGGACCTCAGGGAGTTCAAGGAGCCCAAGGTGACCAAGGACCTCAGGGTGTTCAGGGAGCCCAAGGCGATCAGGGACCTCAAGGCGTTCAAGGAGCCCAAGGCGACCAAGGACCTCAAGGCGTTCAAGGTGTCCAAGGCGACCAAGGACCTCAGGGAGTTCAAGGAGCCCAAGGTGACCAAGGACCTCAGGGAGTTCAAGGAGCCCAAGGTGACCAAGGACCTCAGGGTGTTCAAGGTGACCAAGGACCTCAGGGAGTTCAAGGAGCCCAAGGTGACCAAGGACCTCAGGGCGTTCAAGGTGACCAAGGACCTCAGGGAGTCCAAGGCGATCAAGGACCTCAAGGCGTCCAAGGTGACCAAGGACCTCAAGGAGCCCAAGGCGATCAAGGACCTCAAGGCGTCCAAGGCGACCAAGGACCTCAGGGAGTCCAAGGCGATCAAGGACCTCAAGGCGTCCAAGGTGACCAAGGACCTCAGGGAGTCCAAGGCGATCAAGGACCTCAAGGCGTCCAAGGCGACCAAGGATCTCAGGGAGTTCAAGGAGCCCAAGGCGACCAAGGACCTCAGGGAGTTCAAGGCGTCCAAGGCGATCAAGGACCTCAGGGTGTTCAGGGCGTCCAAGGCGACCAAGGACCTCAAGGCGTTCAAGGTGCCCAAGGCGATCAAGGACCTCAGGGAGTTCAGGGAGCCCAAGGTGACCAAGGACCTCAAGGCGTTCAAGGAGCCCAAGGTGACCAAGGACCTCAGGGAGTTCAAGGCGTTCAAGGCGACCAAGGTGACCAAGGACCTCAGGGAGTTCAAGGCGTCCAAGGCGACCAAGGCCCTCAAGGCGTTCAAGGAGCCCAAGGCGACCAAGGACCTCAGGGAGTTCAGGGAGCCCAAGGCGACCAAGGACCTCAGGGAGTTCAGGGCGCCCAAGGCGACCAAGGACCTCAGGGAGTTCAGGGCGTCCAAGGCGACCAAGGACCTCAGGGAGTTCAGGGCGTCCAAGGCGACCAAGGACCTCAGGGAGTCCAAGGCGATCAAGGACCTCAAGGAGTTCAAGGAGCCCAAGGCGACCAAGGCCCTCAGGGAGTTCAAGGCGTCCAAGGTGACCAAGGACCTCAAGGCGTTCAAGGTGTCCAAGGCGACCAAGGACCTCAGGGAGTCCAAGGCGATCAAGGACCTCAAGGAGTTCAAGGAGCCCAAGGCGACCAAGGACCTCAGGGAGTTCAGGGCGACCAAGGTGCTCAAGGCCCTCTAGGTCCACAAGGTGTTCAAGGCCCTCTAGGTGCTCAAGGCCCTCTAGGTCCACAAGGTGCTGAAGGCCCTCTAGGTGCTCAAGGCCCTCAAGGAGACCAAGGCCCTCAAGGAGTTCAAGGCGTCCAAGGCGACCAAGGTCCTCAAGGAGTTCAAGGCGTCCAAGGAGACCAAGGCCCTCAGGGAGTTCAAGGCGTCCAAGGAGACCAAGGCCCTCAGGGAGTTCAAGGCGTCCAAGGAGACCAAGGCCCTCAAGGAGTTCAAGGACCGCAAGGCGACCAAGGCCCTCAGGGTGTTCAAGGACCGCAAGGTGACCAAGGCCCTCAGGGACCTCAAGGTGAGCAAGGACCAGCTTAAGGTCAGGGTATATTTAGAGGACTCAAAAGTTATTTATAACTTTTGGGTCCTTTTTTTGTTTTAAGTTAATATTTTGCAGTTCTGCTGTAAAAAAAACCTTTGTCGAAGCTCCATGGAAATAATTCCAAGAGACTTCGACAAAGGCATTGGAAAATAATTGTTGGCCAATATTCTATTCAGCATTGTTGTAATTTAGGGCAACACAACCACTTTCTCTTTACAGGACGCAACAAATTTTGCATATTGAATACAAGTTTCTAATGAATCATTTGGCTCCATAGGCCACCATCGTATGGCTCCCCTGGGAGCTTTGGAGGCATAGGTTTCGATTTCTGATGGAATTCGACCTACAACCACAATTTCGATCTCCCTAAAGTTGTTTTCAATGCCCTTTTGGAGTGTCTTATTTAATTGCGTATGCTCTATTTCAGGGCAGGAATGGGGGATAGGGAACAATATCGAGAATCTTGAGGTATCTTCTTGAATAACGTGAGCAGATTTCCGGGCAGGATCATCTGTAGAAGTCTCCCATATACGACGATAAGGCAATAGCTGTGGTAAATCGAATTCTTTCAATCTCATTTGAATCCTTTGAAAATTAGATCTATATAGTTCCCCTACAAGAATCTGAATCTGCTTATTTCTGAGGAATGTAGTGTTATTTCCTTGTTCGTTACGATATTGGATATATATCAAATCGGGGATGTTTACAAATTTAGTGCAAAGAAACGTCCGGACCAGCATATCGTAATCATCTGCTACCAGTAGTTCATTGCGATGGCCTCCGATCAGATGATAACAGTCCCTCGTCCACGCACGTGGATGATTGGGTAAACCGACCAGATGACGAATGGTTTTGCCATTAATGGTCGTATGTTTTTGTACATTTTGCCATCTGTTCATATCATGCAGCCAGACTCGATAATGAACACTGTAACCAAAGCCACAATCCCAGCCGTACCAATGCGCATGATTGCTCCCTGCATACACCTCAGCACAATCCCCATAAACAAAGCCACAGTCAGGATTTTGTTGAAATGCTTTGACGATTTTCTCTAGGCAGTCAGGAGTTAGCTCATCATCATGATCAACTTCTACTAAAATTTCCCCTGTACATAGACCTGCTGCAAACCTTTTGATAGCCCCTATATAACCATTGCGGGAATCCTGGCGGTATCTTCGCACACGGTGATCCTCTAAAGGTAGTAAATACTCCTTGTATGTCTCATCTTCATCACCGGAATCATCCACGATTACCCATTCCCAGTTCTTGTAGGTCTGCTTTAATAAAGATTGATAAGGTCGTTGAATTTTTTCTTTTGATCTGTAACTGGCAGTAAACACGGATATTAAAGGTGTGTTTGAAGAGAAATGTGTTGGAGGAATCGTTCTATTCTCCGGAAGAGGATCTGTTGCCTTAAGCCAGCAGAAAAATAAATGCATAGGTTGAATTTCGTCTGGTGATTGGAAGTGTAACCAGCGTTTTTTTTTCGTGACCAGGTAACGCTTTTAGTGCTGAAAATTCTCCCCACTCTTCTCCGAGCGAGACGTAAACCCGAGGCTTTTGGAGGCTATTGTCTATAAGTGGTTGATCAGCCTCATACAAGTTTATTGTAATGTGATTTTCTTCCAATCTATCTATCAATTCTTTTACATGATCCTTTAAAACCTTCTTCGATACAAATAAATGAGCTGTCAGTAGCGGAGTGAAATTCAATGACATGATCATTCCCCTTTACCAGTTTCGAACACCAACGAGAGGGAGGTGCCGATTCAGACGTTAGTATTGTTTTTATTGAAACATCCATTTTCCCGGCATCATTTTATTTCTCAGCAATATATATGTATATGTATGTGTATGTGTTCGGGGATGTGAGGAAAATGCCAGCCCATGTGAACATAGCAAATTAAATCGTTTGAAACCTCCGGCGTAGACACCTAAGCATAAAGGAAAGGTGGAGTAAGCGTGCAATGCCCATTAGTAAGTGTAGTTATACCTGCATATAATCGGCCGCATACACTAAAAATTGCCATCGACAGTGTATTGGAACAAACTTATCCGAACATCGAAATCATTATCTGTGATGACAGTACAACGAATGAAGTACAAGAAATGCTTGATTCTTATTTAGATTCTTTTCCCCAAATTAAATATTATAAAAATGATAAAAATCTTTTTCTTGGAAATTGGCATAAATGTTTTGATTTGGCGTCAGGTGAATATATCAATTATTTGATGGATGACGACATGTTTCAAAAAGAAAAAATAGCAAGGATGATCTATTTTTTTGAAAATTTCGAAAACATCACACTGGTTACCTCGTATCGGCAAACCATGGATGAATCAGGGACTATTCTCCCACCGCTCTATGCAACGGAAAGGCTGTACGAGGAAACAAGGATCATGGACGGAAGAATGTTGGCAAACGTTGCATTAACTCGTTGTTTAAATGTGATTGGGGAACCTACAACAGTGTTTTTCAAAAAAGCAGATCTTATCGAACGGTTTGGGGTTTATAAAGGAAAACAGTATTCTCTTCTTAATGATTTAGCTTCCTGGTTGAACTTACTATCCAAAGGAAAAGCAGTTTATATTCCTGAAGCACTAAGCTATTTCCGAATACATCCCAATCAAAATAATCAGACGCTTGGTCAAAATGCGTTCACGGAATGGTTAGATATTATGATTGCCTCAAGAGATGATGGATTTCTTGATACTGACGATTTGTTTAAAACTGCACTTCATGCTTATCAGGAACGTATAAGGGGTCGTCCACAATTTGTTGCAGATATCGTGCGAATTGAAATGATATTAAAAACATTGGAATCCTAGTCTGCTCATCCCATATGCGAAGGAGGCTGGCTCATGTTCGATATTCCCTTTTTACGACCTAATTTAGTAAAAAAGGAACGATTTATTTCCAATTTTGAGAAAATAGAAGAGACCCGGATTTACTCCAATTATGGTCCCTTAAATAACCTGTTTGAAGAGCGGGTCATTGCGCAAATGTTTGATGGAATCGGTTCGGCTGTGACCGTTCATAACGCTACTATTGGCTTGATTTTGGCGATCGCCCAAAGCAAGCGACCACAGGGCAAATATGCAGTTATGCCAAGTTTTACTTTTGCGGCCACCCCACTTGCTGCTGAGTGGTGTGGGTTAGAACCCTACTTCCTTGACATTGAACCGGAGAATTGGCAAATGAATAGGGAACAGTTAGAGCAGACAGTCAAGCTGCTGGGAGATGAGATTGCGGTAATCGTTCCATATGCCACTTTCGGTACAGCCATTGATTTATCCGTATATAATAAGCTGCAGGAGCAGGGAATTCCGGTAGTCATTGATGCTGCTGCCAGCTTTGGAACGATAACGCCCGAGGAAGCCACCCATTTTGGCAAAGGTTTTGGAGGGGCCGTAGTATTCAGCTTTCATGCCACCAAATCTTTTGGTATCGGAGAGGGTGGATTGGTATACAGTCTGGACCAAGATCTCATTAAGCGAATTCGTCAGGCAGGGAATTTCGGTTTCTCCAGCAGCAGGGAGTCTGTCACCCAAGGTCTTAACAGTAAGATATCCGAGTATACCGCTGCTATCGCTTTAGCCACCCTCGATCATTTTAAGACTGTACGGGAGAACAGAAGGACGATCTACGAATATTATCTTCAAGAACTGCTTCAAGCAGACTTATTAGAACGAGGATGGTCTATACAAAAAACGCAAGGATCAGTTGTCCATCAATTTATCCCTCTCCTTAGTCCGGATTCACACACGAATCAAGAGGTCGTTAAGTTATTAGCCTCAAATTCAATAGAAGCCAGAACCTATTTTTCTCCGGCGTGCCATCAGCAGAAGCAGTTCCAAAGCTATACCCGGTCTACTCTTCATGTTACCGAACATATTGCCAAACATATTGTCAGCCTGCCCTTGTGGGAGGAACTGGACGAGATCATTGTTCGAAGAATTGTGAATGTTCTGGGAGGCCTGGGAAAAGAGACAACCGGATGAGGAAAATCGTGATTTGGGGATCGGGCGGACATGCAAGGGAAATCAACTGGTTATGTGAAGAGCTGGGAGTGCAAGTGGCAGGTTTTTTGGATGAACGACCTGAGATGAAAGGGCAGATCGTAAATGGCGTTCCTGTACTGGGGACGTTGAATGACATTGAAGCGTTAAAATATGAGGTGGAGCTGATCTGTGCGGGGGTGGGTGACCCGGCATTAAAGAAGCGATTCGTTAATAATACAATTCAATCGGGATTTCGTATCGCAGCTCCGCTAATACATCCCCGTATTCGTTTGTCTCGAAGAAACACCATTGGAGAAGGAAGCATGGTCTTTGAAGGGGCTGTCCTGTCGGACAATATTAAGATCGGACAGCATGTAATTATCAATCGGAGTGTTAACGTGAGTCATGATGCGGTTATTGGCGATTATGTAACCATAGCCCCGGGTGTGAATCTGGCAGGCAATGTAACCATAGATGAGGGTGCCTATATCGGCATTGGTGCCTCGGTACGGGAGAAACGTCACATTGGTTGCTGGTCTATGATCGGTGGTGGGGCCTTTGTTAAAGAGGATATACCCGAATTTGCCATGGCTGCAGGTGTACCAGCAGTCGTAAAAAAACAACTTGATATGTTCTAAGCTTCCTTCCTTTAAAATAGAGCGTAATCAAATTCGCAGCAATATGCTTGGCAATAAAGTGATTTACCTGTCAAAAGGCTGTACCGGAAAAGGTTCTTATGACCTGACCCCGGCACGGCCTTATTATATTTTAAGCTAGACGATATATTCGTGTTACATATGGATAAAATTAAAATTTACTTTTGATTATTTTTGTATTTTATATTTTCAAATTAAAACAAAAGTGTTATAGTCTCCATAAACAAAAATATCCACCTTAATAAAACAATTCAAAACCAAAACAGAACTTGGAGGTCTTTTTCCTATGGTACAAAGTCTATGGAATTCTTCACAAGCATCTGAGCAGAAAAGCACGCTGGAACAACTCGTATACCGTTCTAACCTGATTGGCACAGATAGGAGCGTGTGCAACTGGGGAGGCGGCAATACTTCGGCCAAAACAACGATACAGGATTTCCGCGGGCGTGAAGTGGAAGTGATGTACGTCAAGGGCAGCGGTTCCGATCTTGCAACAATGAAAGCGCATAACTTCACAGGGCTTCGTATGGAGGATATTCGTCCACTGTTTGAACGGGAAGATATGTCTGACGAGGATATGGTCGCATATTTGGCGAACTGTATGATAGATGCCAAGCATCCGCGTGCTTCAATTGAGACACTACTACACGCATTTTTGCCTTTTAAGCATGTCGATCATACACATCCGGACGCGATTATCAGCTTATGCTGTGCGCATAACGGCAAGGAAATCGCTAAGGAAATTTTCGGTGATCGTTTTGTATGGGTACCCTATATCCGTCCCGGCTTTAAGCTGTCGAAAATGATTGCCCAAGGGGTACTCGATCATCCACAAGCTGAGTTGGTATTGATGGAAAAGCATGGCCTGGTTACGTGGGGAGACACATCCGAAGCGGCTTATGCCAAAACGATCGAAATCATCCAAGAAGCAGAAAGCTATATTAAAGCTCACCAAGAGGAAAAGCAGGGGTTTGGAGGCGCAAAATATAAAGCGCTTACTTCGGAGGAGCGCCGCAGCATAGTGTCCCAGGTCATGCCATCCGTCCGGGGTGCAGTCAGTGATGAGAAAAAGATGATCCTCACCTTTGATGACGCGGAGGATGTGTTGGAGTTTGTGAACGGCCTGGATTCTAGTGCTTTATCCCAGGTTGGAGCAGCATGCCCGGATCATCTGGTTCATACCAAAATGAAACCGCTCTATGTAGATTGGACACCGGATATAGAGGATGTTGAGGGGCTGAAAGTTAAGCTTGCCGAGGGTATAGCAGCCTATAAAGAGCAGTACCAAGCTTATTTCGAGCGTAATCGACATGAAGGAGACGTGAGATTTGAAGCAGCGCCGCGTGTAATCTTGATTCCGGGTGTAGGGATGATCAACACAGGCAAAAGCTGGAGTAATGCACAGGTAAGTGGTGCCTTGTATCATCGTGCTATTGCTGTCATGCGAGGAGCAACGGCGTTAGGGGAGTTTGTTTCGCTCAGTGAAAATGAATCTTACAACGTGGAATACTGGCCGCTGGAGCTTTACAAGCTGTCACTGGCGCCAGCAGAAGCGGAATTTTCACGCAAAATTGCGTTCATTACAGGCGGTGCAGGCGGAATCGGCAGTGCAACTGCACGGCGTTTGGTAGATGAAGGTGCGCATGTCGTATTGGCAGACCTCAATCTGGAAGGTGCGCAAAAAATAGCCGCAGACATAAACAGCAGTTACGGTGAAAACCGTGCCATCGCCGTAAAAATGGATGTGACGCAGGAAGATCAGATTCAGGCTGCCTATGCCGAAACGGCGCTAACCTACGGCGGTGTAGATATTATCGTAAACAATGCAGGTCTTGCTACATCCAGTCCGTTCGATGAAACGTCATTAAAGGAATGGAATTTAAACGTGAACGTGCTGGGAACAGGCTATTTTCTGGTCGCGCGCGAAGCGTTCAAGCTGATGAAGGAACAGACACTTGGCGGTAGCATGGTGTTCGTTGGTTCCAAAAACTCAGTCTACGCGGGCAAAAATGTAACGGCCTACAGCTCGGTCAAGGCGCTGGAGGTGCATCTGGCCCGTTGTATTGCCGCAGAGGGCGGGGAATACGGTATCCGCGTAAACACCATTTTGCCAGATGCAATTTTGCAAGGCTCGGCGATCTGGAACTCCAATTGGCGTAACGAGCGAGCCGCTGCCTACGGCATCGAGCCAGACCAGCTGGAGGAGCATTACCGCAAGCGAACGACGCTGCTGGTTAACATTTACCCGCAGGATATCGCGGAGGGCATAGCCTTTTTCGCCTCATCCAAGGCGGAAAAAACGACAGGCTGTATGCTGACCATCGACGGCGGTGTACCCGCAGCCTTTACACGCTAGGAAGAAGAGGCAGTTAATAGAACACTTAGGATCATAGCGAACTAATTTAATGTACTAATTTACTGCAATAATCCAGGCCACAAGCCCATAGTACGAAGAGGTTTTTAATTAGTTTCAAACACGTAAATAAGTTGTGTTAACTTATTTACGCGCGAATGCCTTTATATACACGCTAACACTTTAAAATAAAAGTGACTTTATGGGTGGTCAGCAGCGAAGCGGATGGAATCGTTCTGAAGAAGCGTAGCGTTCGCCTTTATCCCCGGATTTTCACCTTTAATATGTTCTATAAAATAAAAAAAATCTGGGGATAACAGCGATCGGAAGAATGATCCAGACGCGAAGCGGCCTCCCCCCATAACTCACTTACTTTTCAAGGAGGAACGACGATGAGTGACAAAGCGTACGCCTTATTTGAGGAGCAGCAACAACAACGGGGTATTGACCTGGAGCAAGTAAAGACCAAGCTGAAAGCGCTAAGCATAGAAACACCGTCCTGGGGATATGGCGACTCAGGTACACGTTTTAAAGTCTTTCAGAAAACGGGCGTGCCGCGTGATCCGTTCGAAAAGCTGGAGGATGCCGCACAGGTTCATGCCTTGACAGGCTTGTGTCCGTCCGTTGCCATTCACATCCCGTGGGATAAAGTAGACAATTACGGTAAGCTTCGCAGTCATGCCGAAAGTCTTGGCCTGCAGATTGGGGCCGTAAATCCCAATCTGTTTCAAGACGAGGACTACATGCTCGGTAGTGTTACGAATGTAGACCCGGCAATCCGCCGCAAGGCTATCAACCATTTGCTGGAATGCGTGGATATTGCAAAGGAAACGGGCTCCAACGATTTTAGCTTATGGTTCGCAGACGGAACGAATTATCCCGGTCAGGGGGACATTCGCAAACGCAAAAATTGGATGTTGGAGGCACTCAGCGAAATGTATAAGGCGCTCACGCCAGACATGCGTATGCTGATTGAATACAAGGCGTTTGAGCCGGCCTTTTACCATACGGATATTGCCGATTGGGGCATGGCGTACCATTATGCGACCAAGTTAGGGCCGCAGGCACAGGTGCTGGTGGATACAGGGCATCATCTGCCGGGGGCCAACGTGGAGCATATTGTTGCGTTTTTAATGGATGAGAAACGACTGGGCGGCTTTCATTTTAACAGTTATAAATATGCGGATGATGATTTGATCGTGGGTTCTGCCAATCCGTATGAGCTGTTTTTAATCTTTTACCAAATTTTGAACGCAGCTCAGGATGTTGATGCAGATATCCGCCATACCGTTGATAAAATTGCTTATTTGATCGACCAGTCGCACAATATCGAACCCAAAATTCCGGCCATGATTCGCTCGGTACTGAATGTGCAGACTCAATATGCGAAGGCACTCTTGATTAATCATGCAGAGGTGGAGGAAGCGTCGAGCCGTCAGGATGTGCTGGGTGCGGAGGATGCGGTACGCCAAGCATTTGAGTTTGATGTGGCCCCATTGCTTAAAGCGATCCGTGAAGAGCAAGGATTACCTGTAGATCCAATGAAAGCTTACTTGGCGTCTGAGTATGGTACGCAGATTTTGCAAAGAGGCAAGGGTGGTGCGAGCTGGTGAGCATCCTCGCTTATGATTTGGGAGCAAGCAGCGGCAGAGTTCTACTCGGAAAATTGACAGATTCACGTATCGTGGTGGAAGAAATCCACCGCTTTTCCAATGACCCGGTCAAGGTTGGGGAGCGTCTGCACTGGGATATATTGCGTCTCTATCACGAGGTTCAGCAAGGATTACTCAAAGCCAAGCATATGGGAATGAATCCATCCAGCCTGGCGATTGACTCCTGGGCGGTCGATTTTGGACTGATTGGAGAAACCGGAGAATTGCTGGGCAACCCTTATCATTATCGGGATTGGCACACCCATGGAGTAATGGAAAAAGTACAGGAACAACTGGGAAAAGCGTTTATTTTCCAGCGTACAGGCATTCAGTTTTTGACGTTTAATACGATTTATCAGCTGGCTGCTATGCGAAATGCAAGATCACCCTTGCTAGAGCAGGCGGAACATTTCCTGATGATCCCTGATTTGCTGCGGTATTTTCTGACAGGTGAAATGTATCATGAGTTTTCGAATGCAACCAGCACGCAATTGTATCATCCGTTACAGCAAAAATGGGATGATGAGCTTTTGTCCGGAATCAACATTCCCCGCTCTTGGTTTGGAGAGGTACTGGAGCCGGGAAGTGTTGCAGGTACAATCCGTTCATCGGTCATGACGGATCTGGGCATTGGAGCGATTCCTGTGATTGCAGTAGCAGAGCATGACACAGGATCAGCAGTGGCGGCCGTGCCTGCGCTGGAGCGGTCCTTTGCGTACTTGAGCTGCGGAACATGGTCCCTGATGGGAACGGAGACCGCACAGCCAGTAATCAATGATGATACGCTTCGATTTAATTTTACAAATGAAGGCGGCGTGGGCCGAACCTACAGGTTGCTAAAAAATATCATGGGACTGTGGATACTACAGGAGGCGCGCAGAGAGTGGGAGCGGCAGGGAAACTCCTATTCCTTTCCTGAATTGGTTCATATGGCAGAACAGGCTCCAGCGTTCACTTGTTTGATTGACCCGGATGATGAACTGTTTTTGCATGCCGGAGATATGAAAACACGCATACGCCAATACTGCCGCAATACCGGGCAGCCATTGCCGGAAACGCCGGGCGAAATTACACGCTGTATTCTGGAAAGTCTGGCGTTAAAGTATCGTTACATTTTGGAGCTTACAGAACGAGTGTCAGGACAGCGTTTTAATGGCTTGCATATGGTCGGCGGCGGGATTCAAAATCGCTTGCTGTGCCAATGGACGGCCAACTCGATTCAAAAACCCGTATGCGCGGGCCCCGCAGAAGCGAGCGCAATCGGCAATCTTGCGGTACAATGGATGACACAGGGAAAGTTCGCCGATATATGGGAAGCACGCCGGGTGATTGCGGATTCGATTACCGTAGAGGAATATGAACCTGCCGAGTCAGAAGCGTGGGAGGATGCCTACGGACAGTTCCGGCGGGTGACAGGACTTTTTGTACATTAAAGATGTGGAGTGAGATTACCATGCTGGTCGCAGAAAGATATGAGATGATTGTGCAGCTCGTGAATGAAAGAGGAAGCATACGGGTGTCTGAATTGAGTGAGCTGTGTAAAGTAACGGAAGAAACGATTCGTCGCGATCTGGATCGTCTGGAGCAGGCGGGACGACTACGCCGTTCACATGGGGGAGCGGTTAGTGTCAAAAACGAGCAGCCTGAAACGCCCTATGCGGTACGGGAAATTATGAACGCAGAGGAAAAGCGTCGAATTGCTGAGGAAGCGGTCAAGCAGATTCAGCCGCATGATCGCATTTTGCTGGATGCCAGTACGACTGCCTGGTATATGGCGTCCAGTCTGCCCGATATTCCTTTAACGATACTGACGAATTCGATTCGGGTAGCTACAGAGCTGGCAGGTAAGGAAAAAATTGAGGTTATTTCGACGGGAGGTCAGCTGCTTCAACGTTCACTATCGTTCGTAGGCCCGCTCGCAGAGCGTTCATTAGAAACCTATTATGTAGATAAGCTGTTTTTTTCCAGTCAGGGAGTTCATCTGGATCGCGGCATTAGTGAATCGAATGAGCTGCAAGCTCGTTTGAAGCAGAAAATGGTTAGCATTGCAGATCGCGTGATTTTACTGGCAGATGCGAGCAAATTCGGGCAGCAGGCGTTTACACATGTGGTGAACTTGTCGCAAGTGTCCGAAATTATCACAGATTCGCGGTTGTCGGACCCGATTCGCAGTCAGCTCGCAGAGCTGTCCATCCCGGTTACGATTGTGTAAGCATGTAGTTTCCGGGGTGAGGTCGCTCTGCGGTTCATTTGATCTTACGATCGCTGTTGCAGCGGGATTATCTTGGATAATGTAAAACCTTTATTCAGGTAAGAATCCCGCTGCAAGCTATGCTTATGATGAAAGTTTTCCTTTGGAAAACGGACGGAAGGGGTGTGTCGTATGAAGGTATCTTTATTTATTACCTGCCTGAGTGATGCGATTTATCCCAAGGTAGGGGAAGCGATGGCCCGCTTGCTTGCCAGATATGGTGTCGAGCTGGAATTTCCCAAGGTGCAGACATGCTGCGGGCAGCCGTCCTATAACAGCGGCTATTGGGATGAAACAAGGGCTGCGGCAAAAACGATTTTGAAAGCGTTTAATGACAGTGATTTTGTCGTAGCTCCTTCCGGTTCCTGCACATATATGATTCATCATTACCCGAAGTTGTTTAAGGATGAGCCTGAGTGGCTGGATTCGGCACGGAGACTGGAGCAAAAGACGTATGAGTTTACACAATTTATGGTACAGGTACTTGGCGTGACCGATGTGGGCGCGTCTTTTCCTCATACGGTAACCTACCATCCGTCTTGTCATGGAACACGTTTGCTCGGCGTAAAAGAGGAACCGATGAAGCTGCTTGGCAGCGTAAAGGGTTTGCAATTAGTGCCGCTTCCTTTTGCTGAGGACTGCTGTGGGTTTGGTGGTACTTTTGCGGTAAAAATGCCCGATATTTCGGGAGCGATGGTGACTGAAAAAGTGGACCATATCAGGGAGACGGAAGCTGAGGTGCTGGTTGGACTGGACATGGCCTGTTTGATGAACATCGCCGGAAATCTCAGATATCGGGAAGATCCAGTTCGGGTAATGCATCTGGCAGAGCTGCTGTATGAAGGGGTGAAGCACGCATGACCGCTGTACATACACATTCTATGAAGCAAAAGGTCAAAGAACGTGCAGAGCTGGCTCTAAATGACGATTTTCTACGGAATGCAGTTCGTTTCACTACCGAGCGGCTGCGCAACGGCAAGCGGGTAGCTTCTGAGCAGCATGGAAATTGGGAGGAATGGCGTGAGCGGGGGCGCCAAATTCGGCTTCATACCATTGCCCATCTGGACTATTACTTAAATCTGTTTGTAGAAAATGCCCGTGCCAACGGGGTGCATATCCATTTTGCCGGCACAGCTGTGGATGCTGTACGCATTACACTGGACATTGCCGCGCATAATCAAGCACGTTCTGTCGTCAAATCCAAGTCGATGGTGTCGGAGGAGTTGCATTTGAATCAGGCGCTGGAGGGTGCGGATATCGAGACGATTGAAAGTGATCTCGGTGAGTACATTATTCAACTGGCAGGAGAGGCGCCGTCTCATATCGTAATCCCTGCGATTCACAAAAACCGTTATCAGATTGCCGAACTGCTGTCCAAAGAAGCGGGGGAGGAGTTGTCCGCAGATACGACGATTTTGGCGGGCTTTGTCCGCAAAAAGCTGCGTGAAAAGTTTCTGGATGCGGATATTGGCATGACAGGCTGCAATTTTGCCATTGCTGAGACGGGTTCCATGGTCCTGTTCGAAAATGAAGGCAACGCTCGTATGGTTTCCACTCTGCCCAAAACGCAAATCACACTGATGGGTATGGAGCGAATTATTCCATCCTGGACAGATTTGGAGGTGATGGCTACATTGCTGCCACGCTCCGCTACCGGACAAAAGCTGACTATGTATATGTCGGGGATTTCAGGACCCCGGCGCAGCCAGGATGCCGATGGACCGGAGGAAATGCACATTATCATCGTAGATAACGGGCGTTCGCTTCAGCTAGGCAATCCCGAGTTTCAGGAGCTGTTAAATTGTATTCGCTGCGGTGCTTGTCTGAACGCTTGTCCGGTGTACCGACACATTGGGGGACACGCGTATGGCGGGACATACAGTGGTCCTATTGGTGCAGTGCTTACGCCTGCCCTTCACGGCAACATCGAAGAGTGGAACGATATAGCGAGTGCGTCCAGCTTGTGTGGGGCGTGTTATGAAGCCTGTCCGGTCAAAATACCACTGCATGATATGCTGGTTTATTTGCGTAGACGCAAGGTGGAGGCGGGAAAAGGGGATAATCTAGAGACGGCAGCGATGAAAGGTTTTGCGTCAGTAGTTTCCAGCTCAAAGCGATTCGCTGCGGCGATTCGACTCGGACAGATCGCACAGAAAGCGGTCGTTCGTAAGGGAGAAATTACTCTTAAGCTTGGCCCCTTAAAAGGCTGGAATACGTACCGTGTGGCCCCTAGTCTGGCAAAAAAATCCTTCCGTCAGCACTGGAACACACTGGCGCGTGAGCTGGAGCAGGAACGCAAGGTCATGCATCCGGACATTCTCAGCCGAATGGAGACGATCTTGGCGGATAGAAGAAAAGGAGGGATGCAGCATGAATGAACAGCGTAATCCTTCTGCGCAAGCAAAAGCGGAGCATGAGGCGTGGCTTCATCAAATGCAATCAGAATCCCGTGTCAAGCAGGCACGCTTTATGGAGGGCATTGCGGCGCGGCTCAAGCGTCCGCGGCAGACGGAGCCACCGATGCAGCCGTTTCGCGGCGCACCAGCGTTTTGGCACGAATTCGAATGGAGTGCGGAGCAGCGCATCGAGGAGTTCACCGCCAACTTTACAAGTGTTGGCGGACATGTCGTGCGTCTGCCGGATCTGAAGGAGTCGGCAGACTGGATCGCGAACAAAGCGCGAGAGCTGGGAGCGGCCTATATCGTCCGGCAGAATGAGCCGGACCTGGAGGCGCTCCAGTTGGAAGCAGCGCTGCCGGAAGTCCGACTTTCGGTGTGGAACACCGATCCAGCCGAAGACTGGAAGGTACGCGCCGCGGAGGCCGATATCGGCATTGTCATAGCCGATGAGGCCGCCGCCTATACCGGCTCGGTAGCAGTGCTATCCTCGCCGGAGAAGGGGCGCTCGGTCAGTCTGCTGCCGACCGTGCTGATCATTCTCCTGCCCGTGGAGCGTCTGCGAACACGACTGGGCGAGATTTTAAGCCGATTTGACGAAGCAGGGCGCGAGCAATTGCCCGCAGGCATTCATTTTATTACTGGACCGAGCCGCTCGTCCGATATTGAAAATGACTTGACGATCGGCGTACACGGACCGGGTATCGTTTATACGTTGTTGATTGGTTAGCGTTACACTGCCCGTCTAACGGGCGCGATAGAGCGGAAAACGGGTTTCAAAATCCGTTTGTCTGCGATTGCTCCTAACCGAAATGCGGCCATTGTGCAGCTCAGTAATGCTTTTGGTAATGGCAAGACCCAGCCCGGTGCCTCCGGTTTCCTTGGAGCGTGATTTGTCCACTCTGTAAAACCGTTCAAACAGATGCGGGACATCTTCCGGTGGAATCGGGGTGCCGTAGTTGGTGCAGATCACTATCGCTTCATCGCTTTCGCGTCCTATGGTGATATCGAGACGCTTGCCATCCTTTCCGTATCGAATCGCGTTGGAAAATAAATTTTCATACAGGCGTACCAGCTCGTCCGTATCGGCCAAAATCCGCACAGGCTCAACGATTCGGACACGATAAGACATGTCCGCCTGTTCCAGTGAGGGTACAAATTCCTCAGCAAGTTGAGTGAGCAATTTGCCGAGGTCTACAGGCTCCAGCTCCAGAGGCAGGCTACCACCGCTCACACGCGTGTACTCAAACAATTCGTCGATCAGCTTTTTCAGCGTCAGCGATTTTTCATAAGCAATGTTTACATAGTAGCGCAGCTCAATTTCGTCCCGATAGCGGTCGGTTTCAATATACTCCAAAAAGCCAATCACAGAGGTTAGCGGGGTGCGAAGATCGTGGGATACGCCAGTGATCAGGTCGTTTTTGGCTTTGGCGGAAGCCCGTTCTTCTTCTAGTGAGAGACGGAGCTTGTCTGCCATGGTATTCATATTTTTCGCCAAGCTTGCCAGCTCATCCGCTGAAGATACCGGAATCGAATAGGATAGATTTCCGTCCGCGAACTTCTGCATCCCTTTCGTAATCTCGCGTAGATAGCCAATCGTATTTTTGGTAAAAAGGAAAAAGAAATAAATATATAAAGGCAGCCCGCACACCAGCATGATCAGTGAGGAACCAATATGATTTACGGTCCAGCGGATCAGCCGGGTGCCGAAAAATGAACGGGAGGGATTCAGCCATAACAGCAAAGACGCTCCATAATAAAACACCATTAAAATCAGTCCAGTTAAAGTGAAGGCAGCAAGGCTAAGAGCTGCCAGCTTCCATCCCAGCGTATCATATCGTTTTGCCTTCAAGACGCAAGTCCTCCATTAATCGAATTTTTCCATTTTATAGCCGATGCCCCACACTGTTTTCAGGTATTTGGGCTTTCTCGGATCAGTCTCAATTTTCTCGCGAATTTTACGCACATGAACCATTAGCGTGTTGTTAGATTCCAGATATTGCTCCTTCCAGACCTTCTCATAAATCTGCTCCATGCTCAGCACTTGCCCCCGGTGCCGAGCCAAAAGCTCAACAATGGCGAATTCACGCGGAGTCAGCTTTACGGATTCTCCAGCGAGAGTGACTTCATGCGTAACAGTGTTAATGGAGAGTTCATCCAGTACCATTTCATGCTCCAATACAGGAGAGGACTGGGTATACTTCCGTACTCTACGTAGCTGGGATTTGATGCGTGCCACTAGCTCCAGCGGGCTGAACGGCTTGGTGACATAATCATCGGCCCCAACGCTAAGCCCTGTAATTTTGTCCATATCTTGTCCCTTCGCAGACAACATAATGATCGGAAAATGTTCGGTTTCCCTGATTTTCATACAGGCTTCAATCCCGTCCATGTTGGGCATCATCACATCCAGCACCATCACATCTATCTGTTCCCGATTAACCTGCTCCAGCGCTTCCAGTCCGTCCCGTGCCATGAGCAAGCGGTATCCTTCATTTTCTAAATATATTTGCATGAGCTTAATTATTTCAGGTTCATCGTCTACTAATAAAATGGTTCCGTTATGCATGGCCGCGCACCCTTTCTGTTCTTTCCAGCAGTATACAATATGGGCGTATTATATACCTTTTTGGCGGTGGAGGCTATGGACACCCTTCTCAGATCGTTTGTCGGGTATCATCAGCCTTTGAATAGTAACGTTTCGGGCGAAGACATACGCTCTTCTTGCTTGAAGTTCCTTTTTCCTATATCCGGCAGCTGACCGAACAAAATCCACGCACATGGCAGGAAGCGGGCGATGAACGACACGACGAGCCAAGAGCAAAGAAGTGCACAGAAAAAACCTCCAGCGTACCACACATGAATAAGCTGCGGCGAACCGATGTGTGGTGAAAACTGCCGATACAGGAGCAGGAAAAACGGATGGATGAGATACACCCCAAAGGACAGGGTACCCAGACGTTCCAGCTTGCGAATGACAATGGAATGTTGTCTCCTATACATGAGAAAGGAAATCTGTAACAATACCAGCGTACTAGACAGGCTGTACATATTATACATAAGTTCAAAAACCAGCGAATTGTATGAGGTTCCGTACATTCTATTTTCATACCACATATAGACATGAATGATGGCTGAAATCAGCCATAAAGCCCAAATTGCAATCCAAGTCAGCATGCTGACAAAGCTTCGTTCCCCTTTACGCATCAGAAACCAAGTTCGGAGCTGGGGATAATAGTAACCGAGAGCAGCGCCCAGCATGTAACAGGCAACATAGGACAGCGCCCAGCTGCCTTTATTTTGAACCTGAAAGAGAAATTTATTGCTAATTATAAATGCCCACTGTACCAGCAGCCCAATGACAATAGACCATTGCGGAAATTGCCGATAACGCTGGAACAGCCACAGTACGCATGGAAATGCAAGATAGAATTGCATCATGATAAAAATATAATATAAATGGGTGTAGGCTTTGCCTGTGACCAGCTTTAGAGCAAAACTTTCCGCCAGTGTAGTTATACTCCATGGTTCGTTACTGCCAGCCATAAGGGACAGGATGAAATAAAAGAGAGAGAACATGACATAAGGTACGAGAATATACAGCAATCTCTGCTTATAAAAGCGGCTCAAAAGCTGTCGTCCCATTGGACGATCCTTATAGTTGTAGAACAGCACCATGCTGCTAAGCGCGATAAATACAGGGGTACCATACTTCATCAACACATTGAGCGCATTATATACAACATAAAGGCTGGAATGTGTAAGTTGAACCGTTGCATAAGAAGTGGCATGTACCATTAAGACGGCTAAAATCGCCATGGCTCTGACCAACTGTAATTCGGGAATTCTTTCTTTGGTCGTAGGCTTCATAAGCTTCATTTCCTTTCAGTAGTGAACTGTATCTTGTTGAACTCTTTCTATTAAAAGATAAAGTTCTTAACAATCTGAAAGGGAGTGGCTTAAGAATCGCTTATGAACTTCTTAACTTTTGTTAAGAATTAAGAAAAAGAACTTCCATAGGCTCAAAATGAGCAGCATGGAAGTTCTTTTAGTACTCATGTCCATTCGTTATTTGCAACGTTTGATAGGTGCGCGTCTGATTTGTCCACGAATGGCACCGTTCGGATGACGGATCGTGTGGACATTGACGTAGGCGTTGCCCTCTCTGATTTGGCATACCAAATCATTAATGGTTCTGCCTCTGAGCGGACCAGTAAGATCAAATGCACGCAGCACGCCGGTAACGACGCCTCTTCTTACGGTAATCCCAAACTTCGAAGGGCCAAACAGGGTAGCGACAACAGGTCCGTTTTCACCTCTTCGTCCCAGATGAATGTGCGCTTCCGTTACTCGTGAAATATTGCGGACCGTCAGTTCAAAGCTTAATTGCTGGCTCGCTGGACGGTAACGAAATTCCGCAGTTCCTGTCGCATTTGTTCTGACAGGAGGCACTTCATTAGCCCCCCTCAACGTGGCTCTAAACTTATTAGACATTACGTCCCTCCTTTCCCAGTGTTGGTTTAGTGTATTCACAGAACCAGAGAAAGGGCTGTACATTTGCCTATTCATCAGAAGTTGTGTGTTTACGGGTTCTGCTTAAAGGGAACTATATCTCTTCAAATTCCACTTGATTTAGTTGGGCTACAATTACTATTGTAAGAGGTACGCAGATAACGGATCCTGTTGTTTATTCGGCTACGTTAACTTTTTATTTGCATAAGAATTACATAGGTACAACCGTGCAACCATTGGTAGAATTTTATGTATGCGCTTACATTAAATATTCTTTGCTTCTTACAATTAAAAATCTGGAGGAGGAATGAAGAATGAAGTGGAAAAAAGGATTGACTGGTATGCTTTTAGCAGCTTTTTTATGTGGTGCGCCAGGGGTGGGTATAGCTACTCCGGCACATGCATCCAATGGCGAGTACAAGTTTGATTTTGGCGGAGGTATGGTCGAAACGGGTTATACCGGAGTGAGCGCTTCGCTGTCCTATGACTCAGCACGTGGCTATGGCTTTCGTACCCCTGAGAATATGCGTAATGTCAGTGCATCGGGGACTGGGGTGGCAAGTGATGCGGTACAATTCCTGACTACAGGTACGAAAAGCAAGAATACTTTTGACGTCGATCTTCCTCCAGGTTTATATGAGGTGTCGGTTACTTTAGGTAATACTTCCCGTTCGAGTGTTGCGGCCGAAGGGGTGTATCAGGTCATAAATATGACGGGGAATGGGGCCAAGGATCGCTTTCAAATTCCAGTGACAGACGGACAGTTAAATCTACTGATTACTGAAGGCAAAGAGGGCGCGGTCTTCACACTTAGTGCACTGGAAATCAAGCAGTTGTCTAGCAATCCAGCTACGAATCGCACGATTTATATCGGCGGGGATTCTACGGTATGTAACTATTATCCGCTAGATAGCAGCGTGCAGGCAGGATGGGGTCAACTGCTGCCAGAGTTTGTAAACACGAATACTTTTCAAATTCGCAATATGGCGTCAGGGGGCCAAATTGCTAGAGGCTTCCATCAGGACGGTCAGTTGGAGGCTATCGTTCAATATATCAAGCCAGGGGATTATTTTATTCTCCAATTAGGCATTAATGACACCAATCCAAAGCATAACGAAAGCGAAGCGGAGTTTAAGGATTGGATGCGAGATATGATCCGGCAGGTGAAGGCTAAGGGGGCGACGGTAATTCTGTCAACACCGCAAGGACGAGCCACTGACTTTAATGCTAACAATGTACACAACGCAGAAAACAGATGGTATAGAAGCGCTATTTTGGCGCTGGCTCAAGAGGAACAAACGCCTTTAGTCGATCTGAATGTGCTCAGTTCAGCTTATTTCACTTCTATTGGCAAAGAAGCTACGCTGGCTTTGTATATGAACGGTGATACACTACATCCAAACTTTGCAGGAGCAAGGCAACTGGCGCGATTAGTAGCACACGATTTAAAAAGACAGGGTCTGAGTGGATTCTAAATTTCAATGCTGGTTTTACCTCTGTTTCTTACATTTGTAGGAACAGGGGTTTTTGGCTTATGTTCAGGGTGCTATAATAATGGAAAAAAGCAATAGTAATTCGGAGGAATTAGAACATGCAGCCTTTCACTGCCCGTGTGCTTCAGATTATATTGCTGATCCCTGAGGGAAAAGTAATGACTTACGGTCAAATTGCGGCAGAGGCCGGAAGCCCAAGAGGTGCTAGACAGGTGGTGCGAATTTTGCATACACTGAGCCAAAAACATCGACTTCCATGGCATAGAGTAGTCAACCGCTTGGGAGAGATTGCTTTGCAGGAGGATGAGTCCGCCTCCCTGCAGCGCCTGTACTTGGAAGAGGAGGGCATACAGTTTAATGCAAACGGACGTATCCCGCTGGATCAATATCTTTATCATCCGCAGACGGAGACGGAAGAATAGGCGAGGAACACTAGTCTAAATCCTCGCCAAAAAGAGACGGGACAAATCATAGTTTTGATTTGTCCCGTCTCTTTTTAAACTGGCGTATCATGTAGATTAATGAAGAATGGCGTTCATATATAAGCACTAGATTTCCCAGTAAGCTTATCCAATCAGATGCTGCTGGTCACGCTGGGCAAGGTGAAAAGAAATACTGTTCATCAGCGGTATATCATTATTTTTTCGGGCTTCCCGAATGAGTTGTTTCTTTTTTTGTTCTGATTCGCGTAAAAAGCGAGTCATCCACAAATCAGACGGTTCGTTAGTAGTTGTCATGCGAGATTCTTTTATCATCTATTAACCCTCCTAGTGAGCGGCTGTTATTCTTTCTCTATTATATGTTCCAAACCTTAATAGATGCTGTTGGTTTCCTTAAAATTAGCTGAAATTTAGGTAAAGTTCAGGTAAAAACAGCTTAAATCTATGTCTGGTGGGACGTAAAGTAGTTTACAACGAGTAATCTGACAGTAAAGGTTACAAAAATGTATTGTTTTGACACCTTGTACCAACATAAACCTGAAAGTACAATTAGAATGCGAGGAATTCGTGGAAATTTATGTCGAAAAGAATGGAAAAGATTCGAAAGATGCACCGAAAGGGGAGAGATTCACTTATGAAGCAAAAAGCGGCTGCCGTGCTGCTTGTATTGTCCTTTTCTACAGGCTTGGTTACCACTGCACAGGCTGACAGTTCATCAGGAAGCATTTCAGCAAATGTGTCAGTTAATTCATCTGCTGCGGCTACGGCGAAGACATCATCCGTAACGGGACAGGCTCTACCTCCATTAACGCTCAAGCAGGCAGTGGAATGGGCACAGACGAACAGCTACAATACGCGTACCGCAGAGCGGGATGTAGAGCGTCGCAGACTTGAACTGAAAAATGCAGAAAAGGAGCTGGGCAATTCACCTATCGATTATATAGACAATGAGTATGTTGATAATGAAACGTCCTGGAGGAATTACAGTTCTTCGACACTATCCTATCTAGCTAGCAAAAAGCAGGCGCAATATGCCAAAGACCAGATTTATTTTAATGTAATGAAAAGCTACCAAAGTGTGTTTGTAGCAGAGAATCAGGTGAAAAATGATCTGGAGGCGCTTGAAATCGCCCAAGCGGAGGAAAAGATTGCACTTGCCAAATTTGCGCGCGGCAAGCTGTCTGAATATGCGAAAAACGAGAGTACACAAGCCAGAGCCCAGGCGCAGCAAGCGGTCGAGCAGGGAAAAATTGCGTTGCAAAAATCCAGAGATGCTCTGAATTTCCTCATGGGACAGCCTAACGGAACAGCCTATGAAATGGTGGATCGACCCGTGTACAAGGAACCGAAGAAGCTGGATATCGAATTACATATACAACAGCTGACAGACATGAATCCGAATTTATGGAAGCTGGAGGACAGCATCAAATCTTCGGAACTTAATGTGAGATATTTTGATTTTAACAACGGCGCAGGTGCTTACGATCTAGCTAAAATGGATGTCGATACAGCCAAAGAGGAGCTTGCCAAAGGTCAAAAGGATTTTGCCGAATCACTTCGCAATTTGTATGCCACGGTTAAGGAAAACCAAAAGAAATACGTACAACTGGAAGAAAGCTTGCGTACGGCAAAAGAGGCCTTGGAGTTATCACACAAAAAGTGGGCCAGAGGTCTGATTATTGAGATGGAATTGAAAAACAACCAGTTAAAAGTGAACCAGATTGAACGGCAAATGGAAGAGCTGGCGATCGAGTTGGATCAAAATGAGTATACGTTGAACAAGCCATGGAGCACATAGGGAGGAAAAGGCGTTGGCAGAAACGGTTTTAAATGATGCTTTAATCAAGCTACGGAGAAAACGGAGAAAAAAGTGGATCTGGACTGCGATTGTTTTACTGGTTGTAGGCGGAAGCGGAGCAGCAGTATATCTGAATATGCCGAAAGAGCAGGCAGCACCTATAGTTCAGGACGAGACGTTTAAAGTAGAGCGCGGCGATGTGAGCGAGAAGCTCGACACAACCGGCACCGTACAAGCATCCAAGGAAGTGAAGCTGAACTTCACAAGTGCAGGCGATAACAAGCTGGCTGCGGTGAACGTAAAAGCCGGAGACAAGGTCAAAAAAGGGCAAGTGCTGGCGCTTCTGGACAGTTCAGAAATTAAAATGCAAATTCAGAGTGCGTCTGATTCTTTAGAGATATCCAAAGCCAAGTTGGCTGAATTGGAGAAGGGTCCGAAGGCGGAAGATATTGAAATTCAGAAAACAAATGTACTTCGGGCCAAAATGGCTGTCGATACAGCGCAAGAATCATTTGAGCTGGAAGAGGCCGAAAGTCAGAAGAAAGCTTCCCAAAAGCAGTTGGAGCAAGCACGGAAGGCATATGAAGACCAAAAGTTTTTACATGATGCCGGGGCTGTATCCAACAGTGAATTGGAGCAGGCAGAGCAAGCATTGGATAAAGCACAAACGGACTATGATAATCTAGATTTACAGTTCCGCAAGATTATATCGCAAAAACGTCGTACCATTTCAGAGGCTGAAATCGGCTACCGTGCCGCATTGGCTGAGCTTCGCAAGACTCAGGTTCCGGCTGATGCATCGAGTATTCAGTCCTCACGGATAGAGGTGCGAAGACTCGCGACTGAGCTAGAGCAGAAAAAAAATGAACTGAACAAGCTTCAGGTCACGGCACCGTGGGACGGAGTGATCTTGAAGGTAAACGGGGATGTGGGAACCAGTCCAACGGCTCCATTTATTGTCATGAATAACTCGGATTCTAACGATCTTAAGGTAGTTGTGAAGGTAAGTCAGAACGACATTGTCAAGGTCAAAAAGGGGCTTTCGGCTGTGTTGACGACCAATGCATATCCGGGTGAATCGTTTCCAGGCAAGGTGCAATTTGTCTCACCGGAAGCCTCTACGGATGAAGGGATGACGACGTATCTGATGGAGCTGTCTGTTCATGACCCGAAAGGTAAGCTTAAAACAGGCATGATTATGAATGTGGCCGTTATTTTGGGAGTCCACAAAAATGTACTGTTCGTTCCTGCGACTGCCCTGAGATCCGAAGGAGGACAGGATGGCGTGTATGTTTCCGCTAATAACGCTGCGAATCCGGGGGCACGCACATTCAAGCCCGTAGAACTCGGATTTTACACGCCAGACCGAGTAGAGCTTAAGTCCGGTGTTAAGGAGGGAGACACGATTATTGTGCCTGCCCCTGAACCTCCGCCAGATCCTTCCGCAATGGGCGGCATGCAGGGAGGCTTTTAAACGGGCATGAGATATGTTATTCAGATTGAGGGTTTGAAAAAAGTGTACCATGTCGGAGATCAGGAAATTCATGCTCTGCGTGAGGTTCAACTTGATATTGCTGACGGTGATTTTGTTGCGATTATGGGACCGTCTGGATCAGGCAAGTCCACAATGATGAATGTCATCGGCTGTCTGGATTTACCTACATCAGGACAATTTTATTTGGATGGATATTCGATCTTAGATGCTCGCGAGGATGAACTGGCTATTATACGTAATCAGAAAATCGGATTTGTATTTCAGAAATTCCATTTACTTCCACGATCCACAGCTCTGGAAAACGTGGAACTGCCTATGATCTATGCGGGGGTTTCTGCCAAGGAGCGTCGTTTGCGGGCTATGGATGCCCTCACAAGCGTAGGTCTAGGCGATCGGATGAACAACAGGCCAAATGAATTGTCAGGCGGTCAGCAGCAACGGGTATCCATTGCGCGGGCACTTGTGAACAATCCGGTTATTCTCTTAGCGGATGAACCGACAGGAGCTTTGGACTCCAAAACAAGTGTGGAAATCATGGGGATTTTTCAGCGTCTGAACGATCAGGGGAAAACGGTTGTACTGGTTACTCATGATCAAGAGGTTGCGGAATACGCCAAGCGTCTGATTCATTTTCGAGATGGGCGGATTGAAAAGGATCAGCCTGTTGAGGAACGAAGAATGGCGGCAGAGGAAGTGAAGGCATGAAGTTTCAGGAAATTATTCGTGTGTCGCTCAATAGTTTGCGAACCAATATGCTGCGATCCTTGCTGACCATGGTGGGTATTATTATCGGAGTAGCCGCTGTGATTGCGATTGTAGCCATCGGTAAAGGATCAACCGCTACAATTACATCGCAGATCAATAGTATGGGAAATAATCTGCTGATGATCTATCCTTATGCTCCATATGATGGGTCAAGTTCCATGTCGTTCAACCAGACGAAAGGAATATCTTTGGAGGATATTGAGGCACTAGAGCAGCAAAAAGCAGTAGCCGAGGTGGCGCCAAGTGCGATGACCAATGCAGATATTACATGGAGTCGCAATAAGGTCAGCGGGCAAATCGAGGGGACCTCGCTGGGATTTGTTCATGTGAGAAAGTTGTCGCTCGCTCAGGGCAGATCGTTTACCCACTATGAAGTGGATAAACGATTGAATGTGGCTGTATTGGGGAGTGATGCGGCCCGTAATATTTTTGGCCCGGATGCTTCCAAAGCGGTAGGTGAGATCATTATGATCAAACAACTGCCCTTTAAGGTGGTTGGTGTGCTGGCTAATTCCAATTCCAATATGAGTAACAGCGGACAGCAGGTATATGTGCCAATCACAACGGGGATGGAACGACTAGGTAATATGAGCATTCAGCAGGTGAATGCCTCTGCAACAACGGAGGACAAGATTGATCAGGCAAGTGCTCAAATTCGGCAGGTGCTGCGTGTCAGACATGAGCTAAAGCCATCAGAGGGCGATGATTTTCAAATTATGACCCAGACGGAAATCCTAAAAACAGTTTCCGGGGTTGACCGGGTTATGAATATGCTACTGATCGGTGTAGCTGCAATTGCGCTCGGCGTTGGTGGTGTTGGCATTATGAATATTATGCTGGTGTCTGTCACGGAGCGTACGAGGGAGATCGGAATTCGCAAAGCGATTGGTGCGCAACGCAGTGATATTATGCTGCAGTTTGTGGCTGAGGCTGTTTTTCTCAGTCTAATGGGTGGACTGGTCGGCGTTATGGTGGGTCTTGGGGGTGCAAAGCTGCTTGAGAAATTCGTCCAAATGCCGATTGTGTATTCGATAGAGCCAGTACTGTACTCTTTTCTGTGCTGCATGGGAGTCGGAGTGCTGTTCGGAGTATATCCGGCGCGCAAAGCCTCGAAGCTGCGTCCGATTGATGCTTTAAGATACGAATAGGAAAGCGGGTGCTTTGCCTTACTCGAAAGAGGGGGGATAAAGCGCCCGTTTTTTGTATGGAATAAGTGTTTTAAATGATAAAAAAACATGAATAACCACTTTGATTTTATATATGTGATGTTTTATATGTTTTTTTAGGTTGATTTATTATCATATATGACGTATTATATTCCATATCAGATCGCAAGCAAAAAAGGAGGGGCGTTCATCATCGACCTTACGGCAAGACAAGTAGAAATTTTAAACATCGTACAAAAGCATGCCCCGATTACGGGTGACCAGATTGCGGAAATGCTTAATCTCAGTAAGGCGACCATTCGGACCGACCTATCCAAATTGGGCATTTTGAATTACATAGATGCTAAGCCCAAGGTCGGTTATTTTGTTGGAAAGCGGGGTACGCCGAACCGGGAGGAAAAATTCCGGCTTTTGCAAATGAAGGTCGGTGATCTTCACGGGGTTCCAGTCATCGTACGTGAAACAACCACAATTCAGGAAGCTGTCGTAGCTCTGTTTTTGGAAAATGTGAGCAATTTGATCGTCACCGATGAAGACGGAAATTTGGCAGGGGTGGCTTCCCGCAAGGATTTACTCAAGGTCACGTTAGGCAATCCCAATGCAGCAACCATTCCTGTCAGTCTTGTGATGACCCGACAGGCGAATGTGGTCACTGTTTCCCCAGAGGATACCGTACTAGAGGCAGCACGCAAAATTATTGCCCGTCAAATCGACAGTCTGCCTGTCGTGGTCCCTTCGGATTCTGACAAACCAGGAGAACACTGGAAAGTCGTGGGACGTATTACAAAGACAAATATTATTAAAATGTTGCTCGATATGGTAGCAGAGGATTAATGGGAGGAATCGAATGGTTCAGGCGAGCAGTCATTTTATAGCGATCTGTTCAGACTCGATTGGTGAAACGGCAGAAGCTGTCGTACAGGCGACCATGCGCCAATTTGAGTTACCAGACACAGAGATCAAAAGATTTATGAATGTGAGGGATGAAGACGAGCTGAGTCGGGTAATGGAGGAAGTTGCCGAGCGTAAAGGCTTTGTAGCTTATACGCTGGTACAGCCGGAATTGAGAGAGGCGATGAAAGAGGAGGCTGTTCGGCTGAATGTGCGGGCTGTCGATATTATGGGACCGATGATGCAGGCGTTTGCCGATACGTTTCATAACGATCCCAAGGAGAAGCCTGGTCTATTGCACCGACTGGACGACAACTATTTTCGGCGTGTAGAGGCGCTGGATTTTGCAGTTCAATACGATGATGGCAAAGATGTGAGCGCTATTCTCAAAGCAGATATAGTATTGCTTGGGGTGTCTCGTATTTCCAAAACTCCTTTATCCATGTTTCTCGCACATAAAGGTTATAAAACAGTCAACATACCGGTTGTACCGGAGCTGACACCACCTGTTCAGTTGAAGGATGTTCAGCGTGGCCGAGTGTTCGGATTGACGATCCAGCCGGAGCTACTGTTGAAAATACGCAGTGAACGACTGAAGGTAATGGGGCTTCCTAATAATGTGCAGTATGCTACAGCGACGAGGGTGGAAGAGGAGATCGCGTATGCGCAGTCTTTGTTTAAAGAACTGAATTGTCCGATCATTGATGTTACAGATAAAGCAATTGAAGAGACAGCAGGCTTGATTGTCAGAATGCTATAAAGCGAAGCAACTTAGAAGCAGCGTTTATAAAGAAAATATGAATCACGGGATACAGGAGTGTAAATATAAAAGGCAGCAAAGCTGCCGTGAAATATTATTTGCCTGTGGGTAACAATTATTTTTAGGAGAGGTGGAGGGATAGGTATGGAGAGTCAAATGGCATTGGAATTCGTTCGGGTAACAGAGGCAGCGGCACTGCAATCGGCACAATGGACAGGGCGTGGAGATAAGAATAGCGCGGACGAGGCGGCAACAGTAGCCATTCGTACTCATTTTAATGCGGTATCCATGGACGGCACGGTCGTGATTGGTGAAGGCGAAATGGATGAGGCTCCCATGCTGTATATCGGGGAGAGAGTAGGCAATCGCAGAGGGCCGGCCATGGATATTGCTGTTGATCCTCTCGAAGGGACGGAAACGGTGGCGAACGGTTTGAATAACGCACTGTCGGTCATTGCTGCTGCACCTCGTGGTAGTCTACTACACGCTCCGGATATGTACATGCAAAAATTAGCTGTTGGTCCGGCATTGGCTGGAAAGCTGTCACTAGAAGACACGATTCCGACTACATTGTCAAAAGCAGCGCGCATACTGGGGAAATCCTTGTCCGATCTTACGGTGTCGATTCTGGATCGTTCACGGCATGCCGGGATTATCCAGCTTCTGCGGGAAAGCGGCGTTCGGATCAAGCTGCTTGGTCATGGGGATGTGATGGGCGCAATTGAAACCTGCCTGGATAGCGGTGTAGATTTGCATATCGGCTCTGGCGGCGCTCCTGAGGGTGTATTGGCCGCGGCCGCGCTGAAATGCATGGGCGGAGAAATACAAGGCCGTCTGCTTCCTCATGGAGAAGAAGAGATTGCACGTTGCAAACGCATGGGTATTACTGATCCAGGGGCGTTGCTGTCGATGGAGGACATGGTCGGACGCCAAGGCGTGATGTTTGTCGCTACAGGCGTTACGCCTGGTGAGTGGTTGCAGGGGGTTCGTTCTCTGCCTGGTCACAGAGCTGAAACCCATTCAGTTGTAATGCATTCAGATACAAAAACGATTCGTTTCGTGCGAAGTATTCATCATACAGCTGATTCTTCCGGTACGCTTGCAGCCGCGGCATCCTCTTGAAATTTGAAGTCAAGACTTCCTTCACTGGTGAATTCAATCATAATAAACTTATAAAACAGCAAGTCTCTGACTAAAGGGAGACTTGCTGTTACTGTTTTTTGGGGATAAAAGAGTAAAAGCAAGGATATAAATTTCTAAAAAGCAGGCACTTTTGAAGTGAAATTGAAACGTTTCTATTAGGGCTTGAAAAGAAAAAACATAGCTTTGGAAGAGAAAAAATCAATTCGAACTAATTTTTTTAGACGAAGAGTCAAAAAAAATTATGCATTATATAGTTCTTTGGAACTATATAAAAACCCTGTTTATTAAAAATTTAAAGAGTTATTAATTTGGGTTTGTGTGTGGTTGTTTTAAATTAGTTCCATTATATAGGAGGTTGAAGGGAGGTGCGGAAAAAGTCGGAATTTGTCGGATGATATCAGGTTGAATTTGTTACATTTATGTTAAAGGCATGTAAAGATAAAATTGTTATAGGATAAGGGCTTTAGGCGTAATTGTAAATCATAATGATTTTAGTTTTACAATGTTCGTGAAAATGTGAAATTATGTTTTAAGCCAAATTTGCAGATCGTGATGGGCAGATAATGAGCGAAAAAGTAAAATTGTTGCTTTTGTAGTTTGGAAACAAATAGCATAATATGGATTTTGGTTTATTTTTATGAAGTCTAGTAATTTAGCACTTTTGTCCCATGTCAAGCCGTTTTAAAGTTTGTATATTTAAAAAAGCTAGAAAGTGTTGGAAGAAAAAAAGATATATAAGGATTTAATGTAAAATTATGACTTAATAGAGGATGGAGGAATTCATATGACGACTCGATCACAATCTTGGTTCGCGAAAACAGAGGTCCAACCGACTGCGAAACTCCAATTATTTTGCTTCCCCTACGCCGGCGGCGGTGCTTACATATTTAACTCTTGGAAGTCCAGGCTCGCACCTGATATTACTGTGTTGCCAATACAACTCCCAGGACGTGAGGCCCGCTCCATTGAAGCTCCAATGGAAACCCTTCAAGACATCGTTCAATCGCTGGTTCCCGCTATGGCTCCATACATGCATAAGCCGTTTGCCTTTTTTGGACATAGCATGGGGGCACTGATTGCATTTGAAACAGCACGGCAGTTGTACAGCAAAACAGGAAAACTACCTGTGCATATCATCGTATCCGGCAAATCCGCCCCTCATATTCCATACTCCAAAAAACGACTCCATGATTTAGCAGATGATTCTTTCACCGAAGAGCTCCGGTTGATGCAGGGCACCCCCGAAGAGGTGCTGCAAAATGCAGAATTGATGCAAATTATTATGCCTCGTCTGCGTGCAGATTTTAAGGTATGTGAAACTTATATTTATCAGCCGGGAAATCCACTGGCATGCCCGATGACGGTTCTAGGGGGAACGAAGGATTTTGAGGTTAGCACAGACTCACTCCGTGCCTGGCAGCAGCATACGATGTCACCTATGGATGTCCGGATGTTCGAAGGCAATCACTTTTTCATCCATGAACAAGAGCAAGAGGTTATGAGTGCAGTCGAGGACATTCTTTCCGCATCCTCGCCGATGGCCCACACTGCGGCAGCTCATACAGCTTGCAACACAAGTACTCTACAACCACGATTTAGGCAGAGTTGACTGTCCCACACATCACGATGCACTTCGCTATCACCATCTCAGCAATAACCGATAAAACAACCCACCATGATGCATTTCCCAACATAGATTAAAATCCAACTTTACTGTACAGGCACTCATTCATTTCAGACACAGAGTTTACTTCAACGACGTCCATCGCCAATCTAAATAGTTCGCACTGCATAAAGTGTGGGCAATGAAAAAGAGGGATGCCCTTGTTTCAAGCAAATTCTGCTTTTCGGAGACTTACACGTTATATAAAACCGTATAACCTTTGGGTTTTTATAACCGTAATTTCTTCTTTGTGTTTGGCAGCTATTGACATTATTTTGGGTAAGGCCATAGAGCAAATGGCACAGGGCACATTCTCCTCCACCCAGAACATGATCTATCTAGTTGTTGGTATGACGGTCATTGGAATGCCTTGTAAGTTTGTGATGAGGTACGCTTCAGCACGATTTAGTGTTAGTGCACTGCGTGACTTGAGAGGCGATCTCGTACATAAGTTTTATGATTTACCTGTTTCTAGCGTGGAGAGGAAGTTCACCGGAGATCTGGTATCCCGTCTAACAAACAATACGGCGCTGTTGCAGAACTTTTTTATCCAGCAATTTGCTAATCTGTTTTATTTGCCACTTGTGTTTACAGCATCATTAACGTTGCTTTTACTGACAAGCTGGAAACTGGTTTTGGCAAGTCTTGCGCTTATGCCTGTAGGAATGATTATCACCTCACTGATGAGCAAGCCAATTGAAAAATACTCCAAGGAGCTTCAGGAGAAAATTGCTCATTTGAATGCGGTGGGGCAGGATGCAATTGGAGGACTTCCTATCGTCAAGGCATTCAATATGCAGGCTGTGCTGTTGAAGAAGTATTTGGTGATTACGGAGGAGGTCATCCGGCGTGGGCTGCGGCTGGAAAAACGCTATGCGTTCATCACCCCAGTAGGTGTGATGATGCTGGCGACACCAATTATTTTGGTCATAGTGTGCGGGGGATATCTGATTCAACAAGGTGAGCTGAATGCTGGAGGCATTGTCCTTTTTTTATATCTGATTTCGTTCATCTTGCAGCCTGTCGCCATGCTGCCGACAATCATTTCACAAATGAAGGAAGCAGAGGGAGCTGCGAAGCATTTGTTTGAGGTGCTGGATTGGCCGGATGAACGGCAAGACGGGAAAATCACTACAATAAGCCAAAATCTCAAGGAAGACGATGCAGAAAGCAAGGACGACATTACTGTAGTCAGCTTTGAGCATTTGACCTTTGGCTACAACGAAGGGAACTCGGTGCTGAAGGATATTAGCTTTCAGGTAGGACAAGGTGAAACGGTAGCGATTGTTGGGGCCAGCGGTGGCGGTAAAAGCACAATTTTCAAGCTGCTATGCGGATTTAATGAACCTGGAGAACATGCTGGAGCCGTTCAATTATTTGGCAAGAATTTGACAGATTGGAACCTATCAAGCCTACGTAGCCATATCTCGATGGTATCTCAGGAACCGTCGCTTTTTCCGGCCACCATTGCAGAAAATATCGGATATGGCCGTCTGGAGGCGACTCGGAAAGAAATTGTCGAGGCGGCGAAAGCGGCACATGCGCATGACTTTATTGTTCAGCTACCAGAGGGATATGAAACTCTGTTGAGCGAGCGGGGAGGCGGATTGTCCGGCGGACAAAAGCAGCGTATTTCTATAGCAAGAGCATTGCTGAAAAATGCTCCGCTGCTTTTACTGGACGAGCCGACTTCAGCACTTGATAGCCAGTCGGAGGCTCAGGTACAGATTGCAATGAATGCAGCCATGCAAGACCGGACGGTACTGGTCATAGCTCATCGACTGTCAACTGTACGCCAGGCGAACCGCATTATCGTACTTGATCAGGGGAGTATTGTGGAATCAGGTACACATGAGGAATTACTAGGCCGTGATGGTGTGTACCGAAAGCTGTATTTGCAAAATTTTGAAGGACAGCAAACGGAGGAAGACGGGTATTCACTGCCTGAGGAAAGGAGTGAGCGTCGTGACCTTCAAGCAGGGGTTTTATGAATTTAAGCAATTGATGTCCCTGATGAAGCCGCATCGAAAATGGTATTTTACGGGGTTGGTTGGCAACAGTCTAACCAATGCCAGCATCACAATTTTGCTTTCTTTTGTGGTGCATAATCTGCTGAATTTTGCGGTTAATGGCGATGTACAGGAGCTATATCGAGCGGTCTATCTGGTCAGCGGGACATTTTTGGCATTAAGTCTTATTTCCCCTGTGTGCAGCTATATGTATAAACGCTGTGTCAAGCTTGCGATTGCCGATGTACGAATGAAGCTATTCGGCCATGTTGTCAAGCTATCGTATGAAAAAGCCGAAAAACATCATTCGGGTAATCTTGTATCCCGCATGACGAACGATGTGCAAGCGCTGGAGCAGGCTTATACCGTTCATATTCGCTCGATTATACTGGAAACTTCGCTTTTCTTAGGCTCATTAGTCATTCTGATGGTGCTGGATTGGCGATTTGGGGCTATGGCGGTTTTACTTGGTTTGGCTTCAGCCTGGATAAATGCTCATTTCGCGAAGAAAATGCGACACACGAGCGAAGAATTACAGGGACGGATGAGCAGATTTACAGAACGATTGAGTGATTTGCTTTCCGGATTACAGACGGTGAAGTTGTTTGGGCTCAGGGCAAAGGTAGGCGGACTTTGCAACGATGCAAGCGAAGACATAAATCGCATTAGTATCCGACAGGGACGTCATATGGGCTTGCAGGATATGTGCAATTTTGTCATTGAATTTATTACATTGGGCGGTGTGCTTGTTGCCGGATTGATCCTGGTTTCGCAGAAGCAAATGGAACTTGGAGTTTTGGGACAGATTGTGCAGCTGCAAACGGGTATTTCAACGGTGTTTTTGGAACTGGGGGCGGCTGTATCCCTGTTACAAAACTCTTTGGCAGGCTTGGCGCGTATCCGCGAAATCTTGAATGAGTCGAAGGAAGAGGAACAGTTCCCTGCGGCGAAGCAGAAGGGATCAGTAACCGTGCTTTTCGATCTGGAGGTATCAGCTTCATCCGCCCGTGAACCTAAGGAATCTTATGGCGGTGTCGAGACTGTGGGTTCAGACCTCGCCATTGAACAGACTGCGGCTGCGCTGGAACTGCATAACATTACCTTTGGCTATCAGCCAGACCGTCCAACGCTGCGAGGATTGAACTTGGTCGTGCCAGAAGGGCAGGTAACCGCGATTGTCGGTCCGAGTGGGGGTGGCAAAAGCACAGTGATGAAGCTGTTACTGGGATTTTACCCACCGGATGAAGGAGTGCTGCGAGTTCGCGGCCGCTTGGCAGAAGAATTTCGGTTGGATGAGGTTAGGGAATTGATGGGCTATGTGCCACAGGAGGCTACACTGTTCCATGGTACAGTAGCGGATAATATCCGTTTTGGCTCACCGGATGCCACCGATGAGGAAGTAAAGGTTGCGGCCAAAACAGCCTATGCCAGCGGCTTCATAGCTGAGCTTCCGGAGGGTTATGACACGATTGTCGGTGAACGCGGAGCCAATTTGTCCGGCGGACAAAGACAGCGGATTGCGATTGCCCGTGCTCTGCTCAAAAATGCACCGATTTTGCTGCTGGATGAAGCGACCTCAGCCCTGGATGCAGAGTCGGAATACGAAGTTCAGCAGGGCTTAGATGAGCTGATGAAGGATCGCACCACATTAGTTATTGCCCATCGATTGTCTACGATTGAACGGGCGGATACGATCTGTGTCCTTGCCGATGGCGAGCTCAAAGAACAGGGAACTCATGACCAGCTCCTTGCTGAGGGAGGTCATTATGCGGAGCTGTACGAGCTTCAGTTCCGAAAGCATCCCGAGGAACAAACCGCATAAATATGCGAATTTTCTTTTTACCAAATATCTATTTTGCGAGGAGAGAGACGGATGACACAGCAAGATGTTCAATTGTTTTCCTTAAGCCAGCCACAGCAACGTATTTGGTACACGGAGCTTTTGTATCCTCATCGGAACACTTCAACCATTATTGCTACTGTAAAAATCAGAGGAACTGTTCGTATAGATGCATTGCGGCAAGCAATGAACCGGGTGATTGCCCAAAACGATTCTTTCCGTATCAAAATCACTGCTCAGGATGGAATCCCATATCAATATGTAGAGCCGTTTACAGCGGAAAGTATTGAAACGCTTCAAGTAACCCCGGAAGAAGCGAATGAATGGTTAAAGCGCCATAATCCACAGCCGTTCTCATTGTTGGATTCGCAGCTGTACCGATTTGTTATTTTGCAGTTAGGGGCAGAAGAAACCTGGTTTAATTTTAAAATGCATCATATTATTTCGGACGGCGTGTCCATGAATCAGGCCATTAATGAAATCACTGGACATTATATGGATATTGTGCACGGTACAGGACAGGATGCATCAACCAAAGGCAATCCTTATCTGGATTTTATTCAGGTAGAGCAAAGCTATGAGCAATCTGATCGCTATCAAAAGGACAAGACGTATTGGACGGAAAAGTTTGCTGATTTGCCAGAGACCACAGGTTTAAAATCATATAACCCGCTGACACTGAGCACATCTGCACGCCGGGAGAGTTTTATACTGGAACATGGATTGTATCGTGGTGTTACGGCTTTTTGCGAGGAACATAAAATCAGTATTTTCACGTTCTTCCTGGCCGCTCTGTATATTTATTTGCATAAAGTGACGGGTGAGCAGGACTTAACCGTAGGAACACTCTATGCCAACCGTACGTCTAAGAAAGAAAAGGATACCATCGGCATGTTCGTCAGCACCGTGGCTACGCGTCTGCTGGTCGAACCGGAATCCGAACTGCTGGCCTTCTTACAGGGTGTAGGGAAGGAGCAGGCGTCCATTTTGCGGCATCAGCGTTACCCGTACAACAAAATTATTCAAGATTTACGTGAACAGCAAAGCAGTCTGGACATCCAGCGTCTGTTTGGAGCATCCATTCAGTACCGTACATTGAGTTTCTCTCGTTTTGATGAAGCGATTCAGCAGGTGGATAACGATTTCTGCGGAGATACAGTGAATGACTTCGATATTCACATGGTTGAAATGCTGGATGACGATAGACTCGTATTATACCTGGATTATCGTACCGAGCTGTTTAGTGAGCAGGAAATAGCTCGAATTATTCGACAATTTTTGAGTGTGGCGGAGCATATGGTACAGGGCCCACACAAGCGAATACAGGAATTGTCGCTGATCAGTGAGGAAGAACGGGCGGAAATCGTCGACGTATTCAATGCTACAGCAGTGGAATATCCACACGAAGCAGGCATTCATGAGCTGTTTGAGGAACAGGCGGCACGTACACCGAATCAGACAGCAGTTGTGTCTGGCAATGCCCATTTAACTTATGGCGAATTGAATGTAAAAGCCAATCGACTGGCTCACACGCTGCGCGGGCACGGTGTAACTGCCGAGCGAACTGTAGGTATCGTTGCAGAGCGTTCCGCAGATATGATCGTTGGTATGCTTGCGATTCTCAAAGCGGGCGGCGCATATGTGCCAATTGACCCTGATTATCCGGCTGAACGTGTGCGCTACCTGTTGGAAGATTCGGGAGCGGAGTTGCTGCTGGTGCAGCATGTGGAACAGCAGCCGGAGGATTACACCGGAATCGTGCTGGATCTGAGCGATGCCGCTGTGTACGGGGCAGAGAATAACCAAGACGTGAATAACATACATGGGGAACAAAACGAAGCTAGTCATGCAGATTTTACCCATTATTTAAATCTGAAAAATGAGAATTTAAAAGAATCTTCTTCGTCTGTCGTAGACAGTACTACTGGAGCACATACATTTGGCAATCGACTAGCCTATCTTATGTACACTTCGGGTACGACCGGACAGCCTAAAGGAGTTATGGTAGAGCATCGCAATGTCGTGCGTTTGGTGAAAAATACAAACTATGCGCAACTGGGTGCTGACACGCGCATTTTGCAAACTGGTGCCGTTGTCTTTGACGCGTCCACCTTCGAAATTTGGGGTGCGTTGCTGAATGGAGGACAGCTTGTACTGGTAAGTCAGGATGTTATTTTGGACGCTCCGAAGCTCAAGGAAGCTGTCCGCAGCCATGGTATTACGACAATGTGGCTAACTGCGCCACTCTTTAACCAGCTATCCCAGCAGGATCTGGAGTTGTTCGAGGGGGTACAAGAACTGCTGGTCGGCGGTGATGTGTTATCCGTACCGCACATTAACCGGGTGCTGGAGGCTCATCCGTCCCTACGGATTATCAACGGCTATGGCCCAACGGAAAATACAACTTTTTCTACAACTCATGCAATTGCTGGCGTGCAATCGGAAGCGGTGCCGGTCGGGCGTCCGATCTACAACTCCACAGCGTATGTTGTAGACCGTTCCATGCAGCTTCAGCCTGTAGGGGCATGGGGTGAGCTAATCGTCGGCGGCGACGGGGTGGCACGTGGCTACCGGAATCGTCCTGATTTAACGGCTGAAAAGTTCATAGACAGTCCTTTCCGCAGCGGTGAGCGCTGCTACCGTACAGGCGATTTGGTGCGCTGGAATGAGGACGGAACGCTGGAATACAAAGGACGGATCGACGCACAGGTGAAAATCCGTGGCTACCGGATTGAGCTAGGCGAGGTGGAAGCGCAGTTGCTGAAGCTGGAGGCAGTGCAAGAAGCTGTTGTCATTGTACGTGAGGATGAGCAGGGACAAAAACAGCTCTGCGCATATGTGGTCACCCTTGCCGATATCACAGCAAGTGAGCTGCGAAGCGACTTGAGTCAGGAATTGCCGGGTTACATGGTGCCGTCGTATTTTGTACAGCTGGAACAATTGCCATTGACACCAAATGGCAAAGTGGATCGGCGTGCGTTGCCGCAGCCGGAGGGAAGCGTGGATTCCGGCGAGGATTATGTAGCCGCTCGTAATGAGGTAGAGCGGACATTGGTATCGGTATGGCAATCTGTACTGGGTATCGAACAGATTGGTGTTCTGGATAACTTTTTTCATTTGGGCGGCGACTCGATCAAGGCCATCCAGGTGTCTTCAAGACTGCTGCAAAATGGTTACAAGCTGGAAATGAGGGAGCTGTTCCAGTATCCAACGATTGCTGAGCTGAATGGACGGGTGCAGAGGGTGACCCGCGTGTCCGATCAAGGAGAAGTCAGAGGAAACGTGGCATTGACACCGATTCAGCATTGGTTTATTGAACAGCAGCCATCCCATCCTGAACACTATAACCAAGCTCTGATGTTGCACCGTGAGGATCGTTTGGACGAAACGGCGCTTCATCAAGCACTGCAACGCATTGTCGAGCATCATGATGCTTTGCGCATCGTATTCCGCCAGAATGCAGACGGTGGTTATGAAGCATGGAACCGTGGCGTGCAAGAAGGAGAGCTGTATAGCCTCGAAGTGATGGATTATACCACGGAGTCTGACTTTGCTCATTTGCTGGAGAACAAAGCCAGCGAAATCCAAAGCAGCATCCGTCTAGATGAAGGTCCTCTGGTGAAGCTGGGTCTGTTCCGTTGCACCGATGGAGACCATTTGCTGGTGGCGATCCACCATTTGGTGGTCGACGGCGTGTCATGGCGTATTTTGCTGGAGGATCTGGCATCCGGCTATGAGCAGGCTTTACGGGGCGAGTCTGTCCGCTTGGCGAATAAGACGGATTCCTTCCGCCTGTGGGCAGATCAACTGGCAGCTTATGCGAACAGCGCCGCGTTGGAGAAGGAACGTGCGTATTGGGAGCAGGTGGAGCGAGCTGGTGCTGCTCAAGAGGCATTGCCTAAGGATTATACTCGTAAATCTCAGGCCAAGCCACAGCTTCGTGATGATCGAACACTGACCGTAGCGTGGACGGTCGAAGAAACGGAACAATTCTTGAAACAAGCTCATCGGGCCTACAATACAGAAGCAAATGACTTGCTGCTGACAGCTCTGGGCATCGCCATTCAGGAGTGGGCAGGCATCCGTCAGGTGCTTGTAAACTTGGAGGGTCACGGACGGGAATCCATTTTGCCGGATATGGATATTACGCGCACGGTCGGTTGGTTTACCAGTCAATTCCCAGTTGTACTGGATATGGGCGAAGACCGGAATGTGGGACAGCGTGTCAAGAACGTCAAGGAAGGACTACGCCGTCTGCCGCATAAAGGGATTGGATACGGGATTTTGAGATATCTTGCTGACGGAGAAGGGAAAGCAACTTTTGTTGCCGAGCCGGAAATCAGCTTTAACTATCTTGGACAATTTGATCAGGATTTGAAAAATAATGCTTTCCGCATGTCTCCTTATTCCATCGGAGCTTCCATGAGTGACACGTTGACCAAGCGGTATGCGCTGGATATTAACGGCATGATCACGGACGGTGCACTGGAACTGACGATCAGCTACAGCAACAAAATGTTCATGAAAAAATCAATCAAAAAGCTGGCTGATTTACTTCAGGAGAGTTTACGTGAGGTATTGGCTCACTGTGTGGCCAAAGAGTTGCCGGAGCTGACCCCAAGCGACTTGTCCTTCCGAGGACTGACGACTGTAGAGCTGGATCATATTGTAGAGCAGACGGCTGCTGCGGGGGAACTGGAAAACATTTATTCGTTAACACCCATGCAAAAAGGCATTCTGTTCCACGGCTTCATGGAGCCGCAATCCGGGGCATATTTTGAGCAGGCGACATTTGATCTACAAGGCAGCTTTCAAGTGGAGACTTTTGCCGAAAGCCTCAATCAACTGGTGGATCGCCATCAAATATTCAGAACGAATTTTTATAGCGGCTGGAATGAACAGCCCTTACAGGTGGTGTATCGACACAAACATGCGGGGTTCCGTTTTGAAGATATACGCTTGATGGGACAAGAAGAGCAGGACGCATACATTGCTGATTTTGCTGAGCGCGACAAAGCCGAAGGCTTTCATTTCAGCTCAGGCGAGCTGATGCGGGTGTCTATTTTACGTACAGGCGAGGAGTCGTACCGTTTTGTATGGAGCTTCCATCATATTTTGATGGACGGCTGGTGCTTGTTCCTGGTTGTAGGGGAAGCATTTAATACGTACTTTGCTATCCTCGAAGACCGCAAGCCGGAGCTTGCCCCGGTAACACCATACAGCGAATATATTGAATGGCTGGATCGGCAGGACAAGACGGAGGCTGAACGGTTCTGGCGCGATTATTTTGCGGGCTTTGAGCAGCAGACGGTATTGCCGCAGGTCAAACAGCTGGACGGTCACGCTAAAGCATATGAAGCGGACAAGCTTTCGTTTACACTGGGCCGTGAAGTGACGGAGCGGATGAACAAGCTGGTTAAGCAGAAGCAAGTGACGGTCAACACACTTTTGCAAGCAGCGTGGGGCGTTGTGCTACAGCGGTATAACAACAGCCGGGATGTGGTATTTGGCAGTGTCGTATCTGGTAGATCAGCCGATATTCCGGGCATAGACAAAATGATTGGGTTGTTCATTAATACCGTTCCTGTACGGATTCACAGTGAGAAAGATATGACATTTGCTGGGCTGATGAAGCAGATCCAGGAGCAGGCACTGGCTTCCCGTGCCTACGAAACCTATCCGTTGTATGACATTCAGGCCCTGACCGAGCAGAAACAGGATCTAGTGAATCATATTATGGTGTTTGAAAACTACCCGGTGGAACAGCGCATGGAGCAGATGGGTAGCCGTGGAGCGAATGGCTTTACGATTGCCAATGCTTCCATGTCAGAGCAAACAAACTATGATTTCAACATTACCGTTGTGCCAGGCGACGAAATCCATGTGCATTTGGAGTACAACGCGAAGGTGTTGGAACGTGCAGCTGTAGAGCAAATCCGTGAGCATTTGCTGCATATGATTGAAGAAGCGATTCACAGACCAGATGCACTGGTAGATGAGCTTCAATTGGTGACTGCTGCGGAAAAAGCAAAAATCATCGATGGTTTTGGATCAGTAGGCGTAGCTGCGTGGACTGATGAAAAAGAATCTAATTTGTTGTTCCACGCCTATGTGGAAGAACAGGCACAGCTTGTGCCGGATCACGTGGCCGTTGTATACGAGGAACGGCAGTTTACGTACCGCGAGCTGAACGAGCGTGGAAACCAGCTTGCTCGTAGATTGCGGAATGAGGGCATTGGACGCGAGTCCATTGTCGGTATTTTGAGTGAACGCTCGGTGGACATGCTGGTCGGCGTACTGGCGGTGTGGAAAGCCGGAGGCGCATATGTACCGCTGGATGCGGATTATCCGTCCGATCGGATTCGCTTTATGCTGGAGGACAGTGGTGCGACGGTGCTGCTAACGCAAACCGGTTTGCAAGAGCGTGCACAGGGTTGGCTGGAGGCAAGTCGGCAGGCCTTGGTCGGAGGGCAGACTGAGGGTGAATTGGAAACAGCGGCTGGCGCTGAAACGATGGAAAGAGACAGCCTGAGTGAAGGCGTAAGCTTGAAATTAGATTCGAAGTCTGACAGCGAAGAAGCATCCAAACCAGCAACAGGGCTGCGTCTGCATACCGTATTGGCATTGGACGATGAGTCGCTGTACACCGGGGATGCCACGGATGTTGAACCTATCAATGAACCACACGATTTGGCATATGTGATCTATACGTCCGGTACAACCGGACGTCCGAAAGGCGTCATGATCGAACATCGCAGCTTGGTGAATACGGCTGCGGCGTATCGCCGGGATTACCGTCTGAACCAGTTCCCGGTACGACTGTTGCAACTGGCCAGCTTTTCCTTCGACGTGTTCGTCGGCGATATTGCACGGACGCTTTATAACGGCGGCACGATGGTTATCTGTCCGAAAGATGATCGCATTGATCCAAGCCGTTTGTACGGATGGATTCGTGATTATCAAATCACGGTGTTCGAATCGACACCAGCTTTGATCGTACCGTTTATGCAGCATGTGCATGAACAGGGGCTGGACATGAGCAGCATGGAACTGCTGATCACCAGCTCGGATAGCTGCAGCGTGACGGACTACCGGGTGCTGCAAGAACGGTTTGGCGCAGATATCCGCATCATGAACAGCTACGGCGTCACCGAAGCGGCGATTGACTCCAGCTTCTATGACGAAGAGCTATCGAAGCTGCCAAGCAGCGGCCATGTGCCGATTGGTCAAGCGTGGCTGAACGCACGCTTCTACATCGTGGACAGCCAGCTGAATCCGGTGCCGATCGGCGTACTGGGTGAGCTGTGCATTGGCGGTGCTGGCGTGGCACGGGGGTACCTGAACCGTGCGGACTTGACCGCCGAGAAATTCGTAGCGAACCCGTACGTACCGGGGGAACGGCTGTATCGCACAGGCGATTTGGCGCGGTGGATGCCGGACGGCAATGTGGACTTTATCGGCCGGATGGACTATCAGGTCAAAATTCGGGGCTACCGGATCGAGCTGAGCGAGATTGAAACGGCGATCCAGCGAGTACCAGGTGTGCGCCAAGCCGTAGTCATCGACCGGACGGACGAGCGTGGAAACAAATATTTGTGTGGATACATCACGGGAGAAGCCGAGCTGCGGATGGAGGAAGTACAGACCGAGCTGGAAGCCGGACTGCCAGCACACATGGTGCCTGCACGTCTGATGCGATTGGAGACCATCCCGCTGACCAGCAACGGCAAAATCGACCGCAAGGCCTTGCCGGAGCCGGAAGGCAGCATCTATACGGGAGCAGCCTATGTGGCCCCGCGTACCCAGGTGGAGCAAGTACTGGCTGCGGTATGGGCTGGGGTGCTGGGCGTGGAAGCCGTAGGCACGCAGGATAACTTCTTTGAGCTGGGTGGCGATTCGATCAAAGCACTGCAAGTATCATCCCGATTGATGCAAGCAGGCTATCGATTGAACATGAAGGATCTCTTCAGTAATCCGACGGTAGCGGCACTCAGTCCTTTGCTTCGTACAGATGGCAAGATGGCCAGTCAGGAAGAGGCAGTAGGCCCGGTGGAACTGACACCTATTCAGCGATGGTTCTTCGAGCAGCAGCCGGCTGACCTGCACCACAGCAACCAGGCCATGATGCTGTACCGAGCCGGGCGCTTTGATGTTGACGCGCTGTGCCATACGATGGACCGTATTGTCCAGCATCATGACGCACTGCGCACGGTATTCCGTGAGACGGAGCAGGGTTATGTCGCTTGGAACCGCAGCGTAGAGGAAGGCGAGCTATACACGCTGGACATTGTAGATTTTGGCGGAGTCGAAGACGAATCGACCGCTGTGGAGGCCAAGGCGAGTGAAATTCAAGCGAGCATTCATTTGAGCGAGGGTCCACTTGTGAAGCTCGGTCTGTTCCACTGCGCGGAGGGTGACCATTTATTAATCGTCATTCATCATTTGGTTGTAGACGGTGTATCGTGGCGTATTTTGCTGGAGGATTTGGCATCCGGTTATGAGCAGGCTGTTGCAGGTCAAACCGGCACAGCCATTCGACTACCGCATAAAACAGATTCATTCCAGGTATGGGCCAAACAGCTGTCAGCTTATGCCAATCAGGCGACGATGGGGCGGGAGCTTGCCTACTGGCAGCATATCGAGCAAGCAGAAGCGAGCCTCGCGAAGCCTTTGCCGAAGGATTTTGCTAATGACAAGGCACGGCTCGGAGACAGTGAGGTAGTCACGGTCCGCTGGACGAAGCCGGAAACCGAGCAGCTACTCAAACAAGCTCATCGCGCGTACAACACGGAAATGAATGACCTGCTGCTGGCTGCGCTCGGAAAAGCCGTCTATGACTGGTCTGGTTCCGAACGGGTGCTGATCAACCTGGAGGGCCATGGACGGGAAGCCATTGTGCCGGATGTGGATATTACGCGCACGGTCGGCTGGTTTACGAGCCAATTCCCGGTTGTACTGGATGGAAGTCTGGGAGAAGGGGGACATATCGCTCGCCTGATCAAAAAGATCAAGGAAGGGCTGCGCCATATTCCGCAAAAAGGCATCGGCTATGGTATTTTACGATACCTGTCAGATATGAATGCGCTGGAGAAAGCAGGCGTACAGTTACAGGCTCAGCCTGAGATCAGTTTTAACTATTTGGGCCAATTCGATCAGGATTATAAAGGCAATGATCTACAGCCTTCCGCCTATTCTATCGGTGTGCCTGTCAGCACGAACGCGACTATGGATTTTGCGCTGGATATCAATGGAGTGATCGAAGATGGCGAGTTGATGTTCACGATTCGCTACGGCACAACGCAGTTCCGTCATGAAACAATTGAACGGCTTGGAGAGCTGCTGGCATCCAGCTTGCGTGAGGTGATTCATCACTGTGTTGCCCAAGAAAGAACGGTGCTGACCCCAAGTGATGTCCTGTTAAACCATGTAACGCTGGACGAGCTGGAGCAATTGGTGGAAGATACGCGAGATCTGGGCGAGCTGGAAAATGTATATGCCTTGACGCCGATGCAAAAGGGGATGCTCTTTTACAGCTTGATGGATGAAAATTCGGCGGCTTATTTTGAGCAGGCCACCTTTGAGTTGAATGGCCGCTTCGATGTAGTTACTTTCGGTAAAAGCTTTGATTTGCTCGTGCAGCGTCATGAGGCATTGCGGACGAACTTTATCAGTTCATGGAAGGACGAGCCTGTACAGGTCGTTTTCCGCAACCGTAGCGGACAATTATATTATGAAGACCTGCGCGGACTGGAAAAAGAGGAACGAGCAGCTCGTGTTGAAGCTTTTGTCATCGAAGATAAAGCAAAAGGATTCAATCTCGCAGAGGGCGCACTCATTCGTATCTCCATCCTGCAAACCGGGGATGAAACGTATCACTTTATCTGGAGCTTCCATCACATTTTGATGGATGGCTGGTGCTTGTCCTTTATGACACAGGAGGTATTCGGTAGCTATCTGGCACTGCGTGCGGGAGGGGAGCCAGTACTGGAGCCAGTCACGCCGTTCAGCCGATTTATCGAATGGTTGGAGCGTCAGGACCGTGAGGCGGCCTTGCAATACTGGAGTGGGTATCTGGCGGACTACGAGCAGCAAATTACGCTTCCACAGCAAAAAACACAGTCGAAATCTTTACAATCCGGGGAGTATGTCGCTGAAGATCTGGAATGTAACTTCCAGCCAGAGCTGGTTGCTCAGATCGAACGGGTGGCGAAGCAAAATCAGGTCACGATCAATACGCTGATTCAGACGGTATGGGGCGTTCTGTTGCAAAAATATAACAACAGTACGGATGTCGTGTTCGGTAGCGTCGTGTCCGGTCGTCCAGGGGATATTCCAGGCGTGGAGCACATGATCGGGCTGTTCATTAATACCATTCCAGTGCGTGTGCAGTCTGAACAAGGTGAAACCTTTGTCGAGCTGATGAAACGAACCCAGCAGCAGGCGCTGGCTTCCAATGCCTACGATGCATTCCCGTTGTATGAAATTCAGGCGCTGACCGAGCAGAAACAGGATTTAATCAATCATATTATGATATTTGAAAATTATCCGGTGGGACAGCAGGTAGAACAGTTAGGTAGCGAGGGACAGGATAAATTTACGATTTCGAACGTGGTGGCTACAGAGGAAACCAACTACGATCTGAACGTAGCTGTTATGCCGGGAGAAGGCATCAAGATTCGCTTTATGTATAACGCGCTCAGCTTTGATCAAGCAGGTATTGAGCGTCTGCATGGGCATTTAGCACGCCTGCTGGAGCAAATTTCGCTCAACCCGCATGTTCGGGTTGAAGAGCTGGAATTAGTCACAGCAGCGGAAAAGCAGCAGATTACAGGAGCGTTTAATGCGACGGCTTCAGCATATCCAAGCCATCAGACGATCCAAAAGCTGTTTGAGGAGCAGGCTGAACGCACACCAGATCATGTAGCTGTCGTTTGGGAGCATCAATCCTTAACCTATCGTGAACTGAACGAGAGAGCCAACCGTCTTGCACGCACCTTGCGCACAGAAGGAGTAGAATCGGAACAGCCGGTAGGCATTCTGGCGCAGCGCTCGCTGGACATGATCGTAGGCATCTATGCGATCCTTAAGGCTGGCGGAGCTTATGTACCAATCGATCCGGAATATCCGGCCGACCGCATCCGCTTTATGCTGGAGGATTCGGGAGCGAAACTCGTGCTGACGTCATCGCACCTGGCCGAGCAAGCATCGCTGAGTTTCGACGGCCAGGTGCTGGTGTTGGAACGCAACGAAATCTACCACGAAGATAGCTCCAACTTGGAGCCGTTGTCGGGGCCACATCATGTCGCCTATGTGATCTACACCTCCGGTTCCACTGGAAAACCGAAAGGTGTAGTGGTGGAGCACCATTCCGTGCTGAACCGGATTTTGTGGATGCATGATCGCTACGGCTTGAGTGCGGAGGATACAATTCTGCAAAAAACCACCTTCACCTTCGACGTGTCGGTGTGGGAGCTGTTCTGGTGGTCGATGGTCGGCTCGAAGGTGAGTTTGCTGTCAGTCGGCGGGGAGAAGAACCCGGAAGACATCGTTGACACGATTGCCCGTGATGGCGTGACCACGATGCACTTTGTACCTGCTATGCTGCATGCGTTCCTGGAGTACGTGGAGCAACAGCCACGGGAAGTGATGCAAGCGAAGCTGGGCACGCTGCGCCATGTCTTTGCCAGTGGTGAAGCCTTACCACCGCAGCATGTGGCGAGGTTCCAACGTCTCGTGTCGAGCCTAGCCGGAGCGAAGCTGATCAACCTGTACGGCCCGACGGAAGCGACGGTGGACGTATCGTACTTCGATTGCGAGCTGGATGAAGAATATACAGTTATTCCCATCGGGAAACCGATTCAAAATATTCGTCTGTACATCGTGAAGGAAGGCAAAGAGCAATTGCAGCCGATTGGGGTTGCGGGTGAGCTGTGCATCGGCGGTGTCGGCGTAGCCCGCGGTTACCTGAACCGACCGGAGCTGACGGCTGAGAAATTCGTAGCCGATCCGTTTGCTGGTGGGGAAGCAGGCTATGAGCGGATGTACCGCACAGGCGATTTGGCGAGATGGTTGCCAGACGGGAACATCGAATATTTGGGACGGATTGACCATCAGGTAAAAATCCGGGGTTATCGAATCGAACTGGGCGAGGTGGAAACGCAACTGCTCCAGGTGGAATCGGTACGAGAAGCCGTGGTCATGGCTCGTGCGGATGAAACGGGCCAAAACCAAATGGTGGCCTACTATGTTGCGGGGCAAGAACTCAGTGCCAGTGAGCTGAGAAGTGAGCTGGGCCGAGAACTGCCAAGCTACATGGTACCATCCTACTTTGTACAGCTGGAGCAGATGCCACTGAGTCCAAACGGCAAAATTGACCGCAAGGCTCTGCCGGCACCCGAAGGCAGTCTGCAAAGCGGAGCGGAGTATGTAGAGCCGCGCACTGGAGCCGAACGGGCACTCGTAGCAATCTGGCAGTCCGTTCTGAACGTACAAACGGTCGGTATTTTAGACAACTTCTTTGATCTGGGCGGCGACTCCATCAAGGCGATTCAATTCTCTTCCCGACTGCTTCAAGCCGGGTACAAGATGGATATGAAGGACTTGTTCAAATTTCCAAATGTGAAGGAACTGGCTCCGCATCTTCGGTTAGCGGACAAGCAAACGACCGAGCAAGGCGAGGTCACGGGGAAAGTGGCGCTAACGCCGACCCAATACTGGCTTGCAGAACAAGGGCAAGTGCATGCGTATCCATTTAACCAGGCGGTTTTGCTGCATCTGAAGCAGGGCTTTGACGAATCCGCTCTACGTCAGGCGCTCATGAAGCTAACTGAGCACCATGATGCACTACGGATGGTGTTCAGCAAGACGGAGCAAGGCTATGAAGCATGGAACCGTGGAGTACATGAGGGCGAACTGTATCATCTGGATGTATTGAACTTTAGAGATGTCACTGATGAAGCCTTGCTTAGTGCGACGATTGAGGCGAAAGTCAGCGAAATTCAAAGCAGTATTTATGCGCATGAAGGCCCGCTATTTAAAGCTGGTTTGTTCCACTGTGCGGATGGGGATCATTTGCTCATAGCCATCCACCATTTGGTGGCAGACGGGGTATCGTGGCGCATTTTGTTGGAGGATTTAGCCACAGTCTATGAGAAAGCCGTCCATCAAGAAGTGCTTCAGTTACCGGATAAAACGGACTCGTTCCGTTCCTGGTCTCAAAGACTGTACACCTATGCGAATAGTGCAGCACTGGAAGGCGAACGCGCCTATTGGGAGCATCTGAACGCATCCGCTTTGGCTGACCAGGTACGCTTGCCTGAAGATCAAGCACAGGATGGCAAATTTATCTTGGCTGACACGGGTAAAATGGTCGTTAAGCTTTCGGAAGAAGAGACAGAACGGCTATTGAAGCAAGCGCACCGCGCATATAACACGGAAGTGAACGATCTGCTGCTGACAGCTTTGAGCATGATGCTGTACACATGGACCGGTCATGAACGTAGCCTGATCAATTTGGAAGGATATGGACGTGAGGGCATTTTACCAGATACGGACCTTTCTCGTACGGTAGGTTGCTTTACGGTTCAATATCCAATATGGCTGAACATCGGCAGTGATTTTACTTTATCGGGACGCATCAAACAGGTCAAAGAGAGTCTGCGTGATATTCCGAATAAGGGAATTGGCTACGGAATCTGGAGATATTTGAGTGAATCCGGCCAAGCCACGGATCAGCAAGCAGATGCACTGAATCTCGGTCAACATCAAGCTTTTGCCGAGCCACAGGTAAGTTTTAGCTATCACGGACAGTTTGATCAGGAGTTGCAAAACAGTGATATCCGTATGTCACCTTACTCGATTGGATCGGTCGTTAGTGATCAGGTGGAGATGAAATACGATTTCATTGTGGACGCGGGTGTAACCAACGGTATCCTGAAACTGGATATTCGATATAACAGCAAGGTCTTTCGTAAGGACACCATCCAAATGCTGGCTAACCTACTAAAAGCCAATCTGCTTGAAGTTATCGAGCACTGTGTTGCAAGGGAGCAGACCGAATTGACTCCAAGCGATGTACTGTTTAAAGGTCTGACCCTAGAGCAATTAGATACGATTAAGGAGCAGACAAAGACGGTTGGAGAATTGGAAAACGTGTACCCGCTAACGCCAATGCAAAAGGGTATGCTGTTCCATAGTTTGATGAATACACAAACCGAAGTGTATTTTGAACAGTTGACGTTTGATCTTGAAGGAGAGTTTGAACCGAGCATGTTTGAGGAAAGCGTGAAGCTGCTCGTAAGCCGTCATGCAATTTTCCGGACAAATTTCTACAGTGGCTGGCATGGTCAACCGTTGCAGGTTGTCTATCGTCATAAAAATCCGAGCTTCCGTTACGAGGATGCCAGAGGGCGTGAACACACTGTAGCTGAATTTGTGACTCAGGACAAAGCTCGAGGCTTTGATTTAGGCAAGGATGCGCTGATGCGTATAGCTGTCTTCCGTACAGGGGATTGCTCATACCGATTTGTATGGAGCTTCCATCATATCCTGATGGACGGCTGGTGTCTGTCACTTGTCATGGAAGAAGTGCTAAGTGCGTATTCGTCTTTGATGAAGAACAGGCAGCCGGAACTACCACCTGTCAGACCATATAGCCGTTACATTGAATGGCTGGAACAGCAGAAAGCGCAGGAAGCGGCTCGCTATTGGAGCGACTATTTGGCGGGCTATGAGCAACAGACCTTGTTGCTTGGTGAGAAAGCGCAGGCTTCTGTAACAGTGCAGAATGAGGATGCAGACGGAAGTGACGGGCGTTCGGATACAGGCTATGTTTTGGAGAAGGTGACCTTTGGGTTAGGTAAAGAGCGGAGTACCGCATTGAAGCGTATTGCAAAGCAACAGAAAGTAACAATTAATACGATTTTACAGAGTGCGTGGGGTGTTATTTTACAGAAATACAATAATAATCAGGATGTCGTGTTTGGTAGTGTGGTATCCGGGCGTCCGGCAGAAGTCGCAGGCGTGGAGAGCATGATCGGTTTGTTCATTAATACAATTCCGGTACGCATTTACAGTGAGCGGAATGCAACATTTGCTGAAATATTAAAGCGTACACAGGAACAGGCTTTGACCTCCGGTCCATATAACACGTTTCCGCTCTACGATATTCAGGCGCTGACTGAACAAAAACAAGACCTGATTAATCATATTATGGTCTTTGAAAACTATCCGATCGGGCAAAAGATATCTCAGGTGATTGATTCCGGCGAAGCAGACGCACATAAAGGCTTATCTATAGCCAATGTGGCAATTGCAGAGCAAACCAACTACGATTTTAACCTGATTGTCGTGCCTGACGAGGATATCACGATCCTGCTGGAATACAATGAACTGGTATATAACCGGTCCGAAATGCAGCGTATCAAGGGTCATATCGAGCATGTCATTAGGCAAATTGTGGAGAATCCGAATATCCGTGTGAGTGAGTTGGAATTGATAACATCGGAAGAACAAGCGCAGATTATTCAGGTTTGGGGCGATACTGCAACAGCTTATCCACAGGATCAGACGTTAAGTGCGGTGTTCGAGGAACAGGTGGCACAGACACCGGATCAGGTAGCATTAATGTTTGGACATCAGAGTCTGACTTATCGGGAGCTGAATGAACGAGCCAACTCATTGGCACGCATACTTCAAGCACAGGGTGTAGGACCTGATAAGCTGGTCGGCCTGATGGTGCATCGCTCAGTGGAAATGATCGTAGGTCTGCTGGCCGTTCTAAAAGCAGGCGGTGCATATGTGCCAATTGATCCCGAATTTCCGTCATCTCGTATTCAATACATGCTGGAAGATAGCGAGGCCACAGTGCTTCTGACCAGTCGTGATCTGTTGGAAGAGCACCATTGCAACGCCAATGCAATATTTATTGAGGATGCAGAATTGTATCAGGGAGAAAGCAGCAACCTGGAGGCGATTGCCCGCCCAGAGCATTTGGCTTACGTCATCTATACCTCTGGTTCAACTGGAAACCCGAAAGGGGTTATGCTCCAGCATCGCTCAGTGCTCAACTTTATTACAGGTATGCGCGAAGCAATTGACTTTGAAACGAGTCAAACCATTTTGTCACTGACGACCATTTCATTCGATATTTTTGTCTTGGAAACCATCCTGCCTCTGCTCGGTGGCATGACGGTTGTGCTTGGCGACCGCCAGCATCAGGTGAATCCTCAGGCACTTGGTGAGTTGATTACTCATCATCATATTGAGATGTTGCAAATGACACCATCGCGGGTGCAAATGCTACTGGGTCATGAAACAGGTTCCCACGCACTGCAAAGCGTGAAGGCAATTATGGTCGGGGGTGAAGCCCTACCGTCCAAGCTGTTGGGAGATCTGCAAAAGATAAACGGTCCTCGCATTTACAATATGTACGGACCTACAGAAACGACAGTTTGGTCGACTGTACAGGAACTGACCCATGCTCATCAAATTAATATCGGACGTCCTATCGCGAATACCCAAATATATATCATGAACGCGGATGGGGGATTGCAGCCAATCGGTGTGCCGGGCGAATTATGTATTGCAGGGGAAGGATTAGCCCGTGGTTATTGGAAACGCGAAGAACTAACGGCCGAGAAATTTGTAGAGAACCCGTTTGCCGGAGGCAAAGCAGGCTATGAACGGATGTACCGCACCGGCGATTTGGCGAGATGGATGCCGGACGGCAACATCGAATATCTGGGCCGGATCGATCATCAGGTGAAAATCAGGGGTTATCGGATTGAGCTGGGCGAGGTCGAATCGCAGCTGCTCCAGGTGGAATCGGTACGCGAAGCCGTGGTCGTGGCCCGTATGGACGAAATGGGCCAAAACCACATGGTGGCCTACTATGTCGCGGGACAAGTAGTCGAGGCCAGCGAGCTAAGAAGTGAGCTGGGACGGGAGCTGCCAGGCTACATGGTACCATCGTACTTTGTACAACTGGAACAGCTGCCACTGACACCGAATGGCAAAATCGACCGCAAGGCCTTGCCGGCACCGGAAGGCAGCCTGCAAACTGGAGTCGATTATGCAGAGCCGCGCACTATGCAAGAGCGCGCTCTGGTAGCCGTCTGGGAGTCGGTACTGGGGCTGCAGACGGTTGGTATTCTGGACAATTTCTTTGATCTGGGCGGTGATTCGATCAAGGCGATCCAAATCGCATCCCGTGCGTTCCAGGCTGGCTATAAGCTGGACATGAAGGATTTGTTCCAGTATCCAACCGTTGAAGCTCTGGCACCGCATATGCACGAGGTCCGTCGTATGGCAGATCAGGAAGAAGTCAGCGGGGAAACGGCGCTACTTCCGATCCAGCATTGGTTCTTGGCGCAGGAGCGCGAGCGTCCACAGCACTTTAATCAAGCGGTCATGCTCTATCGCGCGGAGGGCTTTGAGGAGACGGCAATTCGCCAAGCCATGGATCACCTCGTGAAGCATCATGATGCGCTGCGTATGGTATTCCATCAGACTTCCGCTGGTTATACAGCTTGGACTCGCCATGTAGAGGAAGGCACGTTATATACACTGGAAATGGTAGATTACCGTGAACGGGCCGCTTATGCGGAAGCGCTGGAAGCGAAGGCAACGGAAATCCAAAGCAGCATGGACCTGTCCGCAGGACCTTTGGTGAAACTCGGATGGTTCCGCACAGCGGAGGGCGACCATCTGCTGATCGCCATTCACCACTTGGTGGTGGACGGGGTGTCGTGGCGGATTCTGTTTGAAGATTTCTCGACAGGCTACGAGCAGGCGATCCAGGGCGAGCCTGTACGATTGCCCTATAAAACAGATTCCTTCCAAACTTGGGCACGGGAGTTATCCTCTTATGCTAACCGTCCTGAGGCTGCATCGGATGAAGTCTATTGGAAGCAGCTGGAACAGGTCAAAGCTGAAGCTGCACCACTGCCTAAGGATTTTGCCTACGAGGGCTCCGTGAATGCAGACAGCGAAGTGCTAACGGTGGAGTGGACTGAAGCTGAAACCCAGCAACTGCTGAAGCAGGCCCATCGCGCCTATAACACCGAGGTCAATGATTTGCTGCTGACCGCGCTGGGACTCGCGGTGCACAACTGGACAGGTGCAGGCCATGTACTGGTGAACCTGGAGGGACACGGTCGGGAAGCGATCTTGCCAGAGGTGGATATTACACGTACAGTAGGCTGGTTTACGAGCTTGTATCCAGTGCTGCTGGATACAGGTGCAAACCTGACGCTGGCTCAGCGGATTAAAGAAACGAAGGAAGGATTGCGCCGGATTCCGCATAAAGGCCTGACCTATGGCACTTGGCGTTACCTGTCCTCTGCGTTGCCTGCAGATGAAGTGGGCACGATCGCAGCCGAGCCGGAAATCAGCTTTAACTATTTGGGTCAAGTCGATCAAGATCTGCAAAACAGTGGAATCACGTTGTCCTCCTACCGTGCAGGGGAAACAGAGGATGCCCATTCACCGTTACTGTACACGCTGGATTTGAACGCGATGATCTCAGAAGGTAAGCTGCGCTTGACGATCGCTTACAGCCGTAAGCAGTATCGTAAAGAAACGCTGGAACGGGTGGCGGGGCTAATGAAATCTGCTTTGCAGGAGGTCATTGCGCATTGCGCCGCTCAAAAGCAGCCTCAGCTGACGCCAAGTGATGTATCCTTCAAAGGTCTGACGACTGGAGAGCTGGAACAGATCGCGGAACAGGCGGCACGTATTGGTGAGCTGGAAAATGTATACGCACTGACGCCGATGCAGAAGGGCATGCTCTTTTACAATCTGATGGATTCGCAATCGGGAGCATATTTTGAACAGGCCTCCTTTGATCTGCGAGGAGAGTTTAATATCGCTGCCTTTGCGGCCAGTTTGGATGTATTGGTGCAGCGGCATACAGTACTGCGTACGAACTTCTACAGCGGCTGGAAGGATGAACCGCTTCAGGTCGTGTACCGGAATAAGCGCAGCGAACTGTATGTTGAGGATTTGCGGGATATGGAGGAAGAGAAGCAAAACGAGTACATGCTCGAATTTACGCGCCAAGACAAGCAAAGAGGCTTTGATCTGGCGCAGGATGCTTTGATGCGTGTCGCTGTTTTGCGCACAGGTGAGGAATCGTACCGTTTTGTATGGAGCTTCCATCATATCGTGATGGACGGCTGGTGCTTGTCACTGGTGACCAACGAAGTGTTTGCGAGTTATTTTGCGATACTGGCTCATAAACAGCCGGAACTGGCCCCTGTAACGCCGTACAGTCAATATATCGAATGGCTAGAGCAGCAGGATCGTCAGGCCGCATCGAGCTACTGGAGCAAGGTTCTGGATGGATATGAGGAGCAGTCCCGCTTGCCACAGGCAAAAATTCAGGGTAAGACGGGGTATCAGTCGGAGCGTTTGGATTTTGATTTGGGCGCAGAGCTCACAGCTGGTATTCAGCGCATAGCCAAGCGTTATCAGGTGACCATCAATACGTTGATGCAAACCGTATGGGGCCTTTTGCTGCAAAAATATAATGGCACCGATGATGTCGTGTTTGGCAGTGTGGTATCTGGACGTCCGGCAGACATTCCGAATGTGGAGCATATCATTGGTCTGTTTATCAATACGATTCCGGTGCGTATCCGCAGTCAGGTGGACAGCGTATTCTCCGACGTGATGAAGCACATCCAGGAGCAATCGATTGCTTCCCATGTGTATGATACGTATCCGTTGTATGAAATTCAGGGGTTGTCGGAGCTTAAGCAGGATTTGATTCATCATATTCTTATTTTTGAGAACTATCCGGTAGAGGAGCAAATTGAGCAATTAGGTAGTAGTGAGGCGTCCAGCTTCACGATCACAGGAGCCGAGTCCGTTGAGCAGACCAACTATGACTTTAACGTGGTAGTGCTGCCGGGAAACACCATTCATATGAGCTTTGGCTATAATGCCCTAGCCTTTGAACGGGAAAGTGTGGAGCAAATTCGAGGTCATCTGGTGCAGCTGCTGAAGCAGGTGACAGCGAATCCGAACATTCGTGTACATGAACTGGACATGGTTACGATGCAGGAGCGTAAGCAAATCGTTGAGGTGTGGGGCAATACAGCGGCAGCCTATGCAAGCGAGCAAACGATTCACGGCTTGTTCGAAGCGCAAGCATTAGAGACGCCAGAGCAGACAGCCTTGTTCTTTGAAGGAGAAACGCTGACTTATCGCGAGCTGAATGAACGCGCGAATCGTCTGGCACGTACCTTGCGCAGTCAAGGCGTGACGAAGGATCGGCTGGTGGGTCTGATGACCGAGCGTTCGGTGGATATGATCGTGGGCATCTTCGGGATTTTGAAAGCTGGAGGCGCATATGTCCCTATTGATCCGACGTATCCGGAGGAACGTATCCGCTACATGCTGGACGACTCGGGTGCGAAGCTGCTGTTAACACAAAGTCATCTGATGGACAAAGCAGTTATTGATGGTCAAGTACTGGTATTGGATGGAGCACAAACCGTGTACCACGAGGATGGTTCCAACCTGGAGCCGCTGTCTGGTCCGAACGATTTGGCGTATGTAATCTATACGTCGGGTACAACCGGGCAGCCGAAGGGCGTTATGCTGGAGCATCACGGGCTCTGCAATCTGAAAACGTATTTTGATCAGACACTCAAGATTAGTACAACGGATCATGCACTGCTGTTTGCCAGCTATTCGTTCGATGCGGCTTGCTGGGAAATCTTCCAAGCGCTGTTCTGCGGGGCTACGTTATATGTGCCAACAACAGAGACGATTTTGAACTACGAGCGGTTTGAGCAATATATGGCGGATCACCACATTACGGTGGCTGCTTTGCCACCGACCTATGCGGTGTATCTGGAGCCGCAGCGGATGTCAAGCCTGCGTATTCTGTTCACTGCGGGTTCAGCCTCATCCACCGAACTGGTATACAAGTGGAAGGATCAGGTGGCGTACTACAATGGCTATGGACCAACCGAAAACTCGGTGGCGACGTCCATCTGGCCGGTATCCGAGGATGAAAGGGCAGGACAACTCATTTCCATCGGACGTCCTATGCCGAATCACCGGGTATACATGGTGGATATCCATGGACATTTGGCGCCGGTCGGCGTAGCAGGTGAACTGTGCGTGTCCGGTCCGGGTCTGGCGCGTGGTTATCTGGATCGTCCAGATCTGACGGCGGAGAAATTTGTAGCGAACCCGTTTGCGGCGGGTGAAGCAGGCTATGAACGAATGTACCGTACGGGGGACTTGGCGAGATGGATGCAAGACGGCAATATTGAATATTTGGGCCGGATCGACCATCAGGTAAAAATCCGGGGCTACCGGATCGAACTGGGCGAAGTCGAGGCACAAATCTTGAAAGTGGAAGACGTGCAAGAGGTCATCGTACTGGCCCAAGCGGACGAGCAGGGGCAAAACCAACTGGTGGCGTACTATGTCGCTGAAAGAGACGTAAGCGCTGGGGAGCTGCGCGGCTTTCTGGGTGAGGAATTGCCAAACTACATGGTGCCTTCGTATTTCATCCAGCTGGAGCAGATGCCGCTGACACCGAACGGCAAAATCGACCGTAAGGCCCTGCCGGCACCGGAAGGCAGTCTGCAAAGCGGAGCGGATTATGTAGAGCCGCGCACAGCACTGGAGCAGACGTTGGTTTCGATTTGGCAGTCTGTATTAGGAACGAAGAACATCGGGATTTTGGATAATTTCTTTGATCTGGGCGGCGATTCGATCAAAGCAATCCAGGTATCCTCCCGCTTGCTGCAAGCGGGCTACAAGCTGGACATGAAGGATTTGTTCCAATATCCGTCCATTTCGCTGCTGAGCGATCATGTACACCCAGTTAGCCGTACGGCCGATCAGGGCGAGGTTTCGGGAAGTGTTAAGCTGACTCCGATTCAGCAATGGTTCTTTGGACAAGCATCGGCAGAGCCGCACTATTTTAACCAGTCGGTGATGCTGAATAGAGCAGAAGGCTTCGACATAGGCGCATTGCATCGCACGGTGACCCAGATGACGAAGCATCATGATGCGCTGCGTATGGTCTTCCGTCAGACGGAACAGGGCTATGAAGCGTGGAATCGCAGTGTGAACGAAGGCGAGCTGTACAGTCTGGACGTTGTGGATTTGACGGATGTGCAAAACATGGCAGAGGTGGCAGCCGCAATTGAGATGAAAGCCAATGCCATCCAAAGCTCCATTCATCTGGATGAAGGACCGCTGGTGAAGCTGGGACTTTTCCGCTGCATGGATGGAGATCATTTACTGATTGCCATTCACCATTTGGTTATAGATGGGATCTCATGGCGGATTGTGTTTGAAGATTTTGCGACTGGATATGAACAGGCCGTTCGGGGAGAAGCGATTCGCTTGCCTTATAAAACGGATTCGTTCTCTGCTTGGCAGAGCGGTTGTCTCAATATGCGAACAGTCCGGCCATTGACAACGAACGCGAATACTGGCAGCGTCTTGCTCACATGGAAGTTGCATCGCTGCCTAAGGATCGAGACAAAGCGGCAGGACAGCCTTTTTGGGTCAGAGATAGTGAGACGGTGACCGTAGCTTGGAGCGAACAGGAAACCCGGTTGCTGCTTCAGGAATCACATCGTGCGTACAATACGGAGGTCAATGATTTGCTGTTAACCGCACTCGGCAGCGCATTGTACAACTGGAGCGGTCAAAAGCGTGTGCTGGTCAATCTGGAGGGGCATGGCCGGGAAGCTATTGTTCCAGATATGGATATTACACGTACCGTGGGCTGGTTTACAAGTCAGTATCCCGTGCTGCTGGATGTCGATGGAAAGGCGGAAGTAGGGCAGCGCATCAAGCGGGTAAAAGAGGACCTGCGTCATGTGCCGCATAAGGGTATTGGTTACGGTATTTTGAAGTATATGTCTTCGGATAATGCCGATCCTTCCTTGAATCTGCAGCCTGAGATCAGCTTTAACTATTTGGGACAATTTGATCAGGATTTGGAACAGAGTGACATCGTGCTGTCTTCGCATACGGACGGAGAACCGATGAGTGGTTATACCGTGCTGGAGCAGCCGCTGAATGTGAACGGCATGATTACAGCAGGCGTGCTGACCTTGGAAATTCGCTATGACAGCCAAGTATATCATCAGCAAAATGTAGAGAAGTTTGCCCGGCTGCTACGGGAAAGCTTGCAGGAAGTAATCAAGCATTGTGCCTCCCAAGAGCGGAGCGAACTAACGCCAAGCGATGTCTTGTTCAAAGGCTTGTCGTTGGAACAACTGGAGCAATTAACGGAGCAAACGGCTTCTGTGGGTGAACTGGAAAATGTGTATGCTCTTTCTCCCATGCAGAAAGGGATGCTGTTCCATAGCTTGATGGAACCCGACTCAGGTGCATACTTCCAGCAAGCCTCGTTTGATCAAAAAGGCAGCTTCGATGTTGCTGTTTTCCGCAAGAGCCTAGATCTGCTGACACAGCGTCATGAAGCGCTGCGGACGAATTTCCATCGGTTTGAGACCGGACACGGTCAGGAGCCATTGCAACTGGTGTTCCGTCACAAAGATAGCGATCTGTCCTTCAAGGATGTACGCGGAATGCCGAAAGCAGAACAACAGGCGTATATCCAGGCGTTGAAGCAGGAGGATCAGGCTCGGGGCTTTGATCTCGGTACGGATGCACTCATGCGCGTACAGGTATGGCAGACCGATGAAGAAACGTATCACTGGGTTTGGAGCTTCCATCACATTATCATGGACGGCTGGTGCTTATCGCTCGTTACGGGTGAGGTGTTTGGTACGTACTTTGCGCTGCTGGAGCAGAAACAGCCGGAGCTGGCTCCGATCACACCGTATGGCCAATATATCGAGTGGCTAGAGCGTCAGGATGAACGTGCGGCAAAAGAGTATTGGAGCAACTATTTGGCGGGCTTTGAACAGCAGACGTTGCTGCCTGGATCGGATACTGCATCGAAAGACCACGTGACGGACAGCAGGGAACATGCGGTATCCTCGACAGCAAGCGAAGCCAGCGAATATGTTTCTGAAAAAGTAACGGTAGATCTGGATCCAACGTGGAGCGAAGCCATGTACCGGATTGCAAAGCAGCAGCAGGTCACGATCAATACGCTGATGCAGAGCGTGTGGGGCGTTATTTTGCAGCAATATAATAACAATGAAGATGTTGTATTCGGCAGTGTCGTATCTGGACGTCCGACGGATATTGCTGGCGTAGAAAATATGATCGGTCTGTTCATTAATACGATTCCGGTTCGGATTCAAAGTGAACGAAATGCCACGTTTGTCGAAATCATGCGGAACACGCAGGAGCAAGCGCTGGCTTCGGGGGTATATGACAGCTTCCCGCTGTATGAAATTCAGGCGCTGACCGAGCAGAAGCAGCATCTGATTAATCACATTATGGTATTTGAAAACTATCCGGTAGAGGAGCAAGTCGAGCAGTTGGGTGAAGTTCGTCCGTCTGCATTTGACATTACGAATGTAGAGGTTGTTGAGCAGACGAACTATGATCTGGATTTGATTGTGATGCCGGATGAAACCTTCCGCATCATGTTCAGATACAACGCGAATGTGTACGACCGGTCTACGATCGAGCGGATGCAGGGACATGTACTGCATGTCATCGGGCAAATCGTGAACAATCCGCATATCCGTGTGAATGAGCTGGAATTGGTGACACCGGAAGAACAGGCACAGATCGTTCAGGTATGGGGAGATACAGCGGCAGCCTATCCGCAGGATCAGACACTAAGCAGTCTGTTTGAGCAGCAGGTCGCGAACATGCCGGAGCAAGTCGCGGTACTGTGCGGTGAAGAGTCGCTGACCTACCGTGAGCTAAACGAGCGAGCCAACCGTTTGGCCCGGACGCTGCGTGCGGAAGGGGTGGAACCGGATCAGCCGGTGGGCATTCTGCTTCACCGTTCGCTGGACATGATCGTAGGTATCTACGCGATCCTCAAGGCAGGCGGAGCTTATGTACCGATCGATCCGGAATATCCGGCCGACCGCATCCGCTTTATGCTGGAGGACTCGGGCGCGAAGCTAGTGCTGACGCAATCGCATCTGGCGGAGCAAGCATCGCTGAGTTTCGACGGCCGGGTGCTGGTGCTGGACCGTGAGGACATCTATCACGAAGATGGCTCGAATCTGGAGCCCTTGGCCGGACCGCACCATGTGGCCTATGTGATCTATACCTCCGGTTCCACCGGAAAACCGAAGGGCGTGATGGTGGAACACCATTCCGTGCTAAACCGGATTTTGTGGATGCATGATCGGTATGGCCTAAGCGTGGAAGATACGATTCTGCAAAAGACCGCCTTTACCTTCGACGTGTCGGTGTGGGAGCTGTTCTGGTGGTCGATGGTCGGCTCAAAGGTAAGCCTGCTGTCGGTCGGCGGGGAAAAGAACCCGGAAGACATCGTCGACACGATTGCCCGCGATGGCGTGAGTACGATGCACTTTGTACCAGCCATGCTGCATGCGTTCCTGGAATATGTGGAGCAGCAGCCGCGGGATGTGATGCGAGCGAAGCTAGGCACACTGCGCCATGTCTTTGCCAGTGGCGAAGCGTTGCCGCCACAGCATGTGGCCCGGTTCCAGCGGCTCGTGTCGAGCCTAGCCGGAGCGAAGCTAGTCAACCTGTATGGCCCAACCGAAGCGACGGTGGACGTATCGTACTTCGATTGCGAGCCGTCAGAGGAATATGCGGTTATTCCGATCGGAAAACCGATTCAAAACATTCGTCTCTACATCGTGAAGGAAGGCACGGAGCAATTGCAGCCAATTGGCGTGGCAGGTGAACTGTGCATCGGCGGTGTCGGCGTAGCTCGAGGTTATCTGAACCGTCCGGAGCTGACGGCTGAGAAATTTGTGAAAGATCCGTTTGCTGGCGGGGAAGCAGGGTATGAGCGGATGTACCGTACCGGCGATTTGGCGAGATGGATGCCGGACGGGAACATTGAATATCTGGGCCGGATCGACCATCAGGTGAAAATCCGGGGGTACCGGATTGAGCTGGGCGAGGTCGAAACGCAGTTGCTCCAAGTGGAATCGGTACGAGAAGCGATTGTCATGGCTCGTGCAGATGAAACGGGACAAAAACACATGGTGGCCTACTATGTCGCGGGGCAAGAAATCAGTGCCAGCGAGCTGAGAAGTGCGCTGGGGCAGGAACTACCAAGCTACATGGTGCCGTCCTACTTTGTACAGCTGGAGCAGATGCCACTGAGTCCCAATGGCAAAATCGACCGCAAGGCACTGCCAGCACCGGAAGGTAGCCTGCAAAGCGGAGCCGATTATGTCCCGCCGCGGACGTGGGTGGAAGTGAAGCTGGCGCAAATTTGGCAAGATGTGCTGGGCCTGGCACAAGTTGGCGTGAAGGAAAACTTCTTCGAGATTGGCGGACATTCGCTGCGGGCGACGACACTAACCTCGAAGATTCACCAAGAGCTGAACAAGCAGCTTCCTCTGCGCAGTATTTTTGAAGCACCAACGATTGAACAACTGGCGGCTGTGCTGGAACAGCTGGATCAGGTGGCGTATGCGTCCATTCCAGTAACGGAAGAGCGTAGCTTCTATCCACTATCCTCGGCGCAAAAACGACTGTATGTGCTGCATCAGTTCGATCCGCTGGATGTGAACTACAACATGCCGTCGGTGCTGCAAGTGAGCGGTCCGCTGGACGTGAAACGAGTGGAACATGTATTCCGTCAACTGATCGCCCGCCATGCGACCTTGCGTACCCGTTTTGAGCTGATCGACAGTGAGCCAATGCAATGGATCGAGGACACCGTACCGTTCGAGGTGGAATATACGAAGGTACAGGCAGAGGGTGCGACTGCGGATATAGATCAGGACACAACTACAGATAGGTACACCAGGGTCAACATAGAGGCGCAACAGCTGGTGCGGCGCTTTGTCCGTCCGTTTGATCTCAAAGCTGCGCCGCTGCTACGAGTAGGCTTGGTGGATCTGGGCATTCAAGGAGTAGAACAGGAATCCCAACATCTGCTTATGCTCGATATGCACCATATCGTCTCAGATGGGGTGTCCCTGGAGGTCCTGACTGATGAGTTTGTCCGTTTGTATGACGGTGAAGAGCTGGCGCCATTGCGGATTCAGTACAAAGATTATGCCGTATGGCAGCAAAGCGAAGCCCATCAGGAATGGATGCAGCGTCAGGAAGCGTACTGGCTGAACACCTTCCGAGGGGAACTGCCTGTGCTGGATCTCTCTACGGACTTTGCTCGCCCAGCGGTACAGAGTACGGCAGGGGATACGATCGAATTTGTACTGGAGCGTGAGGTTAGTGAACGCCTGAAAGAACTGGCTGCCCAGACCGGCTCTACCCTGTATATGGTGATGCTGGCTGCGTACACCACACTCTTGCACAAATACACAGGCCAAGAGGACATTGTAGTCGGTACGCCGATTGCAGGACGACCGCATGCGGAGCTCAGTAATCTAGTCGGTGTCTTCATTAACACGCTGGCGATTCGTAATTATCCATCCAGCGACAAATCGTTCCTTGAGTATCTGCAAGAGGTCAAGGAACATGCGCTCAGTGCGTATGAGCATCAGGATTATCCTTTTGAAGAATTGGTTGAAAAATTGAATGTAGCGCGGGATACGAGCCGGAATGCGCTGTTCGACACGATGTTTGAATTGAAAACGTTGGAGAAGCGGGAGTTCGAGCTGGAAGGGCTGAGCTTGAACTCCTATCCACTGGATAATCATACATCCAAATTCGATCTGAGCTTGGAGGCAATAGAGCAGCCAGAAGGCATTCTGTGCAGTCTGGAATACAGCACAGTGCTGTACAAGCGGGAGACCATGACGCGATTGGCACAGCATTTTGCGGAAATTGTTCGAGCGATTGCCTATCATCCACAGCAGCCACTGGCAGTTTTGAATATGGTAACCGATGAGGAACAAGAGCAACTCATCTACGGTTTTGGAGAAGTGGGCGTAACGGATGTTGCTGTTGAAGCAGGAGCCCTGTTCCATACCTTTGTGGAAAAACAGGCCCAGCTTATACCAGATCACGTGGCGGTGGTGTACGAGGAGCAACAGCTTACGTACCGGAAACTGAACAAGCGTGCGAACCAATTGGCGCGTAGATTGCGAAATGAAGGTATCGGACGCGAATCGATTGTCGGCATTCTGAGTGAACGGTCGGTAGACATGTTGGTCGGCGTATTGGCGGTATGGAAGGCTGGAGGCGCATATGTGCCGCTGGATGCGGATTATCCGTCCGAACGCATTCGCTTCATGCTGGAGGACAGTGGTGCGACGGTACTGTTGACCCAGACGGGATTGCAGGAGCGCGCACAAGCATGGCTGAATGAAAGCCAATGGACTTTGGGCGATGAAAAAAGCTAAGGGTGAGCTGGAGACGGCGGTTAGCGTTGAAACGATGGAAAGAGACAACCTGAATGAAGGCTTAAGCTTGAAATCAGATTCGAAGTCTGACAGCGAAGCAGCATCTGAATCGGCAACAAAGCTGTGTCTGTATACTGTATTAGCGCTGGACAACGAGTCGATGTACACGGGAGATACGACAGACGTCGATCACATCAATGAACCGCACGATCTGGCGTATGTGATCTATACGTCCGGGACAACCGGACGTCCGAAGGGTGTTATGATCGAGCATCGCAGTTTGGTGAATACGGCTGCGGCGTATCGCCGGGATTACCGTTTTGGAACCAGTTCCCAGTACATTGCCTGCAACTGGCCCA